>CBDARA010000002.1:1580000-3504447 GCA_965199345.1 Acetobacteraceae bacterium
ACGACGCGCCGTCAGACTTCGCCGAGGCCGACACCGTCGCCTCGGTGCTCGCGGCACTCGAGCGCCGCGAGGCGCGCACCGAGCGGGTCCTCGCCGACCTGCTCCGCATCCCGAGCGTGAGCGCCCAGCCCGCGCATGCCGGCGATTGCGCGAGGGCCGCCGACGCGCTCGCCGCCGAGCTCGCCTCGCTCGGCTTCGCGGTCGCGATCGACCAGACCCCTGGCCGCCCGATCGTGCGCGCGACGCATCCCGGCACCGGCCGCGCCGGCGCGCCGCACGTGCTCTATTACGGCCATTACGACGTGCAGCCGGCCGAGCCGCTCGGCCCCTGGACCACCCCGCCGTTCGAGCCGCGCGTGGTCGACGGGCCGCATGGCAGGCGCCTGGTCGGACGCGGCGCGGTCGACGACAAGGGCCAGGTGATGACCTGGCTCGCGGCGCTCGCCGCCTGGCACGAGGCGGCCGGCGGACCGCCCTGCCCGGTCACCGTGATCGTCGAAGGCGAGGAGGAGACCGGCAGCACCAACCTCGAGCCCTATCTCGCCGCGCGCGCGGCAGGCCTCGGTTGCGACGTCGCGGTGATCAGCGACACCGGCATGTGGGACGTCGACACGCCGGCGATCACCACCCGGCTTCGCGGGCTCGCCTATGTCGAGCTCACGATCGCCGGCGCCGCCGCCGACCTCCACTCCGGCATGTATGGCGGCGCCGCGCTCAACCCGCTCAACACGATCGCCCGCATCCTCGGCGCGCTGCACGACGACGCCGGCCGCGTCGCCATCCCGGGCTTCTACGACGGCATCGCCGACCCCTCCCCCGCGATCCTCGACGCCTGGCGCGCGCTCGGCTTCGACGAGGCCGCGTTCCTCGGCGCGATCGGTCTCCGGCAGCCGGTCGGCGAGCGCGACCGCATCGGTCTCGAACGCCTCTGGTCGCGTCCGACCGCCGACATCAACGGGCTCTGGGGCGGCTACCAGGGCGACGGCAGCAAGACGGTGATCGCCCGCGAGGCGCACGCCAAGATCTCGTTCCGGCTGGTGCCGGGCCAGGATCCCGACGCCGTCGTCGCGGGCTTCGAACGGTTCGTCCGCGACCGGCTGCCGGGCGACGCGACCGCGCGCTTCCTCCATCACGGCGCCGCGCCGGGCACCGCGCTCAACACGGACGGCGCCTTCATGCGGGCCGCGCGCCTCGGTCTCGCCGAGGAGTATGGCCGCGACGCGGTGCTGATCGGCTGCGGCGGCTCGATCCCGGTGGTGGAAACCATGCAGCGCGTGCTCGGCATCGACAGCCTGATGGTCGGCTTCGGCCTCGCCGACGACGGCATGCACGGTCCCGACGAGAAGTTCGAACTCGTCTGCCTCCATCGCGGCGCGCGCGCCCACGCCCGCATCCTCGCCCATCTCGCGGCAGCCGCCGGCCGCGGCGCCGGATGATGCTGCGCGCACGCGCGCGACGAGAGCGACGCGGGCGACGCGCGCCCTCGCCGCGATGACGGTGTCGACGCTCGAGCATCGCGCCGCGATCGCCCTGGTGGCCGTGTTCGCGCTGGTGCCGATCGCCGCCGGGCTCGACGGCGTGATCGCCGGCGCCGGCATGACCGGCATCCCGCGCGCCGCGTCCGGTCCCGGGCTCGACAGCCACGTGCGCTACCTGTCGGGGCTGCTGCTCGCGATCGGCATCGGCTACTGGTCGACCCTGCCACGTTTCGCCGAGCAGGGTCCGCGCATCCGCCTGCTCACCGCCCTCGTCGTGACCGGCGGCCTCGCCCGGCTCGGTGGCGCGCTGTTCGTCGCGCGACCGCCGCCGCCGATGCTGTTCGGACTGGCGATGGAGCTCGTCGTGACGCCGGCGATGTGCGCTTGGCAGGCGCGCATCGCCCGAGGCCGGGCCTGATCGGCGCGAGAATGTCAGGACGTCACTAACAATCTCTTGGCTGTCGTCCCCTACCGGGCTAACGTATCGCTCGCGGAACGCCCGTCGTTCCGTGTGCCACGTGAGCGAGGGTCGATGCAGGAGGCTGATCGAGATCGCGCTGCCGGGTCCGCGAACGCCCGTCCGCTGAAGCGCGACGGCACGCCCGACCTGCGTTTCCGGCCCCGTCCGACGGCGCGCGTGCTGGCGCCGGCCACGACGTTCACCGCGGTCGACCGCGTCATCGCCGAGCGGCATGTCCGGGATCTCGAAGCGGCCGGCGCGCGGTGCCGCATCCTCGACGACCGCGACGGCAGGCCGGAAGCGTGGATGATCGCGCTGCGCAGTGGCGAAACGGCGACGATCTACCGCGCCGGTCGCCGTATCTTCAACGATGTCGTCGACCAGGACGGCGTCGCCCTGCCGGACTGCCTCGGTCACACCAGCATCGACATCGAGTTCCGCGCCGTGCGTCTGATGGCCGGGATCCGCGATGTGTCCTACGCCACGCTCGGCCTCGGTGCCGCAGAGGCCCTGACCGGGCTGCCGGAGTGGCTGCTCGCGTAGAGCGTCATCCGATCGAGCAGGATCGTCCGTCGGATCGACTTGCTCCACACATGAAGGTCGGGCACGTCCATCGACTCGTCGCGAGCCGATCGTGCGCTAGTCGGGCCGCCCATCGGCGTCGCGCCGACGATGTTCCGGACGCGCTCACTCCCTGACCCAAGGCTCGACGCGGCCGACCGCACCGGTCATGCGCGCCGAACGCGGTCCGTCGTCGGCCGACCGCACGCGCCCCGTCGATCAACCCCGATCCGAGTTGCAACACGCTGATCGTTGTGATATCGATATTAAATGCGCCACGTTGGAAGGCCTTCCGGAGCAGACGACATGGGCTCCCGACTGGTCCGTCTCCTCCGCGCCCTGTGGCGGATCGTCCGAGATCCCCCGCTCCCGCCGCCGCCATCCTGCCGCGAGCGGCAGGAAATGGACGACCAGATCGACCGGCAATGGTGATGCGACCTGCCGACGCCGCTGGATCGGGCAGCCCGGCTACGCCGTGACGTCGCGCGCCGAAGACCCGACCGACACGCGTGGCCAGCGGCCGGACCGGAACCTTCGGGCTCGTTTCTCGGGCGCATCTTCCGGTCTCGTGCCGGGCGACGTCACGTCGAGTTCTGCCTTGACGTCCGATCTTGCGTCGAGATGGACGCGAGATCGATTTTGCCGAGCTCTCCGACCACAAGCCGTGTCGGGCAGCCGCCTTGACGCGTCCCGTGCAAGCCGACACGACGAACCGGCTTGACGAAAGGAGGCGTGGTCTCATCGACGGCCCCTTCGTGCCAGGTTCCAGGATCGACGGCACGTCTCGACCGACGCGGCGGGTCGTTCCGGACGGGGTGGACGTTCCCTCTCGGGTCGGACGCTTCCAAGTCCGTCGCGAGCGGACCGAGCGAGAGCGACGCGCGTCCGACATGCACGGTCCGGAGCGGTGTCGGCGGTCGTTCTCTCCGAAACACGAGCAGGGGGGAGACGGTGCGCCGAGACGAGGGTCGCCGCGCCGGCATCTTCCACGGAGCGCTCGGTCCGCCTACGGTCGCGAGCGCCCGGATCTCGGCGCGACCCGCCATCTCCAACAGCTCGGGCAGCCCCATGGAGCCCGGTCGGTTGCCGCACCGGCGGAGAGGGTGGGATTCGAACCCACGGTACGCTTGCACGCACAACGGTTTTCGAGACCGCCCCGATCGACCGCTCTGGCACCTCTCCTGGCGGTGCGGCCCGTATAGGCAAGTCCCCGGCCCGCCGCAACACCGCGTGCGCGTTGACCCGCGTCCCGCGTCCGGCGTATAGGCCACGGTCTGCCGCTCCGAGCGGCAGGCCCATGCCGCGCGAGCGGCCCATGACAAGAAGCGACTTGGTGCGCACGAGGCGACGCGATGGTGCGGCGCAGGCGCTCCCACAGATCGGAACGGAAAGCATGTTCGCAGTCATCCGCACCGGCGGAAAGCAATACCGCGTCGTTCCCGACGCCGTCCTCAAGATCGAGAAGCTCGAGGCCGAGCCCGGCAGCACCGTCACCTTCACCGACGTGCTGGCGCTCGGCAACGACGCCGGCACCACCATCGGGGCGCCGCTCGTCGAAGGCGCCAGCGTGACCGCGACCGTGATCGCGCAGGACCGCCTGCCGAAGATCATCATCTTCAAGAAGCGCCGCCGGCAGAACAGCCGCCGCAAGGCCGGCCACCGCCAGCACGTCACCGTGCTGCGGATCGCCGGCATCAACGCCGCCTGACGGCCCCGAACGAGGAGCAGATCCCATGGCACACAAGAAAGCCGGCGGCTCGTCGCGCAACGGCCGCGACACCGAAGGCCGGCGCCTCGGCGTGAAGAAGTTCGGCGGCGAGCAGGTGATCGCCGGCAACATCATCATCCGCCAGCGCGGCACCAAGATGAAGCCAGGCCGCAATGTCGGCCTCGGCCGCGACCACACCATCTTCGCGCTGGTCGACGGCCACGTGCAGTTCGAGCGGAAGGCCGAGGGACGCGTGCACGTCTCCGTCCAGCCGATGGCGGCAGCCGCCGAGTAGCCGGCGCGCGTCCCGGCGGGCCTCCCGCCGGCAGCGAAGAACGGAGAAGGGTCGGCGCGAGCCGGCCCTTCTCGCGTTGCAGCGGGACCTCCGATGAAATTCCTCGACCAGGCCAAGATCTACATCCGCTCCGGTGACGGCGGCGACGGCGTCTGCGCCTTCCGGCGCGAAAAATACGTGGAGTTCGGCGGGCCCGACGGCGGCAACGGCGGCCGCGGCGGCGACGTCGTGTTCGAAGCCGTCGCCGACCTCAACACGCTCATCGACTTCCGCTACGCCCAGCATTTCCGCGCCCGCAAGGGCGGCAACGGCTCGGGCGCCGACCGCACCGGCGCCGCTTCCGACGCGGTCCTGATCCGCGTGCCGGTCGGCACCCAGATCATCGACGAGGATCGCCAAAGCCTGCTCGCCGACCTCGACCGCCCCGGCCTCCGCGTGACGCTCGCCCGCGGCGGCGACGGCGGCTTCGGCAACGCCCACTACAAGACCAGCACCAACCGCGCGCCGCGGCGCGCCGACAAGGGCTTTCCCGGCGAGGAACGCTGGGTGTGGCTCCGCCTCAAGCTGATCGCCGACGCCGGCCTGGTCGGACTGCCCAACGCCGGCAAATCCACCTTCCTCGCCGCCGTCTCCGCCGCGCGCCCGAAGGTCGCCGACTACCCGTTCACGACGCTCCACCCGCAGCTCGGCGTCGTGCGCCTGAACCACACGGAGGAGTTCGTCCTCGCCGACATCCCGGGGCTGATCGAGGGCGCCCACGAGGGCATCGGCCTCGGCGACCGCTTCCTCGGCCATGTCGAGCGCTGCGCCCTGCTGCTGCACCTGGTCGACGGCGCCGCCGGCGACGTCGCCGCCGCCTGGCGCACCGTACGCCACGAGCTCGTCGCCTACGGCGGCGGCCTCGCCGAAAAGCCCGAACTCATCGCACTCAACAAATCGGACGCGATGTCGCCCCGCGAGACGTCGGCGCGGGCGGCCGCACTCCGGCGCGCGAGCGGCGCCGAGGTGGCGGTGATCTCGGGCGCCACCGGCGCCGGCGTGCCGGCCCTGCTCCGCCGCATCCAGGACCACGTCACGGCCGAAAGGACGCGCGTCCGCGCCCGCACCGAGGCGGCCTGAACCGGATGCGCGCCCCCGTCCCGACGCCATGAGCATCGACGCCGTGAGCACCGACCCCACGCGCCGGATCGACGCCCCCTTCGTTCTCGCCCGCGCGCGGCGCCTCGTCGTCAAGATCGGCAGCGCCCTCCTCGTCGAACCGGGCGGCACGCTCCGCGCCGGCTGGCTCGCGAGCATCGCCGCCGACCTCGCCCGGCTGCGCGCCGGCGGCACCGACATCATCGTCGTCTCGTCGGGCGCGATCGCGCTGGCCCGCGCCGCGCTGCCGCGCGCGACCGGCACGCTCCGGCTCGAGGAGAAGCAGGCCGCCGCCGCGATCGGCCAGATCCGCCTCGCCGGCGCCTGGCGCGACGCGCTCGAGGCCGAGGGGATGCTCGCCGCACAGCTGCTGCTGACGCTCAGCGACACCGAAGACAGGCGACGCTACCTCAACGCCCGCGCGACGCTCGCGACCCTGATCGGGCTCGGCGCCGTGCCGGTGATCAACGAGAACGACACCGTCGCCACCAGCGAGATCCGCTTCGGCGACAACGACCGGCTCGCCGCCCGCGTCGCCGCCATGACCGGCGCCGACCAGCTGCTGCTGCTGTCCGACATCGACGGCCTCTACACCGCCGACCCCAAGCGCGACCCCGACGCGCGCCACATCCCGTTCGTCCCCGTGCTGACCCCCGAGATCGAGGCGATGGGCGGCGATCCGCCGCCTGGCTACTCCTCGGGCGGCATGCGCACCAAACTCGCCGCGGCCCGCATCGCGACCGGCGCCGGCTGCGCCATGGCGATCGCCCTCGGCACCGTCCGCGCGCCCCTCGCCCGCCTCGACGGCGGCGCCCGCTGCACCTGGTTCGCGCCGTCCGCCGACGGACGCTCCGCCCGCAAAAGCTGGATCGCCGGCACCCTCGTGCCACTCGGCGCCTACGCGATCGACGCCGGCGCACGCCGCGCGCTCGGGGCCGGCCGCTCGCTGCTCCCCGCCGGCATCAGCGCCGTCCACGGCAGCTTCGAACGCGGCGACCCGGTCGAGATCCGCGACCGCGACGGCACCGTGGTCGGGCGCGGCCTGTCGGCCTACGGCAGCGCCGACGCCTGCCTGATCGCAGGACACCGCTCCGACGAGATCGAAACCATCCTCGGCTGGCGCGGCCGCGACGAACTCATCCACCGCGACGACCTCGTGCTCCTCGGCTGAACTCGCCGGGGCGACGGGGTGGGGAAGGAAGGCCAGGGCTCTGCCCTGGACCCGCCAAGGGCCCGAGGCCCTTGGATCCCTCTCAGTTAAGGAAAACCCCGGGCCTATTGCGGACGGGCAGAAATCGGTGGCCCGGGGTTTTCCTTAACTGACTGGATTGTCAAGGCCGCCGCCTTGACCGGGGTCCAGGGGCAGCGCCCCTGGCCTTCCTCCCTACTCCCGCTGCTCCGGCCAGCGCAGTTGCGGCTCCGAGCGTCCGCGCGGGGTGCCGCGTTCGCGTTCCGGGACCATGGGCGCCGGCGGGATCGGTGGCCGTGCGGGCGGGTCGTCGTGCGCGGCCGGCGGCGCCGGCGGCCGGACGACGTAGTCGTCGTCGATCTCCGCCCGGCGCCAGGCCGCCGGCCGGCGCATGTCGGGGTCGGGCAGCCGGTAGGAGAGTTCGCGCAGGTCGGCCTGCAATTCGTCGAGCCGGCTGTCGAGCGTGTCCAGTCTCGCCTTCACCCCGAACACGCTGAACGGCATCAGCACGAAGGCGCCGCCCACGAGCACGACGGCGACGAGGATCACCAGCTGCACCCACCAGGGCAGCCAGTCCGGAAGCGCGAACGGCAAGGTCATCAGCGGTATCTACGACCCTCCGACGCCGCCCGCCACGATTCCCCGCCGCGTCGTGATCACATCCCGAGCGCGCGGCGGTAGAGGTCGAGCAGGGTTTCCTGCTCCTCCACGTCGGCCGCCTGCTTGCGCCGCACCGTGATCAGCTGGCGCAGCACCTTGACGTCGAAGCCGGCGCTCTTGGCTTCGGCGTAGATGTCCTTGATGTCGCTGCCGAGCGCGCGGCGTTCCTCTTCGAGCCGTTCGATGCGGTCGACCAGCGAGCGCAGCCGGTCGGCGGCGATGCCGCCCGTGGCGCTGTCGGGTGCGTCCGTCTCGGCCGTGGCGGTGCGTGCCATGTGTGCCGTCCTTCCCCGCGTGAGGCACGGGGGTGTGCCCAAGGTGCCGTCCACGGTCAACGCCGTTCGACGCCGTTCGGCCGGCACCGGCCGTCAGCGCTGGTGGCGCGCCTTCCACTCCGCGTAGGGCATGCCGTAGACCGCCTCGCGCGCCGCAGCGTCGGTCATCGGCACGCCGTCGCGCTCGGCCGCCTCGCGATACCAGCGCGACAGGCAGTTGCGGCAGAACCCGGCCAGGTCCATCAGCGCGAGATTCTGCACGTCGGTCCGCTCGCGGAGGTGCGCGACGAGCGCCCGGAAGGCCGCCGCTTCCAGCCGCTCGCGCGTCGCCGCGTCGGGTTCCGTCTCCGCCGAGCCGCCTTCGCCCATGTCCGCCTCCGTTGTGCCCCGCCGCCGGGCGCCATACATGGTTCTTGCATCGCCCAACGTCATCGCGACTGACGCAGCTTCGGCGCGCCCGCGCCCATCGAGGAGCCTGGCCATGGCGCCGACTTTCGGAACGGTCGAGCCGTTCGATTACGTGATCTTCGGCGCGACCGGCGATCTGACCATGCGGAAGCTGCTGCCGGCGCTGTACCATCGCTTCCGCGACGGACAGATCCCGCCCGAGGCGCGCATCATCGGGGCGGCACGCTCCGAGCATGGCAGCGAGAGTTTCCGCGAGATCGCCAGGCGCGCGCTCGAGAAGTTCGTCGGCCACGACGCGCTCGAGCCGGCCACCGTCGACACCTTCCTCGGCCTCGTCCATTACGCCCGCGTCAACGGCGCGACGGGCGAGAACTGGGACAACCTCGCCCGCTATTTCGGTCCGGACGACGCCGGCCGCGTGCGCGTGTTCTATCTCTCGACCGCGCCCGCGCTCTACGGCGACACCTGCCGCAACATCGCCGAGCGCGGCCTCGCGACCGAGCGGACCCGCGTGGTGATCGAGAAACCGATCGGCACCGATCTCGCGTCGGCCCGCGCCATCAACGAGGAGGTCGGCCGCCACTTCCCGGAGCGTCAGATCTACCGGATCGACCATTATCTCGGCAAAGAAACGGTGCAGAACCTGATGGTGCTGCGCTTCGCCAACACGATCTTCGAGCGGCTCTGGAACGCCGACTGCATCGACCACGTGCAGATCACCGCCGCCGAGACGGTCGGCGTCGAAAGCCGCGCGTCCTACTACGACGGCTCCGGCGCGCTCCGCGACATGGTGCAGAACCACCTGCTGCAGTGCCTCTGCCTGCTCGCGATGGAACCGCCCGGCACGCTCGACGCCGACAACGTCCGCGACGAGAAGCTGAAGGTCCTGCGCGCGCTCAAGCCGATGGACGCGCAGGAAGTGGCGCGCGCCACCGTGCGCGGCCAGTACGTCGCCGGCAATGTCGGCGGCAAGGACGCGCCCGGCTATCTCGAGGAACTCGGGGCCGACAGCCGCACCGAAACCTTCGTCGCGATCAAGGCCGAGGTGCAGACCTGGCGCTGGGGCAAGGTCCCGTTCTATCTCCGCACCGGCAAGCGCCTGCCGCGCCGGTCGTCGGAGATCGTCATCCGCTTCCGCGACGTCCCCTATTCCGCGTTCGGGCGCGCCGACGTCGACCTGCAGGCGAACCTGCTCGTCATCCGGCTGCAGCCGGACGAGGGCGTCGAGATGCGGATCATGAGCAAGGATCCCGGCCCGGGCGGTCTCCGGATCCGCCCCGGCAAGCTCGACCTCTCGTTCGAAAAGGCGTTCTCGACCCGCATGCCCGACGCCTACGAGCGGCTGTTGCTCGACACCGTCCGCGGCAACTCGGTGCTGTTCATGCGGCGCGACGAGGTCGAGGCCGCCTGGTCCTGGGTCGACCCGATCCTCGACGCCTGGCGCGCGAGCTCGGAAAAGCCGAAGAACTACGCCGCCGGGACGTGGGGGCCGTCGGCTGCCATCGCGCTGATCGAGCGCGACGGCCGCACCTGGTACGAGGACCTCGCCTGAGCGCGCAAAGGCCGCGTTCCCCGGGCGCGACGGCCAGGACCGCGCCGGGCCGGCGGATGACGCCGGGCCGGTTCTGGCGGCGCATCGCCATCGTCGTCCTGATGGTCCTCGCGGTCTGGTTCACGGAGCGCGGCACCGTCCAGCGCGCGTCCGACGCGCTGTTCGGACCGCGCGTCGACTGGCACAACGACTACTCGATGTCGCTCCGCCTCTACGACCTGATCGTGTCGCGCCACCTGTCCGACGTGCCGCGCGCGTGCCTGCTGCTCAACATCCACGGCGGCGACCCGGCCGACCGGCAGACGCTCGACGTGTTCGAGCGTCCCACCCACGCCTGCATGGGCGACCGCGCGGCGGCCGTGAAGGTCCTGCCCCGCCTGTTCATCCTGCACGTCGACCGCGACACCGGCGCGGTCGACGCCGACAACGGCAGCCCGGGGCAGTTCCACCCCGTCCCGTGAGCGCCGCCCCTTGCTCCGGCACGGGGTTAGACGGCAAATGACGTCGCGCAATCGGAGAGCTTCACGAGATGGCGGCGGACGGTTCCGAGCACGACCACGGTCACGACCCGAACGTCAAACGCCGCGACTTCATGACGCTGTTCGCCGGTTCCGTCGCCGCCGTCGGTCTCGGTGCGCTGGTCTGGCCGTTTCTCGACAGCATGTCGCCGCCCGAGGCGATCGGCGGCGATCACGGCATCGTCGACGTCGACGTGCAGCACGTCCAGCCCGGCACCCAGATCTCGGTGATCTGGCGCGGCAAGCCGGTGTTCATCGTGCACCGCACGCCGGACCAGCTGCTCCGCCTGCAGGACCCGCAACTCACCACGCGCCTCGTCGACAGCCAGTCCGACGACTACCAGCAGCCCGATTACGCCAAGAACTGGCACCGCTCGATCGATCCCCAGTACGGGGTGATGGTCGGCATCTGCACGCATCTCGGCTGCGTGCCGAACTTCTTCCCCAACCCGTCCGCGACCGAGCCGGTCCCGAACTGGCCGGGCGGCTACCTCTGCCCCTGCCACGGCTCGCGCTACGACCTCGCCGGCCGCGTGCTCCGCGGCTCGCCGGCCCGCTACAACCTGCCGGTGCCGCCCTACGCGATGCCGACCCGCACGAGCGTGCGCCTCGGCGTCAGCCCGGACGACCTGTCGTTCGACTTTTCCCAGATCGAGGCGTTGTAAGGCCAGGGGCTCTGCCCCTGGACCCCGGTCAAGGCGGCGGCCTTGACAATCCATCAGTTAAGGAAAACCCCGGGCCGACAGGGCCTGCCCGCACGTACGCGGCCCGGGGTTTTCCTTAACTGAGAGGGATCCAAGGGACGACTGTCCCTTGGCGGGTCCAGGGCAGAGCCCTGGCCTTCTAACCCCCCGACCTCGGAAAGTGGCACGCCACCTCGTGCGCGCCGCCCGAGAGCGCGGGCCGTTCGAGCGCGCAGCGGGGCTCGGCGCGTGGGCAGCGGGTGCGGAAGCGGCAGCCGGAGGGCGGCGAGATCGGGCTGGGCGGATCGCCGGCGAGCGGCGGCTGCGCGATGCCGCTGCCAGGCACCGCGGACAGCAAGGCCGCGGTGTAGTGGTGCAGCGGGTGGTGCAGCACGGCGTCGGCCGGTCCCTGCTCGACGATCGAGCCGAGATACATCACCGCGACGCGGTCCGAGATCTGCCGCACCACCGAAAGGTCGTGGGCGATGAAGACGTAGGTGAGGCCGAGCCGCTCGCGGAGGTCGGCGAACAGGTTGACGATCTGCGCCTGCACCGAGACGTCGAGTGCGGAGACCGGCTCGTCGGCGACGATCAGCCTTGGTTCGAGTGCCAGCGCGCGCGCGATGCCGATGCGCTGCCGCTGGCCGCCGGAGAACTCGTAGGGGTAGCGGTCGAGGTGGTGCGGCGCGAGGCCGACCAGACCGATCAGCGTGCGGAGGCGCTCGTCGAGATTGTCGCGGCGGCCGTGCACGCGGAGCGGCTCGGCGAGCAGGTCGCCGATCCGGCGCTTCGGGTTGAGCGAGGCGTAGGGGTCCTGGAACACCATCTGCATGCGGGCGCGGATCGGGCGGAGCGCGCGTTCGCCGAGGCGCGTGATGTCGCGCCCCTCGAACTGGACCTCGCCCTCGTCGACGTCGTGCAGGCGGAGCAGCGCGCGCCCGAGCGTCGATTTGCCGCAACCCGATTCGCCCACCACGCCGAGCGTTTCGCCGGGCGCGACCGCGAGCGAGACGTCGTCGAGCGCGCGGAGGCGTTTGCCGCCGCCGACGCGGTAGCTCTTCGAGAGGTGCGCGGCGGCCAGCAGCGGCGCGGTCACGGCACCAGCCAGGCGCGGTGCTCGGCCGGCAGCACGCAGGCGATTTCGGCGCCGTCGATCATCTCGAGCGGCGGCCGCGTGAGGCAGGAATCGTGCGCGAAGGGGCACCGGGGGCGATAGGCGCAGCCCTCCGGCCGGGCGTCGGGCGCCGGCGGCGCGCCCTCGATCGCCGGCAGCCGGCGCGGTCGGACCCCATGCATCGGCGGGATCGAGCGGAGCAGGCCCGACGTGTAGGGGTGGTGCGGCCGCGCGAGCACGCGCGCCGCGTCGCCGCGCTCGACGACGGTGCCGGCATACATGACCATGGTGCGGTCGGCGGTCTCGGCGATCACGCCCATGTCGTGCGTGATCAGCATGATCGCGGATCCGAACTCGCGGCGGAGGCGTCCGAGCAGCGACAGGATCTGCGCCTGGACGGTGACGTCGAGCGCGGTGGTCGGCTCGTCGGCGATCAGCAGCGCGGGATTGCACGACAGCGCCATCGCGATCATCGCGCGCTGGCGCATGCCGCCCGAGAGCTGGTGCGGGAAGCGGTCGGCGGCGCGGTCCGGATCGGGGATGCCCATGGCTTCGAGCAGCTCGATGGTGCGGGCGCGGGCGCCGCGCCGCGTGAGGCGCGCGTGCGTGGTGAGCGCTTCGGCGATCTGCGCGCCGATCGTGATCACCGGCGTGAGCGCGGTCATCGGGTCCTGGAAGATCATCGCGATCTCGCGGCCGCGGATCGCCCGCATCGCGCGCGGCGCGAGGCCGACGAGCTCGCGGCCGCGATAGCGGATCGAGCCGGTGACGCGGGCGCCGGGCGCGTCGACCAGTCCCATGATCGCGAGCGCGGTCATGCTCTTGCCCGAGCCGCTCTCGCCGACGATGCCGAGCACCTCGCGCGGCCGCACGTCGAACGACACGCCGTCGAGCACGGTCACGCGCGCGCCGTCGCGGCCGCGAAAGCTCACCGCGAGATCGCGCACCACCAGCACCGGCTCGTCCTGCGGCGCCATGCCGGGCGGCGGGGTCAACGCGCGTCCCTGACGCGGGGGTCGAGCAGGACGTAGACGACGTCGACCAGCGCGTTGGCGAGCACGACGAACACCGCCGAGTACATCACGGTCGCCATGATCATCGGCAGGTCGAGATTGGTGAGCGCGGTGTAGGTCAACCGGCCGACGCCGGGCAGGCCGAACACCACCTCGGTCAGCAGCGCGCCGCCGCCGACGAGCTGGGCGAAGTCGAGGCCGAACAGCGAGACGAAGGTGACGAGCGAGGTGCGGAGCGCGTGCCGCACCATCACCCGCGCCGGCGACAGGCCCTTGGCGCGCGCGGTGCGGATGTAGTCCTCGTTGTAGGCGGCGAGCAGGTCGCCGCGCAGCACGCGGCCGTAGATGCCGATGAACAGGATCGCCAGCGTGATCCAGGGCAGCACGAGCGAGCGGAACCAGAGACCGGGGTCGCGCGCGAGCGGCGTGTAGCCGAGCCCCGGCACCCAGGAGAACGCCCAGGTGTGGTGCAGGTCCTTCTGGGTGACCAGGTTCACGACCTCGCCGAGCCAGAACACCGGCATCGAGATGCCGATCAGTGCCGCACCCATCAGCATCCGGTCGAGGGAGGTGTTCGGGAACGCGGCGCCCGCCATGCCGACGCCGACCGAGCACACCACCCAGATCAGCGCCGCCCCGAGGCAGAGCGACAGCGTCACCGGCGCCGCGTCCATCACCGCCGGCACCACGCGTTCGCCGCGATTGACGTAGCTCGCGAGGTCGCGCGTCACGAACAGCTTGTCCATCATGCGGAGGTACTGGACCGGCAACGGCCGGTCGAAGCCGAACTCCCGGCGCACGGCGGCGAGCGCCTGCGGCGAGGCGTTGCGTCCGGCGATGCGGGCCGAGGGATCGGAACCGGGGGTCGCGAAGAAGATCAGGAACAGGAAGCCCGACACGCCGACCAGCACCAGCGCGGTCTGCGCGAGGCGGCGGAGGATCGCGCCGATCAACGGTCGCGCCCGCGCGGGTCGAGCGCCGATTGCAGCCCGTCGCCGACCAGGTTCAGCGCGATCACCGTCAGCACGATCGCGATGCCCGGCGCGATCGCGACCAGCGGCCGCGTGTAGATCAGTCCCTGCCCGTCGTTGATGATCGTGCCCCAGCTCGCGGCCGGCGGCTGCACGCCGATCGACAGGAACGACAGCGCCGATTCGGCGAGGATGTTGAGCGCCATCAGGAGCGGCGCCAGCGTCAGCACGGTCGCGAGCACGTTCGGCACGATGTCGCGGAGCAGGATGCGCCCGCGCGGCACGCCGAGGCAGCGCGACGCGAGCACGAAGTCGGAGCGGCGGAGCGTCAGCACCTGGCCGCGCACCGGCCGCGCGACATAGGGGATGTAGACGATCGCGATGATCGCGATCGGCAGCAGCAGGTTGTCGCTCGCGACCGTCACCGGCCCGAGCCGGAGACCCTGCGACACGGTCATGATCGAGAGCGAGATCGCGATCAGGTAGACCGGCACGGCCCACATCACGTCCATCAGGCGCGACAGCGTCGCGTCGATCCAGCCGCCGAAGAAGCCGGCGGCGATGCCGACGGCGGACGCCACGACGGCGCAGAACAGCGTCGCGCTGATGCCGATCAGCAGCGACACCCGGCCGCCGTAGAGCAGTCGGGCCAGCACGTCGCGGCCCTGGCTGTCGGCGCCGAGCGGATCGGCGCCGAGCACCCAGGTCGGCCCGATCGGCGACACGCCGAGCTGCAGCGGATTGGCGTCCGGCTGCATCACGGGCACGACGCGGCCGCCGAGCGTCACCGTGCCGCCGACATCGGAGGTGAACGGATCGGTGTGCGCGATCGCGCCCGCGTAGACCGGGGCGGCGAGGCAGGCGAGCACGATCAGCAGCAATCCGACCGCTCCGGCCATCGCGAGCCGATCGCGCCGGAAGCGCCGGAGCGCGTCGCGCGCCGGCGAGCGCCTTGCCGGGGCGGTCATCGCACCCAGACCTGCGAGAAGATCATGTGGTCGAGTTCGGAGAACGTGTAATGGCCGAGACGGCTCGACACGACGTCGATCCATTTCTCCTGGATCAGGTTCGCGGCCAGCGAGAGATCGGTGATCTTGCGGTCGACGTCCTGCCAGAGCGCGGTCGCTTGGCGCGGGTCGGTCAGCATCGCCGCTTCCGCGCGCGCCGCCTCGTCGTCGAGGTCCTTGCTGCAATAACCCGAGATGTCGATCGAATTGTCGGAACCCGGGTGGAAGCTGTCGCAGCCGTAGAGCACGTGCAGGTAGTCGGACGCGGCGGGGTAGTCGGCGTTCCAGTCGGTCAGGCTGATCTGCACCTTGTTGCCGGTGTTCTGGATGTAGGTGAACTGCACGTTGAGCGCGAGCGAGCGCAGCTCGGCGTCGTAGCCGATCTGCCGCAGCACGTTCTGCAGGTAGGACGCCATCGCCATCTCGACGCCCTCGGTCGAGCTGATCAGCACGACATGCGCGCCCGCCGTGCCGCTGGCGGCGACCAGACGGCGGGCGCGGGCGAGATCCGGCGCGCGCCATTGGACCGCCGGGTGGGCGACGTCGGCGCCGGCGGTGAACGGGCAATAGGGCGCGTAGGCCGGGAAGTCCCGCGGCAGCACCTGGCAGATCGGCGTCGCGGCACCCGGGCCGCCGAACAGCAGCATCAGCACGCGACGGTCGATCGCGTCGTTGACCGCCTCCCGCGCGAGCTTGTGGTCGAACGGGTAGAGGCGCGTGTTCATCGGCAGGTAGTAGGTCGCCGGGATCGGCGAGACATGCGTGCGCGCGGTGTAGTCCGAACCGAGCTCGCCGAGGCGGTCGACCGGTTTCTGGTTGAACATCCAGTCGTACTGGTCGTTCTCGACGGCGGTGACCTCGTCCTCGTCCGCCATGCCGAAATCGTACTGGATCGCGTCGACGTAGCCGTCGGGCTGGGCGTCGTCGCTCCAGGCGTGGAAATAGGGGTTCCTGACCAGCCGCATGTGCCGGTCTGGCTCGTAGCGGGCGATCATGTAGGGGCCGGTGCCGATGGCCGCCGTCGCGCCGACGTCGTGCCAAGGGGTGTCGGCGGGCAGCACGCTCGGAAACGGCATCGCGAGCTTGTCGAGGAACTCGGGATCGGGCGCGACGAGGTGGAAGGTGACCGTGCGCGCGGCCGCGTCGCCGACGACGCCGCCCGCGAGCGTGCAGCGGGCGGGCACGCGGTTGCAGGCATCGGCGCCGACCAGCCCGGTGAAGAAGCTGCCGGCGGCCGGGCTGAGCACCGCGAACATGCGGCGCATCGACATCACCACGTCGTTCACGGTCACCGCCCGCCCGTCCGAGAAGCGGATGCCTGGGCGGAGATGGAAGGTCCAGGTCCGCCCGCCATCGCCCGGCGTCGGCAGCGCGTCCGCGAGGTCCGGCACCACCTCGCCGCTCGCCGGACCGTTGGTTTTCCGGAAGGTGACGAGCCCGTCATAGACGACGAAGAACACCTCGGCGAAGCCGAGCGTGTAGTTGATCTGCGGATCGATCGAGCCGAACGCCGCATCGGCGGTCAGCCGCAGCGTGCCGCCGCGGTGATCGTCCGGGGACGCGGCGGCCAGCAGGACCGCCATGGCGAGGAGGAATGGTCGCATCGAGGCCAGGGCTCTGCCCGGGATCGGCGAAAGGCGGTCAGCCCTCGGCGTCCGGGATCTCGGGAGGTTTCCGACGGGCGACGGCTCGTCGGTGGGGTTCAAGGGGCGACGCCCTCGAGCGCCGTCATGCAAGCCCCACGCCGTCCAGTGCCCGACGGATCGACTGTCCCGCCTCCCGCAGCACGCGACGCGCCGGCGGATAGAACGGCGCGAAATTGAGGAAGCCGTGCAGCGCGCCGCGCACGCGCCCGTCGCGACAGGGAACGCCGGCGTCGCGCAGCCGGACCGCGTAGAGCTCGCCCTCGTCGCGGAGCGGGTCGCAGCCGGCGGTGACGATCAGCGCCGGCGCGAGCCCCGCGAGGTCGTCCGCGAGCGCCGGCGCGTAGAGCGGCGACTGCACCTCGTCGTCGACCGGCACGTATTGCGACCGGAACCAGCTGATCGCGTCGGCGGTGAGGAAGAACCCGCGCCCGAACTCGTCGGCCGACGCCGTCCGCTCGCGGCCGAGCGTCGGCGGGTAGAACAGCACCTGCAGCGCCGGCGGGCGCACGCCGGCGTCGCGCGCCATGCGGGCGACCGCGGCGGCGAGGTTGCCGCCGGCGCTGTCGCCCGCCACCGCGATCCCGGCGCGACCCGGCCCGAGCTCCGCCGTCGCGTCGGCGAGGAAGCGGTAGGCCGCGAACGCGTCCTCCGGCGCCGCCGGGAACGGGTGCTCCGGCGCCAGCCGGTAGGCGACCGAGACCACCGCCGCGCCCGAGGCGCGCGCGAGACGGCAGGCGATGTCCTCGTGGCTGTCGAGCCCGCACAGCACGAAGCCGCCGCCATGCAGGAACATCACGAGCCCGCGCGACCGGTGCGGCCGGTACAGCCGGGCCGGCAGGGCGCCCGAGGCGCCCGGCACGACGATGTCGCTCACCGAGGCGAGGCCGCGGCGGAGGATGGCACGCGGCAGCACCGGCCGGTCGAGCTGCGCGCGGATCGCCGCGAGCGGCAGGCCGGATCCCTCGAACCCGTCGCCGAGGCGGCGCAGCAGCAGGCGTGACAGGAGATCCGGACGGTCGGTCGGCATCGCCTCCCTCTCGCACGCGCCGCCGCGGACTGCTACAGGGAGCGCGCCAGACGGCTGGACGGCCGCTGCCCGGCATCGCCGGGTGGAGGAAAGTCCGGGCTCCACGGAGAAGCGGTGCCGGTTAACGACCGGCGGGGGCGACCCCAGGGACAGTGCCACAGAAAGCAAACCGCCCGTCCCCTTCGGGCGGCGGGCAAGGGTGAAAGGGTGCGGCAAGAGCGCACCGCGCCGCCGGCAACGGCGGCGGCAGGGTAAACCCCACCGGGAGCAAGACCGAATAGGGACGACAGGACCGGCGTCGCGAGACGTCGTTCCGGGGCCTTCTCCGGCCCGTCGTCCGGGTTGGTCGCGCGAGGCGCGCAGCGATGCGCGTCCCAGAGGAATGGTCGTCCCGCCCTCACGGGCGGACAGAACCCGGCTTACAGGCCGTCTGGCATCCTTCCTCGTTGCTACAACGAAGTCGCAACAAGTCGACGGCGGTCGTCTCGCGCGCGGATCGAGGTAAAACGCGCGGAAAAGCAAGAACAAAGCAAGAACTTCGTTGCGCTTTCGCTTTGACGCCCATGCGTGCCCATGGTATCCCATGGACACCCAATAACCAGCGGCGTCGGGAGGAAGTCGGCGTGACCCTCTTCCTCGGCAGCCATCCCGGTCGCATCGACGCGAAAGGCCGCGTGTCCATTCCGGCGTCGTTCCGTGCATCGCTGCGCGCGCTCGGCGCCGAGGCGCAGCTCGAGCTCGTCTGCTGGCGCTCGCACAAATACCCCTGCATCGAGGCCTGGCCGCCCTCGACGTTCGCGCGACTCGCCAAGCCCCTCGACGAGCTGCCGATCTTTTCGGACGAGCACGACAATCTCGCCGCAATGTTGTTCGGAGATTCGGAAATCTTGGAGGCGGACAAGGAAGGCCGAATCGTGCTTTCAACTGAACTCGCGGCGCACGCTGCTGTCACGACATCGGTGGTCTTCATGGGGCTCGGGCAGGTCTTCCAGATCTGGGAGCCGGACGCGGCGGCGAAGCGTCGCGACGAGGCTCGCGACCGCGCCCGCGACGTGCGCATGCCGGGCCGCGCGCTGCAGCGGGACGCGTCGGCGTGAGCCCGCGCCGCAGCGAGGCGCCGCGCGAGCGCGTGGCCGCAACGAAACCCCGCGCGCGTACGGCGACGCGCCGCATGAGTGCCGCGACGAACCGAGGCGCCGCGTGAGCGCGACGACGCATCGAGGCGCCGCATGAGTGCGGCGACCCAGCATGTGCCGGTGCTCCGCGACGAGGTGCTGGCCCATCTCGCGCCGCGCGACGGCGGCCGCTATCTCGACGGCACCTTCGGCGGCGGCGGCTACGCCGACGCGATCCTCGCCGCCTCGTCCTGCACGCTCTACGCCATCGACCGCGACCCGGCGGCGATCCGCCGCGGCGCCGCGCTCGCCGCGCGCCACCCGGGACGGCTGCACCTGATCGAGGGCCGGTTCGGCGACATGGTCGCCCTCCTCGGCGGCCACGGCGTCCGCGCGCTCGACGGCGTCGTGCTCGATCTCGGCGTGTCGTCGTTCCAGCTCGACGAACCCGAGCGCGGCTTCTCGTTCCGCGCCGACGGACCGCTCGACATGCGCATGGGCGATCGTGGGACGACGGCGTCCGACCTCGTCAACACGCTGCCCGAAGGCGAGCTCGCCGACCTGCTCTACGAGTTCGGCGAGGAGCGGCACTCGCGCCGGATCGCGCGCGCGATCGTCGCCGCCCGGCGCGAGGCGCCGATCACCACCACGGGCGCGCTCGCGCGGGTGATCCGGTCGGTGATGCCGAAGGCGGCCGACGGCATCGATCCGGCGACCCGCTCGTTCCAGGCGCTCCGCATCCGGGTCAACGACGAGCTCGGCGAGATCGAGCGCGGCCTCGAGGCGGCGGCGTCGCTGCTCGCGCCGGGCGGCCGCCTCGTCGTCGTCTCGTTCCATTCCGGCGAGGACCGGCTGGTCAAGCGCTTCATGACCGACCGCGCCGGCGCAGGCCCGAAACCGTCCCGCCACCTGCCGGTGACCGGCGACGCGGCGCCGCCGGCGTTCTCGCTGCTCGCCCGCCGCGCCGTCCGTCCCGGCGCCGACGAGACCGGACGCAACCCGCGCGCCCGCAGTGCCAGGCTGCGCGCCCTCCAACGCCACGCCGACCCCGCCGAGGAGCCACGCGCATGATCAGGCCGTTCACCTGCCTCGCCGTCCTGCTCGCCGCCGGATCGGGCCTCTATCTCTACACCGAGAAGCACCGCACGACGCTGCTCGACGGCCGCATCGACCGGGTGATCGCCGACACCGACGCGATCCGCGCCCGGACCTCCATGCTGCAGGCCGAGTGGGCGCTGCTGAACCAGCCCGACCGGCTCGGCGCGCTGGCCGGGCGCTTCCTGCCGCAGCTGCAGCCGATCGCCCCCGGCCAGTTCGTCCAGCTCGCCGCCCTCGACCGCCACCTGCCGCCACTCGGGCCGCCGCCGGGGCCGCCGCCCGCACCCTCGCCCACCGCGACCCCGCCAGGCGCGGCAGGCCCTGGCCCGGCGCCGGTCGGGGGCCTGCCGGCCGCGCCGCTGCTGCTGTCGTCGGCGACCGAGGCCGACCCGGTCGCCCGGCTCGACGGCGCGCCGGCCACGGTCACGCCGCGCGACGCGACGCGCGCGCCCGGCCTCCACGCCCATCCGGCGACGCGGCTCGCAGCCCTCGCCCATCGCGCGACGCGGCATCCCGTGCAGCTCGCCTCGGCGGCGCCGTCGCGGCCGCTCTACACGCCGATGCGGGTCCGTCCGGTCGTCTCCTACGCGCGCCCGGCGCCGATGCTCGCGTCCGCCTGGAGCCGGCCGTCCTACGGCGCGCCGGCGTCAGGCTTCGCCGGATCGGCGCTGGGCATGGCGTCGGGCGGCATGGCGTCGGGCGGCATGTCGTCGAGCGGCATGGCGCCGCCGATGGCCGCGCCGGCGCGCTGAGGCGATCGCCACCGCGATGGACCGGAGCGAGCTCCACATCCGCGTGACCGACCGGGACCTCGCCGAGCGCGCCCGGCTGCACACGATGCGCGTGCGGCTGCTCGCGACCGCCGCCGGCTTCACCGCGCTGTTCTCGCTCGTCGCCGTCAAGCTCACGCTCGCGACCGTGCTGATGCCGGCGCCGATCCCGGCCCGCGACATCGCGCCGCTCGTCGCCCCCATCCCGGAACCCACGCCGGGCGGGCTCGCGGGCTCGCTCGCGGCGCAGGTGATGCCGCATGTCCACCGCGCCGCGATCGTCGACCGCGAGGGGCAGATCCTCGCCATCTCGCTGCCGCTCGCCAACGTCTACGCCGATCCCCGCGTGATCATCGATCCGGCCGAGGTCGCGGCGAAGCTCGCGGGCGTCCTGCCGCACCTCGACGAGCAGGCGGTCGGCAAGCGATTGGGCGAGAACAAGGGCTTCGTCTACATCGCCCGCGACGTGACACCCGACCAGGAAATGGCGATCAACGCGCTCGGCATCCCCGGCATCTCGTTCGACAACAGCGAGAAGCGCCGCTACCCGCTCGGCCGCACGGCGGCCCAGCTGCTCGGCGGCGTCGACATCGACGACCACGGCATCGCCGGCGTCGAGAAAGCGTTCGACCGCCAGCTGACCTCGCAGACCGAGCCGCTCCGGCTCTCGATCGACGTCCGCGTCCAGGCGGTCGTGCACGACGAGGTCGCCCGCGCGCTCGCCGAGTTCCAGGGCGTCGGCGCCGTCGGCCTGGTGATGGACGTCCGCACCGGCGAAGTGATCGCGATGGTCAGCCTGCCGGACTACGACGCGAACGAGTACGGCCGCGCCCTGCCCGACGCGCGCTTCAACCGCGCGGTGACCGGCATGTACGAGCCCGGCTCGACCTTCAAGCTGCAGACCGCCGCGATGGCGCTCGAGGACGGCGTCGCCCATGTCTGGGACCAGTTCTCGACGCGCCCCATCCATGTCGGGCGCTTCACCATCACCGACATGAAGACCGACCATTTCGCGCCCTGGTTCACGATGGCGCAGGTGATGGCGTTCTCGTCGAACCCGGGCGCCGCGCACATCGCGCTCGACGTCGGCGCCGAACGCCAGCAGGCCTGGCTCCGCAAGCTCGGCTTCCTGGCCAAGGTGCCGGTGCAGCTGCCGGAAAGCGGCTGGCCGATCGTGCCCTCGCCGAAGAACTGGGGGCTGTCGACGGTGCTGACGGTCGGCTTCGGCCACGGCGTCGCGGAATCGCCGCTCGCGATCGTCCGCGGCACCGCGGCGGCGGCCAATGGCGGCATCCTGCTCGCGCCGACGATGCTGGCGCGGCCGGAGGGCGACCCGGAACCGGTCGCCCCGGTCGGCGGCACCCCGGTGATGTCGCCCGCGACGTCGGAAACCCTCCGCAAGCTGCTCCGCCTCGTGGTCACCAAGGGCATCGCGCAGTCGGCCGAGGTGCCGGGCTACTTCGTCGGCGGCAAGACCGGCACGGCCGAGAAGATCGGCCCGCATGGCGGCTACCTCAAGCACAAGAACATCGCGGCGTTCACCTCGGTCTACCCGATGAACGACCCCCGCTACGCCGTCTACGTCATGGTCGACAGCCCGGTCGGCAACAAGGCGACGCATGGCTGGACCACCGCCGGCTGGGTCGCCGCCCCGGTCGCCGCCCGCATCATCGCGCGCACCGCGCCGATGCTCGGCCTGTTCCCGGTGACCGACGGCGCCGACGCGATCAACGCCGCGATCGACATGCCGCTGGTGCCGACGCCGCCGGCCGGACACCGCGCCCTCGGCCCTGGCAACGATCCGGGCGATCCCGGCGAAGGCCGGGTGGAACGCGACCACGCGCCGCACGAGCGCCATCCGCGCGACGGCCTCGTCGCCGAGGCGGCCGGGGCAGCGGGACGTCCGGGCGACGAGCCGAACCATTCCGGACGCGGCGCCTCGGCGCTCGCGCTCGACCCCGCGCTCCGCCACGAGGCGCTCTACCTCGCGCCGCCGGACGCCGGAGCGCGCCATGCAGCTCGCTGAACTGTTCCGCCGCGCCCGCCTGCCGCTGCCCGAGGGTCGCGGCGCGATCTCGCCCGGCGCCGAGACGGTCGAGATCGACGCCGTCACCGCCGACAGCCGCGCGGTCGGCCCCGGCGCGCTGTTCGCGGCGCTGCCCGGCAGCGAGACCGACGGTCGCCGCTTCATCGCCGACGCCGTGCGCCAGGGCGCCCGCGCCGTGCTGGCGCCCCCCGGCACGTCCTGGCCCGACGGCGTCGACCGCGTCCCGGTGATCGAGGACGAGGCGCCGCGACGCGTGCTCGCGCGCCTCGCCGCGGTGCTCGCCGGCCCGCCGCCCGCGACCGTGGTCGCGATCACCGGCACCAACGGCAAGACCAGCACCGCCGAGTTCTGCCGCCAGCTCTGGGGCCTCGCCGGCAAGCGGGCGGCGTCGCTGGGCACGCTCGGCCTCCTGGCACCGGACGGCGTCGCGATCGACACCGGCCCCGCGCTCACCACGCCGGACCCGGTGCGGCTCGCCGCCTCGCTCGCGTCGCTCGCGCGCGCCGGCGTCGACCGGCTGGCGATGGAGGCGTCGAGCCACGGGCTGGCGCAGGGGCGGCTCGACGGCCTCGTCCCCATCGCCGCCGGCTTCACCAACCTCACCCGCGACCATCTCGACTACCACGGCACCGAGGCGGCCTATCGCGCCGCCAAGCTCCGCCTGTTCGACGCCATCCTGCCGCGCGGCGCGACCGCCGTCGTCAACGCCGACGCCGACGCCGCGACGCTCGACGCGATCCGGGCGATCGCCGACGCGCGCGGCCTCCGGCTCGACACGGTCGGCGAACGCGGCCGCACGATCCGCCTCCTCTCGGTCCGCCCGCTCGCGTCGGGCCAGCGCCTCGGCGTCGAGGCCGACGGCGCCCGGCGCGAGATCACGCTGCCGCTGATCGGCCGCTACCAGGCCGAGAACGCGCTGCTGGCGGCCGCCCTGGTCGCCGCCGCCGACCGCCGGCCGGTCGGCACGCTGCTCGACCGCGTCGAGCACCTCGCCGGCGTGCGCGGCCGCCTCGAGCGCGCCGCCGTGCTGCCGAACGGGGCGGCGGCCTATGTCGACTACGCCCACACGCCGGACGGGCTCGCGACGGTGCTCGCGTCGGTGCGGCCGCATGCCGAAGGCCGCATCGTGCTGGTGTTCGGCGCCGGCGGCGACCGCGACCGCGGCAAGCGGCCGATGATGGGCGCCGTCGCGCGCCGGGGCGCCGACAGCCTGATCGTCACCGACGACAATCCCCGCGGCGAGGATCCCGCCGCGATCCGCGCCGCGATCGTCGCCGGCTGCCCCGGTGCCACCGAGATCGGCGACCGCGAGGCGGCGATCGCCGAAGGGCTGTCCCGCCTCCGTCCCGGCGACGTGCTGGTCGTCGCCGGCAAGGGACACGAGACCGGCCAGACGGTCGGCGGCGCCGTGCTGCCGTTCGACGACCGCGAGGTGATGTCCCGCCTCGCCGGCTCACCGCACCCATGACCGTGCTGTGGACCGGCGAGGCACTGGCGAAGGCGACCGGGGGGGCGCTGACGCCGGGGTGCGCCGGGCTCGAGGTGAACGCGGTCGCGATCGACACGCGGTCCCTCGCGCCCGGCGCTCTGTTCGTGGCGCTGGTGGGCGAACGCGACGGCCACGCGCATCTCGCCGATGCCGCCCGGCGCGGCGCCGCCTGCGCCATGGTGCACCGGGACGCGCCGGGCATCGACGCCCGGCTGCGCGTCGCCGACACCCGGGCCGGTCTCGCCGATCTCGGCCGCGCCGGCCGCGCCCGCTTCGGCGGCCGCGTCGTCGCGGTGACCGGCAGCGTCGGCAAGACCACGACGAAGGAGATGCTGCGCGCGGCGCTCGCGGCCTACGGCCCGACCCACGCCGCCGAAGCGTCGCACAACAACCACTGGGGCGTGCCGCTCACGCTGGCGCGCCTGCCGCAAGGGCACGATTTCGCGGTCTGCGAGCTCGGCACCAACCATCCGGGCGAGATCGCGCCGCTCGCCGCCCTCGCCCGGCCGGACGTCGCGATCGTCACCGCGATCGGCACCTCCCATATCGGGCTGATGGGCTCGCGCGACGCGATCGCCCGCGAAAAGGCCGCGATCTTCGCGTCGCTCCGCCCGGGCGGCACCGCGATCGTGCCGCTCGACGCGCCGGAAGCCGCGATCCTTCGCGACGCGGTCCCGGACGGCGTCCGCGCGATCGGCTTCGGCCAGGCCTCGGACGCCGCCTTCCGGCTGCTCGGCGCGACCGCCCGCGCCGACGGGCGGAGCGCCGTCGGCGCGGTCGCCGCCGGCGAGGCGCTCGACTTCGTGCTCGGCGCGCTCGGCACCCACATGGCGTCGAACGCGCTTGCCGTGCTCGCGACCGTGCACGCGCTCGCGCTCCCGCTCGCGCCCGCGCTCGACGCGCTGGCGGCGTTCCGTCCGGGCGCCGGGCGCGGCCTCACCCGGCCGATCGCCGGCGGCACGGCGACACTGCTCGACGAGAGCTACAACGCGTCCGGCGCCTCGGTCCGCGCCGCGCTCGACGTGCTGCGCCTGCTGCCGGCACGCCGCCGCGTCGCCTTCCTCGGCGACATGCTGGAGCTCGGCGACCACTCCGACGACGAGCACCGCGCGCTCGCCGCCCCCGCCGCCGCCGCCGCCGACGTGGTCCACGCCGCCGGCCCCGCCGCGCGCGCGCTCTGGGACGCGCTGCCCGACGCGCGACGTGGCGAATGGGCGCCCGATGCCGCCACGCTCGCCCGCGCGGCGCCGTCGCTGGTCCGCGCCGGCGACGCCGTCCTCGTCAAAGGCAGCAACGGTGCGCGGATGCGCCTTGTGGTCGACGCCCTGCTGGACCAGACCACCTGATGCTGTATGACCTCGCCCGCCCCTATGCCGGGCACATCGCCGTCTTCAACCTCCTCCACTACCTCACCTTCCGGTCGGGCGCGGCCTGCCTCACCTCGCTCACGGTCTCGTTCCTGCTCGGCGACCGGGTGATCGCCTGGCTGCGCTCGCTGCAGCCGGGCGGCCAGCCGATCCGCGCCCTCGGCCCCGAGCGCCACCTCCTCGAGAAGAAGGGCACGCCGACGATGGGCGGCGTGCTGATCCTGCTCGCGCTGTTCGTGTCCACCCTGCTGTGGGCCGACCTGTCGTCCGGCTACGTCTGGGCGGTGATGCTGCTCACCGCCGCGTTCGGCGCGATCGGCTTCGCCGACGATTTCCTGAAGCTCACCAAGCGCAACACCAAGGGCGTCTCCGGCCGGCTCCGGCTCGGCCTCGAACTCGCGGCAGGCCTCGCCGCCGGCGCCTGGATGATGACGCTGAGCCCGCCGGCGATCGCCGGCGACGTCGCGTTCCCGCTGGCCAAGGACCTGCTGCTGCCGCTCGGCCTCGCCTATCCGCTGTTCGCCATGCTGGTGATCACCGGCGCCGGCAACGCGGTGAACTTCACCGACGGGCTCGACGGGCTCGCGATCGTGCCGACCATCATCGCGGCGATGGTGTTCGCGCTGATCGCCTATCTGGTCGGCAATCGCGTGTTCGCCGACTACCTCCAGCTGCACGGCGTGCCGGGCACCGGCGAGCTCGGCGTCTTCCTCGCCGCCCTGGTCGGCTCCGGCCTCGGCTTCCTCTGGTTCAACGCGCCGCCGGCGCAGGTCTTCATGGGCGACACCGGCTCGCTCGCGCTCGGCGGCGCGCTCGGCGCGGTCGCGGTCGCGGTCAAGCACGAGATCGTGCTCGCGATCGTCGGCGGCCTGTTCGTCATCGAGACCGTGTCCGTGATCATCCAGGTGTTCTGGTACAAGCGGACCGGCCGGCGCGTGTTCCTGATGGCGCCGCTGCACCACCATTTCGAGAAGAAGGGCTGGCAGGAAGCGACGATCGTGATCCGGTTCTGGATCATCTCGGTGATCCTCGGCCTGATCGGCCTCGCCACGTTGAAGATCCGGTGAGCTTCCCGCATGACCTCCTCGCCGGCCGCCGCTACGCGGTGCTCGGCCTCGGGCGGAACGGGCTGCCGGTCGCGCGCGCGCTGGCCGCCATGGGTGCCGCGGTCGACGCGTGGGACGACGGCGACGCCGCCCGCGCGGCCGCGCACGACGTCGCGCTCCGCCGACGCGACGCCGCCGACGGCCTCGACGCGCTCGTGCTCTCGCCCGGCATCCCGCATCGCGGCCCGCACGCGCCGGCACTCGCCCGCGACGCCGTCCGCCGCGGCGTGCCGGTGCTGTCCGACGCCGTCCTGCTGCACGAGGCGGTGCGCCTGTCCGGCAGCCGCGCCCGCTTCGTCGGCATCACCGGCACCAACGGCAAGTCCACCACCACCGTGCTGCTCCGCCACCTGCTGGCCGCGAACGGCATCGAGGCGGTCGCGGGCGGCAATCTCGGCCCCGCCGCGCTCGCGCTGCCGCGGCTCTGCGACGACGGCGTCTACGTGCTCGAGATGTCGTCCTACATGCTCGAGCGCGTGCCGGGGCTCCGCTTCGACGCCGCCGCCATGCTCAACCTGTCGCCCGACCATCTCGACCGGCACGGCGACATGGACGGCTACGCGCACGCCAAGCGGCTGATCTTCGCCGGCCAGCACCCGGGCGACCTCGCCGCGATCGGCATCGACGACGCGCCGAGCCGGGCGCTGGCCGCGACCGTGCCGCACCACGTCGCCATCTCGGGCGCCGGCGCCGACGGCGCCGTCTGGCAGGTCGACGCCGAGGGCTTGCTCCTGGCCGACGGCGTGCGCGTCGCCGATCTCGGGCGCGCAAGCGCGCTCCCCGGCGCGCACAACCGGCAGAACGCGGCCGCCGCGGCGGCGATCGCCGCCCATCTCGGCGTCCGGCTCGACGCGCTGGCCGCCCCGCTGATCGGTTTCGACGGTCTCGCCCACCGCCAGAAGCGGATCGCCCAGGTCGACGGCATCGCGTTCGTCGACGACAGCAAGGCGACCAACGCCGATGCGGCGGCGCGCGCGCTCGCGTCGACGCCGCGCTGCGTCTGGATCGCCGGCGGCCGCGCCAAGGACGGCGGCATCGAAAGCCTCGCCCCCTGGTTCGGCCACGTCGCCGAAGCGATCCTGATCGGCGAGGCCGAGGCGGCGTTCTCCGACACGCTCGCCGCCCACGGCGTGCCGCACCGCCGCGCGGGCGCGCTCGAGCACGCCGTGCCGGACGCCTTCGAGGCGGCGCGCGCGCACGGCGTGCCGGTCGTCCTGCTGTCGCCGGCCGCCGCCTCGTTCGACCAGTTCCGCGATTTCGAGGCGCGCGGCGAACGCTTCGCGTCGCTCGTGCACGCCCTCGACGCGCGGCACCGCACCGAGGAGGCCGCGCCATGAGCCAGTCCGCACGCGCCGACAACTCCGTCCTCGGCCGCTGGTGGTGGACGGTCGACCGCGCGACGCTCACCGCCGTGTTCGTGCTGATCGGCGTCGGCTACGTGCTGGTGCTCGCGGCCTCGCCCGCGGTCGCGATGCGGATCGGCGCGTCGCGCGACATGTTCATCCTCAAGCAGGTGGTGTTCCTGGCGCTCGCCGGCCTGATCGTCGTCGGCACCTCGATGCTGACGCCGCGCCAGGTGCGCGACACGGCGATCGTCGGCTGCGCGCTCGCTCTCCTCGCCACCGCCTGGACGCTCGTGCACGGCGTCGACATCAAGGGCGCCCGCCGCTGGATCGCGTTGCCGTTGATGTCGGTGCAGCCGAGCGAGTTCCTCAAACCCTGCTTCGCGGTGCTGACCGCCTTCCTGCTCGCCGAAGGCCGCAGGCTGCGCGCCGCGCGACGCGTGTTCCCGGGCCACATCGCGGCGCTCGGCGTGCTCGCGATCATCGTCATGCTGCTCAAGTCGCAGCCCGACATCGGCATGCTGTCGGTGATCCTCTGCGTCTTCCTCGTGCAGCTGTTCGTCGACGGGCTGCCGCTGATCCTGGTCGGCGCCGGCGCCGGCTCGCTGGTCGGCGCCTTCGTGCTCGCGTTCACCGTGTTCCCGCATGTCCGCAGCCGCGTCGAGCGCTTCCTCCATCCGAAGGTCGGCGACCACTACCAGATCGACATGGCGCTCGCCGCCTTCTCGCATGGCGGCCTCACAGGACGCGGTCCCGGCGAGGGCCGCGTGAAGGACCTGCTGCCCGATGCGCACGCCGATTTCGTGTTCGCCGTCGCCGGCGAGGAATTCGGCATGATCCTCTGCATGGTGATCATCCTCACCTTCCTGTTCATCGTCGCGCGCGCGCTGCTGCGGCAGATCGCGGCCGAGGAGATGTTCACGCCGCTCGCCGTCACCGGCCTCTGCGCCGGCTTCGGCCTGCAGGCCTTCGTCAACATGGCCTCGACGCTCCACCTCATCCCGACCAAGGGCATGACGCTGCCGTTCATCTCGTACGGCGGCTCGTCGGCGATGTCGGTGGCGCTCACGGTCGGCATGCTGCTCGCCCTCACCCGCCGGCGGTCGCGGCTGTGAGGGTCACGCTCGCGGCCGGCGGCACCGGCGGCCACCTGTTCCCGGCCGAGGCGCTGGCCGCCGCCCTCGAGCGCCGCGGCCACGCCGTGTCGCTGATGACCGACGCCCGCACCGCCGCCCGCGCCGGCGACCGCTTCGGGCGCGTCCAGATCGTGGGCGGCGCCGGCCTGGTCGGCAAATCCGCGCTCGACCGCGTCGGCGGCATCGCCTCGCTCGCCGCCGGCACGCTGGCCGCGCGCCGGCACCTCGACGCCGACGCGGTCGTCGCCTTCGGCGGCTACCCGTCGGTGCCGCCGGTGCTCGCCTCCGTGCTCCGCCGCCGCCGCCCGGTCGTCGTGCTGCACGACCAGAACGCGGTGCTCGGCCGCGCCAACCGCTTCCTCGCGCGCTTCGCCGACGCGGTCGCGACCAGCTTCGATGCCGTCGACGGCGTTCCCGCCGGCACGCGCCAGGTGCTGGTCGGCAACCCGGTCAGGCCGGCGATCGCCGCGATCGGCCGCTACGAGCCGCCCGGCGCCACATGCGAGATCCTGGTGCTCGGCGGCTCGCTCGGCGCCCGCGTGTTCAGCGACGTCGTGCCGGCGGCGCTGGCGGCACTCGGCCGGCCGCTCCGCGTGTCGCAGCAGGCGCGGCCCGAGGACGTCGCCCGCGTCGAGGCCGCCTACCGTGCGGCCGGCATCGAGGCCGACATCAGGCCGTTCTTCGACGACGTCGCGTCGCGTCTCGCGCGCGCCCATCTGGTGATCGCGCGGAGCGGCGGCTCGACGGTCGCCGAGCTCACCGCCGCCGGCCGGCCCGCGATCCTGGTGCCGCTGCCGATCGCCGCCGGCGACGAGCAGAGCGCCAACGCGCGCGTGCTGGTCGATGCCGGCGCCGCCACGATGGCGAAACAGGCCGATTTCACGACGGAGTTCCTGATCGAGCGGCTTCGCGCGCTGCTCGCCTCGCCGTCGCTGCTGGCGGACGCCGCGGATCGCGCGCGCGCGCTCGGGCGCACCGACGCCGCCGATCGGCTCGTCCTGCTCGTGGAGGACTTGGCATCGACGGCCTATGATGTGAAACGCCCGATTCGCCAGGCTGAGACGAGGATCGGCGCATGACGCGAGCGAGTGACACGATGAGCGGGACCGCCGGCGCATGAGGGCGCTCCCGCTGCAGATCGGAACCATCCATTTCGTCGGCATCGGCGGGATCGGCATGTCGGGCATCGCCGAGGTGCTGCACGTGCTCGGCTATTCGGTCCAAGGCACCGACATCGCCGAGAACGCCAATGTCGGCCGCCTCCGCGCCGCCGGCATCCCGGTGCTGATCGGCCACGACGCCGCCCATCTCGGCGCCGCGGAGGTCGTCGTGGTCTCGACCGCGGTCAGGAGCGACAATCCGGAGGTCGCCGCCGCGCGCGCGCGGCTGATCCCGGTGGTCCGCCGCGCCGAGATGCTCGCCGAACTGATGCGTCTCCGCTGGTCGGTCGCGATCGGCGGCACGCACGGCAAGACCACGACCACCAGCCTCGTCGCCTCCGTGCTCGAGGCCGCGCATCTCGATCCGACCGTGATCAACGGCGGCATCATCGAGGCCTACGGCACCAACACCCGCATGGGTGCCGGCGACTGGATGGTGGTCGAGGCCGACGAGAGCGACGGTTCCTTTCTCCGCCTGCCGGCGGTGATCGCGGTCGTGACCAACATGGACGCCGAACACCTCGACCACTGGGGCACCGCCGAGCGCATGCAGGCGGGCTACGACCAGTTCGTGTCGAACATCCCGTTCTACGGTTTCGCCGTGCTCTGCATCGACCATCCGGAAGTGCAGAAGATGATCCCGCGCCTGTCGGATCACCGGATCATCACCTACGGCTTCTCGCCGCAGGCCGACATCCGCGCCGACCGCCTCGTCGCCGACCGCCGCGGCGCCACCTTCGAGGTCGCCGTCAACGACCGCCAGCGCGGCCGCGCGCGCCGGATGGGCCCGTTCCGGCTGCCGATGCTCGGCCAGCACAACGTCCAGAACGCGCTCGCCGCCGTCGCCATCGCCCACGAGATGGAGATCGACGACCAGACCATCCGCTCCGCCTTCGCGCAGTTCCGCGGCGTCAAGCGCCGCTTCACCAAGACCGGCGAGACCGGCGGCATCACGGTGATCGACGATTACGGCCACCACCCGGTCGAGATCGCCGCCGTGCTCAAGGCCGCGCGACAGGCCGGTGCCCGCGAGGTGATCGCGGTCGTGCAGCCGCACCGCTACTCGCGCCTCCGCTCGCTGTTCGACGAGTTCTGCACCTGCATGAACGACGCCGGCACCGTCATCATCGCCGACGTCTACGCGGCCGGCGAGCCGCCGCTCGAAGGGTTCGACCGCGACGCGCTGGTCGACGGTCTCCGGATGCGCGGCCACAAATCGGTGGTCCCGCTCGCCTCCCCCGACCACCTGCCCGAGATGCTGAACGCGATCGCGCGCTCGGGCGATTTCGTCGTCTGCCTCGGCGCCGGCAACATCACCGCCTGGGCCGAGAAACTCCCGGGCCAGCTCGCGGCGCTGCAGAACCCGAGACGGGGCGCCGCATGAACGCGATCGCGCCCGTGCGGGGCGCCGCGCGCGACGCGGTGCCGCTCGCGCCGCTCACCTGGTTCCGCGTCGGCGGCCCGGCCGAGACGCTGCTCGTGCCGGCCGACGCCGACGACCTGTCGCGCACGCTCCGCGCGCTGCCCCTCGACGTGCCGGTGATGGCACTCGGCGCCGGCTCGAACCTCATCGTGCGCGACGGCGGCCTGCCCGGCCTGGTCGTCCGCCCCGGCAAGTCGATGGCGGCGATCGAGCGCGACGGCGACGCGATCGTCGCCGGCGGCGCCGCCTCCGACGCGCTGGTCGCGCGCCGTGCCGCGGACGCGGGACTGTCCGGTCTCGAATTCCTCGCCGGCATCCCGGGCACCGTCGGCGGCGCCGTCGCGATGAACGCCGGCGCCTATGGCGGCGAGGTCGCCGCCATCCTCGACTGGGCCGAGATCGTGCTGCGGAACGGCGAGATGGTGCGCCTCCCCGCCGAAGCGCTCGCCTTCGGCTACCGCGCGAGCGCGCTGCCGCCCGAAAGCGTCGTCGTGCGCGCGCGCTTCCGGGCGACCCCCGGCGACCCGGCCGCGATCGCCTCCCGCATCGCCGCCATCCGGGCCGCGCGCGAGGCGTCGCAGCCGGTCAAGGAACGCACCGGCGGCTCGACCTTCCGCAACCCCGACCCCGCGGTCTCGTCGCTGCGCGCCTGGGAACTCGTCGACGCCGCCGGCTGCCGCGGGCTCGCGATCGGCGGCGCCGCCGTCAGCCGGCTGCACGCGAACTTCCTGATCAACACCGGCCGCGCGACCGCCGCCGATCTCGAAACGCTCGGGGACACCGTCCGCGCGCGCGTCGAGGCGAGCTCCGGCGTGTCGCTCGCCTGGGAGATCAAGCGCGTCGGCCGCCGCCTCGACGCCGCTTCGACGGTGCCGGCATGACCGGCCGCCGCGTCGGCGTGCTCTACGGCGGCCTGTCGGCCGAGCGCGAGGTCAGTCTCTCGACCGGGCGCGGCGTGATCGCGGCGCTCCAAGCGGGCGGTTTCGACGTGGTGCCGGTCGACGCCACCGCCGATCTCGGCGCGCTGATCCGCGCGCTCGTCGAGCCCGTCCGCGTCGACTGCGTGTTCAACGCGCTGCACGGCCGCTTCGGCGAGGACGGCACCATCCAGGGCGTGCTCGACTGGCTCGGCATCCCCTACACGCATTCCGGCCTGCGGGCGTCGGCGCTCGCGATGGACAAGACCGCCGCCAAGGCGGCCTTCCGCCGCGCCGGCCTGCCGGTCGCCGAGAGCCGGCTGGTGACGCCGGCCGAGCTCGCCGAAGCCGACCCGCTGCCGCTCCCCTACGTGGTCAAGCCGAACGCCGAGGGCTCCTCGGTCGGCGTCTCGATCGTGCGCGCCGGCAGCAACCACCGCGCCGCCCTCGCCCGCGACTGGGCGTTCGGCGACACCGCGCTCGTCGAGGAATACATCCCCGGCCGCGAGCTCACCGTCGGCGTGCTCGGCGACCGCGCGCTGCTGGTCACCGAGATCGTCGCCGGCGACCACGATTTCTACGATTACGAGGCGAAATACGCGCCGGAGGGCTCGCGCCACCTGCTGCCCGCGCCGGTCGGCGAGACCGTGTCGGCGCACGCCATGGAGATCGCGCTCGCCGCCCATCGCGCGCTCGGCTGCCAGGGGGCGACGCGGGCCGATTTCCGCTTCGACGACACCGCGGGCGACCGCGCCCCGCGCCTCGTCCTGCTCGAGGTCAACACCCAGCCCGGCATGACGCCCACCTCGCTGCTCCCCGAGCAGGCCGAGCGCTGCGGCATCTCCTACGGCGCGCTCTGCGCCTGGATGGTGGAGCAGGCCGCATGCCGCGCATGAGGAAGCACGACCGTCCCTCCCGCGTCCGCATGATGTGGCGGCGCCAGCGCCGCACCGTCCGCCGCACCCTGCTCGCCGTGCCGCTGCTCGGCCTCGCCGCAATCGGCACGCTCGCGGTCCGCGGCGCGGTCGAGCGCGCCGGCACCGGCTCCTGGTTCCGCCACGCCGTCGGCCTCGCGATGCCGGTGCGGCAGGTCGTCGTCACCGGCGAGCGCCTGACCACGGTCGCCGAGATCGAGGCGGCGCTCGCGGTCGCCCCCGGCACGCCGATCATGAGCTTCTCGCCCGACGCCGCCGAGGCGCGCGTCGAGCGCCTGCCCTTCGTCGAGACCGCGAGCGTGTCGCGCCGCCTGCCCGGCACCATCCTGGTCAGCGTCGTCGAGCGCAAACCCTACGCCGTCTGGCAGGACGGGGGCCGCTTCGTGCTGATCGACCAGACCGGCAAGGTGGTGCAGGACCAGGGCCTCAACGGCAAGGACGCCGAGGCCTTCGCCCGCCTGCCGCTGGTGGTCGGCGACGGCGCCGCCGCCGGCGCCGGCGCGCTGATCGACACGCTCGACGCGGCTCCCGGCGTGCGCCGCGCCGTGGTCGCCATGGTCCGCGTCGGCGACCGCCGCTGGAACCTCGACCTCAGGAACGGCTGCCAGGTGCTGCTTCCCGAAGCCGAGGAAGGCGCCGCGGTCGCGCGCCTCGCCGCACTCGAGGACAAGTACAAGCTGTTCGAGCGCCCGCTCGCCCTGATCGACATGCGGCTGCCCGACCGGCTGGTGATCCGCCCCGATCCCGTTCCCGCGCCCCCCGCCGACGGCGGCAAGGACACGACCGACAGCAACGCCGGCAAGGACGCGCCCGACGACGCGAGGAAGCCCGCGTGAGCGGCGTCCGCGACGTGACCACGACCGGCGGCCCACCAGGCGGCCCACCGGTGGCGGCCCCACCGGCGGCAGGCGCGGCCTCCGCGCCGTCGCCGCCCCGCGCGCCGAGGCCGCCCTTCCGGCGCTCCGCCCGGCCGCCGGCCGCGCGCTCGCCCTGCTGCCGCCCGACGACGTCGCCGCGCGCGCCCGCCCGATCCGCGCCGGCGTGTTCGGCGTCGTCGACGTCGGCACCAGCAAGGTCACCTGCCTGATCGGCCGCTCCGACGGCCGCGAGATGCGGATCGTCGGCGCCGGCCTCCACCGCGCCCGCGGCATCCGGCTCGGCTCCGTGGTCGACCTCGACGAGGCCGAGAAGTCGATCCGCGCCGCCGTCGGCCGCGCCGAGACGATGGCCGACCTCCGCCTCCGCACGGTGACCGTCGGCCTGTCCTGCGGCCAGCCCGAAAGCCGCGTCTTCAACGTCCGCTGGCCGGTCGGCGGCCGCGCCGTCACCGACGCCGACATCCGCCGCATCGTCCACGAGGGCCGCCTCCGCGCCGGCGTCGACGGCCGCGAGGTCATCCACGCCCTGCCGCTCGGCTTCTCGGTCGACGGCACCACCGGCGTCGACGACCCGCGCGGCCAGCACTGCGACCATCTCGGCGGCCGGCTGCACATGGTCGACGCCTCGTCGTCGGCGCTCCGCAACCTCGCGACCGTGGTCCAGCGCTGCGACCTCAACCTCGGCGAGCTGGTCTCGTCGCCGCTCGCATCCGGCCTGTCGGTGCTGGTCGACGACGAGCGCACGCTGGGTGCCACCGTCGTCGACATGGGCGGCGGCACCACCCAGGTCGCGACCTTCGCCGAAGGCCAGCTCGTGCACACCGCGCTGCTGCCGGTCGGCGGCCTCCACGTCACCAAGGACATCGCCGCCGTGCTGTCGACGCCGCTCGAGCGCGCCGAGCGGCTGAAGGCGATGTACGGCAACGCCGAGCCCTCCGCCGACGACGAGCGCGAGATGCTCGACGTCGAGATCATCGGCGAGGACGAGCTCCAGTTCGCGCACGTGCCGCGCTCGCAGCTCGTCGGCATCATCCGCCCGCGCCTCGAGGAAACCTTCGAGCTGGTCCGCGACCGGCTCGACGCCGCCGGGCTCGGCCGCGCCGCCAACGGCCGCGTCGTGCTGACCGGCGGCGCGTCGCAGCTCGGCGGCGTGCGCGACCTCGCCGCCGCCATCCTCAACCGTCCGGTCCGCTTCGGGCGGCCCACCGGCACGCTCGCCGGCCTGCCGTCCGGCAGCCGCGGGCCCGAGTTCGCGACCGTCTGCGGCCTGCTCGCCTGGGCCGGCGGCGCCGGGCGCTCGCTCCAGGACATCGACCTTTCCGAGCCGCGGCCGGCGGGCCTCATCCGCCGCGTCGTGGAATTCCTGCGGGAGCGGGTGTGACCCGCCTCACCGCGTCCCGCGCAACGATCCAGCCTCCGAGGGGGAAGGCGCCATGACACTCAACCTGACGATCCCGCAGCAGACCTACGCCGATTTCACGCCCAAGATCACGGTGATCGGCGTCGGCGGCGGCGGCACCAACGCCGTCGACAACATGATCTCGCTCCAGCTCGCCGGCGTGGATTTCGTGGTCGCGAACACCGACGCGCAGCAGCTCACGCACAGCCGCGCCGACCGCCGCATCCAGCTCGGCCCGCATCTGACCCAGGGCCTCGGCGCCGGCGCCAAGCCCGAGATCGGCCGCGCCGCCGCCGAAGAAGCCGCCGACGACCTCGCGCGCCATCTCGACGGCGCCCACATGGTCTTCATCACCGCCGGCATGGGCGGCGGCACCGGCACCGGCGCCGCTCCCGTGATCGCCCGCATGGCGCGCGAGCGCGGCGTGCTGACCGTCGGCGTGGTGACCAAGCCCTTCACCTTCGAGGGCGCCCGCCGCGCCAAGGCCGCCGACCAGGGCATCGCCGAGCTGCAGCAATACGTCGACACGCTGATCGTGATCCCGAACCAGAACCTGTTCCGTCTCGCCAACGAGCGGACCGGCTGGAAGGAGGCCTTCAAGATGGCCGACCACGTCCTCTACATGGGCGTGCGCGGCGTCACCGACCTGATGGTGGCGCCCGGCCTGGTCAATCTCGACTTCGCCGACATCCGCACCGTGATGGCCGAGATGGGCAAGGCGATGATGGGCACCGGCGAGGCCGAGGGCGAGAACCGCGCCATCCGCGCCGCCGAGGCCGCGATCTCGAACCCGCTGCTCGAGGACACCTCGATGGCGGGCGCCCGCGGCCTGCTGATCAACATCACCGGCGGCGACGACATGACCCTCTACGAGGTCGACCAGGCCGCGAACCGCATCCGCGAAGAGGTCGCCGAAGACGCGAACATCATCTTCGGCTCGGCGATCGACGAGACGCTGTCCGGCCGCGTCCGCGTGTCGGTCGTCGCGACCGGCATCGACACCCCGGCGCCGGCCGAGCAGGCCCGCCCGAAGCTGGTCGCGGTGGCCGGCGGCCCGCCCGCGAGCGTCGCCCCGGTGAACCACCCGATCAAGGCGACGATCGGCGCCCCCGTGGTGATCACCGCGACCGCCGCCGCCGCCGCAAACGCCGCCGCCGCCCACGCCGCCGCCATGTCGCACGCCGAGCCGCTGGTGCTCAACGCCGCCCCCGCCGGCACGGAGGCCCAGGCCCCGATGCTGCACGCCCCGGTCGCGGCGCCGTCGCCGAACGCCGTGCCGCAGCCGCTCCGCCAGCACGCGGCGCCCCGCAGCCCGCTCTTCGCCGAGCCCCCCGGCGCGGCGACGACGGCGACCGCGGCCGCCCCCGTCCCGCCCGCGCCGGCCCAGGCGCCGCGCTCGAGCCTGTTCGGCATCGTCACCGGCGCCCTCCGCCGCTCCCCCCCGCCGAGCCCGGACGCCCCCGCACCGAGCCGCCCTCGCTGCACGCCGAACCCCAGGCCGAGGTGCAGGCGCCCCCGCGCGCCCAGCCGACGCCCACCGAGGAAGCCGGCCTCGACATCCCGGCGTTCCTGCGTCGCCAGTCGAGCTGAGAGGAAGCAAGGCCAGGGGCGCTGCCCCTGGACCCCGCCAAGGGCCGTGAGGCCCTTGGATCCCGGGTGTCGGGGCGTCCCGAAAGAGAACGTCAAAGGCAACGGCGCGGGTACGAGAGCCTGGCGGTCGGCGATTGAGGGTGCAGGCAAACGCAGGCAGTCTTCGCCTCGCGCTCGTAGCCACCGACTGGGCCAAATTGCGCCGGCGCGCGTTCACGCGCCGACTTCGAGACGTTCCGGCACGGCTATGGACTAGGGTTAGGAAGGTAGAAAAAGTCGATCGCCATTTGCGATCATCAATGCCTAGAATGCAATCATTGATGACAGGGCGAGGCCGTGGCGAGCATCACCATCCGCAACCTCGATGACACGCTGAAATCCCGCCTTCGCATCCAGGCAGCTGTGCATGGCCGCTCGATGGAGGACGAGGCCCGCGACATCCTCCGGTCAGCTCTCAGCCGCGAGCCGACGCGCAAGGGCAGCCTGGCCGCTTCCATCCGCGCCAGGTTCGCGCCGCTGGGTGGGGTGGAGCTGCCGGTTATCACCCGCGAGCCGATGCGCGCCCCGCCGTCCTTCGACGAATGATCCTTTTGGACACGAACATCCTGTCCGAGCTGATGCGTCCGGCGCCGGAAAAGGGTGTCGAACAGTGGCTCGCGGACCAGCCCGACGCGAGCGTGTTCATTTCCGCCATCACCGAAGCAGAGTTGCGGTATGGCGTAGCCCTCTTGCCAACCGGCAAACGGCGATCCGCCCTCGCCGCCGTGATTGAGGATATGCTCGGCGAGGACTTTACCGGGCGCATCCTGTCATTCGACAGCGCAGCGGCTGTGGCGTTCGCGGAGATCGCGGCGACCCGCCGCCAGGCTGGCCGGCCCATCGCCCAGGCGGATGCGCAGATTGCCGCTATCGCACGGTCGCGCGGTGCCGCCCTGGCGACCCGCAATCTACCCGACTTCGAGGGATGCGGGATTGCGTTAGTAGATCCGTGGAACCTCTCGCAATGATAAATTCGTCATATGCTAATACTAAGGATTTCTCCTTTGACAAAGAATGAACGGAACACGGAGAATTTGGTCCGTCAGGCACTCCGGAAACTAGATTTCTATGAAGAGTCTAATGCCATCCAAGTAGAAGAGCAAAAGAGCAACATAGATGCCGTCAAACGACTTCTTAAAGTCGCCAGCAAGTCTGGAGGTGGAGGAAAAGGATCGCCAGAGTTTATAATAAGCTCCCCATCTGACCCCTGACTTTCTGTGCATAATAGAATGTAAGGCATCCATAAAAGATCATTGTAGTGAGGAATTCGCAACCGTCTTGTCGGGTCAGGCGTTAGAGGAAACTGCCCAACAAAAAGCAAAGCGCGTCCAGCGCTTTGCTACCGATGGTGTTGCGCATTATGCGCAGAGTTTGGCACGGGAATTTAACGTTATTGCTATCGCCGTCAGTGGAGAGACAAAAGGGACCCTAAAAATTTCAACTTACCTTTTGAGTAAGGGGCAAGTCGTACCAAAATTGTTGAATACGCGGCTTGGTCAATCCATCGATACCATAATACCTTGGGCCGATTACATCGGTCATCCTGTCTTCGATCCAGCTATCCAGAAAATTCGCTTTGACGAACTCATGGCCTTTTCACGAGAGCTGCACGATTTCATGAGAGATCATGCAAAGCTTACGGAGAGCGAAAAGCCGCTGATGGTAAGTGGAACGCTCATAGCGCTGCGGAACAACGCTTTTGCAAAAGCGTTTGACGAGTATCCACCGGAAGATCTCCAAAAGCAGTGGATGCAGGTGATACGAGACGAGATTCAAAAGGCCGATATTCCCCGCGCGAAAAAAGCCAACATGGCTCAACCATATTCAAGCATAGCTGTACACCCAGAGCTATCGAAATCGACCAAGAATTATCCCCGTGGCGTTCTTCATGAACTAATACGTCGCTTGAAGGAGAAGGTACAACCGTTCATATCCGTGTATCATGAGTTTGACGTGGTAGGACAGTTCTACGGAGAATTCTTAAAGTATACTGGCGGAGATAAAAAAGCGCTCGGTATTGTATTAACTCCTAGGCACGTGACAGAGTTGTTTGCAAAGTTGGCTAACGTCAACAAGAACAGTAAAGCGCTTGATATATGTGCCGGGACTGGTGGCTTCCTTATCTCTGCTATGAAAGAGATGATGAGAACGGCGGTCACGGAGGACGAGATCAAGGCTATAAAGCGCCAAGGTCTGATCGGCATCGAGCAGCAGCCAAATATGTTTGCGCTTGCGGCCTCTAATATGATTCTTCGTGGAGACGGAAAGGCAAACCTGCATCAAGGTTCCTGCTTCGATGACGCTATTGCGAAAGCAGTCAAGGCCCATGCTTGCAACGTCGGTTTACTAAATCCACCCTTCTCCCAAGGGGATGCGGACCTCCACGAGTTGTACTTTGTCAAACAGATGCTGGACTGCTTAGTCTTCAACGGTGTCGGCGTAGCGATAGTGCCATTATCCTGCGCGATTGCGCCTCACCCCGCTAAGGCGGAGCTATTAAAGTCTCATACCTTAGAGGCGGTGATGTCCATGCCTCTGGAACTCTTCTCTCCGGTGGGAACAGTCACCTGCGCCATGGTGTTCACATCGGGAGTGCCCCACCAAGAGAACAATCGGAAGACATGGTTTGGGTATTGGCGTGATGATGGCTTCATAAAGACAAAGCATCTTGGACGCATAGATCAAGGCAATAAGTGGTCTGAGATTCGCGACCATTGGGTCGCCGCGTTCCGAAACCGAGAAGTCCATCCCGGCCAAAGTGTGATGCAGCAGGTAGGCGCCGACGACGAATGGTGTTCCGAGGCCTATCTAGAGACCGATTATAGCACCCTTTTCAGAGAGGAGTTTGAGCGGGAGGTAAAGAAATACCTTGTATTTCACGTCATGAACAGAAATGGGGACCTACCCTCGGATGAGAGCGAAAGCGAAAGCGAGGGGCTGTCGGATGACGCAAATTAAGCTCGAGGACGCCTTTGACGTGTTTTACGGGAATAAGTTTGATCTCAATAAAATGAGGCAGAGTGCGGGTGGGGTAAACTTTGTCGGAAGGTCAAGCGAAAATCTGGGAGTTACCGCATCTGTAGAAGAGATTCCTGACGTAAAGCCCTACGAAGCCGGGCTTATAACGGTTGCTCTTGGCGGCACTAAGCTACTGTCAGCGTTCGTTCAAGCAAGGCCATTTTATACAGCTCAAAATGTCGCTGTTCTAAGGCCGAAGCACCCCATGAAAATGGAGGAGAAGCTGTATGTCTGTTTGTCTATACGGCACAACCGATTTCGCTACAGTGCGTTTGGTCGGGAAGCGAATCGGACCATCAAAACGCTTACCATTCCAGTGATGGCCTCTTTCCCCGGCTGGCTTCGTGAAGCTTCGTTTTCCGCTCACGCTCAATTTGCAGAATCGCTTGCTCCATTGAAGAAGTCTGTAGAGCCGCCGCAGACTGCGCCAAATGTGCTCGGGAACAATCGGGTGCCGATAAGTTCGCTATTTGATGTATGTTACGGAAGTAACCTTGAACTCAACAGGCTGGATAAGAGCAAGGCGGAAGTGAACTTCGTATCCAGAACGGCTAAGAATAACGGCGTGTCCGCAAGGGTTAAAAGACTTGCGGACTTGGAGCCAATTAGTGGAGGCGTCCTTTCCGTGGCGGGAGGGGGCTCTGTCTTAGAAACCTTCCTTCAACTAGAGCCATTCTACTCCGGGCCGAAACGAGACAGCGGCCCCGAGTTGAGAGCTTGCTGTCCGATGGCCCACCCTCCGACAAGGGATGTCTTCCGGCCGAAAACGCACAGTGACATAAGGCCGAGCCATCGGATCGCGCCGGGGCGCGAACCAAGGCGTTACATGCCCGAAGGTCACACCGTCCACCGCCTCGCGGGCGCTTTCACGACACGCTTCGTCGCCAAGACCGTCACCGCCAGCAGCCCGCAGGGCCGCTTCGCCGAAGGCGCCGCCCTCCTCGACGGCCGCGTGCTGGAAGCCGCCGAAGCCCACGGCAAGCAGATGTTCCTCCGCTTCTCCGACGATCTCTGGCTCCGCGTCCATCTCGGCCTCTACGGCATGTGGCGCTTCGCCGGCCCCGGCCTCGCCGGCTTCGGCCGCCGCGCGCTGCGCGTCCCCGCCGGCGGGGAGGTCGCCTTCCCCCCGGAACCGCGCGGCCTCGTCCGCCTCCGCCTGCTCACCCGGACCAACGTCGCCGACCTCAGCGGCCCGACCGCCTGCACCGTGATCTCGCCCCCCGAAAAGGCGCTCGCCATGCAGCGCCTCGGCGAAGACCCCCTCCGCACCGACGCCGACCCCGCGCGCGCCTACGCCAGGATCCACGCCTCCCGCTCCGCGATCGGCCTCCTGCTGATGCGCCAGGACATCGTCGCCGGCATCGGCAACATCTACCGCGCCGAGATCCTCTTCCGCGCCCGCGTCGATCCCCACCGCCCCGGTCGCGAGATCTCCGCCCCCGTCTGGGACGCCATCTGGGCCGACCTCGCCGCCCTGCTGCGCGACGGCGTCGCCACCGGCCGCATCGTCACCACCGACCCCGCCGACCGCAAGCGCCCCACCGCCAGGCCGCGCCGCGACGACGCCTCCTACGTCGCCCACCGCGCCGGCCGCCCCTGCCGCCTCTGCGGCACGCCCGTCGCCGCCGAGAACATGGCCGGGCGCACGCTTTATTGGTGTCCGGTCTGTCAGACCGGGTGAGGAACCGGGCAGAGAAGATCAGGGGCGCTGCCCCTGAAACCCCGCCAAGGGCCGGCGGGCCCTTGGATCCCGATCTGTCGGGTCGATCGTGCAAAACCGTCGCGAACGCGTGCGACCGAGGCCATGATGCATCGATCGAGGCGCTCGGACGAGGCCGGCATGCGACACGAGATCATCCCGAACTTCCGCTACGCCGACGCCCCCGCAGCCATCGACTTCCTCTGCACCGCCTTCGGCTTCGAGCGCCGCGCGGTCTATCTCGCCGAGCACGACCCGACGCGCGTCGAGCACGCCCAGCTCACCTGGGCCGACCGCATGGTCATGGTCTACAGCATCAACGACACCGAATACGCCCGCGCGGCGAACATGAAGACCGTCGCCGAGGCCGGCGGCCCGACGGTCGGCCTCTACCTCATCGTCGACGACGTCGACGCCCATGCCGAGCGCGCGCGCGCGGCCGGCGCCGTCATCATCCTCGAACCCCGCGACCAACCCTACGGCGGCCGCGGCTACTCCGCCCGCGACCCCGACGGCCATGTCTGGAGCTTCGGCAGCTACGACCCCTGGGCCGACCCCGCCCAACCCTGACGCGACCCACACCGCCGCCCGCCGCACACCCCGCAGCCTAGCCCTCCCGGCCCGTTTCCTTCCGATCGCGCCCGTAACGCCGCGCCAGCGGGACGCCGGCGACCACGCCTCCCGCCGGACCACCCAGCACTCGTAAAATGGGCGCGAACTGGTCCGGCACGTCGAGACCCTTAGGCTGATCTCCACCTCGTCGCCGTGCGCGCGAACACCGGCGACCCGCAGCGCGGACGGAAACGCCGCCCCGCATCGTCGCGCGTCTCGCCCTCGATCCGCACCGCGCTCGCCGGGAACATCGCCGCCGCGACGAACGGCGCCCCGTGATGCCTGCGGCACTCCATGCAGTGACACAGCCCGCCCCGGAACGCGCCCCCGACGCGTGCACACGCACGCGCCCGCACAGCCACCCACCGCTGATCGCGTCGGTCGCGCGTCCCCGCCCGATGGCAACCGCCGAACCGCACGACGACCACGCGTCACGCGCGGCAACGACTACCCGGCGGCTCGCGACCGCGTCCGCCTGCGCCTCGTACAGCGCGAACTCGTCGAGGATCGGCCGACCGAGCGCCGCCTCCAGCGCCGCACGCGTCCCCGCCGCCCGCGCGTCCGCACCCGCGGCCGCGGCCTCGTCAAGGTTCGACCGGAAGATCCCCGCCGCACTCGCCGGCAGGAAATCCTCGTACAGGATCGGCGCGCCCCCGCGCGCATACACCAGCCCGTCCGCGCGCATCCGGTCCCAATCGTCCGGAAACCGCTCGAGCGCCCGCTCCGCGAGCAGCCGGTCGTACAGCGCCCGCCCCGCCGGCGTCAGCGCCGCCCCGCGGCTTTCCACCTCGCCGAACCGCGCGGTGTGCGCGCCCTGAACCGGCGCCCCGTCCGCCGCCGGAAACCGGATCTCCTCCGGCCGCGCCTTGAAGCTCGTCTGCCGCAGCAGGATCGGCACTCGCCGCGCGGGCGGCCCCTCGATCGTCTCCTTCGGCGCCAGACCGTGTCCCGGCATCAGGCGGTGCACCGCGTCGATGTCGAGCACCCGCGGCGTCAGGTGATTGATGTGCGGCCCCGCGAAACACACCACGTCGGCCACCAGCGGATGCGCCGCGTGCAGCCGCGCGTACGTCGCCGCATCCACCGACGCCTCCCCCCGCCAGCGGAACACCCGCACCGCCTCGGCGACGAACATATCCCGCGCGTCCGCCTCGACGCCGCCCGCCGCCTCCGCCCGCGCGATCGCGTCCACCAGCGCGTCCGGCACCATCCGCCGCCGCGCCAGGATCGCGTCGGCCTCGTCGCGCAAGGCCGGGTCCGCGATCAGCTCGAGCCGCAGCAGCGACGTGAACACCCGGAACGGGTTCCGCGCCAGCGCCGCCGCCGCCGTCGGCCGGAACGCCGTCGAATGCACCGGTATCCCCGACGCCGCGAGGTCGTAGTAGCCGACCGGCGACATCCCGAGCAGCCCGAACAACCGCCCGAGCAGCGCGAGCTCGTCCGCCCGTCCCACCCGGATCGCTCCGTGCCGCTCGACCGCGAGCCGCGCGTCGCCGGCGCCGCCCGCCCGCGCGTTCGCGTCGGCGACCAGCCCGAGCAGCGTCGCGTAGCCTGGCACCTCGCGCCGGTACATCGCCGACAGCGCCGCCGCGAACTCCGCCCGCAGCGCGTCGGTGTCGACCATCATTTCGGGCGCTGCATGAAGAACATCGTCGCCGCCGTGATCCGCGCGTAGTCGCCCGGACCGCCGCCCCGCAGCACCGGCTCGGCCCGCGCCGTCCTGTAGGTCCCGTCGTCGAGCAGCGCGCGCGCGATGTGCACGCCGACCACCTCGCCGAACGTCATCCAGGTCTCGACCGCGCGCCCCTCCTTGGTCTTCAGCTGCATCACCTCGGTCACCCGGCATTCGAAACTGACCGGGCTCTCGGCGACACGCGGCGCATCGACGACGTCGCCGCGCACCGGCGTCAGCCCCGCGAGCGCGAACTCGTCGACGTCCGGCGCCACCGAAGCGCTCGTCGCGTTCATCCGCTCCGCCAGCGCTGAGGTGACCAGGTTCCAGCAGAAGACGCCGGTCTCCTCGATGTTCCGCACGCTGTCCTTCCAGCCCGTGCTCGCGAACCCGATGATCGGCGGCGTGTAGTTGAACGCGTTGAAGAACGAGTAGGGCGCGAGATTGAACCGCCCCGCCGGATCCTGCGACGAAATCCACCCGATCGGCCGCGGCCCGACGATCGAGTTGAACGGGTCGTGCGCCAGGCCGTGGCCGTCCGCCGGCCGGTAGAAATGCCGATCCGGATCGCTCATCGCTCGCCTCGCCCCCTCATGCCCGGCCGCCGCGCCCGCGCGCCCGCCCCGATCGTCGCCGCTCCGCGCACCCCCGTCGAGATCCCGCCACCCGGACCGCCCGCGTTTGAATAATCCAGCGGATTTCAAACCGGCCCGTCGCCCCGGCGTGCCGCCCACCGCGCTCCGACCCGGACGCGACCGGAGACCGCCGAACACCCGCGCCACCCGCCACCGCCCGCGTTTGAATAATCCAGCGAATTTCAAATCGCCCCGTCGCCCCCGCGTGCCGCCCACCGCGCTCCGGCCCGGACGCGACCGGAGACCGCCGAACACCCGCGCCGCCCGCCACCGAGATCGCCCGCGTTGGAATAATCCAGCGAATTTCAAACGGCTCCGTCGCGCCTGCGGGCGGCCCACGCCGTACCGCCGCGCACCGGCCCCGCACGCGACCGGGCGTCGCCGAACACCCGCGCCCGCTCGCCCTCCGATGATCCAGCGCGCGCCGCCCGCCCCGTCCACGCCGGGCGCCGGTGCCGGCCGGACCTCACACCACCTCGGCCGGCGCCAGCGCGCACGGATGCGCCGCGTCGCCCTGCTCCACCTGCAGCGTCGCATGCGCGATGTCGTGCTGGCGCTGCAGCGCCGCGCACAGCGCCGCGAGCCCCGCATCGCCGAGCGGCCGGTCCGGGCAGACCAGATGCGCCGTCAGCGCCGTTTCCGTCGTGCTCATGCCCCAGATATGGAGGTCGTGCACCGCCACCACGCCGGGCGCCCCCCGCAGCAGCCGTTCCACCGCCTCCCGGTCGACCCCCGGCGGCACCGCGTCGAGCGCGTAGAACACGCTCCGCCGCAGCAGCGACCAGGTGCCGCGCACGATCAGGACGCTCACCAGCAGGCTCACCACCGGGTCGATCGCCGACCAGCCCGTGAGATGGATCGCGAGACCCGCGACCACCACGGCCGCCGCGACCCCGGCATCGGCCGCCATGTGCGCGAACGCGGCCGCCCGGTTGAGGTCCCGCTCGCGGCCGCGCATGAACATCAGCGCGGTCGCGCCGTTCACCGCGATGCCCACCGCCGCCACCGCCATCACCGTCAGGCCCGCCGTCGGCGACGGCTCGAACAACCGCCGGATCGCCTCCGCGGCGATCCCGCCCGTGATCACCAGCAGGATCACCGCGTTGCCGAGCGCCGCCAGGATCGAGGACGCCCGGAACCCGTAGGTGAAGCGCCGCGTCGGCCTCGCCCGCCCCAGCCGGTCCGCGAGCCACGCCGCGGCGAGACCGAGCACGTCGCCGGCGTTGTGCCCCGCATCCGCGAGCAGCGCGAGCGAGTGGGCCAGCAGGCCGTACACCACCTCGCCGCCGACATAGGCGACGTTGAGCGCGATGCCGATCGCGAACGCCCCGCCGAACGAGGCCGGCGCGTGCACGTGGCCCATCCCGCCACCGTGATGGTGCCCACAGCCGCCATGATCATGCGTCACGTCGCCGTCCGCCGCCCGCCCGTGCATCGCCTGCCCGTGCACCGCGTGCCCGTGCACCGCGTGCCCCCCGTCGTGCTCACCCCGATCGTGCCCGTCCTGCCCCATCGCCCCGCTCCGCGCCGCCCGGCGCAACACCACGCAATAATCATTGAGTGGCCATTCCCTGCCGCCAAACGTAGTCGTTTTCCGGCAATCGGGGGATGGCGCGTCGGATGGCCGTGTTCGCGGAGACCAAGATGATGGGACCGGCCGGCCTCGCGCCGGTGCGCCGCGTCCGCCGTCCGGCTTTCGCCGCCGCCGCGATCCGCATGGAGGCGACGATCGCCCGGCCCGTCGCCCTCGAGGGCATCGGCCTGCACGGCGGCGTCCCCGCCCGCCTGGTCATCCACCCCGCCGCGCCCGGCACCGGCATCGTGTTCCACCGCGTCGATCTCGGCCCCGATGCGCGGCTGTCGGCTCGCTACGACCACGTCGCCGACACCCGCCTCTGCACCCTGCTCGCCGACCCCGCCCGGCCGGCGCTCCGCATCGGCACGGTCGAGCACCTGATGGCGGCGCTCGCCGCGACCGGCATCGACAACGCCCTCGTCGCGGTCGACGGCCCCGAGATCCCCATCCTCGACGGCTCCTCCCGCCCCTTCGTGGCACTCCTCGCGACCGCCGGCCGCGCCACCAGCGACCGGCCGTGCCGCCCGATCGTCGTCCGCCGCCCGGTCCGGGTCGCCGACCGCGACGGCGACGGGTTCGCCTCGCTGCTTCCCGCCGACCGATTCGCGATCGACCTCTCGATCGACTTCGACGCCGACGCGATCGGCCGCCAGTCGATCCTGCTCGACCAGGTCACCCCGGAGATCTTCCGCGACGAGCTCGCCGACGCCCGCACCTTCGCGCTCGCCGGCGACATCGCCCGCCTGCACGCGGCCGGCCTCGCCCGCGGCGGCTCGCTCGAGAACGCGGTCGTGGTCGACGGCGCGCGCGTGCTGAACCCCGAGGGGCTCCGCATGCGCGACGAGTTCGTCCGCCACAAGGCACTCGACGCCGTCGGCGACCTCGCGCTCGCCGGCCGCCCGATCCGCGGCCGCTTCGTCGCCCACCGTGCCGGCCACGGCCTCAACAACCGGGTCCTCCGCGCCCTGTTCGCCGACCCGTCGAACTGGTCGATCGGCGACGAGAAACGCGCCGCCGCCTGACACCGGCCGCCCCGGCCCTTCCGCCTTGGCAACGCATGCGGTAATGGCGCGAACCATGGATCAAGCCCGCACGCGTTCGCCCATGACGCCGGTCCGCGCGATCGTCGCCGCGGCCACCCTCCTCACTTCCGCCTCGGCACTGTCCGGCTGCGCGACGCTGAACTCGATCAACCCGTTCAGCGGTCCGGCCAAGCCCGCCGGGCCCGACGTCTCGCAGATGTCGGCCGAAGACCTCTACAATTCGGGCGTCGACGACCTCCGCGCCCGCAAATGGGACGCCGCCGCGGGCCGCTTCGACCTCGTGCAGCAGAACTATCCCTACTCGCCCTGGTCCACCGACTCGCAGCTGCTCGAGGGCTACGCCTACTACCAGAACGACGACTACACGAACGCCATCGGCCAGCTCGACCACTACATCCAGCTGCACCCGGCGAGCGACAACACGCCCTACGCCTACTACCTGCGCGCGCTCTGCTTCTACGAGCAGATCGCCGACATCTCGCGCGACCAGCGCGGCACCGTGCAGGCGATGGCGCAGCTGCAGGACGTGGTGAACCGCTACCCCGACACGCCCTACGCCCGCGACGCGGCGCTCAAGATCGACCTCTGCCGCGACCACCTCGCCGGCAAGGAAATGCTGATCGGGCGCTACTACGAGCGCCAGCATTTCTACGAGGCCGCCGTCAACCGCTACCAGCGCGTGGTGCAGGACTTCCAGACCACCAACCACGTCGCCGAAGCGCTCGAGCGCCTGACCGAATGCTACCTCAAGCTCGGCCTCGTCGACGAAGCCCGCCGCTCCGCCTCCGTGCTGGCCTACAACTACCCGGGCAGCCGCTGGTACGCCGACGCCTACAGCCGCCTGCAACAGGTCCACGGCGCCGACGGCGTCCCACCTCCCGGAGGCAGCCACGGCGGCGCGTTCCTGGGGCTGTTCTGATCGGGGCGCTGAGGGAAGAAGGCCAGGGGCTCTGCCCCTGGACCCCGGCAAAGGCTGAGCCTTTGCAATCCATCAGTTAAGGAAAACCCCGGGCCACACCATCGATGCCCGACGCACCGAAGCCCGGGGTTTTCCTTAACTCCTGGGATCCAAGGGCCTCGGGCCCTTGGCGGGTCCAGGGCAGAGCCCTGGCCTTCTTCCTCGAGCAACCCCGACCGGAACCGCTCACCAGAACGCGGTGCCGGGGGCGCCTTTGAACGGGCCGACGAGGTCCGACGTGATCCAGCCGCCGTAGAAGCCGCCGGGTTGCGGCGTCACCTGTTCGTCGCCGACGAAGCACGCGTCCATCCGGCCGGCGTAGACCGCGACGTGGTCGCGGATCGGCCGGAAGGCTTCGGTGGGATCGGGATACGACCATCCGGCGTCGACCGCGGTGGCGTCGCCGCTTCGCAGCGTCCAATAGACGGCGCGTCCCTTCCACTCGCAGAACGACCCGCGTCCCTCGCCGGGCGCGAGCGCGCCGGCGGTGAAGGCGTCAGGCGGCAGGTAGTAGGTCGGCGGATGCGTCGTCTCGAGCACGCGCCAGGCTTTGTCGGTCGACGCGATCGTCTGGCCGCCGAACACGATCCGCAGCGGGCGCGCGACCGGCTCGAGCCGCGGCGGCCGTGGGTAGTCGTGGACGTTCTCCAAGGAGGGTTCGCTAGCTGCCGAGGAACCGTTTGGCGAGGCCCGCGAAGTCGAAGCCGCCCGCGCCCGATGCTGCCTGCGACTGGTCGGCCGCCTGCGGGTCGTTGTCGGGGGTCGCCTGATCGACCGCGTGCGGCAGCATCGTCGACAGGATCGACGTCACCGTGCCGGCCGGAATGCCGTGCGCCTGTGCGAACTGGTCGATCTGCTCGGGCGGAAAGATGCGCGTGATCTCGCTCGGCGAGATCGGCAGGTTGGAGCCGTCGCCGATCCACGACTGCACGTGCTGGCCGAGCCCCGCCTGGTTGGCGCGCGCGAGCAACCCTTGCACGCCGCCCGCGCTCTGGAGCGCGTTCGACAGCAGGCCACCGACCGCCTCGTGCGTTCCCGCGCCGCCGGCGCCGCCGGCACCCTCGCCGAGCAGGCCACCCAGTTCGTTCATCCAGCCGCTCATGACACTGCTCCGATCCCGTTCCGCCGTTGTAGCGGCTTGCCGGCCGACGGGGAACAAGACTCCGCCCGCGCCGTGCTACGATCGACACTGAAGGAAATCCCCCGATGTCCCGCATGCCGCGTCTCGTCCCCATCTCGCGCGCCTCCTGGTCCCGTCTGCTGCCCGCGTCGTGTCTGGCCTTGATGATCGCCGGTCCGGCGCTCGCGCAGGGTCTCGAGAGCGGCGTCGGGCACGGCCCCAGCCAGTCGCTGTCCGTGCCCCCGAACGAGACCGGCAATCCGGCTTTCAGCTACGGCGCGCCCCGCGCCTCGAACCGCGCGCAGGGGCCGGTGCCGCATCGCCGGCCGCGCCATCGTCCGGTCGCGCCGGCCGGCAGCCGCACCGATTGAGACGCCGTCCGCCCGCGCGATGCTGACCGCGCTCTCGGTTCGCGACGTCGTGCTGATCGAGCGTCTCGATCTCGCCTTCGCGCCGGGGCTCACCGCGCTGACCGGCGAGACCGGCGCCGGCAAGTCGATCCTGCTCGACAGTCTCGGCCTCGCGCTCGGCGAGCGCGCGGGCGCGAACCTGGTCCGGGACGGCGCCGCGGGGTGCAGCGTCACCGCTTCCTTCGCGGTGCCCGCGTCGCATCCCGTCGCCGCCCTGCTCGAGGAGGCCGGGATCGACGCCGGTGCCGACGAGGCGCTGGTGTTCCGTCGCGCGGTCGGACGCGACGGGCGATCGCGCGCCTTTCTGAACGACCAGCCGGTGGGGGCCGGGCTGCTCAAGCGCGCCGCATCCCTGCTCGTCGAGATCCAGGGCCAGCACGAGCAGATGGGCCTCGCCGACGCCGGCACCCACCGGACGCTGCTCGACGTGTTCGGCGTGCCGAGCGCGCTGCGCGACGAGGTCGCCGCGCGCCACGCCGCGTGGGCGGCGGCGGCGGCCCGCCTCGCCGACGCCGAGCGCGCGGTCGCCGACGCGCTGCGCGAGGAGGACTGGCTGCGCGCCGCGGTCGACGAGCTCGACACGCTCGCGCCCGAGGAGGGCGAGGAGGACGCGCTCGCCGCACGCCGGCTCGCGCTGCAGGGCAACGAACGTCGCGCCGAGGCGATCGCGGCGGCGCTCGCCGAGCTCGCGCCGCGCGACCGGCGCGACCGCGGACCGGCCGCCTCGCTCCGGGCGGCCTCGCGCGCGCTCGGGCGCGCCCACGCCGGCGGGTCCGACGCGCCGCAAGCCGACGAGACCGGGGCCGGGGATCGGAGCGGCGCCTCGCTCGCCGCCGAGGCGGCGGCCGAGCTCGACCGCGCCGAAGACGCGCTCGCCAACGCCGAGGGCCTGCTCAGCCGGTTGGTCGCGGACGCCGACAACGATCCGCGCGCGCTCGAGCAGGCCGAGGAGCGCCTGTTCGCGCTGCGCGCGGCCGCCCGCAAATACGGCGTCGCCGCGGTCGAGCTGCCGGGGCATCGCGCGGCGCTGCGGGCGCGCCTCGCGCTGCTGGAGGCCGGCGCGCGCGACGTCGACGCGCTCCGCGCGGCGCTCGCCTCGGCGCGCGCGGACTACGTCGCGGCCGCGACCCGCCTCACCGCGTCGCGCCAGGATGCCGCCCGCCGGCTGGAGATCGCCGTCGCCGCCGAGCTGGCGCCGCTCCGCCTCGGCCGCGCCCGCTTCGTCGTCGAGCGCACGCCGCTCGGCGAGGCGCACTGGGGCGAGGGTGGCACCGACGCGATCGCCTTCCTGATCGCCGCCAACCCCGGCCAGGCGCCTGCCCCGCTCGGGCGCGTCGCGTCCGGCGGCGAGCTGTCGCGGCTGATGCTGGCGCTGAAAGTCGTGCTCGCCGCCGGCGCGCCGACCGGGACGCTGGTGTTCGACGAGGTCGACAGCGGCATCGGCGGCGCCACCGCCAACGCGGTCGGCGAGCGCCTCGCCCGTGTCGCCCGCGACCGCCAGGTCCTGGTGGTCACCCACGCGCCGCAGGTCGCGGCCCGGGCCGACCATCACCTGACGGTCTCGAAGCGGATCGTCGCCGGCCGCACGATCACCGAGGTGACGCCGCTCGGTGCCGCCGCTCGGCGCGAGGAGATCGCGCGCATGCTGGCCGGCGAGGAGGTCACCGACGCCGCGCGCCACGCCGCGGCGAGCCTGCTCGGCGCACCGCAGGGCGCGCTCGGGGTCTGAACAGGCGGCGGAGGCGACGAGGGCCGTGGCCGCCGTCATCCTGGTGTCAGCCCGCGGCGCCGAACCCGCGCACGAGCGCGATCAGTTCGGAGGGGCGGAACGGCTTGGCCAGCAGGTATTGACGCGCGTCGAGCGTGAAGTCGCGGAACGTGTCGGGCCGGCCGGTGATGAACACGACCGGGAGGTTCGGGTAGAGGCGCCGCGCTTCCGACGCGACGGCGCGTCCGTCGCGGCTGCTGCCGAGATGCATGTCGGTCACCAGCACGTGCGGCGCGACGCCGAGCCCCAGCGCGTCGAGAGCCTGGTCCGGCGTGCTCGCCTCGGTCACCACGAGGTCGGCGTCGCGCAACGCCTCGGCGAGCGTCGACAGGACCAGCGGATCATCGTCGAGAAGCAGGACGTCGGTCACGGTTCGCCGCAGTGTGCACTGTCCGAGCAGCGCGCCGTGGTGCCGCCGGTTCTACCGGCCGATCGGCCGTCGCGTGTTAGTGACAACTCGTGACCGATCGGCCACATCGGTCGGCGGCCGCGGCCCGGCCGCGGCCTCGGCGGCGGGTCGGGACGACGCGAGCTCCGATGCGTGCGTTAGAAGAACGCGCGTCGCCGAGGCGGCGGCGATGACGGTCACGTTCGATCACGTGCATGAGGCCCGTGTTCCTTGCGCCCGAGTTCAGCCGCCGAGCATCAGCATCGCCGTCTCGGGTGGCTGGTCGGCGGTGAAGGTGAAGAAGAGTTTGCCGGTGCGCGTGACGTGCTCCCCGCTGTGATAGGCGTGCACGGCCTCGGGCGAGGGCGGCTGCAGGGCAACGATAGCGAGGTGGTTGTCGGTTTCTCCTTCGCCAGCGAGGCAAGCGGGATGGTCGAGACGCAGGCGCGGATAGGTGTAGCCGCGATGCGGCGGGTCGGTGCTGGGCGGCACGGTGACCAGCGTCACGCGCCCGCTCAGGGTCGCGACCTTGCCGTCGACGAAGCAAGCGGCGGCGCCGGCGGCAGGCACGAGCCCCGTCGTCGCGACCGCCACGGTGGCGGCGCAGATCGCGGCGCAGCGGCTGGCATGGGACATGGGCGGAACTCCTTCGTGGCGCCGAGCTGTCCGGCGGCCGATCGCTCGGCCGCCGGACCGTGCCGGGTTCGTTGGCGGTGGCGTTCCTCCGTCGGGCTGGCGTGCTCGAGATCTTTCGGCTGCACGGACGAGAGGCTGTCGCGCCATCGGCCGGTGTCGGTCTCGGTCGGCGGCGACCGACCCGACGACATGCGGCGTGGCGCCGGTCGCGGACAACCCGGCGATCGCGGCCGCCCCCGGTGAGGTCGTCCGGAACGATGTGGACGCGACGAGAAGCCGCTCGACCGCTCCTCGCCGGCGCCGGCGCCTTTGCCCATGATGGGCTCCGGGCGGGGCCTGCGGCCGCGGATCGGGAGGGTGCGGACGCTGTCGTGACCGGGATGATGCCGCGCCGACCCACCGGCCCGAGGCCCGCCCGTCACGGGCGTGTCCGGCGCGTCGCGAGCGTGCGATCGTCCGGACACGCGTATGGTGGCGCGGGTGACGGACACCGATGGGCCTGATCTCGATCGTTCCGGCAGGTGCCCCCCAACTGATCGGCGCGGATCCGGCAATCGAACGCGGGCCCGCCCCCTCGCGCCCCCCTGCCTCAGCCGCGGGCGCGCCCGTCGGGCAGGGCGCGACGATCCCTGCCGACGCGGACCCTCCCGACGCGGACCCCCTCGACGCGCGCCCCCTCGACACGGGCCCTCGACGCGGGCCGTCTCGACGCGGGTCCGCTGCGACGCCGCCTCGTGCCGTTCCTCCGAGACACACTGCCCCGGCTTTGGAGCCCGGGGACGCTGTTCGGCGGCGAGGCGACGCACCTGTTCGCGGTCGACCCAGACGCAGGACCGGTCGATCCCGGCGTCGACGCCATCCTCGCGGTGCTGGGGCTGCCTCCCGTCGACGCGCTCGCGGCGCCGGCGCCGGCGCCGGACGGCACCGAGGCCGACCTTTCGCCGTCGCCGGCGATCGATCCCGCGCGGCAGGTCGTGCACGCGGCCTGGATCCGGCTGCTCGCGACGCTCGCCGAACGCCTCGCCGGACCCGACGACGGTGCCCTCGACGCGCGCCCGCTGCATCTCTCGAACGCGGGCCATCCGGGGGAGGGCTGCCGCGACGACCTCGCGTTCGACCGCGCCCTCGCCGCGGCCGGCATCCGTGTCGTGCACCCGGACGAAACCCCGCTCGACGAGCTGGTCGGCCTGATCCGGCGCGCGGCCGTCGTCTCGGCGACCGCCGCCGAGGACGGCGGCGACACGCTCGGCACCATCGCGATCGGGTTCAGCCGCCCCGGCGCGCGCCGGGCGCTGCTCTGCCGCGCCGACCGGCCGCCGCCGTTCGGCTGGCTCGGCGCGCTGATGCTCGAGCGCGCGGGCGGCGAAGCACCCTCGACCCTGAGGCCGCTCGACCTGCGGGCCGGCCTGCGCGCGCGCGACGCCCCCGCCTTCGCCGCCGCGCTCGGCCGCCTCGGCGCGCTCGCGACCGCGCCGCCGTTCGTCCACGAGAGCGTCGCCGCCCACGCGCCCGGCGCCGCCGATCCCCGATGCGCGATCGACCGCGCGTTCACCGGTCGGGCGCAGTTCCGCACCGCGCCCGCGCCGATGCCGTGGTGGCAGATCGATCTCGGCCGCATCGCCCCCATCCGCGCCGTCACGGTGCACGCGCCGCTGGACGAGGACTGCCCGGCCGACCTCCGCCTGCTCGGCTCGGTCGACGTCCACGACTGGCAGATCCTGGCCGAGCGCGACACCGACGCGCCGTTCGGCAGCGCGCTCGGCGGCGGCGGACCCCACGTGTTCAAGCCCGCCGAGACGGATGGCCCGTGGCGCGTGCGCGGCCTGCGGATCCAGCGCACCGGTCACGGAGTTCTGGCGCTCGACCAGGTGGAGGTGACATGCGACCCGTGAGCGATCCGGCGCGCGACGACGCGGCCGCGCCCGACACCCTCACCGAGGAGGAGGCGCGCGACGAGCTCGCGCGCCTGGCCACCGAACTCGCGCATCACGACGCGCTTTATCACGGCGCGGACGCGCCCGAGATCACGGACGCCGAGTACGACGCCCTCCGCCGCCGCAACGCGGCGCTCGAGGCCCGCTTCCCGGCGCTGATGCGGCCGGACAGCCCGTCGGCGCGCGTCGGCGCGGCGCCGGAGGGCGCCTTCCGCAAGGCGCCGCATCTGGCGCCGATGCTGTCGCTCGACAACCTCTTCGACGTCGTCGATTTCCGCGCGTTCCTCGCGCGCGCGCGCCGCTTCCTCAGCCTCGCCGCGGACGAGGTGCCGGTGCTGGCCGCCGAGCCGAAGATCGACGGCGTGTCGCTCTCGCTCACCTACGAGGCGGGCGCGCTGGTCCGCGCCGCGACGCGCGGCGACGGCGTCACCGGCGAGGAGGTGACCGCCAACGTGCGCGCGCTCGGCGGCGGCGTGATCCCGCAGCGCCTCCGACACGATCCGCCGGCACTGATCGAGATCCGCGGCGAGATCTATCTCGGCAAGGCGGAGTTCCTGGCACTCAACGCGGCGCAGGCGGAGGCCGGCGCGCGGGTCTTCGCGAACCCGCGCAATGCCGCCGCCGGCTCGCTCCGCGTGCTCGACGCCGGCATCACGGCCGCGCGCCCGCTCCGCTTCTTCGCCTACGCGCAGGGCCGCGCGAGCTCGGCTGTCGCCGACACCCATTCCGGCTATCTGGCGCGCCTCCGCGACTGGGGTTTCGCGGTCAACCCGCTGTCACGCACGGTCGCGAGCGAAGCCGAGGCGGAGGCGTTCCAGGCCACGATGGCGGCGCAGCGCGCCGCGCTGCCCTACGACATCGACGGCGTGGTCTACAAGATCGACGACCTCGCGCTGCAGTCGCGGCTCGGCTTCGTCGGACGCGCGCCGCGCTGGGCGGCGGCGTGGAAGTTCCCGGCCGAGCGTGCCACCACCGTGCTCGAGGACGTGCTGATCCAGGTCGGCCGCACCGGCGCGCTGACGCCGGTCGCAGCCCTCGTGCCGGTCAACGTCGGCGGCGTGCTGGTCACCCGCGCGACGCTGCACAACGAGGACGAAATCCAGCGCAAGGACATCCGCGTCGGCGACACCGTGCTGCTGCAGCGCGCCGGCGACGTGATCCCGCAGATCGTGGCATCCGTGCCCGAGCACCGGCCGGAGACGTCGATCCCGTTCGTCTTTCCCGAGACCTGCCCCGTCTGCGGCAGCCCGGCGATCCGCCCCGAGGGCGAGGTCGTGCGGCGCTGCACGGGCGGTCTCCATTGTGCGGCACAGGCGATCGAACGCCTGGTGCATGTCGTCTCGCGCCCCGCGCTCGACATCGAGGGGCTCGGCGAGCGCACGATCGTCGCCTTCCACGCAGACGGTCTCGTGCGCGAGCCCGCCGACATCTTTCGCCTGCACGAGCACGAGGCGGCGATCGCGTCGCGCGAGGGATGGGGCGCGGCCTCGACCCGCAACCTGCTCGCAGCCATCGAGGAACGCCGGCGCATCAGCTTCGCGCGACTGGTCTTCGCGCTCGGGATCAGGCGGATCGGCGAGAACAACGCCAAGCTCATCGCGCGCCACTACGGCGATCCGGAGAGCTGGCTCGGCGCGATGCGGGAGGCCGCGGTGATCGGCTCGGACGCCCGTCTCGCGCTCGGCTCGATCGCCGGCATCGGCGACGCGATCGCGACCGAGCTCGTGGCGTTCTTCGCCGACGACCGCAACGTCGCGATCGTGCGCGCGCTGCTCGCCGAATTGCGTGAGGTCGAGCCCGAAGCGGCGTCCGTCGACGCGACGGGCGCGCTCGCCGGCAAGGTGATCGTGTTCACCGGCACTCTCGCCACGATGAGCCGCGGGGAAGCGCGCGCGATCGCCGAGCGCGCCGGCGCCCGGGTCACCGACAGCGTGTCGCGCAAGACCGACCTCGTGGTGCTCGGCGCCGACGCCGGCTCGAAGGCCAAGCGCGCCGCGGAACTCGAGGTGGCGACCGTCGACGAGGCCGGTTTCCGGGCGATGGTGGCGGGTGACGCCGATTGAACACCGCGGCGCGCGAGAGCGCGATCGGCTCGAAACGGGCCGACGAACGTGCCATCGCCTGGTGAGAACGCAGTGTCTCCCTCCGATCAGACGATTCCGCCTGATCGAAATCCTCTAGGGTGTGAGGCTGGAAGGCGCGGTCGCGTCGCAGGGCGCAGGTCGCGGGCTGGACGGCGGCCTCGCACGCGCGATCGCTCTCCTTTCCTCGGCCTCGCGCGATGTCTTCTCCCGATGGTGCGCCTCGCAAAGCGTCTGCAGGTTCCGCAATCCCCAGAAGCGCGCACGTTCGGCGAGCGGCAGACCACGAGGCACGCGCCACAGCGGCACCACGTGGTCGACATGCCAGTCACGGCGGAAGACCGGCCTCACCCGCGAGAACGGATACCGGCCCTGTCGTGACCCGCTGCCGACACGCACCCAGGCGCGGACCACCTTGCGGCCGCGCCGCCGGCAGACGGCGCAGTAGCCGCGGTCACGGCAATAGACCGCCTGGCGCTGCTCGTCCCAGCCGCAGGCGATCTTGTATTCCGCCACGCATTCGGGATGCCACCTGCGGCGGAGGTCGGGTTCGCCGGCCTTTTCGTGATCGGCTCCGTGCAGCACCGCGAGATCGCACCACCGGCACCAGCCGCGCCCGCCCAGCGTCGGCATCGGTGTCGGCATCGGCGGCCTGCGATGCGCGTTCGGCGATGTCACCCGCAAGGGCTATCATCCGGTGCCGAGGAACGGAACGGTTCGGGCAGGCACCGGCAGGCGGGCGCCGACGGATCGGTCGCAAACCCGGCACGGACCCTCACGATCGAGGCGCCGACCGGACGGGATGCATGCACCGCGCATCGAGGGCCGCACTGCCCCGCCTGGTCCTGGCGGGCTGCATCTCGAGCACGTTGGCGACGCAGAACCTGCAGGCCGGCTCGGTCAATTCGGTCAGGCCCGTGCCGATCGTCCGCCCAGCTCCCGAATCGCCGCGGTCGCTCGTCGTGCGCAAGGTCACGACCGGCGGCGAGACCATCACGCTGGTTACCAAGCGGGTGCCGGTCCGCTACGACGTGACCGTCGGATCGAAAGGGAAGTATCGGCGCCATATGATCGATCTTCGCGACCCCACGCTCGACCCCGCCGCGGTTCGGGCAGCGCTCGGTCTCGTGCCGCATCCGGAAGGCGGCGCCTATCGCGAGACCTGGCGCGACCTCCCCGCCGATGGCGGGCGCGGCGCCGGCACCGCCATCCTGTTCCTGCTCCAGGCCGGCGAGGCGAGCGCGCTCCATCGCGTCGACGCGGCCGAGCTCTGGCTGTGGCATGCGGGGGCGCCGCTCTCGCTTACCGTCGAGGGACAGGTCCGACGCCTCGGACCGTCGCTCGACCGCGGCGAAAACCTGCAAGCGGTGGTGCCGCCGCACGCTTGGCAGTCGGCCCGGTCGGAGGGCGCCTGGACGCTGGTGAGCTGCGTCGTCGCGCCCGCCTTCTCGTTCGGCGGTTTCGAGCTCGCGCCTTAGACCTTGCGCTTCGGACCAACTTCGACGACGGCGCCAGAGATGCACCGAGTTCGTCGCCGGCCATGTCGTGCCGCCATGGCCGGCTCGCTTTGCTCCAGGGCATGAAGTTCGCATTGCGTACTCGGCTCTGACAGATCAGGTACGGCACGCCTTTGATGATGCATCGACACGGCTGGCCGGGGCGACGTATAGGGATGCGGCGTGCTTAATCTTCGCTTTTGGCAGCTAAGGACAGCGGAACTCAGCTCGTCATTAGCTATCGGCTCAGTACTCAGCGCTATAAACTGGTTGCTGGTTTATAGACAGCATCGTCCGGACTTAGCCGGCTACGTACTGGCTTGCTTTTTTGCAGCGAGATTGGTCATCGGCCTCAACGTTGCTCCTCTAGCGGATACCCGTTGGCGCTTGCCGCTCTTCAAATCCGGCCTTTGGTCGATCCCGATGATCGGCTTGCTGTGTGTGGGTGGGGTGAAGTTCGGTTTTACCGACACGACGTTTTGGTGCGGAGTGGTCTGTTTACTAGGCTTTCCGAGCGGTTGTGTTCAATCAATCGCGAATGCGACGGTTCCGTCTTTGGTGCGGTCCAGTGAGCTAGAACGCGCTTTCAGGAGCTACTTCGCATTGGATGCGGCGTTCTCGGTTCTCGGCATCTTCCTTGGAATCTCCTTGCTGCAAAGCTTCGGTACGCTGACTGCGATGCTGTTCGCTAGCGTCGTTGCAGGTTTCGGTGCCGCAACGAGTATAACCCTTGAAGTTGCCTTCCCTGCGCCGAAGTCGCTCGAACAGTCCAAGCGACACTCGGCACATTTCTTCCAAGGCATCAAAGCCGTTCTGCGTTTCAAGACGGAGGTCTTCTGGAATTTGCTCTCGGCGCTGGCTAATGCGGTCATCACACCCACGATCTCGCTTGCCATCCCGACGTTTGTAGCCCGACGTGAAAGTCATGGTGCTATTCTGGTCGCTTGCCTCGAGGGTCTGGTCTCTCTGGGAGTGTTTAGCGGATCCCAGGTCGGCGCAAAGCTTACTGAGCTCTTAGGACTCAGCAATAGAGCCATCGTTCAGTCGGCGTTCGTGGGCATGTCTCTATGTGTCATCTTATTAGGTGTCGCGCCGCTACTCCCCGTCTGGTCGGCGGCGCTCTTCGTGCTAGGGTTCTTGATAGTCCTCAATAATTCTGTTGTGGAAGCTCGAAGGTCAGTCGCTATACCCCAGAACGTGCGGGCGAGAGTTCAAGCAATACATGGTCTTTCGATACAGTCAGCAAGTCCTGCAGGGTCTTTGATCGCGGGGACGCTTTTGGCCCACACCGACGTCTCTACCTATCTCGTATCAGGAGGCATCACACTACTCGTTGCCGCTAGTCTACTTCACCGTATACCTTATCTACTAAGCCTACTGCAGCTGCCAGCAGACCAAGTCGAAGATTGCTACGAGAGATTCTTCCCACGTCCGGGGGACGAGGCTTCGAATTAACTCCGAAAGCCGAAAGGTTCATGGTGCGTTACTGGAGCGGCCCATCTCGACAAGACGCGCGGCGCACCGTGAGGGCCTAGGTGTATGGTCGCCCGACCGTCACGTCTGGCGATGCCTACAACGACGCCTGTCGGCTGAAGACTCTGCGAGGGCTCACGCCCTACGAATAGGTCTGCTCGGTCTGGACGAAAAAATCGGATCGGTTCACGGTCAATCTGTCATCTCTGCTCCATCTACTAAGTCTCTGAAGCACGACCTTGAGCTAGACCGGCTCCGGTCTAACTCGATATGTTCTTGCACTTTCCAAACGGTCAGAATGCTCGCTTGCCAACGAGGTGGAGCACTTCCCGATCCGATGAGATCGGGAAGTGCCCTAGCCGCCCGGCAGGACGGTCGCGATGATCGAGGCGTCGAGGGCTTCGTAGTCGTGATATCCGAGCACGTCGTAGAGCTCGGCGCGGGTCTGCATGCGGTCGACCATCGCGTGCGCGCCGCCATTCGCCGCGAGGCTCGCGTAGAGCGCGTCCTGCGCCTTGTTCGCGACGCGCAGCGAGGACACCGGCCAGATCACCATGCGGTAGCCCATGGCCTCGAATTCGTCGGCGGTGAAGAACGGTGTGCGGCCGAACTCGGTCATGTTGGCGAGCAGCGGCACGCCGGACATCCGGTCGGCAAAGGCGCGGAACATGTCGGCGCTGGTCAGCGCCTCGGGGAAGATCGCGTCGGCGCCCGCCTCGACATAAAGGCGGGCGCGGGCGACGGCGCCGTCGATGCCCTCCGACGAGGCGGCATCCGTGCGCGCGATCACCACGAGGTCGCGCCGGGCACGCGCGGCGGCGGCGATCTTGGCCGCCATCTCGCGCGGGTCGGCGAGCTTCTTGTCGTTGAGGTGGCCGCATTTCTTCGGCAGCAGCTGGTCCTCGAGATGCAATGCCGCCGCCCCCGCCTCCTCGAAGCGGCGCACCGTGTTCATCACGTTGAGCGCCTCGCCGTAGCCGGTGTCGGCGTCCACCAGCACCGGCAGGCCCGATGCTCTCGCCACCTGGCGGATGAAGAACACGACGTCGTCGGGGGTGATGATGCCGAGATCGGGCAGTCCCATCGACGCCGTCATCGCCGCGCCCGACAGGTAGCAGGCCTCGAAGCCGGCGCGCCTCGCCTGCAGCGCCGCCATGCCGTTGTGGGTGCCGGGGATCCGCAGGATCCGGTCGCGTTCGAGCAGCCGGCGGAATCGGACGCCGGCGGCGTCGGGCGGGTCGGCGGCGGCCACGAGGTAGGACATCGGGGTTTCCTGCACGGGTCGGAGTTCTGGCATGCCCTCCATCGCTCGAACGTCGGCGGCGTGGACACCTGTCGAAGGGCTACGCCCGGGCGTCGAGGGGAACGAAGGGGCGGTTCTCGGGGCCGGTGTAGTTCGCGGCGGGCCGGATGATCTTGCCGTCCTCGCGCTGCTCGATCACGTGCGCCGACCAGCCGGCGGTGCGCGCGATCACGAAGAGCGGCGTGAACATCGAGGTGGGTACGCCCATCGCGGCGTAGGAGACTGCCGAGAACCAGTCGAGGTTCGGGAACATGCGCTTGCTGTCGGCCATCACCGCCTCGATGCGGTCGGCGACCGCGAAACGCGAAGCCGTCCCGCTCTCGTCGGTCAGCGTGCGGGCGACCGCCTTGATCACCTCGTGGCGTGGGTCGGCGACCGTGTAGACCGGATGGCCGAAGCCGATCACCACCTCGCGCGCCGCGATACGCCGCCTGATATCGGCCTCGGCCTCGTCCGGCGTCGCGTAGCGGGCCTGGATGTCGAGCGCGACCTCGTTCGCGCCGCCGTGCTTCGGGCCGCGGAGGGCGCCGATCCCGCCCGCGATGGCGGAGTAGAGATCCGATCCGGTGCCGGCGATGACCCGCGCGGTGAAGGTCGACGCGTTGAACTCGTGCTCCGCATAGAGGATCAGCGAGGTGTGCATCGCGCGCACCCAGCTCTCGCGCGGCGCCTCGCCGTGCAGCAGACGAAGGAAGAGCGCGCCGATGCTCTCGCCCTCGCCTGGCGCGACGTCGATCCGGCGGCCGTGATGCGAGAAATGGTACCAGACGAGCAGCATCGGGCCGAGGCTCGCGATCAGGCGGTCGGCGATCAGCCGCGCGCCCGGCGCGGCGTGGTCGTCGCGTTCGGGCAGCACGCAGCCGAGCACCGAGACGGCGGTCCGCATCACGTCCATCGGATGCGCGGACGCGGGCAGCGCCTCGAGTGCCAGACGTGCCGCGTCCGGCACGCCGCAGAGCGTGCGAAGACGGCGGCGATAGGCGTCGAGCGCACTCCGGTTCGGCAACGTGCCGTGGATCAGGAGATGAGCGATCTCCTCGAACGTGCTGCTGCCCGCGATGTCGAGGATGTCGTAGCCGCGGTAGTGCAGATCGTTGCCGGAGCGGCCGACGCTGCAGAGCGCGGTGTTGCCGGCGGCGACGCCGGACAGTGCCACCGACTTCTTCGGCTTCGGACCGGTCGTGGCGTCGTGCGCCACCTCGCTCATCGCCCCTCCTCCGCTCGGTCGAACAGCCCGGGCGCGCCCCGCGCGAGCCGGCCCGGAGGCACCGTCACGTTCAATCCGGCGAGCCCGTCGGCTGCCAGCGTCGGCAGGCGCTGCGCCGTCTCGAGGAAGCGCGCGACCTCGTCGGGCGCGAGCAGGCCGTCGGTGAGGGTCCGGAACTTGCGGAGGTAGTCGTCGCGTCCCCACGGGGTCGCGCCGAGCGTGTGCGCGTTCGCGACCGCGAGCGTGTCCGACACGCGGCGGCCGTCGCGGAAGGTCAGCGTGATGCGACCGCCGAACGCCTTCACGGCGGGGTCGTCGGAATGGTAGCGCGCCGTCCATTCCGGGTCCTCGACGGTGCGGATTCGCCGCCACAGCCGCACCGTGTCGGCTCGGCCCGCGCGCGCCGGGGCGTAGGACCGGATGTGATGCCAGGCGCCGTCCTGCAACGCGACGGCGACGATGTACATGATCGAGTGGTCGAGCGTTTCGCGCGACGCCTCGGGGTCGAATTTCTGCGGATCGTTCGATCCGGTCCCGATCACCGTGTGGGTGTGGTGCGAGGTTTCGATCAGCACGTCCTCCACCTCGTCCCAATCGGTGACATGGGTCCTGAGACGGAAGGCGAGATCGATCAGCGCCTGGCTCTGATACTCGGCCGAGTGCTCCTTGGTGTAGGTGTCGAGGATCGCGCGCTTGGCCTCCCCGGGCGCGGGCAGGCGCACGCGGTAGCGCGCGTCGGGCCCGTCGAGCATCCAGGCGATCACGCCGTCCTCGCCCTCGTAGATCGGCGACGGCGCGCCCTCGCCGCGCATGGCGCGGTCGACCGCCTCGATCGCGAGCTTGCCGGCATGCGCGGGCGCCGACGCCTTCCACGACGAGATCTCGCCCTTCCGCGACTGCCGCGTCGCGGTCGTCACGTGCAGCGCCTGCTGCACCGACTGGAAGATCGTCTCCGCCGGCAGGCCGAGCAGCGCGCCGACCCCGGCGGCCGCCGACGGTCCGAGATGGGCCACGTGGTCGATCTTGTGCCTGTGCAGACAGATCCCGCGCACGAGCTCGACCTGGATCTCGTAGCCGGCGGCGATGCCGCGGACGAGATCCGCGCCGCTCCGCCCGGCCTGCTGCGCGACCGCGAGGACCGGCGGGATGTTGTCGCCAGGATGCGAGTATTCGGCGGCGAGGAAGGTGTCGTGGTAGTCGAGCTCGCGCACCGCCGTGCCGTTCGCCCAGGCCGCCCATTCGGCATGCACGCGGACCGACGCGTCGCAGCCGAACACGGTCGCGCCGCCGGGACGCGCATGTGCCAGCGCCTGATCGCGCGCGCTGACCACGGGATGACGATCGAGCGATGCGACCGCGACCGCCGCATTGTCGATCACCCGATTGACGATCATCTCGGCGACCTCCGGCGCGACCGGCACCGGATCGGCGGCGACCGCCGCGATCTTCCACGCGAGCTGGTCCTGCCGCGGCAGCCTGTCCCGCTCGGGATGGACCCGGATCTCATGCTCGATCATCGCGATCTCCTCGCGGATGGGGTTGCACGACGGTGCAGCCCAGGGCTGTGCGCCGATCCCGCAACGCCGAAGCCCTCGAACACCTCCCAGCCCAGGAGACCCCGACCGGTACGGACCGGGACAGCGATCGTCGGCCCGATGCTCTCCAAAATTGAATGGATTGCAAAGGCCGCCGCCTTTGCCGGGGTCCAGGGGCAGCGCCCCTGGCCGTTCCCGTCGAGCGCCGGAGCGCGGTCAATCCGCAGCGCTCTGCGCCCGGGCCGGCGCCGCCGGCGACCGGGCGATCATGACGGCGGACAGCAGGCGGGACAGTTCGGCGATACGCCAGGGCTTGCCGAGCAGCGCGGTGCGGGCGTCGAGCGCGAGGCGGCGAAGCGGCGGCGCCTCGATGTCGCCGGTGTTGAGCAGCACCGGCAGGTCGGGCAGCAGCCGGCGGGCGCGCTCGACCAACTCCACCACGTCGATCGTTCCCGGCATCATGACGTCGCTGAACAGCAGGTCGGGCCGGAGGCCCGCCTCGATCATCGTCCAGGCAGCGTCGGCATTGACCGCGGTCCGCACCCGATAGCCGAGATGCTCGAGTGTCGCGCGGGTCGCGTCCCGCACCGCCTCGTCGTCCTCGACGAGCAGGAGCAGCTCGCCGCCGCCGCGTTCCGGACTGGCGATGGTCACGGGATCGCGCGCCGGAGCATCGAGGGCGCGCGGCAGCAGCAGGATCGCGCGCGTGCCGCGACCCTTCTCGCTCTCGAGCCGGAAGCTGCCCCCCGATTCGCGGGCGTAGCCGTGCACCAGCGACAGACCGAGGCCGGTCCCGTGGCCTTCCCCCTTCGTCGTGTAGAACGGCTCGACCGCGCGCTCGATCTCGTCGGCTGTCATGCCGACCCCGGTGTCGGTCAGGACGACGCGGACCGCGTCGGGCTCGTCGGGCGCGCCGACATTCGCCGCCTCGAGCAGGATCAGGCCTCCCTCCGGCATCGCGTCGCGGGCGTTGAGCCCGATGTTGAGCAGCGCGTTCTCGAGCTGCGCCTGGTCGCCGAGCACCGGCAGGAGATCGGCGGCGATCGCCAGCCGAACCTCGATGCGGTCGCCGAGCGTGCGGCGAAACAGATCGGCCATGCCGGTCAGCAGCGGCGCGAGGTCGATCGAGACCGGTGCGAGCTCCTGCCGCCGCGCGAAGGCGAGGAGGTGCCGGGTCAGGCGGATGCCGCGGGTGATGCCATCGGTGGTGGCCTGCAGGCGAGGGGTGAGCTCCGTCGCGCTCGGCGCCTCGCGCGCGAGCGCGGTGGTCACTTCGAGATTGGCCGAGAGCGCCTGCAGCAGGTTGTTGAAATCATGCGCGATGCCGCCGGTCAGCCGGCCGAGCACTTCGAGCTTCTGGGTCTCGCGGACGATCGTCTCGGCCTCGACCCGATGGGTGACGTCGGCGACGACCAGCATCTGGCCGCCGTCCGGCATCGCGAGGCGCGAGATCTCGAGCATGCGTTCCCGGAGGCGCGTGGTCGCGAACACGCCGAGCCCGTCCGGCAGCACGCCGGCGAACGCCGCCTCGAACGCCGCGAGCGGCGCGCCGACGGCGCACGCACGCTCGTCGACGCAGGCGGCCTGGCAGAACCGCGCGTTTCGGAGCGTGAGCCGGTTCTCGTTGTCGAACACGGCGATGCCGTCCCGGAGATGCATCAACACCATTTCCAGCCGCGCCGCGTCGAGCACCTCCTGCCGGTAGGCCGCCCGCAGCCGCGCCCGACCTTGCACGAGGCGGACCAGGCTGAACGCGAGCAGCACGACGAAGCAGGCGATGGTGGCGATTCCGATCGCGGCGATGCGCCAGATCGCCTCCGCGAGACGATCCGACGCTTCTGTCCGATTGCGCCGTCCGGCCGCCAGGATGAGGCCGATCGCTCGTTCGAGCGGCACCACGATCGCCCGATCGTCCGGCAGCGCCGGCCCGGCGGCCGCGGCGGTGCTCGAAGCCGGCAGCAGCGCGCGCAGGCGCGCGATCGCGGTCCCGAGCGCATCGTCGAGCGCCGCGGCCGAGCGCGACGCGCCGCCACGCCCGGCGATCGCGGTCGGATCGAGCCGGGGCACCAGTCCGTGCGCCTCCGATGCCGCGCGTTCGAAGGCGGCCGACGCGTCGGCCCGTCCGGCCCGGTCCAGGGCCAGGCGGCCAGCCCGTTCGGTCGCCAGCATGCGTTCGAGCTGCAGGCGCAGATCCGCCGCGGCGGCGTTGGTGTGCGCGAGCCTGTTGGTCAGACGCCGCAGCTGACCGGAGGTCTCCAGCAGCAGCGTGGCGCCGGACGCGACGAGCAGCATGATCGCGACCGCCGAGGCGGCGGCGAGAAGCGCGAGCACCCGTGTCCGCGCGTCGCCCGAACCGGTCGGAGCTGGCATCGCCGGTCCGGGCCGCTCAGCCGAGCCAGATCGCGTCTTTGATCCGCGCGACGAAGGCCGCGTGGGCGGCGAGCTCGTCGGCGGCGGGAACGATCAGGCGCGGGCGACGGGGCGCGTCGGTCGCCATGCCGATCCGCGCCACCCGTCGCGACACCACGAGCTCGAGACCGCGCTGCCGTCCGCCCGTCAGCTCGACATAGACATCGGCGAGCAGGCGGCAATCGAGCAGCGCGTTGTGCGACGTGCGTTCGGAAAGATCGATGTCGAAACGCCGGCACAGCGCATCGAGACTGTTCGGCAGCCCGGGAAAGCGCGCCTTCGCGAGCTGCAACGTGTCGATCATGCGGGCGGGATCGAGCGCCGGCAGGTCGAGTCGCGCGAGCTCCGCCGAGAGGAAGGCGAAATCGAAGGGCGCGTTGTGCGCGACAAGAGGATCGTCGCCGATGAAGCGGAGGAAGTCGTCGCAGACGGCGGCGAAACGCGGCCGGCCGAGCAGGTCGGCGCGCGTGAAGCCGTGCACGCGCGTCGCCTCCTCGGGGACGTCGCGTTCGGGATCGATCAGGACGTGAAAGCGCTGACCCGTCGGCAGGTCGGATCGAAGCTCGAGCGCCGCGATCTCGATCACGCGGTCGCCGGCCGACGGGTCCAGCCCCGTCGTTTCGGTATCGAACAGTATGGAGCGTGGGCCGGTGTTGAAGAGCATCGCACCGCTGTCTCAGGGCTGCTCGGAGCATCGCCTACTCCGGACGCCAGGACAATCCGCCGACAGCCCCTATTTGGGGAACAAAATCCTACGGAACGATGCGGTCCAGAGGGTGACCGCGTCGGCGGCGCCGCTCAGGACGGAGGCTCGTCCGCGAGCCGCTCGATCGGCTCCCACGCGTAGAGAAGCTGCGGCACGGTCTCGCCGCCGATGCGGCCGCTGCCGGTCGCCGCCAGCACGCCGCCGATATGCTCGTAGAAGAAGCGACTGGGGTTCGCGGCGACCACCCACAGCACCACGCGACGGCAGCCGGCACGCTGCAGCAGGCGGCCGCTCTCGCGGGCGAGCGCGCGCCCGATGCCGCGACCCTGCCAGTCGTCGAGCACGTAGAGCACCTCGATCTCGCCGACGCCCGTTTCGCTGGCACCGGTTCCGCTTGCACCCGTCCCGCCGGCCGCCTCGGCGTTCCTGGTCGCGCCCACGAACCCGACCACTCCCTGCGGCGAGCGGGCGACCCGGAACAGCGGATCGCGCCCGACCCGGCGCGCATAGGCTGATCGCAGATGATCGCGCCGGAGCGCCAGCAGGGTGCGGTCGGGCAGGATGCCGGCATACGCGCTCCGCCAGCTCGCGACATGGATCGCGGCGATCGCCGCCGCATCGCCCGCCGTCGCCGGCTCGATCCGGACAGGCACGGGCCGCGTGGTCGGGATCCGCTCGTCGCTCACCGGCGGATCATGCCAGAACCGACGCTCGCGGGAACAGGACGAAGCGTGGTGGCGGGAAGGACGTCCAGGGGTTCTGCTCCTGGACCCCGACGGATCGCATCGCGCTTGCGCGATGCGCGTCCGCAAGGCCTCGGCCTTGGCAATCCGGTCAGTGAAGGAAGACCCCGGGCCGACAGGGCCTGCCCGTACGTAACGGGCCCGGGGACCTTCATCGAGAGGGATCCAAGGGACGACTGACCTTCAGCGTCGGGCCCCGTTGCGCTTGCGCAAAAGGGAACCCGGTCCCGGGCTGAGCCCTGGCTTTCCTCCCCCGCTCGCCAGAGCAACCTCATACGGACCGGGCCACGACGTGGTCCGGTCCGTGTGAGGCAAGTTGCTCTATCCACCGAGATTCTAGCGCTCGCCCTCCACCGGGATGTCGACCAGTGCGCCGCCGGATGGGATCGGCTGATTGGCGCCCACGGGGAGCTCGAGGCGCGAGCCGGCGCCGACGTCGCGTCGGTAGAGCTCGTCGGAATTGCCGACGGCTTCGATGGCGCGCAGGAGGAAGCGTTCGTCGACGCCGAGGCCGCGGGCCTGCCAGGTGCCCGCGCCGAGCAGGCGGGCGATCGCGGGATCGCCGCTCGAGGCCGCCCGCGCGGCGGCGTTGGTTTGGGTGATGCCGCGCTCGGATGCGGACACGAGCCCGTATTCGACCGTGGCCATGACGGCGAGGAGGCGTCGGGCGTCGGCGCGCACCACCGGCGACCACGGGTCGGTGGTGATCAGCGGCGCCATGATGACGCCGTTCCGGGCGAGCGCGGGCAGCGCGAGGCGCTGGTTCGCGAGTTCGGTGACGTCGCCGGTCACCGCGTTGCAGTGGCCGGTCGCGAGCGCACCCATCATCTCGCCCCGTTCGGAGAACGGAAAGGCGGTGAAATCGATGCCGAGTGCCGCGAAGCGCGACTTCAGCGTTTCCTCGGGCGGGGTGCCCTCGATGAAGCAGATGCGCTTGCCGGCGAGCGAGCGGAGGTCGGTGAACGCCTCGTCGCGGTTGATCAGGAAGCCCTGGCCGTCGAACAGCGCAGGCGGCGCGTAGGCGAGATGGAGACCGACGCCGATGGCCGGATCGGGGGTGGTCCCGAACGCGATGTCGGCGCGGCCGTCGGCGACGTCGCGGACGGCGGTGATCTCGTCGCCGGTGCCGATGATCTTGGTTCTCGTGCCGTTCGGCAGCACCGCGGCGGCGACGGCGCGGCAGAGATCGGCCGAGAACGCCGACAGGTCGCCATGCGCGTCGAATTGCGAGAAGTCGTCGATGTCGTCGCTGATCGCGCAGATCAGCGTGCCGCGCGCGCGGATGTCGTCGAGCGTGTCCGCTCGGGCGGGCCGCGTGGCGCCGGACAATAGGGCGAGGAAAGAAAGCAGGCACAGGGTGGAACGCACGGACACGGCGCGGGAACCTCGGGGTCTCGGTCGGACGGGAACGCGCCCGCACATGGAAAAGGGACCGGCCTGAGCCGGTCCCTTCCCGTGGGCGCGCAGACAGAAGGGTGCGATCAGGGCGTCCAAGTGCCGCTGGTCGGGATGCCCGGGTTGGTGCTCGGACGCGGGTTGAAGTCCGCCGGCGGCGGGTCGATCGGCGCCGCGTTGAGACCGTTCGTGTAGTCGACCGGCGTGATGCCGAGCGCCTGGCAGCCCTGGCCGCCGTACTGCGGCAGGGTGTGCACGATCGTCGGCGAGATCGAGGCGACCGACGACGGCAGCGGCGCCGCGAGGCCGAGCAGGCGGGCGTCGCTGAAGGCGGGGAACAGGTCGCCGATCCCGGGCACGACATCGTCGGCCGGCGTCAGATACTGCTGTCCCGTCTCCTGCTGGCCCTCGACCCGGCCGACGACTTCGTCGGGCAGGTCGGCGAGCGGCACCAGGTTGAAGATGTCGTCGATGAACTTGATGACCGATGAATGCTCGGAATACTGGTGCACGATCACGTGCTGGCGGCCGTACGGCGAGATCACGATCGCCGGGATGCGCGGGCCGGCCTCGACGTAGTTGCCGGTCGGGCCCTTGGCGCGGATGTTGACCTGATGATGGTCGTAGAGGCCGTCGGTCTCGTCGTAGGTGATGATGATCGCGCTGTCCTTCCAATACGGCGAGGCGGCGATCGCGTTGACGGTGTCGGCGACCGACGCTTCGGAGATCTGCGCGTCGGAGTAGGCGGGGTGGTCGTCGTTGCCGGCGAAGGTCACGGCGAGGCTCGGGTTCGGGTCGACCGGCTTCAGCCCGTCGATGTTGCCGTAGCCGCCGCGGATGTAGAACACGCCCTTGTTCGGCAGCGAGCCGCTGGCGAGGTCGGTGTAGAACTTGCCCTGGCCGAACAGGTGGTGCTGCTGCACGGTCGTGTTGTCGCCGAGATAGCCGAAGAACTGCGGCCCCTCGTGATGCACGATGTAGTCGGCGTGCGGGTTGGTCGGGGTCGTGTTGGTCGGGTCGAGCGGCTCGTTGTCGTAGCCGAGCTCGTACCAGGCCCAGTTGGTCGGCGGCAGGTTCTGCCCCGCGATGGTGCGGATGTCGTCCTGGATGTCGGCCTGGTCGAGCGTCGGGTTCTGGTCGGCCGCCAGCGTCTCGGCGATCTTGTTGCCCATGAACGAGAGCGGCAGCGACGCGTAGGTCTGGGTGATGTCGGGCGTGGCCGGATTTTCGTCGCCCGGGTTCTGCGGCGGCTTGACGGCGGCCGGGTCCGGCGTCGAGCCCGCGAACGGGGCCGCGTCGCCGACGATCGGCACGCCGGCCGAGCTGTAGGGAACGCCGTAAGAGGTCGAGCCGGTGCTCGCGGTGCTCTCGTTCGGGTGCAGCGCCCACTGCGTCAGACCGGACTGGCCGGCGAGGACCGCGATCGCGTTCGGCGTCGACGGCCCGATCACGGTCTGATGGAAATCGTCGAACAGCGCGAACTCGCTCGCGTACTGCCAGAGCAGCGGGATGGTGTTGCAGTCGAGATGGCTGAGCGCGAGCTCGCCCATCTGCTTTTGCGCGAGCGTCGGGTTGGTGGTCGGTGCGAGACCGGTCGTCTTCGAGACGATCTGTCCGGACGCGTTGGTCGTCAGACCTTCCTCGTCGAGCGCGTAGCGGTCGTTCGCCGCGAGCAGCGTCGTCGGGTTCACGTCGAGCGAGTTGTCGATGCCCGTCTCGGAGTGATCGGTGCTCGCGGTGTCGGCCGGGTAGAGCGGCACGGTCGCGCCGGTCGTCGCCTGCACCGTCTGCGGGATCACGAACGGCGACACCGTGCCGGTGGTGCCGTCGGTGTTCACGATGGGCTGGGTGAAACCGAGCGTCTGGCTGGCCGGCTGGCTGAACTGGCCGTTGGCGCCGGGGAAGGTCCCGAAGTAATGGTCGAACGCGCGGTTCTCCTGGAAGATGACGAACACGTGCTTGATGTTCTTCCGCAGCAGCGCCTGCTTGACCATGTGGACCAGCGTCGGACCGACCGACGGATCGGCCTCGTACTCGGCCACCAGGTTCCGATACTTCGCGGGCAGCGACGGCGAGTTCAGGAACTGCTCGACGGTCGCGAGCAGCGCGGGGTTCGAGATCACCGCCTGGTAGATCTGCGCGGTGCTGAGATCGGCGAAGTCGGAGCCGGGCGGCAGGCTCGCGTCGGCGTTGTAGGCACTCACCAACGACGCGCCGAAGGCGTTCTGGGCGACAACGGGCTGGGCGATCATCGCGCCCAGCGCGAGCGACGCGGAGCCGCTTTTCCACCACTGTTTCAGGGTCATGTCATGGCCTCGATTGCGGGGCGGCCGGCCCGGGAATGGGTCAGCCGCGGCGGCCGGACACTGCCCCGGCGGATGAACGCGTTGTTATGACCTTTTCATGAAGAGACCCGCGCGCAGGTGCCGGAGCAGTGCGCGCACGCGCCGCGCGCTGTCGCCGCGGGACAGACCCGTCGGGATGACGACGTCCGCGCGCCGGCGCTTTTCGCGGTCGGGCATCTGGCGCGCGACCAGCCGGGAGATGTCGGCATCGCTCATCTGACCGCGTCGCCGGAGTCGCTGCCGTTGCACGGCGGCCGGCGCGGACACCACGACCGCGAGGTCGCAGCCGCGCTCGCCGCCGGTCTCGAACAGCAGCGGCACGTCCAGCACGACGATCGCAACGCGCGCCCGTCTCGCGCGCGCGATGAAACCGTCGCGCCGCGCGCGCACCAGCGGATGGATGATCCGCTCGACCAACGCGAGCAGCTCAGGCCTTGCTGCGATCGCCGCGCGCAGGCGGGCGCGGTCGATCGCCCCGTCCCGCACCGCGGACGGTGCGAGAACGGCGATCGGCGCCACCGCCTCGCCGCCACGCGCGCCGACGTCGTGGACCGCCCGATCGGCGTCGAATACGGGCACCCGGGCCGCCCGGAACAGGCGCGCCGCCGTCGACTTGCCCATGCCGATGCCGCCCGTGAGCCCGATCACGACCGGCGGCGGCCGGCGTCCCCCCGCGCGCGCACGCTTGCCACGAGCCGGAATGGGCGCGGTCCCGCCGCCCTATCCGGGCGCGATGTCGGCCGCGATGCGCTGCCTGAGCGCGGCATCGACGACCGGCTCGACGCCGAACCAGGCGTGAAAACCGGGACGCGCCTGGAACAGCAGCATGCCGAGACCATCCACCGCCCGGAGCCCCCGGGCCCGCGCGTCGGCGAGCAGACGCGTCTGCAACGGCACGTAGACGATGTCGTGCACCACCAGGCCGGACGGGGCACGCGCCAGATCGATCGGCGTCTCCGGCACGCCGTCCTCGGTGTCGGTCGCGTTGCCGCCACCCATGCCGACGGACGTCGTGTTGACCAGCAGCGCGTGGTCGGCGAGCGCGTCCTCGCGCCGGTCCCACGGCACCACCGACAGACCGGGCAGGCGCTCGGCGAGCGACGCCGCGCGGCTTTCGGTGCGGTTCGCGACCGACACCCGGACCCCCATCCCGAGCAGGGCGGCGGCGATCGCGCGCGTGGAGCCGCCCGCGCCGAGCAGCAGCGCCGGTCCGGCGGCGGGATCGACGCCCGACGCGCGCAGGTTCTCGAGGAAGCCGGCGCCGTCGGTGTTCGACCCGAAGATCCGGCCGTCTTCCGTGAAGGTCAGCGTGTTGGCGGCGCCGGCCCGTGCCGCCGCCTCGTCGTGCTCGTCGCAGATCTCGAGCGCGAGGGCCTTGTGCGGCAGCGTCACGTTGACGCCGGCGAAACCGGAATGCAGCAGGCCGCGGATCGCGACCTCGAAGAAGCCGGGCCGCACCGCGAGCGGGACGTAGGCGCCGTCGATGCCGTACTGCGCGAGCCAGTGATTGTGCAGGCGCGGCGAGCGGGAATACATCACCGGCCAGCCGACCACGCCGGCCAGCCTCGTGCGACCGGTGAGCTTGTCGCTCTCTCCCGCGTCGTCGCGGGCGGGAACATCGATCACGGCGTCCTCCCCTCGTCGGCACGGACCAGGATGCGCGCGAGCCGGGTCGCCCAGGCGGATTGCCCCGCCGGCACGGTGATCAGGTCCTGCCTGACCTCCAGTTCCACATGGTCGAGCCCGCTTGTCCAGGCGTGCAGCGGCACGGTGTAGTCCGATGTCGGGCTGAGCCGATAGGGCTGGTTGTCGCCGACCACGAGGTCGCCCTCGGCGGCGAGCCCGGCGAGCATCGCGTGCGCGAAGGGGGCGCGCCCGTCATGCAGCACGCCCGCGTGCCAAGGGCGGCTGACCTCCTCGTAGACGGGTGTGAAGCTGTGCAGCGCGACCAGGATCGTCCGCCGCCCGGCCGCGCGGCGCCGGGCGAGTGCGGCGGCGATCGCGGCCTGGTAGGGATGCAGGATCTCGGCCTCGCGCGCCGTGCGCGCGGTCGCGTCGAGACGCTGGTTGGCCGGGATCGCGACGCGCTCGCTCCGCGACGGGATGCTGTCGGGATGTCCGGGCGGGCGGTTGCAGTCGATCACCAGCCGCGAAAAACGCTGCTCGATCAACGCCGCGTCGAGCATCCGGGCGAGTTGCGCCCCGACGCCCTTGATCCCGATGTCGTAGGCGACGTGGCGATCCCAATCGGCCGCGCCGACGCCGAGCCGCCCGAGACCGGCGGGGCGGCGACGGCCGGCATGGTCGGAGACGAGGAGGAACGGCGACGGCCCCTCCGGATTGGAGACGCGGACGGGATGCGGATCGTCGGGGCCGAGCACGGGCATGCCGCCCAGCTATCGACCGTCCGGACGCTCGCGCGCAACCGGCGCGCCGGTCGCCCTGCGGCGCGTGTCCGGTCTTCAAGTGGCACGCAACCTGCTATCAGCCGCTGCAAACGCCGGCGCGTGCCACGCGCGCGATCCCGGACGTCAACCGGACAGGAAGCCCACGACATGCTGATCCGCACCGGTTTCGACATCTCGATCGAGGTCACCGCGCCGACGCCGATGATGCTGCTGCTCAGCATGCATCCGAGCCGGGTCGCCGACCTGCGCTCGCCGCACACGCTGGCGTTCACGCCCGCGATCGCGGCGCGCGATTTCACCGACCTGTTCGGCAACACGGTCACCCGGATCGTGGCGCAGCCCGGCACCACCCGCATCCGCACCGATTTCCTGGTCGCCGACAGCGGCCTGCCGGATGCGGTGAACTGGAACGCGCGACAGCACCCGGTCGAGGAACTCCCCGACGAGTGCCTCCCCTTCCTGCTCGGCAGCCGCTACTGCGAGACCGACCGCCTGTCCGACCTCGCCTGGTACCTGTTCGGCGCGACACCCCCCGGCTGGGCGCGCGTGCAGGCGATCCTCGACTACGTCCACGCCCGCATCCGCTTCGACTACCAGCAGGCCCGCTCGACGCGGACCGCCTACGAGGGACACGAGGAGCGGGTCGGGGTCTGCCGCGACTTCGCCCATCTCGCGGTGGCGTTCTGCCGCTGCATGAACATCCCGGCGCGGTATTGCACGGGGTATCTCGGCGATATCGGCGTGCCGCTGTCGCCCGACCCGATGGATTTCTCGGCCTGGTTCGACGTCTATCTCGAGAACGCGTGGTGGACGATGGACGCGCGGCACAACCGCCAGCGGATCGGCCGCATCCTGATGGCGCGCGGCCGCGACGCGACCGACGTCGCGCTGACGACCTCGTTCGGATCCTCCTGGCTGTCGAACTTCACCGTCCACACGGACGAGGTGGCGGAGTAGAGGGTCGGGCGACCGCCGCCACGGGGACACCACCTGACCGCACGCTTCGCCGAGGCCGTCGCACTCCACCGCGCCGGCCGCCTCAAGGACGCCGCCCGCCTGTACGCGCGGGTGATCGCGTCCGAACCACGCCACCCCGGCGCGCTGCACCTGCTCGGCGTGATCAGGCTCGGCGAGGGGCGCGCGGCAGAGGCCGCGGCGCTGATCGCGCGATCGGTCGCGGTCGAGCCGGAGTTCGCCGAGGCGCAGGCCAATCTCGGCCTCGCGCTCGACGCGACCGGGCGCTGGCAGGAGGCGGAGGCGGCCTTCCGGCGGGCGATCGCGCGGAAGCCGGATTACGTGCCGGCGCACCTCAACCTTTCCGCGACGCTGCTGCATCTCGAACGTCCCGCCGACGCGTTCGAGGCGGCGCGGCGCGCGGCCGAGCTGGCGCCCGGACGCGCCGAGCCGCATTGCAACGCCGGCCTCGCGCTCCGCGCGCTCAACCAGCCGGTGCGCGCCGAGGCGATGTTCCGCGAGGCGCTCCGCCTCGACCCGTCGCACGGGCCGAGCCTGCACGATCTCGGCAACCTGCTGCGCGCGCTCGGCGGCCGCGACGACGAGGCGCTCGCGCTGCTCGAGCGCGCGCTCGCCGCCGGCGGCACCGGGGCGGAAACCCTGGTCGCGATCGCGTCCCTCCACCGCGACCGCTGCGAGGGACGCGAGGCGGCCGCGATCCTCGAGCGCGCCGCCCGCGCCGATCGCGACAACCCGCTGATCCGGCTCGCGCTGGCACTGGCACCGCTGCAGCCGCTTTACCGCACCGAGGACGAACGGGCGGCGGCGCGAGCCGCCTACACCCGCCTCCTCGCCGGCCTCGATGGATGGGCGCGCGCCGCCGGACCCGCGCGCCTCCGCCGCCTCGCCGACGCGCTCGGCGCGGTGCAGCCGTTCTATCTCCCGTATGCCGGCACCACGGACCGGGACGACATGGCGGTCTACGGCCGGCTCGCCGCCGACGCGACCCGCGCCCGCTACGGCGATGCGACACTCGCGCCGCCGCCCGCCCGCTTGGAGCGGATCCGGCTCGGCATCGTGTCCGGCTTCATCCGCGACCATTCGAACTGGAAGATCCCGATCCGCGGCTGGGCGGAGAACCTCGACCGCGCGCGGTTCGAGCTCGCGATCTACCACACCGGGGAAGTGACCGACGCGGTGACCGACGCGGCGCGGGAGCTCGCCGATCGCTTTCACCAGGGCCCGCACGACAGCGCGACCTGGCGGCGGATCATCGAAGCCGACGCGCCGCACGTGCTGCTGTATCCGGAAACCGGAATGGACGGGGCGAGCTTCCGCCTCGCCGCGATGCGGCTCGCGCCGCTGCAGTGCACGTCCTGGGGACACCCGGAAACCAGCGGCCTGCCGACGATGGACCTGTTCCTGTCGAGCGCGCTGATGGAGCCGCCGGAGGCCGACGCGCACTACACCGAGCGCCTGGTGCGGCTGCCCGGACTGGGCGTCGACTACCGGCCGGTGCCCGTGCCCGACGAGGTCCCGTCGCTGCCGGCGCTGCCCGACGGCACGCGGTTCTTCTGCGGCCAGGCCTTGTTCAAATACCTGCCGGCGGACGACGACCTCCTCGTCGAGATCGCGTCGGCGCTGCCGGACGCACGCTTCGTCTTCGTCGAGAGCTTCCGCGGCGCCCGTATCCGGACGCTCATGCAGGCGCGCCTGCGAACGCGCTTCGAGGCCGCCGGGCTCGACGCCGACCGCCACTGCACGATCCTCGACCGACAGTCGCAGGCGAGCTTCGTCGCACTCGCCGGCCGGTGCGACGTGGTGCTGGACGCGCCATCGTGGTCGGGTTGCAATTCCACGCTCGAGTGCCTCGCCGGCGACCCGGCGCCATTCGTGACGCTGGACGGGCCGACGATGCGGGCACGACACGGCACGGCCATCCTCGCCGCGATGGCGATCACCGACGGGATCGCCCGTGACCGCGCGTCCTACGTCGCCGAGGCGGTCCGCCTCGGCCGCGACCCGGCGCTCCGGCAGGAACGCCGGCAGGCGCTTCGCACGCGACGCCACCGCGTCTACGCCGACACCGCCTCGATCCGCGCACTCGAGGCGGCGATCGTCGGGGCGCTGGGTGGGTGAAGGCCAGGGCTCTGCCCTGGACCGGTTGAGAAAAACCCCGGGCCTTGGTCGTGCGGGCAGGCACGGTTGGCGCAGGGTCTTTCTCAACCGAGTGGATCGCAAACGCCGCCGCCTGGACGGGCGCCCGTCGCGCGAGCGCGATGGGTTCCGGCCGGGGTCCAGGGGCAGACCCCCGGCCTTCACCCCATCACCCGCACCTCGCCGACCGGCGCGCCGCGCCAGGTGTCGAGGCGGCGGCCGGGCCAGTCGGCGAGCGCGGGGGCGAGGTGTTCCGGTCCGTAGCGTCCGAGCATCGCGACCATGGCCGCCTGTGCGGCGCGGCCGGCGCCGTCGCGCGCCTTGACCGCGATGCCGAGCCCCGCCTCGGGCAGGGCCGCGCACCAGACGCCCTCGGCGCCGCCTTTGATGAACAGCGCCTCGCCCGCGGCTTCCGTCAGCACGGTGTCGAACCGTCCGGTGCCGGAAAGAAGGACGGGGTGGTCGGCGACGGCGCGGCGCAGTCGCGCGGCGGCGGCTTGGCGCGCCGGTGGCACGCCCTCGCCGGTGCCGAGCCGGGCGAAGGCGCGGGCGAGGCCGCGGAGCGGGATCGCGTGGGTGGGGATCGAGCAGCCATCCGTGGCGCGGTTGGACGCGTCGCAGACGCAGCCGGTCTCGACGGCGAGCGCATCGGTCGCGAGGCGCATGGCGCCGTGGTCGGGCCGTTCGTAGCCGGACGGGTCGAGCCCGAGGCCGACCGCGAGCGCGATCAGGCCGGCATGCTTGCCCGAGCAGTTGTTGTGGATCGGGCAAGGGGCGCCCTCCGACGCGGCGAGACGGGACGAGGCGGCGCGCGAAAGCGGCCAGTGCGCGCCGCAGGCGAGGTCCGCCTCCGTCCGGCCCGACGCGGCGAGCATCGCGCGCGCGACCGACACGTGCCGGTCGGAGCCTTCGTGCGACGCGCAGGCGAGCGCCAGCGCCTGGGCATCGAGGCCGAGCCGGTCGGCGATCCCGGTCTCGAGCAGCGGCAGCGCGAGCCATGCCTTGATCGCCGAGCGCGGGAAGACCGGGGTTTCGACGTCGCCCGCGTCCAGCACGACCGTTCCGGCCGCGGTCGCAACGATAACGTCGACCGCGTGGCGCGACTCCATGCGGCCGCCGCGCGTGACCTCGATCCCGACCGCGTCCATCCCGGCACCTCTGCTCAGTCCCACGCCTAGGACACGTTCAGCTCGACCGGCACCGGTCTGGCTGCAGGTCGTGCTCCAGAAACTCAGAAGATAGAGCAACTTGCCTCATGTGGGCCGGACCACGACGTGCTCCGGTCCATATAAAGTTGCTCCACACGAGACCGCGTTCGCGCCGCTGCCGCACGTCGCCGGCGCACCGACCAGATTTCGGTCGAAGCCGATCGGATTCTTGTTGTAACGTTCGTCGCCGATAACATCTGCTGTCGTGGACGTTACCCGTGGAGGAGGTGGCCGATGCGTTCGCCCACGGACTTGGCGGAAGCGATGGCGGAGTCGCCAGCGGACGAGCTGGACCCGTTCCCGTTGCACACCCCGCCCGAAGGCTCGATCGAGCATCCGGCCTGGCAGGAGGCTCGCGCCGCCGTGCAGGCGGCGATCCGCGAGGGCCGCACGCATTTCGTGATCAGCGGCGACACCGAGACCGGCAAGGGACAGTTCGCCGCCTGGACCAACGCGCGCTTCGGCACGACCGTGCATGCGATCGAGGCCGGTAGCGAGCGGCATTCGTTCCACGCCATCGCGCCGGTGCCGATCCTGCTCCGCCGCGCGAGCCGGGACGAGCTGGTGCACTTCCTGCAGGAGCGTCTCGACCGGGCCGGGATGCGGTCCGACGTGCTTTCGCCGGGGGTCGCCGGACGGATCGCGCGCCTTTCGGACGGCCGCGTCGGGCGTGCCAACACGATCGCACGCGCGGCGTCGCGCGCCGCCCGCAAGCGTCGGGCGGAGCGGATCGAGCTCCGCGACGTCCGCCGGGCCGGGCGCGTCTATCCGCGCCGTCGCGTGCCGCTGCTCGCTCGCCTGCCGCGGCGGCTGCCGGCCTTCGCGCTCGGCGTCTGCGTCACCGCCGCGGCCGCCGCCGTGCTCGCGACCGTCTTCCTGCGGGCGCCCACACCGCGCGCGACGACGGTGCCACCGCCGCCTTCCGTCGCGTCCGCGGCCGCCGGACCGGCCGTGACGGCGGCGCAGGCCGGGCCGCCGGACATCCATCTCGGGACGAGCGCCGCGGTCGAGGCGGCGATCCCGTTTCGGCCGGATGTGGCGCCACCGGCAACGCCCGATCGGCTGCAGGCCAGCGCGGCGGCCCCCGGAGTGCCGTCGACGAGCGCGCCGGCGCCGGACGGGCCGCCGGTCGCGCCCGCTCCGACCATCGCCGCGTCGCCGACGGTCACGGCCGGAGCCAACCCGGCCGCCGTCCCGGCCACGGCCGACGCGAAGCCGGCCTCGGTCGTAGTCGATCCCGGGCTCGACGCTCGCGCCGCCCCGCCGTTGCAGGTCTCGCTGCGTTTCCACGGCTGGGACAGCCGCGCCGAAGCCGAGGCCGCATCGATCGGCCAGCGCCTCGAAGCGCAAGGAATCGCGATCGCGCCATCCGTCGAGCTGCGCGGACGTGCGACCGGATCGATCGCCTACGCCTATGACGAGGACCGCCCCGCGGCGATGCGGGTCGCGACGCTGCTCGGCGGCGATTTCGGCAACATGGTCCCCGAAAGGAACGCGCACTTCGGTCGCCGCGACGTTCCCGGTCTGATCGAGGTCACCATCGGGCCCGTGGTCGGTCATGCCGGCCCCCGCACCCGACCCTGAACAACTCTGATAGGAGGATGCTTTGAGGCTCCGTTCGATCTCTCCCGTCGCGGCACTGGGCGCCGCTGTCCTGCTGGCGGCGGCAGGCGATCCGCCCGCCACCACCGGCCCGGGGGCGGCCCCGACGCAGGCCGCGCCGATCCAGGCCGCGCCGGCTCCGCCAGCGGCCGCGCCGGCCCCGCCAGCGGCCGCGACGGCGCCGGCCAGTGATGCGGCGTCGAACGCCGCGCCGGCCGCAGTGCCGGTCGGGGCTCCGGCGAAGGCGGCGCCCGACCAGCTCGTCGTCCTGTTCGGCAACGCCAGCGCCGATATCGGCCCCAAGGGCGCGGCGACACTCGACACCGCGGCCCATCTCTACCGGGCCGGCAATCCGATCGTGATGATCGTCACCGGCACGACCGACGCGACCGGCAATCCACGCGACAACCTCACCCTTTCGGAACGGCGCGCCCGCGCGGTGCTCGACGGGCTGGTGGCGCGCGGCATCCCGGTCGCCAAGCTGCAGCTCCTCGCCGCCGGTTCGACCGACCCGGCGGTGCGCACTGCCAGCGCCGCGGCCGAGAACCGGCGCGCCGTGATCACGTGGCGCTGACGGCGACCGTCCGCCGGACGGGGGCGGCCGCGATCGCGGCCGCCTTCCTCGCCGTGGGCGCGCACGCCGCGCCGACGCTCGACGCGGCGCGCCGCGCGCTCGCCGACGGCCTCGCCTTCGACCTCGGCCGCAACGGTCCGCCCGACCCGGCCCGCGCCCGTGCCGACTACGAGATCGCGGCGTCGGCCGGCCTGCCGGAAGCCGAGTTCAATCTCGCGGTCATGCTCGACAGCGGGGTCGGTGTCCGGATCGATCGGACCGAGGCCGCGCTGTGGTACGCGCGTGCCGCCGCGCACGGGTTCGGCCGTGCCGCCTTCGACCTCGCGGCCCTCTACGACGCCGGCGACGGCGTGCCGCGCAACCCGGTCCTCGCCGCCGCCTGGTACGCCGTCGCGGCCAGGAACGGCATCGCCGCCGCCCGCGACCGCGCGCTCGCCGAGAACGACGAGGGCGCGAGCGCGCTGACCCCGCCGATACTTTCGCCGGTGCAGGTCGACGCGGCGGCAGGCGGCAACCCGATCGCCGTCGAGTTCGTCTGGACGCTGCCCGCGCTCCCGAACGACGCCCGCTTCTTCCTCGAGGTCGCGACATTGCAATCCGCCGGGCAATCCGCCGGGCAATCCGCCGGCGCCCCGCCGCGAGACGTCGTCTGGCAAGCCGTCGACGCCTCGGCGGCCGTCATCGCCCTGCCGGCAACGCCCGCACGCTACGCCTGGCGCGTGTTCGTCGCGTCGCCGGCAAACGGCCACTACATCGGCAGCGCGTGGAGCCGCTTCGTCACCGGCCCCACGCCCGGCGCCCCCGCACCGGCTTGACGGGAACGGAGCGAGGCAGGCCGGAGCTCTGCCCCGGACCCGACGGGCCTCCATCGGGCAAGCGCGTTGGATCCAGGCCGGGGTCGAGGGGCAGAGCCCCCGCCTTCTCGTCCTCACCCCCGCAACACCGCGCGCACGCGGGCGACGCTGGCGGGGACAGCCCAGTCGGCGCTGCCGTCGAGGCGGGCGACCACGCGGCCTGTGTCGTCGAGCAACAGGGTGACCGGCACGGCGCCGAGGTGGAGGGCTTCGAGTGCGCCGCCGTCGGTGTCGAGCAGGATCGGGAGATCGGTGAGGCCGAGTTGGCGGTAGAAGGACTGCACCGACGCGGCGCCGCCGCGATCGAGCGAGAGTGGCAGCACGGTGATGCCGTCGCCGCCGAGCGCCCGGGCGAGGTGGGCGAGCGAGGGCATCTCGCGTCGGCACGGGCCGCACCAGGTCGCCCAGACGTTGAGCACGGCGCCGTGTCGTCCGAGCAGCGACGTGAGGGGAACGGCGTGGCCGGCGCCGCCGTCGGGTGCGACCGTGACGCTGACGGAGGGCAGCGACTGCGGTGGCTGCACGGGTTCGAGGCGGTCGGTCGACAGCAGCGATGGTGGACCGGGGGCGAGGCCGTCGGCTCTGGCCTGTGCCGGGCCCGACCAGAGTTTGCGCGCGAGCAGGCCCGCCGCTAGCGTTCCCCACGCGGCGAGCCCGGTTCGAAGGGCGGTGCGTCGCATCGTCAGAGGCATTCGATGGATCTAGACCGTCCGGCCGGCGCCGCAAGCGAGGCCGCCAACGCGCAGTGGGGCGGCCGTTTCAGGACCGGTCCGGATGCGGCGTTGGAAGAGATCAACGCGTCGATCGGCGTCGACCAGCGGTTGTGGCGCCAGGACATCGCCGGCTCGATCGCCCATGCGCGCATGCTGGCGGCGACCGGCATCATCGCGGCGACCGATGCCGACGCGATCGCGTCGGGGCTCGAAGCGATCGCCGGCGAGATCGAGGCGGGGCGCTTCGCCTTCTCGACCGCGCTCGAGGACATCCACATGAACGTGGAGGCGCGGCTCGCCGAGCGGATCGGCGAGGCCGGGCGACGGCTGCACACGGCGCGCAGCCGCAACGACCAGGTGGCGACCGATTTCCGGCTCTGGGTGCGCGACGCGATCGACGCGATCGACGCGCGATGCCGCACGCTGATGCTGGCGCTGGCGGACCGGGCGGCCGAACACGCGGCCGATCCGATGCCGGGCATGACGCATCTTCAATCGGCCCAGCCGGTGACGTTCGGCCATCATCTGCTCGCCACCGTCGAGATGCTGTCGCGCGACCGCGGGCGTCTCCGCGACGCGCGGGCGCGGCTGAACGAGTGTCCGCTCGGGGCGGCGGCGCTGGCGGGCACGTCGTTCCCGATCGACCGCCGGCAGACCGCGTCGGCGCTCGGCTTCGACCGGCCGATGGCGAACTCGCTGGACGCCGTGTCCGACCGCGATTTCGCCCTCGAAACGCTGTCGACGCTCGCGATCGTGGCCGGCCACCTGTCGCGTCTGGCCGAGGAGATCGTGATCTGGTGTTCGGCCCCGTTCGGCTTCGTGCGTCTGTCCGACCGCTGGTCGACCGGCAGCTCGATCATGCCGCAGAAGCGGAACCCGGACGCGGCCGAGCTCGTCCGGGCCAAGACGGGGCGCGTCACCGGCGCGCTGATGGCGCTGCTGACGGTGATGAAGGGCCTGCCGCTCGCCTATGCGAAGGACATGCAGGAGGACAAGCCGCCGGTGTTCGAGGCGGTGGACGCGACGCTGCTGGCGCTGGCCGCGACCGAGGGAATGGTGCGCGATCTCCGGCCCGATCTCGCGCGGATGCGGGCGGCGGCGGGCGCGGGCTACAGCACGGCGACGGATCTCGCCGACTGGCTGGTGCGAACGCTGGCGATGCCGTTCCGTGACGCGCACCACCTCACCGGCCGGATCGTGGCGGTGGCCGAGGCCGGCGGCCTGGCGCTGGATGAATTGAGCCTCGCCGACATGCAGGCGATCGAGCCGCGGATCACCGCGGATCTGCTCGACGTGCTGAGCGTCGACGCGTCGATCCGGTCGCGCCGGAGCGAGGGCGGCACGGCGCCGGCCCTCGTCGCCCAGGAGGCGGCGCGCTGGCAGCACGCGCTCCGGACCCGGTCGTGATCAGGCAGGTCGCGCTCGGGCTCGCGCTCGCGCTCGCGCTGTCGGGCTGCGGCAAGAAGGGGGAGCCGGCGCCGCCCGGACCGCCACAGAACATCACCTACCCGAAGAGCTTTCCGCCCGCGCCTGGATCCTGACCGCGCCTCTCCCTTGGCTGATCCCGGCCCCGACCGCGCCTCCCCCCGGCCGGCGATCGGCTGCCGTGCGGTCCGGGAGCGGCGCTGTCTGCCGGCGCGCGACCGTCGGCGCTCGGACCGATCGGGCCGTCCGCTCAGCGACCGACGGCGAGGCCGAGTGCGCCGTAGAGCCGGAGCGAGGGTGGCCAGTCCGCCGCGATGGCCGACCGGAACACGATCGCCGATGCGACGATGGCCGCCAGGACCACGGCCGTGCCCGCCCAGGCGAGGAGCAAGGGCGGCAGACGCGGGCGCGGCGGAGGCGGCAGCTCGGGAGGGAACACGCGCATGACGGTCATGCGAGAGGTCTCGTCGTCATCGGCCGCGAGACGGCCGTAGGGGGTGAGCGACACGCTGTCTTCCGGATCCGGCGCGTCGCCGTCGGTCGCGTCGGACGCGCGGCCCGGAAGCGCCGCCTCGGTCGGCGCCGCGCGTTCCGGCGTCCGCTCGCGCATCAGCAGCATCGCATCGGGTGAAACGTCCCCCGTCGTGCCGCTTGCCGTCGTGCCGCCCGGCGTCGGGTTGGATCGGCCGCCCGCACGCGCGGCGGACGACGCGCCCTCGTTGGCGCCGGACGACCGAGACGGCGCCGGCCCTGTCGAGGCAGCGTGCTCGGGCACCCAGACCGACCCGCAACGCGCACAACGTACGGCGCGACCGAACCCGACCGTCTCGGCCGGAACCTCGTATCGGACCGAACAGTCGGGACAGCCGATCTGCATCACCTGACCTCGAAGCTCACGCGTGTGCCGACCGCGCCAGCATGGCTTGCCGTTATTACCAAATCGTTTGCGTGCGAGATACCAGACCGTTCGTCTCGCGGCCGCGGCACCGGTGCGCGATATGGAAAGGGCGTCGGCCCCGGCACGGTGCAACGCGGGGAGGCTCGGCGCAGGCTTGATCCGGTTCGAGAACGTCGTCCTGCCCGGTGAGGCCGCCGGCCCCGTCAGCTTCGGCCTTCCGGCGGGCGGCTTCGCCTGGGTGACCGGCGCCGCCGGTGCGGGGAAAACGCGGCTGCTCGCGGTCGCGTCCGGCGCCGCGCGACCGGCGTCCGGCCGGGTGGCGGTGCTCGGGATCGTGCCGCATGGCGGCGACCGGCGGGCACTCGCCTCGCTGCGGCGACGGATGGGGGTGATCGCCGAGGCACCGCAGCTGCACCCGGCGCTGACCGCCCGCGACAACATCCTGCTGCCGCTCCGGCTCCGCGGCGTCCGCGCGCGGGAGGCGGCGCGGGACGCCGACGCGATGGCGGAGTGGCTCGGCCTCGCCCGCCTCGACCGCTTCCCCGCCGCGCTGAGCCGGGGAGAGCAGCGCCTGTGCGCGGTGGCGCGCGCCGTGGTCGGGCGGCCCGAGCTGCTGGTCGCCGACGACCCCGCCTCCGGGCTCGGCGAACGCGAGGGCGGACGGGTGATCCTGCTGCTCGCGGAACTCAACCGGCTCGGCACCACGGTGCTGGTCGCGACACGCGACGCCTGGGCCCGCGCGTTGCACCCCGGCGCGACGCTCCACCTTGCCCGCGGCGCGCTCGCGCGGATCGAGGCGCAGACGTGAGCCGACGCGCCGGCGGAGGGACGCGGCGCGACGCAGCGCGATCCTCGCCGATGGCCCGGCGTGGTTTCCGCGCGCTGCCGCGGCGCGCGCTCGGGCAAGCGGCCGGCGCCCGCGTCACCGCCGCCGCCGCCTTCGCGGGCGCGCTCGCCATCGCCGGCGCGGGCCTGCCGTCCACCATCGCGCTGCCGCTCGCCTCCACCCCGACCGTCACGACCGCGCCCGGATCGGCGCCTTCCCTCCCGAGCGGCCTCGCGCCGCTCGATGCCGTCGTCGTGGTGCCCGATCCGCTCGGACCGTCGGCGCGGCCCGGCCAGGACCGCGTCGACGCGGTGCTCGCGATCGCGGGTCCGTCGGCGCGGCGCCTGCCGCCCTCCGCCACCGCGGCACTCCTGGCACCCTTGATCGGACGCGCGGACCCGCTCGATCCCGCGCTCCTGCCGGCCCTCGTCGACCCCGACGCGGCGACCGCTTCCGTGCCGGGCTTCGCCTCGGCCGTCGACGCGGCGGCGCCCGGCAGCACGGTCGCTCCGGGCCGGGCACCGGCGGGGGCGACCGCGCCCGACACCCCGGCAGACGGGGCCACGCCCGGCGCGACCGCCGCCCGACCACCGTCCGGACGCGCTGCCCGGGTCGGTCTCGCGCTGCTCTGCGCGTCGGTCCTCGCCGCGGCCGCGCCGACGCTCGGCCGCGGCCGCGCGGGACGGCAGGCCATCCTGCTCGTGTCGGCGCTCGGCGCGCCCGACGCGCTCGTGGTCCGCCTGGTGGCGACGGAAGCTTTCGGCGCCGCCCTCGCCGGAACCGCTTGCGCCGCCGCCCTCACCGCGTGTCTGCTGTGGCGCATGGTGCCGATGACGCCCGCCCTGCTCCGGACCGTGCTGCCGCCCCTGTTGACCCCGCTGCTCGCGGTTCCGGCCGCCGCAATGGTCGGCGGCGCCATCGCCGCCCGTCGGGGCCGGGCATGAGCGCCCGTGCCCGCCGCGGCTGGCAGGCCGGCGCGCTCGGCCTCGCGCCACTGCTGCTGGCCGCCGGCTTCGCCGCGTTCGTCCTCGACGCCGCGTCCGAACGCCGCCTGCCGCGCGACTCCGACGGGATCGTGGTGCTCACCGGCGGCGCGCTGCGGGTCGAGACCGGTGTGGCCCTGCTCGACGCGCGCGTGGCACCCCGCCTCCTGGTCTCCGGCGTCGGCGATGGCGTCACGGTCGCCTCGCTGCTCGAGGCGACCTGGCACGCCGACGCGCCGGGCCTGGATCACGCCCCGCCCGCCACCATCCTCGCGATCGCACCCGACGAACGGCGGATCACGCTCGGCCACCTCGCCCGCAGCACCGCCGGCAATGCGATCGAAACGGCCGATTGGGCACGCGCGTCCGGCCTCCGCTCCCTCGTGGTCGTCACGGCCGGCTACCACATGCGCCGGGCACTGACCGAGATCCACGCCGCCATCCCGGACGTGACGCTGCGCCCCTACCCCGTGCACCCGCGCGCGCCGCTCCGCCTCCTCGCCGTCGAATACCTGAAATACCTCGCCGTCGCGTCCGGCCTGGTCGCCCTCCCCGTCGCGGCCGGCAACACCTGAGACCGGGCGGGGGTTGAGGAAGGCCAACGGCCTTTCACCCCTCGGCGCCGCCTTGCCGTGGCGCGGGCGCTCCTGCACTACCGCGCCGGATGAGACGTTTTCGCGCCTGCGCCTTCAACGCGGCCTTTCTGGCCTGGACGATCGTGCTGGGGATCGTCGGTCTGGCCGTGCGCGCGGTGGCGCGCCACCGCGCGCTCGACCTCGCGCGGCTGTGGGTTCGCGGCACCGTGCGGCTGCTCGATCGGGTCGGCGGCGTGTCGATCCTGGTGTCGGGCCGGGAGCATCTCGGGCAATCCGGCGCCCTCGTCGCGGCCGAGCATCGGGCGGCGATCGACAGCCTGGTCTGGCTCGCGCTGGTCCGTCGGCCGAGCTACGTCATGAAGCAGGAGCTCCGGCGCATTCCCCTCGTGGGGGCGCTGCTGGAGCCGGCCGGCATGATCCCGATCGACCGCGCCGGGGGCGCGCCCGCGTTGCGCGCCATGCTGCGGGCCGGGCGCGCGGCGATGGCGAGCGGCCGCACGCTGGTGATCTTCCCGGAAGGCACCCGCGTCGCGTGCACCGGCGACGCGGCGCTGCAGGGCGGGATCGTCGCGCTGTCGGGCCACGGCGCAATTCCGGTCGTCCCGGTTTCGACCGATTCCGGGCGGGCTTGGGGCACCGGTTTCCTGTTGCGGACCGACAAGGCCGCGGGGCGCGGTCCGGTGGCGATCCGCATCGCGATCGGACCGCCGATCGGGCGCGGCATACGCGATCCGCGGCCGTCGATCGAGGCGGCCTGGCGCGCCGGCGACGACCGGATCGCCTCGGGCGCGGGCCTGTGGACAAGTCTGTGAGCGGCGCCGAGCCGTCGTGATGCAGGCCGCAACGCAAGCGCGGATCGCGGGCGGCGGCGGCGTCGGTGCGTCGCCGTTACGACAACCCGCGACGGTCGCGACATCCGTTGTCACAAGCACGGCAAACGCCGACGTCGCGGTTGCGGAATGTTTGCCGCACCGCGGCCGGCAGGGGCAGGACGGGTCGCCGGTCAGGCGTCCGAACGCCGCGAGCAGCCACGCGCGCCGCTGTGGATCTCTCGCAAGCCCGTCATGACGCGTCGCGGTGCCATCGTGGTCGCCGCCGGCGCCGTTCTCGCGTTGTCGGCCGTGACGGAGCTCGCCTGGCGGCGGGCCGAGCGGTCGCTCGACGCGACACGGGTCCATGTCGAGACGGCGCTCGCGGCCCGGAGCGTGCGTGTCGTGCACGCCGCCACCGTCCGGTCGGGCTGGCCCTTCGCCGCGCGGCTGACGCTGCCGCGGCTCCGGGTGGAGGGTGCGGCGGGAACGCTGACGGCGGACGGCGTCGTCTTCGCGCGACCGATCGTCGGTCGCGGCGCGGCGACGGCGGCGCTGGTCGGGCCCGCGACGATCGCGCTCGCGGGAAAGCCGACATTCCGTCTCTGGGCGGCGGATCTGGTCGCGCGCCGGCGTCCCGACATGATCGGCCTCGATGCGGACGCGCTGCGTGTCGCGCCGGAGAATGCCGGGCCGGACGAGGTGATTTCGGTCGGACGGCTCGCGTTTCGTGCCGCCTGCGACGCGAGCGGGGGCACCGAGATCGCGCTCGAGGCCGGGGCGTTGCGGCTGCCCGACCATGGCGGGGGCCGCGCCGGCGCCCGCCTCGACGCGCTCGATCTCCGCATGCGGTTCGCGCCGCAGCCGGACGGCAGGGTCCGTGTCGAGGCGGTCGTCGCCCTCCGGCCCGGTGGTGTGGTGACGGTGCGGGGCACGTGGCCGCTGCCGGATCGCGGCACGGCGGACGAGCTGGACCTGACCCTCCCCCGCGATGCCGGGGATGCGCTCGTTCGCGCGATGGCGGAAATCGGCGTCCTCGACGCGGGCGAGCGGCAGGCGGTCGCCGGGCTGCTCGCGTTTCTCGCCGCGCCGGATGGTCGTGTCGACCTGAGGCTCGACATCCGCGAAGGAGCCGTCCGGCTCGGTCCCTACCGGCTCGGATCTCCGGACGACGTCCTCGGCGCGGGCGGCACGATGCTCGCGTCGGCCGTGGTCACCGGTCTCGTGTCACGCTGTCGCACCGCGTCTCGGCCGGGCCCGGCCTGACGCATCGGCCGATCGGACAAAGTCGTTCGACCGGATGAGAATGCTTTGTTCCGAGGAGGGTAGAGCACGTTCATCGACCCGCTTCGAGCCGATCGTGCTTCAACCGTCGGAGACCTCGTCGTCGCGGGCGATCGCGAGTTCGCGCCGAAGCAGCGCGACCTCGGCCTGCAGGTCCTCGCGGCTCGGCTGCCGGCGTTCAGCCTCGCGCACGGCGAGCACGGGCGTGAACACGCGAGAGGCGCGTTCGAGAATGGTGTCGACGTCGTGCCGCGCCGTCTCGACCACCTCGTGACGCGCCGACGGGACGACGGGCGGGACCGGCGCCGACGCGATCGGAACCGGCCCGATCGAGACCGGCGCGAGACCGGAGGACGGAATCGGCGCGGACGAAGCCGACGCCGGCTCGACGTCGGACGCGGTGAACTTCCGCATCATCTCCTCGAGATACTCCGGCACGATTCCCTGCATTTCGTCGCCGTAGAAGCCGATCAGCTGGCGCAGGAAGGACGTCGGCAGGATGGACCGGCCCCGCGTTTCCTCCTCCATGATGATCTGCGTCAGCACCAGCCGGGTGATGTCGTCGCCGGTGCGCGCGTCGTAGACGACGAGGTCGCGACCGGCCCGGACCATGTTCGCGAGGTCGTCGAGCGTGATGTAGGTGGAGCCTTCGGTGTCGTAGAGGCGCCTATTCGCGTATTTCTTGACGATGACCGGCGCCGTCGCGGCGCCGGACTTCAGGACCTGACCCACTCGCAATCTCCGGCGACCTGCAATCCTTCACGAATGGGGAAGGAACCGTTCCGGAACAAGGCCGCGCGACACCCTGCCACCCAAGCCGCCTCGCCTCAACGGCGGGCCGGGCATCACCGGAACTGATCCTTGGCACGCCGGAGGCGGGCGAGCGCGTCGACGTCGGGCGCCGTCAGGAACGGGTTGAGCCGCTTCTCCTCGCCGAGCCGGGTGGGCACGGTCGGCTCGCCGGCCTCGCGCTGGCGGTCGATCTCGTCGGCGCGGGCGGCGAGCGCCGGCCCGTCATGCTCGGATCGCGCGAAGCGGGCGTTCGACGCGGTGTATTCGTGGCCGCAGCAGACGAGCGTGTCGTCCGGCAACGCCGCGAGCCGCCGGAGGCTCGCGAACATGTCGGCGGGCGTGCCCTCGAGCAGACGGCCGCAGCCGAGACTGAACAGCGTATCGGCGCAGAGCAGGACGCCGCCGTCCGGAAAGTAGTAGCTGAGGTGGCCGAGCGTGTGGCCGGGCGTGTCGATCACCTCGCCCTCCGCCTCGCCGACCCGGAGGGTGTCGCCGGGCGCGACCGCGCGCTCGAGCGCCGGCAGGCGGTGCCGATCGGCCGCGGCGCCGATCACCCGCGCGCCGAAGCGGGCGCGGATCGCGTCGACGGCGGCGATATGGTCGTCGTGATGGTGGGTGATCAGGATGCTCTCGAGCCGTCCGCCATCGGCGACCGCCCGGTCGATCGCGGCGGCGACGGGGGCCTCCTCGGCCGGGTCGACGATCGAGAGCGCGCCGGACCGGTCGCATCGGAGCAGCCAGGCATAATTGTCGGACAGGATGGCGATCGGCGTCGCGTGCAGCGTCATGGGAACTCCTGGCCCGGCATCGGCTGGTGATACACTAGTCGGCGATGCTGCTTTCCGCGCCTCTTGTCGACCAGTTCTATCGCACCCGGCACGGCGGCGCCGCCGCGGCGCTGCTGCGCGAACGGCTGTCGCTGCTGTGGCCGGCGCTCCGCGGCATGACCGTGCTCGGCCTCGGCCACGCCCGCCCCTACCTGCCGCTCTGGGCGACGGAGGCGCGCGCCTGTTTCGACCTCGCGGCGAGCCGGCCGGTCTCGGGCGCCTGGTCGCCCGACGGGCGCGGCCGCAGCGTCGTGGCCGACGGCGACATGCTGCCGTTCCCGGACCTCAGCATCGACCGCATCCTGCTGGTGCACGGGCTGGAGGTGGCCGCGAACGCGCAGCGGCTGCTCCGCGAGTGCTGGCGCGTGCTCCGCGACGACGGCAGGCTGCTGCTGGTGACGCCGAACCGCGCCGGTCTGTGGGCACATCTCGAGGCGACGCCGTTCGGCCAGGGCGAGCCCTACACGCAGGGCCAGGTCGAACGGCTGCTGCGATCGGGCTTGTTCGCGGTCGAGCGCCGAGACACCGCGCTCTACATGCCGCCGTTCGACATCGGGCTGCTGATCCGGGGGGCGGCGCTGACCGATCGCGTCGGCCGCGCGCTCGTCCCGCGCCTCGCCGGCGTCGGCATCGCCGAGGCGGTCAAGGACGTCTACGCCGCGATGCCGGTCGAGGTCGCGCGCAGCCGCTTCGCCCGACCTGCCACCGGCCGCGTGCTGATGCCGCTCGCCGCTGGGCGAGCCCTGCCGACCGGCGCGGCGGCGGAGGGGGGCGCGTTGTCGCCCGTCGCTTGACCGCGACACGCCCCCTTGCCAAGACCCGGGCGATGTCCGGTCCGTCCTCCATCCTGCGCGCGATCAGGCTCGCGGTGTCGCCGCCGCATCCGGAGGCGGCGCCCTTCCTCGCCGTCGCCGCGATCGGGATGCTGGCCGGACTGGTCTACCACGCGGCGGCGGTGGCGATCGTCGGCGCCGCGTTCGCGCTGTTCTGCCTCTACTTCTTCCGCGATCCCGAGCGGGTCGCGCCCGACCGGCCGGACGTCCTGCTCGCGCCCGCCGACGGGCTGGTGACCGAGATCGCGGCCGCGGTGCCGCCGCCCGAACTCGGCCTCGGCCCTGCGCCGATGCGACGCATCGCGACCTTCCTTTCCGTGCTCGACGTCCACGTCAACCGCGCGCCGGCGAGCGGCATCGTGCGGCGCGTCGCCTACCGGCCGGGCCGCTTCCTCAACGCGAGCCTCGACAAGGCGTCCGACGAGAACGAGCGGAACGCGATCGCGATCGCGCTCGGAGGCGGCGCCACGATCGCGGTCGTGCAGATCGCCGGCCTGATCGCGCGACGGATCGTGTGCCAGGTGGCCGAAGGCGACGCGGTGACCGCCGGCGGTCGCTTCGGCCTGATCCGCTTCGGGTCGCGCACCGACCTCTACGTGCCCGACGGCGCGACCATCCTGGTGTCGGTCGGGCAGACGATGATCGGCGGCGAGACCGTGATGGCGACGCTCGACGGCGCGAACGGGCCGACCGCGACGGGCTTTCCCGAGGTCGCCGGCGCCTCGCTCGCGCGCGACGCGGCCGCCGCCCCGACCGATCCGGTGGCCGCCGCGGGCCTGCTCGGCTGATGGAGCTCGCGGGCGGCCGCGACGCGCCGTTCCGTGCCGGACCGCGGCGGCGGCGCGGGCTCGGCCTTCGCCGCAGGCGTCAGCGCCGTCCGCGCTTCGCCGGGCAGTCGTTCAACCGGCTGATTCCAAACCTGCTGACCATGCTCGGCCTCAGCGCGGGGCTGCTCGCGATGCGGTTCGCGATCGACGGGCTGTTCGGCGCGGCGGCGATCGCCATCGTGATCGCGGGCGCCATCGACGGCATGGATGGCCGCATCGCGCGCATGCTGCGGGCGACGAGCCGCTTCGGCGCCGAGTTCGACAGCCTGTCCGACTTCCTCTGCTTCGGCGTCGCCCCGTCCTTCATCCTTTATCTCTGGGTGATGGACGGGACCGGACGGCTCGCCTTCCTGCCGGGCCTGCTGTTCACGGTCTGCATGGCGCTCCGCCTCGCGCGCTTCAACGCGGCGCTGAACGTCGGCAACCCGCCGGCCTACGCGTACAACTTCTTCGCCGGCGTGCCGGCGCCGGCCGGCGCCGGCATGGTCCTGTTCCCGCTCTTCGTGGGTCTGGAGGCGAGAGCCACCGGCGCGGCCTGGCTGTTCGACATCGCCCACAACCCCGTCCCGGTGGCGCTGATCGAGACCGTCTGCGCGGCGCTCTCGGTCTCGACGCTGCCGGTCTGGAGCTTCAAGAACTTCCGCGTGCCGGCGACCTTCGTGCTGCCGCTCCTGCTCGGAACGGGCGTGTTCGCGGCGATCCTGGTCGCCGAGACCTGGGCCGCGCTCGCCGCGGCGGGCTTCGCCTACGCGCTCATGCTTCCCTTCTCGCGGCGCTCGTTCCACCGGCTGCGCGCCGACGCCGAAAGCGCCGACGAGGACGACGCCTGAGCCGCACGATCAATGGTTTGGGCCGTTCTTCGCACCCAGGAACTCAGGCCCAAGGAAGCTACGCATCCCGGGACCATCCCCCCCACCACGCGAGGACGAACGCCATGACGGTTCCGACCCTCCTGCTGACGGACCCGTCGCACTACGACGTTTCCTACGCGATCAATCCCTGGATGCGCCCGGACGCCTGGCGCGACGCACCGGACGCGAACCGCGCCCGAGCCGTCGGCGCCTTCCGGCAGCTCGGCGCCGCGCTTGCCGCCGCCGGCGCGTCGCTGGTCACGATCCCGGGCGAGGCCGGGCTGCCCGACATGGTCTTCCCGGCCAACGCCGCGATCGTGCTCGACGGCCGCGCCCTCCTCGCCCGCTTCCGCTTCCCCGAACGCCAGGGTGAAACGGCGCATTTCCGCGCCGCCCTCGAGCGGCTGCGCGACGAAGGCACGCTCGCGGAGGTCGCGACGCTCCCCGACGACGTGCTGCAGGAAGGCGCCGGCGACAGCATCTGGGACCGCACGCGCCAGCTCTTCTGGGTCGGCCACGGACAGCGCTCCTCGGCGGACAGCGTCGACGCCATCGCCGGCTTCTTCGGGCGCGAGGTGGCGCCACTCGAACTCGTCAACCCGCGCTTCTACCATCTCGACACCTGCTTCTGCGTGCTGCCGCGCGGCGAGATCCTGTTCTACCCGCCCGCCTTCTCGGCCACGGGCCTCGACACGATCCGCGCCCGCGTGCCGCGCGAGAAACTGATCGAGGCGACCGACGAGGACGCGGCCCGCTTCTGCGTCAACGCCGTGGCACTCGGCGACACCGTCGTGATGGCGTCGGCGACCGACAACCTCCGCCTCCGGCTCGGCGCCTTCGGCTACCGCATCAGCGACGTCGACCTCGCGCCCTTCATCCTGTCCGGCGGCGGCGCCTACTGCATGACGCTGCGGCTGGATCTGCGGGCGGGCTGAGCAAAGGCCAGGGCTCTGCCCTGGACCCGCCAAGGGCCCGAGGCCCTTGGATCCCTTTGAGTTAAGGAAAACCCGGGCCCCGGTCGCGCGGGCATCGATGGTGTGGCCCGGGGTTTTCCTTAACTGATGGATTGCAAAGGCTCAGCCTTTGCCGGGGTCCAGGGGCAGAGCCCCTGGCCTTCCTCGCGCCACCCGCCACGCCTAGTCGGGCGTCGCGGCGGCGCGGAGGGTCAGCAGGCCGAGCAGGATGGCGTCGGCGGCGGGTGGCGCGCCGCGGATCACGAGGTCGACGGGGACGATGGCGCGGACGCCCGTTTCGGTGAGCGCGTAGGCCGCGTCGCCGGCCGGCAGCGCGCCGAACGGCGATCCGGTGGCGGCGCAGTCGCCGACCGCGATCACGAAGCCCGGTTCCGGCATCGCGTCGTAGGTGCGGCGCAAGGCGCCGGCGGCGTTGCGGACCGCCGCGCCGGTGACCAGCAGCACGTCGGCGGCGCGCGGGTCGTCCACCGTGACGAAGCCGAAGCGCGACGTGGCCGCCGGCGCGTGCGCGGTGGCCGAGACCGCGTCGGCGCAGCCGCCGCAGCCGCCGGTGTCGACCGCGAGCAGGCCGAAGGCGCGGCCGTTCCTGACCCGGCCGTCCTGGACGAAGCGCGCCCGGAGCGCCGCCACCTGGGCCGGTTCGGGGCGCGGCGCGAGGTGCGGCTCGGCGAGCAGCAGTCGCGCGATGAGGGCGGCGAGGCTCACAGGTCGACGGGCTCAGGCCGGAGCCCGAAGGAATGCGCGATCGGGGCGAGGAGCGCGGCCGGCGCGTCGCGCGCGGCGAGCGCGAGCAGGCTCGCGTGGCCGATCGCCGGGTCGCGCGCGAACCAGGTGCCGATCGTGCCGTCGGGTTCGAACGTCAGCACGTGCCAGACATCGCCCTCGGGGGCTTCGGCGCAACCGATCCCCTCGCCGGCGCCGGGCGGCGGGCCTGGTTCGGCGGCGAGCGGGCCCGGCGGCAAAGCGTCGAGCAGCGTCCGGACGCGCGCCGAGGCGGCGCCGAGGCCGGCGAGGCGGAGGCGGTATCGCGCGTCCGCGGTGCCGGCCTCGCTGGTCGGCGGCACCGTGACGGCCGCTTCGCCGAGCAGGCGCCGTGCATCGAAGGTCCCGCCCGAGGCGCGCGCCACCACGCCGCCGGCGACGTGGCGGAGGGCGTCGGCGGCCGTCACGCGCCCGCAGCCGCCGAGCCGTCGCGCGAGCGAGCCGATGCCCTCGTAGGCGCGCGCGAGGTCGGGCAGCGCGCCTTCGGTCCGGGACGCGGCGGCGCGGAGCGCGACGGCACCGTCGGAGGCGAGATCGGCGGCGACGCCGCCCGGCACGAGGGTCGCGGCCGGCAGACGGGTGCCGAACGCGGTTTCGGACGCCGCGTGCCAGTCTTCCCGGACGGCGGCGAACGCGCTGGCGAGCAGCCCGCATCCGGCCGCCTCGGCGGCGCGGACGAACACGGCGGCGTGGCTCGCCGCGCGCTCGCACTCGGCCGCGAGTGCCCGCAGCGCGACGGCGCGGGGCGGCACCGCGAGCCCGAGCGCCGTCTCGGCGGCGCGGCAGAACGCGGTCGCGTGCGCGACGCCGCCCTCGCTCGCGATCCGGCCGGCGAGGCGTGCGCCGTCCCGGACCGGGAGGCCGCGCCCGCGCGCCAGCACGCCGCGATGGGTGTGACCGTGCGCGAGCTCGAGGCGGGCGATGTCGGTGCCGCGCAGCGTCGCGCGGATCCGGAAGCCTGGCAGCGGACCGCCGACGGGTCCGGTCTCGACATGCACGCGGCCGTCGTCGTCTGGACTCTCGATCCATTCGGGTGCGGCCGGCCCGCGCGGCGGCGGACCGGTCCGGGGCGCGAGCGGCGCCTCGACGCGCCAGGCGCCGGCGTCGAGCACCGGCCTGAGATCGGCCGCGAACATCGCCTCGTAGCCGTAGAGATCGCGGATCCGGCGCTCGAACGGGATCGCCGCCGGCAGAGCGGCGGACAGGCCGTGGTAGCGGGCCGCCTCGGTGGCGACGCTGGCGACGAGCGGGCGCAGCCGGCCTTCGTGGAACAGGGCGTGGACCAGGCCGTCGCCGTCGGCCCACATCCCGAGCAGCGGCGCGGTGCCGGGACCAGCCGGCGGCGCGGGTCGGCGGCGAGCGCGGACCAGCCGGCGGCGTCGAGCACGTGGCGAAGGCCGACGCGGCGGCCGGCGCGGATGCGCTCGATCGGTCCGAGCGGGAACAGGCCGCTCACGGTCCGGCCAGCCGCCCGGCACCGGAGACGAGTGCGTCGCCGATCCCGGTCGGCAGCGCGACGCCGAGCGCGAGAAGGCCGACGCGGCGGCCGGCGCGGATGCGCTCGACCGGTCCGAGCGGGAACAGGCCGCTCACGGTCCGGCCAGCCGCTCGGCGCCGGAGACGAGTGCGTCCGGCCAGCCGCTCGGCGCCCGAGTGCGTTGCCCCGGTCGGCAGCGCGATGCCGAGCGCGAGGAAGAGGATGAGGTGGATCGCCACCAGGGCGCGCGTCGCGGCGCCACGCGGGGCGGCCGCCTCCGACGGGGGGCAAGTCGTCGCGCGGAGCGCCTGCGCGACGTAGGGCGACGCGGACAGGAGCAGCAGCAGGAGCAGGCCAATCGAGCGGGACGCGGCGCGGTCGAGCGCCAGCAGCAGGGCGGCGAAGCCGCCGAACGGCGGCAGGGCGGCGACCGCGAGCGCGACCGCGGTGGACGATGGCCGTCCCGACCGCGTGCCGGCGAGGGCGGCGAGCGGCACCGCGAGCGCGGCACTCGCGAGCGCGAGCAGAGCGGCCTCGACACCGGCAGCGCCACCGAGGCCGCTCGCGAACAGCGCGAGCGAAAGGAAGAAGGCCGCCGTCGCGCCGGGCGCCGCGTGAGGATCGGCCGGCGAAAGCGCGCCGGCGCCGGCGGCATCGTCCCGTCGCAGGAGAACGATGCGCGTGTTCGGGACGCTCGGCGCGAACACGCGTCCCGCGCCCGCGAGCAGCAGGCCGAGCGCTCCGAGCGCGAGGAAGGCGGCGTCGGCATCGGCGCCGAGCGCGGACGCCCCGAGCGCCGCCCGGGCGCGAAGCAGGAACGCGAACGCGGCGAACGGCACCGTGAGCAGCAGCAGCGGCGCCTGCGCGACCGGCAGGTGCGCGGCGGCCTCGCGGTTGGCGGCGCCGAACGGCACCACGCCGGCGAACGCCAGCAGGCCGGCGGCGAGCAGCATCGTGCCGAGCGGGGCGAGCGACGCGAGTGGCGCCCCGGCGCGCGCCGCCCCCGCGCCGATCGCGGCGCCGCCGACGGCGCGGAGCAGCAGCCCCGCCAGCAGGAGCGCGAAGGCCGGGATCGCCAGTTGCAGCAGGCCGAAGGCGGCACGCGCCGGCCCCGGTCCCCGCCCGGTCGACGCGAGCAGGACCGCCGTCGCGGCGGACGCGAACAGGGCGCCCGTCGCCGCGTAGGGGTCTGCGAGGCGAACGGCGAGCAGGGCGAAGCCGGTCAGCACGGCGGGGGCGGCGCGGGCGAGGACCGCGCGTCGCGGGCCGGCGCTCGGCGATGGCGCGTCGGCCGAAGCGATCGCGACGCCGGCGCCGAGCAGGGCGATGGCGACCGAGAACCCCGAAGACAGCGCATCGCCGGCGAGGAAGGCGAGTGACGGATCGGCCGGCAGCAGGGTGAGCGCCAGCACCGCGACGCCGAGCACGGCCGCGAGTGGCGCCGCGATCGTGGCGTCTCCGGCCGGCAGCAACAGGGCGCCGCCGAGGATCGAGACGAGGGGTGCCGCACTGGCGGCCAAGACGATGCCGGCGAGCGTCATGGCGCCGGTCCGGCCGAGCCGAGCGCGAGGCGGCGCGCGAGCGGCGATGCGCCGAGTGCCGCGAGGCCCGGCAGCAATGCGGCGAGCGGCGCCGCGGCGTCGACCCACGGCACGGCGGCGGCGAGCAGCACCAGGGCGTTGCCGAGCGACAGCAGACGCGCGAGCCGCACCGGCGCGCCGTCCTGCCGCAGGGTGGCGAGCAGGGCGGTGAAGACGATCGCGAGCCCGAGTGCGACGCCTTCCCGCGTGGCGGCATCGACGAGCGCCGAGCCGGACGACCGGACCAGCGCGAACAGCAACCCGGTGCCGAACAGGCCGGCGGCGAGGATCGCGCCTTCGCCGAGGGGCGCGAGGCCGGCGCGCGGCCGCGCCCGTTCGGCCGCCGCGAGGTCTGGCGCGCCGAGGACGCGCAGCAGGATCGCGGCTTCCGTGCCGATCGCGAGCGCGCAGGCCAGCAGGCCGGCCCGCCTCGCCCCTGCCCCGGCGGTCGCGACGACGGGCAGCAGTGCCACCGCACTCGCCGCCGCCTGCAGCCGGGCGACGCCGAGCAGCGTCCCTGCCCGGCTCCGGCGCAGCAGCAGGAAGCCGAGCACGAGGACGATCGCGTCGAGCCCACCGGCGAGCGGGGGGAAACCGGGCCCACCGGCGAGCGGGGGGAAGCCGGGCGCGCCGGCGAGCGGGGGCGTACCGAGACCGCCGGCGGGCGTGGAGGAACCGGGCCCACCGGCGCGCGGAGCATCACCGGGCGCGCCGGCGAGCGATCGAAGACCGGAATCGCCCACGAGCGTGGACGCACCGGCACCGGCGGCGAGCGGGAGATCATCCGGACCGCCGGCGGGCGACGCGAGGCCCGGTGCGCCGAGGCGCGACGTGGCCGCGACCGGCATCACGCCGCCGCCTGTCGCGTCAGGGCCCGTCATCCCAGCACCCGACACCCCGGCGCCCATTACTCGAGGGTGCATCACTCGAGCGTGCATCACTCGAGGGTGCATCACTCGAGGGTCTGGCCGATCGCCAGCAGCACCGCCCCGAGCAGGCCAAGGAGGGACGCGGTGCCGAGCAGGGCCGGCGCGCCGAACGCGCGCCTGAGCGGGCGCGCCGCACCGAGCGCGAACGACAGCACCAGCAGCTTGCCGAACCAGGCGAGCAGCCCGAACCCCCACAGCAGCGGACCGCCCGCGGTCGCGACCACCGTGCCCGGCAGCGCGAAGGCCGCCAGCAGGTCGAGCACCACGAGGCGCTGCACCATCCTTCCGGCGGCCGCGATCGCCGCATCCGGTCCGGTGAGCGCGGATCGCTGTCCCGCGCCGATCGTCGCGTCCTCGGCCAGCGCGAGCAGGGCCAGCGCACCGAGCAGCAGCGCGAGCGGGCCGCCCGACATGGCACCCTCCGCCGTGATCGCGGCGTCGAGGCGGGTCGAACCGCCGGCGACCGAGGCGAGCGCCGCGACGAAGCCGAACGCGGGCAGCGCGAACACGAGCGGCGGCACGGCGGTGACCACGGCAGGCGCCGCGGCCGAGGCGCCGTCGACGGCGCCCGCGGCCAAGCCGAGCCAGTGCGACGCCGCGAGCAGGAAGGCCACGACGACGACATCGTCGAACGGCGCGAGCAGGGTGCCGGTCGCGAACGTCGGCACCAGCAGGAACGCGACCACGGCGAGCGCGAGGCCGGCGAGGCCGGCATGCGCGGCGAGCGGCACCGAACCGTCCGCCGGATCCGCGCGGCTTCGCGCGGCGGTCGCGCGCAGCCGGGCGTAGGGCGCGGCGATCGAAGCCGGCCGGCGGCCCGACGCGACGGCCTCTGCGGCCTCGGCGCATCCCGCGACCAAGGGGGCCGCCCCGAGTAGCGCGATCTGGATCCCGAGCGTGATCGCACCGAGCAGGAGCGACGCGGCAAGCTCGCTCATGGCGGCAGGCCGCCGAGCCAGGCGAGCAGCGAAGCGACGGCGAGCAGGGCGAGCGCCGGACGCGCCGCGGCGGCGAGCGCGGCGTCGAGACCGCCCGGACAGGCGCGCGCGCCGAGACGGTTCAGGCGCGAGGCCGCGATGCGCAACCGCCGGAGCGGACGCGGCGGACGGCGCAGGGCGCCGGCCGCACGCGCCTCGCCCGGGAGCGCCTGTTCGGGCGGGTGGCCCAGCCACTCCAGCAGCGGCCGCGCGAGCGACGGGGCGGAAAGCTGCGCCAGCGGTTCGCCGAACGGCAGCCACTCGGGCGGCGGCGGCGCGCCGCCATCCCAGCCGGGCGTCGCGCGCGGCGCGCGGCGCGCGCCGGGCAGACGCCGCGCGCCGAGACCGACGATGGCCACGGCCAGCGCCGCGAGCCCGAGCAGCGCGGGCGGCGACAGCACGGCCGCGCCGGCGCCGGCGCCGGTCGCGAGCCAGCCCGCGGTCTCGGCCGCCTGCCCGCTGAGCGCGACCTCGAACGGGCCGAGCGACGCGAGCACCGGCCCGGGAAACAGGGCCAGCAGGCAGAGCACGCACGCGACCGCGAACGGCGCCCGAAGCGCGCGCGGCGACAGATCGGACGCGGCGGCGCCGCGCGGCGTCCGCGGACGGCCGAGCAGGACGACGACGCCCGCCCGGAACGCGGCGGCCTGCAGCAGGCCGGCGAGCAGGGCGAGCATCCCGACCGCGATCACCGCCCCGATCGGCAGCGCGGTCCCGCCGAGATGGGTGCGCGCGAGCGCGAGCTCGAACACCAGCCAGACGCCCGGGAAGCCGGCGGTGAGCGGCAGCACGCCGAGCGTCGCGAGCGAAAGCGCGAGCAGCACGGCGACGCGCGGCATCGCGCGCGCGAGCCCGCCGAGCGCCGCGAAGCGGACGCTCCCCGCCTCGGACGCCACCGACGCGGCGGCGGCGGCGGCGAGCGGGCCCGCGAGCACCAGCATGAGCAGTATCAACACCACCGCGCCCGACGCCGACGCGGCGAGCGGCACCAGGTCGGTGCCGCGGGCGAGCAGCACCAGGCCCGCGCCGCCGAGCGCGAGCCCGGCCCCGCCGCGGACCAGGCCGCGCCCGAGCTCGGGCAGCTCGATGGCGAGCAGGGCGGCGCGGGCGGCGGCCGCCGCGATCGCGAACCCGGCCACGAGCGCGAGCACCCCCGCCGCCGGCGACGGCGTCGCCGGCAGGTCGAGCCCGAGACGGAACAGCAGCAGCACGCCCGCAGCGGCCGCGAGGCCGGCCGCATCCGGCAGCGCCCGTGGCGGGCAGGCGACGAACACGATCGCGGCGAGACAGGCCAGCAGCGGCGCCGCCGCCCGCGCGCCCGCCGCGCCATGGCCGAGCGCCCGCAGCACCGGGAACGCGTCGCCGTCCGCCCCGAGCCCGGCCTCGGGCGCGAGCAGCGCGAGCGACCCGGCCGCGAGCAGGACGAGCAGCACCGTCTCGACCGCGCGACCATACAGCGCGACCCCGAGCAGCAGCACGCCGAGCAGCAGCAGCAGCGCATCGCCCGCCGTGACCAGCACCAGCACGCCGGCGCCGCAGAGCGCGAAACCGGCCGGCGACGCGGCGGGCGAGAGCGTCGCCGACGCGAACAGGCCGAGCACCATCGGCAACGCCAGCGCGAGCCCGATCGCATCGATCGCGACGCTCGGCGACCCGAACGCCGGGCCGGCCGGCAAGGGCACCGATGCCGGCCCGCTCGCGCGCACCGTCAGGAACACCACGCACAGCGCGGCCGCGCCGGCGACCTGCGTCACCGCCGCGCGACCGCCCTCGGGCGCCACGGCCGCGACCGCGCACAACACCGCCGCACAGAGAACGAGCGCGAGTAGCACCAGCAGCGACACGCCCGCCCTCCCGCCGAATCGGCATCGCCCGAGCGTAGCAGGCACAAGCGGCCGCGGCGTGGGCGGGGATGAAGCAAGGAGCCCGCCGTCGGGCCCCTTTGCGCTTGCGCAAGGGGACCCGGTCCAGGGCAGAGCCCTGGCTTTCCTCCTACTTACCCCGTCACAGCATCGCGAGCGGCTGCTTGCGGGTCGGTGGCGGGAAGGCGGTGTCGAGGTCGGCGAGATCGTCTGGCGTGAGGGTGAGGCCGATCGCGGCCGCGTTGTCGCGGACGTGGGCGACGGTGCCGGCCTTCGGGATCGCGAAAACGTTGCCGTCCCGGAGGCACCAGGCGAGCGCGATCGCGGCCGGCGTGACGTCGTGCCGTCGCGCGATCGCGCGGAGGGTGGCGGAGCGGAGCAGCGAGCCGCCCTGGCCGATCGGTGAGTAGGCCATGATCGGCATGTTGCGCGTGCGGGCTGCGGGCAGCAGGTCGAACTCGATGCCGCGGTGTTCCGGGTTGTAGAGCACCTGGTCGGTGGCGGCGGCGCGTCCGTGCGGGATGGTGTCGAGTTCGTCGACATCGTCGGTGTCGAAATTCGAAACGCCCCAGCGCGCGATGTCGCCCGCCGCGCGGAGCGCCTCGAAGGTTTCGACGACCGCGTCGAGCGCTTCGCCGCCGCGCCAGTGCAGCAGATAAAGGTCGAGGCGATCGGTGCGGAGGCGCCGCAGGCTGGCCGCGCAGGAGCGGCGGATGCCGTGCGGCGTCGCGTTGGACGGCACGACCTTGCTGACCAGGAACACGGCGTCGCGGCGTCCGGCGATCGCTTCGCCGACGAGCGTTTCCGATCGGCCGTCGCCGTACATCTCGGCGGTATCGATCAGGGTGAGGCCGCGATCGATCCCCTCTCGCAACGCCGCGAGCTCTTCGGCGTGGTCGGTGCCGTCGCCCATGTTCCAGGTGCCTTGGCCGAGCACGGGGACGCGCGCGCCGTCGGCGAGTGCGATGGTCGGGATCGTCACCTGTCGTCGTCCGTCGGCGCGTTGCCGGTCGCGCCGTCGTCGGCATCGTCGCCCGTCTGGTTCGCGTGCGCCGTCTCGCCGGCGAGGCGGTCGTCGCCGCCGGGACCGCCCTTGGCGTCGGCATCCTCGCCGGACGGCACGCCCTCGTGATGAAAGTCGCGGCCGTCCTCGTGCACGGTCGCGGGGTCCGGACGTCCGGTCGGCATCGCGCCGGAGGCGGTCGGATCGGTGGCCATGAGCGTGTCTCCTCGACTTGTTCGCAGCCCAACACCGGGACGGGAACGCTGTTCCACGCCGATCGGGAACGTGACGCGCGGGCGGCTTGATCAACGTGCCTCACAGCCCCTAGCGTTCCGCTCGATGACGACGGACATCACCGGTCGGGTCGGCACCGAGGCGGCATGCGCGGTGGCGAACGGTCTCGCGGACGCGCTGACGGTCGGCGACGGCCGCCGCGCGACGGTCCACGACGTGGCGCGTGCCGCCGGCGTGAGCCTCGCCTCGGTCGACCGGGTGCTGAACGGCCGCTCCGGCGTCACCGCGGCGACCGTGCGTCGGGTGCGCGAGGCGGTCGCGCGGATCGGCTACGAGCGCGACGACACCGCAGCCCGGCTGGCCACCGGGCGGCAGACGTCGATCCTGTTCGTGCTGCCCGGGGCGGGGACGAACGGGTTCATGGCGGCGCTGCGGCGCGAGATCGGTCGGCAGGGCAGCCTGCTCGCGAGCGAGCGCGTCTTTCTCCACCTCCGCACCTACGCCGCGCTCGACGATTCGGACGGGCTCGCGCGGATCCTCGACGCGGTCGAGCCGGACGCGTTCGCGGGCGTGGCCGTGGTCGCGATCGACGATGCGGCGGTGAGACGCGCGATCGACCGCGCCGCCTGCCGCGGCATCCGCGTCGTGACGCTGGTCTCGGACGCGCCGCAATCGGCGCGCGTGGCCTATGTCGGCGTCGACAACGTCGCCGCCGGGCGGGTCGCGGCGACGCTGCTCGGCCGCTTCGCCGCGCCGGGTGCGGCCAAGATCGGCCTGCTGATCGGCTCGCACGCGCTGCGCGACCATGCCGAGCGCGCGTTCGGGATCGGCGACGAGCTCGCCCGCCGGTTCCCGCACGCGACGCTGCTGCCGGCGCGCGAGGGGCGCGACGACCGCGAGGCGACGCGGCGCGAGGCGCTCGCGCTGCTCGAGGCCCATCCCGACCTCGCCGGCCTCTACAACGCCGGCGCCGGCAATCGCGGCCTGCTCGCGGCGCTCGCCGAACGCGGGCGGGCCGAGAGCGGGCGGGCCGGGCGGGCCGGGCAGGTCGCGGTGGTGGCGCACGAGCTCACCGAGCACGCCCGGGCGGCGCTCGTCGCCGGCCATTTCGCGGCCGTGCTGCACCAGGACCAGGCCGACGAGGTGGCGCACGCGATCGCCTTGCTGAGAAGCAGGGAGGACGGCGCCGGCTCGGCACCGTCCCGCCCGACCCGGCTCGAGATCTTCCTCGAACACAACCTGCCGCGGCCGATCGAGGCCTGAACCGGAGCCGAGCAATGTCCGCACCCACCACCGATCCCGCCGACGGGCCCGCCCTCGCCCACGTGGCGCTCGGCATCGATCTCGGCACCTCGTCGGTGAAGAGCGTGCTCGTCGGCTACGATGCGCCGGACGATCCGGTGCGCGTGCTGGGCGAGGCGTCGGCGCCGCTCGAGGTGTCGCGGCCGCATCCCGGCTGGTCCGAACAGGATCCGGAAGCCTGGTGGCAGGCGACGCTCGCGACGCTCGACGCGCTGATCGCGCGCGATCCGGTGCCGTTCCGGCGCCTACGATCGATCGGTCTCTCGGGCCAGATGCACGGCGCGACGCTGCTCGACGCCGACGGCCGGGTGCTCCGCCCGGCGATCCTCTGGAACGACGTGCGGAGCACCGCCGAATGCGCGGCGATGGAGCAGGCGCTGCCCGCGACGCGCGAGATCAGCGGCAACGCGGTGATGCCGGGCTTCACCGCGCCGAAGCTGCTCTGGGTGCGCGAACACGAGCCCGATCTCTTCGCCCGCATCGGCCACGTGCTGCTGCCGAAGGACTATGTCCGGTTCCGGCTGACCGGCGCCTTCGTGTCCGACATGTCGGACAGCGCGGGGACGATCTGGCTCGACACCGGCCGGCGCGCGTGGTCGGACGCGCTGCTCGGCGCGACCGGGCTGACCCGGGCGCAGATGCCGGATCTGGTCGAGGGGAGCGCGCCGGGCGGGATGTTGTCGGCGGCGCTCGCGCGGCGCTTCGGCACGCCCGACGGCGTCGTGGTGGCCGGCGGCGCGGGCGACAACGCCGCCGCGGCGTGCGGCATCGGCGCGGTCTCGGCGGGCGACGCCTTCCTTTCGCTCGGCACGTCCGGCGTGCTGTTCGCGGCCACCGAGGGGTTCCGGCCGAACGTCGCGGGCGGCGTGCACACGTTCTGCCACGCGATTCCCGACACCTGGCACCAGATGGGCGTCATCCTGTCGGCGACCGACAGCCTGCAATGGCTCGCGCGCCTGCTCGACAGCGACGCCCGGACGCTCACGTCGGCGCTCGGCGAGCGCGTGGCGCGGCCGTCGCCGGCGATGTTCCTGCCCTATCTCAGCGGCGAGCGGACGCCGCACAACGACGGCCGCCTGCGCGGCGGCTTCGCCGGCCTCGGCCACGAGGCGGACCGCGCGGTGATGACGCAGGCGGTGCTGGAAGGCGTCGCCTACGCGTTCCGCGATTGCCAGCGCGTGCTGGCCGACGCCGGCACGCGGATCGAGCGCGCCTGGGCGGTGGGCGGCGGCGCCGCGTCGCGGCTCTGGCTCCGGATCATGGCGAGCGTGCTCGGCATCCCGCTGCTGGTGCCCGACGGCGCCGCACTCGGTGCCGCGCTCGGGGCGGCCCGGCTCGCGATCGCGGCCGCCACCGGCGCCGACCCGCGCGCGATCTGCGCCGCGCCGGAGATCGCCGAGACGATCGAGCCGGATCCGGGGCTCGTCCTCGCCTACACCGAAGGCTACGCCCGCTTCCGGGCCCTCCACCCCGCGCTGCAGGAGTTCGCACGCCCATGAGTTCCGTGTTCGACGGGATCGCACCGGTCCGCTACGAAGGCGCCGAAAGCCGGAACCCGCTGGCGTTCCGCCACTACGATCCGTCGCTGCGTCTCGGCGACAGGACGCTCGCCGAGCACCTGCGCTTCGCCACCGCCTACTGGCACTCGTTCAACTATTCCGGCCTCGACCCGTTCGGCGCGCCGACCATCCACCGCCCCTGGTCGGGCGAGGGCATGGACGCCGCCCGCGCCAAGGCCGACGAGGCGTTCCGCCTGTTCGCCATCCTGCAGACGCCGTTCTACGCGTTCCACGATCGCGACGTGGCGCCCGAGGGCGCGACGTTCGCGGAATCGGCGCGCAACCTCGCCGCCATCACGGACGTGTTCGCGCGAAAGCAGCAGGAGACCGGCGTCGCGCTGCTCTGGGGCACCGCGAACCTGTTCTCGCACCCGCGCTACATGGCGGGCGCCGCGACCAACCCGGATCCCGAGGTGTTCGCCTACGCGGCCGCGACCGTGAAGACGTGCATGGACGCGACGCACCGGCTCGGCGGCGCCAACTACGTGCTCTGGGGCGGCCGCGAGGGCTACGACACGCTGCTCAACACCGATCTCAGGCAGGAGCTCGACCAGCTCGGCCGCTTCCTCAACCTGGTGGTCGAGTACAAGCACAAGATCGGCTTCAAGGGCACCATCCTGGTCGAGCCGAAGCCGAAAGAGCCGACCAAGCACCAGTACGACTTCGATGCCGCGACCTGCTACGCCTTCCTCTGCCGCTACGGGCTCGAACGCGAGGTGAAGCTGAACCTCGAGGCCAACCACGCGACGCTCGCCGGTCACAGCTTCGAGCACGAGATCGCAACCGCCCGGGCCTACGGCGTGCTCGGCTCGCTCGACATGAACCGCGGCGACACGCTGCTCGGCTGGGACACCGACCAGTTCCCGAACAACGTGCCCGAGCTCACGCTCGCCATGATCGAGGTGATCCGGAACGGCGGGATCGGCCTTGGCGGCCTCAACTTCGACGCGCGCGTCCGGCGGCAGTCGATCGACGCCGTCGACCTCGTGCACGCCCATGTCGGCGGCATGGATGTCTGCGCGCGCGCCTTTGTCGCGGCCTGGAAGATCACCGAAGACGGCGCCTTCGACCGAGCGCTCGCGGACCGCTACGCCGGCTGGACCGGCGACGCCGCCGCCTGGCTGAAGCCCGGCTCGACGCTCGACGGCATCGCCGCCTCGGTGGAAGCGGGCACGATCGACCCGACACCCCGCTCCGGCGGGCAGGAACGCCTCGAGAACCTGATCAACCGGTTCGTGTAAGGGGCCGGGTGGGGAAGGACGGTCAGGGGCTCTGCCCCTGGACCCCGGCCGGGACCCATCGCGCTTGCGCGATGGGCGCCCGTAAAGGCGGAGCCTTTGCAATCCATCCAAAGGCCACGGGCCCTTGGCGTCAGAGCCCCACCACACGATCGATGACCCGGTCCACCGCGGCGTCGGAGAGATCGGGGTGGATCGGCAGCGCGAGGATGCGGGTCGCGAGGTCGGTCGCGACCGGGAGTGCCGTGCCGTCGTGATAGGGCGCGTAGGCCGGCTGGGCGTGGAGCGGCTTCGGATAGTAGATCGCGGTCGGGATCGCGTCCGCCTCCAGCCTCGCCCGCAGCGCGTCGCGGGCGGCCTGGTCGGGCAGCAGCACGGCGTAGATCGGCCAGGCGCCCTCGCTCAGGGGAACGCGGGCCGGCACCGTCAGGTGACCCGCGAGGCCGGCATCGTAGCGGGCGGCGATCACGCGGCGGCGGTCGAGCTCGGCGTCGAAATGGTCGAGCTTGGCGAGCAGCACGGCCGCCTGGAGGGTGTCGAGACGACCGTTCATGCCGGTCCGCAGCACCTCGTAGCGGCTGTCGCCTTCGCCGTGGGTGCGGAGGCTGCGGTACAGCGCGGCGCGCTTCGGGTCCTCGGTGAGCAGCGCGCCGCCGTCGCCGTAGGCGCCGAGGGATTTCGAGGGAAAGAAGCTGAGCGTGGTGGCGTCGGCCTCGCGGCCGAGGCGGCGGCCGTGGAACGAGGCGCCGAACGATTGCGCGCAGTCGGCGAGCAGGAACAGTCCGTGCGCGGCCGCCACCGTGCGGAGCTCGACCCAGGGCGCCGGCTGACCGAACAGGTCGACGCCGATGATGGCGCGCGGCCGCAGCAGGCCGGCGTTGCGGATCTCGCGGATACGGTCCGCGAGGTGGTCGGGGTCGATCTGGAAGGTCGCGGGATCGACGTCGATGAAGACCGGGGTGGCGCCGAGCACGAGCGGCACCTCGGCGGTGGCGGTGTAGGTGAAGGCGGGCAGGAAGACGGCGTCGCCGGGGCCGACGCCCTCCTCCATCATCGCGATCTGCAGCGCGTCGGTGCCGGACGACACCGCGACGCAATGGGCGGCACCCGACCATGCGGCGAGGCGCGCCTCGAGTTCGGCGATCTCGGGCCCGAGCACGAAGCGGCAATGCGCGAGCACGGCGTCGATCCGGGCGCGGAGCGCGGGGCCGATCCGCCGCTGCTGGGCCGGCAGATCGAGGAAGGTGACCGCCTCGGCGGCCGGGATGGCGTCTTCGCTCATGAGCGTGCGACCTCGCGTGTCGGTGTCTCGCCGATCTCGGCATCCTCGTCCGGCGGCTGATACTCCGGGACCATGCGTCGGGTGATGGCGACCGCCGCGTCGATGCGGCCGGCGCGGCACTCGGCCTCGAGCTCGTGCAGGGCGCGCCGGACGATCGCGGGATCGATGGTGCGGGGATGCGCCATCAGCAGGCCGGCATGCTCGGTCGGCTCGGGCTTTTCCTTGCCGTGGAACAGCTCCTCGAACAGCTTCTCGCCCGGACGGAGGCCGGTGTAGGCGATGCGGATGTCCTCGTCCGGTCGCAGGCCGGCGAGGCGGATCATCTGGCGCGCGAGATCGTCGATCCGGACCGGCGCGCCCATGTCGAGCACGAAGATGCCGCCCGCCGCGAGCGACCGTGCCTCGCTGGTGTCGGCCGCCTCGCCGACCACGCTCGCCTGCAACACGAGGCCGACCGCCTCGCTGACCGTCATGAAGTAGCGCTGCACGTCGGGGTGGGTGACGGTGAGCGGGCCGCCGCGCTCGAGCTGGCGGCGGAAGGCCGGCACCACCGAGCCGGTCGAGCCGAGCACGTTGCCGAAGCGGACGGTGATGAAGCGCGTGCCGACCGCCGCCCGCGCGTCGCCGGCGGTCGCCTCCATGTGGAGGCCCTGGCAGTACATCTCGGCGAGGCGCTTGGAAGTCCCCATCAGGCTCGACGGGTTCACCGCCTTGTCGGTCGAGATCAGCACCATCGCCCGCGCGTCGTGGGCGCGCGCGCTGTCGGCGACGTTGCGGGTGCCGCAGGCGTTGGTCAGCAGGCCCTCGAGCGGGTTCGCCTCGACCATCGGCACGTGCTTGAGCGCCGCGGCGTGGAAGACGAGTTCGGGGCGATGGCGCGCGAACAGCGCGTCGAGGCGGGCGGCGTCCCGCGTGTCGCCGATCGCCACGACCCGGTTCACGGGATCGACGGCCTCGGCGAGCTCGCGGTCGATCTGCCACAGCGCGTACTCGCTGTGATCGAGCAGCAGCAGCAGCGCGGGGCGGAGAACGGCGACCTGGCGGCAGAGCTCGGCGCCGATCGACCCGCCGGCGCCGGTCACCAGCACGCGGCGGCCCTCCACCAGGCGGCGCATGCCGGCGCGGTCGAGCGGCACCTGCTGGCGGTTCAGCAGGTCCTCGAGCGCCACCGGACGCAGCTCGATGTCGGCGGCGTCGGACAGCGCGGTCGGACGCGGCGCGCGGCGCACCGCGACGCCGGCGGCGGTCGCCTCCTCGATCACGCGCGCGAGCGCCGGGCCGCGGAAATCGGGCTCGGTGATGACCAGGGCATCGGGGGTGCGGCCGGATGCGCGCAGGCGGGCGAGCACGCGGCCGGCCTCGTCGACGCGGCCGAGGATGGGCCTGCCGTGGATCCGCCGTCCCGGCTGATGGCTCCCGAAGGCGAGCAGCCCGTCCACCCGGACCGCGGTGCCGTCGTTCTCGCCGCGGAGCACGGCGCGGAGGAACAGCTCGGCGTTCTCGTCGGCGCCGACCAGGAGCACGCGATCGTGCCGCCCGCTGCGGGCGGTGACGCGGCGGGCGTGCGACAGCCGGTAGGCGATGCGCGGCGTGCCGAGCATGACGAAGAGCGTCAGCGCCTGGATCGCCGGGAAGGTGACGGTCGGGATCGGAAAGCCGGTGAGCGCGAGGCCGAGCGAGAACAGCGCGGCGCTCGCGACCGAGCCGGCGGCGATGCCGAGCAGGTCGCCGATGCTGGAGTAGCGCCAGTACTGGCGTTCCATGCCGAACGGCAGGCCGGCCACCACCAGCGTGATGAAGCCGCCGGCGAGGAACCAGAGCGGGTGCAGCAGGCCGCCCTTGGGATCGGCGAGGTAGCGCGCGACGGGCGCTGCGACCGAGGCGACGCCGCCGTCGATCAGCATGTTGACCAGGATGCGCCGGAATGCGCGCGAAGTCGGCATGGGGTGGGGCTTAGCAGAAAGTCTTGGCGGCTTCGCCCCCGAAGCCCCGCCGAGGATCGCTCGGCCTGTCGATCCCGGGTCTCACGCCGGCGGCTCCGGGGGCGCCAGCACCTGGCGGACCTGGTCCCGCAGCACGGGCAGGGTGTCGGCTTCGAACCACGGGTTGCGGAGCGCCCATCCCACCGTGCGCCAGGAGGGGTGGGGCAGCGGCAGGTAGCGCGGCAGGAAGTCGCGGCAGCGCCGGACACGCTCGGTCATCGTTTCGCCGCGCCCGAGCACGTTCTCCTGCGCGTAGGTGCCGACCAGCAGCGTGAGGCGGATCGCCGGCATCAGGTCGAGCACGCGCTGCCGCCAGAGCGGCGCGCATTCGGGCCTTGGCGGCCGGTCGCCGCCGTTCGGCAGCCGGCCGGGGTAGCAGAGCCCCATCGGCAGGATCGCGACGCGGCGCGCGTCGTAGAAGGTGTCTCGATCGATCCCGAGCCACTCGCGCAGACGGTCGCCCGAGGCGTCCCAGAACGAGAGACCCTTCTCGTGCACGGCGGTGCCGGGCGCCTGGCTCGCGATCAGCAGGCGCGCCGTCGGTGAGACGTGCAGGATGGGCCGCGGGCCGAGCGGCAGGGCGGCGGCGCAATGGCGGCAGGCGCGGATCTCGGCGGCGAGTGACGCGAGCGGTCCGGACGCCGCGAGGTCAGGGCCCGGAGGCAGCAGGTCAGGGCTCGTCGGTGCGCCCCGGCTCGGGGCCGATCGCGAACACGACGATGCGCTGGCCGGAATGGACGAAGTCGAGCGTGCAGGCGATCAGCGACCCGTCCGCGACCGAGCGTTGGGCGTTGGCGATCGTGAGATGCGGCCCGTTCGCGCTCAGCGTCGCGGAGGCGCCCGGGGCGAGGAACACGCCGCGATCCTGCGGCCGGCTGCCCTGCGTCGCGGCGTCGAGGCCGACCAGCGACACCTGCCCGAAGCCGGGGCAGGCGCCGCCGGCGAGCCGGTCGGCCAGCACGCCGCGGTTGATCACCGTGGTGTAAAGGCTCGCGGAGTGGTCGTTCTCGTCGCCCTGGCCCCAGGACGGCCCGATCCGGATCGGGCCCGGAACCTGGGTCAGCGCCAGCAACGGCAGTGCCGCGGCGGCGGCGGCCACGGCGGCGATGGCCCGCGACGAACGCGTCCTAGACGAGAGCATATTCGACCTCCGGCACGTAGACGGGCTGCTCGGGCCCGGGTTGCGAGCTGAATAGCGTGAAATGCGAGATCGCGTGCGGCCCCGAGCGGATCAGATTGTGGGTCTGCACCCAGTAAACCAGCCGCTCCGGCGGGACGGCGTCGACGCGCGCGAGCGAAACGTGCGGTACGAAGCGCCGGCGCTCGGCCGGCACGCCGGCGCGCTGCACCGCGGTGTCGATCTTGGCCTGGAGGTGGTCGAGCGCGGGCTCGCGGACCACTCCGGCCCACAGCGTCTTCGTCCGGCCGCCACGCTCGAACAGGCCGGTGCCGCTGACGGTGAGCGAGAGCCGCTTGCCGCGGAGCGCCGCGAGCGCGAGATCGATCTCGTCGGCGAGCGGGTTCGACACCTCGCCGACGAACCGGAGCGTGAGATGGAGGTCGTCCGACGGCACCCAGCGAGCCCCGGACAGGCCGTGCGCGAGGTCCGACAGGTCGTCCCGCAACCCGGACGGCAGGGCGAGCGCGATGAACAGCCTCATGGCGCTCCGAAGGTGAAGCGCGGGTCGCGGGCGGTCAACCGAGACGCCCTCCCCCAAACGTCGGACCCGCGCGGCCGGCAGTGAACGTTTCGGTCCGGCTAAATTCGACGCAACGCGGGCCCGGGACGGCGACCGCCGCTTGCTGAAGGGCCGGCGATGACCGACATTACCCGGTGCAAAGCCGCCGCACCGGATCACACGTCACGGCCTGTTGCCGTGCCGACGGTCGGTGGCCGAGAGGACCGACACATGGCCTTCGTTCCCGACTACCGGGCCACCCCGAGAAGCTCCGCGTCCGGGTTCGCGGTGGTGGATGCCGGTCTCCGCGCCTACATGCTCCGCGTCTTCAACTGGATGACCTCGGGCCTGCTGCTGACCGGGATCGTCGCCTTCGCGATCTCCCAGTCCTCGCTGCAGGACCTGTTCTACCAGCACGTCGACACCGGCACCGGCGTGTTCCTGCGGCCGACGATGCTCGGCTACCTGAGCATGTTCGCGCCGCTCGGCTTCGTCACGGTGCTGAGCTTCGGCGTGAACCGCCTGTCCCGCACCTCCGCGCAGCTGCTCTACTGGGCGTTCTGCGCGACGATGGGCGCGAGCCTGACCAACATCTTCCTGCTCTACACCGACACGTCGATCGTCCGCGTGTTCTTCGTGACGTCGGCGACCTTCGCGGCGATGAGCCTCTACGGCTACACCACCAAGGCGGACCTGACGCGCTTCGGCTCGTTCCTGTTCATGGGGCTGATCGGCATCATCATCGCGATGGTCGCCAACATCTTCATGCACAGCCCGGCGATCTACTTCGTCACCAGCGTGCTCGGCGTGCTGATCTTCACGGGTCTGACCGCGTTCGACGTGCAGCGCATCAAGTTCACCTACACGCAGTATCTGTACGCCGCCGGACCGGACGAGGCGGCGAAGCGATCGGTGAACGATGCACTGTCGCTCTACCTCAACTTCATCAACCTGTTCACCATGCTGCTCCAGCTCACCGGCTCGCGCTCCAGCAACAACTGAGCGCCGACGAGCGACGACGCGATCGGCGCCGGGAAGGGGAACCTTCCCGGCGCTGCCGTTTTCAGGCCGTCATGACACATTCACGATGGTTCGCCGCCACCGCGGTCGCGACGCCTTTCCTTCTCGCCGGCTGCGGCAGCCCGCGCGACGCGAGCAAGGCGAACTTCAAGACGGCGCTGGACAACCATTTCGCGCATCACTGCGTGTACGTGTCGCCGTCGGTCGGGCTCACCGCCTATCCGGCGACCGTCGACGACGGGACCGACACGTCGCGCTTCGACGCGCTGGTGTCGGCCGGCCTGCTCACGGCGGCGCAGGCGACCGATGAGCATTCCGGTCCGCTCGGCATCGGCACCGTCCGCACCACGCGCAAGACCTACGACCTGACCGCGCTCGGCAAGTCGGAATACCGCACCGACACGGCGGCGGGCGGCGGGTTCTGCGCCGCGCATTACGGCGTCGTCTCGGTCGACAGCTTCACGGCACCGACCGCGAACAACGGCGTCACCGTGAGCCAGGTGAACTTCACCGTCGCGCCGCATCTCGAGCCCTGGACGGCAAACCCAGCGATACAGGACCGCTACGGCGCCCAGCTCGCCAACGTGAAGCAGACCGCGGACCACGCGACGCTGGTGCTCACCGACAAGGGCTGGGTCGTGCAGGGCGACGATCCCGCCGGCTGAGCCGCGCACGGCGCCGCCGACCGGCAGGCTCGTTGCAGGGCACGGGCCGGCGCGCCGGGGGCGCCGAGCCGGATCACGGTTCGACACGTGTGGAGCCGAACCCCGCCGCCGGCGGAGCGTACCCCGCGTCCTCGCCCCAAAGCAGCCAGACCCCCGAGGCAACGGCCGCGACCGGCACGATGGCGGCCAGGACCATCCGCCACCATGGGATCGCGGCCAGGGCGGGATCGGCTCGCAGGAGGATGGCCCAGATCGACGGTTCCAACGGCAGGATCCCGAAGAACAGAGTTCCAACCAACAGGTTCGCGGACGCGACGACGACAACGATACCGGTGCGTCGTCGCGCGTCTCTCCATCCATGACAGGCATGGCTCGCAACGAGGAGGAGCGCCGCAGCACCTCCGGCCAACGACGCCAGGAACAGAAACACGACGCAAACGGCCCCGTCACCGATCGCGCCGACACCGACCGTCGCCGCGATCGCCGCGAAGTAGAGCAGGACTCCGCCCGGGATCAGGAGCAGCACGCTAGCCATGGCGGTGGCGTAGCCAGCGCGTGGACGGCGATCGGAACAGCAGAAAGATGAAAACGGCGTAGATCAGGAGCGAGACCGCCACGGCGGGCAGCGCGACGCCGCGCACCGTGACCGCCGTCTCCACGAGCGTGAGCGCGCCGACGACCGCGTAGAGGGTCCGTCCCAGGATCCGCCGCCGCAGCAGGAGAAGTCCGGCAAGGAAGTCGATCAGGGACACGGCGACGGCGATCCCCGTCGCGACGCGCGGCGGAAGCGCGTCGATCCGATGCTGCAGCTCGGCTGCCACCACGTCGTGCGACGGATTGAGCGCTCCAAGGACGATGCCGGCCAGTCCGGCGATCGCGCTCAGGATCAACAGCACGGCCACCACGGTGACACTCGCCGGTCGTCGCATCGCCGCCTCCGGATCGATCCGATGCCGATCATGGCGACGGAACATGCGCGACGACAAGACGTGACAGCGGGGCCGACAAGACGCAGCGTCGGCACAAGCCGCCCCGCCTCCAACAGAGGGCCGGCAGGAGACGCAAGTCCATGATGCGCCGATCAACCGCCGCAATCGCCATCGCCTCCCTCGCGACGTTCTCCGCCGCAATCGCCGCGCCGCGCGACGTGCCGGCCAAAGTGATCGCGGTGCCCACCGCCGATGTCAGCCCCGGCATGCAGGCGCTGATCGCCAAACCCCTCAACCCCGACTGGGACAAGCTCTGGTCCACCGGCGCGGAATGGCGCCGCGCCGCCGACAAGCAGGCCGCAACCGTCGAGGCGACCCTCCCCGCCATGCTCGCGCGCCTCGACGTGAGCAGCCAGGCGATGACGATCGACGGGGTCCGCGTCCACGTCCTGAGCCCGCAGACCATGCCCGCGTCGCACCGCAACAAGCTGCTGATCCATATCCACGGCGGCTGCTACGAGCTGTTTCCCGGCGCCTCGGGCACGACCGAGGGCATCATGATGGCCGGCTTCGGCCATTACCGCGTGATTTCGGTCGATTACCGGATGCCGCCCGAGGCCTACTTTCCCGCGGCGCTCGACGACGTCATCACCGTCTATCGCGCGGAACTCCGCAGCACGCCGCCCGGCCGGATCGCCATCTTCGGCACGTCCGCCGGCGGCGCGCTGACGCTCGAGACCGTGCTCCGCGCGCGCCAGCTCGGCCTGCCGATGCCCGGCGCGATCGCGCCGGGCACGCCGATGTCGGACGTGACCCGAACCGGCGACAGCTTCCACACCAACGAAAAGGTCGACAACGTCCTCGTGTCGCCGAACGGCTTCTGCCACGCCGCGACCGTCGTCTACGCGCACGGGCACGATCTCGCCGACCCGCTGCTCTCGCCGGTCTACGGCGACATGCAAGGCTTCCCGCCCGCCATCCTGACCACGGGAACCCGCGACCTGCTGCTCAGCAACACCGTCCGCGTGCACCGCAAGTTGCGCCGCGCCGGCGTCGACGCCTCGCTCAACGTCTTCGAGGGCGAAAGCCACGCCCAATACCAGTTCGACGACAGGATCCCGGAAACCGTCGAAGCCTTCGGAGAGATCAACACGTTCTTCGACCAGCACCTCGCGCCTTGAGGGGCGGTTGGGAAGAAGGCCAGGGGCGCTGCCCCTGGACCCCGGTCAAGGCTGCGGCCTTGACGATCCATCAGTTTGGGAAAGCTCCGGGCCGCTGATTGGTCGCCGTGCGACGGAGCCCGGGTTTCCTAAACTGATCGGGGCGCCTGCCGGCGCGCGAGGCGGCGGCGTTGGATCGAGGCCGTGTTCAGGGGTTCGAGGGCGGTCGTGCCGTCGGCGAGGGCCTCGGCGATGGCGACCGCGCGGGCGAGGTCGTCGGGAGCGAGGTGCCGGATGGCCGGGCGCGCGACCACCTCGTGCCAGGGTCGGCCCATGGCGGTGTCGAGGCAGACGCGCATGAAGCAGTGGTCGGCGCGGATCGGCCAGCCGCGGGCGGCCGCGAGGCCGGGGAGCGCGGTTCGGGTCAGGTGCAGCCAGCGCGCGACGAGCGCGTCGCGCGCCGCATCGGGACCGATGCCGCTCAGGTCACCGTCTTGAGGTAGTCGGCGAGCCTGACCGCGGCCTGCCCCTTGTCGATGCGCTCGAGCGCGCCGAGCTCGGCGGCGAGACGGTCCATGGCCGACTCGTAGATCTGCCGTTCCGAGAAGCTCTGGTCTGGCTGGCCCGCGTTGCGATGGAGGTCGCGCACGACTTCGGCGATCGCCAGCGGATCGCCGGAGTTGATCTTCGCCTCGTATTCCTGGGCGCGACGCGACCACATCGTGCGCTTGATGCGGGCGCGTCCCTTGAGGATCAGCAGGGCCTCGTCGAACAGCTTGCGGGTGGCGAGCTTGCGGAGGCCGGCGCTGCGGGCTTTGGCGACCGGGACGCGAAGCGTCATCCGGTTTTCCTCGAACGTGATGTGGATCAGCTCGAGCTTGTGGCCGGCGATTTCCTCGATCGCGATCCGCTCGACCTTGCCGACGCCGTGGGTGGGATAGACGACGTGGTCGCCTTCCGCGAAGGGCTCGTCGTCCTCCTTGGCGCGCGGCCGCGGACGGCCGGGCCTGTCGTCCTCGTCGTCCTCGATGTCGTCGGCGGGAACGGCGCGGTCGGACGGCGACATCCTCGCGACAGGCTTGCTCGGCACTTGTCTCACGATCTCCTCAGGCGTGCCGGTCTCGGATCACGCGCGGCCCGCCCCGCCCGGCACGGCCCGGGCGCTCCACCGCCTATATCATCGACGTGGACGGGTTGCACCTCCGCGGCGGGTGCGCCGCCCGGGTGCGCCCGATCGGCACGCGCGTCAGGGCGTGCCGGGCGCCTCGGAGAACAGCTCGGTCTTGCCGGGTTTGTCCTTCCATTCGTCGGCGTCGGCCGGCGGGGTTCCCTTGCGGGTGATGTTCGGCCACTGGACGGAGAACACGCGGTTCCGTTCCGCCCAGTCCGTCGCCTTGTCGTCGCTGTCCGGCACGATGGCCTCGGCCGGGCATTCGGGTTCGCACACGCCGCAATCGATGCATTCGTCCGGATTGATGACCAGCATGTTGTCGCCGACGTAGAAGCAGTCGACGGGACACACCTCGACGCAATCCATGTACTTGCAGCGGATGCAGTTCTCTGTGACCACGTAGGTCATCGGACTTGGGCTCCCAGCCGGGCCGGCGCGTGCCCGGGCTCGATTAAGGGCGCCGATATGCCGAACGTCGGCGGTGGTGGCAAGTCAACGATCGGTCACCCGCCCTCAGCTGATCTCCTCGTAGAGCAGACGTGCCGCCTCGGGCGGGCCGCGGCGCGGTGCGAGGCCGGCGACGCGGACCACGCGGACGGTGCCGTCGAGCGTGAAGGCGTCGCCGGTCGCGACCGTGAGCACGTCGCCCGCGCGCACCCGCACGCCCGGCTTGTCGACCGGCCGGCGATTGAGTCGCACGAGACCCGCCTCGACGAGGCGGGCGCAGTCGGAGCGCGTGCGGCGGAAGCGCGCGCACCAGAGCCACGCGTCGAGGCGCTGGAACGCATCGGTGCCGCTCAGCGCATCACCCGCCGCAGGGCCGCGAGCGCGGCGAACGGACTGTCCGGATTGAACGCGGGCGGCGCGGGCGCCGGGCGGGGCCGGTGCGGCTCGCGTCCGGGCTCGCGCCCGGCCTCGCGCCCGGGCTCCCGTTTCCCTGGGGCGGGCGGGCCCTTCGGCCCGTCGTGCCGCGTCCGATGCGGCCCGCCGTGCCGCTGGTCGGCCGGCGCGGCGGGGCGCGGCGCGGCCGCGTGCGGCCCTTCCGGCGCGGCGGCCGCGGTCACGGCCGTCGCGGCATCCCGCTCGCCGTTCGCGGCGGGGCGTCGATCTCTCGAAGCGGCGTGGCGGCCGTCGTTGCGCGATGCCGGCCGCGTGTCGTCGCGCGCGGCGTGCCGTGACGACCGCCGCCGGTCGGCGGTCGGGGGCGGCAGCGACGACATCATCGGCGGCGCCGGCGGTCCGAACGCGTCGGCCGCCAGATCGGATGCCGGCAGCAGACGGATGCCGACGGCGCGGAGCACGTCCGGCAGGAACTCGCCCTTGAGCCCGAGCCGCGAGGCAAGGCCGGGGATCAGCGCGTGCGGCCGGCGGCGCGTCGCGAACGCGAGCTCGCCGGCGATCCGCTCGGCGGTGTCGATCCGGAGCAGGACCGGACCCGTCTCGACCCAGCCGAGCGCCTGCAGCACCGCGCGCGCGGCCGCGTCGGGCGGCGACGGCACCGAGACCAGTCCGGGCATCGGCAGCACCGGCGTCGGCCGGCCCTCGGCGACCGCCAGCAGCATCGCCCGGAACGCCGTCGGCCGCGGCTTGACCAGCGCCGGCAGGAACAGCGCGAAGCGGCCCGCCCGGACGCCGAGTGCGCGGAGCGCCGTCCGGCTGTCGGCGTCGACCAGCGCGTGGGTCGGGCCCGGCAGGAAGCCACCGGCCTCGCGCAGCGTGTGCAGGATGCCGCGGAGCGCCGGTGTCGCGTCGGCCCGCGCGGCGGCCTCGGTCAGCGGTTGCAGGTGACGCTCGATCGTCGCCGCGACCAGACCGGCGACGCGGGCGCGGATGCGTTCGCGCTCGGCGCCGTCGAGGAACTCGCTCGACACCGGCTCGAGACCCGGTTCCAGCACGCTCCGTCCGCGACGCAGCACCGCCACCGTCTGGCCGCGCCAGGTCACGCCCTGCGCCGCCTCGTCGACGGCGAACTCCGCGTCGGGCGCGGCGACGAGGGCTGCGACCCGTCGCGGCGTGTCGTCCCGCATGGCGCGTCGGGCCGCGCGCTCGGCGAGCTTCAGCCCCTCGCCCTCGAGCAGCGGATCGGGATGGAACGCGAAGCCGCGCGTGTGGCCGACGACCTGGCCTTCGACCACCACCTCGCCGCCGCCCGTCACCGCCGACAGCAGCTTCTCGCCGTTGTCCTCGGCGAGCCGTCGCACCAGCAGCGCCGCGCGGCGATCGACGAAGCGCGCGGTCAGCCGCTCGTGCAGCGCGTCCGACAGCAGGTCCTCGACCACCCGGGCCCGGATCGTGAAGGCATCCGAGCCGTCGGTCCATTCCTTCCGCGCCGCGATGAACGACCAGACGCGGACGCCCGACAGCCGGCTCATCAGCGTGTCGATGTCGCCGTCGGCGCGCGCGAGCGAGGCGAGGTTGCTCTCGATCCACTCGGGCGGCAGCGTGCCGTCCTCGACGACGTGGCGGAAGATGCGGGCGCAAAGGCGGGCGTGGGTGTCGTCGGCGAGCTTGCGGAAATCCGGCACCTGGCAGGCCTCCCACAGCAGCCTGGTGCGGGCGCGGTCGCCGCAGCGCGCGCGGATCTCGGGATCGCGCGCGAGCACCTGCAGCGTCTCGAGGTCGGAGGCCTCGTTGCCGCGCACCAGCCCGGGCGCCGGCGGCGGCGCGAGCAGGCTCGCGAGCAGCGCGTCGGGGTTCGACATGTCGAGCGCGCTCGAACGCCAGGCGAGCGCCTCGAGCGGATCGAACCGGTGCTGCTCGACCGCCTCGACCAGGGGCGGCGCGAGCGGCGCGCAGTGGCCGGTGGTGCCGAAGGTTCCGTCCCGCATGCCGCGGCCGGCGCGGCCGGCGATCTGCGCGATCTCGGGGGCCTGCAGCGGCCGCGGCCGGCTGCCGTCGAACTTCGACAGGCCGGCGAAGGCGACGTGGTTCACGTCCATGTTGAGGCCCATGCCGATCGCGTCGGTCGCGACCAGGAAGTCGACCTCCTTCTCCTGGTAGAGCGCCACCTGCGCGTTGCGGGTGCGCGGCGAGAGCCGCCCCATCACCACCGCGCAACCGCCGCGGCGGCGCCTGATCGCCTCGGCGATCGCGTAGACCTCGCCGGCCGAGAAGGCGACGATCGCCGAGCGCGGCGGCAGGCGGGCGAGCTTCTGGTGGCCCACGCCGGCGAGCTGCGACAGGCGCGGGCGCGTCTCGACGCTGACCCCGGGCACCAGGCGCTCCAGCAGCGGGCGGATGGTCTCGGCGCCCATCACCATGGTCTCGACCAGGCCGCGCGCGTGCAGCAGCCGGTCGGTGAACACGTGGCCGCGATCGGGATCGGCGCAGAGCTGGATCTCGTCGATCGCGACGAACTCCGCGTCGCGGTCGAGCGGCATCGCCTCGACCGTGCAGGAGAACCAGCGCGCCTCGGGCGGCACGATCTTCTCCTCGCCGGTGATGAGGGCGACGAAGCGCTCGCCCTTGGCGGCGACCATGCGGTCGTAGTTTTCGCGCGCGAGCAGGCGCAGCGGAAACCCGATGATGCCGGTGCGGTGCGCGAGCAGCCGCTCGGTCGCGAGATGCGTCTTGCCGGTGTTGGTCGGCCCGAGCACCGCGCGCACGCGGGGCGTGAAGCCCATGGGGAACATCTCGCTCGCAACGCCCCGCCGGCCCGACATGGACGGATGCTCGGGCCTCGAGGCGCCGATTGCAAGGCCGGGGACGCCGCCCCGACCTCGTGACGCCGTGCCCCGTCCCGGGCGTCGAGGCGACGGAGGGCCGGCGCTTGCCGCGGCCGGTGCCGCCGCCGCAGGGTGCCGACATGAACACATCGGATTCCGCCTTCGCCGGCTTCGAAGCGCCCTTCGTCCATCTCGCGCCGGACGCGGCGGCGCGGCCGGTCCATCTGGTCCGACCCGCGACGCTCGACGCGTTCGCGGCCGGGCTGCCGGACGCGGCGCGCGCGTTCGTGGCGGCGCTCGGCTTCGCCGGCCGTGCCGGCCAACTGGCGCCGCTGCCGACGGCGGACGGCCACCTCGACGCGGTGGCGTACGGGATCGGCGAGGCCGAGGGGGTCGCGGCGACCGGCGGTCTCGCCGGCGCCCTGCCGGCCGGCACCTGGCAGTTCGCGGAGGGGACGCTCGGCCCCGCCGGCCTGACGCCCGGCGACGCCGTGCTCGGCTTCCTGCTCGGCGCCGACCGGGTGCGGGCGCCGGGCGCCGAGCCCGCGGAGGAGGCGCGGCTCGTGCCGCCGCCGGGGGGCGCGCCGGCGCTGGCGGAGGCGCGCGCGATCCGGTTCGGCCGCGCGCTCGTGAACGCGCCGGCGAACCGGCTCGGCCCGGCGGAGCTCGCGGCCGAGGCGGCGGCGCTGGCATCGCGCTTCGGCGCCGCGTTCCAGACGGTCGACGGCGAGGCGCTGGCCCGCGACTACCCGGCGATCCATGCGGTCGGCGCCGGGTCGGCGCGGGCGCCCGTCATGGCGGCGCTGTCGTGGCAGGGGAGCACGGCGGCAGCCGACGCGCCGCTCGTGTCGCTCGTCGGCAAGGGCGTCTGCTTCGACAGCGGCGGCTACGATCTGAAGCCGTCGGCCGGCATGCTGCGCATGAAGAAGGATATGGGGGGTGCCGCGGTGACGCTGGCGCTCGCCGCGCTGCTGATGCGCCGGGACGCGCCGATCCGGCTCGAGCTCCGCCTCGGCTGCGTCGAGAACAGCGTCTCGGGTCACGCGATGCGGCCGGGCGACGTCATCGCGACGCGGAAGGGTCTCGCGGTCGAGATCAACAACACCGATGCCGAGGGCAGGCTGGTGCTCGCCGACCTGCTCGACGCCGCGGCTTCGGCGGCGCCCGACCTGCTGCTGGACGTCGCGACGCTGACCGGGGCGGCGCGGGTGGCGCTCGGTCCCGATCTGCCGGCGCTGTTCACGTCGGACGACGCGCTCGCGGCGGAGTTGATCGCGGCGGGCCAGGCCGTCGGCGATCCGATGTGGCGGCTACCGCTCTGGGCGCCCTACGACGACTGGCTGCGTCCGACCGGCCCGGCATCGCTGTCGAACGTGTCGGCAAAGCCGCAGGCCGGCGCGATCACGGCGGCGCTGTTCCTGCGCCGCTTCGTTCCCGCCTCGGTGCGATGGGCGCATCTCGACGCCTATTGCTGGAACGATCAAACCGGTCCGGCGCGCCCGGAGGGTGGCGAGGTGCCGACCGTGCGGGCCGTTTACCGGCTGATCACGAACATGTGCGAAACCGGAACGAATCGGTTGTCGCTGCCGCGGTGATCACGGGAAGATGTCGCACCGTTCGGCGACGCTTCGAAGATTTCGGAGATGATACGAAATCTGGACGTTTTTTCATGGAACCTATCGCGAACAGATTGCCTTGGTAACGTGATTGCGATGAATGGCAGCGTTATGAGCGTCTTATAAGGCTCAACACGACAGTGAACTGAAATCCGGCGTCGCTCGCAGCCGCGGCACGCCAACACGGTTCGAACCTGCAAGGAACACGGCTCGCGCCGTGGCACTTCGCCTGGTTCGCCCCGCCGGCACGGTAACGAAAGGAACACCAATGCCCTCCTCCACCGCATCCGACCAGTTGGTCGCGACACTCCGCGACACGGTGGTGGCCCTCGTGCGACGCGACGGCCCCGATCTCTCGGCGCGCCAGCTCGGCGTGTTCCTGACGTGCTACCTGCAGGACGGCGCGCACACGGTGCGCGGCCTCGCGACCGAACTCAACGTGTCGAAGCCGGCGATCACCCGCGCGCTCGACCGGCTCGGCGAGCTCGATCTCGCCCGCCGCAAGGTCGATCCGATGGATCGCCGCAGCGTGCTGGTGCAGCGGACGGTCAAGGGCACGGCGTTCCTGCGAGACCTGCGCCACATCATGGCCGAGGCGTCCGCGCCGCCGCGCCGCTCCGAGACCGGCTCGCGTCGCGCCGCCGGCTGAGCCTCCGCGCGACAATGCAGGCGGGCTGGCCGGTCACCGGTCGGCCCGCCTGCTCATCCGACCGGGTGGTGGCGCGTGAAACCGACCGCGCCGCCGCACGCTTCAAAGAAGTAACGGGACGGACGACCTCGTCGGGCGAACAGCCGGACGAGGCCCGAACCCGTCAGGATGGACGAAGAAAGGATTTCAATGATGCGTTTGGCCGCACTCGCGACCGCTGCGTCGCTTCTCGCCGCTCCCGCTTTCGCGGCGAGCGATCCCGGCGTGAAGGGCCCGGTCGTCGGCACCGTCACGATCACCGCGAAGTCCGCCAACATCGGCGTGGGCTGGAGCTGGGGCGACGGCGTGCTGCACTTCCACCACCACACTTACGCGTTCTCCGTGCACGGCCTGAACGTCGCCGCCGTGGGGTTCTCGACCGTGGTCGGTCATGGTCGGGTCTACAACCTCAAGAACCTGCATGACTTCGACGGCACGTACTACGAGAGCCATGGCGAAGCGACGCTCGGCACCGGCATCGGCGGATCGCTGCTGGTCAACGGCAACGGCGTGCAGCTCCGCGTCAACGACGTGACCAAGGGCGCCCAGCTGGCCGGTTCGGCGTCGGGCATCGAGCTCACCCTGAAGTAATGGACGGCGCGGGACGGCGCCGATGCCGTCCCGCGCGTCTACCAGGCGCCGATCGGCGCGCGTCGCGCCCGCCACAGCGCGTAGCACGCCCAGGCCGCGACGCCGGCGACCGTCGCCCCGATTGCCGCGATGCCGTCACGCGGCACCAGCAGCGTCGCCACCAGCACGCCGAGCGCGGCGAGACCCCAGTAGACGAGTGCGATCCACGCCGCCGGAACGCCTGACCGGTGCGCCAGCTGGTAGAGGTGACCGCGATGCGCCTCGGTCAGGCGCGCGCCCGAGATCGCCCGCCGCACCAGGGTGAAGGCGACGTCGGCGCCGATCGCGAACAGGCCCAGCACCGCGACCGCGCTTCCCCAGCCCCCCGGGCGCAGACCGCCGCCGCCGCAGGCGAGCGCGCCGAGCAGCAGGCCGCAGGGCTGGCTCCCGACATCGCCCATGAAGATGCGGGCCCGCGGGTAGTTGAACGGCAGGAAGCCCGCGAGACCTGCGGCGAGCGGCCAGGCGACCGCCGCGATCGAGGTGTCGCCGGTCCGTGCCGCCGCTTCACCGCAGGCGACCGCGACGATCAGCCCGGATCCGGACGCGAGCCCGTTCAACCCGTCGATGAAATTGAACGCGTTGGCGACGAACACCATCACCACGACCGCGATCGGGATCGCGAGCAGGCCCGTGTGCCAGGGCCCGATCTCCGCCGGCGCATCGCCGGCGAGCGCGAGCAGCAGTGCCGCCGCCGCCTGCGCCGCGAGTTTCGGAGCGAAGCCGAACTGCCGGACATCGTCGGCCCAGGCGACCGCCGCCAGCAACAGCGTCGCGACCACGACGGGAACGGCGCGCCCGGCCGGCACGACGCCGAACGCGACCGCCAGCAGCAGGCCGAGAACCACCGCGGCGACGATGCCGATCCCACCGCCCTTCGGCGTCGGCCGGTCGTGCGACGACCGCGCGCCGGGCACGTCGAGCACGCCGCGCGTCGCCATCGCGCGGACGAGTGCCGCGGAAACCAGGGCGAGGACCGGAACACCGAGGCCGAGCGCCACGGCGTCAGCCGTCACGCGACCTCCGGCCCTTGCGCGAAGGGCGAGGCGACGCGCCCGGCCCGCGATCGCCGGTGCCGACCGCGCGCAGCACCGTCGCGAGATCCGCCTCCTCGGTCACGCAGACGAACCCGCCCGACGCGACATCGTCGGTCCGCCCAGGCAGCGGCAGGCCGTCGCGGCCGAGCGGCCAGGCGATCAGGCCGAGATCGAACCAGGTGTCGAGCAGCTCCGGTCCCGCCCGCCACACCGCGGTCGCGCGTCCCTCCTGCACCGCGAGATCGCGCAACCGCCAGATCGCCGAGATCCTGTCCGGCGAGGCGCCGGCCGGATCGCCGATCCCCACCAGCACGCGCCCGGCGCGCCGGAAGGCGATGCAGGAACGCCCTGTCTCGCCCATCACGATGCCGTCCGCCCCGTCGGGCGGGTCGGCGCCGAGCGAGGCGAAACGCCGGCGGGATTCGTCGGTCCATTCGAGCCAGGCGACGCGTCCCGGGCGGATCAGCCGCCACGTCGCGAACAGGAACACCACGACCAGCAGCCCGACCGACAGCCGGAGCCGCCCGGGCAGCGCGGACGCCATCACCACCTGCCACCACGACGTGCCGTCGAGGTAGCGGAAATCCGGCGCCAGCATCGCGAACGCGAGGATCGAGCCCGCGAGCGCGATCAGCGGCACCGCGGTGCCGGGATCGAGCGGTTCGGCCAGCAGCCTCGCGTGGCGGTAGTAGCTGTTCCGGAACGGCAGCGTCACCAGCGCCGCGACCACCTCCGACACCGCGATCCAGACCGGCTGCTGCTCGAGCACGCAGAGCACGGCGGCGATCAGCAGCAGCACGACCGACGCACCCCAGGCCAGCGTCACCCGCTGCGCCAGGCCGATCGCCAGCACCATCAGCGCCGCCCCGATCAGCGACGTCGCGTAGGCGCCGGCACCGCTCGCGAGCAGCAGCAGCGGCCCGGTCGGCAGCAGCCAGGGCGGTGCGGCGTCCGGCTCGAAGACGCCGATCGCGAGCAGGATCGCGCCCGCGATCGCCACCAGCCCGGTGGACACCGCGACCGAGAAATCCGCCTCGCTCGCCCGCACCACCGTCGATGCGCGCGGCCCGACCCGCTTGCGGAACAGCACCGGCGCACCGCGCAGATAGACCTCGTGCGCCGAGAACAGGATCCCCGCCACGAACAGCGGGATCACGTAGTAGAACAGCCGGAACACCAGCACCGCGCCGAGGATCGTCGGCGGCGGCAGGTAGTGTTTGAGCCCGAGCAGCATGGCGGTGTCGAACACGCCGAGGCCGCCCGGCAGCGTCGCGAACAGGCCGGCCGCGTAGGATGCGAGATAGATCGTGAGGAAGCGCGTGTAGTCGAGCCCGGGTGCCGCCGGCAGCAGCGCGTAGGCGATCGACGCCGTCGCGCCGACATCGGCCGCGGCGAGCGCCACCTGCTTCGTCGCCGTGCCGATCCCCGGCAGCGCGATCACGTGGCCCCCGATCCGGATGCTCGGGATCCGCCGCGCGAGCAGCACGTAGCTCGCGATCGCGCCCCACAACGCGACGCCGACCAGCACGATCAGCGCGTGCGGCACCGTCGTTCCGAGCACCGGCACCGAACCCGGCTCGGCGATCGCGACGGCGCCGCCGATCGCCATCGCGCCGAGGCCGAAGGTGAGCGAGCAGAACGCGATCACCCGCGCGATCTCCGCCGGCTGCAGCCCCCAGGCGGAGTACAGCCGATAGCGCACCGCGCCGCCCGACAGCGCCGAGAAGCCGAGATTGTGCGACAGCACGTAGGCGCAGAACGACGCGAAGGCGGTGCGCGCCCACCGGATGCGATGACCGGCGTAGCGGGTCGCGAGCAGGTCGTAGAAGGTGAGGACGAAGAACGACAGGAACGTCCAGCCGGCGGCGATCACGAGCGATCGCGTCGGGATCGCGTGCACCGCGCGGAGGATCTCGTGCGGCCGCACGTGGCGGAACTCGTGCGCGACGACGAAGCCGGCGGCGACCAGCAGCACGACCCCGAGCAACGTCGGCAGTTTCTTCACGCCCCGTGACCCGCCCTCACGCGAGCCTCGCCTCGATCAGCGCCGCGGTCGGGCCGAGCCCGTAGACGGAGGCGAAGATGCCGAAGCGCGGGCCCTCGCTCTGCCCGAGCAGCACCTCGTAGAGGCAGCCGAACCAGGACCGGAGCGGCTCGAAGCCGTGACGCTTGCCGACCGCGAACACCGCGTCCTGCACCGCTTCGGGCGTCTCGGTCTCGGGCAGCGCCCGAAGCGACGCCGCGAGATCGACGAGCGCCGCGCGCTCCTGCTCGGTCGGCGCCCGATACCGCTTCGCCGGGCGGACGTAGTCGCGATAGTACGCGACCGCATATTCCGCCAGCCGCGCGAGGAACGGCGTCGCCTCCGGGCTCGCGCCCGGCACGTAGCGGGCGATGAACCCCCACAGCACGTCGGCGGTCTCGGCGTTGGCGACCGACGCGAGATTGAGCAGCATGCCGAAGCCGAGCGGCGAGCCGGCCTCGTTCGGCAGGTGACCGCGATGGATGAACCAGGCCGGGTTCGCCCGCGCATCCTCGCCCGGCACGGCGTCCCGCCAGCGATCGGCGTTGGCGAGATACTCGTCGACGGCGCGCGGGATCACGTCGAAATGCAGCCGCTTCGCCCGCGTCGGCTGGTTGAACATGAACTGCGCGAGGCTCTCGGGCGGCGCGTAGCGCAGCCAGTCCTCGACCGAGATCCCGTTCCCCTTCGACTTGCTGATCTTCTCGCCGTTCTCGTCGAGGAACATCTCGGTCGTCAGCCCGAGCGGCGGCGCGCAGCCGAGAATGCGGCAGATCCGCCCCGACAGCCTCACGCTGTCGATCAGATCCTTGCCCGACATCTCGTAGTCGACGCCGAGCGCATACCAGCGCATCGCCCAGTCCGCCTTCCACTGCATCTTGGCCGCGCCGCCGAGCACGCTGGTCTCGTGCCGCGCGCCGTCGTCCGGATCGCGCCAGACCACGGTCGCCGCCGCGGCATCGACCCGTTCGATCGCGACCTGCATGACGACGCCGCTCACGGGATGGATCGGCAGCACCGGCGAATAGGTCGCGCGCCGCTCCGGACCGAGCGTCGGCGCGATCACGGCGACGATCTCGCCGTGGCATTCGAGCACGCGCCGGAGCGCGGCATCGAAGCGGCCGCTCTCGTAATACTCGGTCGCCGACGCGAACTCGTATTCGAAGCCGAACTCGTCGAGAAACGCGCGCAACCGCGCGTTGTTGTGCGCGCCGAACGACGCGTGCGTCCCGAACGGGTCCGGGATGCGCGACAGCGGCCGGCCGAGATGGCCCGCCAGCATCTCCGCCCGGGGCACGTTGCCGGGCACCTTCCGCAACCCGTCCATGTCGTCGCTGAACGACAGCAGCCGCGCCGCGCGCCCGGTCAGCGCCTCGTAGGCGAGACGCACCCACTGGGTGCGCGCGACCTCGCCGAACGTGCCGATATGCGGCAGGCCGGACGGCCCGTAGCCGGTCTCGAGCAGCGCCGGCCGCGCCCGCCCCTCGGTCAGCGCGGCGAGACGCGCCGCCTCGGCGAACGGCCACGCCTTGGGCAGATTTCCCGTATTCGACATGGCGCCGGACCGTAGTGCATCGCGGCCTCGGCCGGAACAGGGGCGGCGGCGGGAAGGCCAGGAGCTTTGCCCCTCGACCCCGGCCGGGTCCGATCGCGCCTGCGCGAGGGGCGTCGGTCGGAGAGGGATCGAGGCGACGACGGTCGGGCCCCTCCGCGCTCGCGCAAGGGGAACCCGGTCCGGGGCAGAGCCCTGGCCTTCACCCCGCCGATTGCCCGCGCCGACGCCCGCCGCCATGTTCCGGCGGATGTCCGATCGTGCGCCCTCCATGCCCGCTCTCGTCGCGGGGCACGCGCGGGCGGTGCTGCTGACCGAGGATGGCGAGTTCCTGCATCTCGCCCCCGACGCGGCGCGGACCGCGCTTCGGGGCTCGCCGCCGCCTTTGGTCGTGCATCTGCCGCTGATCGCGCGGCGGCTCGGTCTCGCGGGTTTCCCGGCGCTCGACCTGCTCGAACTGTTCGCGTTCGTGCGGCCGGCCATCCCGGCGGCGCCGACGCCGCGTGGGCTCGCGCTCGCGCTCGGTCTCGCGGTGCCGGCCGATGCCGAAGCCGAGGCGGCGTCGCTGCCGCTGATCGCGGACGCGCTGCTCGACGCGCTGGCGCGGCGCGCGCCGACACCGTCCGGCGCGGAGGCGGCCGCGCTCGCGACGCTGCTGGCAGCCGCCGGATGGTCGTGGTCGCGTTCGGTGCTGGCGGCGCTCTCCGGGGCACGCCCGGCGGCGCGGGGCGGCGACGCGCTCGCGGTCTGGCGGCGCCTGCCGTCGTGGGAGGAGACGGCACCGCGGCCGGCGCCGTCCTCGCATCCGGTGCCGCCGGAACTCGCCCGCGCCCGCCTCGCCGACCTGCTCGGCAAGCGCGCCGAGGCGCGTCCCGGCCAGTCCGACTACGCCCACGCGGCGGCCGCGGCCTTCGCGCCGCGCGAACGGCGGGGTGACCCGATCCTGATGCTGGCCGAGGCCGGCACCGGCACGGGCAAGACGCTCGGCTATCTCGCGCCGGCGAGCCTGTGGGCCGAGCGGAACGGCGGCGCGGTCTGGATCTCGACCTTCACGCGTCACCTGCAGCGGCAGATCGAGCGCGAGGTCGCGACCCGTCTGCATCCCGATCCCGCGACGCGGCGGCGCCGCGTCGTCGTCCGCAAGGGCCGCGAGAACTATCTCTGCCTGCTGAACTACGAGGATGCCGTCCGCCAGGCGCGCGGGCGCTTCGAGGGGTCGGCCGCGGTCGTCCCGCTCGCGCTGGTCGCGCGCTGGGCGATGGCGACCGGCGACGGCGACATCGTGAGCGGCGACCTCCCCGGCTGGTTCCGCGACCTGTTCGGCGCCGCCTTCGTCGCCTCGCTGGCCGATCGCCGCGGCGAGTGCATCCACGGCGCCTGCCCGCATTACGGCACCTGCTTCGTCGAGCACTCGATCCGGCGGGCGCGCGACGCCGACCTGGTGATCGCGAACCACGCGCTGGTGATGACGCAGGCGGCGCACGCGGAGCGCGGCACCGGGACGGAAGACCGGGTGCCGACGCGCTACGTGTTCGACGAGGGCCACCACGTGATGGAGGCGGCCGACGCCGCCTTCTCGGTGGAGCTTTCGGGCCTCGAGGCCGCCGAGCTCCGCCGCTGGCTGCTCGGCGCCGAGGGGGCACGCTCGCGGGCGCGCGGTCTCCGCCGCCGGCTCGACGACCTCGTCGCGGACACGCCGGCGCTGGAGACGCCGCTCGACGCGGCGCTGCTGGCGGCCGCGCGCGCGCTGCCGGCGCCGGGCTGGTCGCGCCGCCTCGCCGACGGCGACGCCGGCGCGCCGATGGCGCCGGTGGCACCCGGTGCCGAGCCGAACCCGGCCGAGCGCTTCCTCGCGCTGCTGCGCCGTCAGGTGCTCGCCCGCCTCGAAGGGCGCGACGCCCTCGCGGGCGCGGCGGGCGCCCCCTCCGAGTGCGACCTTCATCCCGCCGGGCCGGACGTGGTCGAGGCGGCGGCGGCGCTCGCGCGCGCGCTCGAGCGGATCCGCGCGCCCCTCGACACGCTCGCGACGCGGCTCGCGGCCCGTCTCGACGAGGACGCCGACACGCTCGACGCGCCGACGCGCGGCCGCATCGAGGCGATGTGCGGCGTGATCCGACGTCGCGCCGTCGGCCGCCTCGGCGCCTGGACCGACATGCTCGGCGCGATCACCGCCGACGCCGCCGCCGAGCCGGGCACGCGCGACGAGCACGTGCATTTTCTCCGCCTGGCGCAGGCGGCATCGGGCGGCACCGGCCGCGCCGCGATCGACGACGTCGCGCTCTGCCGCCACTGGCTCGATCCGACGCTGCCCTTCGCGCTCACCGTCGCCGCCGGCGCGCACGGCATCCTGGTCACCTCGGCGACGCTCCGCGACAGCGCCGACGACGCGACGCGCGACGCCGAGCGCGACTGGGACGCGGCCGAGGCGCGGGTCGGCGCGCCCCACCTGCCCTCGCCCGCGCTCCGCGCGGCGCTGCCGAGCCCGTTCGACTACGCGCGGCAGACCCGCTGCTTCGTCGTGACCGACGTCGCCGGCGGCGACCTCGACGCGCTCGCGTCCGCCTTTCGCGGACTGTTCCTGGCCGCCGGCGGCGGCGGACTCGGCCTGTTCACCGCGATCTCGCGCCTCCGCGCCGTGCACGGCCGCATCGCCGCCCCGCTCGAGCACGCCGGCATCCCGCTGTTCGCCCAGCACGTCGACGCGATGGACAACGCGGCCCTGGTCGACATCTTCCGCGCCGAACGCGACAGCTGCCTGCTCGGCACCGACGCCATGCGGGACGGCGTCGACGTGCCGGGCGACGCACTCCGCATCGTGGTGTTCGAACGCGTGCCCTGGATGCGGCCCGACATCCTGCACCGCGAGCGGCGCCTGCACCTGTCGGGCGGCGAGCCGGCGGCCTACGACGACCGCGTGGTCCGCCTCCGCCTGCGCCAGGCCTTCGGGCGGCTGATCCGGAGCGAGACCGATCGCGGCGTGTTCGTGCTGCTCGACCGGCGCATGCCGAGCCGGCTGCTCGGCGCCTTTCCACCGGGCGTGGCCCCGTCCCGCGTCGGCCTGGCATCGGCGATCGCCGCGACGGGCGCGTTCCTCCGGGACGGCGGCTCGGTGTCGCGGGGTGTTGTGGAGTAAAGGCCAGGGGCTCTGCCCCTGGACCCCGGTCAAGGCGGCGGCCTTGACAATCCATCAGTTAAGGAAAACCCCGGGCCACACCATCGATGCCCGCGCGACCGGGGCCCGGGGTTTTCCTTAACTCAAAGGGTTCCAAGGGACGACTGTCCCTTGGCGGGCCAGGGCGGAGCCCTGGCCTTCCTCCTCACAACCCCGCCAGACCGAGCCGTCGCCTGGTGGAGCGCTTCCCATTCGCCGTCATCCCCGGCAGGGTCGCGCCGACGACGCCAGCCCACGAAGGATCCCGCGCATGGACGTGACCGCCGACACGCTCGACCCGCAGGAGGCGCTGATCTGCACGATGGTGCTGGTCGCGGCGGCCGATGGCGCCGGGATCTCGGACCGCGAGATCGGCGTGATGTCGGGTCTCGTGCAGACGCTGCCGATCTTTCACGACGTGAGCAGCGACCGATTGCGCCATGCGACGGAGGCGGCGATCGGACTGTTGCGCGAGGAGGATGGGTTGAACCATGCGGCGCGGCTGATCACGGCGGCGCTCGAGCCGCGACTGCGCGAGACCGCGTATGCGCTGGCCTGCGAGGTGGTCGCGGCGTCGGCGCGCGCGAACCAGGCGTTGCTGGAGATGCTGGAATTCGTGATGGCGGAGCTCGGGGTCGATCCGCTGGTCGCGGCGGCGATCGAGCGTGGCGCGCGGGCGCGGCATCAGAAGCCGGCGGTGCGGGGGTGAGGGGCTGAAAGGACGAACGGCCCGGCGCGCGAAGCGCCGGGGCCGGCCGGTCCTGACCGACTCTGTTCGAGCCGGCCAGGGTATCGAGGTCAGAAGCGGGCGGTCGCGGTGAACGTCACCGTGAAGGGCTGCCCCGCGAGCGCGTCGGCGAAGTTCGTGCCGTTGTAGGTGTTGACCGGCTGACCCGCGAGATACGAGACCGGGTAGTTCGCCGGGAAGTTCGGCGGGTTCGGCGTCGTCGGCGTGATCTGCCGGTAGAAATACTGGTAGTAGAGCTTGTTGAACAGGTTGACGAAGTTGAGGTCGAAATCGAGCTTCTTCAGGTAGCCGATCCCGAGCTGCTTCACCGGCATCGAGTAGTTCAGGTCGAGATTGAAGATCACGTAGGGCTCGAGGCCGCCGTTCGGGTCGTAGGTGGTCGCGCCGGCGGTCAGCGCGTAGTAGTTGTAGGTTCCGTATGACGGGAGACCGGCCGGGAACGAACCGTAGTTGCCGAGACCGTTGAGGTCGATCGTCGTCGACTGGCGACCGGTGTACTGGCCCTCGAAGCGCGCGTGGAACTCGTCGCCGTGCAGGAACCAGTTGTGGTGGTCGTAGTCGACGCCCGCCGTCGCGAGCCAGCTCGGCACGCCGGAGATCGGGTTGCCGCGGAAGACGTCGCCGAACTGGTCTTCCTGGATGGTGACGTCGCCGATGTCGGTCGCGAGATAGACGGCGCGGATATGCGACGCGTTGCCGAACAGCTGCCAGTGCGGGTTGATCTGCCAGACCGCCGACGCTTCCTGGCCCTGGAACTGCCGCGAGCCGAGATTGTTGTAGACCGACTCTCCCTGCTGCGGACCGCTCTGATACTGGAAGAAGCCGAAGTCCCGGTCGACCTTCTGGTAGTAGTAGTCCGCCGTCAGGACGACGTTCGGCGTGTTGTACTTCACGCCGCCCTCGTACATGTGGACGATCGCGGCGCTCGGCGGGCCAAGTCCGGTCTGGTTCGGCGTGAAGTCGGTCACCGGTGCGAACAGCGCCGACTCGCCGAAGCTGCCGTAGAGCGAGACGCCGCGCGCGATCGGCAGGATCTTGTCGAGGTCGTAATCGACGTTCACGAACGGCAGGAGTTCGCGGTCATCCTTCACCGCGGCGTAGGCGCCGAAGCCGCAGGGGTTGCCGGCGGCGCAGTATGGGTTGGCCGCCTCCTGCGCGGTGGGGACGCCGCCATAGGTCTCGCTGCTCGAGAAACCGGAATCGCTGTACTCGAACGTCAGACCCGGCGTGACATGGAAGGTGTTGTTCACCATGTCGATCTTGTCCTGCGCGAACACCTGATAGATCGTCCGGTAGACGCCGCCGTCGAGCGTGCCGGCATAGGCAGCGCCGACCTGATCGGCCGCCGACGGAACGATGTTCGGCGATCCAGAGGCGTAGGACGGAGTGAGTGGCGAGGTCTCCTTGGCGATGAGCGCGCCGGTGATGATCGTGTTGGCGATGCCGTAGGTGGTCGGCAGGGCCAGCGTCACACGCGGCTGGAACCCGTACGTGTCCGTGACGGTCGTGTTCTCGAGCGCGTTGTAGCCGCAGGCCGACGTCGAGCCCGTGTTGTTGATCGAGGTCGGGCAGAGCGGGCTGCCGGGCGGATAGGCGGCATTGCCGTTGTAGGTGACGCCGACGGCGGGGTCGTAATAGGCGCCGCCGGGGCCGAAGGCGCCCTCGGTTCCGAAACCGTCGATGTTCTGGTTGAACGGCGGCGCGTTGCCAACGGTGAGCGAGCCCGGCTGCTGCGCGCTGGCGTAGTAGATCGACGGGTTGCCGTAGAACTCGTCGGTCGAGCTCGTGTATTCATAGAACAGCGCCGCGCCGACATTCACGTAGTCGTTGATGTACGTGGAGTCTTTCAGGATGACCGTGGCGTACTGGCTCGCCTGGTGGTCGAACTCCTGGCTCTCGTTCGGGTTCGCGAACATGCCGTTCTGCTGCAGGTAGGGCAGCGGCGTCGGCTCGCTCAGGAAGTTGCCGGAACCCGTGTTGTAGAGCACGGTCGCCTGGAACTTCGACAGTCCGTCGTCATACGGCTTGTCGAACGCGAACTCGAAATTGTTGTAGCGCGCCTGGGTGTAGTCGACGAAGCCTGCCGTTTGCAGGTTGCTGTACTGGAAGAGCGCGCTCGGCGCGTTGTAGCCGGTGCCGAGGAAGCCATCGAGCCGCCCCGTGTTGAGCGTGATGCCTTCCTGGTAGGTGTGGAACGAGCCGACCGACCCCAGCACGTCGACATACTGGTCGGGCGACGGTCGCAAGCTGTCATAGGCGATCGTGCCGCCGATCGTGCCGAACGTGTTCTTGTCCGGATACGCGACGCCCGGATAGATCGAGACGCCGCTGATCTGGCTCAGATCGAACTTGCCGCCGATGATGTTGGTCAGGAAGCCGCCCGTGCCGCCCTGCAGCAGGTCCTGCACCGGCACGTCGTCGAGGGTCTGCGCGGTCTCGAGGCCGCGGGTGCCGCGGATCGACAGCACGGGCTCGTTGTTGCCGATGCCCTGCTGGTAGACGTTCACCGACGGTGCCTGGCGCAGCAGCGAGGCCGGCGATCCGGTGATGCCGACCTGCTGGATCGCGTTCTTGCCGAGTTCGGTGACGGCCGACGGCGAGTTCTTCTCGCGCAGCAGCAGCCGTCTCGCCTTGACGCGAACGCGCTCGACCGTGCTGGTCGACTCGCTCGGGCTCTCCGTCTTGTTCGACTGGCTCACGGTCGAACCGCTTTCCGCCGCCCCGGCGATCCCCGCTTGCGCCAGGGCCGATCCGCCGATGGGGGCCAACACGCCGGTCAGGGCAGACGCGACCAGCATCGCCCGTCGAAAGGAAGTCCTCGTACCCGTAGTCGTAGCCATAGTCGCCTCAGTCCCCCAGAGCTCGTCCACATGACCGTTCCGCGACGTCACGGACATCTCTGGGATGGCTACAGCAAGGGTCGTTCCAACAGCAGACGAAAAGCGGCGGTCGCCGGAGTTCCCGGCGTGAAGCAAACGTCATGTGACATCGAGGACACAGTTCCGCGAGGCGGCTCTGATCCAGTGCGGTTTGCCGTGCCAGGAAGCGGGTCTCTTGCCGCGGCCGCCGACGAGCGCAGTCTCGTGACCGGTGCGGGACCCGCCTCCTTCTTGAGCAACGTGGCGCCGACCACGCCACCTCGCGGTCGGCGCCGGGCTGCAGAAGCGAGGGGTGACCATCGCGCTCCCCAGCGGCGATCGGGTCGATGCCTTCGGGAGTGACTTACCCGAGCAGAGAAGGCGAGCCCTTGAGCCTGATGTCGGTTTTGATCATCGATCATCTCGCACAAGGTCAGCCGTTCCGGATTGCCGATGCGGTGGAGCAGCGAGCGGCGCAGCGGTCGATACTACGACAAGGGCTATCGTACTTAGACACACGTCGGGGTTCGACCCACCGCCATTCGCAACGGACCACGTTGATCGGTTGGACTTGACTGCTCATGAGTGATGAGAGGTGACATCGGCATGCGCACACGCGACCGACGTCCCCTCGTCGTTGGCAAGCTCAGTGCCGATCACGTCCATCTCGTGATCGGCACTGACAATCAGAAGCGCGCCGTCACAGTGAAAGTCGCGGCGAATGGCTCGCCCGGCAGTCCATCCGCGAAGCTCTGGCCATTGTACGGCCCGATTTGCTGTCCAGCGAAAGGACCGCTGGTGAAGGTCCCAGCCGCGGTCGGCGTGATCTGCTTGTAAAGGTATTGATAGTAGAGTTTGTTGAACAGATTGAGGATGTTGAGGTCGAAGTCGAGCTTCTTCAGGTAACCAATGCCGAGTTGCCGGACTGGCATCGAATAATTCAAGTCGAGGTTGAACACGACATAGGGCTCGAGTCCGCCATTGGGATCGTAGGTCGTGGCGCCATTTGTAAACGTGTAGTAGCCGTACGTTCCGTAGGGCGACACGCTGGGCAGCGGACCAAGGTTCTGGAAGCCCGTCACGTCGTAACTCGTCGCCTGCCGCCCCGTATACTGACCCTCAAAGCGGGCGTGGAACTCGTCCCCGCGCAGGAACCAGTCGTGGTGGTCGTAGTCGACACCGAGGGTGGCGAGCCAAGCCGGCACCCCGGTGATCGGCGTGCCACGAATGACGTCGCCGAATTGGTCCTCCTGAATGGTCACCGATCCGACGTCGGTCTTGAGGTAGACCGCACGTACGTGAGAGGCGTTACCGAACAACTGCCAATGCGGGCTGATCTGCCAGATCGCAGAGGCCTCCTGACCCTGGAATTGGCGCTGGCCGAGGTTGTTGTAGGCCGCCAGTCCGGTCAGCGGGCCGGACTGATACTGAAAGAAGCCGAAATCACGGTCAATCTTCTGGTAATAGTAGTCTGCCGACAGAACGAGGTTCGAAGTATTGTACTTAACGCCGCCCTCGTACATGTGCACGATCGCGGCCGACGGCGGCGTCAAACCGAACGTGTTCGGCGAGAAATCGCCGACGGGCGCGAACAGTGCCGACTCACCGTAGCTCGCGTAGAGCGAGGTACCGCGGAGCGGCGGCAGGATCTTGTCGAGGTCGTAATCGACGTTCACGAACGGTAGCAGGTCCTTGTCCCAGAGCGTCGCCGCGTACTCGCCGTAGGCACAAGTCGAAACCGGATTGTCGGGATTGCTGGCGCCCCCGGCCGCCTGATACGCCTCGTCCTGGCCGACGCAATATGGGTCCGACGCTTGTTGCGCAGTCGGCGTTCCGCCGAACGCGGTCGAGCTCTGATAGCTCGAAGCGCTCGCCTCGAACGTGACACCAGGAGTGACATGGAACGTGTCGTTGGCCATATCGATCTTGTCCTGCGCGAACACTTGATAGATTGTCCGCTGCGTGCCGCCGTCGATCGGCGGCGCGCCGAGCAGGTTTGCGATGTTCCCTGGCGTCTCGGGGACCGGTGTGGTGCCAAACACGTATGACGGCAAGAACGGAGATGTCTCCTTCGCAAGGAGCGCGCCGATCTTGATCGTATTGGCGATGCCGAAGGTTGTTGGCAGCGTCAGCGTCAGGCGAGGCTGGAACCCGTAGGTGTCCGTCTGGGTAATCGTCCGATAGGCACTGTAACCACACGGACTTGTCGTCCCCGCGGCCGCGAAAGCCTGACCGACATCGGCCGGGCAATATTGCGAGCCAGACGGAAAAGCAGCGTTGCCGTCGTAGCGAAATCCTGCGCCCGGGTCGTAGAAAGGGCTGCCGACGCCGTAGTCGCCCTGCACGCCGAATCCGGCGACGTTCGTCACGAACGGGGCGGCACCGTCGACGGTCTGGTTGCCCGGATGCTCGGGCGATGCGTAAGCGGTTTCGGGGTTCAGGAACGCGGTGTTATCCGATCTCGTGTACTCATAGAATACCGCAGCGCCAACGTTGACGTAATCGTTGATGTAGGTGCTATCCTTGAGAATAATAGTTAAGTACTGGTTTGATTGATTGGAGAAGTCGTCGCTAGGTGGAAAGTTGCTGAAACGTCCATTTTGCTGCAGGTAAGGCAGCGGGATCGGTTCGTTCGTGTAGTAGCCGCTGCCGGTGTTGTAGAGCACCGTCGCCTGGAACTTCGATAATCCGTCGTCGTAAGGCTTGTCGAACGCGAATTCGAAGTTGTTGTAGCGCGCAGGAGTGTAGTCGATGTAGCCCGCCGTTTGCAGGTTCGTGTACTGAAACAGAGCGCTGGGCGCGTTGTAGCCGCTACCAAGGAAACCATCGAGCCGACCGGTGTTGAGCGTGATGCCTTCCTGGTAGGTGTGGAACGAGCCGACCGAGCCCAGCACGTCGACGTAGCGTTCCGGAGAGGGGCGCAAGGTGTCATAGGCGATCGTACCGCCGACGGTGCCGAACGTGTTCTTGTCCGGGTAGGCGACGCCAGGATAGATCGAAACGCCGCTGATCTGGCTGAGGTCGAACTTTCCGCCGATCAGGTTGGTCAGGTAGCCGCCGGCGCCGCCGGACAGCAAGTCCTGTGTCGGCACGTCATCAAGCGTGCTGGCCACTTCCAGTCCGCGGATACCTCGAATCGAGAGCACGGGCTCGTTGTTGCCGATCCCCTGTTGATAGACGTTCACCGACGGCGCCTGCCGCAACAGTGTCGCCGGGGAGCCCTGCACGCCGACCTGCTGGATCGCGTTCTTGCCGAGCTCGGTGACGGCCGAAGGCGAGTTCTTCTCGCGGAGCAGCAGCCGTCGCGCCTTGACCCGAACGCGCTCGACGGTGCTGGTCGAGCCGCCGACGCTCTGCGTCTGGTTCGACTGGCTGACGCTCGAACCGCTCTCCGCCGCCCCGGCGATGCCGGCCTGCGCCAGCGCAGAGCCGCCGATCGGGGCGAGAACACCGGTCAAAGCCGACGCCACCAGCATCGCCCGTCGGAAGGAGTGTCGATCAGTCATATCCAATGCGTCTCCCAAATCCGGCCGGGTCGCTCCCGCGGAGAGAGCCGGCGTGGTGGGGGACAGTCAGCAAGCCTCGTTCCAAAGCCGGAGCGAAACGGGGCCGTTATAGTCTCGACCGCGATCCGTGTGACGAGATGTGGCGCGATTGCAACAGTTCCGTCACGGCCATCACGTTGCCTCGATCAGCTCCGCCGGGCCGGCACCGGCGAGGACCTCCGGCCCACGTCCGTCGCCGGCCGGTCGCGGTCGCCGATACGCGAAGGATGCACAATTCGGAGGCCGGCAACGCCGGATCGGGCGCCGCGTTGAGCAAGGCCGCAGGAGACCAGCCATGCCGTCAGACACCGCGCCGAGCGTGCCCACCAGCCTCGCCGGCGAGCGCCGGGAGATCCAGGCCGTGTTCGACGACCAGGCCAAGTTCGACGAGGCGCTCGACCAGCTGCGCCTCGCCGGCTTCGACCGCGCCGACCTCAGCATTCCGACGGCGCTGCCGCATCCCGGCGAGGCCACACCGGAGCAGGGCGCGGCAAACCCCGACACGCCGATTGATCGCCAGCAGGCGAGGACGCTCGCCGGCAGCACCGCCGGCGTGATCGCCGCCATGGTCGGTGCCGGCGTGGTGGTGGGGACGGGCGGCGCGGCCGCGGTCGCCGCCGGTGTCGCGGTCGCGGCCGGCGCGGCGATCGGCGGCGCGACGCACGCGGCGACCGCCGGCGGCACCGGTATGGCGCGCGAGGCGCGCGAGACCGCGGCGGGAGAACGCACGCTGGTCCTCGCGGTCACCGCCCGCGACGACGCTCAGGCGGCGCGCGCGACGGAGACGCTCCGCGCGTCGGGCGCGATACGGGTCGAGCCCGTCACCCGGTCCGACGGGACGATCCCGGCGGCCTGAACAGCCGGCGCGCGTCCGTGGCGATCAGCTGACGCGGAGGTTGGTCGCCGCCTGCTTGCCCCGCTCGGTCGTCACCTCGAAGCTCACGGCCTGGCCTTCGTTCAGCACCCGCAGGCCCGCCGCCTGGACGGCCGTGATGTGCACAAACACATCCTTGCCGCCGTCCTGCGGCATGATGAAGCCATAGCCCTTCGTGGTGTTGAACCACTTCACCGTTCCGCTTGCCATCCGCCGACGCTCCGTATCCGCCCCGACCGGCGCGCCAAGCTGGCGACCGTTCGATGGCAAGGCGAAATGGAGCGCACCTTGCAACAACATGTCAACGAAACAAGTGAGGGCGGCCCTCGCGGACCGCCCTCCCCCAGAACCAGACCTGTGCGCGGGGATCAGAAATCCATGTCGCCCATGCCGCCGCCCGGCGGACCGCCGGCCGGAGCCTTCTTCTCGGGCTTCTCGGCGATCATCGCCTCGGTGGTCACCAGCAGGCCGGCGACCGACGCGGCATCCTGCAGCGCCGTCCGCACGACCTTGGTCGGGTCGATGATGCCGGCGGCGACCAGGTCCTTGTACTCGCCGAGCTGCGCGTCGAACCCGTAATTGTAGCTCGGGTTCTCGAGCACCTTCGCCGCGATCACCGCACCGTCCTCGCCCGCGTTCTCGACGATCTGCTTGAGGGGCGCCTGCAGCGCCCGGCGGACGATCTCGATGCCGACCTTCTGGTCCTCGTTGCGGTGCGCGAGGTCACCGAGCACCAGCGACGCGCGCGCGAGCGCCGTGCCGCCGCCCGGAACGATGCCTTCCTCGACCGCGGCGCGGGTCGCATGCAGCGCGTCGTCGACGCGATCCTTGCGCTCCTTGACCTCGACCTCGGTCGAACCGCCGACGCGGATCACCGCGACACCGCCCGCGAGCTTCGCCAGCCGCTCCTGCAGCTTCTCGCGGTCGTAGTCGGACGTGGTCTCCTCGATCTGCGCCCGGATCTGGTTGCAGCGGCCCTTGATGTCGTCGCCCGAACCGGCGCCCTCGACGATCGTGGTGTTCTCCTTCTCGATGAGAACCTTCTTCGCGCGGCCCAGCATATTGAGCGTGACGCTCTCGAGCTTGATGCCGAGGTCTTCCGAGATCACCTGGCCGCCGGTCAGGATCGCGATGTCCTCGAGCATCGCCTTGCGGCGATCGCCGAAGCCCGGCGCCTTGACGGCGGCGATCTTGAGGCCGCCGCGGAGCTTGTTGACGACCAGGGTGGCGAGCGCCTCGCCCTCGACGTCCTCGGCGACGATCAGCAGCGGACGGCCCGACTGCACCACGCTCTCGAGCAGCGGCAGGATCGGCTGCAGGCCCGACAGCTTCTTCTCGTGGATCAGGATGTACGGATTGTCGAGATCCGCGACCATCTTCTCGGCGTTCGTGATGAAGTAGGGCGACACGTAGCCGCGGTCGAACTGCATCCCCTCGACGACGTCGAGCTCGGTCTGGATGCCCTTGGCCTCCTCGACGGTGATGACGCCCTCGTTGCCGACCTTCTGCATCGCTTCCGAGATCATCTGGCCGATCTCGATCTCGCCGTTCGACGAGATCGTGCCGACCTGCGCCGTCTCGGCCTGGGTCGTGATCTTCTTCGTGTTCTTCTTCAGCTCCTCGACCACCGTGAGCACGGCGAGGTCGATGCCGCGCTTGAGGTCCATCGGGTTGAGGCCGGCGGCCACCGCCTTGCTGCCCTCGCGGACGATCGCCTGGGCGAGCACGGTCGCGGTGGTCGTGCCGTCACCGGCGATGTCGTTGGTCTTCGAGGCCACTTCGCGCACCATCTGGGCGCCCATGTTCTCGAACTTGTCGGAAAGCTCGATCTCCTTGGCGACCGTCACACCGTCCTTGGTGATCCGGGGCGCGCCGAAGCTCTTGTCGATCACGACGTTCCGGCCCTTGGGGCCGAGCGTCACCTTCACCGCATCCGCGAGGATGTCGACGCCGCGCAGCATCCGCGCGCGGGCGTCCGTGCTGAAACGCACGTCCTTTGCAGCCATGTCATTGTCTCCTGTTGAGGTCGGTCGGGTTGATCAGGCGGCCTTCTGAGAAGCGACGCCACCCTCGACGATGCCCATGATGTCGCTCTCCTTCATGATGAGGAGCTCCTCACCATCGAGCTTCACCTCGGTGCCGGACCACTTGCCGAACAGCACGCGGTCGCCGGCCTTCACGTCGAGCGCCGTGATGTGACCCTGCTCGTTGCGGGCACCCGGACCCACCGCGATCACCTCGCCCTCCATCGGCTTTTCCTTTGCCGTGTCGGGAATGATGATGCCGCCGGCCGTCTTCTCCTCGCCGGTGAGCCGGCGCACGACGACGCGGTCGTGCAGAGGACGAAAATTCGCCATGTTGAACGCTCCTGGCCCGCGCGAGCGGGCCCCGCTGTTCGCCGCTTCCTCGCAAAGATCACCGGTCCCCGAAGCGGCTTCTGGCGCTGACCGGGTCTGGCACTCCCCGAAGGCGAGTGCTGACGGGGTGTAGGCGCGCACGTGTCCGGTTGTCAAGTTTGGCAGCACAATCGGCTCGAGAGTGCTAAGCAACTGCGATCGCTCGGTTTTTTCTTGGCGAACGAACCACCCGACCGCATGCTCGGCATCGAACGCTCCCGCAGACGGGGCGGCAGGAGAATGCCGGACGCTTTCGACCAGGGACACACGCATGCAGCTCGGGAAGCAGCTCAACGATTGGCGCCTGACCACCGCCGAGATCCTCTACCACCTTCCGGACCATCCGGCGGTGCTGCAATCGTTCATCTGGCAGGAACTCGACCTTGCGCCCCGCTTCCCGGCGCTGCACCGCTTCCTCCGTTTCTGGGAAGGCCAGATCGAGGGCCGGCTCCATTCCGTGCGCGTGGCCCAGAAACAACTGATCGGCCCCGCCGAGCTACGCCTCCCGGGCGCCGTCCTGACACTTCAATAAGGCGCCGCCCCGAGCGACGATCTACCCCTCGCGGTCATCCGCCGGGGTGAGACGGTGCCCGTCGAGGCCGCGCTCGGCTTCGGACACCGCGTCGCGCGCCGCCGCCCGCTCGGCGCGGCTGCGACCGAAACGGATCCGGTTGGCCTCGGCCTCCTTTTCGGCGACGTGCCGCATGCGCGCCTTGCGGGCGCGGTTCAGGTTGACGATCTCGGCCATAGTCGCCCCCGCAAATTGGAACTGCGAATTGTCAATTGCGTTGCCGAGCCGACCTCGGAACCCGGCACGCCATGCGTTTCATCCTGCTGATCATCGTCATCGTCCTGCTGCTCGCCGCGCTGCCGTCATGGCCCTACAGCGCGGGCTGGGGATACGTGCCGTCAGGAGGGTTCGGGGTCGTCCTGCTGGTGATGGTCGTGCTGCTGCTGCTGGGCATCATCTAGCGGTCGGGGAGGAAGGCCAGGGCTCTGCCCTGGATCCCGGGAGTTAAGGAAAACCCCGAGCCCCGGTCGCGCGGGCATCGATGGTGCGGCCCGGGGTTTTCTTCGACTGATGGATTGCAAAGGCTCGGCCTTTAAGGGCGCCCATCGCGCGAGCGCGATGGGGACCCGGCCGGGGTCCAGGGGCAGCGCCCCTGGCCTTCCTCACCCGCCCGCCAGCACGCGCCCCGCGACGGCGTCGAGCTTCGCGAGCAGGGCCGGGTCGCGTTTGGCGGGTGCGGTCATGATCGCGTTGTCGAGGGCGTGGTCGCAGCCTGCGGTGCAGGCGGGGCGATCCGCGCCGAGCGCCGGGATGATGTCGCGCACCAGGTCGCGTGCGTTGTCGGCGTTCGACAGGAGCACGCGAACGACGGCTTCGACGGTGACGTCCTCGTGGCCCTCGTACCAGCAATCGTAGTCGGTCACCATCGCGACGGAGGCGTAACAAAGCTCCGCTTCGCGGGCGAGCTTGGCTTCCGGCATGTTGGTCATGCCGATCACCGAGGCGCCCCATTGGCGGTACAGGTTGCTTTCGGCGCGGGTGGAGAATTGCGGGCCTTCCATGACGAGGTAGGTGCCGCCGCGCCGGCAGGCGAGGCCGAGCGCGCGGGCGCCCGCCTCGAGCCGGTCGCCGAGACGGGCGCAGGTCGGGTCGGCGAGCGGCACGTGGGCGACGCAACCGGCGCCGAAGAAGCTTTTCGCGCGGGCGAACGACCGGTCGATGAACTGGTCGACGATCACGAACGTGCCGGGGGGCAGGTCTTCCCGGAGCGAGCCCACGGCCGACATCGAGACGAGTTCGGTGCAGCCGGCGCGTTTCAGCGCGTCGATATTGGCGCGGTAGTTGAGGTCGGTCGGCGAGACGACGTGGCCGCGGCCGTGCCGCGGCAGGAACCGGCAGGCGACGCCGCCGAGCGTGCCGAACAGGATCTGGTCGGACGGCGCCCCCCAGGGGCTTTCGACGGTGCGCCACTCGGTGTCGGCGAGCCCCTCGATGTCGTAAAGGCCGGAGCCGCCGATCAGGCCGATGACGGGCGTCATGCGACGACCTTGCCGCGGCGGCCGACCGCGACGAGAAGACCGATCAGCAGGAGGGTGAACAGCACCATCTTCACGCCGAGCTGCCGGCGCTGCACGAGATGCGGCTCGGCCGCCCAGGCGAGGAAGGTGGTGACGTCGCGTGCCTCGGTGGCCGGCGTCGCCTTCGTGCCGTCGGCGTAGTGCACCGGCGGCGTGCCGTCGAGCGTGTCCGGCATGGCGATCAGGTTGCCTGGCACGTGGATGTTGTAGGCGAGGCCGGCGCCGAGGGTCAGCGTCGGCGGCGGGTCCTCGTAGCCGGTGAGCAGGCCGTCGATCCAGTCGGCGCCGTGCGGGCGGGACAGTTCGGCGCGCGACATGTCGGGCGGCAGCACGCCATGATTGGCGGCGCGCGCGGCGCCGTCGTTCGGGTAGGGCGACGCCCAATGGTCGTCTGGGCCGGCCGGGCGAAGGATGAGGTTGCCGCTGGCGTCGGTGCCGCCCGGCACGTGGGCGTTCGCGGCGAAGGCGAAGACCTGGTTCTCGTTGAGACCGAGGCCGCCGAGGTCGCCGTAGGTCAGGTGCTCGAGCCCGTGGCAGCTCGCGCATTTCGCTTCGAACACGGCGAGGCCGCGCTGCGCCGACGCGAGGTCGAAGGCGCCGAACAGCGAGCGGAAGCTCCAGTGCTGCGCCGCGACCGGCAGCACCAGGCCCTGCGCCCTCGCGCCCGGCGGGGCGCAAAGGGCGGTCGCGGCGCCGAGTGCCGCGACCGCGGCGCCGAGACGGGCGAGGCGCGCGGTCACGAGCGTGCTCCCGCGGCAGTCGCGTGCACGGCCGGCCGGCGCTCGCCGAGGCGGGCGGACGGGACAGGTTCGCGCGTCACCTCGAAACGGCCGAGCAGCGGCATCAGCACCAGGAAGTGGAGGAACCACCAGAGCGTCGCGAGGCGCGCGAGGAACAGCCACACGCCGCGCGTTTCCTCCTCGCCGGCGATGCCGAGCACGCCGGCCGCGATGATGAGGGCGAACATCGCGAGCCGGTAGCGTGGCCGGTAGCGCGCCGAGCGCACCGGCGAGCGATCGAGCCAGGGCACCGCGAAGAGCACGAGCACGGAGCCGGCCGCGAGCAGCACGCCGCCGAAGCCCGGGATGGCGCGGAGGATCGCGTAGAACGGCAGGAAGTACCAGACCGGCGCGACCGAAGCCGGCGTCGAGAGCGGGTTGGCCGGGATGTAGTTCTCGCTCCTGGTGAGCGCGAGCGGGAAGAACATCGCGAGCACGATGAACAGCAGCGCGAAGATCAGCAGGCCGAGGATCGACCGCCTGGTGTGGTACGGGTGGAACGGCGCGTGGTCGGCGGGCGCGAGTGGCTGGCCGGTCGGGTTGTTGGATCCGGCGACGTGCAGGCAGGCGACGTGGAGCGCGACGACACCGGCGGCCATCAGGCCGAGCAGGAAGTGGAACGCGTAGGCGCGATGCAGTGCCGCGCCGCCGACGGTGTCGCCGCCCTCGATCCAGTGCGCGAGACCGGGGCCGACGCCCGGGATCGAGGCGACCGCGTTCGAGGACACGACCGCGCCCCAGTACGACATCTGTCCCCAGGGCAGCACGTAGCCGAGGAAGCCGGACGCCATCACCATGACCAGGAGCAACACGCCGGACAGCCAGACCAGCTCGCGCGGCTGCTTGTAGGAACCGTAGTAGAGCGACTTCCAGATATGGACGTAGAGCGTCGCGAAGATCAGCGAGGCGCCGGCCATGTGCAGCGCGCGCAGCAGCCAGCCCCAGTTCAGGTGGCGGTCGATCTCTTCGACGCTCGCGAAGGCCGACGCGGGATCGGGCGTGTAGGCCAGGGCTAGGAAGAACCCGGTCGCGATCAGGATCGCCAGCGTGACGGTGATCCAGGCGCCGACATTCCACAGCCAGTTGAGGTTGGTCGGGATCGGGTAGCGGACGTATTCGCGCTGGAAGGTGGAGATCACCGGCAGGCGCTGGTCGATCCAGGCGGCGACCGGCCCGAGCGGCGCGTCGCCTTGGAGCGTCCCGTCGCGCGCGGGGTCGGGATGGAGCGCGTCGGGCATCGGGCCGGCCATTCGATCTTCCTCGGTTGCCGGTCCGGCGCGCGCCGGACCGTCCCGGGCGGCGACAGCCTGCTCCGGGCGGCGCGCATCCTAGGGATGCGCTCCCGGCGCCGCAACGCCGCCCCGCGAGGTGGCGCTCGTCGCCGCGATCCCCCGCCGGCCGGCACGCGGCGCCGAACCGGCGGGATCGGACCCGAACGCCGCGCGCGCGGCGGGACGCGCGGACGCCACGCGCTCACGTTCCCGCGACGCAATGTAATAAGAAAGAGAAACGCGGCCCTGTGCGCGCCTTATCCTCGCGCAGAACCGAGTACGCCAGATTTGTTGCCTCTCGTCGAAATAACGAGCTTGCTGTGTCTCGTCTACGCCGCGGCGTCGACGCGTTTGTTTCGCTTCGCCGACGGGCCGCCGAACGACGCCCGGCCGAGGCGGGTGTCGTCGCTCGACGGGCTTCGCGGCCTCCTGGCGTTCATGGTCGTGTTCGACCACACCGATTTCTGGCGGGGCGCGCTGCTGCACGGGCGGTGGTCACCGACGGACATGGTCGATCGCGAGGCGGGATCGATCGGCGTCTCGATGTTCTTCATGATCACCGCGACCCTGTTCTTCGGAAAGATCCTGGACGAGCGCTCGCGCATCCATTGGGGCCGGCTCTATGTCGGCCGGGTGTTTCGGATCGCGCCGGTCTACCTCCTCGCGGTCGGCGCCATGTTCCTGGCCGTCGCGATCGAGACCCGGTTCACGCTGCGTGTGCCGGCCGTCCGTCTGGCTCGCGAACTCGGGACCTGGCTGCTGCTCGGGATCGGGCCGCCCGACCTGCCGATCAACGGCGACACGGCGGCGGCCGGCAACATCGCGGGCGTCGCCTGGTCGCTGCGCTACGAGTGGCTGTTCTATGCCGCGCTGCCGGTCCTCGCCCTTCTCACGCGCTGGGTGCCGCGCGCGCGTCTGGCGGTGGTCGCCTCCGTGATCCTGCTGGCGATGCTGGGCGTGGCCTGGGTGGTGCCGGCGCGCGAGTTCCCGCCGTCCGCTGCCGTCGCCGTGCTGCTGTTCGGTGTCGGGGCCTGGAGCGCGATCCTCGTCACCCGGCTGAGGGGCGCGGTCCTGCCGGATCGCCTGGCGTCGACGATCGTCGCCGGTGCGATCCTGTTCATCCTGCTCAGGCTGCACAACACCTACACGGTGCAGGCGGTGGTTCCGCTCGGCGTCGCGTTCTTCCTGATCGCGAACGGCTGCACGCTGTTCGGGCTGCTGACGACACGCGCGGCGCGACGGGTCGGCGACTTGAGCTACCCGATCTACCTGACGCACGGCCTGGTGCTCGCGGCGTTGATGCACGTGCCGCGACTCGAGATCGCGACGACCCATTCGACCGCCAGCTACATGGGCGTGCGTCTGCTGGTCGCGATGCTGGTGCTCGGCGTCTCGGGCATCGTGCATGTCTGGGTGGAGAAGCCCGGGATCACCCTCGGCCGGATGGTGGCCGAGCGGCTGTCCGCCGCCTCCCATTCCGGCGCGGTGCGGGCGAGGCCGCTGGAACGAGCGTCCTGACGGCGTCGCCCGGCCAGGGCGGACCGCCGACGGCGACTACCCCCGGCGAGGTCGAGCCGACAGCAGGCCTGCGCGCCCGTCGCGAAGCAGCCAGTCCGCCGCCACCTTGCCGAGCGACACCCCGGGCCGTTCGACGGCGACGTGGATCGCCTGCGCGACCACGAGCACGACGACGCCGCTCGCGAGCGTGAGGCCGTAGAAGCCGATCGTGGAGTGCGCGAACGCGTCCCGCAGCGGCGATGCGATCATCAGGTCGTAGATCGGCCCGTGCAGCAGGTAGATCGGATAGCTGATGTCGCCGATCCGCCGCGCGGCGCGCGAGACCAGGAAGCCGCCCATCGTCGCGCCCGACACGACGAGCAGGAACGCGCCGCCCAGCAACAGGACCGCCGGCGCGGCATAGGCGTTGCGGCACGCGAACACGCCCGTCACCAGCAGCAGAACGAGCGGGGCGGCGGTCCTGTCCCGGAGGCCCGGCATCCGGCCCGACCGACGCCACAGCGCCGCCACCATGCCGGTGCCGAACAGCGCGGCGGCGAGCGGGACCGTGGGCCAGGACGCCGGCGGCAGCAGGCGCGACCAGACGAGGCAGGCCGGCAGGGCGACGGCCAGCGCGAGACCGGCCGCGCGGCGACGCACCAGCCAGGCGAGCAGCGGCAGCGAGGCGTAGAACGCCCACTCGTAACGGAGCGACCAGATGACGCCGGCGATGATCAGCCAGGTCGCGCCGAGACCGTTGATGTCGACCGGCGCGCCGATCCCGAGAGCGAGCCAGGTCGCGCATTGACGGGCGAGCTGGGCGAGCGGCACGGCGCGGTGCAGACCGGTGCGCCAGGCGACGATCGCGAAGACCGACGCGACCGCGACCAGGTAGACCGGCGCGATGCGGAACACGCGGCCGACATAAAGGCGGCGCCAGGCGGGCGCGCCGCGCTCGGCGATCAGGCGGTCGAAGAAGAGGTATCCGGTGATCATGAAGAAGACGCCGACCGCGCCGGAGCCGAGAATGAACCGAAAATGGTCGTCGTGTTCGCCGAAGCTGCCCCTGATCACGATGCTGCGGAACATCGCCGCGTGGCACAGGAAGACGGCGAGCGCGAGGACGCCGCGCAGACCGTCGATCGAAGAGACACGCCGCACGCGATCGCTCGGCGGGTTGTCGGCCCAGCGCAGCAGAGGCGTGCAGGCCAGCCCGTAGAAGACGGCGGCGCAACCGAGCGTCGCCGGCACTTCGTGCAACAACAGCATCGTCGAGTAGTTCTGCATGCAAGTGTCTTAGAAGGACGTCTTCCCGATCGGAAGCGTTATGACTTGTCCTGTTCTGCCATGACGCGGTTTTCGCCTTGGTCGGTCGGTCGGTCGACATCGCGTCAGGCTCCAGCGCCGGCGATGGATCGATCGCGTGACCGTCAAGGGCTCCCGTCGGCGGCGGCGGCGGCGGCGCCGACCATCAGAACATCACGCTCGATCCCCGCCCGGTCGTTCGTCGCCCCTTTGTCGCTCGCGACCGCGGAGGCGCGCGCGTCCGGCGCAGTGCCGAACTTGTCTGGCCGCGCCGCCGCCGCGTCGATCCGCGGTGGCAGCCCGCCCTCGAACCTTATGACACGCGCCGAGGGTCGGGCATTTCGACCGGGACGAGGGCAAAGAACCACTCTTCCGCGCCGTCGGGCGCAGTACCTGGCCCCTGCGCCAGGCTGCCGTCTCCCGGCACCGGCGGGATCGCCTCCCCCGCCTCAGCCAAGTCGTCGACTGCGGACGCGAGCGCGTCGCACGCCTGCGAGAAGATCTGCCCCCGTTCTTCGGCGACCGACGTCACGCCGGGGAACTGTGGGAATGTGATGGACCAGTCGGTTTCCCCAGGGGCCCGCTCGGCCACCATCGCGAAGCTCTTCCAGCCCATCGTCATGTCCTTGATTGAAGGTAATACGCAGCGCGCCCAATCAGCTGTCCCGGTGATGGTGCGTGTAGCGAAACCACGGGTTCCTATAGATGTCGCCGGCGATCACCGCGCAGCTCGCGCCGGCGCGGTGCAGCACAACCGGTAGGGAAAGCTGGTCCTGATAGGTCCATAGAACGTTCTCGCGCCACCATGCTTCATCAAGCTCGGGCTGGCGCGTCGCCCGTGTCGACCGCACCAGTAGCCCGGTCGCGAACAGGCCTCCATGTTCGGGGTGGCCCTGTTCGCGATAGGCTCGGGCCTGTGCCGCGATGTCCTGGCTGCCATACTTGTGTGGCATGGCGATCGACGCCTTGGCTTCCTCGAAGATGCAGTCGCGCCACGGATGTCCGAAGCAGGCGAGCTCGTGTCCGGCGGCCGCGGCGATGGCCTCTCGCGCGAAGTTGGCCGAGGTGATCGTCATGCTCGCGTCGAGCCATATGGTGAAATCGTATCGATGCAGCCGACGACGCGGTCGCGCCCGGCCACTCGGGAACAGCTTGTGCGGGTGCATGCGGAACCACTTCGCCTGCATCCTTGGATGCGGCGGCGCCGGCGGCGCGATCACCTCGACCCGCCATCCGGGCGCTCGTTCAGTTTGGCGATCGCTGAACAGATAGAAATCGGTCGGGACGCTCTGCCGCAGGGTCGGCTTGGGATCATCGTACGCGCCGAAAATGGCGGTGTAGATCGCCACGCGCGGGCGTCGTGAGAGCAGCAAGGCGAACCTCCAGAAAGCGTTCCGAGGTGCCGCAGCGCGTGTTCGCTGGCAAGGCCCAAGAACAGGCGGGGAACAGGTACGGCGTTCGGGTTCGGTGCGACCGTGGACGGAACGAGCACCGCGGGGCCTTACTGGCAGACCATTCCGGCACAGTCCCTTCGTTGGCCAGCGACGCTGCTTGACCCAGGTCGGGCGCCCGGCTTGCCATCCCGGCGAAGACCCAATAGGGAAACCCGGCGCTTACGGGCAAGGCGCTGCTGTAGCTCAGTGGTAGAGCACTCCCTTGGTAAGGGAGAGGTCGTGAGTTCAATCCTCACCAGCAGCACCAGCGCAGCCGGACTTCGGCGTTCGCGCGCGGGTCCAACACCTGACCGACCGTCGAGAACCGCCGCCGCTGTCGACAAGCAATGCCGGAGCGTGCCGACGAAATCTGCAAAGCGACAGTTTTCGTTACTGAGGCAGAACGTTAGATTATAACCTTGAGACTGACGTCGCGTTAGGTAGGTTGTTCCGCGCTCCCGCGGATCTGCTTCATGCTGATCGACCCTGTTCTGTTCTTGCTCGTCATCGTCGCGGTTTACGCGGTGGCGTCGCGTCCGGTCTTCGTCGGCGCCGACCTGCCGCCGAGCCCTCGCGCGGCACGCCTGGCCTCGCTCGACGGGTTGCGCGGGATCCTCGCCGTCGCCGTCGTCGTCCATCACTGCGCCTTCTTCCGGTCCCTCGCGGCGGGTGGCGACCCGCTGGTGATCGGGCACCGCTTCCTGTTCCGGATCGGACCGGCGGCCGTCGCGGTGTTCTTCATGATCACCGGCTTCCTGTTCTGGTCGATCCTGCTCCGCGAGCGCGGCCGCCCGGCCTGGTTCGCCGTCTACGCCGGACGCGTGCTTCGCATCGGCCCGGTGTATCTCGTGGCGGTGGGCTGCTTCTTCGCCGCCGTTGCGCTGGAGAGCGATTGGACGCTGCGGGTGCCACGCGGGCTCCTGATCCACGAGGTGGGCAGTTGGCTTCTTCTCGGAATGCGCCTGCCGGTCGACCTCAACGGCGATCACGAGACATGGCGGCTTCTCGGGATCGCCTGGTCGCTGCATTTCGAGTGGATGTTCTACGCGTCGCTGCCGATCGTGGCACTGGCCGCGCGCCACCCTCGCCTGCACCTGCCGATCGTTCTCGTGGGCCTGGTCGGCGCCGCCGTGCTCGCAGGGGGGCACCCGATGGGTCCGACGTATCCGAGCCTCGCGATGGCGGCGCTGTTGTTTCTGCTCGGCATGACGGTCGCGTCGCTGCATGAACGCGCGCTGGTGCCCCGCATCCCGCCCGCGCTCGGATCCTGTCTCGCGCTCGTGCTGACGGCGGCCGCGCTGGCGCGACCGGAGCCCTACGCGGCGTGGCCGTCGATCTTCCTCGGTCTCGCGTTCTTCCTGGTCACGGCGGGTGCCGACATGTTCGGGCTGCTGCGGACGCGTGTGGCCCGTCGTGTCGGTGACGTCAGCTACGGCATCTACCTCATGCACCTGCTGGTCCTGCAGGGGATCCTGCAGGACGGGCTCGCCAGGCGCCTGTTCGTTCAGTCCGATCTGGCGTTCTGGACGCTGACGGCCTGCGTCGGCGTCGTCACGTTCGCGATCGGCACCGCGCTTCACGTGACGGTCGAGAAGCCGGGGATCTCGCTCGGCCGGCGCCTCGTCCACACCAGAACGACGGCAGACCGGGCGTTTCTACCCGTGTCGTCGTCGCCCTCGCGGACGGCGACGAGTTGAGCACGACCGCGAGCAAGCAGGCCGTCACCATCCGATCGTCGCGCCGCCCTGCCCTGCGACAAGCCTCGCCGATCACCGGCCGATCCCGGAACCTGAACGCGAGATCCGCGCGAGCCGACGTCGCCGCGTCGTCAGGCTCGGCGATCGAGCTCGCCCCGCGCGCGCCGGTGCAGGTGTCCTGAACATGGCAGCCATGATACGTCCGCACGGCCGACACCTCGGAGGATCGTCCCGGTGAGAACGCCGCCACGCCAGGAGATCGGAGCACTCACGGGATTGCGCGGCGTCGCCGCCTGCTGGGTCGCGATGTATCACGGGCACGAGTTCGGCCGGCTCGCCGGCCCGGCCGGCGTGCTGCTCCGGCACGGCTATCTCGCCGTGGACGTCTTCTTCGTGCTGAGCGGCTTCGTGATGGGCTTGTCCTACGCGCATATGTTCGCGCCGGGTTTCCGCGCCCGCACCTACGCGGCCTTCCTGCTCCGCCGTTTCGCGCGCGTCTATCCCCTCTACGCCGCGATGACGGGCATGATCGCCGTCGTCGCGATCGTCCACCAGACCCATTCGGGCCACGTGACCGGCTCGTTGCTGCGGCAGATCTTCTACAACGCGACCTTGACCCAGGCTTGGGGGCTCGCGGGATCGCTCGACGGCCCCGCCTGGTCGATCAGCACCGAGCTCGCCGCCTATGTCGTGTTCCCGCTGCTGCTCGCCGCCGTCCTTTTCGGTGGCCGTGCCAGCCTCGCCGCTTCCATGGTCGTCGCGTTCCTCGGCTTGCTGGCCGTCGCGAACGCGCCGACGCCGGCGTCGTACCCCTGGGTCCGCCAGGGTCCGCTCGACGTGTCCTGGGTCGCCCCGCCCTGGGCCGTGCTCCGGTGCTGCGCCGAGTTCACCATCGGCCTCGGCGCCTATCGCGCCGCGACGCGGAAATGGCCGGTCGCGCGGACGCTGGCGTTCAGCGTGTCGGCGTATCTGCTGGTCATCGCCGCCCTGTTCGTGCGCGGGAGCGATCTCCTGTTCGTGGCCCTGGTGCCGGCCCTCCTGCTCGCCCTGCTCGCGCCCAACGCGGGCACTCGTCTGCTCGGTTCGCGCGTGCCGCTGACGCTCGGCCACTGGTCGTTCGCGATCTATCTCTGGCACGGCGTGCTGCTCGCGCGCTGGCGCCCACTGGTGTTCACGCGCGCATCGGCCGTGATGCCGCACGCGGCGGCCCTGGCGCTCTCGGAACTCGCCTTCTGGGTCTTGCTGATGATCCTCGCGTTCCTGTCCTATCGGCTGATCGAGGTGCCCGGCCGGAGGGCGGTGCGCGAGCTCGAGCGGCTGCTTCTGCCGACGGCAGATCGTCTGGTCGCTTCGGGCGAAGCGCGCGGCCGCCAGGCGGTCTGAGCGGCCGCGTCGACCGAGGAGACGCGATGACACGGCGTGACATCCGCGCGCTGACCGGGATACGCGGCGTCGCGGCGATCGGCGTCGCGACCTACCACGCCTTCGCCGGCACGCGCGTGTTCGGGCCGATCACGAGCCTGATCGATCACGCCTATCTCGCGGTCGACCTCTTCTTCGTGCTGAGCGGCTTCGTGATGATGCTGACCTATGGGGAGCGCTTCCGCGCGCGCGTGCGCGCCGGCGACATGCGCGACTTCCTGGGCAAGCGCGTCGCCCGCATCTACCCGCTCTACGCCTTCGTGACCGCCATCATCCTGGTCGCGGAATTTTCCGGGCTGGCACGTATCGCGCGCCCCGGTCTCTTCGGTCTCGTCGCCAACGTTCTGCTCGTGCAGGCCTGGGGGCTGGGCGTCGGGATCAGCGTCTGCGGCGCCGCCTGGTCGATCAGTACCGAATTCGCGGCCTACCTCGTGTTTCCGCTCCTTTCGCGCGCGAGTGCGCGGGGACGCGCCGCCTGCGTCATGCTCGGCATCGCCGCGTCGCTGCTGCTGGTGCTGGTGGCGACCCGCCCCAGCGCGGTGCTCTGGGAGGCCTCGCCCGCCATCGGACGCAACGGCCCGCTCGACGTGTTCATCGGCGCGACCATCTTCCCGCTGCTCCGCTGCTTCGGCGGCTTCACGCTCGGCGTGCTCGCGTTCGTCGCGTGGCCGTCGCGCGCCGCCGCGCCGCTCCGCGCCACGGGCGCCGCCGATCTCGTGCTGGTCATCGTGCTCGCGCTGCTCGCGCGAACGGACGCGGACGTGTTGATCGTGCTCTGCTTCCCGGTGCTGGTGATCGCGCTGGCGGCGGAGAACTCGCTCGCGGCGCGCGCGCTCGCGAGCCCGCCGGTCCACTGGCTCGGGATCGTCTCCTACTCCGTCTACCTCCTCCACCAGCCGCTGCAATACGCGCTGACCGGATCGATGGGCGGCCTGCTCGGCGGCGCGCCGCACGCGTTCACGCTCGCGCGCCTGCTCGTGCTGCTGGTCGTGGTCGGGCTCGCCGCGCCCTGCTTCTACGGCATCGAGCGTCCGGGCCGCGTTTGGCTGCGACGGATGACCGGCAAGCCGGCGCCGCCGATCGGCGCCGAGCCGGCCGCGCCGTGAGGACGACGCGATCATGACCGACACGCCCGAACGCGGTCCGCCTGAACGCGATCCACCCGCCGCCGCGCCGAACATGACCCCGCGCGCCCGCGCCGCGGCCGCGGCGCGCGCCGCACGGGAGGCGGCCGCACTCCGGGCCAATCTGCTCCGGCGCAAGGCGCAGGGTCGCGAGCGGGACCGCCCGGCGGCCCCGCCCCATGACGAGGACGGCTCGACGCGGTAGCGCCGCCGCCGCGGCGCCTCGAGGCGTCGCGGCCACCCGCTCCCCGCTCCAAGCTCCAAGCTCCCGAGTTGCCCCGGCGCGGCCGCGTCGGCTAGAGCAGCGGCCCAGCCCCGGAGCCGCCCGCCCGCCATGCCCGTGATGTCCGACCGCTGGATCCGTCGCATGGCGACCGAGCACCGCATGATCGAGCCCTTCACCGAGGCGCAGCGGCGGGACGGCGTGATCTCCTACGGCCTTTCCTCGTACGGCTACGACGCCCGCGTCGCCGACGATTTTCGCGTGTTCACGAACGTCGACAGCGCCGTCGTCGACCCCAAGGACTTCGCGCCCGACAGCTTCGTCACCCGCCACGGTCCGATCTGCACCATCCCGCCGAACTCCTTCGCGCTCGCCCACACGATCGAGTATTTCCGCGTGCCCCGCGACGTGCTGGTGATCTGCCTCGGCAAGTCGACCTACGCCCGCTGCGGCATCATCGTGAACGTGACGCCGCTCGAGCCGGAATGGGAGGGCCAGGTCACGATCGAGATCAGCAACACGACCCCGCTGCCCGCCCGCATCTACGCCAACGAGGGGATCTGCCAGTTCCTCTTCCTCGGCGGCGACGCGCCGTGCGAGACGAGCTATGCCGACAGGGCGGGCAAATACATGAACCAGCGCGGCGTCGCCCTGCCGCGGCTTTGACCCTCGATCCCGGAAGGGTGTGACAGGCCCATGGACCGTTTCCTGATCCGCGGACAGCGGCCGCTGTCCGGCTCCATCCCCGTCGGTGGCGCGAAGAACGCGGCGCTGCCGCTGCTCGCCGCCGCCCTGCTGACCGACGAGCGCCTGACGCTGTCGTCGGTGCCGCGCATCGCCGACATCACCACCATGCTGGCGCTGCTGCGACAGCACGGGCTCGCGATCGAGGACCTCGACGGCGACGGCCGCCGGATCGCCATCGGCGGCCGCATCACCAGCACCGAGGCGCCCTACGAGATCGTCCGCAAGATGCGGGCGTCCGTGCTGGTGCTCGGCCCGCTGCTGGCGCGGGCGGGCGAGGCGCGGGTGTCGCTGCCGGGCGGATGCGCGATCGGCACGCGGCCGGTCGACCTTCATCTCAAGGGCCTCGAGCAGCTCGGCGCCGAGATCCGGATCGAGGGCGGCTACATCCACGCGACCGCGCCGAACGGCCTCCGCGGCGCGCGCGTGGTGTTCCCGCTCACCTCGGTCGGCGCGACCGAGAACCTGCTGATGGCCGCGACGCTGGCCAACGGACGCACCGAGCTGGTCAACGCCGCCCGCGAACCCGAGATCGGCGATCTCGCGACCTGCCTCGCGTCGATGGGCGCGCGGATCGAGGGCATCGGCACCGACACGCTGACCATCGAGGGCGTCGACCGCCTGGGCGCGGCGCTGCACCCGATCCTGCCCGACCGGATCGAGACCGGCACCTATGCCTGCGCGGTCGCGGTCGCCGGCGGCGACATCCGGATCGAGGGCGGCCGGCTCGAGCATCTCGGCGCGGTCGCCCGCGCGCTCGAGGAGGCGGGCGTCGACATCGTCGACGAGAACGCCGGCCTCCGCGTCCGCCGCTCCGGACGCCTTCGCGGCGTCGACGTGATGACCGAGCCCTACCCGGGCTTTCCGACCGACATGCAGGCGCAGTTCATGGCGGCGATGTCGGTCGCCGACGGCGCCTCGATGATGACCGAGACGATCTTCGAGAACCGTTTCATGCACGTGCCCGAGCTCGTCCGCATGGGCGCGCGCATCAACGTGCACGGCTCGTCGGCGATCATCCGCGGCGTGTCGTCGCTGTCCGGCGCGCCGGTGATGGCGACCGATCTCAGGGCGTCGGTGTCGCTGATCCTGGCCGGCCTCGCCGCCTCGGGCGAGACGGTGCTGTCGCGCGTCTACCACCTCGACCGCGGCTACGAGGAAGTCGAGCGCAAGCTCGCCGCCTGCGGCGCGCGGATCGAGCGCGTCTCGGACTGACCGTGACCGCGCGCGTCGACCCGTCGAGCCTGCGGCCGGATCGCGTCGCCGCCGCGCCGATGATCATGGCGGTGCCGAAGGGGCGCATCCTCGCCGACGCGGTGCCGCTGCTCGAGCGCGCCGGCATCCGGCCGGAACCCGGCTTCGCCGACGAAGCCGACCGACGGCTCCGCTTCGCGACCGACGACCCTGGCCTCGACCTCGTCCGCGTGCGCTCGTTCGACGTCGCGACCTTCGTCGCCTTCGGCGCCGCCGAGATCGGCATCTGCGGCAACGACGTGCTGATGGAGTTCGACTATTCCGAGATCTACGCGCCGGTCGATCTCGGCATCGGCGCCTGCCGGGTGTCGGTCGCCGAGCCGCGCGACGCCGCCGGCACCGACGATCCCGCATCCTGGAGCCGGGTGCGGGTCGCGACCAAATACCCGTCCCTCGCCCGCCGTCACTTCGCCGCCCGCGGCGTGCAGGCCGAGATCGTCCACCTCAACGGCGCGATGGAGCTCGCGCCGGGGCTCGGCATCTCGCGGCTGATCGTCGACCTGGTGCAGACCGGCTCGACGCTGCGCGCCAACGGCCTGGTCGAGATCGAGACCATCGCCGCCGTCACCTCGCGGCTGATCGTCAACCGGACCGCGATGAAGACGCGCTCGGAACGCGTGATGTCGCTGGTCGCGCGGATCCGCGACGCCGCGGTCTGGGCGGTCCGGGTCCGGGTCCGGGTCCGGGACGCCGTCGCCCGAGCCGTGGCCGGGAACCGGCGCGTGAGGCGTCTCGACGCCGCCGATCCCGGCTTCGCCGATGCCTTCGGCCACCTCGTCGCCGATCGCGCCGGCCCCGCCCCCGACGTCACCGAGACGGTCGCGACCATCCTCGCCGACATCCGCGCTCGCGGCGACGCGGCGCTCGCCGACTGGACGCGCCGGCTCGACGGCCACGACGCGAAGCTGCGGGTGACGGCGGACGAGATCGCGGCGGCCGATCGCGCCACCCCGCCCGCGCTCGCCGACGCGCTCGACCTCGCCGCCGACCGGATCCGCTTCTTCCACGCGGCGCAGCGTCCGGCCGACCTCGCGCTCACCGACCCGCTCGGCGTCCGCATGGGCCTCCGCTGGACCGCCCTCGACGCGGTCGGGATCTACGTCCCGGGCGGCAAGGCCGCCTATCCGTCGTCGGTGCTGATGAACGCGATCCCGGCCGTGGTCGCCGGCGTCGGGCGGATCGCGATGTGCGTGCCGGCACCGGGCGGCATCGTGCCGCCGCTGGTGCTCGCGGCCGCGCGGCGCGCCGGCGTCACCGAGATCCACCGCGTCGGCGGCGCCCAGGCGATCGCGGCGCTCGCCTTCGGCACCGCGACCATCGCCGCCGTCGATCGCATCGTCGGCCCCGGCAACGCCTACGTCGCCGAAGCCAAGCGCCAGGTGTTCGGCACCGTCGGCATCGACGGCATCGCGGGCCCGTCCGAAGTCGTGATCCTCGCCGACGCCGCGACCGGCGACGCGGACGCACTCGCGCTCGACCTGCTCGCGCAGGCCGAGCACGACGAGCGCGCCCAGTCGATCCTGATCACCGACGACGCCCATCTCGCCGACGCCGTCGCACGCGCCGTCGCCGCCGCGATCCCCCGCCTCGCCCGCGCCGCCATCGCCGCCGCCTCGTGGCGCGATCACGGCGCCATCGTGCGCGTCGCCTCGCTCGACGACGCCATCCCGCTCGTCGATCGCCTGGCGCCCGAACACCTGCAGATCGTCACCGCCGACCCCGACGCGCTGCTCGCCCGGATCCGCCACGCCGGCTCGGTGTTCCTCGGCCACACCACGCCCGAAGCGATCGGCGACTACGTCGGCGGCCCGAACCACGTGCTGCCGACCGGCCGCACCGCGCGCTGGTCGTCCGGCCTCGCCGTGCACGACTTCATGAAACGCACGACCTACCTGCACACCGACGCCGCGGCACTGGCCGCGATCGGCCCCGCTGCCGTGGCACTCGCGACCGCCGAGGGCCTGGGCGCACACGCCGACAGCGTCGCGGTGCGGTTGGGGTGAAGGCCAGGGGCTCTGCCCCTGGACCCCGGCCGGGTCCCAACGCGCCAGCGCGTTGGGCGCCCGTAAAGGCTGAGCCTTTGCAATCCATCAGTTAAGGAAAAACCCGGGCCACACCATCGATGCTCGCGCGACCGGGGCCCGGGGTTTTCCTTAACTCAAGGGATCCAAGGGCCTCGGGCCCTTGGCGGGTCCAGGGCAGAGCCCTGGCCTTGACTTGACCCCACGCGACGCCGTGCGCATGTTCCGCCCTTGTAACACGGCACCAGCGACCGAACGGCTCCCGGAATAGTCCGGGCGGCCGCAGTCGCGTTTGAAGGAACGCAATGTCAAAGGAAGACATGATCGAGTTCAGCGGGACGGTGCTCGAACTCCTCCCGAACGCGATGTTCAAGGTGAAGCTCGACAACGAGCACCAGATCCTCGCCCACACCAGCGGCAAGATGCGGAAGAACCGGATCCGCGTGCTGGCCGGCGACCGCGTGAACGTCGAGATGACGCCCTATGACCTGTCCAAGGGCCGCATCACGTTCCGCTTCAAGTGATCGTCTGACGCGCGAGCACGCCGCGCCGGCACCGGTCATGCTCGTCCTCGCCTCGCGCTCGCCGCGCCGGCTCGAGCTCCTGGCGCAGATCGGCGTCGTGCCCGATCGCACCGTTCCGGCCGCGGTCGACGAGACGCCGCTGCCGGTCGAGCAGCCCCGGCCGCTGGCCGAACGGCTCGCCCGCGCCAAGGCGGAGCATGTGGCCGCCCTTCATCCCGACGCTTTCGTGCTGGCCGCCGACACGGTGGTGGCGCTCGGCCGGCGCTCGCTCGGCCAGCCCGCCGATGTCGCGGAGGCGCGTCGGTTCCTCGGCCTGCTGTCGGGCCGCCGCCACACCGTGATCACCGCGGTCGTGCTGGCCGCGCCGGAGGCGGGCCGGCGGTCGGCGCGCACGGTCGAGACCGCGGTCGCCTTCGCGCGGCTGACCGAGCGGCAGATCGATCGCCTGGTCGACGAGGGCGAGTGGCAAGGCAAGGCGGGCGGCTACGCGATCCAGGGTCGCGCGGCCGCCGTCACGCGGTTCCTGTCGGGCTCGTATTCGGGCGTGGTCGGTCTGCCGCTGTTCGAAACGGCGCAGCTGCTCCGCGGCCACGCGCTGCTGCCGTGACGGTCACGATCCGTTTCCGGCATCGCCCGGGCGAGATCGAGGCGGGGGCGATGGAGGACGGAGACCTCCGCGACCACGCGCTGTTCCATCCCGGCCGGCCGGACGGCTACGGCGACCTCCATCTCGGTCGCGCCGGACGTCACGTCGCCCCGCTCGGCGGCACGTTCGTGGCGCTCGCCGGCGGTGTGGACGGGTTCCTGCCGGACCGCGAAACCGAGCGGCCGCCGTCCGAAGGCACGCCGGTCGTGGTGCGGGCGATCAGGAGCGCGCTCGGCGGCAAGGGGCCGCGCCTCAGCGCGCGCGGGTGCGACGCGCCGCCGGACCGGGACGCACGCGAGGGCCCGCCGCGTCTGCTCCGGCGGGGGCCGAGCCCGCTCGACGCGCTGCTCGCGCGCTGGCCGGAGGCGCCGGTGGTGGTGCCCACGCCGGCGCTCGCGGCGGGTCTCGCGCCGCGCGCGGTCCGGATCGACGCGCGGCCCGACCGGGCGTTCGAGGCGGCGTGCCAGGCGCTGCGGGACGGCGACGTGGCGCTGCCGGGCGGGGCCAGGGCCACGATCCATCCCACGCCGGCCCTGGTCGCGATCGATCTCGACACCGCCTCGGCGCCGGCCGCCGCGTCCGGCCGGCCGGCGGCCTTGCTCGGGGTCAACCGGGCGGCGCTGCCGCGCCTCCTGCACGAGATCCGGCTGCGGGACCTGTCGGGCGCCATCCTGATCGACCTCGCGGGAATGCAGGCCCGCAAGCGCGCGCTGCTCGCCCCCGACATGGCGGCGGGGCTCGCGCCCGACCCGCTCGGGCCGCGCTTCCTCGGCTTCACCGCACTCGGGCTCGCCGAGATCGTGCGGCCGCGACGGCGGCCGGCGCTGCACGAGCGGCTCGCGGGCGCGGCCGGGCGCGCCCTCGACGCCGCCGAGGCGTTGGTCGCCGAGACGCTGGCCGCTGCCGCGCGGCGCGGCGCGGCGCTCGCGCTCGAGGCCGGTCCGGCCCTGATCCACGCGATCGAGGCCGACGCGGTGCTGCGCGACGACCTTGCGCGCGCGACCGGCCACCCCCTCATCCTGCGCGCGACACCCGGGCTCGGCGCGGGCTGGCGCATCGCGGACGCGCGGGAGGACGAGACGAGATGAGAACGGCGACCCCGACCTGCCCCGTCTGTGGCCGCCCGTCCGCGCCCGGAGCGAACCGGCCGGGCGGACGCTCGCTCGCGCCGTTCTGCTCGACGCGCTGCGCCGATGTCGATCTCGGCCGCTGGTTCACCGGCCAGTACAGGATCCCGGAGCGCACGCCCGCCGAGGGCGAGGACGAGGCTCGGGCGGACGGGTCCGGAAAGGTTGATCCGTCGGGCGTTCCGGGCTAACCGATCCGGCGCGTGCGGCACCGCCCGCCGCCGCGGCGCGTGTGCCCAGGTAGCTCAGTTGGTAGAGCATGCGACTGAAAATCGCAGTGTCGGTGGTTCGATTCCGCCCCTGGGCACCACGCTCCGCCGCGCGCGAACCTCTCGGAAGCCGGGCCGCATGATCCTCGCCGAAGCCGAGCACGCCGACGTCGCGACGCCGACCGGGCCGATGCGCTGCCACCTGTTCCGACCCGCGGCCGAGGGACGCTTCCCGGGGGTCGTGCTGTTCTCCGAGATCTACCAGGTGACCGCTCCGATCCGCCGCCTCGCGGCGTTCCTCGCGGGCACCGGCCTGGTGGTGTCGGTGCCCGAGATCTATCACGAGCACGAGGCGCCCGGCACCGCGCTCGCCTACGACAAGGACGGCACCGACCGCGGCAACGCGCTCAAGTTCACCAAGGCGGTCGCGGATTTCGACGCCGACACCCGGGCGGCGCTCGATCATCTCGGCGGGTTGCCGGTCTGCACCGGGCGCTTCGGCGCGGTCGGCGTCTGCCTCGGCGGACATCTCGCCTTCCGCGCCGCCGCCGAGCCGGACGTCGAGGCGACCGCATGCTTCTACCCGACCGACATCCATTCGGGATCGCTCGGCGCCGGCAGGCAGGACGGTTCGCTCGCGCGCGCGGCCTCGATCCGGGGCGCGCTGCTGATGGTGTTCGGGCGCGCCGACCCGCACGTGCCGTTCGCGGGACGCGCGGTCATCCGCGAGCGGCTGGAAGAGCTCGGCACACGCCATTCCTGGCACGAGGTCGAGGGCGCGCACGCATTCCTGCGCGACGAGGGTTACCGCTACGACCCGCTGCTCGCGCATTTCTGCCAGGGACTGATGATCGCGCTGTTCGCGCGGTTGAACCTGCCGCAGAGCCTCTGAGCGGCCGCGCCGCTACCAGCGGCCGCGCTGGTCGCGGTTGCGCGCGAACACGAACAACCCGCCGATCACGATTGCGACCAGGAGCACGAGCTCCGGCGTCGTGAGATGGCGCACGAGCCGCGCCATCACGCTCCAGATCAAACTCCACACCACCGACGTGATGACGATGTGGACCAGCCAGGTGACCAGCGCGCCGCTGGCGAGCGACATGGGGTGCAGACCGATGGGCATGACGAACCTGTAGCATCGTTCGCGCCGCGCGATCGACCGGCCGCGCTCGCGGCGCCGGGCGGCGCCGCACGCACCGATCCCGCGCCGGGTCGCGCGGCCCGAACCGGCGCGCTTGCTACGGCGACGGTCTGCCGGTGACGCTTGGCGCGCGCGCGACCCAGGCGCGCGGTCCGGCCTGGTCGCGACGCTCCGAACCGGTTCGGCCCCGGGGCGCGCGCCCCGGGGCCATCGCCGCGGCCTGCCCGGTCGCGGCCGCGATCTCGGCGTGCCTGGCGGCCCGCCGTGCCGGCCGGTGCCGCGATGCCGGCGGACGGTCCCCCGCCCGAGGCGGCGGCGGCGGTCGAGCGCCTGGCCGTCCGCGCGCGCGGCGAAGTCATGACGCGGGTCGACCGGCGGGGACCGGACCGTGGCGAGGCGCCATTGCCGCGCCCGCGCGAAGGCTCAAATCTAGCGCATGCAACGCAGGATGCCGCTGACGCTCGCCGCCGCTCTCGCGCTCGCCGCCGCTCACGCTCGCCGCCTGCGTCGGTCCGACCGGCCCGGTTCTCGGCGACTGGCACGGCATCGAGGACACCTACTCGTCGTTCTACTACGCCCGCATCGAGATCATCCTCGACGGCGTCCCGGCCGAGACCGGCGGCACCTACCACTACATCCGCCTGCTGCAGGCGGAGGCGGACGGTTCCGGCACGCGTTACATCCGCTGGACCGACCGGTGGACGTCGCGCATCGTCGAGCTCGACGGCCATCCGGTGCGCATGTTCCACCTGCACGACGTCCCGAACGGCTATATCCGGGACTACGCGCTGCTCTCGAACGGCGGCCTGCTGCCGATCGCGACGCTCGACCACCCCGATCTGTCGGCGAACGCCGTGCGCTTCGCGCTCGCCCCGGAGCCGCGCGACAGCTTCGGTTTCGGACGACCCTGACCAAGGAGGACACCAGGATGAAACAGCCCCACACCGAGGACGCGATCGAGCACACCGACGATCAGCAGAACACCGGCAACCACAAGAAGCCGGACGCCCCCGACAAGGGCGGCGCCGACAAGGTCGGCGGCACCCGCGCCGGCGCCGAGAACGTCGAGCCGGTGAAGCCCAGCGAGTAGCGCCGGCACCCGACCGTGGCGACCGACGTCCCGGCCCGAGACCACCTCGCGCTCAAACCCGCGGCGACCGACTGGTTCGCCTCGTTGCGCGACCGCTTCTGCGACGCGTTCGAGCGCATCGAACGCGACGCGGGATCGGCCGCGTCGTTCGAGCGCACCGCCTGGACGCGGCCGACCGAGGACGGCAGCGACGGCGGCGGCGGCGTGATGAGCGCGATGCGCGGCGCGGTGTTCGAGAAGGTCGGCGTCAACATCTCGACCGTGTCGGGCGTCTTCGCGCCGGAGTTCGCCGCCCAGATCCCGGGCGCCGCCGAGGATCCGCGCTTCTGGGCGTCCGGCATCAGCCTGGTCTCGCACCCGCGCAACCCCTGGGCGCCGACCGGCCACATGAACACGCGCATGATCGTGACCACGCGCGGCTGGTTCGGCGGCGGCGGCGACCTCACGCCGATGCTGCTCGGCACCGAGCAGGCCGAGGCCGACGAGCGCGACTTCCACGACGCGTTCCGGCGCGCCTGCGACCGTCACGATCCGGCCTATTACGGGCGCTTCTCGGAGTGGTGCGACCGCTACTTCTTCCTGCCGCACCGGAACGAACGCCGCGGCGTCGGCGGCATCTTCTACGACCATCACGCGACCGGCGATGCCGGCGCCGATTTCGCCTTCACCCGCGACGTCGGCCTCGCATTCCTGGATTGCTACCCCGCGATCGTCGCCCGCCGGCACGCGCTGGCGTTCGGCGACGCCGAGCGCGCGCGCCAGCTCGCCCGGCGCGGCCGCTACGCGGAGTTCAACCTGCTGCACGATCGCGGCACGCTGTTCGGTCTCAGGACGGGCGGCAACATCGATGCCATCCTGATGAGCCTGCCGCCGCTCGCCGCCTGGGCCTGACGCGTTGCAACGTGTCGCGCGTTGCGTTGGACATGCGGCCGAACTGGTCTATGCAACCCTCGATGACCGACCGATCGACGGGATGAACGACGATCCGAGGACGCGGGCGAACGACCGCGGGATGTCGCCGCGGTCCCGCGCAGCGACCGGCGGTGGCCGAGGCGCCGACCCGCACTGCTGCTCGAGGCGGAACGCGGTCGGCCTGTTCCTCGCGACCTCGTCGCTCGGCGCCGTCGCGCCGGGCTTGGCCCGCGCCGAGACCTGGCGCGAGCGCGCGAACAACCTGCTCAGCGCGTTGTCCGGCCATCGCGGCGCGCCGGCGTCGCCCGGTTCGGCCACCCTGCTGGTCGGCGGTCCGCCCGACGGCTCGGCCGGCCAGATCGCCGGCCTCCTCGCGCCGCTGCTCGCGCCCGCGCTGCTCGGCCCCATTCCTGCCGCGAGCAGCGCGGACCAGGCGCGGATCGACATCTCGTCGAGCGGCGGCCGCGATGGCGTGACGGCCGCGAACGCGTTCGAAACGCGCGCGAGCACGGACGGCAGCACGGCGCTGCTGGTTCCCGGACACGCGACGCTGGCGGCACTCGCGGGCGATCCGCGCTGCCATTTCGACGTCGGCACCTGGGTGCCGGCACTCGCGACCCTCTCCTCGGTCGCGCTGGTCGGACGCGTCGCCTTCGCCTCACTGCCGCGCGACGGCCGGCCACTCGCGCTCGGCGGTTCCACGCCGTCCGGCCCGTTGCTGCCGATCCTCGTCGCACTCACCATGCTCGGCGTCGCGATCACGCCGCGGTTCGATCTCGATCGCGAGGAAGACGCCGAGCGCGCGCTCCGCGCCGGCGCGGTCGACGCGACCGTGATCTCCGGCCGCGACGTGCCGGCCCGGGTCGCCTCCCTCGCCGCCGAAGGCTTCCCGGCCTATTTCGCGTTCGGGCCCGGTGCGGGCGGCGGCAGCCTCGCCAGCCGCGATCCGGCGCTGCCCTCGGTTCCGTCGGCCGACGAGCGGATGCTGACGGCAACCGGGTCGGCGCCGGCGGGGCCGCTCGCCGGCGCGCTCCGCGCGAGCGCGGCGGCGTCCCGCCTCGACACCGCGCTCGTGCTGCCGCAGCTCGCGCCCGCCGCGGTGGTCGCCCGCTGGCGCCAGGCCTGTGACCAGGCCGCTTCGTCGCTCACGCTGCAATCGGCCGCGCGCGCCGCCTCCATCCGGGCCGAGACCGCGCCGGATTGCGTCGTCGCCGTGCGCGACACGGTCGCGAGCGAGGAGAGCCTGCTCGCGCTGCACCGGCTGCTGGCGGGACGCTGGGGTTGGCACCCCGTCTGACGACCGTTCGGACGGACCCGTCCGATTGGATATCTCTGGAGCTCGACCTTCAGCCAGAGCGGTTCCGGTCTCGCCGAACGTGCCCTAGCGCCAGCCGGCGATGCCGTCGGTGATCAGCGCATCCAGCAGCGGTCGGGCGAGCGGGCTGTCGTTGAGGCAGGGCACGGTGTCGAACGCCTCGCCGCCGTTCTCGAGAAAGGCGTGGCCGAGCTCGACGCCGATCTCGTCGAGCGTCTCGATGCAGTCGGCGAGGAAGCCAGGTGTCACCACCAGCAGCTTGCGGACGCCGCGCGCGCGCAGCTTCTCGACCCGCTCGTCGGTGTAGGGCACCAGCCAGGGCTCGCGGCCGAACCGGGACTGGTAGGTCATCGGCATCTCGCGGAGCGAAAGGCCGAGCGCCGCGCGCAGGGCCCGCATCGTGCGGTTGCAATCGGTCGGATACGGGTCGCCCTTCTTGACGTAGCGGCGCGGCAGGCCGTGGAACGAGGCGAGGATCACGTCGGGCGTCCAAGACATCGTGACGAGCTTGTTCCGCACCGACTGCGCCAGTGCCTCGATGTAGAGCGGGTGATCGGGAAACGCCGGCACCGTGCGGATCGCCGGCTGCCGGCGCATCCGCATCAGCGCCCGGAATGCCTCGTCGTTCACGGTCGCCGTGGTGGTCGCGCTGTATTGCGGGTAGAGCGGCACCACGAGCACCCGGTCGCAGCGCTCGACGCGTGCGAGATGGTCGAGCCGGTCGGCGATCGACGGCGTGCCGTAGCGCATCGCCCAGTCGATCACCACGCCCTCGGCGGCCCAGCTCTCGCCGAGCATCGCCGCCTGGCCGCGCGTGTGGGTGCGGAGCGGGCTCTCGTTCCGCACCTCGTTCCAGATCCGCCGGTACGCCGCGCCCGACTTGAACGGCCGCACGCTCAGGATCGCGCCCTGCAGCAGCGGCTGCCAGATCAGCGGGTTGATCTCGATCACCCGACGGTCGCTCAGGAACTCGGACAGGTAGCGCCGCACGGCGCCGTAGCTGGTCGCGTCCGGCGTGCCGAGATTGACCAGGAGCACGCCGATCCGCGCCGTCGGACGCGACGTCGATTGCTTGTCGCTCCTCTCCGGCCGGACGCCGGCATCCTCTCGACGGCCCTGGAAGGTCATCACGTCACTCCGCTCGGCCACGTGCGCGGTGGCCGACGACGCGCCGCTCCGCGCGTTCCGGGGCGACACACGGCTCGATCACGGATTGATCGGCCCCTTCTCCTCGCCGACCCACTCCCGCCAGAGCAGGATGAGCACCGCCATGATCGCCGGGCCGACGAATAGCCCGAGCAGGCCGAATTCCTCGACGCCACCCAGGATGCCGAACAGCACCCAGAGAAAGGGCAGCCGCGTCGCTCCGCCGATCAGCACCGGGCGGATGAAATGGTCGGCGACGAAGGTCGTGGTCACGCCGGCGACCAGCACGATGATCGCCTTGGCGAGCGTGCCGGCCACCAGGAGCAGGGCGGCGGCGGCGCAGAAGGCGATCGCCGCCCCGAACGGCACCATCGCGAGCGCCGCCGTGAACATCCCGAACAGCGCCGGCCGCGGCACGCCGGTGAGGAAGTAGACGATCCCGAGCAGGATGCCTTCGCCGAGGCCGACCAGCACCAGCCCGTCCACCGTGCCGTGCACCGAGGCGATCACCTGGCGTCCGACGCGCTCGCCGGCCGGCCCGAACGCCCGCCGGCTGGCGGTCAGCATCTGTCGGTTCAGGCTCTCGCCATCACGGAACAGCAGGAACAGGGTCAGCAGGGTGAAGCCGAACAGCACCGACCGGTGCAGCACCTGGCTGCCGACATGCGAGCTCATCGACACCGCACGCCCGTGCGACAGCCGGCCGAACAGCGCCTCGGCGTGTTTCGGATCGCCCAGATCCTGCTGCCAAAGCGGCACCAGCGTGGCCGAAAACGGCATCCGGTGGACGAAAGCCGGCACCGGAATGCCGGAGGTCCGCGCCTTGTCGATGTACTTGAAGATGTCCTGCGCGTCGGATGCGAGCGGCACGAACACGAAGGCGAGCGGCAGCAGGAACACCAGCGCCACGACGGCCGTGAAGGCGAGCGGCAGCAGATGCCCGTGCGCGTGGCGGGGCCACTGCCGGCAGGCCCGCTTGTAGAGCGGCCAGATCGCGATCGCGAAGATCGCCGCCCAGACCAGCGCGGGGATGAACTCGCGAAGCGTCATCAGGCCGAGAAGGAGGATGAGCAGCGCCGCGGCCAGGCTCGCGATCGTCTGCGCGCGCGACATGCCGGGCTGGATCGTGGGTCCGTCGTTCATTCCGCCTCTATCGCATCCCGGCGTCGCCGACGCGAGGGACACGGGCGCCCGGCGCGCCGGCGCGACGGACCCGGGCGCTCACACGCGTTCGCCCGCGTCCATGCGGGCGAGGAAGTCGCGCGCGGCGCCGCCGATCGCGTCCCGCCTGCCCTGGTCCATGCGGCGGAGCGTGCCGAGCGGCATGGCCATCCGGGTGTTGCCGGCGAAGCGCTCGGCGTGACGACCGATGAAATCCCAGTAGAGGAAATTGAACGGGCAGGCGCCCTCGCCCGTCGCGCGCGTGACGTCGTAGCGACAATGGCCGCAATAGTCGCTCATCCGGTTGATGTAGGCGCCCGACGCGGCGTAGGGCTTCGAGCCCATGACGCCGCCATCCGCGTGCAGCGCCATGCCGCGGGTGTTCGGCATCTCCACCCACTGATAGGCGTCGGCGTAGACGATCAGGTACCACTCGTCGACGTCGTCCGGGTCGAGCCCCGCGAGGAGCGCGAAATTGCCGGTCAGCATCAGCCGCTGGATGTGATGGGCGTAGGCGTGGTCGCGCGTGGCCGCCACCGCGTCGGCGAGGCAGCGCATCTCGGTCTCGCCCGACCAGTAGAACTGGGGCAGCTTCCTCGTCGCCTCGAGCCCGTTGCGCTGCCCGTATTCGGGCATCAGCAGCCAGTAGACGCCGCGTACGTATTCGCGCCAGCCGAGGATCTGCCGGATGAAGCCCTCGGTCGCCGGCAGCGGCGCCTGCCCGTCGCGCCACGCCGCCTCGACCGCGCGGCAGATGGCGAGCGGATCGAGCAGCCCGAGATTGAGCGAGGTCGACACCAGCGCGTGGTAGAGCGCGGTGCTGCCCCACTTCATCGCGTCCTGCCAGTCGCCGAAGTGCGGCAGGCGCTCGGCGACGAACTCGGCGAACGCGTGCTCCGCCTCCTCGGCGGTCACCGGCAGCGAGAAGCCGTCGACGGAGCCGAAATGATCGCCGAAATGGCGACGCACCAGCGCCATCACCTCGGTCGTGATCGCGTCGGGCGGGAATTGCGGCGTGTCCGGCAGGTTGATGCCGCGCGGCAGGCGCTTGCGGTTCTCGGCGTCGTAGTTCCAGCGTCCGCCGACGGGCTTGCCGCCATCCATCAGCACGTCGTGCCGCCGCCGCATCTCGCGGTAGAAGAACTCCATCCTGAGCCCGCCACGCTTCTCCGCCCAATGGCGGAAATCGGCGATCGAGCCGAGGAAGCGCGTGTCGGCGCGCGTTTCGAGCGCGACCCCGGTCGCGTCCTGCCAGCCGCGCATGTCCTCTAGCACGCGCCACTCGCCCGGCTCGGTCGCGACGATGCGGTCCGGCGAAAGGGCGGCGACGGCCCGCACGACCTCGCCGCGAAAGGAATGGGTGTTGCCTGGATCGTCGAGCTCGACGTAGCGGACGGCGATCCCCTCGTCGCCGAGACGCGCGGCGAAGTGCCGCATCGCCGACAGGATCAGCACGATCTTCTTCTGGTGGTGGCGGACATAGGTGCACTCGTCGCGCACCTCGACCATCAGCACGGTGTCTCGAGCCGGATCGATGTCCTCGAGCGACGCGAGCGAGCGCGTGAGCTGGTCGCCCAGCACCACGCGCAATGCGCCGCCGCTCCGTGTCGCGTTCATCGCCCCGAGATGAGGGGGAATGGAGCATCGCCAAGGCCAGGTCTCGCGGGGCCTGAGCGTCGGCGGGGGCGGCGCCGCCCGATCAGCCTGGAGCATTTTTCGATCAGACGGAGCCGTCTGATCGAAGGGAAATGCTCTCTTATCAGAGAGGTAGAGCACTACTCCCGATCCAAATGGATTGGGAAGTGCTCTAGGTGCCGCAGAACGTCTGCAGCACGCGCTGCTCCGGACGCGGCGGCAGCGCGTAGGAATCGGCACCCTCCTGACGTTCGAAGGGGCGCCGCAGCACCGCGACCAGGTCGTGCATCGGCGCGTCGTCGCGGTGGCGCACCGCGGCCTCGATCGCCGCCTCGACCAGGTGGTTGCGCGGAATGTAGACCGGGTTCGCCCGCCGCATCGCGGCCGCGCGCGCGGCCGGATCGCCGCCCTCGGTCGCGAGGCGTGCGCGCCAGGACGACACCCAGCCGTCCCAGGCGGCCGCGTCGGCGAACAGCGCGCGCGCCATGGCGTCGTCGCCGGACGCGGCGTCGGCGAGCGCCGTGAACAGCAGGGTGAAGTCGACGCCGTTGGCGGCCATGCGCGCGTGCAGGTCCGCGGCGAGGCCGGCGTCGCCGTCGGACGCCTCGAGCAGCCCGAGCTTGCCGCGCATCAGCGCGAGACGGTGCGCGTCGAACGCCGCGCCGAAGCCGCCGAGCACCTCTTCGGCCACCGCGACCCCCTCTTCCGTCGTCGCGGCGAGCAACGGCAGCAGCGCTTCGGCGAGCCGCGCCAGGTTCCACAGCATGATCCGCGGCTGGTTCGCGAACGCGTAGCGGCCGCCGACGTCGATCGCGCTGAACACGGTGGCGGGATCGTAGGCGTCGAGGAAGGCGCAGGGCCCGTAATCGATCGTCTCGCCGGAGATCGCGGTGTTGTCCGTGTTCATCACGCCGTGGATGAAGCCGAGGCTCATCCAGAGCGCCACCAGGCGCGCCGAGCGGGCGGCGACGCCGGCGAGCAGCGCGCGCGCCGGCACGTCCGCCCCGGCGGCCGCCGGGTCGTGCCGGGCGATCGCGTAGTCGGCCAGGATCCGGAGTGCGTCGAGGTCGCCGCGCGCGGCGAAATACTCGAACGTTCCGACCCGGAGATGGCTCGCCGCCACCCGCGTCAGCACCGCGCCCGGCAGCACGTCGTCGCGCAGCACGCGCTCACCGGTGGTGACCGCCGCGAGCGCGCGCGTGGTCGGCACGCCGAACGCCGCCATCGCCTCGCTGACGATGAACTCGCGGATCACCGGCCCGAGCGCCGCCCTGCCGTCGCCGCGGCGCGAGAACGCGGTCGGACCCGATCCCTTGAGCTGGATGTCGCGCCGCACGCCGTCGGTGCCGACGATCTCGCCGAGCAGCACCGCGCGGCCGTCGCCGAGGCTCGGCACGAACTGGCCGAACTGGTGGCCCGCATAGGCAAGGGCGATCGGCTCGGCGCCGTCCGGCACGCGAGCGCCGGCCAGCATCGCGACACCGTCGGCACCGGCGAGCCGGTCGGGATCGAGGCCCAGCAGCACCGCGAGATCGCGGTTGAGCGCGACCAGGCCGGGGGCCGGGACGGGTGTCGGCCGGGTCCGCTCGAAGAAGCGTGGCGGCAGACGCGCGTAGCTGTTGTCGAAGGCGAAGGCCGGCGCGGGACGTTCGTCGAGGATGGTCTGCGACATGTCCGGCAGATCGGCGTCCGACCGGGCACGAACAACCCCGGCGCGCCCTGCCGTTTGACGGTACTTGAATTCGGATCTGTCAAATGGCAGTTATGACCGGTGCTGATCGCCACCCGCCCCGCGGAAACGCTTCCCGATCTCGACCAGCCGCCGCTGGCGCCGCCGCTCGACCTCACGCGCGACGAGATCGAGGCGATGCTGCGCGCCGCCTTCCGGCTGTTCGCGCGCTGGGGTCTCGGCGGCACCGAGGCGCGCATCCTGCTCGGGCAGCCGAGTGCCCGCACCTTCCATCGCTGGAAGGCCGGCCAGGTCGCCGACATTCCGCACGACACCGCCTGGCGCCTCGGCGACCTGATGGGGATCCACAAGGCGCTGCGCTATCTCTTCTCGGACCCGGAGCGCGGCTATCGCTGGATCCGGCAGCCGAACGCGCGGTTCGGCGGCCAATCGGCGCTCGACCGCATGCTGGCCGGCGCGCCCGCCGATCTCGCCGCCGTGCGAGCCTATCTCGACGCGGAACGCGGGGCCTGGTGACGGCGGAGGCGTCGGAGACCTGGACCCCGATCGGCTGGGACAAGGGCTATCGGATCATCCGCACGGTGTATCCGCCGGTCGATCTGTTCGAGGACATCGCCGATCCCGCCGATTGGGAGAGGCTCGCCTCGGCCGAGGCCAAGACCAACCCGCGCGTGCGCGACGCGGTCGGCAACCTGTCGCTGGTGCCGCGCGCGCGACGGCTTTCCGGCCACACCGCCACGCTGGTGATGGGCGCCTTCACGCATGCCTCGCCGCTGCGGCCGAGCCGGTTCTCCGACGGCACGCACGGCGTCTGGTACTGCGGCGACCGGCCGGAAGTGGCGCTGGCCGAGACCGTGTTCCACTTCGAGGCCTTCATGGCGGCGACCGAGGAGCCGGCCGGCGACGCCGACATGCGCGAACTCGTGAGCGCGATCGAGGGCACGCTGCTCGACCTGCGCGTGCCCGGACCGCACGGCGCCTGCCTCGTGCCCGCCGATTACGCGCCCGGCCAGGCCCTCGGCCGGCGCCTGCACGACGAGGATCGCGACGGCATCGTGTACCCGAGCGTGCGCTGGGCCGGCGGCGAGGCGGCCGCCCTGCTCTGGCCCGATCGCGTCCGGCTGCCGATCACCCAGGCGCGGCACCTGCGCTATCATTGGAACGGACGCCATTGCGACCGGATCTTCCTCCATGGCGGCCAGGGCTGGGCGCCGTGGCCGCCATGCGAGACCGGCAGGGCCGGCGAGGCGGCGCCGGGTGACATTCCGTGATGCACAATCGGCCGGTTTGGCCGTAGCCTCGGCGCGATGAATCCAGAGACCGAACAAGCGCTGCTCCAGGCCGACCCGGCCGGCGGCCCGACGCGGCGCGGCCTGGCCTACGGCGTGCTGGGCCTGCTGGTCGCCGGCGCCGCGTCGACGCGGCTCGCCGGGTTCGGCGGCGGCCCGGTCGCCCCGCCGCCCGGCCGGCTGCTCGTCGCCCAATTGCCGTCGCTCGGCACCGAGGCCGCCGAGGCGGCGCTGGCCGACCCGTCCTTCGCGGGCGCCGACCGGGCGGCACTGCTCGCCGCGCTCCGCGACCGGCGCGTGCGCATCGCCCGCATGCCGGTGTTCGGCGTCGCCGACGGCGTCGGCGCCTCGGTCCGGATCGGCTGCGGCGCGTTCGTGCGGAACGTCGTGCTCCCCGCCGTGCCGCTCGCGGTCCTGCTGCCGGTCTCGCGGGCCGGCAGCGTCACGCTGACGCCGCTCGCCGGGCGCACGGTCTCGATGGGGATCGTGCAGACGATCGGTCCGACGCCGCTGCCGCCGATCGCCGCCGGCGACACCATGATCCTGCAGATCATCGTCGAATGAACGGTCTCACCGGGACGCTCGCCCGGTTCATGCCGGCGATGATGGCGATCTTCCTGCTGCTCGCGATCGTCCAGATCGCGGGCCAGATGCACGTGTCGCTCGGCGGCGTCGCGCGCGCGCTCGCCTGGGCGTCGCCCGGCTACGCGCCGGTCGCCGCCGCGACGGCGCTCCTCGCCGGCGGCGGCGTGCTCTATGAATGGCGCGCCGAAGCGCGCATGGCACGCGGCGAACCGCTCGGCCGTCCCGCCCGGCGGGGGCGCCGACGCAAGAAACGGGGTCTCGTCATGGACGTCCTCAGCCGGCTCACCAACCGGCACGCGCTCGAGGTGATGCTGGAAGCCCAGGCGCGCGAAAGCTCGCTCGACGCCGACAAGCTCGCGTCCGATCTCCGCGCCCGCGTGATCGGCCAGGACATGGTCGCCGACGACATCGCGGTCACGCTCCGCCGGCGCCTCGCGCTGCAGCAGCGCAACCGGCCGGTCGGCGTGTTCCTGCTCGCGGGGCCGCCCGGCACCGGCAAGACCTATCTCGCCAAGGTGCTGGCCCGCGCGCTCGACCGGCCGCTGCTGCATTTCGACATGACGCAGCTGTCTTCGCCGCACGCCGCGACGCAGCTGTTCGGCTCGCCGAAGGGCTATGTCGGCTCCGACACGTTCGGCAAGCTCACCGGCGGCCTTCGCGAGAAACCCGACGCCGTCGTGCTGCTCGACGAGATCGAGAAAGCGCATCCCGACGTCTTCAAGAAGTTCCTCACCGCCTGGAACGACGGCCACGTGACCGAGGCCTCGAACGGCCAGCTGGTGTCGACGATCCGCGCGGTGTTCGTGCTGACGTCGAACATCGCGACCGACGCGCTCACCGAGATCGCGTCGCGCCACACCGACGATCCCGACCGCCTGCGCTCGGAATCGGTCGAAGCGCTGCGACAGGCGGGCTTCGCCCCCGAGGTGCTGAACCGGCTCGACCGCATCTTCGTGTTCCGCAAGCTCGAAGGGCTCGACATCGCGCGCGTCGCCGCCCTCGAGATCGAGGCGATGATCGGCAGCTACGGCCTCGCGGTCGAGGCGGGCGGCATCGATCCCGCGATCCTGTTCACCGTCATGCAGCGGCAGGACCGGCTGGGGGCGGCCGCGAGCGCGCGCGACCTGATGCGCTCGATCGAGGACATGATCAGCGACAGCCTGATCACGGCGAAGGAAGCCGGCGCGAAACAGGTCCGCGTGGTCGGCGGCGAGACCGGCATCCGCGCCGAGCCCGCGACCGCCGCGCCCGACGCGGGCGCCGCGTCCCTCCGCACCGACCTCCCGCTCGCCCGTCTCTGAGCGGGCGACGTGTCGGCGGTCGGGAGGCTCGCGCGCCGGGCGCCATGGTGGCGGCTGACCGTCGTCACCGCCGCGAGCTTCGCCCTGCTCGCGTGGCTTTATCCCGATCCCGCCCTCCTCGCACTGCTTCGCCGGTCGGGCGCGCCCCTCGTCGGAACCCCGAAGCCGTCGCCGGCCATCGAGGTCACGCCGTCGCTCGAGGCCGTCGTCGCCGGCACCATGCGCCTCGGCGGCGGTCACATCCTGCCGCTGCCGGCGGGGCCGTGGCACGAGATCGTGGCCCTCCGCGACGAGGTGCCGACCGAGTTCAACGTCGTCTCGCTGGCCCGGATCGAGCACGGCGCGCTGACCGGCCTCATCGCGGCACTCACCACCGTCGATCCGGTCACCGGCCCGTTCGGCCCCGGCCACACCGGCCCGGGCCTGCCGTTCGGCTGCTTCGACGCCCGCAGCCTCGCCACCGCGCCACCGGCCGCCGACGGCAGCGAGCCGCGGGATTGCTGGTATGCGCACGCCGGCACGCTCGCGTCGCTCGACCCGCCGACCGCGCACCGCCTGTCCGAGCTCGGCATCGCGGTGCCGCCGGTGATGACGGCGATGGATTGGACCCGGGTCGAACACGGCGACCTCGAACGCGTGACGTTCATGCTCCCCGGCAACGGCCCGGCACAGCTCGCATCCCGCAGCACCTGGATGCGGGCGTGGCGCGGCCTGCTCCGCCGCGGCTTCGACGGCCACCTCACGCCGGCCGACATTCCGGACCGCGTCGCGCACGAGGCACGGTGAAGAAAGGCCGGGGCTCTGCCCCTGGACCGGCCCGGAGTTTCGCGCAACTGAGAGGGATCCAAGGGCCCCTGGCCCTTGGCGTCGGGCCCCTTTGCGCTTGCGCAAAGGGAACCCGGTCCAGGGCAGAGCCCTGGCTCCTTCACAGCACCACGAACGCCACCGACGCCCCGAGCATGAGCGCGGTCGCGGACCAGCCGATGACGCGCATCGGGCGGGACAGCTGGACGTCGCCCATGGCGCGCGGATCGGTGGCGACGAGCATGATCGCGGCCATGACGGGGGCGGCGAGGAGGCCGTTGACGACGGCGCTCCAGTAGAGCGCGCGCACCGGGTTGAGGGCGGTGAAGTCGAGGGCGACGCCGGCGAGCGTCGCGGCGGCGATCGTGCCGTAGAATGATTTCGCCTGCAGCAGCCGCCGATCGAGGCCTTCGGTCCAGGCGAAGGCTTCGGAAACCGCGTAGGCGGCCGATCCGGCCAGCACCGGCACGGCGAGCAGGCCGGTGCCGATGATGCCGGCCGCGAACAGGACGAAGGCGAACGCGCCGGCGATCGGGCGCAGGGCCTCGGCGGCCTGCGACGACGTCTCGATCGTGGTGACGCCGTGGGCGTGCAGCGTCGCCGCGGTGGCGTAGATGATGAAGATCGCGACGAGGTTCGAGACGGCCATGCCGACGATCGTGTCGGTCCGGATGCGCCGCAACTGCGGCGCGGCCGCCGCCGGCGCGAGCGCGCCCGGCGCGACGCCGCGCCGGAGGCGTTCCTCGACCTCGAGCCCGGCCTGCCAGAAGAACAGGTAGGGGCTGATGGTGGTGCCGAGCACGGCGACCAGCGCCATCGCCTGGTCGTGGCCGAGTGCGAGGTGCGGCACCACGGTCCCGAGCAGCGCCCGGCCCCAGTCGAGATGCACCGAGAACGCGACGGCGACGTAGGCGAACAGGGCGAGCGTCAGCCATTTCAGGGCGCCGGCGTAGAAGCGGTAGGGCACGAAGATCTCGGCCAGCACGCAGGCGACGCCGAACCCCAGCGCGTAAAGCCGGGCGCTGCCGCCGAGCAGCAGCCTGAGCGCGGACCCCATCGCGCCGATGTCGGCGCCGAGATTGACCACGTTGGCGACCAGCAGGAGCAGCACGACGGTGCGCACGGCGGGGGCCGGGTAAAGGCGGCGGAGGTTCTCGGCGATGCCGTGGCCGGTGACGCTGCCGATGCGGCCGCTGATCTCCTGGATGACGATCATGAACGGCAGGCTGAACAGCATGGTCCAGGCGAGGCCGAAGCCGAACTGGGCGCCGACCTGGCTGTAGGTGGCGATGCCGCTCGGGTCGTCGTCGGCCGCGCCGGTGATCAGGCCCGGCCCGAGACGGCGCAGCAGGGTGTCGGTGCCGGGCCGGTTGGGCGCGACGGCGGCGAGCAGCGTGGCGTCGATCGGCTCGTCGTCCGACGGTGCCGGCGCGTCCATCGCCTAGGTCGCGTCCGGCGCGGCCGGCGCGCGCGACGCAGGAGGTGGCGCCCGCTCCGACGAGGGGCCGGTCGCGGACAGAGACGCGCGGGGCGTGGCGGCGGCGTGCATGTGAGCGCCCTGATGCGTGGGGGACTACCTGCGCTCGTTTCGCGGGCCGTGCCAATCTCCTCTGGCCCGCAGGCGGGGGGGGGGGGATCGCGCGGAGCGTGCGGGGCGCTCCGCGCGGCGACGATGCGCTTCGGGATCATGACGCCGTCTTCAGGCGCGGAGGCTCGGATGACGGGCGGTTTGAATTTCGCTGGATTATTCAAACGCGGCGGCGCTGGGCCGTCGGCGGTCCGAGGAGCCGGGCGCGGCGGCGCCGGGGCGGCGGCCGGCGGATCAACGCCATCCTTCGGCTCCGGCGGCCGCGCCGGGCAGATCGGACGGCAGTGGATGCCGGTCGTCCGCACGGCGGTGAAGAACCGCCCGTCGAACCGCGCGGCGCGGGCCAGACGCGCCTGCCGGCGAAGGGTCGGGCGCGGATCAGGTCAGGGAGCCCTCCTAGGGCCCGAGGCCCTTGGATCCCATGAGGTCAGGAAAACCCCAGGGCCCCGGTCGGGCGGGCAGCAATCGATGGCCCGGCGTTTTCCTCGACCGACTGAACTGTGGAGGCCGCTGCCTTCGCCCGGCCCCTCACCCCTCGCGCCGCCGGCGGAGCAGCAGGCGCACGGCGCCTTCGTTGTCGCGGCGGGGATGTTGGGCTGCGACCAGCAGGCGGCGGAGGTCGGGGCGGTTCAGCCAGTGCACGATCTCGCGCCGGATGGCGCCGCCGCCGCTCGCGCGGCCGTGGCCGGTGACGATCTCGACGCAGCGGATGCGGTCGGCGCTGGCGCCGTGAAGGAAGCTTTCGAGCGCGCGGAAGGCGGCTTCGAGCGTCAGGCCGTGCAGGTCGAGGCGGCGAGCCGGCGCCATCTTGCCGCTCGAGAGCGCGCGCCAGCTGGTGTCGTCGAGACCGGCGCCGCGGGTGCCGACGACGAGCGGCACGCCGGCGCGTTCGGGCACGCGCGGGGGTGCGGGCGGGGGCGGCGCGGCCGCGGGCTTGGCCGGCGGCGGCTCGGGTCTGGCGGGGGCGGCGGCGGCGGGCGGCGCGCCGCGCAGCGGCCGGACGTCGTGCGCGAAGCGGCGCCAGAGCTCCCGGTCTCCTTCGCTCAGCGACTTGCCCATCGCGCGTGCATCCCACAAACACCGGCCGATGCCCATCGACGCCCGAGCAGCTGGGAATGTGGGGCGCGCGTGACGGCGCCGCGTCCTGGCGCCCGCCCCCGCGCCGCCGCGTGGATCGCGACGCTGCTGAGCCTGGGCGCGCTCTGGCCGTTCGCGCCGGTGCAGCCGCTCGGGGCGTTCGACCAGCCCTTCTATCTCGGGATCGCCGCCGACCTGCTGCACACCGGCCGCTTCACCGACGGTGTCGTGTTCGGCGGCGGCGGGCCGACCGCCTCGCGGCCGCCCGGGATGCGGTTCGGGCCGCTTTATCCGGCGCTGCTCGCGGGGCTCGCGACCGTCGATCCGGTGTTCCGGCACGACATGGATTGCGAAACCGGACGGCTCGGCGCCGGGAACCGTTGCAGCCGGCGGGCGCCGTCGGTGCGGTGGCTGCAATGGCTGCTGCTGGCGGCGACCGAGATGGCGGTCTGGCGCATCGCGCGGCGCGTGACGGGCGACGCGCGCACCGCCGCGGTCGCGCTCGGCCTCGCGCTGGCGGCGTCGCCCGTGCTGCTGGCGTCGGTCAACTACGCGATGACCGAGATCGTGACGCTGGCGCTGACCACGTTCTTCACCGAGGCGCTGCTGCGGAGCGTGACCGCCCGGGCGCCGTCGCGGGGCGGCGGCGCGGCCGCGGCCGCCGGCGTGCTGCTCGGCCTGGCCACGCTGACGCGGCCCGGGTTCCTTTACCTGGCGCCGGCGATCGTCGCCGCGCTGGCGTGGCGCGCGGCGCGGCGCCGGCACGCGATCCTGTTCGGCAGCGCCTTTCTGCTCGCGATCGCGCCCTGGGTCGCGCGGAACTGGCTCGTGCTCGGCCACGCCAATGTCAGCTTCGGCTATGCCGCCCACACGCTGGCGCAGCGGATCTCGTTCGACCGGATGAGCGGGCGGGAATATGCACTCTCGTTGCTGTGCTGGCTGCCGGACGGCAACGGGCTCGGCGGGCTGCTGATCGGCCCGCACGCGTGCTGGCGGTTCGGCTGGAACGAGAACCCCGACACGTTCTACGCGATCGGCATGGACCGGCTGGTGCCGGCGACGCGGGCGGCGGCGGGTTCGGCGGCGAACTGGCTGCCCTACCTGATGCGCCACGACGTGCTGGCGCATCCGTTCGTGCATGCGGCGACGACGCTGCCGCTGGCGCTGCGCGGACTCTGGATCGACCGTGATTGGGGACTGGTGCTCGGGCCGATCGCGCTCGTGCTGACGGCGCGCGCGGTGCGGCATGGCGACGACGCCTTCGCCGCCGTCGCCCTGCCCGGCTGGTTCATGCTGGTGTTCAACGCGTCGGTCGCGGTGAACCAGCCACGCTACAATCTCATGCTGATCCCGCCGCTCGCGATCGCCGGCGCGACGGCCGCGGTCGCGGGCTGGCGCGCGCTTCGTCGCATCCGGTCCTGATCAGGTCGGCGCGCATCTGGTCGGCGATGCGGGCGCGCGCGATCGCGACGTAGACGGGGTCGAGCTCGATGCCGATCGCGCGGGCGTGCTCGAGTTCGGCGGCGACGAGCGTCGTGCCGGTGCCGGCGAACGGGTCGAGCACGACGGCGTCGGCGACGCCGTGCAGCCGGATGCACCAGCGCGGCAGGTCGACCGGGAAGGTGCCGGGGTGGTGAAACTTGCCGGCGCGGTTGTGGACCGTGCGGTACGGCACGAACCAGGTGTCGCCGCGGCAGCGGAGGTCCTGGGCGTGGCCGCGGCGCCTGATGTTCGACTTGTCCTGGAACGGCACGCCGATCGCGAGACGGTCGAGCTTCACCCGGCCATCGAGCGTCAGGTGGAAGATGTGTTCCTGGTTGTGGTGCAGGAAGCGCTCGCCGCCAATCGGCTTGAAATGGCCGGTGGTGTCGGCGCCGGTGGTGATCGATTTGACCCAGACGATGTGGTTCTGCAGGTGGAACACGCGGCGAAGCCGCACGGCGAGTTCGAAGGGCAGCCAGGGCTGGCGGCTCGATCCGGACACGTTGAGGAAGAATGACGCGTCGGGCCGCATGACGCGCGCGACCTCGTCGGCGACCCGATCGAGGAAGTCGAGGTAGTCGGCCTCGCTGCGGCGATCGTCGTAGGCGCCGTAGGGAAGCCCGATGTTGTAGGGCGGCGAGGTGACGACGACGTCGACGGTGCCGGCGTCCAGCGTCGGCAGGACCTGCAGGCAGTCGCCGCAATGGAGCTTGTGGCGGCCGACCGGAAAGCTCGGCCGCATCGGCACGGTGCGGGCGGCGGCATCCGGCGCGGCGGACGACGTGGCGGCGTCGGCGAGGCGTGCCGTCGCACTCTCCGCGTCCGTCCGTCCGCGGGCGGCCGCGATCGATGGGAGCACCATCGTCATAGCATGACTGGTCAGTTCCGAGTCGGACCAACGCTTTGCGCCACGGGGCGCGGCAGCAGCAGGTAGGCGGCCGCACGGCTCGACGGCGGGGATGCGCGTCGCGCGGCGGGCGCGCCGGCGCCGAGGAAAAGGTCGGCACGGTCGGGCGCGCGGAGGTCGCTGCCTTCGTCGTCGGCGAGCACCAGGCCGCCTGGATCGAGGAAGACGGGCGTGCCGAGCGGGATCGCGGCGGGGTCGACGGCGAGCGAGCGGAGCGGCGCGAGTGCCACGCCGAGCGTGCCGGGCGGCCCGAGCTCGGCGGGCGCGGCGGGCACGACGCGGAAGAAGGCGTAGTTGGGATCGGCCTCGATCAGCGGCGCCGCCTGCACGGGATAGGCGAGGAGTGCGGCGCGGATCGCGGCCGAGCCGGTCGCGTCCGGCGGCAGCAGGCCGTGGTCGCGAAGGCTGTCGGCGATCGGGGCCGAGGGACGCCCGTTCTGCCCGGCATAGGCGAGCCGGAGGGTGGTGCCGTCGGGGAGCGCCACCCGGCCGGCGCCTTCCTTCTGCATGACGTAGAGATCGACCCGGTCGGGCAGCCAGGCGAGCACGGGGGCAAGGCCGTCGAGCGCGCCGCGGTCGATCGCGTCGCGCGCCGGATAGGAGGCGACGACGCCGCCCGCGACGCGGCCGCTGACGACGCGTCCGTCCGGCGCGCGCGTGGTCACGAGGTCGGCGGGGCGGCCGAGCACGGGCACCGGGAAGGCCGCGGTGCGGACCGGGCTGCCGGCCACGACCGGCTCGAAATAGGCGCCGAGCGCGAGATCGCCGGCGCGGTAGGCAGCGAACCAGGTCGTGAAGAAGCGTCTCGCGTCGGCCGCGGTCGCGATCGTGGTCTCGCGGGCGGCGAGGCAGGCGGCGCGATCGTCGGCGGCGTGACCGCCGGCCTCGCCCGCGAGGCCGGCGCCGCCGAGCGGGGCATCGGCCGGCATCGCGTCGAGGGCCGCGCAGGCGCGGCGGAACTCGGCGAAGGCGAGGTCCTCGCGGTCGGTGGACCAGCCGGGGATCGCCCCGAAGGCGACGGGCGCGAGCGCCGGCGCGGTCGGCAGGTCGGCGCAGGAGGCGAGTGCGAGCGAGGTGACGAGGAACGGCGTGGGCGAAAGGCGCAAGCGTGTGATCCCGAAGCTCGGGACCTGCTAGCGGCTGACGCCGCCGCCGTCGACCCGCGGGCGGGCGCCGGGGCCGACGGCGCCGCGGTCAGGCGACCGGCCGGCCGCTCTCATAGGCGGCGCGCTGGGCGTCGAACGCGCGCCGGTAGGCGGGCCGCGCCTCGCCGCGGGCGACAAAGGCGGCGAGCGTCGGGAACGCGTCGAGCAGGCCTGAGGGCCGGAGCCGGAGCAGCACGGACACCATCATCAGGTCGCCGGCGGTGAACTCGCCTTCGAGCCACTCGGCGTCGCCGAGGCGCGCGGCGAGCGGGCGCAGCCGGTCGCGGACGCGATCCCTGACCAGGGGAAGGCGCTGCTCGCTCCAGGGCCGGTCGGCTTCGAGCAGCCGGGCGGTCGCGAGTTCGAGGATCGGCGGCTCGACCGTGTTCAGGGCCGCGAAGATCCAGGTGATCGCGCGCGCCCGCGCGGCGGCGTCGGTCGGCAGCAGGCCGGCGTGGCGCTCGGCGACGTGCAGCACGATCGATCCGGTTTCGAACAGGACGAGATCGCCGTCCTGGTAGGTCGGGATCTGGCCGAACGGATGCCGTGCGAGATGCGCCGGCTCCTTCAGCGCGCGGAACGACACGGGTTGGACGTCGTAGGGCTGGCCGACCTCCTCGAGCGCCCAGCGGATGCGGGTGTCGCGGGCGAGCCCCTTGCCGCCGTCCGGCGAGCGTTCGAAGGCGGTGATGGTGATGGGCATCGTCGCTCCTCCTCGCCTCCTCCGCGCGGCCGGGCGCTGTCGACCCGTCGAACGTGTCCGCGGTGGCGAACCTCGCTCAGGACCGCGACGCCACCGGGGACGGCCGGAACATCGCGCCGGCCCTCGCTGCCAGCCCCACCATCTCGCGCTCGGCGCCGTCGGGCCGACCGACGAGGCGCCAAAAGAGCAGCAACGCCCCGCCGTAGGAGATCGCCCCGGTGACCGTCGCCGCGGCGATCCGGACGATGTCGTCCGCGAGCGTTTGGCCGGCGGGCCCGACGCGTCCGATCGCCGCGATCGCGACCGCCATCACCGCCGACGCCGCCAGCACGCGCGCGTTCGGCAGCACCTGACCGGCGAACGACAGCCCGGTCACGCGCCGGACCACGGCCATGTTCAGCAGGATGCCGGCCGCTCCGGTCGCGAGGCGCGCGTAGACGATGCCGCGGAAGCCGTCGATCGCCATGCCGGCGACGATGCAGGGCGCGCGCAGCAGCAGGGACTGGAGATCGCGGCGGAACAGGAGGGCGGTCTCGCCGACCGCCAGCGCGAGCGGCTGGGCGATGTTGCCGAGCGACATCAGCGCCGCCATCGGCGCCAGCACGGCGATCACCAGGGTGACCGGCGCCCAATGCGGGCCGAGGCAGACGGCGACCAGGGGAGACGCGATCGACGCCACGCCGATGCCGATCGGGCACGCGATCAGGGCGACCACGCCTTGCGCGCGGAGGTAGGCGGCGGCGAGGCGCACCCGATCGCCGGCGAAGGTGGCGAAGGCCGGGAACAGGGTGCCGGTGAGCGGCGCGGTCGCCTCGCGCGTCGGCAGGGACGCGAGATTGTCGCCGACCGTGTAGAAGCCGAGGGCTGCGCGCGTGCTCCAGGTGCCGATCAGGAGCGCGTCGAGGCGCCAGTTGATCGTGTTGACGATCTGGCACCCGGTGAGCCAGAGCGAGAAGCCGAGCAGTTCCTTGGTGTGGGTGAGCCGCAGGCGGGGCCGGAACGGCAGCACCGTGTACGAGACGGCGACCGCGACCGTCTGGCCGGCGAGCGTTCCGAGCAGCAGCGCCCAGTAGCTCCGCGCGATGACCGCGATCGCGACGGCGACCACGAGTGCGACGAGGCGGTTCGTGACCTGCAGCATGAACTGCTGCCAGAACACCAGCGAGCGCGTCATCATGATCGCGCGCGGGTTCTCGAGCCCGTTCACGACGACGCCGACCGCGAGGGTCAGCATCACGTCGGCGATGCGCGGATCGTGCCAGGCGCGTTCGACGGGCCAGGCGGCGGATGCGAACAGCGCCGCGACGCACGACGCGCGCAGCAGGTTCAGCGTCCAGGCGGTGTGGAAATGCGCGGGCGTCGGGTTCTTGTGCTGGACCAGTGCCTCGGTCAGCGCGATGTCGGTGACCGAGGACACCAAGCCGAGCAGCGTCACGCCGATCGCGACCAGGCCGAAATCGGCGGGACGAAGCAGGCGTGCCAGCACCAGCGTGGACAGCAATCCGAGCGCGTTGGTGACGACCTTCGCGCCGGTGATCCAGATGCTGCCGGCCAGCAGGCGCTGGCGCAGATCCGCCATGTCGAAGCCCCGCTTGCCGCTCTGGAGCAACCTCGTGTCGACCGGACCACGTCATGGTCCCGTCCACACGAGACAAGTCGCTCTATCCACGAAGTTTCTAGAGCACGACCTTCAGCCGGACCCGCTCCGATCTGACAGAACGTGCCCTAGCACGTGGATGCGCGCGCACGCCACCGGGATCGCGGTCGGATGCGTCCACCTCGACGCGTTCGCTGGATGACGGAACGGCGGGCGGGCGGATCGGCGATCTAAAGCGTCGCGGGGGCATGGTCGGGCGACGCCCCGTCGCGCGAGGTGGTCTCGAGTGCCTCGCGCGCGATGACGTGCACGTTCGGCAGGACGATCGCGGGCGGGCGCCGCTTGAGCCAGGCCGCCGTCATGCGGGCCAGTCCGAGCGGCCACATGCCGTGGGACGCGAAGTCACGCAGGTCCGAGATCGCCGGACGGAACCCGTAGAATTCACTGAACACCTGCAGCGCGATCAGCTGGGCGCTGCGCCCGTTGCCGGCGAAATACCTGTTCCGGACGATCTGCGAGGCCATCGTCACGCGGCGCTGGTCGACGGAGATCCGGTCGGGCCGTTGCGAAACTTCGAAATTGTAGGACGGCACGTCGATGAGACGTCCGGTCCCGGACCTCCGGAGGATCCGGGTGAAGAGGTCGACGTCCTGCCATGCGGGCAGGGTCTCGTCGAACAGCCCGGCGTCGATGTAGTGGGCTTTCGGCGCGAAAACCTGGTTGCCGACCTGGTTCTGGACGACCATGTCGTTGAAGAGAACCGAGCCCTTCTTCATCGTGGTGTAGACGTGCCTGCCGTCCCGGAACCACTTGTCCTGTCCGTACAGCAAGGAGGTCGAAAGATGGCAGCACTCCATCAACCGCCATCCGGCGACGAAGGTCTCCAACCGATAGGGCTCGAACGTGTCGTCGTCATCGAGGCCGGTGACGAACTCGCCTGAGGCCCGCCTGATCGCCTCGTTGCGGCAAGCCGGCCCGCCGCGGGACGCATCGTTGTGGACACAGATGATGCGCCGGTCCGTCGACCTCACCTGGTCCAGATAGGCCCTCGTCCCGTCCGACGAGCCATCGTTCACCACGATCAGCTCGAAATCCGTCATCGTCTGCGCCAGCACGGAATCGATTGCTTGCCGAAGGAGAGCCAGACGATTTTTGGTTGGAATATAGATGCTGACGAGCACGTGGTGCTCCTATGAACAATCAACTCTGATCGATGTTGCTATAACATGGCTCCGTCGGCGCGATCCACCCGATATCCTTGACGGGCACGAACAAATCGCCCGCTTACACGTCGACGACCGTGGGCGTTACGCAGGATGACAAAAGGTAAGTCCCTGCCACGATCGTCTGCGTCGAGACTGCGCAGTCGAGCGATCGCAACACGAGCACATGCGAACATTCGAGGCAGCGAGCCGCAACATGGCGTCGTGGTTGAAGGCGCGACCGACGCCGTTCCGGTGCGAGCTAATCTTACTGTCCCGCTCGTGACCGGAGCGCACCGAGCGACCACGCGTCGCGCGTCGCGCGTGCGCATGGGCTCGATCGGACGCCGTTGCGAACATCTCGTGCCAGGCGGCGATCTTGCCCTCGCGCTGGCAATGCGGCGCTCACGAAATCGCGAGCAAGTTTCGGGAACGCGCGGGCGCGTGTCGCGACGACAGGCGTGAGCGACCCGTCCACGGCCGTCGGTGCCGCACGGCGTCCGCGCGGGCAACGCTGCCATCGCCTCGACTGCCCGCACCATGTGCCGAGCATCCGATGCGTCGCGTCGACGCAGGCCGGACGCGCCCACGGTCGCTCGATCGCCGATACGGCAAACCCGTCCGTCTCGACCAGCGAAATCCGCGCGTGCCCGCACCCGATGAGGCGATCGACGGCGACAGGTGTCCGAGTGCGAAGGAGACTGGGTCGGCAGCCCCCAGCGTCAGCAGACGACCGGTTCGCGTCTCGGGTGTCCGCAGCGAGACGCATGCTCTTTCGAGGTACCCAGTCCTCGGGCGGCTGACGGAGCCGCCTCGATCAGACGACCAAGCGCCAGAGCATACCCGCCGCACACGGCGCCGGGAGATCGCGTTGACTTCGATCGTGATTTCCGCGCGACCGCTACGCCACGTCAGCCACGCTCAGGATGGTAGACGCCGGTTGGAAACCAAGCGTTCGCGAGATCAGTCGCCGGTCGCTTGCGAGCCTGTCCGTGTCGTTCTGACCTGCCGTCGCGCCGACGGCGAGCCAGCCCTCGCGAGCAGTGACGCTCACGCTGCGCGCGAGCCATGACAATCGCGGTTCTGACGACTTCCTCGAGCGGAGCTGCCTCGTTCGGTTGCTCAGGGATGCCGTTGCATGGACAAACCTCAAAGCTGGCGCACCGCGAAACCGACGGGCGTCGTGTGCTCGCAGCGTATCGTGGTCCGATCATGCAGGTCGCCACTTTCGAGATGCCGATCGGCCTCACCGGTCCGGTGAAGCGCCGACCGACATCGCCACGTGGCTTGCCGACGAAAGGATCTTGGATCTTGCGTGGGGCATAAAGGCCGAACGAGCCATCGTGCCGATTGCCGCTGCATGATGGCCGCGCCCTGCGCGACCAGCAGCGCCCCGCGCAGGCGGCTGACCTGCTCGCGCATGGCACCCGCATCGATCCGACCCGGTGCCATCTGGCTCATCCCAGCCATCAACACCCCGAACGCCGGAGCCGTCGCGTCGCACGACGACACAACTCGGTCGTCAGATGTCTCCGAGCCGCCGCTCCACCTCGGACAGCACGTCGTCGATGCGGACGCGGTCCTGCGTCAACGTGTCGCGGTCGCGGAGCGTCACCGTGCGGTCGCGGAGCGTGTCGCTGTCGATCGTGATGCAGAACGGCGTGCCGATCTCGTCGTGGCGGCGGTAGCGACGACCGATCGCGTCCTTCTCGTCGTAGTCGACCGCGACGCGGCCGCGAAAGGCGCCGTAGAGCGCGCGGGCGACGTCGGGCATGCCGTCCTTCTTGACCAGCGGCAGGATCGCCGCCTTGACCGGCGCGAGACGGCGGTCGAGGCGCATCACCGTGCGCTCCTGCGGACGGCCCTGGTCGTCGTTGGCGGTGTCGATCTCGTAGGCCTCGCAGAGAAAGGCCAGCGTCGCGCGGTCGCAGCCGGCCGAGGGCTCGATCACGTGCGGGACGAAGCTCCTGCCGCTCGCGTCGTCGCGATAGGAGAGGTTCTTGCCCGACCCGGCGTGACGGATCTGGCCCGAGGCGTCGCGCTCGACGACGAGCGGTCGCGAATTCGGGTCGAGCTTGCCTTCGGTGTGCGAGCGGAGATCGAAATCGCCGCGATGCGCGACACCTTCCAGTTCGCCGAACTCGCCCTCGGGAAGGAACGGGAACGCGTATTCGATGTCGCAGGTGCCGGTCGAGTAGTGGCTGAGCTCGTCCGCCGCGTGCTCGCGCGCGCGGAGACGCGCTTCGGCGAGGCCGAGATCGCGATACCAGGCGTAGCGACGGTCCCGCCAGTAGCGATACCAATCGGCCGAGACCTCGGGCGGGCAGAAGAACTCGCACTCCATCTGCTCGAACTCGCGCGAGCGGAAGGTGAAGTTCCGCGGCGTGATCTCGTTGCGGAAGCTCTTGCCGATCTGGCAGATGCCGAGCGGCAGCTTCGCGCGCGTGGTGTCGAGCACGTTGCGGAAATTGACGAAGATGCCCTGGGCGGTCTCGGGCCGGAGGAACGCGCGCGCGTCGTCCGACGCGGCGGCGCCGAGACCGGTTTCCAGCATCAGGTTGAAGTCGCGCGGCTCGGTGAACGTCCCGGGCACGGTGGCACCCGGCGCCAGCACGCCGGCGCGGTCGGGCAGCGAGGCGAGCGCCTCGAACGGGCCCTCCCAGACGAGCTGGTCGGCGTAGGAGCGGCGGAGCTTGAAGTAGGCGAGCGCCGCCTCGAGCGCCGCCTCCTCCTCGTCCTCGGGTTCGGCGAGCACCGCGACCGTCACGCGGCGGTCGCGGTGGCTGACGGCGCGGACGCGCAGGTGGTCGAAACGGTAGCGTCGCTTGGTTTCGCGACAATCCACCATGACGTCGTGGAACAGGTCGTAGTGACCCGACGCGCGCCAGACCTGCGGGTGCATGATGACCGTGCTCTCGATGCCGGTCATCTCGAACGCCGACGGCGCGCCCGGCGGGGTCACGAGGCGGTTGTGGCGCGACACCATGTCGTTCCACCAGGCGGCGCGCACGTTGCGCTTGAGCTCGGTGCCGAGCGGCCCGTAATCCCAGAATCCGTTGATGCCGCCGTAGATCTCGCTCGACTGGAACACGAAGCCGCGCCGCTTGCAGAGCGACACGATGTCCCGCATCGATTTCGCCGACCCCGCCGCGGGCACGGGGGAGGCTTCGGTCCCGCTGGTCATGCTCAGACCGGTTTGCTTTCGGCGAGCCGCCACGCGGCCTCGCCCGGATACAGGCGCTCGAACACCCAGCGGTCGACCAGCTCGGTCACCGCATCGGTGCCGGTGAGCGGCTGTCCGTCGGCGCCGTTCAGCACGCTGATCTGGTCGGACACGAACCGCACGGCGATCTGGCCGCGGCGGCCACCGCCCGGTCCGCCGGGCAGGATGTCGGCGCTCTCGATCGTCGCCGACTGGATCGCGCGGATCTCGGAGCGCTGCGCCTGGCCGGCCGCCTCGCGGGCGTTGATCGCGCCCTCGAACACCCCGTACGCGCCGTCGGTCAGCAGCGAGCGGAGCGCGTTGCGGTCGCCGGCGGCGAAGGCCTCGACGATGCGGCGGAAGGTCGCCTCGGCGTTGCGGAGGAACACGGCCGGGTCGAAACCGCGCTCGATGTCGCGGAACGCGGCGAGCTTGCGGCCGAGCGGGCTCGCCGCATCGGGCAGCGGCCGCGACGGCGTGACCGGCTCGGCGCGGCCCTCGATCGTCCGGTCGGTGCCGCCGCGGCGGCGCCCGCCGACCAACGGCGGGCGATCCGCCCCCATGCGCTTGCCGAGCACGCTGCGCAGGCGAAGGATCAGAAAGGCGGCGACCAGGCCGAACAGGATCAGGTCGACAGGGATGCCGCCCGTGTTGAGGTTCATTCCGGCTCCGGGCGCCCCGCGCGGGGCGCGATGGACATCACGCGTCAGGCCCCGAGACATAGGCGGGCCGAGGGTCCGAGGCAACGCGGCGGCGCGCGCGTCGCCGCGTTGGGGGTGCGTGGCGCGCTGGGGGCGCTGAAGGCGCGCGGCGCGCGGCGCGTGACGGCCGGGTGGTGCGGCGATCCCGGCCATGCTACCGGCGGCGCCGTCAACCCGGCCGGGAGCCCGCCATGTCCGAACAGAACACCATGCCGCCGGCGCCGGCCGGCGCGCCGCCGTCCGGCCCGGTGCCCGCGCTCGTGATGAACATCCAGTACACGAAGGACCTCTCCTTCGAAGTGCCGGGCGCGCCGGAGATCTTCTCGACGCTGCGCGCCCAGCCGGCCATCAACCTCAACCTCGACGTGCAGGTGCGCCAGCTCCGCGAAGCGCAGCCGACCTTCGAGGTCACGCTCGCGATCCGCACCGAAGCCACCGAGCCGCGCCAGGCGGAGGCCGGCGAGGCACCCTCGACCGAGGCGGGGCGCACCGTCTTCATCGCCGAACTCGCCTATTGCGGCGTGGTGACGCTGAACGGCGTGCCGGAGGGGCAGGTCGAGCCGATGCTGCTGATCGAGGTGCCGCGGATCCTGTTCCCGTTCGCGCGCAACATCCTCGCCGAGGTCACGCGCGACGGTGGCTTCCCGCCGGTGCTGCTGCAGCCGATCGACTTCGTCGCCCTCTGGCACCAGCGCCGCGGCAACCCGACCCAGACGCCGTCGGGCGCGGTGGGGCACGCGTAGGGCTCTCGGGGCGAAGGCCAGGGGCTCTGCCCCTGGACCCCGGTCAAGGCAGCGGCCTTGACAATCCAGTCAGTTAAGGAAAACCCCGGGCCGACAGGGCCTGCTCGCACGTACAAGGCCCGGGGTTTTCCTTAACTGAGAGGGATCCAAGGGACGACTGTCCCTTGGCGGGTCCAGGGCAGAGCCCTGGCCTTCCTTCCAAGCACCCACTCGTGGACCCACTGATCCTGACATTGTCGCTGGCCGAGCCCGTGCAGTCGCGGTTCGAGGCGTTGCGGCAGCGACATTTCCCGCCCGCGCGGAACCGGGTGCCGGCGCATGCGACGCTGTTCCATGCGTTGCCGCCGGACGGCGAGGACGAGGTCGCGTCGGCGCTCGCGCCGTTCGGCAACGGGGCATTTCCGGTGAGCGTGACGGCGGTCCGCTCGCTCGGCCGCGGGGTCGCGTTCACGCTGGCGAGCGCGGAGCTGGCGGCACGGCGGGCGGCGGTCGCGCGGCGGTTCGCGGGCCGGCTCACCGCGCAGGACAGCCAGGGGTGGCGGCCGCACGTGACGGTGCAGAACAAGGTCGCGCCGGACGAGGCGCGGCGGCTGCTCGCGTCGCTCAACGCCTCGTTCGTGCCGTTCGAGACGCAGGCGGCGGGGCTGCATCTCTGGCGCTATCTCGGTGGGCCGTGGGCGAAGGTGCTGGAGGTCGCGCTTTCCGACGGATCGTAGTCCGACGGATCGTAGAAGGACGGCTCAGACCCGAGCCCGCCCCGTCGCGCCGCCGAGCAGCAGCGGTGCGGCGGGCGTGGCGAGGACCAGTGCCTGGCGGGTCGGCGCGAGCGCGTCCGGGCGCGACGCGGTCCAGGCGATCCGGGCGGTGGTCTGGCAGTGCGGGCAGACCGGACGCCAGCGCACCTGCTCGGCCTGGCAGGCCAGGCAGCGCCAGACGGGTGGCGGGTCGGCCTCGGCCGCGTCGCGCAGCGCCTCGGCCTGCGCCGCCCGGCGCTCCGGTTCCGAAAGCGAGGTGTCGCGTTCGGCAAGGTCGGCGAGCAGCGCGAAGACGCGTCTTTCGCGGCCGCCGGGCGCGTTGCGGGCCTCGGTCGCGTGGCGGCGGGCCTCGCCCCACATGCCGGCGTCGAGGCAAAGGCGGCCGAGCAGGAGCTGCGCTTCCAGGGTCGCGGGGGCTTTGGCGACGAACTGCCCGGCGGCCTTGACGCGCGCGAGGCGGTCGGTGACGGAGGCGAGCGCCGCGGCGGCGAGGTCGGGGTGCGGGCAGCGTCCCCAGGTTTCGCGCAGCGTCGCGAGCGCGCGGCCCTCCTTGCCGGCGGTCCGCAGGGCGCGGGCGCTGGCGAGGGCGGCGGCGGGGAGCTCGGGGGCGAGCTTGTGGGCGTCGCGGGCGAGTTTGCCGGCGCGGACGGGGTCGGTCTCGTCGAGGGCGGCGGCGGTGGCGAAGCAGGCGCGGGCCGCGTCGTCGCCGCGGGCGAGCGCGAGCGCCGTGGTCCAATCCTCGGTGCGGACCGCGAGTGCCAGGCGCTCGGCCTTGATCCAGCGCGTGCCGGGGCGTGCCTTGTCGGCGTCGGCGAACAGCGCGGAGGCGCGCGCGGTGTCGCCGCGGGCGAGCGCGATGCCGATCAGGCCGCGCATGCCGAGGAAGGTGGTGTCCTTGCGGCCGGCGAGCGCCCTGTATTGCTGCTCGGCCTCGTCGAGCCGTCCGGCCGCGCGGTCGGCCTCGGCGCTGGCGAGCAGGGTCTGCGGCGTGCGGCCGAGCAGGCGGCGGGCGCGGGTGGCGTCGCGGCGGGCGTTGTCGGTTTCGCCCGAGGCGAGCGCGAGGAGCGACGCCGTGAGCGCGGCCTCGCCCCTGCGGCGCCGGCGGAGCTCGCGCGCGACGCCGAACCGGCCCGGCAGGCGGAGCACGGTCGCGAGCAGCCGGAGGAGCACCGCGCCGACCACGAGCGCGAGGAGCAGCAACCCGATCGCGACCGGCATCGAGGTCTCGAACCGGATCGCGCCGACCGTGCCGCCGATCGTGCCCGGGACGGAGGCGATCGCGTAGGCGACCGCGACGAGGATGAGCGCGAGCAGGAGGAAGCGGAGAACGGCGAGCATCAGGTCGCGCTCTCGAGGCCGGACAGCGCGTCGCGTGCCGCGAGCAGCGACTGCGCCTGGTCGCGCCAGGGGGCGATCGCGGCGGCGGCGCCGCCTCGGAGCGCGCCGAGTGCCGCGACCGCGCCGCGAAGGTCGCCGACCGCGAGGCGGCTGCGGGCGGTCCCGATGATACCCGAGGCCGGGTCGCCGACCAGGACGCGGTTGCCGTCGCTGACGGTGACGGCGGCCTCGGCGCGGATCCAGAGGCGGCGGAAGAAGCCGGCGTGGTGGGTGTCGGGCTCGCTCGCCTTCAGCGTGGCGCGGGCGGCGGCCGGAAAGGCGAGCGCGAGGGCGGCCTCGGTGGGCGGCGCGGTGTCGGCGAAGCGGGCGAGCGCGGGCGGGGCGCCGGCGATCGGGCCGGTCGGGCGGCCGTCCTCGAGTGCGACGCCGGCGGCCTCGAGGCGGGCGAGGCGTTCGGCCTTGCCGGCGAGGGACGCGACCTGGCGGCTTTCGGCGCCGTAGCCGGCGACGCGGTTGCCGAGAACGGCGAGGCGGGCGTCGAGCTCGGTGTCGCGGTGGGTGAGTTCCTCGCGGAGGGAGGCGACGTCGGCGCGTTCGGCGCTGGTGGCGGCCGCCGACGCGGTGCGGCCCTCGTCGCGGACGCTCTCGATTTCGCCGCGAAGCGCGGCGAGGCCGTCGTCGAGGCGGTTCGACAGGGCGGCGAGCTGTCCGGGGAGCGCGTCGAGGGCGGGGTTGGGTGGGGGCGCCGGTGGCGCGGACGCGGCGGATGGCGGTGCGGCGGCGCCGTTGGACCCCGTCGCGGCGGCGACGTTGCCCTGCGTCGCGGCGGCGCCATTGGCCTCCGTCGCGGCGGCGCCGGCCGGGCGCGTGGCCACGCGTCGCTCGAGCGCATCGAGACGGGCGGCGAGGGCCTGCACGGCGTCACCCTGGGTCGGCGCTTGCCCGTTCACCTTGGCGGCGAGCCCGGCGACGGCGGCGGCGGCGGCATCGGCCTTGGTGGCGGCGCCGGTCGCGGTGTCGCGGGCGTTGTCGATCGCGTCGGCGAGGTCGGGTGGCACGCGCGGGTGCGCCCAGAACAGGGCGAGGGCGGCGCCTTCGAGGATCACCAGCACGAGGGCGATGCCGCCGAGCGGGCTCGCGCGGCGCGGCGCGAGCTCGCCGCCGCCGCGGCCGGGCGGGGCGGGCGGGCGCTTGCCGGCGCCGGACGCGGTGGCGTTCGAGGCGCCCGCGCCGCGACCGGCGCCGCTGCCCGACGCGCCCGCGCCGCCGTTGGCCGTGCCGCCGGTGCCGGACGCGGTGCTGCGGGCGCTCGCGCTGCCGGGCGCGGCGGCGCTGGCGGGCGGGGCGCTGGCGGGCGGGGCGCTGGCGGGGGCCGTGCCGGCGGCTGGGACGCCGGCGGGGAGCGTGCCCGAGGACACGGCACCGGTGGGGGGCGTGCCGGCTTGGGCGACGAGACCGGGGGCGGAACGGCCCGGCGGCGGCGCACCGGCGTCCTCGGGACGCGCCGGGACGGCGGTGACCGCAGCCGTGGTCGCGGCCTCCGGGGCGGTGTCGCCGCGGGCCGCCGCCGACGTGGGGCGCGACGGCTCGGCCGGCGCGCCCGGAGGCGGGACAGGCGGGTCCTGGCGAGGGGCGCCCGGAACGGCGCCCGTCGATCCCGCGCCCTCGACCGGCAAGTCGTCCCGCTCGGGATGGTCGCTCATAACAGGCTCAGAACTTCCTCTTGGGTCGGTCGCACTGCGACACGAACCGCCGCCCAGGGCAAGGCGGCGATCGGTGACGCCGCGAGGTCGCTGATCGCGAGGGCGCGGAACCGCCGGAGCGCCGGGCGGAGGGCGTCGGTCAGCACGGCGGCGAACGCGCTGGCCGCCGAGCGCGACAGGAACAGCACGGCGCCCGGCGCGTGCGCGTCGGCGGCGTGCCCGAGCGCCTCGGCGAGCGCCTCGGCGAACTGCGGCGGCAGGCGGCGGACGGGCGCCTGCGCGTAGGCGACGCGGCGGATCACCCGGAAGCCGCGCGCCCGGAGATCGGCGGCGAGCGCGTGGCCTTGCCCGGCGCCCGATGCGAGCAGCAGCGGTTTGCCGTCGGGCCGGGGTCCGCCGTCGGGCCGGGGTCCGGCATCGGCCGGCGGGCGCGCCCGCTCCATCAGGCGCGACGACGCGAGCTCGGCGAGGGCGCGGGCGTCGCGCCCGGCGCTCGCGACGGTGGTCCAGCCCGCCGCGCGGGCGCGGCGGGCCGTCTCGTCGCCGACGGCCAGGAACGGCAGCGTGCCGCCGGACGCGAGCCGCAGCGGCTCGAGGGCGGCGATCGCGTTGCCGCTGGTCGCGAGGACCGCCGCGAGCGGCCCGGCCGGGTCGCGGAGCGGCCGCGGCAGGATGGTGAGCAGGGGTACGAGGACCGGGCGGAAGCCGCGCGCGGCGAGCCGCGCGGCGGTGTCCGCCGCACCCGGCTCGGGGCGCGTCACCAGGACGATCGGGCCGGGGGGGATCATCGGGGCGGCCGGTCCGGGCGCCTCACCACAGACCGGGCCGGCGTTGCGGCCGGGCGCGTCGGACGCCGACGTCGCGGCGGGGCGCGGCGGGGCGCGATGCCGAACGAGGCGCGACGGGCCGCGGCACCGGGCGAGGCGCGGCGGGGCGCGAGGCCGAGCCAAGCGCGACGGGCCGCGACGCCGGGCAGCGCGACGCCGGGCGAGGGCGCGGCGAGGGCGAGGCGCGGCAGGCCGCGACGCCGGGCGGCGAGGCGTCAGACGGTCTCGGCGTCGGCGGCAAAGATGTCCGCCGGGCTGTCGGCCCGGAGCTCCTCGCCGAGCCCGGTGCCGAGGGCGAACGCGTCGGCCGGCGAGCCGGTGACGCTGCGCTTGATCAGGAAGCTGCCGTCGGCGCGCGCGACCAGGCCGGTCAGATGCAGCAGGCGCGTGCCGTCCGGGCCGGGCGGCAGCAGCCTCGCATGGCCGCCGATCGGCGTGCGGCAGGAGCCGTCGAGGCTGCCGAGCAGGGCGCGCTCGGCGGTCGAGACCGCGCGCGCCTCGCCGTCCTCGATCGCCGACAGCAGCTCGCGAAGCTCGACGTCCTCCTCGCGCACGGTGACGCCGACGATGCCCTGGCAGGCCGCCGGCACCATCGTGTCGGGCTCCAGCACGACCGAGGCGCGCTCGGCCATGTCGAGCCGCTTGAGGCCGGCGAGCGCCAGCAGGCTGGCGTCGAACTGGCCGCTCGCGACCTTGCCGAGACGGGTCTGCACGTTGCCGCGGATGACGGCGCAGCGGAGATCGGGCCGCGCGTGCAGCAGCTGCGCCTGGCGCCGCACCGAGGCCGTGCCGACGATCGCACCACCGGGCAGCGCGCCGTAGGGATCGGCGGGATCGGGGCGGGCGAGATGCGGGCCGAGGATGATCGCGTCGCGGCAATCCTCGCGCTTGAGGGTCGCGGCCAGGACGATGCCGGGCGGCATCGTGGTCTCGAGATCCTTCAGGCTGTGCACCGCGAAATCGATCCGGCCGTCGGCGAGCGCCTCGTGGATCTCTTTGGCGAACAACCCCTTGCCACCGATCGCGGCGAGCGCGCGGTCCTGCACCAGGTCGCCGGTGGTCGCCATCGCCTGCTCGTCGAACGCGCCCATGTCGCGCAGCACCGGGCAGAAACGCCTGATCTCGGCGAGGAAGGCGCGCGTCTGCACGAGCGCGAGCGGCGAGGACCGCGTGCCGACGCGGAGTGGCAGGCGCCGGCGCGGTTTCGGCACCGGCATGGACGCGAGCGCCCGGAGGATTGCCGCAGAAGGGTTCGCGTCGGCCATGTCACGTGTCGTATTACCGCGCGGCAGTCATGGAAAGCTCGCCCGCCCGAGACCGACCCGCCGCGTGGCCCGGCACCCGCCTGCCCGAGCCGCGCCTGCCCGGCCCTCGCCTGGCCGGCCCTGACCTGCTTGATGGTCCCGTGCTCGCGATCGAGGCCTCCTGCGACGACACCGCGGTGGCCGTGCTGGCGCCCGACGGCACCATCCTCGCCGAACGGGTCGAGCGGCAGGCCGATCACGCGCGGTTCGGCGGCGTCGTCCCCGAGATCGCGGCGCGCGCGCATCTGGCGCTGCTGCCAGGCCTGGTGCGCGACGCGCTCGCCGACGCGCGCTTGCGACCGGCCGAACTCGGCTTGGTCGCCGCGACGATCGGGCCGGGGTTGATCGGCGGGCTGCTGGTCGGCAGCGGCGTCGGCAAGGGCATCGCGCTCGCGACCGGCACGCCGTTCGTGCCGATCAACCATCTCGAAGCGCACGCGCTCACCGCGCGGCTGCCGGCGCTCGGCGGCGCGCCGCCCCGCTTCCCGTTCCTGCTGCTGCTGCTGTCGGGCGGCCACTGCCAGTGCATCGCGGTCGACGCGGTCGGACACTACCGGCGGCTGGGCGGCACGATCGACGACGCCGCGGGCGAGGCGTTCGACAAGGTCGCGAAGATGCTCGGGCTCGGCTGGCCGGGCGGTCCGGCGCTGGAGGCGCTGGCCCGCGAGGGGCGCACGGGCGCGGTGTCGCTACCGCGGCCGATGCTGGGCCGGCCGAACTGCGACTTCTCGTTCAGCGGGCTCAAGACGTCGGTGCGGATCCTGCTCGACCGCGAGGACGGGGCGGCGGGCGCCCTGCCCCGCGCGCGCGCCGCCGACATCGCGCGCGGCTTCGAGGACGCGGTCGCCGACGTGCTCGCCGACCGCGCCCTGCACGCGCTGCGCGCGCTGCCGTCGACGGCGGGCGCCGGCGCCGGCCGGCCGGCGACGACGCTGGTGGTGGCGGGCGGCGTCGCCGCGAACGCGACGATCCGCGCGCGGCTCGCCGCGGTCGCGGCCGCGCATGGGATCGCCTTCGCCGCACCGCCGATCCGCTACTGCACCGACAACGCCGTGATGGTGGGCTGGGCGGCGATCGAGCGGGCGCGCGCCGGGATGCTGCCGGCCGACGGCCTCGCGGCGCCGGCCCGGCCGCGACTGCCGCTCGCCGACGCGGCCGCGGACGCGCCAGCGGCCGCCCGGGGCGGCCGGGCGTGAACGATCGGCACGCTTCTCCGTCGGCGACGTCGTCGACGGCGCCGGGCGCGCCGCGCCGCGCCGGCACCGACCGCGGCGTGATGGTGGGCCGGGCGGCGATCGAGCGGGCGCCCCCGGGGATGCTGCCGGCCGAGGGGCTCGCGGCGCCCGCTCGGCCGCGACTGCCGCTCGCCGACGAGACCGACCGCGACGGGCGGGCGTGAGCGAGCGACGGGCGGGCGTGAGCGACCGGCACGCCTTCCGCGCCGGTTCCGTCGCCGACGGCACCGACCCCGCCGCGATGGCGGGCCGGGGCGCGATCGAGCCGCCGCGCGCCGGCATGGCGGCGGCCGACGGGCTCGCGGCGCCGGCGGGGCCGGCGGGGCCGCGACTGTCGCGCGCCGACCCGGCCGGGTCGGTGCGCGCGTGAACTACCGGCACGCCTATCACGCCGGCAATTTCGCCGACTGCGCCAAGCACGCGCTGCTGGTCGCCCTGCTGGCGCGACTCGGCGCGAAGGACACGCCGTTCCTCGTGCTCGACACGCATGCGGGCACCGGCGGCACCGATCTCGGCGCCGCCGAGGCGGCGCGGACCGGGGAATGGCGCGACGGCATCGCCCGGCTCGCGGACGATCCGCCGCCGCCGCTCCTGCCCTTCCTCGAGGCACTCGGCCGCGCCGGTTTCGACGGCCGCCACTACCCCGGCTCGCCGGCGCTGGCACTCGGCTGCATGCGGCCGGACGACCGGTTGATCGCCTGCGAGCTGCATCCCGAGGACGTGCGGTCGCTCCGCCGCACGCTCGACGGCGAGCGGCGCGCGTCGGTGCACCACCGCGACGGCTACGAGGCGGTGGCCGCGCTGCTGCCGCCGCTGGCGCCGCACCGGCGCGGCCTCGTGTTCCTCGATCCCTCGTACGAGCGTGATGACGAGTGGGAGCGTCTCGCCGTCGCGATCGCGACGGCGCGGCGGCGTTTTCCGGGCGGCGTCGTCGCGGCCTGGTATCCGGTCAAGCGCCGCGCGGCGGTGCGCGCCTTCCACGACCGGCTGGTGGCGCTCGACGTGCGCGACCTGCACGCGTTCGAGCTGCTGCGCCGGCCGGCGTCCGACCCCGCCGTGCTCAGCGGCAGCGGCCTCGTGGTCGCGCGACCGCCGTTCGGCTTCGCCGCCGAAGCCGTGTCGCTGCTGTCGGCGCTTCGCGACCGGCTGGCCGATCCGGGCGAGGGCGACGCCGCGCACGCGGTGCTGACCGGTGAGTGACGTCGCCGTGCTCGGCGCCGGCGCCTGGGGCCAGGCGCTCGCGCTGCACGCTGTCCGGGCCGGACACCGGGTGACGCTGGTGGCGAGACGGCCCGAGGCGGTGCTCGACCTCGACGGGAACTCCCGCCGCCTGCCGGGGATCGCCTGGCCGGATGCGGTCGCGCTCGCAGCCGTGCCGCCCGCGCGGTGCGATCTCGTCCTCGTGGCGACCCCCGTCGCGGGCCTCCGCGCGGCGCTCGCCGCGTGCCCGGACGGCGACGCGCCGCTGGTGCTCTGCTGCAAGGGGATGGAGGCGGCGACCGCGCTGCTGCCGTTCGAGATCGCCGCATCGGTCACGCCCGGGCGCGCGATCGCGGTGCTGACCGGCCCCAATTTCGCGCACGAGATCGCGAGCGGACTGCCCGCGGCCTCGGTGGTCGCGAGCGCGCGCCGGCAGATCGCCGAGCGGATCGTCGACTGCCTCGGCAACGCGCGGCTGCGGCTTTACCCGAGCGACGATCCGGTCGGCGCCTCGGTCGCCGGCGCGACCAAGAACGTGATCGCGATCGCCGCCGGGATCGCGATCGGCGCCGGCTACGGCGAGAACAGCCGCGCCGCCCTGGTCACGCGCGGGCTCGCCGAGACCGTGCGGCTGGCGCGCCGACTGGGCGGCCGAGCCGAGACGGTCGCGGGTCTGGCGGGGGCCGGCGACCTGCTGCTCACCACCACCGGCGCGCGCAGCCGGAACTTTCGCGCCGGACTCGCACTCGGCGCCGGGCTGGCACGCGGCGCCGGACTGGCACGCGGCGCCGACGACGGGGCGAGCCCGCTGCTGCCTCGCGCCCCGGGGCGCGAGTCGGACGCGGCGCCGCGCGAGGTCGCCGAGGGGATCGTCGCGGCGCCGTCGGTGGTGCGCCGCGGCGTCCGCTCGGGCGTCGACATGCCGATCGCGCGCGCGGTCGACGATCTCCTGGCAAAGCGTTGCGACGTCGCACAGGCGGTCGAAAATTTGATGTCGCGATCGCCCGGACCGGAATAGCGATCACCTTTTGTTATTGAACATCCAAACGATACGGCCAAGATGCCGTTACGGGGCTGAGGCGATCCGCCCCGTAACGGAAGAACTGTCCGCGTGCCAACCGGTCCGAGTTCCTTCTGTCGCGTCGACGACAATCCCGCGAGCGCGCGGGAGGTGGCGGCGCTGTCGCGGGCGGCGTGGCTGACGCTGCCGCTCGCCTGCGGCACGATGGTGGCCGCCGGGCGGTTCGACGAGGCGGAACGTTCCGCGCCCGCGCTGGTCGCCGTGTCGCTGCTGATCGTCGTCGCCCACGCCTCGCTCCTCGCGGCGTCGCGGCCGGGGGGATCGGTCGCGGGCCGCCGGATCGGGCTCCTGTGCGGGTGGGCGACGGTCGCCCTCGGGTGGTCGCTCCTGCTCGCGCTCCTGCTGGCGCGGCCGCTCGATGCGGGTTCGGCCACGGTATTCGCGGCCGCCCTCGCGGTGCTCGCCGGAGCCGCGATGCTGCTCTCGCCGGCACCGGTCGCCGCCGTCACCGTCGCCGTCCTGCCCGCGATCGTGCTCGCCGTCGCAGCCGAACGGCCGCCGGTCGCGGCGCTGGTGCCGCTGGGCGGCCTGCTCGCCACCATCCTGCTGAGCGCGTCCGCCGACGGCCGGATGGTCCGCCGCGCGGGTCGCGCCGACCGTCATGCGCGCCGACGCGCCGAAGCGCTCGACGCCATGGTCCGGAGCGCCGGCGAGGCGGGGCTGGAATGCGCCTGGACGCTCGACGCGGCGGGCAGGGTGCGGTCCGTCAGCGACGGGTTGCGCGACCTGCCGGCGCCGACGCTGCCGCTGCTCCGGGCGCATGACTGGCACGGCTGGGTCGCCGAGGGCTGCCACCAGCGCGGCGAGACCGGGCGGGCGTTCCGCGAGCTCCGTCGCGCGATCCTGCGCGGGCTGCCGTTTCGCCGGATCGAGCTGCCGATCCGCCTCGGCGGCGCCGAGCGCTGGGTCGCTCTCAGCGGCTGGCCGGACGCCTACGGAGACGGCGCCGTCGCCGGCGACGGGTTCCGCGGCATCCTGTCCGACGTCACGGCGTCGCGCGCGTCGGACGCCCGGCTGCACCAGATGGCGAGCCGCGATCCCGTCACCGAGCTGCCGAACCGCGCCGTGCTGCTCGCCGAACTCGACCGGCTGCTCGGCGACACGCGGGAAACCTGCCTCGTCCTGCTCGACCTCGACGGGCTCAAGCACGTCAACGAGGAGCACGGCCTCGCAGTCGGCGACCGGTTGCTGCGTGCCGTCGCCGGCCGGCTCGGCCAGGGCTTGCGCGCGGGCGACATGGCGGCCCGGGTCGGCCCGGCCGAGTTCGCGATCGTCTGCCGCGGCACGCCGGAGGGCGCCGTCGAGATCGCGCGCCGGACGGCGGCGCTGCTCGCCGAGCCGTTCTCGATCGGCGGCATCACGCTGCTGCTCGGCGCCGAGGCCGGCGTCGCGTCGGCGCTCGACGCGGGGCCGCACACGCTCGACCTCCTGCACGCCGCCGAGCTCGCCCTCCGCATGCCGCCCGAGCAGCGGTCGCCCGGTCCCGTCCGGGTGTTCGAGCCCGGGCTGCGGGAGGCCGCGCGGGATCGCAACGCGCTCAGGCTCGAGCTTCGCGAGGCGCTCGAGGCGGGCGCGCTGGCGCTGCATTTCCAGCCGATCGTCGACGCCGGCAGCGGCCGCATCGTGAGCTGCGAGGCGCTCGCGCGCTGGCACCACCCGACGCGCGGGGTGGTGCCGCCGTCGGTGTTCATCCCGCTCGCCGAGCAGAGCGGGCTGATCGGCCGTCTCGGCGAGTGGGCGCTCGGAGCCGCCTGCCGCGAGGCCGCGACCTGGCCGGACGGCATCTCGGTCGCGGTCAACGTTTCGGCGCTGCAGCTCCGGCGCGCCGGGCTGCTGCACGCGATCGACGCGGCGCTCGCCTCGTCGGGCCTGTCCGCCGACCGGCTCGAACTCGAACTGACCGAAACGGCCGTGCTCGACGACGCCGAGCAGGCGCTGCCGCGCCTCGCGGACGTGCGCGCGCGCGGGATCCGCATCGCGCTCGACGATTTCGGCACCGCCTACGCCTCGCTCGCGACCCTGCTCGCTTTCCGGTTCGACCGCGTGAAGATCGACCGCTCGTTCACCCGCGACATCGACGCCGGCGGCGCGTCGGTCGCGATCGTCCGCAGCATCCTCGACCTCGCCGACGGGCTCGGCATGTCGATCACCGCCGAGGGGGTCGAGAACGCGGCCCAGCTGCGCGTGCTGCGCGCGCTCGGCTGCCCGCAGGCGCAGGGCTTCCTGTTCTCGCGCCCGCTTCCCGCGAGCGAGGTCAGGACCCTGCTCGCGGGCGCGGCACGCGGCGCGGACGCGCTCAGCCGCGTCTGAACACCCGGGCGGCACGCCGCCCCTTGCCGGCCGCGTCGCGCTCGGCCTTCCTTCCGGCCGCCAACGCCGCCGGAGAACGACCCATGCCAGACCGCCGCCCGTGCTGAAGGGCTTCGTCACCGTCGGCGCCTGGACCATGGCAAGCCGCATCCTCGGCCTCGTGCGCGACCAGTTGCTGGCGGCGCTGATGGGCGTGGGACCGGTTGCCGACGCGTTCTACGTCGCGTTCCGCCTGCCGAACCTGTTCCGCCGCCTGTTCGGCGAGGGCGCGTTCAACGCCGCCTTCGTGCCGCTGTTCACGTCGCTGCTGCAGAACGAGGGGCGCGAGGTCGCGCGCGGCTTCGCCGCCGAGGCGTTCTCGGTGCTCGCCTTCTGGCTGGTCGGGCTGACGGCGGTCGGCGAGGTCTTCATGCCGACCGTGCTGCACGTGATCGCGCCCGGCTTCGACAGCGACCCGGCGAAGTTCCACGTCGCGGTCGCGCTCAGCCGGATCACCTTCCCCTACGTCGTGCTGATCTGCACGGCGGCGCTGGTGTCGGGCGTGCTGAACGGGCTCGGATTGTTCGGCGTCGCGTCGGCCGCCTACGTGCTGTTCAACGTCGTCGGCATCGCGTCGATCCTGTTCCTCCGCCCCTACGTGCCGACGGTCGGGCACGCGGCGGCCTGGGGTGTGACGCTGTCGGGCGTGGTGCAGCTCGCGCTGCTGCTGTGGGCGGCACGACGCGCCGGCATGCCGCTCGGACTGCCGCGGCCGCGGCTCACGCCGCGCATGCGGCTGCTGATGCGGCGGATGGCGCCGGGTCTGGTCGGCAGCGGCATCACGCAGCTCAACCTCGTGGTCGACACGATCATCAGCACGCTGCTGCCGCCCGGCTCGGTCGCGCTGCTCTACCTCGCCGACCGCGTGAACCAGCTGCCGCTCGGCGTGCTCGGCAATGCCGCCGGGACCAGCCTGCTGCCGCTGCTGACGCGGGAGGCGGGCGTCGACGAGGCGCGGGCGCGCGTGACGCACAACAGGGCGCTCGGCGGCACGCTGCTGCTCACCCTGCCGGCGGCGCTCGCGCTCGTCGTGCTCGCGCGACCGGTGATGTCGGTGCTGTTCGGACGCGGCGCGTTCACGCTGCACGACGCGGCGCTGTCGGCGCAGTCGCTCGCGGCGTACGCGATCGGCCTGCCGTTCTTCGTGCTCGTCAAAGTGCTCGGACCGGGCTTCTACGCGCGCGGCGACACGTCGACGCCGGTGCGGCTGGGGCTGATCACGCTCGCGATCAATTTCGCGCTCAATCTCGCGCTGATGCGGCCGCTCGCGCATGTCGGGCCGCCGCTCGCGACCAGCATCGCGTCATGCCTGAACGCGACCCTGCTGGCGACGGTGCTGGTGCGGCGCGGCTGGCTCGCGCCCGACCGCGCGCTCGGCGGGCAACTCGCGCGGATCGCGCTCGCGACGCTCGCGATGGCGATCGTGCTGCTGCTGCTCGAGCACCTGCTGCCGGTGTCGCTCACCAGCGGCAGCGGGGTGCGCGCCGCGTCGGGGCTCGGCGTGCTGATCGGGTCGGGACTCGCGGCGTTCGCCGCGTCCGGCGCGGCGCTCGGCCTGTTTCAGGTGCGCGCCGTCGCGCAGCGTCTCGGCAGGCGGCTCGCACGCGGCTGAGGCGGCGTTCGAGACTGGACGGTTCTCGACGTGAAGGGCACTCGATCGGTCTCGGCGGCGGGCGCGGCGCGACCCGCCCTTGTGCGCTGCAACGCACGAGGTCGTGATCAGGACCACCGTTTGTCTGTCATGACGAACGTGATCTTTGTGCGCCCGGTCCAAAACAAGACCCGAGGAAGCGTTATGACAAAAAGACCGACGAGAACGACCCGCGCGCAGCGCGGGCCGGACGGACACGTCCCGTCCGTAGCCGCGGCCGCGACGACGCGCGACATTCGCCGCGCGCTCTGGACCGGCGCCGCGGTCCCTGCCCTGCTGCTCGGACTGGCGCCGTTCAGCGCGGCACTCGCGCAGACCGGAACGGTCGCGCAGTGCCCCTGGCTCAACACGAGCCTGCCGATCGCGACGCGCGTCAACATGCTGATGCAGAAGATGACGATCGCCGACGAGGTGGCGCTCGTGGAAGGCAACGGCTCGAGCGAGCCGTACGTGTTCTACATCGCGGCCAACCCGACGCTGTGCATCCCGGCGCTCGGTTACGAGGACGGTCCGGAAGGCGTCGCCGACGCGTTGACGAACGTGACGCAGCTGCCGGCGTCGATCGCGCTCGCCGCGACGTTCTCGCAGCCCCTCGCCCTGCAATACGGCGCGGTGATCGGGGCCGAGCAGTCGCGAAAGGGTTCGGCCGCCGATCTCGGCCCGACGGTCAACATCGACCGCGATCCGCGCTGGGGCCGCACCTTCGAGAGCCTGTCCGAGGATCCGCAGCTGACCGCGCTGATCGACGAGGCCGAGATCGTCGGCATCCAGGGCCAGGACGTGCAGGCGCAGGTCAAGCATTTCGACGCCTATCAGGAGGAGACCAACCGCAACACGACGCTCGACAACGTCGTCGTGACCGAGCGCGTGCTGCACGAGATCTATCAGCCGGCGTTCCGCGCGGCGATCCAGGACGCCGGCGCGGCGTCGCTGATGTGCGCGTATTCGAGCATCAACGGCGAATACAGCTGCCAGGATCGCTCGCTGCTGACGAACACGCTGCGGAACCAGATCAATTTCGAAGGTCTGGTGATGTCGGACTACGGCGCGATCCACGACATCGCCGCCGCCACCGCCGGAACCGACGACGAGCAGCCGGAGAACACCTTCTTCGGCGAGCCGCTGCAGGCCGCGGTGACGTCGGGCATGATCGCGCGCGCGACGCTGAACTCGATGGTCGAGCCGATCCTTTCGGAGGCGTTCCGGTTCAACTTCTTCAACGCGCCGCCGACCGGCACGGTGTCCGCAGTCGCGACGACGCCGGCCGACGTGACGTTCGGAACCAGCGTCGCCGAAGCGGGGACGGTGCTGCTCAAGAACGCCGGCAACGTGCTGCCGCTCGCGCCGTCGTCCACGGTCGCGCTGATCGGACCCGCCGCCTCGGCGCAGGTGACCACCGGCGGTGGCGGCAGCGCGCACGTGCTGCCGGGCACCACGGTGACGCCGCTCGCCGGTCTCGAAGCCGAAACCAGCGGCAGCGTCACCTACACGCAGGGCCTGCCGACCGACACGGAACTGTCGGCGATCCCGGCCGGCGATCTTTCGACGCCCTACGCGGCAACCCCGTATGGCGGTTCCTACAGCGCGACGCTGACGGCGCCCGAGACCGGCACCTACATCATCGGCTTCACCAATCCCGGCAGCTACACCGTCGCGACGCTGGCCCTGAACGGCACCGCGATCATCAACAACCCGGGCACGCCACCGGTCGCGGTCTATACCGCCGCGGTGCAGCTGACCGCCGGTCAGACCTACAGCCTGACGCTCGGCGGCGCCGGGCCGACCGCCAGCCTGGTCTGGGCGACGCCGTCCGAGCTGTCGGCGTTCATCACGCCGGCGGTCGCGGCCGCGAAGGCGGCGAGCACGGCGGTGGTCGTGGTCGGCGACGACACCGAGACCGAGGCGGCCGACCGGCCGAACCTGCAGCTTCCCTCGGCGCAGGACGCGCTGATCGAGGCGGTCGCGGCGGCGAACCCGCACACGGTCGTCGTGGTGCAGGCGGGCGCGCCGATCACCATGCCCTGGCTCGGCCAGGTGTCCTCGGTGCTCGACACCTGGTACCCCGGGCAGACCGACGGGACCGCCCTCGCCGACGTGATCTACGGCCGTGCCAATCCGTCCGGACACCTGCCGATCACCTTCCCGGCCAGTCTCGCCGACGTGCCGGCCGCGACGCCGGCGCAGTTCCCGGGCGAGAACGGAACCGTGCAGTATTCGGAAGGCCTGCTGGTCGGCTATCGCTGGTACGACCAGCAGGGCATCCAGCCGATGTTCCCGTTCGGCTTCGGATTGTCCTACACGCAGTTCGGCTACAGCAACCTGCAGGTCGCGTCGCAGGTGGACGGCACGACGCCGGTCGGGGTGACCGCGACCGTCACCAACGAGGGCAGCGTCGCGGGCAGCGACGTCGCCCAGCTCTACCTGCAGTTCCCGGCCGCCGCCGGCGAGCCGCCGCGTAAGCTGGTCGGGTTCCAGCGCGTGACGCTCGCGCCGGGCCAGTCGACGACGGTGCAGTTCACCATCAATCCGCGCGACGAGTGGTGGTGGAACAATGGCAAGTGGAACGAGACGCCCGGCGCCTACGGCGTCTATGTCGGCAATTCATCGGCGTTGTCCGATCTGACGCTGACAGGCAGCTACACGATGACGCAGGGGATCGGGAACCGGGCGGTCACGGTCACCGCGCCGGCGACCTTCCCGCAGGGAGCGACGCAGACGGTCAGCGTCGCCCTGAGCGCGGGCGGCAACCAGACGGTGAGCGCGGTCAATCTGTCGCTCGCGGCACCGGGCGGCTGGACCGTGACACCGCTCGGCACGAGCAGCCGCACCGACGTGCTGCCGGGCCAGGCGATCGCGCAGAGCTTCGCGGTGACGCCGCCGGCGGGTGCGGTGACGCAGGACGCGACGCTGTTCGGCACCGCGAACTTCTCGCCGAGCGCGTGCGCGAGCCAGAGTTCGGCGATCTCGGTCGCGACCGGGACGCAGGACGACGATCCGGTCGCCGTCTACAAGGCGGTGCTGCAGGGTGCGCCGGATTGCATCTCGGTGCTGCGTCAGAACGGCGTGCGCATCCGCCTCAAGCCCTGATCGCGATCGGCCGCGCCGCGAGGCGGCGCGGCGCACGACCAGGCCCGGCCGGAACAGTCCCGTTCCGGCCGGGCCTTTTCGTATTCGGGGGCCGATCGGTTTAGGCTCCGGCGATGCGCTTCCCGTCCCGCGTGGTGCGATGGTTCGCCGGCGCGAGCCTCGCGTCGCTCGTCTTCGCGGCGCCGCCAGGCGCGGCCGCGAACTTGGCGTCCGCCGAGGCGGCGACCGGCTTCCGGCTCGGACAACCCGTCGCGTCGTCCTGCATCTCGTCGCCGTTCGGCTGGCGGCACGCGGTCGGACCGATGGCGCCGGCCGGTTTCCACAACGGCATCGACCTGCCGGCGCCGCCCGGCGCGGTCGTGCGCGCCGCCGCCGCGGGCCGGATCACCCGGATCGAGCGGAAGGGCATCGGCGGCCTGCAGGTGTTCGTGACCCATCCGGGCGGTCTGACCACGCTCTACGCCCATCTCGGCGACGTGGTGGCGCGGATCGCCGAGGGCGGCACGTCGGTCGCGTCGGGCGAAGCGATCGGACGCGTCGGGCGGAGCGGCCTGACCTATGGCAGCCACCTGTTCTTCGCCGTCTTCGCGGCCGGACGCGCGATCGATCCGAACCTGTTGCTCAATCTGCCGCGCTGCGGCTAGAGCGACCTCACGTGGACCGGACCACGTCGTGGTCCCGTCCACACGAGACAAGTTGCTCTGTCCACTCAGTTCCTTGGGCACGACCTGCAGCCAGACTACCGGTCGGCGGCGCGTTCCGGGCCGGTCGCGCTCCGGCCAAGCGCATCCCGTCGTGACGGCGTCGCGCCGACGCCGGATCCGGCTTCGAGCCGGTTCGGTTTCGATCAAACCGGATCGGAAGGCGCGCAGACGGCGCCTGGAAGAGCGGCCCGGTTCCGGTCGCACGGCCACCGGCGGTCGAGCTGCCGCCCGGCGAGCCTTCCGAGCGCAGCGCCGGGTGCGGTCGCCGTCGCGACGCGGCGCGGCGCGGCGGGCCGACCGCGCGGGCGTCGGCGATCGGGACCGCGCCGTTTCAGACCATCGCGAGCGCGCGGCGGAAGAAGTCGCGACCGCCGAAATTGCCGGACTTGAGCGCGACCGAGAGATCGGGGTGGCGGGCGCCGGTGGCGCGTAGGACAGGCACGCCGGGTGCGATCTCCGGGCCGACGGCGAAGGCCTCGATGCCGAGACGGTCGACCACCGCGCCCGAGGTCTCGCCGCCCGCCACGATCAGCCGGCGCACGCCGGCCGCGACGAGCGACTCGGCGATGCCGGCGAGCACGGCCTCGACGGCGCGGCCCGCCGCCTCGCCGCCGTGGCGCGCCTGCACGTCGCGGAGCGCCTCGGGCGTGGCACTGCTCGCGATCAGGATCGGGCCGCTGTCGAGGCGCTGAGCGGCCCAGGCGAGCGCGTTCTCGATGACGCGGGACGGGGCGTCGAACAGCGCGTCCGCGTCGAGCCGGAGCACCGGGATCGCGTCCGACACCGCATCGATCTGCTCGCGCGTCGCCGCCGAGCAGCTGCCGGCGAGGATCGCGGCGGGCGCCGAACGATCGGCCTCGCCAGACGCGAGCGACACGGGCGAGGACGCGGCGCCGCGACGCGCCGCGAGCGCGCGCGCGAGGCCGAGACCGAGGCCCGACGCACCCACCGAGAGCGGACCGTCGAGCGCTGCCTCGCCGAGGATCGCGAGCTCGCCATCCTCGATCGCGTCGGCGATCAGCGCGCCGTGGGCGGCGGCGTCGCGCGCCCGGCGGACGGCGTCGACACCCGCGACCACGGTCGCGCGCGACAGCAGCCCGACCGGGTGCGCGCTCTGGCGCGCGAGCACGCGCACGAGGTCGGGATCGCGCATCGGGTTGAGCGGATGGTCCTTGAGCGGGCTGTCGCTCAGCAGCACGTGGCCGACGAAGAGGTGGCCGTGGAACACCGTCCGGCCGGTGCCCGGAAATGCCGGCGTCACCAGCACCGTGCCGGCGCCGAGCCGCGCGCGGAGCGCGTCGGTGACCGGCCCGATATTGCCGCGATCGGTGCTGTCGAAGGTCGAGCAGATCTTGAACAGCACATGCGCGTCGCCGTGCGCGCCGATCCAGTCGGCGGCGCCGAGCGACAGCGCCACCGCCTCCTCCGGGTCGATCGAGCGGCTTTTCAGCGAGACCACCACCGCGTCGGTTCCGGGCGGCAGCGCCAGCGTGTCGCCCGGCACGCCGATCACCTGCACGGTGCGGAGCCCTTCGCGGGACAGCGTGTTCGCGAGATCAGACGCCCCCGTGTAGTCGTCGGCGATCGCGCCGAGCAGGAGCGTCATGCGCGGACGCCGGCATAGGGCGCGAACCAGCCGAGCCCGTCCTCGGTGCGGCCGCGCGGCCGATATTCGCAGCCGACGAAGCCGGCATAGCCGAGCCGGTCGAGTTCGCCGAACAGGAAAGGATAGTTCAGTTCCTCGCCGTCCGGTTCGTGGCGCGACGGCACGCTCGCGACCTGCGTGTGGCCGATCATCGGCATCATGGCCGCGAGCGCGCGCGCGACGTCGCCGTGCATGATCTGGCGATGGTAGAGGTCGAACTGCAGCTTGAGGTTGGGGCGCGCGAGTGCCTCGATCAGGGAGGCGGCGACGCCGAAATCGCCGAGGAAGTAGCCGGGCATGTCGCGGCCGTTGATCGGTTCGAGCACGAGGTCGAGACCGTGGCGGCCGAGCGCGTCCGCGGTCGCGGCGACGTTGTCGCGATAGGTCGCGGCGGCGCGCGCATCGCCGGGGTCGGCGATGCCGGCCATCAGGTGCAGGCGCTCGACGCCGAGCGCGTCGGCGTAAGGGAGCGCGGTCTCGAGCGCGCGCGCGACCTCGGCCTCGCGTCCCGGCAGCGCCGCGATGCCGCGCTCGCCCGCCGCCCAGTCGCCTGGCGGCAGGTTGAACAGCGCGACCGCGAGGTCGTGCCGGCGCACCCGCGCGGCGACCGCGTCGACGGTTTCGGCATAGGGGAACAGGAACTCGACGGCGGTGAAGCCCGCATCGGCCGCCGCGTCGAAGCGATCGAGGAAGGCGTGTTCGGTGAACATCAAGGTCAGGTTGGCGGCGAAGCGCGGCATGTCTCGCGTCTCCTCTCAGGCACCATGCGGCAGCGTGAGCCCGGCGATGCGGGCGTACAGACGGGCGACGGAGGCGTCGTCGTCCCTCTTCATTCCGGCTGCGGCACTCATCAGGAACATCTGCAGCGCGGCGCCGGCGACGGGCACCGGGAAATCGTCCGCGCGCGCCATGTCGAGCACGATGCCGAGATCCTTGGTGAAGATGCCGACGGCGCTCCGCGGCGCATAGTCGCCATCGAGGATGTGCGGCACGCGGTTCTCGAACATCCAGGAGTTGCCGGCGGATTTCGTGATCACCTCGTAGACGCGCGCGAGGTCGAGGCCCTGCCGCGCGGCGAACGCCATCGCCTCGCAGGCCGCCGCGATGTGCACCCCGGCGAGCAGTTGATTGACCATCTTGAACGCGCTGCCGGTGCCGGCCGCCTCGCCGAGCACGTAGAGCTGCGACGTCACGGCGCGGAGTGCCGCGTCGGCGCGCGCGAACGCCTCGGGCCTGCCGGAGGCGAGCATGGTGAGCTCGCCCTCGGCGGCGCGGGTGGCACCGCCGCTCATCGGCGCGTCGAGGAAGAAGCGGCCGGTCGCCTCGAGCCGGGCGGCGAGACCGCGCGCCGCGTCGGGCTGCATGGTCGCCGACGAGACGAACACCGCGCCCGCCTCCATCGCCCCGGCGCAGCCGTCCGGCCCGAACAGCACGGTTTCGGTCTGGGCCGCGTTGACGACGACCGCGAACACCACCGACGCACCGCGCGCGGCATCGGCCGGCGTCGCCGCGACGCGGCCGCCCGCGGATGCGAAGCGGGCACCGGCGTCGACCGAGACGTCGACGCCGCTGACCGTGAAGCCCGCGTGGAGCAGCGCGCCCGCCATGCCCGATCCCATGGAACCGAGGCCGATCACCGCGACGTTCTCACTCATGCTTTCATTCCCCGCCTGCGCGCCGGCCGCGATCTCGCCGGCACGACGCTATTCACCGGAGGACCGCCGCCATGACCGAGACGAAGCTGCGCGACGCGATCGTATCGTTCGGACGTTCGATGTTCGACCGCGGCCTGACGCACGGCTCGTCCGGCAACATCAGCGTCCGGCTGCCCGGTGGCGGCTACCTGATGACGCCGACCGACAGTTCCCTCGGCACGCTCGACGGCGCCCGTCTGTCCCGCCTCGACGAGGCGGGACGCCTGCTCGACGGCGACGAGCCGACCAAGGAGGTGCCCCTGCACCGCGCGCTCTACGACGGCCGCCGCAGCGCGGCCGCGGTGGTGCATCTCCACTCCACGCACTCGGTCGCGGTCTCGATGCTGCCCGGGATCGATCCCGCCGACGTCCTGCCGCCGCTCACGCCCTACTACGTGATGCGGGTCGGCGGGCTGGCACTGGTGCCGTATCACCGGCCGGGCGATCCGGCGGTCGCCGGCGCGATCCAGGGACTGGCCGGCCGGTATTCGGCGGTGCTGCTCGCCAATCACGGGCCGGTGGTCGCGGGCAAGTCGCTCGAAGCCGCCGTGCACGCGACCGAAGAGCTCGAGGAGACGGCCAAGCTGTTCCTCATGCTCCGACAGCTCAACCCGCGCGGGCTGAGCCGCGCCGCCATCGACGATCTGGTGCGGCATTTCGACCTCGATCTGCCCGGTGATCAGGTGCGGACGTAGTTGCGCCAATCGTGCTTCTCACGGAAGCCGAGCATCTCGCGCGCCTTGCGGTTCGAGAGCAGGCTCTCGAACTCGCCCATCTCGCCCTTGACCGGCACGTTCGGGTAGTAACGCCGCACCAGCTCGGCAGTCGGCAGGTCGGACGAGCTGGTGTCGTTCACCGCGTTGAAGACCTGGTAGCCGAGCCCGTCCTTCTCGATGCCGAGACGGACGATCTCGCCGAGGTCGCGCGCGTCGATGTAGGACCAGCAGATGCGCTTGCGGAAATCGGGTTTCGCGAACCAGCCCGGGAACAACTCGTATTCGCTCGGCTCGATCACGTTGCCGATCCGGAGCGCGTAGATGTCGGTGCCGGTGCGGAGCGCGAACGCGCGCGCGGTGCGCTCGTTGCAGATCTTCGACAGCGCGTAGCTGTCCATCGGGTCGACCGGATAGTCCTCGTCGAGCGGGAAATACTCCGGATCGCGATGGCCGTGCGCGAAGACGATCCCGTAGGTGGTCTCGCTCGACGCGATGATCACCTTCTTGATGCCGAGCTTCGTCGCCGCGTCGAGGACGTTGTAGGTCCCCATCACGTTGATGCGGTAGACCTCGTTGTCGGGCGTGATCATGATCCGGGGGATCGCCGCGAAATGCACCACGGCGTCGATCGTCTCGGGCCGGAGATCCTGATCGAATTCGTGCAGGCCGGTGTACGCCGAGAACGCGTTGAACACCTGGCCGGCATCGGTGATGTCGGTGATCAGCGTCCGCACGTCGGGATCGGCGAGCGGCTTGGTGTCGATGTTGAGCACGCGGTAGCCGCTTTCGACGAGGTAGCGGACGACGTGACGGCCGGCCTTGCCGGATCCGCCGGTGAACAGGACGCGCTTCATGATCGAAACTCCTCGATGGGTCGCCGCCGCCCGCCCGAAAGCGGCCGGCGGCGATCGGGCTAGAACTTGTACTGATCGATGTTGTCGGCCGTGAACACGAGCGGCGTCGAGAACACGATGACCTTGTCGTGCGCGGTGAAGGTGCCGAGGTCGCCGGCGGTGAACGTGCTGTTCGGGCCGATCGCCTTGTTCGCCGCCAGCCGGGCGACGTACATCACGAGCGCGCCCTCCTTGACCTCGTCCCAGAGCGGGCTCGCCTTGATGATCCCGGCCTTCACGTACTGGCGGATCGAATCCGGGTCGCTGCAGCCGGTGACGAACACCTTGCCGGTGCGGCCGAGCTTCTCGACCGCGGCCGCGGCGCCCACCTCGGCGGCGCCGTCGGGCGCGATGATCGCGGTCACGTCGGGGTTCGACTGCAGGATGTTCAGCCCCGCCGTCAGCGACTGCGACGGGCTCGACTGACCATACTGCGTGGTGACGATCGTCATCTTGGGGAAGTTCGCCGTCATGTAGGCCTTGGTCGCGTGCAGCCACTCGTTCTGGATGGTGGCGTCGGGCGTCGACGACAGGATCGCGACCTTGGCCTCGGGACCGGCATATTTCTCGACGCTGTCGACCAGCGCCTTGCCGAACGCGCCGTAGTCGGTGTTCTGGACGAAGAAGTCGCGCGCGTTGGGCGAAACGTCGCTGTCGTACGAGACGACCTTGATCCCGCGCGCCATGGCGCGGCGGAGCACCGGCGCGAGCTGCGTCGGATTGTTCGACGTCGTGGTGATGACGTTGAAGCGGCGCGCGATCAGGCTGTTGAAGATGTCGACCTGGCCCTGCGCGGACGCCGTCACCGGCCCGGTGTAGAGGAAGTCGATGCCGAGCTGCGAGGCCGCCTGCTGCGCGCCCTTCTCGTTGGCCTTGAAGACCGAGAGGCCGATCAGCTTCGGCACCATCGCGACCTTGATCGTCGGCGTGGTCTTGACGTCGTCGGCGTACGCGCCGGACGCGAGCGCCAGCAGCGGCAGCGACGCGAGGAACCCGCGGATCGTCCTGGTCATGTCGTTTTCTCCCGTTTGTTGATGGTTGGTTTCTCGGCCGGACGCGCGCGGCGCAGCCGCGCGAGCAATCGCCCGACGCCCTGCCCGCGCGACGGCGACACGGCGTTCCGGATCGCGATGGCGGCGAGCAGGATCGCGCCCGTCACCATGGTGATCACCATGTCGGACACGCCGTCGATCAGCAGCCCCTCGTGCAGGAAGCCGAGGATCAGCACCGCCATCACGACGCCGACGATGCGTCCGTCGCCGCCGAAGATGCTGACACCGCCGAGGACGACCGCGGTGATGGTGGTGAGCAGCAGCGCGCTGCCCATGTCGGGACGGACCGCGCTGTAATAGGCCGCGAGCACGATGCCGGCGATCGCGGCGGTGATCCCAGACAGCACGTAGGTCGCGAGCAGGACGCGGCCGGTCCGGATGCCGGACCAGGTCGCCGCCTCGCGATTGTAGCCGATCATCACGACCTTGCGGCCAAATGCGGTGCGCGACAGCAGCACCCCGACGCCGAGCGCCAGCACCGCGAACAGCATCAGCTGGTAGGGCAGGACGCCGCCGAGCGCGCCGGCGCCGAGCGCGTTGAAGCCGGCCGGAAACCCGGACGGCGGCGAGGCGCCGGCGAGCGCGGTCGCGCAGCTCGCGTAGATGAAACTCGTCGCCAGCGTCGCGATCAGCGGCTCGGTGCCAAGACGCGTGACGATCAGCCCGTTCAGCAGCCCGAGGCCGGCACCCGACACGATCCCGAGCAGGGCCGCGACCCAGATCGAGAGGCCGGCGCTCCAGAGCTCCGCCATCACGATCGCCGACAGGCTCGCGACCGAGCCGACCGAGAGATCGATGCCGCCTGCGAGAATGACGGTCGCGAGGCCGAGCGCCACGAGGCCGAAGGGCAGGAAATCCTCGGTCAGCGTCATGAAACCGCCGAGCCCGGACCAGAAGCCGGGCACGAAGGCGAACAGTGCCGCGAGCAGGACGACGAGGGTCGCGAGCAACGCGCGCTCCCAGCCGTCGAGCGGGACGCGCGACAGGTTGCGCCGCCCGATGGCGACGTCGTTCCGCGCCGCCGACCGGCCGCTCGTGCCGCCGCTCATGCCGCGGCACCTGACCGGTGCTGCCGGACGCCGGCGGTCACCGCGATCAGGATCATCGCGCCCTCGCCGGCCGAGTACCAGATTGGCGGCACGTGCAGGAACACGAGGGCGGTGAGAACGACGCTCAGGAACAGCGCGCCGAGCACCGTGCCGATCATGTTGCCGCGGCCGCCGGAGATCGCCGCGCCGCCGATCAGCGCCACCGCGATCGATTGCAGCTCCATGTGATCGCCGGTGCCGCTCGTGACGGTCGCCGATCCCGTGTAGCAGACGAACACCAGGCCCGCGATCGCCGCCAGCAATCCCGAGATCACGTAGGCGCCGACGAGCGTCCGGTCGACGCCGATGCCGGCGTTGAAGGCGGCCTGGGCGTTGTTGCCGATCGCGAGCACGTTGCGGCCGAAGCGGGATCCCTCAAGCAGCAGCCACATGGCGGCGAGCACGGCGCCGAGCAGGACGACGGGGATCGGCACCGGCAGGAACGGCAGGATCGCGCCGTTGCCGAACAACCCGTAGGCGCGCGGCACGGCGTCGACCTGCACGCCGTTCGAGACCACGAACATCAGGCCGGAATAGAGACTGTAGGTGCCGAGCGTGGTGATGATCGGCGGGATCGCGAGCTTTGCCACCAGGACGCCGTTGACCGCGCCGAGCACGAGGCCGATCGCCAGCGCGATCGCGATCGCCGCGATCAGCGGCAGGCCGCTTTGCTGCGCGAGCAGCCCGTCCGACACCGCGACGAGGCCGAGGACGGGGGCGACCGACAGGTCGATGCCGCGCGTGCAGATCACCAGCGTCTGGCCGAGCGACAGCAGCGACAGCACGACCGAGCCGAGGATCATGAAGCGGATGTTCTGGGCCGAGACGAAGGCCGGGTGTGCGATGCCGACCAGCACCAGCACCAGCAGGGTCACGCCGAGCAGCACGACCGAGCGCGCCTCGCGGCGCCAGAGCCGGGTCATGCGGCGTCGCCGAGATAGGAACGGCTGACGCGTTCGGGCGTGATGTCAGCGCCCGCGATCTCGCCGACCAGCCTTCCCTCGTAGACCGAGAGGATGCGGTCGCAGAGCCGGACGAGCTCCTCGGTCTCCGACGAGATCACCAGGAACGACAGGCCGTCCTCCCGCGCGAGGCGCTCGATCAGCTCGTAGATCTCGTCCTTGGCGCCGACGTCGACGCCGCGCGTCGGCTCGTCGAGGATGGCGACGCGCGGCGCGAGCCCCATCCACTTGCCGAACACCACCTTCTGCTGGTTGCCGCCCGAGAGCTCGCGGGCCGGCTGATCGGTGCCGGCGCAGCGCACCCGGAACTGCTTGACGATCGCGGCACTGCGCCGGTCCTCGTCGTGTCCGTCGAGCAGCATGAAACGCCGCTTCATGCGGTCGAGCCGGCTCGCGCTCAGGTTCGCCGCGATGGTCATCGACAGCACCGTCCCGTGTCGCGCCCGGTCCTCGGGCGCGTAGACGAGCCCGCGATCGATCACCTGGTCCGGACGCAGGCCGGCGATCGACGTGCCGTCGAGCTCGACCGTGCCGGCGTCCCGCTTGCGCAGGCCGAAGATGGTCTCGGCGATCTCCGTCCGTCCGGCGCCGACCAGGCCGGCCAGCCCCAGGATCTCGCCCCGATGCAGCGTGAAGCTGACGTCGCGGAAGCGGGTGCCGTGCGCGAGGCCGCGCACCGCGAGCACCGTCTCGTCGGTCGCGGCCGTCGTGGTCCGGCGCGGGATGTCGCGCATCGGCCGGCCCACCATCGCAGACAGCAGGCGGGCGCGATCGAAGTCGGGCCGCTCGACCGCGTCGACCAGCGTGCCGTCGCGCAGCACCGAGATGTCGTCGCTGATCGCGAGCACCTCCTCCATGCGATGGCTGATGAAGCCGATCATGCAGCCCTCGTCGCGCAGACGACGCATGATGGTGAACAATCGCTCGGTCTCGTGCGTCGTGAGCGGCGAGGTGGGTTCGTCGAACAGGATCACCCGCGAGCCGCGGATCAGCGCCTTCGCGCACTCGACGAGCTGCGCCTCGGCGATCGACAGATCGCGCGCGGCCCGATCGACGTCGATCGAGAGACCGAGACTGTCGAGCGCGCGCTTGGCGTCCGCGCGGACCCTCCGCCAGTCGACCCGTCGCGCGGGACCGCGCGTCGGCAGCCGTCCGACGAACATGGTTTCCGCGACCGCGAGCTCCGGCATCAGCATCGGCTCCTGCGGCACCAGCGTGATCCCGTGCGCATGCGCATCCTGCGGCCCGGCGAGCGCGAGCGTCTCGCCGGCGAGCACGAGATGTCCGGTGCTCGGCTGCACCACGCCCGCCATGATCTTGAACAACGTCGACTTGCCGGCGCCGTTCTCGCCCATCAGCGTGTGGATGCGACCGGGCCGGAGACGCGTGGTGACGCCGCCGAGAACGGCGACGGGGCCGAACGATTTCCACACGTCGTATGCACCGTAGGCCGCGACATCGTCGGCGGCGTCCGCGCCTTTCTCGGAACCCACGCTTCCCTCTCCTTCGCGCCGCTTCTCCGAGCGATCGGCGAGACCCTAGGCCTCCGGCCATGGTAGCGCAACCAGATCCGGTCGGTTCCGCGTGACGCGGCGGGTTCGATCCCATAGAAGGGTGCGGATGGGAGCGTCCGGCCAGCCGACGCGGCAGCGCACCCGCGCCGCCAGCGTGACATTGCGCGACGTTGCCGACCGCGCCGGCGTCGCTGCGATCACGGTGTCGCGCGCACTCAACGACCCCGCGACGGTGTCGGCCTCGCTGCGCGCCGCGATCGGCCGCGCCGTCGACGATCTCGGCTACGTTCGGAACCGGTTCGCGGGCGCGCTCGCGTCCGCCGCGAGCCCGATCGTGCCGGTCGTCGTGCCGTCGCTCGCCAACGCCGTGTTCATCGAGGTGATCGAGGGCATCGGCGAGGTGCTCGAGCCCGCCGGATACGAGTTGTTGCTCGGCAACACGCAGTACGATCTCGCGCGCGAGGCCGATCTCGTCGCCACCCTGCTCGGCTGGTCGCCGTCCGGCCTGATCGTCGCCGGCTGCCGCCATGACGAGCGCACGCGACGCATGCTCGCGGGCTCCGGCCGGCCGGTCGTCGAAGTGATGGAGATCGGCGCGCGCCCGCTCGACATGAATGTCGGGCTCAGCCACGCCAACGCCGGCCGCGCCATGGGCGAACACCTGATCGCGCACGGTTATCGCGAGATCGGTTTCATCGGCGGCCGGCTCGGCGCCGACTACCGGGCGCAGCTCCGCTTCGTCGGCCTCAACCGCGCGCTCGCCGCCGCCGGCCTCCGTCGCCGTCCCGCGTTCACCCATCCGGAACCGTCGAGCCCGAAACTCGGCGGCGACAAGCTCGTCGAGGCGCTGGCGGAAGACCCGTCGCTCGACGCGGTGTTCTTCGCCAACGACGACCTCGCGGTCGGCGCCCTGCTGCGCGCGCAGCAGGACGGGATCAAGGTGCCGGACCGCGTCGCGATCGCCGGCTTCAACGGGTTCGGCATCGGCGCGCTCACCACGCCGTCGCTCACCACCATCGTCTCGCCACGACGCGACATCGGCGCCGTCGCGGCGCGCAAACTCCTCGCCCGCATCAGGGGCGAGGATGCCGGACCGGCCCGCGTCGACCTCGGCTACCGGCTCGCCATCCGGGACAGCACCTGAACAGGACGGAGAAGAACATGACACGCGAACGCGTCGGCTTCATCGGCGTCGGCCTGATGGGCCATGGCATGGCCAAGAACATCCTCGAGAAGGGGCACGAGCTGACCGTGCTCGCCTTCCGCAAGCGCGAGGCGATCGACGACCTGATCGGCCGCGGCGCCCGCGAGGCGCGCAGCACGCGCGCGGTCGCCGAGGCGAGCGACATCGTCGTGCTCTGCGTCACCGGCAGCACGCAGGTCGAAAGCATCCTTCCCGCCCTCGCCGAAGCCGGCCGGCCCCTCCTGGTGATCGACTGCTCGACCGCCGAGCCCGCATCCACCATGCGCCTCGCGCACGACTACGCCGAGGCCGGCATCCGCCTCGTCGACGCACCGCTGTCCCGCACGCCGAAGGAAGCCTGGGCCGGCACGCTCGACGTCATGGCCGGCGGCGATGCCGCCGACCTCGCCCGGGCGCGGCCGATCCTCGAATGCTTCGCCGGCCGCATCGTCGAGACCGGACCGGTCGGCTCCGGCCACGCGATGAAGCTGCTCAACAACTTCGTCGCCATGGGCTACGCGGCCCTTTACGCCGAAGCGCTGGCCGTCGGCGCCAAGGCCGGCGTGTCGCCCGCCGTGTTCCACGGCGTCATCGCCGACGGACGCATGGACTGCCCGTTCTTCCGGACCTTCTTCGACTACGTGATCGGCGGCAACCCGGACGCGCACCGGTTCACCATCAGCAACGCGCTGAAGGACACGACCTACCTCGCGAACCTCGCCAACGCGTTCGGCGCGATGAACCCCGTCGGCGCCGCAGTCCGCAACAGCTTCGCACTCGCCGCCGGCCTCGGCCGCAGCGAGGACTACGTGCCGATGCTCGCCGACGCGGTCGCGGCGGCGAACGGGATCGACCATGGGCGGAAAGGGCGGGGCTAGCGGGGACTTGAAGGAAGGCCAGGGCTCTGCCCTGGACCCGCCAAGGGCCCGAGGCCCTTGGATCCCGTTGAGTTAAGGAAAACCCCGGGCCGCGTGCGTGCGGGCAGGCCTCGTCGGCCCGGGGTTTTCCTTAACTGATGGATTGCAAAGGCTCAGCCTTTGCCGGGGTCCAGGGGCAGAGCCCCTGGCCTTCCTTCGCGTCTCCCGCCCACCCCGCGCTATCCTGCCCGCATGGACATTCCGATCCCCGCCGCGGCCCCGAAGGGCGACGTCGCCGCGACGCCGGCGATGGCGCAGTGGTTCGCGTTCAAGGAAGCGCATCCGGACGCGTTGCTGTTCTTTCGGATGGGCGATTTCTACGAGCTGTTCTTCGAGGATGCCGAGGCGGCGGCGGCGGCGCTGGCGATCGCGCTCACCAGGCGCGGCGTGCATGACGGGCGGCCGATCCCGATGTGCGGGGTGCCGGTGGCGTCGTCGGACGCCTATCTCGGGCGGCTGATCCGGCGCGGGTTCCGGGTCGCGATCGTCGAGCAGACCGAGCCGGGACCGTCCGCCGGCGGCGCGCCGAAGCGCGGCAAGACGCCGCTGCGGCGCGCGGTGGTGCGCCTGGTGACGCCCGGGACGCTGACCGAGGATGCGCTGCTGGAGCCGGGCCGGCCGAGCCTGCTGGTCGCGGTGGTGGCCGAGCCGGGGGTCGCCGGCGGCTGGGCGGTCGCGAGCGCGGACGTGGCGGCGGGAACGGTCGAAACCGAGCGGGCGCGCGATGCGTCGCTTCCCGAGCTGCTGGCGCGGCTCGATCCGGCGGAGATCCTGGCGGCGGACGGCGTGCCGCTCGGCGCCTATGCGGCGCGGCGGGCGCCGCCGCGGCTCGCGCCGCCGCCGATCGCGGCGCGGTCGCGCGCGGCCGAGGCGTTCGGGGCCGCCTCGCTCGACGCGTTCGGGGTGTTCGGCGACGGCGAGGCGATGGCGCTCGCGCTGCTGCTCGACTACGCGCGGGCGGCAGGGGCCGGCCGGCTGCCGCGGTTGGCGCCGCCGGTGGCGCGTCCGGCGCGGGGCATCCTCTCGATCGACGCGGCGACGCGGGCGAGCCTGTCGATCGTGCGCGACCGCGACGGGTCGGACACCGACACGCTGCTCGCCGCGGTGCGGCGGACGGTGACGGCGGCCGGCGAGCGGCTGCTGGCGGCGCGGCTCGCGGCGCCGCTCGACGATCGGGACGCGATCCGGGCGCGCCAGGCCGAATGGGTGTCGCTCAGGGACGAGCCGGGCCGGCTCGCGCGCGTGCTCGGCGCGCTGCGCGGGGCGCCGGACGGGGTGCGGGCGCTCGCGCGGGTGCATCTCGGGCGCGCCGGGCCGCGCGATCTCGGCGCCATCCGGGACGCGCTCGCCGCGGGGCACCGCGCCGCGGACGCGCTCGCCGAACCGCCGCCGCCGCTCGCCGCACTGGCTCGCCGGCTCGACGCGGCGCGGGACCTGTGGCGGCGGCTCGCGGCGACGCTGGCGCCGGACGCGCCGGCGCGGCTCGACGACGGCGGCGTGATCGCCGACGGGGTCGACGGCGCGCTCGACGCGGCGCGCGGGCTCGCGCGCGACAGCCGCGCCGAGATCGCGGCGATGGGGGCGGCGCTCGCGGCCCGCTACCGCGTGCCGCAGCTCAAGATCCGCCACCACGCCCAGCTCGGCTACGTGATCGAGGTGCCGCAGGCCGCGGTCGAGGCACTCCGCGGCCGCCCCGAGCTCGTGCTGCGGCAGGGCATGGCGAGCGGGGCGCGGTTCGGCGCGCCGGAGCTCGCGTCGCTCGACGAGCGGATCGGCCGCGCCGCCGGCGACGCGCTGGCGCGCGAGCGGGCGCTGTTCGGGTCCCTGCTCGAGGCGGTCGCCGCGGAGCCGGCGGTGCCGGACCTGTTCGAGGCGCTGGCGGCGCTCGACTGCGCCCAGGGCGCGGCCTCGCTCGCGGCGGGCGGGACGTGGTGCCTGCCCGCGGTGACCGACGATGCGGGGTTCTGCCTCGAAGCCTGCCGGCATCCGGTCGTGGAGGCGGCGCTGCCGCCGCGCGAGCGTTTCACGCCGAACGATTGCGACCTGCGCCCGGAGCAGCGGCTGGTGCTGCTGACCGGGCCGAACATGGCAGGCAAGTCGACCTTCCTGCGCCAGACCGCGCTCGCGGTGATCCTGGCGCAGGCGGGGCTGCCGCTGCCGGCGCGCGCGGCGCGGCTCGGGCTGGTGGACCGGTTGTTCAGCCGGGTCGGGGCGGCGGACGACCTCGCCCGCGGCCGCTCGACCTTCATGGTCGAGATGACCGAGACCGCCGCCATCCTGCATTCCGCCGGGCCGCGCTCGCTGGTGGTGGTCGACGAGATCGGCCGCGGCACGGCGACGCTGGACGGGCTCGCGATCGCCACCGCGGTGCTGGAGGCGCTGCACAACCAGGTGCGCTGCCGCGGCCTGTTCGCGACGCATTTCCACGAGCTCGCGCGGGTCGCCGAGCGGCTGCCCCGCCTCGCGCTGCGGACGATGCGGGTGCGGGAGTGGCGAGGCGACGTCGTGTTCCAGCACGAGGTGATCGACGGCGTCGCGGAACGGAGCTGGGGGGTGCACGTGGCGCGGCTCGCGGGCGTGCCGGCGCCGGTGGTCGCGCGGGCGCGGGCGCTGCTCGCGGCGCTGGAGCGCCAGCGCGAGGCCGAAAGCGCGCATCTGCCGCTGTTCGCCGCCCTCGAGCCGGAGGCCGACGGCGTCCCCGACGCCACCGACCCGGTGCGTGCCCTGCTCGCGACGATCGATCCCGACGCCATCACGCCGCGCGAGGCGCAGGAGACTTTGTATCGGCTCGTCACGATGATTGGTGCGGCGCGGAATGACCTGTCGCCCGGCCGGTCGGACGCCTAGTATGACGTCGTGATGTCAGATCCAGCCGGCGTCGCCGCCCACGCGGCCGTCACGTGCCCCGACCGCGAGCCGCTCGACGACGTACCGGCGGCGCGGGACGAGGCGCTCGGCCTGTTCCGCCGGCAATTGTCGTTGATCCAGCAGGACGTGCGGGACGAGTTCGAGAGCTACCGGCTGTCGGGCAGCCGCGCGGCCGAGCGTCTCGCGGGCTCGGTCGATCGGCTGCTCGTGGCGCTGTTCGCCTACACGGTCGACATCCAGGTGCCGGACGCCGACGGCGAAACCCTGGCGATCGCGGCGACCGGCGGCTACGGCCGCGGCGTGCTGGCGCCGTTCAGCGACATCGACCTGCTGTTCCTGACCCCCGACGAGCCGCCGCAGGCGGTGCTCGAGGCGGTCGAGTTCATGCTCTATTTCCTGTGGGATCTCGGGCTGAAGGTCGGCCACGCGACGCGCTCGATCGCGCAGTGCCTGGCCGAGGCCGAGGGCGATCTCACGATCCGCACCTCGCTGATCGAGGCGCGCGCGCTCGCCGGCGACCGGGCGCTGTTCGAGCGGTTCCACGCGCGGTTCATCGTCGCGTCGGTGGCGAGCGGCGGCGACGCCTTCCTCACCGCCAAGCGGCAGGAGCGGAGCGCGCGCCACGCGCGCTACGGCGAAAGCGCGTTCCTGGTCGAACCCAACATCAAGGAAGGCCGCGGCGGCCTCCGCGACATGCAGACGCTGCTCTGGATGGCGCATTACGTGTTCGGCGCGCGGCGGATCGGCGACCTGGTCGGCCCGGCGGCGCCCGGCGGCGGCCTGCTGACGGAGCTCGAGGCACGGCACGCGAGCCGCTCGTGGGACTTCCTGTGGACGGTGCGGTTCCACCTCCACTACATCGCCGGCCGCGCCGAGGAGCGGCTCACCTTCGACATGCAGCCGGTGGTCGGCGCCCGCATGGGCTACACCCATCGCGGCCGGCAGGTCGGGGTCGAGCGCTTCATGCGCCACTACTTCCTGACCGCGCGCGAGGTGATGCGGCTCACCCACGTGCTCGAGCCGCAGATCACGCGCGCGGCGCGCGGCGCGCCGGCGCTCAGCCCGCCGACCGACCTGGTGCTGGCCGAAGCCGGGTTCTGCATCCTCGACGCCGCCCTGCTGCCGCGCGACGCCGACCGGTTCGCGCGCGACCCGCTGGCGATGCTGCAGATCCTGCTGCTGGCCCGCGACCGTGCCCTGCCGCTGCACCCGCTCGCGATGCACCAGCTGATCCGGTGGGAGCGCGGCGCGTCCGCGCTGCGGGACGACGCGGGCGCGAACGCGATCCTGCTCGATCTCGTGAGCGGCGATCTGGAGCGGCCGCGCACCGACGGGGCGCGCCAGCTCGGCATCCTCAACGAGACCGGGCTGCTCGGGCGGATGATCCCCGACTGGTCGCGGATCGTCGGGCAGATGCAGTTCGACAGTTACCATGTGTACACGGTCGACGAGCACACGATCGAGGCGGTGCGGGTGCTGAACGATCTCGAGAGCGGCCGCCTCGCCGACGTGTCGCAGGTGGCGTCCGAGATCGCGGGCGACCTCCGCCTCGATCCGCGCTCGCGTCGCGCGCTCTACGTCGCGCTGCTGCTGCACGACATCGGCAAGGGCCGCGGCGGCGACCACTCGGAACTCGGGGCCGACATCGCGCAGGCGCTCGGGCCGCGGCTCGGGCTCACGGCCGAGGAAACCGAGACCGTCTCGTGGCTGGTGCTGCACCATCTGCTGCTCAGCCAGACGGCGTTCCGGCGCGACATCGACGATCCGAAGACGATCCTCGACCTCGCCGACATCATCCAGTCGCCGACCCGGCTGCGGCTGCTGCTGCTGCTGACGGTCGCCGACATGCGCGCGGTGTCGCCGCGGGTCTGGAACGCCTGGAAGGCGACGCTGCTGATCGAGCTGCAGAGCCGGGTCGCCGAGGTGCTCGAAGGCGGGCTCGCGACCACCGAGCGCGACGTGCGCGTCGCGCGCGCGAAGGAGGCCGCGTCCGAGCTGCTGGACGCGGAGCACTGGCCGGAGGCCGAGCGCGACGCGTTCCTGGCACTCGGCTACGGCAGCTACTGGCTCGCGTTCGACCCGGAGACGCATGCGCGTCACGCGGCGCTGATCCGGACGGCCGAGGCGAACGGGACGGCGGTGACGGTGGCGGCCGAGCCGCTGCCGGCGCGCGCGGTGACCGAGGTGACGGTCTACGCGACGGACCATGCGGGGCTGTTCAGCCACATCGCGGGCGCGCTCGCGGTCGCCGGCGCCTCGATCGTCGACGCGCGGATCCACACGCTCACGAACGGCCGCGCGCTCGACACGTTCTGGGTGCAGGACGCGACCGACGGGGCGTTCGACGCGCCGCACCGGCTCGCGCGGCTGCCGGAGCTGGTCGAGCAGGCGCTGTCGGGACGGCTCGGCCTCGCGGACGCGATGAAGCGGCAGTCGCGCACGCTGCTGGGGCGGCGGATGCGGGTGATCAACGTGCCGCCGCGGGTGGTGATCGACAACCGGGCGTCGAACACGCACACGGTGATCGAGGTGAACGGGCGCGACCGTCCGGGCCTGCTGCACGAGGTGACCGACGCGATCAGCCGGCAGGGGCTGCAGATCGCGTCGGCGCACGTGACGACCTACGGCGTCCGCGCGGTGGACGTGTTCTACGTCAAGGACGTGTTCGGGCTGAAGATCGCGAGCGAGCGCAAGCTCGCGTCGCTGCGGGAGGCGTTGCTCGCGGTGCTCACGCTGCCGGACGACCAGGCGCCGCCGCACCCGGCGCCGCATCGGCCGCGGGCAGCGGTGGCGTAACCCGGAGCACGGCCTACTTCTGCGGCGGTGTGTTCGTGTCGATATGGACCCCGGCCTCGTCGACGACGATTTTCGCGACGGTGCCGTCATCTGGCCAGACCATCACCGCAATCAGCGAAGCGCACATGGCACCGGCTCCGAAGGCGAAAATGGCGAGAGAGAACGTCGTCATCGAGGCTTGATTGTCGGACACGATGCTTCCTTTCCGGAATGGTGTTCGGTGTCAGTGCGGCCCGGCATCCGGCTTCATGCCGGCACGCTCGAGCGCCGATGTGAACGCCGACCATGCGGGCGGCGGCAGTTCGTAATATGCGCGGCGCAAACCGGCGACCGTCCGAAACGGCATCGGCAATCCATCGAGCACGTCGTGGAGGACCGGTGTCGCCTGGTCGAGCAGGCCGAGCCGCACGAGCGACGCAACCTTCAGCAAGGTCATCAATCTCCGCTGCAGATCGACGGATGCGACCGCGAGATAGTGGTCGATGAGATCGATCGACGCATGGTCATGTCCCTCGGCGAAGGCGAGCTGCGCCAGATTGGGATTCTCGGGCGCCATGTGGCGCGCCGCGACGAGCGCATCGGCCTCGGGAAACTTCGCGTCCTCCTCGTAGGCATCGAGCAAGGTCGAAAGCAGGACCGGATTGTCCGGGTCGTAGACGAGACCGAGCAATGCCACCTTCTCCGCCTCGGATGGCTCGCCGAGCTCGACGAGGTCGCTCGCCTTTCCCTGCAGCGCGCCGGCGTTGCGCGGCTCGTCATCAAGCACGTCGTCGTAGAGGCCGAGCGCACGCGTGCCATCCGCGTCGCCCTCCTGCGCAGGCCGGACGCTGAGCCGGTCGACGAGCAACCCGGCGAGAAGCAGGCGTGCCGCGACGCTGCGAGGAGCGAGCGCGTCGGCACGCTCGGCCAGCGCGACCGCGGCATCGAAACGGTCGTATCGGTCGTACTCCGAACACGTCACTTGGGCCGCGACGACGAAATCCGTCGCATCACGCGGTGGCCCGCGGCGTCGGGCGGCTTCCGCCCGGAACAGGTCGGGTGCGATCTCGCGGAAGATCGCTCCGCCTCGCGAAAGAGGCCGTCGCGGGTCGGCGCGAGCGGCACCGTGTCGGTGTCGCCATGCACCAATTCGCCGTCCGCCGTGACCAGCGTGTAGGACAGGAGAGCGCCGTCGGCGATGACCTGAACGCTCCCCGACAGATAGAAATGGAAGCTGCGTCCATTCGGGGCGCGGTCGGCCGCGTAGACGCGGAAATCCTCCATCCATCGCCTGCGGGTCCTGATCGCGTTCGTGTAGGCGGTGGCGAGCGCGACCGCCGGAGCCGGCCCGATCGCGTCGAGAGGTCGGAAGCCGATGGTCAGGCGAAGATCGTCGGCCTGTCCGCCGCCCGCCGAGACGAGCCGGATCGCCGCGATCGCGACGAGACCGAGCATCGCGAGGGCGGCGATGACCGACGTCCGGCGTCGGCGCCAGAACGCGCGTGGATCACCAGACGTCGCATCGGCCGGCATCGACGCGGCCGGCATCTGCGGGGCCAGCGATGGCAGCATGTCTGCCGGCGCGAACTCGGCCCGCTCTGTCAACTCTCCAACGAATTGGTAGCCGCGTCCTGACACGTTGACGATCGCCTGCGGATCGACGCCGTGCGCCGACAGCACGCGGCGGAGTGCGGCGACCTGCACCGCGATGTTGTTGTCGGAGACCGTCGAGCCGGCCCAGACACGGGCGAGCAGCTCGTCGCGGCCGACCACGCGATCACGATGCTCGACCAGCACGGCGAGAAGATCGAGCGCCCGGCCGTGGATCGCGACGGGGCGGCCGTCGGCGTAGAGCGCGCGACGGGACGGCACGAGCCGGAGCGGCCCGAATTCGAAACACGTGTCGGCCCTTGCGAGCATGCGCACCACGCGAATGATCTGCGACAGGCAACGCTGCGCTCGACAGCCAGCTTGACGGGCCGACGAGGCTCGACGGTGCAAATCGTCTTCTGAAACGGCCGATTAGCACGGTTTCACTCGTTTTCATCGCGATTGTTTTCGCGATCTTGCCGACGACGCCTAGTGGCTTCGATCGCCACCGCATCGGCGCCGATCCCCGGCACCATGGCGGCAGGCGGGAGAACTCACATGTCGCCGACCCTCATCGCGCCGCACCGCGTCGCCGTCGCGCTCACGGCCGCCATCCTCGCCGCCGCCGTCGCGCCGACGGCGCGCGCGGCCGGCCCCGACGGGATTCGCGTCGGTCTCGTGACCGACGAGGATCAGCTCGAAGCGGTCGAGCTCTCGTTCGATCCGGCGCGGCTGTCGACGCCGGACGGCGTCGCCGCGCTGCACCGCGCGATCGCGATCGCGGCACGGCACGTCTGCGCCGAGTATCTCGGCGCCGCGCCGAGCGCCGACCAGGCGGATTGCCGGGCGCACGCCGCAGGGCCGGCCGAGCAGACCATCCGGGTGATGATGGCGGAGCGGGAGAACGCGACGGAGGTCGCCTCGGCGCCGTAGCGTCGGCGCCTTAACGTCGGGCCGTGGAGACCGTCACGGCGGCCAGGCGCCGCCGGCGAGCAGCGCCGCGACGGTGGCCACCGGTCGGTGCCAGGTCGCGTCGGGATCGTGCGTCGCGTCGCGCACGATCCGGACGGCGGGATACCAGGGCGACACCTCGCGGCCGCGGAGCCAGCGCCAGTCGCCGCCGATGCGGTCGAGCAGAATGGTCGGACGGCCGAGACTGCCGGCGAGATGGACCATCGCGGTGTCGGCGGTCACCACGCCGTCGACCGCGGCGAGCAGGGCAGCGGTGTCGGCGAAATCGTCGCCCTCGCGCGCGACGTCGAGGCCGCCCTCGAGCGACGCCGCCGGGTCGAGCGGCACCAGTGCCACGCCGTCGAGCCGCGCGAGCGGCGCGAGGCGGCACGCCGGGATCGAGCGGCGGCGGTCCTGCCGGTAGGCGGACTGCCGCGCCACGCGATGCCGATCCGCCGGCGCCCGGGCGCGAGCGCGTCGAGGCGCCCGCGGTAAAGCGCCGCGCGCGCCGGATCGGCCCGGAACGGCGCCGGCGCCGGGATCGCGTCGAGATCGGGCGAGAACAGCGCCGGCAGATCGCCGAGCCGGGCCCGCGCCCGCGCGCCGTCCGGCACCCCCTCCTCTGGCGCCAGCACGCGCGCGACGCCGGGCAGCATGCCGGCGAGCGCACGCAGCGCCGCCGGAACGCGCAGCAGGACGGGACCGCCGGCACGCGCCGCCGCGAGCGCCACGTAGCGGAGGAACATCAGCGTGTCGCCGAACCCCTGCTCGGCCTCGAGCAGCAGCGCGCCCGAGCCGACCGGGCCGCCGTCCCAGCCGGGCGCCGGACCGGGGCGGGCCGCCCAGCCGCGCCAGCCCGCGTCGAGGCGGCCTTCGGCGAGGTCGATCACGCCGAGATTGAACCGCGCGTCGCGATCGGCGGGATCGATCGCGCAGACGCGCTCGAGCAGCGCGCGCGCGCGATCCCGCTCGTCGCGCTCGACATGCACGCTCGCGCGGTTGCGGAGCACGGCCGGTTCCGCCGGCGCCAACATCTCGGCACGGGCGAGATCGGCGAGCGCCGCATCGAGCCGCCCGAGACCGAGCCGCGCGAGGCCGCGATTGCTCAGCGCCTCGACCCCCTCCGGCGCGAGGCCGAGCGCGCGCGTCAGCACCGCATCCGCCTGCTCGAACCGGCCCGCCGCCTGCAGCGCCGCGCCCCAGTTGCCGAGCGCCGCCGCGTCGCCGGCGCGGGACGCGGCGACGCGCTCGAAATCGTCGGCGGCGGACGCGGCGTCGCCGCCGGCGAGCGCCAGCACGGCGCGCGCATGCCACAGCTCGGGGCGCCCGTCCGGCGGCGCCGCCGCGAGCGCCCGGTCGAGCGCCGCGCGCGCCTCGCCGTGCCGTCCGAGCCGGGCGAGGACGCGGCCATGGGCGGCCTGCGCGCGCCAGTCCGCCGGCTCGAGCAGCGACGCGAGCGCGAGCGCGGCACGCGACGCCTCGACCTCGCCCGCCGCCAGCAGGGCGAGGCCGAGCATCAGATGGACATGCCCCGCCCGCGGAAGGGCTCGCAGCGCGCGCCCGAGCAGCGCGATCGCCTCGGCGTGGAAGCCGCGCGCGTGCGCGAGTGCGCCGAGCCCGTACCAGGCCTCCCCGTGGTCCGGATCCGCCGCCAGCGCCTCACGATAGAGACGTTCGGCCCCGACCCCGTCCCCACCCCGGTGGCGCGCCTCGGCCGCGGCCGCGAGACGTCGCGCGGCCGCCCGGTCGCTCACGCGACAGCCGCATCACGCAGGGCCGAGGGGAGCCTCGTCCGACGCGTCGTCATCGTGCGCCTCGCCCGGCAGCCCATGCGCGGCATAGGCGGCGAGCTCGCGCGCGCTCGGCAGCGACCGCAGCACGTCGCCGGTCTTGCCGAACCATTCGATCACCGCGATCCCGAGGCTCGGCTTGATCACCACGTCCGGGTTGAGGGCCAGCCCCGACGCCGGCGCGACCGACGACGACGACGTCGCGGCCGACGCCTCGCCCGCGGCACCGACCACGGGCGGAAGCGGTGTCACCATGCTGACCGGAGCGAGCGACGTCATGACGATGACCCCCTCGGGCACGTGTGGATCGAGCACTCAGCATCACGACGCGAGGTTAACGAAGGCTGAACGTCTGTGGGAGGGATCGCGCGGGCGGGTGGAGAAGGCAGGCCAGGGGCTCTGCCCCTGGACCCCGGCAAAGGCGGAGCCTTTGCAATCCGTCAGTTAAGGAAAACCCCGGGCCACATCATCGATGCCCGCGCGACCGGGGCCCGAGGTTTTCCTTAACTCCTGGGATCCAAGGGCCTCGGGCCCTTGGCGGGTCCAGGGCAGAGCCCTGGCCTTGCCTTTACCGCCCGCCTGCGAGAGGACACTGCCATGACGATCGACCCCTACGCGACCCTGGCACGTCGTTTCGAGCGCATCGCGATCATCGGCGAGGCGAACGGCATGTTGTCGTGGGACAGTTCGGCGATGATGCCCGAAGGCGGGTCGGCGTCGCGTGGCGACCAGATGGCGACCTTGGCCGGGCTCGCGCACGAGATGCTGGTGGGCGCCGAGACGGAGGATCTGCTCGGACGCGCCGACGCGCCGCCCGGCAGCGACGAGGCGCGCAATCTCGCGCTGATGCGCCATCGCGTGCGCCGCGCCCGCGCGATCCCGTCGGCGCTGGTGGAGGCGAGGACCAAGGCGGAGATCGACTGCGAGCAGGTCTGGCGCGGTGCGCGGGCCGACGACGACGTGCGCCGCGTGTTGCCGGCGCTTCACGGGTTGCTCGGGCTGGTGCGGGAAGAGGCCGGCCTGCTCGGGGCCGCGATCGACATGAGCCCATACGACGCGCTGATGGACGGGTTCCAGCCCGGCGTGACGGCGGACGCGGTCGAGCCCGTGTTCGCGCGCTACGCGGCGTTCCTGGTCGACGCGTTGCCGGCGATCGAGGCGCGGCAGGCGGCCGAGCCGGCACCGCTGCCGTTGCCGACGCCGGCGCCGGAAGCGTCGCAGGAGGAGCTGTGCCGCACGCTCAGCGCGCGGATCGGGCTCGACTACGCCCATGCGCGGCTCGACCGTTCGCTGCACCCGTTCTGCGGCGGCACGCCGGACGACGTCCGGATCACCACGCGTTACGAGGTCGACGATCCGAGCCGGGCCCTGCTCGGCGTGCTGCACGAGACCGGCCACGCGCTCTACGAGCGCGGGCTGCCGCCGGCGTGGCGGCGCCAGCCGATCGGCGAGGCGGCGGGCATGGCGACGCATGAAAGCCAGTCGCTGATCGTGGAGATGCAGGCCTGCCGGTCGGACGCCTTTCTCCGCTTCCTCGGGCCGATGCTCGAAGCGCGGTTCGGGGCGGGTGGCGGCGCGACCGCGCCGGCCAATCTCGCGCGGCTGTGGCGGCGGGTCGGGCGCACGCTGATCCGGGTCGATGCCGACGAGGTGACCTATCCGGCGCACGTGATGATGCGGTTCCGGCTCGAGCGCGCGCTGGTCGCCGGCGATCTCGCGGTGGCCGATCTGCCTGGCGCCTGGTCCGACGGCCTGCACGCGCTGCTCGGGATCCGGCCGCCCGACGACCGCAGCGGCTGCCTGCAGGACATCCACTGGTATGCCGGCCTGTTCGGCTATTTTCCGTCCTATTCGCTCGGCGCGATGGCGGCGGCGCAGTTGATGGCGGCCTGCCGGAAGGCGACGCCCGGCCTCGACGCGGCGCTCGAAGCGGGCGATCTCGCGCCGTTGCTCGGCTGGCTCCGCGCGAACGTGCACGCGCACGGGCACCGTTACGGGTTCGCGGCGCTGCTCGAACGCGCGACCGGCGCGCCGCTCGACCCGGACGTGTTCATCGCCCATATCCGGGCGCGCTATCTCGCGCCCGGCTGACCGGCGCGGCGCGTCCGTCCGCCGGTGGCGGCGGCGGCCGGACGCGGCCGAGCGCGCGGCGACCGCCGCGAACCCCGGCTGCCGATCGGCCACGACGCGTCACCACCGTCGATCCCCCGCGCGGAAGCGGCGTTGACGGGGCGGCGGTCACCTCACCCCCAAGCGCGACGGAGCGGCATGCGGATCACGCGGTGTGTCGGGCGGCGCCATTCAGGCCGGGGGCTCGCGCGATCGGCCGCGGTCTGGCCGGCGTTGGCGCTCGCCATGACGGCGTTCGCGGTGCCGGCGTTCGCGGTGCCGGCGCTCGCGGCGCCCGGGCGGGTCGCGGCCGCGCCGCCGGCCGCGACCGCGTCCCCCGCGCCCGTCACGTCCGACCGGCTGACCCTCGTCGCGAGCACCGCGGGGCCGCTCTGGAACGGCGTCGCGAGCGCGGGCGGGCGGCTGTTCGTCGAGTTCCCGCGCCTCGATCCCGGCAAGCCGAACCCTTCGGTCGCGGTCATCGGCCCCGATGGCGCGCCGGTGCCGTTTCCGGGCCAGGGCTGGAACGACTGGCGTCCGGGCGCCGACCCGACCCGCGCCTTCGTCTCGACCAACGCGATCCATGTCGGACCGCACGGCGACCTCTGGGTGGTCGACAACGGCGCGGTCGGCTTCATCGGCAAGCAGGCGGTGCCGAACGCGGCCAAGATCGTGGTGCTCGATCCGGCGAGCGGGCGCGTGCTGCGGGTTTATCCGGTGCCGCGCGCGGTGCTGAAGCCGAAGAGCGCGATCGACGACATCCGCTTCAACGGCGCGCGGGCCTACGTGACCGACGCCGGCGCACCGGGGCTGCTGGTGCTCGATCTCGAGGCCGGGACCTTCCGGCGCGTGCTCGACAACGACAAGTCGACCACCGCGCGGCGGCCGGCGATCGTCGACGGGCACATCCTGCGCGGGCCGGACGGCAAGCCGGCGGCGATCCACGCCGACCAGCTCGAGGTGACGCCCGACGGCGACTATCTCTACTATCAGCCGCTGCCGGGGCCGCTCTACCGGATCGCGACGAAGCTGCTCGACGACCCGGCGGTCAAACCGGACGCGCTCTCGGCCGCGGTCGAGTTCTGGTACAACACGCCGTCGCTCGGCGGCACGGCGATCGACCGGGCGGGCAACCTTTATCTCGACGATCTGGGGAGCGACGCGGTCCTGAAACTCACGCCCGATCGTCACCTGTCGCTGCTGGTCCGCGACGACCGGCTGCACTGGCCGGACGCGCCGGCCTTCGACGGTTCGGGCGGCCTGCTGCTGCCGGTGGCGCAGATCGACCGGGCGGCGCCGTTCAACGGCGGCCACAGCCGCATCGTCGCGCCGTTCCAGATCTTTCGCCTCAAGGTCGGCGCGACGCGCCCGGCCGACGAGTAGGCGCGGTGCGCTACGTCTCGACCCGCGGCCGCGCGCCGGCGCGCGACTTCGCCGGCGTGCTCCTCGCGGGGCTCGCCGAGGATGGCGGCCTCTACGTCCCCGAAACCTGGCCGACGCTGGACGCCGCCGACTGGCGGTCGCTGCGTGCGCTGCCCTATCCCGCGCTGGCGTCGCGGATCGTGGGCCTGTTCGCCGCGGCCTCGATCGCGCCCGTGACGCTCGACCGCATCGCCGCCGACGCCTACCGGTCGTTCACGCATCCGGCGATCGCGCCGCTGGTGCAGCTCGAGCACGCGCTCTGGGCGCTCGAGCTGTTCCACGGGCCGACGCTCGCGTTCAAGGACCTGGCGATGCAGTTCCTGGGCGGTTTGTTCGAGCACGTGCTGGAGCGCGAGGGCCGGCGCGTGACCATCGTCGGCGCGACTTCGGGCGACACCGGCTCGGCGGCGATCGAGGCCTGCCGCGGCAAGCCCGCGATCGACATCGCGATCCTGCATCCGCGCGGCCGCACCAGCGAGGTGCAGCGCCGGCAGATGACGACGGTCGCGGAGGCGAACGTGCTGAACCTCGCCGTCGACGGCAATTTCGACGATTGCCAGGCGCTGGTCAAAGCGATGTTCGCGGACGCGCCGTTCCGCGACGAGATGCACCTGTCGGCGGTGAACTCGATCAACTGGGCCCGCATCGCGGCGCAGATCCCCTACTACGTGCACGCGGCGCTGGCGCTCGGCGCGCCCGATCGCGAGATCGACGTCGCGGTGCCGACCGGCAATTTCGGCAACGTGCTGGCGGCCTGGGCGGCGCGGCGGATGGGGCTGCCGATCCGCTTCCTGCTGATCGGCTCGAACCGCAACGACATCCTCGCGCGCTTCCTCAGCCGCAACGACATGAGCATGGGCCCGGTCGAGCCGAGCCTGTCGCCGTCGATGGACATCCAGGTGAGCTCGAATTTCGAGCGGCTGCTGTTCGAGCTGCTCGACCGCGACCCGGTCCGCCTGGTGGAGCTGATGGCGGGGTTCGCGCGCGAGGGCCGCATGGCGATCCCGGACGCCGCCTGGCGGCGCGCGACCGCGATGTTCGGCGGGCTCGCGCTGTCGGACGACGAGACGATCGAGGAGATGCGCCGGCTGCGGTCGTGCGGCTACGACGCCGACCCGCACAGCGCGATCGGCATCGCGGCGGCGCGGGCGCATGCCCGCCCTGGCGTGCCGATGGTCGCGGTCGCGACCGCGCATCCGGCGAAATTTCCGGACGCGGTCCGCCGCGCGACCGGTGTCTCGCCCGCGCTGCCGCCCCATCTGTCCGACCTGTTCTCGCGGCCCGAGCGCTACGCGGTCACGGACAACGCGCTCGGCGCGGTCGAGCACGCCGTCCGCGCCCATGTGCGCGGCCCTTCCCCCAGCCAGGATCAGGCATGAACCCCAGCATCAACGTGACCCGCCTCCCGTCCGGCCTGCTCGTCGCGACCGAGCGGATGGACCGGGTCGAGACGATCTCGCTCGGCGCCTACGTCGCGAGCGGCACGCGGCACGAGCAGCCGGGCGAGAACGGGGTCAGCCATTTCCTCGAGCACATGGCGTTCAAGGGCACCGAGCGGCGCTCGGCGGCGCGGATCGCCGAGGAGATCGAGAACGTCGGCGGCCACATCAACGCCTACACGGCGCGCGAGCAGACCGCCTACTACGTGAAGCTGCTGAAGGAGGACCTCGCCCTCGGGGCCGACATCATCGGCGACATCCTGACGCACTCGGTGTTCGCGCCCGAGGAGATCGAGCGCGAGCGCGGCGTGATCCTCCAGGAGATCGGCCAGGCGAACGACACGCCGGACGACATCATCTTCGACCATTTCCAGGAGCGCGCCTTTCCGGGCCAGCCGATGGGCCGGCCGACGCTCGGCACCGAGGCGGTGATCCGCGACATGGCGCGCGACACCGTCGCGGGCTACATGCGGCGGCACTACGCGCACGGCAACGTCGTGGTCGCGGCCGCCGGCAATCTCGATCACGACGCGGTGGTCTCGCTGGTGGAGCGGCATTTCCGCGACCTGCCGGGCGCGATGCCCGAGGCGCCGGCGGCCGGGCGCTACGAAGGCGGCGAGTTCCGCGAGGAGCGCGACCTCGACCAGGTGCACGTGGTGCTCGGCTTCCCGTCGGTCGGCTATGCCGATCGCGACTACTTCGCCGTCACGCTGCTGTCGACGCTGCTCGGCGGCGGCATGTCGTCGCGCCTGTTCCAGGAGATCCGCGAGAAGCGCGGCCTGGTCTATTCGATCTACTCGTTCAGCGCGCCGTTCATGGATGGCGGCCTGTTCGGGATCTACGCCGGCACCGGCGAGGAGGAGGCCGCCGAGCTCGTGCCGGTGACGCTCGCCGAGCTGCTCGCGGTGCAGAACGAGGTGCGCGCCGACGAGCTCGAGCGCGCCCGCGCCCAGGTCAAGGCGGGGCTGCTGATGTCGCTCGAGAGCACCGGCGGCCGTTGCGAGCAGATCGCGCGCCAGCTGCAGGTGTTCGGCCGGGTGATCCCGACCGAGGAGACGGTCGCGCGGATCAACGCGGTGACGCTGGACGACGTCCGGCGCGCCGCCGCGCGCCTGTTCCGGGCGACACCGACGCTGGCCGTGCTCGGCCCGGCCGGCAGCGTGCCGTCGGTCGGCGCCATCGCCGAGCGGCTCGCGGCATGAGCGGGGACGCGCTCGACCGCGTCGAGGCGCTGCTCGGCCGCGCGCGCGCGGCCGGCGCGGACGCCGCCGACGCGGTGTTCGTGTCCGACGTGTCGGTCGGCGTCTCGGTCCGGAACGGCGTCGCCGAGCAGGTCGAGCGCGCCGAAAGCCAGGCTCTCGGGCTCCGCGTGTTCGTCGGGCAGCGCGCCGCGATCGTGTCGGCGAGCCGGCTCGAGCCGGGCGATTTCGACCGGCTCGCCGAGCGCGCCGTCGCGATGGCGCGGGTGGTGCCCGACGACCGGCATGCCGGCCTCGCGGGGCACGGCGGACGGTTCGACGCCACCGGGCTCGAGCTCGAGGACGAGGCGGGCGAGCCGGACCTCGCGCGCCTGACCGAGGACGCGCGCGCGGCCGAGGCGGCGGCGCTCGCCGTGCACGGCGTCACGCAGTCGGGCGAGGCGTCGGCGGGCTTCGGCCGCACCGCGATCGTGCTCGCGACCACCGACGGCTTCGCCGGCGCCTATCGCCGCACCGGCCATTCGATCAGCGCGAGCGCGCTGGCGGGCACCGGCACGTCGATGCAGCGCGACTACGATTACCACTCGACCGTGCACCGGGCCGATCTCGACGATCCGGCGACGATCGGCACCAAGGCCGGCGAGCGGGCGGTCGCCCGCATGGACCCGACGCGGCCGCCGACGGCGGCGCGCCCGGTGGTGTTCGACCCACGGGTCGCGGGCTCGCTGATCGGCCACCTGGTCGGCGCGGTGAACGGCGCGGCGATCGCGCGCGGCACGTCGTTCCTGAAGGACCGTCTCGGCACGCGGATCATGCGGGAGGGGATCGTGATCCGGGACGATCCCCGCCGCGTGCGCGGACTGCGTTCGCGCCCCTTCGACGGCGAGGGCATGCCGACGGCACCGCTCGCGATCGTCGACGACGGCGTGCTCCGGACCTGGCTGCTCGACGCGAGAAGCGCCCGCATCCTCGGTCTCGCGAGCACGGGACACGCCGCGCGCGGCACGTCCGGACCGCCTTCGCCGTCGGCGACCAACCTCACGCTGGCCGCCGGCACCGTCTCGCCGGCCGAGCTGATGGGCGACATCGCCGACGGGCTCTACGTCACCGAGCTGCTCGGCTCGTCCGTCAACGGCCTCACCGGCGATTACAGCCGCGGCGCGGCCGGGTTCATGATCCGGAACGGCGCCCTCGCCGAACCGGTCGCCGAGGTCACGGTCGCCGGCAACCTGCTCGACATGTTCGCGTCGATGACGCCGGCGAACGACCTCGTCCTCCGGCGCGCGACGGACAGTCCGAGCGTGCGGATCGACGGCCTCACGGTCGCCGGCGCCTGAAGCCCGCCCTCCTTCTGGCGCTGGCGCTGGCGCTGCTCGGCGCGACCGGGGCCGCCGACGCGCGCCCGGGCGGCGGCGGCTCGTTCGGCAGCCGGGGCTCGCACAGCTTCATGGCCGTGCCGCGGACATCCGCGACGCCGTTCGGCGCGGGCCCGGTCGCGCGCTCGACCGCGCCCTACGCCGCGCGCCCCACCGCCACCTATCGGCGGCCGCACCCGTTCGCGCATGCCTTTCTCGGCGGCTGGTCGGGTTCGGCCTCGCCGCCCTGCTGCTCGGGCACGGGTTCGGCCTGCTGCTGCCGCTCGCGCTGATCCTGTTGCTGGTCTACGTGCTGCGCCGGCGCGGGGCCGCGCGCGTGCCGGCGGCCGCGGTGCCGCTCGGCGAGCCAGACCGGCGCGCGTTCACCGACCGCCTGGTCGCGGTGCAGCGCGCCTGGACGACCGGCGACCGCGCCGCGCTCGGCCGGCTGATGACGCCAGAGATGGCCGGGATCCTCGGCGGCCAGCTCGACGCGCTCGCCCGGCGCGGCGCCCGCAACAGCGTCGACGACGTGCGGATCCAGCAGGCGGCGGTCGCCGAAAGCTGGCGCGAAGGCCCGCTCGACTACGCGAGCATCGGCTTCCGCTACATGATGATCGACGTCACCACCGACGCCGCCGGCCGGGTGATCGACGGCTCGCCCGGCGAGCACGTGACGATCGCCGAAACCTGGACCTTCGTGCGACGGGCCGGCACGGCGTGGATCGTGTCGGCGATCCAGCCGGGCTGAAGGGCGCGCGCGGACCTGGCACACCTCGCGCGTCGTGTTCGTTCCGGGATCGGAATGTCTTGCCGGGCGGGTCCCGTCGGTCCTAGATGTGTGCGACAGGATGGACACCCGGCCATGCTTCGCTGCTGCCTGCTTTCGCTCCCGGTTCTCGCGACGCTGCTGCTGACGACGACACCGGCGACGGCGGCCGACTGGTGGGTCGATGGCGCGAACGGCAACGACGCCGGACCGGGCTCGCGATCGTCGCCGTTCCGGAACATTTTCTGGGGCCTGCACATGGCGCAGCCGGGCGACACCGTGCACGTGCTGCCGACGACGACCTACGGTCCGGTCTATATCGCGCGTTCGGGAGAGCCGGGTGCGCCGATCACGCTGCTGGGCGCGGCGGCAGCCAGCTCCTACGTCTCGATCCTCGCCTCCGACACGTTCGGGATCCAGGTGGCGCCGGGCACGAGCTGGATCACGATCGGCGGCTTCGACGTGCGGGCGACGGGCGATCGGACCGCGATCTATCTCTCGCGCGAAACAACGCATGTCGTGGTGCAGGGCAACTACGCGCATGATTCCGGGGACGCGGGGATCGCCGCCGTCGGCACCGACTATCTCACGGTCTCCGGCAACGTCGTCGCGCGCAACGCGAGGAACGGCGCGACCGCGTGCCTGAGCGGCATCTCGGTCTACCAGCTGCGCGACACCGACGGCGCGACGTCGATCAAGAACGAGATCACCGGCAATGTCGTGTTCGGCAACACCAACGCCCCCGGCGCGGGCTGCGACGACAGCGACGGCAACGGCATCATCGTCGACGACAGCCGCAACACGCAGGGCGGCAGCACGTACGGTCCCTATCCTGGCGCGACGCTGGTCGCGGACAACGTCGTGTTCGGCAACGGCGGCCGCGGCATCGACGTGTTCGAAAGCGACAATGTCGGCATCGTCGACAACACGCTGTTCCACGACAACCAGGACCCCTTCGAGCAGTCCTGGAAGCCGGGCGAGATCATGCTGTCGGATTCCGGCGGGCTGCTGGTGATGAACAACGTCGCCTGGGGCGACGGCGTGGTGGACGGCTACAACTTCCACGCCGAGATCTCGGTCGAGAGCTGTTCGGGCGAGGCGGTCATCATCGACAACAACCTGCTCTGGGACGACGCGGGCCTCGTCGACACCGCGCTGTTCGCGCCGGTGTCGGGCTCGCATCTGAGCACGGCGACGCTGCGGATCGGGTCGTGGGACCATTGGAACCGATGGGCGAACCCCGATCTCGTCTCGGCGTCGCTCGACCCGGGCCGGGCCGATTTCCGGCTGCAGGCCGGAAGCCCGGGCGCCGGGCTCGGCAACCCGACCTACACGATGCCGACCGACATCCTCGGCGCGCCGGCACCGGTTCATCCGACCGTCGGCGCCTACGAGGCGACCGTGCATTCTTGAATACTTTTAAAGCCAACTGTCCTCGTGGCACGTGATGAAGTGGGTGACCACGTAGACAGGTAGGGAAGAGTTCGTTGGAGGCGGCGGAGAAGCTCAAGCGTTGGCCAGGGTCGCCCGTGGGAAGGTCTTGCTGATGGCTTCGACGACGGTCGCGACGTCGGTCTTGAACCATTCGGTCGCGTTGAATCTCCGACCGTCAGGCCCGACGACCTGCAAGGCGACGTGGAACGGTCGCAGCGCCGCATGCACCGCCTTCTCAGCCCCCTTGGCGTCGTGCCCTACCAATTCGAACGTCTCCACGATCTCCACCGGCGCGAACAGGAACGCCCCCTGCGTCTCGGCCCGTGCAACCCGGTCCTCCACCGCGCCGGACGTCGTGCCGACCTTCAGCAGCCCGCGTGCCTGCGGCCGGTCCGAGCGCGACCGCAGAACGTAGACGAAGCCCTTCCGTGCCCCGTCGAACAACGGGCCGGCTCGCATAACGATCCGCCGCGCGCCCTTGTCCTCGTACAGCCGCCGCGTCAGCGACGACATCAGCAGGTTCGACTCCGTCTCGTTGTCGTAGACGACCCGCCGCCGCGCATCCGCCTTGCCGCCCCGCCTGTGCTCGTCGCGGACGTCTGCCACCACCAGCAGCTGCCCCTTGAGCACGAAGAACTCGCCACGCTCGACTTTCTCCTGGCTGAACGGCTGCGGTCGACGACTGGCGCGAATGTCGGCCAGCCGCTCCGGGTCCGGCACGTGGCGCTCGTGGCCGCCCAGCGGGAACAGGATGTCGGCCTCATAGGCGAGCGCATCGAGGTCGAGCCGCTGCTCATCGCCGACCTTCGTGTCGCGGATCGCGATCGCGTCGCCATCATAGGCGATGACGATGCGGGCGCGCCTGGCCTTTGGCTTCGCCTCCTCCTCCGCCCGCATCGCCTCGATCGCCGGGACCGTGGCGCCCTTGTCCACGAGTGCGAACCGGAGCATTCGCGTCCACGCGAAAAAGCCGCTGCCAGCCGCTTCAGCCCGGAGCTTCGCGATGGTCGCCCGTGGCGCACCCACGGCGTCCATCAGCTCGAGCCCAAAGCCGGCCCGATCCGGCTTTCGCGCCACAAGCGCCTCGATGTTGTCGTAGATCTCGGTGGGACTCGGCATCCTCTCAACCCGTCGATCCAGAGAAGCTCATAGATTCACGTTCACTGGTCCGTCGCCTTCGTCAGATGCAGCACCTGGCCCGCCGGCACCTGACCCTGCATCTTGGCGCAAAACCGGCTGTCCGCCGTCACGAAGCTGCATGCGCTCGCCTGAGCGAGGGCAAGGTAGACGCAGTCGTAGGCCGGATGATCGAACTGGATCGCCAGCCGCGTCGCCGGCTCAAGCAGGCTGCGCATCGGCACCAACTCGACGTCTACATGCTGCAGGAGGCGAGCAGCCAATGCGGCCTCGTCCGAGCCAATCTCCTGGCGGCGGACCTTCTTCCACAGGATGTTCGCGCATTCCGGGATCAGCAGGTCCGGCGACAGAAGCTGGTGGCGACGCAGCGCGAGCGCTTCGGCTGTTCCTGGCTCCTCGACCACCCACTTGATCGCGACGCTGGCATCGATGACCAGCCGCCTCACCGCTCGTCACGACCCTCGCCCTGAAGGACCTCGGCGGACGTTTGCGGCCGGGATGCGGTGAGCTTTCTCAGGTCGGCCGCCAGCCGCTCGAAATCTCCATCGGCTTCCCCTTCCAAGGCTTGTCGCAGGATGTCGCGCATTTCGGCCTCGGCCGAACGTCCGTGCCGGGCGGCGCGGCGCTTCAGCCGGATGATCAGCAGATCGTCGACATTGCGGACGCTCAGGCTGCCTGCCATCTAACATCCTTCCGGTAAGTGCGGGCAATGCTATCACTGCTGGCGTCTTGCGCGCCACGCATAGCTGATGGCGAACACCCGCCCCGAGAGGTGCAACGATCGTTGGGCGCCTTTTCGACGTCGCACCTCGGCCGTCCACATGATGCAGCGACAGCGTGAGCACGTCGCGCTGTCGCTGCGTGAACGAGAGCTCGCGACGTTTCGGTTTCGGCCTCGCCGATCAGCGGCAGCCTGTGCTCCTGACCAAGAGCAATTCAGTGTCGATCCGGACCAGCTTGCGTCAAGGCTTCGACAAGGGTCGGGCGCCGTCCGTCGCTGGCTCGCGGGGTCCGATCAAACGACCATGGCAGGTCGCCCCGTCTCATGAGTTTGGGGGGCGAGCTCGTGCTCCAGGCTGACCGCTTCGGGTCAGCCTGAACGTGCTCTGACGGCCCGGCTCAGGCCGGGCCGCCGCGGCGCAACGCACCGAACCACCAGGCGCCGCTCCAGACGGCGACGATGCCGGCGAGCGTGAACCAGGTGACCGCGTATTGCAGGTGGTTGTTGGGCGGGCGCGGCAGCGCGGTCACCGGGTCGGGGAACGGACCGGTGCCGACGCGCGCGAGGGCGACGAGGGTGAACGGGGCGACCGCGTCGAGGCCGAGGCCGCGCGCGATCGTCGCCGGATCGAGCGCGTAGAACTGGCGGGTCGCGAGGTCGGGCGACGGCGTGAACAGCAGGCCGCGTTCCGGCCGGCGCACGTAGCCGGTGATCGTGTGCGCGCCATCGAGGCGAACGGACGGGTGACCGTCGGTGCCGGCGGGCACCCAGCCGAGATCGACCAGCACGGGCGGCCCGCCGGACCGGAACAGCGGTTCGAGCAGGAACACGCCGAAGGTCGGCACGCCGCGGAGGTCGCGGACGTCGGACGCGTACGCGGCGGCGTGGGCGGGATCGAGCCGACCCGTCGCGATCACGCGCGCGAATTGCGACGGCACCGCGTCGCCAGGGCCGAGCGGCACCGGCGCCGCGGCGGCGGCGGCGTCGATACGGGCGAGCAGCCGCTGCTTCCAGCCGAGCCGCTCGACCTGCCAGATGCCGAGCGACAGGGTGAGCGCGATGAAGAACAGCGGCGCGAGGATCGGCCCGAGGCCGATCCGTCGCGCGCTCACTCGTGCGCGGGCGGGCCGGCGCCCCACCAGTAGATGCAGATGAACAGGAACAGCCACACCACGTCGACGAAGTGCCAGTACCAGGCCGCCGCCTCGAAGCCGAAATGCCGCGTCGGCGTGAACTCGTCCCGGCGCGAGCGGAACCAGCAGACGATCAGGAACGAGGTGCCGACGATCACGTGCGCGCCATGGAAACCGGTCGCGATGAAGAAGATCGCGGGATAGATGCCACCGCCGCTGAAGTGGAACGGCGCGGACGAGTATTCCATCGCCTGCAGGCCGGTGAAGCTGAGGCCGAGCAGGATGGTGAGCCCGAGACCCATGATCAGCGAGCGCCGGTCGCCCTCGATCAGCGCGTGGTGGGCCCAGGTGACGGTGCAGCCCGAGAGCAGCAGGATCATCGTGTTGAGGAACGGGGTCGAGAACGGGTCGAACGTGTGCACGCCGATCGGCGGCCAGACCGGCGCGCCCTGCCCCGCGACGTTCTCCGGGAAGATCGCGAAGTTGAAGAAGGTCCAGAAGAACGAGACGAACAGCATCACCTCCGACGTGATGAACAGCGTCATCCCGTAGCGGAGCGAAAGGCGGGTCAGCGGCGAGATCACGCCGGGCGCGAGGCTTTCGCGGATCACCATGCGCCACCAGAAGAAGGCGACGCCGAGCGCCGACATCAGGCCGGCGAGGCAGAGATAGGGAATGCCGAAATGCGCCCAGACGATGATCCCGCTCAGGATCATCATGCCGCCGCCGACCGCGAGGATCGGGAAGACGCTCGGTTCGGGGAGGTGATACGGCTGCTCGATGAAGCCGCCGGTCTCGTCGATGGCGATGCCTTCGCCGTCCATTACCGTTCTCCCGTCACGCGCCGCCACCCGGATGCGCGAGCTTGACCATGGCGATCGCGTAGAACATCAGGCACAGCACCACCAGCGCCACCATGATCGCGACGTTGCGGCCGCGCCGGCGGCGCGTGAACTCGCGTGCCTGGTCGGGCGGCATCGGCGGCGGGAACTGTTCGTCCATCAGAAGACGAGGTGGTCGACGAGGACCGAGGTGAACAGCACCGCGAGGTAGGACAGCGAGTAGCGGAAGGTTTTCCGCGCCGCGCGCTCGCCCCGCAGCGACCGGCCGGTCTCGTCCTGGGGCTCGAGCAGCACCCAGGTCGAAAGCGCGAGGAAACCGGCCCCGAGGATCGCGGCGGTGAGGCCGTAGATCGGGCCGGCGAGGCCGAGGCACCACGGCAGCAGCGACACCGCGACCAGCGGCACGGTGTAGATCAGCACGTGCCAGCGGGTCGTCCGCCGGCCGCGCACCACCGGCAGCATCGGCACGCCGGCGCGGTCGTAGTCGCCGCAGGCGTAGAGCGACAGCGCCCAGAAATGCGGCGGCGTCCAAAGGAAGACGATCGAGAACAGCAGGATCGGCATCAGCGCGAGATGACCGGTCACCGCGACCCAGCCGATGATCGGCGGGAACGCACCCGCGGCGCCGCCGATGACGATGTTCTGCGGCGTCCGTCGCTTCAGCCACATCGTGTAGACGAAGACGTAGAACGCGATCGAGAGCGCGAGCCATGCGCCCGCCGCGATGTTGGTCGCGAGGCCGAGCATCAGCACCGACAGGGCCGAGAGCCCGATGCCGTAATGCAGTGCCTCGTCGGGATCGACGCGGCCGGCGGCGACGGGGCGGGTCGCGGTGCGGCGCATCTTGCGGTCGATGTCGCGGTCGTACCACATGTTGATCGCGCCGGCGGCACCGGCGCCGAGCGCGATCGCGATCACCGTCGTGAGCGCCAGCACCGGGTTGAGCCGGCCCGGCGCCACCGCCATGCCGATCGCGCCGGTCACCACGACGAGGCTCACGACACGCGGCTTGAGCAGCGCGATCCAATCGGCGACGCCGGTCCCGTTCGCGACCGCGGTCACGTCCGAAGCGGCGCCGCCGACGGGCGCGGCGACGAGATCAGACATGGCGCGCGGTTCCCGTCACCGCAGCCGCGGGATTTCGGTGAACGTGTGGTGCGGCGGCGGCGAGGGCAGCGTCCACTCGAGCGTGGTCGCGCCCGCGCCCCAGTAATTGGCCGCGACCTTCTTCTTGCTCGCGAACGTCATCACGACGCCGATCAGGAAGATCACCGTCGACGCGCCCGACAGGAAGGCACCCATCGAGGACACGTAGTTCCAGCCCGCGAAGGCGACCGGGTAGTCCGGGTAGCGGCGCGGCATGCCGGCGGCGCCGAGGAAGTGCTGCGGGAAGAAGGTCAGGTTCACGCCGATGAAGGTGGTCCAGAAATGGAGCTTGCCGACCCACTCGGGATACTCGTGGCCGCTCATCTTGCCGATCCAGTAATACCAGCCGGCGAAGATCGCGAAGACGGCGCCGAGCGACAGCACGTAGTGGAAATGCGCGACCACGTAGTAGGTGTTGTGCAGATACTGGTCGAGCGAGGCGTTGGCCAGCACGATGCCGGTGACGCCGCCGACCGTGAACAGGAAGATGAAGCCGACCGCGAACAGCATCGGCGTCTTGAACTCGATCGAGCCGCCCCACATCGTCGCGATCCAGGAGAACACCTTGATCCCGGTCGGCACGGCGATCACCAGCGTCGCCACCATGAAGTAGGCGCGGGTGTCGACTGAGATGCCCGAGATGAACATGTGGTGCGCCCACACCACGAAGCCGACCACGCCGATCGCGATCATCGCGTAGACCATGCCGATATAGCCGAAGATCGGCTTCTTCGCGAAGGTCGAGACCACGTGGCTGATGATGCCGAACCCCGGCAGGATCAGGATGTAGACCTCGGGATGGCCGAAGAACCAGAACAGGTGCTGGAACAGCACCGGGTCGCCGCCGCCCGCCGGGTCGAAGAAGGCGGTGCCGAAATTACGGTCGCAGATCAGCATGGTCACCGCGCCGGCGAGCACCGGGATCGCCAGCAGCAGCAGGAAGGCGGTGACCAGCTGCGCCCAGACGAACAGCGGCATCTTGAACAGGCCCATCCCGGGCGCCCGCATGTTCAGGATCGTCACGATGAAGTTCATCGCGCCGAACAGCGACGAGAATCCGGTCAGGTGGATCGCGAACAGGGTGAAATCGGTGGCGACGCCGCTCTGATAGGTCGAGTTCGACAGCGGCGGATAGAGCGTCCAGCCGACGCCGGTGCCGTTGCCGATCAGCAGGCCGAGCGACGCGAAGGTGATGCCGCCGACCGCGAGCCAGAAGCTCATGTTGTTCAGGCGCGGGAACGCCATGTCCGGCGCGCCGATCATCAGCGGAATGAACCAGTTGCCGAAGCCGCCGATCAGCGCCGGCATGACCGTGAAGAAGATCATGATCAGGCCGTGCGAGGTGACGATCGCGTTCCAGGCCTGGCCGCTGGTGACCAGCGTGCCGCCCGGGTGCAGCAGCTGCGCCCGCATGATCATCGACAGGATGCCGGCGTAGAAGCCGTTGAACATCGCGAACGCCAGGTAGAGCGTGCCGATGTCCTTGTGGTTGGTGGCGCAGCACCAGCGGCGGAAGAAGTTCCGCGGCGGGCCGTGGTCGTGCGCGTCGTGCCCGTGGGCGACGTCGTGGCCGTGGCCGTGGTCGTCGAGACCGTGCCCGGTGCTGCGGTGCTGCTCGTCGTGAGTGGTGACGGACATGATCAGTTCCTTCCGCCGGTCATCTGGGGCGCATCGAGCACCGCGAAGCGGTCCTGGAGCATCGCGAAGCGATTCTGGAGTGTCGCGAAGCGGTCCTGGTCGGGCACGCTGTTCTGGCTGAACTTGTCTTTCGCGGACTTCACCCAGGTGGCGAAGTCCGCCGGCGACATCGCCTCGATCTCGATCGGCATCGCGTCATGGTTCATGCCGCAGATCTGGTTGCATTCCCCGTAATAGAAACCCGGCTTGTCCACCTTGAACCAGGTTTCGATCACCCGGCCCGGGATGGCGTAGCGCTGGACGCCGAGCGACGGCACGAACCAGGAATGCAGCACGTCGCCGCTGGACAGCAGCACCCGGACGTCGACGCCGGCCGGCACCACCAGCGGGTTGTCGACGGCGAGCTGGCGGAGGTCCTTCTGGTCGGCCGGCAGCTTGTTGCCCGGGATCATGTAGCTCGTGAAGTCGACGCCGCCGCGGTCGGGATAGGCGTATTCCCAATACCATTGATGGCCGGTGACCTTGATGGTCAGGCCCGGCGTGATGGTCTTGTCCTCGAAATAAACGAGCTTCAGCGACGGGATCGCGATCGCGATCAGGATCGCGACCGGCACCACCGTCCACACCACCTCGACCAGCGTGTTGTGGGTGGTCCGGCTCGGCACCGGGTTCCGCCGCGCGTTGTAGCGGAAGGCCACCCAGGCGAGCAGGCCGGCCACGAACACCACGATCGCGATGATGATCCAGAGGATGAACGTGTTCAGCCAGATCACGTCCCGCATGACCGGGCTGTGCGCGGCCTGCAACCCCATCTGCCACGGCAGCGGCCGCTGCGCCTCGGCGGCGCCGGCCGGCAGCAGGACGGTCGCACCGGCCACGATCGGGCGGAGCGCGGACACGGCGGGCACGCCGGCCCGTCGGGCGGTGTTCATCAAGTCTGACCATCCATTCGCGGGATCGACGGGTCGGAGTATCCGACCGGCTCTCCCCGATCAAGCTGAGTGGCATCTCCCGACGGATGATCAAGGCCGGCGCGCTCGGCGGTGCGGCGCATCGGCTCGGACCGGTGCGGGTTCGTGAGGCCGACGAGCGTGAACAGCCCCGCCGGCGGCACCGGCCAGCGGCGCGCGAGCGCGAGGTCGGCCGGCGGCAGCAGCGACTCGATCGCGAAGTCCGGATGCCAGCCCAGCGTGCGGGCGAGCGGCCGCATGGCGCGCTCGACCGCGAGCCGCGGCCCGCCCGCGGCCACGAAATGGTTGACGAAGAACAGCCGGCCGCCGGGCCGGACCACGCGCTTCATCTCGGCGAGCAGCCGATCGGCGTGCGGCACCACGGACGCGACGAACATCGCGACCGCGCTGTCGAAGCTCGCGTCGGCGAACGGCATCGCCTCGGCGTCGGCGACCTCGAGGCGCTGCACGTGGCCGAGCCCGTCGCGCCGGACCCGCGCCTCGGCGCGTGCCAGCATGTCGGGCGAGAGATCGATGCCGACGACGCGCTTGCCGGGCGCGTAATGCGGCAGCGCGAGACCGGTGCCGACGCCGACCTCGAGCACGTCGTCGCCGGGCGCCGCGTTCACCGCCGCGACCGCCCGCCTGCGGCCGGCCGCCGACACGCTGCCGAACACGCGGTCGTAGATGCCGGCCCAGCGGCGGTACGCCTCGAGCACGGCGGCGGCATCGAGGGCGCTCTGCTTGGGCGAGGTGTCGGACACGCACAACTCCGTCGGAGGATCGACGCGCCACCTCATGCTCGCGCCCGGCAATGCTATCAAGCGAAAGCCATGCGGCGGGACGGTCGAGGGAACGCCGCCAGGCGTCGGCCCTGGCCCGTGAAAGGATGCTCCGATGATCGTCGTCATGATTGCCACCGTCGCGATCGTCCTCTGGACCCTCGGCCTGACCATCCCGTTCCGGCAGCAGATCGCGGACTGGGTCGACCGCCGCTGGGGACGCTGACGATGACCGTCGCCCTCGTCACCCACCCGGCCTGCGCCGGCCACGATCCCGGACCGGGCCACCCGGAGCGGCCGGCGCGCCTGCGCGCGGTGCTGGACGCGCTCGACACGCCGCACCTCGCCTCGCTCCGGCGCGTGGTGGCGCGGGAGGCGACGCGCGCCCAGCTCGCGCGCGTCCATGACGGCGGCTTCCTCGACGCCCTCTTCGCGGTCGGCGACGCGCCGGGACAGCTCGTGCCGCTCGACGCCGACACCGCGATGGGCGACGGCAGCCTGTCCGCCGCACTGCTCGCCGCGGGCGCCGCCTGCCAGGCGGTCGACCTGGTGCAAGGCGGCGACGCGCGCTTCGCCTTCGCCGCGACCCGGCCGCCCGGCCACCACGCCGAGCCGAACCGCGCGATGGGATTCTGCCTGTTCTCAAACGCCGCGGTCGCGGCCCGCCACGCGCGCGCGGCGCACGGGCTGCAACGGATCGCGGTCGTCGATTTCGACGTCCATCACGGCAACGGCACCCAGGCGGCCGCCCACGACGACCCCGACTTCTTCTTCGCGAGCAGCCACCAGTCGCCCTGCTACCCGGGCACCGGCCGCGCCTCCGAACACGGCGTCGCCGGCAACGTCGTCAACGTGCCGCTGCCGCCAGGCACCGGCGGCAGCGTGTTCCTCAGCGCCTGGCGCGAGACGATCCTGCCGGCACTGGTCCGGTTCGGGCCGGAACTCGTCATCCTGTCGGCCGGCTTCGACGCGCACCGGGCCGACCCGCTCGCCGCACTCGAACTCGACGAAGGCGACTTCCACGCCGTCACGACGATGATCGTCGAAGCCGCACACGGACGATTGGTCTCGCTGCTCGAAGGCGGCTACGACCTCGACGCCCTGGCCGCCTCGGCGCGGGCGCATGTCGAGGCGCTGGTGGCGGCGGATGCGGGGTAGGGAGAAGGCCAGGGGCTCTGCCCCTGGACCCCGGCAAAGGCAGCGGCCTTTGCAATCCATCAGTTAAGGAAAACCCCGGGCCGACGAGGCCTGCCCGCACGTATGCGGCCCGGGGTTTTCCTTAACTCAAAGGGATCCAAGGGCCTCGGGCCCTTGGCGTCGGGCCCCTTTGCGCTTGCGCAAAGGGAACCCGGTCCAGGGCAGAGCCCTGGCCTTTTCCTACCCAGCGCCCCGCGCCACCCGCCGCTCGATCGCGTCCCACACCAGGGCGGCGGTTTCGATGCCGTCGAAGCGGTCGATCTCCTGCAGGCCGGTCGGGCTGGTGACGTTGATTTCGGTCAGCCAGTCGCCGATCACGTCGATGCCGGCGAACAGCAGGCCGTTGTCGCGGAGGGTCGGGCCGATGGCGCTGACGATCTCGCGGTCGCGCGCGGTGAGACCGACGCGTTCGGCGCGGCCGCCGACATGCATGTTGGAGCGCGCCTCGCCGGCGGCCGGCACGCGGTTGATCGCGCCGACCGCCTCGCCGTCGACCAGGATGATCCGTTTGTCGCCCTGTCGCACGGCGGGTTCGTAGCGCTGCACCATCAGCGGCTCGCGCGACCGCGCCCAGTGGAGCTCCAGCAGGGCGCCGAGGTTCTCGTCGTCGGGCTTGATCCGGAACACGCCGGCGCCGCCGTTGCCGAACAACGGCTTGACGATGATGTCGCCGTGCTCGGCGCGGAAGTCGCGGATCGCGCCCGCGTCCCACGTGACGAGCGTGGGCGGCATCAGGTCGGGAAAGTGGGTCACGAGGATCTTTTCGGGGAACTCCCGCACCGCGCGCGGATCATTCACCACCAGCGTCGCCGGGTGGACGTGCTCGAGCATGTGGGTCGCGGTGATGTAGGCCATGTCGAACGGCGGGTCCTGGCGCATCAGGATCACGTCGATGTCGCGCGCGAGATCGAGCCGCGTGGTCTCGCCCCACGTCCAGTGCTCGCCGCGGGTCCGCCGGACGGTCACGGGGCGGGCCGACATCGCGAGCAGGCGTTCGGTGCGCGGCGCGCCGGTGTCGCCCTTGCCCTCGCGGAGCGCGAGCGCGCGGACATCGTAGTGCCAGAGCGCGTGGCCGCGGCGTCCGGCCTCGAGCATGAGCGCGAAGGTGCTGTCCTTGTCGATGTCGACCGTTTCGAGCGGGTCCATCTGGACCGCGACGCGTAGGCCGCCCGGGCGAGGACCGCTCATGCGAGGCGGGTCCTGATCGAGGTGATCCGGGCGCGGGCGTCGCGCGCGTCGTCGCCGTCCGGCACCAGCACCACGAAGCGCTCGAGGCACTCGATCGCGGCGCGGAGCCGGCCGAGGGAGGCGTTGATCGAGGCGGCGTCGCGCCAGAGCGAGGCCTGGTCGGGCGCGATCGCGGTCATCGTCTCCATCGCGGCGAGCGCGCCCTCGGTGTCGTCGGCGCCGCGCCGGCGCTCGAGCACGTTCCGCTGCAGGCGGAGCAGCACGTCGCGATTGCCCATCGGGCGCAGCAGGCCCGGGCCGATCTCGGCGTCGGCGCCGAGATGCCGCCGCATCAGCAGCACGAGGTCGCCCATGCCGACGGCCTCGCCGCCGTTGAAGACGTCGATCAGCACCTGCTGCGGGCGGCGCGCCGGGCGGCGGCCGCGGCCGGTCGCCGGCGGCTCGGCGAGCGTCGCGTCCATCTGGATCAGGAAATGGCCGGGGAAGTCGATCCCCCTGCCCTGCCAGCCGGCGGCGCGGATGCAGTGCAGCCAGACGATGCCGAGCGACACCGGCAGGCCGCGGCGGCGTTCGATCACGGTCAGCAGGTTCGCGTTGTCGAGGTCGTCGTAGGTGTCGCGGTCGCCGGCGTAGCCGTGCTGGGCGTGGATCAGCGCCGCGAGGCCGCCGAGGCGGGTCTCGGCCGGCCGGCCGGCGAGCAGGGCGCCGATCGCCGCCGCCTCGCGGGCGAGCTGGCTGAGATGGGCGGCGGCGGCGGACGCGTCGTGCTCGGGGCGGAGCGCCCGCCCGAGCTGCAGCGCGGCATCGGCGAGGTCGATCTCCGGATCGGCGAGCTGGCCGATCGCGGCGAGCGAACGCCCGGGCGGGATCATGACCGGTCTCCGGCCGGCATGGCGATCGCGCCGTGCCGGCCGACGAGGGTCAGGCCGTGGACGAGGTCAGTGTGGTCGATCATCCGCGCTCCATGGGCTGCCAGACGGGTCCTCGGCCTCCCGAACATACAATGCCCCGCCGCCCGCGCGAAATTCTGCCCCCTTTCCGTCGAGCCCCGCGAGGCGTGTCGCCTCGGCGCGGAGATCCTGGCTGATCCGCATGGAACAGAACTTGGGTCCGCACATCGAGCAGAAATGCGCCGTCTTGTGCGCGTCCCGCGGCAGCGTCTCGTCGTGGTAGCGGCGCGCCGTGGTCGGATCGAGCGACAGGTTGAACTGGTCCTCCCAGCGGAAGGCGAAGCGGGCGCGGCTGAGCGCGTCGTCGCGCAGCCGTGCGGCCGGATGGCCTTTCGCGAGATCGGCCGCGTGCGCCGCGATCCGGTAGGTGATGACGCCGGTCTTGACGTCGTCGCGGTCGGGCAGGCCGAGATGCTCCTTCGGCGTCACGTAGCAGAGCATCGCGGTGCCGAACCAGCCGATCATCGCCGCCCCGATCCCGGACGTGATGTGGTCGTAGCCCGGCGCGATGTCGGTGGTCAGCGGGCCGAGCGTGTAGAACGGCGCCTCGCCGCAGACGGCGAGCTGCTTGTCCATGTTGGCGCGGATCTTGTGCATCGGCACGTGGCCGGGGCCCTCGATCATCACCTGGCAGCCGCGCGCCCAGGCGATCTTCGTGAGTTCGCCGAGCGTTTCGAGCTCGGCGAACTGCGCCGCGTCGTTGGCGTCGGCGATCGAGCCGGGCCGGAGCCCGTCGCCGAGCGAGAACGACACGTCGTAGGCGCGCATGATGTCGCAGATCTCGTCGAACCGCTCGTAGAGGAAGCTCTCGCGGTGATGCGCGAGGCACCAGCGCGCCATGATCGAGCCGCCGCGCGAGACGATGCCGGTGACGCGGTTGGCGGTCAGCGGCACGTGGGCGAGCCGCACGCCGGCATGGATGGTGAAGTAGTCGACGCCCTGCTCGGCCTGCTCGATCAGCGTGTCGCGGAACAGCTCGAAGCTGAGCCGTTCGGGCTCGCCGTCCACCTTCTCGAGCGCCTGGTAGAGCGGCACCGTGCCGATCGGCACCGGCGCGTTGCGGATGATCCAGTCGCGGATGTTGTGGATGTTGCGGCCGGTCGAGAGGTCCATCACGGTGTCGGCGCCCCAGCGGATCGCCCAGACCAGTTTCTCGACCTCGTCGGAAGCCGACGAGGTGACCGCCGAATTGCCGATGTTGGCGTTCACTTTCACCAGGAAATTGCGGCCGATGATGGTCGGCTCGAGCTCCGGGTGATTGATGTTGGCCGGGATGATGGCGCGGCCGCGGCTGATCTCGTCGCGCACGAATTCCGGCGTCACGAAGTCGGGGATCGCCGCACCCCAGTCCTCGCCGTCGGCGCGGCGCGCGGCGGCGCCGTCGGCGATCGCCGCGCGTCCGAGGTTCTCGCGGTGCGCGACGAAGCGCATCTCCTCGGTGATCAGGCCGGCGCGGGCGAATTCGAGCTGCGTCACCGGACCCGCGTCGCGGGCGACACGCAGCCGGCGCACCGCCGGACAGGGCGGTACCAGGCGGTCGCCGGTGGCGCCGCCATTGTCCTCCGGCCGGATCGCGCGCGGCACCGCGCGTCCCAGCGAGGCGCGGCGCGCGAGCCAGGCCTCGCGGAGCGGCGGCAGGCCGGCGGCGAGGTCGATCGCCACCGCGGGATCGGTGTAGGCGCCCGAGGTGTCGTGCACGCGCACCGGCGCCTCCCCCGACGACGGGTCGAGCGGGATCTCGCGGAACGGCACCACGATGTCGGGAAAGCCGTCCGGGCTCGCGTGGATCTTGCGCGAGCCCGGGATCGGGCCGGTGGTCACGCCTTCGGGCCGGAGCGCGTGCGGGTCGGGATGATCGTTCATGGTGTTCTCCTCCCGGCGCGAGGCGAGAAGGAGACACGACGAACGCAACGAGAGCGCCTGCTGCGATCCACCCGTCCCTCCGCCGGCATGACCCGGATCAGGTTCTAGGGTCATCGCGCCGTTCGGCCTGCGGGCCGGACCAGCGATCTCTCAGCTCCTTGCCGGAGCTCCCCTCGGTGCGTGCACTCTCGGCGCCCGGAACGGGCGATGTCAAACCCGGGAGGCGGCGGGGTCGATCGCCCGGCTGAACGACGCCACCTTGTCGACGGGAACGAGGGCGTGGTTCCAGCCGTCGGGGTCGAACGAGACACGCGAGGCGATCTCGGGCGCGCGCTCCGGATCGAGGCGGACATCGACGTAGCGGTTCAGGTCGAGGAACCGGTTCAGCGCGTCGAAATCGGCGTGCGGCAGCACCTCGGCGAAGACGATCGGACGGTGCCGCCGGACCGTCCATCGCGCGCCCGCGATGACCGCCGCCTCGTGGCCTTCGACGTCGATCTTGATCATCGTCACGCGGCGTCCGATCAGCGACGGCCGGAACAGGATCCGGTCGAGCGTGCGGACGAGAACCCGCTCCGTGCTCGAATGCTCGCCCTTGAACGAGCCGAGCAGGCTGGCGCTGGTCTCGATCAGCCGATGCGACGGAGACGGCACGTAGAGATCCTGCTCGCCGTTCCGTTCGCCCGCCGCGCAGCGGATCAGCCGCACGCGGTCGACGAGATCGTTGTCGGCGAGGTTGCGGCGCAGCAGTTCGAGAATGTCGGCCATCGGCTCGAGCGCGACCACGTGATTGTCGCGCGAGGCGGACGCCGCGAGCAGAGTGTAAAAGCCCGTGTTCGCGCCGACGTCGACGAACAGGCCCGGATGCGCGACACCGTAACGGAAGATCAGCTCGGGCAGCGGACGCTCGAAGGCGCGCCACCCGTCGCGGCCGAGCAGGCACGCGACCTGGTCCCGGTCCCGCTGCCGGTTCATCGTGAAGCGCGGCCGCGCCGCGTCCGGCGGCAGATGCGCGGTCGCGAGATCGGATCCGTCATCCATGCCGCCCGCCTCCCCCCGACCTCCTCATGACCGCACCGGTATGCCAGACAGGCGGGCGACACGGGAGCATGGGACTGACGGATGGCGTTCGGCACCCGCAGCGGACGGATCGACAGCCTGCGCGGCGTCGCGATCGCGCTCGTGCTGCTGCATCACTTCAGCATCGCCTACGATCTTCGCGACACCGCGCTCGCGCGCGTGTTCGGCGCCGGCGCGGTGCACGCCGTGGTGCGGAACGGCAACTACGGTGTCACGATGTTCTTCGTCGTGTCCGGCTTCCTGATCGCCGCGAACGCGCAGGCGCGTTCCGGACGGCTCGGGGATCTCCGGTTCGGACCGTTCTACCGCCGGCGCGCGGCGCGCATCCTGCCGTCGGTGCTGCTGCTGCTCGCGCTGGTCAACGCGCTCGCGTTCGCCGGTGTCGCGATCTTTCGCGACCAGGTGGACGGCGGCGCGCGCATGCCGCTCGCGATCGTCGACCTCGCGTCGCTGATCCCGGTGATGAACGTGCTCCTGGTCAAGGCGGGCTGGGTGAACTACGCGCTCTGCGTGCTGTGGTCGCTCTCGGTCGAGGAGGCGTTCTATCTCGCCTTTCCGATATTCTGCCGCGTGCTGCGGCGGGAGCGGGCGCTCGTCGCGTGCTGCCTCTGCTTCGTGCTGATCGGACCGGTCTGGCGCGCGACGCACCAGGGGGACACGGACGCGGCGCTCTACGACTATTTCGCGTGCTTCGACGCGATCGCGATCGGCGTCGCGACCGCGATCCTGCTCGCCGGACGGACCATCCGGAGTGCCTGGCTGCGCCCCGCGCAGGTCCTGGTCGCGCTGGTGCTCGCGGCGTTCTATCTCGCGGCCTCGATCGCCGACACCAACGTGCCCGGCGTCACCCTCTTCGCCCTCGGCACGGCCGTCCTCGTGCTGCCGGCGGCCGACATGGGCGGGGTCGCGCGTCGGCATCCCGCGCTCGGCGGCCTCCGCGCCACCGGCCGGCTCAGCCTCGAGCTCTACCTGTTCCATCTCGTGGTGCTCGGCCTGCTGCGGACGGCGTGGCCGCACGCGGCCGGGAACGCCCGCCTCGCGCTGCTGGCGGCGTTCCTGACGCTGTCCGTGCTCGCCGCCGGCCTCGTCGCCGCGCTCTGGTCGGAACCGCTCAACCGCGCCTTCCGCGACGGCATGCCGTCCGACCGCCGTGCCACGCGCGGTCAGCCGGTCGCGTCGGGCGACTGAACCCCATAGGCCACGGCGAGCACCTCGATCGTCTCGCGGCCGCCCGGCCGATGCAGCACCACCTCGTCGCCGGGACGGCGGCCGAGCAGCGCGCGACCGATCGGCGACGCGAGACTGACCTCGCCGCGCTCGAGCACCGCCTCGTCGACGCCGAGGATCGTCACCGTGCGCGCCGCATCGTCGGCATCGACGTAGGTGACACGGGCGCCGAACCGAACGACCGCGTCCTGCGTCTCGACCGGCTCGACCACGATCGCCTCCCTGATGCGCCGGTCGAGAAAACGAAGCCGGCGGTCGATCTCGCGCAGCCGCCGCTTGCCATACAGGTAGTCGCCGTTCTCGGAACGGTCGCCGTTGCCGGCCGCCCAGGACACGATCTCGACGATCCGCGGCCGCTCGTCGTGACGCAGCGACGCCTGCTCGGCACGGAACCGCGCGAGCCCGCCCGGCGAAAGATACCGGTGCAGCCCATCGATCGAGGAGGGCGCCGCGTCCTCGTCCTCGTCCGGCGGCTCGGATCCCGTCATCGCCATCCTTGGTGGGCTCGTGGGGGAAGGCAGGGCCTCTACCCCTAAACCCCGGCCGGGTCCCTTCGCGCTTGCGCAAAGGAAACCGGTCCAGGGCAGAGCCCTGGCCTTCTCCCCACCCGGCGCCCTCAAGTCCGGCGGCGGGTGGTTCCGGCGCGGACGAACATCGTGGTGGCGGCGTGCAGGACTTCGCCCTGGTAGAGGCGGTTGAGGGCGTCGGTGTGCGAGTGGTAGTCGCCGACGGCGCGCATCAGGTCGCCGCGTGTTTCGTCGAGATAGGTGCGCATGATCGCGCCGGCGGCGGCGATGTTGTAGCAGGGCTCGCCGAGGAGGCGCCGGCGGACCGTGTCCGCGTCGGTGCGGGTGTAGTGCACCAGGGCCGGCACCCACAGCGTGTTGACCTGCATCACCCCGAGATCGGCCGAGCCGTCGGTGTTGCGATGGATCGTGCCGGGACGGCCGCCCTCGACCGCCTGGATCGACGGCAGCACCCGGGGCGGCAGGGCGTAGAGGTGCGCCACCAGCGACATGCAGGCGAGGAAAGGGACCGGCATCCCTCCTTCCTGCCACGACCGGCCGGCGCGGTGACACGAACATTCACCTGTCCCGGCTTGCCGTGGGGTGGAAGGCCGGTCTATGCGGCCAGAATGTCACGCAGCTTTCCGCCCGAGGGGCGCGATCACGAGCACGGCTTTACCCTGCTCGAGATCCTCGTCGTCATCGCCATTCTCGGTCTGCTGATCGGGCTGGTCGCACCGGCGGCGCTCCGGCAGCTCGGCGGGGCCAGGATCTCGATCGCCCGGCAGTCGATCGAGCGGCTGGGTTCGGTGCTCGACATGTACAAGCTCGATGTCGGGTCCTATCCGACCAGCGAGGACGGACTGCACGCGCTGGTCGACAAGCCCGAGGACGCCGACAACTGGAACGGCCCCTACGTGAAAGGTGCCGACCCCGCCGACCCGTGGCATCACGCCTATCTGTATCGGATGCCGAGCACGCGGCCCGACCACGATTACGATCTCTGCTCGCGCGGACCGCAGGACACGTCCGGCGACGATCTGTCGACCGGGATGATCTGCAATCCCTGACGGGCGGCGCGACGCGTGGTCTCGGGGCGGGAGGCTGACGCGGCCCGCGCCGACCGGCGTCGGTCGGGGTCGGTCGGGGTCGGCAAGAAGACGCGGTGCGACGTTCGCGGCGTCCGGCGCGGTGCGGTCGGGCGTCGACGGTGGACGCTGCCGTCACGTCGCCTCCGCGCCCGGCCGCCGGAGACGAGGCTGGCCCGGCCGCGTCACGGGTCGCCGGCGCGGCTGCGCGGCTACGCGCCGGTTGTCCGACACCGACCTCCGACGCGCGACGGGTCCGTCCTAGAGCAACCTTACATTGACCGGACCACATCTTGGTCCCGTCCATGCGGCAAGTTGCTCTATCCACTCAGTTTCTAGAGCACGACCTTCAGCCAGACCGGTCCGGTCTAAGCCGCGACTGGGGCCGGCGCGGCGCCGGCCACGCGGTTGCGGCCGCTGCGCTTGGCCTCGTAGAGGCGGGCGTCGGCTTCGCGAAGCATGTCGTGCGGCGCCATGCCGCCGCGGGCGAACGCGAGGCCGATGCTCACCGTGACGCGGAGGCCGTGCCCCCATCGATGGGTCTCGACGGCGTGCCGCACGCGCTCGCAATGCGACGCCGCCTCGCCCGGCGCGAGATCGACCAGAATGGCGAGGAACTCCTCGCCACCCAGACGGAAGGCATGGCCCGGCCTCGCCGCCGCCGCGAGCGTGGCGGCGACCTCGCGGATGACCTCGTCGCCCACCGCGTGGCTGTGTTCGTCGTTGATCCGCTTGAAATGGTCGATGTCGACCATCGCGAGCGCGACGGTCGCGTGCGCCTGGCCGAGGCCTTGCAGGAGGGCGCGCAGCCCACGGCGATTCCTCAGGCCGGTCAGCGGATCGCGCTCGGCCTCGGCGGCGAGACGCCGCGCCTCCTCCGACAGGATCTGGTTGTCCGACTGCAGCGAGGCCGCGCGGCGCGCGAGTTCCTCCGTGCGCAGCCTGATCCCGGCGACGCGTGCCGCGCGGCGGGATGCGATGTTCGCCCGGCGTTCCCAGAGTTCGCGGGAACGGAGCGACTCGCGATACGCGCGCTCGTAGTCGCCGCTGTCGGCGTAGGCGCCGGCCAGCTTGCGGCTCGCACCGGTGCCGATCTCGAGGTCGTTCATCCGCAGCGCGAGGGCGACGCTTTCGCCGAGGCTCGCGATCGCGAGCGCGAGCTCGCCGCGACCGAGACGGATGGTCCCCCGCACCTCGTCGAAGATGAGGCGTTCTCGCCCTGACAATTCGTCGGGACACGACCACGCGGTCGCCTCGGCCCGGATCAGGTGTGTGTCCGCCTCGTCCGTTCGGCCCGTTTCCGCGCAGGTTTCGGCGAGGTTGCAGAGTGTCACCCGGAGATTCCAGAGATCGCCCATCCGTTCCGACAGGGAGGCGGCGCGCTCGAGCATGGCGACCGCCTCGGTCACGTCGCCCTGAGCGAGCAGCGCCAGCGCGGCGTTGTTCAGCCAGCGGCCGAGCAGGAGGTCATCGCCGAGACGCTCGGCCGACATGCAGGCGCGATGGCCCCACATCCTCGCGTGATCGTGCTCGCCGGCGCTCCAACTGGCGATCGCGATCGTGTTCTGCAGCCAGCAGGCGGCGACCCCGTCCGGGTCGACGCAGTCGAGCGAGGCGAACGCTTCGTCGATGGCGGGCGCGTCGCCCACGATCGTCGCCGCCCAGACGAGCAGGGCGACCGCCATTCCCCGCCGTTCCGGATCACCGAGCGTGTCGAAGAGCTCGATCGCGTCGCCCGCGTCGCGCATCGCCTCGTCGTGGCGGCCGGTCGCCAGAGCGAGGAAGGCCGACAGCCAGACCAGTTCGGCCGCCGGCGTGCCGCCTTCGAGCTCGCCGCCTCGGCGCAGCTCTTCGAGCAGCGCGATCGCGGATTGCAGCCGCCCGATCGAGGACAGGTGCCAGGCACGGTCCAGACCCGGCTCGGTGAAGGACAGGGAGTTCGGCATCGGGCGCAACCCGGGTGAGACCGGGCGAGTGTGCGCATCAGAGGTAAAGACGGCGTTTACCGGTCCCGCGTCGGCCGGCGTGGGACACGATCAGGCCGACAGGACCTCGGCGACGTCCTCGAGCGCGCGGCCCTCGGCGTCGATCCCGAGGGTGAACTCGGCGACGGCGCCCGCCGCCATCAGCACGGCCGCGATCAGGTAGCCGAGCGCCACCGACCAGGGGCGGCCGGTGCCGATCAGCGAGCCGAGCAGCCAGGGTGCGGCGAAGCCGCCCGCCGCGGTGCCGACCGCGTAGAAGACCGCGATCGCCAGCGCCCGGGTTTCGAGCGGGAACAGCTCGCTCGCGGTAAGGTAGGCGCCGCAGGCCGCCGACGAGGCAACGAAGAAGATCGCCATCCAGAGCAGCGTCTGGGTGAACGCGTCCAGCAGGCCGAAGCCGAACAGGAGCGCGGTCGCGACCAGCAGGAACGCGGCGATCGCGAAGGTGCCGCCAATCATCTTGCGGCGCCCGAGCGTGTCGAACAGCGGGCCGAGCAGGAACGGACCGAGCAGGTTGCACGCCGCGAGCGGCAGGATGTGCAGCCCGATGTCGTCGGGTTTGACGGCATAGAACTTGGTCAGCACGAGCCCGTAGGTGAAGAAGATCGCGTTGAACAGAAACGCCTGGCTCAGCATCAGCACGACCACCAGCAGGCTTCTCTTGCGGTGGGTCACGAACATCGCCCTGAACACGAGGCCGAGACCGAAGGTGCGTCGGGGGCGGATCGACAGCCTGCCGGTCGCCTCCGGCAGGGTGTAGCCGCAGGCCGCGACTTCGCTCTCGATCAGCCGGGTCGCGGCCTCGGCCTCCTCGACGTAGCCGTGCGTGATCAGCCAGCGCGGGCTTTCGGGCACGAAGCGGCGGAGCCAGATCACCGGCAGGCCGAGCAGGCCGCCGATGCCGAAACCGAGCCGCCAGCCCCAGTTGCCGAGCAGGTGGCTGTGGCCGGTCAGGACGAGCGACGCGACGGCGCCGAGCCCGGCGCCGGCCCAGTAGCTCGCGTTGACCGCGAGGTTGACCCGGCCGCGCATCGGCGCCGGCGTCATCTCGTCGACCGCGGAGTTGATGGCGGCGTATTCGCCGCCGATGCCGAGGCCGGTCAGCACGCGGGAGGCGGCGAAGGTCAGCATGCTGACCGAGCAGGCCGAGCCCAGCACGCCGACCACGTAGACGCCGAGCGTGACGGCGAAGATCGCGCGGCGTCCGACCTTGTCGGTCAGCCAGCCGAAGAACAGCGCGCCGATCACCGCGCCGCCGACATAGGCCGACGCCGCGGCGCCGATCTCGGACGGGCTGAGGCCGAGGGACGCGCGGTTCTGCAGCGCGGGGCCGATCGAGCCGACGATCGTGACCTCGAGACCGTCGAGGATCCAGGTCACGCCGAGGGCGGCGATGACGCCGGCGTGGAACCGGCTCCAGGGCAGGCGGTCGAGCCTGGCCGGGATGTCGGTCTCGATGCGTCCGAACGCCCCGTTCGTCGCGGTGGCTTGGCTCAACGCGTTCCCTCCAAGGCACGATGCGACGCGCCGGGCCCGGCCGGCGCACGGTGCCTGCTCAAGCAGGCGTCAAGGTCCCGGCGCGTCCACCGGGTGGTTCCAGGTGAGGATGCGCCAGGGCGCTCCGTTCTCGCCTGATTCGAGCTGCACGACGCCGTCCCGGAGGAAACGCGCGCCATCGGCGCGCTCGTCAACCCGGAGATCGAACACGTCGCCGACCTGCGGCGTCGTGCCACCTGCGACCGGCAGCTCGCCGATGGAGGCGGCCGCCTGCAGCACAGGCGGCGCGGCGACCGAAAGGGCGGGATCGCTCGACGCGAACACCGTCAGATAGGGTTGCAGCCGGGCGAACAGTTCGGGCGTCACGCCGAGCACGAGGCGGAGCTCGTCGACGCTCTCGAACGCCGAGCCGGGCGGCCCGTAGCGGCGTCCGGCGGCGCGGTAGGGCGCGAGCAATGTCGGCAGTTGCGGGCCCGGCACCGGCGTGTGCCAGGCGGCGATGGCGGCCGCGATGTTGGTCGCGTCGGTCTCGTCCTCGCCGAATTCGGCGATGAGGGCGGCGACGAGCGGCGGCGAAGCGTTGTTGAGGTCGACCTTGCCCGCCTCGCTGCGGAAGGTGACCACGGCGGCGCCGTGCGGCGTCGGCACGGTGAAGCGGCCGGCGCCTGGCAGGTCGCTGCCGCTCGCGAGCAGGCGGAAGGCGGCGGTGGCGAAGGCGCCGTCGGCCTCGGCCTCGGCGACCGCGCCGCGCCGGAGATTGCTGCCGAGGCGGGCTTCCGCGGTGCCCGCCTCGGTCAGCCGCAGCACCAGCAGGGACACCAGCACCAGTGTCCACAGCACCACCAGCAGCGCGAAGCCGCGCTCGTCGCGGCCTGCCGCGCGGACAAAGTCGCGGCCGGCCGCGCGGACGGGGTCGCGGCCGGCCGCGCGGCCCGGCACGCGCCCCGCGCCGGCGCCCGCCGGAAGGCCGACCCGCCGCATCTCAGTTCTGCAGGCCGATGCTCTTCAGCACGGGACCGTTCGGATCCGACTGTCCGGCGTTCGGCAGGCGCTGCAGCGCCTCCGGCACGCCGGCGGCGAACGGCATCTGGCTTTCCATGTCCTCGGTCAGCGCGCGCGCGTCATGGGCGTCGCGCTCGACATGCGGCGTGATCATCACCAGCAGTTCCTGACGCGTGCGCGAGTTCGCCTGCTGGCCGAACAGCGCGCCGATCACCGGGATGTTGCGCACGAACGGGACGCCCTGGTTCAGCTTCTGGTCGTTGTCCGAGATCAGGCCGGCCAGCCCGATGGTCTGGCCGTCCTGCACGACGACGCGCGACTGCACGTTGCGGTCCGAGAAGGTCGGCGAGTTCGGCCCCGCGCTGCCCGTCGTCGTGGTGATGCCGAGGCTCTGGCTCACCTCCTCGGCGATGTCGAGCGTGACCTGGCCGTCATTGTTCACGCGCGGGGTGATCTGCAGCATGATCCCGGTCGGCACGTAGGACACCGAGTTCACCAGGCTGGAGTTCGCGACCAGCGTCGATTGCTGCTGCTGGCTCAGCACCGGGACGTCCTCGCCGACCTGCAGGCGCGCCGGCTGGTTGTCGAGCACGACGAGTTCGGGCGAGGACAGCACGCGCACCTTGCTGACCGATTGCAGCAGGTCGAGCGCCGCCTGCTGCGAGTTGCCGCCGGCGAGCAGGAACCCCTCGAAGCCGCCGCCGGTGAGCCCGGCGGTGCTCGCGGTGAAGGCCTGGGTCAGCACGCCGCCGGTGCCGCTCGAGGTCGCGTTCGTCGCGGTGCCGGTGAGCGCCGCCGCCGACGACGCGACGCTGCCGGTGTTGTTGCTGGTGCTGGCGCCGGCCTGCTTGAAGAAGAACTGCGTGCCGTATTCGAGGTTGTTGTTGAGATCGACCTCGGCGATGGTGGCGTCGATCCGGACCTGCAACGGCACCACGTCGATCTTGCGGAGCGTGTTCTCGACCGTGTCGAGCTCCTGCGGCGTGCCGTAGATCAGGATCGCGTTGTTCTGGTCGGCCGAGACGATGCGCATCTCGTCCTTGCTGGTGCCGCCCTCGCCGGCGCCGCCCTGCTCGAGCCCGCCGAGCAGCGGGTTGCTCGACCCGCCCGACGCGGGCTGGGCCGTCGCGCCCGTGCCGCCGGTGGTGGTGCCGGTGCCGCTCGTCATCCCGCTGGTGCCGCCGGTGATGCCGCCGCCGAGGCTGCTGCCGCCGCCGATGCCGGAGCTGCCCGAGCCGCCGCTGGCGCCGAGCGCGTTCTGGGTCTGGCCGAGCTGCTGCAGCTGGTTCTTCTCGGTCGGCTGCGCGGTCACGTGGTCGGGCGTGAAGGCCTGCTGCAGCACGTAGGCGGCGTCGTTGGAGCGGCCGTTCTGCAGGTAGTAGACGTGCCACGAGCGGACCGTCTCGCGGCGCTGGCGCAGCACCAGGCCGTAGATGCGCCGCACGTCGTTCATCATGTCCTCGGTCGGCACCACGACCAGCACCGCGTCGATGCGGCTCATCGGCACGACGCGGACCACGTTCGCGAGCGACTTGCCCTGGTCGGCGCTCAGCGCCTGCGAGAGCGCGGTGGAGAAATCCTTGGCGTCGCCGCTGTCGACCGGCAGCAGGGCGAACGATTTGTCGGCGAGCGTGTCGACGTCGAAGGCATGGATCATCGACACGATCGCCTCGCGCTGCGCGGGCGGCGCGTTGACGATGATGGCGTTGGCGTTGGGGTCGGCCGCGATGCGCGCGCCGGTGCCGGCATAGGGTTGCAGCACGCGGGCGAGCGCGTCGGCGCTGGTGCTGTGGAGCGGGACGACGACGGCGCCCGCGGTGGCGCCGCTGCCGAGCCCGCCGCCCGGACCGCCGCCGCTGCCGGCCGCAGAAGCCGGCGCGACCTCGTAGAGACCGCCCGACTGGCTCAGCGTCGCGCCGACCTGCGACAGCAGGACCTCGAGCGTCGGCAGCAGCTGCTCGCGCCGCAGCGGCTGGGCGGTGTGGAGCGTGACGCTGCCGTGCACGCCGGGATCGACCGTGTAGTTGAGGTGGAGGATGTCGCCGAGGATCTGCGAGACCGCGGCGCGGATGTCGGTGTCGGCGAAGTCGAGCGAGACGTCGCCGCCGCCGCCGGCCGAGTATTCGGCGCCGGGCGCGTGCACGCCGCCCTCCCGGTTGCCGTAGCTGACCTGCGCCCGCGGCTGGCCGCGGAGCGATCCGAGCGCACCGTTGACCGCGGGCGACGCGACCGGCGTCCCGGGCGCGAGCGCCGGCAGCGGCGTGGGCGCGTCGGGCTTCTCCGCCGGCTGGCAGCCGGCCAGCGCCAGCGCGAGCGAGGACGAGCCGAGGAGCGCGAGACGGCGGAACGTCACGGCGCGTCTCCGCCGCCCGCGAGACTGGCGGTCGCGTCGTCGCTGCCGCGGCCGAGCCGGTAGGCGACGACGGTCATGCTGGCGTCGAGCGGCGGCGAGCTCTGGTGGCTTTGCGCGATGATGATCGGCGACGTGTGCAGCTGAAGGTCGTCCACGAGCATGCGCGGCGTGCTTTCGTCGAGGGATTGGAGGATCTTCACCAGGACCGGCAGCGTCGCGCTAAGCGAGACGCGCAGCGCGATCCGTCGATAGGCGCCTTCCTGGCGGGCGGCGAGCGCCTCGGTCGACGAGAGCGTCGTGCCGGCGCCGGCGGCGATGTCCTGCACGCGGCCCTGCAGCGTCGCGGCGGCGACGGCGTCGGTGCCGCCGGTGAGCAGCGCGGACGAGGCGGGTCCCGCGACCGTCGCCCGCTTGGCTTCGGCCCGCAGCGCCGGCAGCGCGCGGACCAGCGCTTCGGCGCGGGCGAGGCGCGCGCCGCCGACCGCGACCGCGTCGGCGCGTTCGGCGTAGAGGTCGAGCAGCGGCGAGACGGCGGCCTCCCAGAGCAGCACCAGGAGGGCGAGCGTGATCGCGAGCGCGAGCAGCTGGCCAGGCCGGCCGGTCGGCAGTTTCGCGACCACGCTCACGGGCCGTCCGCCGCGGGCTGGGCGTGGCCGGGCAGGTTCGCGAGCGCGGGATCGGCGACGACCGACGCCCGGATCGAGAACAGGTCGCTGTGCGTCGCCTCGAGGCGGGTCACCGGCGCGGAGAAGGCAGGGTTGCTGATGGTCGGATCGGCGGCGAGCAGGCCGATCAGCTTGGCGGCCGAGGCCGACTGCCCGTTCAGCGTGACGGTGCGGCCGTTCATCGACAGGTCGGTGATGTAGGTGTCGTCCGGCAGGCGGGCGGTGAGCGTCGCCAGCACGGCCATCGGATCGGCGGTGCGGGCGGTCGCGTCGGCGAGCACGTCCGAGCCGGCGGCCGAGGCGGCGATGCGGCCGCGGAGCGCGACCGCGTCCCGGGTGCGGGGCGCGAGCGCCTCGCGTTCGCTGTCGGCGCGCGACAGCGCGGCCGACTGGCGCGCGAAGGGGGCGGCGAGCGCGATCAGCACGAGACCGATGGCGAGCGCCCAGGCGCCGTGCTGCAGCGCGTTGCGGCGCGGCCCCGAACCGTGCGCGCCGAGCGGCACGCGGCGTCGGACGCCGCCGGCGTCGCGCCCCTCGAGCGCCGCCGGCTTGATGCCGGCGTCCGCGAGCGCGTCGAGCGTCGCGCGGACGCGGGCGAGCGGCACCACGAACAGCGACACCACGAGGCGGTTGGCGGCGCGGTCGCGGCGGCGGATCTCGTGGCCGTGCAGCACCGCGTCGGCCGGGAACGGCGTCAGCCGGTCCATCTCGTAGCCGAGCAGTCGGTCGAGATCGGCTTCGGCGGCGAGCGGCAGCGTCACGTCGCGGGCGAGCACGGTGTCGTCCGGCACTTCGAGCAGCGCCTGCGAGCGGCGCGGCGCGCGCGCGACGATGGCGGCGAGCGCACGGTCCGCGCCGGGGCCGAGGGCGATGTCGCCGAGCGGCGTGACGGTCTGGCCCTGGCGCAGGCGTGCCCGCAGGCGGGAGGGATCGTCGAGCCGATCGGGACCGAGGAGCAGCACCGGCACCCGGTCCGACGCGGCCGCGACCCAGGCCTGCGGCAGGATTTCCCGCCATCGGGCGAGCCACCAGCCAAGAAACTCGTCCAGCATCAGACCGCACCCAAGTCCTGGAGCAAGACCGGCCCAGAATGAGCCGGTAACGTGCTCCACCATGTCGATCCGGAGACCCGTCGCCTCGGGCTGGCTCGGCCCGTGGCGATGGGGCTCGGGGCCGGGTCACGGCCGCAGGGTCTCGTGCCTATCGACGCCGTTCGGACCTGTCCAGGAGTTTCATGTGACAGGATCACATCAACGCGAGGCATCCGCGGTATCGTCGCTGGCCCGGCCGGTGGGCATTTCGCCCCGGGAGCGAGACGGCGGCGCGGGTTGCGGCCGCCTCAGGACGGCCGGTGGCACCGGCCGTGTTCGCGGCCTGTGCAGACGCGAGGAGCGGCTGGGCGGTGCGGCGCGCGGACGACGGCTGTCCGGCGCTGCGCACCGATCGGGCCGGCTCGACGCGGCGCCGCCGACCCAGGCGCACGTCCAAAGGCGCGATCGCGTGCGCGGCGGTCGCGGAGACCACGCGCGGGGGACGCATCCGGGCAGGCCGTGGATGGCGTGAGGAGAGGGTCGACGACGTTCCGCCGCGGCGATGTCCTCGCCGCCCACGAGAAGCGGCCCCGGACCATCGGTCAGAGAACGGCGCCGGCGGGTCGACGGCGACCGGCGTGCCGCGCTGCTCCGCGCAACGGGGAACAGCCCGCGCCTGCCGTCAGGACGTCCGGGAACCGCCGAGCGCCGCGCGGAGCGTGACGTCCGGCGCGCGCGTCAGCGCGCCCTGCCGCGCCGCCCCCGCATCTTGGACGGATCGTAGCCGCCGCCGCCGGGGCCGAGCGGCCTCGGGGTGCGGTCCTGCTTCGACGAGAGCGCGCGGGTCGGCGCCGGCGGCGCCGCGACGCCGAGTTCGACCGCCTCGAGCCGCCGGATCTCGTCCCGCAGCCGTCCCGCCTCCTCGAACTCGAGATCGGCGGCGGCATTCCGCATCCGCTTCTCGAGCTCGACGATCGTCGCCCGGAGATCGCGACCGACCAGTTCCGCCGGTCCGGCCTCGCCCGCGACGGGCGCCACCGTCACGTAATCCTGCTCGAACACCGACTTCATCGCGTCGGCGATGTGCGATCGCACAGATTGCGGCGTGATGCCGTGCGCGGCGTTCCAGGCCGACTGCTTCTCCCGCCTGCGCGCGGTTTCCTCGATCGCGTAGGCGAGACTGTCGGTCATCGCGTCGGCGTAGAGCAGCACGCGGCCGTCGATGTTGCGCGCGGCACGGCCGATGGTCTGGATCAGCGAGGTGCGGCTGCGGAGGAAGCCCTCCTTGTCGGCGTCGAGGATCGCGACCAGCGCGCATTCCGGGATGTCGAGGCCCTCGCGCAGCAGGTTGATGCCGACCAGCACGTCGAACACGCCGAGCCGCAGATCGCGGATGATCTCGATCCGTTCGAGCGTGTCGACGTCGGAATGGAGATAGCGGACACGCACGCCGTGCTCGGTGAAATACTCGGTGAGGTCTTCCGCCATGCGCTTGGTGAGCACGGTCACCAGCGTGCGGGCGCCGCGCGAGGAAACGTCGCGCACTTCGGCGAGCAGGTCGTCGACCTGGCGTTCGACGGGACGGATCTCGGTCACCGGATCGATCAGGCCGGTCGGGCGGATCACCTGCTCGGCGAAGGCGCCGCCGGTGCGCTCCATCTCCCAGTGCCCCGGCGTCGCGCTGACGAACACCGTCTGCGGCCGGAACACTTCCCACTCGTCGAAGCGGAGCGGCCGGTTGTCGAGGCAGGACGGCAGGCGGAAACCGAACTCGGAGAGGATCGATTTCCGGGCGTAGTCGCCGCGCGCCATGCCGCCGATCTGCGGCACGGTGACGTGGCTCTCGTCGACGATCAGCAACGCGTCTTCCGGCAGGTATTCGAACAAGGTCGGCGGCGGTTCGCCGGGACGGCGCCCGGACAGGTAGCGCGAGTAGTTCTCGATGCCCTTGCAGACGCCGGTGGTCTCGATCATTTCGAGGTCGAACTGGCAACGCTGGCCGAGCCGCTCGGCCTCGAGCAGGCGGCCGTTGGCGGTGAGTTCGGCGAGCCGGTGCTTGAGCTCGGCCTTGATCTCGATCACCGCCTGGTTGAGCGTCGGGCGGGGCGTCACGTAGTGGCTGTTGGCGTAGATCGAGACGCGCTCGAGGGTCGCCGTGCGCTCGCCGGTGAGCGGATCGAATTCCGAGATGTCGTCGATCTCGTCGCCGAACAACGTGATCCGCCAGGCGCGGTCCTCGTGCGAGGACGGGAACACGTCGATCGTCTCGCCGCGGGCGCGGAAGGTGCCGCGCGCGAAGGCGGCGTCGTTCCGCCGGTATTGCTGCTCGACCAGCGCGCGCAGCAGCGTGTCGCGCGCGATGGCGCCGCCGCGTTCGAGCCGGATCACCATGTTGGAGTACGTCTCGACCGAACCGATGCCGTAGATGCAGGACACGGACGCGACGATGATGACGTCGTTGCGTTCGAGCAGGGCCTGCGTCGCCGCGTGACGCATGCGGTCGATCTGCTCGTTGATCTGCGCGTCCTTCTCGATATAGGTGTCGGACCGCGGCACGTAGGCTTCCGGCTGGTAGTAGTCGTAGTAGCTGACGAAATACTCGACCGCGTTGTCCGGGAAGAAGCCCTTCATCTCGTTGTAGAGCTGTGCGGCGAGCGTCTTGTTGGGCGCGAGCACGAGTGCCGGCTTCTGCGTCGCCTCGATCACCTTCGCCATCGTGAAGGTCTTGCCCGAACCGGTGACGCCGAGCAGCACCTGGTCGCGCTCGCCGCCCGCGATGCCCGACATCAGCTCGGCGATGGCGCGCGGCTGGTCGCCGGCCGGCTCGTAATCCGATTTCAGCACGAAGGGCCGCGTCCGCTCCTTCGGCTTCTGCCTGATCGGCGCGAACGCCACGCCCGACGACGGCGCCGGAGGGGAGGCTTTCGCGGGCCGGGGCAGCGTTTCGGACATGAACTCCGACGTAGGACGGAGCGGCAGCAGCGACAAGCCGCCCGCGGCGATCCCGATCGTGCCGCGGCCGGTCCTCGCGGCTCAGTGACGCTGCGGCGGTCCGCCACGGGGCGGCGCGGCCCGAGGTGGGGCGGCCCGGGGCGGGGCGACGGGAGGCGGGGCGGCGCGGGGAAGCGCGGCCCGGGGCGGCGGGCCGGCCGGAGGTGGGGCGTGGAAGGCGGGGGGCGCGTGGACGGCGGGCGGGGCCGCCGGGCGCGGCGGCTCGGCCGGGTGCGGCGCGGGCGCGGCCCGCGGCCCATCGGCGCGCGGCGCTTCGGGGCGCGCATGCGCCTCGGGCGCGGCACGCGGCGCGGCGGACGGCGGGGCGAAGCGGGCGACGCCCGGCGACACCGGCCGGCCGATCGCGTGCACCGGACCGCCGACCGGGCGTTCCTGCGACGGTCCGCGCGGGACCGCCTCGCCTGCCCGGCCGCTCGCGACGGGCGGACGCGCCCGCATGAACGTGGGCGACGGACCGGCGCCGGCACCGTGCCTGGCCGCGAGCGCCGCCGCGCCGGCGCCCGCCAGCGCGCCGGCGCCGATCGCCGCGCCGCGCGCGTCCGGCCCGTGCGCGTCGGGTCCGCGCCCCGGGACACCCGCCGGCAGGCCCGGAGGCGTCTCGGGCGGCGCGCCGGGCCGTGCCGTCAGCACCTCCCCGTGCGCGCGGATCGCCGGCAGCGCGCCGGCGCGCCCGGGCGCGGCGGCGCCCGCCCCGGCCGCGACGCTCCTGAACGGCAGCCGGCCGCCGGGCAGGGTGCGTGGCCGGAAGGCGCCCGGCAGCAGCGCCGGACCGGCCGCCGCCGCGTGACCTGCGTCCGGACGACCGATCCCGAGCGGGCGCCCGGCCAGCGGGTGGGCCGCCAACGCGCCGGGCGGAAAGCCTCGGGCGGCCGCGCCGATCGCGGCGCCGCTCCGCAGCGCGGCCGCGGGCACGACCGTCGCGCCGCGACGGTCGGCGAACTGGCCGAAGCTGCGGCCCGCATAGGCGCGGCCGGGATCGAGACGGCCGATGTCGCGCACGCTCCGCCGGTTGAGCCGGTCGAAATAGCCGCGATCGTGATCGTAGGGCGGCACGTACGCCTCGCCCGGGCCGAGCGGCACCCAGCCGATCGCGCCCGCGGCGAGCAGGCCCGCGGCGGCGCCCGCCAGCAGCAGGCCGCTGTCATCCGTCCAGGCGACCAGGGCCGGCGCGTAGACCGGCGCATCGGCGTCGTCCTGCGGCACCGCGTCGCCCGGAACCCACGCCCATTGATCGCCGATCAGCACCCAGCGGCCGTAATGGAACGGCGCGAAACCCCACGGCTCGGCGTCGATCCAGGTCCAGCCCCAGGGCGAGACATAGTCCCAGTGCCCCTCGCGATAGGGCACCCAGCCGGCGGCGACCGGCGGATACCACACCGCGCCGTAGGACGCGTCGCTGCTCCAGCGCCCGGTGCCGGCGAGAGCCTGACAGCCCGTCATCTCGCGCGCGGCGGGCGGCACCGCGCCCGCCCGCACCGCGGCGAGCGTCCGCTCGGACGCGACGGCGAACGGGTCGGGCGCCACGCTCGACTGCACCGCGCCCGCGAGCTGGCCGGTGCCGGTGACTGTCGCCGTCTGGCCCGGCCCGACATCGAGCGCGAGGCCCGGCGCCTCGAGATGCGCACTGCCCGCGATCACCACGACCGCGGTCGCGCTCTCGCTGTCGCCGGCGACCAGCTCGTAGGTGCCGGGCGCGGCCAACCGGACGGTGCCGCGCGGCGTGCTGACCTGATCGCCGCCGCCCGCCCGCCCGCCCTGCCCGAGCGCCAGGAACAGACGTCCCTGCGGCGCACTGCCGACGAGGCCGGACGGATCGAGCGTGCCCACGTCGAGCTCGGTCGCCGCGTCGAACAGCACGAGATCGGCACCCGCCTCGACGGTCGCGCGTGCGTCGGCGCCGCTGAACACGGCGTCGCCGTCGCTGACCGGCTCGTTGATCTCGGCCGACACCCAGCCCTCGCCGCCGGCGCGGTGGAACGACACCGGACCCGCGATCGCCGCCACCCGCCCGACCAGGGCCGGCGGGCCGCCATCCGTGCCGCCCACGGCCGCCTGCGCGAACGCCGGCGCGCCGGGCGCGAGGCCGACCGCGATCGCGGTCGAGAGCAGGAGACCACGGGTCGTTCGCATCTTGAACCGCATCATGAGGCGGATTGGACCGACCCTGCGTGGCGGAAACAAGGCCCTGGTCAGGTTTCGCCGTGGCTGCGGCAACGGGCTTCGTCGGGCAGCGGCACCGACCCGTCGGCCAAGCGGCGCACCGGTCCCGTCGACAGCACGGCCGCCGGCGTCAGCATCCCGTAGAGATGCGGAAACAGCGCGCCGCCACGCGACGGCTCGAACCGGACCGCGCCACCGAGCGCGTCGAGGTCGATCGCGAGCAACACCAGATCGTCGACGCCGGCGAAATGCTTCGCCAGCGTGCCCGCGACCTGGTCGGCCATCGACAGATGGATGAAGCCGCTGGCACGATCGGCCGCCGAGCCCGCGAAGTGCCCGTCGTGCCGCATCCGCGCCTCCTCGGCAGCGGTGAGGATCTTGTAGGCGACACGGTCCGTCATGGAGGCTCCGGGCGAAGAGAAGGCCAGGGCTCTGCCCTGGACCGGGTTCCCTTTGCGCAAGCGCAAAGGGGCCCGACGCCAAGGGCCCGAGGCCCTTGGATCCCGGGAGTTAAGGAAAACCCCGGGCCCCGGTCGCACGGGCATCGATGGTGTGGCCCGGGGTTTTCCTTAACTGATGGATTGCAAAGGCTCAGCCTTTACGGGCGCCCAACGCGCTGGCGCGTTGGGACCCGGCCGGGGTCCAGGGGCAGAGCCCCTGGCCTTCTTGCCCCCGAACCCTCACGACCGCGACGGGATCAGCGTCGGCGACATGAATTGCGGGCGGAGTGCGGTGCCGGCCAGCGGGGCGATGGCGTCGACGTGCACGGTCGCGAGCGGGTGCGCCCCGTCGAACGAGGCGTCGTTCGGTCCGAACCAATTCGTGGTGTCGACGTAGGCGACGCCCGGCACCGACGCGGCGGCCCCTCGCACGGCCGCCTTGAAGGCGGCAATCACGGCGGGCGTGGTCTGCGCGTTCGCGTTGCCCGGCATCGGGGTGAGGCAGGCGACGCGGACCGGCGCGAGCATCGGCATGGCGGCGAACATGTCCTGCAGCAGGGTGGTGTAGGCCGCCTGCACGGCGGCGGGCGAGCAGGCGGTGTTGCCGGTGATGTAGCCGAGGAAATCGTCGCCGCCGAGCATGCAGACGACGAGATCGGGTGTCGGCGTCAGCACGCGCGGCGCGCCCTGCCAGAGCGCGTTCCACGACGAGACCCAGCTCGGCGTGCCGTAGGAAGGAAGGTTGATGAAGCCGAGGCCGCTGTTGCCGACGACGGCGATCTCGGCCCCGAGCTCGTCGCCGAGACGGAACGACCAGCTCGCGGTGGTGTCCATCCCGTCGGTGCCGCCGGTGGCGTCGACGCGACCGCCGGCGTTGGCGACGTTCAGCCAGCCCTCGCCCTGGCTGTCGCCGAAGACCAGGACGTTGCGTGCGCGGGCGACCGGGATGGCGCCGGTCGCGAAACTCGACGCGGTCGCGGTGTAGCCGGTGAAGATGCAGGCCGCCGGCGGCACCGGCAGCGACGCGCTGTAAGGTGTCCAGCGCGGGACGGCGGTCGGGATCGAGCGCACCCGCATCTCGACCGCGTGGCTCGGCCAGCTGGCGGACCAGGGCGGCAGGGTGCAGGTGATCGCGGTCGCGCGGGCCTGGGCGATCTGCCACGGTCCGTCGTCGACGCGGATCGCGAAGGAGGGGATCTGGCCCGGCGGGTTGGCGGACGCCTGGGCGGTGTAGAAGTCGAGCGTCAGCGCGGAAAGGTTGACGGCGTCGAAGCGGAAGCGGAGCCGGGAGCCGCCGTTCAGCGTGATGGCGTAGCCGATGCCGGACAGCGTGCCGACGGTCCAGTTGTAGGGCGAGTAGAGGAACGAAGGATCGTCGGCGGGGACGGTGATCGAGCCCATGGCGCACTCCGGAGGCGGCCGGGAGCGGTTCCCGGGACAAGGGCGCGTTCGTTAGCAGTGTTTGATCGTTTTGTTGAACGACAGGTTGGAGTCGCGTCGCTGGAGCACGTTCAGCGAGACCGGAAACGGTCTGGCCGAAGGTCGTGCTCTAGAAACTCAGTAGCTCTATCCGACCTTGGCCGCCCGCGCGCGCTCGAGGATCGCGCGGGCCATGCTGTCGACGCCGTTCGAGCGGTTCTGGGTGAGCGAGCGGATCAGGCCGAGCTCCTTGAGGAACACCGGGTCGGTGGCGAGGATCTCGTCGGGCGTGCGGCCCGAGTAGACGCGGAGCACCAGGCGGACGAGGCCGGCGACGATCGTGCTGTCGGAGCCGCCGGCGAGCACGAGGTGGCCGGCCTCGGTCCGCTCGCCTTCCAGCCAGACCTGGGCGAGGCAGCCCTTCAGACGGTGCGCGTCGTCCTGCCAGTCGGGCGGCAGGCGCGGCAGCTTGCGGCCCTGGTCGATGATGTAGTCGTAGTAGCCTTCCTCGTCGTCGAAGAGTGCCAGTTCCTCGCGGATCGCCGCGATCGCGGCGGCGGCGTCGGGCTCCTCGGGGAGGACGAAGGGCGCCGTCGCGCGCACGGCCGAACCGCTCACGGCGGGCCCGCTCACAGCCGGCCCGCTCACAGGATGAACCGCGACAGGTCGCCCTTTTCGGCGAGCGGTGCCACGCGGTCGCGCACGTAGGCGGCGTCGATCGCGACCGCCTCGCCGCCGCGGTCCGACGCGGTGAAGCTCACCTCCTCGAGCAGTTTCTCGAGCACGGTCGCGAGACGCCGGGCGCCGATGTTCTCGACCCGCTCGTTGATGTCGGCGGCGAGTTCGGCGAGCGCGTCGACCGCGTCCTCGCCGAAGCTCAGCGCGACGCGTTCGGTGCCCATCAGCTGCGCGTACTGCTTGAGCAGCGAGTGCTCGGGCTCGGTCAGGATGCGGCGGAGGTCGGCGCGGCTGAGCGGCGCGAGCTCGACGCGGATCGGCAGCCGTCCCTGCAGCTCGGGCAGCAGATCGGCGGGCTTGGCGAGATGGAAGGCGCCGGACGCGATGAACAGGATGAAGTCGGTCTTCACCGGACCGTATTTGGTGCCGACGGTGGTGCCCTCGATCAGCGGCAGCAGGTCGCGCTGGACGCCTTCGCGCGACACGTCGGCGCCGCGGAAGCCGCCCTCGCCGCTGCGGCCGCACACCTTGTCGATCTCGTCGATGAACACGATGCCGTGCTGCTCGGCATGCTCGACGGCTTCCCGGATCAGCGCGTCGTTGTCGAGCAGCTTGTCGGCCTCGTCGCGGGCGAGCGCCGCGCGGGCGTCGCGCACGTGCAGGCGACGGGTCTGCTCGCGACGGCCGAACATCCCCTTCATCATGTCGCCGAGGTTGATCACCTGGCCGGGCGGCATGCCGGGCATGTCGAACGGCTGCGCGCCGCCGGGCGACGGGTCGGCCACCGACACCTCGACCTCCTTGTCCTCGAGATCGCCGTTGCGGAGCATCTGCCGGAACTTGCCCTTGGTGTCGGCCGACGCGGTGGCGCCGACCAGGGCGTCGACCAGCCGGTCCTCGGCGGCGAGGTCGGCGCGCGCCTCCATGTCGCGCCGGCGGAGGTCGCGCAGCATGGTGAGCGAGGCCTCGACGAGGTCGCGCACGATGCTTTCGACGTCGCGGCCGACATAGCCGACCTCGGTGAACTTCGTCGCCTCCACCTTGAGGAACGGCGCCTGCGCGAGCTTGGCGAGGCGACGGGCGATCTCGGTCTTGCCGCAGCCGGTCGGGCCGATCATCAGGATGTTCTTCGGCACCACTTCTTCGCGGAGGTCGGGCGGCAGCTGCGCGCGGCGCCAGCGGTTGCGGAGCGCGATCGCGACCGCCCGCTTGGCGTCGTTCTGGCCGACGATGAAGCGGTCGAGCTCGGAGACGATCTCGCGCGGCGAATAGGTGGGCGTGTCCATGGGGTCCGTTCAGCCCTCGCGCGGGTCGCGCGTCGCGTCGATCGTTTCGACGACGAGGGAATGGTTGGTGTAGACGCAGATGTCGGCGGCAATGCCCATGGCGCGGCGGGCGATTTCCTCCGGGCCGAGCCCGTCGACGGTGAGCAGCGCGCGCGCCGCGGCGAGCGCGTAGTTGCCGCCCGAGCCGATCGCGATGATGCCGTCCTCGGGTTCGAGCACGTCGCCGTTGCCGGTGAGCGTGAAGGAATGGTCGCGGTCGGCCACCGCCATCATGGCCTCGAGCCGGCGGAGATAGCGGTCGGTCCGCCAGTCCTTCGCGAGTTCGACGCAGGCGCGCTGCAGGTCGCCCGGGTAGCGGTCGAGCTTGCCTTCGAGCCGCTCGAGCAGCGTGAAGGCGTCGGCGGTGGCGCCGGCGAAGCCGGTCAGGATGGCGCCGGCCTCGCCGATGCGGCGGACCTTGCGCGCGTTCCCCTTCACGACGGTCTGGCCCATCGTCACCTGCCCGTCGCCCGCCATGGCGACGCCCGATGCGGTGCGGACGCAGAGGATGGTGGTGCCGTGCCAACCCACGGCGTCGTGATCGCGATGCTCTGACATGACGGCCGTCAGATGGCCCGCACCGGCGGTTGTCGCAAGCGCCCGCCCACGCGTGCGGCGTCGCGGCGGCCGCCGCGCGCGCGGCGTGGCAACCAGCCGCCGCGAAGACGCCGTGGCGGTCAGCCGCCGCGAAGGCGGCGTAGCGACGACCCGCCGCGAAGGCGGCGTAGCGGCGGCCGCCCCGATCCGGTAGGAACCGCGCATGGCAGAACCTCGCATGCCGGGCACCGGTCCGGGCGATCGCCCGACGCGGACGGCGACCGTCGAGCGGCGCACCGCCGAGACGGCGATCACCGTCTCGATCGACCTCGACGGCACCGGCGAGGCGCGGATCCGGACCGGCATCGGCTTCCTCGACCACATGCTGACGGCGCTCGCGCGGCATTCGCTGATCGACATGCGGATCGAGGCGGACGGCGATCTCGCGGTCGATTTCCACCACACCACCGAGGATGTCGGGCTCGTGCTCGGCACGGCGCTGCTGCGGGCGATCGGCGACAAAACCGGGATCCGCCGCTACGGCAACGCCGCGATCCCGATGGACGAGGCGTTGGCGATCGCCGCGATCGACCTGTCCGGCCGGCCCTATCTGGTCTGGAACGTGCGCTTCGGGCACGACAAGATCGGCAGCATGGACACCGAGCTGTTCGCCGAGTTCTTCCGGGCGCTCGCGACCGAGGCGCGGCTCGCGCTGCACCTCTCGGTGCCGCATGGCGGCAACGACCACCACATCGCGGAGGCCTGCTTCAAGGCGACGGCGCGGGCGCTGCGCGACGCGGTCGAGCCGGATCCCCGCGCCGCCGGCGCGATCCCGTCGACCAAGGGGTCGCTTGTTTGATGATCCAAGGGGTCGCTTGCTTGATGACCGGAGGGGTCGCCTGCGGGATGATCCGAGTGGTCGCTCGCCTGGTGAGCCGACGGGTCACCGGCGGGACCGCGCGCCGCATCGGGCGGGGTCGCGCGTGACGCTCTTCTCCGTCCATCGCGCCGGCGACCGGGTGCGGCTGGTGCCGGACCGGTTCTCCTTGCCGGCGCTGCTGTTCGGGCCGCTCGCGCTCGCCGTTGCCGGCGCCTGGCTCGGCGCGCTGCTGCTGGTGGCGGCCTGGATGCTGGCGCTGCGTTTCGGCCTCGTCGTCCTCTACTGGGGCTTGCCGGCACTCGCCGGTTTGTTCGCGTCCGATTGGCGCCGGTTCGAGCTCGGCCTCGGCGGCTGGCGCGCCGACGGCGTCGTCGCCGGGCTCGGCGCCGACCACGCGGCGCTCCGGCTCGCCGACCAGGACGCGACCGGCGTCCGCCGCGTGCGCGACGCGTGAGCGCGGCGCTCGACGTGGTGGTGGTGGACTATGCCGGCGGCAATCTCGCCTCCGCGTCGCGGGCGCTCGCACACGCCGCCGAGCGTGCCGGACGTGCGGCGCGCGTCGCGGTGACCGACGATGTCGGGCGCATCCGCGCGGCCGACCGCCTCGTGCTGCCCGGCCAGGGCGCGTTCCGGCGCTGCCGCGACGGGCTCGCCGCGAGGCCCGGGCTCACGGAGGCGATCGCCCGGCGCACCGAGCCGGGTGGCGCGCCCTTTCTCGGCATCTGCGTCGGCATGCAGCTGATGGCCGAACGCGGCCTCGAGCACGGCGAAACCGACGGGTTCGGCTGGGTGCGGGGCGCGATCGCGCCGATGGCGCCGGCGGACGGGTCGGCCTCGATGCGGCTGCCGCAGGTCGGCTGGAACGCGCTCCGCCTCGCCGACCGCCGCCATCCGCTGCTCGACGGCATCGCGGACGGCGACCACGTTTATTTCGTGCACTCCTACGCGCTCGACGGCGGCGCGCCCGAGGACCTGCTCGCGACCGTCGACTATGCCGGTCCGCGCGCGGCGATGGTGGTGCGCGGCGGCCGCGCCGGCACGCAGTTCCACGTCGAGAAGAGCCAGGAGGTGGGGCTCCGGATCCTCGCGAACTTCCTCGCCTGGGACGGCAACGCGTGAGCGGTCCCGCCCCGGTCGTGACGATCGAGCGGCTGGCCGCGCTGTCGGACGACGACATGCAGGCGCTGTGCGAGGCGACCGACGCCGCGATCCTCGATGGCGGCGGCTTCGGCTGGGTGCACTCGCCGGGCCGCGCGACGCTCGAGCGCTATTTCTCGGGCCTGCTGCTGGTGCCGGAGCGGATCCTGTTCGTCGGCCGGCTCGACGGGGTGATCGTCGGCGCGGCGCAGCTGGTGCGTCCGGCCCGCAACATGGAGGCGCAGGCGCTCGCGGCGTCGCTCGCGCACGCCTATGTCGCGCCCTACGCGCGCGGTCTCGGCATCGCGCGGAAGCTGACCGTGGAAGCCGAGCGATGCGCGCGCGCCTACGGCTACCAGGTGCTGAACCTCGACGTCCGCGAAACCCAGCACGCGGCGATCGCGCTCTACGAGAGCCTCGGCTTCGAGCGCTGGGGCACGCATCCCTGCTACGCGCGGGTGGACGGCCGCACCGTCGGCGGCCTGTATTTCTTCAAGCGGCTGCAGAGCGGCGACAAGGCGGGACGCCTGACGCAGACCGCGGTCGTCACGGACGCGTCCGCCACCGGCACGATCGCCTGAGCCGGGACACGCCATGACGCGCGCGCTCACGCTTTATCCCGCGATCGACCTCAAGGGCGGACGCGCGGTGCGTCTGCGACAGGGGGTGATGGCGGACGCGACGGTGTTCGCCGACGACCCGGCCGAACCCGCGCGTTCGTTCGTGGCGGCGGGCGCGCGCTTCATCCACGTCGTCGACCTCGACGGCGCCTTCGCCGGGCGCTCGGTCAACGGCGAGGCCGTCGACGCGATCCTCGCGGCCGCGGGCGCGGTGCCGGTGCAGCTCGGCGGCGGCCTCCGCGACATGGCGGGGATCGAGGCGGCGTTCCGGCGCGGCGTCGCCCGCGTGGTGATCGGCAGCGCCGCGGTGAAGAACCCGGCGCTGGTGCGGGACGCCTGCCTGCGCTTCCCCGGCCGGGTCGCGGTCGGCATCGACGCCCGCGACGGCCGCGTCGCGACCGAGGGCTGGGCGGAGGACAGCGAGACCGACCCCGCCGAGCTGGCGATCCGGATGGAGGCGGCCGGCGCGGCGGCGATCGTGTTCACGTCCATCAGCCGCGACGGCATGGGCGAGGGACTCGATCTCGCGGCGACCGCGTCGCTCGCCGGCCGCGTCGGCGTCCCGGTGATCGCGTCGGGCGGCGTCGGCGCGCTCGCGCATCTGGAGGCGCTCGTCGCGGCCGCCGAGGACAGTCCGGGGATCGAGGGCGTGATCGTCGGGCGCGCGCTGTACGACGGACGGGTGGCGCTGCGCGACGCGCTCGACCTGCTCGCCGAAGGCGCGCCGCCGTGCTGACCACGCGCGTGATCCCGTGCCTCGACGTCAAGGACGGCCGCGTGGTCAAGGGCGTGAACTTCGTCGCGCTCAGGGATGCCGGCGACCCGGTCGAGCAGGCGGCACTCTACGACCGCGCCGGCGCCGACGAGCTCGCCTTCCTCGACATCGGCGCGAGCCACGAGGCGCGCGACACCACGATCGACATGGTCTCGCGCACGGCGGCCCGCATCTTCCTGCCGTTCACCGTCGGCGGCGGCATCCGGAGCACCGACGACATCCGCCGGCTGCTGCTCGCGGGCGCCGACAAATGCTCGATCAACTCGGCGGCGGTCGCGCGTCCCGAGCTCGTGTCGGAAGCCGCCGAGCGGTTCGGCAGCCAGTGCGTGGTGGTGGCGATCGATGCCCGCCGGCGCCGCGACGGCGACGGCTTCGAGGTGTTCACCCATGGCGGCCGCCGCGGCACCGGCCGCGACGCGGTCGCCTGGGCGCGCGAGATGGCACGGCGCGGCGCCGGCGAGATCCTGCTGACCTCGATGGACCGCGACGGCACCGGCGCGGGGTTCGACCTCGCGCTCACGCGCGCGGTCGCCGACGCGGTCGCGGTCCCGGTGATCGCCTCGGGCGGCGTCGGCGCGGTCGGGCATTTCGCGGACGGCGCGCGCGCCGGCGCGTCGGCGCTGCTGGCCGCGAGCGTGTTCCATTTCGGACAGTTCACCGTCGCCGACGCCAAGCGCGCGATGCACGCGGCCGGCATCGCGGTCAGGCATCCGCCCGCGCCGGGCAGCCGGCTGCCGCTCGCGCCGCCGCCGGCGTCGCCGTTGCCGTCGCCGCGCGCGGGATCGGCCACGTGAGGAAGCCGGCCAAGACCGCGCGCGGGCGCGACCTGCCGGACGCGAGCGTCCTCGAAGAGCTGTTCGCCGTCGTGGTGGCGCGACGCGACGCGACGCCAAGGCGGTCGCATTCGGCGCGGCTGCTGGCGCGCGGCACGCCCAAGGTCGCGCAGAAGCTCGGCGAGGAAACCTTCGAGTGCCTGATCGAGGCGGTCGCCGGACATCGCGACAAGCTGATCGGCGAAAGCGCCGACGTGCTCTATCACCTCGTCGTGCTGTGGGTGGACCAGGGCGTCTCGCCCGACGAGATCTGGGCCGAACTCGCGCGTCGCGAGGGGACGAGCGGGATCGCCGAGAAGCGGTCGCGCGCGATGGTGCTGGCAGCGGGGGGCGAGCGGGATGGCGGTTGACGGGCTGGGACCCTACGACGGCGACAACGTCTTCGCGCGCCTGCTGCGCGGCGAGATCCCGGCGACCCGCCTGCACGACGACGCCTACGCGGTCGCGTTCGCCGACATCGCGCCGCGCGCGCCCACCCACGTGCTGGTGATCCCGCGGGGCGAATACGTGTCGTTCGCCGATTTCTCGGCGCGCGCGTCGGACGCCGAAATCGCCGGCTTCGTGCGCGCGGTCGGCAGCGTCGCCCGCGCGCTCGGGCTCGAGGGCGACGGCTACCGGCTGCTCGCCAACACCGGCCGCGACGCCGGCCAGGAAGTGCCGCATTTCCACGTCCACATCTTCGCCGGACGGCCGCTCGGGCCGATGCTGGCGGGCGAGCCGACGGGCGCCTGACCGGCTCGATGCACGGCACGCTGTCATTGTTCCGCGCGGCGACGGGCATCGTCGCGCGCGCGCGCACCCTGTTCGGCATCGACGATGTCGCGCTCTCGTTCGAAGCGCTGCAGCGGGAGGCCGCGCGCCGGACCGGGATCGACGCGCCGTCGTCCGAAGCGGTCGCGCCGGCCTTCGCGCGCCTGGCCGCCGCCCTCGAGGCGGAGGCGGATCTCGACGCGTTCGGCCGGCTGGCCGCCGCCAACGACCTGCTCGGCAAGCTGCGCAACCTGCTGCTGATGGACGCCGCCGAGCGGCGCGACCCGTCGATCAGCCGTCGCGCGATCCGCGCGCCGATCGTCATCACCGGCCTGCCGCGGAGCGGCACCACGTTCCTGCACGCGCTGCTCGCGCGGCATCCGGCGCTGCTCGCGCCGCGCACCTGGCAGACCATCGAACCGTTCGGTCCCGATCCCGCGGCCTCGCGCGACCGCGTCGCGCGCCAGCTGCGCTTCTTCGGCCATCTCGTCCCCGAACTCGCGAGCCTGCATCCGCTGTCGGCCGAACGGCCGCAGGAATGTTCCGAGATCATGGGGCACGTGTTCCGGAGCCTGCGCTTCGAGACCACGTTCGACATCCCGTCCTATCGGGACTGGGTGCGGGCGGACGGGCTCGCGCCGGCCTACGCCTTCCACCGCCGCTTCCTGCGCCACCTGCAGGGCGATCGCGAAGACGCGCGCTGGGTGCTGAAATCGCCCGATCACGCGCTGTCGCTCGCGGCACTGCGCTGCGCCTACCCGGACGCGCACCTGGTGTTCGTCCATCGCGATCCGCTCCGCGTGCTCGCCTCCGTCGCGCGGCTGACGGAACTGCTGCGCACGCCGTTCGCGCGCGGCGTCGATCGCGCGGCGATCGGCCGCCAGGTGCTCGAGGATTGGACGGCGGGGATGCGCGCGATCATCGACGCCGCCGACGATCCGGCGATCGTCCACGTGCGGCACGACGCGCTGGTCCGCCGGCCGATCGAGACCGCGCGAACCGTGCTCGGGCAGGCCGGCCTCGGGTTCGACGGCGCGGCCGAGGCGGCGATCGGCGCGCTGGTCGCCTCCCAGCCCGACGGCGGCTACGGCCGCAACCACTACGCGCTCGAAAGCTACGGCGTGTCGCCTGCCGAGATCGCCGCGATCCGGTCCGAATATCTCGACCGGTTCGCGGTCGCCGAGACGGAGCCCTGAGGCATGGAAGAGACCAGCATCGACAGCCCGACCGTCCTGATGCGGCGCGCCAAGCTCGTGCCGGTGATCACGATCGAGAACGAGGCCGACGCGGTGCCGCTCGCGCGCGCGCTGGTCGCGGGCGGCGTGCGCATGCTCGAGGTCACGCTTCGCACCCGCGCCGGCGCCGGCGCGGCCAAGCGGATCCGCGACGCGGTGCCGGAGGCGGTCACCGGCCTCGGCACGGTGACGACGGAAGCCGACCTCGCGCTCGCGCGCGAGCTCGGCCTGCCGTTCGCCTTCAGCCCGGGCGCCACCCCTGCCCTGCTCCGGGCGGCGCGCGAGATGGGCATCCCGTTCGTGCCCGGGGTGCAGACCGCATCCGAGCTGATGCTCTGCCTCGCCGAGGGGTTCGGCACGGTGAAGTTCTTCCCGGCCGTGCCGGCCGGCGGCCTCGCGGCGCTCGCGGCACTCGCGGGACCGTTCCCGGACGCGCTGTTCTGCCCGACGGGCGGCATCGGCGAGGCGGCGCTGCCCGACTGGCTCGCGCGGCCCAACGTGGTCGCGGTCGGCGGCTCCTGGCTCGCGCCGGCATCCGACATCGCGGCGAAACGCTGGTCCGAGATCACGGCGCGCGCGGCCGCCATCATGCGGAAGCTCGGTCCGTAGGCTGGAGCGGGACGCCTCCGGGGTTTCGCGAGCCCAGGAGACACCGAGGCATGCGTGCGCCCGACCGTCGCGGCCCGCGATCGATCCGCTCCGATGCGCGATCGGCAGCCCCACGCCGTCTCCGGCCACCTGCCCGAAGCGATCCTGAAGGCTGCTTTCAGGGCGCGAGGATGCCTTTCGCGGCCGGGAAGCGCGCCCCGCGCGCGACGCCGACACGGCAAGCCTCGCGGAAGCCGTGTCCCTGCCGACCGCCGACAGACCGCGGCCGTCGCATCCACGTTCGTCATCGGAGGTGATGCGTCACGATGGATGAGGGTCTCGATCGGGCGCGGGGCGCCGCCAGGCTGGGCGCCTGCCTCGTCACGGCGGCGGGCGGGGCGATGGACGCGTGGGTCTACCTGGCCCACGGCCACGTCTTCGCGAACGCGCAGACCGGGAACGTCGTCCTGTTCGCCGTGGACCTGATGGCGGGCGATGCCGGTCAGGCCGTGCACTATCTCCCGTCGATCGCGGCCTTCATCGCAGGGCTGCTGCTGTCTCGGCTGGCCGCAGCCTGGTTGAAGCGACGTGGGTTCAACTCGCGCACGCTGCGGCTGTCGGCGGAATGCGTCACCCTGCTGATCCTCGCGTCGTTCGTCGGGACCATGCCGGACGACGTCGTCACCGCCTGCGTCGGCTTCATCGCGGCCGTGCAGATCACCAGCCTCTCCCATATCGGCTCGGTCACCTTCAACACAGGCATGACGACGGGCAACCTCCGTGGCGCCATGTCGGCGGCGGTTGCCGCGTGGCTCGACCCGTCGGCGGAGAAGGACCGCGCCAAGGCCGTCACCTTGGGTTTGATGTGCCTCTCGTTCCTGGTTGGAGCGCTGATTGGCAGTCTGGTGACATCCAATCTTCGCGACGGTGCCGTCTGGGTGATCGCCGGTCTGATCGCCTGCGCCGTCGTGGTGATGTCGCGACTGCCCGACCCGATCCCCGATGTCTGACCCGCGCGAGCGCACGCGACGATCGGCGAGCGGAGTTCTCGCCCGTCGACCCGGACAACATCTCGGCGTCTCGCCCCTGATGCCCGTCTTGCGTTGGTCGACGCTGGCGCCGGGATCGGTGCCGGACACGCCACGGATGCTCGACGCGACGGCCGCGTCACCGCCATATGAGGCAAGTTGCTCTATCGACTAAGTTTCTCGAGCACGACCTTCAGCCAGACCGGTTCCGGTCTAGCCGAACGCGCTCTAGCTGAACGTGCCCCGGGCGAGGCGCTGCAAGGCGGCCCTCGTGCCGTCGTGGAGGATCGACGCGAGGTGGCGCGTCGTCTCCCGTTCGAGCCCTGGCAGGTCGCGCAGGTCCTCGCCCCAGAGATCGCGCGCGGCCAGCACGGCGCCGACCAGGGCGGCGGCATCGTCGCCGTGCGCGCGCCACAGCGCGTCGAGGCGCGCGAGCGAAGCGGCATCGTCGCGGATCGGATAGGGACCGGCGTCGCGCCGGCCGACGAACCCGTCGCCGTCGCGTCCATAGGCGCGGTCGAAGCGGATCAGCGCGGCGAGCGAAAAGGCGAGACCGGGCGGCGCCGTGCCGTCCCGCGCGACCGCGTCGCGCAGGCTCGGCAGCAGCCGGATGCGCCATTTGCCGATCGAGCCCACCGAGATCGACAGCAGCTCGTGCCGGTTGAACGGGTTGGCGAAGCGCTCGAGCACGCGCGCGGCGTAGCGGCGGCGCTCGTCGTCCGGCAGCGGCACCGATGGCAGGATCTCGTCGTCGATCGTGCGCCGGAGCGCGCCCGCGAACACCGGATCGCCGACCATCTCGCCGACGGTGTCGTGGCCGGCGAGAAAGGCCGCGAGCGCGCTCGCGGTGTGGCCGCCGTTGAGCACCCGCACCTTGCTCTCGCGCCAGGGTCGGAGATCGTCGGTCCAGATCACGCCGAGGCCGGCTTCGGCGAGCGGCAGGCGCGCGCGATCGGCCGCCGCGGCGTCGCTCGCCCCGTTCGCCTCGATCGCCCACAGGTGGAACGGTTCGGCGGTGACGGCGAGCGGATCCTCGTAGCCCCATTCGGCGAACAGCGCCGGCGCGTCCGCCTTCGGGAAGCCCGCGACGATGCGGTCCACCAGCGTCGAGCGGAAACGCACCCGCGCGTCGAGCCAGCGCGCGAAGCCGTCGCCGAACCCCCACCGCGCGCCGTGCGCGCCGACGATCCGCCGCAAGGTCGGGCCGTTGTCGACGATGAGCTCGCAGGGCAGCACGAGGAGGTCGCCCCCTTCGGGCCCGAGCGCTTCGAAGCGGGCGTGCAGCAGGGCGGCGAGACGCGCCGGGAAACCCGCCGGCGGCCTTCCCGGCGCGAACGGCTGCTCGGCGTCGGCGATGCCGGCCTCGGTGGTGTTGGAGACCACGACCTCGAGCGCCGGCGAGCGGGCGATCGCCAACGCGCGGTCCCAACCCTCGGCGAGGCCGAACGCGTCGGCGATCGCGCCGACGATGCGCCGCTCGACCATCGGTGCGCCGTCCTGCTCGCCGCGCACGAGCACGGTGTAGAGCATGTCCTGGGCGGCGATCTCGTCGGCGAAGCGGCGGCCGGTCGAGAGCGCGACCGCGACCGCGCCGTCATAGGCGCCGCGCGCGTTCGCGACGTCGACCATCCAGTCGAGGAAGCCGCGCAGGAAAACGCCGCCGCCGATCTGCAGGATCCGGACCGGGCGCGCGACGGGCGCCGGCGCGCCGGGCGAGTGGCGGGACAGCAGGGTCATGCGGGAAGCGTCTCCGTGGTCGTGGCCGTGGCCGTGGCGCCGGGATCGCGCATGGCGGCGCGCGGGATGATCGCGCCGGGATGGCCGATCACCGCGGCGGCGAGGCGGTGCGCCGCGCGGGACGCGTCGTGCGGGTCGCGCCCCTGGAGGCGCGCCGCGAGATAGCCGGCGCTGGCCGCGTCGCCGGCGGCGGTGGTGTCGACCACGCGCACGCCGGTCTCGGCCGGGCTCTCGATCGTGTCGTCGCCCGTGCGCACGAGGCAGCCCGACGCGCCGCGCCGGAGCACGGTCTCGGAAACGCGCGCCGCATCGGCGCGCGACAGCATCGCCGCCTCGTCCGCGTCGCCGAACAGATCCGTCATGTCGTCGGCGCCGAGAAAGGCGAGATCGGTGAGGCGGAACTGCGCCTCGTAGGCAACGCGCGCGGTCGCGCGGTCGGGCCAGAGCCGGGGGCGCCAGTTGGTGTCGAAGGCGACGCGCGTGCCGCCGGCCCGGAGACGCGCGAGCGCCTCGAACAGGATCCGCCGGCCGCTCTCGCCGACGATCGCGAGGCTGATCCCGGACAGGTAGACGGTCGCGTAATCGCCGAGCGCCGCGAGCAGCGCCGCGGTCTGCGGCAGCGCGAACAGGTCGCGCGCGGGCGCGCGATCGCGCCAGTAGAGGAAGCGACGCTCGCCGCGTGCGTCGACGTCGATGATGTAGAGCCCGGGCAGACGGTCCGGCACGCGGAGCACGTGACGCGTGCCGACGCCCTCGCCTCCCCAGGCGGCGACCATGGCGTCGCTTTCGGGGTCGTCGCCGAGTGCCGTCACGTAGTCGACCGGGATGCCGAGACGCGCGAGGTAGATCGCGGTGTTGAGCGTGTCGCCGCCCCAGGATTGCGCGAGCGTGCCGTCGCCGCGGCGCACCAGCTCGATCATCGCTTCGCCGAGTGCCGCGACGCGCGGCCGCGCGATGCCGTCCGTCACAGCCGATAGGTCCGCTTCGCGAGCCCGTAGGCGAGATCGTGCGCGACGACGACCGCCTCGTCCTCCTCGAGCGTGTGCTCGGCGACCAGGCGCGCGAGATAGGCGCAGTCGACCCGTCGCGCGACGTCGTGGCGCGCCGGGATCGACGGAAAGGCGCGGGTGTCGTCGTTGAAGCCGACGGTGTTCGCGAACCCTGCCGTCTCGGTCGCGACCTCGCGGAAGCGGCGCATCGCCTCGGGACTGTCGAAGAACCACCAGGGCGGCCCGAGCCGCAGCACCGGGTAATGGCCGGCGAGCGGCGCGAGCTCGCGTCCGACGGTGGTCTCGTCGAGCGAGAACAGGACGATCGTGAGGCGGGTGTCGTTGCCGAACCGGTCGAGCAGCGGCTTGAGCGCGCGCACGTAGTCGGTGCGCGTCGGGATGTCGGCGCCCCGGTCGCGTCCGAAGCGCGCGAACAGCGCCGGGTTGTGGTTGCGGAACGCGCCCGGATGGATCTGCATCACCAGCCCGTCTTCGAGGCTCATGCGCGCCATCTCGGTCAGCACCTGGGCGCGGAACAGCTCGCACGACGCGGCGTCGCACGTGCCCGCGCGGATGCGGTCGAACAGGCGCGCGGCCTCGCCTTCGTCGAGATCGGCGGTCGCGGCGGTCGGATGGCCGTGATCGCTCGCGGTGGCGCCGAAGCTCCGGAAATAGGCGCGCCGGTTCCGCAGCGCCGCGAGATAGCCGCGCCAGGTGCCGGTGTCCTCGCCGGTGATGGCGCCGAGCGCGTCGAGGTTGGCGGCGAACAGGGGCAATTCGGGATCGACCACGGGATCGGGCCGGAAGGTGGTGATCACGCGACCGGGCCATCCGCTCGCCCGGATCGCGCGGTGGTGATCGAGCGGATCGATCGGGCTGTCGGTGGTCGCGAGCACCTCGATCCCGAACCGGTCGAACAGCGCGCGCGGGCGGAAGCGGTCGGTCGCGAGATCGGCGGCGATGCGGTCGTAGAGCGCGTCGGCGTTGTCGGCGGTGAGCCGCTCCTCGATGCCGAACAGCGTCGCGAACGAGCGTTCGGTCCAGAGCCGCGTCGGGGTGCCGCGGAACAGGCTCCAATGCCGCGCGAACAGCCGCCAGATCGCGCGCCCGTCGGTCTCGACCGCGCCGCCGTCAGTGCGCGGCACGCCGAGCGCCTCGAGCGGCACGCCCTGGCTGTAGAGCATGCGGAACACGTAGTGGTCGGGAACCACGAACAGCTGCGCCGGGTCGGGAAACGGCTCGTCGCGGGCGAACCAGGCCGGATCGCAATGGCCATGCGGGCTGACGATCGGCAGCGACGAAACGGTGCCGTAAAGCCGGCGCGCGACCGCGCGCGATCCGGGATCGGCGGGAAACAGGATGTCGGGATGCGGCATGGGGGTCTCCCGGTCGCGCGCGCACGCGCCGACAGGGCTACGAGGATAGCGGATGGCGGACAAGGACCCGAGCGGACTGGCGGTGGCGCACGAGGCGACCGGCCCGACACCCCGCGCCCGCCCTCGTGGCGGCATTCGAGGCGCGCGAGCGGCCGGCGAGCGGGAGCGGGCGGGCGGAGCGGGCGGGCGGGGTCGATGTCGCCAGCCTCGGCCACGCGTCGCGCGCCGAGATCGTGGCGGTGCCACACGAGGTTGCTCCAGCGACGCGATCGTGGCGGCGGCGATTGGGTCGCGCGGGCGAGCCGCGAGCTCGCCGATGCGGGCTCGGTGGACCTCGTACCGCGACCGGATGCGTTCGCCGCACCGATCCCGGTCGACAGGATCCCGGCGCGATCGCGAGCCAACGCGTGCCCGTGTCGGTGATCGCGCGGTGGCGGCACGCGCGCCGACCGCGGTCACGTGAGGCGTTTTCGCCGCGCGCTCGACGGGCCGCGGCACGCGAGGCGGCGGTCGACTGCACAGGGTCCCACGCCGCCGCCGGCAACCGTCGCGCGCCCGTCAGCTCGATCGCGAAACGCGACCGTTCCTGCCGCGGCGGCGGAAGCGAGGACGAAGCGCCGTGGTCGCCGACGACGCGGCGCTGGTCGAGGCCGTCGCGCCGGGTGACGCGAAGGCGGCGGCGCACGCGGTCCGGGTGTCGCTCGGAGCCCGCACGCGAGCGGCGACGTGTCGCGGGATGGCCGATCGGCGACCGTCCCGCCGTGCGGGCGGCGCGTGACCGATGTCGGACAGCCACCGCCCGCGCGACGGTCGCCCGAGCGTCCGGCCCTCCCTCAACCGTCCGTTAAGGATGCGCGTGCTTTGCTCGCTCCACCGAAACGCCTCGTCCCGCCCGCTGGAGCGTGCCATGCCGTCCGACGTCAACGCTGCCGTCAACCACGATCTCCAGGCGGGCCTGGCGCACACGCGCGTCGCCGCGAAGGCCGCGGCGAGCCCGCCGCTGCCCCGCTCGGTCGGGCTGATGATCGCCTTCGGGGTCAGCCTCGTGATGTGGGCGGCCCTGATCGAGGCCGGCTTCCGGTTCTGGTGGCTGGTGGGCGGACGCTGACACGCGCCGCCGCCGTTCGGGCGGGGGTCACTCGGCCGCCACCAGGCCGAGCGCCTGGTGGTCGAACAGGCGGCGGTAAAGCCCCTCCTCGTCGCGCAGCAGCGAGGCATGCGGGCCGTCCTCGACAACTCGTCCGTGCTGGAACACCAGGATCCGGTCGAGCGCGCGCACGGTCGACAGGCGGTGCGCCACCACCAGCACGGTGCGGCCGCGCATCAGCCGGTTCATCGCGTCCTGGATCAGCGTTTCGGACTCGGAGTCGAGGCTCGACGTCGCCTCGTCGAGCACCAGCAGCCGCGCGTCGGACAGGAACGCGCGCGCGATCGCGACCCGCTGACGCTCGCCGCCCGACAGCTTCACGCCGCGTTCGCCGACCAGCGTCGCATAGCCCTTCGGCAGGCGCTCGATGAAGTCGGCGGCGTTCGCGAGGCGCGCCGACTGCACGATCTCTGCCATGCTCGCGCCGGGACGCGCATAGGCGATGTTCTCGGCGAGCGTGCGATGGAACAGGATCGGCTCCTGCGGCACGATCGCGATCTGCCGCCTGAGATCGGCCTGGCGCACGGTCGCGACGTCCTGGCCGTCGAGCAGGATGCGGCCGCCATCGACGTCGTAGAGGCGCTGCAGCAGCTTGATGAAGGAGGTCTTGCCCGACCCTGACGGTCCGACCAGGCCGACCCGCTCGCCGGCCCGGATCTCGAGGTCGAGACGGTCGAACAGCATGCGGTCGCTGCCGGCGTAGCGGAACCGCACGTGTTCGAACCGGATCGCGCCGTGCGGCATGACGAGGTCGGCCGCGTGCGGCGCGTCGGCGATGCCGAGCGGCTCGGTGTGGATCGCCACCAGCTCCTCGGCCTCGTTGACCGAGCGCTGGACGTTGCTGATGTGCTGGCCGACGTCGCGCAGGTAGCCCTGCACGAGGAAGATCGTGGTCAGGATGTAGGCGATGTCGCCGGGGCTCGCGATGCCGGCGACCCAGAGCCGGATCGCGTCGCCGACCACCACCGTCCTGAGCACGAGCAGCGCCAAGCCCTGCGTGTTGCCGCTGTTGGTGCCGCGCACCCAGGTGCGCCGCGTCCGCGTGCCCCAGCGCTGGAGCACGCCGGCGAGCAGCGCGTCCTCGCGGGTCTCGCCGCCGAACGCCTTGACCACCGGGTTGCAGCTGATCGCGTCGGACAACGTGCCGGAAACGCGGCTGTCCCAGCGGTTCGACAGGCGCGCGGCCGGCGCGACGTAGCGGAGCGTGAGCGTCCCCGACAGCACGACATAGGCGAGCGAGCTCAGCCCGAGCAGCAGACCCGCTTCGGGAAACCGCATCGCCAGCAGACCGGTCGCCAGCACCAGCACGAGAAAGGCCGGGAACAGCAGCACCAGCAGCGTGTCGTTGAGCAGGTCGACCGCCCACATGCCGCGGGTCACGCGCCGCACCACCGAGCCCGCGAAGCTGTTGGCGTGCCAGTCGGTCGAGAAACGCTGCACGCGCCAGAACGCTTCCCTCGCGATCTCCGTCATGTTGCGGAGCGTGAGCGAGACCACGCCGAGGAAGGCGAAGCGGCGTCCAATCACCGCGGCGGCGCCGAGCGCGGTCATGATGGCGAGCGTGACGACGGCGCCGCGCACCGCACCCTGCGCGTCGGCGCGGGTCGCGACCTGGTCGACCAGCCGCCCCGACAGGATCGGCTGCAGCACGTCCGCCGCCGTCGACAGGGTGACCGCGGCGACGATCTGCACCACGTAGCGCGCGTGCCGGCGCCAGCGCGCGAAAAGAAAGCGCAGCACGCCGAAGACGGCGCTCGCGCTCGTGGACGGGGGGGTCATCGGCGTGTCCAGGACGGAGGAGAAGAGGCCGCGCCGAATACGGCGGGCGGACGGGCGCTAGAGCGGGATCCGGCCGAAGCCCGGATCGGTCCCTAGATCGACGCGCCTCCGACCGGTTTCCCGGCACGGAGCGACGCGACGACGACGATCGTGATCGCCACGATCGAGAGCGAGAGCTGCGTTGCCATCGAACCCTCCTCTTCCGGCCACGGAACAACGGAGCCTAACCCGCCGGCCGTCCCGATCTCAACCGGAAAACGGGACGGTGGCGGCGCGATCAGGCATCGCGAAGCTGCGGGTTGTCGAAGCGCGGCGAGCGCAGCCGCTCCAGCGCCGCCCCCAGCGCGACCCCGAACGCGCGCTTCTCGACCTCTCCGAGCACGCGGGCGATCTCGATCTCGGTGCTGCGGCGGCGGAGCACGAGCCGTCCGGCGGTGCCGCGCCGTTCCTCGAAATGGACGCTGAGCCAGGCAGTCGGCACGGCGCAGGTCGCGAGCCGGCCCCTCGCGTCGCGGCGCTCGATGCGGAGGGCACGCTCGGTCAGCAGCACGCGCTCGCGCTGCCGCGCCGAACGCCCGTGCAGCACCAGCAACAGGCCGGCGAGCCCGATCTCGGCGCCGGAAAAACCGAGCACCGGCCAGGCACCGAGGAACGCGAGCACGCCGCCGGTCATGACGGAGGCCGCCGACAGGCCGAGCGCGACGGCGACGCCCTGACGCCGGGTCAGGCTCCTGTGCGGCGTGATCACGGCCTCGAACAGCAGATGCTCGGCCGGTTCGCGCGCGGTCGGGTCGTCGATGCCCATCCCCGCCGATGTGCGATGCCGCGCGCGGTTTGCCAGGGCCGCGCGCAGACGGCAGAGAAAGCGTGATGCCCTCGCCACCCAGGCCGCCCACCGCCACCACGCGACGCGCAACACCGAAGACGCGCCGGATGACGCGCGACGCGGCGCGGCAGTTCATCGAGGCGCTGGCGCTCGCGAACCCGGAGGCCGACAGCGAGCTCCTTTTCCGCACGCCGTTCGAGCTGTTGGTCGCGGTGGTGCTGTCGGCGCAGGCGACCGACGCGTCGGTGAACGTCGCGACCCGCACGCTGTTCGCCGACGCGCCCGATCCGGCCGCGATGGTGCTGCTCGGGGTCGACGGCGTCGCCGCCCATATCCGCCGGATCGGCCTTTGGCAGGGCAAGGCGCGGAACGTCGTCGCGCTGTCGCGGCTGCTGCTGGAGCGCCACGACGGCGCGGTGCCGAGCGACCGCGCAGGCCTCGAGGCGCTGCCCGGTGTCGGGCGGAAGACGGCGAGCGTCGTGCTCAACGTGGTGTTCGGCGAAAGCGCGATGGCGGTCGACACGCACATCTTCCGGCTCGGCAACCGCACCGGGCTCGCGCCCGGGACGACCCCGCGCGCCGTCGAGGACGGGCTGGTGGCCCGGATCCCGCCGGAGATGCTGCGGCCCGCGCATCACTGGCTGATCCTGCATGGCCGCTACGTGTGCAAGGCGCGCCGGCCGGAATGCTGGCGCTGCGCCGCCGCCGCGTTCTGCCGCTACGAACCCAAGACGGCGGCGCCGGACCAAAAGGTCGCGGCGACGACGGATCGAACCTGACGGATCGCTCGCCTCGGTGCCGACCGACGGCATCGCGCGACCCCCGATCCCGGTCCGACACAGGAGGGCGTCGGCCGGCGGACCGCACCGACGGCATGCTGGATCGCCCCGTGCGCCGCCGGCGTCGCGACCCGGATCGACACGAGCCCCGCATCGGGGCGATCGGGGCACGCGGCCCGACCCGCGCGCACGGCGGACGCGTGGTGCAGGATGCGCCTGCCAGACCGTCGTTCCACTGCAACGCCGGGTTCGTACTCGAGCACGATCGGCTCGAGACGAGCCGATCAGCGTGCTCTGTCTTCATGAGAAGAGAGCATTTTCATCTGATCGAACGGCTCTGTTCGATGACGCTCCAGGCAACGGGCGCGAGATGGCCCGCTTCGATGATCTCGGCGATCCTCGGCCCCTCGATCAGCAGGTCGACAGCGTCGCGAAGACCACGGCCGTCGATCCGGACCGGCACGCGCGACCAAGTCACGCCGAGCCGACAACAACGCCGCGCCCGACGCGACGGCCGAATTTTGCACGACGGATGGGGACGCGGCCGATCAGCCGTCCCAGATCGCGGCGGCCGCGTCGTCGGCTTCGCGCGCGTCGACCCAGCGCGCGGACCCGTCCGACAGGTGCTCCTTCTTCCAGAACGGCGCCCGGGTCTTCAGCCAGTCGATCAGGAAGCGCGTCGCATCGAGCGCCGCCCCGCGATGCGCCGCGGCCGCCACGACCAGAACGATCGGATCGCCGGGACGGAGCACGCCGACGCGGTGGATCACGGTGCAGCCCTCGAGCGCGAAACGGCGCATCGCCTCGCCGGCGATGTCGCGCAGCGCCGCCTCGGTCATCGCCGGATAATGCTCGAGCTCGAGCGCCGACACCGCCTCGTCGCCGCCGCCCCGCACCACGCCGACGAAGCAGCCGATGCCGCCGCTCGCGCCGTCACCGAACCGCGCGATCTCCCGCCCGGCGTCGAACGGCTCGGGGCCGACCGCGATCCGGACGGCACCGTCGGTCACCCGCCGGTCACCGGCGGAAAGAAGGCGACCTCGTCCCCCGGACGCACCGCGGCATCGGCGCGCACGAAGCGCTGATTGACCGCGCAGCGAAGCGCCGCCGGCGGCACCGACAGCGCGGCCGCCACCACGTCGCCGCGCGATCGCAGCCAGTCGAGCAGCGCGCCGACGGTCGCGACCGCCTCGGGCGGCGACACCGCCTCCGAGCCACGGCCGGCGCGCTCGCGCACCGACGCGAGGAACACCAGACGGATCGGCCGGACGTCGTCGCTCATCGCACCCATATGGGCGTCACCGGCGCCAAGGGAGGCGTCAGGGCGTTCCGGGCGCCGTCACGCCGGGCGGCGACCCGCCCGACGCGGATTTCGGCGTCGGGATCACCTTCACGCCGCCGTCCGGCGCGATCACCGTGCTGGTGCCGTTGCCGTTCGGAATGACGATCGTGCTCGCCGCGTTCGGATTGCTCTTCATCTGGAAGCTCGGGCCACTCGGCGGCGGCGGCAGGCTTGGACTGGCCGCGCTGCCACCCGAACCGCTCGAAGGCCCGCCCTGCCCCGCCTGCTGCGTTTCGCGCTCGACCTCGCGGAGGTTGGGGAACGGCTTCGGATCGCCCGGCCACACGTTGCCCTGCTCCGGCGTGAGCGGCGGCTCGTCGGACGGCTTGTGCTCGACACGCAGCATCGTCTCGCTCGCGCCCGCCGGCGCCGTCGGGTTGGCGCCCGGCAGCGTCAGCGTGTCACCCTCGAACTGACCGAGACCCGAGCAGGCGGCGAGCGGAAGCATCAAGACGGTGAGAAACGCGCGCCGACCCATCGTCTTCCCTCTCCCGGGCACCCCGCCCCTCCCCGACCGCTGACCGATCGGTCGGCTCGGGCCGGGAATGTGACGCGGTGCGCGCCCGGGCTCAAGCCGGCTCGACGCCGCCGAGCCGTCGCTGTGTCGGCGCAGGCACGGCGGGTCGTCCGGTGGGGCTGCAAAGAACGGGAAGGCCAGGGGCTCCGCCCCTGGACCCCGGCAAAGGCGGAGCCTTTGCAATCCATCAGTTAAGGGAAACCCCGGGCCACACCATCGATGCCCGCGCGACCAGGGCCCGGGGTTTTCCTTAACTCTTGGGATCCAAGGGCCTCAGGCCCTTGGCGGGTCCAGGGCAGAGCCCTGGCCTTCACTCCCTTGCCAACCCGCTAGGACGGCCGCGCCTGCCGGGCCGGGCCGGCGATGCCGACGTGGCGAAGGCCGGCATTGAGGTAGTCCCAGCCCGTGATGCCGGTCAGCAGGGCCGCGATCCAGAGCATCAGCGCGCCGAGTTCGGACGGGTGCAGCACGCCGAGACCGATCACGCGCGCGCCGTCGTCGCCGGCGAGCAGCAGCCCGAGCGCCACCATCTGCGCCGCCGTCTTCCATTTGGCGAGCCTGGTCACCGGCAGACCGACCCGAAGGCCGGCCAGGTACTCGCGAAGCCCGCTCACCAGGATCTCGCGCAGCAGGATCACGATCGCCGGGTAGAGCGACGCGAACGGCAGGCGGCCGGCGCCGGCCATCGTCATCAGCGAGGCGCCCACCAGCAGCTTGTCGGCGATCGGGTCGAGCATGCGGCCGAGATCGGTGAGCTGGGCACGCGAGCGCGCGATGCGACCGTCGAGCCAGTCGGTCACGCCGGCCACCACGAACAGCAGGCACGCGGCGAGGTCGGCCGCCGGCCGGTGCCACATGACGAGCGCCACCAGCATCGGGATCGCGGCGATCCGCGACAGCGTGAGCAGGTTGGGCAGGTCGGTGAGCATCGGGCGAGCATAGAGGCGCGGCCGGCCCGGGTCACCGTTCCTGATCGGGGCGCCAGTCGGGGTGGAAGTGGCCGTACACCCGTCGGGCGATCTCGTGGGAGATGCCGGGCGCCTGTTCGAGATCGACCAGGCCGGCGGCCCGCACGCCGCGCGCCGAGCCGAAATGGTTGAGCAGCGCGCGCTTCCGCCCGGGACCGATGCCGCCGATCTCGTCGAGCTCGCTCCTGACCAGCGCCTTCGAGCGTCCGGCGCGGTGGGTGGTGATCGCGAAGCGGTGCGCCTCGTCACGGATCCGCTGCAGGTAGTAGAGCACCGGGTCGCGCGGCGGCAGCTGGAACGGCGGGCGGGTCGCGGTGTGGAACCATTCCCGGCCGGCGTCGCGGTCGGGCCCCTTGGCGATCGCGACGAGGGTGACGTCGGTGACGCCGAGGTCGTCGAGCACGCCTCGGGCGGCGCTGTACTGGCCGGCGCCGCCGTCGATCAGCACGAGGTCGGGCCACTCGTCGCGGCCGGCCTCCTCGTCGGCGGCGCGGGCGCGGACCGCCTTGCCGAAGCGGCGCTCCAGCACTTCGCGCATCATGGCGAAGTCGTCGCCCGGCGCGATCGGCCCGCGGATCGCGTATTTGCGATAGGCCGTCTTGCGGAAGCCTTCCGGCCCCGAGACGATCATCACGCCGTACGGGTTGGTGCCCATGATGTGGCTGTTGTCGTAGACCTCGAGCCGGTCTGGCCTGCCCGGCAGGCCGAACAGCTCGGCGACGCCCTCGAGCAGCTTCTGCTGTCCGGCGCTCTCGGCGAGCTTGCGTTCGAGCGCCTCGCGCGCGTTGGTCTGGGCGTGGTCGACCACGGCGCGCTTTTCGCCGCGCGCCGGCACCGCGATCTCGACCCGGCGGCCCGCCTTCAGGGTCAGCGCGTCGGCGATCAGCTCGCTTTCCGGCATCGCGTGGCTGAGCAGCAGCAGCTTCGGCGGCGTCTTGTCGTCGTAGAACTGGGCGACGAAGGCGGCCAGCACCTCGCCCTCTTCCGCGCCGCGGGCGTGCGCCGGGAAGAACGCGCGGTTGCCGTTGTTGCGGCCGCCGCGGACGAAGAACACCTGGACGCAGCATTCGCCGCCGATGCCGTGCGCCGCGACGACGTCGGCATCCTCGAGCGAGGCGGGGTTGATCACGCCGCCGCCCTGCACGTGGGTCAGGCCCCTGATGCGGTCGCGGAGCGCGGCGGCGCGCTCGAATTCGAGCCGGCCGCTCGCCTCCTCCATCTCGGCGGCGAGCTCGCGCTGCACCGAGCCCGCGCGGCCCGACAGGAACGCCTTGGCCTGCCCGACCAGCTTGCCGTAGCCGTCCGCGTCGATGCGCCCGACGCACGGCGCCGAGCAGCGCTTGATCTGGTGCAGCAGGCAGGGGCGCGAGCGGTTCGCGAACACGGTGTCGGCGCAGGAGCGCAGCAGGAACACGCGCTGCATGGCGGTGACGGTCTGGTTGACCGCCCAGGCGGACGCGAACGGACCCCAGTAGCTGCCGCGGCGACCCTGCGCGCCGCGGTGCTTGGCGATCTGCGGGAAGGCGTGATCCTCCGTCAGCATCAGCCACGGATAGGATTTGTCGTCGCGGAGGACGATGTTGAAGCGCGGCTTGAGCCGCTTGATCAGGTTGGCCTCGAGCAGCAGCGCCTCGGCCTCGGTGTGCGTGGTGACGATCTCGAGCGAGACCGTCTCCGACACCATGCGGCGGAGCCGCTCGGGCAGGCGCGCCGGCTGCGTGTAGGCGACCACCCGCTTCTTCAGCGAGCGCGCCTTGCCGACATAGAGCGCGTCGCCCTTGGCATCGAGCATCCGGTAGACGCCCGGGCTGAGCGGCATGGTGCGGAGCGCCGCCGCGATCGCGCGCACGCCAGGCGGCGCTTCGGCGGGAACGTCGAGGATGGAGTCGGACATCAGAGCCTCATCGTGGGACCGGAGCCGGGGCGCCTCAAGCCCGCCCGTCGCGGCGCGCTGCCTTCGGAACGGGCGTGCTTATCCACGGCGCCTGTGGACAAGTCTGTGCAGGACGGGTCGACAAACGCCCGCGCCGCCCGGAAAACCGGGCTTCGAGCGGCTTTGCCCGCTTTCCGGGCAGCAGAGACTAAGCCGTTGATTTCGTTCGAACTCGGTGCAACGGGAGTGTCATCGGTTGAACACAATCGCGCACGCCGTTGATAAACTTGGGTGTCAATGCCCGGACGTGGACAAATCAGCCGGCCGGCGCTCGATCTCCACCCCGACCGCGTCCACGTCGTCGAACACGTCGAGCTTCTCCACCCGGATCCTGGCCGCGACGATCCGCCTGTCGAAGAAGCAGCCCGCGCCGATCCGTTCGGCAAGGGTTTCGACCAGCCTGACGTGGCCGGCCGCGACGGCCCGGCGCACCATCTTCGCCAGACGGCCGTAATCGACCACCTCGCGGAGCTCGTCGCGGACCGGAGGACCCTCGGTCTCGTCGATCAGCAAGGCCACGTTGATGCGGACGCGCTGGGTGCGGCCATGCTCGTCCGGGAACACGCCGATGCGGGCGTCGAGCACGACGTCGCGCAGGAAAACGACACGCCGGCCCGGTTCGGGCGTCCAGAGCGTCATTCGTCGACGGCGCCGTCAGGGCCGGACGGCGCCGGATGCCATTGCAGATGCTGGCCGCCGTCGACCGCGATCATCTGGCCGGTCACCGAGGGCAGACACAACAGCGCCAGCACCGCGCGGGCGACCTCGTCGGGATCGGTGCCGCGACCGAGCGGCACCGACGCGCATTGCCGCGCGAACTGCGCCTCGGTCTGGCGCGGGCTCGGAAGCGTCGGCCCCGGCCCGACGGCGTTGACGCGGATCCGCGGCGCGAGCGCGAGCGCGTTGGCGCGCGTGAGCGCCCACAACCCCGCCTTCGAGAGCGAATACGACACGAAATGACCGGTCGGCTTCCACACCCGCTGGTCGAGGACGTTGACGACCACGCCGTCCGCGCCCTCGGGCAGCGCCCGGGCGAAGCCCTGGGTCAGCACGAAGGGCGCGCGGAGGTTGGGCTCGAGATGCCGGTCCCAGCTTTCGCGCGTCGCGTCGTGCCACTCGTCGCGCTCGAACAGGCTCGCATTGTTGACCAGGATGCCGAGCGGCGCGCCGAGCGCGTCCTGCGCCCGGCCGACCAGCGTCGCGGTCTCGGCCTCGACCGCGAGATCGGCCCGGACCACGGCGGCGCGCGCCCCCCGCACGCGGCACTCGGACGCCGTGCGCTCCGCCGCGTCGAGACTGCCGCGCGCGTGGACGGCCACCGCGACGCCCTCGGCGGCCAGCGCGAGCGCGATCGCCCGACCGATGCGGGCCGCGGCCCCGGTCACCAGGGCGGCACGCGGCACGGCGGCGGGGATGGCGACGATCATGCGCGGATCCTCCCGTCGAGCGCCGCCCGCAACGTGCCGTCGTCGAGCCCGTCGAGCGCGCCGCCCATCGGCACGCCCTGCCCGACCCGGGTGATCGCCGGCGGTGCGGCGCCCGGCAGCGCGGCGTCGGCGATCAATTCGGCCAGCCAATGCGCGGTGGTGGTGCCGTCCACCGTCGCGCCGAGCGCCAGGATGACCTCGCGCACGCCGCCCTCGCGAAGATGCAGCAGCAGCGGCGCCGTGCTCAGCTCCTCCGGCCCGCGCCCGTCGAGCGCCGACAACGTGCCGCCGAGCACGTGGTAACGGCCGCGATGCACGCCGGCACGCTCCAACGCCCAGAGATCGCCGACACCCTCCACGACGCAGACCAGACCCGCGTCGCGATGCGGGTCGGTGCAGATCGTGCACGGGTCGACACTGTCGAGATTGTTGCAGAACCGGCAGCGCCGCACCGCGCGCGCCGCCTCGCGCAGCGCGTCCGCGAGCGGCAGCATCCGGCTTTCGGGCGCGAGCAGCATCCGAAGCGCCGCCCGTCGCGCCGACCGCGGCCCGAACCCCGGTAGCCGGCCCAGCAAGGCAATCAAACGCTCGATCTCCGGCCCGCCCACGTCGCGCTCCTGGTTCGGTGGTGTTCGGGAGAAAGGCCAGGGCTCTGCCCTGGACCCGCCAAGGGACAGTCGTCCCTTGGATCCCTCTCAGTTAAGGAAAACCCCGGGCCTTACACGTGCGGGCAGGCCCTGTCGGCCCGGGGTTTTCCTTAACTGACTGGATTGTCAAGGCCGCTGCCTTGACCGGGGTCCAGGGGCAGAGCCCCTGGCCTTCTTGCCGGCCACCCCCGATCAGAACGGCAGCTTGAAGCCGGGCGGCAGGTTGAGGCCGCCCGAGACCTTGCTCATTTCGGCGGCGGTGCGTTCGTCGAGGTGGCGCTTGGCCTCGGCGTGGGCCGCGACGATGAGGTCGGTGACCATTTCGGCGTCGTTCGGGTCGAGCAGTTTCGGGTCGATCGCGACCGCGCGGAGATCGCCCTTGCCCGAGAGCGTGACGCGGACGAGGCCCGCGCCCGCTTCGCCGTCGACGGTGAGCTGCTCGAGGCGCTCCTGCATCTCGCGCATCTTTTCCTGCATCTCGCTCGCCTGCTTCATCAGGCCGGCCAGGTTCTTCATGCGTCGCTGTCCTCCTCCATGTCGTCGCCGCCCTCGGGCTCGAGCGCCGGGTCGCCGTCCGCGTCGCCGCCGAGCAGGGACAGGCCCTCGCCGGCCTGCGCCGCGTCCTGTGTCTCGTCATACGGGTCGTCGCGCAGGATGGCGACCTCGGCGCCCGGGAACACGCGCAGCATCTCGGCGATCAGCGGGTCGCGGAGCGCCGCCTCGTGCTCGGATTGCAGGCGGGCGACGCCGCGCTCGGCGAGCGTCGGGTCGCCGGGTTCGGTCGAAAGGGCCACGGTCCAGCGTTCGCCGGTGGCGTCGGCGAGCGCGCGGCCGAGCCGGCTGGCGAGGTCGCGCGGCGCGCCGGCGAGCTGGCGGATTTCGACGATGCCGGGCAGCACGCGGACCGGCCGCACGTTCTGGCGCAGGTGCGCGAGCAGGATCGGGTCGCGGCCGGTGTCGGCGATCAGGGCGACGGCGTCGCGCCAGGTGGCGGGCGACGGGCGGGGCGGCGCGTGGCTGGCGTGATCGACCGCGAGGGCGCGGGCGACCGCGCCGGCGGCGATGGCGCCGGAGCCGGCGCCGGAAGCTGTGCCGGAGCCGGTGCCGCCCGACGGGGCGGTCGCGGGCGGGGCGCCCGCGGCCGAGGCGCGCGGTGCGGTGGGGGCGGCGTTGCCGGACGGTGCGGGCGGCGGACGGGGGGCGGCGGGCTCGGCCGGCATCGGGGGGTGGGGTTGGGGGGCGGTGTCGGCTGGCGGCCGCGGCGGCGGCCCGGTGCGCGGCGCGCTCGCCGGGCCGTCGGTGAGCCGGCGGACGAGCTCGCCGGGGGTCGGCCCGTTCGCCACGTGGCAGAGCCGGATCAGCACCATGGCGGCGGCGGCCTGGCGGTCGGGCGCGGTCTCGACCTCGCCGACCCCCTTGAGCAGCATCTGCCAGGCGCGGCCGAGCACCGCGGCGCCGACGCGGGACGCGAGCGCGCCGCCGCGCTCGCGCTCGAGTTCCGGCAGGCTCTGGTCGGTGGCGAGCGACGGGATCGACTTCAGGCGCGAGGCGGCGTGCACGGCGTCGAGCAGGTCGCCGAGCACCTCGCCCGGATCGGCGCCGCGGGTGGCGAGTTCGTCGGCGACCGCCAGCGAGGCGGCGGCGTCGCCGGCGAGCACGGCATCGAGCAGGTCGAACACGCGCGTGCGGTCGGCGAGGCCGAGCATGGACGCGACGGCGTCCGCCTCGATCGTCGCGAGGCCGCCGTTCTCGGCGCGCGGGGCGGTGGCGATCGCCTGGTCGAGCAGCGACAGCCCGTCGCGCACCGAGCCGTCCGCCGCCCGCGCGATCATCCGGATCGCGTCGGGTGCCGCGTCGACGCGCTCGCGGGCGGCGATGCCGGCGAAATGCGCCGCCAGCACGTCCTGCTTCACGCGGCGGAGGTCGAAGCGCTGGCAGCGCGACAGCACGGTCACCGGCACCTTGCGGAGTTCGGTGGTCGCGAACACGAAGGTGACGTGGTCGGGCGGCTCCTCGAGGGTCTTGAGCAACGCGTTGAACGCGTTGCGGGACAGCATGTGGACCTCGTCGATGATGAAGACCTTGGCGCGGGCCTGCATCGGGCGGAACCGCGTCGCCTCGATGATCTCGCGCACGTCTTCGACGCCGGTGCGGGAGGCGGCGTCCATCTCGAGCACGTCGGGATGGCGGTCGGCGAGGATGGCGACGCAGTTGGCGCAGACGCCGCACGGGTCGGCGGTCGGACCGCCGCTGCCGTCCGGCCCGATGCAGGCGAGCGCGCGGGCGATGATCCGGGCCGTGGTGGTCTTGCCGACGCCGCGGACGCCGGTGAGCATGAAGGCGTGCGCGACGCGGCCGGTCGCGAAGGCGCGGCGCAGCACGCGGACGGTCGCGTCCTGGCCGATCATGTCGTCGAAGCCGACCGGCCGGTAGACCCGCGCGAGCACCCGGTAGGGTGACGCGGGCGCCGGAGCCGGCGCGGCGACGGGGGCCGTCGGGGGGCGCCGAAGAAGCCGTCCCCGTCGCGCGGGGGATCCGGCAGGGTGTCGGCCGCGTCGGAAGGCAGCGTCATGACCCTCGACGTCCGGACGTGGTGGCGGGAGGTGGGAGGCCGAAACAACGACCCGTGCGGAGACCCGTTGCGGCTGCTTCCTTCCGGACCTGACCGGGTTGGCGAGCTGCCCGTCCGCCGCCGACCTCCCGGCGGCTGCATATCACGCCGGCAGGGGTCGGCGGCAAGGCCCGACTTCCGTGCCGCGACCTCCGGCGCCGGAGGTCCGGCATGCGACGTCCGGTGGTCCGGGCGCTCTTGTCCGCGCCGTCGCGCCGACGCCATCCTGACGCCGATGCAGAACATCTTCACCGGAAGCCGCCTCGACCGCGTCGGCGCCCCTCGCAAGGACGCGGCCTGGGTCGCCGAACGTCTCCGCCGCCCGTCGACGCTGGTGTCGGTCATGGGCGGAGGCGGCCATCTGGTGCACGAGGTGGACGGCGACGTCCGCGTCGCGCTGCGGCGGCAGGACGAGGCGCCGCGGATCGAGGACCATCCCTGGGTGCTGCTCGGCCTGCTCGACGGCGAGGCGGTGGTCGCGATCGACGCCGGCGAGGGCGCGTCGGCCCCGGCGGGGCACCGGTTCGAGGAGTTGCGGCCGCTCGGCGGCCGGCTGCCCGCCGACGAGGCGGCGCTGCTCGCGCAGGCGCGCGGGCTGCTGAACTGGCGCCGGACGCATCGTTTCTGCCCGCGCTGCGGCGGCGCGTGCCGGCCGATCGAGGCGGGTTACGTGATGGAGTGCCTCGGCTGCGGCACGCACCAGTTCCCGCGCACGGATCCTGCGGTGATCATGCTGGTGCGGCACGGCGACCGGGCGCTGCTCGCGCGCGCGCCGCGGTTCGAGGGGCGGATGTTCTCGACGCTGGCCGGCTTCGTCGAGCCGGGCGAGAGCCTCGAGGAGGCGGTGGTGCGCGAGGTCGCCGAGGAATGCGGCGTGCACGTGACGGGCGTGCGCTACCATTCGAGCCAGCCCTGGCCGTTTCCGGCCTCGGTGATGCTCGGCTTCACCGCCGAGACCGCGGACGACCGGCTGACGATCGACGGCGACGAGATCGCCGAGGCGGCCTTCTTCACGCGCGAAGAGGTCCGTGACCGCGAGCGACAGGGCTTCTCGATCCCGCCGCGGCTCAGCATCGCGCGTCAGCTGATCGAGGACTGGCTGGGCGGTGAGCACCGTTGCTGATGGGGACCGCAGCACCCGAGGCGGACCCACGTGGTGAAAGATCCTGTGGCCGGATTTGGCCGGAAGCGGACCGTCCGCTCACGAGAAGCAGAAGCGGAAAAGCGGACCTGTGACGCGGATCGAGATCAGTGACTTCCGGGTGCGATTGGCTTTTAACGGATTGGCAGTAGGTTTCCGGAGTCTTAGGTGTTGGCAAGGCTCAACCTGGACAGGTCGACGACGCAGTAGTCGATGAAGGCCCGCAACGCGGGCGCCATGTGCTGTTGCCGGGGATAGCAGAGGAAGTATCCGGGGAATGGAACCTCCCAGTTCCGCAGAACGGGAACGAGCCGGCCCGTCGACAAGAACGCGCTCACGCGTTCGGCGACGGTGCAAGCAAGGCCAATACCTTCCAGCGCCGCGTGCGTTTCCAGGTCCCGGTCGCTCACGATCAGCGGGCCCATGACCGCGACGCTGAACCGTCGCCCGCTCTCCCAGAATTCCCACGGCTCGGGATCGGGACGGCCCTGCCAACGCCAACGAATGCAGAGATGCCGCTGAAGGTCACGCGGCACTGCCGGCTCGCCATGGCGCGACAGGTAGCCTGGGGCGGCGACCACGATCTGCCGCATGTCGGGCCCGAGCCGAATCGCGATCATGTCCTGCTCGATGACCTCGCCGATCCGGATGGCAGCGTCGTAGCGCCCGGCCACCATGTCGACGGCAATGTCGTCCGACGTGATATCCAGCACCACGTGCGGATGCACCGCCGCGAAGCGTTGAAGCATCGGCGCAAGGAACAGCCAGGCCGCCCGTCGGAAGCAGTGGATGCGGACAACGCCAGCAGGCTGGCCTCCGACCTGCCGCGCCTGCTGCAGCGCGTTGTCCAGCTCCTCGGCGGCCAGGCGCGTGCGGGCAAGCAGCGCACCGCCCGCTTCCGTCAGCGAGACGCTCCGGGTCGTTCGATTGAGCAACCGTGCGCCGACCCGTTCCTCCAGCGCGCGAACGACTTGGCTGAGTGCCGAGGCGGTGACGCCCAGCCGGGCCGCCGCCCTGGTGAAGCTCAGCGCCTCGGCCACGGCAATGAAGGCGCGGAGCTGGCCGAACTCGTTGGCCGACAACATGGAACACCCGACAATTGTGTAGCTGAACTTACAGGCCTTCGAAGATCAAGCGCTATTATTAAGCAGGACGAGGCTCTTATCTTTCTCAATGCGGTGCCAATGAACGGCATGAGCATTCTTCGCCGGAGGCTCCATGGCGCGTATCCCGCTTGCCCGCATTGACGAGATGACCTCGGACCAGCGCGCTCAATACGACCGGTTCCCATCCAACCTGTCGCGGGTGCTGCTATTAGCTGACGACCGGCTCGCAGGCGTTCTGCCGAACCTGGCAAATGCGCTGCGCGCGTCCAGCCTCGATCCGGCCATGCGCGAGGCGGTGATCCTTCGCGTCGCGGCCCTCACCGGCAGCGCCTATGAACGGATGCAGCACCTGGGGCAAGCGGAAGGTGCGGGCCTGAGCGCCGCTGACATCGCGGCCATCGAGGCTAACGATGCCGCGCGCCTATCCCCGCATTTGGCCGCCGTGCTCGCCTTCGCGGATGCGTACGTGGCGTCGCCTCGCGTGCCGGACGACGTGTTCGAGGCCGCCCTCGCGATACTGCAGCCGCGCGGCCTCGTCACCGTCATCCTCCTGGTAGGTCATTACCTGATGGTCGGGCGGCTGCTCGCCGAACTCGAGGTCGAATTGGACCCGGCTCCCGACAGCTGGGCGATGGAGCATTGAGCCCCGTAAAAAAGATAGCCTCGACCGCCTCAGGACCCGATTGGGGAAGTCGGCCGATCAACTTGGTTCGCACCGGCCCACGGGGCTCGACGCCCGTCGTGCTCGTGCATCCGGTCGGGCTCGACCTTAGCTACTGGGATCGGCAGATTGAGGCGCTGCACAACACCCACGACGTGGTCGCCTTCGATCTTCCCGGGCACGGCCGCACGCAAGGTACTCCGGCGGACTGGACACTCGACCACGCGGCCGGATGCCTTGCGCACGTCGTCTCCGGCCTGGAAGCCGGGCCAGCCCACCTGGTCGGTCTGTCGGTCGGCGGCATGATCTCGCAGGCGCTCGCCCTTGCACGGCCCGACTTGGTCCGCTCGCTGACCCTGATCGACACCGCCGCCGTTTTCGCGGAGCCGGCGCGCGTTGCCATGCGCAACCGGGCCGGTGCTGCGCGCCGGGGTGGCATGGAAGCCGTCCTGCAGACCACGATCGAACGCTGGTTCACGGCGGAGAGCGTGCTCCACCGCCCTGACCTCGTCGACCGGGTGACCAAGACCCTGCTTGCGGACGATCCGCTGGTCCATGCGGCCATGTGGGACATGATCGCCGGCCTCGACCTAGTCGCCGAACTCCAACGCATCGTCTGCCCGACCATGATCCTGGTCGGTGAGTTCGATCCAAGTTCCCCGCCCGTAGCGGCGCGCGTGCTGCGCGACAACATCGCGGGCGCGGAAATGCACGTGATCGCCGCGACCTCGCACATGGCTCCGCTCGAGCGACCGGAGCTGATCAACGCTCACCTGCTGCGGTTCCTCGCATCGCCCGGCGGGCGGCAGGACACGAAGCGGTCGGACCGCGCTTGATCCAAAGCAAAGCCCAAGACGCCGACGACACCCATCACGGGAGACGAAAACAGATGCTTGCCGAAAACCTCGAGTATCAGGCCGACGGTCTTCCGATGACCGGGCGGTTGTTCATCCCCGACGATCGGCACGACCTCGCGGGCGTGCTGGTCTTTCCAGAGGCGTTCGGCCGGAACGACCAAGCGGTCGCGGTCGCGGAACGTCTGGCGGGATTGGGCTACACGACGCTGGCGTGCGACCTGCACGGTCACGGTCAGGTCGCCGCCGATCTCCCGACCGCGCTCAACCTCATCGGGCCACTGTTTGCCGACCCCGCGCGACTGCTCGATCGGGCCGCGGCAGCGCTGCAGGCACTGGCGACACGCGAAGAGGTCAACGCATCCAGGATCGGCGCCGTCGGCTTCAGTATCGGCGGATTGATGGCACTCGAACTCGCTCGCTCCGGCGCGGATCTCGAGGCTGTGGTTGGCTTCCATTGCCCCCTCGCACCGCAGGCACCGTCGTCGAGCGCGCGTGCCATCAAGGGTCGAGTTCTGATGTGCATCGGCGCAGACGATCCGCAGATCACATTCGACGACCGGGCCGCCTTCGAACGCGAGATGCGGGACGCGGACGTCGTCTGGCAACTCGAAATCTACGGTAAAGCCGTCCACAGCTTCACGAACCCGAAAGCCGCGGCGCTGGGCCTGCCGGACGCCGTTCGCTACGACCGGGCGGCAGATATATCCTCATGGTTGATCATGGAACACGTCCTCGCGGAGACGCTGCGCCGATCGGAAGGCGCGAACGCGGGCGGAAATCGCGTCGTGTAGTGGTTCTGTTCAAGGGCGCGGAGTGGTGACCAGCGCCCATATTGGTGAAAACGAGACCAACTGCTTCAGCTGGCCGAAAGCAGCTGGTCTGCTTGTTGGAAGATCGTCTGGGATACAGACACAAAGGGTTTGCGGCAGGGTGCCCAGTGTGATCCGATCCTGGTCAACTATGCTACACTCGCGGTCGGCCCCAAGGAGCTGCCTTGACTGTCGCACTCAGCATTCATGTTGCCGCAGGCGCTCTTGCAATCGCCTTCGGCGCCGCTGCGGCTTCGACAAGAAAGGGCGCGCAAGCGCATCGCCTTGCGGGACAGGCATTCGCTGTATCGATGCTGACCATGGCAGGCCTCGGATCATACATTGCGATCGGTGAACCCAAGGTAAGTTCGGTGGCAGTGGGTGTCCTCACCCTATATTACGTGTTGACTGGGTGGCGGTCCGCTCGACGTCGTCAGCCGAGCATGGCTACTGTCGATGTCGGTCTAACTTGCCTGGGGCTTTGCTTAACGGCTGTCCTGATGGCACTTGGTTTCGAAGCGTTGGCGAGTCCAGGCGGCACGCTAGACAAAGCCCCCTTCGAGGCATTCTTCATCTTCGCCTCCTTCGCCGGTCTCGGATCAGTTCTGGATATCCGACTTCTAATCGTCGGATCGATTCCGACCTCACAGCGGCTGATCCGGCATCTGTGGCGTATGTCGATCGCCCTCTTCTTCGCCGCGTCCTTTTTCTTCCTTGGCCAGCAACAGGTTATGCCAGCATCCATCAAGGGGTCTCCAGTGCTTTTCATTCCTGCGTTTGCGCCGCTCGCCCTACTGGCTTACTGGCTCCTTAATTGGAGTACGCCGAAACAACCCGCCTCTGCCGCCTCAAACAGACCTCGCGTAACAATGATGAAGCGCTGAACCGCCGAGGCAATTCATGCTGGCCAATGTCCGCTTGCAGGCTCCAACCAAGAAGAGGGAAACGTCCGCTGCGAGGCGCGAAGCGGCCGGTCCGACAGCCAAAGGCGATGTCCGCTCACTCGTTGATCCGAAGCGGCGCTTCGGCCGGCCGAGCCTATGCCAAGCTCAATCGTCATCGGGTGTCTCAGGTGCGGTCGCGGAACGGATCGCGCGGGTAGGTTCCGAGCACCCGAAGCTCGGCCGCGAAGAACCCGAGTTCGTCCAGCGCGCGTCCGACATGCGGGTCCCCCGGCCGCCCCTCGACGTCGCACAGGAAACGCGTCGCCGTGAAGGCGCCGTCCAGCATGTAGCTCTCGAGCCGCGTCATGTTGACGCCGTTGGTCGCGAAACCGCCGAGCGCCTTGTAGAGCGCCGCCGGCACGTTGCGGACCCGGAACACGAAGGTCGTCATGCAAGGCCCGCCGGGATCGCCGCCCGCGGCGTCGTCGGGCGACGCGGCGGTGACGTAGAAGCGCGTCGTGTTGTGCGCCTCGTCCTCGACGTTCGCGCGCAGCACCGCGAGCCCGTGCAGCTCGGCCGCGAGACGGCTCGCGACCGCCGCGCGCGACCGGTCGCCCCATTGCGCCACCAGCTCGGCACTGCCGGCGGTGTCGGCCTCGATCACCGCCCGCGCGCCGAGCGCGCGGAGCAGGCCGCGCACCTGGCCGAGCGCCACGGCGTGCGAGTGGACCTGCACGATGTCGTCGACGCTCGCCCCCGGCACGCCGAGCAGGCAGTGCTCGACGCGCTGGAAGTGCTCGCCGACGATCGACAGCCCCGCATCGGGCAGCAGCGCGTGGATGTCGGGGACGCGCCCCACCAGCGAGTTCTCGCAGGCCAGCATGCCGTGCGACGCGTCGCCTGTGCGCACCGCCTCGATCGCCGCCTCGAAGCTCTCGCAGGCGATCGTCGGCGCCCCCGGGAACCGCGTCCGGCAGGCGAGGTCGGAATAGGCTCCGGGACGGCCCTGGAACGCGATCGCCCTCACGCCGCCGCCGCGTCGAACAGGCGTCGGGCGCGCGCGAGGTCGTCCGGCGTGTCGACGCCGAACGGCGCCCGCGCGATGCGGGCGGCGCCGATCCGGAGGCCGGCCTCGATCGCGCGGAGCTGCTCGAGCTTCTCGCGCCGCTCGAGGCCGCTCGGCGGCAACGACGTGAAGCGGTCGAGCGCGTCGCGCCGCCACGCGTAGATCCCGACATGGTGCCAGAGCGGCCCGTCGCCCCACGGCACCGGCAGGCGGGAGAAATAGGGCACCGCGGCGACCGCGGCGCCGGGCTCGAAATGGCAGGCCGCCTTGACCACGGAGGCCGCGCCCGCCTCGTCGGCGCTCTCGACCGGCGCGACCAGCGTCGCGACGTCGCACGGCAGCGCGTCGAGCGGCACCAGCACGCGCGCGATGTCCGGGCCTTCGATGGTCGGCAGGTCGCCCTGCAGGTTGACCAGCACGTCGTGACGCCGGTCGGGGTCGACCAGTGACGCGGCCTGCCGCACGCGGTCGGAGCCGGACGGCAGCGCGGGATCGGTCAGCACCGCGACGCCGCCCGCGCCGATCACCACGTCGGCGATCGCCTGCTCGGCGCAGGCGACCACCACCGGGCCGATCGCCGCCTCGCGGGCACGGTCGAGCACGTGCAGGATCATCGGCCGTCCGCCGACGAGCAGGAGCGGCTTGCCGGGCAGGCGCGTCGCCGCCAGCCGGGCGGGAATGATGACGAGCGGTGACGAGGCCACGGCAGGGGCGGATCCGGGTGCGCGGTTGGGAGGCGGGCGGGTCGAGCTGGAGCGGGTCGAACGGGGGCGGGTCGAAGGCGGCCGGGTCGAAGGCGGGCGGGTTGAAGGCCTGGGGAGCGTTCTTTAGTGTTCGGGCGGCACCCTATGATCCAGCCCGCGCCGGCGCAAACCGGGTCGGCACCCCCGGATCCCACCGCGCGCGAGGCTCACAAGGCGACGATGGACAGTATCGAGGTCAACAAGGTCCTGGCCGGCTTCCTCGCCGCCGGATGCGCCTTCGGCATCGCCGGGCTGGTGGGCACGAAGCTGATCCACTCGGAGCGCCCCGAGAAGCTCGCGATCGAGATCAGCACCGCCGCGGCGACCGCCGGCACCGCGATGCCGCCGGTGGTGTCGATCGCCGCCCTGCTCGCGCACGCCGACCCCGGCCGCGGCGCCGACGCGGCGCAGAAGCTCTGCGGCGCCTGCCACACGCTCGGCCAGGGCGGCGGCAACTTGGTCGGCCCGAACCTCTACGGCATCGTCGGCCAGCCGATCGCGGAAAAGGCCGGCTACGATTTCTCGACGGCGCTGAAGGGCAAGAAGGGCGCCTGGACGTTCGCGAACATGAACGACTGGCTGACCGACCCGAAGGGCTACGCGCCCGGCACCAAGATGGCGTTCGCCGGCATCACGAGCGACAAGCAGCGCGCCGACGTGATCGACTACCTCCGCACCGACGCGGCCAAGCCGCTGCCCCTGCCGCCGGTGCCGAAGGTGACGCCGGGCGGCGGTCCGGAGGACGCGGCAGGCGGCCCCGGCGCCGACAGCAGCACCACCGGCCCCTCCTTCGCCTCGCAGGTCGCCAAGGCGGACGTGCAGTCGGGCGAAAGCGACACGCAGAAATACTGCGGCTCGTGCCACTCCTTCACCAAGGGCGGCGCGGCCATGGTCGGCCCCAACCTCTACGGCGTGGTCGGCGAGAAGATCGCGGCCAGCAACGGCTACGCGTTCTCGTCGGCACTGAAGGCGAAGTCGGGCCAGGCCTGGTCGTACGACAATCTCGATGCCTGGCTGCAGGACCCGCGTGGTTGGGCGCCGGGCACCAAGATGGCGTTCTCCGGCATCCCGAGCACCAAGCAGCGCGCCGCCGTCGTCGCTTATCTCCGGACGCTGTCGGCGTCCCCCTTGCCGCTCCCGGCCGCGACCGCGAACCCGGCGAGCCATGCGAGCTCGGTCGGCGACCAGACCTCGGCCAAGGCGCCGACGACCGCGCCACGCAGCGCCCCGCCGCCCGGGAAATGACGCCGCTCGCGGTCGCGTCGCTCGCCGCGGACGCGGCGGCGGCGACGATCCGCCCCTATTTCCGCAGCGCCCGTCTCGGCACCGAGCGCAAGGACGACGAGAGCCCGGTCACGATCGCCGACCGCGAGGCCGAGCGCGCGATCCGGGCGGTGATCGAACGGCACTTCCCCGACGACGGCATCCTCGGCGAGGAGTTCGGCCTCGCCCGGCCCCACGCACGCCGGCGCTGGCTGCTCGACCCGATCGACGGCACGCGCGCCTTCATCACCGGCCGGCCGCTCTTCGCGACGCTGATCGCGCTCGTCGAGGACGGCGTGCCCGTGCTCGGGGTGATGGACCAGCCGGTCACCGGCGAACGCTGGACCGGCGCCCGCGGCGAGGCGACCCGCTTCGAGGGTCCGCTCGGCGGCACCGTCGGCACCAGGCGCTGCGACGCGCTCGCCTCGGCCGAACTGTCGGCAACCTCACCCGCCATGTTCGCGGCCGACGCCGCCGTTGCCTTCGCGCGCCTCGCCGACGCGTCGGCCCGCGTCACCTGGGGCGGCGACGCCTACGGCTACGGACTGCTCGCGCTCGGCCAGATCGACATCGTCTGCGAGAACGACCTCAAACCCTGGGACTGGGCGGCACTGGTGCCGATCGTCGAAGGCGCCGGCGGCCGCATGACGCGCTGGACCGGCGCCCCCTTCCCGGCCGACGGTCCGACCGACGCGCTCGCGGTCGGCGACCCGGCGCTGCTGGGCGTGGCGGTGGGGGTGCTGGGTGGAAGGCCAGGGGCTCTGCCCCTGGACCCCGGTCGGGCCCCATCGCGCTTGCGCGATGGGCGCCCGTCAAGGCAGCGGCCTTGACAATCCAGTCAGTTAAGGAAAACCCCGGGCCTCGTACGTGCGGGCAGGCCCTGTCGGCCCGGGGTTTTCCTTAACTGAGAGGGATCCAAGGGACGACTGTCCCTTGGCGGGTCCAGGGCAGAGCCCTGGCCTTCCGTCAACCCCCGCGCCGGCGCGCTCAGTGCGACGCGTCCTCGAAGGCGAGCGCGTCCGATCGCGCGACGCGTCCGAGCCGCGGGAAGATGTGCTCGAACGCCATCGCGTGCAGCGCGGGTGCGAAGCTCGTGCAGGCATCCTCGACGACGACCGTGTGGTAGCCGTGGTCGAAGCTGGCGCGGGCGGTTGACTCGACGCCCATGTTGGTCGCGATGCCGCCCAGCACGATCGTGTCGATCCCCCGCCGGCGGAGCTGCAGGTCGAGCCCGGTGCCGTGGAAGGCACCCCATTGCTGCTTGGTCACGACGACATCGCCGGGTTCGACGAGGCCGTCGACCAACGTGCTCCAGTCGGGCGGTCGCCCGCCCGGCGGCTGCGGCGTCGCGTGATCGACGCGGGTCGACGGCGCGTCGGCGAAATCGGACGCGAACGCCACCCGGACCGGAACCACGAGGGCGCCCGCCGCGCGGAAGCGTCTGGCCAGCGCGCGCCCGGCCTCGGCCGTGTCCGCGCCCGATCGCGGCGCGAGGTCGAGGCCGACGATGCCGTGCTGCAGGTCGATGAGCACGAGGGCGGTTCGGCGTGGGTCGAGGGTGATCATGAGCATCCTCCATTCGCATCGGACGTCCGGCGCCCCAATAAGAGAGGATGCCTTCGCATAACGTTAGTTGAGGATGTCCTCGCATAAATCAACCCGGGGCGAACCCCTCCTGCCCCAGCGCGCCCGCGGACGGGTCAGGGTCGCGGCCATCCTCGACGCCGCGAGCCGGTTGTTCGCCGAGCGGCGCTACGAGGCGGTGACGATGACGGCGGTCGCGGCCGCCTCCGGCACGGCGATCGGGTCGCTGTACAGGTTCTTCCCCACCAAGGAGGTGCTCGCCGACGCCCTGCTCGAACGCTTCGGCGCGCGGATCGAGGCCGGGTTCGACCGTCTCGAGGCGACCGCCGCGGAGCTCGACGCGCGCGCGCTCGCCGACGCGCTGCTGGCGCGCTTCACGGGAAAGGATCCGGATCGCGGCGCGGTGCTGGCGTTGCTCGAGACCCGCCGCGACGGCGCGGACGCGCGGCGGACGATCCGGGCGGGCGTGCTGCGGCGGATCACCGCGCTGGTGCGGATCGCGGCGCCGGCGCTCGGGGAGGACGAGGTCGCGCGGCGGGCGGCGATGCTGCTCCGGCTGCTGAAGCTCGCCGGCGAGGCCGAGGGCTTGGACGAGGAGGCGGCGCTGGTGGTGCGGCTCTACGTCGCGGCGCGGATCCGGTGAGGCCAGGGGCGCTGCCCCTGGACCCCGCGGAGGCGGCGGCCCTCCGAACCCGTGACCTGGCGGCCGTCAGCCGTAGCGCCTGACCATCAGCGCGCAGAACTCGGCAAAGGCCTCCGGCTCTTGCGGCGGCGAGGTGTGGTGCGGCAGCAGGCCCCTTGCCTCGGGCGTGAAGCAGAACGTGCCCGTCACCTCGAACGGATCGAGCGCCCGCATCATGCGGTCGAACCATCGCTCGGCGTCGGGGCGCTCCCAATCCGCCCAGCTGAGGCCGGTGCGGACCGCCCGCACGCCGAGCGACCGCATCGTCTGCACCGCGTCGTCGAGCCGCGGATCCTCGAAATGGAACCATTGGCACAGGCCGAAATCCGGCGTCAGCGCGTGGAAGTGACGCGCGGCGCGCTTCGGCGTGCCGTGCTCGTCGAACAGACCCATGTGGAAGTGCCGGTAATAGGACGAGCCCTCGGCTTCCTTGTGGCGCGTGGTCGCCGGCCAGGCCGCCGGAAGATCGTAGAGGCTGTACCAGTGCACGCGGGCGGCGCGGCCGCGCAGCAGCTCGGCGGTGCGGCGCAGGCCGAACTCCTGCACCTCGTCGGCGCCGAACGACGACACCCCGACTTCCGACACCCAGACCGGCAGGCCGGTGGCCGCCTCGATCTCGGCGACTTTCGCCGGCCACTCGTCGAGCTTCCAAAGGTTCCAGTCGAGCGGGAAGCCGTGCACCGCCACCGCGTCGATCGCGTCGAACACCCCGGCGCCCCGCATCAGGGCGAGAAAGCCGGGATCGATCGGCGAGATGCCGCCGAGCACGCGCGGCAGGCCGGGCCGCTCGGCACCGATCGCGAGACCGGCGAGACGCGCCATCGCGCCGAACCGCACCCAGCCGGGATCGTTCTCGATGTCCCAGTGCGACTTGTTGTTCGGCTCGTTCCAGATCATCGTCGAGTGCAGCACGGCGTCAGCGCTCCCGCGAGGGCCCGGGCCGCGCCGGATACACCGGCTCGGGCGGCGGACCGTCGCCGTTGACGCAGATGAAGATCTCGCGCTCGGGATGCGACACGATGCGGAAACCCGCCGCGCGCAGCATCGCCGCCGAGCAGGCCCGGTTCGGCGCCCACCAGTTGGTCGGATCACGCGAATAGGCATGCTCGATGAAATGCATCGCCGGCCAGCCCGGCTGGTCGAACACCGCCTCGTCCTGGAACACGTAGTCGGGCGCGGGCTCGAACACGGTCTCGCTGCCGCGCTGCATCGACTGGAACACCAGGGTGCCGCCCGAGACATGCGTGCGAATGAGCTCGAGGGCGAGCAGCGGATGACGGAGATGGTAGAGCACGCCGAAGAAGATCACGAGGTCGAAGCGTTCGCCGAGCGCCGCGACATCGTAGACGGACATCTGGCGGAACTCGATGTCGAGGCCCTCGACCGCGGCCGCGAAGCGGGCCTGCGCGAGGTAGTCGGCGTCGATGTCGATGCCGACCACGCGGGCGGCGCCCCGGCGCTTCATCTCAAGCGCGTAGAAACCGCCGTTGCAGCCGATGTCGAGCACCGTCCTGCCGGCGAGATCGTCGGGGATCTCGTGGCGGAAGCTGTTCCATTTCACGCGCGGGAAGTCGCCGAGGAAATGCCCCGGCGCGGTCGGTATGCCGCCGATCTCCATGTTGTGGAACCAGGGCCCGAGCGCGCCGATCCGTTCCGCGATCCGCTCGGTGGTCCAGCGACCGTCCTCAGAACTCATGCCAACTCCTCGCCTGCGGCACCGGCGTGAGCGCCGACCCCTGGATGGACGCGATGCGCGACGGGGACCATGCCCGGGCCCGCGCGGTCAACGACGCGGTGCTCGCCGCCCGGCGCCAGTCGGGCGCGGTCGCCGACGACCCCGCCCTGCCCTATCACGCCCGCTTCGTCTGGACCGGACGCCCGGTCGACGGATCGCGGGTGCTGGTCCGCTGCTACCACGGTCTCGGCGACACGCTGATGATGGCGCGCTTCCTGGCCCCGCTCGCCGCGCGCGCGGCGTCGGTGACGCTGGAGGCGCCCGCGGCCCTCGCGCCCCTGCTCGGGCGTGCCGAGCCGTCGCTCCGCGTGGTGCCGTTCGATCACCACCATCCGCTGCCACCGGACGAGGTGGATGTCGAGATCGCCGAACTCGGCCACGCGCTCGGCCTCGGGCCGGAGGACGCGCCGCCGCGCCCGCCGGCGCTCGACGCGGCCGCGCTCGCCGATCGCACGGTCGGCGTCTGCTGGCGGGCGGGCGAGTGGCTCGAAGCGCGTTCGGTGCCGCTCGCCGCTCTCGCGCCACCGTTGCGCGCGAGCGGGCGGCCGCTGCTGGCGCTGCAGCACGGTCCGGCCCGGCAGGACGCGATGTCGCATCCCGGCCTGTTCGGCGGCCCCGGTGCCGACGGCGATCCGCTCGAACGGACGGCGGCGCTCGTCGCGGGGTGCGCGCTGGTGGTCACGGTCGACACCATGGTCGCGCATCTCGCGCTGCTGCTCGGGCGTCCGACGATCGTGCTGCTCCGCCACGAGGCCGACTGGCGCTGGGGCCGGCCCGGCGCCGAGTCGCCCTGGTATCCGCGGGCGACGCTGCTGCGGCAGCGTCGCGAGGGCGACTGGAACGCGCCGGCCGCCGATCTCGCCGCCTGCCTCAGGGCGGCAGGTTGAGCGCCAGCACGGCGGGCGACCGGCCCGGCGCGAGACGCACGACGGCGCGGCCGCCGGGATCGATCGCGATCCGGCGCGCGAGATCGATCGGCACGCCGAGCAGCGTCGCGATCACCTTGCGGATCACGTCGGCGTGGCTGAACAGCGCGATCTCGGCCTCCGCGGCGTCGCCGGCGCGGTATTCCGCGCCGAGCCGCCGCAGCAGTCCGAGCGCGCGATCGGCGACCGCGCCGGCCGTCTCGCCTCCCGGCACGGCGGCGGTGGCGCGGAAACGGTTCCAGTCCGACCAGGCCGGATCGCCGTCGAGCGTCGACCAGCTTCGCCCGGTCCACTCGCCGAAATCGAGCTCGTCGATCGCGTCGTCGATCCGCACCGGCAGCCCGAGGCGGTGCGCGAGCGGTGCCGCCGTTTCGAGCGCCCGCTCGAGCGGTCCGGACACGATGGCCGCGATCGGCCGGTCGCCGAGCGTGCGCGCGATCGCGTCCGCCTGCGCGCGTCCTTCCGCGTCGAGCGAGTGGCCGGGCGTGCGTCCGGCCAGCACGCCGCTGTCGAGCAGCCCGTAATGGCCGTGCCGGACCAGGTGGAACACCGTCATCGCGCGCGCACCCGAAGGCGGCGCCGACCGGATCGGCCCGCGGCCGCGGGCCGGGGCCGCCGCTTGGATCGCCGTCCGCTTCGTTCTACAGGCTTCGCCATGAGCGACCTTTCCCTGCCCAAGGACAAGATCCGCATCCTGCTGCTGGAGGGCATCCACGACAGTGCGGTCGCGTGCTTCCACGACGCGGGCTACCGGAACATCGTCCGCGAGCGCGGCGCGCTCGAGGGCGACAGCCTGCGGGACGCGATCGCCGGCGTCCACCTGCTCGGCATCCGCAGCCGGACGCAGATCACCGCCGACATGCTCGCCGCCGCCGACCGGCTGATCGCGGTCGGCTGCTTCTGCATCGGCACCAACCAGGTCGATCTCGCGGCGGCGCGCGCGCGCGCGATCCCGGTGTTCAACGCGCCCTACAGCAACACGCGGTCGGTGGCCGAGCTGGTGATCGGCGAGATCGTGATGCTGATGCGCGGGGTGGTGCCGCGCTCGAACGCCGCCCACGAGGGCGGCTGGGACAAGAGCGCCGCCGACAGCTGGGAGGTGCGCGGCAAGACGCTCGGCCTGATCGGCTACGGCTCGATCGGCAGCCAGACCTCGGTGCTCGCGGAGGCCTTCGGCATGCGGGTGATCTACTACGACACCACGCCGAAACTGCCGCACGGCAACGCGCGCCCGGTCGCGTCGCTCGAGGCGCTGCTGGCGGAAAGCGACGTCGTCAGCCTGCACGTGCCGGAAACGCCCGAGACCGCCGGCATGATCGGGCCTGCGGAGATCCGCGCCATGAAGCCTGGCGCGTTCCTGCTCAACAACGCGCGCGGCACCGTGGTCGACCTCGACGCGCTGGCCGGGGCGCTGCGCGACCGGCACCTGCTGGGCGCGGCGATCGACGTGTTCCCGGTCGAGCCGCGCGCGAACGGGGAGCGCTTCGTGTCCCCGCTGCAGGGGCTGCCGAACGTGATCCTGACGCCGCACGTGGGCGGCTCGACGGCGGAGGCGCAGGAGCGGATCGGCGTCGAGGCGGCGCGCAAGCTGATCGACTACAGCGACGTCGGCTCGACGCTGGGGGCCGTCAACTTTCCCCAGGCGCAGCTCCCCGCCCGCCCCCGCGGCACGCGGTTCATGCATGTCCACCGCAACATCCCGGGCCTGCTCCGGCGCGTGAACGCGGTGTTCGACGAGGCCGGCGCCAACATCGCCGGCCAGTACCTGCAGACCGAGGGCGACATCGGCTACGTCGTGCTGGAGGCCGACATCGCGGGCGCCGGCGCGATGCGGCTGCTGGAACAGCTCCGCACGCTCGACGGCACCATCAAGGCGCGCCTGCTCTACTCGCGCGACTGATCCGGACGGTCGAACACGCGGGTGAGGAAGCGGAGCAGGTCGCGGTCCGACTGCGCCGCCGCCGCGTCGTCGCGGCCGATCGGCCAGGGCCGGCTGCCGGTGCAGAGCGCCAGGATCGCGCCCCTGGTGACCGGGCCGGTCATCGCGATGCCGGTCGTCGCGTCGTGCACGGTGCCGTCGCGGTCGACCCGGAAGTCGCAATCGGCGAGGTGCCGGCCGATCAGCCGCGGCGCCATCTCGCCGTCCCACCCGTGCACGGCGTCCGGAAAGACCGTGACGGTGACCGCGCTGCCGCCGGCGCGGAGGTCGTCGGCGACCGCGTCGCAACGCTTCGGATGGATCAGCTGGTCGCGGCCGCCATACATCATCAGCAGCGGCGCGCCGGTCGTCCGCCGGTCGGCGAAGCGCGCGATGCAGGGCGCGTAATAGGCGATGTGGGCGGCGAAATGCGGGCCGTCGGCCGGCATCAGCCGGTCGGCGACGGTGCGGGTCATCGCGTATTCCGTCGCCATGCCGCCGTAGGAGAACCCCATCAGCGCCACGCGACGGCGGTCGATCGCGGGATCGGCGGCGAGCGCGCGGAGACCGGCATAGGCATCGGCGTCGAACATGGTTTCGGTGATGTTGAGCGCGCGGCCGATGAACGTCCGGCCGAGATCGGCGCGCGCCGCGTAGGTTTCGGGCACCAGCACCGCGACGCCGAGGGCGGCGAGCGGCGGGCCGTAGCGCCGGGCGCGCTCGCGGTAGTCGCCGACCGAGCCGTGCAGCAGCACGACGGCCGGCACCGGATGCGACGGCGAGGCGCCGCGCGGCAGGTAGAGCAGCGCCGGCACGTCGCGGCGCTTCGCCCGGCCGATCTCGGCCGGCGTGAACGGGTCGGCGCTGTGGAGCGTGACGGTGACCGGCGCGATCCCGTCGCCTGGCGCGATCTCGGGCCAGGCGGCGTCGCCGTCGACGGCGCGCGCGAGGCTCGGGGCCGCGGCGAGCAGGAGCGTCGCGACGAGAACGGCGATCGCGGTCGGTCCTGGCATGGGCGCTCCGTTTCGCAGCGCGGCGTGACCCCGGTGGGGTCCGGCGCGGCCCGCCGGGCGCGTGTCGGCGGGCGGCCCAGCCCGAAGCTCGGCCCCGGGGTCGAGCGTCGGACCGCTTCGCGCGGCGAGCACGCCGTCGGGCCCATGCCGGTCCGCGTCGCGTCCCCACCACAAGCTTTGTCGGCGCGGCGCCCCCGGCCGGCCGGACCGCCTCGCGCGGGAGGGTCCGCTCAAGATTTCACCAGGCGCATGTCGAGACGGGCGCGGCCGAGGAACGCGAACAGCATGACCCCGAAATAGGCCGACATCGGCACGAAGAAGGCGACGCCGAGATCGGCGCGGTCGGCGACCATGCCGCAAAGCGGCGGCAGCACCGCGCCGCCCACGATGGCGGTGCAGAGCAGTCCCGAGACCGCCGGCGCCGTCGCGTTCGAGCGATCGAGGGTGACGGTGAAGATGGTCGGGAACATGATGCTGTCGAACACGCCGATCGACAGCGCGGCGACCGCGGCGGCCGCCCCGTGCAGCTCGGTCACCGCGAGGCAGAGCCCGATATTGACCAGCGCCGCGAGGCCGAGCGCCTCGTCGGCGCGCACCCGGCGCAGCAGCTGGCTGCCGGCGAAGCGGCCGACCATCGCGCCACCCCAGAAGATCGACAGCAGCGCGCCCGCGTGCGCGGCGCTGACGCCGAGCACGGAGGGCTGCATCAGGAAGTTGATCATGAAGGTGCCGATCGAGACCTCGGCGCCGACATAGAGGAAGATCGCGACGGCGCCGAAGCGTGCCCAACCCGAGCGGAACGCGGCCAACGGGCTGCCGAGACCGGAACGCGGTCCGGTCGCGGGCACGCGGAGGCGCCGGCGCACGATCCACACGAACAGCGCGAGCGGGGCGATCAGGCAGGCGATTAGGCCGAACTGGTGGTCGATGTCGTCGAGCGACATCCGGCGCGCGCTGGCGAGGTCGCCGGCGGAGCCGCCGAACACGCCGCCCCGGAGCAGCACGAAGGACGCGACCAGCGGCCCGAGCACCGTCCCGAGCGCGTTGAACGCCTGGCTCAGCGTCAGCCGCGAATGGGATCGCGACGGCGGTCCCAACGCGGCGCTCAGCGGGTTCGACGCGACCTGCAGCAGCGTGACGCCCGAGGCGAGCACGAAGAGCGCCGCGAGGATGACGCCGTAATCGGCGAAATGGGTGCCGACGAACACCAGCAGGCAGCCGGCCACCATCACCACCAGCGCGATCACGATGCCGACGGCGGCACCGACGCGGCCGATCAGGATGGACGACGGCACCGACATGATCCCGTAGGCGAGGAAGAACGCGAACTGGGTCAGCGTCTGCTCGGCGTAGCTGAGCCGGAAGATGCTGCGCGCCGCCGGCGCCAGCCCGTCGATCACCGAGGTGACGAGGCCCCAGGCGAAGAACAGTGCCGTGACGATGGCGTAGGGTCCCGGCAGGGCGCGCGGGACGAGGCGGCGCGGCATCGGGGCGCCGGGGCCGGGCCGGGGCGGGCCGTCGTTCGCCCCCGGCGCCGGGGCGCCGTTCTTGGCCTTGGGCACGTGCACCTCCCTGCCCGGCGCGGCCGGGCGGACGACACCGCGGCGCGCGATCCCGCAGAGGGCGGCCGATGCGACCGGCACGTCCCGAGGTCAAGCCCTTATCGGCATCGAGCGCGCGCGTGCGGCCCTGGTCCGAGCGGTTTCGTTGCGGTATCGTTTTGTCGAGCCTGCCCGGAACCTCGATGTCGATCAGCCGCGTCCACAGCTTCGCCTTTCTCGGGATCGACGCCGTGCCGGTCGAGGTGCAGGTGCAGATCAGCGCCGGACTGCCCGCCTTCGGTCTCGTCGGCCTCGCCGACAAGGCGGTCGGCGAGGCGCGCGAGCGGGTGCGCGCGGCGCTGCATGCGATGGGGCTCGCGCTGCCGCCGAAGCGGATCCTGGTCAATCTCGCGCCGGCCGATCTCGCCAAGGAGGGCAGTCACTTCGACCTGCCGATCGCGCTCGCCCTGCTGGCCGCGATGGAGATCGTGCCGCGCGACGTGCTGGGCCGCTTCGCCGCCGTCGGCGAATTGTCGCTCGACGGCACCATCAAGCCGGTCACCGGCGTGCTGTCGGCGGCGATCGGCGCCGCCGGCCTCGGTGCGAGCCTGGTCTGCCCCGCGTCGCAGGGCGGCGAGGCGGCCGCCGTCGACACGATCGAGATCCTGGCGGCGCCCGACCTGCTCGCGCTGGTCAGCCACTTCAAGGGCGAGCAGGTGCTGTCGCCGCCGCTGCCGGCCGGACGCGCGACCGAAGCCGACGGCGCCGGCGCGCCCGACCTCGCCGACGTGCGCGGCATGGAGCAGGCCCGACGCGCGCTCGAGATCGCCGCCTGCGGCGGTCACAATCTCCTGCTGGTCGGGCCGCCCGGTTCCGGCAAGTCGATGCTGGCCGCGCGCCTGCCGGGCCTGCTGCCCGATCTCGCGCTCGAGGAGGCGCTCGAGGTGAGCCGCGTCCATTCCGTCGGCGGCCACCTGCGCGACGGCAGGCTGCTGACCAGGCCGCCTTATCGCGAGCCGCACCACACCGCGAGCACGGCCGCGATCGTCGGCGGCGGCGCCCGCGCGCGCCCGGGCGAGGTGAGCCTCGCGCATCACGGCGTGCTGTTCCTCGACGAGTTCCCCGAGTTCGCGCGCCAGACCCTCGAGGCGCTGCGCCAGCCCATGGAGGCAGGCCGCACCACGGTCGCGCGCGCCGCCCTGCACGTCTCCTATCCCGCCGCGTTCCAGCTCGTGGCGGCGATGAACCCCTGCCGCTGCGGCCATCTCGGCGACGCGGCGCGCGAATGCCGGCGCGCGCCTGGCTGCGCCGAGGATTACCTCGCCAAGCTGAGCGGACCGGTGCTCGACCGGATCGACATGGTCGTCAACGTCGAGCCGATCCCGCCGGGCGAGCTCGGCCGCCTGCCGGGCGGCGAGGCGAGCCGCGTGGTCGCCGGCCGCGTGGCCGCGGCCCGCGCGCTTCGCCGGTCGGGAGACGCGGGAGAACCCGGTTCCGCCGCGTCAGTCAGGCGGAACGCGCGCGCGCCGATCGAACAGCTCGATCTCCTGGCGGAGGCGACGGACTTCGCCGCGGTCGCCGCCGAGCGGCTGCGCCTTTCGGCGCGCGGCTTCAACCGCCTGCTCCGGGTCGCGCGCTCGGTCGCCGACCTCGCCGCCGAGCACGCGGTGCGGCGAGCGCACGTCGTCGAGGCGCTGTCGTTCCGCCAACGGATCCCCGGACGAATGGGCTGAACACGTCGTCTTGACACCGGAACTTTGCCGGCCGATCCTTTGTTATAGAACGTAAGGACCGCTAACAAATGACGGTCCGCCGGAGGAAGGTCGCATGTCGCTCATCAACGCCGTCCTGGCACATCCCGCCGCCGCCGCCGCGATCGTCGGCGCCGCAGTGAGCATGCTCGCCTGGCCGCCGAAATCGCCCTGGCGCACCTGAGCCGGGCGCTCCCGACACCGGCGATCGTGTGCCCACCTGATCGTCGGAGGGCATCGGTCGACGCCGGTCGGCCGTGCCGGGGTGCGCCGACGGACCAGAACGGCCGCCACGCCAACCCACCGATCGGCGACGGCGCGCAAATTGTTGATGGAACGGAACACGAACAGGGGCGTTCGGCCGGCATGTCAGACAATCCGAAGAACCCCCCGGCGAACGAGCAGGCGCAGCCGTCGAACGTCGAGAAAGATCCCGATGACTGGACCACCGGAGGCGAGTCGATGACCGGTGCCCAGGCCTCCTACCTCAAGACGCTTTGTGAGGAGGCCGGCGAGGCGTTCGACCCGTCGCTGAGCAAGGCGGACGCGTCGAAGCGGATCGACGCGCTCCGCGGCAAGACCAAGCGCGGCATTGATCACTGAACCGACCGGCGGGCGCGTCGGCCTCGCCGGCGCGCCCGCCCCGCACGCACGATCCTCAGCCAGGCCGCACACGAAAAGGCCGACCGCGTCGCGGGCGGCGCGTCGCGTTCACGACACGCCGAGCGCGTCCCAGGCGTCGTCGATGTCGCGCAGAAGATCGTCGACATCCTCCAGCCCGACGTGCAGCCGGCAGAGGGCACCGCGCCCGGACGGCGCATGGTCGCGCCGGATCCCGCCCGACACCGTGTTGGCGAGACTTTCGAAGCCGCCCCACGACCAGCCTTTGCCGAACAGCGCGAGCCGGTCGACGAAGCGGTCGACCGCGTCGCACGTGACCGACGGCCCGAACTCGATCCCGAACAGGCTCGCGCCGCGGCCCTCGTAGTCGCGTGCCCACAGCGCGTGTCCGGGCGCGTCAGGAAGGCCCGGGTGCAGCACGCGGGCGACGCCGGGCTTGCCCGCGACGTGACCGGCGACGGCGATCGACGACGCGAACTGATGCGCGAGGCGGAGGTCGAGCGTGCGCATGCCGCGCAGCGCGAGCCAGCAATCCTCCGGGCCGGCGCCCTGGCCGAGCGCGATCGCGGCGTCGCGGACGCGCGTCCAGAGCGCGTCGTCGGCGACCGTGACGGCGCCGAGCAACAGGTCGGCGTGACCGCCGGCATATTTGGTGAGCGCCTGGATCGACAGGTCGACGCCGTGCGCGAACGGTTCGAAGCAGGCGAACCCCCAGGTGTTGTCGAGCGCGAGCAGCGCGCCCCGCCCGTGCGCGACCCGCGACAGCGCGGCCACGTCCTGCATCTCGAACGTGTTGCTGCCGGGACTCTCGGTCAGCAGCACGCGGGTCGCCGGCGTGATCAGCGCGCCGACCTGCTCGGGCGAGAGGCGCGGATCGTAGTAGTCGGTCGCGATGCCGAGCCGGCGCAGCATGCCGTCGGCGAGCCGGCGCGTCGGCCCGTAGACGGTGTCGCAGGCGAGCAGGCGGTCGCCGGCGCCAAGCGTCGCGAGCAGCGCCAGCGCGATCGCGGCGAGGCCGTTGCCGGTCACCTGGCACCGCGTGCCGCCCTCGATCGCGGCGACCGCGTCGGCGAGCCGATACTGGATGTCGCCGCCCTGCGTGCCGTAGCTGACGGCGGCCGGATCGTCGCGGCCGGTCGCTTCGCGCAGCGCCGCCATGGTCGGGAAGCAGACGGTCGAGAAACGCTGCAGCGGCGGGCTCACCGGCCCGGTGGCGTCCCGGCCCAGCGCGAGCAGCCGGGTCGCGCGCCGGCGCCCGGCGCCATCGCCGGTCATGCCGGCACCGCGCGCGCGTATTCGGTCCAGGAGCCGTCGAACAGCGCGCCCTCCATCCCCGCCACCGCGAGGCCGAGCAGCAGCATCGCGGCCGTCACCCCCGTGCCGCAACTCGCGACGAGGCGGCGATCCGGCGTCGCGCCGATTTCGGCGAAGAGGGCGCGGAGCGCGGCCGCAGACCGGAAACGGCCGTCCGCCTCGAGCAGCGCGCCGTAGGGAAGATTGCGGCTGCCGGGGATCGCGCCGGAGCGGAGGCCCGGCCGCGGTTCGGGCGCGGTGCCGTCGAAGCGGCCGGCCGCCCGCGCGTCGAGCAGCAGCGCGCCGCCGGCGCCGTCGAGCACGTCGCCGAGACCGACCAGCAGCCGGTTGCGGAGGCGCGGCACGAAGCGGCGCGGCGCGGCGACCGCGGCCGCGTCGCCGGTCTCGACCGCGCGACCCTCGGCACGCCAGGCCGGCAGTCCGCCGTCGAGCACCGCGACGCGGTCGTGACCGAACAGCCGGAACAGGAACCAGGCGCGCGCGGCGGCGAACGGCCGACGCCCCTCGGTCACCACGACGGTGGTGTCGTCGCCGATCCCGAGCGCGCCCGCGAGTGACGCGAAGCGCGTGGCCGACGGCACGGTGTGCGGGTGGTCGGCACCGGGCTCGGAGAACAGGTCGAGATCGAAGCGGCGCGCGCCGGGCACGTGGCCGTCGCGGAACCAGTCTGCCGGGTCACCGGTCTCGCCCGGCAGGGGAGCGGTCGCGTCGAGCACGACGAGATCGGGATCGGCACGCCGGGCGGCGAGCTCGGCCGCCGCGATCAGCGGCGCATGAGGCTGGAAACCGGACAGCTTCTTGATCTCCTGGGAGGTGGACGGAGGCCGATGGGCTCCGCCCCGACCTCCGCCGGATACTCTCGCGGCGGCGCCGGTCAAGGCGGCGCCCGTCGAGGCGGCGTCCGTCGAGGCGGCGTCCGCCTCGCGACCGCCCGGTGCGGAGCCACGGACCGCCTGGGGCCACGGTCGTCGCGAGTGCCGCGCGTGTCTTAGCCCAGAAGGATCGACGGCGCGACCGTCCCGGGCCGTTTGGTCGCGCCTTCCGGCCGGGCCGGCGTCCTGGCCGACCCTGGCGCGACCGCGCCTCGGCGGTTGCCCCAGGGATCGGCGCCAATTGCGGGGGCCGGGTGTCGGCCCCAGGGTTTGGCCGTGGGGTCCCGGGCCCTACGCGTCGGCCGCGATCGTCGCGAGTGCGCGGGCGTGGGCGTCGCGGATCGTCGCCACCGCGTCCTGACCGCGAAGCGCCGTGCGCCACAGCGTCTCGGCGACGCGCTGGTGCGGCGTCACGGCTTCCGGCGCGCCGGTCACGATCGCGACGCCGTTCTGGATGCAGGAGCCGGAGGCGCGAAACGGATTGATCGACAGCATGGTGCGGTCGCGCTGCCGCATCAGTCGGAAGCTCGCCGGCTGGTCGGTCGGCCGCAGCATGCCGAGCTGGATGCCGAGCGGCGGGCTTTCCATCATCGCGGCCAGACGCTCGATCTCGACGTCGACGAGGCGCTGGCAGCGTGCCCGGAAGTCGGGGTCGTGCGGCAGGCCGGGCCGGAACGGCAGCAGCGTCAGATGCTCGATATCGGCCGCCGACATCAGCACGACGAGGGTCGGCTGCCGGCGTGCGAAGGTCAGGCGTCGCGCCTCGAGGCTCTCGATCATCGCCTCGCAGATCGCCGGCGCCGCCTGGTCGACCGCGCGCAGGCTTTCGGCCTCGCGTCGGGAGCGTTCGACCACCAGGGTCGCGAACGCCTCGGCTCCCCAGAGGAACGAGGCCCCGTTGCCCACCACCAGGATGGTGTCGGCGGTCTCCTCGATGGTCCGGAGACGCTCGAAGAAGGCGGGCAGCCGCTGGTAATACTCTACGCCGATCCCGAGCAGCGAGAGCGGCGACACCTGCAGGAGTTCGGCGAGTCGCTGGACCGTGTCCAGCTTGATCACCTCGCCCTTCTCGTAGCGGTAGAGCGCCGCGCGCGAGATGCCGAGCCGGTTGGCGATCTCGTCGGCCTTGAGGCCCGACTCCATCCGGAACGCTTTCAGCTGATGTCCGATATCGGTCAAACGCACGACGAGGCCCTCACACCGAAACCATTATCTCGCACTCGTGTTGCTTTCGCAACGATCAGCACCGTCAAGGCTGTCAAAAAAGGTGACTGATTTCCGCCGCTGTGACAAGCGGTCGTCGCGGATTCAGAAATCCAGCTATTCAACTAGGCGAGACATCCGATTCCGTCCACCGACACCGCCTTCGTGACACACGCCGCCGTCGCGGCCGGAGGCAGCGCCGCGATCACGATCGTGAGCTGGAATCTGTTGCATCAATCGGGCGCGACGCTGGCCGACGTGATGCAGGTCGTCTCCCGTTGGTCGCCGGACCTCATGCTGATGCAGGAGGCGACGCACGAGATCGACCGGCTCGTCGAACGGATCGGAGGTTATTACGCACGGTCGCCATTGCCCGGCAGGCGGCATGGCATCGCGACATGGAGCCGGCTCCGGTTCGCCGCCGAACCGCTCGATCTGCCGCTGCCGGCCGGTACGCTGGTCCGGCGCGTGTGCCAGATCGTGACCCTCGCCGATCTCGCGGTCGCCAACGTCCACCTTTCGCACGGGCAGATTCTCAATCGGCGGCAACTGCGCCGGATCGCCCGCCACCTGCCGCCACGCGCGGCCGTGCTCGGCGACTTCAACCTGGTCGGACCGCCGCTGCTGCCGGGGTTCCGCGACGTCGGTCCGCGCGACCCGACGCACCGGATGGTGGACCTCGTGCCGCTGCGGATCGATCGCTGCCTGACGCGCGGCCTCACTTGCGAGGATGCGACGAGACTGCCGCTGCAGGGGTCCGACCACCACCCGATCATGGTGCGACTGCGGCCCGCCCGGGGGTGATGCGGCGAGAACATCGTCTCGGCACGTCCACCGATGCGATCGCGCTCGAGCAAGCGACCGGGGCCAACCTTTCGGAACCGATCATTCCAACGCGCGCATCGCCGGGACGGCGTCCGGAGGCGCCGTCCCGAGGTCTAGAGCCTCGTGTGGACCGGACCACGTCGTGGTCCCGTCCACGTGAGACAAGTCGCTCTATCCAACAAGTTTCCAGAGCACGACCTTCAGCCAGGCCGATTTCGGTCTAGAGATAGGGCAACAGCAAACGCATCGCCGCGTCCCAGAGGCGCACCGGCAGCGTCCGCGCGGCGAGGGTTTCGGACGTCAGGCGATCGCCCTTGCGGCTGTCGATCACGCCCTCGAGCGTCGCGGCGAGCGCCTCGTCGTAGATCTCCATCGTCAGCTCGAAATTCAGTCGGAAGCTCCGCATGTCCCAGTTGGCGCTGCCGACCAGGCACCAGAGCCCGTCGACCACCATCAGCTTCGAGTGTTCGAACGGCGGCGGGTTGCGCCAGATCCGCACGCCGTCGACGAGCAGCGGCCCGACATTCGCGCGCGTGGCCCAGTCGACCAGACGCTGGTTGCTCTTGCGCGGGATGACGACATCGACCACGACGCCGCGCTGGGCGGCGAGGCCGAGCGCGGTGACGATGCGTTCGTCGGGCAGGAAATAGGGCGTCAGCACGAGGATCCGCTCGCGCGCGCAGGAGATCGCCTGCAGCACCAGGAATTCGATCTTCTCGATGTCGCTGTCGGGTCCGGAGGTGGCGACGCGCGCATCGGCGTCCCCGGTCTCGGCCGCGTGGCCGATCCAGAGCTCGGGTTCGAGCGCCTCGCCGGTCGTGAAATCCCAGTCGCGCGCGAAGGCGTCGGCGAGTTGCGCCACCACCGGCCCGGTCACCCGGAAGTGGAAATCCCGCACCGGATGACGCGGCGACGCGGCCAGCACGTTGGCGGCGCTGATGTTCATGCCGCCCGTGAAGGCCTCGCGGCCGTCGATCACCAGGATCTTCTTGTGCGTGCGGAGATTGAGGAACGGCATCCGCCAGGGCCACATCGAGTGCATGAACTGGGCGACCGGAACGCCCTGCCGCTCAAGCGCGCGCTTGCCGCCCGACCAGAACCAGCCGCTGCCGATGCCGTCGATCAGCACGCGCACCTCGACGCCGCGCGCGCGCGCACGGCCGAGCGCCGCCACCAGCGTCGCGCCCGCGCTGTCGGCCTTGAAGATGTAGCTCAGCAGGGCGACGCTGCGTTCGGCGCGGTCGATCGCGTCGACCATCGCCGGATATGCGGCATCGCCGTTCTCGAGCGGCGCGATCGCGTTGCCGCGCAGCATGCGTCGGCCGGTGATCCGGCTGCCGGCGCGCTCGAGCGGTGCGAGATGGCCGGTCCAGTCGCGGGCGTCGGCGCGCGCGCGGCGTCGCGCGGCGCGACGATCGACCAGCCGTTGCGCGCGGCGACGCACGCGATTGACCCCGAACATCGCGTAGAGACCGCCGCCGATGAACGGCGACAGCCAGGCAAGCCCGATCCAGGCGATGGCGGCACCGGTATCGCGCTTGTGCAATAGGGCGTGTATCGTCACGATCATTGCGAAGACGAAACCGACTGGCGCGAGCAGCTCGCTCCGGAGCAGCCCGATCGTGTCAAGCAGCGAGGCAGGCGTGATCGTCACACCCCATCCGACCCGGCCGCCCGTCCCCGCGCAAGACCGCGGACGCGCAAGTCCGGTGCCCGTGTCGGCCGCGACACGCGCCGAGCGCGGCCGGCGGGCCGACCGGCGCGGGCGCCGCGCCGAGGCGGTCGCGGCGGCGGCGTTGACCGCGGATGGCTGGCGCATCCTGGCGACGCGCTGCCGCACGGGGCACGGCGAGATCGATCTCGTCGCAGAACGGGACGGCATCGCCGCCTTCGTCGAGGTCAAGGCGCGGCCGACGCTCGCCGCGGCGGCCTTCGCGGTCGGCCCGCGTCAGCGCGCGCGGCTGGTGGCCGCCGCCGCGGCGGCACTCGCCGCGCATCCCGATTGGGGCGCCGGCGGCGTGCGGTTCGACCTCGTGGTCGTCGACGCGGCCGGCCGCGTGCGCCGGATCGCCGGCGCCTTCCGCGCCGACGAGACCGGTGCGGACGGCCGGTAGGCCAGCCCGATCACCGGACGATCAGCAGCTCGCGCTGCGAGAACGAGAGCCAGACCCGGTGCGTCCGGAGCCAGTCCGACCCGAGCAGGTTCGACGGCGCCGTGCCGATCACCACCGCCGCGGCTGCCGACACGTCGGAGCCGACCGCGAGTGACGCGAAACGGTGGACGATCGCGGTCTCCGACCCGCCTTCGGCGCCGCGCAGCGTCGTTCGCGGATCGACCCGCGTCGCATCGGCGGGAACGCCGATCTCGGCCGCCGTCCCCGGCGTGATCAGGGTGTGGGGCGAACCGCTGTCGAGCAGGAAGAAGACGGCGTGGCCGTCCAGCGATCCGGTCAGGACGGGCCCGTCGCCGCCCACGGTGCCGATCGGCACCGCGGCGACCGGCGCGTCGTAGGGCGTGAAATCCGGCCGGCAGTCGCCTTCCTCGATGAACAGGCCGATGCGGCCGTGCGGCAGGTCGAACTCCACGTCATAGCGGGACAGGAGATCGTCGCCGACGAGGTTGGTCCGGGCGCCGCCCGCGTCGACGCGATCGTCGCCGCCGGTTTCGCCGAACGTCGCGTGGCGATCGGTCGCGGTTCCGATCGTCACCCGGTCGACGTGGACGAGCGGCACGCGGACGACGGCGTTCAGGTCGCGCATCCGCACCGCCTCGCCGTCCCAGACCGGCAGGTGTAGCGCGCGGATGGTCGCCGGATCGATCATCGAGCGCCCGGCGCCAGAATCGACCACGAACGCTTCCGGGTGGTCGTCGAGCTCGGCCTCGATCACCGGCACCCGGTCGCCGGCGCCGACCGGGAGTTCGGCGACCTGTCGCAGCGTGCACTCGCCGCGCCCGGACACGTCGCAGCCGGCGAGTGCGAGCAGCGCGATCGTCGCGATGAAGCGCGATCGGCGAGGAAAGCCGGTCCGGCCTGTTCTCTCGTTCGAAGTGAGCCGGACCGACATCGCGAGAGATATGGTGCTCGGAACGTCTCGGCCCGGTGCGACGCCGTCCGTCAGCGACTTCCTGATCGCGCCTGCCCCAATCCGGTCGCGCTGCTCTCGACGCTCTGCCTGACTGATTAACGTGCGATCAGCATCTCATGCTGTCTCAGCGATAGCCACACTCGCCGCGTTTTCAGCCAGTCCGAGCCGAGCAGGTTGATCGGGGCGGAGCCAATTTCAGCATAGACGGGCGATGCCACATCGCTGCCCACCCGGAGCGACCCGAACCTGTGCAGGAGGGTACCCGTGATTCGCCCTTCGGCGCCGAATATCCGCAATCTTGGGTCGCGGCGGATGGCTTGCCTCAGGATCCCGATTTTGGCCGCGGTCTTGAAATTGATGAAGCTGACCGACGAACCGCTGTCCAGAACGAATGGTATCTGGTGACCGTCCAGCGACGCGACCATGAGCGGTTGATCGCCTAAGAAGGTGAGGATCGGAACGGCCACGACTGGCTCGTCATACGGGGTGAAGTTCGCGCCACAAGATCCCTGTTCATCGAAGAGGCCGATCCGGTCATGTGGTAAATCGAGCTCTACGTCGTAGCGGGACAGGAAGTCGTCGCCGAACAGGTTCAAGCGCGGTGCGCCCTCACCCGTGGCACCGTCGCCGATCAATTCGGCGAAAGTGACATGATATGCTCGGGCCGATCCGATGGTCAGACGGCCGACATGCACGATGGGGGCCTGCGACACAGTGTTGATGTCGCGCATCGTGACGGCTTCATTGTCCCACACGGGGAGACCAAGAGTTCTTACCGTCGTATCACTGATCATGGACCGCATGGCGCCAGTGTCGACGATGAACGAAGCATCACGGCCATTCAGCGTGGCCTCGACGGTGGGAAGTCCCCCCACCAGACGGGTCGGAACCTCAGCGACCTCCTGAAGACTGCATCCCGCAATCGCAGGCGGATGGCACCCAGCGAGAGCGGAGAGTGCAAGAAGGGCCGCCGCGCGGCGCAACAACGGCTCAGCGGTGGTGGTGCAGCCTGACGACATGCCCCGATGATCCGCCACGACGGATGAGGTGGCGCTCGGCGACGCGGGTCGTGGCGCGCTCGTGCCAGCGTTCGCCGCGCCAACCCTCGTCGCGGGAAACACCCTCGCCCCGGCGGTCACGCCAGACGATGCGGGACGCCATCGCGCGGTGCAGATAGGCGCGGTAGATCGGGCGCGGCGGCGGCGGCGGCGCGGTGAGCGCTTCGAGCGTCAGCTTCGCCGCCTCGTCCTCGGTCACCACGTGCTGCGCCTGCGCGGTGCCGCAGACGGCCAGGCCGCACATCAGCGCCAAGGCAGCGCCGAGACGCCGCGCCATTCCGAATTGCATCGTCCAGATCCCCCGATCCCCGCCTCGAAACTAGAGCATCGGGGACCGGAGGGTAAAGCGATGGTTGAGGCGGCGTCAGGCCGCGCTCTTGGCCGGGATCCCCTTGGCCTCGAGCAGCGTGCTGAGCTCGCCCGACTGATACATCTCGGTCACGATGTCGCAGCCGCCGACGAACTCGCCCGCCACGTAGAGCTGCGGGATGGTCGGCCAGTTCGAGAACTGCTTGATCCCGTCGCGCAGGCCGGCATCCTCGAGCACGTTCGCGGTGGCGAACGGCACGTCGAGATGGGTCAGGATCTGCACCACGCGGGCCGAGAAGCCGCATTGCGGGAACATCGCCGTGCCCTTCATGAAGAGCATGACCTTGTTCGCGTCGATCTCGGCCTGGATGCGGTCGAAGGCGGGGCTGCTGAGGGCGGGGCTGCTCATGGCGGATTATCCTTCGGAAGGAACGTTGGTCTGGAGTGCCAGCGCGTGCAGCTCGTTGCCCATCCGGCCGCGCAGCGCCGCGTAGACGATCTGGTGCTGCTGCACCCGCGAGCGGCCGCGGAAGCTCTCGCTGGTCACCGTGCAGGCGTAGTGGTCGCCGTCGCCGACCAGGTCCTCGATGGCGACGGTCGCGTCCGGGATCGCGCTCCGGATCATGTCCTCGATCTCGGCGGACGTCATCGCCATCGGGCGCCTCAGCTTTCCATCAGGGCGGGGAAGAAACGGGCATGCGCCTCCCCGAGTGCGTCGAGTGATATCGTGAGGCCGCCCGGCGCTGTCAAACCGGTGCCGCCGCTTCGCCCGAGCGCGGTGCACGGCACGCCGGCGGCCTCGGCCGCCTGCGACACGGCATCCGGCGCGTCGGTCGCGACGACGTAGCGGGCGCCCTCCTCGCCGAACCACCAGCGATGCGGCGAAAGGCCCGGCGGCGGCGGCGCGTCGAGTGCCGCGCCGACGCCGCCGGCGAGCGCCATCTCGGCGATCGCGACCAGCAGGCCGCCGTCGGACACGTCGTGGCAGGCGCGGACGTGGCCGGCCTCGATCGACGCGCGGACCAGATCGCCCGTCCGCCTTTCGGCGTCGAGCTCGACCGGCGGCGGCGCACCGTCCTCGCGGCCGGCGATCTCGCGGAGCCAGAGCGACTGGCCGAGATGGCCGCGCGGCGTGCCGAGCAGCAGCAGCGCGAGACCGTCGGCATCGAGCCCGATGCCGCGCGCGCTCGCGGCGTCGGCGATCACGCCGAGGCCGCCGATCGCCGGCGTCGGCAGGATCGCGCGCGCGCTGCCGTCCGGCCGGCGCGTCTCGTTGTAGAGCGACACGTTGCCGCTCACGACCGGGAAGTCGAGCGCGCGGCAGGCCTCGGCCATGCCCTCCACCGCGCGGGCGAACTGCCCCATCACGACCGGGTTCTCGGGGTTGCCGAAGTTGAGGTTGTCGGTCACCGCGAGCGGCGTCGCGCCGGTCGCGGTGATGTTGCGCCAGGCCTCGATCACCGCCAGCGCGCCGCCGGCCCGCGCGTCGGCCGCGCACCAGCGCGGCGTGCAGTCGGTGGTGAGCGCGAGCGCGCGGGAGGAACCCGGCAGGCGGACGATCGCCGCGTCGGCGGCACCCGGGCGCTTGACGGTCTGGCCGCCGATCGCGCTGTCGTACTGGTTCCAGATCCAGGCCCGCGAGGCGCCGTCGGCCGAACCGAGCAGGCGGAGCAGCGCCTCCCCAACCCCGACCGGGTCGGCGACGTCATCCTCGAGCGGCGCGGGTGCCGGCGCGTCGGCCGTCGGGCGGTGATAGAGCGGCGCCTTTTCGGCCAGCGGGTCGAGCGCGATGTCGGCCTCGACCCGCCCGCGGTGGTGGATCACGATGCGGCCGGTGTCGGTCAGGTGGCCGATCACCGCGAAGTCGAGGTCCCATTTCGCGAACACCGCGCGCGCGACCGCCTCGCGATCCGGCCGGATCACCATGAGCATGCGCTCCTGGCTTTCCGACAGCATCATCTCGTAGGCGGTCATGCCGGTCTCGCGCTGCGGCACGTCGTCGAGCACGAGCGCGATGCCGACGCCGCCCTTGCCCGCCATCTCGACCGCCGACGAGGTGAGGCCGGCCGCCCCCATGTCCTGGATCGCGACGATCGCGTCGGTCGCCATCAGCTCGAGACACGCCTCGATCAGCAGCTTCTCGACGAACGGGTCGCCGACCTGCACCGTCGGCCGCTTGGCGTCGGTGTCGGCGCCGATGGCGGCCGACGCCATGGTGGCGCCGTGGATGCCGTCGCGGCCGGTCCGCGCGCCCACGTAGACGACCGGGTTGCCGACCCCCGCCGCGGCGCTGAGGAAGATGCGGTCGCGATCGACGATGCCGACCGTCATCGCGTTGACCAGCGGGTTGCCGTCATAGGCCGGGTGGAAATCGACCTCGCCGCCCACCGTCGGCACGCCGACGCAATTGCCGTAGCCGCCGATGCCGCGCACCACGCCGTCGAGGATGCGGCGCGTCTGCGCGAGCGCGGGATCGCCGAAGCGGAGCGCGTTGAGGTTCGCGATCGGCCGCGCACCCATCGTGAACACGTCGCGCATGATGCCGCCCACCCCCGTCGCCGCGCCCTGGTAGGGCTCGATGAAGGACGGGTGGTTGTGGCTTTCCATCTTGAACACGGCGGCGAGCCCGTCGCCGATGTCGACCACGCCGGCGTTCTCGCCCGGTCCGTGGATCACGCAGGCGCCGGTGGTCGGCAGCGTGCGGAGCCAGACGCGCGACGATTTGTAGGAGCAGTGCTCGGACCACATCACCGAGAAGATGCCGAGCTCGGTCAGCGTCGGCGCGCGGCCCTGGATCGCCAGCACCTCGCCCCACTCGGCGTCCGACAGCCCGAACTCGCGCGCGAGCGCCGCGTCGACGTCGCGCGTCATGACGCGACGACCACGCGCGCCGGGACATACGCGACAATGCGGGTCAGGCCGCGACGAGCGAGGCGCGTCATGCCGGGGCGCACCTCGCGCGTCATGCCTGGGCGCACCTCGCGCGTCATGCCGCGACGAACGACGCGGCGAGCGATTGGAACAACGGCAGCCCGTCGGTGCCGCCGACCAGCGGGTCGACCAGATCCTCGGGATGCGGCATCAGGCCGAGCACGCGGCCGCCCGCGTCCGTGATGCCGGCGATCGCGTTGCGGCTGCCGTTCGGGTTGCCGCCCTCGTAGCGGAACACCACCCGGCCCTCGCCTTCGAGGCGGGCGATCGTCTCGTCGTCGGCGGTGTAGTTGCCGTCGCCGTGCGCGAGCGGCGCGCGGATCACCTGCCCCGCCGCGTAGAGACGGGTGAACGGCGTCCGGTCGTTCTCGACCCGGAGACGGCAATCCTGCGACAGGAAGCGGAGCGCCGCGTTCCGCAGCAGCGCGCCCGGCAGCAGCCCGGCCTCGGTCAGGATCTGAAAGCCGTTGCAGACGCCGAGCACGTGGCCGCCGGACAGCGCGAACGCGCGCACCGCCGCCATCACCGGCGACAGCGCCGCCATCGCGCCGCAGCGAAGATAGTCGCCGTAGGAGAAGCCGCCCGGCAGCACGACCAGGTCGAGCGGCGGCAGCGCGGTGTCCTTGTGCCAGAGCATCAGCGGCGCGCGTCCCGTCGCGCGCCGCAGCGCGATCGCCATGTCCCCCTCCCGGTTGGTGCCGGGGAAGACGACGATCGCGGCCCGCATCAGCCGTTGCCCTTGCAGGGAAACGCCGCGTGCAGCGCGTCGAAGGTCGGCACCGCGGCCGGCTTGTCGCGGCTGTCCGGATGACCGCTCAGGTAGTCGACCACGGTCGAGCGGAGCGTCTCGGCACTGGTCGCGTCCGGGATGCAGGTCGAGCCGGCGAAGCTCTGGCCCTGCCGGTCGGTCATCATGTGCTGCACGCCGGCGATGCCGTCCGACACGCCGCTGATATAGGCGTCGCAGGCGGTGCGGGCGCGCGCGTTCTGACAAAGCGCCAGCAGCTTGCCGCCCTTGATCGGGGCGAGGCGCTGCGCCTCGCCGGGGCGCATCGAGGCGCCGAGCGACGCGCCGAACGCGAGCAGCACGACGAGACCGGTCCGAACCCTCATGGCAGCATCTCCACCTGGAACGCCTCGATGACCCCGTTGGCGAGCAGGCGGCGCGCCATCTCCTCGACCCGGCCGCGCGGATCGCCCGCGCCGCCCGGGGCGAGCTCGAGCTCGATCACCTTGCCCGCGCGCACCTCGCCCACCTCGCCGTAGCCGAGCTGGTGCAGCGTCTCGCCGATCGCGCGGCCCTGCGGGTCGAGCACGCCGTCCTTCAGCATGACCGTGACCCGCGCCTTCACTGCATCAGCTCCGGTCCCTTGAGATCGGCATTGCCGGCTTCCGGCAGGATGCCGAGCCGGCGGGCGACCTCCTGATAGGCCTCCTCGACGCGGCCCAGATCGCGGCGGAAGCGGTCCTTGTCCATCTTCTCGTTGGTCTTGGCGTCCCACAGCCGGCAATTGTCGGGGCTGATCTCGTCGGCGAGGACGACGCGCATGTCCTCGTTCTCCCACAACCGCCCGAACTCGAGCTTGAAGTCGACCAGCGTGATGCCGACGCCGAGGAAGAGCCCGGTCAGGAAGTCGTTGATGCGGACGGTGAGCGAGACGATGTCGTCCATGTCGGCCGTCGACGCCCAGCCGAACGCGGTGATGTGCTCCTCGGCGACCATCGGGTCGCCGAGACTGTCGTTCTTGTAGCAGTACTCGATGATCGAGCGCGGCAGGCGGGTGCCCTCCGGAATGCCGAGCCGCTTCGACAACGACCCCGCCGACACGTTCCGCACGATCACCTCGAGCGGGATGATCTCGACCTCGCGGATCAGCTGCTCGCGCATGTTCAGGCGGCGGACGAAATGGGTCGGCACGCCGATCTCGCCGAGGCGCAGCATCAGGTGCTCGCTGATCCGGTTGTTCAGCACGCCCTTGCCGGTGATGATCCCCTGCTTGGCGCCGTTCCCGGCCGTCGCGTCGTCCTTGAAGTACTGGACCAGCGTGCCCGGCTCCGGACCCTCGAACAGGATCTTGGCCTTGCCCTCGTAGAGCTGCCGGCGACGGGCCATGGGATGGGACTTTCGAGTTGGGTCGGGGATGGCGGGCGGAGAACGTCATCGCGTGCGAAGGCGCGCCGCATCGGCGCCGTATAGCAAAGAGGTGCCGATGTCGGCACCTCTCCCTCAAGCCATGGCGGGTCGGAGCGCCGTGCCGCTCAGAACGGCACCTCCTGGAATTCGGCCCGGTCGGGCGGTCCGGCGGTGAACAGCCAGTGCGGCCGGGCGCGCGACGCCCCCTCGCCCGGCACGCCGAGCAGCGACGACGACGAGGTGCCGAAGCCGGTGCGCGGCGGGATGTTCATCTCGCTGCCGGCCGGCAGCGAGCGGTCCGACATCAGCGTCGGCCACTCGCCCCATTCGGGCGGCTCGGGCGGTGCGGCCTGGGCGAAGCGCGGCATGTGGCGGGCGATGCGCGGCGTGTGCGGGTCGTCGGGCTCGCCGGCCGCCAGCATGTGCAGGCCGGGTTCGAACCCCGAAACCTCGGGATGGCCGTAGCCGAGCCCGCGCACGAAGAAGGCCTGGGCGCGGTCGGCGATCACCATGTTGAACGATCGCCAGTTCGCCGCCTCGATGGCGGCGATCCGCGCCGCCCCGTCGGCGGCCGTCTCGGCGTGCAGCGCGAGCAGCGGCAGCTCGCCGCGGCTCCGCTTGTTCGGGGCGGGCCCGAGCGAGCCGACCCGGTTCAGCACCACCGCGACCACGCCATGCCCGTTCACGGCCTTCCAGGTGCCGCCGCCAGGCGTATCCTTGCCGCCGACCACGTCGGGCTGGTCGGGCCAGTGGGCGCCCGGCAACGCCCAGGGTCGATCGAGCCGTTCGTCCCGGTTCGCGGCCACGAGAAGCGGCCAGGGAAACCCCGGCCTGAGCAGGAACACCACGGTGCACACGCGGGTCTTCTACCTTTTCCGCAATGCAAAACCAATGGCCGCGCCGGATCGTCGCGACGGCGCCCGGCCGCCCACCTGTCACGTCGCCCGCGGGCACGCACCGCCGCACGTCGCGTTCCGCGCGGCGCTGGCGTAAGACCCCGCCATGCGACAATTCGACCCCACGGACCACTCGCACCGACGCTTCAACCCGCTCGGCGGCGAATGGGTCCTGGTCTCGCCGCACCGGGCCAAGCGGCCCTGGCAGGGCCAGCAGGAACCGGGCGAGCGCGCGACCCGCGTCGCCTACGACCCCGCTTGCTATCTCTGCGCCGGCAACACGCGGGTGAGCGGCGACCGCAATCCCGACTACACCGGCCCGTTCGCGTTCACCAACGATTACGCGGCCCTGATGACCGACGTGCCCGACGCGCCGGCGCCCGTCGACCCCCTGTTCCGGCAGGTCGCGGCGCGCGGCACCAGCCGCGTCGTCTGCTTCTCGCCCGACCACGCGGCGACGCTGCCCGACCTGCCGCCCGAGGCGATCGAGGCGGTGGTCGACACCTGGGCCGACGAGACCGCGTCCCTCGGCCGCCGCTTCCGCTGGGTGCAGGTGTTCGAGAACAAGGGCGCCATGATGGGGTGCTCGAACCCGCACCCGCACAGCCAGATCTGGGCGACCGACTTCCTGCCCAACATTCCCGCCGCCGAAGACCGGACACAGCGCGCCTACCACGCGGCGCACGGCCGGCCGATGCTGCTCGACCTCGCCGCGCGCGAACGCGCCGACGGCAGCCGCACCGTGGTCGAGACCGCCCACTGGCTCGCCATCGTGCCCTACTGGGCGGCCTGGCCATTCGAAACATTGCTGCTGCCGAAGGAACACGCGGCCCGCCTGCCGGACCTCGACGCGCCGCAGAGACGCGACCTCGCGGTCGCGCTCCGGACGCTGCTCGGCGGCTACGACGCGCTGTTCGACACCTCGTTCCCCTATTCCGCCGGCTGGCACGGCGCTCCGTTCGACGACGCCGACCCTGCCCCCTGGCAACTCCACGCGCACTTCCTGCCGCCGCTGCTGCGGTCGGCCACCGTGCGGAAATTCATGGTCGGCTTCGAAATGCTCGCCGAACCGCAACGCGACCTCACCCCCGAACAAGCCGCCACCGCCCTCCGCGCCGCGATCGCGCGGCGGGGCTTGTAGCGGGGGTCGGAAGGAGTGAAGGCCAGGGGCTCTGCCCCTGGACCCCGGTCAAGGCAGCGGCCTTGACAATCCAGTCAGTTAAGGAAAACCCCGGGCCGACAGGGCCTGCCCGCACCGTATGCGGCCCGGGGTTTTCCTTAACTGAGAGGGATCCAAGGGACGACTGTCCCTTGGCGGGTCCAGGGCAGAGCCCTGGCCTTCCCTTCCTTCGGCAGCCTGCTACAGCACTGACCGAGCGATCGTGGGGGCGGGAATGGGACCAGAGGAACGCGTTCGCGCGGGTTTTCGGGCGGTGCATGGTGTCGCCCCGGACCTGGTGGTCCAGGCGCCGGGCCGGGTGAACCTGATCGGCGAGCACACCGACTACAATGACGGGTTCGTGCTGCCGTGCGCGATCGACTTCCGCACCGCGATCGCGGCGCGGCGGCGCGACGACGGGACGATCCGGGCGACGGCGCTCGATTTCGGCGGCGCGGAGGACGCGTTCGCGCTGGGGGCCGCCGTGCCGCACGCGGCGGCTGGCGGCTGGTCGGACTATGTCCGGGGCGCGGCCGAGATCCTGCGGCGTCGCGGGTTCGCGCTCGGCGGCGCCGACCTGGTGATCGCGGGCGACGTTCCGCAGGGCGCCGGCCTGTCGTCGTCGGCGTCGCTGCTGGTGGCGGTGATCGAGACGCTGCGCCGGCTCGACGGTCTCGCCGGGCTGTCGGCGCCGAACGTCGCGGTCGCCGCGCGCGAGGCGGAGAACGATTATGTCGGCGTGCAGTGCGGGATCATGGACCAGCTGATTTCGGCGTGCGGCGAGGACGGCCATGCGCTGATGATCGACTGCCGGTCGCTCGCGCTGACGCCGGTGGCGATCCATCCCGATCTCGCGGTGCTGATCGTCCATTCCGGCATCGAGCGGGGACTGGTGGGAAGCGAGTACAACCGGCGGCGGCAGGAATGCGAGCGCGCGGCGGCATTCTTCGGCGTGCCGGCGCTCCGGGATGTGTCGGTGGAGCGGCTCGACGCGGCGGAGGGGACGCTCGACGGCGATGCGTTCCGCCGCGCGCGGCACATCGTGAGCGAGAACGCGCGCGTCGCCGGGGCCGCGGTGGCGCTCGAGGCGGGCGACACGCCGGCGCTGAAGCGGCTGATGGCGGCGTCGCACGCGTCGATGCGGGACGATTTCGCGATCACCACGCCGGCGATCGACGGGCTGGTCGGGCTGATCGACGCGGCGGTGGGCGAGGACGGCGGCGCCCGCATGACGGGCGGCGGCTTCGGCGGCTGCGTGGTGAGCGTGCTGCGGCGCGAGCGGCTGGACGCGGCGCGCGAAGCGGTCGCGCGCGACTACCGGACACCGGGGGGAGAGGCGGCGCGGGTGTTCGTCTGCCGCGCCTCGGCGGGCGCCGGCGCGGTCTGACGCCACTCGGGCCGGGGCCGGGCCGACGTCCCGACCTTGCGGCGCGTGCGTCGCGTCGTCGCGGCTCGGCGAGCGGGACCGGCTCGAAGCGGCGCGCCGGGATCGTTGCTCGAGGAGGTCCGCGAGCGGCGCTGCTCTGTATACTGAGTTCCGAACGCACGACCTGCAGCCAGACCGGTTCCGGTCTGGCTGAACGTGCTCTGGGTCCTGTTGCGCGGTCAGGCCGAGGACCGTCGTCGGCGCGTCGTGCGGAACCACTGCCAGGGCCCTGCGCCGAACTCACGACCAAGGGTGGCGGCGTTTCGCCGGACAGGGCGCGGGTCGCCGCCCTCGTCGCGCGCGGCAGCAGCAGGCCTTCCGTGCAGCGCCCGGTCAGCGTGTCCGCGGAGGCCACGAGATCCGCCTCGAGAACGTGACGGGCGCGGACCGCGAGGACGAACACGTGTTCGTCGTGCGGCAGGCCGGCAGGGACAGGATCGTCGGGGTCTACCGGCCGGGTGCCCCTCACGAAGCGCAGCCCGGTGATCCGGCGTTCGCCGAGATGTTCCGGCCCGGGAACGAGGGGACGACGCTCGACGGGGCGAGGACGATCCGCTGGTCGGTGCAGTCTGCACGGCCGCCGAGATCCAGAAGGCCCTGATCGCAAGACTGTCACCGCGGCGCCGCGTGCGGTCGGGGAGGCGCCGGTCGCGCGGTCTGGAACGAGCCGGAAGGACGGCGCCCGCCCGTGGAGAGGCGGCGCGCCGCGGGTCGTCAGTCTTCGGCGTAGCCGTAGATCTCCGGCATCACGAAGATCGCCGCGAGCAGGCCGCAGAGCGGGAAGATCGCGACGAACAGCGTCGAGTTCGCATGACCGATCGCGGCGAACAGCGACGGGAACACGAGCAGGGAGATGAAGGACGGGATCTTGACGAAGAGATAGGCGAAGCCGGTCGCGGTGCCGCGGTATTCGGCGCGCGACACGGTCGCCGCGATGGTGACGCCGTTCTCGGCGTCCCAGTAATGTCCCCAGAGGAAGACGGCGGACGCGATCGGCAACAGGATCAGCCGGTGCGTGTAGAGCGCGTAGGCGGCGACCAGCAGCGCCACCAGCGCGATGGCGAAGCCGGCGATCGAGAGGCCGCGCTGGCCGATCTTCGGCGTGATCAGCGGACCGACATAGGCCGACACCACCGCGACCCCGAACAGCATCATGGTGACGAGGTCGGTGCCGAGGATGCCGGACACGCCGACCAGCACGAACAGGGTCGGCAGGTAGAAGGCGAAGGTCGCGAATTCGGAACCCTGCGCGAAGCAGCTGATCCAGGAGAACAGCGTCGCGCGCCAGCGGATCGGGTCGCGCCGGATGTGGACCAGGAAGTCGCGCGAGCGGACGCGCGGCAGCGTCACGTCGTGCGCGGGCAGCATGTCGAGGCCGTCGTTGTACATCTCGAGGGACACCGCCTTGGCCTCGCGGAAGCGGCCGTGGCGGACCAGCCAGATCGCGGTCTCGGGAAGGTTGTAGCGGAGCACGAAGATGACGGCCGCGGGCAGGGCGCCGATGCCGAGGGTCACCCGCCAGATCAGGTCCTGCGGCAGTTTCAGCACGAGGAAGAAGGCGACGACCGCGAGCGTCAGCACCTCGCCGACCGCGAACATCAGCTGCCAGCGATTGCCCATCACCTCGCGCTCGCCGGCGGGCATGAATTCCATGATGTAGGTGAAGCCGTTCGAGATGTCGCTGCCGAGCGGGATGCCGAGCACGAAGCGGATCAGGACGAGCACCAGCATCGTCGGCGCGAACGCCTGCAGCAGGGCGAACACCACGAACATGATCATCGTGGTCAGGAAGATCGCGCGCCGTCCGATGCGGTCGGAAAGCCAGCCGCCGACGAGCGCGCCGATGACGGCGCCGCCCTGCGTCGCGGCGCCGGCGAGGCCGAGCATGAGCGCGGACGGGTGGAAGACCTGACGCAGGAAGATGAGCACGAAGGCGATCGAGTAGAGGTCCCACGCCTCGATCAGCACGGAGGCGATCATCAGCCAGCCGGCGCGCCGGCCGCTCGGACTGTAATTCGCGACCAGATGTTTGACCGCGCGGTCGATCGCCGCGGTGTCGGCCGTGGTGACGCTCATGCTTGCTCCCTTCCGCGGCGACGCGGCGTTCGAAGAACCCTATAGGAGGGGTCGTCAGGCTGGCAACGCGGGGCGAGGGTCGGACGGGATCGGGCTCGCCGGCCGCCTCGACGACCCTGAAACCGCGCGGCCGAGGCCGGAAGGCCGGACGGTTTCATCGCCGGAACGCCCGCTCGAGAGCCTTCGCCGACCGGAATGGAGGGGACGAAAGCACGGACGAAACGGGCAGGTGCGCGGCAGGCGGCGCGTGCGGGTCACGTCGAACGCCTCGACGGTGGCCCGGGCAGCAGGTTCCGGTATGGTCGCTCGGATTGACGGAGACGCGTCCTGAATCTGCCCGCGCGATCCCTGATGCCCGCGCCCCGGACGGGACGCGATGGTTCGCCCCTCGCCGGGCGCGCGCCAGAGGGTTCGTCGTGACATTGATCCGCTGCACCACCGTCTATGGCGCGAGCGTCCTGATGCCTGGGCAGCCCACCGTGTCGACGGTCAAGGACGCGGTCGTGGTCGGCCACGCCCTCTACGATGCCACCGGCAGCATCGTCATGGGCTCGACCTACATGCGGGGCGAGGGATCGCACGGCAGATATCGCCTCAATGCGTTCTGCGAGCCCACGAGCGACGTCAACATCGCGGCCTGCGAACCGCTGCCTGACGGGCGCTACTTCTGGCTCGGTTACTTTCACTCGCACTATGGACACTTCCTGCTCAGCACGCTGCAGCGTCTTTGGGCGCTCCCGACATCGCGCGCGGATCTTCGCATCGTCGTGGTCGGAGACGCGCTCGACGGAGCCTGGGAGACGGGGTTCGTACGCGACCTGTTCGGTGCGCTCGGCCTGCGCCGGGAGATGTTCGTGCAGGTCGAGAGCCACCGCCGGATCTCCGAGATCGAGGTGCCACGACCCGCCTTCGTCGAAAGCAGCCACGCGTTCGCGAACTGGTCGGAGTTCATGAGCGATCTCGCCGTCAGCCTGGCGGGGCCCGACGACGGCGCCCGCGATGCGGCACCGCTCTACCTGTCGCGCCACGCGCTTCCGACCGGCACGCGATCGATCGTCAACGAGGCCGACCTGGCGGCAACGCTCATCCGGCGCGGCGTGCGCGTGGTCTCGCCCGAAGATCTGACTTTGGCCGACCAGATACGGCTCTGGCGCCGCCACGAGGTGATCGGCGGGATCTTCGGATCCGGCCTGCATTCGGCGGCCTTCGTGCGCGCGAAGAGGCTGCTGTCGATCAACGGCGACAACAACGGGCTGGCCAGCCAAGCGCTGATCGACGCCGCGTGCGATCACCGGGCGCTCTACCTGAATGCGATCCAGCACCTTCGGGCCGTCGAAGCGGCCCCGGGCTTCAACAGTCGATACGAGTTCGTCGACCCCGATCGGATGGCCGACAGCATCGTTCGCGCATTCGCGTGGCTGCGACGCGGACGCGCCGGCATGCGCGTCTCACCGGTCAACGACACGATCAGTCGGCACCTGACCTCGCAGGAGCCACTCGGTCGCAATCTGTCGCGAGGCCGACCTGCCCTGCTCAGTCTCACCGATCCCGTCTGGTCACGCGCGCCGGACGACGCGGCCGTCGAGGCGGCAGGAGCGGTCAGCGGACACGCCTCGTCGACCTACCAGTGTCACACCGGGGTAACAGACGACCCATGGTGGCAGGTGGATCTCGAGCGGCCATGCCTGGTCACTCAGGTCCGCGTCTACAATCGAAACGACACGGCGCTCGGTCGTGCCCGCGCGCTCGTGATCCTGACGTCGGCGGACGGGCGAGACTGGGTCTCGCAGGTGCGTCGTCCGGATGCCGGTGACTTCGGCGGCGGACCGGCTCCTGTTCCGTTCGTCTGGTCCGCCCTCGAACCGGTGCCAGCGCGCTTCGTCAGAATCCAGATCCTCGAGCGGGACTACCTCCATTTGGATCAGGTCGAGGTCTTCGGTTTCGATCACGACGACGGGCCTCCTCGTTTCTGACCTATGCGACCTCGACCTCGACCTCGTGCGAGCTGGACCTCTCAATAAACAAGCGAAACATTTGCGAGCCCCATGCCCGCCCTCTACAACCTTCGCGTCATTCCAACCGCCGCTTCTGCCATTCGATTGTGATAACGAGGACGCGTGACATGAACCAGGTCCGTCCGGCATCGCCGTTTCTCGGCTTCTTCGACCATTGCACCGACGGCAGCGCATCCGGCTGGGCGCTCGACCGACGGACCCTGGTCCGTCCCACGACCCTGCACGTCCTGATCGACGGTCAGGAGATCGCGACCCTCGCCTGCGACAGGATGCGCGACGACATACGCGACCGGCTCGGGCATCCGACCGGCCTCGCCGGCTTCTCATTCGAAATCCCGGACCAGTATCTCGACGGCAAGCGCCACCAGATCGCGTTCCGCTTCCCGAACCGGCAGCCGGTCCCGTTCGTGGCCGCCGGGTCGTCGCCGGACGGCGCTCCCGACCATTGCGAGTTCACCATGACGCCGCCGACGCAGGTCCGCGGTTTCGTCGACGGGCTCGCACAGGGCTTCCTGCGCGGCTGGGCCGTGCGAACCGACGTGCGCTCCGGCGACACGCGTGGAAACCTGCAGATCCGGATCACCTGCAACGAGATGCTCGTGGCCCAGGTCAGGGCGAACCGCTACCGCGGCGACGTCGCCGGGGCGCTCGGCTGCGACCCGAACTGCGGCTTCCAGCTCGCCGTGCCGCCGGTCTTCCGCAAGACCGCGCCGCAGAGCTTCCGTTTCGTCGTCATGCCGGACGGAACCGAACTCGAGAACAGCCCGCTTTACACGAGCTCGGTCGACGACATGCTCGAGGGCAGGCTGCTCGCGATCTCGGAGACGATGGATCGCCTCTACCGCGAGTTCGTCGTGCTGCGGCGCGAGGTCAGCGGCCTGATCCCCGCGCCCGGCTACACGCTCGCCGATTACGATCGCTGGGCCCGCCGCTACTACGAGACGCTGCGCGCGCGCGTCGCCGCCGAGCGCGCCCATGCGCCGCTCGCCGCCGAACCGCTGGTGAGCGTCATCGTCCCGACCTACCGGCCGCTGCTGTCCGATTATCGGGCGGCGCTCGACAGCGTGCTCGCGCAGACCTGGCGGAACTGGGAGCTCGTGATCGTCGACGACGGCAGCAAGGACGCCGAGCTGACGGCGGTGATCCAGTCCTACTGCGACCTCGACCCGCGCATCCGCTCGGTCCCGAAGGCCAAGAACGGCGGCATCAGCCACGCCACCAATGCAGCGCTGAAGGCGGCGCGCGGCGACTGGATCGCGTTCTTCGACCACGACGACCTCCTCGTCGACGTCGCACTCGAGACGATGGTGCGCGCAGGCCTCGCGCACGACGCGAAGATGCTCTACTCGGACGAGGACAAGATCGACCAGGCCGGTTTCTATCTCGAGCCCAATCTGAAGCCGGACTGGAACCACCGCTACATGCTCGGGTGCAACTACGCCTGCCACCTGCTGATGGTGCGGGCCGACACGGCGCGCGCGGTGGGCCCGCTCCGCCCCGCCTATGACGGCGCGCAGGACCACGACTTCATCCTCCGCGTCGCCGAGGAGGTGGGCGCGGCCGCGATCCACCACGTCCCGGAGATCCTCTATCACTGGCGGAAGACGCCGAACTCGACCGCGTCCGACGTGTCGCGCAAGGACTACGCGAAGACCGCCGGCATCCGCGCGGTCAGCGACCATCTCGAGCGCATCGGCCGCAAGGCCAAGGTCTCGAACGTGCGCGGACTCACGCTCTACAGCGTCGCCTGGCAGTACGAGGACGAACCCTCGGTCACGATCATCGTCCCGTTCAAGGACCAGATCGAGACGACGCGTCGCTGCATCGACTGCATCCTCGAGAACACCACCTACGGCAACTACGACATCGTGCTGGTCGACAACTGGTCGATGTCGCGCGAGGCCGAGTTGTTCTGCGCCGAGTACGGCGGACGCCCGCGCATCAGCGTCCTCCGCGTCGAGGAGCCCTTCAACTACGCGAGGCTGAACAATCTCGCTGCCGCCGCGAGCCGGTCCGACCACTTTGTCTTCATGAACAACGACCTGTTCGTGACGCAGGCCGACTGGCTGCGCCTCTGCGTCAACGAGATGCTCGCCGACCCCGACGTCGCCGCCGTGGCCGGCAAATACCTCTACCCGAACGGCTCGATCCAGCATGCCGGCGTCATCGTCGGCATGGACGGCATCGCGGCCCATGTCCATCGCGGCGCGCCGGAGCACGATTACGGTTACGTCGGTCGCGTCGTGCTCAGCCACGAACTGAGCGCCGTCACCGCGGCCTGCATGCTGGTGCGCGCCGACGCGTTCCGCAACGCCGGCGGCTTCGACGAGGTGGACCTCGCGGTCGCCTACAACGACGTCGACCTCTGCCTGAAGATGCGACGCGCCGGACGCAAGATCATCTACCTCGCCGAGTTCACGGCCGAACACCACGAGAGCCTCAGCCGCGGCAGCGACGACCAGCCGCAGCACGAGAAGCGCTTCTTCCACGAGACGCAGACGATGCAGGAGCGCTGGGGCGAGGTGCTCCGGCGCGATCCTCATTACAGCCCGTTCTTCACCTCCGACCTGCAGCCCTTCTTCGACCTCAAGCCGCCGATGACACGACCGGAGCCTTGAGCCGGCTGCTCACCCGGGCAGCCGGAAGTCGAGGGCCGGGCCGAGCGGGACGATCCCCTTCGGGTTCAGGTCGGGGTGGCTGCCGTAGTAGTGGCGCTTGATGTGGTCGAGATCGACGGTGTCGCCGATGCCGTCCATCGCGTGGAGCCGCCGCGTCCAGGTCCAGAGCGCCGGGAAGTCGACCAGGCGGTTGCGGTTGCACTTGAAGTGGCCGTGATACACCGCGTCGAAGCGGACCAGCGTCGTGAACAGCCGGATGTCGGCGAGCGTCAGCTGGTCGCCGACCAGGAACCCACGGCCGCCCGCAGGCGCGAGACGCGCCTCCAGCCAGTCGAGTGCCGCGAACAGCGCGTCGAACGCCGCGTCGTAGGCGCCTTGGGATTTCGCGAAACCGGCCCGGTAGACGCCGTTGTTCACCTCGTCGTAGACGCGCGCGTTCACGCGCTCGATCTCGTCCCGCAACGGCGCCGGCGCGAGCGCCGGACCGCCGTCGAACGCGTCGTCGAGCATGCGGATGATCTCCGCGCTCTCGTTCGAGACGATCGTGCGGTCGCGCGTGTCCCACAGCACGGGCACGGTGACCGAGCCCGACGCGTGCGGGTCGGCGCGGAGATAGATCTCGCGGAGGAAGGTCGCGCCGTCCGGATCGGGCACGACGCCGCGGTCGGGCAGGAAGGTCCAGCCGTCCTCGCCCATGATCGGGTTCACCACCGAGACGTCGATCGCGTCCTCGAGATGCTTCAGCCGGCGGACGATCAGCGCCCGGTGCGCCCAGGGGCAGGCGAGCGACACGTAGAGGCGGTAACGGCCCGGATCGGGCGTGAAGCCGGCGCGGCCGCCCTCTCGTCCGGGCGCGCCGTCGCGGGTGATCCAGTCGCGCCAGGCCGTCGTCGGTCGCTCGAAGGCGCCGTCGCGGCCGACCGGAAAGGAGCGGTCGGTCTGCCAGACCCCGTCGACCAGGCGTCCCATCTCAGTCGATCCCGATCATGACGTCGGACGCCTTGATCACCGCGGACGCGAGGCCGCCGACGGCGAGGCCGAGCTCGTCGACCGCCTCGTTGGTGATCGAGGCGGTGACCAGCACGCCGCCGCCGATGTCGATCCGGACATGCGAGGTGGTGGCGCCCTTGCTCACCGCGGTCACGGTGCCGGGCAGGATGTTGCGCGCCGAGATCCGCATGGGTCCGTCCTCCGATCGATCGACGGGTCTTGCGCGAACCGCGCCGCCCGCCTTCCATGACGCATGAGCTCGTCGATGGATGCGCGCGGCGGTGGAACCCTGGACCGGGGCGGCGCGATCGCGACCGTGCTGGCCTGCTATCTCGGCTGGACGCTCGACGCGTTCGACTTCTTCATCGTCGTGCTGACGATCGACAACATCGCCGGCAGCTACCACACGTCGCTCGGCAACGTCGCCTACGCGTTCTGGCTCACCCTCGCGTTCCGGCCGGTCGGCGCCTTCCTGTTCGGGCGCCTCGCCGACCGCTACGGCCGCAAGACGATCCTGATCGTCGTCGTGCTCGCCTATTCCGCGGTCGAATGCGCGTCGGCCTTCGCGCCGACGCTCGCGACCTTCCTCGTGCTCCGCGCCCTGTTCGGCATCGCCCTCGGCGGCGAATGGGGTGTCGGCGCCTCGCTCACGATGGAAAGCATCCCGGCGCGCTGGCGCGGCCCGGTGTCGGGCCTGCTGCAGACCGGCTACCCGACCGGCTACCTGCTCGCCGGCCTGCTGTTCCTCGCCGAACCGCTGATCGGCTGGCGCGGCATGTTCATCGTCGGCGCCCTGCCCGCCCTGCTGACGCTGTTCATCTGGCAGCGCGTCGACGAGAGCCCAGACTGGCTGGAACAGCGCCGCCTCGGCGCCGACGGCGCACCGCGGGCCTCGTTCGCCGGCGTCATGAAGGCGAACGCCGGGCGCGCGGCCTTCGCGATCGCGCTGATGGCCTGCTTCAATTTCTTCAGCCACGGCTCGCAGGATGCCTATCCCAAGGCCTTCCTCGCCCACACGCTCCACTTCGCGCCGCACGTGATCACGCTGATCGTGGTGCTCTACAATCTCGGCGCGATGGCGGGGGGATTGTTCTTCGGCGTGCTGTCGGAGCGTATCGGACGACGTCGCGCGATGGCGATCGCCGCCCTGCTCGCGCTGCCGCTGCTGCCGCTGTTCGTGTTCTCGACCACCCCGCTCCGGATCGGCATCGGCGCGGTGCTGATGCAGTTCTGCGTCCAGGGCGCCTGGGGCGTGGTGCCGGCCTACCTCAACGAACTCTCGCCGCCGGCGATCCGCGCGACCTTCCCGGGGCTCACCTACCAGCTCGGCAACCTGATCGCGTCGCCCAACCTCAACCTGCAGCTCTGGCTCGCCGGCGTGCTCGGCGGCCTCGACCGCTCGATCGCGCTCGTGCTCGCGGTGGTCGCGGTGCTGATCGCGGCGCTCGCGACCTTCGGCCCCGACACGTCGTCGGTCCGGCTCGGGCGGGAGCGGCGATAGAACGGTCACTCGGCCACGTCGTCGCCGATCACGGCGAGGCCGCGCGGCCGGCGACGAACCGTGGTCGTGCGTGGCGGCGATGTCTCGGCCGATCCGCGCCGCGGCCAGCCGAGAACCGGCCGGCGGCAGGACGGTCGCGGTCGCCGTCACGCGGCTGCCCGGCGCGGCGGCGACCGGCAGAACGCCGCGGTTGCCAGCCCGCACGTTCAGCCGCAGGTCGCGGTCCCGGCCTGCGCGCGATCGATCGCGGCGCTGCTGCCGCAACCGCCAACCGGGCGCGGCGCTGGGCGCCGTGACCGAGGACCGTCTCTCATCGCCCGGGCGTCGCGCGTGGACCTGTGCCAGTCTCAGTCCCAAGGACACTCGATCGCGCGAGATCGACGTCAGTCCAGGTTGCCTCAGCTCCCGGCGGTCGGTCGACGGCGGCGGCCGCGGTCATGGCGATCGCCGCGGGAACGGCAGCTCGAGGCTGTTCAGCCAGCGGCGTGAAGGTCGCTCGACGAGGACGTAGCTCGCGACCCCGCAGGCGACGGCCGGGATGACCCACAGGGCGGCCTCGGTCGGGGGCAGCCGGAGCTGCCAGACCGCGATCTGGTAGAAAGGTTGCTGCCACAGGTAGATCGAGTAGCTGAGCACGCCCGCGATCGTCAGGATCCTTGCTGACAGGACCGTGCGGACGATCGGCCACGCCCGGTCGATGGACCCGATCGCCAGCGCGAGGAAGGCCGTCCCCAGGGTGAGCTGGACGGCGGCGGGCATGATCTTCGCGAACGACGCGGCTCCGAGCACGGCGCAGAGTGGCGACAGCCAGCCGGGGACGCGCCGGCCGGGATCTCGGAGCGTGAGGAACACCCAGGCCGACAGCAGGATCGAGGCGATATGGGTGTCGGTGCGCCAATAATCCGCATACCAGTCCTGCCGCAGCACCACTTCGCTCCACACGCCGTCGATCATCGACAGCGCCGCCGCGAGCAGCAGTGCCGGCCGAAGCCTGACGCGGCCGCGCCGGACCAGCCAGGCGAGCATCGCGAGCAGGATGTAGCTGTGCTCCTCGATGCAGAGCGACCAGATATGGTCGAAGACCGGAGCGCGATGACCGGCAGCGCCGACGTAGTTGTAGACCAGCAGTTGCGAGGCGGCGGCGAACCGCCATCGCGCGCCCATGAACCGGTCGTGGTGGAAGACGACGAGGCCGATCACCAGGAAGGCGGTCATCGCCGGCAGGATGCGGGCGACCCGGCGGCGGTAGAATTCGCGCAGCGGAAACCGCTCCACGAACAGGATCTGCGCCATCAGCCGTCCGCTGAGGACGAAGAACATCTCCACGCCCAGGTGTCCCAGCACGAGGACGACGTCGCCGGCGAAGTGGCCGAGCAGGACCACGATGATGGACAGTCCGCGCCAGCCATCGAGCGTGCGCAGCCGGATCGGGTGGGCGTGCGGAATGGCCCGGTCGACGGCGGGATCAGGAACTGCGTCGGCGTCAGCCTTCCGACCCTTGGGCATGACCCACCCGATGGACGTCCCGGTGCATCCTCGCACGTGAGGTGCTCGACGCGCGATCGGGGCAAGACGTCCGAGACCGCCGCCGCATGCCCCTCGAGGCGGACACGCTCCGGCGCGACTGGACCCTCACGGCCCGCTGCGAGCGCGGCCGGGAAAGATCCGCGTCGGTGGCGTCGCCCCGCGACCAACGACGAACCCGCGGGCGGCGCCCGCTCGGCGCGATCGCCGGGGGCCTCGGCCCGAGGAGCTCGCCGGCCGTGATCAGTCAGTGGATCCGCATCCATCTCGGCCAGTGGAGCGTCGGCCGCGCAAGCTCATGAGCTCGACGTCACGGTCCTGGACCGTCGTTCGCCGATGTCGCGCATCGATCAGCGTCATGACAGGCTCCCTCCTGCTGAGATGAAGCCAGATCACGTGATCGCAGAAGCCGCCGTCGCAGGTCGCCGTTATCGCCCGATCCAGGTGATGCGGTGCATCCAGCGCAGGGCGGCGAGTGGCAGGTGACGGGGGCGGCCGTCGCCGGCCAGCATGACGAGGTCGACCGAGCCGTCGCCGCGGCCGTCGAGCATGGCCGGCGCGATCTCGTCGGCCGCGAGGCAGACGACGACCCGGTCGCCGGGATCGACCGGCTGGTCGGGCGAGACCATCACGAGGTCGCCCGGGCAGAGCGCCGGCGCGAGGTCGCTGGTCTCGATCGAGAGCGCGTAGTCGCCCGAACTCGCGCCGGACGGCACGTCGCGGTGTTCCCAGGCGCGACCGTCGGGCAGGCCGTCGCGGTCGAAGCGGCCCGGCAGGCAGCCGAGGCCGCGCACGCGGGTGATGCGAAGCCGGCCATCGCGTTCCCGCCGTCCATGGCTGACGGCGCGTGCGCCCGCGACGAGGGCGGAGAAGCTCTCGAGCGAGGCACCGGTCGCCGTCAGCGCCCGGCTGAGGCTTTCGGTCGACGGCCAGCGCAGTCGGCCGTCGGCGCCGCGCCGCTTCGAACGGTTGAACGAGGTGGCGTCGAGCCCGGCCGCGCGGGCGAGCCCGGACGGTGTCAGGCCGTGTTCGGCGGCGAGCGTGTCGAGCGCGCGCCAGAGATCCTCGTGACGGATCCCCAACCGTCAGGCCGCCTGGCCGACGATTTCGGAGGCGTGACGTCGGATCCCGTCCGCGGTGATGTCGTAGCGACCGTCCGGACGGTGCGCGACGAGACCCATGCCGGCGAGCCGCTCGAGGCACGGCCCGTCCTTGAGGCCGGCCGGCCGGCCGGCGCCGCCGCACAGGGTCAGGCGATGCAGCGCCGAGCGGCAGCAGGTTTCGAGATAGGGCTGCTTCCACATGGATCCACGTTATGGCCTTTGGTCACGAGGCCGCGCAAGGCAGACCCGGCGCGATTCCCGCCCGATCCCTCCGCGCGGTTCGTTTCGGGCGCCTCATCCCAGGCGATTGATAACCTAGCTTCGAGGAGGGAACCGTGCGGTTCGGATCGCGGGCGCACCGGCGTGTCGCGCGGCAGCGGAATTGTCTCCGCCCGCAGCTTCCGGCAATGACCGCCCGATGCTCCGCCCGCTCGCCCGCGCCGCTCGGCCCGTCCTCGCGCTGCTCGACCCGGAGCACGCGCACCGCGCGACGCTCGCGGCCGCGGGCCTGCTGCGCGGTGCGGCGACGGGCGGCCTGCCACGTCACGACGGGCGGCTCGCCACGAGCGTGCTCGGCCACGGCTTCGCGACCCCGATCGGGCTCGCGGCCGGGTTCGACAAGGACGGACGGGGCGCCCGCGCCTGGGGGCCGCTCGGCTTCGGCTTCGCCGAGATCGGCACCGTCACGCCGCGGCCGCAGGGCGGCAATCCGCGTCCGCGCCTGTTCCGGCTGCCCGAGGAGCGGGCGGTGATCAATCGGATGGGCTTCAACAACGAGGGCATCGACGCCTGCGTCGCGCGACTGGCGCGCGCCCGCGCCGCGACGGGCGGCACCGGCATCCCGATCGGCCTGAACGTCGGGATCAACAAGGACGGCGCCGACCCGGAGCGCGACTACCCCGCCCTCGCCGCCCGCGCGAACGTCGTCGCCGACTACCTGGTGCTCAACGTGTCGTCGCCGAACACCCCGGGCCTCCGCGACCTGCAGGGCGAAGCGCGGCTCGGCGCCCTGCTCGACGTCACCGTGCCGAGAAGCCGCGTGCCGGTCCTGGTCAAACTCGCGCCCGACCTCGCCGACGCGGCCATCCCGTCGCTCGTCCGACTCGTGGCCGCGCACGGCGCCGCCGGGCTGATCATCGCCAACACCACGGTCGCGCGGCCGCCGGGGCTCCGCGGCCGGTACGCCGGCGAACGCGGCGGCCTGTCCGGCCGGCCGCTCCGCGACCGCGCGCGCGCGATGCTCGCCATCGCCGCAGCGACGCGCGCCTCCCTCGACACGCCGCTCGTGCTGATCTCCTGCGGCGGCATCGAGACCGGCGACGACGTGCTCGACCGGCTGCGCACCGGCGCCGACCTCGTGCAACTCTACACCGGCTTCGCCTACGAAGGCGCCGCATTGCTGCCCCGCCTCGAACGCGAGCTCCTCGCCGCGATGGACCGCGCGGAGATCGGGGATCTCGCCGGGCGGAGCTGGGGTGAGAAGGCCAGGGCGCTGCCCTGGACCCGCCAAGGGCCCGAGGCCCTTGGATCCCTTTGAGTTAAGGAAAACCCCGGGCCCCGGTCGCGCGGGCATCGATGGTGTGGCCCGGGGTTTTCCTTAACTGAATGGATTGTCAAGGCCGCTGCCTTGACCGGGGTCCAGGGGCAGAGCCCCTGGCCTTCTCCCCACGCCACGCCCGACGGAGACCCAGACCCATGCGCCATCTCGATCGCCTCGGCGAGTTCTCGGATCGGTACGACGGTTTCGTCGTCGACCTCTGGGGAGTGGTTCACGACGGCGTGCACCCGCTACCCGGGGCGCCGGAAGCGTTGCGGGCGATGCGGGCGGCCGGCAAGCACGTGGTGCTGCTGTCGAACGCGCCGCGTCGGGCCGCGGCGGCGGCCGGCATGTTGCGCGCGATGGGGATCGCGGACGCGGACTACGACGCGCTGGTGACCAGCGGCGAGGCGACGCGCGATCTCCTGCTCGGGCGCGACGACCCGTTCTTCGCGGCGCTGGGCGCACGCGTGTTCCATCTCGGGCCGGAGCGCGACCGCAACGTTCTCGATGGCGTCGCGGTCGACATGGTCCCGACGCCCGAGGAAGCCGACTGGGTGCTGAACACCGGGCCGGACGACGAGGCGCCGGCGGCGCTCGAGGATCTGCTGCCGGCGCTCGAGCGGATGCGGCTGCAGGGGCTGCCGATGGTCTGTGCCAACCCCGATCTGGAGGTGATCCGAGGCGGCGTGCGGGTGATCTGCGCGGGTCTGCTCGCGCGACTCTATGCCGAGCGCGGGGGAATGGTCCGGCTGGTCGGCAAGCCGGATCCGGCGATCTACGGGCCGATCATCGCGCGGCTCGGCGGCGACAAGGCCCGGATCGCGGCGGTGGGGGATGCGCTCGCGACCGACATGGCGGGCGCGCGGGCGGTCGGGATCGACGGGATCTGGGTGCTGGGCGGTATCCATGCGGCGCTGGCGGGCCGGCACGACGAGGCCGAGGCCGAGGCGGCGGTCGCGGGCGTGGCGCCGGTCGCGACCCTGCCGGGTCTGGTCTGGTAGGCGCGCGGGGCGGTGCCGCTGCCGACACCGCCCCGCGTGTCCGCTCGATCGGAAGCGCGGCCTACTGCGCGCCGCCGCCCGCGCCGGTGCCGCCCGCCGTGCCGCCAGCCCCGGCCGGGGCGCCCGCGCCGCCCATGCCGCCCATGCCGCCGCTCGTCGCAGAGCTGCCGGCGACGCCGGCCGCGCCGGTCTGGCCGGTCACTCCCGTCGTCGGCGCGCCCGTGCTCGGAACGCCGGCCGACGGCGAGGCGATGCCGCCCGGAGAGGCGCCGGTGACGCCCGCGCCGCCGCCGCCGGGCGCGGCACCCATCGCATTGGTGCCGGCAGGCGACGTGCCCGCCGCGCCGCCCATGGCACCGCCGGCCCCGCCTGCGGCGCCGGCGCCGGCGCCTTGCGCGAGGGCCGTGCCGGTGCTCGCGAGCATCAGGAGCGTCGTGGCCGTGATCAGGGTGTTGCGCATCGTCTGATATCCGTTCGTCGAGGTTCTCTACCCCCAACGGTCCGACACGGGCTCGGTCGCCTACGATCCCCAAAGGGTGATCGCGCCGGCCCGGCCACGCCCCGGCGCGTGCAGGCGTGCCGATGACGCCGGACGTCATGGCGGTGTCCGGAGATGCCGGGATGATGATGAGGCGTGTCCGGCGACGCCGGGATGATGATCAGGCGTGTCCGGCGACGCCGGACAGGGCGATCGGGTCGATCCGGAGCGTCGCCAGCGCCCGGCGCCACTTCGTGTCGTGGTCGCCGTCGAACACGATCTGCTCCGACAGCGGCGCCGACAACCAGGCGTTCTCCTCCATCTCGCGCTCGATCTGCCCCGGCCCCCAGCTCGCATGGCCGAGCGCCAGCAGCGCGCGCATCGGCCCCTGCCCCGCTGCCACCGCCTTCAGCACGTCGAGGCTCGCGGTCAGCGACAGGTGATCGTCGATCGCGAGCGAGCCGTCGCCTTCCCACTCGGCGCTGTGCAGCACGAAGCCGCGCGACGTGTCGCAGGGGCCGCCGGCACAGAGCTCGATCGCGCGGCGCGGCGGCGAGGGTTCGATCCCGAGCTGACCCAGCAGGTCGGCGAGCGGCGGCTCGGCCAGACGCCGGTTGACCACGATCCCCATCGCGCCCTCGGCCGCCGAATGCGCGCACATCACGATGACGCTCTGGGCGAACGGACGCGACACGAGGCTGGTGGTGGCGATGAGGAGGCTGCCGGCGAGAGTCCACTCGTCCTGCTTCGGCGCGCTGTCGGTCATCGGCGAGAGATGGCATCGAACGACGGAGGCGCCAAGGACCGCGCCGGACCGCCGCCGCCGGCTCGACGGCGCGTGTCTCGGCCGCGTGACGGCAAAAGGCGCGCGTGTGTCAGGCGGCGTGACGGCCTCGGACGATCCCCGTAACCTGCGCCTCCGAAACCACGCAGCGAGGCGCGACCATGACCATCGAGCAGGGCGACACACTCCCCGACGCGACCTTCCTCCTGGTGACGGCGGACGCGCCCGAGCCGGTCGACACCGCGCAATTCTTCGGCGGCCGCACCGTGGCGCTGTTCGGCGTACCGGGCGCGTTCACGCCGACCTGCACGGCGAACCACCTGCCGGGCTTCCTCGAAAGCCTCGACGAGCTCCGTGCCAAGGGTGTCGATCAGGTCGCCTGCGTGGCCGTGAACGACCCGTTCGTGCTCAAGGCCTGGGCCAGGGCCGAGGGCGCGGAAGGCCGCGTCGCCATGCTGTCCGACGGCAGCGGCACCTTCGCCCACGCGCTCGGCCTCACGCTCGACCTGTCGGCGCGCGGCTTCGGCGTCCGTTCCAAGCGTTTCGCGATGCTCGTGACCGATCGGGTGGTCACCTATCTCGGCGTCGAGCCGGGAACGGAGGTCGGCGTGAGCGGCGCCGGCGCGGTGCTCGAGGCGCTCGGCTAGGCACGATCGGGGGGCACGATCGGGTCGGAACGAGCCGATGAACGTGCTCCGCTTCTGTCCGGCGAGCGCGTGCTCACCCGATCGGACCATCCCGTCCGCTCGGACCACGCTCTGGCGCAACCTCACGTGGGCCGGACCACGGCGTGGTCCCGTCCACATGAGACAGGTTGCTCTGTCACCTCAGTTCCTACAGCACGACTTTCGGCCAGACCGATTCCGGTCTAGCTGAACGTGCTCTAGGCGCACCTGCGCGAGGCGGCTCTCCCCATGGCCTACACGCTCGCCTATCCCGGCAGTCCGGTGCCGCCGATCCCCGCCGTCGAGGCGGTACGTGCGCCGCGCGGCCCGGACCGGCGGGAGCATTTCGGCACGGAGGAGGCGGCGCTCCGGCGCGCCGCCGAGCTCCTGCCGGGCGCCGACTGGCTCGACCTCCGCCTCTACGGTCCGGACGGGCGCCTGCTCGCCGACCGCGTGGCCCTGCTGGCCCGCGTCACGGCAGCGGGCTGACGCGGCGCGCGCCCCGCCGGGGCGGCGACAACCGGCCGGCTCCGCGCGCGTAATCGCCCGCACGGCGGATCGACGTCGTTCACCCGAGAGGATCACGCATGGCCATCGCACTCGTCACCGGCGCCACCGCGGGTTTCGGCGACGCGATCGCCCGACGTCTGGTCCGCGACGGCCATCGCGTGATCGCGACCGGGCGCCGGCACGAGCGGCTCGAGGCGCTGCATCGGGCGCTCGGCGATCGCGTGCTGCCGTTCGGGCTCGACGTCGGCGATGCCGGCGCGGTCGCCGCCCTTCCCGGCAGCCTTCCCGCCGACTGGCGCGAGATCGACGTGCTGGTGAACAATGCCGGCCTGGCCAAGAGCACCAAGCCCGCCCACGAGGCGCCGCTCGAGGGCTGGGACGAGATGGTCTCGACCAACATCACCGGCCTGATCCACATGACCCGAGCGCTGCTGCCCGGAATGGTCGCGCGCGGCCGCGGCCACGTGATCAATCTCGGCAGCGTCGCGGGGCAGTATCCCTATCCGGGCGGCAACGTGTACGGCGCGACGAAGGCCTTCGTCCGGCAGTTCACGCTCAATCTCCGCGCCGACCTCGTCGGCACGCCGATCCGCGCGACCGACATCGAGCCGGGTCTCGTCGGCGGCAGCGAGTTCAGCGCCGTCCGGCTCGGCAGCCAGGAGGCGGCCGACAAGGTCTACGCCGGCACCGAACCGCTGACCCCAGACGACATCGCCGAGACCGTCGCCTGGGTGATCGGCCTGCCGGCGCACGTGAACATCAACCGGATCGAGCTGATGCCGACCTGCCAGGGGCCCGGCCCGCTCGCGATCAAGCGGCGCGACGCGTGAGCGCGCCGGATCCGGACGCGGCGATCGCGCCGACGTTCCGGATCGACGCGCCCGATCCCGGGTTCCGGCTCGACCGGTTCGACACCGGCGCGCGCTCCGGCCTCGACAAGAAAGCCGGCGAAGCGCGGCTCGCCACGCTCAGGAGCAGGCTTCGCGCCGCGCAGGAGAACCTCTACGCCGACGGGCAGCGGGCGCTGCTGATCGTGCTGCAGGCGATGGACGCGGGCGGCAAGGACGGCACGATCGATCACGTGATGTCGGGCGTGAACCCGCAGGGCGTCGACGTGCACAGCTTCAAGCAGCCCGGGCCGCTCGAGCGCGCGCATGATTTCCTGTGGCGGATCCATCTCGCGGCGCCGTCGCGCGGGCGGATCGGCATCTTCAACCGCAGCCATTACGAGGACGTGCTCGTCACGCGCGTCCACACGCAGCTGGTCGGAGGACGCGACGATCCGGCGTTCTGGGCGTCGCGCTACGCCGACATCGTCGCCTTCGAGCGCGCGCTCGCGCATGGCGACACCACGGTGCTGAAATTCTTCCTGCACATCTCGAAGGAGGAGCAGCGCGAGCGCCTGCTGGCGCGTCTCGACGATCCGGCGAAGCACTGGAAGTTCAGCCCGAGCGACCTCGCCGAGCGCGACCGCTGGGACGACTACCAGCTGGCGTACGCGGCGGCGATCGCGGCGACGGCGCACCGGGACGCGCCGTGGTTCGTGGTGCCGGCGGACCACAAATGGCATGCGCGCCTGGTGGTGAGCGAGGCGATCGTGAGCGCGCTCGAGTCGCTCGACCTGCATCCGCCGGCGCTCACGCGCGAGCAGGAGGAAGCGATCGTCGCGGCGAAGCGGACCCTGCGCCGGTAGCGGACGGGACGTCCTGCCGGTCGCGCTTCGGCCGGCCGACATGAACCCGGGCCGTCACGCCCGGGCTTCCCGTTTCTCGACCCGGCGGCTCCGGCCGCGGGCCACCCCTCCGCCGGACTACTCCGCCGTCTCGCGCTCCTGCTCCGACGCACCCTCGTCGCCGTCGGGCCGCACGGGCGCTTCCGCCTGCGCGAACTCGAAGTCGAGCGCGCCGTCCTTGAGCGTCACCTTGACCGCGCCGCCGCCGACGAGGCGGCCGAACAGCAGCTCCTCGGCGAGCGGCTTCTTGATGTGCTCCTGGATCACGCGCGCGAGCGGCCGGGCGCCGTAGAGACGATCATAGCCGCGCTCGGCGAGCCACTCCTTGGCCGACGACGACAGCTCGATCGTCACGTTGCGGTCGGCGAGCTGCGCCTCGAGCTGCATGACGAACTTCTCGACCACGCGGCCGACCACGTCCTCGGTCAGGCCCGCGAACGGCACGATGGCGTCGAGCCGGTTGCGGAACTCGGGGGTGAACAGGCGCTTGATCGCCTCCTCGTCCTCGCCTTCGCGCATGGTGCGGCCGAAGCCGATCGCCTCCTTGGCCATGTCGGACGCGCCGGCGTTGGTGGTCATGATCAGGATGACGTTGCGGAAATCGACCGTCTTGCCGTTGTGGTCGGTGAGCTTCCCGTGATCCATCACCTGCAGCAGGATGTTGTAGAGGTCCTGGTGCGCCTTTTCGATCTCGTCGAGCAGCAGCACCGAATGCGGGTGCTGGTCGACGCCGTCGGTGAGCAGGCCGCCCTGGTCGAAGCCGACATAGCCGGGCGGCGCGCCGATGAGGCGGCTGATCGAGTGCCGCTCCATGTACTCGCTCATGTCGAAGCGGATCAGCTCGATCCCGAGGGTGGACGCGAGCTGGCGCGCGACCTCGGTCTTGCCGACGCCGGTCGGACCCGAGAACAGGTAGTTGCCGATCGGCTTCTCGCTGTCGCGGAGGCCGGCGCGAGACAGCTTGATCGCGGCCGAGAGCGCGTCGATCGCCTTGTCCTGGCCGAACACCATCGACTTCAGGTCACGCTCGAGATTGCGGAGCGTCTCCTTGTCGTCGGTCGACACGCTCTTGGGCGGGATGCGCGCGATCTTGGCGACGATCTCTTCGACGTCCTTGAGCGTCACGGTCTTCTTCCGCTTGCCCTCGGGCTGCAGCATCCGCGACGCGCCGACCTCGTCGATGACGTCGATCGCCTTGTCCGGCAGCTTGCGGTCGTTGATGTATTTCGCCGACAGCTCGACGGCGGCGCGGATCGCCTCCTCGGTGTAGCGGACCTTGTGGTGCTTCTCGTAGTTGGCCTTGAGGCCGCGCAGGATCTTGACCGCGTCCTCGACGTTCGGCTCGTTCACGTCGATCTTCTGGAAGCGCCGGACGAGCGCCCGGTCCTTCTCGAAGTAGTTGCGGAATTCCTTGTAGGTCGTCGATCCGATGCAGCGGAGCGAGCCCTGCGCGAGCGCCGGCTTGAGCAGGTTCGACGCATCCATCGCCCCGCCCGACGTCGCGCCGGCGCCGATCACGGTGTGGATCTCGTCGATGAACAGGATGCCGCCGGGCGTGTTCTCGAGCTCGGTCACGACCGCCTTCAGCCGCTCCTCGAAATCGCCGCGGTAACGGGTGCCGGCGAGCAGCGCGCCCATGTCGAGCGCGAAGATCGTGCATTTCGCGAGCACTTCCGGCACGTCGCCCTCGACGATGCGCTTGGCGAGCCCCTCGGCGATCGCGGTCTTGCCGACGCCCGGATCACCGACGTAGAGCGGGTTGTTCTTGGTGCGGCGGCAGAGGATCTGGATCGTCCGCTCGATCTCGTGATCGCGGCCGATCAGGGGATCGATCTTGCCGGCCTGGGCCTTCTTGTTGAGGTTGACGCAGTACGCGGAGAGCCCGTCCTGCTTCTGCCGGCCGCGGCCTTCCTCGCGCTCGCCCTCGCCGGTCTCGCCCGACGGGGCGCCCTGGGCCGGACGCTGCGCGCCCTTGCCCGGCGCCTTGGCGATGCCGTGGCTGATGAAGTTCACCGCGTCGAGGCGGGTCATGTCCTGCAGCTGCAGGAAGTAGACGGCGTGCGTCTCGCGCTCGCTGAACATGGCCACCAGCACGTTGGCGCCGGTCACCTCGTCGCGCCCGGACGATTGCACGTGGATCGCGGCTCGCTGCACGACGCGCTGGAAGGCGGCGGTGGGCTTGGGTTCGCCCGGCCGGTCGGAGGCCAGCCCCGACAGATCCTTGTCGAGGAACTCGGTCAGGTCGGCCCGGAGCTTCTCGAGGTCGACGCCGCAGGCGCGGAGCACGGTGGCCGCGTCGCTGTCGTCGGCCAGGCCGAGCAGCAGATGTTCGAGCGTCGCGTATTCGTGCCGGCGATCGCTGGCGAGCGAAAGGGCGCGATGGAGTGTCTGCTCGAGATTGCGTGACAGCATTCGTCCAACTCCTTCGCACCGGCCGCGCTGGCCCCGAGGTCGGCGCGGCGGAAATCAGTCTCTGTCCGGTCCGGCGCCTTTGCCAATGAAATCGAGGCCACCGGGTCGTCGCGCCTGTCCCGTCCCTGTCCAGGCGGCGGGGCGCTTCAATGACATGGAGAGGCCGGACCCGGCTTCCAGATGCCGGCCGCCATGGCCGGACGCGCTTACGCCGGACCCTGCACGTCCCGTGCCGCGCGCGGGAGCGGGGCGGCCGGGGCCGGTGCGCTCGGCCGATCGGGAGGTCGGCCTTGTCGCCTCGACGCGCGGCGTATCGTCGTCGCGCGAACGACCGGCAGCCCTCGCCGCCTCGACGCGAACCGGTCGTAACCGTCCCCGTCACCGCCGAGTTCTGATTGCCCCGTCTGATGCCTTGTCGCCCGGGACCGACGTGGGCCTTCTCGCACCGGGAGGGCCCGCGTTCTTGTCACGCCGGGGCCACCCGGGATTCCTTGCCGTCCGGAGGTGGATCCGACGTGGCGGCCGCGACCGCGGTCAGTCCTTCTCGATCGTGCACTGCAGCGGGTGCTGGTTCTGCCGCGCCAGATCCATCACCTGCGTCACCTTCGTCTCGGCGACCTCGTAGGTGAAGATGCCGCACACGCCGACGCCGCGCCGGTGCACGTGCAGCATGATGCGGGTCGCCTCCTCCCGGTTCTTCTGGAAGAAACGCTCGAGCACGTGGACGACGAACTCCATCGGCGTGTAGTCGTCGTTCAGCATCAGCACCTTGTACATGGCGGGCTTGCGCGTCTTCGGACGCGTCTTGACCACCGTGCCCACGTTGGTGCCGTCGCGGCCGTCGCCGTTGCGCTTGTCGCCGTCGCTCATCGACGGACGCCGGTCCGCGGCGACGGCGACGCACGCCCCCGGCTCGGCAGGAGCGCCACGCCGGGCAGGATCGATCCGCGTTGGCTCGCTCATCGCCGCTCCGTCATCGCGCCGGCCCCGTCGCGACGTCATGTCCACAGACTGTCCCATGCGCCAGCATATCGGATAGCGACGGACGCATGGAAGGGCGGGGACATCGCGTCGACGCCGCTCGGTTCACTTTCAACTCAAGAATGCACGCCAAGGTGTTCAACCGGCGTCGTTTCGGCTCGGAAATTCTGGACCGCCGGTCAGGAAACGGTTAGTCGATGCGGTGTTGGCCGCGTCGGGGGCGGGGATGATCGAACACTATGAGCGGCCGTCCCGGCCGTTCGGTCGCGGCCGCTCGGCGCGCGGAGCGGCCGCCGGTCCTTCGGCGCCGACCCGCTGGGGGCAGCGCATCCTGCTCGGCGCGCTGCTGTCGGGCGTCGTCACCTCGGCCGCGCATGCACAGTATCGCGGCGACCTCAGCACCATCGTGCTCGACAACGGCACCGGCCAGGTGCTCCAGCAGAGCGGCGCCGACGTCCAGCGCTTCCCGGCCAGCCTCACCAAGCTGATGACCCTTTACATGGTCTTCGAGGCGCTGCGTGACCGCCGCATCAGGCTCGACGAGGCGGTGCCGGTGTCGGACCACGCCGCCGCGATGGAGCCGTCGAAGCTCGGCCTGCTGCCCGGCAGCTACATCACCGTCGAGGAGGCGGTGCTCGCGCTGGTCACGAAATCGGCCAACGACGCCGCGTCGGCGCTCGGCGAGATGCTGGGCGGCGACGAGGACCGGTTCGGCCAGATGATGACACTGCGCGCCCGCGCCCTCGGCATGACGCACAGCACGTTCCGCAACGCGTCCGGCCTGCCCGATCCCGACCAGGTGACCACCGCGTCGGACCTGGCCCTCCTCGCGCGCCACCTGATCGCCGACTTCCCGGACGACTACCACTACTTCAGCGTGCCGGAATTCTGGTTCCACGGCCGGCTGATCCCGAACCATGACCCGATGCTGCGCTCCTACCCCGGCGCCGACGGGCTGAAGACCGGGTTCACCGACGCCGCCGGTTGCAACCTCGTGACGTCGGCCGTGCGCGGCAACGTGCGCCTGGTCGGCGTCGTGCTCGGCGCGAGCAACAACATCCAGCGCAGCGCGGTCATGACGACGCTGCTGAACGGCGGCTTCGCGAGCGAGGGCGTGCCCGTCCCGACGCCGATGCCCGAGGGTCCGCGCCGCCACCGCCTGCCGACGCAGATGCTCGTCGCCGACACCTTCCCGTCCGCGAGCAGCGAGTTCGCGAGCGCCCCGGCCGCCGACGAGGCGGCCGACACCTGGCGGCATCACCGCCTGGTGCGGCGCGTGCTCGCCATCGCCGAGCGGCCGCGCCGGCACGGTTTCCGGATGGGCGCCGCCCACGCGACGCCGGTGCGCGCCGAAACGCGGATCCGGCAGGAGGGCACGCCGCATCACGGCCGCCGCCACCTCCACCGGCTGATGGCGCGCGCCGGCCGCGACCACGCCGCCGTCGAGGACGCGCTGCTCAGGCCGCCCGGTCCCGACGCGACCTGACGGTTTCCGTCGCCGCCCTGTTGCGCGCGGTCGGGCGAGGCCACATCCTCCGCCGTTCTGACCAGGTCGAGGTTGACGGTTCCGCATGGACGGCGAGACGGACGGGCGGCGGATCATCATCCACTCGCCGGCTGACTTCGAGGGGATGCGGCACGCCGGACGGCTCGCCGCGGAGACCCTCGACATGATCGCACCGCACGTGCGCGTCGGCGTCAGCACGGGCGAGCTCGACGACCTCATCCACGCGTTCACGCTCGAGCGCGGCGCGATCCCGGCGACGCTGAACTACCGCGGCTACCCGAAATCCTCCTGCATCTCGATCAACCACGTGGTCTGCCACGGCATCCCGGGCGAGCGCCGGCTGCAGGACGGCGACATCCTCAACATCGACGTGACCTCCATCCTCGACGGCTGGTACGGCGACAGCAGCCGCATGTACACGGTGGGTCCGGTGTCCCGCCGCGCCGCCATGCTGCTCGAAGTGACCTATGAGTCGCTTGCCCGCGGCCTCGCCGCGATCAAGCCCGGCGCGACGCTCGGCGATGTCGGTCACGCCATCCAGAGCTTCGTCGAAGGCCGCCGCTTCTCGGTGGTGCGCGATTTCTGCGGCCACGGCATCGGCCGCTCGTTCCACGCGCCGCCGAACGTGCTGCATTTCGGCCGGCCGGGCGAAGGCCCCGTCCTGCGCGAGGGAATGTTCTTCACCGTCGAGCCGATGGTCAACGCCGGCCGGCCGGAGGTGAAGATCCTCGAGGACGGCTGGACGGCGGTCACCCGCGACAGGAGCCTGTCGGCACAGTTCGAGCACATGGTGGGCGTGACCGAGGACGGCTGCGAGGTGTTCACCCGTTCGCCGGCCGGGCTCGACTTCCCGCCCGCGCACGCCGCCTGAAACTCCGCCCCACCTTGCGCCACCCGGCGCTCGCGGCCGCGCTCGCGCTCGGCCTCGCCATCGCGCCCACGCGCGCGACGGAGGCCGCTTCTCCCGCGCCGGTCGGCGCGAAGCATGGGATCGTGGTTTCCGCACAGCGTCTCGCGTCCGAGGCCGGCGTCTCGGTGATGCGGGGGGGCGGCAACGCCGTCGACGCCGCGGTGGCGACCGCCTACGCGCTCGCGGTCACCTACCCGGAAGCCGGCAATCTCGGCGGCGGCGGCTTCATGACCTTCCGCCTCGCGGACGGCAAGACGCATTTCCTCGACTTCCGCGAGAAGGCACCCGGCCGCGCGACGCCGACCATGTATCTCGACGCCGCCGGCCACGCGGTGCCGATGCGCTCGACGACGGGGTGGCTGTCGGTCGGGGTGCCCGGTTCCGTCGCCGGCCTCGAAACCGCGCGCGCGATCTGGGGCCGCCTCGGCCGGGCCGCCGACCTCGCGCCCGCCCTCCACCTCGCGCGCGACGGGTTCGTGCTGACCGAAGGCGACATCGCCGCCTTCGACGAGATGCACGGCGCGATCGCCGCCTCGCCCGGTCTCCGCGCGCTGTTCACCGGCCCGGCGGGCGCGCCACTCGCGCCGGGCGACCGGTTGCGCCAGCCCGCCCTCGCGCGATCGCTCGAACTGATCGCCCGCGACGGTGCCGACGCCTTCTATCGCGGACCGATCGCGCGCGCGATCGTGCGCGCGAGCGATGCCGGCGGCGGGATCCTGACCGCGGGCGACCTCGCCGGCTACCGGACCCGGATCCTGCCGCCGATCGCCTGCACCTATCGCGGCTACCTCGTCGAGACCGCGCCGCCGCCGAGCGCGGGCGGCCTCGTGCTGTGCGAAACGCTCAACGTGCTCGCGGGCTACGACATGCCGGGCCTCGGCTTCCAGTCCGCGCTCGGCGTGCACGACATCGCCGACGCGCTCCGCTTCGCCTTCCGCGACCGCGAGGACAAGATCGGCGATCCCGCCTTCGTCGCGGTGCCGACCGCATCCCTGCTGTCGCCGGCGCACGCCGACGCGATCCGCGCGCGGATCCCGCCCGATCGCGCCGCCGCCGCCGCCGCCGCGACGGCGCCGGCCTCGACCGAGGGACACAACACGACGCAGATCTCGGTCGTCGACGGCGCCGGCAACGCGGTCAGCCTGACCACCACGCTCAACGACTGGTTCGGCGCCGACGTCGCCGCCGGCGACACCGGCATCGTGATGAACGACGAGATGGACGACTTCACCACCGCGCCCGGGCAGCCGAACCTTTACGGTCTCGTCCAAGGCAGCGTGAACGCCGTCCGGCCCGGCCGGACCCCCGTGTCCTCGATGGCGCCGACCATCGTGTCGCGCGACGGCAAGCTCGTGATGGTGACCGGCAGCCCGGGCGGATCACGCATCCCGACGATCACGCTGCAGACGATCCTGAACGTCGTCGATCAGCGCCTGTCGATCTCGACCGCCGTCGACGCGCCAAGGATCCACGACCAGGACATCCCCGACGTGATCGAGGCCGAGCCGCTCGCGCTTTCGCCCGACACCCGCGCCCTGCTCGAGCACATGGGCTACACGTCAAGGACCACGCGCCCTGGGGTGCCGCCATGGGCATCCTGGTCGGCGGCCCCCGCCTCGGCGCACCGGCCCGCGACGGCGATCGCCTCTACGGCGCCGCCGACACCCGGGCGCCGGCCGGGGCGGCGGTGGGGTGGTAGGAAGGCCAGGGGCGCTGCCCCTGGACCCCGGCAAAGGCGGAGCCTTTGCAATCCATCAGTTAAGGAAAACCCCGGGCCACACCATCGATGCCCGCGCGACCGGGGCCCGGGGTTTTCCTTAACTCAAAGGGATCCAAGGGGCTCGGGCCCTTGGCGGGTCCAGGGCAGAGCCCTGGCCTTCCTTCCTCACCCACGCGCCGGCTCCGCCAGGCGCACCATCGGGTGCCAGGCGAGCAGCAAGGCGATCAGGACCGACGCCAGCACGGTGCCGCAGAGGAGCGTGAAGCCGCCCCCGAGCAGCAGGCCGCCGAGCAGGCCGCCGATCGTGGCGCCGAGCGAGGTCGATGCGTTGAGCAATCCGACGCTTTCGGCACGGCGTGCCGGCGACAGCGTGACCGCGAGCGCGGTGCTCGCGACCGACAGCAGCGGCCAGACCAGCTGGGTGCCGGCGAAGCAGACCAGGATCGGCAGCACGGTCGCGGTCGCGTGAGAACGGGACAGCGCGAGCATGATCGCGATCAGCACCGCGCGGAGCGCGAGGCCGGCGCGCAGCACGCGCCAGGGACCGAACCGCGCGTCCCAGGCGGCGACGCGGCGGTAGAGCAGCAGCGAGCAGCCGACGCCGATCGCGTAGGCCGTGGTCGGCAGCGTCGCGTGGGCGCCGTAGATCCGCACGGCGACCACCGCCATCATCACCGACAACCCGTTGGTGGCGGTGTAGGACACGAGCCAGGCCGCGAGGAACCAGACCAGGCCGCTGCGGGCGAGGCCGGCGAAGGCCGCTTGCGTGACGCGGTGGAACTGCCGCTGCGCGCCGATCGCGGCGGCGTCGCCGCTTCTCGGCGGCCGCGGGCGGAGGCCGGGGCGGGAGATGGTCTGGACGGGGTCGGGCGCGTAGCGGAGCGCGAGCGGCACGGCGAGCAGGAGCAGCAATCCGGCGAGCACGAGCGCGCCGCCGGTGTGTCGGAGACCGAGCACGCCGGCGAGCAGCAGCCCGACGAGTTGGCCGACGCTGAGGCAGGCCTGCAGCAGGCCGATCAGCCCGTCCCAGCGTGTCTCGGGTTCGACCTCGACGATGAACATGGTCGCGACCGTGCTGGCGCTGGCGACGCCGAGGCCGATCAGCGCCGACGTCACCATGTGCTGCGCGACGCCACCCGGCAGCGCGTGCAGGAGGCAGGCGACGCCGCCGAGCAGCAATCCGCCGGTGAGCGTGCGGCGATGGGCGCGGGCGCGGTCGCTCCAGGCGCCGATGAACGGGGCGGCGACGCCGGAGGCGGCGAAGGCGGCATAGGTGAACCCCGCGGTCGGGCCCGGGCGGGCCGCGAGCGGCAGCACGATCGGGATCATGCCGCTTTGGACGAGACCGAGCAGGACGTAGCAGACCAGCCAGCGCCTCATCCGCCCGCCCTCACCCGCCCGCCTTCAGGAGCCCGTCCTCAAGCGCCCGTCCTCGCGCGCAGGTCGCGGATCGCGGCGGCGAAGGCGTCGGGTTGTTCGCGCGGGACGAAGTGGCCGGACGGCGAGACGATCCGCCGCTCGTAGTCGGGCCCGAACCGGTCGCGGTCGGTGTCGGCGAGCACGAGCGGCGCGACGCCGTCGCCGTCCGGCGCCAGCACGATCGTCGGCACGCGGATGACCGGGCGGGCGCGCAGCGCCTGCTCGATCGGCTCCAGCGCCGGGTCGCCGGCGGCGCCGCCGTGACGGTGGCGATAGGAATGCGCGACCACGGCGGCGTGGTCGGGGTTCGCGAACGAGGCGGCGGTGCGGTCGAACTCGGCCGCGTCGACCTGCATCAGCGGCGACCAGAGCCGCCAGCACTGGCGCGCGACGCCGGCCGGATCCTGCCGCAGCGCCGCGACGCCGCGGTCCGAATGGAAGTACCACTGATACCACCAGCGCCACGCCTGCTCGGGGTCGGCCGGCACGCCGCCCGAGATGGGGTTCTGGATGTTGTAGCCGCCGCAGCTCACCAGGCCGCGCACGCGCTCGGGCCACAGCGCCGAGACGATGCAGGCGGCGCGACCGCCCCAATCCATGCCGGCGAGGATCGCGCCGCGGAGGTCGAGTGCCTCGAGCAGGTCGCGGAGGTCGGCGCCCAGTGCCGCCTGCTGACCGGAGCGGGGCGCGGCCTCGTGGAGGCGCGTCGGTCCGTAGCCGCGGAGATAGGGCACCACGATGCGGTATCCGTCGGGCGCGAGGCACCTGACGGCCGCGTCGTAGCAGCGCGGGTCATCCGGATAGCCGTGCAGCAGCACCAGCGGGATGCCGCCCGGGTCGCCGTGGGACTCGAAGGCGATCTCGAGCGTCCCCGTGTGCACCGTCCCGACCGTCATCGCGTCGCTCCCGTCCGCAGCAGGACGTCGTGTCCGCCGTCCCAGATCATCCGCACGGCGACGGCGAGCACGATCGCGACGCCGACGAAGGCGAGACCGCGATAGCGCGTCAGCAGCCGCGCCACCAGCGAGGCGGCGACACCCATCAGGACGACGGAGAACAGCAGCCCGACGACCAGCGCCAGCCGGTCGGTGCGCGCGGCGCCGGCGACGGCGAGCACGTTGTCGAGGCTCATCGACAGATCGGCGACGATGATGCGGCCCATCGCGCCGGCGAACGACGCGGGCGGTGCCGTGCCGGACGCGTGCGCGTCCGGACGGCGCCTGAGCTCGCGCCAGCTGCGCCAGCCGACCCAGAGCAGCAGGAGACCGCCCGCGAGCGTGAGCCCGATCACCGCGAGCAGGCGCACGGCGACCAGGGCGAGCCCGATCCGGAGAACGGACGCGACCACGATCCCGGTCGCGATCGCGCGGTTGCGCTGGCGTGGCGCGAGCCCGAGCACGGCGAGCCCGACCACCACGGCGTTGTCGCCGGCGAGGGTCAGGTCGATCAGCAGGACCTGGACGAGGGCGAGCAGCCGATGGAGATCCATCAGCGGGCTTTGCCGGGCGTGCGGGGTCGCGGCAAGGGCCGTGCGGTCGGGTTCGAGGTTCGGCACGGGCCGGGCGGTCGGACGCAGAACGCTGGCCGTGCTCGCATGCCGCCGATCGCGCGCGATCCATCCGCGATCCGCGGCGTTGCGGTCACCCTGGCGAATTGGGGACCGATCGATGACGCGAGACGACGACATGCGGCAGAGCGAGGCGCTCGGGGTCGCGCGCGCGGTCGGCGGCCACGAAGGCCAAGCCCTCGTCGTGATCGCGCATGGCGAGGCGCAGGCGAGCCGGCTGGCCGGCGCCGCGCGCGCCTTTGCGGGACCCGAGCGGGTGATCCACCTGCCGGCCTGGGACTGCCTGCCGTTCGACCGCACCAGCCCGTCGCGGGGCGTGATGGGCCGGCGGGTCGAGGCGGTCCGGCGCCTGCTCGACGGCCGCCACCTCGACACCGGCGCGGCGCCGCCGATCGTGATCGCGGGCGTGGAGGCGGTCGCGCAGCGCCTGTCGCGGGAGGCGGCGGGACGCGTGCTGCGGCTCGCACCGGGCGACCCCGCGCCGACCGCGGACGCGCTCGCCGCCCTCTTCTACGAACCGGCCGAGGAGGCCGAGGTACCGGGCGAGTTCGCGCCGCACCCGGCCCTGATCGACATCTTTCCCGCCGCCGGCGAGCGCGCGGTCCGCATCCGGCTCGCGGCCGACGGACGGATCGGCTCGATCGAGCGGATCGAGCGGCGCACGCACCGGGCCGGCGCGCCGCTCGAGGCGATCACCATCGGCAGCGCCTCGGAACTCGCCGCCGCCGTGCCCGGTGCCGGAGAGGACACGGGCGACGACCAGGACGCGGGCACCGGGCCGCAGGCGGGCGCCGGGCAGCGGACGGGCGCCGGGCAGCAGGCGGGCGCCGTGCATCGGCTCGCCGCCGGCGACGCCTCGCTCGCGACGCTGTTCGAGCTGTTGCCGGGGGCGGTGCTGCTGCTCGACGCCGATGCCGACGAGCGCATGCGCGCGCATCTCGCGACGGTCGGCGAGGCGCGGGACGCGGAGCGCGCGCGCGCGCGGGCCGGACGCGGCGCGATGCCGGTCGACGGGCTCTATCTGACCGAGGCGGAATGGGACGCGGTCGCGGGCGGGCCGGCGGCTCGCGTGCTCGACTGGCCGCGGGCGCGCGCGCTGCCGGCCTTCGGCGTCGATCGCGCGGACGCGGCGACCGCGCTGGTGGAGCAGCGCGCCGAGACGGGCACGCGGGTCGGCCTGTCGGGCGCGCGCCTCGCACGCGCCCTCGGGCTCGATGCCGAGACGCGGCCCGTGCCGGACTGGCCGTCGCTGCTGGCGCTGCCGGACGGCGTCGTGGGCGTCCTGCCCGAGGGGCTCGCGGCGGGGTTCGACGCCGCCGAGGCACTGGTGCTCGCCGACGCCGACGTGCTCGCCGCCGCGGCGCAGGCGACCGATGTCGCCGCCCTGTTCTCGCTGCCGCTGCTGCCGGGCGACGCGGCGATCCACCTCGATCACGGCATGGCGCGCCTCGAAGGCATCGTGACCGTCGAAGCGGACGGGCACGCGGTCGATTGCCTGGCGCTCGGGTTCGCGGGCGACGGCCGCACGCTGGTGCCGTGCGCCGAGATGGACCGGGTGTGGCGCTACGGTGCGGCGAGCGAGGCGGTGGCGCTCGACCGCGCCGACGGCACCAGCTGGGCCAAGCGCTGCGGCGCGCTGATCCGGGAGATCGAGGCGACCGCGGCGCACCTGGTTGGCGAGGTCGAGGCGCGACGCGGCAGGAGCGCGCCGCGCCTCGTGCCGCCGGCGCGCGCGATGGCCCGCTTCGTCGCGGGCTTCCCGTTCACGCCCACCGCCGACCAGGACGCGGCCTTCGCGGCGATCGCCGCGGATCTCGGGAGCGGCCGGCCGATGGATCGCCTGCTCTGCGGCGAGGCCGGGTTCGGCAAGACGGAGGTGGCGCTCCGCGCCGCCGCCATCGCCGCGCTGTCCGGCCACCAGGTCGCGGTGCTCGCGCCCACCACCGTGCTGGTGCGCCAGCATCTCGCGACGTTCCGGCGCCGCTTCGCGCCGCTCGGCCTCGCGGTGGAAGGCCTGTCGCGCCTGACGCGGCCGGCCGATGCGCGCCGCATCCGGTCGGGGCTCGCCGACGGCACGGTCGCGATCGTGGTCGGCACGCAGTCGCTCGCCGGCGAGGACACGCGCTTCAGCCGCCTCGGCCTCGTGGTGATCGACGAGGAGCAGCGCTTCGGCACCGACGACAAGGCGGCGCTGACGCGGCTCCGCGAGGCGGTGCACGCGCTGTCGATGACGGCGACGCCGATCCCGCGCACGCTCGAGCGCGCGCTCGCCGGCCTCGCCACCATCTCGGTGCTGGCGACGCCGCCGGCGCGGCGCCTGCCGGTGCGGACCGAAGTCGCGGTCTTCGACGAGGCGGTGCTCGCGACCGCGCTGATCCGCGAACACGCGCGCGGCGGCCAGAGCTTCTGCGTCGTGCCGCGGATCCGGGACCTCGACGACGTGCAGGCGACCATCGCGCGCGTGGCGCCGGCGCTGTCGGTGGTGGTGCTGCACGGGCGGATGAAGCCGGACGCGCTCGACGCGGCCCTGGTCGGCTTCGCCGACGGGCACGGCGACGTGCTGCTGGCGACCGACATCATCGAGGCCGGTCTCGACATCCCGCGCGCCAACACGATGCTGGTGTGGCACGCCGACCGCTTCGGCCTGGCGCAGCTGCACCAGATCCGCGGCCGGGTCGGCCGCGGACGGGTGCGGGGGTGCGCCTTCCTGTTCACCGTGCCGGAGCATCCGCCGTCGGCGACGGCCGCTGCCCGGCTCGCCTCGCTCGCCGCCCATGACGGGCTCGGCGCCGGGTTCGACATCGCCGCCCGCGATCTCGACCTACGGGGCGGCGGCGACCTCGCCGGCGACGAGCAGGCCGGCCACGCGCGGCTGCTCGGCGTGCCGCTCGCGCGCCATCTCACCGACCGCGCCCTTCGCGCGGCGCGCGGCGAGGCCGTGGCGCCGGACTGGCGGCCGGAGATGTCGCTGTCGCTGCCGGCGACGATCCCGGCCGACTACATCCCCGACGAGGCGGCGCGGCTCGCGCTGCACGCGCGCCTCGCCCGGCCGCATCGCGTGCAGGCGCTCGCCGACGAGCTCGGCGACCGGTTCGGGCCGCTGCCCGACGCCATGCGCCACCTGCTGGCGCAGGGCGAGTTCCGGCAGGCCTGCCGCGCGCTCGGCATCGCGCGGCTCGAGGTCGGCCCGTCGGGCGCCGCGGTCGATTTCCGACCCGACACCGCGGTGCCGGAGATCGACGGCTTCGAACACGGACAGAGGCGCCTGCTGCTGCGGCGGGCGACGCGCGACCCGGACGAGCGCATCGCCGCCGCCCGTCACCTGCTGCAGGCGGTGCGGCGTCAGGCGCGGACGCGCGAGGCGGCGCCGGAGCCGCGGAGAAGCGTGAAGAGGACGAGGGCGGCCGCCCCCGCGGCGGCGCCGGCGAGCGCGGTCGCGGACCAGCCGTCGGCGGCGAACAGCACGGTCGCGAGGGCCGAGCCGACCGCGCCGCCCGCGAACAGGCAGGCGATGTAGACCGCGTTGAGGCGGCCGCGGAGTTCGGGCGCGAGCGCGTAGATCGCGCGCTGGCCGCAGACCTGGTTCGCCTGCACCGCCCCGTCGAGCACGATGGCGGCGACCACCAGGAGGAGGAGGCTGCCGGCGCGCGCGGCGACGAAGGCGAGCAGGAAGGAGAGTGCGAGCAAGGCCATCGCGGCGGCGCTGGTGCGGTCGCCGAGCCCGCGATCGGCGAGGCGGCCGGCCAGCGGCGCCGACAGCGCGCCGCCGGCGCCGGCGAGCGCGAACAGCGCGATGCCGTGCTGGCCGAGGCCGAAGCTTCGCGCGAGCAAGAGCGGCACCGCGGTCCAGAACAGGTTGAAGCCGCCGAACATCAGCGCCTGGTAGAGCGCGCGCTTCTGCAGCACGCGCTCGGTCGCGAGCAGGCGCGCCATCGAGAGCAGGATCGCGCCGTAATGCAGCCCGGCGGCCGGGCGGCGCTCCGGCAGCAGGCGGCCGAGCAGCAGCGCGAGCAGCGCCATCGCCGCCGCGGCCAGGAAGAACATCGCCCGCCAGCCCGCCTCCGCCGCGACCAGGCTCGAAAGCGGGCGCGCCAGCATGATGCCGGCGATCAGGCCGGCCATGACGTTGCCGACCACCCGGCCGCGGATCCGGTCGGGACTGAGATGGGCGGCGAGCGGCACCAGGATCTGGGTGCCGACCGAGCTCATGCCCACCGCGAAGGAGGCGGCGAGGAACCAGAGCGCACCCTGCGACAGGCCGACCGCGAGCAGGCCGAGCACGGAGGCGCCCATGCAGGCGAGCACGAGGCGGCGGTTCTCGACGAGGTCGGCGAGCGAGGCGACGAACAGCAGGCCGGCGCCGTAGCCGGCTTGGGTGAGCGTGACGGTGAGGCCGGCCGCCCCGGTGCCGAGGCCGAGCGCGGGCGCGATCAGCCCGATCAGCGGCTGCGCGTAGTAGAGGTTGGCGACGATCGCGCCCGAGCCGAAGGCGAGCAACCCGACGATCGCCCTCGACGGCGGCGCGAGTTCGGTGGCGGCGGTGCTCATGCGGGCGCGTGTCTCCCCCGGACCGGGCGCGATCGCCCGTGCCGCTCGAGCTGATACGATCGGTGCGATGACCGATTGGGCGGTGACCCTCCTCGAACCGGGCGTTCGCGTCGAGACCCGGCCGACGCGGGAGCGCCTCGCGCCGGCGGCACTCGAGGCGGCGGACGCGATCTGGCGCGCGGCGCGGCGGGCGCGGCCGGCGCTGTTCAACGGGCGGGTGTTCACGGTCGACGCACTCGCGCCCGACCGCATCGTCGGGCACTGGACCGAATACAGGCTGGCCTACGCGCAGATCCGCGCGCCGGCGCTGTTCGGGGCGCTCGGCATCCGCGCGCTCGCGGTCAACGGCATCGTGCGGTGCGCGGACGGCGTCGTGCTCGGCCGCCGCGAGGCGGGGGCGGTCTACCAGGCCGGCGAATGGCAGTGCCCGCCGGCCGGCAGCGTCGAGGCGCGGGACGGCGACGAGGTGGATTTCGCGCGGCAGCTCGCGGCCGAGCTCCGCGAGGAGCTCGGGCTCGATCCGGCACGGTGCCGGATCGGCGCGCCGGTCGCGGCGGTCGAGCATCCGGGAACGCACGTGATCGATGTCGGGATGCCGGTGTGGACGCCGCTCGGCGGCGCGGCGATCGCCGACGCGCACCGGACGGGCGGCAACCGCGAATACGAGCGGATCGCGTTCGTGCCGCCCCAGGATGCCGCGGGGTTCGCGGCCGCAGCGGGCGGGAGGCTGACCGAGCCGTCCCGCCTGTTCCTCGACGCGCTCGGATGACAGGGGCGCGGCCGCCATCGCCCCACGTCACCGCCCGGCCGGATCGTGCACCGCCGGCCGACCGGCGGGACGCGCTACTCCGAGAACAGTCGGACGATCGCCTCGTTGAAGGCGGGGATGTCGTCCGGGTTGCGCGAGGTCACCAGCTTGCCGCTGCGGACGCAGCTCTCGTCGACCCATTGGGCACCGGCGTTCCGCAGGTCCTGCTGCAGCGACGGCCACGAGGTGAGCGTGCGGTCGCGCACGCCGCCCGCGTCGATCAGCGTCCAGGCGCCGTGGCAGATCGCCGCGATCGGCTTGTCGCCGTCGACGAAGTGACGGACGAAGGCGACCGCGTGCGCGTCCATCCGGAGCTTGTCCGGGTTGGTGGTGCCGCCCGGCAGCACCAGCCCGTCGAACTCGCCGGGGTTGGCGTGGACCAGCGCGAGGTCGACCTTGATCGTGCCTGCCGGCTCGACGTCGTTGTTCATCGCCTCGATCATGTCCGGTTTCGGCGACACCACCGTGACGGTGGCGCCGGCCTCGCGCAGCGCCTCGCGCGGCTTGGTCAGTTCGACCGCTTCGACGCCGTCGGTCGCGAGCATCGCGATCGAACGACCGTTGAGACTGCCCGACATTCGTTTCTCTCCCCTGCCTTTCTGGCGGAGCGAGAACGGCCGACCCGGGCGAAAGTCGCGCTACGGGCCGATCGACGGCTCTCAGGTGATCGTCTTGATGTCGCGGAACCGGAGCTCGGGCTGGCTTTCCTCGGTGCGCCGCATCATGAACGCGGACGACGCGAGGAACACCGGGTCGCCGTCGAGGTCGTCGGCCATCGCGCTCCGATTGGCGTCGCGGAACAGTTCGAGGCGGCGCGCGTCGCCGCCGACCCAACGCACCAACCCGAACGGCACCGGCTCGAAACCGGCGGCGACGCCGTATTCGGCGGCGAGGCGGGCGCCGAGCACGTCGAGCTGCAACTGGCCGACCACGCCGACGATGGCGGCGCTGCCGTCATGCGGCCGGAACAGCTGCACGACGCCCTCCTCGGCGAGTTCCTGCAGCGCGGCGCGGAGCTTCTTCGCCTTCATGGCGTCGTCGAGGCGGACGCGGCGCAGGATCTCGGGCGCGAAATGCGGCACGCCGGTGAAGCGGATGTCCTCGTCCTCGCTCAGCGTGTCGCCGATCCGGAGCGTGCCGTGGTTGGGGATGCCGACGACGTCGCCGGCATAGGCCTCGTCGGCGACCTGACGTTCGCGGGCGAAGAAGAACTGCGGCGCGGTGAGCGGGATGGTCTTGCCGGTCCGCACCTGCTTCAGACGCATGCCGCGTTCGAGCCGGCCCGAGCAGATGCGCGCGAACGCGATGCGGTCGCGGTGGTTGGGATCCATGTTCGCCTGGATCTTGAAGACGAGCGCGGTGAGTTTCGGCTCGGTCGCGTCCACGATGCGGGTCTCGGCGGCCTGGGCGCGCGGGGCCGGCCCGTATTCCGCCAGCGCCTCGAGCAGGTCGGCGACGCCGATCTCGCGGATCGCGCTGCCGAAATAGACCGGCGACAGATGGCCCGCGTTGAAGCTCTCGCGGTCGAACTCCGGCAGGGCCGCGCGCACGAGGTCGATCTCGTCGCCGAGCGAGGCGAGGCGCGGATCGGACTGCGGCAGCGCCGCGCCGTCGTGGTAGCGGATCTCGCGCGTGTCGAGCCGGTAGGTGCCGCAGAACCGGTCGGCGCGCCCGACCGGCCAGGTCGCGGGCGCGATGTCGAGCGCGAGACCCGACGCGATCTCGTCGAGCAGCGCGAAGACGTCCTGGCTTTCGCGATCCATCTTGTTGATGAAGGTGATGATCGGGATGTCGCGGAGGCGGCAGATCTCGAACAGCTTGCGGGTGCGGTCCTCGATGCCCTTGGCGGCGTCGATCACCATCACCGCGCAGTCGACCGCGGTCAGCGTCCGGTAGGTGTCCTCGGAGAAATCCTCGTGCCCGGGCGTGTCGAGCAGGTTGTAGACCGTGCCGGCGTGCTCGAAGGTCATCACCGAGGTGACGACCGAGATGCCGCGATCGCGCTCGATCTTCATCCAGTCCGAGCGCGTGCGCCGGCGCTCGCCCTTGGCGCGCACCTGGCCCGCGAGCTGGATCGCACCGCCCGCGCGCAGCAGCCGCTCGGTCAGCGTCGTCTTGCCGGCGTCCGGGTGCGAGATGATCGCGAAGGTCCGGCGCCGCGCGATCTCGCGCGCGACGTCGGCCCTGGCGTCGGCGGTCGCGCTCAGCGCGGCCTCGTCGGGCTCGGATCCGCCCTCAGCGCGAGTAGAACTCGACGACCAGGTTCGGCTCCATCGTCACCGGGTAGGGCACGTCGCCGAGCTTCGGCGCGCGGCTGAAGGTGCCCTTCATCGCGCGGTGGTCGACGTCGACGTATTCCGGCGTGTCGCGTTCCGGGCTCTGGGCGGCGTCGAGCAGGACGGCGAGCTGCTTTGACTTCTCGCGCACCTCGATCACGTCGCCGTCGCGGACCAGGAAGGACGGGATGTTCACCCGCTTGCCGTTCACGGTCACGTGGCCGTGGTTGACGAACTGGCGCGCGGCGAACGGCGTCATCGCGAACTTCATGCGATAGACGGTGGCGTCGAGCCGGCGCTCCAGCAGCTCGATCAGGTTCTCCGACGTGTCGCCGCGGCGGCGCACCGCCTCGTCGTAGTATTTGCGGAACTGCTTCTCGCCGATGTTGCCGTAGTAGCCCTTGAGCTTCTGCTTGGCCATCAGCTGGACCGAGAAGTCGGACGGCTTGCTCTTGCGGCGCTGGCCGTGCTGGCCGGGGCCGTAATCGCGCTTGTTGACCGGGCTCTTGGCGCGGCCCCACAGATTGACGCCGAGGCGACGGTTGATCTTGAACTTGCTGGCGAGGCGCTTGCTCATGGGTGGTCGATCCTTGACGGATGTGCGGCTGGCCGCCGGCCCTTTTCCGGGCCTCGCGCGCGTGGTCGCCGCTTGTTGCACCGGTAGGTCCTCGCGGCGCGGAACGCGCCGCGGGACGGGACGCGCTCATGCGAGCAGGCCCACGTTCCCGGCAGTGCGCGGCTTATGCTGCCCCGCCCTCGCGATTGTCAATCGACGGCGCGGACGCGGCGCGGGGCGCTGAGATGGACCAGCGCCCCCGCCCCGACCTCGTTGGCGTGCTGACCCTGCTCGGCCTGATCCTGCTCGGGGTCGCCTGCTACTGGGCGTCCCCTGGTTCATGCACGTGGTCAAGCACCAGGATTGCGTCGGGTCCGGCCGGATGGATTGCTGAGCGCGGACGCCGCAACCGGTCTCGCGCGGTCCACGTTGACCGTCGTCCCGCGCGAAACGGCGCGGGGTCGAGCGAGGGAGAGGACACGATGGACAAGGATCGGGTGGAGGGCGCCGTGACGGAAGCCAAGGGCGCGATCAAGGAAGCGGCCGGCAAGGTGACCGGCGACGCCGGGACCGAGGCCGAGGGCAAGGTCGAGAAGACCGGCGGCCAGGCGCAGGGCACGTTCGGCAAGGCGAAGGACACGGTCCGCAACCTCGTGAAGTGAGCGGGGCGAGGTGGGCGGATCGGCGCGGGGCCGGCGACCGGCCGACCCCGCGCGCCGTCGGCCGCGTGGCCGCGCCTCAGGGGCTCTCGTCGCGTCCGCGCTGACGCCGGCCCAAGGCGAGCTCCGTCACCACGCCGTGCAGGGTGCGGAGCTCCTGCTCCGTCACCTCGCCGCGTTCGAAGAAGTGCCGCAGGTTGCGCACCATGCCGCCTCGCTTCGGCAGGTTGCGGAGGAAGCCGCACGCATCGAGTTCGCGGACGAGATGGTCGAGGAAGATCTCGAGCTCGCCCTTGGTCGCCACATGCGTCTCGTGGGTCATCAGCGCCCGCGGCGGCGTCGCGTCCGCCGCCAGCCACCACTCGTAGGCGGCGATCAGCACGGCCTGGCCGAGATTGAGCGACATGAAGCCGGGATCGAGCGGAAAGCGGACCAGCGCGTCGGCGGTCGCCATGTCGTCGTTGTCGAGCCCGGCCCGCTCCGGGCCGAACAGGATGCCGGCGCGTAGTCCGCGCGCGCCGACCGCGCGCCATTCCGCCGCGGCGCCGCGGGCGGTCAGCACGGGTTTGACGACATGGCGCGGGCGCGGACAGGTCGCGTAGACGTGGTGCAGGTCGGCCACCGCGTCGGCCACCGTCTCGTGCAGCGTCGCCGCCTCCAGGATGCGGTCGGCACCGGACGCCGTCCGCCAGGCCCGCTCCTGCGGCCAGCCGTCGCGCGGGGCCACCAGGCGCATGTGGAACAACCCGCCGTTCGCCATCGCGCGGGCGGCCGCGCCGATGTTGTCGGCGAGCTGCGGCCGCACCAGGATCACCGCCGGCGCGCCCTCGACGGGCGCGAGCGGCGCTCCCTCCCCTCGCCCCGTCAAAGCATCGCACCCATGCCGACCCTGCTCCCCGACCGCACCGACCGTGTTCTCCTCCGCCCCGTCCGGCGCGCCGACCGCGACGCCATCGTCGCGGCCAACCGGGCGAGCCTCGACGACGATCCGCCGTTCCACGCGCCCTGGACGGCGCCGTTCACCGATGCGGCCGGGTTCGACGCCTGGTTCGAGCGGCGGGTCACCGGGCCGAACGCCAGCCTGGTCGCGTTCGCGCGGCCTGGCGGCGCGCTGGTCGGCGTCGTGTCGCTGACCGAGATCGTGCACGGGCCGCTCCGCGCCGCCTATCTCGGCTACTACGGGTATCGCGCCACGGGCGGAAGGGGCCTGATGACGGAGGCGGTGCGGGCGGCGACGCGTCACGGTTTCGACGAGCTCGGCCTGCACCGGATCGAGGCGAACATCCAGGGCGGCAACCACCGCTCGATCGCGCTGGTGCGCCGCCTCGGCTTCCGCCAGGAGGGTGTCGCGACCGACTACCTGTTCCTCGACGGCGCCTGGCGCGAGTGCCAGCGCTGGGCACTGCTCGCGGGCGAGGCCGATGGGCCGGACGGCGAGGTGGAACCGCCGCCTTCCGCCGCGGTGCTGGCGTTCTGGGGGCGTTTTCGTGCCGAGACCGGTCTCGGCACGGCGACCGCGTGCCGCGCGGTCGCGTTCGGCGCCGGCGCCGCGGTGCAGGACGCGCTCGCGGCGCTCGTCCTGCGGCGGCGTAAGCGCGCCACCGTGTCGCTTCGGCGCGAATACGGTCCCGGTGCACCGGTGCTTCCCGCGCCGGGCGATCTCGCCGTGGTGGTCGACGGCGCGGGGCGGCCCGTCGCGGTGATCCGAACCGGCGAGGTCCGGCTCGGCCCGCTCGGTTCGGTCGACGACGCGTTCGCCTGGGACGAGGGCGAAGGCGACCGCACGCGGGACGACTGGCTCCGCATCCACCGCGCCCATTACGGCGACGTCGACGACGACGTGCCGGTCCTGTTCGAGCGCTTCGCGGTGATCTGGCCGGATCGGGAGGCCGTCAGTCCGCCTGCATGATCGCGAGTTCCGACCCGTTCGGGTCGGTGAAGTGGAAGCGGCGCCCGCCCGGAAAGGCGAAGATCGGCCGGGTCACGTGCCCGCCCGCCCGAGCGACCGCATCCTGGGCCGCTTCGAGATCGTCGACCAGGATGACGGGGAGCGGGCCCGCGGTCGCCTCGCTCGCATCGCCTTGCAGGCCGAGATCGACGTTGCCGGTCATCGTGCAGGAGTAACTCGGACCGAAATCGGTCAACGTCCAGCCGAACACGGCGCGATAGAACGCGCGGGCCGCGCCGATATCGGCCGCGGGCAACTCGACGAAGTTGATTCTGGCCATGCGTCGCGCCGCTCCGAGTCGCTGCGTTTCAGGCTGCGATGGTCACGCGCCTAGTGCGTCGCGCCCCGCCGCCAGGTGGTCCCCGCGGGGCCATCCTCGAGCACGATGCCGTCGTCGGCGAGCGCCGCGCGGATCGCGTCGGCGCGGGCGAAGTCGCGCGCCTTGCGGGCGGCGAGCCGGTCGGCGATGCGCGCCTCGATGGCTGCCTCGTCCGAGCCCGCGCCGCCGCGGAACCAGGAGGCGGGCGTCGCGCCGAGCAGGCCCAGCAGGCGGCCGCCGGCGCGGAGCGCGGCGCCCGCGTCGGCGTCGCCGGCGAGCGCGCGGTCGGCGTGGCGGTGCAGCGACGCGAGCGCCTCGGGCGTGTTGAGGTCGTCGCAGAGTGCGTCGAGAACATCGGGCGCATCGAGGACATCGGGCGCGTCCATGGCGTCGGACGCGTCGCTGCCCGGCGCGTCGCCCGCGCGCTCGAGCGCGCGATAGAAGCGGTCGAGCTCGCGGCGGCTTTCGACCAGCGCGTCCTCGGTGAAGTTCAGCACCGAGCGGTAATGCGCGCGGAGCAGCGCCAGGCGAAGCGCCTCGCCCGGCGCGTGCGCCAGCACGTCGCGCACGGTCGTGTAGTTGCCGAGGCTCTTCGACATCTTGCGGCCGTCGACCTGCAGCATCGCGTTGTGCAGCCAGATCCGCGCGAAGCCGCTGCCCGGAAAGGCCGCCATGCTCTGCGCCCGCTCGTTCTCGTGATGCGGGAAGATCAGGTCCTCGCCGCCGAGATGGAGGTCGAAATCCTCGCCGAGATGCGCGTGGCACATGGCCGAGCACTCGATGTGCCAGCCCGGCCGGCCACGCCCCCACGGACTGTCCCAGCCCGGCTGATCGGAACCGGACGGTTTCCACAGCACGAAGTCGCCGGGCGCGCGCTTGTAGGGCGCCACCTCGACGCGGGCGCCCGCGAGCATGTCCTCGGTCGAGCGCCCGGACAGCGCGCCGTAGCTCGGAAACGCGTCCACCGCGAACAGCACGTGCCCGTCGGCGGCGTAGGCGACGCCACGCGCGAGCAGGCGTTCGATCAGGGCGACGATCGGCCCGACATGGGCGGTGACGCGCGGCTCGACATCCGGCGGCGCGTTGCCGACCGCTTCGAGATCGGCGTGGAACTCGGCGATCGTGCGCTCGGTCAGCGCCGCGATCGAGACGTGCTCGCGCGCCGCGCGGGCGGTGATCTTGTCCTCGACGTCGGTGATGTTCCGCACGTAGGTGACGCGCGGGTAGCGCGCGCGCAGCAGGCGCACCAGCACGTCCGGCACCACGAAGGCGCGCATGTTGCCGATATGGGCGACGTCGTAGACGGTCGGGCCGCACATGTAGAGACGGACATGGGCAGGATCGAGCGGCGCGAACGCGACGAGACGCCGCGTCCGCGTGTCGTGCAGCCGGAGCGTCAGACCCATTCGCCGGCGCGCATCAGCGGCACCGCGCCGCCGTCGGCCGCGATGCCGTCGAGCGCGATCTCCCCCGAGCCGATCATCCAGTCGATGTGGATCAGGCTCTCGTTCGCACCGCGCCGCGCGAGCTCGGCCTTGTCCATCCTGGTGCCGCCCTCGATCCCGCTCGAATAGGCCTGGCCGAGCGCGATGTGGCTCGACGCGTTCTCGTCGAACAGCGTGTTGCGGAACAGCAGACCGCTCTGCGAGATCGGCGACGAGTGCGGCACCAGCGCGACCTCGCCGAGGCGCGACGCGCCCTCGTCGGTGCCGAGCACCTTCCGCAGCACCTCGGCGCCGGTGCGGGCGTCGGCGTCGACGATGCGGCCGGCCTCGAACCGCACCGCGATCTCCTCGATCAGCGTGCCCTGGTAGGCGAGCGGCTTGGTCGAACGCACGTGGCCCTCGACCCGGCGGCAATCGGGCGTCGTGAAGACCTCCTCGGTCGGGATGTTCGGGTTGCAGGTGAGACCCCGCGCCGTGGTGTCCGAGCCGCCGAGCCAGAGATGCCCTTCCGACAGGCCGACGGTGAGATCGGTGCCGGGACCCTGGAAGCGGAGGCTCGAGAAGCGCCGATCGTTCAGGTGGGCGGCGCGGCGCTTGAGTTCGCCGTTGTGGCGCGCCCATTCGGCGACCGGGTCGGCGACGTCGAGGCGCGACGCGTTCAGGATCGCGTCCCAAAGCCGGTCGACCGCCTCGTGCTCGGGCAGCGTGGGGAAGACGTGACGCGCCCAGCCCGGCGTCGCGGCGGCGACGATGGTCCAGTTGGTGCGGAAATTGACGATCTCCTCCATCGCCGGCTTCGACGCCCGCGACATCGCGCGCGAGGCGCGGCCGACGCGGTCGGGATCGGCGGCCGACAGCAGGCCGGGGTCCTCGCCGGCGATCGCGAGCCGTGCCGCGCCCTCGCGGAAGGCGCGCGCGACACCCTCCTGCAACCAGTCGGGGGCGACGTCGAACGCCTCGTCGGGCGCGTACTGGAAGCGGGCGAGCCGGCTCGCATCGTCGCTGAACAGCGTGGTCACCAGGCTCGCGCCGGCACGGTAGGCATGCTCGGTGATGCGGCGCGCGAGCGGTGCCGCATCGAGCGGCGCCGTCATCACCAGCTGCTGCCCGCGCTGCAGGCCGAGGCCGACCTGCACCGCGACGGCGGCGAGCCGATCGATCCGCGCCTCGAGCGGCGACGGCGTGGGGACTGACATCTCGTTCATCGCTCTACTCTCCTCACCGGGGCCGATTGGTCATTACAGGACGAGCAAGCCGCTTGCCACGCGCGCCCGGGCGCGTCGCGGGGCGTCGGCCGCGCCGGCCTATCCGCGCGCGAGCGGGCTCGCGTCGAAGCGCGCGAGCAGGTCCGCGGGCCCGTCGAACAGCGCGATGCAGCCGGCGCCGACGAGGTCCGCGTCGGGGAAGCCCCCGCCGCGGACGCCGACGGTGCGGAGGCCGAGCTTGCCGGCCGCGATCGCGTCGTACGGACTGTCGCCGACCACCACCACGCCGGCGGGATCGGGACCGCCGAGCCGATCGAGGGCGGCCGCGAAGATGTCCGGATGCGGCTTCGAGCGTTCCGCATCGTCCGACGTCGTGCGCACGTCGACGAGATCGGTGATCCGGGCGAGCGTCTCGTAGTGCCGCAGCTCCTCGCTGCGACCCGAGGAGGCGAGCGCGATCGGCGTGCCGTCGGCGCGGAGCCGCTCGAACAAAGGGCGCACGTCACGGAACGCCTGCACGGAACCGAGAAAGCGGTGACCGAAGATGTCGCGGCGCTTCGCCTCGATCGCGTCGCCGAGCGCGTCGCACTCCTGCTCGGACAGGAACACCGGCAGGAGCTGGTCGCCGCCCTTGCCGATCTGCGACCGGACGACATCGAACGCGACGATGCGCCGGTATGCGGCGAATGCCTCGACCCAGGCCTGCGCGTGCGCATCGACGGAGTCGACCAGCGTGCCGTCCACGTCGAAGATCACCGCACTCGGCATCGGTCCTGTTCCTCAACGCCAACCGCATGGAAGCGCGGTCGACGCGGCGGGGTTGCCGAGCCGGACGGCCGGGACCGTGGCGGCGCGGCTTGGGGGCGGTGGAAGGCCAGGGGCTCTGCCCCTGGACCCCGGTCAAGGCAGCGGCCTTGACAATCCATTCAGTTAAGGAAAACCCCGGGCCACACCATCGATGCCCGCGCGACCGGGGCCCGGGGTTTTCCTTAACTCAAAGGGATCCAAGGGACGACTGTCCCTTGGCGGGTCCAGGGCAGAGCCCTGGCCTTACGCCGCCGCCAACGCGAGGCGGCCGGCCGCGCGGGCGCGGCCGATCAGCGGCAGCAGCGCGCGGAGCTCCGGCCCGTGCTCCTCGCCGGTGAGCGCGAGGCGGAGCGGCGCGAACAGCGCCCGGCCGCGCCGGCCGGTCGCAGCCCGGAGTGCGGCGGTCCAGTGCTCCCAGGCGGTGGCGTCCCATGGCTCGGGCGGCAGGGTCGCCTCGGCGGTGGCGAGGAAGTCGCGCTCGGCGACGTCCTCGACCGGCGGCGGCACGATGGTGCCGGCGACCACCTCCCACCAGTGCCGCGCCTCGTTCAGCAGGTCGAGATTGGCGCGCACGACGTCCCAGAACGCGGCGTCGGCGCCTTCGGGCAGCCGGTCGCGCACGGTCTCGAACGGCGCGGCGGCGAGTACCTGACGGTTCAGTCCGAGGAGCTGGCGCATGTCGAAGCGCGCGCCGGCGCGCGACACGTGCGCGAGGTCGTGGGTGGCCGCGAGCGCGTCGAGCGGCAGCGGCTCGGGCGAGAGCGGCGTCCCGATGCGGGCAAGGTAGCCGGCGAGTGCGGCCGCCTCGACGCCGTCCTGCCGGAGCGCGCGGATCGACACCGCGCCGGTCCGCTTCGAAAGCTTGCCGCCGTCGGTGTCGAGCAGCAGCGGCAGGTGGGCGAAACGGAACGGCTGGTCGGCGGCGCCGAGCGCGCGGGCGAGATCGATCTGCACGCCGGTGTTGGTGACGTGGTCCTCGCCGCGGACGATGTCGGTGACGCCGGTCTCGAGGTCGTCGACGACGGACGCGAAGGTGTAGAGCGGCGTCCCGTCGGCGCGGATCAGCACCGGATCGGAGACCGCGGTCAGCTTCACCTCGCGGGCGCCCGACGCCGTGTCGTGCCAGCGGACGCTGGCGTCGCTCAGCCGGAAGCGCCAGTACGGCCGCTTGCCGTTCGCCTCCGCGGTGGCGCGCTGTTCGGCCGTCATGCGGAGCGCGCCGCGGTCGTAGACGGGTGGCTTGCGGGCGCGGATCCGGGCCTCGCGCTTGGCGCGGAGCTCGTCCTCGCTTTCGAAGCACGGGTAGAGCCGGCCGGCCGCGCGCAGGCGGTCGGCGGCCGCCTCGTAGCGGTCGAGCCGGTCGGACTGGCGGAAGCTCTCGTCCCACGCGATGCCGAGCCAGGCGAGATCGGTCTCGATCGCCGGGATCAGCTCGTCGGAACGGTTGCGCGCGGCGTCGGTGTCGTCGAAGCGGAGCTGGAAAGCGCCGCGACGCCGGCGCGCCTCGAGCGCGTTCATCAGCGCGAGGCGGGCGTTGCCGACGTGGAGGAAACCGGTCGGGCTCGGCGCGAAACGAAGCTTCAAGGCTCGTCCCGGTCGGCGTCCCGCTCGTCGTCGCCGAGTTCGTCGAACCCGGCCTCGTCGCCGACGCCGTCGTCGAGATCGGCGAGCGGTCCCGCGGCGGCGAGGCCGGCGTGCGACAGCGGGCCCTCGTCCTCGTCGTCCTCGCGGTCGTGGTCGCCGACGCGCCGGCGCGGGTCGAGCGCGCGCCAGTCGCGCTCGATCGCGCCGGACGGGGCCACGACGAAATCCGCGATCTCGGTGGCGCTCCGCCAGGCGCCGTCGCCGGCGTCGAGCGCGTAGGCATCCTCGCCGAAGCTCCGCCAGAGCGAGGCGATCTCGTCGGCCGAGAGCCCGGCGTCCCGGCACAGCTCGACGCTGTCCCGGACATAGGCGCGGGCGAACGCGTTGGCCTCCATCAGGGAACCGAAGCCGGCGATCTCGTCGACGACGTCGTCCTCGGCCTCGTTGCCGCCGGAATGGTCGACGATGCGGACGCGCCAGCCACCGGGAGGCGCGAACAGCGAGCCGGGCTGCGCGGTCGCGTCGCTCATCGCGCGCCAGGCTCGCGGCGGCGGAGCAGGAACTCGCGGCCGAGCTTCACCCGCGGCACGCCGTCATAGGCGACGATGTCGGCGGTCGCGTAGGTCTCGGACCAGGTGTCCGGGATGAAGCTGCCGGTGCCGACGAGGTCGAGCGGCGCGCCGCAATCGGCCATCACGCGGCATTTCGCGACGCCGAAGCCGGACGAGGCGGCGATCCGCACGGCGGGGTAGCCGGCGGCGTCGAGCTGGTCGCGGAGGTGCCAGATCGCGGCCGCCGACACGCCGGTGCCGACCAGGTCGCGGAGTTCGTCCTGGCTCCTGTAGCGCCTGATGGCGCCGGGCGCGTGGCGCTCGAGCACCGAGTAGCTCGCCGCCGGGTCGAGCCCTTCCATGAAGCGGCCGCCATGGGTGTCGAGACGGATCGAAAGCCGGCCCGCAGCGGCGAGATCCGGGAAGCGCGCGCACACGGCGAGGCTGTCGCTCACCTCGCGCCCGAAATAATCCGGCAGGATGGTGAGCGGGTCGTCGGGGAAGGTTTCGCGGAACATCTCGGCCGCCCGCAGCGTCGAGCCGGCATAGCCGACCAGCGCGTGCGGCATGGTGCCGAAGCCGCGCGCCGCGCCGAAGAAATGCGCGGTCGCGTCGGCGGCGCAGCCGATGAAGCCGAACGCGCCTTCGCGCTGCGCGGCGCGGCCGCCGACCGCGGCGGCGTAGGCCATCTGCTCCTGCATCTCGGCGCCGGCGCAGTGGCGGGCGTCCATCGCGAGGAAGCGCACGGACGGCAGCGCCACGCACATCTGGTAGGCGTTGTGTGCCGCGACCGAGGGCGGTCCGACCTTCTGCAGCAGCAGGGTCTCGAGATCGGCCAGCGCCGCGAGCGGACCGCTGACGAACACGAGCGGCTCGCCGGCGCCGACCCAGTCGCCTTCGGCGTGCGTTTCCTCGATCCGGAGCGCCGCCGCGCGCGCGGCGGCGACGCGGTCGAGCCAGCGTCGCATCAGCCCGCACGCCGCGATCACCGGGCGACGGAGGAAGATCGCGTAGGTGACCTCGGCGTCGCCGAACCGCTCGACGATCGCCCGAGTGCGGTTGAAGTAGCTGTCGGTGCGGCCGCCGATCGCGGCGTCGTCGACGGCGTTGCCGTCGAGACCCGAGCCGTCCACCGGGACGGCGTTGCCGTCGAGACCCGAGCCGTCCATCGGGACGGCGTTGCCGTCGAGAGCCCGGCCGTCCACCGGGACGGTGTTGCCGTCGAGAGCCCGGCCGTCCATTGGGACGGCGCGGCCGTCGGGCCGGGTCGCGGCCGAGACGTCCGGTGCGTCCCCACCGCGCGCCGGCACCGCCGAGATCGTCCCGGCGCCGCTCACTCGGCGGCCACCCGCTGGTGGAACGGCACGCGCCGGCGCTTGAGTTCCTCGGCGATCAGGAACGCCATCTCGAGCGACTGCTCGGCGTTCAGGCGCGGGTCGCAGGTGGTCTCGTAACGCGATCCGAGGTCGGCCTCGGTCAGCCGGTGCGCGCCGCCGACGCACTCGGTCACGTCCTGACCGGTCATCTCCACGTGCACGCCGCCGGGTGGCACGCCCTCGCCGCCGAGCACGTCGAAGAAGGCGCGGAGCTCGGCGAGGATGGCGTCGAACGAGCGCGTCTTGACGCCGAGCGTGGTCGAGACCGTGTTGCCGTGCATCGGATCGCACAGCCAGGCGACGCCGCGGCCGGCGTCGCGCACCGCGCGGACCAGCGGCGGCAGCGCGCGCTCGACCTTGTCGGCGCCCATGCGGCTGATCAGGGTGATCCGGCCCGGAACCTCGTAGGGGTTCAGGAGATCGAGCAGGCGGCGGACGTCATCGCCGGTGGTCGACGGCCCGATCTTGATGCCGATCGGGTTCCGCACGCCGCGGCAGAACTCGACATGGGCGCCATCCGGGTCGCGCGTGCGCTCGCCGATCCAGAGGAAATGCGCCGAGCAGCCGTACCAATCGCCCGTGGTGCTGTCGATCCGCGTCAGCGCCTGCTCGTAGGGCAGCAGCAACGCCTCGTGACTGGTGTAGAACTCGGTCTCGTTGATCTCGGGCGCGCTCGCGCCGCTCATGCCGCAGGCCTCCATGAAGCCGAGCGTCTCGTCGATGCGGCTCGCGAGATCGCCGTAGCGCTCGGCGAGCGGGGAACGGCGGACGAAGCCGAGATTCCAGCGATGCACCTGGTGCAGGTTCGCGTAACCGCCGCTCGCGAAGGCGCGCAGCAGGTTGAGCGTGCCGGCGGCCTGAAAATACCCGGTCTCCATCCGGGCCGGATCGGGCGTGCGCTCGGCCGCCGTGAAGCCGGCCGCGTTGATGATGTCGCCGCGATAGGACGGCAGCGACACCGCGCCCTGCGTCTCGGTGTCGGACGAACGCGGCTTGGCGAACTGCCCGGCCATGCGGCCGAGCTTCACCACCGGCACGGTGGCGCCGAAGGTCAGCACCACGGCCATCTGCAGCAGCACCCGGAAGGTGTCGCGGATCACGTCGGCGGTGAACTCGTTGAAGGTTTCGGCACACGCGCCGCCCTGCAGAACGAACGCGCGCCCGGAGGCGGCGGCGGCCAGATGCTTCTGCAGGCGACGCGCCTCGCCGGCGAACACCAGCGGCGGATACAGGCGGATCCGAGCCTCGACAGCCTCGAGCGCCACACGGTCCGGATAGGACGGCGCCTGACGCACGGGCCGCACGCGCCAGGTGTCGGGCGACCAAGCGGTGCGTTCCAGCGCGTGAAGTTCTCCGTCCACCATGCGGGCCGCAGGTCCTGGCGTGAGGCGGCGGTCGTGCGCTGAAATGGCGGGGCCGGCAAGTGGTTTCGAAGGAAGGCCAGGGGCTCTGCCCCTGGACCCCGGTCAAGGCAGCGGCCTTGACAATCCATCAGTTAAGGAAAACCCCGGGCCATCGATTGCTGCCCGCGCGACCGGGGCCCGGGGTTTTCCTTAACTCCTGGGATCCAAGGGCCTCGGGCCCTTGGCGGGTCCAGGGCAGAGCCCTGGCCTTTCTTCCTAACCACCCACCGTCCGCGCCTTCTCACGCATGGTCACCATCTCCTCGGCGCCGGTCGGGTGGATGCCGACGGTGCGGTCGACGTCTCGTTTGGTCAGTCCGGCGCCGACGGCGACGGCGAAACCCTGAATGATCTCGGGCGCGTCGTCGCCGAGCATGTGGGCGCCGAGCAGAACGTCGCTGCGCGCGTCGACCACGAGCTTCATCAGCGAGCGGTTGGCCGACCGCCCGCTGAGCGTGTGCCGGAGCGGCCAGAACCGGGCGAGGTAGATGTCGGCCGGTTCGGCGCGCGCGCGTGCCTCGTCCTCGGTCATGCCGACGCTGGCGAGCGGCGGCGAGAAGAACACCGCCTTGGCGACGTGATCGAGATCCCACTGCCGGGCGTGATCGGCGGGGCCGAACAGGCGGTCGGCGAGCGCGTGTCCCTCGGCGATCGCGACGGGGGTCAGGTTGAGGCGGTTGGTGACGTCGCCGATGGCGAAGATGCCGGGGGTCGAGGTGCGGCTGTCGGCGTCGACGATGACCGCGCCGGCCGCGTCGAGCGAGACGCCGGCGTGTTCGAGGCCGAGGCCTTCGGTGAGCGGCTCGCGGCCGACGGCGAAGAACACGAGGTCGGCCTCGAGCACCGTGCCGTCCGACAGCGTGACGCGCCGGGTTCCGGGACCGGTCGCCTCGACGCGTTCGACGGTGCAGGACGGGTGCATCGCGACCCCGCGCGCCGTCATCGCCGCGACGAGGCCGTCGCGGAGGTCGTGGTCGAAGCCGCGGAGCGGCGCGGCCTGGCGGAACACGAGGTCGACCGACGAGCCGAAGGCGCGGAAGATGCCGGCGAACTCGACCCCGATATAGCCGCCGCCGATGATCACGATCCGCTCGGGCCGCTGTTCGAGATGGAAGGCGGCGTCCGAGACGATGCCGAGATCGAAGCCCGGGATATGGGGTTGGACGCTCGGCCGGCCGCCGGTCGCGACGACGATATGCTCGGCGGTCACCCGCTTGCCGCCGACATCGAGCGTGTGGGCGTCGAGGAAGGTCACGCTCGCCTCGTGGAGTGCCACGCCGGCGCGTTCCAGCATCGAGACGTAGACGCCGTTGAGGCGGGCGATGTCGCGATCCTTGGCGCGGATCAGCGCGGCCCAGTCGTGCGGGCCGGGCTCGGTCGCCCAGCCGAAATGGCGGCTGTCCTCGGCGGCGGCGCCGTATTCGCCGGCCTGCACCAGGAGTTTCTTGGGCACGCAGCCGACGTTGACGCAGGTGCCGCCCCAGAAGCGGCGCTCGGCGATGCCGACCCGGGCGCCGTGACCGGACGCGATGCGCGCGCAGCGCACGCCGCCGGAGCCGCCGCCGATGACGAACAGGTCGAAGTCGTGGGCCATGAGATCTCCCGGCGGGCCGCGCTGCGCCCCGGTCTCGGGGAACCGGTCATGAGATGGGTCGACCGGCGCGCCGCGCCATCCGTGCCGCGGCCGCGAGCCGCCGCGGGAGCGGTCCCGGGATTACTTGTCGACGAACGCTTTTTCGATGACGTATTCGCCGGGCTTGGCGTTGTGGCCCTCGACGAAGCCGAGTTCGGTCAGCATCGCCTCGCTGTCGGTCAGCATCGCGGTGCTGCCGCAGATCATCGCCCGGTCGAGCGCGTGATCGACCGGCGGCAGCCCGAGGTCGGCGTGCAGCTTGCCGGAGCGGAACAGGTCGGTGACGCGGCCGCCGGTCGCGAACTCTTCCCGCGTGACCGTCGGGTAGTAGAGCAGCTTCGCCGCGATCTCTTCCCCGAGGAACTCGTGCGCGGGCAGGTTCTCGGTGATGTATTCGCGGTAGGCGAGCTCGTCGACGGTGCGGCAGGTGTGGGTGAGCACGACGCGCTCGAACCGCTCGTAGACGGCGGGGTCGTGGATCAGCGCCATGAACGGCGCGAGACCGGTGCCGGTCGCGAGCAGGAACAGGTTCCGCCCGGGCTTGAGATTGTCGAGGATCAGCGTGCCGACCGGCTTCCGCCCGACCAGCACCGTGTCGCCCGGCCGGACCAGGCCGAGGCGCGAGGTGAGCGGTCCGTTGGCGACCTGGATCGACAGGAACTCGAGATGGTCCTCGTAATTGGCGCTGGCCATCGAGTAGGCGCGGAGCAGCGGCTTGCCGTCCAGCTCGAGGCCGATCATCGCGAACTGGCCGTTCTCGAAGCGGAGCGAGGGGTCGCGCGTGGTGCGGAAGGAGAACAGGCGATCGGTCCAGCGCTGCACCGACAGCACGGTCTCGGCGTTGAGATGGCCGTAGACCTGGCTCGGGGGCGCGACGAGGCTGTCGGGGTCGCGGTCGGGCCGCGCCAAAGTCGTCATCGACATCTCGTCCACCCTCGCGCCCCGCTGCTCGTCCGAACCGCCCATCTATTGCGGCGGGCCGCCGGTTTCCACCCCCGATGATGGTGCACCGCAGCATGGGGCGCGCGGCGGCGCCGGGCGCCCGGAGCAGGACCCGGCTGCTGCTCGGCGCGCTGCTGCTGGAAGGCGCGATCGGTTACCCGGCGCCGCTGTTCCGCGCGATCGGTCACCCGGTGTCCTGGATCGGTGCGCTGCTCGCGGCACTCGATCGCGGCTGGAACGACCCGTCGCTGCCCGCGTCGCGGCGCCGGCGCCGCGGCGAGGCGGCGCTCGCGGCGGCGCTGGCGGCGTCGGGCGTCGCGGCGGTGCTCGCGGCGCGCGCCGGCGGCAGGACGGCGATCGTCGCCGGCACCGCCGCCCTGCTCGCGGCCCGCTCGCTCGACGACCACGTCCGCGCGGTCGCGGACGCGCTCGAGGGTCCGGGCGGCCTCGCGGCCGGCCGCGAGATGCTCGCGCGGATCGTCGGGCGGGACGTCGCGACGCTCGACGAGGCCGCGGTCTGCCGCGCGGCGATCGAGAGCCTCGCCGAGAATTTCTCGGACGGGGTGGTGGCGCCGGCGCTCGCCTTTCTCGCCTTCGGCCTGCCAGGGATCGCGCTCTACAAGGCCGTGAACACGGCCGACAGCATGATCGGCCACCGCACCGCGCGGCACGAGGATTTCGGCCGGGCGGCGGCGCGGCTCGACGATGTCGTGAACCTGCCGGCGTCGCGGAGTGCCGCGCTGCTGCTGGCACTCGCCTCGGGGCGGCCGTTCGCGTCCCTCGGCGCGGTGCGCCGCTCGGCCCGGCTGCACCGGTCGCCGAACGCGGGCTGGCCGGAAAGCGCGATGGCGGGCGCGCTCGGGATCCGCCTCGCCGGGCCGCGCCGCTACGAGGGGGTCGCGCGGGACGATCGCTGGATGGGCTCGGGCCGGGCCGCGCTCGGGCCGGCCGACATCGGGCGCGCGCTCCGGCTCTATCGCCGCGCGGTCGCGCTCGGAGCGCTCGGGTTGCTGCTCGGCCAGGGGCGCCGGCCCGGCTGATCCGGCGCGGGCCCGCGATCGCTCACGCCGGCCGGCGCCACGCGCCCATCCAGTTCACCCGCGTGCTGCGCTGCCACCAGGCGCGCTCGAGCACCGGCGCGTAGCCCATGCCGGTGAGGTCGACCGGCGCGAAGCCGTCGCGCGTGAGCGCCGCGCCGACCTCGTCCGGGTTGCGGAAGTCGCTCCAGCGATGCGTGCCGCGCGGCAGGATCCCGAGCACGTATTCGGCGGCGATCTTCGCGAGCGCGAGGCTTTCGGCGGTCCGCGCGATCGAGGACACGAACACGAGGCCGCCCGGCTTGACCGTCCTCGCGAGCGCCGCGAGGAAGGCGCCGAGATCCGCCACGTGCTCGACCACTTCGAGGCAGGTGACGACGTCGAACCGCTCGGTCCGCGCGACCGCGTCATCGAGCGTGCCCTCGGCGTAGTCGATCGTCAGGCCGGACGCCGCCGCGTGGGTGCGGGCGACGCGGACGTTCTCGGCCGACACGTCGATCGCGCGCACCCGGCCGCCGCCGCGGGCGAGTTCTTCCGCGAGCAGGCCGACCGCGCAGCCGACATCGAGCACGTCGAGGCCGCGGAACGGCCCGTCGGGCGGGGTCGCGAAGGCGCGCCGCGTCACCGAGGCGATGCGGGCGGCGCGGAGCGGGTTGATCACGTGCAGCGCGCGCATCGGCCCGTCGGGGTCCCAGAAACGCGCGGCCTGGCGATCGTAGAAGGCCTGCTCGCCGAGCGCGGCGCCGCTCATGTCCGGCGCCGTTCGGCGAGCGTCAGCAATGCCGTCACGTCCATGTGCTCCTCGAGGTGGTCGGCGAACGCGTCGAGCACCGTTTCGATCCGTGCGGCGTGCCGATGGGCCGAGGCGTGTCTCCCTCCCGTGACGGGCGCGAGCGCGGCGAGCCAGGCGGCGCGCTGGCGGTCGTCGTCGAACAGCCCGTGCAGGTAGGTGCCGGCGACGCGGCCGTCGGCGCTGCGCGCGCCGTCGCCGGCGCCGTCGTCGAGGCGCGCGAAGGGGCGCGCCGCGTGATCCGGCCCCGCGGTGCGGCCGAGATGGATCTCCCAGCCCCGGAGCGGCACGCCGTCGGCGACGCTGGTGCCGGCACGGTCGCGGGCGAGCGTCTTGTCGCGCCCGAGCACGGTGTCGACCGCGAGCAGGCCGAGCCCGTCCACCGTCCCGCGCACGCCCTCGATCCCGTCGGGGTCGGCGATCGTGCGGCCGAGCATCTGGTAGCCGCCGCAAAGGCCGAGCACGCGGCCGCCGCGGCGGACATGGGCGGCGATGTCGTGGTGCCAGCCCTGGGCGCGGAGCGCGGCGAGGTCGGGGATCACCGTCTTGCTGCCCGGCAGCACCACGAGGTCGCAATCGGCCGGAAGTGCCTCGTCGAGAGGCAGGAAGGCGAGATCGACCAGGGGCTCGGCGGCGAGCGGGTCGAGATCGTCGGCGTTGCTCAGCGTCGGGATCATCGGCACCACGATCCGGACGCGCCCGGCAGCCCCCGGCGGCCGATCCCGGGTGGGCGCGAGATCGAGCGCGTCCTCGCGCGGCAGCAGCGACGCGTCGGGGAAGAACGGCACGAGGCCGAAGGCGCGCCAGCCGGTGTGCGCCGCGATCAGGCGCATGCCGTCGGCGAACAGCGTGAGGTCGCCGCGCATGCGGTTGACCACGAACCCCGCGACCTGCCGCGCGTCGGCGGGCGCGAGCACGTGGCGGGTGCCGACCAGGCTCGCGATCACGCCGCCGCGGTCGATGTCGCCGACCACCAGGACCGGGACGTCCTCGGCGCGCGCGAAGCCCATGTTGGCGATGTCGTCGGCGCGGAGATTGATCTCGGACGCACTGCCCGCCCCCTCGACCAGGACGAGGTCGTGGGCGGCGGCGAGGCGGGCGAAGCTTTCGCGCACGGGGCGCATCAGGCCTGGCTTCCAGGCCTGGTATTCGCGCGCGTTGGCGCGGCCGGCGACCCGGCCGTGCACCACCACCTGGGCGCCGCCGCCCGCCTCGGGCTTGAGCAGGACGGGGTTCATGTCGACGAGCGGCGCGAGGCCGCAGGCGAGCGCCTGCAGCGCCTGGGCGCGGCCGATCTCGCCGCCGTCCGCCGTGACCGCGGCGTTGTTCGACATGTTCTGCGGCTTGAACGGCGCGACCGACAGGCCGCGCCGCCGGCAGGCGCGGCAGAGGCCGGCCACCAGCAGGGACTTGCCGACGGACGATCCGGTGCCCTGGAGCATCAGCGCCCCTCCGGGACGGCCCGGCATCAGAACTCGATCCCTTCCTGCGCCCGCACCCCGGCCGCGAAATGGTGCTTGGCGGCTTCGAAACGGGTCACGAGGTCGGCGTCGTCGCAGAGCGGGGCCGGCGCGTTCCGACCCGTCGCCACGACGTGCAGCGCCGGCGGCCGGCCGGCGAGGCCGGCCCGGACGGCGTCGAGCGGGAGGTAGTCGTAGCGGAGCGCGATCGCGAGTTCGTCGAGCACCAGCAGGCCGAGCGCCGGGTCGTCCCGCAGCGTCATCGCCTGCGCCCAGGCGCGCTCGCAGGCGGCGACGTCGCGCGCCCGGTCCTGGGTTTCCCAGGTGAAGCCCTCGCCCATCGTGTGCCAGCGCACGCGGTCGCCGAAGCAGGCGAAGGCCGCCCGCTCGCCGGTGTCCCAACCGCCCTTGATGAACTGCACGACGCCGACCGCGCGGCCGCGACCGAGCATGCGGAGGGCCAGGCCCATCGCCGCCGTCGTCTTGCCCTTGCCGGGCCCGGTATGGACCATCAGCAGGCCCTTGGTGCGCGTCTTGGCGGCGACCTCCTCGTCCTGCACGGCCTTCCGCTTCCGCATCCGCGCCGCGTGCCGGGCGGCCTCCTCGTCGCTCATCGCTCGTCGCTCATCGCTCGTCGCTCGGCCTCGTGAAGGGTTGCGGGGAAGGTGGCGGACGCCGCGCCACCACGCATCTTGCGGCGCGGCACGTTCCTTGAATACCAATGCGGGTCCCGGAAACGAGCCTCTTGCCCAGTCGCCTCCGCCTCGCTCTTTGCACCATCGCCCTATTGTCCCCCGCGGTCGCCGCGCAGGCGGCGCCGCCCTGCGGCAGCGTGGTGGTGCCGGCGGGGCTCGGCCAGAGCACCGATCCGGCGCCGGTGCCGACCCTGTCGCCGCCGCTCTACTCGGGCTCGCTCTACGAGTTCGAGGCGCTGAACCTGCTCTACCGGCCGCTCCTCTGGGTCAACGAGGACCACCAGATCGACTGGACCGAAAGCCTCGCCGCGTCGGTCGACGCCGATCCGACGCGCACGGTGTTCCGGATCAGGCTGCGACCCTGGCACTGGTCGGACGGCAGGCCGGTCGTCGCCGACGACGTGCTCTACGATTGGCGGCTGATCGAGGAGCTCGGACCGGCCTACTCGAACTACCGGATCGGCGGCGTCCCGGACCTGATCCGCTCGGTGCGGAGCGACGGCGCCGACACGCTGGTCGTGTCGACGATCCGGCCGGTCAACCTGGGCTGGTTCGAGATCGCCGGCCTCACCCAGTTCTACCCGCTGCCGCGCCAGGCCTGGACCCGCTACACGCTCGCGGAGCAGCAGACGCTGCAGAGCGAGACGTCGTTCTACCGCGTCGTCGACGGCCCGTTCCGCCTCGCCTCCCTGTCGCTCGGCCGCGACGCGGTGTTCGTGCCGAACGAGCGCTACGACGGCCACCGGCCGCAGGTCGCGCGCTTCGTGATGGATTTCCTGCAGGGCGCGAACCCGATGGAACAGCTCGAGGCGGGGCAGGTCGACATGGCGACCATCCCGTTCGACCTGCTCGCCGCCAGCCTGCGCCTCGGCGGCTTCCAGCGGATCGATCTCGGCCCGCTGCCGCAGCTCTACTCGATCATCCCGAACCTCGCCGATCCGGGCGCGCCCTTCCTGCGCGACGTCGCGGTGCGACAGGCGATCGCGCGCGGGATCGACCAGGCGGCGCTGATCCGGACGGTGTTCCACGGCCAGGCGGTGCTGCAATACGGTTTCGTGCCGACCTCGATGCGGCCTTACCTGCCGGCCGCGCTCCGGGACGCGCCTTCGCCGCTCGCCTACGATCCCGCCGCGGCGCGGGCGCTGCTGGACGGCGCCGGCTACCGGCCCGGCGCCGACGGGATCCGCGTCGGCAGGGGTGGCCGTCTCGCCATGACCGTCCTCGTCACGGCCGGGGCCGAGGAGAGGCTGCTGATGCTGCAGCTGATCCAGGCGGATCTCGCCCGCATCGGCATCGCGCTGTCGATCAAGGAGGTCGAGTTCAACCAGCTCATCGCCCGCATGCTCGGGCCGCCTGCGGGATGGGAGGCGGTGTTCATGGGCTGGACGATCCTCGCGTATCCCGACCCGACCGACTGGTTCGCGACGGGGAGCAGCGGCAACTATTCCCATTACAGCAACCCGAAGATGGACGGCCTGCTCGCGGACGCGACCAGCGCGCCCGATGACGGGCCGCTGCAGGCGCTCGAACTGTTCGCGCTCGAGCAGCAGCCGATGATCTTCCTGCCGAGCGGCGCCTACACCGTGCTCGCGCGTCCGGGCATCGGCGGGATCGACAAGTTCCTCAGCACCAACGGCATGTGGCGTCCGGAATACCTGACGCTGGGCGGCGCGATGTCCTGCGATGCGCCGCATGCGTGAGGCGTGCCTCGCGGCACTCGTCGCCGCCGCGCTGGCGTCGCCCGGAACAGCCGTCGCGGCGGAACCGTGCGGCACGGTGGCGCTCGCGGCCGACTTGACCGTAGGTCCGCCCAATCCAATCGCCTCACTTCATCCCGTCCTGACCACGAACTCCGTCGCCGAGCAGAACGGCATCATGATGATGTATCGGCCGCTGCTCTGGTTCGACCAGAAGCATCGGATCGACTGGACGGAGAGCCTCGCGAGCGGGATCAAGGTCAACGCCGACGACACAAGCTTCACGATCACGCTCAGGCCCTGGCACTGGTCGGACGGCACGATGGTGACCGCATCCGACGTGCTCTATACCTGGACGCTGATCAAGGAGGAGGGGCAAGGCTACTACGCGTATGGGGTCGGCGGCATCCCGCAGCGTGTGCGGTCGGTCACGTCGCCCGACCCGCGCACGGTCGTGGTCACGCTGACGCAGAAGACGAATCCCGACTGGTTCGAGAGGGTCGGGCTCACCGACCTCGTGCCGATCCCGCGCCACGCCTGGTCGCGCTGGAGCCTCGCCGAGCAGCAGTCGCGGCAAAGCACGGCATCGTTCTACAGCGTCGTCGACGGACCGTTCCGGTTGCAGACGCTCGATCTCGGACGGCACGCGATCTTCGTGCCGAACGACCGCTTCGACGGTCACCATCCGCAATACGCGCGCCTGATCATGGATTTCCTGCAGGGCGCCGACCCGCTCGAGGCGCTCGAGACCGGCCAGCTCGACGCGGTCAGCCTGCCCTACGATCTCTGGAACGCGACCTTCCGGCTGCCCGGCATCCAGCGCGTGGCACTCGGACCGCAGGGGCAAACGGCCAGCATGGTGCTGAACCTGCGGAACCCGTCCGCGCCGTTCCTCGACGAGGTCGCGGTGCGCGACGCGATCGCGCGCGCCACCGACCAGAAGCGCATGATCGACATCGTCCTGCACGGCCAGAGCCTGCCGCAGGAAGGCTTCGTCGCGACCGCGGACAGCGCCGAGATCCCGCCCGAGCTCCGCGGCGGCGGCGGACCGATGTCCTACGATCCGGCGGCGGCGCGCGCCCTGCTCGACGCCGCCGGCTGGCATCCCGGCCGCGACGGCATCCGGGTCAAGGCCGGGCGGCGCCTCGCCTTCACGATCCTGATCCCGTCCGAGGCGCCCGACGAGATCCTGTCGACGCAGCTCATGCAGGCGGATCTCGCGCGGGTCGGGATCGCGGTCGACATCAAGGAGGTCGAGTTCAACCAGCTGATCGCCCGCATGCTCGGCGCGCATGACGGCTGGGACGCCGTGCAGCTCGCCTGGGGCGGCGGCGCCTACCCGGACGGCACGCAGTGGTTCGAACCCGGCAGCAGCGGCAATTACGGCGGCTACGCCGACCCCACGATGGACAAGCTGCTCGCCGCCGCGACGACGGATGCCGGCGACGGTCCGCTGTTCGCCCTCGAACGCGAGGTGGTGGCGCAGCAGCCGCAGATCTTCCTGCCGGACGGCAACGCCTTCGTGCTCGCGCGCGACGGGCTCGGCGGCCTCGACCGGCTCGCCGCCGGACCGAGCGGCGAGATCACGCCCGAATACCTCACGCTCGGCGGCAAGCTGAGCTGCGACGCGCCGCATGCGTGAGGCCCTGCTCGCGCTCGCGCTGCTGGCGTCGCCCGCGATCGCCTCGGCCGCCCCCTGCGGCACGCTCGTGCTGCCGGCCAACCTCACCTTCGGACCGCCCAACCCGGCCAACACGTTCCACCCGGTGCTCTCCACCGGCACCTTCAGCGAGCAGAACGGCATCGACCTGCTGTTCCGGCCGCTGGTCTGGATCGGCCAGGACGACCGGATCGACCCCTCGCAAGGGCTCGCCGCCTCGATCGTCGCCGACGCGGACGACAGGAGGTTCACGGTGACGCTGCGGCCGTGGCACTGGTCGGACGGCACCGCCGTCACCTCGGCGGACGTGCTCTACACCTGGCACCTGATCCGGCAGCTCGGCGCGGCCTACGTCAATTTCGGGCTCGGCGGCGTGCCGCAGGACATACGCGACGTGGCCGCGCCCGACCCGCACACGGTGGTGTTCACGCTCGACCGCACGGTGAACCCGGACTGGTTCGAGCAGCTCGGCATCACCGACTTCACGCCGCTGCCGGCGCATGCCTGGTCGTCGATCCCGCTCGCGACCCAGCAGACGCGACAGGGCGAGGCGTCGTTCTACCGGGTGGTGGACGGTCCGTTCCACCTCGAGAGCCTCATGCTGGGGCGCTACGCGGCCTTCGTGCGGAACCGCCGCTACGACGGCCACCAGCCCGACTACGAACGCCTGGTGATCGACTTCCTCGCCGGCGCCGACCCGCTCGAGGCGCTCCGCGCGCACGCGCTCGACGCCGCGTTCCTGCCGTTCGATCTCCGCGCGCGCGAGAACCGGCTCGGCGACTGGCAGCGCGTGGCGCTCGGGTCGCAGGGCAGCCTCGACACGATCATCCTCGATTTCCGCAACCGTTCGGTGCCGTTCCTCCGGGAGCTCGCGGTGCGGCGCGCGATGGCGCGCGCGATCGATCAGAAGCGGATCGTGGCCACCGTGTTCGCCGGCGAAACGCTGCCGCAATACGGGTTCGTCGCGACCGCGCGCACCGATCAGTTGCCGCCCGAACTCCGCAACGGCGCGAGCCCGCTCGCCTACGACCCGGCGGGGGCGCGCGCCGCACTCGACGCGGCCGGCTGGCGTGCCGGCCCGGACGGCATCCGCGCGCGTGACGGGCAGCGCCTCGCGTTCACGATGCTGGTCGACGCCGACTTCACCGACGGCATCAAGATGGCGCAGCTGGTCGAGACCGATCTCCGCGCCGTCGGCATCGCGGTCGATCTCCGCGAGATGGCCTTCACGCAGCTGATCGCGCGCCTGTCCGGTCCGGCGGACGGCTGGCAGACCGTGCTGATGAACTGGGGCGGCGCGGGCTACCCGGACGGCACGCAATGGTTCGCATCGACCAGCAGCTTCAATTTCGGCGGCTGGAACGATCCCCCGACCGACCGCCTGCTCGCCGACGCCACCGCGCATGCGGGCGACGGCCCGCTGTTCGCGCTCGAGCGCCACATCGTCGCGGCCGAGCCGATGCTGTTCCTGCCCGACGGCGACCCGACCCTTCTCGCGCGGCGCGGCATCGGGGGCTTCGCGCGGCTCGCCGGGCCGGGCGGCGAGTTCTCGCCCGAAAACCTGACCCTCCCTGCAAGGATGCGATGCGATGCTCCGCACGCTTAGCCGGCGCCTCGGCGCATCCGTGATCTCGCTGGTGATCCTGGTCACCTTCTCGTTCGCGATGGTGCACCTGACGCCGGGCGGCCCGGCTTTTTCGATCCTCGGCCTGCACGCGACCGCCGACAGCGTGGCGGCCGTGAACAAGGCGCTCGGCCTGACCACGCCGCTCTGGAAGCAGTACGCGATCTGGTGGTGGCACCTGCTGCACGGCAATCTCGGCTTCTCGTACCTGCTGCACCGCCCGGTCGGCGAGCTGCTGCTGACCTACGAGCGGAACACGGTCGTGATGTACGCGCTCGCCATGGCGCTCGCGCTGCTGCTCGCGATCGCGATGGGGCTGCTGCACGGGATCTTCTACCTGCGTCCGGCGGGTGCCGCGATCGGCGTCGTGGAACTGCTGCTCTACGCGACGCCGTCGTTCTTCCTCGCCGCCATGCTGGTGCTGGTGTTCTCGAACGAACTCGGCTGGCTGCCGCCGGGGGGCCTGGTCGATCTCCGGCTGGCGACGCCGACGGTCGCGTCCTACGCGACGCATCTCGTGCTGCCGGTGATCACGGTGGCGCTGCTGACGACCGCCGGCTACGCGCGCTTCTTCGCGCAATCGGTGCACGAGGAGCTCGGGCGCGACTACGTCCGCACCGCGCTCTCGAAGGGCGCCTCGTTCCCGCGCGCGGTGCTCGGCCACGTGTTCCGCAACGCGCTGCGGCCGCTGGTGACGCTGCTCGGCCTGTCGTTCCCCTACCTGTTCGCGGGCGGCGTCGTGGTCGAGACGGTGTTCTCCTACCCCGGCCTCGGCTGGCTGCTGTGGCGCTCGGCGCTGCTGCAGGACTACCCGGTGGTGATCGCGATCGTGCTGCTGATCGGCATCCTGACGATCCTCGGCAACCTGCTCGCCGACCTCCTCAACTCCGCGCTCGACCCGCGCGCCTCCTACGAGTGAACGCGACCATGACCCATCGCGCCGACGAGCGGACCGGACCCGAGGGGAGCCGGCGATGAGCGACGTGCTGATCGGCGCCGCGGTCATCCCCGAGGCCGAGCCGTCGCGACGCGTCGCGCGGCCGCGGCGGGTCGGCCTCTCCATCGGCGTCGCGCTGTTCGTACTGGTCGTGCCGGCGATGTTCCTCGGCGACTGGCTTTATCCGGTGAGCCCGTTCGCGCTGCACACCGCCGACGCGCTGCAATCGCCGTCGTGGCGCTACCCGCTCGGCACCGACGCGCTCGGACGCGACATCCTCGCGCGCCTGTTCTCGGGCGGCGTCGAGACGCTGATCGTGTCGATCCCCGCCGCGATCGTGACCTTCCTCCTCGGCACCGCCTACGGGCTCGCTTCCGGGCTCGGGCCGCGCTGGCTCGACGGGCTGCTGATGCGGATCCTCGACGCGGTGCTGGCGCTGCCGTCGCTGATCATCCTGATCTTCTTCGCCGCCATCGTGACGCTCAACGCGCCGAGCCTGATCCTGCTGCTCGGGCTCGTGTCCTGGCCCGGCCTCGCGCGGCTGGTGCGGAACGAGACGGTGGCGCAGCGCGACCGCGACTTCGTGCTCGCCGCGCGCCAGCTCGGCGCGTCGACCTTCTACATCGCGCGCGTCCATCTCGCCCGGGTGATGGCGCCGCTGCTGGTGGTGAACGCGACGCTGCTGGTCGGCGACATGATCTTCGCGCTGTCGGCGCTCTCGTTCCTCGGCCTCGGCGTGCAGCCGCCGCGCACCTCCTGGGGCGGGCTGCTCGAGAACGGGCTGTCGCTGATCGTGCTCGACCCGTGGTGGCTGATCGTGCCGCCCGGCTTCATGATCTTCGCCGCCCTGTTCGCGACCTCGCTGATCGGCGAGGCGACGATCGGCCAGCGCCGGCGCGCCCGATGAACGCGCTGCCTCCCGCCGGCCGCACGCCGGCGCTGCGGATCGACCGGCTCTCGGTCCTGCTCGGACGCGGCCGCGACGCGACGCCGCTCAGCCTGCTCGACGAGCTCGACCTCACCGTCGAGCGCGGCGAGTTCTGCGCGCTGGTCGGCGAAAGCGGCTCGGGCAAGACGATCGCGGCGCTCGCGGTCACCCGTCAGCTGCCGCCGGGCGCCGAAACGCTCGGCCGCATCGCGGTCGCCGGCGAGGACGTGCTGCAGCTCGACGCGCGCGGGCTGCGCCGTATCCGCGGCGGCGCGGTCGGCATGGTGTTCCAGAACCCGCTCTCGGCGCTCAACCCCTCGCACCGGGTCGGCGCGCAGATCACCGAGGCGATCCGGCTGCACGCGTCGGTGGGCGCGGCCGAGGCCCGTCGCCGGGCGCTGGCGCTGCTCGACGAGGTCGGCATCCCGGACGCCCGCCGCCGGATCGACGACCATCCGCACCAGTTCTCGGGCGGCCAGCGCCAGCGCGTGATGATCGCGATCGCGCTCGCGGCCTCGCCCCGCCTGCTGATCGCCGACGAGCCGACCACCGGGCTCGACCCGCTGGTCGCGCGCCAGATCCTGGCGCTGCTCGCCCGCCTGCGGCGCGAGCACGACATGGGCGTGCTGTTCGTGAGCCACGATCTCTCGATCGTCCGCGAGGCGGCCGACAGCGTGCACGTGCTCTATGCCGGCCGCACGGTCGAGAAAGGTCCCGCCGCGCCGTTCTTCGCCCAGCCCCGGCACCCGTATTCGGCGGCGCTGCTCACCGCCGCCCCGGTGCTCGGACGCGATCACCTGACCGACATCCCGGGCCAGATGCCCGAGCCCGGCCGCCGGCCGGTCGGCTGCCGCTTCGCGCCGCGCTGCTTCCGGCACCAGGAACCGTGCGACCGCGCCTACCCGCCGCTCGCGCCGGTCGGCGACACGGTCGCCGCCTGCTGTTTCCCGCTCGAGGCGGCGCCCGACATCGTGCTCCCGGCGTCGCGCGCGAGGCGGGCGCGCACCGCTTTCGGCAACGCGCCGCCGCTGCTCACGCTGGAGGGCGTCGCGGTGCGCTACGGCACCGATCGCAACGCCGCCTACGCGCTGCGCGACGTGACGCTCGGGCTCGCGCGCGGCGAATGCCTCGGCATCGTCGGCGAGAGCGGCTCGGGCAAGTCGACGCTCGGGCGCGCCATCCTGCAGATGGTCCGCTACGAGGGCGCGATCGCGCTCGGCGGCGAGAACCTCGCGGCACTCCGCGGCGGCCGCGCGCGCGCGGCGCGGCGGCGGATCCAGGTCGTGTTCCAGGACCCGCGCGAAAGCCTCAACCCGCGGCTCACGATCGGCGACATCGTGACCGAGCCGCTCCGCCTCGCCGGCGAGCGGGACGACGGCGCCGCCGCCCGCCTGCTCGAGCATGTCGGCCTGTCGGCAGCGCTTGCCCCGAGACTGCCGGGCTCGGTCTCGGGCGGCCAGGCGCAGCGGGTCGCGATCGCGCGCGCGCTCGCGGCCAAGCCCGACGTGATCGTGCTCGACGAGCCGACCTCGTCGCTCGATGTCTCGACGCAGGCGACGCTGCTCAACCTGCTGCGCGAGATCGGCCGCGCCGACGGGGTCGCCTACGTGCTGATCAGCCACGACATCGCGGCGGTGGCGTTCCTCGCCGACCGCATCGCCGTGCTGCGGCACGGCGCGATCGTCGAGCTGCAGCCGACCGAGGGGATCATCGATCGGCCGGTCGACGACTACACGGCGGCGTTGATCGAGACGGCACGGCCGGCGGCGCCGAACCCCAACGGCTCCGAGCGCGCGGGCGTCTAGAGCACCACTCCCGATCCAATTGGATCGGGAGTGGTGCTCTACCTCTCTGATAAGAGAGCATTTCCTTTCGATCAGACGACTCCGTCTGATCGAAAAATGCTCCAGGGCTACTGAGTTTCTGGAGCACGACCTTCAGCCAGACCGATCCCGGTCCAGCTGAACGCGCCCGCAGGGAACGCCGCGACGACGCCGGGCGTGGGGGCGTGACGCGTGCCGGCGCGTCGTCGGCCACGCGCCCGGCGAACCGGCCGTCGAGCCGCGGTGCGGGACGGACGACCTTGCGGCGGACCCGCCGGTTCGAGGATCTCGCCCGCGACTCCGGCCCCGTCGTTGCATGATACCGTTGCTCGTGGCCGCCTCGGTCACCGACCTGGAGGCCGTCGCTTGCACCTCGCGGAGATCCGCATCCATCCGGTCAAGGCGCTGCGGGCGACCCTGGTGCCGTCGGCCACGGTCGCGCCCTGGGGGCTCGCGCTCGACAGGCGCTGGATGGTGGTCGACGCCGAGGGGCGTCTCGTCACCCAGCGCGAGCACCCGGTGATGGCGACGATCGCGGCGACGCACCGGCCGGGCGGCCTGCTGCTCCGCGCGGGCGAACGGTCGCTCGCCGTCGCCGAACCGGCCGCCGACGCCGGCGAGATCACCGTGACCGTGTGGCGGGACGCGGTGCCGGCGCGGGCCGCGCCGGAGGCGGCGGCGTTCCTGACCGAGGCGATCGGCGCCCCCTGCCGGCTGGTCTGGATGCACGATCCGACGGCGCGGGCCGTCGACGCCCGCTATGCGCCGTCCGGCGGCTCGGTGAACTTCTCGGACGGGTTCCCGGTCCTGCTCGCGACCACGGGTTCGCTCGCCGATCTCAACGATCGCCTTCCCCAGCCGGTGCCGATCGGCCGCTTTCGGCCGAACCTGGTGATCGCCGGCGCGTCGCCGTGGGACGAGGATCGCTGGCGCCGCATCCGCGTCGGCGCGGTCGTGTTCGCGGTGGTCAAGCCGTGCGACCGCTGCATCGTCACCACGATCGATCCCGACACCGGCGAGCGGCCCGACCGGAGCGAGCCGCTGCGCACGCTCGGACGCTTCCGCCGCGACGTGCGCGGCAGCGTGATGTTCGGCCAGAACCTGGTGCCGCTCACCGGGGGGGAGATCCATGTCGGGGACGAGCTCGGCGTGCTCGAGGCGGGCGAGCCGAACGTGACGCTGATCCCGGCGGACGAACTCGGCGCGACGATGGCGTAGCGTGCCGGGCCCGATGGGCCAGGGTCCGAGGCCCTCGGACCACCTCGAGGGGCGAGGAGCCCGGCCGCGTGCCTGCCCCTTCCCGCCGTCGGCGCGGAGTTTCTCCTGACCGATGGTGCTGGAGCCGTCGCCTTCACGGCTCCAGCAGCGGAGCTCCTGGCCTCTTGCTCGACACCTCGCCGCTCGCATGATCGAGCCCGCAGAGCGCAGCGCCGAGCAGGGCCGCGTTCGTCGTGACGACGTGGACCGGGATCGCGCTCAGGAGGTTGGCGAAACGGCCCTTGGCGACGAAGGCGCGCATGAATGCGCCGTCCTGCAGCTGCGGCAGGAGCCGGGGCGGCAGGCCGCCCGCGAGATAGATGCCGCCGGTCGCCATCACCTTGAGCGCGAGATTGCCGGCCTCGGCGCCCCAGACATCGATGACGATGCGGAGCGTCTCGGCGGCGAGCGGATTGTTGTCGGCGTCGTTCAGCGCCGCCTCCAGGATCGGCGGCGTGCGGTCGTGCGCGACCCGGAGAACCGCCCGGAAGGAAGCGCCTTCCGACGCGGGATCCCGGGAGCGCACGTAATCGTAGACGTTCGGCACGCCCGAGCCCGCGCACACCCGCTCGTAGGCCGCGTGGCGAAAGCGCTCGGTCAGGAACGCCCAGAGGCCGGCCTGAACCTGGTTGGTCGGAGCGAAATCCGCGTGACCGCCTTCGGACGCGCAGGCGACGTAGCGGTGCCCGGTCCAGATCAGGAAGGCTTCGCCGAGGCCGGTGCCGGGCGCGAACACGGCGATCGGCGCATGCGCGATGGCGGCGCCGGTGTTGACCGGTTGCGTTTCCCCCGGCCGCAGGTGCGGCACCGCATGGCCGATCGCTTCGAGATCGTTCAGCAGCGTGACGCGCTCGAGGCGGAGGTCGCGACGAAGCGCGACTTCGTCGAGGTTCCATCGCAGGTTGGTCAGATGCGCGTGCCCCGCGATCACCGGCCCCGCGACGTCGAAGCAGGCCGAGCTGGGTCGCTCGCCGGAGTCGGCGAGAAAAGCCCGCACGATCGGCTGCAATCCCGCGAAGTCCGCGCTACGGAATTCCCGCTCCGCCAGGCACGCGCGCGGTCCGTGATCCGCGTCGACGAGAGCGAGCCGCGTCGTGGTCGCGCCGATGTCGCCCGCGAGCAGGATCACGCGGCTGTCCACTTCAAGGATGGGCTCGCTCTCTGCGAGCGCTCATCCTGATGACCGGTCGCGGCGCGGACGCCGCGTGCGTTCGCCGCGCGCGGCGCGTCGATCGGCCGCAGCCCTGATGGCAGTCATCACTCGGCCGGCCGGACGCGAGCGCCGTCCCGGAACGCAACGGGGAGCGCCGGCGTCGGCGTCGGCGCCGGCAGCGACGACACGGTCGCGTTCTCGCGCCGAGACCGGGTCTTCGTGCCGGTGTTGGGGAGCATCTTGTCCGACGGCGACGACGCGTCGCGCGCGTCGAGGATCTTGTAGGCGAGCAGCTTGAGCGGGTCGGTCAGCAGGAACCAGCCGAAGGCGTAGCCCCACACGAGAGCCGCATAGGACCAGCCGAGGGGCGTCACCAGTCCGGCGCCGTACACGGCGATCAGCGTCGCGGTGGCCTGCGTGCCGCACACGGCCGCGAGCAGGATCGTGGCGGGTCGCGTAGACCACCACGGACCACGCGTGCGGGTCTGGAAGATCGTCAGGTGACCGGCGACCGACAGCATGAGGTACATCATCGTCTGCAGCTGCGGATGCCCGAGCCGGAAGACGCGATCGCCGAGATAGAGCAGTCCGAACGCGGCGATCGGACCGACGAGGCCGAGCACCGTCGCGACCACGAGCACGACGCGCATGTTCCAGGTTTCGGGCACGTTCCGGTAACGGACGTTGTCGTAGGCGATCGAGAGGATCGCGCCGTCGTTCATCAACGCGAGTATGACGATCATGATCGCGGTCAACGGGTAGAACCGGAACACCAGGATCGCGAGCGTCATGAAGACCAGGACGCGCAGCGTTTCGGCGATCCGGTAGATCGCGTAGCTGTTCATGCGCTGGAAGATGCGCCGGCTTTCCTTGATGGCGTCGATGATGACCGAGAGGCCGGGCGCGATCAGCACGATCGAGGCCGCGGCGCGCGCGGCATCGGTCGCACCGGACACGGCGAAGCCGCAATCGGCCTTCTTCAAGGCCGGCGCGTCGTTCACGCCGTCGCCGGTCATGCCGACGACGTGGCCGTGCCGTTGCAGGATGTCGACGATGTGGAACTTGTGCTCCGGGAACACCTGGGCGAACCCGTCCGCCGCTTCGACGGACCTGACCTCGGCCGCGGTCTCGACGGTCTTCGCGCCGCCTAGACCGGCGCCGTCGAGGATGTTCTCGCCCATGCCGAGGGTTTTCGCGGTTTCTTTCGCGATGGCGAGCGCGTCGCCTGTCACCATCTTGATCTTGACGCCCATCGTGGCGGCCGTCGCGATGGTGGCCCTGGCGTCGTCGCGCGGCGGGTCGAACAGGGACAGCACGCCGAGCAGCTGCCAGTCGCCGCCTTCGTCGGTGCGCGCGACGCCGAGGGCGCGGAAGCCGCGCCGCGCGAAATCATCGACGGCCCTGTCGACGGACGCCTTCGACGCCGGGCCGTTCTTCGACAGGCGCTGGATGACCTGCGGCGCGCCCTTGGTCACCTTGAACGTCTTGCCGTCGGCCTGTCTCAGGCTGCTCTCGACGCGCTTGTGCACCGGATCGAACGGCGTGAAATGCGTCACCTCGAACGGCGTCAGGGCGTCCTTGTCCTTCAGGCCGCCCAGCACGGCGAGATCGATCATGTCGTCCTCGGACCGCGACGCCAGGGCCGCCGCCAGGATGAGTGCGGATGGCGTCGTGTCCCCGATGCAGAACGGTTCTCCGAGCGTGAGCTTGTTCTCCGTGAGCGTGCCGGTCTTGTCGGCGCACAGCACGTCGACGCCGGCAAGTTCCTCGATCGCGACCAGTCTGCTCACGATCGCCTGCTTCCGCGCGAGCAGGCGTGCGCCGACCGCCATCGTGACCGAGAGCACGGTCGGCATCGCGACCGGAATGGCGGCGACCGTCAGCACGAGCGCGAACTGCAGCAGCGTGAGCACAGGTTCGCCGCGCAAGATGCCGACGGCGACGATGACCGAGACCAGCACGACCGCGAGCACGATGAGGGAGTTGCCGATCTTCAGCACGGCCTTCTGGAAGTGGCTGACCGTCACGGCCGACTGCACGAGTTCGGCCGTCTCGCCGAGATAGGTCTTGCCGCCCGTCGCGTAGACGAGCGCGCCGATCTCGCCGCGGCGGACGATCGAGCCCGAAAACACCGGATCGCCCGTCTTCTTCGTCGCCGGCAGCGACTCGCCGGTGAGCGCGGACTGGTCGACCGAGATCTCGTCGCCATCCAGCAGGCGCGCATCCGCCGGGACGATGTCGCCGAGCCGCAGGCGGATCGTATCGCCCGGCACGATGTCGCGCGCCGGCGGCACGACCCAGGCGCCGTCGCGCCGGACGCGGGCCTTGATCGCGAGCCGCGCCCTCAGCGCGTCGATGGCGCTGCCGGCCTGACGCTCTTCCCAGAAGCCGATGGTGGCGTTCGCGACGAGGAGCAGCAGGATGATGGCGAAATCGGGCCAGTGCCGGACGATGCCCGACAGCAGGACCGCGACCTCGATCATCCACGGGATCGGACCCCAGAAATACCTGAGGTATTGCAGGACGGCGTTCCGCTTCTTCTCCTCGAGTTCGTTCGGTCCGTACTGCGCCAGGCGTTTGACCGCCTCGGCCTGGGTCAGCCCGTCGGTCGACGCGCCGAGACGTTTCCGGACCTCGTCCATCGGCAGCGTCTTGAGGTCGCTCGCCGGGGCGGCGGGCGCTGCCGGGTGAGGTCGCGGCACGCTCGCCTGAACGCCATCGGGTGGTCCCATGCCGGCTCTCCTTTCGTCGTGTCGGTCGGCCAAGCCCACGTGGCCGGAGATCGCCGACGGTCCGCGGGCATCCCGCGGGCGCGCGCGTCGGCTTGCCGGGCGGTCGGCGAGGTGCCGGGCGATGCCGGCTGGCCGGACAGCAGGCCGTGGCGACCATCGGACACGGGACGCGGACCGACGCGTCGGTCCGAACCCATCCGTGCCGACGCGAGCATCGCCGCTGCCGGTCGATCGTGACAGGATCGGAAATCACTCACGCGGCCGCCATCGCGAGGCGCCGAAACGCGCCGCGAGCGCGTCAGCGGAGGCGGAGCGGCAGTCCGGCGGCGACGAACAGGACGCTGCCCGCGCCGGCGGCGACGCGCTGGTTGAGGCGGCCGGCCTCGTCGCGGAACCGGCGCGACAGCGCGTCGCCCGGCACGATGCCGAGACCGACCTCGTTCGAGACGAGCACGGCGGGCGCACGCCGGCGCGCGAGCGCGGCGTCGAGCGCCGCGCACGCCGCCTCGACGTCGTGATCGCCGAGCAGCAGGTTGGTGAGCCAGAGCGTGAGGCAGTCGACCAGCACCGGGCCGGGTTCGGCGTCGAGCGCGTCGGCGATCGCGACCGGCACCTCTTCCGTGCGCCAGCGCCCGTCGCGCAAGGCGCGATGGTGCGCGATGCGGTCGCGCATCTCGTCGTCGCCGGCGGTCGCGGTCGCGACGTAGAGCGGCGACGAGGCGCCGGCGAGCAGCGCCTCCGCGTGGCGGCTCTTGCCGGAGCGCGCGCCGCCCAGCACCAGCGTCACCGATCGATTGACTTCGCCCATGCGGCGCTCCTACCAGGACAGGTCGGACGGTTCCGGTCGAGAGGCCGGATGAAAAGGGAACGCGGTCGGATACCGCGGCTGCCCCCGCAACTGTAGGCGAAGGCAAGCGCCGCCACCTGACGGTCACTGGGCTCGAACGCCCGGGAAGGCCGGCGGCGCCGCCGAAAGGCCCTTCGCGAGCCAGGAGACCTGCCGTCCGGGCGGTCCCACCACACATGATCCGGGCGGGGTGCACCGGAGAAGGAGCACGCTTGGCCATCCTCCACGTCTGTACGACCTGTCGCGCCGGCCGCATCCTCGGTCCCGACGACATCCCGCCCGGCGCGATCCTGCACGATCGCCTGCGCGACCTCGCGCTCGACCCGGACGCGATCCGGCCCGTGACCTGCCTCGCCCATTGCGAGCGGGGTTGTGCCGCGGCGCTGACCGAACCCGGCAAGTGGAGCACGCTGCTCGGCGGCCTCACGCTCGACCACGCGCCCGACCTGCTCGCCTATCTCGACCTGTTCGCGGCGTCGGCCTCGGGCGCGGTGCTGCCGTCGCGTCGCGCGCCGAGCCTTCGCCACGCGGTGGTGGGCAGGATCCCCGGATGACCGCGAGGATCCCCGCGACCATCGTCAGCGGCTTCCTCGGCGCCGGCAAGACGAGCCTGGTGCGGCACGTGCTGGCGCATGCCGGCGGTCGCCGCATCGCGGTGATCGTCAACGAGTTCGGCGCGCTCGGCATCGACGGCGCGACGCTGCGCGATTGCGGCCTGCCGGATTGCTCGGACGACGACATCGTCGAGCTCGCCAATGGCTGCCTCTGCTGCACCGTCGCCGACGAGTTCCTGCCCGCGATGCAGGCGCTGCTCGACCGCGCGCTGCCGCCCGAGCACATCCTGATCGAGACGTCGGGGCTCGCGCTGCCGAAGCCGCTGATCAAGGCGTTCGACTGGCCGGACGTGCGGGCGCGCGTCACCGTCGACGGGGTGATCACGGTGGTCGATGCGCCGGCGATCGTCGAGGGCCGCTTCGCCGACGACCCCGACGCGGTCGCGGCCGCGCGCGCCGCCGACCCGAACGTCGATCACGACAACCCGCTCGCCGAGGTGTTCGAGGACCAGCTCACCGCGGCCGACCTCGTGGTGGTCAACAAGACCGATCTCGCCGACCCCGACGCCGTCGGGCGCGCGATCGCGCCGCATCTCCGGCCCGGCGTGCGGGTCGTGGCCGCCCGGCACGGCGCCGTGCCGGTGGCCGCCCTGCTCGGCCTCGGCGCCGCGGCGGAGGACGATCTCGACGGCAGGCGCTCGCACCACGACGCGGAGGACGGCGCGCACGAGCACGACGATTTCACGTCGTTCGTCGCCGATCTCGCGGAAGCGGCGGATCCGGACGCGCTGCTCGCCCGGATCGGCGACGCGGTGCGGGCGCACGACATCCTGCGGGTGAAGGGTTTCGCCGCGGTGGCGGGCAAGGTGCGCCGGCTCGACATCGAGGGGGTCGGTCCGAGGCTTCGGCGCGAATACGGGCGGGCCTGGCACGCGGGCGAGGATCGTGCGGGCAAGCTCGTGGTGATCGGCCGGACCGGCCTCGACGCCGAACTGATCCGCGCGGCGCTGCTGTGAACCGGACGGCGGTCGCGCCGCGTCGCGACGCGGGCGTGCCTCCCGCACGACGGCGGCGGCGCGACGCGGGCGTGCGTCCCGCACGACGACGGCGGGATCGCGCGGTAACGCACGGCGCGCCGCGCCGACTGCGCCACCTCGCGACGGACGATCCGCGCCCGAACGCGTCGCCCCTGGCCCTGACCTAGCGATGCACCTCCTCCTCCGGGAGCGCACGTCGATCGACGAGGACGAGCCCGCGCTCGACCTCGGCCTCGCGCCCTCGCCCGTGCTGTTCCTGTCATTCTCCGACAGCGATCTCGCCTCGGTGCGGGCGGCGGGCGACGCCGCGGTGCGGACGGTGGCGCTCAGGAAACTGCGTCATCCGATGTCGGTCGACCTGTTCTGCGAGGCGACCGTGCCGGGCAGCGGCATCGTCGTCGCGCGCCTGCTCGGCGGGCTCGATTACTGGCGCTACGGCGCCGACGAGCTGGCCGCGACCTGCCGGCGCCGCGGGGTCGCCGCGGTGTTCCTCGCGGGGGACGGCGTCGACGATGCGCGCCTGGCGGCGCTGTCGACGGTGCCGCCCGAGGCGCGCGCGCGGCTCGACGCGATGGTCCGGTTCGGCGGCGCGGAGAACGTCGGCTGCGCGCTCCGCCTCGCGCACGCGCTCGCCGCGGGCGGCGACACCGGCGAGCAGGCGGCGACGCTGCCGGCGGCCGGACGGGCCGAGGCGTTGTGCCGCCTTGGCGCACGGACTGAGGCGTGCCGCCTCGGCGCACGGACTGAGGCGCGCCGCCTCGGCGCACGAACCGAGGCGCACCGTTCCGACGCACGGACCGATCTGTGTCGTTCCGGCGCCTCGAACGAGGGTTGCGGCTCCGGCGGGCCAAGCGAGGGTCGCCGCTCCGAGGCCTCGAACCAAAAATGCCGCGACGACGCACAAACGGCAGAATGCGCCACCGGCGCGTGCGTGGCCGGCCGCGCCGCCCTGGTGCTGTACCGGTCGCACCTGCTCGCGTGCGACGTCGCGCCGCACGCGGCGCTGGCCGACGCGCTGGCGGCCGACGGGTTCGCGGTCGACGCGATCTTTGTCGACAGCGCGAAATCGCCGGACGGCGATCGCGTGCTGCGCCAGACGCTGCGGGAAACCCGCCCCGACCTCGTGCTGAACGCGACCGCGTTCTCCGCCCGCGGCGCGGACGGCACGTCGCCGCTCGACGCGGCCGGACGGCCGGTGCTGCAGCTCGTGCTCGCCGGCAACGGGCGCGACGACTGGGCGGCGTCGCCGCGCGGCCTCGCGCCGACCGACCTCGCGATGCAGGTGGTGCTGCCCGAGCTCGACGGGCGGCTCGCGACCACCGCGATCGGGTTCAAGGAGGAGGACGCGGACGGGCAGCGCCGTTTCGCGGCCTCGGCCGAGGGCGTGGCGCTGGCGGCGCGCCGCGCCGCCGGCTGGATCCGGCTCGGACGCCTCGCGCCGGGCGAGCGACGGGTCGCGATCGTGCTGTCAGACTATCCGGGTGTCGGCGGCCATCGCCACGCGACCGGCCACGCGGTCGGGCTCGACGCCTGGGCGTCGCTCGCGTCGGTGCTCGGGCTGCTCCGGGCGGCGGGCTACGCGCTCGGCGAGCACGAGCTGCCCGACGCGGCCGAACTCGCGCGGGATCTCGGCGCCGGGCGCGGCGTCGCCCGCCGGTTCGGGCACGTCACCGTCGCGGTGCAGCCCGACCGCGTCGCGGACGGGCACGACCGCCGGGCATCGTTCCACGACCCCGATGCGGCGCCTTCCGAGGCGTACCGGGCGTTCTACCGGGTGCTCGCCGGCGCGCACGACGCGCTCGTGCATCTCGGCACGCACGGGACGCTCGAATGGCTGCCGGGAAAGGCCGCGGCACCGTCGGCGGACTGCGCCGGCGCGGCACTGAGCGGCGGGCTGCCCGTCATCTATCCCTACATCGTCAGCAACGGCGGCGAGGCCGCGGTCGCGCGACGCCGGCTCGGCGCGGTGACGATCGGCCATCTGACGCCGCCGCTGGTGCCGGTCGCGCTCGACGACGCGGCCCGCGCGGTCGAGCGCCTGCTCGAGGAACATGCCGCGGCCGACGGGCTCGACCGGGATCGTGCCGCGTCGCTGCGCGCGTCGATCGTCGCGCGCGCCGAGGCGGCCGGCCTGCTCGCCGAAGCCGGCGCGACACCGGACGAGGACGATGCCGAGCGCCTCCTCCGGCTCGACGCCTATCTCTGCGACGTGAAGGCGCTCCGGGTCGGCGACGGGCTGCACGTCCTCGGGCAGCCGCCCCCGTCGCGCGACGCGATGCTGGAGATGCTCGGCGCGGCGCAGGCCGACGCGCTCGACGCCTGCGCGGCGGCCGAGCGGGACGCGCTGCTCGCCGCCCTCGACGCGCGCTTCGTGCGAGGGGGCCCGGCCGGCGCGCCGTCGGCCGCGCGCGCCGACGTGCTGCCGACGGGGCGCAACCTCGCCGGGATCGATCCGCGCGCGGTGCCGGCGCCGTCGGCGATCGCGCGGGCGCGGCGCACCGCCGACCTCCTGCTCCGTCGCCACCTGCAGGAGGAGGGCGAGCCGCTCCGCACGCTGGTGCTCGACCTTTGGGGCAGTGCCGCGATCCGCACCGGCGGCGCCGACCTCGCGCTCGCCTTTTTGCTGATGGGCGTCGAGCCGACGCACGATGGCGGCTCCGGGCGCTGCAACGGCTTCACGGTGACGCCGCTCGCGGAACTCGACCGGCCGCGCGTCGACGTGACGCTGCGGGTCTCGGGCGTGTTCCGCGACGAGTTCGGGCACGGCATCGCGTTGTTCGACCAGGCGGTGCGCCGCGTCGCCGCCCGCGAGGAGGCGCCGGAGGACAACCCGCTCGCCGCGAGCGCGATCCGCCACCGCGTGTGGGGGCCGGCGCCGGGGCGCTACGGCACCGCGAGCGAGACCTGGCTCGCGGACTCCGCCCACCCTTACGGCCCCCAGCTCCCCGGCGGCCCCCAACCCCCCGGCGCGGCGCGCGGACGGTTGCCCCGACCCGCGCGCCGACGCGCGCGCGCTCGGCGTGCTGGTCGGGGCGGCGCAGGCGTTCCTGCACGTGCAGGACCACCGCGGCACCGACGTGCTCGACGGTCCCGCGCACGAGGCGCATCTGGGCGGCTTCGCCCGGGCCGCGGCGCGCGAGGGCGCGTCGCCGGCACTCTGGCACGGCGACATCACCGATCCCGACGCCCCGCAGCTGCGGCCGCTTCGCGACGAGATCGTGCGCGTCGCCCGCGGCCGGCTCGCCAACCCCGACTGGCTCGCCGGCATGCGGCGGCACGGTCATCGCGGCGCGACCGAGATGGCGCGCGGCGTCGAGGCGCTGACGGCCTTCGCGGCGTCGCTGCCGGACCGGCTCGACGCGTCGCTCGAGCTGGTGGCGGGCGCGATCCTCGCCGACGAGGCGAACCGGCTGTTCCTCGCCGACGCGAACCCGGAGGCGCTGGCGGCGATCGTCGCGGCGTTCGGCCGCGCGCGCGACAACGGCCACTGGCATCCGCGCCGGAACGACCTGCCGTGAGCGCGGCCTCGGCCCCGCGGATCCGGGACGACTGCCCCACCGCCTGGTCGCCGATGGCATCGGGCGACGGGAAGCTGGCCCGGCTCGCGCTGCCCGAGGCGCGGCTGTCGGCCGACGCCGCGATCGGGCTCGACGGGCTCGCGCGCGCGCACGGCAACGGGCTGATCGAGATCACCGGCCGCGGCAATCTGCAGGTGCGCGGCCTCGACGCCGGGAGCGCGCCCGGGTTCGCCGCCGGCGCCGCCGCGCTCGGGCTCGCGCCGGCCGACGCGGGGGCGCGGGTGCGGCTCGGCGCGTCGCCGTTCGCGGCCGACGACCGGGCGACCGCGGCGCTGATCCGCGCGCTCGCGCCGCGTCTCGCCGCACTCGACGGGCTGCCGCCGAAGTTCACGGTCCATGTCGAGGGCGGGCGAGGCCCGGCCGGACCCTCTCGCACCGGAAGCGGCGACACGGGCGCTCGCGACGGCGGGGCGGCAGGCGGCGCCGGCACGGACGCCGTCCGCGCCGACATCAGCGTGCGCGACGCGGGCGGGCTGATCGCGCTCGGCGGCGCGCGGCAGGCGCGCTGCCCGCCTGCACGGGCGGCCGACGCCGTGGTCGCGATCGCCCGCGCCTTTGCACGCGAGGGGGCGCGGCGGATGCGGGCGCTTTCCGACGAGGCGCTCGACCGGCTGCTCGCGGCGTGCGGCCTTGACGGACGGCCCGCCGAAGCGTGGGACGCGCCCGATCCGGTGGGCGACGTCGCGCCCGGCGCGATCGGCGTCGCGCCGCCGTTCGGCGCCTTCTCGCCCGGCGGGCTCGCGGCGGTCGCGCGTCTCGCGTCAAGCCAAGGCGACGGCCTGCTGCGCCTCGCGCCGCGCGCGCTGCTGCTCGGCGGTCTCGCCGACCCGGACGCCGCGCGCCGCGAGGCGGTCGGGCTCGGCCTCGTGGTCGAGGCCGCCGATCCGCGCCGCCGGCTGCACGCCTGCGCCGGCGCGCCGGCCTGCGCGTCCGGGTGGCAGGCTGCCCGCGACGTCGCGGCGCGGTTCCTGCCGCTGGTGCCGCGCGACGGCGTGCTGCATCTCAGCGGCTGCGCGAAGGGCTGCGCGCATCCGGGCGCCGCCGCGCTCGTCCTGGTCGGCATGGCCGAAGGCGGCTACCGCGTGCTGCGGCACGCGCGCGCCGACGCCGCATGAGCCACGACCACATCCGGCTCGGCGACGACATCTACGCGCGCTCGTTCGCGATCATCCGCGCCGAGACCGATCTCCTTGGCCTCGATCCGATCGCGGAACGCTGCGCCGTGCGCGTCGTGCACGCCTGCGGGATGACCGACATCGTGCGCGATCTCCGCTTCACGCACGGCGCCGCCGCGGCCGCGCACGCGGCACTCCGCGCCGGCGCGCCGATCCTCTGCGACAGCCGCATGGTGGCGTCCGGCATCACGGCGTCGCGGCTGCCGGCCGGCAACGCGGTGCTGTGCACGCTCGACGACGCGCGCACGCCTGGCCTCGCGCGCGAGCTCGGCCGCACCCGCTCGGCCGCCGCACTCGAACTCTGGCGGCCGCATCTCGCGGGAAGCGTCGCGGTGATCGGCAACGCGCCGACCGCGCTGTTCTACCTGCTCGAGATGCTGGAAGCGGGCGCCGCACCGCCCGCCGCGGTGATCGGCATGCCGGTCGGCTTCGTGGGCGCGGCCGAAAGCAAGGACGCGCTGCTCGCGCACGGCACGCTGCCGGCGGCGATCGTGCTGGGACGGCGCGGCGGCAGCGCGATGGCGGCGGCCTGCGCGAACGCGCTCGCGAGCGACCGGGAATGAGCACCGGACGTCTGACCGTGGTCGGGCTCGGGCCGGGCGATCCGGAGCTCGTGACGATCAAGGCCGCGCGCGCGCTCGCGTCCGCCCGGACGATCGTGTTCTTCGCCGCCCGCGGCGGCGACGGCCATGCGCGGACGATCGCCGCGACGCATCTCCGCGACCGCGTCGACGAGATCCGGCTCGAATACCCGGTCACGACCGAGATCCCGGTGCGCGATCCGGAATACCGGCGCCGGATCGACGCCTTCCACGACGCGGCGGCGGCGCGCCTCGCCGCGCGGCTCGGCGCGGGCGAGGACCTGGCGCTGCTGTGCGAGGGCGACCCGTTCTTCTACGGCTCGTCGATGCACCTGCACGATCGGCTGCGCGAACGGTTCCCGTGCAGCGTGATCCCCGGCATCACCGCGATGAGCGGGGCGTGGAGCGACGCGGGGCAGCCGATCGCGCACGGCGACGACGTGTTCGCGGTCGTGCCGGGCACGCTGTCGGACGCGCGTCTCGCGGCGACGTTCGGCGGCGCGGAGGCGCATGTCGTGATGAAGCTCGGCCGCAACCTCAAGCGCGTGCGCGCGGCGCTCGCCGACGCGGGCCGGCTCGACGACGCGCTCTACGTCGAGCACGCGACGTCGCCCGAGGCGCGCGTCGTCGCGCTCGCCTCGCGCGATCCGGACGCGCCGGCGCCCTATTTCTCGCTGCTGCTGGTGCCCGGACGGAAGGCCCCGCGTTGACGGGCAAGGTCGCGGTCGTGGGGTTGGGACCGGGCGGTTCTGAACACAGGACGCCGGCGGCCGAGGCGGCGCTCGCGCGCGCCGACATCCTGCTCGGCTACGCGCCCTATCTCGCACGGGTCGCCGAGCGCCCGGGACAGCACCGCGAGGCGACCGACAACCGCGAGGAGATCGCGCGCGCCTGCCGCGCGCTCGATCTCGCGGGCGACGGCCGCGCGGTGGCGCTGGTGTCGTCGGGCGACCCGGGCGTGTTCGCGATGGCGTCGGCGCTGATCGAGGCGATCGATCGCGGGCCGGCCGCCTATCGGGCGATCGAGATCGCGGTGGTGCCGGGCGTCACCGCGATGCTCGCCGCGGCGAGCCGGCTCGGGGCACCGCTGGGTCATGATTTCTGCGCGATCTCGCTGTCGGACAACCTCAAGCCGTGGCCGGTGCTGCTGGCACGGCTGCGGGCGGCGGCCGACGCGGGGTTCGTGATCGCGCTCTACAACCCGCGCTCGAACGCGCGCCCCGACCTGCTCGGGCAAGCCTTCGCGGCGTTGCGCGACCGGCTCGCCGGCGACGTGCCGGTCGCCTTCGTCACCGCGGCGACGACGGAGGCCGAGCGGGTCACGCTGGCGACGCTCGCGACCGCCGATCCGGGCCTCGCCGACATGCGGACGCTGGTGGTGATCGGCACCGCGTCGTGCCGGGTCGTCGCACGCGCCGGGCTGCCGCCGCTGCTCTACGCGCCGAGGCATGCGTGAACGAGCCAGTCGCGCGCGCGCCCGGGATCGGTCTCGGTCGACGGCGCCTCGGCGCGCGGCGGCCGGCGGACCATGATCACCGCGACGCCGAGCCACCGCGCCGCGTCGAGCTTCGCGCGCGTGGCGTCGCCGCCGGCGTTCTTGGTCACCAGCACGTCGATCGCCTCGCGCCGGAAGAACGCGAGCTCTTCCTCGAACCCGAACGGACCGCGCGCTTCGACCGCGCGCGCGCCGGCGGGCAGCAGCGCCTCGGGCGGCGCGTCGACGCTGCGGACGATCACGCGATGACCCGCCGGGTTCGCGCCGAACGGCGCGAGGTCGTTGCGGCCGATCGTCAGCAGCACGGTCGCGGGCCGGCGCGGCAGCGCCGCGGCCGCGTCCTCGGTCGTGGCCACGAGGCGCCAGCGATCGTCCGGCCCGGGCCGCCATTCCGGCCGTGTCAGCCGCAGCAGCGGCACGCAAGCGGCCGAGGCCGCCTCGACCGCGTTCGCGCCCATGCGGACGGCGAACGGATGCGTCGCGTCGACCAGCGCCGCGACCTTGTGCTCGCGGAGGTAACGGGCGAGGCCGGCGGCGCCGCCGAAGCCGCCCGTGCGGCGCGGCAGCGGGCTCGGCGCCGGCGCCCGCGTGACGCCGGCGAGCGACAGCACGGCGCGGAACCGCTCGTCGCCGCCGAGCAGTCGCGCGAGACCGCTCGCCTCCGACGTGCCGCCCAGGATCAGCACGAGCGGCGTCACGCGCGGACGGTCGCGTCGCGGAACGGCGCGTCGCGGAACGGCGCGGCGCGGAATGGCGCGGCGCGGAATGGCGGATCGGGGCGATGACGGAACACTGGCTGACGATACTCGGCATCGGGGCGGAGGGCACGGACGGGCTCGGCGCCGAGGCGAGGCGCCATCTCGCCTCCTGCCGCCTGCTGGTCGGCGGCGCGCGCCACCTGGCGCTCGCGGCCTCGCTCGCGCCGGCGGCCGACACGCTCGCCTGGCGCCGGCCGGTCGACGCCACGTTCCCGCTGATCCTGGCGCGGCGGCCCGAGCCGGTGGTGGTGCTGGCGTCGGGCGATCCGTTCTGCTTCGGCGTCGGCGCGATGCTGGCGCCATTGGTGCCGGCCGCCGAGCGGCGCGCGATCCCGGTGCCGTCCTCGGCCTCGCTCGCGGCCGCGCTGCTCGGCTGGCCGCTGCAGGACGTGCCGCTCGTGTCGCTGTGCGGCCGGCCGCTCGAGACGGTGGTGCCCTACCTGCAGCCGGGACGGCGGCTGCTGGTGCTGTCGGCCGACGGCGCGACGCCGGCGCTGCTCGCCGGCCTGCTCGCGTCGCGCGGCGGCGGCGCGTCGCGGCTGACGGTGATGGAGCGGCTGGGCGCCCCGGGAGCCCGGATCCGGACCGCCGATGCGCGATTGTTCCCGCTCGCCGAGATCGATCCGCTCAACCTGGTGGCGCTCGAGATCGATCCCGACATCGCCGCATTGCCGATCGCGCCCGGGCTCGACGACAGTTTCTTCCCGCACGACGGCCCGATCACCACGCCCGAGCTCCGCGCGATCGCGCTGTCGGCGCTGGCGCCGCATCCCGGCGAGTTGCTGTGGGACGTCGGCGCCGGTTCGGGATCGATCGGGATCGAATGGGTGCTGCGGGACCCGCCGACGATGCGGGCGATCGCCTTCGAGCGCGACGCGTCGCGCGCCGCCGCGATCGGGCGGAACGCAAGCGCGCTCGGCGCGCCCGATCTCCCCGTGGTCGGCGGCGAGGCGCCGGCGAGCTTCGCCGACGCGCTGCCGGCGCCGGACGCGGTGTTCGTCGGCGGCGGCGGACGCGCGGCGACGCTGCGCGCCGCGTTCGAGCGCCTGCGTCCGGGCGGCCGGATCGTCGCCCATTCGGTGACGATCGAGACCGACCTCGTGCTCGCCGCCGCCGAGGCGGAATGGGGCGGCAACCTGCTGCGCGTCGCGATCGAGCGGGCCGGACCGATCGGGCCGTTCCGCGCGTTCCGTCCGTCGATGACGGTGACGCAGTGGAGTGCGACCAAGCCTTGAGCGACGACCACGACGCCGCAGGCGAGGCGAGCGGGCTCGTGGTCGGCGTCGGGTTCTCGTCGGCGGCGACGGCGCTCGAGATCGCGTCGCTGGTGACCGCGTGCCTCGGCGGCCGGCGCGCGACCCTGCTGGCGCTGCCCGACACGCGGGCGGAACTCGCCGCCGGGCGGGAAGCGGCGTCGCTGCTCGGCCTGCCGCTCCGCGCCGTCGGGACGGACGCGATCGAGGCGGTGCAGCCGCGCTGCCTGACACGGCCCTGCCGCGCCGCGCGCGCGGTCGCAGAAGGGGCGGCGCTCGCCGCGGCCGGTCCGGCCGCGCGCCTGCTCGGGCCGCGCGCGAAACACGCGCGCGTGACCTGCGCGCTCGCGGCGGTCGGGGGGGCGGACGCGTGACGGTGCATTTCGTCGGCGCGGGTCCGGGCGATCCGGAGCTGCTCACGGTGCGCGCCCGCGACCTGATCGCGGCGAGCCCGCTCACGCTCTACGCCGGTTCGACGATCGCGCCGGCGATCCTGGCGCTGTGCCCGGCGCACGCGCGGCGCATCGACACGGCGCCGCTCGACCTCGACGCCATCGTGGCGCTGTGCGCCGAAGCGGACGCCGCCGGCGCCGACGTGGTGCGGCTGCAATCGGGCGACCTCGCGATCCACAGCGCGGTCGCCGAACAGGCCGCGCGCCTCGAGGCGCTGGGCATCGCGTGGACCATGGTCCCGGGCGTCGCCGCCTTCGGGGCGGCGGCCGCGCGCCTCGGCCGCGAGCTCACCCGCCCCGGGGTCGCGCAAAGCGTGGTGGTGACGCGCCTCGGCGGGCGGGCGACCGCGGTGCCGGACGGCGAAGACCTCGAAGCCTTCGCGCGCACCGGGGCGACGCTCGTGCTGCATCTCTCGGTCGGGCGCCTCGACGAGATCGCGCGGCGGCTCGGCGCCGTGCTCGGGCCGGACTGCCCGGCGGCCCTGGTGGAACGGGTGGGCTGGCCGGAGGAGCGGAGCTGGACGGCGACGCTCGGGACGCTCGTCGCGACCGTGGGCGACGGCGCGCCGGCGCGGCTGGCGACGATCCTGGTCGGACGCGCGCTCGGCCCGCTCGACCCCGCGTCCACCAGCGCGCTCTACGACGCCGGCTACAGGCGGCGGTTCCGGTCGTGAGAGCGGCCGCGGAGCACGCCGTCCCGGTCGAACAGCAGGATCTCGAGCGTGGCACCCGTGCCCGCGAGCAGCGGCGACGCGACCGCGAAAGCGGCATCGGCGACGCGGTCGCCGAGCGGCACGCCCGCCTCGGCGGCGATCGCGAACGCGTCGGCGCCGTTGTTGGCGCCCGCGATCGCCGGGAGGCCCGCGAGGGTCGCCAGGGCGTCGAGGTCGAGCGCGCCGCGCTTGGAGTGGAGGTCGAGCCGGCCCTGCGCGAGCTTGCTCATCTTGGCGAGGCCGCCCGCCAGCGTCACCGCCGGCACCGGATGGGTGCGGAGATAGCGGAGCGTGCCGCCGGCGAAATCGCCCATCTCGATCAGCGCCACCTCCGGCAGGTCGTGCAGGGCGCGCGCCGCGGCCTCGCTGGCCGAACCGGTGCTGGCCGCGATCCGCTCGATGCCGGCGGCGCGCGCGACGTCGATGCCGCGATGGATGGTCGCGATCCAGGCGGCGCAGGAATAGGGCACCACGATGCCGGTCGTGCCGAGGATCGAGAGGCCGCCGACGATGCCGAGCCGCGCGTTCAGCGTGCCTCGGGCGAGGCGTTCGCCGTCGGCGACGCCGACCGTGACGACAGCGTCGGGGAGCCCGGCGTCGGTCACCGCGGCGGCGATCATGCGCCGCGGCACCGGGTTGATCGCGGGCTCGCCGGGCGCGAGCGGCAGGCCGGCGCGGGTCACGTGGCCGACGCCCTCGCCGGCGCGGAAGACGATGCCGCTGCCGGGCGGGCCGCCGCGGACGCGCGCGCGCACCAGCGCGCCGTGGGTGACGTCGGGATCGTCGCCCGCGTCCTTGACCACGCCGGCCGAGGCCTCGCCGTCGGCGAAACGCCATTCGGCGAGCGCGAAGGCGGCGGTGCCGCCGCCCGGCAGCCGGATCGCGACCGGATCCGGGAACGTGCCGCCGCGCACCAGCGCCTCGGCCGCCGCCGCGGCCGCGGCGGTCGCGCAGGCGCCGGTGGTCCAGCCGCGCCGCAGCGCTCCGCGTTCGTTCCCGTCCACGCGCCGACATATGGGGCGATCCGGCGCCGATGAGAAACGACGAGGCGAGCGCGCTGCGGGCGCTTCTGCTCGACCGGCTGGCGGACCGGCTGCCGGCGTTCAGCCCGGGCCATGTCTGGCTCGCCGGCGCCGGGCCGGGCGATCCGGGGCACCTCACCGCGCACGCGGTGTCGGCGCTCGCGCAGGCCGACCACATCGTGTTCGACGCGCTGGTCGACCCCGACGTGCTGGCGCTCGCCCGGCCCGAGGCGGCGCGCGAGTTCGCCGGCAAGCGCGGCGGCCGTCCGTCGCCGACGCAGGACGACATCACCGGGCGGCTGATCGTGCTGGCGCGGCGCGGGCTCCGGGTGCTGCGGCTGAAGGGTGGCGACCCGTTCGTGTTCGGCCGCGGCGGCGAGGAGGCGCTCGCGCTGCGGCAGGCGGGCATCCCGTTCCGGGTCATCCCCGGGCTGACCGCCGGTCTCGCGGGGCTCGCCTCGGCGGCGATCCCGGCGACGATGCGCGGCCTCAACCGGGCGGTCGTGCTGGCGACCGGCCAGACCGCCGACGGACCCGACGCGTTCGACTGGGCGGCGCTCGCGCGGCTCGGCCAGCCGGTGGTGCTCTACATGGCGGTCCGCACGCTGCCGTCGATCCGCGACCGGCTGCTCGCGGGCGGCCTCGCGCCGGACACGCCGGCGGCCGCGATCGCCGACGCGACGACGGCGCGGGAGCGGGTCGCGGTGGCGACGCTCGCGACGCTGCCCGACGCGGTGCGGGAGGCCGGCATCGAGAGCCCGGCGCTGATCGTGATCGGCGCGATCGTCGCGGTCCGCGCCGCCCTCGGGGGCGGCGCGTGAGGATGGCGGACGAATTGCGACGGCGGTCGGCGAGGCGCGCGCGGCGCCTCCTCGCGGGGCGGGCGATCGTGTGATCCACGCCGCATTCGGGGACCGGTGCGGCGGACGGGACGCGACGGCGGTCGGCGAGGCGCGGTCGAGGCGCACATCGTGGCGCGGCACGCCCGGTTACCGGGCGACCGTGTCGATCCGCGCCGCATTCGGGGGAGTGGTGCGTGAGGCTGACGGACGAGATGCGACGGCAATCGGCGAGGCGCGGTCGCGGCGCCTCCTGCGGTGCGCCATCGTGTCGATCCGCGCCGCACTCGGGAATTCGCGCGTGAGGATGGCGGCCGACATGCGACGACGGTCGGCGAGGCGCGCTCGCGGGGGGCCTGGGCGCAGCGCGACCGGGGACGGCGCGCCGGGGCGCGGCGCCCGATGAGGCCGGGGCTGCTGATCGCGGCACCCCGGTCGGGGGCGGGCAAGACCACCGTGACGCTCGGCCTGCTCGCCGCCTTCCGGGCGCGCGGCGTCGACGTGCGCGGCGCGAAATCCGGGCCCGACTACATCGACGGCGCCTTCCACGAGCGCGCGACCGGATCGCCGTCGGCCAATCTCGACAGCTGGGCGATGGACCGGGCGCTGCTCGCGCGTTTCGCCGAAGGACCCGGCGACCTGCTGCTGGTCGAAGCGGCGATGGGGTTGTTCGACGGCGCCGGCGTCGCCGGTCCGGGCGGCGCCGACGGCAGCGCGGCGTCGCTCGCCCAGGCGCTCGCGCTTCCGGTGGTGCTGGTGCTCGACGTGTCCGGCCAGGCGCAATCGGCGGCGGCGGTCGCGCACGGGTTCGCGACGTTCGACCCGGCCGTCACGATCGCCGGGGTCATCCTCAACCGGGTCGCCGGCGACAGGCATCGCGCGCGCGCCGAGGCGGCGATGGCGCGAACCGGGATTCCCGTCCTCGGCGCGATCGCACGCGAAGCCGGGCTCGCGCTGCCGGAACGCCATCTCGGGCTGGTGCAGGCGGGCGAGCACGCCGACCTCGCCGAGCGGCTGGCGCACCTCGGCGCGCGCGTCGGATCGGGCGTCGACCTCGACGCGCTGCGGGCGCTCGCGCGGCCGGTCGGCACGGATCGGCCCGGCGTCGCGGCCGGCGCGGCCCCCGGCGCACCGGCGCTGCCGCCGCCCGGCGGCCGCATCGCGATCGCGCGCGACGAGGCGTTCTCGTTCGTCTACCCGCACGTGCTCGCCGGCTGGCGCGCATCGGGTGCCACGATCGTGCCGTTCTCGCCGCTCGCCGACGAGGCGCCCGACGCCAGCGCCGATGCGTGCTGGCTGCCGGGCGGCTACCCGGAACTGCATGCCGGCCGCCTCGCCGCCGGCACGCGCTGGCGGGACGGCGTGCGCGCGCTCGCAGCGGGCGGCGCCGCGGTGCACGGCGAGTGCGGCGGCTTCATGGCGCTCGGCCGGGCGATGATCGATGCGGCGGGCGTCGCGCATCCGATGCTCGACCTGCTCGATCACGAGACGAGCTTCGCGCGGCGCGGCTTCCAACTCGGCTATCGCGAGGCGCGTCTCGCGGCGACGTCGGCGCTCGGGCCGGCGGGAGGACGCATCGCAGGGCACGAGTTCCATCACGCGTCGCTGTCCGACCCCGGCACGGACGCGCCGCTCGCGACCGTCACCGACGGCGACGGCCGCGCGATCGGACCGCAGGGCGGCGTGCGGGGGCGCGTTTCGGGCGGGTTCTTCCACGCGATCGCGACGGTCGCGGTCTGAGCGACACGCATCCCCCGACGCGGCTCCGCCGACGCGACTCCGCCGACGCGTCGCGGCCGCCGCCCGGCCACCCATGTGAGACGGCGCGTGAATGGTCCGGCGATGCGGGCCACCTCGTCGCCGATGAAAGGACAGCACGACGCCCATGCCACGTTTCGAGACCATCGACGCCGTGCGCGAGGCCTGCCGCGGCCTGCCGGAGACGGACGCCGCCAGCGTCGCGGCGGCGCGGGCGCGGCAGGACCGGCTGACCAAGCCGCCGGGCAGTCTCGGCCAGCTCGAGGATGTGGCGGTGTTCCTCGCCGGCTGGCAGCGTCGGGCGGTGCCGCGCGCGTCCGACGTCGACATCCTGGTGTTCGCCGGCAATCACGGCGTGGTGGCCCAGGGCGTGTCGCCCTACCCCGCCGCGGTCACCGGCCAGATGGTCGCGAACTTTCAGGCCGGTGGTGCCGCGATCTTCCAGCTGGCGCGGCTCGCGGAGGCGCGGCTCCGGATCTTCGCGCTCGATCTCGACACGCCGACGGGCGATCTCACGCTGGCGCCGGCGCTATCGGAGGCGGATTTCCTCGCCGCCGTGTCGATCGGCTTCGACGCGGTCGCGCCGGACACCGATCTCGTCTGTCTCGGCGAGATGGGGATCGGCAACACGACCGCGGCGGCCGCGCTGGCCTGTGCTCTGTTCGGTGGCCGGGGTGCCGACTGGGCCGGTGCGGGTACGGGCCTCGACCAGGACGGCGTCGACCGGAAGGCGGCGGCGATCGATCGCGCGATGGCGCGTCTCGGCGGCGCGCCGGCGGGCGATCCGCTCCGGGTGGCGCGCGAGGTCGGCGGCCGGGAGCTCGCGGCGCTGTTCGGCGCGGTGCTCGGGGCAAGGCGCGCAGGCGTGCCGGTGCTGCTCGACGGTTTCGTCGCGACCGCCGCGGCGGCGCCGCTCGCGCGGTTGGCGCCGGGCGGGCTCGACCACGTGCTGTACGCGCATCGCTCGGCCGAGCAGGGCCATGCGCGCCTGCTCGCGGCGCTCGGCGCGGCGCCGTTGCTCGATCTCGGGATGCGCCTCGGCGAGGCATCAGGCGCGGCGGTGGCCCTGCTGGTGATCAAGGCCGCGATCGCCTGCCACGCCGGCATGGCGACGTTCGAAGCAGCCGGCGTGTCCAACAAGTCCTGAAGTGGAGGGATCCAAGGGCCTCCCGGCCCTTGGCGGGGTTGTCAGGGGCAGAGCCCCTGACAAGAAGCCGCGGCGAAGACCAGAGCAGTGAATGGACGATCAAGGACACATGGCCCGCCTGACCGAGCTCCGCGCGGCGGTCTCGCTGCTGACCCGATGGCCGGTCGGCCACTTCGCGAAGGGTTTCCCGCCGGCCGGCCGCGCGGTCTGGGCGTTCCCGCTGGTCGGGTCCGGGCTCGGCGCAGCGGCGGCGGCGGTGCTGCTCGGGGCCGCGCGCGCCGGCGCGCCGCCCGCGGTCGCGGCGCTGCTCGCGCTGCTCGCGCTCGCGTGTCTGACCGGCGGGCTGCACGAGGACGGGCTCGCCGACACGGTCGATGCCTGGTCCGGCGGACAAGACGTCGCGGCGCGATTGCTGATCCTGCGCGACAGCCGGATCGGGGCGCATGGCGCGCTCGCGCTGGTGTTCGCGGTGCTGCTGCGCGCGGCGTCGCTCGCGAGCCTGCCGCCGGGTCAGGCCGCGGTCGGGCTGATCGCCGCCGTCGCGCTGTCGCGCGGCGCGATGCTGCCGGTGCTCGCGTTCGCCGCGCCGGCGCGGCCCGGTGGGCTCGGCGCGATGCTGGCGCCGACGCCGGCAACGGCGATCGTCGCCGGTGTCGCGATCGCGGCGGCCATCGGCGGCCTGCTGGCGCCGTGGGCGTTGCCCGCCGCCGGGCTCGCGTCCGTGCTCGGCGTCCTGCTCGCCCGGCGGCGTTTCGGCGGCTTCACCGGCGACCTGCTCGGCGCGACCGCGATGGTGGCCGAGACGCTCGGGCTGATCGCGATCGCCTGACGCGCGCCGAAGCCGAGGCGGGGTCCGAACAGATCGACGCGCCGCCCGCGCAGCAGCGACGCGAGCACGAGCAGCGAGCCGCCGTGGCCGACCACCACGTGGCGCCCGCCGAGGGCGCGCAGCAGGCGGGCGAAGCCGCGGACACGGGCGATCAGGCCGGCACCGCTCTCGCCGCCCGGTGCGCCGCGTCCGAGCGGCGCGCGCGCCCACGCGTCGAGCCGCGCGCGCGGCACGTCGTCCCAGCGGACACCCTCCCACGCGCCGAGGGCGAGTTCGAGCAGGCGCGGGTCGGCGCGGGCACGTCGCCCGAGCACGCGGCCGAGATCGACCGCGAGACGGCGGCAGCGGGACAGCGGACTGGTCCAGAGCGCCGCGCCGCGCCATCGGCCGAGCCACGGGCGCGCATCGCGCATCCCGCCCGGGGCGTCGAGGTCGAGACGGCCATAGGCGATCCCCGAGCCGATCCGGGGCGCGCGATGGCGGACGAGAAGGACGCGGGACGCGGGACGCGCCGGCGTCAACCGGCGTCGCGCGCCGGGACCCAGAGCGTGTCGGTCCGGCCGTCATCGTTCAGGACGCGGCCGAGCATGAACAGCGCGTCCGACAGGCGGTTGAGGTAACGGCAGGCGCCGGCATCCACGCCTTCGCCGGGTCCGAGCGCCACGACGCGGCGCTCGGCGCGACGCACCATCGTGCGGGCGAGATGCGCCTCGGCGGACCCTGCCGAGCCACCCGGCAGGACGAACGAGGTGAGCGGCGCGAGGCGCGGCCCGGTCTCGGCGATCCAGCCCTCGAGCCGCTCGAGCGCGGCATCGGGCAGTCGCGTCACCGCGCCCGGGCGGCAGAGCCCGGCGCCGAGATCGAACAGGTCGTTCTGCCAGCGCGCGACCGCGCGCGCGTCGGGCGCGTCGCCGAGCAGGGCGCGAAGCCTGCCGAGGACGGCGTTGGCCTCGTCGACGGTGCCCATCGCCTCGATCCGGGCGTCGTCCTTGCCGACGCGGCTGCCGTCGGCGAGCGAGGTCTGGCCGCCGTCGCCGCCGCGCGTCGAGACGCGATCGATCCGGATCGTCACGCGTCGGGCATCAGCGACTGCACGGCTTCGAACCCTTCGAACTGGGGCGGGCCGAGATAGTTGGGGCGGGCGCCGCCGGCGCTGCGATGCGCGGTGCGGAACGCCTCCGATTGGGTCCACGCCTCGAACGTGTCGCGATCGTGCCAGACGGTGTGCGACGCGTAGAGCACGTGGTCCTCGGCCTCGGGGCCGCGCAGCAGGTGGAAGGCGACGAAGCCCGGCACCGTCTTGAGCTGGCTGTCGCGGGTCGCCCACACGTGCTCGAAATCGGCTTCGGAGCCGCGGGCTACCTTGAAGCGGTTCATCGCCAGATACATCGGCTCGATCCTCAGGCTCGGGGCTCGCTCGCCGACGGGGATCGGGCGAGGTGCCGGTCCGCGCGACCGGCGAACGCACGGGACGCCGGCGCGGTCAGCGCCGGCGTCCCGTGTCAGCGCGCGACGGTTAGGACGACGTCGTCGTGTGGTGGTGATGGTGACGCATCATCCGGTGATGGCCCTGCACCTGGAGCTGCTTGGCCATGTCGATGTGGGACTGGATGATCGGCGCGCCGGTCTGGGCGTACTGCTTGAGCGCCGGGTCGGTGCCGTTGGCCGCCTCGTCCTCCGCGAGCTGCAGCGCCGCCTGATGATCCTGGATCTGGTCGGCGACGTAGGCGTGCACGAAGCGCGGACCCTTCAGGGTCTGCAGCATCGAAATCTGCTGTTGCTGCATGTCGTTCGGCGCGGTCGGCAGGACGACACCGTGGGCCTGAGCGATCGGCGCGAGCTGATCGTTCATCTTGGTGTGGTCCTGGATCATCGTCTGCGCGAACTGCTGGACCGCCGGGCTCTTGGTCTTCTGCAGCGCGAGCTGCGCCTCGGCGATCTCGGTCAGGCTCGCCTGCGCGATGGCGGGGACGAACTGGGCGTCGTTCGAAGCGAGCGGCGGCGGCGCCGGCGGCGCGGGCGGTGCGGGCGGCGGATTGCTCGCGCAGGCGGCGAGCGGCGCGAGGGCCAGCGCGAAGCCCCAACGAAGATGGCGGCGGTTCATGTCGTGGATCATCCTTCCTGTGGACGCTCGGCCTCTTGAGGCGCGGGCCAGTGACAACTCGAACGGCTGCCGGGCGCCCGCCGCGTTTCGGCTTCAGGCACCTCGGCACCGTATGGCAGCGCAACGGATCAGTTCAGCTTCGGTTGCGGAAACGCTCGACGGCGGCAACGAGGGCACGCCGGATCCCCGGCTCGAGCGCCGAGTGACCGGCATCCGGGACCACGGTGAGGCGCGCCGACGGCCAGCGCGCGGCGAGGTCGAAGGCGCTGCGCGGCGGGCAGACCATGTCGTAGCGCCCCTGCACGATCTCGGCGGGGAGCGTCGCGATCCGGTCCATCCGGCCGAGCAGCCCTTCCGGCGGCAGGAACAGCGCGTGCGCGAAATAGAACGCCTCGATGCGGGCGAGCCCGAGCGCGGAGCGGTCCCGCGCGAAGGACGCGACCGTGTCGGGCGACGGCAGCAGCGTCGAGCAGGAGCCCTCGTAGAGCGACCAGGCGCGCGCGGCCGGCAGGTGCACCGCAGGATCGGGATCGCAGAGCCGGTGCAGGTAGGCGGCGAGAAGATCGTGGCGCTCGCCTTGCGGCAGGAAGCTCTCGAACGCGGCGTGGGCGTCGGGGAAGAAGGCGGCGAGCCCGTGCAGGAACCAGTCGAGCTCGCTCGGCCGGCCGAGAAACACGCCGCGCAGCACGAGGCCGCTCACCCGGTCGGGATGCGCCTGCGCGTAGGCGAGCGCCAGCGTCGAGCCCCAGGAGCCGCCGAACAGCAGGAAACGGTCGACGCCGAGATGCTCGCGCAGCCTCTCGATGTCGCCGACGAGGTCGGCCGTGGTGTTGTCGTCGAGGCCGCCGAGCGGGCGCGACCGGCCGGCGCCGCGCTGGTCGAAGATCACCACGCGCCAGAAATGCGGATCGAAGAAACGCCGGTGCACGGCGCCGGCGCCGGCGCCCGGCCCGCCGTGCAGGAACAGCACGGGCCGCCCGGTGGGCGCCCCCACCTGCTCCCAATACATCACGTGGCCGGCGCCGACCGGCATGGTTCCGGTTTCGAACGGGCCGATTTCGGGGAACAGATCGCCTCTGGGCATCGCGCCGAGTATAGGGTGCCGGTGCCGATGAACGAAGATGCGAGCCCCGTTCCGCGCGTCGCGCGGGCGAACGAACCCGCGCGCGAGGCGCGCGCCGACGGAGCCGCGCCCGTCGCGGGCGCCGGCGCCTTCGCGCGGCTCGGCGGCGTCGCCGGCGGGCTGCTCGGCGGCACCGGGGTCGCGATGCGGGCGTTCGCCGCCCATGGCGGCGCGCTGATCGGCGATGCCCGCCACCAGGCGATGTTCCGCGACGCGACCGACCTGCAACTGGTGCACGCCCTCGCGCTGCTCGCCGCCGCCTCGCTCGCGCGGCGGGAGCGGATCCTCGCGCCGGTCGCGATCGTCGGCCTGCTCGCGGGCACGCTCGGCTTCACCACCAGCGTCGGCGGGCTGGCGCTCGGCTGGTTCGACGCCGGGAAGCTCGCACCGGTCTCCGGCACGACCCTGATCGCCGCCTGGTTCGTGCTCGCCGCGTCCTACGGCCGGGCACGCTGAGCCGGGTGCCACCGGCTCCATTGCGTCCGGCGCAACGATCCCCCAAAGGGGGCGCTCTGCGACGGAGGGACTTGGATGCGGCGTGAACTCGTGCGGAGGGTGGCGGCGATGGCCGCGTTCGCGGCGCTCGCCGGCTGCGGCGGCGGCGCGCCGCGGACGCCGCCCGTCCTGATCATCGGCGACAGCCTGTCGACCGAGACCGTCGCGTTCGCCGACGGCGCGGGGCTGCGGCTGCCGCGCCATCTCGACGGGTTCGACCGGACGCAGGCGCCGACGCTGACGAGCGCGGGCAAGATGCCGGTCATGGTGACGGCGGCGTATGCGGGCACGACGCCCTCCGGTCCGCTCGGCATCACCATCCGGGTGCGCAAGGTCGGCGGCGGACGCACGCTGCTGTCGGCGCCGGAGACGGTCGCGAGCGCGAAGCGGTCCTCGGCGGCGCTCGCCAGCGCCCTCGCCTCCGCCGGTGCCGCCTCGCCCGGGGCGGTGACGGGTGCCGGGACGCCGGGCGCCGAGACAAACGTCTTCGTGGTGCGGTTCGGCGCGATCCAGGCCGGGCGCAGCGTCACGTTCGACGACGCGGGGAGCCCCGTGACGCTCGACGCGTTCTGCTGCGTCAACGGCGCCTGGTCCTACGAATTCACCTTCCGCGGCGTGCCCGGCGAGGCCGGCGAGCGCTTCCTTCGCGACCTCCCCTGGAGCGCGAGCGAGAGCGCCAGCATCGAGGAGGCACGCTGAGGTCGACGGGCGCCAGACGCCCGACCTCGGCCGGCGGATTCCGGGCCGTCAGAAGTGGAAGTAGATGAACTCGCTGTAGCCGCCGATGCCGCGCAGCGCGACGCCGAGTGTCAGCCCGATCAGGACGGCCGAGACCGGGTCGATGCCGATCTGCCAGCGTCCGCCCGGCACCGGGGCCGCGTGGTAGCCGGGGCTGTCGAGGCCAGGATCGAAACGGCGGACGATCTGCTGGCTGTTGGGGGCGACGAACGCGACCAGCAAAGCGAGCGCGAGCTTCGACGTCACCGCCATGCCGAAGCTGAGCCCGACCACCGGCAGCGCCAACCGGTGCGCGAGCGCCCCGAACGGACCGAACTCGGGCAGGCCGATCCCGTGCAGCCCTGCCATGCCGGCCCACAGGCCGGCCATCGTGCCGAGATCGGGCGACCGGAACGGCACCCAGGCGAACACGACGAACAGGAAGGTCAGGACGGCACCGATCGCGGTGCCCAGCCGCGTCCGCCTCGGGTCGCGGCCGCGCCAGGCGTGGTTGATCGCGAGCGCGCCGCCATGCAGCGCGCCCCAGAGGATGAAGGTCCAGCCGGCGCCGTGCCACAGCCCGCCGAGCACCATCGTGGCGAACAGGTTGAGGTAGCGCCGGGTGACGCCGAGCCGGTTGCCGCCGAGCGAGAAGTAAAGGTAGTCGCGCAGGAAGCGCGACAGCGTGATGTGCCACCGTCGCCAGAAATCGATCAGGTCGGTGCTCTTGTAGGGCGAGTTGAAATTGTAGGGCAGGCGTACGCCGAGCATCAGCGAGATGCCGAGCGCCATGTCGGAATAGCCCGAGAAATCGAAATAGATCTGCGACGTATAGGCGAGCGCACCGAGCCAGGCGGTGACCAGCCCGGGCGGATGCGCGAGGCCGCCGAGGCGGAAGATCTCGGAGGCCGCGGGCGCGACCGCGTCGGCGATGGCGACCTTCTTGAACAGGCCGATCGCGAACAGCGCGACGCCGCCGTAGAACGACGCGAGGTCGCGCCGTCCGCCGGCGCCGAACTGCGGCATCATCTCCTTGTGGTGGATGATCGGCCCGGCGATCAGATGCGGGAAGTAGGAGACGAACAGGCCGTAGCGGACGATGCTGCCCTCGGACGCGAGGCGCCGGTAGACGTCGACCAGGTAGGCGATCTGCGTGAAGGTGAAGAACGAGACGCCGATCGGCAGGTCGATCTCGCGATGCGCGCCGTGCAGCGCGCCGATGCTGGTGAGCACGGCGGCGGCGAAGTTCGTGTATTTGAAATAGCCGAGGGTGAGGAGGTCGCCGGCCAGACCCAGCAGGAGGATGGCGCGGCGCGCGCGTCCTTCCCGGGTGCGCATCCATTGCGCGACGGCGTAGTTCAGCACGAGGGAGACGGGCAGCAGCCAGGCGACGTTGGCTTCGCCCTGGACGTAGAACCAGACCGACGCGGCGAACAGGGCGGCGACCGCGACCGCACGCCAGCCGAGCGCCTGCAGCACGAGCCAGCCCGCGACGGCGACCGGCAGGAAGCCGAAGATGAAGGCGAAGGTGTTGAACAGCATGGCGGCGAGTCAGCCCGCCGCCTGCACGGGTGACCGTTCGAGCGCGTTGCCGACGGCGCGGGCGACGGCGCGGCGACCGGCCTCGCCCATGTGGCCGCACGCGCACCAGCGATCGCCGAACTCGTCGGCCGGCAGCGTCCCGGTCAGATCGAGCACGTCGACGCGGCGGGACGCGAGGTCGGCGTCGATCTCGTGCGCGCGCGCCGCGATCGCGGTGCCGAGGGCGGCATCGAGCGTCCGGAGGTCGTCGTAGTCCACCGGCAGGAGGACGACCAGGAACTCGACCCGGCGGCGCGCGAGGCGGTGCGAGAGAGCACCGAGATCGGCGATCGTCGCCGGGTTGATCGGGTCAGACAGGTAGCGCGCCCAGTAGAGCGCGCGCGTGGTGGCGTGATCGGTGCCGAGAGTCTCGGGGCAGGGCATCGCCGCGTGCTGCGGCTCCATGTAGGTCTGCGCCATCGTCCCCTGGTTCGGTTCGCGACGACCTTCGAAGGTGAAGCCCTGCTGCCACGTCGTGTTCGCCGCCACCAGCACGCCGGCTCGGAAGCGAGCGCCGAACGCGTTGGTCGCGAACGGGCCGCCCGCCACGCGATCGAACACCTGTTCCTGGAGGCTGCGGTCGAAGCGCTCGTTGAACTCGAACAGGGAGACGAAGAACACCAACGTCGCGGGACGGCCGATCACGGCGGCGAGGTGCGCGTAGTCGAGGCTCGAGGAGAAGGTCTGTCCGGGGTAGCTCGCGTTCACCACGTCGTCGCGGGCGAAATCCTGCAGGAAGCCGGGGATCGTGCGCGTGTCGCGATCGCAACGCGACACGTTGGTCACCACGGAGTTGCCGGTCGCGATGATCGCGTGCGGTGGCGCACGCTCGATGCGCGCGAGCACGGCCATGTCCTTGGTCGAGATCGACGGCAGGGCGAACACCAGGGCGGCCACGAACACGACGGCCAGGAGGGCGACGAAGACCTGCAGACGGGGCGTCACGCGCGCGGAACGATCATCGTGGTCAACTCTGCCGTCCCTCACCGTCGGGCCCCGACCGCGGTCGTGCCCACGGGCTCGCCGACCATGCGCTCGAAAGATGAAGCGTCCGACAACCCACCTCGGATCGCCTCTCCGATCGATGCGGCGCTAACAAGCCGGAGGACGGTTCTCGTGTAAAGCCGCCGGCCGTCGCCGCGATTCGGCGTCACGGTCGCGTGCGTCGCCGATGCGGTCAGAACCCGAGGCGGACTGGGCCGTAGGCGTCCGGCGACGATCACGGGAGCTCATCGATGCGCGCACTCTGCTGGCACGGCCGGAACGACATCCGCTGCGACACCGTCGCCGATCCCGGCATCGAGGAGGCGCGGGACGTGATCCTGAAGGTGACGAGCTGCGCCATCTGCGGGTCGGACCTGCATCTGATGGACGGGCAGATGCCGACGATGGAGAGCGGCGACATCCTCGGCCACGAGTTCATGGGCGAGGTGGTCGAGGTCGGCTCGCCAAGCCACAAGCTGAAGAAGGGCGACCGGGTGATCGTGCCCTTCAACATCAACTGCGGCGAATGCCGGATGTGCCGCGAGGGCAACTGGGCGTCGTGCCTGCGGTCGAACCGGAACGGCGAGATGGCGGCCAAGATGTTTGGCTATCCGACCGCCGGATTGTTCGGCTACTCGCACCTGACCGGCGGCTACAGCGGCGGCCAAGCCGAGTACGTCCGGGTGCCGATGGCCGATGTCGGCCCGATGTTGGTGCCCGAGACGATGTCGAACGAACAGGCGCTGTTCCTCACCGACATCCTGCCGACCGGCTGGCAGGCGATCAAACATTGCGAGCTCAAGGGCGGCGAGGCCGTCGCGATCTGGGGCGCGGGCCCGGTCGGGCTGTTCGCGATCCTGTCGGCGGCGGTGCAGAACGCGGCGACGATCATCGCCATCGAGAGCGTGTCCGAACGCCAGGCGCTGGCGCGGCAGGCGGGGGCGACGCACGTGATCGATCCCGAGAACGAGGACGTCCTCGCGCGGATCAAGGACATCACCGACGGCCAGGGTGCGGACGCGGTCGTCGACTGCGTCGGCATGGAGGCGTCGGGACACCACGGCATCATGGGCGCGCTCAGCGCCGTGCAGGAGAAGCTCACCAGCACGCAGCGACCGTACGCCCTCGAGCAGGCGGTGATCGCCGTGCGGCCCTCGGGCATCGTGTCGGTGCCCGGCGTGTATGGCGGCCCTGTCCCGATCAACATGGGGGCGGTGGTGCAGAAGGGCCTCACGTTCCGCACCGGTCAGACGCACGTGAAGCGCTGGCTCGAGGAGCTGACCGGGCTGATCGAGCGCGGCCGGATCGATCCCACCTTCCTGATCACCCATCGCAGCCACGATCTCGCGGACGGTCCCACCCTGTACGAGACGTTCCGCGACAAGAAGGAAGGTTGCACGAAGGTGGTCTTCCACCTGAACTGACGGCCACGGCAGGGCAACGACACTGGACGTTGCCGTCTCGTTGTTATAACGTTAGCGCGTGCGCTTGACCCGCCCTCGCCCTGTCGCGCGTCCAACCCGGGCGCGCGGGTTGTCCGTGTCGGTCCCGCAGGCCGACACGCGACGCGCGACCCTACTGGCCTGAGCGACAGGCTCATGTCGCACGGGGGCGCAGCGGGACGCACCGACCACAGACCGCGCCTGCTGATCTGGGGCGCCGGGATGTTCCTGGTGATCGGGCTGCTCGGGTCGGCCGACGCCGCGGTCTCGATGCTGCGTTGGTCTCGCGCACTCGGCAGTCGCGCGAGCGGCATGCCCGCCCTGGTGATGAGCGGATCCTGCGGCGCCGCGCTGGCGGGCGGCGGACTGGCATCCCTGTTCGCCGAACGCCGCCGCCGCGGGCTGCTGCGCGACAATGACCGGTTGGCGGCCCTGGTCGCGACCGACCCACTCACCGGTCTGCCCAATCGGCGCAGCTTCGACTGGTCGCTCGACCGGGCCTGGCGCGCGGCCGCGCGCGACGGGACCACGCTGTCGCTGATCCTCGTCGATGCCGACCATTTCAAATTGTTCAACGATCACTTCGGCCATCTCGAAGGCGACCGCGTGCTGCGCGCGGCGGCGGTCGCGATGGCGGGACAGTTGCGGCGTCCGAGCGACAGCGTGTCCCGGATCGGCGGCGAGGAGTTCGCCATCCTGCTGCCGGGAACCGACAGCGACGGCGCGACCCATGTCGCGCAGGCGGTGCGCGCGGCGATCGCGGCGCAGCCCCTGCTGTTCACGGCACCCGGCACCGGCCGGTTCACCGTCAGCATGGGCATCAGCGACGCCGCACCCGCGACAGCGGTCGAGAGCGGACCCGAGGCGCTGTTCGCGGCCGCCGACCGGGCGCTTTACCGCGCCAAGTCGGACGGCCGTGACCGGATCCGGATCGGACGCCTCCACGACGCCGCGCCGGTCGCCGCTTCCGCCACCATCGACGGGTTGGAAATCCTGTTTCCGGGCGGCCGCGCGGTCCGCGTCACACGCCCGGTCGCGCTGCCCACGCTGGCCTCGCTGGTGCGCCTGCTCAGCGAGGGGTGACGCGGGCGAAAACCGCCGCGACCGTCAGTCGCCGCCGACGCGGTGATACGTCCGCCCGAACCAGATCAGACCACCCGGCGCCTCCTCGCCGAGATGGCACGCCTCGACGGCGCAGAAGATCACGCTGTGGGTGCCGACGGCAGTCGCGGTCGTGATCCGGCAGTCGAACGAAACCGTGGCGCCGTCGAGCAACGGGGCGCCGGTGGCACCGGTCCGCCACGCGCCGGCGAGGAAGCGCGCGTCCATGTCGACCGAGCGATCGGCGAACAAACCCGACATGCTCTCATGCGCGCCGGTCAGCACGTTGACCGACAGACAGGCGTTGCCGAGGAACGCGTCGTGCGAGCGCACGCCCCGGTTCATGCAGACCAGCAAAGTCGGCGGGGCATCGGTGACGCTGCACACGGCGGACGCGGTGAACCCGTGCCGGCCGAACGCCCCGTCGGTCGCGATCAGGCTCACGGCCGCGCCGAGACGGGACATCCCTTCGCGATACAACATCCTGTCGGACGGCTCATCCATGGTCGGCGCACTCGGTTGCCGCGTGCAGGCTCTCGCAGGCGGATGGAAAAAGGAAGGCCGGGGCTCTGCCCTGGACCGGGTTCGCTTCGCGCGAGCGCAGAGGGGCCCGACGACGGGCACCCAGCGCGCTTGCGCGATGGGCCCTCCTAGAGCACTTCCCGATCCAATTGGATCGGGAGTAGTGCTCTACCTCTCTGATAAGAGAGCATTTTTCGATCAGACGACTCCGTCTGATCGAAAAATGCTCTTGGGCCCGAGGCGCTTGGATCCCATGAGTTAGGGAAACCCGGGGCTTAGATGTGTCGGGCATCGCTGGTGTGGCCGGGGGGTTTTCCTCAACTCAACGGATCGTCAGGGCCGCTGGCTTGACCTTCTTCCATCCGCGCGACCAGCCCGGCGACGGCGCGGGGCTGTGTCGAGACCTGGGGCAGGCCCATCAGTTCGCCGTGGGCGGCGCGCGCGAGGGGACCGAGGACGAACAGGTCCCGTGCCGCGACGCCCTGTCGGTCGAGTGCGCGGCTTTGCCGGTCGGTCGCGAGGCCGAGGCGAGTGGCGTCGGCCTGGATCAGGCCGGCCTCGGCGAGGGAGCGCAGGACGGGGCTGGTGTCGACGACGCTCCGATGTCCGGGTCCGGTGCAGTCGATCACGGTCCCGACCAGGACGGTGTCGGGTGCGTCCGGCGCGGCGCGCGGCCGGAGCGTGACCGCGACCCGTTCCCCCTCGGCGCGCGCGGCGACGAGGCTGGCGGCGCGCACGACGAGCGCGCCGTCGCGTCGCGCGGCGTCGAGCGCGCGGTCGATCTGCGGCGCGCTTTGGAAGCGGTGCGCGTCCCAGTAGGGACGGAGATGGCGCAGCAGGCGGCGCTGCTCGGCGAGGTCGAGCGCGTTCCACGCGACCGGCGCGTCGCGGCGGAGCGCGTCGATCACGTCCTCCCACGGACGACCGGCAAGCGCCGCCTCGGCGACGGCGGCGCGGGCGCGGCGGAGCAGTGCGCGCGCGGTCGCGGCCGGCGCGGTGGCGAAGTCGCCGTAGGCGGACACTGGCAGCGTGGTGCGCGGACGCGGCAGCAGGCCGCGGCGCGAGACCGCGAGGATGCGGCCGCGATGGCCGCGTGCGCGCAAGGACGCGATCACGTCGCAGGCGGTCAGGCCGGTGCCGACGACGAGCACGTCGCGCGCCGGATCGACGGCGGCGAGCGCGTCGGGCGCCCAGGGGTCGGCGATCAGCCGGTCGGGCGGCAGCGCGGCGAACGGCGCGAGCGTCGCCGGCGGCGGATGGCCGGTCGCGAGCAGAAGGAGGTCGCATTCGAGCGCGCGGCCGTCGGCGAGCCTGACCGCGTAGCCGCCGGAGGGGTGCCGCGACGCCGCGACGGCGCGGCCGCGGACGTGGCGGAGCGAGCCGCGGGCGCGACCGGCCGCGTCGCGCAGGCTCGACGCGGCGTAGCGGCCGAACACGGCACGCCTCGGGTAGCGCCCGCCGCCGGGCATGGCGCTGTCGGGGTCCTCGGCGTCGGACGGGTCGCGCCGCAGCCAGTCGACGAAATCGTCCGGTCGCTCGGCGAACAGCGACAGGCGGGAGGCGGCGACGTTGACGCGGTGGACGGGATCGGCGGTGTCGTAGGCGAGGCCGGCGCCGAGCGTCGCCCGCGCCTCGACGATCTCGACCGCGAAGGCGGCGTCGGGATGGTCGCGGAACAGGTGGGTCGCGAAGGCGGCGCCGGCGAAGCCGCCGCCCACGACGAGGATGCGCGGCACCGCGCGGTCGGGCGCCATGGTCGGGTCGCCGCCCGGTCGCGCGTTCGTCGTCATGGCGGCGCCATCCTCGTCAGCCGCGCGGCGCGTAGGGCGCGGCGACGTCGAGCGGCGACACCGCGCTCGCCCGGTAGGTCACGAACAGGGAAGCGGCGGTGAAGATGCCGGCGCCGACGGCGTTGCCGACCGTGACCGGGATCTCGTTCCAGACCAGCCAGTCGTAGATCGTGACCTTGGCGCCCAGCATCATGCCGGCGGGGATCGCGAACATGTTGACCACGCTGTGCTCGAACCCCTGCGAGACGAAAAGGAAGATCGGCAGCCAGCAACCGAGGATCTTGCCGATCGACGAGGTGGAAGCGAGCGCCATGACGGTGCCGAGGCTGACCATCCAGTTGCACAGGATCGCCTTGGTGAACACGGTCAGCATGCCGGCGGCGCCGAAGCTCTCGTAGGCCGTCGTCTTGGCGACCGCGAGGGCGCGCAGCTTGTCGCCGATCAGCGCGCCGGTGGTGTGGCCGGCCTCGGTGGCCGCGATCCAGAACAGCACCGCGTAGATCAGGCTGCCGAGGAGGTTGCCGAGGAAGACCAGCGCCCAGTTGCGGATCAGTTGGCCGCCGCCGATGCGCCCCGAGAACAGGGCGACCGGCATGATGCCGAAATTGCCGGTCAGCAGCTCGAGGCCGAGGATGACGATCAGCACGAAGCCGGCCGGAAACAACAGCGCGCCGACGACGAACTGGCCGGTCTGGGCGCCGACGAGGAAGGCCATCGAGGTGGCGAAGCCGAGAAAGGCGCCGGCCAGCGCGCCCCGGACGAGCAGGTCCAGGGTCGACAGGCCCGCCTTGATCGCGCCGGCCTCCGCCATGCTCGTCACGACGTCCGTTGGTTTCACGTAATCAGCCATCACCGTCCCCTAGCCCAGTCCAGGCGCGTTCGCGCGTTCATGTCTCGCGTGGCGCGTGATTGTCTACACGCGGCGCGGCCGATCCTTGCCACCCCGCTCCCGTTCCGCATACTGGAGCTCCCGTGTCACGGATGCTTCGGTCTTGATCGTCACCCTCGGCGAGGTCCTGGTCGAACTGATGGCCGAGACCGTGGGCGACGGGTGGCGCGAGCCGATCGCGCTGCGCGGCCCGTTCCCGTCCGGGGCGCCCGCGATCTTCATCGACCAGGTCGGCCGGCTGGGCGTGCCGGCCGGGATGATCGGCGCCGTCGGCCGCGACGATTTCGGTGCGGCGGTGCTGGACCGGCTGCGGCGGGACGGCGTCGACGTGCGCGCGATCAGGGTGGACGACGACCGCCCGACCGGCACCGCCTTCGTGCGCTATCGCGCGTCGGGCGCGCGGGACTTCGTCTTCAACATACGCCACAGCGCGGCCGCTCAACTGCGGCTGGACGAGGCGGCGCGCGACCTGCTCGGGCGCGCCCGCCACCTGCACGTGATGGGATCGTCGCTGTTCACGCCCGAGCTGGCGGCGGCGGCGCTCGAGGCGGCGACGACCGTCCGCGCGGACGGCGGGACGGTGTCGTTCGACCCGAACATCCGAAAGGAAATGGCGGTCGACGCCGCGAGCGGGGTGGCGCTGCGCCGGATGCTCGATCACTGCGACCTGTTCCTGCCGAGCGGCGACGAGCTCACGCTGCTGACCGACGCGGCCGACGAGGCCGGCGCGATCGACGAGCTGCTGCGGCGCGGGATCGGCGCGGTGGTGCTCAAGCGCGGGGCGGACGGCGCGTCCTACCGCGATCGCGCGCTGTCCCTCGACCAAGGCGGTTTCGCGGTCGCCGAGATCGATCCGACCGGGGCGGGCGATTGCTTCGGCGCGACCTTCGTCGCCTGCCGCTCGCTCGGCCACCCCCCTGCCCGCGCGCTCCGCTACGCGGCGGCGAGCGGCGCGCTCGCGGTGTCGGCGAAGGGTCCGATGGAGGGCGCGTCGAGCTTCGCGCTGCTCGACGCCTTTCTCGCGTCGAGGGGCGCGTGAGCGGCGCGGCGAGCACGGCGATGCTTCGCGCGCTCGGCCAGCGGCGCGGGGACAGACCCGCCGCCGGCATCACGTCGGTCTGCTCGGCGCATCCGCTGGTGATCGAGGCGGCGTTGCTCGAGGCACGCGACGGCGGTGCGGTCGCGCTGATCGAGGCGACCTGCAACCAGGTGAACCAGGAGGGCGGCTACACCGGCATGACGCCGCGCGACTTCCGCGCCGCCGTGCACCGGATCGCCGATCGGGTCGGCGTGGCGCACGACCGCATCATCCTGGGAGGCGACCATCTCGGGCCGAACCCGTGGCGCGACCGGCCGCCCGAGGAGGCGATGGCGCGCGCGGGCGACATGATCGAGGCCTACGCGGCGGCGGGGTTCGCGAAGTTGCATCTCGACTGCAGCATGGGCTGCGCGGGCGAGGCGGCGGCGGTCGGCGACGAGGCGGCGGCCGCGCGCGCGGCGGTGCTCGCGGCGCGCGCCGAGGCCGCGACCGAAGGGGCGACGACCGGCAGGGCGACGACCGGCGGGGCGCCGGTCTACGTGATCGGCACCGAGGTGCCGATCCCGGGCGGGGCCCTCGAGGCGCTCGATCACCTGCACCCGACCGCGCCCGACGCCGTCCGGCACACCCACGCGATCCATCGCGAGGCCTTCCGCTCGCTGGGCGAGGATGCGTGGTCGCGGGTGATCGCGATCGTGGTGCAGCCGGGCGTCGAGTTCGGCCAGGACAGCGTCGCGGTCTACGCGCCCGAGGCGGCGCGCGCGCTGGTCGCGGCGCGCGCGGCGATGCCGGGCCTCGTCTACGAGGCGCATTCGACCGACTACCAGCCGGACGCGGCGCTCCGCGCGCTGGTCGAGGACGGGTTCGCGATCCTGAAGGTCGGGCCGGCGCTGACCTTCGCGCTGCGGGAGGCGCTCTACGGGCTCGACGCGATCGCCGCCGTGCTGAAGCCTGGCCGCATTCCGCTGCACGACGCGATGGAGGCGGTGATGCTGCGACACCCGGCGCACTGGGCGAGACACGTGTCCGGCACGGCGTCCGAGCAGGCGGTGCTGCGGCACTGGGGCTACAGCGACCGGATCCGCTATTACTGGCCCGAGCCCGACGCCGTCGCCGCCGTCGCGTCGCTGCTGGCCGCACTCGACGGCGTGCTGATCGCCGCACCTCTGGTCAGCCAGTTCCTGCCGCGGCTTTACCCGGCGGTCGCGTCGGGCGCGCTGCGCGCGACCGCGCCGGCGCTGCTGCTCGCCGCCATCCGTCTCGTCCTCGCAACCTATGGCCGGGCCTGTGGCGGGCCGGCCGCCGCAGGAGACCTGCCATGACGCTCGAGGGAAAGGTCGCGATCGTCACCGGGGGGGCGCGCGGCATCGGGCGCGCCATCGCCGCGCGCTACGCCGCGGACGGGGCGCGGGTGGTGATCGCCGATCTGAACGAGGCGGGGGCGCGGGCGGCGGCCGAGGAGATCGGCGGCGCGGCCCTCGGCCTCGGGCTCGACGTCACGCGTGGGGAACAGATCGAGAGCGCGATCGCGGCCACGGTCGCGCGCTTCGGCGGCCTCGACATCCTGGTCAACAATGCCGGCCTGTTCGACCTCGCGCCGACGGTCGAGATCACGCGCGAGAGCTACCATCGGGTGTTCGCGGTCAACGTCGAGGGCCTGCTGTTCACGCTGCAGGCGGCCGCCCGGCAGATGATCGCCCAGGGGCGCGGCGGCAAGATCATCAACTTCGCGAGCCAGGCCGGCCGCCGCGGCGAAGCGCTGGTCGCCGTCTACTGCGCGTCGAAGGCGGCGGTGATCAGCCTCACCCAGAGCACCGGGCTCGACCTCATCAGGCACGGCATCAACGTCAACGCGATCGCCCCGGGCGTGGTCGACAACGAGCACTGGGACCACGTGGACGCGATGTTCGCCCGCTACGAGAACCTCGCGCCGGGCGAGAAGAAGCGGCGCGTGGGCGAGGCGGTCCCGTTCGGCCGGATGGCGCGTCCGGACGAGGTGGCGGGTCTCGCATCGTTCCTGGCGAGCAAGGACGCCGACTACATCGTCGCCCAGACTTACAATATAGATGGCGGCAACTGGATGAGCTAGAAACGTCCTCCGCGCCGGACAGAGGTCCGGCCGAGGAAGGAAACGCACGCACATGCGCAAGAGCAATCGAAACAGACGCACCAGGGTGGCGATCGGCCTCGTGGCCGCAGCACCCCTGCTGCCGGCGCTGGCCCGCGCCGACACCACGTTGACGGTCGCGACGGTCAACAACGTCCAGATGATCGAGATGGAAAAGCTGACCCCGCAGTTCGAGAAGCTGCATCCGGGGCTGCACGTCCGCTACGTGACGCTCGAGGAGAACATCCTGCGTCAGCGCGTGACGACCGACATCGCGACCCATGGCGGCCAGTTCGACGTGCTCACGATCGGCAACTACGAGGTGCCGATCTGGGCCAAGCAGGGCTGGCTGGCATCGTTCAGCGACCTGCCGGCCAGCTACGACATGGACGACATCATCAAGACGGTCCGCGACGGCGTCAGCTACAAGAGCACCGTCTACGCGCTGCCGTTCTACGCCGAAAGCGCGATGACGTATTACCGGACCGATCTGTTCAAGAAGGCCGGGATCACCATGCCGGCCGACCCGACCTACGCGCAGATCCGCCAGTTCGCCGACAAGATCACCGACAAGAGCGGCCAGACCTACGGTATCTGCCTGCGCGGCAAGCCGGGCTGGGGCGAGAACATGGCCTACGTCACCACGCTCATCACCGCGATGGGCGGGCAATATTTCAACATGTCGTGGAAGCCGACGATCAACACGCCGCAGTGGAAGAAGGCGATCACCTATTACGACGGTATCCTGAAGGCCGACGGGCCGCCGGGCCAGTCGTCGAACGGCTTCAACGAGAACCTGGCGCTGTTCACGTCCGGCCATTGCGGCATGTGGATCGACGCCACCTCGGCGGCCGGCACGCTCTACGACAAGAAGACGAGCCAGGTGGCCGACGAAGTCGGCTTCGCGGCGATCCCGACGGGGAGCTTCAAGGGCGGCCCGACCTGGCTGTGGTCATGGAACCTCGCCATCCCGAGCAGCTCGAAGCAGGTGGAAGCCGCGAAGACGTTCGTCGCCTGGGCAACGTCGAAGGACTACACGCAGCTGGTCGCCCAGACAGACGGCTGGGTGAACGCCCCGCCCGGCACGCGCACCTCGACCTACACGGCGGCCGACTACAAGAAGGTGGCGCCGTTCAGCGACTTCGTGCTGAAGGCGATCGAGACCTCGAACCCGGACAGCGAGACGGCGTCGCCGCGCCCGTATACCGGCGCGCAGTTCGTCGGCATCCCGCAGTTCCAGGCGATCGGCACCCAGATCGGCCAGTCCGTCGCGGCGACGCTGACCGGTCAGCAAACGGTGAGCGCGATGCTCGCGAGCGCGCAGTCGTCGACCGCGCGGACGATGCGCGAGGCCGGCTACACGCACTGACGACCTGACGGCACCGCTCCCGACGGACAGGAGCGGTGCCGGCGTTGCCACGCGTGCGGCTCTCGTTCGCGCGTCGCCCCGGCGACGCGCGAGCGGGAGCACCGCATCGAGCCGGCCCGGCGCGGCCGCGTCGATGCGGTCTCGCCGGGGCGCAACCACGCGCGTCGTGCCGTCCCGCCCGGGCGCCGATCGGCTCCGCGTCGGCGGGCGGCGCCGGATGATGCGACCGGCCCGATCGCGGCCGAGCGGGCTCGCGGCAGTTCCGCGAGCAGGATCGCCGCCCCGACATGGGTCGCTGGTCCGGCCTGCGGCGAGCGACAGGCGAACCGGCCGGCCCGGTCCGTCGCCCACGGTGCGTGATCCAGGCACAGTTTCCGATGGACGTACGCGCCGAGCGGTCATGCGCCGCACGAGACGCTCTCCGACCGCTTCGTGTGCTGGAGCCGCCGCGGCGTGTTCGGCCGCATCTTCGCGACGCTGGTCGCCATCGCGGGCGTGTCCGAGCGGCTGACGATCGACGGCACCCACCGCAGGAGCACGTTCGGCTTAACCGAGGTCGGTCTGGCTTAAGATCGTGCTCTGGAAACTCAGCAGATTGAGCGACTTGTCCCATGGGGTTGCTCTAGCAAACTGACCGTCGACCGCGGCGACGACGGCGCCCGGTCCCGCGACGCTCTGGCGCCCGCGCCGCTGCTCTCTGCATGCCATGACGCCCCGGACCCCGGCCGCCGCGACGACGCGGCCGTGCGCGCGCGGGCGCCGGGCGCACGCGGTCGGGTCGCGCCGGGTTCGGACCGCGCCGCCGATCTGGTAGGAATGGCGCTCCGTTCCGATCGGGAGTGACGCGGTGCCGGATCACGAGACAGACGCGGCCCTTGTGGCCGGCGCGCGCGCGCTCACGCCGCTCGACGGCCGCTACGCCGCGATCACGCGGCCGCTCGCGGACGTGATGAGCGAGTTCGCGCTGATGCGGAACCGCGTGCGGGTGGAGGTCGAGTGGTTCATCTTCCTTTCGCACGAGCCCGCGATCGTCGAGTTGCCGGCGCTCGACGCGGCGCAGGAGGCGTCGCTTCGCGCGCTCGCGGACGGTTTCGACGACGCCGCGTTCGCAGCGATCCGCGCGACCGAGCGCCGCACCAACCACGACGTCAAGGCGGTCGAGTATTTCGTCAAGGACGCGCTCGACGGCACGGCGCTCGCCGCGCATCGCGAGTTCGTGCATTTCGCCTGCACGTCGGAGGACATCAACAATCTCGCTTACGCGCTGATGCTGCGGGACGCGATCGGCGGCGTGTGGCGACCGCGCCTCGTCGCGGTGATCGACCATCTCGCGACGCTCGCCGAACGCTGGCGCGACGTCGCGATGCTGACGCGGACGCATGGCCAGGCGGCGACGCCGTCGACGCTCGGCAAGGAGCTCGCGGTCTTCGTCCATCGCTTCCGGCGGCAGCTGCGGTCGATCGACGGCCTCGAGTATCTCGGCAAGCTCAACGGCGCGACCGGCACGTTCAGCGCGCACGTGATGGCGTATCCGGAGGTCGACTGGGAGACGCTGTCGCGGCGCTTCGTCGAAAGCTTCGGCCTGACGCACAACCCGCTGACGACGCAGATCGAAAGCCACGATTTCCTCGCCGAGGCGTTCGCCGCGGTGTCGCGCGCCAACACGATCGGTCTCGATCTCGCGGTCGATGCCTGGCTCTACATCAGCATCGGCTACTTCCGGCAGCGATTGGTGGGCGGCGAGGTCGGGTCGTCGACCATGCCGCACAAGGTGAACCCGATCGACTTCGAGAACGCGGAGGCGAATTTCGGCCTGTCGAGCGCGCTGCTCTCCTATCTCGCGACCCGGCTGCCGGTGTCGCGGCTGCAGCGTGACCTGTCGGACAGTACGACGCTCCGCAACATCGCGCCGGCGCTCGGGCACGCGGTCGTGGCCCTCGAGGCGCTGATGCGGGGCCTGCGCAAGCTCGAGATCGACGAGGCGGCGATCGGCCGCGCGCTCGACAACGCGTGGGAAATCCTCGGCGAGGGCGTGCAGACGGTGATGCGGAAGAGCGGCGGCGACGATCCCTACGAGCAGCTCAAGCGCCTCACGCGCGGCGCGACGCTCGACCGCGACGCGTATCTCGCCTTCGTGCGCGCGGCGACGCTCGGCGACGCGGAAAAGGCGCGGCTGCTCCGGATGTCCCCGTCCGACTACACCGGGCGCGCCGGCGCCCTGGTCGACCTCGTGACCAAGGGGGGCTGAGCGACCCTGCCGCGCCCGATCAGTCGGGCTCGCGGACGAACGGGAAGCGCGACAGCGAGCGCTCGTGGGGATCGAGCGCGAGGCGGTGTTCGAGCGGCGGGTGCGCCCGCGACCGGCAGTCCTGCCAGTCGCAGAGACGGCACGAGATGCCGACCGGACTGAGCGAGCCGTCGATGTCGATGCCGTCGGCATAGACGACGCGCGCGGCGTGCGCGATGTCGCAGCCGAGCGCGACGACATGCATCGGCGGCACGTCGCTCCAGCCGAGCGCGCGGGCGCGCACGGTGCGCGCGAAGCACAGGAAGGTGCTGCCGTCGGTGAAGCGCGCGACCTGCACGCGCATCGTGTCGGGCGTGGTGAACGCGGTGTTGCCGATCCAGCGCGGGCAGGATCCGGCGTGGTGGCCGATCGGGAAGCCGGCGATCGAGAAGCTCTTGGTGATGTTCGCCGCCGGATCGATGCGGGCGAAGAACAGCGGCACGCCCCGCCGCGTCGGGCTCTGCAGCGTCGACAGGCGCTGCGCCGCCTGCTCGTAGGAAACCGAGAACCGGGCGGCGAGCATCTCGACGTCGTAGCGCAGCGTCTCGGCCGTTTCGACGATGGCCTCGAACGGCATCAGCAGCGCCGCGGCGGCGTAGTTGGTCAGGCCGATCCGGATCAGCATCGCGGCCTCGGGCGAGCTCGGACCCGCGTCGCGCACGAGCGCCATGATCGGTTCGGCCGCCTCGATCAGCATCAGCTGGAAGGCGAGATGGAAGCCGCGGCTCTCGCGCGGCAGGATGTCGGACAGGGCGAGATGGCGCGCGACCGGGTCGAAGCGCCGTGTCGCACCCTCGAGCGGCGAGACGGTGACGACCAGCCCGTGCGGCCGGCGGAGGCGCTCGGCGATCGCGTGGTTCATCAGGGCGGGCGCGAGGAGGCCGCCGCCGCGCCCGGCCTCGTCCTCCTGCAGGCGTGCCCGCACGGCGGCGGACGCCGCTTCGAGGGACGGGAAATGGTTCATCCGGTCCTGGTAGAACTGTCGCGCCTCCTCGGCGGGCAGCCGGATGCGACGGCCGGAAGGGAGCGCGATGCCGGACGCCTCCTCGCGCGCGACGCGGAGCGCGCGATACAGCGCGATCACCGCGCGCGAGGCGGCGGGATGCGCGGCGAACGCCGCGAGTTCGTCTGCCGGAACGGGATCGATGCCGAGCGAGGGATCGGAGAGCGCTTCCCGGACGCCGGTCGCGAGCTGCCGCTCCTGGTCGCCCGACAGCATCTCGAGCGTCGCACCGAGCGCCCGGGTGAGCTTGATCAGCACGGACGCCGTCACCGCACGGCGATCGTGCTCCAGCAGGTTGAGGTAGCTGGCCGAGATGCCGAGCCGGCTCGCCAGCGCGGCCTGCGACAACCCGCGTTCCTGGCGGAGACGACGCACGGCCTGGCCGATCAGAGGACGTGCCATCGCGTCTCTTTACAAGATTTACAAAGGGCACGGAATGTCTGTGATGCCGATGACAGCATTCCGGCGCCGACCGCGTTCGGCCGTATCCGCGTGGCGCCAGCCGAACGCATGATCGCCGCCAGACGCGATCACGCACCCGGAGACGACCCGCCATGTCAGCCGACACGTTCCGCGACGAGGACCCCAGCCGCTTCGACGGCATCCGGCGCGACTACACGGACGCCGACGTCGCGCGGCTCGCCGGATCGTTCCGCATCAGGCACACGCTGGCGGAGAACGGTGCGAGGCGCCTGTGGCACCTGCTCAAGACGGAGCCCTACGTCAACACGCTCGGCGCGCTCACCGGCAACCAGGCGATGCAGCAGGTCAAGGCGGGGCTGAAGGCGATCTATCTTTCGGGTTGGCAGGTCGCCGCCGACGCGAACCTCGCCGGCGAGATGTATCCCGACCAGTCGCTTTATCCGGCGAACTCGGTGCCGGTGGTGGTGCGGCGGATCAACAACGCGCTCCGTCGCGCCGACCAGATCGCGACGCTCGAGGGCGATCGCGGCACCGAATGGATGGCGCCGATCATCGCCGATGCCGAGGCCGGCTTCGGCGGTCCGCTGAACGCGTTCGAGCTGATGCGGGCGATGATCGAGGCGGGCGCGAGCGGCGTGCATTTCGAGGACCAGCTGGCGTCCGAGAAGAAGTGCGGCCATCTCGGCGGCAAGGTGCTGGTGCCGGTCAGCCAGCACATCCGCACGCTGAACGCCGCCCGTCTCGCGGCCGATGTCGAGGGCGTGCCGACCGTGCTGCTGTGCCGCACCGACAGCCACGCGGCACAGTTGCTGACGACGGACGTCGACGAGCGCGACCGCCCGTTCCTGACCGGCGAGCGCACCAGCGAGGGCTTCTTCCGCATCGCGCCGGGCCGCGGCGTCGACTACGCGATCGCGCGATCGCTCGCCTACGCGCCCTACGCGGACCTGCTGTGGTGGGAAACGTCCGAACCCAATCTCGAGGAAGCGGAGCGTTTCGCCGACGCGATCCATGCGGCGTTCCCGGGCAAGATGCTCGCCTATAATTGCTCGCCCTCGTTCAACTGGCGGAAGAAGCTGGCCGACGACAAGATCGCCGACTTCCAGCGCGCCATCGGCGCGATGGGCTACAAGTTCCAGTTCGTGACGCTGGCGGGCTTCCACGCCCTGAACCACTCGATGTTCCAGCTCGCGCGCGGCTACGCGGCGCGCGGAATGGCGGCGTATTCGGAACTGCAGCAGGCGGAGTTCGCGTCCGAGGCCGACGGCTACACCGCGACGCGGCACCAGCGCGAGGTCGGGACCGGGTGGTTCGACGCGGTGGCGGTCACCGCGAGCGGCGGCCGGTCGTCGACGACCGCGATGGGCGGCTCGACCGAAACCGAGCAGTTCCACGACGATGGCGGCCCGGCGCACGCCGACGCCGTCCCCGCCCCCGCCTCCGCCCCCGCCGCAGCCTGAGGACGACCGCGATGCCGACGCAGTGGGTCTACGGGTTCGGCGGCGATCGGAACGAGGGTCGCGCCAGCATGCGCGACCTGCTCGGGGGCAAGGGCGCGAACCTCGCCGAGATGGCCGGCATCGGCATTCCGGTGCCGCCTGGGTTCACCATCACGACCGAGGTGTGCACGGCGTTCTACGCCAACGGACGCGCCTATCCGGAGACGCTGCGCGACGAGGTCGACGCGGCGCTCAAGGTGGTCGAGGACGCGACGGGGTTCCGGTTCGGCGATCCGGAGGCCCCGCTGCTCGTCTCGGTCCGGTCGGGCGCGCGGGTGTCGATGCCCGGCATGATGGACACCGTGCTCAATCTCGGTCTCAACGACGACGTGGTCGAAGGCCTCGGGCGTTCTTCCGGCGATCCGCGCTTCGCCTGGGACAGCTATCGCCGCTTCATCCAGATGTACGGCTCGGTCGTGCTCGGCGTGCCGCACCATCGCTTCGAGGAGGTGATCGAGCAGATCAAGCACGAGGCGCGCGTCGACGAGGACACCGATCTCGACGACGGGCACTGGCGCTTCGTCGTCGACAGCTACAAGCACCTGGTACGACAGGAGACCGGCAAGGCTTTTCCGCAGGCGCCGGGCGACCAGCTCTGGGGCGCGATCGGCGCCGTGTTCGGCTCGTGGATGAACACGCGCGCGAACACCTACCGGCGGCTGCACGACATTCCCGCATCCTGGGGGACGGCGGTCAACGTGCAGGCCATGGTGTTCGGCAACATGGGCGGCGATTGCGCGACCGGGGTGTGCTTCACCCGCGATCCGGCCACCGGCGAGAACGTCTTCTACGGCGAATACCTCGTCAACGCGCAGGGCGAGGATGTCGTCGCCGGCATCCGCACGCCGCAACCGATGTCGGATCGGCGCGCGTCGAAGGACGAGATCTCGATGGAGCGCGCGCTGCCGGACGCCTATCGCGAACTGATCGAGATCCGCGCCACGCTCGAACGTCACTATCGCGACATGCAGGACATCGAATTCACCGTCCAGCGCAACAAGCTCTACATCCTGCAGACGCGGAGCGGCAAGCGAACCGCCGCCGCCGCACTCCGGATCGCCGTCGAAATGGCGGCCGAAGGCCTGATCACGCGCGAGCAGGCCGTGCAACGGGTGACGCCGTCGTCGCTCGATCAGCTGCTGCATCCGACGCTCGATCCGAAGGCGGAGCGCACGGTGCTCACGCGCGGCTTGCCCGCGTCACCGGGTGCGGCGTCCGGCGCGATCGTGTTCGACGCCGACGAGGTCGAGGCGCGTGCCGCAAAAGGCGACGACGTCATCCTGGTGCGCGTCGAGACCAGCCCCGAGGACGTGCACGGCATGCACGCCGCCCGCGGCGTGCTGACGACGCGCGGCGGCATGACCAGCCATGCCGCGGTCGTCGCGCGCGGCATGGGGCGCGCCTGCATCGCGGGCGCGGGCGACCTTCGGGTCGACGTGCGCGCGCGCACCATGGAGGCGCGCGGCATCACACTCCGCGAGGGCGAGTGGATCACCATCGATGGCGGCAGCGGCGAGGTGTTCCTCGGCAAGGTGCCGACGGTCGAGCCGACGCTTTCCGGCGAATTCGGCACGCTGCTCGGCTGGGCGGACGCGTTTCGGAAGATCGGCATCCGCGCCAACGCCGACACGCCGGCGGATGCCGAGACGGCGCGTCGCTTCGGCGCGGAGGGCATCGGTCTCTGCCGCACCGAACACATGTTCTTCGCGCCCGAGCGGATCGGACTCGTCCGCCAGATGATCATGGCGAACGGCGACGCGGCGCGCGCCCGCGCGCTGCAGGGCCTGCTGCCGTTCCAGCGCGAGGATTTCACGTCGCTGTTCCGGGCCATGGCGGGATTGCCGGTGACGATCCGCCTGCTCGATCCGCCGCTGCACGAGTTCCTGCCGCACACGGACGGCGAGATCGCCGAGATCGCCGCGTCGCTCGGGGAAGAACTCGGTGCGGTCAAGGCGCGCTGCGCCGCGCTCGCGGAGAGCAATCCGATGCTGGGTCACCGCGGCTGCCGTCTCGGGATCAGCTTCCCGGAGATCTACGCGATGCAGGTGCGCGCGATCGTCGAGGCGGCACTCACGGTCGCGGCGGACGCGGACGCGGCCGTCGTGCCCGAAATCATGATCCCGCTCGTCGCGGCCGAGGCGGAGCTCCGGACGCTACGCGAGGAGGTCGAGCGCATCGCGCACGAGGTGTTCGCCGAGCGCGGTGCTTCGCTCGCGTTCCAGGTGGGCACGATGATCGAGCTGCCGCGCGCGGCCCTCACCGCGGACCGGATCGCGGCGCATGCCGACTTCTTCTCGTTCGGCACGAACGACCTCACCCAGACCACGTGGGGGATGTCGCGGGACGATTCCGGCAGTTTCCTGCCCGGCTATCTTGCGCGCGGAATTCTGGAACGTGATCCGTTCGCGACGCTCGATCGCGACGGTGTCGGCGCGCTGGTGTCGATCGCGGCCGAGAAGGGGCGCGCGCGACGCCCGGACATCAAGCTCGGCGTCTGCGGCGAACACGGCGGCGACCCGGCCTCGATCGCGTTCTGCGACGAGATCGGCCTCGACTACGTGTCGTGCTCGCCGTTCCGGGTGCCGATCGCGCGTCTCGCGGCGGCGCAGGCCGCGCTGAACCGGCCGCGCGTCGAGGCGCTCCGCGAGCCGGCCTGACCCGGGACGCGGCTCCTGGATCGCATCCAACGAGGCGAGATCCGGCCCCATTGCGCCGCGCAACCCAGGGCGACCTCATGTGGACCGGACCACGTCGTGGTCCCGTTCACATGAGACAAGTTGCTCTATCCACTGAGTTTCTAGAGCACGACCTTCAGCCAGACCGACTTCGAGCCAGTTGAACGTGCTCTGGCCGGTCAGCCGCCTGTCGGTCCCGACCTTGTTCACCCTGCGCGGCGTGACATCGGTCGCACGGCACGCGCGCGGTCGGGCGCGACGATCTCCCACACCCCGGTCGGCGCTGCGACCGACCCGTCAGCCGGCGCCCGGCGGACCGGCGCGCGCGCCGATCGTCTGTCGCCACGAAGCGGGAACCGGAACCGGGCGCTCGGACACGCTGTCGACGCAGACCTGAACCACTTCGCCCTCGGCGGCCGGCGCCTCGGCACCGGACGCGAACGTGCCGAACTGCCAGCTGATGCTGGTGTTGCCGATCGCGGCGACGGCGAACCCGATGTCCACCCGGCCCGGAAAGCGCAGCGCCTGGGCGTAACGGCACGTGGACGACACGAAGAACGCGCGGGTCTCGCCGTGGTCGAGATCGAGCAGTCCCTCGCCGATCAGGAAGCTGTTCAACGCCGTGTCCCACCAGACGTAATAGGCCGCGTTGTTGACGTGACCGTAGACGTCGTTGTCGTTCCAGCGCAGGTCGAGCGTCTGCCAGACGCGATAGGTGCCGCGCCCACGCGCCGCCGCTCTCACGAGACCGCGGCCTCGCGTGCCGGCGCCGGCTCGGTCGCGTAGGCGGACCGCAAGGCCTTCTTGTCGATCTTGCCGACGCTGGTCTTGGGCAGGCTGTCGACGATCTCGAGCCGGTCGAGGCGAGCGTAGCGGCTGATCTCGCCGGACGCGATGGCTCGATCCAGCCGCACGTTGACCGCATCGAGCGTCGGCGCATGCCCGGCATGCGCGGAGACGACGCCGATCGGACGCTCGCCCCAGTGCGGATGCGCGACGCCGACGACGGCGACCTCGTGCACGCCGTCGACCTCGGCGATCAGGTCCTCGAGCGTCACCGAGCACAGCCATTCGCCGCCCGTCTTGATCACGTCCTTGAGGCGATCGCGGATGCGGATGTTGCCGTGCCCGTCGAGCGAGGCGACATCCTGCGTGTGCAGCCAGCCGCCGCGCCAGAGCTCGTCGGACGCGCGTTCGTCGCCGACGTAGCAGGGCGTGAGCCACGGCGCCCGAACGACGAGCTCGCCGCGCGAGACGCCGTCGGCGGGAACGTCCCGCATCTGCTCGTCGACGACGCGAACGGAGACGAGCGGGATCGGCACGCCGGCCGCGGTGAGCGCCGCCACCTCCGCGTCCTCGTCGGGAACGCCGCCGCGCGGCGGCCGCGCGATGCTGAGCGTCGGCGCGGTCTCGGACATGCCGTAGCCGGCGACCAGATCCATGCCGCGCCGGCGGCCCTCGCGACAGAGCGCGCCCGTCAGCGCCGATCCGCCGATCGTCATCAGCCATCCGGACAGGTCGGTGCCCGTCCGATCGGCGGCGGCGAGAACCATCTGCAGGATCGTCGGCACGCAGTGCGAGTAGGTCACGCCCTCGTCGGCGCGGAGGCGTAGGATGGTCTCGGGTTCGTAACGGCCCGGATAGACCTGCTTCACGCCGAGCATGGTCGCGACATAGGGCACGCCCCAGGCATGCACGTGGAACATCGGCGTGAGAGGCATGTAGACGTCGTCGATGCCGAAGCCGCGGCTCCGCATGCCGCCGAACGGACCGCAGACCGCGAGCGCGTGCAGCACGATCTGGCGGTGCGTGAAGCACACCGCTTTCGGACGGCCGGTGGTGCCGGTGGTGAAGAACGTCGTCGCGATCGCGTTCTCGTCGAAATCGGTGAACACGTGGTCGGGCGAGGCCGAAGCGAGCAGCGTCTCGTATTCACCCGCGACGCCGTCCGGCACGACCGCGCCCGCGTCGCCGTCGGCGATCGCGATCACCGCGCTCACCCGCGGCAGCGCGCCGCGCAGCGCCTGCCACAGCGGCAGGAAGTCGCGATGCACGATCAGGATCTCGGCTTCCGCCCGGTCGATCGTGTCGGCGACCTGAGCCGGTGGCAGGCGGACATTCACCGTCTGCAGCACCGCGCCCATCATCGGCACGCCGAAATAGCATTCGAGGTAACGGTGACTGTCCCAGTCGAGCACGCCGACGACCGTGCCGTGGCCGGCGCCGAGCCCGGTCAGCACCGAGGCGAGCCGCCCGATCCGCTGCCGGAGCTCCCGGTAGGTGAACCTCACCTGATCGCGGTAGACGATCTCCTGATCGGACGCGCTACGAAGCGCCGTGTCCAGCAAACACCCGATCGTAAGCCGGTAGTCGTGGGCCTGCGCAGCCTTGGTCGCGAACCGAAGCGTCATGGATGTCCTCCCGGGTCACGGCATGGCGGCCGGTCCGAGACACGTCGCGATGCCGGCGACGATCCTGCTTTCGACGTCGCGGTCTTCGAGCCGCTTCAACCATCGAGGACCATCTGTTCGAAGTTACGGTATGGGCTCGATGGAGCGATGGCAAGGCGCGGTCGCCTGCCCCGAGCCGGTCGGATGACGCCAGACGGCCAGGGCTGCCCGCCTTCGGGCGCGGAGGGAGACAGGCGGAAGCCTGCGTCCCGGTCGAGGCGACGGAACATCGCCGCAAGCGGCTCTTCGGCGACGCCGGTCGCGCGTGCCGGGTGGAGGCGACCTGGGCCGAGCCGTCGCTGAACGCACCCGATCTCGGCATGGCCGGGCGACGGGTGATCCTCGCCGAACATGGAGGATGTCCGCCCGAGCCGCGCGCGATCGGCCTCGGAATGCATCAGGACGACGCCTGGCCGAAGGCGCCGTTCGCCGAGGATCCACTCACCCCACGACGTCGAAGCGGCGGCGCCCATCGCCGGCACCGCACGACCACCATCTCCGCTTCTCGACCACGTCTTCTTCACCGTCGAGCCTGGTGCGGACCGGCCTCCTGTCGTCCGGCGGAGCGACACCGGGCTCGGTCACGGAATGGTCGAACGGGGCTCGCCACATCCCCGCGGCGACCGCCGTGCTCACTTCGATCGCAGGAGCGTCGCGATGCAGCACCTCCGCGTCGCCGGGCCGGATACGAAACGATCGACCGATCCGAGCGCTCCCTGGACGCGGTGCCGTTGATCGGCGTCGAACGGATCATCGCGCTTCGTGGATGACGAGCAGTGCAGGCAACGCCGGAACCTGCACCAGCGCCGGAACCGTTGCGGGTTGGGCGCTCATCTCGCGCAGACCCGACGCTCCGGCTTCCGGAGCTTCTTGTTCCTGAGCCAGGATGGTAACATGCCGTTGCGGGCAATCAGGCGGAGGCGCGATTGCGACAGTTGCAGAACGGATCGATGATGAAACAGGCCATCGAGACTCCCGCGCCGCGTCGTCCCGACGCCACCAAGCGATTCGTCGCCCGCCGCGACGCCATCATCGATGTCGCCTCGATCCTGATCAACGAGAACGGCGTCAGAGGCTTGTCCCTCGCCGCCGTTGCCGAAACGATCGGACTCGGCAGCACGAGCATCACCTATTATTTTCGCCGCAAGGAGGAGCTCGCCGCTGCCTGCTTCGATCGGGCACTCGATCTGCTGGAACGCCAGGTGATCGAGGCGGGCAGCGAACCCGGTCTTCGATCGCGCGTGCGCCGGCTGGTGGCGCTGGCCTTCGCCTCGATCGGCGACCTGTCGCGCGGCGCCGCGCACCCGGTCGTCCGCCTCAGTGATCTCCGCGCGATGGACGATCCGATGCGGGCGGTGCTGGTCGGGCGCTACTTCGCGATCTTCCGACGCGCGAGACAGTTCTTCGGCGAGGGCGGCACCGAGGAGGCGCGGCTGCTCCGCCTGATGCGGACGCACGTGCTGCTCGAAAACCTCTACGTGCTGCCGTCGTGGCTCGACGGCTACTGTGCGGAAGAATACGGCCGGGTCGAGCAGCGCCTCGTCGACCTGCTCGAGAACGGTCTCGCGCCTCCGGGCTCGTCGGTCCGTCCGGACCGCGCGATCCTGCCCTCGCCCGACTCCGACGAGGGCAGCGAACGCTTCCTCGGCGCCGCGATGCGGCTGATCAACGAGCGTGGCTACCGCGGCACGTCGGTCGACCAGATCGCGTCGCGCCTGAACGTCACCAAGGGCAGTTTCTATCACCACCTCGACGCCAAGGACGACCTCGTCCTCGCCTGCTTCGAACGCAGCTTGCAGACGATCACCGACGCGCTCGACGCCGCCCTCGCCGCGCCCGGAACCCGGCTCGACGAGCTCGGGATCGCGCTCGCCACTCTTCTCGCCATCCAGCTGTCCGACCGCACGCCATTGCTGCGGAGCACGGCCCTGCTGGCGATGCCGGCGGATCTGCGCGCGCCGGTGATCGAGCGATCGGACCGCATCGCGCGCCGCTTCGCCGGATTGATCATCGACGGCGTCACGGAAGGTTCGCTGCCCGCGATCGATCCGCTGGTCGGCGGGCAGATGCTGATGGCGACCGTCAATAGCGCCTACGAACTGCGCGATCGCGCGGCACGGGTGCCGCTCGACACGGCCGTCGCGCTCTACGGATCGACGTTGTTCTCGGGATTGTTCGATCCGTAGAGGGCTCCGGCCGGAGCCGGCGTCACTGGTTGTCGAGCAGCCCGTCGCGATACTCGTCCGTCGGTGACGAGGGACCGGCGACGGTCGCGATGAAGTCCCTCGCATAGGTGGGATCGCGCAACGTCAGCACGATCTTGCCGTTCCGGCTGATCGTCAGCGTCCCGTTGTCGACCACGTCCGTCGAGCTGTCTCCGACGCTGTTGGGCGTCACCGCGTCGAGAACGCGCTGGAACGACGCAGCGCTGGGGGGCGAGCATGGGTTTGCCGAGCAGAACTTGTCGTGCATCGACTTGTACTCGGCGATCGTCTGAGGAACGGTCGCGTCGCGCAGGTATCTCGTCACCAGCACCTTCGGGTCTCGCTCGGCGAGTACCGCCCGAAGCGTATGGGCGGGCGATCGGAGATAGAGCGCACTCGCGTAGGCGTCGACGAAGTAGCTGACCGTACGCGTTCCGGTCCCGTTCAGCGTGAGCGTCGTGCCGTTCACGGTCATGCTCGGCGGGAAGCTGACGCCGTTCGGGGTGCGCGCGACGGCGGCACCGCTCGCGAGTAGTCCGACCACGATCGACATGCAGGCGAGCAGCAGACCGAACGGCTTCGAGGCAGCACCCATCCGTGATGTCCTTGGTGAGTTGCAGAACGGCTGGTGAGGCGAACAGGGCGGCGGAGAACGACCCCGCGCTCCCGTAACATGCCGGGTGCGCCGGATGAAGGATGTCTGCCGAGCAGATCCGTGTCTCACCCGGCGGCAGGCACACGGCATCGCTGGGCCCCGGCATGGGTCGGGGGCCTGCGAGACGCGGTCCGCTTCGCGATCGAGCCGTCGGTGTTCCTGCTCGCGCTGTTTTCCTTGCGCGAACGCGCGTCGACGCGTCGTGACCAGGCACATGGTCCGCCAGCATGACTGCACGCTGCTCGGATGTCGGGCGCCAGGATCATTTCGATTTGTCGCAGGCCTCACTTTCAACCGGCTGCGCCTGCGCGAACCGTTCAGTCTGGTGAGCGGCATCGACGCGATCGGGCCGATCGTTCTTCCACCTCGCGATCGGGGCCGCCGTTGCGTTTGGGCGAAGCCTGACGGGCGCTCGCCTCCTCGACGAGCGCGAGGTGCTTGCCCGCGACCGCGCGCTCGTCGAGCGTTCTCACCTTCCGCGGCATCGTGGCGGATGTCCGAAAACGTCCGCCCGTCGGATTGATCGCCGAACACTTGCCTGGAGCACGTGCAGCTAGACCGGAACCGGTCCAGCGGCACGTCGTGCTCAAGAATCTAGCAGATCGAGCAACTTGCCTCATATGGACCGGACCGCGACGTGGCCCGGTCCATATGAGGTCGCTCTAGCCACCCGTGCAGCAGCAGAGCAGCGTGAAGATGCGCCGGGCAGTCGGGCGGTCGAGCTCGACCAGCCCCCACAGCGCGTCGATCAAGGCATCCGCCGCCTCGTCGTGGACGGCGCGGCGCGCGAGGTCGAGCGCGTGCAGGCGCGTCACCGAGCCGCCCGACGCCGCGTGGTCATGCGTGTCGAGGATCATGCGATAATCCTTGATCAGCCGGCGGAAGGACGCGAGCGAGAGCGCGTGCACGATCGGCGTCGTCGCGTCCTCGGGTGCGATCCCGATCAGCAGGCGGCCGGCATGGAGGCGAAGCTCGAGACGGAACGGTCCGTCCACACCGGCGGGGACGACATGGGCGTTCGCGCGCAGATCGCGAAACGCCTGCTCCCGGTCGCGCTGCTCGTCGGGGCGCAGCTTCCGACGCGGCGACGCGGCGTCCGGGAAGGTGATCTCGACGGGACGGCCTCGCGCGACCTCGCCGGCCATGACGGTCAGAACGCGGCGCGGTAGAGCGCGAGCGCGTCGGCCTCGGTGACGTCGACGGGGTTGTTGACCAGCAATCGCGTCTGCAGCATCGCGTCGGCGGCGAGGCGCGGGAGCGCCGTTTCCGGCACGCCGACGTCGCGCAGGCGGCGCGGCGCCCCGGTCGCGTCCATCATCCGCTCGATCGACGCGACGAAGCCGGCGGCCTTGGCCGGAGGGTCGCCGGTTCCGTTCCCGTCCAACACCTCGGCGAGCTCGGCATAGTGCGGTGCGGCCTCGCGCGCGTTGAAGCGAAGCACCGGGCCGAGCATGAGCGCGTTCGAGAGCCCGTGCGGGATGTGGAAATGGCCGCCGAGCGGGTATGCCAGCGCGTGCACGGCGGCGACCGGCGCGTTGCAGAACGCCTGACCGGCGAGCATCGCGCCCAGCAGCATCGCCTCGCGGGCGACGCGGTCTTGGCCGTCGCGGCATGCGTCGACGATGTGGCGCGAGAGCAGCCGGAGCGCCTCGCGCGCCAGCGCGTCGGAGACCGGGTTCTTGCGGAAGCGGCTGGTGTAGGCCTCGATCGCGTGCACCATCGCGTCGATCCCCGTCGCGGCCGTGTGCAGCGCGGGCAGGCCGGTGGTGAGGGCTGCGTCGAGCAGGACGAGGTCGGCCATCAGCGCGGGCGACACGACGCCCATCTTGGTGGTCTCGCCGGTCGTCACGATCGCGATGTCGGTGACTTCGGAACCGGTGCCGGCGGTGGTCGGCACGAGCGCGAGAGGCAGGCGGCCGCCGGTGACCTTGCCGATGCCGTAGAGGTCCGACAAGTCGCGCGGGTTCGCGAGCAGGGCTGCCGCGAGTTTCGCGACGTCGAGCGACGAGCCGCCGCCGAGGCCGAGCACGGCGGTGCACCGCGCACGGTGCCCCGCGGTCACCGCGTCGCGCACGATCCGCTCGGGCGGATCGGCGACGATGCCGTCGAAGACGGTGACGGCGAAACCGGCGGCTTCGAGGCTCGCGCGCGGCGCGTCGGTCAGTCCCGCGCGCGTCAGTCCGGCGTCGGTGATCACCAGCAGGCGGCACGGCGCGAGCTGTTCGCCGACGATCTCGCCGAGCCGTCCGGCCCCGTCCCATGCCACGACGATCCGGGGCACGGTGCGGAACGCGAAGGACGGCATGGTCGTCACCCGATCGGACCTCAGGTGGCGAGGGCGGCGTCGAGTTCGGGGATGGCGGTGAAGAGGTCGGCGACGAGGCCGTAATCGGCGACCTGGAAGATCGGGGCGTCGGTGTCCTTGTTGATCGCGACGATGATCTTGCTGTCCTTCATGCCGGCGAGGTGCTGGATCGCGCCCGAGATGCCGACCGCGACGTAGAGGTCGGGCGCGATGATCTTGCCGGTCTGGCCGACCTGGTGGTCGTTCGGCACGTAGCCGCTGTCGACCGCCGCGCGCGACGCGCCGATCGCCGCCCCCAGCCGGTCGGCGATCGGGTCGAGCAGGCGGAAGTTCTCGCCCGAGCCCATGCCGCGGCCGCCCGACACCACCACGCGCGCCGCCGCCAGGTCGGGCCGCTCGCTTTGCGACAGTTCGGCGCCGACGAAGCGCGACGCGCCGGCGGTCGCGGTCGCGGCGGCGGGCGCCGACACCGTCTCGACCGGCGCGGCGCCGCCGCCGTCGGCCCCCTCGCCGTCGGCCCCCTTGCCGTCGGGGCGGTCGGGTGCGGCGTCGAACGCCGCCGCGCGCACCGTCATCACCTTGATCCGGTCCGACGACCGCACGGTCGCGAGCGCGTTGCCGGCGTAGATCGGCCGCACGAAGGTCGACGCGTCCTCGATCGCGATCACCTCGCTGATCGGCTGCACGTCGAGCAGCGCCGCCACCCGCGGCATCACGTTCTTGCCGACCGCGGTCGCCGGCGCCACCAGGTGGGTGTAGCCGGGCGCGAGGTCGACCAGCAGGGCCGCGAGCGGCTCGGCCAGCGCGTGCGCGAACACGGCGTCGTCGGCCCGCAGCACGCGCGACACGCCGGCCAGGCGCGACGCCGCCGCGGCCGCCGCACCCTCGGCGTCGCCCGCCACCAGCGCGTCCACCGTGCCCCCGAGTTGCGCCGCGGCCGCCACGGCCGCGCGCGAGGCCGCCACCAGCCGCCCCTCCGCATGGTCCACCAGCACCAGCACCGCGTTCCCGTCGCTCATCTGTGGTTCTCTCTCAAGTGATGGATCGCAAAGGCTACGCCTTTGCCTGGGGCAAACTGAAGGATCGCAAAGGCTACGCCTTTGCTGGGGTCCAGGGGCAAAGCCCCTGGCCTTTGCCGCGTCGCCGTCAGATCACCTTCGCCTCGTCCCGCAGCTTGGCCACGAGCTCGGCGACGGAGTTGACCCGCACCCCCGCCTTGCGGGTCGCCGGTTCGGCGACCCGCAGCGTCGACAGACGCGGCGCGACGTCGACCCCGAGGGACGCCGCGTCGATCGTCTCGAGCGGCTTCTTGCGCGCCTTCATGATGTTCGGCAGCGACGCGTAGCGCGGCTCGTTCAGCCGCAGGTCCGTCGTCACGATCGCCGGCAGCGACAGCGACACCGTCTCCAGCCCGCCATCGACCTCGCGCACCACCGTCGCGCGCCCGTCGGCGAGCTCGAGCCGGCTCGCGAACGTGCCCTGCGACCAGCCGAGCAGACCCGCCAGCATCTGACCCGTCGCGTTCATGTCGTCGTCGATCGCCTGCTTGCCCATGATCACCAGCCCAGGCCGCTCCCGGTCCACCAGCGCGCGCAGGATCTTCGCCACCGCCAGCGGCTCAGGCGCGTCCGCCCCCGCCACCGTGACCAGGATCGCCCGGTCGGCGCCCATCGCCAGCGCCGTCCGCAGCGTGTCCGCGCATTGCGGCACACCCACCGACACCGCCACGATCTCGCTCGCCCCGCCGCGCTCGCGAAGACGCACCGCCTCCTCGACCGCGATCTCGTCGAACGGGTTCATCGACATCTTCACGCCCGCCAGCTCCACACCAGAACCGTCCGAGCGGACACGCACCTTCACGTTGTAGTCGACCACGCGCTTGACTGGAACGAGAAGCTTCATCGGGTGGGATCTCGCGGACGGGACGGAGGGAACGACTGGGTCTCGGCCGGACGGCCTACATGCCGGGCGGATAATTGGGGCCGCCGGCGCCTTCCGGGACTCGCCAGTCGATATTCTGCCCCGGATCCTTGATGTCGCATGTCTTGCAGTGGACGCAGTTCTGCGCGTTGATCTGCAGGCGCGGCGCGGCGTCGGTGCCGACCGCCTCGTAGACGCCGGCCGGGCAGTAGCGGCTTTCCGGCGAGCGGTACACGTCCCAGTTGACGGTCTTCCATTCGGCGGGATCGCGCAGCACGAGATGCGGCGGCTGGTCTTCCTCGTGATTGGTGTTCGACAGATACACCGACGACAGGCGGTCGAAGGTGAGCACGCCGTCGGGCTTCGGATAGGCGATCGGCGGCACCGACGCGGCGGGCGCGAGGACCTCGTGGTCGGCGTGGGGGTGGGACAGCGTCCAGGGCGCGCGGCCGCGCAGCGCCACGGTGTCGATCGCCGAATAGGCGAAGCCGGCGAGCTGGCCGTAGCGCGCGAAGGCGGGACGCACGTTGCGCACGCCGTGCAGCTCGGACCACAGCCAGGAGGATCGGAACCGCTCGGTGAACGAGGCGGGCTCGGCGGGGGGCGTCGGCGCGTCGAGCGCGTCGGCGACCGCCTCGGCCGCCAGCATGCCCGACTTCATCGCCGCGTGCGTGCCCTTGATCTTCGGCACGTTGAGGAAGCCGGCGGCGTCGCCGATCAGCGCGCCGCCCGGGAAGGTCAGCCGCGGGATCGACTGCAGCCCGCCTTCGGACAGCGCGCGCGCGCCGTAGCCGATCCGGCGGGCGCCCTCGAACAGGGCGCGCATCGCCGGGTGCGTCTTGAAGCGCTGCGCCTCCTCGAACGGCGACAGCGACGGGTTCGCGTAATCGAGACCGACGACGAAGCCGTAGGACACGAGATTGTCGCCGAAATGGTAGAGCCAGGAACCGCCATAGGTGCGGCGGTCGAGCGGCCAGCCCATCGTGTGCTGGATGAAGCCCGGCCGGTGCATGGATGCCGGCACCTCCCAGAGCTCCTTGACGCCGAGCCCGTAGGTCTGCGGGCCGACGCCGTCGCGGAGCGCGAAGCGCGCCATCAGCTGCTTCGACAGCGAGCCGCGGCAGCCCTCGCCGAACAGGGTGTAGGTGGCTCGGAGCTCCATGCCGCGGGTGTGGTTCGGACCGGGCTCGCCGCCTTTGCCGATCCCCATGTCGCCGGTCGCGACGCCGACGATGCGGCCGTCCTCCTCGAGCAGTTCGGCGGCGGCGAAACCGGGATAGATCTCGACCCCGAGCGCTTCGGCCTGCTCGCCGAGCCAGCGGCAGACGGCGCCGAGGCTCACGATGTAGTTGCCGTGGTTGCGCATCTGCGGCGGCAGCGGCAGGCGGATGGCGCGCCGCTCGGTGAGGAAGAGGAAACGGTCCTCGCCGGCCCCGGTCGTGAGCGGCGCGCCGCGCTCCTGCCAGTCGGGCAGCAGTTCGGCCAGCGCGCGCGGCTCGATCACCGCGCCCGACAGGATGTGGGCGCCCACCTCGGAGCCTTTCTCGACCACGCAGACCGATGTTTCCGGCCGGAGCTGACGCAGCCGGATGGCGGCGGCGAGGCCGGCCGGGCCGGCGCCGACGATCAGCACGTCGAACGCCATCGATTCGCGAGCGGTCATGTCCATCCGAAACGCCTCAAGCCTGGTCACCGAAGATGAAGATCGACCCGACCGGTGGGAAGTCGAGAGCCCGCCGTCGCGAGCGTTGCCGGGGATCGGCCGCGATGCTACACCTGAGTTAACGTATAGGGACGGTCCTATCCGGTTACGAGAAGCCGGGCAAGGCGCCTGAGGGAGATCCGCATCCATGCCGAGCACGTCCGCACAGACCGGCGCGCTGCAGAACACCGGTGCGCTGCAGAACATCGTCATCGCCGGCTACGTGCGCTCGCCGTTCCACTTCGCCGGCAAGGGCGCGCTGGCCCGGGTGCGCGGCGACGACCTGGCGGCGCAGGTGGTGCGGGGCCTGATCGAACGGACCGGGGTGGACGCGGGCGAGATCGAGGACCTGATCGTCGGCTGCGCCTTTCCGGAAGGCGAGCAGGGCATGAACGTCGCGCGGCTGATCGGGCTGCTCGCCGGCCTGCCGCTTTCGGTGGGCGGCGCGACGGTGAACCGGTTCTGCGGCTCCTCGATGCAGTCGGTGCACATGGCGGCCGGCCAGATCGCGATCGGCGCCGGGGAGGCGTTCATCGCGGCCGGGGTCGAGAGCATGAGCCGGGTGCCGATGGGCGGCTACAACCCGATGCCGAACCCGGCGCTGGCGGCGATGTCGCCCGGCGCCTACGTGCCGATGGGCGACACGGCGGAGAACGTCGCGCGCCAATACCAGATCGGCCGCGCCGCCCAGGAGGCGTTCGCGGTCGGCAGCCAGCGCAAGGCGGCGGCCGCGCAGGCCGAAGGGCGTCTCGATGCCGAGATCGTGCCGATCACCACCAGGCACGGCGTGGTCGACAAGGATGGCTGCCTCCGGCCCGACACCAGCGCCGAGGCGCTCGCCGGTCTCAGACCGGCATTCGCCGCCGACGGCACGGTGACCGCCGGGACGTCGTCGCCGCTCACCGACGGCGCGAGCGCGGTGCTGGTCTGCACCGAGGCGTTCGCGGAACGCCACCGGCTGACCCCGCTCGCCTTCATCCGGGCGGCGGCGGTCTCGGGGTGCCGTCCCGAGACGATGGGTCTCGGGCCGATCCTGTCGAGCCGGAAGGCGCTGGAGCGCGCCGGCATCGAGGCGACCGATCTCGACGTGGTCGAGCTGAACGAGGCGTTCGCGAGCCAGGCGCTGGCCTGCGCGCAGGATCTCGCCTTGCGCGAGGAGAGGGTCAATCTCGACGGCGGCGCGATCGCGATCGGCCATCCGCTCGGGGCCACGGGCGCGCGCATCGTCGGCAAGGCGGCCGCCCTGCTCGGGCGCGAGGGCGGACGCTACGCGCTGGCGACGCAGTGCATCGGTGGCGGCCAGGGCATCGCGACCGTGCTGGAGCGTGCCTGATGGCGGCCCGGATCGAGCGCGTCTGCGTCATCGGCGCGGGCGTGATGGGGGCCGCGATCGCGGCCCAGGTGGCCAACGCCGGTGTGCCGGTGCTGCTGCTCGACATCGTGCCGGGAGGCGATCTGCCGAACGGCGGTGTGCCGAAGCATGGGGGCGGCGACCGCAGCGCGCTCGCGCGTGGCGCCATCGCCAGGATGCTGAAGACCGATCCGGCGCCGTTCATGACGCCGGACGCGGCGAAGCTCGTGACCCCCGGCAATCTCGAGGACGATCTCGACAGCGTCGGCTCGTGCCAGTGGGTCGTGGAAGCGATCGTCGAGCGGCTCGACCTCAAGCAGGCGCTCTACCGGCGGCTCGCCGCGGCGTGCCGGCCCGGCACGGCGGTGAGTTCGAACACGTCGACCATCCGGCTCGCCTCGCTCACCGACGGGATGGACGCCGATTTCCGCCGGTCGTTCGCGATCACGCATTTCTTCAACCCGCCGCGCCACATGCGATTGTGCGAGCTGGTCACCGGCCGCGAGACGGATCGGGACCTGTTCGACGCGCTCGCCGGCTTCATCGACCGGCGCCTCGGCAAGACCGTGGTGCGGACGCACGACACGCCGGGCTTCATCGCGAACCGGATCGGCACCTTCTGGATGCAGGCGGGCGTCAACGCCGCGATCGACCAGAACCTGTCGGTCGAGGAGGCGGACGCGGTGATGGGCCGGCCGCTCGGCATCCCGAAGACCGGCGTGTTCGGTCTGCTCGACCTGATCGGTCTCGACCTGATGCCGCATATCGGCCGCAGCATGACCGAGGCGCTGGCGTCGGACGATCCGTTCCACGCGACGACGCGGGACCTGCCGTTCCTGCACAAGCTGATCGCCGAGGGCTATACCGGACGCAAGGGACGCGGCGGCTTCTACCGGATCAACCGCGAGCGCGGCAAAGTCCGGGAATCGATCGGGCTGGTGACCGGCGTCTACGAGCCGTCGCGCGACACCAGGCTGCCGGACGCGCTGTCGCGCAGCCCCGTCGCGCTGCTGGCGTCGGACGACCGCTACGGCACCTACGCGTGGACGGTGATGGGCGCGACGCTCGCCTACGCGGCGCGCCTGGTGCCGGAGATCGCCGACGACATCGTCGCCGTCGACGCGGCGATGCGGCTCGGCTTCAACTGGAAGCAGGGGCCGTTCGAGCTGCTCGACGCGCTCGGACCCAAGCGCGTCGCCGAGCGTCTGGAACGCGAGGGACGCGACGTGCCGCCGCTGCTCCGCGCGGTGGGCGACGGCACGTTCTACCAGCTCGGCGAGGACGGCGTGCGGTCCTTCGGCACCGACGGCGTCTACCGGGCGCTGCCGCGGGAAGACGGCGTCCTGCTGCTCGACGACGTCAAGCGTCGCGGCAAGCCGCTGCTGCGGAACGGCTCCGCGTCGCTGTGGGACATCGGCGAGGGCGTCGCGTGCCTCGAGTTCACGACCAAGATGAACGCGCTCGACGAGGGCGTCTTCAAGCTGCTGGAGCAGAGCCTGACGCTCGTGGGCGAGAAGTTCCGCGCGCTCGTCGTCGCCAACGGGGGAGAGAACTTCTCGGTCGGCGCCAATCTCGGCGTGGCCCTGTTCGCGTCGAACATCGCCGCCTGGGGCGAGATCGAGCGCTCGATCGCCGAAGGACAGCGATTGCTGAAGGCGATGAAATACGCGCCCTTCCCCGTCGTCGCGGCGCCGGCGGGGATGGCGCTCGGCGGCGGCTGCGAGATCCTGCTGCACGCGGACGCGATCGTCGCGCATGCCGAGACCTATACGGGTCTGGTCGAGACCGGCGTCGGCCTGGTGCCGGGCTGGGGCGGCAACGCCGAGATGCTGCATCGCTGGGTGACGATGCCGGGCAGCCCCGGGGGTCCGATGCCGGCGGTCTCGAAAGTGTTCGAGGCGGTGAGCCAGGCCAAGGTGTCGACGTCGGCCGCCGAGGCGCGCGCGATGCGCGTGCTGCGGGAAGGCGACATCGTGGTGATGAACCGCGACCGGCTGCTGTTCGAGGCGCGGGCGCGCGCGGTCGCGCTCGCGGACGGCTACGTGCCGCCGGCAAGGCCCGAGTTCCGGGTCGCCGGCGCCGCCGGCCGCCTCGCGCTGTCGCTCGCGACGACCGGGTTTCACCGGCTCGGCATGGCGTCGGCGCACGACATGGTGGTGGCCGACGCGCTCGCGGAGGTTCTCACCGGCGGCGGGCACGACCCCGTCGACGTCGTTTCGGAAGACGACATGCTGTCGGTCGAGCGTCGCGCGTTCCTGCGCCTGATCCGCACCGGCCCCACCCTCGCCCGCATCGAGCACACGCTGGTCACCGGGAAGCCGTTGCGGAATTAGACGCGATCCCGATCGTCCCGATCTTCTCGCCGGCCGGGCGCGACGCCATCTCGGCGGCTCGCCCCAGTTCCACGGAAGGGTTCTTCGATGCAGGTCTATGAGGCGCCGCTGCGCGACATGCGTTTCGTGCTGCACGAGCTGATCGGGCTCGACCGGCTCGGACGGCTGCCCGCCTTCGCGGAGCTCAGCCCCGACCTCGCCGACAGCGTGCTCGAGGAAGCGGCGAAGCTCGCGACCGAGGTGCTGCTGCCGATCAACGCCTCGGGCGATCTCGAAGGCTGCCGCTACGAGAACGGCGTGGTGCGGACGCCGTCCGGTTTCCGCGAGGCCTACGCGGTGTTCCGCGACGGCGGCTGGCCTTCGCTGTCGAGCGATCCGAACTATGGCGGCCAGGGCCTGCCGGAGACGCTCGCGAAGCTCGTCGAGGAGATGAGCTGTGCGGCGAACCTGTCGTTCAGCCTCTATCCCGGCCTCACGCACGGGGCGGTGCAGGCGCTCGCCGCGCACGGCTCCACCGAACTGAAGGACACCTATCTCGAGAAGCTGGTGTCGGGCACCTGGACGGGCACGATGTGCCTGACGGAATCGCATTGCGGCACCGATCTCGGCATGATGCGGACCCGCGCGGTTCCGGCCGAGGACGGCTCCTACCGGCTGACGGGCTCGAAGATCTTCATCTCGGCCGGCGAGCACGATCTCGCCGACAACATCATCCATCTCGTGCTCGCGCGCCTGCCCGACGCGCCGTCCGGCATCAAGGGGATCAGCCTGTTCCTGGTGCCGAAGTTCCTGCCGACCGAGGACGGCAGGCCGGGGCCGCGGAACGGCGTCGTGTGCACCGGCATCGAGCACAAGATGGGGCTCAAGGCGTCGGCGACCTCGCAGATCAGCTTCGACGACGCGACCGGGTATCTGGTCGGCGCGAAGCACAAGGGCATGACCGCCATGTTCACGATGATGAACGAGGAGCGGCTCGGCGTCGGCTTCCAGGGGCTCGGCGTCTGTTCGGCCGCCTACCAGTCGGCGACCGCCTATGCCCGCGACCGGCTGCAGGGGCGTTCGCTGTCGGGCCCGAAGCGGCCGGATCTCGCGGCCGACCCGATCATCGTGCATCCCGACGTGCGCCGCATGCTGATGACGATGCGGGCCAACACGGAAGCCTGCCGGGCGGTCGGGATCTGGGTCGCCGAGGCGGTCGATCTGTCCAAGCACGCGGCGACCGCCGAGGAGCGCGAGGAGGCGGAGGATTTCATCGCGCTGATGACGCCGGTCGTCAAAGCGCTGTTCACCGATCTCGGCTTCGAGATGTCGAGCCTGGCGGTGCAGGTCTACGGCGGTCACGGCTACATCCGCGAGCACGGCGTCGAGCAGTTCGTCCGCGACGCCCGCATCGCCATGCTCTACGAGGGCACCAACGGGATCCAGGCGCTCGATCTGGTCGGGCGCAAGATGCCGGCGCATATGGGCCGCCTGCTGCGCCGCTTCTTCCACCCGGTGTCCGACTGGATCGAGGCCCATCGCGCCCACGCGGGGGCCGGCAAGATGGTCGTCGCACTCGAGCGCGGCTTCGGCGCGCTGCAGCTCGCGACGGCGACGATCAGCGAGCGCGGTCTGCGCGATCCCGAGGAGGCGGGCGCCGCCGCGACCGACTTCCTGCGCCTGCTCGGCATCGTGGCACAGGGCTACATGCTGGTGCGCTCGGCGACGATCGCGTCGGACCGGCTGGCCGAGGGCGCCGACGACGCCGCCTTCTACAAGGCCAAGATCACGACCGCGCAGTTCTTCATCGATCGCATCCTGCCGCAGGCCGCCGCCCTGCTGGGCGCGATCAAGAGCGGCAAGGCGTCGACGATGGCGCTCGAGGAGATGGCGTTCTGAGCGCGGACGGCGACGCGCCGGACGGGTTCGTGGCACTCCCGTACGGCGATCGCCTCGATTTCGCGGCGCGGAACCTGCCCTTGTTCGTCAGGGTCGACGACGGTCGGCTGTCGACCGGGTTCCGCGTCCGCGATCGCCACCTCAATTTCGGCGGCATCTGCCACGGCGGCCTGATCGCGACCTTCTGCGACGTCCATCTGGCGTTCGCGATCCTGTTCGAGACCGAACTCCAGGCGACCATGCTGCCGACGATCAATCTCAGCGTGGACTATCTCGCGGCCGGCCGGAACGGCACCTGGGTGCAGGCGAACGGCGAGATCCTGCGCCAGACGCGGAACTTCGTGTTCGCGCAGACGATCGTGCGGGCCGATGGCGGCGCGATCGCGCGCGCGAGCGCGGTCTACAAGATCGGGGCGCCTGGCGGCGACGGCATCGACACCGGGGCGTGGCTGCGCGACTTCATCGCGCGCGCGCCCGCCGCATCGCCGCCGCGATCCGCCCGATGACACGCGGCACGACCGCCAACGAGGACGGCCGGCTCTACACGATCACCGAGCTCGCCGGCGAACTCGGCATCACCGCGCGCGCGATCCGGTTCTACGAGGACAAGGGCCTGATCGATCCCGCCCGCGCCGGCGCGAACCGCGTCTACACGTTCCGCGAACGCGCGCGGATGCGGCTGATCCTGCGCGGCAAGAGCCTCGGTTTCACGATCCGCGAGATCAAGGACTTCCTCGACCTCTACAACGTCGATCCGATGCACCGCGTCCAGAAGGAAGCGCTGCGGGACGCGGTCGGCCAGCGCATCGAGCGTCTGGAGGCGATGCGCGACGCGATCGCGCGCACGCTCGACGAGCTCCGCGCCATCGACCGGGAGACGCTTCGCGCGCTCGGCGATCTGCCGGACGACGAGAACGAGCGCGCCGTCGCAGGCGCCGATGAGACAGGGGAACGTCATGTCCGAACCGTTACGGCGCGACTGGAGCGCGCCCGATGACCTGATCGAGACCGGCACGCTCGCGGCCCTGCTCGACGACGCCGCGGAACGCTGGTCCGGTCGCGACTGCCTCGAATACGAGGGCCGCCGCACCGGTTTCGCGACGCTCCGCGACCTCTCGACGCGGCTGGCCGCCGGTCTCGTCCGCTGCCTCGCGCCGGGCGACGCGGTCGCCCTGTTGCTGCCGAACACGCCCTGGCATCCGGTGGCGTTCTTCGCGCTCGCGCGCCTCGGCATCCGGATCGTGAACCTCAGCCCGCTCGACGCGCCGCGCGAGCTCGCCCACAAGCTGCACGACAGCGGCGCCCGCGTCGTGATCACGACCGACCTGTTCGGTCTCGACGCGCGGGCCCGGGCGCTCGTCGGCGAGGGCAAGCTCGAGCGCGTGCTGGTGGGCGAGGATGCGTTCTGGCGCGGTGAGACGACACCCGAGGCCGGCAGCGCCTCGCTGACGGCCCTGCTCCGCGGCGCGGCTCCGGCCGTGTTCCCGACCGTCGCGCCCGACGATGTCGCGGTGCTGCAATACACCGGCGGGACCACCGGCCTGCCCAAGGCCGCGATGCTGACGCACGCCAATCTCACGGCGGCGTCGAACATGTATCGCGCGTGGTCGGCGCGCGAGTCCCCGCCGCGAGACGAGCCCGGACGCTGTCTCGCGGTGCTGCCGCTGTTCCATATCTACGCGCTGACGACGATCCTGCTGCGGCAGCTGGCGGACGGGCACGAGATCCTGCTCCGCGCCCGCTTCGATGCCGGGGCGACGCTCCGCGACATCGCGGAACGGCGGGTGACCGGGTTCTCGGCGGTGCCGACGATGTGGATCGCGCTGCTGCACCACCCGGACGCCGCCACGACCGATTTCTCCTCGCTGCGGCACTGCGTCTCGGGCGGCGCGCCGCTGCCGTTCGACGTGCAGCGCAGGGTCGAGGCGATGGTCGGCGTGCCGCTCCACAACGGCTGGGGCATGACCGAGACCTCGCCCGCCGGCACCCGCATGCCGGCCGGCGTCGAACCGCGTCCAGGGATGATCGGGCGCGCCCTGCCGGGCATCGACATGCGGGTGGTCAGCGCCGATGACGGCGCACGCGTGCTGCCGCCGGGCGAGATCGGCGAGCTCGCGATCCGCGGCCCGAACGTGTTCGCGGGATATTGGAACCGGCCGGAGGCGACGCGCGAGGCGTTCCGCGACGGGTATTTCCTGACCGGCGATCTCGGCCATGTCGACGCCGACGGGCTCTACACGCTGGTCGGCCGCAAGAAGAACATGATCATCTCGAGCGGCTTGAAGGTTTATCCGGCGATGCTGGAAAGCGCGATCCACGAGCATCCCGACATCGTCGCGGCGATCGTGATCGGCATCGACGACGCCTATCGCGGCCAGGCGGCGAAGGCCTTCGTGACGCTTCGGCCCGGCGCCGCCACGCTCACGCTCGCCGAGCTCCGCGCGTTCCTGCGCGACCGCCTCGGGCCGCACGAGATGCCGGCGGCGCTCGAGATCCGCGACGTGCTGCCGCGCAGTGCCGCGGGCAAGCTGCTCGGCAGCGTGCTCGAGGCCGAGGAACGGGCGCGTGCGGAGAGGGAGGCGAGGCGATGATCCGCGACCACGAGAACGGCGGCGTGCTCGAGCTCGTGCTCGACCGGCCCGAGAAGAAGAACGCGCTCGATGCGGGCATGTACGAGGCGCTCGGACGCGGTCTCGCGCGCGCCGAGGCGTCCGACGCGATCCGGGCGGTGCTGATCACGGCCGCGGGCGACGCGTTCTGCGCCGGCAACGACATCGCCGATTTCCTCGCCCGCGGCGGCGAGGCGGAGGCGGAGGCACCGGCGCGCTTCATCCGCGCGCTGGCAGCGTTCCCCAAGCCGCTGGTGATCGCGGTCGGCGGGATCGCGGTCGGGATCGGCACCACGATGCTGCTGCACGCCGATCTCGTCTACGCGGCACCGGAGGCGACGTTCTCGACGCCGTTCGCGCGTCTCGGCCTGGTGCCCGAGGCGGGATCGAGCGTGCTGCTGCCGCGCCGGGTCGGACATGCCCGCGCGGCCGCGATGCTGATGCTGGGCGAGACCGTGACGGCGTCGGAGGCCTGCGTCTCCGGCCTGGTCAACGCGCTGGTGCCGCGGCCCGACCTCGACGTGATCGCGCGCGAGAAGGCGACCGTGCTCGCCGGGCTTCCGGCCGGCGCGCTCCGGGAAACCAAGCGTCTGCTCCGCGGCGACGACCGCGGCGTGCACGACGCGATCGAGCGCGAGACCGCGTCGTTCGCGCGCGCGCTCGCGTCGCCCGAGGCGCGCGAGGCGTTCGCGTCCTTCCTCAACCGAAAGCGCTGATCCCGGTCTGCGCCCGGCCGAGGATGAGGGCGTGCACGTCGTGCGTGCCCTCGTAGGTGTTGACGGTCTCGAGGTTCATCATGTGACGGATCACGTGATACTCGTCGACGATGCCGTTGCCGCCGTGCATGTCGCGCGCGACGCGGGCGATGTCGAGCGACTTGCCGCAGCTGTTGCGCTTGCAGAGGCTGATCATCTCCGGCGCGGCGCGGCCCGCGTCCATCAGCCGGCCGAGACGGAGCACGGCCTGCAGGCCGAGCGTGATCTCGGTCTGCATGTCGGCGAGCTTCTTCTGCACGAGCTGGGTCGCGGCGAGCGGCCGGCCGAACACCTGGCGGTCGAGCGTGTAGCTCCGGGCCGCGTGCCAGCAGAACTCCGCAGCCCCGAGCGCGCCCCACGAGATGCCGTAGCGCGCCTTGTTCAGGCAGGAGAACGGTCCGCGCAATCCCTTGACGCCCGGCAGCATGTTCTCGTCCGGCACGAAGCATTCGTCGAGCATGATCATGCCGGTCACGCTCGCGCGGAGCGAGAACTTGCCCTCGATCTTGGGCGTCTCGAAACCCGCGCTGCCCCGCTCGACGAGGAAGCCGCGTATGTCGCCGTCGTCGTCGCGCGCCCAGACGAGTGCCACGTCGGCGATCGGCGCGTTGGTGATCCAGGTCTTCGACCCGCTCAGCGTGTAGCCGCCGCCGACGCGGCGCGCGCGGGTGCGCATCGAACCGGGATCGGAGCCGCCATCGGGCTCGCTCAGGCCGAAGCAGCCGACCAGCCGGCCCGCGCGCAGTCCCGGCAGGAAGCGATCCTTCTGCGCCTCCGACCCGAACGTCGCGATCGGATACATCACGAGCGAGGACTGCACCGAGAACGCGCTGCGGTAGCCGCTGTCGACGCGCTCGACCTCGCGCGCGATCAGGCCGTAGGCGACGTGCGACGCACCAGCGCAGCCATGCGTCTCGAGCGTCGCGCCGAGGAAGCCCATCTCGCCGAACTCGTCCATGATCTCGCGGTCGAAGCGCTCGTGGCGGTTCGCGGACAGCACGCGCGGCATCAGCCGGTCCTGACAATAGGCGCGCGCCGCGTCGCGGATCGCCCGCTCGTCGCCGTCGAGCTGGTCCTCGAGCAGGAGCGCGTCGTCCCAGGCGAAACGCGTGGTCATGGCAGGGTCCTCACTGGAGCACTCCCGATCCAATCGGATCGGGAGTAGTGCTCTACCTCATCGAGAAGCGAGCAGCGCGTCGCGCGCGGCGTGGTATTCGCGGGACAGCCTGGCGACGAGTTCGGCGACCGGCACCACGCGATCGACGGCGCCGATCCCCTGGCCGCTGCCCCAGACATCGCGCCAGGCCTTCGCCGCGGAGCCGCCGAAATCCATGCCGTGCCCGCGCGACGGCAGCGCGTCCGGGTCGAGCCCGGCCGCGACGATGCTGCGGCGAAGGTAGTTGCCGTGCACGCCGGTGAAGAGGTCCGAGTAGACGATGTCGGACGCGCGGTCCTCGGTGATCATCCGCTTGTAGTCGGGTGCGGCGTCGGCCTCGTCGGTGGCGATGAAGGCCGAGCCGACATAGCCGAGATCGGCCCCCATCGCCTGGGCCGCGAGGATCGCGCCGCCCGTCGCGATCGCGCCCGAGAGCGCGACCGGCCCCTCGAACCAACTCCTGATCTCGGCGATCAGCGCGAAGGGCGAAAGGCGTCCGGCATGGCCGCCTGCCCCGGCCGCGACCGCGATCAGCCCGTCCGCCCCCTTCTCGATCGCCTTGCGCGCGAAACGATCGTCGATGACGTCGTGCCAGACGAAACCGCCATAGGCGTGGATCGCGTCGTTCACCTCCGGACGCGCGCCGAGCGAGGTGATGACCATCGGCACGCGATGCTTCACGCAGACGGCGAGATCGTGGTCGATCCGATCGTTCGAGCGGTGCACGATCAGGTTCACGGCGTAGGGCACCGCGCGCGCGCCGGCGTCGTCCTGTCCGGTCTCGTCGCGGATGCGCGCGATCCACTCGTCGAGCAGCGCACCGGGGCGCGCGTTGAGCGAGGGGAAGCTGCCGACGATGCCGGCGCGGCACTGGGCGATCACCAGTTCGGGCTTGGAGATGATGAAGAGCGGCGCCGCCATCATCGGCAGCGCGAGCCGTCCGGCCAGATCGGCGGATCGTGTCATCCCGTCGGCTCCACGGCCGTCCCGGCCACGCGACCCGGTCCGCCGCGCGGTGCCGGTCCGTCAGGTTCAGAGTATGGTCGGCGCGCGCACGCGGCAAGATCGATCGGCGATCGGCCGCGGCCGTGCGGATCCCGGCTTCCGGCGGATCCCGCGACCCTGCCGGCAGCGGCGCGGCCGGTCGCGGGATCGCTTCGAAGACGCGGTATCGCGCGTCAGGGCACGGTCGCGGCGGCGAGGATACGCCCGTCCTCGCCCTGGATCAGCACGGCCGCGCGCTGACCGGCGGGCAGCGGCGCGTGCACCGTCAGCGCGCCGCCGTCCCAGCGCGCCGCGTCGGCGAGCGAGCGCACGACATCGACCTCGCGCAGCCGGCGACCGCCGTTCTCGCCGCCGCCGACCGCGGTCTCGTGCTCGGGGTCGTAGCCGACCACGAGCAGCCGGCCGCGGCCGTGCCCGCCGTCGACGGCGATCGCGAGGCCGTCGGTCAGGCGCGCGACGTGCAGCGCGGGAATGCCGGACGCGCCCCGCTCCGCGATCGCGCCCGACGCCGCGTCGACGGCGGCGAGCACCGCCGGGCGATCGGAACCGACCACGCCGACGGTGCCGTCGACCACGAGCTCGGGCGTGTAGATTTCGGCCGCGCCGAAACGGGCCGCATACCAGTCCTGCCGCGCCGTCGCCGCGGCGAGCGAGAACGGATCGGCCCAGCCGAGCCCGTTCCAGTAGGTGACGTGGAAGTCGAGCGCGAGGACGTCGCCGCGCGTCCGCGCGAGCTCGGCCAGCAGCGCGTCGGCGGGCGGGCAGGAGGAGCAGCCCTGCGAGGTGAACAGTTCGAGCACGACGGGCCGCGCCGACGCCGCCGAAGCGGGCGCGGCGATCAGGATGGCGACGAGCACGAGAGGGCGCGGGCGCATGGCGGTCCTTTGCCGGGGTCAGGTCGGGCGGCGGGTCAGTTCGAGCCGCCCGTGTTCGGCGCCACCGCGTCGGGCGCCATGCCGCAAGCGGTCCCCGCGTCGTGACCCATGGCGTCCCGCCCGGTGGCGGGCGCGGCCATGGTGCCTGGCGAGACGCCGTCGTGCGTCATGCCGTCATGGGTCATGCCCGAGCCGTGGCTCATGCCGCCCGAGGGCGACATGCCCTGCGTTCCCGTGTCGGTCGCCGCCTGCGCCAGCGTCGCACCGCCGAGCGCGGAGGTGGCCAGCTGCACGATGCCGAAGAAAGGCGAACGGACGATCATGTTGGTGGCCCTCGCGATACGGCCGACCGCGATGGCCGACGATCATGCTTCGCGCGCGCGACCGTTCCGGTTACAGCGGGCGCGACGCGACCACCGGGGAAGCACGTGGTCGGCCCCGCGCTCGCGCCGGACACTGGCGCGGCGCCGTGACCTCGTTCCTGCGCGGACGTCGCGCGGGCCTCAGCCGAACGCGGTCACTGCGCTGGCGATGAAGGTCCGGAGCTTGGGCGTCTGCCTTCGGTCGGCAGTGTAGAGCAGGTGCATCGGACGCGACGGCGCGGTGAAGTCGGCCAAGATCCTGATCAGCTGGCCCAGGATCAGCGCCTCCCGCAGGACATCCTCCGGACCCATGACGATGCCGTAGCCGTCGATCGCGGCCGCCATCAACGCCCTGCTGTCGTTCACCTGGAGGCGGCTGCGAACGCGGACGGTGTGCTTGACGGCGTCCCTGACGAAATACCATTCCCCGTCTGCGGGACGCGACCAGTACGCGTATCCGAGGCACTCGTGGGCGACGAGGTCCTTCGGTTCGGACGGGGTCCCGCGTGCATGGAGATAGGCAGGCGACGCGCACGCGGCCAGACGATACGGCGCCAGGCTGCGCGCGATCAGGCCCGAGTCGTCGAGCAGGCCGACACGGAACGCGACCTCGTGGCCCTCCTCGACGAGATCGACGAAGCGGTCGGTCAGCGCGAGGTCGATCTCCACCTCGGGATGATCTCGCAGGTAGCGCGTCACCAGCGGCATCAGACTGTGAGCGCCGAACGTCACCGGCGCGGTGATCCTGAGGCGTCCACGCGGAAGCGCTCGCCTTTCCTGCGCCAGGGCGTCGGCGGCGTCCGCTTCCGCCAGCACGATCTTGCAACGCTCGTGGTAGGCCCTCCCGACCTCCGTCAGGCTCTGGCGACGCGTGGTCCGGTTGAGCAGGCGCGAGCCGAGGCGATCTTCGAGGAACGTCACGTGCTTCGCGACCATCTGCGGCGACATGCCGAGTTGCGCCGCCGCCGCGGCGAACGAGCCGACATCCGCCGCGGTCACGAAGGCCGCCATGCTGGTCAGTCGATCCATCATTGCCAACTCCCGGTGGCGGCTCTCGGTCGGAAACCCTGATTTATCGCAGTACATGGAGCGACCATCTGTGGCGATGCGTCATCTGGACCTGCGATGTCGGGGGCCCGGGTGCGACGTCGTCGCATCCGGCGAACTGGATCCGGGACGTGTGTCCGAGGTCTCGTCGTCCGTCCCGCAGGTCCTCTTCAGCATGGAGGACACGACAGTGAACATCATCGAGCTCTACGCGCCGCGCCTCGACGCTCTGCGCCCGGCCGGTGTCGACGAACCCCAAGCCGGAAGCGGCGAGGTGCTCGTCAGGCTACGCGCCGCGTCGCTGAACTTCCTCGACATCGCGGTCGCGAGCGGTCGCTACCCGGGCCCGACATTCCCGATGGTGCCGGTCGCCGACGGCGCGGGAGAGATCGCCGCACTCGGCGACGGCGTGGAGGACTGGGCCGTCGGCGACCGGGTGATGCCGCACTTCCTCCCGGACTGGCAGGACGGCCAGCTGACGCCGTCGGCTCTCGCTGCCCGGCGCGGCGTGACGCGTCCGGGAAGCCTCGCTGAATACGTCGTCGTACCGGCGGCATCCCTGGTGGCCGTTCCGGACCATCTGAGCTTTCTCGAGGCCGCGACGCTGCCGGTGGCCGCCACGACGGCGTGGCGCGCCGTCCGTTCGGCGGCGATCGGGCCGCACTCCACGGTCCTCCTGCTCGGCACCGGAGGCGTGTCGATCTTCGCCCTCCAGTTCGCCAAGGCGCACGGCGCCCACGTCGTGATGACCTCGTCCTCGGACGAGAAGCTGGCACGGGCTCGGGCGCTCGGCGCCGACCGCACCATCAACTACCGCCAGACGCCGGATTGGAGTGCCGAGGTCCTGCGGTTGACGGGCGGCCGCGGCGCCGACCTGGTGCTCGAAACCGGAGGTGCGGAGACGCTCGCGCAATCGGTGAACGCCGCGGCAATGGCCGGAACGGTGTTCGTGATCGGTTTCCTGACCGGTACGCAACCCAGCATCGACGTGATCCCGGTGATGGAGAAGGAGGTGCGCATCCAGGGCAACCACACCGGTCCGGTCGCCGCGTTGCGTGCGGCCGCGGCGGCCATCGCTGCGCACCGGCTGGTGCCGGTGGTCGACCGGGTGTTCGAGATGCGCGACGCTGCGGCGGCCTACGCGCACCTTGCCGAAGGCAGGAGCCATTTCGGCAAGATCGCCATCGACGTCGGTGACTAGAGCATCATCTGATGGATGAGTGAGCACGTTCATCGGCGCGTTGCGAGCCGATCGTGCTCCCGACGACGGGCCCTCGTCGGACGCGGCCAGGTCTCGGACCTGCCCCGCCTGGCCGCGTCACGCGACTTGGCCCCGCGCGGCAGGGTGGATCCCGTCTCGTGCCGACAAGTGTTAAGTTATGCCTCTACGGACGGAGATCGTTGATGGGATCGAGACGATCGTTTCTGCTGCTCGGCGGCACCACCGGACTGGCCGTCTGGGCAGGCGTCCGCCTCGTCGGCGGCGCGCCGCACGCGCTGGCGACGACGGCCGGCGCCGCGGGCCGGGTCTTCCCGGTGTCGCACACCGATGCCGCGTGGCGCGCCCTGCTGACGCCGGCGGAGTTCCGCGTGCTGCGGCGCGCCGGCACGGAGTTTCCCTTCTCGAGCCCGCTCGACGGCGAGCACGCGGCCGGACGCTACGCCTGCGCCGGATGCCGGACCGCGCTGTTCGATGCCGCGACCAAGTTCGATTCCGGCACCGGCTGGCCGAGCTTCTTCCGGCCGTTGCCGGACGCGGTGCTGACGGTCGCGGATGGCAGCTTCGGGATGGCGCGGACGGAGGTGCGCTGCGCCACCTGCGACGGACATCTCGGCCACGTCTTCGCCGACGGGCCGCCGCCCACCGGGCTGCGCTACTGCATGAACGGCGTGGCGCTGCGGTTCGTGCCGGCGGCGGCCTGACGGGCGCACTCCGGCGCGCGATGGGCTGGCTCGGGGCGCCCCGACGGGCTCCGGGCGCGCCCACGGCCTCAGGACGCGCCACGGCTTCAGGGCGCGCCGACGGTCTCCGGCAGGCCGGCGAAGGAACGGCACCGCGCGAGATCGTCCGGGATGTCGATCCGCGCGAAGCCGGGGCGCGCGAGCAGGCTCGACGCGACGAGGACGAGACGACGCGTCACCGGCACGACGCAGCGGCCGCGATGCAGATAGGCCGGCCCGGTGCGGAGGATCCGCGCGCCGATCTCCTGGTAGAGGCGCGCCGCGACGGGGATCGCGAGCGCGGCCCGCCCGGGCAGCGCGCCGTAGCCGCGCGCGCCGCTGCGGTAGAAGCGTTCCGCGAGATCGAGCAGGCGCCGCACCGCGTCCCAGGTGGCATCGGCGTCGTCGAGCAGCGTGTCGGCCGTCGCGCCTGGCAGCAGCCAGGCGGCCGGGAGGTAGACGCGGCCACGCCTCGCGTCCTCGGCGACGTCGCGCGCGATGTTGGTCAGCTGCATCGCGATGCCGAGATCGACCGCGTAGCGCCAGGCGAGCGGGTCGGTGACGTGCAGGACGTGGCACATCATCAGGCCGACCGTGCCCGCGGCGCCGAACGCGTACCGGAGCAGGTCGGCCTCGGTCTCGATCCGGCGCGGCCCGAGGTCGGACAGCATGGCGTCGACCAGCCCGACCGCCGCCTCGGTGTCGACCCCGAGCGCGCCGAACCGCGCCCCGAGCGAGGTCTCGCAGGCGCCGGAGGCGAGATCGGCGCGGAGGACCACGAGCGCCTCGCGGGAGGCCGCCTCGTCGTCGCGCTCGTCGGCGAGGTCGTCGATCGCGCGACAGACCGCGTAGAGCGAGGCGGCCTTGTCGAGCGTTTCGGCGTCCAGCAACCGTCCGGCCAGCCGGAACGAGCGGCCGTGACGGGCGAGCGTGTGGAGGTCGCCGCGCGCCGTCATGGCGTGCCGGCCGGCACCGCGTCGGCGCGGCGCATCAGCGTCTCGACCACCTTCGCGGACGTGAGCACGCCCGGAACGCCGGCGCCAGGATGGGTGCCGGCGCCGACGAGGTAGAGCCCGTCCACTGCGCCGCAGCGATTGTGGAAGCGGAAGAAGGCCGATTGCCGCATCGTCGGCGCGACCGAGAAGCCGGCGCCGTCGACCGACAGGTGGTCGGCCGCGAAATCGGGCGGCGCGAGCGTGCTCTCCGACACGATGCAGCGCTCGAGGCCGGGCAGCTCGCGCGCCGACAGCATCGCGACCACGCGGTCGCGCATGACCCGCCTCGCCCGCTCCCAGTCGATCGGCGCGCGCAGGTTCGGCACCGGTGCCAGCACGTAGAAGGCGTCGTGGCCGGGCGGCGCGAGCGCGGGGTCGGTCGCCGTCGGCCGGTGCAGATACAGGCTCGGATCGTCGGGCAGCACGGGCGCGGTTCCGAACACCTCGTCGAGCAGGGCGCGGTAGCGCTGCCCGAGGATGATCGTGTGGTGCGCGGTTGCCTCGTAGCGTCGCGTGGTGCCGAAATAGAGCACGAACAGGCCCATCGACGGCTGCAAGCGGGCGAGCCGGACCCGGCTCCAGCGGCCGCGATGCGGGCGGTCCAGCAGCTCGCCGTGGACGGCGGGCGCGTCGGCGTTGGCGATCACCGTGTCGGCCGGGATCTCCTCGCCGCTCTCGAGGCGGACGCCGCGGACGCGGCCGTCGCGCGCGAGGATGCGCGTCACCGTGCAGCCGGTCCGGAGTGCTATGCCGTGGCGCCTGGCCAGCGACGCGAGGCCCGCGACGAGCGCGGCCGTGCCGCCCTCGGCGAACCACACGCCGCCGACCCGCTCGAGATGCTGGATCAGCAGGTAGAGCGCCGGGGTGCGGAACGGATGGCCGCCGATCAGCAGCGTCTGCAGCGTGAACACGCGCCGCAGCGCGGGATCGGCGATGTGGCGCGCGACGATGCCGTGGAGCGACCGCCAGCCGCCGAGGCGGACGAGCGCGGGGATCGCGCGCGCCATCGCGCCCGGATGGTGGAACGGCACGGCGCCGAGCTGCTCGTAGCCGACCTCGTACAGGCGGCGGCTGCGCTCGGCGAGGCGGAGGAAGCCGGCCTCGTCGGCCGGCGCGAAGGCCGCGACCTTGCGGCGCATGGTGTCGAGATCGCCGCCGTAGTCGAAATGGCGGCCGTCGTGGAAGCTGATCCGATACCAGGGATCGACCGGCACCAGGCGCACGTGATCGGACCGGCGCTCGCCGAACAGCGCCCAGAGTTCGTCGAGCAGGTCGGGCGCGGTGATGACGGTCGGGCCGGCATCGAAGGTGAAGCCGTCGCGGCGGAACACGCGGGCGCGGCCGCCCAACTGATCGAGACGCTCGACGAGCGTGACGTCGTGGCCCTGCGCGCGTGCCCGGAGCGCCGCCGCGAGACCTCCGAGCCCCGCGCCGACGACCAGGGTTCGCTTCGATGAAGGCCTGATATGCAGGAGCTTCCCCTTCCCAGACGCGGCTGCGCGCGATCGCGGCGGCTGGAGCACGCTTCGAGGCTTCAGCCCGGATCTCGTGCCCCGGTTCGATGATCAGCGAGCGTCCGCCCGATTGCCCTGTGGTCGGCGCGGCCCACGCTCAGCCCGGCTGCAGGATCGTGTCGTAGACGGCGAGCCAATAGGGACCGAACACGAACAATGCGACGAGCGCGAGGAACGAGACGCCGCCGAGCGAGAGCAGCATCGGGAACAACCCGAGAACGTGCTTCCGCCAGCCATAGAGCGCGCTTCCGGCGAGCCAGGCCCAGACGACGACGACGATTGCGACGAGCGGGAAATACATCGAATGCTCCGAGAAACGCGTGCGCGTCAGTAGGTCCCGTTCGTGGTCAGCTGCGTGTAGACGCGCGTGCTGAAGTTATCGAGCACGTAGCTTCTCTGCGTCGCGTCGACGTCCTGCTCGGCCGCGATGATCGGACAATAGGCGACGGTCAGGCCGTCGACGATGTCCGCCTGCTTGATACCGGGCGCGAGCTGCTTGACCTTGCCGATCACCGTGTCGACGGTCTGCAGCATCGTCGCGACGGTCATCTTCTGGAGATCCTCGGCGACGCCGTTGGACCGGTCGCTCATGATTTTCGCGAGCTGCGGCTGCACGAGGGTGGGACAGCCACCCGGCCGCTTCAAGTTCAACAGGTCGCCCGCGGCGCCGTCGGCATAGACGCGGTCCGCCGCGACCAGGGCCGGCGTCGCGTTCGGCGGCGCGCCGTTGTGCCAGGCCTGGCGGACATAGTTCGACACGTCGGCGATCTGCCGGTCGCTCATGCCGTTGCCGAGCGCCGGCATGACGCCGAACGAGCCGTAGGCCTGCACGCCGCCGATGATGACGTTGATGATGTTCTGCGGGCCGAACGCATTGACCATCAGGTTGCGGTCGAGCACCGGGATCTTGCCCTTGACGCCCTCGCCGTTGTTGCCGTGGCACGAGGCGCAGAACGAGAGATAGGTCGCCGAACCGGGCGGCTGCGCGACGTTGTAGGCGGCGCGGCGATAGTAGCTGTAGCCGGCGCCGCGGTCCTGGGTCCGGAGATAGGCGACGATGGCGCGGATGTCCTCGTCGCGCAGCTTGCTGAGGCTGATGTCGACGGTCTCGCGCATCGGCCCGACCGCCGTGCCCATGACGTCGTCGGCACCGGTCTTGAGATAGGTGAACACCTGGTCGTCCGTGTACTGGCCGATGCCCTGCAGCTGATTGTTCGTGATGTCCGGCGTCGCCCAATGCGTGATGACGCCGCCCTGCAGCGGCCAGGCGATCTTGCCGCTGCCGAGCAGCGTCCGGCCGTTGTGGCACTCCGAGCAGTGCTGGAACGTGTTGACGATGTAGTCGCCACGATTGACCAGCGCGCTGTGCGCGGGATCGTCCTTGAACTCGCCGCCGCCCTTGACCAACAGCGCGTCCCAGACCGCGATGCCCGGGCGGAGGGTGAAGGGGAACCAGACCTTGTTGGGCGGCACCTTCTGGTGCACGGGCGGCGTCGAGAAGAGGTAGGCCTTCATGGCGAGGATGTCGTCGCGCTTCATGGCCGTGAACCAGGGATACGGCATGGCCGGATAGATGTACTGGCCCTTGCGGTTGATGCCGTCGTGGAACACCCGGACCCACTGGTCGTCGGTGTAGAGGCCGACGCCGAATTCCTTGTCGGGCGTGATGTTCGGGGTGACGAGATCGCCGAACGGCATGCCCATGTAGCGGCCGCCCGCGAAGCGTGCGCCGCCGTTGTGCGTGTGGCAGGAGGCGCAGTCGCCGACGTCGGTCAGGTATTTGCCGCGCGCCACCACGTCGGTGAGGTCGGGCGCGAGCTTGCTCGTCGTGACGGTGGCCGCCGATTGGGCGCTGGCCGGAGCGGGCTGGGCCGGGTCGGCGGCCGACCCGGCCGTCGCCGCGCCGCACGCGAGGAGCGCGGCGAGCGCGGTCGTTCTGAGCAGTGTTCTGGCCGCCACGTCCACTCTCCCCTTCAGGGTTACCGCCCGGCCGCGGGCGTCATCGTGACATTGTTGATGAGCGTCGGATAGGACGACAGCGCGCTCGCCCCGTAGAAAGGCTTGTAGGCGCCATTGTGACACGACACGCAGCCGATCTTCGGCACGTCTCCGAGAGGACCGCGCGCGGCGGCCGGGAACACGTTCGTCAGCGGCACCATGTAGTTGACGTTGAGGTCGCGGACCATCCGGATGCCGTGCCAGGCGGTGACCCGGTTCGGCGTACCCTGATCCCACTCCTCGAAAGCGCGCGTGTTGTGGCAGAAGGTGCAGTTGGCCCCGAGGCTGTTCGCGAAATACGCCATCAGCGCGTAGGTCCAGTCGGTCTGGTTGATCGACGCGCGGTCACCTTCCGGCAGGGCGGTGGTGCCGATGGTCCGGATCGACTTCGCCTCGAGCAGGAACGGCGTCAGCGGATCGTAGGGCAGCGCGGTCAGGCCGGCGACCTGCGACGGCAGGTTCTGGCCGGTGTCGGCCTCCGTGATGCCGCCCGTGCCGTGCGGCGGCGGCTGGATGAACCAGCTGCCGGCCGGGATGGCGGCGCCGCGATGGCAGGTCTGGCAGGTGACGCCGACATTGGCGACATGCGACTGCCATCGGCTGTTGATCGCCATCGTCATCTGCAGCATGCGCCGGGCGACGATCTTGGTGTAGACGCTGTCGCTCGCCATGTTGTTGAGCGAGTGGCAGAAGGCGCAGCCGGCCTGCGGCGCGAGCCATTGCTGCATCGCCGCCATCAGGCGCAGGAACTCGTTGGCGTCGACGTTCTGCAGGACCTGGATGTTCTTGTAGACCTGCGCTGCCGTCTTGCCGGCGGGAACCACCGGCGGCAGCGCCGCGTCGACCCGCTGGAGGCCGATCATGTCGTCGACGCGGCGCGGGTTGTAGACCTCGCCCATGTTCACGCCGCGATAGCCGAGCTGGACCACCACCGGCGGCGGCCGCTCGAGCGTGAACAGCAGGCCGACCATCGCGAGGCCCGCGACGGCCCCGGTGCCGCCGAGCACCAGGCGCCAGGGATGCGCGCGGATCCCGTTGATCGGGAAGGCGAAGGCGAGTGCGGCCAGCCGGAACGGCGCGGTGAGCGCGGTCATGGCTGCGTCCCCGCCCGAAGATAACCAGGATCGGCGATCGGGGCGTAGACCCGCGGGTAGGCCGGCGCGAACCCGTGCTTGACGCCCCAGAGATACCAGTTGTCGACCACGGTGCCGGTCAGCAGGATCCCGATCCCGCCCGTGAGCGTGCAGAGCACCGCGAACCACACGGCCCAGCGATGGATCGACTCGAACGTCGCGTTGAACCCCATGACCCAGCGCCAGAACAGCGAGCCGCGCTCGGCCGCCGTGCCGCGATCGAAGATCAGCTCCACCTCGCGCTCCGCCCAGTAGCGGCCGGTGGCGAGGATGGTGCCGCCGTGCATCGCGAACAGGAGCGTCGAACCGTAGAGGAACACGATCGAGAGCATGTGGAACGGATCGTAGTAGAGGTTGCCGTATCGGATCGAGATCGAAGCCGTCCAGTCGAGATGCGGGAAGATCCCGAACGGCACTCCTTCGCTCCAGCTGCCCATCAGCAGCGGCCGCAGGAAGCCGTCGACGAGGTAGAGCCAGATGGCCGACGCGAACGCCCAGGCGACGTGCGTGCCCATCCCGAGCGCGCGAGCCCGACGGTAGACCCGCACCCACCACAGCAGGACGGCCATCGTGAGGAAGAAGCCCGCCATCAGCCACCAGCCGCCCTGGTTCAGGGGCGGCAGGCTGAGCCCGTAGACGGGCGCCGGCGGCTGCAGGCCGAGCCAGGGCAGCTGGCGGATGAACTGCACCGGGTTCCAGCCGACGGACGCGAACATGTTGAGACCGATGATCTCGAAGGCGATGAAGCCGCAGACGAAGGCCGCGATGCCGATCGGCCCGAGATACAGCGGACCGACCTGGCTGGCGCCGACGAGGCCGAGCAGCCACGAACTGGTCACCCCGGTGCGGTTCTCCTCGCCGGTCGCCAGCGGCGGCCCCTCGTCGAGCCCGCCTTCCAGCTGGGTGCGGTTGAAGAGGTTCTGGTACTCGACGCCGAACGTGGTGCGGTAGTCGAACATGTCGGCCCCCTCAATTCCAGAACGGCAGGTTGAGCCACCACGACCACCATTCCGGCCAGCCGCGGGTCCAGAACGGGCCGCTCAGCACGATGCAGATCGCGCTCCAGACGCCCGCGTTGATGGCGCAGAACCAGCCCAGGCGGTGGATGCCGAGCGGCCCGATGGAGTAGCCGATGAGGTCGCGGAAGAAACTGTCCTCGTAGGCACCCGGCTTGATGCGTTCGCCGGCCGGCGGATTGACCGACGACAGGATCACGCCGCCATGCATCGCGAGGATGAAGGTCGTCGTGAAGAAGAAGGTCACGGCGATCATGTGCGCGGGATTGTAGTGGAACTGCAGGTACTGGTAGCCGACGTTCGAGACCCAATCGAGATGACTGATGATGCCGTAGGGGAACGCGTTGCCCCAGGCGCCCATCAGCAACGGCCGGATCACCTCGAGCGTCACGTAGGCGAGGATCGCGCAGGCGAAGGCGAACGGGGTGTGCAGTCCCATGCCGAGCTTGCGCGCGATCTCCACCATGCGGAGATCCCATGAGACGAAGGCGCCGATCGCGCAGAAGGTGATCCACTGCCAGAAGCCGCCGTCGCGCAGCGGCGCGAAGCCGAGCCCGTATCTCAGGTCGGGCGGCGCGATGCTGATACGCCAGATGTTCCAGGTCGGGCCGAGTGCGGCCGCCCAGACGATCAACGCGGTGCCGACGAGGGTGAAGAAGATCGTCGTCACCCCGAAGAAGCCGACGTAGAACGGACCTGCCCAGAAGTCGAACAGGTCGCCGCCCACGAGCGTGCCGCCACGAACGCGGTACTTGTATTCGAAATTCAACATCGACATGGCGATATCCCGCTTCGTGGAGACGCGCGACGTCCGAGGCTCAGGCGGTCGGGACGGCGCGCCATCCCGACCCCCCTCGTGTCAGGGCGTCAGTGCCTAGGGTGACTGACCGGGCGGCAGCGGCGTCATCTGTTGCACGCCCGCACCGCCATGGATCTGGTCATGATGCGGACCATCCAGCCAATTGAACCGATCGGTGCTGAGCAGGATGAAGTGGATGACCAGCGCGAGCGTCAGCAGGAAGACGAACAGCGTCACCAGCGCACGACGCGGATCGAACAGGAGCCATACTTTTTCCATCGAAACTCCTCCGTTACCCGTACGAGACGAGCAGGTCGCGCACGTAGCGCGCGGGCTCGAGCATCGAGGTCTGATAGCCGTGCACGCCGGGCAGCCAGGGGCGCCACAGCCACGCCAGGACATGCGCCACGATGGCGATGCCGACGAAGATCACGAAGGACAGGACGAAGATCCGATTGAACTCCTTCGCTTCCCCGATGGTCAGGCCCGACAGGGTCGAGCGTCGTTCATAATCATCCGACATTTTCGGAAATCCTCCTTCTGTTGGTTCCGATCCGTTCCGCGGTCACGTCGTGCTCGCCTCTTCGCGCAGGTTGAGCGCGCGCCGCACCAGCGACGCCGTCACGCGCGGCACGTGCGCGCGGCCTGCCTCCACCTCGACCTGATCGCGATAGCGTTTCGCGGCCGAAATCCGGACGAGGAAGGGTTCGCGCTCCACCGCCGCGTCGAGCAGCGCCTGCGCGTCGGCGTCCCAGGAACGCTCGACGGCGGCGTCGGCCCGCGCCGGCGTCGCCTCGACGCGGTCGAGATCACGCCCGAGTGGCAGCATGTGAAAGAGGCCGTCGAACAGCGCGTTGCAGAATTCCTGCACGATGTAGGTGGCACCTGCGTAGCCCATGAACGGCGTGCCGGTCGCCCGGCGGACGATGGCGCCGGGGAACGACGACGCGATCCAGCTCGCGCGCACGCCGAGCTCGGCCATGTAGATGCGCTCGTTGGCGGAGCCGAACATCACCATCGGCGGCGTCGTGCGCAGCATCTCCTTGATCGCGCGGTTGTCGGTCTTGGCGCCGGCGTGCCGGGTGACCGCGAACTGGCAGGGCACGCCCATCTCGTCCTCGAGGAACTGGCGGATGCCGCGCGCGTAGGTCTCGGTCGCGACGACCGCGAACGGCGCGGTGGCGAAGAAATCCTGCGTGACACTGCGCCAGAGATCCCAGATCGGCTTGATCGTGGTCTCCTTCTCGCGCGCGATGAATGGTTCCGGATCGACGCCGGCGAGTTCACCGAGCTTGCGGAGGAACAGCGTCGTCGAGAACAGGCCGATCGGCGCGTGCAGCCAGGGCCGTCCGAGCTCGTCGCAGAGGAGCGAGCCGAATTCGCGGTAAAGGCAGACGTTCACGTCGGCCGCCGCCAGCGACGGCACCTGGTCGACATGGCTGCCGAGCGGGAAGACGAGGTTCACCTCGCAGCCGATCCCCTCGATCAGCCGGGTGATCTCGGCGACGTCGGACGGCATGTTGAACGAGCCGTGCACGCTGCCGACGACGTTGACGCGCGGCTTCGCGCCGTCCGCGCGCTTGTGCACGCGCTTGGCCTTCTTCGCGCCGAACTGCGACCAGAGCCAGAACAGCGCGCGGTCGGCGCACTGCCACTGATCCTCGTCGATGGTGCGCGGGACGAAGCGGAGCAGGTTCGAGCCTTCCGGGACGACGCCGCCGCCGATCATCTCGGCGATGCTGCCGGTCACCACGACGCCCGGCACCGTCGGATCGCCGGCCCTGTTGGCCTGGCCGAGCGCGGCCTCGGTGCCATTCATCGAAAGGTGGTCTTCGCTCAGACCGGTGACGACCACGGGCAACTCGTGCGGCGGCAGCGCGTCCGTGTAGTGCAGGACCGCGGTCACCGGCAGGTTCTCGCAGCCGACCGGTCCGTCGATGATCACGCGCAGGCCCTTCAGCGCCGCGAACGCGTAGACGGCGCCCCAGTAACCACCGGCGCGATCGTGATCGAGGACGAGCATCGCTCAGGCCCTCGCCGCGAGCGGTGCGGACGGCGATGCTGGCGTCGCGCCGAAGAAGGAGACCATGCGGTCGAAACGCTCGCGGCCGCGCGCCTGGGCGCGGACGATCCCGGTGATCGCGTCGACGCCGGCCGGTCCGAACAGCGGCCGCGCGGACACCATGTTCGTGAAGTAGATCGCCGGCACGCCGAGCTCCTTGGCCTTCTGCACGACCGGCGTGGTGCCGATCGCGAGATCGGGCCGCACCTCGCGCATCGCCGCGAGATCCTGCTCGAGCGAGGCGCGGAACTGCACGTGGACGCCGCGTGCCTCGAGCCACTCGCGGTCGGGATCGCTCCACGGCGTGCGCGGGCAGGCGGTGCCGACATAGGGGATCGTGGCACCCGCCTCGATCAGCAGTCGGGCGACGAGCAGTTCCGAACCCTCGTAGCCCGACAGCGTCAGGCGATGGTCGAGGCGGCAGCGCGCGAGCGCCTCCCGCAGCGGCGGCAGCGCTTTCGCGCGCGCCGCTTCCGCGGCGACGCCGGGCAGGCCGGCGGCCTCGCCGACCGCGCGGAGCCAGTCGGCCGTGCCGTCGATCCCGACCGGCGCCGAGCCCACGACCGGACGCCCGGCCGCCGCGTATTCGCGCACGGTGCCGGTGTAGAACGGATGCACCGCCGCCGCGACCCGGCAGTCGAGCGCGCCGTAGAGGTCGCGCCACTCGCGGGCCGGGGTCGGCGGGGCGACGCCGAGGCGCATCGGCTCGAGCATCGCGCCGATCGTGACGGGATCGAGCGGGAACATCTCGCCGATCAGCGCGACGGTGTGGGCGTTGGCGTCGGCGCCGCGCGGCCGCGCGACCGGGCCCTGCTCGGCCTCGGCGCGGGCGTAGCGCAGCATCGCCGCCGACAGCACGTCCTTCGCCTCGGCATGGGTCGGAACGCCGAAGCCCGGCACGTCGATGCCGATGATGCGGACGCCGTCGTGCTGCTTCGGCAGCAGTTCGAGCGGCACGCCGGACGCGGTCGGCACGCAAAGATTGATCACCACGACGGCGTCGTTGTCGGCCGGGTTCGCGAGGCTGATCACCGCGTCGCGGATGTCCTCGAACAACTGCCCGCGCACCAGGCTCTCGGAATTGAACGGCACGTAGCCGACGCTGCGGCGGGCGCCGTAGAAGCGCGACGTGAAGGTCAGGCCGTAGACGCAGCAGGCCGAGCCGCAGAGGATGGTCGCGACCCGGCGCATGCGGAGGCCGACGCGAAGCGAACCGAAGGCCGGGCACATCGATTGCGGCTGCTCGTGCGGACCGCGCGGATAGTCGCGCATCAGCGCGGCCATCGCGTCGGTCTTGCCGGCGCGGGAGGCGGCGTCGAGCAGCGTCGCCGCGCCCGCGTGGCAGCCGAAGCCGTCACCACCGAGGCCGATGCTGCTCGTGCCGTCGCCGACGCCGGCGGCGCTGCTCAGGCCATGACCCGCGACGGCGGCGCTGCTTAGGCCATGACCGCCGAGGCCGGCCTCGGCGGGCGGGAGGAGCGAGTTGATCCCGTCCATGGCGGTCAAGCCGGCTCGTAGACGATTTCGAGCGACGGCTTCTCGAGCACCATCGTCGGGCACATGTCGGCCGCCGTCGCCGGCACCAGCGTGACCCCGCGGCCGACCGCCTCGCCCTTGAACAGGCCGAGCAGCGCGTCCTGGGTCAACGGCTTCGGCCGCACCGGCGGCGCCGCCGCGGCCTCGTCGGCGAGCGCCTCGAACAGCGGTGCCCAGCGGCCGCCCGGCGCGCCGACGATCTCGTAATTGGCGCTCTTGCGGCGGATGTCGTCGTCGGCAGGGATCGCCGCGAGCACCGGAATGCCGGCCGCCGCGGCGAAGGCTTGCGCCTCGCCGGTGCCGTCGTCCTTGTTGATGACCAGGCCGGCGACGCCGACATTGCCGCCGAGGCGGCGGAAATAATCGACCGCCGAGCAGACGTTGTTCGCGACGTAAAGCGATTGCAGATCGTTCGAGCCGACGACGATGACCTTCTGGCACATGTCGCGCGCGATCGGCAGGCCGAAGCCGCCGCACACCACGTCGCCGAGGAAGTCGAGCAGCACGTAGTCGAAGCCCCAGGAATGGAACCCGAGCTTCTCGAGCAGCTCGAAGCCGTGGATGATGCCCCGCCCGCCGCAACCGCGCCCGACCTCGGGACCGCCGAGTTCCATCGCGAACACGCCGTCGCGCTTGAAGCAGACGTCGCCGATCTGCACCTTCTCGCCCGCCGCCTGCTTGCGGGACGAGGTCTCGATGATGGTCGGGCAGGACCGGCCGCCGAACAGCAGCGACGTGGTGTCGCTCTTGGGATCGCAGCCGATCAGCAGCACGCGCTTGCCGGCCTGCGCCATCGAGTAGGACAGGTTGGCGAGGGTGAAGCTCTTGCCGATGCCGCCCTTGCCGTAGATGGCGATGATCTGCGTCGCGGAGCCGGGTTCCGGTTTCATGCGCACGCTCTCCAGTCGAGGGTCATCTTGAGGCAGTCGGCGTCTTCGAAGGCCTGCGCGTAGGCCGCCTCCGCGTCGTGGGCCGCACGGCGGTGACTGACCAGCCCGTCGAGCGCGAGGCGCCCCGAAGCCGCCATGTCGCGCACCGCGAGCAGGTCGTCCTGCTGCCACTGCGCCGCGACCCGCATCCGGATCTCGCGCATGAAGGCGGGCGGGAACGCAAATCCGAGTCGGTCGGGATAGAAACCGGCGAGCACGAGCTCGCCGCCGCGCGCGAGGCGGCCGATCAGCGTGTCGAGCAGGCCGGGATCGCCGCTCACGTCGTGGATCACGGCGTAGTCGCGGCGCGAATCGTCGTCGGGATCGAGCACGGCGTAGCCGTCCGCACCGTCGCGCCGACGCGCGTTCCGCTCCCACACCACCGGTCGGCCGCCGGCGGCGACGGTCAGCCGCGCGAGCAGGCGTCCGAGCACGCCGTGACCGACGATCAGCTCGGGCAGCGCCGCGGCGCCGATCGCGTGGCGGGCGGTGGCGGCGAGCGCGAGCAGCACCGCGTCCTCGTCGGCGACCGTGCCGAACGCGCCGTCGAGCGGCACCACGCGGGCGGCCGGGACCACGAGCCGGGACGCGGCGGCGCCGAACAGGCCCCGCACGGCACCGAAGCATTGCGCGCCGGGCACGAAGACGCGGGCGCCGACGGCGAGCCCACCGCCGAGCGCGGCCGCGACGATCGTGCCGACCGCCTCGTAGCCGGGCACCAGCGGATAGCCGAGACCGGGAAACTGCGGCATCCGGCCGGACCAGAGCAGGCGCTCGGTGCCGGTGCTGATGCCGGTGCGGGTGACCGCGACGACGACGTCGTCCGCACCGGGGTCGGTGAGCGCGATCCGCGCGAGAGCGATGTCGTGAGGGCGGTTCAGCAAGATTGCGTCAGCCTGCATCTCGAACCTCCCTCGCCCTCTGCGTGGCGCCGGCTTCGGATCGCTTCGTCCGGAAGCACACTGTCAGGATAGCCTGACACCTGTCGATGTAAACCTTCTTTAACGTCTCGGCGAAGATAATCGGATCGGCGGGCACTCAGGCCGTCGCGAGCAGCACGCGAACCAGCAGCGGCGTGTCGGTGCGCAGCAGCCTCGCGCGGCGGAAGCCCGCTTGGCGCAGCAGCGCGCGGATCTCGGCGAGGCGGCGCGGCCGCCCGCTGCCCATCGCCAGGAGATAGAAGCCGAAATAGGCGTCGCCGGCAGGTCCGGCCGACCGGGAATCGGCCATCGGTTCGGCGATCAGCAGCCGGCCGCCCCGCGAGAGCGCCGCGCGGGCGGCGCGGAGCAGCGCGAGCGCCGCATCGTCATCGTGGTCGTGCAGCACGCGCACGAGCGTCGCGAGATCCGCGCCGGAGGGCAGTCGGTCGCGCCGGAAATCGCCGCCCACCGTCGTCGCGCGGGCGCCGAGCGGACCCGAGTCGAAGCGCGCCCGCGCCCGCGCCGCGACGGGCGGCACGTCGAACAGCACGCCGCGGAGCGACGGCGCCGACGACAGCGCGATTTCGAGAAACCGCCCGTCGCCACCGCCGATGTCGAGCAGGCAGCGATGCCGCCGCATCGGATAGGCGGCGAGCACGTCGCGCGCGATCATCGGCAGCGACGCCGCCATCAGCGCGGTGTAGGGCAGCACGGCGCCGGGCTCGAGCCGGTCGACCGACGGCGCTTTGGCGTAAGCCCAGTAGCGGCCGAGCGACGTCGCGGGCGCGTCGGTGCGGAGCAGCGCGACCGGGTCGCGGAGATCGTCGTAGAGCAGGTCGTGATGCTCGATCATCGCGACGACGCCCGGGTTTTCGATCAGCGCCGCGCCGAGCGGGCCGAGCCCGTACCGTTCGCCCGAGCGCGCGGACAGCAGGCGGAGCGAGACCGCCGCCCTGAGCAGGCACTCGACCTTGTCGCGCGGCAGCGCGAGGCGGTCCGCGATCTCGGGCGCGGTCAGCGGACGCGCGAGCAGGAGTTGCGGCAGGTCGAGCCGCACCACCGCGAGCAGGATCTGCGCGTAGACGAAGCCGGCGCAGAGATCGAACAGCGCGCGCGCCCGCCGTCGCGCGACCGGGCGGGTGAGCGGGAACGACGCCGCCCGTCGCCGGAACGCGTCCCGCGACGTCAGCCGGTCGATCGCCGCGCGGACGCGGTCGGGGACCGGCATCACGCCGCGCAAGGCGCACGCTCCGCGACGCGGCCGCGCCCCGCGCGACCGTCCGGGACCGCCGGTCGGCACGGCCGATGTCCTGGCGAGCGCCAGAGCATCGTGCGATCGGACGGAAATGCTCTCTTCTGACGGAGACGGAGCGAGTTCATCGGCTCGTTCCGAGCCGACCGTGCGCTAGGCCGCGTGCAGGATCGCCTCGCTCGGCAGCACGCGGCGCATCTCGCTCAGCACCAGGCGGCGCAAAACGGCGGCGTGCCGGCAGTTCGGGATCTGCGCGACCGCGTTCGCGACGAGGCGTTCGAGATGGTCGAGGGCGCCGGACAATCCGAACACCAGCGCCGCGTTGGGCCGGCCGAGCGCGCGGTCGCGCTGCGCCGGCTTGCCGAGCGCCGCTTCGGTCGACGCGGCATCGCCGATGTCGTCGGCAACCTGGTAGGCCTCGCCGAGCAACTCGCCGAACGCGCGCCAGGGCGCCGGATCGGAGCCGGCGGCGGCGGCACCCGCCATCGTCGCGGCCGCGAACAGCGCGCCGGTCTTGGCGCGCTGGTAGGACGCGAGATCGACGCGCGGCTCGCACTCCCATCCCTGGCCGCCGACGATGCCGCCCGGCAGCCCGGTCGCGCGCGCCAGGACGCGCAGCAGCGTCGCGAGCCGATGCGGCGCCTCGGCGCTGCCGATCGCGAGCGTCTCGAAGCCGAGCACGATCAGCGCGTCGCCCGCGAGCAGCGCGAGGTCGGCGCCGTAGAGCGCGTGCACCGACGGCAGGCCGCGCCGGATCGGCGCGTCGTCGAAGCAGGGCATGTCGTCGTGCACCAGCGACGCGCAGTGGATCAGCTCGATCGCGGCCGCGGCGGCGTCGGACAGCACCGGATCGGGATCGCCGCAGGCGCCGGCGACCGCGAGGCAGAGCCGCGGCCGCACGCGGGCTCCGCCCGGGAAGACGGCGTGCCGCATCGCGGCCGCGAGACGCGGCGGCGCGCCCTCGCCGGCCGAGGCCACGACGGCCTCGTCGAGACGGGCCTCGATCCGGTCCAGTGCGTCGGCCATCACGCCCCTCCACCCGGGCGGCTCGCCCGTGCTTGTGTCCAACCTGTGCAGGTGTCAGGCTTGGTTGTCACTCGGAAGTGTCAGAGTTTATGAACAGCGGCGTCAACGGCAAAATCGCAGGCGGCACGATCGGCCGCGCGCCGGCGCGCCCGCCACGCCGCGTCGTCGTGGTGGGCGCCGGGATCGGTGGACTCTCGGCCGCCCTGATCCTGGCCGCGCGCGGCGTCGAGGTGACCGTGCTCGAACGCGCGGCCTCGCCGGGCGGCAAGCTCCGCACCTGCCTCGCGGGCGGCGACGCGATCGACGCCGGTCCCACGGTGTTCACGATGCGGCACGTGTTCGAGGAGATCTTCGCCGCCGCCGGGGCCGATCTCGCGTCCACGCTGACGCTGCGGCGCGCCGACACGCTCGCCCGACACGCGTGGGATGCGGAAACGCGGCTCGATCTCCACGCCGATCCCGATCGCGCCGCCGACGCGATCGGCGCGTTCGCGGGCGCCGCGGAGGCGCGCGGCTTTCGCGCCTTCTGCGCCGATGCCAGGCGGATCCACGCGACGCTCGACGCGCCGTTCATGCGCGCCGACCGGCCATCGATGGCGCGGCTCGTCGGCAGCAACCGGCCGGCGGCGTTGCTCGGCCTTCGCCCGTTCACCACGCTCTGGCAGGCACTCGACCGCTATTTCCGCGATCCGCGCCTGCGGCAGCTGTTCGGCCGCTACGCCACCTATTGCGGCACCTCGCCGTTCGAGGCGACGGCGACGCTGATGCTCGTCGCCCATGTCGAGCAAGGGGGCGTGTGGCTGGTGGAAGGCGGCATGCGCCGGATCGCGACCGCGATCGCGTCGCTCGCCGAGGAGCGCGGCGCCCGCATCCGCACCGGCTGCGAGGTGGCCGAGATCCTGACGGCGAGCGGGCGCTGCCGCGGCGTCCGGCTGGCCGGCGGCGAGGTGGTCGAGGCCGACGCGGTGGTCTGCAACGCCGACGCGGCGGCGCTCGCGGGCGGGCTGTTCGGCGAGGCGGGACGCCGCGCGGTGACGCCGCGAGCGGCGAGGCCGCGCTCGCTGTCGGCGGTCACCTGGGCGATGCGGGCGGAGGCGGACGGGTTTCCGCTCGACCGCCACAACGTCTTCTTCTCGCGCGACTACGCGGCCGAGTTCGCCGACATCGGCCGCGGCCGTCCCCCGCGCGACCCGACCGTCTACGTCTGCGCGCAGGATCGCGGCGCGCCCCGCGCGCGGGATCACGACGATGTCGCGGCGGGGGACCGCGGCGATATCCGCGCGCGCGACCGCCGCGACGTCGGCGCGCAGGATCGCGATGCGCGCGCCGTCCCGGCCGGCGCGCCCGAGCGCCTGCTCCTGATCGTCAACGCACCCGCCGCGGGCGACACGGTTCCCGCGCCCCGCACGGGCGACACATCCCACGCGCCCCGCCCCGGCGACACCTCACCTGCGCCCCGCACGGGCGACCCCTCACCTGCGCCCCGCACGGGCGACCCCGCGACAGCGACGGAGATCGACCGATGGGAGACGAGCGCGCGCGAGACACTCCGCCGCTGCGGGCTGACGCTGCGCACCCGCCCGGAATGGACGGTCGCGACGACGCCGGAGGACTTCGCGACGATGTTCCCGGCGACCGGCGGCGCCCTCTACGGCGCGGCGTCGCGGGGCTGGCAGGCGTCGTTCCGGCGCCCGGGCGTGACGAGCCGGCTGCCGGGCCTGTTCCTCGCGGGCGGCAGCGTCCATCCCGGACCGGGCCTGCCGATGGCGGCGTCCTCGGGACGGATGGCGGCCGAGGCGATCCTGCGGGAATTCGCTTCGACCAGCCTGTCCCGGCCGACGGCTACCGCTGGTGGTACGTCGACGCCATCAGCGACGACGGCACCCGCGGCCTCACCCTGATCGCCTTTCTCGGCAGCGTGTTCTCGCCCTACTACGCCGCCGCCCGACGGCTCGGTCCCACCGATCCGATGCGGTTCTGCACGCTGAACGCGGTGCTGTCGGGACAGCTTGGGTCGGGCGAGCGCGGGCATTGGGCGATGACCGAGCGCGGCCGCGGCGCGGTCGAACGCGACGCGCGGCACCTCGGGATCGGGCGCAGCACGCTCGCCTGGGACGGCGACCGGCTCACGATCCGCATCGACGAGCGCACCTGGCCGCGTCTCGGACGCCTGCGCGGCCGCGTCGTCGTGCAACCCGAGACACTCACCGACCACGTCGAGTGCCTTTGCAGCACCGGCAACCATCGCTGGACGCCGCTCGCGCCGCGCGCCCGCGTGACCGTGTCGCTCGACGAGCCCGATCTGCGCTGGGCAGGCACCGGCTATCTCGACGGCAACAGCGGCGACGGACCGCTCGAGGCGGCGTTCCGGCACTGGGACTGGTGCCGCGTGCCGCTCCGGGACGAGACCGCGATCCTCTACGACGCGGTGACGCGCGACGGCGAGGCCTCCGACATCGCGCTCCGGATCGCCCGCGACGGAACGGTGCGACGTTTCGCGGCGCCGCCCGAACGCGCGCTGCCGCGCTCGCGATGGCGGCTCCGGCGCGCGACGCGGGTGGACGCGGGCCACGACGCGACCGTGCTCCGCACGCTGGTCGACGCGCCGTTCTACGCCCGCTCGGTGCTGCGCACGACGCTGCTCGGCGAACGGGCGGAGGCGATGCACGAGAGCCTCGACTGCGCGCGCTTCGCGCGGCCGGCGGTGCAGGCGATGCTGGCGTTCCGGATCCCGCGCGCGCTCAGGTGACGCGGCCGGCGCCGCCGCGCGTCCAGCGCCGGCGGAGATCCGCGAGATGCGCGACGAAGGCGCCGAGCAGCGCGCTCGCGATCGCGCCCGGGGGCGCGCCCGCGAGCGCGAGACGGAGCGCGAGCGTGAGGCAGAAGCCGGCGGCGAGCAGGCCGAGCCAGTCCGGCGCCGCGAGCCCGCGTCCGGTGCGGCGGCGGTGCGCGGCGAGCCACACGGCCTCGAGCACCAGCACGGCGAGCACCAGGTCGGCGAGATGCGTGCCGCCGGCGACGAACGCGGCGAGACCGCTCACCGCCCGGCGTCGAAAGCGGGGCCGGCGTCGGGACCGGCGGCGGGGCGAGCGTCGGGGCGAGCGTCGGGGCCGGCGGGGGACGAGCGTCGGCCATGCTGCCGATCAGCGACGCGATCTCGTCCGGCCGCTCCTCGTGCGCGAGATGGCCGAGACCCGGCAGCGACACCAGTGTCGCGCTCGGCAGCACGTCGAGCAGCGCGCGCGAGACCTCGGGCGGGACCATCCGGTCGGCCTCGCCGACGACGAGCGTGACGGGCAGGTCGAGGCGCGGCAGGTCGCGGCGGAGCGGCACGAGATCCCACTGTCCCATCATGCCGAGCGCGCCCGCGACGTGGCCGGGCGTGCGCAGCAGGCGGGCGTAGAACGCGCGATCGACCGGATCGATCGCCGAACCGGTATTGTCGAGCAGGCGCGCGACCGTCCCGGCCTCGCCGGCGTAGCGCGCCATCAGGACGGGCAGCGGCCTGATTCCGGCGAGCGTCCTGGCCAGCGCCGGGAACAGCGCCGATCCGGCGCCACCGGGCGGCTGCATCGCGCCGTTCAGCATCATCAAGGCGCGCGGTGCCGCGCGCCCGTCGAGGCACATGCGGGCGAGGATCGCCGCACCCGCCGAATGGCCGGCGGCGTAGGCGATGTCGACCCCGAGGGCCGCGAGCAGCGTGCCGAGCAGGCGGCTCATGTTCGGCAGCGTCAGCATGAGCCGGTGCGGAAGGTCGGTGAAACCGTGTCCCGGCAGGTCGGGCGCGATCACCGTGAAGCGCTCGGCGAGCAGTGGCAGCAGACGGCGCCAGGAATGGGTCGCGGCCCCCGTGCCGTGCAGCAGCAGCAGCGCCGGCCCGGCACCCGCGCGCTGGACATGCCACGACAGGCCGCCGGCGCGAAGGAAGAGGCTCGCCTCGCGGTTCGGCCAGTCGGCGCCGTCGCGCGCCCAGGACGGCCGGTCGTCGCTTCGGCTCACGCGGGGGGGCGGTTCAGGCCGACGGCGTCGCCGCGCGCACGGCATCGGCGAGCATCGCGGCGTCGGCGCGCGGCAGCGGCAGGTAGCGCGCCGCCATCGCGTCGGCGATCGCGGCGGCGCGCGGGTCGGGCCGCGTCCCGATATCGATCAGCAGCGCCGGCAGCCGGGCGAGGCGGGCGCGCCGCGCGGACCCGAGCGCGTCCGCGACCGCCCGGTCGCGATCTGCCGTGCCGTCGCGCGCGACGTTCGCGCGGCCGTCGGTCATCACCACCAGCAGCGAAAGCTCGCCGCCCCGGCGCAGCCGCTCGGCGAGATCGAGCGCCGCGTCGAGACCGGCCGCGAGCGGCGTGCCGCCGCCGCCCGGCAGGCCGCTCAGCGCGCGTCGCGCCCGCACCATCGAACCCGTCGGCGGCAGCACCACCGCGCCGTCGCGGCCGCGAAAGGCGATCAGCGCGACCCGGTCGCGACGGGCGTAGCACTCGGCGAGCAGCAGCTCGACGCCCCCCTTCGCCTCGGCGAGGCGCTGGCGCGCCGACGAGCCCGACGCGTCGACCGCGAAGATCGTGGTGAGCCGGAGTCGCGGCGCGACGCGCTGCAGGCGGAAATCCTCGCGCCGGATCAGCAGCGTCGCGGGCGCGCGGACGCCGGGCGCCGCGGGCACGCCGGCCTCGAGCGTCGCGGACGGGGGGAACGCGCAGACCGCCGCCGCCGCGGCCGACGCGGCCTCGGCGCGGCGGAGCACCTGCCAGGGCAGCGCCGCGCGCACGGTCTCGAGCACGTGCAGGCGCCCGCGCGCGGGATCGCCGCGCTTGGCGCCGAGCAGCCGCCCGGCCGTCGCGGTGTCGCGCCGGAGCGCCGTCCGCGCGGTCACGCGTCCACCGGCGCCGGAGCCCGCGCTCGGCAGCGCCGTGGCGGGTGCGCCGGGCGCGAGCAGTCGGGTCGGCAGCGCGGCGCGGACGGCCGCGAGCACGATCGCGTCGATGTCGGTCGCGTCGCCTGCAGCCTCTGTCTCGCCGGTCGGTGCCGGCCGGCCGGGTGGCGTGTCCGCGGCGCCCGCGTCGGCCGGCGCCGGCGGCGCGTCCTGCCGCTCGGCCTCCGCATCGCCGTCCTGTGCTCCGGCGTGCTGGTCGGCGGGTTCGGGCAGCTCCGGCGGCGGCGCGGGTGGCGCCTCGGGCAGGCGGGTCGCGCGCGGCGCGAGCACCAGGCGCGAGGCGGCGGCGGCATCGGCGTCCGTGATCGTCCCGCGCCCGGCCAGCGCCGCGATCGCGCGCGCGACGCGGAGCGTCAGCAGCGGCGCCCTGACCGACGCGATGCCGGCCGCGATCGCCGTGCGGCAAAGCGCGCCCACCACCGCGTCGGGCGCGGTGACGCCGTCGAGACGCGCGCGCGCCGCCTCGACGGCGATGTCGGTGTCGTCCGGACAGGGTGGCGGCACCGCGTCGAGATGGAGCAGGAGCGCGAGCCGGTCGGTCAGGGACGCGGGCGGCGCCTCGTCGTCCCCGAGCCCCTCGTCGAGCGCGACCACGCCGACGCGCGACGGCGTCCGCCGCGCGAGCCCGTCGCGCTCGAGCGTCACGTCGCCGGTGTCGAGCACGGCGGCGAGCACGCCCGCGCGGGATGGCGTGAGCCGTTCGGCCATCGACAGCAGCACGACGCCGCCGTCGGCCTCGGACAGAACGCCGCGCGCGGCGACGCGGCGCCCGGTCGCGATCGTCGCCGGCAGGTCGAGACCGCCGAGCAGCCGGTCGTCGGTGATGCCGGACGGCACGGTGCGGACCGGGGCGCCGTCCGGCAGCAGGTCGCGCAGCGTGCCGAGCAGCGCGTCGCGGGCCGGACCCGCCGGCCCGCGCAGCCTGAGGCCGGTGTTCGCGGGATCGACCGCGAACACCGCGATCGCGAGCGTCGGGTCGGGCCAGCCTGACGGGTCGGCGGCGGCTTCCGCCGGCGCGGTCATTCCGCGAGCAGGGTCGCGGCCGCCCGCTCGACGCGTACGCCCGATCCCGATTCGTCGAGCGGGTTGCGGCGGAGCCGGTGACGCAGCACCGGCAGCGCGACGCGGCGGAGATGCGCGAGCGTCACCGCGGCCTCGCCTTCGAGCGCCGCGTCGGCGCGGGCGGCCCGCAGCAACGAAAGCTCGCCGCGCAGCCCGTCGGTGCCGAGCGCCATGCAGAGCGCGGCGGCCCGCTCGAGCATCGCGTCGGCGACGGCGACGCGGGCGACCGAGGCACGCGCGGCGAGGATGCGGCCGCGGAGATCGAGCTCGGACGCGGCCCAGGCGTCGACGAAGCCGGCGGGGTCGCGGTCGAAGGCGTCGCGGCGGCGCACCACGTCGACGCGCTCGGCGAGCACGCGCGGCGTTTCCACCTCGACGGCGAGGCCGAACCGGTCGAGCAGCTGCGGCCTCAGTTCGCCTTCCTCGGGGTTGCCGCTGCCGACCAGCACGAAGCGCGCCGGGTGACGGAGGCTGAGACCGTCGCGCTCGACGACGTTCTCGCCCGAGGCCGCGACGTCGAGCAGGAGGTCGACGAGGTGGTCCTCCAGCAGGTTCACCTCGTCGACGTAGAGGAAGCCGCGATGGGCGCGTGCCAGCAGGCCGGGTTCGAACTGCCTGACGCCGCGCGCCAGCGCCTGTTCGAGGTCGAGCGCGCCGACGACGCGGTCCTCGGTCGCGCCGAGCGGCAGGTCGACGATCGGCACCGGCACCGAGACGACGGACGGACACGCGGTCTCCCGCCGCGTGCAGCCGGCGACGCAGGCGTCGCGATCCGACGCCGGATCGCAGCCGTAGCGGCAGCCTTCGACCACCTGCATGTCGGGCAGCAGCGCCGCGAGCGCGCGCACCGCGGTCGATTTGCCGGTGCCTCGGTCGCCGAGCACCAGCACGCCGCCGATGCCGGGATCGACGGACGCGATCAGCAGCGCGCGTTTCATCTCGTCCTGGCCGACGATCGCGCTGAACGGGTAGACGATGCGCCGTGCGGGTTGCCGGGGCGGGTTGGCGCGGCGGGCGAGGCCCGCGGTGTCGGCGAGATCGTCGGTTGGCGGCAGCAGGTCCATCAGGCGGCGCGATCGAGGCTGAACGCCGACCAGGCGGACGAGAGCGCGTCCACGAGATGCTCGATGTCGGCGTCGCTGTGCAGCGGGCTCGGCGTGATCCGGAGCCGCTCGGTGCCGCGCGGGACGGTCGGGTAGTTGATCGGCTGGACGTAGATGCCGTCCTCGACGAGGAGGTGCTCGGACAGCGCGCGGCAGCGATGCGGATCGCCGACCAGCACGGGCACGATGTGGCTCGGGTTGCGGACATGCGGCAGACCGGCCGCGTCGAGCCGGGCGCGGAGCGTCGCCACGCGATCGGCGTGCAGCGCGCGCTCGACGCCGCTTCGGCGAAGGTGCCTGACGCTGGCCAGCGCGCCGGCGGCGACCGCGGGTGGCAGCGCCGACGAGAAGATGAAGCCCGACGCGAACGAGCGCACCCAGTCGCAGAGCGCCGCCGAGGCCGCGATGTAGCCGCCGACGACGCCGAAGCCCTTGGCGAGCGTGCCCTCGATCACCGTCAGGCGGTGCGCGACGCCCTCGCGCTCGGCGATGCCGCCACCCTGCTTGCCGTAGAGCGCGACGCCGTGCACCTCGTCGAGATAGGTCATCGCGCCGTGACGCTCGGCGACATCGCAGAGTGCGGCGATCGGGGCGACGTCGCCGTCCATCGAGTAGACGGATTCGAACGTCACGATCTTCGGCGCGTCCGGCGGCAACATGGAGAGCAGGCGCTCGAGATCGGCCGGATCGTTGTGGCGGAACACGTGCTTCGGCGCCCGGCTGTGGCGCATGCCCTCGATCATCGAGGCGTGGTTCGCGGCGTCCGACAGCACGATGCAGCCCGGGATGCGAGAGGCGAGCGTGCCGATCGTCGCCCAGTTCGACATGTAGCCCGACGTGAACAGCAGCGCCGCCTGCTTGCCGTGCAGGGACGCGAGCTCGGTCTCGAGCGCCACGTGCATCGGCGAGGTGCCCGAGATGTTGCGCGTGCCGCCGGCGCCGGCGCCGTAGCGCGCGAGCGCCTCGGTCATCGCCGACAGCACGGCGGGATGCTGGCCCATGCCGAGATAGTCGTTCGAGCACCACACGGTGACGTCGCGGCCGATGCCGTGATGGGTGGCGCGCGGGAAGCCGCCCGCGTGACGTTCGAGCTCGGCGAAATGCCGGTAGTTGCCGTCGCGGCGCAAGCCGTCGAGCTGGCCCTCGAAGAAGCGCTCGTAGTCCATGGCGTCCTCCCTGCCCCGTCTGGTTCGTTCGTCAGGCGGCGATCGGTGTCGCGCGCGCGCAGGCCTCGAAGGCCGCGCGGAGGCGATCCTCCTCGAGCGCCCGGCCGATCGCGACGACGCGCGGTTGTTCCTCGTCGCCGGCCGCGAAGGCGGCCATGCTGGCGCGGCCGCCGGCGACGTCGAACCGCATCCAGCCCGCACCGGCCCGCGCGATCCCCTTGAGCCGTTCGACCCGGCCGAAGCCGCCCTCGCAGACCGCGTTCAGCACCTCCTGGACCAGTTGCAGGTCGCAGTCGCGCGCGAGCGGCGCGGTCCAGGCGCTGAGGCCGAGGCCCTCCTCGTGAAGGTGGCCCCGATGCGCGTGGCCGTGCTGCGCGTGGTCGTGGTTTTCGGTCGTCGCGGGCGTGAGCGTGGGTGTGCTCGTGTTGTGCTCGTGCTCGTGCTCGTGGTCAGGCTCGTGGTCATGCGCGAGCGGGCGGCCGCGTGCCGCAGCCGCCGACACCGCGCCGGGCAGGACGATGCCGAACTGCGCCGGCACGATCCGCGCGAGCGGGTTGAGCGCGCGGAGCGAGGTCTGCACCATCTCGCGTTCGGCGATCGAGACCAGGTCGACTTTGTTCAGGACCAGCACGTCGGCGACGCGCGCCTGCGCCTCGAAATAGGTCCGCATCCGGGCGTAGTCGGCGAGAAAGGCGCCGGCATCGATCACCGCGCTCACGCGCTGGTTCCGGATCAGCTTGCCGAGCGCCGGTTGCGCGAGCACGCCCATCAGTGCCGCCACGTCGGCGACGCCGCTCGGCTCGATCAGGATGCGTTCGGGCGCCCATTTCGCGACGATGTCGGTGAGCTGTGTCGCGAGATCGCTCCGGAGCGAGCAGCAGATGCAGCCGTTCGGCAACTCGACGACGTCGGCGCCACGCTCGCGGAGCAGCGAGCCGTCGACGCCGACGGACGAGAAGTCGTTGACCAGGACCACGGTCCGGAGCTCGGGCTTCGCGGTCGCGAGGGCGTTCCTGAGGAACGTGGTCTTGCCGGCGCCGAGGAAGCCCGCGACGATCTCGACGTCGAAGGGCTTGGCCGCCTTGCGGGATCTGAGGCTCCAGCCCCAGAGCGCGGCGGCCGGCAGCGGCAGCATCAGCAGCCAGTGCTCGAGGATCGCGAGGACCATCATGGTCGCGAGAAAGGTGAAGCCCGTTCGCTGGAACGGGGTGATGCCGGACGCGATCGCGCGATCGACGAGATGGACCGTGATCACGGTCGAGATCGTGACCGAGAACGGGAACAGCAGGTTCATCGACTTCTTGGTCAGGAACGAGCGCAGGAACTGCAGGTGTTCCGGCAGGAACTCCTCGTTGAGGTTCCTGACACCGAGGAACACGTTGAGCTTGGCGCTCTGGTGCATCCACCACAGCACCATGAAGGTCCAGACGCCGACCTGGTTCGGCGCGCGCCAGCAGAGCCCGACCGTGACGATCGCGGACGCGATGATGGCGAGCTCGTGCCAGAGACTGGTCTGGATCGCGTGGCCGAAATGGCGCCAGCCGCGGCATCCCTCCGGGCACGGCGCGGTGCGCGGCCCGGTCACGAAGCCCATGTAGAACGAGATTTCCTGCCAGCCCCAGGCGAGCAGCCCGGCCGCGAACGCGACGTAGGCGCCGCGCACGGTCGGATCGTCGCTCGACACGCGCAATTCCCACAGCGAGGCGACGAGCAGGATCGACGCGCCGAGGATGCTCCACTTGAAGGTGCGGCGCGGCAGCCCGTCGAGATACATGATCAGCCCGGTGCTGAACCACCACACGAACAGCGCGAAGACGATCGGCAGGCCATAGGTCAACATCGTCACATCCTTACCAATCGTCTTCGCTGACCGGCGGCCCCGCTGACCAGATACCCTGCTGATCGGCGATTCCGCTCACCAGTCATTCCGCTCACCAGGCATCCGCTCACCAGGCACCCGCTCACCAGGCGGGGGCGAGACGGACGCGCGGCGGCGGCGCGTTGCGGCGGGCCGGCAGCGCGAAGAGGCGCACGAACCCGACACCGGCGGCGGCGGTCGCGACCAGCGCCCGCGCGCGACCGAGCACGCCGCCACGGGCCTTGGCGGCCGCGATCGTGCCGGCATGGCGCCGCATGCGCTCGAGACCGCTGCGAAAGCGCGGGTCGTCGAGCGGCAGCTCGACGGGGAACACCTGGCGGCAGATCTCCGACGTGATGCGGAAGACGGTGAAGTCGTATTCCGTCGGATCGAGGCCGAGCGCCGCGTGGAACACCGGCCGGTCATGGTCGCGCACGTACATCGTGGCGAACACGGCGAGCAGGAAGAAGCGGATCCAGAGCCGGTTGATGCCGCCGAGCAGCTTCGGGTCCGAGCGCATCAGCAGCGCGAACGCCTCGCCGTGCCGGAACTCGTCCTCGCACCATTTCTCGAACCAGAGAAAGATCGGGTGGAAAAGCCGTTCGGGATGGCGCTGCAATTGCCGATAGATGGTGATGTAGCGCGCGTAACCGATCTTCTCGGACAGGTAGGTCGCGTAGAAGACGAATTTCGGCTTGAAGAACGTGTATTTTTTGGCGCGCGCGAGGAAGCCCAGATCGACGCCGACGCCGAAATCCTTCAGCGTGTCGTTGATGAAGCCGGCGTGACGCGCCTCATCCCGCGTCATCAGCGTGAACAGCTCGCGGATATCGGGGTTCGTGATGCGCTTCTTAATCTCGGCATACAGCACGCAGCCCGAGAACTCCGCCGTGACCGAGCTGACCAGGAAGTCGAGGAACTCGCGGCGGAGATCGTCCGGCAGCGTCGAGAGGTCGCAGTCGAACGCGTCGGTGCGGATGAAGTGGCCGCGATTGCCGTCGCGCTGCAGCTCGGCGATCAGCCCGTCCCATTCGGCGCGGACCCCGCTCACGTCGATGCGGTCCATCGCCGGGAAATCGGTGGTGTAGAAGCGCGGGCTCAGCACGGTGTTCGCCTGCGCGCTTCGCGTCGCCTCGTTCGGCGCGCGCGCCGCCATCGTGTCAGCGTCCATGGCGTCCTACTCCTTCGTGCGGCTCGAAGCCGACCTCGTAGAGCGAGGTGAGAGAGAAGATCGCGGTCGCCCGCGTCCAGGCGCGCGCGAGCGGTCCCGCGCGCTGCACCGTCGCCGGACAGGTGCAGGACAGGCGTTCGCCGAACGCGATCGCGGTCGGCACGTCGTGCACCAGCACGACGTCGCCGGGCTCGATCGCGACGCCGTCGGGCACCGCGTAGGCGTGGAAACTCTCCGGCGTCTGCTCGATGTCGACGTCGCAGCGGGCGCGGAGCGTGCGGGCGGTCACGCGTGGCCGCCCGCGGCGAGCAGGCTCACCAGGCTCGCGACGTTGGTCGGCCCGAAGCTCTCGATATCGATGGTGGTGTGGGTCGGCGGATCGGTCAGGATCAGCCGTCCGTCGGCGTAGAGGGAAAGCGTGTAGGTGCCGTCGGCGGCGAGGTTCTCGCGACGCCTCGTCGCGGCGAGCCCGTGCGCGAGCCCGTGCAGGAAACCTGCCTGCTCGGCCGCGAACACGGCGATGCGCTGGCCGGTCCTGGCGTCGAGCACGAGAAGCGCGTCGTGCGCCCCCGGCTCGAAGCGGAGCGCGCGCGCGGCCTCGAGCGGCGCCGTCGGCGGCTCGGCCGCGAACAGCGCCCGCCCGTGATGCGGCATCGCGAGCCCGGCCACGATCACGCCGCCGAGCAGCGCGCTCGCCACGTAGACGCCCCAGGGCCGCCCCGACGACGGGCCCTGCCGGCCGGAACGCGGCACCGGCGATCGCGCCGGCGCGGCCCCGCGCAAGACGCTCGTCGACATCGCGTCGCGCCCGCCGCCCCCGATCACACCGCCGCTCATGCCACCGCCTCCGCGCCGACCGTCGCGCGACCAGGTGCGGCCGCGAGATCGGCGCGTGTCACCGCCGCGATCTCGGGCGTCGCGTGCGCCGGCAGGCGCTCGAGCGTGCGGGCCAGCGCGTCGCCCAGCAGCCGCGCGACGGTCGCCGCTTCCGGCACCGCGCGCAGCATCGGCTCGGGCCGGGCGAGACGCCACGGCCGCGCATGCGGCCAGAGCAGGAGATAGCCGAGCGTCTGCCGGCCGCGCGTGGCGAGCGCGATGTCGCCGTGGCCGTCCCGGAACGCGCGGAGCGACGCCGCCTCGATCTGGCCGAGCGGCAGGTTCACGCTCATCGTGAGCGCGATGCCGATCCGGAGCACGATGCGCCGATCGGTCAGCGTGTAGACAGAGCTTCGCGCCAGCAGGAAGGCGAAGCCGGCGACGAGGCCGAGCGCCACCAGGCCCGCGAGCGTGAGGCAGCAGATCCCGGCGATCGTGCGCGAGAGATTGTCGCGGTTCCAATCCGCGATGGCGAACCAGGCCAGCAGGGCGACGAAGTAGAACGACAGGGCGCGAAGGTGCAGCGCGCGGCGCGCGAGCACGCGCCAGTCCGGCCTACCCTGCCAAAGGACCTGCTCGTCCGGCGGCAGCCGGCCCGGCAGGCCGCGCAGGGTGTCGCCGTGGCGGCGAACGATCGGGCGGCTCACAGCAGCGGCCCCAGGCGCGCGGGCGTCGCGTACAGCGAGCCGCCGCCGTAATAGGCGACCAGCCGGTCCTCCTCGAGCAGCGTCACCTCGTCCGGGTTGCGGAGCACGGGCACGTCGGCGAACTGGTGGGCGAGGATCGCCCGGACGCTGATCTTCTCGTGACGCGGCCGGTAGCGCACGTAGACCTCCGGGACGAGGACGTGATGACGGTCGGCCGCGACCGAGGCGTCGAGCGAGATCTCGAGGTAGCGGACGCTGCTCTCGGTCTCGTCGAGCCAGATGTCGCGCACGACGCCCGCGACCAGGCCGTCGGCGCCGATCACCGTCCAGCCGCGCGGGTCGTCGCTGCGCGCCGACACCGAGTAGTCGTTCTTGTGGCGCATCGGGACCATCCGGTTGTCGCCCGCGAAGGTCTTGTCGGTCACGTCGGTCCGCTCGGTCCAGGACGCCGGTCCGACGCCGTCCACCAGCGGGTTGCCGGTCGGGATCAGCGGCGCGCCGGGGAACATCCCGGCCGGCACCGCCTTGATGGTCTCGACGATCGGCGGCGGCGGCGCGTAGGACACGCCACCGAGCGGCAGCAGGAAGCGTTTCGGCGGCGGCACCGGCGGGAAGCCCTCCACCGTGCCGCGGGTCACCTTCTGCACGCCCTCCGGCAGCAGCGGGTAGCCTTCCCGCTTGTCCTCGCGACGGATGTAGAAGATCAGCCCGGCGAAGAAGACCCAGAAGACGTAGAGGCTGACCTGGGCGACGTCGATGTAGCGCGTGAAGGCGTAGGTCACGGTGAGGAACTCCTCGCATCGTTGGGCCAGAGACCCCCGCGCGCGCGTCCGGCGCCCGGCGTGGTCACGGTCGCGAAACCGGCCAGCGGGCCGATCGCGACCAGGGTGACGAACAGCAGCGCGATCTCGACCAGGTAGACCGCACCGTAGCCGGTGGCGGGCGCGGCGAGCGCGGGACCGAGCCCGCCGCCGGCGGCGATCGAGGCGACGACGTCGTGCAGCACGCCGCCCGACAGGATCGCGACGCCGGCCGCGAAGGCCTGCACCGCGCCCCAGGTGCCGAGCGCGAGGCCGCTCTCGCCCTCGCGGGCGTTCTCCATCGCGGCGGCGAGCGTGCCGACCACGAACAGCGCGCTGCCGAGACCGATCAGCAGCGTGCCGACGCCGAACAGGACCGGCGAGGACAGCGGCGAGGCGGCGATCACCGACGAGAAGGCGACGAGGCCGCACAGCACGCCGAACGCCGCCAGCCGGTAGCGGTCGAGGCCGCGTGCGAGCAGGATCGCGGCGATCGCGAAACCGAGCAGCCCGCCCGCGGCGAGGAGCGCGGTCAGCGTCGTGGTGACGCCGACCGGCAGGTGCAGGACCTGGCCGCCGTAAGGTTCGAGCAGCACGTCCTGCATGGAGAACGCGGTCGTCCCGAGGCCGACCGCGACGAGGCGGCGGCGGCCGCGCCCGCTGCCGGCGAGCTCGCGGAGCGACGCGCCGAACGGCGCCCGCTCGACCGCCATCTCGGCGACGCGCGGGTCGCGCGCCTCCTGCTTCCAGACCGCGGCGAAGTTGAGCGCGAGCGTCAGCACCGAGGCGCCCTGGATGACCTGGATCAGCCGGAACGGGCTGAACGGCTGCAGCAGCCGGCCGAACATCACCGCGCTGAGCAGCATGCCGACCAGCAGCATAACCGACAGCATAGTGACGACGCGGGCGCGGGCGTGCGGCGGCGCGATGTCGGTCGCGAGCGCGAGGCCGACGGTCTGCACCGTGTGCAGCCCGGCGCCGACCAGCAAAAAGGCGAGCGCCGAGGCGAGCGGCCCGACGAAGGCCGGCGCGTTCGGCGCCTGGCCCGAAAGGATGATCAGCGCGAACGGCATGATCGCGAAGCCGCCGAACTGCAGCAGCGTGCCTATCCAGAGGAACGGCAGCCGGCGCCAGCCGAGCAGCGAGCGATGCGTGTCCGACCGATGGCCGACCACCGCCCGGAACGGCGCCAGCACGAGCGGCAGCGCGATCATCGACGCGACCACGACGGACGGCACGTGCAGTTCGACGATCATCACGCGGTTGAGCGTGCCGAGCACCAGCACCAATGCCATCCCGACCGAGACCTGGAACAGCGAGAGCCGGAACAGACGGCCGAGCGGCAGCCCTGGCATGGCGACGCTCTTGAACGGCAGCACGGCCGGCCCGAGCCGGTTCCAGCGCCGGGCGACGAAACCGCCGACGCCGCTCACGGCGCGTCACGCGCGGCGAGCGCGAAGGCGGTCGAGATGTAGAAGCCGCGCGACACGCGCCGCGTGCGCGCGACCCGCCAGCCGGCGAGCGACGCCTCGCGTCCGATGCGGCGCCGGAGCGCCGGCACCGACGCGGGCTCGATCGCCGGCGCGCGGTCGCCGCGCGGGAACAGCGTGCCCGCCGCGTGCATGACGGCGAGCAGCGGCGTTCGCGGCGCGACGGTGAACAGGATCGAGCGGTCGGCGAGTGACGCGAACGCCGCGAGCAGCGACACCATCTCGGGCTGCCGGTAGTGGATCAGGCTGTCCATCGCGACGACGTGGTCGAAGCGGCCGAACCGCGTCGCGTCGCGCATGTCGCCGGCGTGCCAGGCGATCCGTTCCGCGCACTCGGCCGGCATCCGCGACCGCGCGAGATCGAGCAGGGTCGCGGACAGGTCGATCGCGACGACCGACGCGCCGCGACGCGCCGCCTCGAGCGCGAGCGCGCCGGTGCCGCAGCCGGCATCGAGCACGCGGCGCCCCGAAAGGTCCTGCGGCAGCCAGTCGAGCAGCGTCGCCCGCATGGCGTCGCGTCCGGCCCGCACGGTCGCGCGGATGCGTCCGAGCGGCGCGTCCGACGTCAGCCGCGCCCAGGCCGCCGCCGCGGTGCGATCGAAATAGGTCTCGAGCGCGTCGCGGCGGTCGCCGTAGGCGCCGGCGGTCTCCATCACTCGAAGCCCAGGAGATCGAAGATGTCGCGGTCCTTCATCGGCGTCGCCTCGAGCGGCACGACGCCGGCCCAGAGACTGGCCGCGAGCCGGAGATACTCCGTCGTCACGGCGTCGAGCTCCGGCGAGGACGGCATCTCAAACAGCGTCGCCTTCTGCAGCCGCGACCGGCGGATCGCGTCGAGATCGGGAAAATGCGCGAGCATCTTCATGCCGATCGCCTGGTTGTAGCGGTCGATCTGGTCGGTGGCGGCACTGCGGTTCACGATCACGCCGCCGAGCCGCACGTCGTAGTTGCGCGACTTCGCGCTGATCGCGGCGACGATGCGGTTCATCGCGAAGATGCTGTCGAAATCGTTCGCGGCCACGACGAGCGCGCGGTCGGCATGCTGCAATGGGGCCGCGAACCCGCCGCACACCACGTCGCCGAGCACGTCGAAGATCACGACGTCGGTGTCGTCGAGCAGGTGATGCTCGCGCAGCAGCTTGACCGTCTGCCCGACCACGTAGCCGCCGCAGCCGGTGCCGGCCGGCGGCCCGCCGGCCTCGACGCACATCACGCCGCCATAGCCCTCGAAGACGAAATCCTCCGGACGCAGCTCCTCCGGATGGAAGTCGACCGCCTCCAACGCGTCGATCACCGTCGGCACCAGCCGCTTGGTCAGCGTGAACGTGCTGTCGTGCTTCGGATCGCAGCCGATCTGCAGCACGCGCTTGCCGAGACGCGAGAAGGCGACGGAAAGGTTCGAGGACGTCGTGCTCTTGCCGATGCCGCCCTTGCCGTAGACGGCGAACACCTTGGCGGTGCCGATCCGCGACGACGGGTCGAGCCGCACCTGGACGCTGCCCTCGCCGTCCTCGCAGGTGTTGCAGCCGGAAGCGGCACGCAGTGCCGGACGATCGATCACGTTCATGCCGCCACTCCCGCGTGCAGACCTTCGAGCTGGTCCTCGATGTCTTCGCCCGCCCGACGCAGCATATCGAGAACGGATCGGTCCGGCGACCAGTATCGACGCTCGTGCGCCTCGATCAGACGATTTGCGATCTTGAGAGCCGCCGTCGGGTTCAACGCCGAGAGGCGGCGCCGCATCGCGTCGTCCAGCACGTAGGTGTCGGTGAGCTGCTGGTAGATCCATGGTGCCACCTCGCCCGTCGTCGCCGACCAGCCCAGCGTGTTGGTGACATGCGCCTCGATCTGCCGCACGCCCTCGTAGCCGTGCTCGAGCAGGCCCTCGTACCATTTCGGGTTGAGCGCGCGCGTCCTGGTCTCGAGCGTCACCTGCTCGGCGAGCGTGCGCACGATGCCGTCGCCGCGGGTCTGGTCGCCGATATAGACCGCGGCCTTGCTGCCGCGCGCCGAGCTCACCGCGCGAGTGATGCCGCCGAGCGTGTCGAAATAGTGATCGACCGTGGTGACGCCGAGCTCGACGCTGTCGAGGTTCTGATACGCGACGTCGACATGCGACAGAATCTGGCCAAGCAGCTTGTCGTGCCGGCGCGGCGTGCCGTCGGTGCCGTAGGCAAAGCCCTTGCGGCGCAGGAAGGCCTGCGCGAGCTCGTCCTCGTCCTGCCAGCCACCATTGTCGAGCATCATGTTGACGTTCGACCCGTAGGCGCCGTCGTCGTTGCCGAACACGCGGAGCGCCGCCTCGGCGACCGTGCCGCCGTGTTCGGCGACGAACGCGGTCGCGTGCTTGCGGATGAAATTCAGGTGCTCGGGCTCGTCGGCCTCGGCCGCGAGCAGGCTGGCCTCGGCGAGCAGCCGGGTCTGCATCGGCAGCAGGTCGCGGAAGATCCCGGACAGCGTCACCAGCACGTCGATCCTCGGGCGGCCGAGGCGCTCGAGCGGGATGAGTTCGGCGCCGGTCACGCGGCCGTAGCTGTCGTGCCGGGGCGCCGCCCCGATCAGCGCCAGCACCTGCGCGAGCGGACCGCCCTCGGTCTTCAGGTTGTCGGTGCCCCACAGCACCATCGCGATCGTCTCGGGAAGCCTGCCCTCGTCGCCGGCGTGCCGCTCGAGCAGCCGCGCGGCCTGTCGCGCGCCTTCGCCGAGCGCGAAGGCGGACGGGATCCGGAAAGGATCAAAGCCGTGCAGGTTGCGCCCGGTCGGCAGGATGGCGATGGTGCGCAGCAGATCTCCGCCGGGCGCCGGCCGCAGGTAGCCGCCGTCGAGCGCGTGCAGGATCGCCGGGATCTCGTGGTCTTCCGAGAGCAGACGGTCGACGGTCGCGCGGGTGGCATCGTCGTCGATCGCCAGCGCGTCGAGCATGGCAACGCGCGCGGCGGCGTCGGGCGGCTCGCCGAGCACGTGCAGCCCGTTCGGGATCAGCGTGTATTCGAGTTCCGAGACCGCGGCCGCGAGACGCATGACCGCTTCCCCCGCCTCGGTCCAGGCGGGCTCGGCCGGCGCGAGCTCGACGGTCGCGGCCTGCGCCTGGATCAGGTCGGCGAGCAGCGCGCGCTGCTCGGCCGGCGCCTCGGGGTCGAGGGTGCGCCAGCGATCGATCGAGATCTTGAGGTCGAGCAGGCCGCGATAGAGACCGGCATGCGCGATCGGCGGCGTGAGATAGGAGATGAGCGCGGCGCCGGTGCGGCGCTTGGCGAGCGCCCCCTCGGACGGATTGTTCGACGCGTAGACGTAGAAGTTCGGCAGGTCGGCGATCAGCCGGTCGGGCCAGCAGGCGCCGGACAGGCCGGCCTGCTTGCCGGGCATGAACTCGAGCGCGCCGTGGGTGCCGAAATGCAGCACCGCGTCGGCGCCGAAATCCTCCCGGATCCAGCGATAGAAAGCCGAGAACGCGTGGGTGGGCGCGAAGCTGCCCTCGAACAGCAGGCGCATCGGATCGCCCTCGATCCCGAATGCCGGCTGGATGCCGACGAAGACGTTGCCGAACGGCGCGCCGAGCACCAGCAGGTCGCGTCCGTCGGTGTTCTGCCGGCCCGGTGCCGGACCCCAGTGGCGCTCGATCTCGGCGAGGTGCCGTTCGCGCCGCACGTGGTCGTCGACGCCGATCCGCGCGCCGACGTTGGCGTCGGTGCCGTAGCGCTCGGAATTGCCGGCGAGGATCCGCTCGCGCAGCGCGTCGACGCTCGCCGGCACATCGACCGCGTAGCCGCCGTCGCGGAGCGCGCGCAGCGTGTTGAGCAGCGACCGGAACACCGAGAGATAGGCGGCGGTGCCGGTGCTGCCGCTGTTGGGCGGGAAGTTGAACAGCACCACGGCGACGCGACGGTCGGCGCGCGCCCCGCGCCGGAGCGCCACCAGCTTGGCCACCCGCCCGGCGAGCGTGCTCGCGCGCTCGGTGTGCGCGACCATGTCGTGCTTCTGGTCGCCTTGCTCGGAGCGGCCGCCGAAGGTCATCGGCCAGACCGCGCCGTCGAGTTCCGGGATCGCCACCATCATCGCCGCCTCGACCGGGGTCAGGCCGCGCACGCTCGTGTCCCACTGCTCGAGCGTCTGGAACTCGACCGGGTGTGCGGCGACATAGGGCACGTCGAGGCCGGCGAGCACGTCCTCGGCGGCGCGGGCGTCGTTGTAGGCAGGACCGCCGACGAGCGAGAAGCCGGTCAGCGACAGCATCGCGTCGACCGTGGTGACGCCGTCGCGCCGGAAGTAGCGCTCGACCGCCGGGCGCTGGTCGAGGCCGCTGCAGAAGGCCGGGATCACGCGCAGCCCGCGCACCTCGAGCGCCGCGATCACGCCGTCGTAATGGCCCGTGTTGCCGGCCAGCACGTAGGACCGCATCAGCAGCAGACCGACGGTGCCGGCGGTGCCGGCGCGCGGCAGGGCGTCCAGCTCCTCGACGATGCGGCCCGGCGCGCGGGGGTGATAGAGGCCGGTATCGGGATATTCGACCGGCGGCGCGACGTCGCGGACGCGCGAGGCTCCCGCGTAGCCGGCGGCGTAGCGCCCGACCAGCAGGCGGATCAGGCTCGCGATGTTCTCCTCGGACCCGGCGAGGTAGTACTGCATCGCGAGGAAGTAGGCGCGCGCGTCCTGCGCGGCGCCCGGCACGAACCGCAGCAGCTTCGGCAGCTTCTTCAGCATGCGCATCTGGCGCTCGCCGCTGGCGGGGCCCGCGCCCTTGCCGCGGCTGCCGCGGAGCTTCTTCAGCAGCGCCATCACGCCGGTCGACTGCGCCGACATGTCGAACCGGCCGAGCCGCGTGAGGCGGACCACCTCGCCCGCCGACAGGCAGCAGACCATCGCGTCGCACGCCTCGCGGCGCGCCTGCAGCGCCGGCAGCACGTCGCGGATGTGGTCGTCGAGGAACAGCATCGTCGCGATCACCAGGTCGCCGGACGCGATGTCGGCGTGGCAGCGCGCGAGCGCCTCGGCATCGCCGTGCCATTCGTCGGCCGCGTGCACCACCAGCGCGAGGCCGGGGATCTCGGCGCGCAGCACCGCCTCGGCGCGCGCGGCGGCACTGGTGAGGTGACTGTCCATCGTCACCATCACGACGCGGGGCGCGGCGCCGGAATTCACGACCGCGTCAGCGCGCGTAATGCGCTTTGGCATCATACAGCGTCTCCAGAGAGATGGTCGCGAGACCGGTGGAGCGGGCGTAGTGTTCGGTGTTGCGTCGCGCCTTGGCGCGCACGAAGAACGGGATGCGGCGGAGTTCGCGCTCGGCATCCGCGTCCCAGGCCAGCGCGAGGTCGGGCGCCGCGACGGTCGCGCCGGGATCCCCGATCGTGTCGGCCGCCGCCTCCGGCACCGCGGCGGCGGGCGGGGACGCGCCGAGATGGGACGGACCGGCCGCGTCGCCGAACTCGAAATCGTCGCGGAACAGGCCGAGCAGATGCTCCTCGAGGCCCATCATCAGCGGGTGCACCCAGGTGTCGAACAGCACGTTCGCGCCCTCGAACCCCATCTGCGGCGAGAAGCGGGCGGGGAAATCCTCGACGTGCACGGGCGACGAGATCACCGCGCACGGGATCCCGAGACGCTTGGCGACGTGGCGCTCCATCTGGGTGCCGAGCACGAGCTCGGCCTGGCTCGCCGCGATGGCCGCTTCGACGGCGAGGTAGTCGTCGGTGATCAGCGGCTCGACGCCGTGCGACGCGGCGGCGTCCCGCACCGCGCGGGCCTGCTCGCGGCTGTAGGTGCCGAGACCGACGACCGTGAACCCGAGTTCGCTCGAGGCGACGCGCGCGGCGGCGACGGCGTGCGTCGCGTCGCCGAAGACGAAGACGCGCTTGCCGGTGAGATAGGTGCTGTCGACGGACCGGCTGTACCAGGGCAGGCGGGATCGGTGCCGCGCCAGCACCGGCGCCGGATCGACGGACGCGAGCGACGCGACTTCGGCGATGAAGTCGCGCGTCGCGCCGACGCCGATCGGCACCACGCGCGTCGCCTTCTGGCCGAAGCGACGCTCGAGCAGTGCGGCCGCGCCGTCGGCGATCTCGGGATAGAGCACGACGTTGAAATCGGCATGCGCGAGACGGGCGAGATCGCCCGGGTCGGCGCCGAGCGGCGCGACGACGTTGACCGCGATGCCGAGATCGTCGAGCAGGGCGCGGATCTCGCGCAGATCGTCGCGGTTGCGGAAGCCGAGCGCGGTCGGGCCGAGAATGTTGCAGCGCGGCGGCGCGTCCGGCGCGCGGCTCGGGCGCTCGGTGCCGGCGAGCGTGCGGACGAGCTGGTAGAAGGTCTCGGCGGCGCCCCAGTTCTCCTTGCGCTGGTAGGCGGGAAGCTCGAGCGGGATCACCGGGATCGGCAGGTCGAGCGCGCGCGCGAGGCCGCCCGGGTCGTCCTGGATCAGCTCGGCGGTGCAGGAGGCGCCGACCAGCAGCGCCGCCGGGCGGAACCGCGCGTAGGCGTCGCGCACGGCGTTCTTGAACAGCGAGGCGGTGTCGCCGCCGAGGTCGCGCGCCTGGAAGGTCGTGTAGGTGACGGGCGGCCGCGTGTCGCGCCGCTCGATCATGGTGAACAGGAGATCGGCGTAGGTGTCGCCCTGCGGCGCGTGCAGCACGTAGTGCACGTCCCGCATCGAGGCCGCGACGCGCATCGCGCCCACGTGCGGCGGGCCCTCGTAGGTCCAGAGCGAGAGCTGCATCGCCTAGACCGCGAGCCGGGTGCGGCGATCGAGCGGGCGCACGAACAGCGCGGCGAGGTCGGCCGCCTGCTCGTAGCCCTGGATCGGCGTGAACAGCAGCTCGATCGACCATTTCGTGGTGATGCCCTCCGCCTCGAGCGGGTTCGCAAGACCGAGGCCGCAGACCACGATGTCGGGCGAGGCGGCGCGGCAGCGGTCGAGCTGGCGCTCGACGTCCTGGCCCTCGCTCACCAGAATGTCGGCCGGCAACAGGTCGAGCTCGGGCTGCATGTGCGCCCGGTGCAGGGTCGGCGTGCCGATCTCGAGCGCCTCCATGCCGAGCTCGCGGACCAGGAAGCGCGCGAGCGGCAACTCGATCTGGCTGTCGGGGAACAGGAACACGCGCTTGCCCGCGAGCACCGCGCGCGCGGCGCCGAGCGAGGCGCGCGCGCGCGTCTCGCCGGCCTCGGTCACCGCGCTCAGGCGCGCGGGCGAGATCGCGAAATGCCGCGCGGCCGCGGCGATCCAGGCAGTGGTTCCCTCGGCGCCGATCGGGAACGGCGCGCCGAGACGGGTGCAGCCGCGCTCCTCGAGCGCACGCGCGGTCGCGGCGAGAAACGGCTGCGCGAGCAGGAAGGCGGTGCCGGGGCCGACCGGCGGCAGGTCGCCGGCGCGGGTCGGCGGCAGGACATCGACCCGCGCGATGCCGAGGGCCGCGAACAGGCGGCGGAACTGCGCCTCGACGACGTCGGCGAGCACGCCGACGATCAGCAGCGACGGCGCGTCGAACGGCGCCGCGTCGGGAAGCACGGGCACGAGCGACTCGAGGCAGCGGTCCTCGCCGTCGGTGAACGTGGTCTCGATGCCGCTGCCGGAATAGTTCAGCACGCGCACGGACGGAGCGAACCGACGCGACAGCCGCAGCGCCGCACGGGACAGATCGAGCTTGATCACCTCCGACGGGCAGGAGCCGACCAGGAAGAGCAGACGGATGTCGGGGCGGCGCGCGAGCAGCGTGTCGACGACGCGGTCGAGTTCGTCGTTGGGATCGGCGCGGCCGGCGAGGTCGCGCTCCTCGATGATCGCGGTCGCGAAGCGGGGCTCTGCGAAGATCATGACGCCGGCGGCCGACTGCAGCAGGTGCGCGCAGGTGCGCGAGCCGACGACGAGGAAGAACGCGTCCTGCACCCGGCGATGCATCCAGACGATGCTGGTCAGGCCGCAGAAGACCTCGCGCTGACCGTCCTGCCGGAGGATCGCGCGGGGCGCGGCGGGCGGCGCGCCGACGGGTTCGAGATGGGCGCTCATGCCGCGGCGCCGGCGGGCGCGGCGACGCCGGTCCCGTCCCGCCTCGCGCGGCGCAGCTTCAGCACGAACTGGCCGGCGTTGACGACGTAGGTCGCGTAGGCCGCGAGCGTCAGCACCATGAGCGGCCGCGGCGCGAGCCAGCCGCCGAGGAGCGCGAGCAGGTAGGCGGTGTGCAGCGCGATCACCACCATGCTGACCGCGTCTTCGGCGAAGAAGGCCGGCGCGAACAGGAACCGACCGAACACCGCCCGCTCCCAGCACGCGCCGGTGACCATGATGAGGTAGAGTGCCGCCACCTTGGCCACGCTCGAGACCACCGCGGGCGCGAAGCCCTGTCCGGTCATCAGGAAACGCACGGCAAGGGCGGCGCTGACGAGGAAGATCGCGAACTGCAACGGCGCGAGCACGCCCTGGACCAGCGTCCAGGGCGATGCGTTCCGTCGCAACCGTTCGGCCGCCGTATACAGCGGTCGCGGCCCGATCGTCGCGTCTCTACGCACTCGGACTGTGGCGAGGCCGGCACGAGGTGGCAAGAAATTTTTAGTCGCGGGAACCGGTTCGTGATTCCCAAAGCCGCGGGATGTCATCAAGCTCGGTCCGCTCCGAAGATGTCCGCCGTGCCGCATCGCCCACCGCCCAGCCTGCATCGCCCGGAGAAGCTAGAGCGTCGGAAAAGCTGGTGTCAACACAGCTAGACGTAAACCAAGGTTGACACGTGATGGCCGAGCAGAAGATCTTCGCAACCGGAGGAAATCCATGGCTGGACGTCCGTCATCCGAGCCGCAGACGAGCGGCGGAACACCTCAGAGCCGCTTCGTCGGAGAGGCCGCCCGCCTCCCGTCGCAGGCGGCGCCGTCCGGTCACGCGTCGATCCTCGACCGCACCATCGAGCAGCACGTGCTGCCGCAACTGCTTCGCATGCATCCGCCCGAGCGCCTGCCGGATATCACCCTGGAGGCGTCCGACGTCGCGCTGATGGCCGCTCAGGCGGCCGCGCGCGATCCCGGGCCGATGTTCCTGACGCTCGAGCAGATGATCGCGGCGGGGCTGCCCGCCGAGACGATCTGCCTCGACGTGCTGGCACCCGCCGCCCGCCATCTGGGCGAATTGTGGAACGAGGACGAATACGATTTCAGCGAGGTGACGATCGGCGTCGCGCGGCTGCAGCAGGCGCTCCGCCACCTCGCGCCGGCGGCGCGCAGCGCGCTCCGCGCGGCCGGGCGCGTGCCCCGGATCCTGCTGGTTCCGGTGCCGGGCGAGCAGCACCAGTTCGGCCTCGCGATGGCGGCCGATTTCTTCCGCCGTGCCGGCTGGGCGGTCACCAGCGGCGGCTCGCCCCTGCTCGAGCCGTTGCTCGCCATCGTCCGTCGTGGCCATTTCGACGTGGTCGGTTTCTCGGCAAGTTGCGACCGACACGCACCGATGCTGGCGCGCGCGCTCCGCGCGGTACGCCAGTCGTCGCGGAACGAGCGCGTCGTCACGATGGTGGGCGGCCCGCTGTTCGCGAGCCGGCCGGAACTCGCTATTCAGCTCGGCGCCGACGCGACGGCGACCGACGGCGCACAAGCCCCGATTACAGCCTCGCTCCTGGTCCGGTCGCGATTGACCGCCGATCAGACGAGCAAAACCCATACCGGACAGGTCGTCAGGATGATGCCCTCGAGAGGACGCCATCACAGTGAAGGACGCGACGATATTGACGCCGCCGGAGGCGGCCTACCGCAATCTCGAACCAGCCACTATCCGGAAGATCGTGCTTGCTGCGGCTGATGTCGCCATCGTGGTGGACGGCGGCGGCGTCGTCAAAGACGTCGCGTTCCGCAACGACGATCTCGGTCGGGAGCTCGGCGATGTCCGGTCCTGGCTCGGGCGGCGCTGGCGCGCCATCGTGACCGTCGAAAGCCGCAACAAGCTCGACGTGCTGCTCGCCGACGCCGGCTCGGACCGGCCGATGCGCTGGCGCCACATCAATCATCCGAAGACCGACGGCGGCGACGTGCCGATCTCGTACTCCGCCGTGCAGATGGGCGCGGACGGCTCGGTGATCGCGGTCGGACGCGATCTCAGGCCGATGGCGACGCTGCAGCAGCGCCTCGTCGAGGCGCAGCAATCGCTCGAGCGCGACTATACCGGTCTCCGTCAGGCGGAGGCGCGCTACCGCATGCTGTTCGACATGTCGCAGGACGCGGTCGCCTTCGTCGACGGCGGCAGCAGCCGCATCCTCGACCTCAACCCCGCCGCGCGCCGCCTCGCGGGCGCCGGCACGCGCAGATCCTCCGGACGCACGTTCCCGGAACTGTTCGACGAGCCGAGCCGCGATGTCGTGCGCCAGGCGCTGTCGACCGCGCGCGCGAGCGGGCGGAGCGAGACCGCGCGCGCCGTCGTCGCCGGCCAGCCGATCGAGCTCGCCATCGCGGCACTCCGCGAGGGCGACGGTCTGACGCTGCTGGTCCGCATGACGTCGCGCGAGACCGGTCCGGCGTCGGACAGCGCGAGCGGGGTTCCCGAGGGCGAGACGATGCCGGCCCTGCTGGAACAGATGCCCGACGCGCTCGCGGTGACCGACGAGCAGGGTGACCTCGTCTTCGTCAACGCCGCCTTCCGCATGCTGACCGGCCTCGCGCCGTCCGAGCCGGTGCGCGGCGAGACGCTGGCGCGATGGATCGGCCAGGAAGGCGTCGATCTCGACATCCTGATCGCCAACCTGCGTCAGCGCGACGTCGTGCGGCTGTTCGCGACGACGCTGCGCCCCGGTGCCGGCAGCGCGATCGAGGTCGAGATCTCGGCCTCCGTGCTGCCCGAGCGGAACGCCGGCTACGCGTTCTTCATCCGCAACGTCGCCCGTCGCCTGCCGGTCGAGAGCCGGCTCAGCGGCAATCTCACCCAGTCGGTCGAGCGGGTCAGCCAGCTGATCGGACGCGTCTCGCTCCGCGAGCTCGTGCGCGAGTCGACCGACAGCATCGAGCGCCTGTGCATCGAGGCGGCGCTCGAGATGACCGGAAACAACCGGGCCGCCGCCGCCGAGATGCTCGGCCTGAGCCGGCAGAGCCTCTACGTGAAGCTGCGCCGCTACGGGTTCGGCGACGGGTCGGACGGCGCCGACGAGGATTTCGCCTCGTGATCGCCGCGACCCTGCCAGCCCGCATCGCGCCGGGCGCCGTCGTCGAACTCGCCAAGCCGATCACCTGGTTCGCGCCGATGTGGGCGTTCGGCTGCGGCGTGATCTCGTCCGGCGTGCCGCTCGGCCATCGCTGGGGCGTGGCCGCACTCGGGGTGGTGCTCGCGGGACCGCTGATGTGCGGCGCGTCGCAGATCATCAACGACTGGTTCGACCGCGACGTCGACGCGATCAACCAGCCGGAACGCCCGATCCCGTCCGGCCGCGTGCCGGGCGTCTGGGGCCTCCGGCTCGCCGCCGCCTGGATGGTCGCGGCCCTCGTCGTCGCGACCGCGCTCGGCGCCGCCGTGCTGGCGACCGCCGCGGTCGGCATGGTCCTGGCCTGGGTCTACAGCGCGCCGCCGGTCAGGCTGAAGCGCAACGGCTGGTGGGGCAATCTCGCGGTCGGCCTTTCCTACGAGGGACTGCCCTGGTTCGCGGGCGCCGCCTGCATGCTCGGCACGCTGCCGCCGACGCCGGTCATCACGCTCGCGCTGCTCTACAGCGTCGGCGCGCACGGGATCATGACACTGAACGACTTCAAATCGGTGGACGGCGATCGCAGGAGCGGCGTCGCCTCGCTGCCGGTGCAGCTCGGCGTCGACCGGGCGTGCCGCCTCGCCTGCATCGTCATGGCGGTGCCGCAGGCGATCGCCGCGTCGCTGCTGCTGCGGTGGCACCATCCGGTCGCCGCCGCCGCCATCGCGGTCCTGCTCGTCGCCCAATGCCTGCTGATGCCGCGTCTGCTGCGCGACCCGCGCGAGGAGGCCCCGCGCTACAACGCGACCGGCACCTCGCTCTACGTGCTCGGCATGCTGGCGGCCTCGCTCGCGCTTCGCGCGGCGGCGTGATCCAAGACCCGCCAGCGCTCACCAGAGATCGACGGAGATCCAGCATGTCGAGCGTCGCCGCCATCGCCGACACGGCCTCGCCCGCGCCGGAACAGGTTCGCGGGTCGTCCGGCGAACACGGGTCCGCGTGCTCGTCCAGACCCGCGCTCGCCCGCTACGACGCCGTCGTGGTCGGCGGCGGACCGGCCGGCGCCACCGCCGCGCACGATCTCGCGCGGAAGGGCCTCGCCGTGCTGCTGCTCGATCGCGCCGGCCGCATCAAACCCTGCGGCGGCGCGATCCCGCCCCGGCTGATCGAGGATTTCGAGATCCCGCCCGAGCTGCTGGTCGCGCGCATCACCTCGGCGCGCGTCATCTCGCCGTCCGAACGCACCGCCGACATGCCGATCGACGGCGGCTATGTCGGCATGGTCGACCGCAAGGATTTCGACGAGTGGCTGCGCGCCCGGGCGGCGAGCGCCGGGGCGACCCGGCGACAAGGCACGTTCGAGCGCATCGATCGCGACGCGAGCGGCACGACCGTCCGGTTCCGCGACGCGTCGGGGGCGCACGAGGCGGTCCGGACCCGTCTGGTGATCGGCGCGGACGGCGCCAAATCGGCGGTGGCGGCGCAATCGATCAAGGGCGCCGCGACGATGCCCTACGTGTTCGCCTTCCACGAGATCGTCCGCTCGCCGTCCGTCCCGGTGCGCGACTTCGATGCCGCCCGCTGCGACGTCTACTACGGCAGCAGCCACTCGCCCGATTTCTACGGCTGGGTGTTTCCGCATGGTCCGACCACCAGCATCGGCCTCGGCAGCGCGCACAAGGGCTTCGGCCAGCGCGCCGCGCTGACCGCGCTGCGGCGGACGGCCGGGCTGGAAGCGGCGGAAACGATCCGCCGCGAGGGCGCGCCGATCCCGCTCCGGCCGCTGCGCTGCTGGGACAACGCGCGCGACGTGGTGCTGGCGGGCGACGCCGCGGGCGTCGTCGCGCCGGCCTCGGGCGAGGGCCTGTACTACGCGATGGTGAGCGGACGCATGGCGGCGGACGCGGCCGAGACGTTCTGCCGCACCGGCAAGGCGCGCGCCCTCGGTGACGCGCGACGCCGGTTCATGCGCGAGCATGGCCAGGTGTTCTGGGTGCTCGGGCTCATGCAGCGGTTCTGGTACGCGAGCGACGCCCGTCGCGAGCGGTTCTGCAGCATCTGCCGCGACCCGGACGTGCAGAGCCTGACCTGGACCGCCTACATGACCAAGCGCCTGGTGCGCGCGCGCCCGTCCACGCACGTGCGGATCTTCATCAAGAACATCGCGCATCTGACCGGCATCGTCCCGGCCTGACGCGACCCGCCCCCGGGCGGAGCCCGGCAGACCCGGAACCGGGCGGAGCCCGGGCCGGCGCGACACCTGGCGCGGCGCGGCCGACGCGGAACCCGGCGCGGCGGCGCCGCCGGCGCACCGGGCGTGCGTGGTTTCCGATCCTTGGCGTTGTCACGCGCGAGGCCACATGCCGGTGCGGCGATGAGGATCGGGGCGGCGCGTTCGGTCGCGTCGCGTGCGCCTCGGGCCCCGCCGATCGTGGTCGCCTCGCGCGCCGCCGGTCATGCCGGCCGAACTGACGAAGGGATCCTGTTATGCCGGACAGCGCCACCATCGGGTTGGCCCGCCGCCATCGGCCGGCGCCGGTGCGCGCGGGCCGGCTCGCATGAGCATGCTGACGCGATCGATGGAGAAGTTCCGCTCGCTGCAGGATCGTCTCCGGCGCGCCGGCGGCGCCGGCCTCGCGGGCGCGTCGCCGAGGCGTCCGGCGCGCGCCGGCACCATGCCGTCGCTCGCGGACACCGGCCTCGGCGCGTTCCTGTTCTCCGCGATCGGCCGCGACGTGAACGGTTCGGACGTCACCGTGCTGTCCATGCTCGCGCGGTTGAACAAGGATCCCTGGGTCGAAGCGGCGTCGCTCGCCGATGTGTCCCGTCCGGTGGCTTCCGCACGGCTCGCGTCCGATATCGCGCAGATGCCGTTGACCGACGACGCGCTGTCGGCCGCACCCGCGCGCGCGACCGTGCTGGTCGACCTGCTGCCGCGGCGGGTGGCCACGGGCGAGAAGCCGGCCGTGCTGCGCGACCGCGCGTCGACCCGCGCCGGGCTGATGACGATCTTCGTGGCGCTCGCGGTGATCCTCGCCTTGGCCGCGCCGCTGCTCGGCCGCGGCACCGGCCATCCGTCACCCGCGCCCTCGCCGCCTGCGCATCGAACGCTCGCGAAGTAGACCTGTGTCCGCCGTCAGGCGGCGGGTGGCCACCCGTAATGGCCGTCCACCCGTTCGGCGAGAGCGTGGTCGGGTGCGCCGCCGGGCGTCCAGACAGGACTGGCCTTCACCGCGTCGCGGCACAGGTCGACATCCATCTCGTGCCGCGTCCAGCTCACCTCCCGCACGGCATGCGGCGACAGCAGCACGTGCCGGCCCATCCACCAATTCCTGGTGGCCGCGATCAGGTAGCGGATCGTCCAGTCGGCCGTGTCGACCACGAGATCCTCGACATGGCCGATCGCGCCGTCGGTCGCCTGCACGTGATAGCCGAGCACGGCCCTGGCACTGCGGAGATGCGGATCCGCCGCGTCCGGAGGCGCGGTGTCGCCGCTCGCGGCGGGCGCGAGCGGGCCACCGAACTCGCTGGCGCCGCGCATGTCGTAGAGGCCGCCCCATTGCGGCTCCCAGCCGTAGAAGCTGTAGAGCTTGTTCTCCATCTGCCGCGACACCGGCTGGTCGATCCAGAGATCGGGACCGGCCTTGATCTCCGTGCGGGTGAGACGCGCGTCGAGCCGCCCGTCGGCGTCGCTGACGGACGCGATCGATGACGGGTGCAGGAGCACTTTCCGCCCGGGCAGGAAACGGCCGGTGTCGACCACCAGCCAGCGGAGCGTCCAGCTCCTGTCGTCGAACAGCACCTCGGCGAGCGTGCCGATCGGACCGTCGCTCGCGTCGACGGAGAAACCGTTCAACGCGGATTCGAGCACGAGCATCTGATTCTCCTCGCCGGGCGCGCACGCGAGCGTAAGCATCCGGACCACGCGGCGGCAGGGTCGGAAACTACCGACGACGCGATCGGTCGATGCGCGGGAGGGGTCCGTTCAGGCGGGCGGCGTCGACGCGGCCGGGAACCAATTGCCGTGAAAACCGGGCGGGATCCGATGCGGCAGCCGCACGCTCGCGACCGGCGGCGCGTCGAACGACCGCGCATCGAGGATCACGAGATCGGTCGACGCGGCCGCGGTGTCGATCACCAGGCCGAGCAGCCAGCCGGCGTCCTCGCCGTCGCCGGCATCGCCGTCGGCCACGAACACGAACTCGCCCGGCACGTGGCCGGCGCCGAAATCGTGCTCGGCGCGGGTGCCGCGGGCGAGATCGTGCTTGTAGAGCCTCGTCGCGCCGGCGAGTTGCGGATCGCCGTCCGGCGGCACCGACACCGTGTACAGCATGCGGTAGGGAAGGCCGGTGCGGCGCTCGTCGATGCGCGGGAACTCCTGCGGCGTCGCGTCGAGCACGCGCCGCTCGACCCGCCGCGTCACCGGGTCGACGGTCCAGCGCTCGAGCCGCCCGAGCGCGTCGAGCGAGCTGCCGCCGGTCGCGAACATCGTCGCGTAGGCGATCACGTCGAGCACGACGTGCCCGCGCGCATCGTCGAACGCGTTGGCGACGTGGAACACGAAGCAGGACGGGACGTCGCACCAGACGATGTCGGCGGCGCTGCCCTCGCGCGGCAGCAGGCCCACGCGGGCGCGGTGCGCCGGCCGCCAGCGATACGGGAAACGCTGTCCGCCGACCACCGCGCGCATCGAGAACGTCACCGGCAGATCGAGCACGACGACGAAACGCGCGGTGATCGCGCAATCGTGGATGCAGGGGCCGTGCTCGACCGGGATCGGCAGGTCGCGCACCACCTCGCCATCGGCCGAGACGACGACGTGGCGCACGGCGTCCCACACATTGCCGTCATAGGCGATCGCGTGATGCGCGCCGGTCAGCGGATCGCGATGCGGATGGCCCGAGAACGAACCGGCGAGCGTGCCCTCGAACGGATTGTAGCGTTGCGCCTCGAGCGTGTCGGAAAGCTCGACGGGAAAGCTGCCGGCTTCCACGACGGCGAAGGCGCGGCCGCCGATGTCGACGACGTTGGTGTTGACGGTGTCGTTGCGTCCGCGTCGCGGACCGGGTGCCTCGGGCTCGCCGAGTGCGGCGGCGGCGAGGCGCGAGCGGATCCAGCGGTTCCGATACCAGGCGACCGCGCCGTCCCGGATCGCGATCCCGTGCACCATCCCGTCGCCGAGGAACCAGTGATGGCCCGAATGGTCCGGACGCACGGGGTTCGCGCCCATCTTGAGGTAGCGTCCACGCAGTCCCGGCGGGATGGTGCCGGTCACCGCGAGATCGGTCAGCGTCAGTTCGGCCGGCATCGGCGCATGGATGCCGAGCAGGAACGGGCTCTCGGTCGCCGGACGGAGCCGCCGCGCACCCGCCCCGACCAGGGCGATCGCGTTCTCCGCCACCGCGCGGATCAGGCCGCGGACGGGCGTGGCACTCGGGGCCGCGTCACTCATGGCTGCGTGTCGTCCTTCAGGGCCGCCTCGACATAGGGCGCGATCCGGTTCGCCATGACCACGACCCCGGCCGGGTTCGGATGCAGCCCGTCGGCCTGCTTGAGGTCCGGCCGGTCCTGCACGCCGGCGAGGAAATCGGGGTCGAGCGCCACGTGCTCCGATCGGGCGATGGCGGGGAAGATCGCGTCGAAGGCCGGCCCGTAGCCGCCCGTGCTGTGCGCCGGCACCTGGCCGCCCAGCAGCAGCACGCCGATATGCCGCGCCTTCAGCGCGCGCACGATCGCGTCGAGGTTCGCGGCCGTTTCCGCCGGCGGCACCGACTGCAGGTAGTCGTTGCCGCCGAGCTCGACCACGCAGAGCCGGGTATCGGGTGCGACGCTGAAACCGACCCGCTCCAGCCCGCCCCCGGTGGTGTCGCCGGAAACGCCCGCGCCGCGCACGGTCACCGCGACGCCGCGACGCGCGAGCGCCGCCTGCAACTGCGCCGGCAGCGCATCGGCGGCGGCGAGGCCGTGTCCGGCGGTGATCGAGTCTCCCAGCAGCGTCACCACCGGCGCCGCCGCGGCGACCGCCGCGATCTGCGGGACCAAGGCCGGCGCGACCAGCGAGAGCGCGGCGGCGACCGTCAGTCGGCGAAATCGCATCGGCGCCCCATGTTCCGCATCTCGCTCCACATCGTGCGCCGCACATCGAACGCCAGGACCCGCCACCGATGCCCACCGCGCCCGTCCCGGACCTGCCCGCCCCCGAGACGCCGGTGCTGCGGATGACCGGCATCGTGCTGCGGCTGCCGTCTGCCGCGGGACCGGTCGACATCCTCAGCGGTGCAGACCTTTCGGTCGCGCCGGGCGAGCGGGTCGCGATCGTCGGCCCGTCGGGCTCCGGCAAATCGTCGCTGCTCGCGGTCGCGGCCGGCCTCGAGCGCCCGACCGGCGGGTCGGTGCGCCTGCTCGGCACCGACCTCGCGAGCGCCGACGAGGACGGCAGGGCGGCACTCCGGCGCGGCCGCGTGGCGCTCGTGTTCCAGAACTTCCACCTGCTGCCCAACATGACGGCGCTCGAGAACGTCTCGGCGCCGCTCGAGATCGACCGCCGGCCGGGCGCCGAGCGCACCGCGCGCGACTGGCTCGACCGGGTCGGGCTCGCCGCGCGCGGCACCCACTACCCGCACCAATTGTCGGGCGGCGAACAGCAGCGCGTGGCGATCGCGCGCGCGCTCGCGGTCGGCCCGAAGCTGCTGTTCGCCGACGAGCCGACCGGCAATCTCGACGGCGCCACCGCCGAACGCATCGCGACGCTGATGCTGACCCTGGTCGCCGCGACCGGCTCGGCGCTGGTGCTGGTCACCCATGATCGCGCGCTCGCGTCCCGGCTCGACCGCGTCGTCGCCGTCGAGGCCGGCCGGCTGGTCGCCGCCGCGTGAGCGCGACGCCGCTCGCGTTCCGCTTCGCCCTCCGCGAGCTGCGCTCGGGCATACGCGGGTTCCGGATCTTCCTCGCCTGCCTCGCCCTCGGCGTGGCGGCGCTGGCGGCGGCCGGCTCGACCGCGAGCGCCTTCCGGCACGGCCTCGCGCTGCAGTCGCGCGCGATCCTCGGCGGCGACATCTCGGCCGCCGTCGAGCAGCGCCGCTTCACGCCGGCCGAACGGGCGCTGCTCGCGGGCCTCGGCCGCACCACCGACGCGCTCCACGTGCGCGCCATGGCTCAGGCACCGGACGGCGACCGGCGGCTCGCCGACATACGCGGTGTCGACGGCGCGTTTCCGCTCGCGGGCGCGGTGACGCTGTCGGGCGCGGCGGACCTCGCGCAGGCGCTGGCGCCGAGCGGCGGCGTGCCGGGCGCGGCGGTCGACCCGCATCTGCTCGAGCGCCTGCATCTCCGGCTCGGCGGACGGTTCCTGATCGGCGACCGGGGCTTCGTCGCGCGCGCGACGCTGCTCTCCGAGCCCGACGCGCTCGGGCGCGGCTTCGCGCTCGGGGGCTCGATCCTGGTCGACCGCGCGGTGCTCGACCGGTCGGGGCTGATCGAACCCGACGGGCTGTTCGGCGAAACCACGAGGGTGGCACTCCGCCCCGGCGTGACCCTGGCCGAAGCGCTCGACCGGCTGCGGCCGCTCGCCGCCGACGGCGCGCAGGTGCGCGACCGGCGCGACGCCGCCGGCGGGCTCCGCAGGCTGATCGCGCAGGTGCAGTTCTTTCTCGGCTTCGTCGGCCTCGCCGCCCTGCTCGCCGGCGGGCTCGGCGTTTCGACGGCGGTGACCGCCTATCTCGACACCAGGCGCGCCTCGATCGCCATCCTCAAGGCGCTCGGCGCGCGCGGCACCACCGTGCGCGACGTCTACCTGATCCAGGTCGGCGCGCTCGCCGTGCTCGGCATCCTGATCGGGCTCGCCGCGGGCGCCGCGAGCCCGTTCCTGCTCGGCGCGCTCGTCGGCCACGCGCTGCCGATCCCGATCCTGTTCGCGCTCTACCCGGCGCCGCTGCTGCAGGCCGGCGCGTTCGGCCTGATGGCCGCCGCGGCGTTCGGCCTCGGCCCGCTCGCGCGGGCGCGGGCGACGCCGCCTTCGGCGCTGTTCCGGCGCGATCGCGGCGATGGCGGCGGCTTCGGCCCGGAGCGCATCGGCCAGTGCCTCGCGTCGGTCGGGCTCGCCGGCCTCACGATCGCGACCGCGCCGACATTCGCGGTCGCGGCGGGGATGATCGGCGCGGTGGCGGTCGCGTTCGCGCTGCTGGTCGGGATCGGCCGGCTCGCGGTCGCGCTCGCCGCCCGCGCGCGGCGCCGGGCGCGGGGGGCGGTCCGGCTGGGCCTCGCCAATCTCGGCGGTCCGACCTCGGCGGCCCGGACCGCGACGCCGGCGATCGGCCTCGGGGTCGGCCTGCTCGCGTCACTGCTGCTGATCCAGTCGAGCATCCTCGACGCGGTGCGGGACGCGCTGCCGCGCACGGCGCCCACGCTGATCCTGACCGGCATCCCGCCGGACGGCGCGGCGACGGTGGACGCGATCATCGCGTCGGCGATGGGCGGGACGCCCGGTCCCGACCGCTACCGGCGGACGCCGTTCGCGACCGGGCGGATCACCAGGATCCGGGGCGGCGCCATCGCGCTCGGACGCATCCGGCCGGGCGAGCGCTGGGCGTTCGACCAGGACATCGGCGTGACCACGCTCGCGACGCCGCCGCCCGACGCCGACATCTGGCGCGGCCGATGGTGGCAGGCCGGATACGACGGTGCGCCGCGGATCATCATGGCGCGCGCCATCGCCGACGCCGCCGGGCTCAAGGTCGGCGACGAGGTCACGCTTTCGATCCTGGGGCGCGACATCGACACCCACATCGCCGCCCTCCGCTCGGTGGAGTTCGGCCGTTTCGGGGCGAGCTTCCCGCTGATCCTCGATCCGACCGCGCTCGCGGGCGCGCGGCTGCGCGAGGTGGCGATCGCGCGCACGACCGCACCCGAGGACGAGGCGATCGTGCGCGCGCTCGGCCGCGCGCTGCCCGACGTCGCGATCATCAGCGTGCGCGAGCAGTTGCAGGCCGTCGCCAAGGTCTTCGGCCAGCTCGCCTGGGCGACCAGCGGCGCGGCCGGCGTGACCGCGGCCGCCGGGCTGCTGGTGCTGGTCGGCGCGATCGCGTCGACCAGCCGGGCGCGCGCCCGCGAAGCCGCGATCCTCAAGATCCTCGGCGCCAGCCGCGCCCAGATCCTCGGCGCCTACCTGGTGGAATACGGTGCCGTGGGGCTGGTCGCGGCGCTGTCGGGCGTGCTGGTCGGCGTCGCCTGCGCGTGGCCGGTCGTGACGCTGGTGCTGCACGCGCCGTGGCGCCCGTCCGTTCTCCTGCTCGGCGTGCTGCTCGCCGCGTGCACGGCACTGTGCGCGATCGCGGGCCTGGTCGGTGCGGCAACCGCGATCGCGGCGCGTCCGGCGCCGATCCTGCGGGAGGAGTAGGGCGGCGGCGCCGCGCCGCAGGATCGCGCGTCCGGGACCACGCATGCGGGATCGCGCGTGCGGGTTGCGCATGCGGGTTGCGCATCCGGGATTGCGCATCCGGGATTGCGCGCGGGGCCGATCTGCGTTCTTGTTCCGTTCCGGTCTGCGCGAGGCAGGCCGTCGAAACGGAGGCCGACGTGACCCGGATCAGCAAGGACGAGCATCCGCGGATCCTGCACATGGTGGACGTGGAGCATCTGCGCGTGAGCGAGGTGGCGGTCCGTTACGGATGCACGCCGGCGAACATCTACGCGCTGCTGGCGAAGCTTCGCCGCGCGCCCGCGCCGGCGGTGCAGGACGGGCCGGCGGCACCCGACGGGCCGGCGCCGGAGAGCGCGCCGGTCGCGCCGGTCGCGACGGCAGCGCCGGCCGATCTGTTCGGGGCCGGCGTGTCGGGGCACGCGGCGAGGCGCGCCGATCCGGCACCGCCGACGACAACCGACGCGGTCGCGCCGTCGACCGACGGCGGCACGCCGCCGCGTGCGCCCGAGACCGCCGAGCCCGGGCGGCGGACCGGCGAGGCCGCGGAGGCTGCCGGACCCGCTCCGACCAACGTCACCGATCTCCCGCGCGGCAAGCGCCGCGACAGCGGCGTCGGCGCCAAACTCGCCAAGCCCGGTTTCGGCCTGGTGATGCGGACGGGCGAAGGCGAGGACAATCTCACCCCGTTCCGGTCGCTCGACGACCTGCTGTCCGCGGTCAAGCCGATCCTGCGGGCGGCGTCCCGCAGCCCGGACACGGTCTGGTTCTCGATCCAGCCGGTCGATCTCGCGAGCCTCGACATCGACGCCGCCTGATCTCAGATCGGATCCGCGGCGAGAAACGCGCTCACCAGGATCGACAGCCCGACCAGTCCGAACGCGAACAACCCCGACAGACAATTCCTGAGCACCGCCATCTCCTCCCCGGCCGCCCGTGGCCACGTCCGACGCGAACGTTACCATCCTAACGAGATGTGATCCAGAATTGTTATGACAGCGGGACGGAAAGGCCAGGGCGCTGCCCCGGACCGCTGATGGATTGCAAAGGCCGCTGCCTTGACGGGCGTCTATCGGGCGAACGCGATCGGGCCCGGCCGGGGTTCAGGGGCAGAGCCCTGGGCAGAGCCCCTGGCCTTCCTCACGTCGCCGAACGCGTCGCGTCGAGGCGGTCGTATCCCTTGATGCGGTAGATCGCGACCGACGCGATCCAGGCGGCCACGAACACGCCGATCACCACGAAGCCGAGCGTGTTGAAGTTGTTGTTGAGCGCATCGAGCCCGCGCCAGACCGATCCGTGCAGCGACAGCTGGTCGCCGAGCAGTCCGAGAGCTTCGATGCCGCCGATCAGCACGGCCACGACCACCGACACGAGGGTGATGGTGAGGTTGTAGTAGATCTTCCGGATCGGCCGGACGAACGCCCACTCGTAGGCGCCCAGCATCAGCACGCCGTCGGTGGTGTCGACGAGCGTCATGCCGGCGGCGAACAGGACCGGGAACACCAGCACCGACCACATCGACAGGCCCTTGGCGGCTTCGGCGGCCGAGATGCCGAGCAGGCTGACCTCGGTCGCGGTGTCGAAGCCGAGGCCGAACAGGAAGCCGACCGGCAGCATGTGCCAGCTCCGGGACACGATCCGGAACACCGGCTTGAACAGGCGGTTGAGAAATCCCCTGTTGCTGAGAAGGACATCGAGGTCGTTCGCGTCGTAGGTGCCGTCGCGGCGAAGCTGCCGGAAGGCGCGCCAGACGCCGCGCAGGATGACGATGTTGATCGCCGCCAGGATGAACAGGAAGGACGCCGACACGGCGGTGCCGAACAGGTTGCCGAACGCGGCCATCCCGTCGAAGCGCGCTTTGAGCGCCCCCGACGTCGCGGCCACCAGGGCGGCGACGACGAGGACCACCGCGGAATGACCGAGCGCGAAGAAGAACCCGACCGTCACGGGCCGCCTGCCCTCCTGCATGAGCTTGCGGGTGACGTTGTCGATGGCGGCGATATGGTCGGCGTCGACGGCGTGGCGGAAGCCGAAGCTCCAGGCGAGCAGCCCGGTGCTGAGCAGCAGCGGTTGGGCGTGGAAGACGACGAACGCCCAGGTCCAGGCCGCGATGTTGAAGGCGGCGAGGGCAACGTAGATCGCGACGACGCGCGACCTGAGGCCGTCTCGTGGACGGGTCGTGTCGATGGTTGCTGACAAGGAAAGGATCTCCGGAACATCACTGCCGACGCGCCCTGCCGGAACACCCCGCCCGACGGAAACGCGTTGACGTCCTGGCCCCGGCTCAAGCCGACGCCCGATGGCAGGTCTCCTGGCTCGCGGGTCCGTGCCGGCCGTCGCCTTCCCGGATCTCTCCAGTGGCATCCCGACGACCGGCTCGCCGCCTACAGTTGCGGGGGCAGCGGCGGCATCTCACCGCCTTCCCTCTTCGCCCCTCGCGGGGCACCATCGCTCGCAGCATTGCCGATCGGGACGCGTGCGGCAATCGAGGCCGACCCCCGATCGCCTGCCCTGCCGTTCACGACAGATAGGGGCGCACGCGCGCGGCGATCGCGCGCCCGCTCGCGTCGGCCGGGATCGGCGCGAGGTAGCGTCCGTCCGGTCCGAGCAGCAGCAACACCGCGGTGTGATCGATGGCGCGGCCGCCCGACGCCGTCCGCGCGTCGGTGACGCTGCTCCGGATGCGATACTCGCGCTCGATGCGGTCGATCTCGGCCGGCGTGCCGGTCAGGCCGATCAGGCGCGCGTCGAACAGCCCGACATAGTCCCGCACGACGCGCGGCGTGTCGTGGACCGGATCGACGGTGACGAACAGCGGCTGCAATGCCCGCGACTTGCTGCCGAGCAACCCCATCGCGTCGGCGACCGCCTCGAGCGTGGTCGGGCAGACATCCGGGCATGCCGTGTAGCCGAAATAAAGGAGCACGTAGCGTCCCCTGAAATCGCGGTCGGTGACCGCCGCGCCGTCGCCGCGCGTGAGCGACCAGTGGCCGCCGATCGCGGCCGCTCGCGGCGCCGGGTCGAGCGCCCAGAGATAGGCGCCGGCGAGCAGCAGCAGCGCCGAAACGCCGAGCCCGAGCGGCAGCGATCCGCGCGGCAGCGGCAGCGGCCCGTGCGGCAGCAGCCCGTGCGAGGCGGGCGGGCTCGCTCCGGCCGGCGCGGTCGTCGGTCGCCGCGCCGCGCCCCGCGCGCGGCCGCGGCGCGGGGCTCGCCGGCCCGCCCGGGTCACGCGCCGAACCTCATGTCCATGCCCGGGGTCAGACCGCTCAGCACGCCGGCGGCCAGGATGGCCAGACCGCCCGCGGCGGTCTGCACCGCGATGCTGACGGCGAGCGCTCGTCGCGCCGGGACCGCCCGCGCGCCCGCGAGCGCCGGGGCCAGCGCGTAGCGGTTGAGCAGGGCCAGCGCGAACAGCGCCCCGAAGCACGCGGATTTCAGCAGCACCATCCACCCATACGGCGTCTCGAACAGCGCCGCGAGACTGCCGACCAGGCGCCAGCCCTCGATCAGGGCCGATGCCGCGAGCAGGACGACGCACCATTTCCCGAGCGGCGAGAACCAGCGCGCGGCGAGCGCCGCCGTGCGGGCGGGCGCGAGGCGGACCACGATCAGCAACGGCAGCAGCCCGCCGACCCAGGCCGAGCCTGCCAGCAGATGCGTCACATCGACCCAGAACAGCGGGCCGAGCACGCCGACCATCGCCATCGCGTGGCCGTGCCCGGCCTGCAACCCGACGTTCGCGATCGCGAACGTCGCCGAAGCTGGCACGAACGACGCGCGCAGCAGCGCGGCCGCGACCGCCAGGGCTGCCGCCTGCAGCAGGACGAGGTGGCCGAAATTCGTCGCCCGCAGCACCGGCCCGAGCGCCGAAACGATCGTTTCGGGTTGCGTCGCGCCGGCGAGCTCGGCCGTCTGCAGCCACGTCCAGCACGCGAGCGCCGCGACCGCGATCCCGAGCGACGACGCGGTCAGTCGCCCGAGCGCGCGGTCGGCCGCGCGCAGGTTCTCGGGCGCGACCCGGGGGCGAACGCGGGACAGCACGAGCACGCGGAAGACCAGCACGCCGCCGCCCGACAGCGACGCCGCCACGTATGTCGCGCGCGCCAGCACGAGCGGGATCCCGCCCGACAGAACGAACGACGCGGCCGCGCTCGCCGGCTCACTCACCGCCGGGCTCGTCCGCCGGGCTCACCCCGAGCATTGTTCGATCGAACAGAACCGTCCGATCGGTTGGCAATGCTCTTTTCTCCTGAAGACAGAGCGCGTTCATCGGCGCGCGTGCCGATCGTGCTTCAGCACGGCTCATTTCACGACGAAGCCGAAGCTGCCCTGCGTCTTGTGGGTGTCGGTCGCGGTCGCGTGCCAGGTGACCTTGTAGGCGCCCGGGGCGAGCGGCTTGAGCGCCACCGCGAGATGCGTGTCGCCGCCTTCGAGATGGGGCTTGCCGGTGTCGACGCGACCGCCCGCTCCGTCGCTGACCGCGATCGTGCTGAACAGCGGCTCGACGCCCTCGGTGAAGTCGATCACCACCTCGCGCGGCGGCTGCGCGACGGTGCTGCCGACGCCGGGGCTCGCGGTGGTCAGGAAGGCGTGCGCCGAGGCGGGCACCGCGCCGAGCGTGAGCACGGCGGCCGCGACCGGCACGAGACATTGGATCTGCATCAGGAACTCCCGCGCGTCTATTGGAAGAGGGGTTTGCCGAGACTGTCCGGGGTGAGGTCGTCGAAGAAGACGTGGACCAGCCCGACGGCGCCGATATTCGTGCCGGTGGTCTTGTTCAGCGGCACCAGGGCTTCGAGGCCGAACTCCCAGGCGCCGTGCAGCAGGATCACGCCAGGTGCCACGGTCCACGTCGTGCCTTCGGCGCTGGGCGAGGACGCGGGTGAGGTCCAGTCCAGCTCGACGATCGGGATCAGGTCACCGGCGAGGCCCGGCAGCCCGATGTTGCGGACCTGGGACTGGAGGTAGGGCAGGCTGTACTGGAGCGAGAGCGAGCCGGCCCAGGCGTTGTTGTTGCCGTTGTTGTACTGGGCCGGCAAGCCGCTGGCGAACGGCGCCGCGACGCCGATGGTCGCCGGCGACGATGGCGCGGACTGCTCCTGCTTCAGCTCCTTGTCGGCGATCGTGTAGCTGAGCTCGCCGGTGATCGCGAGCGGCCGCAACAGGCCGATCGGCAGGTCGCCGAGACCCTTGCCGAAATAGCCGGTCGGCGAGGTCGAGCCGAAACGGTCGGCGTCGGTGTGCGTGGTGCCGGTGCCGCCGATCTCGCGGATGATCCCGAGCGAAAGGACGAATTCGCGGACGGGATCGGTGATCGCCTGCCACTTGCCGGTGATGAAGAGGTTCTCGAAGCCGGTCTCGGTCTTCGCGCCCTCGGTGGTGTTGATGTCGTAACCGTCGTTCAGGATGAGCGCCGTCGTGGGCGTGATCGTCTTGTCGTATTCGAAGCCGAGATCGACATCGTGCGTCGGTCCCGTGCCGCCATCGGCGGGTCCGCGCTGATAGGTGAAGGCGGGGATCGAGGCCTCGTCGCCGACGCCGGGATCGTCGAAGGTGAGCGTCACGGGGAAGACGCGTGCGCCGACGACGACGTGGGCGCGCGCCGACGGGCAGAGCAAGGGCACGCTCGCGCAGGCAAGCGCCCTCGCGATGGTCGCTGTTCGCATGGAATGACGTCCAGATCATGAGAAAACGGGCAGCGACGACCGGTCGCTGCCGAGGCGCGGTGTTCTCAGATCGTGGCGGGAGGTGCGCGAGCGTGAACGAGGCGCGTGATCGCGGGAGGCGGTCCGCGCGCCGGCGGCGTGGTGGCGTGCTCCGCCGCGACGGCGACACCCGTCGCGGGGATCGTGACGGGTGGCAGCAGCGTGTAGCCGGCAAGCTCGAGTGCCGCACGCGTCGGACAGGAGGCGGGCTCGGTTCGGTGATGCCGGTGTCGCGTCCCGCCGTGGGACGCGGTCGCGGGCGAGGCCTGGCAGTCGAACGACACCGCCGCCAACGCCGCGCGCTGCCACGCCCCGGCATCCTCGGCGGCGGCGACGCGGCCGGCCGACAACTGGCCGACCAGCCCGACGAGCGCGAGCACGAACCCGATGACCGCGAGCGTGCGTGATCGGACGGAGGCGCGCGGCGGCATCGCGCGAGCTTACAAGCGCGACGGCATCGCCTCAATGATCCACCACCGACGCGAGCGCGAACTCATGTGGGCCGGTCCGGCTCGTCGCTCGCGCCGGCCACCCGTGCTGCGCGGACCCGACAAGCCGCGTCGTCGCGCCACGAGCAAGACCGGCCACCCGGGCGGCCACCACGACGAACCTTGCCGGCGGCGAGAGAACACGTTCGCGGAGCATTCCGGCGCATCCGAACTGCCGCATCGGCGCCCGGTTGTCGGCGCGGCGATCCGGTCGGAAGACGATCGGCGCGCGTGGCGGAACTGCCAAGCCCGACACCAACCTGAAGCAGCCGGTCGAACACGGAATGGCGGCGATGAAGGGCGGGAGTCGGTCTGGCTGAGGGTCCTGCTCTCAAAACTTAGCAGACAGAGCAACTTGTCTCATGTGGACGGGCCACGACGTGGTCCGGTCGACATGAGGTTGCTCCCGCAGGCAGGCGACGGCGTCTCGCATAGCAACCCGATCCTCGAGGCGCATGACGAGGTGAGCAAGCGCATCCGGCAGCACGCGCCGGACGACGACACGCGCGATCTCGGCACCATCGCCGGCGAACAGTTCGCGCAGCACGACTGCATCGCGGCGTCGGAACGGCGGCGCGCGACGCGAGGGCCGACGGGGCCCGCACCGGGTTCGCCGAACAGATCCCGCGACGGGTCTGAGCGGTGTGCCGTCATCCAGGCCCGCGGCCTGGATGACGGCACACCGCGAACGAGGTCAGACCCGCGCGCCGCGCAGCATGACCCAGGCCGCGGCGGCGGCGAGCGCCGCCACCGCGAACGGCGCACCGGGAAAGCCGTGCGAGGTCGCGGCGTAGAACAGGGCCGACGTGAGCAGCGGCGCGCCGACCGCCGTCAACCCCTCGACCGCGGTCAGCACGCCCTGCATCTCGCCCTGGTGCTGGGCGTCCCGCCGAGCGGACACGATCGCGCGCACCGACGGTGTCGCGAGACCGCCGACCGCCACGAGCACGACCGCCGGCAGCAGCGTCCAGCCCGCGAACGCCACCGAGAAGACCGCGTAGCCGGTCGCCCCGGCCGCGTAACCGACCATCGCGGTCCGCCGCTCGCCGAGGCGTGTCACGACGGGCCGGAGTGCCAGGCCTTCGACCACGGCCTGCGACAGGCCGACGCCGGCCAGCAGGAGCCCGTTGAGCTGCGCGCCCCAGCCGAACCGATAGCCGGTGAAGAGCACGAGGCTGCTCTGGACGGCACCGAGCCCGATCCAGGAGCAGGACCACGCGACGGCGAGACGGCCGAGCGAACGGTCCCGCCTCAGGACGTTCAGCAATCGGAACGGGTTTGCCCGCGCGAGCTCGATCGGGCGGCGTCGATCGCGCGGCAGGCTTTCCGGCAGGACGAGAAGGCCGAACAGCGCGTTCAGCAGCGCGAGCGACGCGGCCGCGACGAACGGCAGTCGCAGACCGTAGCCGCCGAGCAGGCCACCGAGCGCCGGCCCGACGACGAAGCCCGCGCCGAACGTCGCGCCGATCAGACCGAACAATCGCGAACGATCCTCGGGCTTGGCGATATCGGAGATATAGGCGGTCGCGGCGGCGACGTTGGCGGACGTGACGCCGGCCACGAGACGCCCTGCGAACAGCCACCAAAGGTTCGGCGCGAGCGCGAGCAGGAGATTGTCGAGGCCGAGACCGGTGACCGACAACAGGATCACCGGCCGCCGGCCGAAGCGGTCGCCGAGCTCCCCGAGCAGCGGGGCGGCGAAGAACTGCATCGCGGCATAGGCGGCGATCATCGCGCCGACCCAGGGAGCCGCGTCGGCGGGCGGCAGATGCGCGAGCTTGCGCACGAGGCCGGGCACGATCGGCGCGATCAGGCCGGTGCCGAGCGCATCGAGGCCGAGTGTGACGAGCACGAAGGCCGTCGATGCTTTGGGCCGTCGCCGGTTCACGGTCGCCTATCTGGTTCGGCATCGGCGGCAGGCAACGGGGACCGGGCGGTCTCGTTAAGGCGAGGTGCGCGCGCCCCTGTCACGCTTCCTGCTCCTCTACGGCGTCCTGTTCGCCGCCTTCGGCGTCGCCTCACCCTTCCTCCCGGCCCTGCTCAAGCAATACGGCCTCACGCCGAGCGAGATCGGCGTGGTGCTCGCGGCCGGAACCGCGATCCGGCTGCTCACCGGTCCCGCCGGCGGCCGCCTCGCGGACAGGACCGGGCGGGCGCCGCTGGTGCTGACGGTCCTGCTCGGCGTCGCGTCGATCGTGGCGCTCGGCTACCTGCCGGCGCGCGGGGTGGCATTCCTCCTGCTGGTCAGCGTCGCGCATGCCTCCGTGCTGGCGCCGCTGACCCCGGTCGCGGACGCGCTCGCGCTCGGCTCGGCCGAGCACGGACGCGGCTTTCCGTACGGATGGGTGCGCGGCGCCGGATCCGCCGCCTTCATCGCGGGCACGCTGCTGTCCGGCCAGGCGGTGTCGCGTTTCGGCCTCGGCGCCTTCGTCTCCATGAACGCGGCGCTGCTCGGGGCCGCGTCCTGCGTCGCGCCCTTCTTGCCGAACCGCGTGGCGGGAACACGCGAGACGCGCACCCGCGAGGGATCGTTCGGAGAGCTCCTGCGCATCCCGACCTTCGCGCGGCTGATGATCGTGGCCTCGCTGATCCTCGGCAGCCACGCGCTGCACGACAGTTTCTCGGTCATCCGTTGGCGGGCGGCCGGCATGTCCGCGCCCGAGGTGAGCGTCGTCTGGTCGCTGTCGGTCGGCTCCGAGGTGCTGGTGTTCGTGCTGCTCGGCCGGCGGATCATCGACCGGATCGGGCCGGCCCGGGCGCTGATGGTGTCTGGCACGGCCGGCGCGGTGCGCTGGAGCGTGTCGGCGTGCACGGCCTTCTTCCCCGTCATCGCCGTCAGCGAAACGCTGCACGGGTTGAGCTTCGCGCTGATGCATCTCGCCTGCATGCGGGTGATCGCCGCGGTCGTGCCGGCGCGTCTCGCCGCGACCGGGCAGGCCTTCTACAACACGGTCGCGGTCGGCGCCGTGGCGGCCGCGGTCACGCTCGCGTCCGGCCCGGCCTACGGACGGTTCGGTCCCGGCGCGTTCTGGGCCATGGCCGCGATGAGCGCGACCGCGATCCCGATCGCGAGGACACTCGGGCGGCGCGGACGCCTGCCGGTTCCCGCCTGAGGGAAGCCGGAGCGGTCGGGGCGGCGGTGGGTGCGCTCGAGATGTGCGGCTGACCCGCTCGTGCGGATCGCTGGACGAGAGATGGCCGGTTCCTGCCGGGCGCCGGGCGCGTGGACGCGGTCGGTCCCGACGGCCGGGCGCGCGGGGGAAGGGCCGGTCTGGCGATCGCGCCGGCAACGGAGGCTCCCTCCTCCCCGGCCGGCCGGGCGTGGCAGACGATCGCGTGACGATGGCCTGACCGGCGGAGCACGGTCCGCCACCGATCTCCCGCCGCTCGAGCGAGATCGACCGGCAGCATCGGGCGGGACCGACATCCGGGCCCGCCGCGACGTGCCCGGAGGTCGACAACGACCAGGACACGCCGCTCTACTCGGACGTGACCACTTGCTCGGAGCGTCGAATGGCCGGTCTGACGTCGCGCCGGCAACTCGGCTTCGGTCTCGGGGCGGCCGCGTTGGCGTCGCGCTGGCCGCCCGAGGCGCGCGCGACGGCGCTCGACGCGACCGCCCTCTCGACACGGTCCAACTGCGGCTTTCCGTGCGATCCGTCGCGTCTCTGGGCAGGCTCGACCAGCCACTACCTGCAGCCCTGGCGCACGCTCATCCAGACCCGATCGTACGACACGCTGAGAAACGGCATCGGCACCCAGAACAGCGGCTGGCACGACGCCGCCTCCCTGCCGATGCTGGCCGAACACGGCTTCAGGCATATCCGCAGCGCCTGGAACTGGAACCAGGTGTCCTACACGCATCCGAACCGCATCTCGCCGGCCGATCCCGACTACCGTGCGGCGGTGGCCTATCTCAGGGCGATCAAGGCGGCAGGGATGCGCCCGCTCCTGGTGCTGCAGGCGTTCAACCAGGGCCCGTGTCCGGCGCTGGCGACGACGATCCCGCTGGCGCAGTCCTATGTCGCCGGCCAGGCCACCATGACGCTGGCCGGCACGCGCGGCCTGGTGCCCGACTATTCGGGACCGTATGCGTTCTGGACGCCGGCGTCGGTCACCATCGCGAAATACTGCGATCCGCGCGCGAACTCCGCGCCGGCGGCGTTCTTCACCCGCTTCGACGGAAACGTCGCGACGTTGTCGAAGCCGCTCGCGGTCGACATCCCGGCCGGCGGTGCCGGCATCATCATCCACACGCTCAAGTTCAAGCCGTTCGGCCAGGCGGGTTCGGCAGACTACGCCGCCACGATGGACGGATGGGTCGGCTACGTCGAAGCCGTCTCGAAGATCATGCAGGAGATCTACGGCACCGCCGGCCATGCCGATCTCGGTTTCGATCTGGAGATCTGGAACGAGCTGACGTTCGGTTCCCAGTTCCTCGACATCAACAACTACTACGCGCCACCGGTCGCGACCATGTCGAACGACGCCACCGGCCAGCCGGCGGTCTGGGGCGATATCCTGAAGCGGACCAGCGCCCATATCGAGGCCAACCCGGCGGATTACGCGGGTGTCCGGGTGGTCAACGGCTTCACCAACACGACGCCGTTCTTCTCGGCACCCGCGATGCCGGTCGCGATCTCGGCCATGTCGAAACACGCCTACCCGTCCCTGCTCGCGTTTCCGGCCCAGGACGAGGGCGTGCTGCTCGACAGCACCGGCCAGCGCACGTCGTTCAAACCAACCTACACGTTCTTCGCCCCCGAAGCGGCATTCTCGGACGTGCAGGTCTACGAACTCTTCTACGACGTCGCCGAGGTGACGAACATGTCGTCCGGCACGCCGAGGGGCATCCACTCCCGCAGGATCGACGGGGTGACGGAGCCGGTCGATCTCTGGATGACGGAGGTCGGCACGCCGACGGCGGAGCATGGCGTGACGCAGCGCGACGCCATGTGGCGCCTGCTCGCGAAGGGCCTGCTCCGCATCGTCTTCTTCAACGCCGCCGTCGGGGTCGAGCGGAGCTACATCTTCAAGGCGGTCGGCGACCCGGCGTTCTTCGCCATCGTCGATGAAGCGGCGCCGACGCGCCCGACCCTGCCGGTGCAAGCGCTCGCCCGGGCACTCGCGCTGATCCGCGGCGACGGCGATGCCGCGGCGGGCGCCCTCATCCCGTTCCGCTACGAGGTCACGGTTCCGGCCGGCAAGACCGCGAACATCCTCTGGCACGGCGACGGCACGCCGTCCTGCCCCGACTTCAGGCATCCTGACGATTTCGTCCTCTTTCCGGTCCAGGTGAACCCGAAGCGCATCGCCTTCGTCTACTGGTTCCACTGCCTCGACATGCGCCGCGACATGATCCCGACGCGCCTCGCGCTGACCATCTTCGGTCTGCCGGGCGCGGTCGGCAGCGCGTCGGCACACGACCCACTGGACGATGTCACCTATGACGTGAAGACCGAAGCTGGCGAGAAAGGCGCGATCAACTTTTCCAGCCTCGGATCGGACCGGCCTCAGATCCTGCTCGTCACTCTCGTCTGAACGGGGCGCCGCGCCGAATGTGGCGGCGCCGCGACCGAGACGATCCGGACGGGCTTGAGTGTTATCCGAGCCTGCCTCCCTCGACCCGATCGGGCGTATCGAGCCCGCGCAACCTGTTCATCGAACCGCGCCCGATTTGGCGGCCCGGTCGTCGGTGCGTGAAGGCGAGACATGCTCAACCCTTTCGGCTACCTCATCCCATTCGGCGCGATCGTCGTCGCGTTCGGCATCATCATGGTGCTGGCGACGTCGACCGTGAAGATCCTGCGCGAATACGAGCGGGCGGTCGTGTTCACGCTCGGTCGGTTCCAGCGCGTGAAGGGTCCCGGCATGGTGATCCTGATCCCGTTCGTCCAGGAGATGGTCCGCGTCGACCTCAGGACGCAGGTGATCGAGATCCCCAGCCAGGACGTGATCTCGCACGACAACGTCTCGATGAAGGTGGACGCGGTCCTCTACTTCAACGTGGTCGATCCCGAGCGCGCGATCATCCAGGTGCAGCATTTCCTCCCCGCCACGAACATGCTCGCGCAGACGACGCTCCGCGCCGTGCTCGGGCAGCACGAGCTCGACGAGATGCTGGCGGAGCGCAAGAAGCTCAGCGTCGACGTCCAAAGCATCCTCGACAGCCAAACCGAGGGTTGGGGCATCAAGGTCAGCAACGTCGAGATCCGCACCGTGGAACTGACCGACAACATGGTCCGCGCCATCGCCAAGCAGGCCGAAGCCGAGCGCGATCGCCGCGCGAAGATCATCCACGCCGAAGCCGAGTTCCAGGCGTCCCAGACCCTGGTCGACGCCGCCCGCATCCTGTCGAGCATCCCGGCGGCGATGCAGCTTCGCTACCTGCAGACACTGACCGAGATCGGCGGCGAGCAGAACTCCACCATCGTGTTCCCGATGCCGATCGACGTCATGAAGCCGTTCATCGAGATCCTCGACAAGGTCGCGAAACCCGCGGCCGCCGCGAACGGCGTCCTCCAGGGGGGTGCCGCCAGAGAGATCCCCTTGCACGCGTGAACCTGCCCGTGGGCACGGCGCCGACGACGACGGGGACCACACGCGGGACGCTGGCCGGATGCATCTTCGATGTCGACGGCGTCCTGCTGGCATCGCCGCACGAACAGGCGTGGCGCGAGGCTCTGACCGGCCTCGCCGATCCGACACGCTTCACCAACGAGATCTACCAGGCGCAGGTCGCCGGCCGGCCCCGCCTCGATGGCGCGCTCGCGGCGCTCAGAGCCATGGGCGTCGAGAACGCCGAGGCGCATGTCGGCGCGTATGCGGCGCAGAAGCAGCGATGTCTGCTCGAGCTGATCGACGCGGGCGGGGTCGCGCCCTACCCTGACGCGATCCGGTTCGCGCACGCCGTCACGGCACTCGGCTGGCCGACGGCGGTCGCGTCGTCGTCGAAGAACGCGCGCGCCATGCTGGCCGCCGTTCCGGACGGCGGCCGCCACCTTCTCGATCTGTTCGGCGCCGACGCGTGCGGGCGCGACCTCAGGCACGGCAAGCCCGATCCGGAGATCTTCGTCGACGCCGCCGGCATGCTGGGGCTCGGGCCGTCCGTCTGCCTCGTCGTCGAGGACGCGCCGGCCGGCATACGCGCGGCCAAGGCGGGCGGAATGGCCGGATTGGGGATCGCGCGGTTCGCCGACGCGGCGCTGCTCGTCGCCGCCGGCGCCGACCTGGTCGTCGAAAGCCTCGACGAGGTCGATCGCGACGCACTCGCCCAAGGCAGGCTCGGCAGGAGGCCGGAATGAGCGACGCCCCCTCACATCACGTGACGCGTCCCACCGACGACCCCGCGTGGATCCTGAGTGCGGACGGGTTCGATCCGGTGCGGGAACGCAGCCGGGAGTCGCGCTTCTCGATCAGCAACGGCTTCCTCGGCGTCAGGGGCGGTCGGGCGATCAACCGCGCGTCGCAGCCGGCCTCGCCGCCGCGCACCTACGTCGCGGGCCTGTTCGACATCGCCGGTACCGAACAGCCGACGCCCGGGCTGGTGTCCGCCGCCGACTGGTTGCTCGTCTCGCTCACGACGCCGGCGGGTTTCCTGGTCCACGCCATGGAAGCCGAGACGTTCGATCGCAGGACGATCGATTTCCGCCGCGGCTGCGTGCTGGACGAGACCCGTTCCCGCGACAGGGACGGCCTGACCTCTCGCCTCGAGATGCTCCGCCTCGCCTCCGCCAGCGCGCGATCGATCGGTCTGCAACTCGTCCGGCTGTCGCTCGACAGGGCGGACGTGTCCGTCACGCTGACGGCGTCGTTCGCCGGGATGGCGGCCGGTCTCCGTCTCGAGCGGAACGAACAGGATCTGGCGACCTGGTCGGCGCCGAGCGGTCGGTTGCGTCTGGCGATGGCGTGCGCGCCTGAACTCACCTTGGACGATGTCGTGCAGGCGCCGGCCCTGCTCGGCGGACTGACATGGTCCTGGACCTGGACGTCGCGGCCCGGCCAGGTCGCGTGCTTCTCGCGTCTCGTCGCGGTCACCCTGACGGACGCGGGGACCGATCCCGCCCTCCGAGCCGAGGCGCAGCTCGGCCGCGCCCGCGCCGCAGGTTGGCGCGCCGTTCTCGCGTCGCACGAGGAAGTCTGGGCGGATCGCTGGACGCGCTGCGACGTCACCATCCGCGGCGATCCCGACGCGCAGCGTGCGGTGCGCTTCGCGTCCTATCACCTGAACAGCGCCGCCGATCCGACCAACGACCGCGTCTCGATCGGCGCCAGGGCGCTGACCGGCGAGGATTATCGGGGTCATGTGTTCTGGGACACCGAGATCTTCCTGCTGCCGTTCTACTCGTTCACCTGGCCGGACGCGGCCCGGACGTTGCTGCACTACCGTTTCGCGACGCTGAATGCCGCCCGCGCCAAGGCGACCCGCCTCGGCAGCGCGGGCGCGTTCTACGCATGGGAGTCGGCCGACACCGGCGATGACGCGACGCCGGAGCAGGTGATCGGCCCCGATCGCCAGGTCGTGCAGGTGCTCTGCGGCACCGAGGAGCAGCACATCAGTGCCGATGTCGCCTATGCGGTCTGGCACCACTGGGTGGTGAGCGGCGACGACGCGTTCCTGCGCGACGAGGGCGCCGAGATCGTGCTCGAAACGGCGCGCTTCTGGTGCAGCCGCGCGCGCCTCGGCCCCGACGGGCGGCGCCACATCGGCGACGTGATCGGTCCCGACGAGTATCACGAACACGTCACCGACAACGCCTACACCAACGTCATGGCGCGCTGGAACATCCGCCGCGCGATGGACGTCGCGTCGCTGTTCGCCGCGCGCTGGCCCGAGCGCTGGACGAGCCTTTCGACGCGGATCCGGCTCGGCGCCGACGAGATCGGGACCTGGCCCGCGATCGCCGACGATCTCGTCACCGGTTTCGACACGACCAGTGGCCTCTACGAACAGTTCCGGGGCTTCTTCGCTCTCGAACGGATCGATCTCGGTGCCTATGCCGGGCGCACGGTGCCGATGGACGTCGTCCTCGGACGCGAGCGGACCGAGCGGTCGCAGGTCGTCAAGCAAGCGGACGTCGTCGCACTCCTCGCGTTGCTTCCGGGCGAGTTTCCCGGCGACAGCGGCGCCAGGAACTTCCGCTACTACGAACCGCTGTGCGGACACGGCAGTTCGCTCAGTCCTGCCTTGCACGGGCTCTGCGCGGCGCGCCTCGGAGACACCGACGCCGCGCTTCGCTACTTCCACCAGGCCGCGGCGATCGATCTCTGCGACACGACGGCCGCGATCGACGGCGGCATCCATATCGCCGCCCAGGGCGGGATCTGGATGCTGGCCGTGTTCGGTTTCGGCGGCCTCGTGGTCCAGGATGACGCCCTGTCGATCGAACCGAACCTGCCGTCGAACTGGGAGGAACTCGCCTTTCCGTTCACCTGGAAAGGCCGGCAGCTCCGGGTCACCGTCACGCACGAGTTCGTCGACGTCGCGCTGGCAGGCGGCGCGCCGATGACGCTCACGATCCTGGGGCAGCCATGCGCGCTCGGGTCCACGGCCACGCTGCGGGTCGCGCGGATCGCTCGCCCCAGCGGGCGCGACGCCCACGCGCGCGTCACGCCCGGTCTCCCCCCGCCGCGCGCGACCGGCTGAGGCCTGCCCCGCGGCAGGCCACGGCCGGCCCCAGGGCACCTCCAGCCAGACCGCGACCGGTCTGGCTGGAGGTCGTGCTCTAGAAACCCGGTTCTAATGGGACAGCAGCAGGCAGCGCGACGAGTGGCGCAGGAGATCGTCGGTGACGCCGCCCAGCGCCCATTCCCGAACCCTGCTGTGTCCGTAGGCGCCCGCCACGATCAGGTCCGCATCGCGCCTGCCCGCTTCGGCGCTCAATTGCGCGACCCCGTTGGCGCCCGTCGCGATGACCTCGTTCTGCGACGCGACGCCGTGTCTCGCGAGCCACTGCGATACATCCCGGATGCGCTTCCAGGCACCGCCCGTATCTTCCTCGCCGGCGATCTCGACGATGCGGACCGAGCTCGCGTGATGAAGGATCGGCAGCGCGATCGCGATCGCCCTGCGCGCCTCGGCCGTGTCGGTCCAGCCGATCACCACGCGGTCGAGCTGCAACCCGACAGCGCCGCTGGGCGCGACGAAGACCGGACGCCCCGCCTGCATGATGATGTCGGCGATGCTCGGCGTGCGACTGTACCGGCCGCTTCCGTTCTCGCGCATCCCGGTCACCAACAGGTCGGCGCTCCGCGCCTCGGCCTCGATGAAGGCGGCGAGGGAAGACTCCACGATCGTCGACCGCCACTCGACGAAGGTCGCGTGCGGCTCGAGCGCGGTGCGGAAATCGACCTCGGCCTCCTCGAGGTCGTCCTCGATCCGGGCGCGGTCTTCCGCGACGAGCTCGCCGGGCACGTAGCAGCCGCCCCCGTCGACGATCTGCATCGGCTGACACGCGGCGATGCCGATCACGCCGGCGTCGAACCGGGTCGCCAGCTCGGCGGCGACCCGCAGGACGGCGGTGTTCGAGGCGCCGGGTACGAGGTGAACCATCACGGTGCGATAGGTCATGGCCTTCTTTCAGCCGCGTGACCGCGGGCGCGAGAACGGAAAGGTCGCGATCGGAACAGAGGTTTCGCCCGACCCGATCCATGTCGGCACATCGCCAGACTATCGGATCCGGCGCGCCGCCGCCGGCCTCGGCAAATACTCAGGCGTCCGCCGCGAGCGTGTCGACCGGGATCGCATGGCCGTCGACCGCAGCCGGTACCTCGTTCCAGAGCGACAGCACCCTGAGACCGGGATGGGCCGGATTGAAGCCGAGGACGCTCAGCGACGCCGTCGCGAGCTGCAGATGGCGTCCCTGCGCGACCGGTTGTCCGATCCACCGTGCGGCGAGGCTGCAGGCGAACTCGCCATGCGTGAAAAGAGCGACGTTGCCGCCGAGCAGCACCAGTCGGGCCAGGAGACGGTCGGCGCGCGCGGACACGTCGTCCGCCGTCTCCCCGCCCGGGGCACCGTCGCGGTAGCAATCCCAGCCCGGCCGATCCTTCCGGATCTCGACGGATGTCAGGCCTTCGTAGTCGCCGTAATCCCATTCCTGCAGGTCCGGATCGAACCGTTCGACCAGCGGTCGCAGGCCGGCCAGCGCGCAGGTCTGTCGCGCGCGCTGCGCCGGGCTGCAGAACACGTGGGCGAACCGAATGGGGCGCAGCCGGTTCTCGAGCGCGCGCGCCTGCCACTCGCCGCGCGCGGTGAGCGAGAGATCGGTCCGGCCCGTGTGTCGGCCGGATGCCGACCAGGCTGTCTCGCCGTGCCTGATCAGGTGCAACCGCGCGCTCCCACCGGTCGTCTCCTGGTGTTCCATCGGGTCAGCAGGCGAGACGTTGCAGCGGCGCCGGTTCCATGGTGGCGTCGTAGTCGCCGCCGAGGGCCGCATGGTTGCAGCGCGCCCGGTGCAGCAGCGCGCGCTGCGCCGCGTCGACATTGCCCGGCACGCCGTGCCAGATCGTCAGCGCCGGCAGCTGGATGGCGCGCGCGAAGGAGAACACGAGCGGCCAGGGTGCGGGATGTCGCGACGTCGCCTGCCTGTTCATCGCGCTCAGTCGCGCGGACGCGAGTTCGCCGTCCTGGCCGCCGGACAGGAAGGCGATGCCGCAGACTGCCGCCGGAACCGCGCGACGCAGGCAACGGAGCGTCGCGGCCGCCACGCTGTCGACTGATTCCTGCCGTGCGCACGAGAGTCCCGGCAGGACCATGTTCGGCTTCAGCACCATCGCCTCGAGTGCGACGCCCTGTTCCGAGAGCGCCTCGAACACCGCGTGCAGGACCGCGCCGGTCACCTCCTCGCACCGCGCCATGCCGTGGGTTCCGGTCATGAGCACTTCGGGCTCGACGATCGGGACCAGTCCACCGTCCTGGCATATCGCCGCGTAGCGGGCCAAGACGGCGGCGTTCGCACGGATGCAGGCCCGGCTCGGTCCCGGCGCGAGCGCGATCACGCCGCGCCATTTGGCGAAACGCGCGCCCTGGTGCCGGTAGGCCGCGACGCGCGCGGGCAACCCGTCGAGCCCTTCGGTGACCTTCTCGCCAGGATGCAGCGCCAGCGTCTTGGCCCCGAGATCGACCTTGATGCCCGGGATGATCCCGGCGCCGAGGAGACGCTCGACGAGCAGGGTCCCCTGGCCGTCGCGCTGGTGCAGCGTCTCGTCGAACAGGATCGCACCGCTGACGAAGTCACCGAGGCCGGGCGCGGTCACGATCATCTCGCGATAGGCGCGACGGTTTTCCACGGTCGGCGCGATACCGGCGCCGGTGAACCGCTCGTCGCAGGTGTGAGAGCTCTCGTCCATCGCGAGCAGACCTTTGCCCGCCCCGACCAGCGCCTCGGCGGTTGCGACCAGGCTGTCGCTCACGAGACCTCGCCCCACACCCAGTTCCGGATTTCCGGCAGGTCTTCGCCGTGCCTGTCGATGTAGTGTTTGTGTTCGACCAGCTTGTCCAGCATCAGCTGCTTGAGGTAGGCGGCCTTGGTCCCGAGCCGTGGCACCCGGTCGATCACGTCCATGACGAGGTGGAAGCGATCGAGGTCGTTCTGCACCCGCATGTCGAACGCGGTCGTGATCGTCCCCTCTTCCTTGTAGCCGCGAACGTGCAGGTTCCGGTTGGACCGGTGATAGGTGAGCCGGTGGATCAGGCCGCTGTAGCCATGGAACGCGAAGATGATCGGCCTGTCGCGGGTGAACAGCTGGTCGTAGTCCGCCTCGCTGAGACCATGCGGGTGCTCGCTCTTCGGTTGCAGCTTCATGAGATCGACGACGTTGATGACCCGGACCTTGAGGTCCGGCAGGTGCTGACGAAGGATCGACACGGCGGCGAGGCTTTCGAGTGCCGGCGTGTCGCCGCAACTTGCCATCACGACGTCCGGTTCGTCGTTCTGGTCGTTGCTGGCCCAGCCCCAGATGCCGAGCCCTTCGGTGCAGTGGATGATCGCCTGCTCCATCGTCAGCCACTGCGGCAGCGCGTGCTTGCCGGCGACGACGACGTTCACGTAATGCCGGCTGCGCAGGCAGTGGTCGAACACCGACAGCAGGCAGTTCGCGTCGGCGGGCAGGTAGCAGCGTACGATGTCGGCCTTCTTGTTGACCACGTGGTCGAGAAAGCCGGGGTCCTGATGGGTGAAGCCGTTGTGATCCTGCTGCCAGACATGCGAGGCGAGCAGGTAGTTCAGCGAGGCGATCGGCCGCCGCCATGGCAGTTCCGACGTCACCTTCAGCCATTTGGCATGCTGGCTGAACATCGAATCGACGATGCGGATGAAGGCCTCGTAGCTGTTGAACAGCCCGTGCCGTCCGGTCAGGAGGTAGCCCTCCAGGAAACCCTCGCACTGGTGCTCGCTCAGCATGGAGTCGACCACGCGCCCGTCGACCGCCAGGAACTCGTCGTCCGCGACGGCGCGCGCGTCCCATTGCCGGTTGGTCACCTCGAAGACCGCGCCGAGCAGATTGGACAGCGTCTCGTCCGGACCGAAGATCCGGAAATTGCGCTGCGTCTGGTTCAGGCGAACCACGTCGCGGAGAAAACGCCCGAGCACCATGGTGTCCTGCGCCGTGATCGCGCCGGGCGCCGGCACCTGGACGGCGTGGTCCCGAAAGTCGGGCATGTGGAGGTCGTGCAGCAGGAGACCGCCATTGGCGTGCGGGTTGGCACCCATCCGCCGCGCGCCGCTCGGCGCAAGTGCCGCGAGCTCCGGCATCAGGCGTCCGTCCGCGTCGAACAGTTCGTCCGCGCGGTAGCTCCGCATCCAGCGCTCGAGATCGGCGACGTGGTCGGGATGCGCCGCATCGACGAGGATCGGCACCTGATGGGCGCGGAACGTGCCCTCGATCCGCAACCCGTCGATCTCCTTCGGGCCGGTCCAGCCTTTCGGCGAGCGGAGCACGATCATCGGCCAGCGCGGCCGCGGCGAGCCTTCCGTCTGCCGCGCCGCCTCGCGGATGCGCCCGATCTCCTCGATCACCGCATCCATGGTGGACGCCATCGACCGGTGCATCGTCTCGGGATCGTCGCCCTCGACGACGTAAGACGTCCAGCCGCAGCCTCGGAGGAAGTGATCCAGCTCCTCGGGCTCGATCCGGGCCAGCAGCGTCGGATTGCTGATCTTAAAGCCGTTGAGATGCAGGATCGGCAGGACCGTGCCGTCGGTCACCGGGTCGAGCAGCTTGTTCGACTGCCACGCGGTCGCCAATGGCCCGGTCTCGGCCTCGCCGTCGCCGATCACGCAGGCCACGATCAGGCCGGGATTGTCGAACGCGGCACCGAACGCGTGGCTCAGCGAGTAGCCCAGTTCGCCACCTTCGTGGATCGAACCGGGGGTGGTCGGCGCGACATGGCTCGAGATGCCGCCGGGGAACGAGAACTGCGTGAACAGCCTCCGCATCCCCGCCTCGTCCTGGCTGATGTCGGGATAGATCTCGCTGTAGCTGCCCTCGAGATAGGTGTTGGCGACGAGCGCCGGACCACCGTGTCCCGGGCCGGCGATGTAGAACATGTCGAGATCGTGGTTCTTGATGACGCGATTGAGGTGGACGTAGATGAAGTTCTGTCCCGGCGTCGTGCCCCAGTGGCCGACGACCAGCGGTTTGACATGCGCGAGCGTGAGCGGCCGGCGCAGCATGGCGTTGTCGTAGAGGTAGATCTGGCCGACCGAGAGGTAGTTGGCTGCGCGCCAGTAACGGTCGACCAGGCGCAGCTCGTCGGCCGTCGCCTCATCGTGGTCGGCTGTCCTCCCTCGGACCGAAAGCGCGACGGCCTGCGGGACGGTGTCCATGTCTGTCTCACCTTATGGCTTCTGGCGCGGCGCACGGCTGGCCGAGATCGCGTCAGCTTTTCGCGCGCGGAGCCGGCTGAGCGGCGAATGGAAGCTAGGCGGTCGGCTTTGGTCCTGGCAGCGTCGGAAACTACGCACCGGCCCGGTTTGACAGCGCGCGGCGCGACGGGTCGCCGAACCGGGCGCTCGACCGCGTATCCGACGGTCACGAGGCCGCACCGGCGACGGCCCGGTGTCACGCGACCGGAGCGACGCCGCGAACGATCGACCGTCGTCGCGCCGTGCCCGACACGACGGCGAGCCGCCCAGTTCGGGCCCGCCGCTCCTCCGGAAGGCGGACCCGAAGGGCCGCTGCCTGTTGACAAGGGTCACGGTCAGCCCGTTGTAAGGCCGCGGTCAACGTGGCCAATTGATGGCCGCGTGCGAACAGTCATCCGCGGCGCTCCCGCTCGCTGACCCGCCAGGACCCGTGCGATGCCGGGTGCGGCCGTCCGCCCGAGGCGCGCCGGACCGTCGAAGACCACCCGGCCCCCCGGACGGGACTAGTTTGGAGGATGATGTTCGCCCGTGCCGAGTTCCGCCCGACCGACGCCCTCCGATCCCGGCTACCCGCGGCTCGTCGCCGGTTTCGCGACGCTTCCGGAGGCCCTCGACTACGCCGCGCGCGGTCAGGCCGGGGTCAACATCTATTCCGGCCGCGGTGAGCTCGCGGAGCAACTGCCCTATCGCGATCTGCGCGAGCAGGCGCTCGGCCAAGCGCGCCGTTTCCGCGGGGCCGGGCTGACGCCGGGAGACCGCGTCGTCCTCGTCGCGGACAATGACGGCGACTTCATCCGCATCTTCTTCGCCTGCCAGTATGCGGGGCTGGTGCCGGTGCCGCTGCCGCTGCCCGTCGCCTTCGCCGGCAGCGACGTCTACACCGCGAGCCTGCGACGCATGATCATCGCCTCCGGCGCGGTCGCCTGCATCGCGCCCGACCTGCTGAAAGCCCATCTGCGGGACGCCGTCGACGGTTTGGACATGCGACTCGTCGGCACGGCCGCCGACCTGGACGCGCTCTCGCCTTCGCCCGGCGCCCTGCCCCGGCCGGATCCGGCCGGACTGTCCTACCTGCAGTTCTCGTCGGGCAGCACCCGCCTCCCGCTCGGCGTCGCCGTGACCCACGCCGCCGTGATGGCCAACGCGGCCGCGATCGGCCGGCATGGTCTGGAGGTGCGGAAGGACGACCGGGCGACGTCCTGGCTGCCGTTCTACCACGACATGGGACTGGTCGGTTTCCTGCTGACCCCGATGTGCTGCCAGATCTCGGTCGATCTGCTGCCGACCCGCGAGTTCAGCCGGCGGCCGCTGGTCTGGCTGGAACTGATCAGCCGCAATCGTGGCACGCTGGCCTACAGTCCGTCGTTCGGCTACGAGCTCTGCGCCCGCAAGGCCGACAGCGCGCCCGAAACGCTCGACCTCGGCAGTTGGCGCGTGGCCGGCATCGGCGGCGACCTGATCCGGCCACAGGCCCTGCAGGCGTTCGCCAGCGGCTTCGCGCGCCGTGGCTTCCGTCCCGATGCCTTCGTCGCGAGCTACGGCATGGCCGAGGCCACGCTCGCGCTGTCCTTCGCGCCGCTCGACCGCGGCATCTGCACCGACACGGTCGAGCGGCGCGCGCTCGAGCATCGCCGGCAGGCCATCGAGGCCGCCGACGAGGCCGCGGGCCGGATGTTCGTCCGCTGCGGCCGCGTCCTGCCCGGACACGAGCTCGAGGTGCGCGACGAGGGCGGCCAGCGGCTGCCCGAACGCCGGGTCGGGACGATCTTCGTCCGCGGCCCGAGCGTCATGCGCGGCTATTTCGGCCACCCCGAAGAGACCGCGATCGTGCTCCAGCCGGATGGCTGGCTCGACACCGGCGACCTCGGCTACCTCGTCGACGACGAGATCGTCGTGACCGGCCGGGCCAAGGACCTGATGATCGTCAACGGCCGCAACGTCTGGCCGCAGGACCTCGAATGGGCGGCCGAGACCGAGATCGACGTCCTCCGCAGCCGCGACGTGGTGGTGTTCTCCGTCGAGACCGGCAAGACCGAGGACATCGTGGCCCTGGTCCAGTGCCGCACGGCCGTGATCGAGGACCGCGAAGCGTTGCGCGCCGAGGCAGCCGCCGTGTTCCGGCGCCGCTACGGCGTCGAGGTGTCGGTCGTCCTGGTGCCGCCGCACAGCCTGCCACAGACCTCGTCGGGCAAGCTCAGCCGCACGCGCGCCCGCAACATGCTGATGGCGGGCGCCTTCGACACGGTCGCCGCCCCGGTGGCCTGAACCGGGCCTGTCGCGCATGCCGCGATGACATCGGCCGCGATGAAACTGGTCGCGGTGACCGGCGCGACCGGCTTCCTCGGCCGGCACCTGCTCGACGCCCTCGCCGCGCGGGGTGTCCGGATCCGCATCCTCGTGCGGCGCGATCCGTCGCCCGCGCTCGGCGTCGCAGCGCCCGGGCATCCGCCGCACGAGATCGTCCGGGGCTCTCTCGAAGACCTCCCCGCGCTCGTGCGTCTGGTGCAAGGCGCCGACGTCGTGGTCCACGCCGCTGGCGTCATCAAAGCGCGCTCCCGCCGCGACTTCATGGCAGTCAACCGGGACGGGGCCGCGAGACTGGCCGCCGCCGCCCGGCAGGCCGCGCCGGGCGCGCATCTGATCGGCGTCTCCTCGCTGGCGGCGCGCGCGGCGCACGTCTCCGATTACGCGGCGAGCAAGCGCGCCGGCGAAGCGGCGCTTGCCGCCGGCTTCTCGGGGCGGCTCAGCCTCGTGCGACCACCAATCATCTACGGCCCGCCCGACCGGGAAACGCTCCGGATCTTCCGGGCCGCGCGATTGCCGGTCGTCCCGGTGCCCGGCCCGGCGAACGCGCGGCTGGCGATGATCCACGTGACGGACGCGGCGGCCGCGATCGCCGCGGTCGCCGACTGGCCGGACGCGCCCGGCGGCACGACCCACGCGCTGGCCGACCCGAACCCCTCCGGCTACGCGCCGCGCGAGATCCTGCGCCTGGCCGCGACCCTCGTCGGCAACGACCCCGTCTTCCTGCCGCTGCCGGCGGCGATCGTCCGGGCCGTCGGCGGGATCGGCTCCCTTCTCGCGACGATACGCGGACGCGCCTCCGTGCTCGACGCGGGCAAGGCGCGCGAAATGTCCCACGGCCAATGGGCGGTGAGCCGGTCGGAGCAGCTGCCCCCGTCGGTCTTCATGCCGGAGATCGAGCTCCGGCAGGGTTTCGCAGCGACGATCGATTGGTATAGGCGGGCGGGATGGCTCGCGCCGCGACGAGGCCTGCCGTGACCGGCGGTGCCGAGCGACCGGATGGGATTGGAGTGGATGGGCATGGACGTCGACCTCGAGGCGGTCACGCGACAGGTGATCGGGCGACTGTCCGCGAACCCGAAGGTCACGGGCCCGGTCACCAGCGAAACGGTCATCACCGACGATCTGGGGCTCGACAGCCTGGCGGTGATGGATTTCGTGATGGAGATCGAGGACGACCTCGACGTGTCGGTGCCGCTCGATCGACTGGCCAATATCAGGACGGTCGACGACCTCGCGCACTGCCTCGTCGAGCTCAAGCGAGCGGGCTGACGCTTGCTCAAGCGCGCGGGCTGACGCCGCCGATCGCGCCGCCAGACGCACCGGCCTCGGTTCCCCGCGCCCGGGCCGGGTGGATCCGAAGCGGTCAATGGCCTATGCAGGCGTCGTCCACCGCGTGTACGAACGCGATCGAGGGTCCCGCACGATGAACTCCGCCACCCGGCCGCGCAGGGAATTCGGCCCCTCGACCAGCGCGGGGCCAAGCCGGCCGAGCCCGTCGACGCCGGCTCGCGCATGACCATCGCCTCCCGGTTCGCGTCGCTCGCCGAAGCCCGGCGCGCCCTGCTGCGCGACGGACGCGATCCGTTCCAGGTCGTGATCGAACGCACGCTTTCGGCGACCGAGGTCGTGATCGACGGCACCAGGACCGTCGTGTTCGGCTCCAACAACTATCTCGGCCTCAGCCAGGATCCCGACTGCGTCGCCGCCGCCGCGGAGGCACTTCGGACCTTCGGGGGCGGCACCACCGGCTCGCGGATCGCGAACGGCACGACCGGGCTCCACAGCGCGCTGGAGGCCGACCTCGCCGCGTTCTACGAGCGGCGCAGCTGCATGGTCTTCACGACCGGCTACCAGGCGAACGTCGGCATGCTGTCGGCCCTCGCCGGCAAGGACGACACCCTGCTGATCGACGCGGACAGCCACGCCAGCATCTACGACGGCTGCCGGCTCAGTCACGCGCAGGTCATCCGGTTCCGGCACAACGACCCCGACGACCTGTACCGGCGGCTGCGGCGCCTCGAAGGCGAGGGCGGCAGCCGGCTGATCGTCGCCGAAGGCATCTACTCGATGCTGGGCGATCAGGCACCGCTCGCCGAGATCGCATCGGTCAAGCGTGAAACGGGCGCGATGCTGATGCTCGACGAAGCCCACTCGCTCGGCGTCCTCGGCGCCAGCGGGCGAGGCCTCGGCGAAGCCGCCGGCGTCGCGGCGGACGTCGACTTCATCGTCGGCACCTTTTCGAAGAGCCTCGGCAGCGTCGGCGGCTTCTGCGTGTCCGATCATCCGGACTTCGACCTCCTCCGCGTCCTTTGCCGGTCCTACATGTTCTCGGCGTCGATGCCGCCGGCGGTGGTCGCGTCCGCGCGGGCCGCCCTGGTGCGGCTGCAGCAGACGCCGTCACTGCGCGCCGATCTGTGGACCAACGCGAGGCAGCTGCACGCCGGACTGCGCCGGGCCGGCTTCACCGTCGGGCCGCAGATCAGCCCGATCGTCGCGGTCCAGCTGCCGGAGGCGCCGGTCGCGCTCGCTTTGTGGAACCTGCTGATGGACCGCGGTTTCTACGTCAACCTGGTGCTGCCCCCCGCCACCCCGGACGGACGGCCGCTGATGCGGATCAGCGTGACGGCCTGCCACGACAGACACCAGATCGCCGACCTGATCGATTGCTGCCTCGACGGCGCCACGTCGCTCGGCGTCGCCCTCGCGTCGGAACCCGCGCTGGCGGGGTAAGCGGGTGGCTGGGGAAAAGGCCAGGGGCTCTGCCCCTGGACCCCGGCAAAGGCTGAGCCTTTGCAATCCATCAGTTAAGGAAAACCCCGGGCCACACCATCGATGCCCGCACGGACCGGGGCCCGGGGTTTTCCTTAACTGAGAGGGATCCAAGGGCCTCGGGCCCTTGGCGTCGGGCCCCTTTGCGCTTGCGCAAAGGGAACCCGGTCCAGGGCAGAGCCCTGGCCTTCTTCCCGGACCACCCGCTCACCCCGCCAGCGCGGAACCCGTCAGGCGAGTGCCTTGCCGTAGATGCGGTAGGTCTTGTAGGCGACACCGCCGACGGCTTCGATGATGGCCCGCATCGGGCCGTTGTCCTCGAGGATCCACGAGAGTTCCGTCGAGCGGTAGCCGAGTTGCCGCGCTTCGCGGCGCACGGCGTCGATCAGCAGGAACGGCACCAGCGTGCCGAGCAGGCCGTGGCTGAAGCTCCGCCGGACGCCCATGAGCGGGACGCGCGCCGAGTTCACGGACGCGACTTTCAGTCGCCACAGGAGCTTGGCCCAGCCGAACGGCAGCAGCCGGCCGCCGAGATCGCGGATCGCCTCGTTGAGGTTCGGCAGCGCCACGATGAAGGCGATCGGCGTGCCGCCGAATTCCGCGAACCAGATCAGCTTCTCGTTGAGCAGCATGCGCATCTGCTTGGCCATCTGGTCGGTCTCGGCCTCGCTGAGCGGCACGAAGCCCCAGTTCTCCGACCAGGCGTCGTTGAACAGCGCGCTCACGGTTTTCACCTCGTCCGTGTAGCGCGACTTGTCGAGCGGCCGGATCACCAGGCCGGCGGGCAACGGCCGGCTGACGAGGCGCCGCGGGCCGGGCGGCAGTTCCGACGTCGTATCGTAGAGATACGCGATCAGGTCCTTTTCCTTGCGGAACCCCTGCTCCTCGACCCGCGCGCCGACATACGGCTGGTCGTGGCTCATCAACAGCATCGGCGGCGTCTCGTAGCCGTCGACGAGCACGCCGAGCGACTCGTTGGCCGACAGGTTGAAGGGGCCGAGGAGATGGGTGTTGCCGCGTTCGCGGTGCCAGTGCTCGACGGCGTCGAACAGGCTGGCGAAGATCGCCGGGTCGTCCTCGGCGGCGAGCATGCCGAAATGACCTTCGTGCCGGAGGCGGCGGTCCCATTGCGCGCTGATCCGTCCCACCGGGCGCCCGTTCCGCAGCGCCAGGAAGTAGCGCGCCTCGGCGTGTTCGAAATAGGTGTTGTGGCGCGGCGTCAGGATCTTGCGCTGCTCGTCGTGCAGCGGGGCGACGTAGGCGCGGTCGCCTCGGGACAGGAGGTCGGGGAGCCGCACGAAGCGGCGAAGATCGGCGGGCCGCTCGACCGCCACGATCTCGACGGGTGCGGAGGTGGCGCTCATCGGGTCGGGATCGTGGGGCGGGCCCTCGCGGCCGGAGGGCGGTCCTGCGGCGGGCCGCCGCTCCGCTGCATGACCCAGGGGAAGCGTCGGGCGGCTTCGAGATCGTAGCCCAGGTTGAACACGTGGCGGCTGCGCGCCCGGCTTTTCGCACTCGGGTAGAAGGTGTCGAAGATCCGGTCGGGCAGGAAGCTGACGATGCCGTAATTGCCGGCCTCGTCGTGGAAATGATGCAGCAGGTGCTTCTGCTTCATGTAGTGCAGCGCACGGTTGCGCGGCTTGTAGTTGAGATGCTGGACGCAGTGGCAGAACTCGTAGACGCAGGTGGTCAGCAGCCCGGTGCCGAACGCGGCCAGCGCGCCAGGAACGCCGCCGATCGCGTAGCCGACCGGCAGGGTCACGACCGCGATCGTCGGGATCGTGTTGGTGGGCGCGCCGAACAGCACCTCCAGCCGGTGCGGGTCCTGATGGTGATCGAAATGGATCCGCTTCCACAGCGACGCGCTCCAGCGCCAGCGGTAGAGCCACGCGCCGTGCAGGACGAAGCGGTGGATGGCGTACCAGGCGAACGGGTAAAGAGCGACGGTCGCGACGATCGATGCCGCCACCCGCGCCCAGTGACCGGTCGACAGCGCGACCGCGACCGAGCAGACGGTGGCCAGCGCGAGGTAGATCTGGATCGCCGGCGTGAGGAGATAGGCCCGCCTCAGCTCGGCCATCGTCATCTTGCCGAGGTCGTAGCTCCGCCCGCGCCAGGCCGCGATCAAACCCAATCCGCTTGCTCCCGTGTGCCGTGGCGCCCGATCGCGCGCGCCCCTGTCTACTTGGTCCTCGGCCGGGCGACAAATCCGACGCCGAGCCCGCGGAGGTGCGGCGCGACCGGCGACTTGGCTCGGCGTCTTCTTTGCCGCTATGCGTCCCCGATGTGCAGGCCCGGAATCGCTCTGAGCTTCGGTCGGCGCGTCGCGCCGGTGGCGGACGCGTGAGCATCCCCGCCCGGCTGCATTTCTGCTGGATCGGCGGCACGCTGCCCTGGGCCTACGTGTTCGCGATCCTGTCCGCCGCCGAGCGGAGCGGCCTGCCGGAGATCGTGCTCCACCACACCGATCCGCTGCCGGACACGGCCGGGTTGCGCGCGCTCCGGAACGCGCCCGGCGTGCGGCTCGCCCGCGTCGACCCGGCGGAGTGTCTCGGCGAGGTCGGACGCGAGCTCGGCGTGGGCGACGGCCTTCGGACGCTCTACGAGCGGCTCGACGCGACGGTGATGCGGGCGGATGTCCTCCGCGCGGCGCTCGTCCATCGTCATGGCGGCGTGTATCTCGACCTCGACACGGTGACGGTCGCGACGCTGCGACCGTTGCTCGACACGGCCCAGTTCGTCGGCACCGAGTTCATCGTGTGGCCCGACGCGGCGCGCCGGGCGCGGTCGCCGCTGGTGCTGGGCAGGCATCTCGCACTCGACCTCGCGCGCAAGCTGTGCCGGCGGCTGCCGGGCGGCTGGCGGCTGTTCCGAACGATCGAGCGGTTCTACGTGCGCCAGGTCAACAACGCGGCGTTCGGCGCGGAGGCGGGCGCCGGGCTGCTCGCGGCCTATCTCCGCGCGATGCTGGACGTCCCGCTGTCGCGACGACACGGATCGACCGCGTTCGGGCCCAAGCTGCTGGCCGACGTGATCGACCGCGAGCGGCCGCATGATCTCACGATCGAGCCGCCCGAGGTGTTCTGTCCGCTGGCGCCGGAAGTGTCGGAGCACTGGTTCCGGACCCGCGCGCACGCGTCGCTGCACGGCGTGATGTCGCCTCCCACGCGCGTGGTGCACTGGTTCGCGTCGGTCCGCACGCGGCCGCTGGTCGCCCTGATCACGCCCGATTACGTCCGCGCGCATCGCGGCGACCAGTTCTACAGCGCGCTCGTCCACGCGTGCCTGCCGAACTTCTTCCGATCCGCCTGAGCGACCGCGATGAGATGCCTGATCGTCGCGGCCGGCCAGGGAACCCGGCTGAGAGAGAAGGGCGGGCTGAAGCCGCTGATCCCGCTCCGCGGCATGCCGCTGATCGGGCACGTGATCGCGCGCGGCCGAAGCGCCGGCGTGACCGGGTTCGTGGTGGTCAGCGGTTATCGCGGCGAGGAGCTTCGCCGCGCGCTCGACGGGATCGCGCGCGCGGAAGGGGTCGCGGTCACCCACGTGGTGAACGAGGACTGGCGACGCGCCAACGGCGTCTCGCTGCTGGCGGCGAAGGCCGCGTTCGACGAGCCGTTCCTGCTGACGATGTGCGACCACCTGATCGATCCCGAGATCCTGCGCGGGCTCGCGGCCGCTCCCGTCGAACCCGACACGGTCACGCTCGCGGTCGATTTCGACATCGAGAACCCGCTCAACGATCCCGACGACGTCACCCGCGTGCTGTGCGACGGCGGCCGGATCCGGCGGATCGGCAAGTCGATCGTCGAGTTCAACGCGATCGACACCGGCGCCTTTCTCTGTACGCCGGCCATGTTCGCGGCACTCGAGCAAAGCCAGGCCGGTGGTGACGACAGTATCTCGGGCGCCATGAACGTGCTGGCGCGGTCCGGCAGGGCGCGCGTGTTCGATGTCGGCGACCGGATCTGGGTGGACGTCGACGACCCGGTCGCCTTCGACAAGGCCGCGGCGCTTCTCGCGTCCGGACGTCTCTGAACCGATCGATGGACGCGGACGCCTCGCAGGCGACGGCCGGAAGCTCCGTGCCGGTTCGCCGGACGGAAGAGATCGAGGATCCCACGAACCTCTTCTTCGTCCACGTGATCGCGAGCCGGCTGACCACCGTTCTCGCCCGCTGGCACGTCGCCCCGAACGCGGTCTCGATCGCCGGCATGGCGTGCGGCCTCGCGGCGGGGGTCGCCTACTACCATTACCGCGCGGTCGGCTGGTCGATCGCCGGCTTCGCGCTGATGGTCGCGTGGCACGTCGCCGACGGCACCGACGGGCAGCTCGCGCGGCTGACGCGCCGGCAGTCCGAGCTCGGCAAGGTGCTCGACGGGATCTGCGACTACGTGACCTTCGCCGCGGTGTATCTCGCGCTCGCGATCCAGATCGCGCGCGCGCATGGCGGCATCGCCTGGCTCGTCGTGATCGCATCGGGGCTCTGCCACGCGCTGCAATCCGCCGCCTACGAGCGCCAGCGGCAGGATTACGACAGCTATGGCTGGGGTCGGGACGGCGGCACGCCGGAGCCGGGCGCGGCGTCGGGGCGGAGGACCGGCGCTTCCCGCCCCGCCGGCCTGCTGCACGCGGCCTACGAACGCCTGCAGGCGATTGCCACCGGTCCCGGTCGGGACCGGCTGGCGCTCGACGATCTGCTGCGATCGGAGCCGGCACGCGCGGCCGCGATCCGCCGGCGCTACCGCGCGCGGTTCGCGGGTCCGATCCGCCGATGGTCGGTGCTGTCGGCGAACACCCGCACGCTCGGGATCTTCCTGTGCGCGCTCGCGGGTGTGCCGATCGCCTATTTCGGCTTCGAGATCGTCGGCTTCAGCCTGATCCTCGCCGTGCTCGCCGCGCGGCAGCGGGCGCGCGTCGCGGTCTTCCTCGCCGAGGTCCGCGCCGCTTCCTGAGGTCAGCGGTAGCGGACGAGGAACAGGTAGAGCGCGGTGCCCATCAGCAGCAGCGACGGCGCCAGGGCGAGGATCGCGGGATCGAGGTCGAGCAGCTCGTCGAGCCGACCGGCGACCTGCCCGAGCGTCGCGAAGACGATGCCGATCGCCGCGCCGGCCACGAACTGGAGCCCGGCCGTCTGCGATCTCGGGGCGCCGAACACGAACGGCGTCGCGATCATGATCATCGCGACGATCGAGAACGGGATGCTGAGCTTGGCCCAGATCTCCTGCCGGTAGCGGGTCGCCTGCTGGTCGTGCCGTTGCAGGTAGCGGACGTAGTCGAACAGCGCGATCGGCGGCATGCTGGCGGGTGGCAGGATCAGCAGCCTGATCTGCTCGGCCGTCATGAAGGAGCGCCACGGCAGGGATGCGAACTGCTCGGTCTTGAACTGGTATCGCTCGACCCGCTTGCTGGTCACGCCCGACAGCAGCCAGAGCCCGTCGGGCCTGATCAACGCGTGCCGGGCATGGAGGAACCGCACGAGGTTGCCGTCGTGGTCGAAACGGAAGATGTCGATCTCGGCCGGCACGTTCCCGTTCTCGAAGCGCTGGACATCGAGGAAGCTGTCGTCGCCCTCGGCCCAGAAACTGTCCTCGCCGCGCGACGTGGTGAGCGACGACAGCGCCGACGAGCGCTCCTCCTCGGCCAGCCGCTGGGCCGGCGGGATGACGTATTGCGCGAGCAGGAAGAGCGCGACGACGACCGGCAGGGCGAGCCCGACGGTGCACGCCATCACGCGCCCTTCCGACATGCCGAGACCGCGGAGCGCGGTCAGCTCGCCATGCCGGCCGAGCGCACCGAGCGCGAGCAGGCAGCCGAGCAGCATCGACACCGGCGTGACCTGCAGCAGCCGGTAGGGCGCGGTCAGCACGACGTAGGAGAGCGCGTTGCCGAGACGGTAGTGGCCGTGACCGACGGAGGCCAGCTGATCGACGAACGCGAACAGGCTGAACAGCGACGTCAGCCCGACCGCGACGAGAACGCACGCCCGCAACGCCGCGACCCGTACGTGACGTTCGAGCAGCGTCACGATCGCGCCTTGACGGCGGAATGACGGTCGGGCGTCGACGCCCTCACGCGCGCCGAAACCCCTCACCGAAATGGCGGCCGGGCGCGGTGAGGCTCGCGAGGACGAGCATGCCGAGCATGGCCGGCACCCACCAGACGCCCGGGAAGGCGGGGACCGCACCGTGCTGCACCCAGGTCCGCGCGGAGGTGAACAGCATGTAGTAGGCGACGTAGATCAGGATCGCGGTGCCGAACCGGGTCACGCGGGCCTGGCGCGGCCTGACCCGGCTCATCGGGATGGCGAGCAGACCGAGCAGCAGCGTCGACACGCCGGTCGACCAGCGCCACTGCATCTCGGCGACACTCGCGGGCGCGTCGGAGGCGAGCAGGCGCCGGCTCGACTGCGTCACCGCATCCTCGTCGGGCGACGTGGCCGGCTGATCGTCGGGATCGACCGTCATGTCCTGCGCCTGCAGCACGCGGTCGTCGCCGGCGCCGTACGGATCGAAGCGGTAGATGTGCGCGTCCCGAAGCGAGATCGGGGCACTGCCGTCCGCCGCACGCCGTGTCGTCCGGGAGGCGAGCCGGGCATGGATGACCTCCATCTGCGGGCCGCGCCAACTCTGCACGAACACGTCCTGCGCCGAGGCGCCGGGCGCGTCCTGGCGCGAGAAGAACACCACCCGATCGCCGTCGCGTCCGACATAGAACGTGCCGGGACGCATCGCGTCCACGTCGAGCCTGCCCTCGGCGCGCGCCGACGCCGCGTGCAGTTCGCCGTAGGCCCAGGGTCTCGCGAAGAGCGACAGCGCCGCCACCACGATGGCGAGCGACGCGGACACCGCGACGACCGCCGACCCGACGCGCGAGGGCGGAACGCGGAGCGCGTGCGCCGCCACCAGCTCGGAATCGCTCGCGAAACGGCTCAGCGCCGTCACGACCGCGAGATAAAGCGAGATCGGGATCAGCACCTCGAGCGAGATCAGTACCTTCAGCCCGACCAGTTCCGCGACCGCGCCGGCCGGCAGCAGACTGCTCACGGGATCGCCGAGGAACGCGGCCGTGCTGAAGCTCGCGAACACGGTGGCGAGGATCGCGAGGATCGGCGCGACGGGCCGCAGGATTTCCCGCCTGATGTAACGATCGATGATCAGGGGAGGACGCTCGTCATCTGGCCGCGGTGGATCCTGGATCGGTGCGGGGCGAGCCCCCGGTCGGTTCGGGCCTGCTCATAGACATTCTCCGCCGGGCAGCCAATCCGGCGGCGCCGGGCGCGCGGGCGCCGGAACGGCCGGACCTCGACCTGCAGCCAAGACCGGGGAGCCAAGAGCCAAGACTGGGGAGCCAAGACCGGGGACCTGGGACCTGGGCCCCCCACCTGGACCTCGCGGCCAAGGCGCGCCACACCGCTCCCGCATGTGCCCACGACGCCGACACGGTCCGAACCGCAGGCCGCTCGCGGGATGAAGGTCCTCTTCACCTTCGAGAACTGCCTGCCGAGCCGCGAGGCGGACGCGGAGGTGTTCACGACCACCGCCGCCTACCTCGCCGCCCGGCTCGAGCGGTCGTGGCTGCACGTGCCGGTCGCGCGCGCGGCGGGCGGGGGCGAGGCGGGCGGCGGCGCGGCGGGCGGCGGCGCGGCGCCGGGCCGCCTCGTCGCGGTGCGGGCGCGCGCGCCCGTCGCGCCCGCGATCCTCCGGCATGTCTGCTGCGGGCTCACGATCGCGGCGACCGAGGCGTTCCGGGAGGCCGACCTCGTCTACACGCGGAACCTGTGGGTGGCGACGGTCGCGCTGCTGTTCGGGCAGCACGTCGTCTTCGACCATTACAGGCCGTGGCCGGACCAGATCCCGCCGTTGCAGCCGCTGCTGCGCGCCCTCATGCGGCACCGGCGCTTCCTGCTGAACATCTGCCACTCCGAGTTCACGCGGGACAGCTATCTGTCGATCGGGCTGCCGGCGGACCGGCAGGTCTGCATCCGCAACGGGTTCGAGCCGGACCGGCTGCGCGCCCTGCCCGCTGTCGCGATCGCGAAGCAGCTTGTCGGCGTGCCGGCCGGCCGGCGCACGGTCGTCTACACGGGTCGCGTCAACGGCCGGAAAGGTCTCGACCTCCTCGTCGACGCGGCGGCGCGTCTGCCGGACGTGCTGTTCCTGCTCGTGGGCTCGGCGGGCGACGGCCCGGTCGAGGCGCTGGCGAAGGGCCGGGCCAACATCCGGCTGATACCCTGGCAGGCGCCGGACAGGCTCGCGGACTATCTCGCCGCCGCCGACGTGCTGGTGATCCCGCCGTCGACGCGGCCGCTCGCCGAGTTCGGCACGACGGTGCTGCCGCTGAAGCTCTTCCTCTACATGGCCTCGGGACGCCCGATCCTCGCCGGCGCCACGCCCGACGTGTCGGAGGTGCTGCGACACCGGCACAACGCCTTCCTGTGCCGGCCGGACGACCCGCAGGCGCTGGCGGACGGGCTCGCCGAGTTGCTCGGCGACCCGTCGCTCGCGTCGCGTCTCGCCGCGGCGGCGCTGGCCGAAAGCGCCGACCTGACATGGGACGCGCGCGCGCGCCGGATCGTCGACGCGATCGAGGCGCGCCGGCGCGCCTCGCCGGCGCGCCTCGATCGGCCGCGCCCCCTGCCGCTCGGCCCCTGGCTGGGCCGTTCCGGCGCGTGGGTCCTGCACGTGCTCCGCAACCGGTCGATCGTGCTGCCGCCGCGGCGGCAGCCCCGCGCCGATCGCCCGCCGCGCGCCTGACCGCCGCCCACGGCCGCGCCGCGGTCTCGCCCGCGCCCGCGGTCCCGCGCCGATGCGCGCGGGCGGTCCCGTCGGAGCTGGTGGCGGCGCGGACGACGGCGGGGATCGATCGCGAACAGGTCCGGCCCGGTACGCGCGCCGACGGCGATCCGCGCGCGTGCTGCCGGCGCTCGACGGATCGCTCGGGCTGGTGCGGGAGGAGGCCAGCCGGCCCGATGACGAGATCAGCACGAGCCCGTGCGGCGCCCCGACCGACAGGTGCCCTCCCGGCGTGATGACGGCCGCGGGCGAGCCCGCGTTCGCGCCGACGCGGCGCGCGCGGTCAGGCCGCGACGGGCGCCTCGACCGGGTGCGCCGCCTCGTGCGGGTCGGCGATCGTCTGGGCGCCGCGGAGCCGGTCGAACATGCTCATCTGATGCACGCAGCTGAGCGTGCAGGTCGCGCTGCAGGATTTCTCGGTGTGGAACTCGCGCCGGAGATCCGCCCGCGAGTAGGCCAGCACGTCGATGCCGGGATAGCCGCGCTGCTGCGAGCACCAGTGGACCTTGCTGTCCTCCGCCACGTAGAGATAGCGGGCGCCCGCGCGGCACCGCCAGTCGTTCGGCTGCCCCTGCATCAGCCGCTTCTGGAACAGCCAGTAGTTCAGCGTGTGCACGACCGAGGGCGAGATCTTCGTCACCTGGTCGTAGGCCCGGCGCTGCGCCGGGCTGAGCGGCTTGAGCATGCCGGTGCCGTCGTGCAGCACGCCGACCGAATGCTGCAGCCCGTAGCGGGCGGCGGTCCTGGCGACGGTCACCACGTCCTCGGTCCGCTCGCCGCTCACGCCGAGCACGGAGTTGACGTTGACCTTGAAGCGCGCGTGCTCGGCGAGCAGCGCGAGCTTGCCTTCGACCGAGCTCAGGCTCTTCATCGAGACGTCGTCGGGTTCGAGATTGTCGATGCTGATCTGCATGCCCTGCAGGCCGGCCGCGTTCAGCCGCTCGATCCATTGCCTGGTCAGGCGGAAGCCGTTGGTGATGGTCGTCACGATCATGCCGTGCCGGCGGGCGGCGCGAACGAGCGTGTCGAGATCGGGATGGAGCAGCGGCTCGCCGCCCGTGAGCGTGATCGACGCCGTCTTCAGCGCGGCCAGATGATCGATCGTCGCGAGCAGCGTCGCGGTCGGCACCGGCGGCGACACCGCGTCGTATTCGTTGCAGTAGCCGCAGGCGAGGTTGCAGCGCCGCGTCACCACCACCTGGGCCAGCAGGGGGTTGTAGCGGGATCCGACGACGCGGCCGGCGAACCGCAGGGCCGCGGCGAGCCCCGCGAACCTGTCTGACTGGAAGGTGCGCATGGCGCCCTCGGTGCCACGATCGCGGGCCGGACGCCAGAGAGGCGCGGGGTCGCGGCGGGGGTCGCGGCCGGGCGCTGCCCTCTCCCGCACCGCTCGTGCGTAGGATAACAGGCGGCGGCATGAGACCCGGACGAGCATGAACCTGCACGACCTGCGCTACGTGGTGGCGCTCGCCGATCACGGCCATTTCGGCCGCGCCGCGGCGGCCTGCGACATCAGCCAGCCGACCCTGAGCACGCAGGTCAAGAAACTGGAGGCGGAGCTCGGGGTCGCGCTGTTCGAGCGCACCACCAGGGCCGTCAGCGTCACCGCGCTCGGGGCCGAGGTGGTCGGCCGCGCGCGCCAGATCCTGGCGGACGTCGACGCCATCCTGGGCATCGGTCGGGCGGCCGCCGCACCGATGAGCGGCGGCTTCAGCCTCGGCGTCATCCCGACGCTCGGACCCTATCTGCTGCCGTGGTTCGTCCCGGCGTTGCGGCGGGACTACCCGGACCTGCGGCTGACGATCCGCGAGGATCTGACCTCGCCGCTGGTCGAGCGACTGGCCTCGCGCCGGCTCGACGCGGCACTCGTCGCCCTCCCCGTCCCGGACGATCGTCTGGAGATCCTGCCGCTGTTCGACGAGCCGTTCTGGTTCGCGGGACCGAGGCGGAGCGGCGGGCCGGGCGCCGACGGGCCGGGCGTGATGACCGACGACGATCTCCGCGGACAGCGGCTGCTGCTGCTGACCGAGGGCCACTGCCTGCGCGACCAGGCGCTCGCGATCTGCCGCAGCGCCGACGACGAGACGGAGGGGGATTTCCGCGCCACCAGCCTCGAGACGATCCTGCAGATGGTGGCGACCGGCCTCGGCAGCACGCTGCTGCCGGGCATGGCGTGCGGCGGGGCGCTCACGCGAGCGGTCGCCACGCGGCCGCTGCAGCCGGGGATCGGGCGCCGGATCGGCCTGGTCTGGCGGCGCGGCCACGCGAGGGAGCGCGACATCCACCTGCTGGCCGAAACGCTCCGCGCGCATCTGCCCGCGAGCGTCGATCGGATTTGACGCTTGGCGACCAATCGATCCAGCCTATAGACGCCGTGTCGACAATCAATTTCCCAATGCTCCCGGCGGTTGCTAGACACGGGGATCAGCCCGCGCGGGAACGCACCGCCGGGGTCGCGGCGCGGCCGACAGGGTCGACGCCGCCGAGCAATCCACGCCACAGGAGCGACACCATGGACGGGATGACCGACGACAAGAGCGCGGGCAAGTGCCCGATGAGCAGCGGCGCCGGGAGCTCGCGGCGAGGCAACCGGGACTGGTGGCCGCAGCAGCTGAGCCTCGACACGCTCAGCCAGCACTCCTCCCGCGCCAACCCGATGGACAGCGGCTTTGACTACGCCGAGGCGTTCCGCACGCTCGACCTGAACGCCGTCATCCAGGACCTGCATGCCCTGATGACCGACTCGCAGGAATGGTGGCCGGCCGATTTCGGCCATTACGGCGGGCTGTTCATCCGCCTCGCCTGGCACAGCGCCGGCACCTATCGCACCACCGACGGGCGCGGCGGCGCCGGCGGCGGGCAGCAGCGTTTCGCGCCGCTGAACAGCTGGCCCGACAACGCCAACCTCGACAAGGCCCGTCGCCTGCTGTGGCCGATCAAGCAGAAATACGGCGACGCCCTGTCCTGGGCCGATTTGTTCGTGCTGGTCGGCAACGTCGCGCTGGAGTCGATGGGCTTCAAGACGTTCGGCTTCGCCGGTGGCCGCCCCGACACCTGGGAGCCCGAGGAGCTCTACTGGGGTCCCGAGGGGACGTGGCTCGGCGACGAGCGCTACAGCGGCGAGCGCCAGCTCCAGAGCACCCTCGGCGCCGTCCAGATGGGCCTGATCTACGTCAATCCGGAAGGTCCGAACAGCCAGCCCGACGCGGCCGGCTCGGCCCGCGACATCCGCGAGACCTTCGCGCGGATGGCGATGAACGACGAGGAAACCGTCGCCCTGGTCGCCGGCGGCCACACGTTCGGCAAGACGCACGGCGCCGGCGATCCGTCGTTCGTGGGTCCGGAGCCGGAAGGCGGCGTGATCGAGGACCAGGGCCTCGGCTGGCGCAGCAGGCACGGCGCGGGGCACGGCGCCGACGCGATCACCGCGGGGCTCGAGGTCACCTGGTCGCAGACGCCGACGCAGTGGAGCAACCACTATTTCGACAACCTGTTCCGCTACGAATGGGAGCTGACCAAGAGCCCCGCTGGCGCGTGGCAGTGGCAGGCGAAGGACGCGCCGGCCGACATCCCGGACGCGCACGACCCTTCCAAGATGCGCGTGCCGACGATGCTGACGTCCGATCTCGCGCTCCGGGTCGACCCGATCTACGAAAAGATCTCGCGCCGCTTCTACGAGCATCCGGACGAGTTCGCCGACGCCTTCGCCCGCGCCTGGTTCAAGCTCACGCATCGCGACATGGGGCCGATCGAGCGCTATCTCGGCCCGCTGGTCCCCGAGGAGCGGCTGATCTGGCAGGACCCGATCCCCGCCGTCGATCACGCGCTGATCGGCGAGGCGGAGATCGCGTCGCTCAAGGCGCAGATCCTCGCGACCGGGCTCACGGTGCCGCAGCTGGTCTCGACCGCGTGGGCGTCGGCCTCGACCTATCGCGGGTCGGACAAGCGGGGCGGCGCCAACGGCGCGCGCATCCGGCTCGCGCCGCAGAAGGACTGGGCGGTCAACGATCCGGCGGCGCTCGCCGAGGTGCTGCGGACGCTGGAAGGCGTGCAGGCGGCCTTCAACGCGGCGGCGTCGGGCGGCATGAAGGTGTCGCTCGCCGACCTGATCGTGCTCGGCGGTTGCGCCGCGGTCGAGCGGGCCGCGGCCGCGGCCGGCACCGAGATCACGGTGCCGTTCTCGCCCGGCCGGATGGACGCGACGCAGGAAGAGACCGACATCGCCTCGTTCGCGCCGCTCGAGCCGACGGCCGACGGGTTCCGCAACCACTACGAGGGCGCGCAGTTCATGGCGCCCGAGGAAGCGCTGGTGGATCGGTCGGAGCTGCTGCGGCTGACGGCGCCCGAGATGACGGTGCTGCTCGGGGGTCTGCGCGTGCTCGGGGCCAATAGCGGCGGGTCGGCGCATGGCGTCTTCACCGACCGGGTCGGGACATTGACGAACGACTTCTTCGTCAACCTGCTCGACATGGGCACGGAGTGGATGCCGACCGCGTCCGACAACGCGTTCGAGGGTCGTGACCGTCGGACGAAGGAGCCGAAAGGGACGGCGACGCGGGTCGATCTCATCTTCGGCTCGCACTCGCAGCTGCGCGCGCTCGCCGAAGTCTATGCCTGCGCGGGTTCGCAGGCGAAGTTCGTGCGTGATTTCGCGGCGGCCTGGAACAAGGTCATGAACGCCGACCGCTACGACCTGAACACGACCGTGACGTCGGGCACCCGCACCTAGTCACGCGGCCGAAATGGGACGGGGCAGCGCTGCCGATGTGCTGCCCCGCTTCGCTCTGTCCTGGTCGCTTCCGGTCAGGAGCGATCGGACGGGGTTCGGCCGAGCCGGCCTGGGCTTGGCCGTCCCGCTGGGCGCGAGTGCCTCGATGATTCGACAGTCAGTCACCACTCCCTGCCGACACTGCCCCAGGAGCATGGTCAGTTCGTGGCGGAGGGCCGTGAGGTTCGCCAGCTCGGCTCGTCTCACGTCCTCGCGCCAGCGAAGTAGCGTCATCCGAGAGAGTCCTCAATCCACTGAAGTCGGCCGATCTGTGAGCATCATCCCGGCGCGTGCCGTCGGCTGGAAGCGCCGGGCGATCGGGCTCCACCGCTCAAATCGTTCGCTGACCTGAGTCGTGCTTCTGTCCGGGGTCTGGTTGATCGTCCGATCCGACTGCGCACGATCCGCCCTGATCGGGCGCCCGCAGAGGTGTTGATCCCGCCCGTGACCCTCAGCATCTCTCGTTCGGCCGCCATCCCGATGCCGCGTAGCTGCGACATGGCGGCACCGGCCGCTCTCGCTTCGGCCAGTGTCGCGAAGAACGGCGTGATGACCGCGGCGCTCGATTCGAACGTGGTCGCGTCCATGTCTTGATGGTTGCCCCGATCGACATGGCTGACCAGTCCGGGCTTCGGCCACGTGTTCAGCTCCGCCAGCAAGCTTGTTCGGGCAGAGGTGGCGACACGAGCGATGACATAGGCGGGAATTGTGCCTGAGCTCGGCCGGACGGCTGCACTCACGGTGGAAGCACCGAACCGACCAGGTCGGCGGCGCCGGCGATCGCGAGGCGGCGCCCTGTTGCAATCGCGTCGCCGCGCGGGCGTTCTTCCGAGAAGCTCATCTTTCGCCAGTTCATGCCACCGCCGATCGGCATCCCGAACGGCCGTTGAGACGAACCCTCCTCCCCGGGTCTCGTTGACACAAACGCTCGCCGTTCCGCTCTCGCGGACAGAATGCAGGCGGCAGCGGTTTTCGTCCCCCGGACCGACCCTGCAATGACCGAACTGGATGGTCGCGCAGCCGCATGCCGGTGCGCGGCGTCATGGTCAGCTCTCCGGGCAGTCGGCATGGCGCACCTCTTCAGGGCGGCCATCGAATCAGACGAGCAAGCGCCGGGAGAGCCTCGTCGATCGGCTCCCGCGAGCTCCGATATAAGTGTTTATGCACGTAACCAGTCGTCGCTTAATCGCGCCCGTGGTCATGGTGAGGCAGCGCTAGTCCGCCACAACAGATCGGAGGTGGGCCGATGACGGCCAGACCAATGCGGTGCTGCCGCAGGCGGTCCTGAAGCTGAGCGAGCCGGCGCTGGTCCTGCATCATCGGCGGCACAAGGCTGTCGTCTCGGCGCTGCGGGGCATCATCGTGCGCGGCTCGGCGGCATCCTGGTGTTGAGTGAGCGTCGTGCGATCTTGCCCGGTTCTTTCCTGCCGCTCTCCGGACGGCCCGCACCGTTGGCGGGCTTCAGATCCCTCGGACCGCCGGGCCGGGAACGGAAGATAGGCAGGGTTCCGGTCCACAGGACTCGTGCGGGCACCCTCGTGTGGTTACTCCAGGAGTGGGGACGATTTCCCCGGAAATGCATGCTGTCACCGGCGTGGAGGATGACCTCTTCGTCATCAAGCCGCTCCGTGATCGATCCTCCGAGAACAAAGACGAACTCTTCCCCTTCGTGGCTGGCCGTTTCCGACTGATAACCGGGAGGTATGGTGAGAATGAATGAAGAGAGCACATTGCCGGCGAAGTCAGCGGCGAGACGCTCGTAGACGATCGAGGAGCCGCTCACCGAAAACTTTTCGCGCTCATCGGCCCGAGTCAGCGCGCTCCTGGCGCTCGGCATCGAGATGAAGAAGTCCAGGTCGACATCCAGATGCCGTGCGATCTGGGACAGAGTTCCCAGTGACGGCGTTGCCTGATCACGCTCGATGAGGCTGAGATAGCTGATGGAGACGCCCGCCGCGTCGCCCAAGGCCTGAAGTGTCATGCCCATCTTGTGTCGCCTGGCGCGGATGAGCGTCCCCACTCTGGGAGCATCGTCTTCATATCGCCGGCTTGAGGTAGACATTTCCCACTTCCCAGGATCGTCGTGCCGCTAGGCCTTGCCGGACCAGATCCGAACACCGCCTCTTACGGCGCGTCTTCTTTGATTGGGCCGCGAGCACTCACCCTGTTTTTGCTTGATTGATTGAGCGACGGTAACACTCTGTCGAAGCGACGCCACCGTTTAGCAGTTCAGGTGGACCTCTCACAAGACGTTAGCCACCGTTTCACGTGGCCATCGTCATGATGACGTGTGGTCGGATACGATCTTCCAGCCTGCTTGCGTATGATGGAACACAAGTGTGAAGATCCCCGAGGCCGGGGTCAGGCCGACGCGGACCAGTTCATACCGTCCGATCGCCAAAGCGAAGCCGCTTCCGAGCGGACGGACCTCATCCAGCGAGAACGACAGCTCCCCGAGCGACTTCTCGCCGCCAAACCGGGCGGCATACATGGCTTTGATCGCGTCGAACCCGCGCACCAGCCTGTGGGCCGTCACATAGGTCGTCTCTGGCGAGTCCTCGTAACTCGCCATGAACCCGTCCAGATGGTTCCTGGACCACTCGACAGCACTCGTCGTCAGCGACTGACTGATCGCAAGGCGGACAGGATCGGGATCTGCCTGCGCCGGCATTGCCACGAGATGACCAAACAGCGACATCATGAGCCCGATCCCTGCGAGCGAAGTCCGTCGTCCGATCGATCTGAAGGAATGGCCGCGCATCATTTCGATTCCGGTGAGCTCGAAATCAGACTAGAGGCCGCCACCGACCTGTCAAACAATTTTCATTGCAGTGAAATTTTTTTGTTTACGGATCGGATTGAAGGTGGAAGCTTGAGCATGACGGTTTGCCGAGGGCGCGATGCAGAGGTTTCGGGATAGGACGGCCGCAGAATGCAGCGTCCTGATTTCTGGTCACTCTCGCCGCCAGAGCCGTCGCTCGTTGAGTGCCGCGAGCGCGCTGGCGGCGGTCATCGTCACCGGCGGCGCCCAGGCGCAAGTTCCCGCTCAGATGGTGTCATCTGGCATACCGCAGAATACGCACGATCAAGCCCCCAACACGCGGAACGGCAATACCGCCGGCAATAGCGAGAAGATCACGGTCAAGGCGCAACGGCGACTTGTGCGGGAGAAGAACTCTCCGAGCGCCGTGACCGAACTCGGCGCGGCCCAAATCGCCCAGGTCGGTGTACAGGGGAGCGTCGCGACACTCCTGAGGGCTGCTCCGTCGGTGTATGTTTATCAGCAGGGGATCGGCGAGAACGAGCCCGTGCTGACGGTCCGGGGCGCGCGAGGACTGGAGACGGCGCAGACCCTCGACGGCGTTCCGATGCAGGACCTGTTGAGCGGCGGCGGCGGCAACTACCTGCAGAACCTTCTGGGCGGTCACTTCAACCTGGACCAGATCAGCGGGGTCTCGATCTATCCCGGCGTCGCCTACCCCGACAAAAGCACCTTCGGCACGATCGGCGGCACGATCGCCTACACCAGCCTCCGGCCAAGTGCCGACACGCATGCCGATCTGTTCGGCTCGGTTGGTTCGTTCGGAACCTGGGACGAGGGCTTCGATCTCAACTCAGGCCGTATGGACGGTATTCTCGGCACCGGCGCGGATGCGCCGACGATGATGCTGAAATACTCGAACCTGCAAACCAAGGGTTTCATCGAAAACACTCCCGCGCGGTACAACAGTATGGAATATGCGTTCGACAAGCCATACGACCAGGGCCTTTCGTTGTTCCAAGCGACTGTCAACTACAACACCGGCAGTGGTCTGACGCTTCCGGAGCCGGTGCCGCTGCCGTTCCTGCAGAAATATGGGATGTACAGCAACTACTCGCCCACCGACGTCTTCCAGCGACAGTCCGATGATTACCTGACGCTGATCCTGAAAAATGACACCTACATCAATGACTATGTAAGTGCCGGACTGACCTTGTTCTATCTGAATTCGGACTCGAACACGACCAGCTATGGCAATCCAACCATCTTCGGCCCGAACGGGGAACCGGGTTCCGTCACAGTCGGTCTGTCCTCGCCATTCTCGCAGACCCCCGCGGGTTACGCGGAGCAGGGCCTATACGGTCGCGGCAACGTCTTCTACGATCCGCAGGCGTATCCATATACGGCGTCGTCGGCAGGATGCCCAGCCGCGCTACAGGCCGAATACGCCGCGGCAGATCAGCCGAGCCCTTGCGGCTACAATGCCCAGCAGAACTCAACGCATGACGACACCTATGGCTTCCAACCTCGCCTCACCATCACACCATCAGCGATGTTCGGCATCCTGAATACGATCAAGCTGGGCGGGATCGTCGCGAAGGAAACTCAACCGGCTTCGCACGCCTATGCGAGCGTCTACCCGAATGTGCCGGAGCTGCCGCAGAACGAGATCTGGTCGACTGTCATCGGATCGACCGGCGGCTACGACGGTGGTTTCCAAAGGACCATCTACCAGGGCTACCTGCAGGACAAGATCGACTTCGTCCACAACACGCTGCATGTCACACCTGGTCTGACAATCGAGGGTACGGACTCCAGTGATCTCGGCAGTGAGATCTTCGGGGGAACTCCGTCCGCTAGTCTGCTGGCATCGACATACTGTCAGGATGACAACCCTTGCGACTTCGGCAGCTACAAGGCGCATAAATGGGACCGGGAATACCTGCCGTTCATCAACGTCTCATACGATCTCGACCGTATCTTGCCTGCGGCGCGAGGTGTCTCGTTCTACGGAAGTGCAGGGACCTCGGCGCTCTTCGCGCCGGTGACGGACTTCGGGCCGAACCTGATCGGCAGCCCGCCCAACGCATCGATTGTTCATCTCTACGAAGGCGGCGTAAAGTACAACAAGGACAATCTTGTCCTGTCGATGGATTACTTCTACCAACACGTCGAGAGGGACTTCGGCTACTATTCCTATGAGTTCGGCCCGCTGGCTGGTGAAGCCTTCTACTCGAACAACGGACAGCGTGAGTTCAAGGGTTTCGAGGCTTCGGCGATCTGGCAGGTCACTCCGAACTGGCAGCTTTTTGGCAATGTCTCGCATACCCTGGCGAAATACCTCGCCACGACGTTCGGTTATGCATCGGTGCAGGAGGACCAGTTCGGCGTCGTCGTCAGAGGCACACCGGTCACAGGTGTTCCGGACTGGCTTTCCACGTTCGGCGTCGACTACGACAGACGAAACGTCGGTATCCGGAACGACGAACTCAACATCCGGTTCGAAGGCCAGTATACTGGCAAACAGGCAACGACCTACGACCTGAACGGTCTGCAGGATGTCGGCCCGATCGCCGGCGTCGGAGCACCGGGGACCTATAACTACTATAGCGCGACGGCCGGAGCCACGACCTACGACTCGAACGGCGGCATCTCCCCGTTTGCGACCTTCAACCTAGATTTGAACTACAAGCTGCCGGTCTATAGCGCGGGGCCGATAAAGCAACTCAGTTTCGACCTCAACGTCATCAACATGTTCAACACACATTATTTCCAGTATTTGTACCGACAGGTCGCGCCCGCGACACAAGGCAACTTCACCAGCGGCCCGTTCAAAGGGGAACCGATCAGCCCGTATAGCGGCCCTTCATTTGCCAACGGGATCGCTGGGGAGCCGGCAGCGGTGACCTTCACGGTTTCCGCACGATTTTAGCGCCCCGGAAGGAGTGGTCGGCCGCCGTCTCGTCCATTCCGGCGGGCCTGCAGCACCTCACGACGGACCAGTCTTCGGATGCCTCTCCGGCCGCCGCCCCCGCCAGTGGCCCGAGCAGACCGTATCCCCAGGTTCGAATACCTGTGGTGCTCGTCGGGGGCGATGGCGAGCGACGCGCGGAGGTCGCGTCGGAGACGCGCCGCGTCCAGCCACGGCAAGAGGTCGTTCCAATGGGGCAGTGCCGTTTCCCGACAGCCCGGCAGCATACGAGGAGCTGGCTGACCGTCACTGCCGCGACCTCGGGCGCGAGGTCCGCGACGTGCTGCCCGACGGGATCGTCGGGCCGGAGCAGGCCACGCTCGCGAAGCAAACAGCGTAGAACTTCTTCTGCAAGTGAGCCCTGACCGAGCGGAAGACCGGCGTCGCGCCCTGCAGCTCGAACGGATGAAGCCGGCCCGGCGAGGACGGCCTGTGGACAAGGTCGGACTGCGAGGATGGGAAACGACGATCAAGCGGGCGGCCTTTGTTCTGCTTCGGGCTCGAAACGGCCAGGACGTTGTTGCACCTGCTCAATGCTCGATTCTCACGCCAAGGTTCGGATAGGAGAGGGTCCGCAACTGGTCGCCATGTTCGAGGGTGATGCTTCCAGAGACATGAACTGCCGACTGCTTTTGATCGACAACGTCCTCAATCGGCACTCGAGTAATCGCGATGAGTCGCTCGATGTCGCCGATGTCCAAAGCTGCTGCCCCGACATACGCCTGCCCCGAGACCCTGGCGTTCCAGGATGGGTCATTGTCTGCCGTGATTTTCCAGCCAGCAGGACACCGGACAGCGGAGACACGGCCAGAACGCACGTGAAGGTCAAAGCCGAGCAGTCTCGAACCGAGTTCGACATGCGGTGCGACCAAGTGCATGGCTGGAATAGCCTTCTCGCGTGCCTGCGCCAAGGTAACACTCAGAAGAAGGAAGACGACGGCTCGCTTCGTCAAGGGATCGTCACCTTCACCTGTATAACTCCCGCGTCGAGACTGCCGGCGAGCGCTTTGAACGCTCCCGGTGTCAGGTCGATTATACGCCCGCCGACGTAAGGACCATGATCGGTCACTGTTACGATTATGACCTTCGAGGGTGTTTTTAGTGACTGCACCTGGACTTTCGTTCCAAGCGGGACGCCCAGCATAGCTGCTTTCATACCGTCGGGGTCGAACATCTGATGGTCCGACATCCTATGGTTGACCAGGTTGTAATAGGAAACCTTACCAACTCGGTCCATGTCGAATGCATCCGAGAGAGACAGGGGAAGGCTGGAGCTGTCTTCAGCGAAGGCTCAAGATCAGCACGCTCCCCTTGCCGGTACTCGGTGTTCGACGAGCCAACCCCTCCGCTATGTCTCTTTCACCTTGATCGACGCAAACGGTCCGCTCCGACGGATTCGTCATCGAATCCGACCCGAGAGCCTGACCTCGATACGCTCGCATCAGCATCGTCAAGGTGTCAGCGCCGGCCGCTTACGATCAGCAGGCGGGTTGTCAGTGCGTCGAGCTCGGACGGTTACGATCAAGCTGCTTCCACTTGCCGTTCTCGAGGCGGAAGGCGACGAGGCACAGATGGCCGTCACGATCCGGGTCCGGCTCGATCACGTGAATCACGATCGCCGGAGGCCGGGCTGGAATTCCGGGCCGAAGTGGTGACGGTTCCGACATGGCAGCCTCGTGGCGGCCGGGCGGCGTCGGTCGCACCAAGTGCATTGCCCTCCTCCTGCAGCTCGAGCTGGTTTCGCGTTCCCGCGCGGCTGAGAAGGAGGCGATCGCGCCATATGGCGCCATCCTTGTCCTATCCAGAGCTGAGCGAGGACGACGTGGCCATGCACGGCGGACCGACCATAGCAGCCCATCAGGTCTGTGCCCCCGACCTCGGAGCGACACGGCTGGCTCCGGTCTCGTCAGGCAGCGGCCTCGGTTCACCCCTGCCGGAGGCGCGACGGGCCGAACACCATCGATGCGCCGGACCTGATCGACCGCGAGACGGCGCCATGAAGGAAGCGGCATCGGCCGTCCTCCCGGCCGGACATCTTCCGTCGCCGGGGTCCGTGCTCCGCTCACCAGGAGCGGGGCACATGGACAGACACGATCACCGCAGTGCCGGCAGCCGATCGGTGGCTCGCAACCCTGCGTTCTGCCTAAACCCTAACGGATGAGCGCACCCGGTCCCCTTCCGATCATCCGCGAGATCCGTTGGCAGTCACCCGAAACGGCGTTCCGGTCGCTCTGTGGCGAGCCCGAGCTGGCGTGGCTGGACAGCGCGTCGGACGACGACGATCCGCGCTCGCGCCACAGTACGCTTGCGATCCGCCCGTTCCGGGTGATCGAGGCGCACGGCCGCTCGGTGACGGTCGACGGGACACCGACCGCTCTCGATCCGTTCGCGGCGATGGCTCAGGTCCTGGCCCCGTTCCGCCTGCCACCCCGGTGCGGGCCGACGCCCTTCTCCGGCGGCCTCGTCGGGCTGCTCGGCTACGAGCTCGGTCGTTGGCTGGAACGGATTGGAGCCAGACATCCGCCCCGCTCCTCACTCCCGGACCTTCGGGCCGGACTGTTCGACACCGTCCTCAGCTTCGATCACCGCGCGCGACGCTGCTGGATCGTGTCGTCCGGCTTTCCGGAAACGCGTCCCGACGCGCGTCGAGCACGTGCGGAAGGCAGGGCCGACGAGCTCCAGGACCTGCTCGCCGCGCCGCCGTCCCCGGCCTGGTCGCCCTTGCCGGCGCTCGATTTCGTTCCCGATCTCAGTCCCGAAGCCTACCGTGCCGCCTGCCGGCGACTGCTCGACCACATCCGTGCCGGCGACGTCTTCCAGGCGAACCTGACGATGAGGGTCACCGCGCGGCGCCCGGCGTCGTGCCCGCCGGACCCCGCCATCCACCTCCGGCTTCGCGCCGAGGCGCCAGCCCCGTTCGGGGCCTTCCTTCGGATCGGCGACGCCTCGATCGCGAGCGTCTCGCCCGAACGCTTCCTACGTCTCGATCCGAGCGGTCTGGTGGAAACGCGGCCGATCAAGGGCACGAGACGACGGGATCCCGATCCCGGGCTCGATGCCGCGCTCCGCCGTGAGCTCGCCGACAGCGCCAAGGACGGGGCGGAGAACCTGATGATCGTGGATCTGCTCCGGAACGATCTCGGCCGCGTGGCGGAGATCGGCAGCGTGCGCGTTCCCGTGTTGCGCGAGGTCGAGACGTTCAGCGCCGTCCACCATCTCGTCTCGGTGGTCGAGGCCCGGCTACGGCCCGGGACAGGCGCGAGCGATCTTCTCCGGGCCGCCTTTCCGGGTGGCTCGGTCACCGGCGCGCCCAAGATCCGCGCCATGGAGATCATCGACGAGCTGGAGGCCTCGAGGCGCGGACCGTATTGCGGGGCGGTCGTCGCCATCGGCTTCGACGGCACGATGGACAGCTCGATCGTGATCCGGACGCTGGTCCTCACCCCCGACACGATCACCGCGCAGGCGGGCGGCGGGATCGTCGCTGACTCCGACCCGGACGAGGAGCATCGCGAGCTCTGGCTCAAGCTCGCGCCCTTGCTCCGGATCTTCGGGGACAGTCGCCGGTGATCTGGCAGGATGGATCGTTCCGGTCGATCGAGGACTCCCGCGTCGCGCCCGACGACCGCGGCTTCACGCTCGCGGACGGCGTGTTCGAGACGGTCCGGCTGCAGGGTGGGCGCGCGCGGCATGTCGGGCGCCATCTCAGTCGTCTCCGGGCGGCGGCTCTGTTCCTCCGCATCCCGCTCCAGTGGGGCGACGACGCGCTCGCCGAGGTTTTCGCGTCGTTCGCCCGCGCCGCGCCAGGCCCGACCAGCGCGGCACGGCTGACGCTCACGCGCGGTCCGGCGCCGCGAGGCGTCCTGCCGACCGGCACGCCTCGGCCGACCGTGATCGTCACTTCGGCGTCGGTCACGCTCACGGGCGATCCCGTCAACGTCGTCCTGGCATCCTGGACCAGACGGAACGAGCACTCGCCGCTGTCGCGGATCAAGTCGCTGAGCTACGGCGACGCCGTCCTCGCCCGGCTGGAGGCCGCCGACCGCGGCGCCGACGATGCCCTGCTCCGCAACACGGCCGGGCTCGTGTGCGAGGCGACAGCGGCGAACCTGCTGCTCCTGCGCGGCGACCGTCTTCTCACTCCGCTCGTCGAGGATGGCGCGCTGCCCGGTATCCGTCGCGCGCTGCTGATCGAACGCGCCGGGGCGCTGGAAGCCGAGATCGCCGACCACGTCGTCGCCACCGCTGACGCGGCCTTCCTCAGCAACAGCCTCGGATTGCGTGAAATCGGCATGCTGGATGGAAGGCCCGTTCCACGCCGCGCCGACGTCGCCGACCGTCTCCGCCGACTGACGGAAGCGGATGACTGATCCGCGGCCGTGGTCAAGGCGAGAGCGGTGTCACCAAGCTCATCATGGTGCACCGCAACGCCGTGGCGCAGGCGTCGCGGGCGGGACGCGGCCATGACGCGTGGACCGGCAACTGTCGCCGGAAAGACACTTGCCGAGGTGGCGGCGCCATCATTGGCCTCGGCCCTGAGATGACGTCGGCGACGATGGTTCGTGTTCCGTGTTCCGTGTTCCCGCTGGACGTGGCAGGAGAGCATGACGGCGAAGTTCGCCGCGCTTGCACCGTTCGCCCGGGTGGCGGACCTGCTCTCTGGGTTGCTTACGATCGCAGGAGCAGCGAATGCCGGCACGGCGCGGAACCGCACGTGGCGCCGGCAGTGATCGTCGGACTTGATGACGGTGCGGGACGAACCGGCCTTCGCCGTCGCTGGCTCCATCTCGCGTGCGTTCGCGTCATCCTTGATCGCGAGTCTCTTGCAGAAGAACACGATCGCGCCGCGCTCGCCTTCGCACCTGCCAGCCGCGCTCGGCCGCCTGCTTGTGGGAACACCAACGATTGTCGCCAGTGTTCCAAGCGAACGGCGACAGCGTCTCGCGCAGCGCAGGCTGCCGGCGAGCGGGTGAACTTGTCACGAACGGCGCGGCCGTCACTCGAGGTTCGTGTGGCGCGCTCGCATCGCGTCCTCGGTCTCGCCGCGGCGGTCGGCCAGTCGCGCGACCAGGTATTCGAAGACCATGAACTGCATCGCTTCGAAGGCGCTGCCCATGATGAACGGCGACGGATCGCTCGACGGACGCGCCATCGTGCGCGCGGGGATCAGCACCACGCGATCGGCGAGCGGGGCGAGCGAAGCCGCCGGCTCGGCGGTCAGCAGCACCACGCGGCCACCGGCGCGCCGAACGATGCCCATCAGTGCCGCCGTGGTATCGAGCGCGCCCGGGCCTGCACTGGTCAGCAATAGGTCGCCCGTGAGGAGTGGCGGGGTCGTCATGTCGCCGACCACGTGCACCGGAAGGCCGAGATGAAACAGTCGCATCGCCAGCGCCCGCATCATCAGCCCTTCGCGGCCGAGCGCGTGCAGCGCGATCCGGCGCGCACCCGTGATCTCGTCCGCCAGCGCGTCGAACGCGGCCGGGTCGACCGCATCGGCGATCTCCTCGAGCTCCTGGAAGGCGGATCTCGCCCAAACACCGAAACCGTCAACGCTCATCGGGAACTCCTACGACCCATGCTCGGGTCAGACACGCCCGGGCGACGCAGCCAGGACGAGAGGTGCTGGCGGACGAGACCGGTCGCCGCGACCGCGACCAGCGTCGCGCCCCAGATCGTCAGCGTCAGAAATTCGCTGAAGCCGAGCAGGTTGAATGCGGTCGAGATCAGCTGAAGGATCGCCAGCGCGATCAGCAGCCCGCTCACTTTGCCGAACCCGCCGAGCGGGTCGACGCCACCGAGCACGCCGGCGAGCACGGTGACCAGCAGGAAGCTTTCGCCGTAGCTCGCGTTGGCCGAGTTGAAGCGCGACATCATGATCACGCCGGCGAGCCCGGCGAGCAGTCCGGAGGTCGCGTAGATCCGCACCAGCAGCCGGCGCGTGTCGACGCCAGAATAGCGCACCGCCGCTTCGTTCGACCCGATCATCGCGACAAGATTACCGAACGGCGAACGATTCAGCACCACGGCGACCGGCGCCGCGACGAGAAGCAGCACGATCAACGCGAAGGGCACCCCCCCGACACTGGCGTTGCCGAGGAACAGCACCAGCGGTGGAAAGCCGGAGATCACCCCGCCATGCGTGAGCCCGATGCTGAGGCCCTTGACCATCGTCATCGTGCCGAGCGTGGTCAGGATCGGCGACACGTCGAGGAACCCGATCACGAGCCCGTTCAGCGCGCCGATCGCTGTCGCGACCAGCAGCCCAACCAGCAGCGCGCCGACCTGCGACGCGATCGCGAGCGCCGGCGGACCCGACGGGATCGCTGCCGTGAGCAGGTATCCGGACACGAGGGCGCTGAAATCGGCCACGGCGATGATCGACAGGTCGAGACCGCCGGAGAGGAGCGCGATCATCATCGCGAGCGACAGGAGGCCGAGCTGCGGAACCTGTAGCGCCATCGCGCGAAGCGACCCCGCGGAGAACAGGTTGCCGCCCACCAGCCCGCCGAACACCATAATCAGCAGCACAAGGAGCAGGAGAAGTCTGCGGTTCGTCGCGCTCACGCGGTCAGCGAGCAACGACGCGACCATCGACCGTGATCGCGGCTTCGGCGCGGCGGGCGACGCCTGCCGACGCGCGGACACGTCGCTCATGCGGAGGCGCCCGCGACCACGCGTCGCGTCGCGGCACGCTGGCGACGGCGTTCCCACGAGATGGTGGACACCGCCACGACGATCACGGCGCCGTCGAAGAACTGCGTCCAATACGACGAGATGCCGACCAAAACGAGGCCGTTCTCCATGATCGCGAGGAGTGACACGCCTAGGATCATGCCGAGCACCGAGCCCTGGCCCCCGGTCAGGCTGGCGCCGCCGAGCACGACGGCGGCGAGCACGTCGAGCTCGCGGCCGACCAGCACGTTCGGCGCGATCGATTGGGCAAGCTGCCCTTGCGCGAGCGACGCGAGGCCGGCGACCAGGCCCATGTAGCCGTAGACAACGAGATTAAGCCGAAACGCGTGGAAGCCGACCCGGGATGCGGCCTCGGCATTGCCGCCCAGCGCGTAGATCTGCCGCCCCGTGCTGGTCCGGTTCAACAGCAACCAGCTCGCAGCGAAGCAGACAAACAGCCCGATGATCTGTCCGTTCAACACGTAAGGATTCTGCGCCTTGTCCGTCCAGACGACCCAGGAGAACGCGTCGAGGAACCATTGCGGCAGGTCGAACAGCTGATTGCCGCCGCTCAGAAACATGAGGAGACCGAAGTAGACGTTCAGCATCGCGATCGACACGATGATACTCGACAGCCTGAGCGTGCTGATGAGCAGGGCGTTGACGAGGCCGAGCATCAGTCCTGCGCCGAGACCGAGGCCGAACAGCATCGCCCAGCCGCCATGGAACCTGATCACCGCCAGCATCGCGACGTATTGCGCGACCGACGCGATCGCCGTGAACGAGATATCGATCCCGCCCGAGATCAGCACCACGAGCAGCCCCGCGGCGCACATGCCGGAGAACGAGGACGCTGTCAGCAGGTCAAGCATATTCTGCAGCGTCAGGAAACGCCGGCTGCCGATCGACAGCACGAGCGCCAGCAGCGCGGTGATGACCAGCAGCCGAAATTCGTGAGTGCGCCGGAACCGGTCAAGCATCGAGGGTCCTCCTCAGCGCGTCCTCGGAGCTCGCCGCCGGTACGATCTCGCCGATGAGCGCGCCCTCGCGCATCACCAAAACGCGGTCTGTATGGTAGAACACCTCCGGGATCTCGTCCGAGATCATGATGACGGCGAGCCCCTGTCGCGCGAGCGCGCGAACAATCGCGTAGATACCGTCCTTGGCGCCAATGTCGACCCCGACAGTCGGGCTGTCGAGGATCAGGAGGCTCGGACGCGTCGCCAGCCATTTCGCGAGCACGACCCGTTGCTGGTTGCCGCCCGAGAGGGTCCGTACGGCGTTTGCCGGGTCGGCGGTCTTGATGCCGAGCTCGGCAATGCCGGCAGCGACGACCGCACGGCGCCGCGCGGGCGGGATAAGGCCGGACCGGGCGCGAAGCCGGTCGAGCACGGACAGCGTGATATTGTCGGCGATCGATTGCTGCATGACGAGGCCGAGCGACAGCCGGTCCTCCGACACGTAAGCGACGCCGCGACGGATCGCCTCGGCGGTGTCATGTCGCACCAGGCGCTCGCCGCGAATGTGGATCTCGCCCGCATCCGGCGGGTTCATCCCGAATAGTGACAGCGCGAGCTCCGTGCGCCCCGAGCCGAGACGCCCGGTGATGCCGACGATCTCGCCCGCGCGCACCTCGAAGTCGATGTCGCGGTAGTCGCCGGTGCGGGTGAGACGGCTCACCGATAGCACGGTGGGACCGGACGCCTCCCCGGCCTTGCGCGTCCGGTAGGCGAAGGATTTCCCAGTCATCAGCTCGCCAAGCCGGTCGCCCGTCATTCCGGAAGCGGGATAGGTACCGACCTTCTCGCCGTTGCGGAGAACGGTGACGCGATCGGCGATCTCGAGCACCTCGTCGAGGCGATGGCTCACGAACATCACCGCGATGCCGCGCCGCTTCAACTCGAGCGCGAGGGCGAGCAGCGCGTCGACCTCGCGACGGGTGAGTGACGCGGTCGGCTCGTCCATGATCACGAGCTTCGCATCGGCCGCCATCGCGCGGCAGATCGCGACCAGCTGACGCTGCGCGATCGGCAGGTCACCGACATAAGCGTCGAGGTCAAGCGACACGCCGATCCGGGCGATCGCCGCCGCGGCGGTCTCACGCATGAGCCGGCGGCGGACCGGGTGGAACCCGCGGTTGAGACCGATCGCGACGTTTTCCGTGACTGTCAGGTTGGTGAATAGCGACAGGTCCTGGTAGATCACCTGGATGCCGTGCCGGAGACTTTCGGACGGCGTCAGTCCGTGCACCGTCTCGTCGCCGATTCTTATCGTGCTCCCCGGCTCGGGCGCCAGCACCCCGGAGACGATCTTGATCAGCGTCGACTTGCCCGAGCCGTTCTCGCCGGCGAGACAGTGGATCTCGCCGATCTCGACGGCGAGGTCGACGGCGTCGAGCGCCATAACCCCGCCGAAGCGCTTCGACACCGCGCGGAGATCGAGGAACGACGACACCGCCGGACCCGCCGCCACGAGGTCCGGCTAGAGGCCCTGCGCGATCAGGCCGTCGACGGTCTGCTTGTTGATCGTCAAAGTGCGGTCGACGCTGATCAGCTTGCCGGGCACGTCCACCCTGGCCTTGCCGAGCCCGGGGATATCCATACCGTCCTTGAACGACGCCTTCTTAAGCGTGAGGCTCGCGACCGCGACCATCGCGTAGCCGGCGTCCTTCGGGCTCCAGACAAAGCATTCGCGCACCGCGCCGTTCAGAAGCAGCGGCTTAACCTGCGACGGGATCGCGGTGCCGAGGACCGCGATCTTGTTCTGAAGGTGGCGCTGATGCACGACGTTGCCGGCACCGATCGCGCCGTTGGAGCCGAAGCCGATCACCCCGCGCACGTCCGGATAGGCCTGCAGCACGTTCCGCATCACCTGCTCGGAGGTATCGACCTCGTCCGCGCCCGGAAAGCGCGATGTCGCGAGCTTCATATCCGGGAAATGAGCCTGCTGGTAGGCGATCGCGGCGTCCGCCCATTTGTTGTGGAGCGGCGTGGTCAGCGTGCCGACGATCACGATGTAGTCGCCTTTGCCACCCATGAAGCCGGCGAGCGCCTTCATCTGTGTTTCGCCGAAGGCCTTGCTGTCGATCATTTCGACGTCCCAGGTGCGGTTGTCCTGGTTCGGTCCTTCCTGAGTGATGACGATGATTCCAGCTTCCTGGGCGCGCTGGAGCACCGGACCGAGCACCTTCACGTCGAGCGGGACCAGGCCGATCACCTGCACCTTCTTCGCGATCAGGTCTTCGACCATCGAGACCTGCTGCGCCGGGTCGACATGCGCCGGCCCGATCATCGTCGCATCGATGTCAAACTTCTTGCCGCCCTCGGTGATACCCTCGCTGACAAGATTGAACCATGGGATGCCGATGATCTTGGCCACCGTCACCATCTGCGGATCGGGCGCGGCGCGCGCGCCGAGCGGCCAGCCCGCCACGCCGAGCGCCGAAGCCGCGGCCAGCCACTTCACGGTGTCACGTCGTTTCATCGATCCCTCCAATGTGGCGGCTCTTGCCGAGCAGCGCGATTGGAACAAACATCAGGCTAAAGCCGATCGATGTAAACGTTTCCTGCACGGGAGCGTCGGCTCCTCGTCCGGCCTCTACGCGGCCGCCAAATCCGCCAGGGTGGGTCTGTCGCAGAGCTTGGCGCGGGAGGTCGATTCGGCATCCGGGTGACGGCGGTGGTGTCCGGCGGGTTCCGGACGGGCTTCCTTTCCGAGCACTCGATCGGCTCCGCATCTCCCACGATAAAGGGGTCTTAACAGGGTCGACGATCGTCGTGTCGTCAGCGGGATCATCTACGTGATCCGCAATGTCCTGCTATGGAAGGACACCTCGTCAGGCTAGGGACCCCATAAGACCATCTTCAACCGCTTCGTCCGTTAGAGCCGCCTCGGGGTGTCCGATCGGATCTTCCCGCCCTGGTCGCTGAAGGAGGCGTTCCGGAGCGGCTGATGATCGACAGCACGCATCTCAAGGCTCATCGGACCGCGGCCAGCCGGCTCGGAAAGGGGGTGCTCCACGGTGCACGGACGAACCCAAGGCGGCCTGAACTCGAAGCTGCACGAAGTCTACGATGGGCAGGGCCGACCGGTCGTCATGATGCAAATCGAAAAGCAGGTGAACGACCACAAAGGTGCCGCCTTGCTTCTGCCTGTTCCTTCTTCGGCAATCGAGTTACTCGGTGATCACGGAAGTGACAGCGATAGGTGTCGCGAGGGTTGCGTTAGCGTGGCATCGAGCCTTGCATCTCATCGACCAGAAATCGAAAGGCACCCCTGATCTACGACAAGAGGCTTTGCCGGCAGGTAGCCCCCCGCCGGAGGCCGCCTGTGTCTGCTGCTGCTGACACCGTAAGGTGCTCCTCCAAGCGGTGCTTGAGGTGTGCGGATGGATGGCGTGATGGAGGGCTCTGGTGCGCGGAGGTGCCGAGTAGCCTGAGGGTGCCGTGACCGCTACGCCGCCCGACGTCACCGGATCCCAAGGGCGCGTGATCGCATAACGAGAATCCCGCATTTCACCGACTTCGTTCCCGAACTCGGCCGTCAGCCGCCCGACATCGTCGTGACGAAGCGGAGCTGGGGCGCTATCGCCACGACCGATCTCGAAGCGAGATTGAAGGCGATCGGCGCCACGCAGGTGGTGATCGCCGGTGTCGCGACCGGAACGGGTGTCGAGGCGACCGCGCGACAGGCCTACGAAGCGGGCATGAACGTCACCCTCGCTCGGGACGTGATGACCGACTCGCGTGCCGAGGCCCACGAAGACAGCCTCGAACACGTCTTCTCACGGTTCCGCGAGACCGGCACGAGCCGGGAGATCATCGACCTCCTGCCGCCAAGGAACCCCTGAGATGAGCTTGGCTGTCCGTTACGTCTGGAAACGTCCCGAACTGAAGGCGATTCTGGTCATGCTGTTCCTGATCGGGACCTTCGGCCTGAACTTCCCCATCTTCATCTCGACAATGGCCGTCGGCGTCTTCCACACGGACGCGAGCGGGTACGGCCTCTTGTCGTTCATCATGGCGATCGGCACGGTCGCGGGAACACTGCTGGGTGCGCGCCGCGAGAAGCCCACCTTTCGGTTGTTGCTGGTCGGTGCGGCAGTCTTCGGCCTCGGCTGCACACTGGCCGCCGTCACGCCGGGCTACTGGTTCTTCGCCGGTGCGCTCGTCGTCATCGGCGTGGCGGCACTCACCGTCACCAACACGACGAACAGCCTGATTTAGCTCTCGACCGAGGCCGGATGCGTGGACGAGGTGATGGGCGCTGCGCGTGGGCGTGGCACTTGGAGGCACGCCGATTGGCGCGCCGATCGTGGGCTGGGTAGCCGAGCGATATGGGCCGCGTTGGGCGCTCGGCATCGGCGCGGCCTCGGGTTTCGCGGCGGCCATCGTGGCCGCTTGGGCTCTCCGCCCAGGGGCTGAATCCGCTGTGGCCAGCACCCGCGGGTGAACGCTCACGGGAGACCCTCGGGCCTTTGGACCGGCAGTTGGGCGACAATCCAGTTCGCGATCATGTCTGCACAGGCGTCCGGGGCCAGCGCCGTGTTGTCGACGTGTAGGCGCTCGGTCGCGCCATCGTCGAACAGCGTACGCGTGGCTTCCCTGTCGATCTTGCCGTCGAGAAAAGCGAACGTCACGGCCCATTCGATGACCTGACGATTGCAGCCGTATTTATACTCGGCTGAGCGCTGTCGGCCTTACCTGGCGGTCGTGCTTCGGCGTTCATCGTCATGATCGGAGATGGCGTGGGCTGGCCCTCGAAGTATTCCGCAGTTTCGAGGAAGCCGTTGCGCTTCAGACTGCGAACCATGATCTGGCCGCTGTCCGGATAGGTGGCAACCTCGTTCGGATCGTTCATCCCGATCGCGAGATAAACGAGGTCCTCGTCGAACGGGTTCGCAATCTGATGGCCAACGCCTGTTCCAGCCTGGCAGGAAAGCGTGTCGCCCGGCCCGATGTCCCAAGCCGTTTCGCCGTAGCGGAACACGCCGCGCCCTGAGAGGACAAAGAAGACCTCGTCCTCGATCTGGTGCGTGTGGAACGGACATGCGCTTTGCCCGGGCGGCACCCGGGAGAGGTTCATGCCGAGGTTGCCCATGCGCGGGAGCGCCGGTGTCAGCACTTTGTAGAAGCTCTTCCAGCCCTCCGGAGCGTCGACAGCAAGCTCCTCCACTTCGTCGACGTGGATGACGTTCAGAGGTCGTTCGTTCGTCATGACCGATCTTGCTCCTTGATGAGCCGCGGGACGTCTCGGAACCACGGTGTCGTCCTGAGGACGCCGCCCATCTGGTCGTCGATCCCGTAGCGGACGTTCATGGCATCCTCTCTCGGTCGATGGCCCTATCCTCGAGCGTGCACGAGGTCTGGATCCCGAAGACACGACAGATGATCTCAGCACACTCGACTGGGCCGGAGGCGGCGGTATCGATCTCGAGGTCGTAGCAGATGTCGCGATGCACGCGGTCGAACTGCCACCTCGCCAGCCCGAGTTGTCGATCGCCTCGATCGCGCTCCCGACGCTCCAGAATGTCGAGCGGCGCGAACAGGCCGACGAAGCGGAGGTCGAAGTCTCCGAGCAGGTCTGAGTAGTCCTGAGCCTCGCCCTCGCCGAGCATGACGTCGTCAACGAGGAGGTGACTGCCTGCCGCGGCCAGCGCGGCGATCGCGCGTCGCATGCCGCGCATCGCACGAGCCGCGACCGCGCCGGTGTGGATGCGAACCGAGGGCAGGCCGTCTTCGACGGTGGTCTCGAACCGGAAGCCGTCCGCATGGTCGAGCAGCTCGACCGGCAGCATGTCGATGACACGCGTCCATGGAGACGTGCAGGAATGGCAATGCCGACAGCGTCTGGACGGCACGGGCCGTCGTCGACTTGCCGACGCTCCCAACGCCGTTGAGGATGATCACCTTCGTGCCCGAGAGTGCGCCCATGCCCTGTCTTGTATGGCGGAACGACCGATGAGGCAGGCCTACAGCGAGGTCAAGCTTCGTCCCGCTCGCCGCGACGAGGTAGCTGCTCTGAGCGCCCTGGGCGGGCGGTCGATCGAAGCTTGATAGGCGTCCGGAGCAGCGGCGCCACGATGCCGAACTGGTCGACCGGCGGAGGAGGATTGATGACAACCGAGACCCGCCGCCCTCCGGACTGGCTCCCGGCAGCGATGCGCTACGCCGAGCGCTGGCTGGAGCATCAGATGCGCCTGTCGCGGCAGCCGGGCTGTTCGGTCGCCGTTCTCGCTCGCGGCGAGGTCGTCCTGGAGCGGGCCTTCGGCGTCGCCGACCTCGCGACGGAGGCGCCGCTGACGGCCCGGCACCGGTTCCGTGTCGCGTCTCACTCGAAGACCTTCACGGCCGTCGCCGTCATGCTCCTCCGCGAGCGCGGCCTGCTCCGGCTCGACGATCCCGTCGGGCAGCACGTCGCGGACCTCGCCCCGGACGTCGCGGCAGCCACGGTCGGCCAGCTCCTCTCGCACGCGGCCGGGCTGTCGGGGAACGGCACCGACCAGTCTCACTGGAACGACCTCTCGCCCTGGCCGGACGCGGCGCGTCTCCGACGCGACCTCCGCGCGTCGCTCGCCATCGCACCCGGCGAGCACCACAGATACTCGAACCTCGGGTACGGCCTGCTCGGGCTGCTGGTGGGGGCGGTGACGGGAGAAGCCTACGGCGACTGGGTCCGCCGCGAGGTGCTGCAGGCCGCCGGACTGGACGAGACGGCGCCCGACTTCCCGGCGGGGAACGCCGAACCGTTCGCCGTCGGGCACGCGGCTCGCCTGCCGATGGGCCGCTTCGTCATCCCGGGAACGAACACGACGGACGCGCTGGCGTCCGCGACCGGCTTCGTGTCGACGCCGCGCGACCTCGCGCGCTTCTTCGGGCAGCTCGATCCCGCCGCGCCGCGCGGCATCCTGTCGGTCGCCAGCCGACGCGAGATGATCCGGAGGCACTGGCGCGCCGAGCACTCGGCCAACGAGGTCCACTACGGGCTGGGGATCGTCAGCGGCTCGAGCGAAGGCCACGACCACTTCGGCCACTCCGGCTCGTTCCAGGGCTCCCAGAGCCGGACATGCGTCGTTCCTGGCTGGGGGCTGTCGATCTCGGTCGTCGTCAACGCCATCGACGGTCCGGCGAACGCCTGGGTCGACGCGCTCGTGCACATCCTGGCCCGCTTCGCGCAGTCGCCGCCGCCGAACGAGCGGACCCGAGACTGGGCGGGACGATGGTGGAACCTGTGGGGCGTCCTCGATCTGGTGCCGGTCGGCGACGCCGTCCTAGTGACCTCGCCGGACGACATGACGCCGTTCACAGATGCCGACGAGATCGAGATCCTGTCGCCGACGACGGGACGTGTCAGGCGAAGCGCCGGATACCGGAATTACGGCGAGCCGGTCGAGCGGACGTTGCCACAGGACGGCAGCGCGGCGGTGCTCCGCGTCGCAGGTGACGAGTTCCTGCCCGAGGAGGCGTTCGTCGCCAGGCAGGCGACCCCCGCCACATGAACGCGGCCCGGACCGGACCCGCGCTCGCGAGCCTGCCGGTCCGACGTGCTGGCCTCGGCGACCGCGAGACGATCTTCGACATCCACGTCGACGCGGTGAACGGCCAGTGCGGTTCGCATTATTCCAGGGAGCAGCTCGACGGCTGGTTCGAGGGCCGGTCATCGGCCGACTACACCAAGGCAATCGAGGTCGGCGGCGTGTGGATCGCCCACTTGGGCGATGTGGCGGTCGGCTTCGTGGAGTTCTTCACCAGGACGATCTCGATGCTTTACGTGCGGAGCGCTTGCGCCGGAGGAGGCGTAGGCGGCCGTCTCCTTCGTTTCGCCGTCGAGCACATGCGCGAGACGACGGACCGCATCGAGCTGGAGGCGCTGCTCAACGCGGTCGGCTTTTACGAACGGCACGGCTTCACCAGGACCGGCGACAGCCGCCTCCTGCGACCTTGCGGGCTCGTGCTGCCGACCGTCCGGATGGAACGCCGTTCGTGAGCGTGCCGGGCGCGACGCTCGTCGTGTTCAGCGGCCTGCCCGGCGTCGGTAAGACGACGATCGCGCGCCTGCTCTCCGTCCGGCTCCGGGCGGCCTATCTCCGCATCGACACGATCGAGCAGGCGATCCGGAGCGGCGGGGTCGGTGCGGTCGGCGCGGCGGGTTACGAGGTCGCCAACCGGCTCGCCGTCGAGAACCTGCGTCTCGGCCGCCACGTCGTCGCCGACTGCGTGAACCCTGTCGCGACGAGCCGGGAAGGCTGGCGAAAGACCGCGTCGGAGGCGGCGGCGCGCCTTGCCGAGATCCGGGTGACCTGCTCCGACGAGGCCGAGCATCGACGGCGGCTGGACACGCGCGACGACGATGTCCCGGGTCTCCCGCGGGTGACCTGGGACCGGGTCGTGAGCGCCGCGGCGGAACCGTGGGACGATGCGCCGCATCTGCTGCTGGACACCGCGCACCTTTCGGCGGAAGAGGCCGTCGAGCGGTCGCTGAGATATGTCGATCGACTGGCAGGAAACGCGTCCGGAGTTCGAGCTGGTGTCTGACGTTCGGCGCCGATCGTCCCAGGAGCTGAGACGCTTGCTCGGCCCATGGGTGTCGAGGCGTCGCACCTGTTCTGTCGGCCGGACGCAACCGATCAGCGCGTGATGTCGATGAACGGCCGAGGCGCTGTCACCGTGCGTGAAAAGCGCTGGCATCCCGTACGGGATTCGAACCCGTGTTACCGCCGTGAAAGGGCGGTGTCCTGGGCCTCTAGACGAACGGGACGAGGCAGCGCGTCCGGTTAGCCGCCGGGGCGGCCAGGGTCAAGTCGCCGGCGTCGCGCCGCCAGGGTCGAGCGGGCCGCGCCGATCCGCTCAATCCCCCATCGCCGCCGAATGCGGTAGCGGATCGTCGACGCCGGGCCGGACGTGCCGGGCGGCGACCACGAGATACACCGACGGCACCACGAACAGCGTGAACACCGTGCCGATGCCGAGCCCGGTCGCGATCACCAGGCCCATCACGTAGCGCGACGCGGCGCCCGCACCGGTCGCGAACACCAGCGGCATCACGCCCAGCACCATCGCCGCCGTCGTCATCAGGATCGGGCGGAGCCGGAGCATCGCCGCGCGCTCGATCGCCTCGCGCTTGGACAGACCGGCGATCTGCTGCTCGTTCGCGACCTCGACGATCAGGATGCCGTGCTTGCTGATCAGGCCGGCGAGCGTCACCAGCCCGATCTCGCTGTAGAGATTGATCGAGGCGCCGCCGACGCCGAGCCAGAGGAAGAACAGCGCGCCGGCGATCGACATCGGCACCGAGACCATGATCACCACCGGATCGCGGAAGCTCTCGAACAAAGCCGCCAGCGCCAGGAAGATGATCACCATCGCGAAGCCGAAGCTCGGCAGGAAGCTGCCCTGCTCGGTCACGTATTCGCGGAGCGGCCCCGACGTGTCGGTCGCGAAGCCGCCCGGCAGATCGGCGTGCGCGAGCGTCCGCAGGTAGGCGTAGGCGCGGCCGACCGGCACGCCCGGCGCCGGGATGCCCGACAGAGTCGTCGCGTTGAGCTGCTGGAAATGGTTGATCTGCTCGGGCACCACCTGACGCGTCAGGTGGGCGACGGCCGACAGCGGCACCGGCACGCCGCCGATGTTCGCGACCGGGTAGTCGAGGATCTGCGACGCGTTCAGCCGGCGGTCGCGCACGACCAGCGGCTCGACCTTGTACGAGCGCTGCTGCAGGCTGAAATAGTTCACGTACTCGCCGCCGAGCAGGGCGTTGAGCTGATCGCCGATCGACTGCGCGGTGAGGCCGAGCGCGCCGAGCCGGGTGCGGTCGAGCACGATCGTCGTCTGCGGCTCGTCGATCTTGAGGTCCTTGTCGATATAGGCGAACAGGCCGCTGGCACGGGCGCTCACGATCATGCGGTCGCTCACCGCCGACAGTTCCTCGAGCGAGCCGGTGCCCTGCAGCACGAACTGGACCGGCAGGCCCTGCGCGCCCGGCAGGCTCGGCAGCTGGAAGGCCGAGAGCTCGAGCCCGGCGACCTTGTCGAGCCCGCGTTGCAGGTCCTCCTGCACCGCCGTGGTGGAACGGTGGCGCAATTGCCAGCGCTTGAGGTCGATCCCGTCCGTGGTGCCGCCGTTGCCGGCCGGCGTGTCGGCGGTGAAGTAGTCGTGCACCTCCGGGATGCCGCGGAAGATCGCGTCGATCTGTGGGTTCCAGAGCACGATCTGGTCGAGATCGGCCGATGGCGGCTCGGCGCCGCCGATCAGGATGAAGCCCTGGTCCTCCTGCGGCGCGAGCTCGTGCGCGGCGCCGCGGAACATGACGACGATGGCGACCAGGATCCCGAGCGCCGCCAGCAGCACCAGCGGCCGGACATCGAGCACGCGACGGAGGATGGCGCCGTAGACGCGCTGCATCAGGCCGAGCGCGCGGTCGGCGAGGTCCAGGTTGGGGACCCCCCGGCCGCGCGCGGGCGCAGGATGCGCGCGCACATCATCGGCGACAGCGTCAGCGCGAGCACCGCCGAGACGGTGACGCTGCCGGCGAGCGTGAAGGCGAACTCGGTGAACAGCGCGCCGGTGAGGCCGGTCTGCAGCCCGACCGGCACGTAGGCGGCGATCAGCACCACCGTCATCGCGACGATCGGGCCGCCGAGCTCGCGCGCGGCCAGCATCGCCGCCGGCATCGGACGCATGCCGAGCGCGAGATGTCGGTTGACGTTCTCGACCACGATGATGGCGTCGTCGACCACGAGGCCGATCGCCAGCACCAGCGCCAGCAGCGTCAGCGTGTTGATCGAGAAGCCGAACGCCGCCATCAGCGCGAACGAGCCGACCAGCGAGAGCGGGATGGTGACCAGCGGGATCAGCAGCGAACGCAGCGAGCCGAGGAACAGGAAGATCACGACGGCGACGATCGCCATCGCCTCGCCGAGCGACGCGAGCACCTCGCGCCGCGACGCTTCGACGTAGTCGGACGCGTCGCGCTGGATCGTGAGCGTGATGCCGGGCGGCAGATGTTCCTGCAGCCGCGCGATCACCGCCCGCAGCCCGGCGGTGGTCTCGATCAGGTTCGTGCCCGGCGTCAGATGGACGGAAAGGAAGGCGCCCTCGCCCGCCGAGCTGTCGACCTCGAAGGAATTGTTGTCGGCGCCGAAGGCCACGTGGGCGACGTCGCCGAGACGGACCAGCGTCTCGCCGCTCCGCCTGACGACGAGGTTGCGGAACTCGTCGAGCGAATGGAGACCGCTGGTGATCGCGAGATTGACCGTCGTCATGCCGCCGAGCGTGGTGCCGACGCCCGTCACGTAGTCGTTCGACGCGAGCGCCGCCGTGGCATCGACCGCGGACAGGCCGTAGGACGCGAGCCGGTCGGGCTCGAACCAGACGCGAAGCGCGATGTTGGGCGCGCCCTGGTTCTGGATCGTCTGCACGCCGCGCACCGCCTGCAGCTGCGGCAGCATCACCCGGTTCACCCAGTCGGACACCTGCGCCGGCGACAGCACGCGGCTCGAGACGAACACGTCGAAGGCGTCGCGAGAGGTGTCGGCGACGCTGATGCTGGCGGCCTGGGTGCCGGGCGGCAATTCGTTCGCGATCGAGGACACGTAGGCCTGCACCTCGGTCATCGTCGCGTTCGGCTTCTGGTTGAGCCGGAGGTTCAGCGTCACCGTGCTCTGCCCGGTCTGGCTCACCGACGTCATGGTGTCGATGCCTTCCGCCTGGGCGACGGCGTTCTCGATCGGCGTGGTGATGAAGCCCGCGACCGTCGCGGCGTCGGCGCCGTAATAGGCGGTCGAGACCGTGATGGTCGCACTCACGGTGGTGGGGAATTCCTGCACCGGCAGCGCGAGATAGGCGCGGAGCCCGGCGACCAGGATCAGCGTGCTGACCACGATCGCGAGCACCGCGCGGCGGACGAAGATGTCGGTGATGCGCATCGGGACCGCCTATTCTTCCGGCGGGTTCGGCGACGGGTTGTCGGACGGCTGCACGCGGTCGTCGACGGTCACCGGCGTGCCGTCGTGCAGCTTGACCTGGCCCGCGGTGACGACGCGGTCGCCGGGCCCGATGCCGGCGGTGATCGCGACCTGGTCGCCGCGGGTCGCACCCGTGGTCACCAGCACCTGATGCGCGACGAGGCGCCCGTCGGCGTCGGGCCGCAGCACGAAGACGGTGTCGCCGTAGGTCGTGAACGCGATCGCCGCCTGCGGCAGCGTGACGTAGCGCGGCGCGGCGAGCCGGGTGTTGGTGACCGACACGGTTCCGAACATGCCGGGCAGCAGCGCGTGGTCGCGGTTCTCGAGCGTCGCGCGCACCTGCACGGTGCGGCTCGCCGCGTCGACGCGCGGCGTGACCGCGAGCACGCGGCCCGGAAAGCGCCGGCCCGGATAGCTGTCGACCGAGACCGCGACGGGATCGCCGACCTGGACGGCGGCGAGCGCGTTCTGCGGCACGTAGAAATCCATGTAGATCGGGTCGAGCGCCTGCAGCGTCACCATCGCGGTGCCGGCCGGCAGGTACTGGCCGAGATCGACGAGGCGGATGCCGAGACGGCCCGCGAACGGCGCGCGCACGATCTTCTCGGCGATCAGCGCCTGCTCGGCGGTGACCTGCGCGCGGTCGCCGTCGAGCGCGCTCTTGTCCTGGTCGACCACGGCACGGCTCACCGCGTTGGCGGCGAGCTGACGCTCGTCGCGCGCGAGGTTGATGGCGGCGAGCGACAGCGCCGCCTCGGCCTGCGCGAGCCGGCCGGGCTCGTCGTTCAGCCGCAGCTCCACCAGCACGTCGCCGGCCTGGACGTCGGCGCCGGACCGGAAATGGATCGCCGACACGATGCCGGCGGTCTCGGCCGAGAGATCGGCGCCCGCCACGGCGCGAAGGCTGCCGATCGCGTCGAGATGCGGCGTCCAGTCGGTGACGGACGCGGTGATCGCGGCGACGGTCTGCGCCGGCTCGCCGGGATCTGCCGCGCGCGCCGCCGCACCATGCGTCGCCGCCACGAGCGGCAGCAGGGCGAACGCCACCGTTGGGCGCGCGCGTCGGGGTTTCTCGGTCACGAGGCGCTCCAGGGCAGCAGGGAGGGCAGCACGCCGGGCGGCGCCGGCGGCACGTCGTCGCGATGCCACCAGCCGCCGCCCAGCGCCACGAACAGCGCCGCGCTGTCGGCGAAGCGGGCCTGCTGCGCCCGGGTGAGCGCGATCGAGGCGTTCTCGTAGCTCGTCTCGGCGGTCAGCACGGTGAGCAGGGCGACGCTGCCGAGACGATACTGCATCTCGGCGAGATCGAGCGCGCGCTGCGAGGCCTGCTCGGCGGCGAGGTCTTCGGCGAGCTCGTCGCTGTCGTTCCTGATCGCGCTCAGCACGTCGGCGACGTTCTGGAACGCGCCGATCACCGTCTGCCGCCAGAGCGCCGCCTGCTGGCGGGCGGTCGCTTCCGCGGCCCGCTGCTGATGCAGCAGCTGCCCGCCCTCGAAGATCGGCTGCACCATCTGGTAGACCAGGCTCGCCAAGCCGCCGCCGCCGGTGAACAGGTCGCCCGGCCCGATCGCGGCCGTTCCCGCCGCCGCCGCGAGCGAGAACTGCGGCAGCCGGGCGGCGACCGCGACGCCGATGTCCGCGGTCGCGGCATGCAGCTGCGCCTCGGCTTCGGCGATGTCGGGACGATGGTCGAGCAGCGCCGCCGGCACCGACAGCGGCAGCTCGGGCGGCAGCGCCAGCGTCGCGAGGTCGAGCGCCGGCAGGTCGGCCGCGTCCGGCGTGCGGCCGAGATAGGCCGCGAGCAAGTGGCGGTCCTGCTCGAGCGTGATGCGGAGCGGCGGGATCAGCGCCTCGTCGTTGGCGACCTGCGCCTGCTGCAGGGCGACGTCGGTGCCGTTCGCGGCCCCCGACTGGAACTGCACCTGCAAGGTCGCGAGATAGCGCCTGGCGTAGCCGACCAGCCCCTCCTCCAGCGTGATCTGCCGCTCGAGCGAGGCGATCGCGAACGCGGTCGAGACGACGTTGGCGGTCAGCGTGAGATCGGTCGCCTCGAGATAGGCGCGCTGGTAGTCGGCGAGCGCGCGGCGGTTCTCGATCCCGCGCCTGGTGCCGCCGAACACGTCGAGATTGTAGCTGATCGGCGACAGCTGGGCCTCGTAGAAGCGCGCCTGGAAGCTGCCGAACCCGAGCGTGCCCGGCTGCACGCCGTCGGCGGCGCCCGGGATCTGCTGGTAGTTGCGCGAGAAACTGCCCGAGAACGACGGCAGCAGCCCGGCATACTGGGCGAGCGCCAGCTCTTCGGCGTTCCGCAGCGTGTCCTTGGCGGCCTCGACGCCGGGATTGTCCCGCAGCGCGGTCACGACCAGGCCGGTGAGCGCCGGCGAGCGGAACAGCGCCCACCACGCGCCGGCGACGTCGCGCCCGACGCTCAGCACCTGCGCGGCCCCGCCGGTGGTCCTGACGGCGGCCGTGCGGCGCGGTTGCAGCCCCTCCGAGTAACGCGCCGGCAGCGGAAAGCCGGGCCGGCGGTAATCCGGTCCGACGGCGCAGGACGCGAGCGACAGCGCCGCCAGGACAACGGGAAGTGGGAGGCGCATCGTACTCGCAGTCAGGCGCGGTCGGGGTCGACGCGCGATGGACGGGGTGGTGTCGCGGGGCGGGGTCCCCGCGGAACGCGGAACCGACGTTCAAAGACGTCGCGTTCGATACGGTCAAGCAGCAAACATACCAGAAGGCCGCATGCCGTGCCGGATCGGGCCATCATCCGCGTCCCGGCGCGCGGCTCAGACCGTGGCGGTCGTCGTCACGGCCGGCAGCGCGGCGCCGGGCGCGGTGAAGGCGTCGGCGATGCCGGCCGACAGGCCGAGCGAGATCAGGCCGGCGGCCAGCGCGGACAGCAGCGTCGCCGACCGCGGCAGCGCCGGCCGCAGGCGGGGCGCCTCGCGGCGGGAGGTCTGGGAGGGGCGGTCGGAAGCGTTCATGGTGATCTCCTTGCCGAACCGGATGGCCGACAGGAAGGATAGAGCAGGACCCGTGCCAACGACCTAAACGGTTGATGACGCTACCTTTATTTTCCGGCACCGGCCTGTCTTCAATCTTTCTGGGCGAGACCTGCCATCGGATGGCGCGATCCGCCAACATGCGCCGACCGTCTCAGGCCAGCGCCGCATCCTCGACGGCGAAGCAGGCCGTCTCCTGGCCGTTCCAATGGTCGAGCCGGAGATGGCCGGCGAGATGCAGCGGCGGCGCGCCCGGGCCGAGCAGCAGCGCCGCGAGCGGGTTCTCCGCGCCCGCCCGGAACAGCATCGCCTTGACCCGCCCTTCGCCGCCCTCGCCCTCGACGATCGCCCGCACCACGCGGCCCTCCTCGCCGAGACGGTCGGCGCGGACCACGCGGGCGCGGGCGAGCACCAGCACGGGCTCCTCGTTGCCCTGGCCGAACGGCGCCAGCCGGCCGAGCGCGCGGGCGAGATCGGCCGTGGCACCCCTCGGCGCGATCGCGCCCTCGCAGGCGAGGTCTTCCCGCGCGAGGCGCGCCGACGCCGACGCGAGACGCTCGTCGAGGAAGTCGTGGAACGCGGTCGCGGCGCCGGCGCGATGGCCGTAGCCCGCCGCCATCGCGTGGCCGCCGCCGGTCTCGAGCAGGCCGTGGGCGCGCGCGTCGACGATCGCGCCGCCGAGGTCGAGCCCGGGGACCGAACGCCCCGAGCCCTTGGTCGCGTCCCCCGTCCGCGCGCCGACGCAGGCGGGGCGGTTGAAGCGTTCGCGCAGCCGGCTCGCGACGATGCCGACCACGCCGGGATGCCAGTCCGCGCCTTCCAGCACGATCGTCGCGCGGCCGCGTCCGAGCTGCTCGCCGGCCTGCCCGATCGCGCCGGCGAGGATGGCGGCCTCCACCGTCTGGCGGTCGCGATTGACCGCGTCGAGACGCGCCGCGATCGCCTCGGCCTCGTCGGCGTCCCGCGTCAGCAGCAGGCGCACGCCGAGCGAGGCGTCGCCGAGCCGGCCGCCCGCGTTGATGCGCGGGCCGATCGCGTAGCCGCAGGTGAAGCTGTCGGGCGCGCGGGCGCCGCCGGCGCGCGCGAGCAGGGCGGCGAGCCCGGGCCGCGCCCGACGCGCCATGACGCGGAGGCCGCTGGCGACGAAGGCGCGGTTGACGCCGCGCAGCGGCACCACGTCGCAGACGGTCGCGAGCGCCACCAGGTCGAGCCCGTCGCGCAGGTCGACGCCGTCCGCCGCCTCGGCGCGGCCGCGCCGGCGCAGCGCCCGCAGCGTCGCGACCAGTGCCAGGAACACCACCCCGGCCGCGCAGAGATGGCCGAGACCGGACACGTCGTCGGGGCGGTTCGGGTTGACGGTCGCGACGATCCGCGGCCGGCCGGTCGCGCGATGGTGGTCGAGCACCAGCAGGTCGAGCCCGTCGGTCGCGAGCGGGTCGAGCACGTCGGCCGCCGCCGTGCCGCAATCGACGCACAGCACCAGCGTCGCGCCGCCGGCGGCCAGGCCGGCGATCGCGGCGCGGTTCGGCCCGTAGCCCTCGGCGACGCGGTCCGGGATGTGCACCAGCACGCGGCAGCCGAGTGCCCGCAGCGTTTCGGCGGCGAGTGCCGCCGCGCAGGCGCCGTCGACGTCGTAGTCGCCGAACACGCCGACCGTTTCGCGCGCGAGCACGGCGTCGGCGAGCCGCGACGCCGCGCGGTCCATGTCGGCGAGCACGGCGGGGTCGGGCAGCAGCCGCCGCAGCGTCGGCCCCAGGAAGTCGGCGGCCTCCTCGACGCCGACGCCGCGCCCGGCGAGCAGCTCGCCCACCAGGCCGGGCAGGCCCGCGGCCTGCGACAGGGCGGCGGCGCGGCGGTCGCCGTCGGGCGGCGTCGCGCGCCAGCGCCAGGCGCGGCCGGTGGCGCTCTTCTCGACGCCCAGCACGGCCGGCCCCGGCGGATGGTCGGGCAGGCAGGCGTGCGGCACTGCGGCGGCGCCGTGCCCGGGCTGTCTCAGCTGTGGGCGATCCAGGTCTTGGTGCCGAAATTGTGGTGCCCCTCGACGTAGCGGATCGTGCCGGACTTGCTCCGCATCACCAGCGAATGGGTGACCGCGCCGTTCGGGATCAGCCGGACGCCGCGCAGCATCGCGCCCGAGGTCACGCCGGTCGCCGAGAACAGCACGTCGCCGCGGGCGAGGTCCTCGATGCCGAGCACGCGGGTCGGATCGGCGCCGCCCGACATCTCGCGCGTCCGCGCGATCTGCTCGTCGTTCTCGAACATCAGCCGCGCCTGCATCTGGCCGTCGATGCAGCGCAGCGCCGCCGCCGACAGCACGCCCTCCGGCGCGCCGCCCGACCCGGCGTAGAGGTCGATGCCGGTGTCCGGCAGGGCGGCCGCGATCACGCCGGCGACGTCGCCGTCCGGGATCAGCACGATGCGGGCGCCGGCCTCGCGGGCCTTGGCAATCAGCTCGGCGTGACGGTCGCGCGCCAGCGTGCAGAGCACGAGCTCGCTGATGTTGCGCCGCTTGGCGCGCGCGAGCTCGCGCAGCGTGGTGCCGATCGGCGCGTCGATGTCGAGCAGGTCGGGCGGCAGGTTCGGGCCCACCGCGATCTTGTCCATGTAGATGTCGGGCGCGTGCAGGAAGTTGCCCTGCTCGGCCAGCGCCACCACGGTGATCGCGTTTGGGCCGCCATTGGCGGTGAGCGTGGTGCCCTCGAGCGGGTCGACCGCGATGTCCATGCGCGGGCCGCCCGAGCCCACCTTCTCGCCGATGTAGAGCATCGGCGCCTCGTCCATCTCGCCTTCGCCGATCACCACCGTGCCGTCGATCTCGACGGTGTCGAAGGCGCGGCGCATGGCCTCGACCGCGGCGCCGTCGGCCTCGTTCTTGCGGCCGCGCCCCATCCAGCGCGCCGAAGCGAGCGCCGCCGCCTCGGTGACCCGCACGAGCTCGAGGGCGAGGTTGCGGTCGTCGGCGTGGAGCGTTGTCGTCTGCGACATGGTGCGGATCCGGATGCCATGGGCGCGGGGACTCGACCGGGCCTGTCCCCTCGTGGGCGTAGGATATCAGGCCGCGGCCGGACCGTCAGGTGCGAGCGCGCCCCGATAGCGCTCGATCGCGCCGGCGAAACCGTGCACGAGCGCGTCGGCGGTGAGCGCGTGGCCGATCGAGGCTTCCCGCACCGGCGGCAGCGCGCGGATCAGCGCCGGCAGGTTCGGGAGGTCGAGGTCGTGGCCGATGTTGACCACGCGGCCGCGCTCGACCGCCGCGCGCGCCGCCGCGGCGGCGGCGGCGAGCGCGTCCCGCGCGTCGCCGCGGGCCGCCGCGGCCGCGTAGGCGCCGGTGTAGATCTCGACGCCCTCGACCGGACCCGCGCAGGCGCGCGCGACCGCGTCCGGGTCGGGATCAACGAACAGCACGATCCGCGTGCCGATCGCGCGCAGCGCCTCGAGCGCCGGCGCCAGCACCGCGCATTCGGCCGCGTCGAACCGCCAGCCCCGCTCGGAGGTGAACGCATCGGCGGCGTCCGGCACCAGCGTGCACTGCTCGGGACGCACGGACGCGACCAGCGCGAGCAGGCGCGGGTCGGGATAGCCCTCGATGTTGAGCTCGAAGCGGGGGCGATGGGCCGCCATGCGCGCGGCGATCGCGTCGACGTCGGCGGCGCGGATGTGGCGCTCGTCGGGACGCGGATGGATCGTGATGCCGTCGGCGCCCGCCTCGCGCGCGAGATCGACGAAGGCGGCCACGTCCGGCACGCCGGTCCGCCGGCTGTTCCGCAGCAGGGCGATCTTGTTGAGGTTGACGCTGAGGCGGGTCATCGGCTCAGCCCGGCTCGATCCGCAGCACCAGCGGCGCTTCGACGACGATGTCGAGGGCGGCGATGCGCGCGACGGCGTCGCGCATCGCGACCTCGCCGACCTCGTGGGTCACCAGCACGATCGGCACCGCCTCGCCGGGCGCGCGGCCGTGCTGGAGCATCGATTTCAGCGACACGTGCGCGTCGCGCAGCGCGGCCGCGACCTCGGCGATGACGCCCGGCCGGTCGAGCACGACGAGGCGAAGATAGTAGGCGCCGTGATGGGCGAGGATGCCGAGCAGAGGCGGCCCGTCCGCCGCCTCCGGCACGCCGGCCGGGACCGCGCGTTCCCGCGCGCCAGGCACGCGCGCGGATCCCCTCGGGTCGGGCGCGGGCGCACCCTCCCGCGCGTCGGGCGAGACCGCACCCTCCCGCGCGTCGGACGAGACCGCACCCTCCCGCGCGTCGGACGCTTGCGCGCGCCCCGGCGCGACGAACGGCAGCGCGCGCCCCCGGGCGACCTCGATCAGGTCGGCGACGACGGCCGAGGCGGTGGGTCCGGCACCGGCGCCGCGGCCCTCGATCGTCATCCGGCCGGCGAAATCGCCCTCGGCGACGACCGCGTTGTAGACGCCGTCGACGCGGGCGAGCGGCGCGCTTTCCGGCACGAGGCAGGGATGCACCCGGATCTCGATCCCGTCGGCGGTGCGGCGCGCGATGCCGAGCAGCTTCACCCGATAGCCGAGCTCGGTCGCAAAGCCGATGTCGAGGCCGCCGATCCGCCGGATGCCCTCGACGTGCACGGCCTCGAGCGGCACCGGGCGGTCGAAGGCGAGGGACGCCAGGATCGCGAGCTTGTGGGCGGTGTCGAGGCCGTCGACGTCGGCGGCCGGGTCGGCCTCGGCGTAGCCGAGCGCCTGGGCCTCGGCGAGCACGTCGGCGAACTCGCGGCCGCTGTCGCGCATCGTCGTCAGGATGTGGTTGCAGGTGCCGTTGAGGATGCCGGCGACGCGCGTGAAGCGGTTGGCGGCGAGTCCCTCGCGGATCAGCTTGATCGCCGGGATGCCGCCCGCGACCGCCGCCTCGAAGGCGAGGACGGCGCCGGTGCGTCGGGTGAGCGCGGCGAGCGCGGGCGCGTGGGTCGCGATCAGCGCCTTGTTCGCGGTCACCACGGCGCGGCCGCGCTCGAGGCAGGCGGTGACGAGGCGGAGCGCCGGACCGTCGGCGCCGCCGATCAGCTCGGCCACGACGTCGAGGTCGGGATCGTGCGCGAGCGCGTCGGGGTCGTCGTGCCAGCGGAGCCCGTCGGTCGCGACGCCGCGGTCGCGCGCGCGGTCGCGGGCGGACACCGCGACCGCGACGATCGGCCGCCCGGCGCGGGCCTCGATCGGGGAAGCGTTCTCCCGCAGCAGCCGGAGCGTGCCGGCGCCCACCGTGCCGAGCCCGGCGATACCGACCCGAAGCGGGCCGACCGGAAGCGGGCCGACCGGAAGCGGGCCCGCGCGGAGCGGACCGGCGTCCGAACCGGGACGCGGGAGCGCCGCCTGCAGGGATGCGGCCTGTTCCGGGACGCTCACGGGCCGTGGTCCGGGCGCAGGCTCGTCAGGCGCGGTGGCGCGCGCGCGCCCGCGTCACGCGAAGGCCTCGGCCGGCACCGTCCCGGCGGCCAGCCCCTCGCCGGTCCCGGCTTCGCCCACCAGCGCCTCGCCGACCGGATCCTCGCCGGCGGGAGCCTCGCCGGCGAGAAAGGCGCGGATGTTGCGGGTCGCCTGGCGCAACCGGTGCGGGTTCTCGACCAGGCCGATGCGGACGAAGCCCTCGCCGTGCTCGCCGAAGCCGAGCCCCGGCGCGACCGCGACCCGGGCGCCGGCCAGCAGGCGCTTGCTGAACTCGACCGAGCCGAGGTCCCGGAAGCGCGCCGGGATCGGCGCCCAGGCGAACATCGAACCCTCCGGGCTCGGCACGTCCCAGCCGGCGGCGGCGAGGCCGCGGATCAGCACGTCGCGGCGCTCCTTGTAGACGGCGCGCATGGCGGCGACGCAGTCCTGCGGCCCGTTCAGCGCGGCGACCGACGCGACCTGGATCGGCGTGAAGGCGCCGTAGTCGAGATAGGATTTCATCCGGGTCAGCGCGTTGATCAGGCGCGGGTTGCCGGCGGCGAACCCCATCCGCCACCCCGCCATCGAGTAGGTCTTCGACATCGAGGTGAACTCGACCGCGATGTCCTTGGCCCCTTCCACCTGCAGGATCGACGGCGGCACGCGGTCGCCGAAATAGATCTCGGCATAGGCGAGATCGGACAGGATCCAGATCTCGTGGCGGCGCGCGAACGCGACCAGCGCGCGGTAGAAGTCGAGATCGGCGAGAAAGGCCGTCGGGTTCGACGGGAAGTTCACGATCAGCGCGGTCGGCTTCGGCACCGAATGGCGGACGGCGCGGTCGAGCGCCGCCAGCATGGCGTCGCCCGGCTCGGCCGGCACCGAGCGCACCGACGCGCCGGCGATGATGAAGCCGAACTGGTGGATCGGGTAGGACGGGTTCGGCACCAGGATGGTGTCGCCCGGGCTGGTGATGGCCGACGAGAGATTGGCCAGGCCCTCCTTCGAGCCGAGCGTCGCGATGATCTCGGTCTCGGGGTCGAGGCCGACGTCGAAGCGGCGCGCGTAGTAGTTCGCGAGCGCGCGGCGGAGGCCGGGAATGCCGCGGCTGACCGAGTAGCGGTGCGACCGCGGGTCGGCGACCGTCTCGACCAGCTTCTGCACGATGTGCGGCGGCGTCGGGCTGTCGGGGTTGCCCATGCCGAGATCGATGATGTCCTCGCCGGCGGCGCGCGCCCGCGCCTTGGCCTTGTTCACCTCGGCGAACACGTAGGGCGGCAGGCGGCGGATGCGGTGGAACTCGTCTGACATGGGATCCGGATCGGTTTCGGCGTCGGGCGAAGGAGCATAGCACCGCGCGCGCGGGTTGCGGTGCCCGCGCGCGCCGATCACCTCAGGACCGTGACGTTTCCGCCGTTCCCGAAGGCGGCGCCCGCGAGCACGATCGCGCTCGACGGCACGCCCAGGGTTTCGAGCCCCTCGGCGGCGGCGGTCGCGCGCGCGATCGCGAGGCGGAGTGCGGCGGCCTGGTCGGCCGGCGCGTCCGAGCGCGCGTCGCCGTAGCCGGTGACCCGGATGCGGCCGCCGCCGCGCGTCGAGGCGGCGTGCAGCAGCGCGCCGCGCGCGTGCGGCTCCAGCACGTCGGAGCCGGGCTCGAAGGCGAGGTCGGCGGCGGGGGGCGGGCCGAACACCGGGTGCAGCGCCGCGACCTGCGTGGTCGGGATGGCGAAGTTCGGGAACGCGGGCGGCGCCGGCGGCGTCCGCGGCATGGTGGGCAGCGGCGCCGCCGCGTCGATCGTGACGCCGCCCGGCGGCGGCGCCGGCATGGCGAGTTTCGGCTCGTTCGCCTCCTGCTGCTCGGGCGTGAGCAGCGGCGGCGGCCGCGGCGCGACCGGCGTCCGGCCGGGGACGGCGGGCGGCGGACTGCCCGCCGCGTCGAGGCTCGCGGTGGCGCCCGTCGGGGTGCCGGTCACGCCCCCGCCCGCGGCGCCGGTGGCGGCCCCGCCCGCGGCGCCGGTGGCGGGCGCGGCCGTCGCGCCGGCGCCCCGCCCCGGTCCGGCGGGGCGAGCTCCCGCGTCCGGCGAGGCCGCGAGCGGATCCCGGGCATCGGTGAGCGTGCTCGCGTAGCGCTGCGCGAGCAGCGACTGGGTCAGCTCGTCCCGCACCGCGACCGACGGCACCGCGGGCGCCTTCGGCGTCGTGCCGACATGCGGGTAGGGATCGTCGACGCCCGGCGGCGGTGGCCGCTGCTCGGCGATCGCGCCGCCCTGCAGCGAGTGCCACCAGGCGATCGGCGTGCCGACCGGGTCGGGGCCGCAACCGGCGAGCAGCGGCGCGAGCGGCGCGACGCGGCCGAGCCGCCGCCACTGCCGCCGCCACTGGCGCCGCCACTGGCGCCACCTTGATCTCGTCGGCATCCGCGCTGATGTCCTCCCCGTCGATCCGATCTAGCCCGCGCGGGCGACGCGCGCGATACCGCCGCCTCGTGTTTTCGGCGGCGGCATCCTAGCTTCGGATCCCGATCGGCGGCGATGGCCAGGAGAACGACATGACACGGAACGGATTGGGCGATCGCCCCGAGGACGAGCGGACGAGCCGGGCGCCGTCGCCCAGCCACGACCTCCGATCAGCGCCCCCCCGCGGCGCGCACCCGGCGCCGCTCCGCGGCGCGATGCCGGCGCCGCTCCGCGGCGACGAGGAAGAGCCGCCCGAAACGCCCGACGCGCCCGATCCCGACGGCCCGGACATACCCGAGCCGCTCGGCCCGGACGGGCGCGAGCCCGACAACAACCGCACCCTGAACGCGCCGATCAACGAGCTCGAAAGCCGGCTGTTCGACCAGCGCAAGGTGCTGATCTTCGGCCCGATCAACGACAAGGTGGCGCGCGACGTGACCGGCCGCCTGCTGGCGCTCGCCGGCGCGTCCGACAAGCCGATCGACGTCTACGTCAACTCGCCGGGCGGCCATGTCGAAAGCGGCGACACCATCCACGACATGATCCGCTTCGTCGACAGCGTGGCGCCGGTCCGGATGATCGGCACCGGCTGGGTGGCGAGCGCGGGCGCGCTGATCTACGTCGCCGGCCGCAAGGAGCGCCGCTTCTGCCTGCCGAACACCCGCTTCCTGCTGCACCAGCCGATGGGTGGCGTGCGCGGCCCGGCGGTCGACATCGACATCGAGGCCCGCGAGATCATCAAGATGCGCGAGCGCCTCAACCGCCTGTTCGCCCGCGAAACCGGCAAGACCTACGAGAAGGTGGCGAAGGACACCGACCGCAACTACTGGCTCGGCGCCGACGAGGCGATCGAATACGGCCTCGTCGCCAGGGTGATCGACACGATGTCGGAGCTCCGCACGCTCTGACGTCGCCGGACTGACGCGCCCCGCACGGGCGCGTCAGTCGACGGATCGCAGACGCCGCCGCCTTCGCGGCCGCCCATCCCGCGACCGCGATGCGTCCCGGCCGCCGCCCATCGCGCCATCGCCATGCGTCCCGGCCGCCGTCCCTCCCGCCACCCGCCATGCGTCCCGGCCGTCGCCCATCCCGCCAACGCGACGGGTCCCGGCCGCCGCCCCTCCCGCCGGCGCGATGGCTCCCGGTCCGGGGTCAAGGCGCCGCGCCCCCGCGCTTCCTTCCACCGAGCAGCGCCGCGAGCGTGACCGGCCGGAAGTCGCGCGCGTCGACCCCGACGTCGAACTGGCGGGGGAGCGGCGCGAGCCGTCCATGGCTGTGGCCGTGCAGGTTGAGGCCGCCGCGCCCCTGGTCGGGCCAGGAGCGGAGCGCGTAATGGCAGAGCGTGAGCGGGCGGCCGTCGATCACGAGCCGCACGAGGTCGTGCACCGAGGCCCATTCCGGCAGCGCCGCGACGGCGTCCGGATCGTTGTTGCCGCGCAGGAGGTGCTTGGTGCCGTGCAGCGCGCGAAGCCGGCGTGCGACCGCCTCCGGTGTCGGGCCGACCGCGACGTCGCCGAGATGCCAGACCACGTCGTCGGGCGCGACGACGTCGTTCCAGCGCGCGACCATGGCGGCGTCGGCGTCGGCGGTGCTGGCGAACGGGCGGCGATAAAGGCCGCGCGCGCCGCCGTGACCCCAATGCGTGTCGGCGGTGAAGAAGACCGCCACCGGCCGTCAGCCGAGGGCGAGCATGAGCCGGATGTTCTCGACCGCGGCGCCGGACGCGCCCTTGCCGAGATTGTCGAGGCGCGCGGTGAGCAGCACGTGCGGGTGCGCGTCGCTGCCGTGCACGCGAAGCTCGAGCCGGTCGCTGCCGGCGAGCGCCGCGAGGTCGATCGCTCCGAGCCCGTCGTCGTGGATCGCGATCGACCGGCTCGCGGCGTGGAAGCGGGCGAGCGAGGCGCGGATCATCGCGGCGGTGAGACGGCCGGGCAGCACGTCGAGGAACAGCGGGATCGACACCAGCATCCCCTGCGGCGCGTGCGCGACGGAGGGGACGAAGATCGGCCGGCGCGCCAGACCGGCATGGAGCGCGATCTCGGGCACGTGCTTGTGCGAGAGATCGAGCGCGTAGAGCTCGAAGGCGGGGCCGCCGTCGCGCTCGTGCGCCTCGATCAGGGCGCGGCCGCCGCCCGAATAGCCGGACACGGCGTTGATGGCGACCGGGTGGTCGGCCGGGATGATGCCGTCGGCGATCAGCGGCCGCAGCAGCGCGATCGCGCCGGTCGGGTAGCAGCCGGGATTGCTCACCCGCGGCGCTTCGGCGATGGCGCGCGGCTGGTTCGGGCCGAGTTCGGGAAAACCGTAGGCCCAGTCGGGCACGGTGCGGTGGGCGGTGGACGCGTCGAGGATCTTCGGCGCGCGGCCGTCCTCGCGGGCGATGCCGTCGACCAGCGCCACCGCCTCGCGCGCGGCCTCGTCGGGCAGGCAGAGCACGACCAGGTCGGCCTGGCGCATCGCCGCCCGTCGGGCGTCGGGATTCTTGCGGCGGGCGGGTTCGACCGAGACCAGCGACACCGGCAGCGAGGCGAGCCGCTGCCGGATGCCGAGCCCGGTGGTGCCGGCCTCGCCGTCGATGAAGACCGAGCGAGGCAGCGGGTTCAGCGCTTGCTGAACTGGAACGACCGGCGGGCCTTGGCGCGTCCGTACTTCTTGCGCTCGACCACGCGGCTGTCGCGGGTGAGGAACTTCGCCTGCTTGAGGATGCCGCGAAGGCCGGGCTCGTAGTAGGTGAGCGCGCGGCTGATGCCGTGACGGACCGCGCCGGCCTGGCCCGACAGGCCGCCGCCGACGACGGTGCAGTACACGTCGAACTGGTTGTAGCGATCGGCGACCAGGAACGGCTGGGTGATCAGCATCCGCAGCACCGGGCGCGCGAAATACTGGTTCGCCTTCTTGCCGTTGATCGAGATGTCGCCGCGGCCCGGCTTGATCCACACGCGGGCGATCGCGTTCTTGCGCCGGCCGGTCGCGTACGAACGGCCGAGATTGTCGCGCTTGGGCTCGACCGGGGTCGCGGTGGCCGACACCGCCTCGCCGTCCGCGCCCGCGAGCGGGATCTGGATGTTGGCGAGGTCGGCGAGCGTGCCGGTGCGGGCGGGCGCGTCTTCGGTGGTGGTGTCGGACATGATGAGGGCCTTTCCGCTCAGGCGGCCGGGGCGCGGGTGGGTTCCACCGGCGCGTGATGGATCGGGTCCGCCGCCGCGTGGCGAGGCGCGTTGACCGAGTTCTTGCGGTTCATCGCCGCGACATCGAGGGTCACGGGCGCCTGGCCGGCATGCGGGTGCTCGGGGCCGGCATAGACGTGCAGGTGCGTCATCTGCCGGCGCTGCAGCGGCCCGCGGGTGATCATCCGCTCGACCGCCTTCTCGACCACGTCGCCCGGGTTCTTGCCGCCGAGGCGCTGCGCGATCGTCCGCTCCTTGATCCCGCCCGGATAGCCGGTGTGGTAGTGGAACAGCTTCTGGCCGGCCTTGTTGCCGGTGAGGCGGACCTTCTCGGCGTTGATGACGACGACGTGGTCGCCGCAATCGACGTGCGGGGTGAAGGTCGTCTTGTGCTTGCCGCGCAGACGGTTGGCGATGATCGAGGCGAGCCGGCCGAGAACGAGCCCGTCGGCGTCGATCAGCACCCAGTCCTTGGTCACCTCCGCGGGCTTGAGCGAGAGGGTGGTCTTCATGCGCGGTGTCTTCCAGCCGGAGAGATCTGAGGGCGCCCGTATAGGGCGAGACCCCCGATCGGCTCAAGCGATTTCATCGTGGTAGCGGGATACCGGGTTGCGGCGGGCGTCCGCGCGGTCCACCGTCCGCGCCGATGACGACCGACCCGACGCCCCGGACGGTGCACGTGATCGGCGCCTCGGGGCGGTCCGGCGCGTCGCTGGTGCGGGCGCTCCGCGCGCGCGGGATCACCGCCGTGCCGGTGGTCCGCGCGCCGGCGCGCTGGGCCGAGACCGGCCTCGGCGGCACGCCGCGCGTCGCCGATCTCGCCGACGCGGCGGCGATGGCGCGCGCGCTCGCCGACGCGACGCACGTGGCGAGCACGGCGCATGCGCGACACGCCGCGTCCGTGCTCGCGGCGGCGCCGTCCGGCGCCCGGCGCCTCGTGTTTCTCGGCTCGACGCGCAAGTTCACGCGCTGGCCGGACGCGCACGGCGACGGCGTGCGCGCGGGCGAGCGCGCGATGCTCGCCTCGGGCCGGCCGGCGATCATGCTGCACCCGACCATGATCTACGGCGCCGCCGGCGAGAACAACGTGCGCCGGCTCGCCGCCCTGACCCGCCGGCTCCCCGTGGTGCCGCTGCCGCGCGGCGGCGCGAGCCTGGTGCAGCCGATCCACCAGGACGACGTGACGCGATCGGTGCTGGCGGCGCTCGCCCTTCCGCCCGCGGCGCCGGAGGCGCTGGTGATCGCGGGCCCGGCCGCCCTTCCCTATGCCGAGTTCCTGCGCGCCGTGATGGCGGCCGACGGCCAGCGTCCCGGGCGCGTGGTCGGCGTGCCGGCCTGGCCGCTGCTGCTCGCCGCCCCCGTGCTCGGACGCCTGCCGGGCCTGCCGCGGATCGGCCGCGACGAGATCCGCCGCCTGCTCGAGGACAAGGCCTTCGACATCGCGCCGATGCGCGCCCGCCTCGGCGTCACGCCGATCCCGCTCGCCGACGGCCTCGCACTCACGTTCGGGCCGCGTTCCTGATCCGAAACCAGGGACGTCAATAACGGGCGACGCGATCATGGCGGCCGCGTTTCCGATCGGGTTGAATAGGGCTTCGTATCGCGTCTCCGTTGAAGGGCCTCGAGCGTGAGTGATATCAAACTGTTTCGCCTCCAAGACGGTCGCGCGAGCGAACTTCTGCCCCAAGCTGCGCCCCTAGAAAGGCACCTGCAGCAAGCATTCGAAACGAACCTCGAGACCATCCTCGGCATCCGTTTCGTCAAGTCCGAGCACTCGACCGGTGCGGTGCACTTGGGTCGGATCGATACCCTGGGCATCGACGAAGACGGCGCGCCGGTCATCATCGAATACAAGCGCTCGACCAATGAGAATGTGATCAATCAGGGTCTGTTCTATTTGGATTGGCTCATGGACCACCGGGCAGAGTTCGAGCTTCTCGTGACGCGTGAGTTTGGGGACACTGTTGCGAAGACAATCGATTGGTCAGCCACCCGCTTGATCTGCCTCGCCGGCGATTTCACACGCTACGATGAGCATGCGGTAAAGCAGATCGGCAAGAACATCGAGCTGTTGCGCTAACGTCGGTTCGGCGCGGATTTTTTAGTCGTTGAGCTTGTACACGCGCCCAAGGTCAGCAAACGGCAGACGACGATGATCGATGCACCGCCGGCGGGCGATGCGAACGAGGTCGACCCCTATCTCTCGATGACCCTTGAGTATCGGCTTAAGCACTCCGTGGCGCCTCTCCGCAAACTCTTCGAGAGCACAACGAAAGCGCTTGCCGCCCTCGAAGACGACATCCAGCAAAAGCCGGTGAAGTATTACATCGCATTTCGGCGCATCAAAAACTTCGCATGCCTACAAATCGGGGCAAAGTCTCTCACACGCGACGTTCGGGGGATAGGTCACTACGGCACCGGCGACCTGGAAGTGACGATAAGGTCGAACGAGGATCTCGTGCGCGCGCAGCCCCTATTCGAGCGTGCTTACTCCGGAGGCTTGTCGTCCATCGAAGCTGCCTAGCGGCCGACTGTCAGGGATCGTCGTGGACACGACGTGCGACTTCGGTGTCGAGACAACGACCAACCGGCAAGATCGGGCGAGATCAACGCCGAGACGTGGGCTTTCACTTGCCTGAGCAGTAAGTCACGCTCACGCTTTCCGCCGAGCGGTGGATCGCCGCGCGCGAAGGCGGCCCCATGGCGACGCATCCTCACAACATGTCGGTCCGGCAACGCGTCGAGTTCGCGCTGCTGCTCGTCGCGGTGCTGCTGCTGGTGTTCGGCACCAACCTGCAGGGCGTGGCACTGCCGATCCTCGGCCACGAACGAGGCGCCGGCATGCTGGCGATCGGATTGTTCTCGGCCGGCTGGTCCGCAGGCTTCGTCGTCGCGTGCCTGACCGTCGGCATGCTGCTCGGCGCGGTCGGGCCGAGACGGGTCTTCGTCGCGCTGGCCCTGGTCTCGGCGACCTGCGGGGCGACACTCCCCTTCGCGCCCCACGACGCCGTCTGGATCTCGCTCCGCGTCGTGATCGGCTTCTGCTTCGGCGCCCTCTCGGCCCTGATCGAGGGCTGGCTCGTGGAGCGCGCCGGCAGCGGTCTCGGCTTCTCGATCTACATGATCACCAACCTGCTCGCGTCGCTCGGCGGCACGCTCAGCCTCACGATCCTCGACCCGCGCCGGCCGGCGACGCTGGTCATCGGCGCGCTCGCCACCGCCCTCGCCGCAGCCCCGGTCCTGCTCGCGCGGCCGCGACGCCCCGCCACCCCCGCCGGCGTCACCGCGCGGCCGCATCTCGGCGCATTGCTGCGCGCCTCGCCCGACGCCGCGATCGGCTGCATCACCGCGGGCCTGGTCACCGGCGCGGTCGGCGGCCTCGGACCGGTGTTCGGCGCCATGTCGGGCCTCGACATGCGCGGCATCACCACCAGCCTCGCCGCCAACGCCGTCGGCGGCGCGCTCGCGAGCGCACCGTTCTCGCTGCTTGCGTCACGCGCCGGACACCGCCGCGTGCTGGCCGCCGCCGCCCTGCTCGGGGCGGCGATCTGCGCGCCCGTGGTGTTCGCGTCCTCGCTCTTCGGACCGGTGCCGCTCGGGACCACGACGCTGGTCGTGGTGTTCGGCCTGCTCGGCCTGGTCCAATATCCGCTCTACGGATTGTCGGTCGCGATCGCCAACGCGAGCGGCCGGCCACCGGCCCAGATCGCGACCGAAATGCTGCTGCTGTTCGGCATGGGAACGGTCGCGGGACCACTCGCCGCCGGCCAGCTGATGCGCGGCACGGCCAACGGATTGTTCGTGTTCGTGGGCGCGCTGCTGCTCCTGCTCGGCACCGTACTCGCCGTCGCCCACACCCTCCGCCGCCCCCGCACCGTGGCGCTGACGCCCTGAGGGGGGCGGGAAAGAGAAGGCCAGGGCTCTGCCCTGGACCGGGTTCTCTTTGCGCAAGCGCAAAGGGGCCCGACGCCAAGGGCCCGAGGCCCTTGGATCCCGAGAGTTAAGGAAAACCCCGGGCCCCGGTGCGTCGGGCATCGATGGTGTGGCCCGGGGTTTTCCTTAACTGATGGATTGCAAAGGCTCAGCCTTTACGGGCGCCCATCGCGCAAGCGCGATGGGTCCCGGCCGGGGTCCAGGGGCAGAGCCCCTGGCCTTCCCTCCCCCCCCCCCCCTCAGTGCGCCGGCGCGCCGGCGTGGCGGTCGACCAGGGTCGCGCTCGCTTCGTTGAGGCCGACGATCTCGATCGCGCGGCCGTACCGGCGGGCGCGTTCGACGATGCGGTCGAGCGCGCCGACGGCCGAGATGTCCCAGACATGGGCCGCCGACACGTCGACGACGATGCGTTCGACCGGTTCGGCCGGGTCGATCGCGTCCGACAGCAGGCCGGCGGAGGCGAAGAACAGCTGCCCCGACACGCGATAGGTGCGGACCCGGCCGTCGGGCGACAGCGCCGACGCGATGCCGACCAGGCGCGACACCTTGCCGGCGAAGAACACGCCCGAGAGCAGCACGCCGACCAGCACGCCGCGCGACAGGTCGCGTGTCGCGACCACGGTCGCGACGGTCGCGAGCATCACGACCGATGACGGCCAGGGTGTCGCGCGGAGGCGCGCGAGCGACCGCCAGGAGAAGGTGTTGATCGAGACCATGATCATCACCGCGGTCAGGCCGGCGACCGGCACGATGGCGAGGAGGCGCTGCAGCACCACGAGCAGGAGGAGCAGGAACAGGCCGGCGACGAGCGTCGACAGCCGCCCGCGCGCGCCCGACGAGACGTTGATCACCGACTGGCCGATCATCGCGCAGCCGCCCATGCCGCCGAAGCAGGCCGACGCGATGTTGGCGATGCCCTGTCCGATGCATTCGCGGCTCTTGGGGCTGGGCGTGTCGGTGAAGTCGTCGACGATCTGGGCGGTGAGCAGGGATTCGAGCAGGCCGACCGCGGCGAGCGTCAGCGCGACCGGCGCGATGATGGCGAGCGTGCCGGCGGTGAGCGGCACGTGCGGCAACGCGAACACCGGCAGCGCGTGCGGCAGCGCGCCGAGATCGGCGACGGTGCGGACGTGCAGGCCGAAGGCGGCGGTGGCGGCGGTGAGCAGCGCGATCGCGACCAGCGGCGACGGGACCGCCCGGGTCAGCAGCGGGAACAGGTAGATCACGCCGAGGCCGGCGGCGACGAGCACGTAGGTGACCGGCGGCACGCCGGCGAGCTGCGGCCATTGCGCGAGGAAGATCAGGATCGCGAGCGCGTTGACGAAGCCGGTCATCACCGAGCGCGACACGAAGCGCATGAGGCGCCCGAGCTTGAGCAGGCCGGCGGCGACCTGGAACACGCCCATCAGGATCGTCGCGGCGAACAGGTAGGCGAGCCCGTGGGCGTGCACGAGCGGCCCCATCAGGACGGCGGTGGACGCGGTGGCGGCCGAGATCATCGCGGGGCGGCCGCCGGTGAACGCGATCACGGTCGCGATCACCACCGAGGCGTAGAGCCCGACCTTGGGGTCGACGCCGGCGACGACCGAGAAGCCGATCGCCTCGGGGATCAGCGCGAGGGCCACCACCACGCCGGCGAGGATGTCGAGGCGCGGGTTCGCGGTCCACGCCTGCAGGCGGCGGGAGGAGGTCGGTGTCATGCGGGGCGATCCCGTTCGGCCGCAGAGCCCGCGCGCGGCGCGCGCGATCGGGTCGGCGGCGCGAATTGTCCGGCGGATCGGCGGCCGGAAGAGCCACCCGGGTTCGCACCGGGTCCGTGCGGTTGGCGCCCGTATAGGGCGCGCTCCGCCGCGCCGCAACAAACGGGTGTCGGTCGAGGCGGCCGAGGGCGCCACCCCTGACCCCCGGTCCTCCCCTGACCCCCGGTCCGCCCGCCAACGCGGCCGCCTTGACGAGCCATCGGGGAAGGAGAACCCGGGCCGACCGAACGCGGCCCGCCCGTGGGCGGCACGGGGTCGCCTCAACTCGGAGGGACCCGAGGAACGACCGTCCCCTGGCGTCGGGGCCCCTTGCGCTCGCGAGAAGGGGACCCGGTCCAGGGCACGGCCTTGGCCGTCACCGCCAACCACCGCCCTCCTCGCCCGTTGCGCTCGCAATCGTCGCCGCAACGGAGATCGGACGTCATGCTGCAACATCTGCCCGCCTCGGTCGGACGTGCCCTGTCGGGCCGGCGCGCCGGCCTCGACTCCCTGGTGATCGCGACCGAGGGCCTGGCGCCGCCCGGCGGCATCATCGGCGAGATCGCGCTCGAGAGCCCGGCCTTCGCCGCCGGCGGCACCATGCCGACGCGCTTCACCGAGGACGGCGACGGCGTGTCGCCGCCGCTCCGCTGGTCGGGCGTTCCCGCCGGCGCGCGGACGCTCGTGCTGCTGGTCGAGGACGCCGACAGCCCGACGCCGAAGCCGCTGGTGCACGCCATCGTGTCGGGGCTCGAGCAGCGCGACGGCGCGCTGGCCGAGGGCGCCATCGGCGAGGACGCGCCGGCCGGCCGCAACTCGTTCCTGTCGCACGCCTGGCTGCCGCCCGATCCGCCACCGGGCCACGGGCCGCACCAGTACGTGTTCCAGCTCTACGCGCTCGACGATCACCCGACGCTCGGCGAGAACATCGGGCGGTCCGGACTGGTCGCGGCGCTGCACGGCCACGTCATCGGTCTCGGCGTGCTGGTCGGCGTCTACGAGCGGGAGGCCGAACCGGGGGCGTGACGCCTCGGCGGCGCCGGGACGCGGTGATCCCGCGGTCGGCGACGAGGTCCTGGCACGCCGCGTGCTTCCGTTCGACCCCAAAAGTGCAATTCGTCGCGCGGCGGCGGGCTCGGGGGTGGGCGTGGACCAGCGGAACATCGGACGTCGCCGTTTCGGCGGACTGGGCCTCGCGGCGGCCGCATTGTCCGCCGGCGGCGCGCGTCCCGCGACCGCCGCCGGCACGGACCCGATCAGGATCGGCATCCTCCATTCGCTGTCGGGCACGATGGCGATCAGCGAGTCGACGCTCAAGGACGTCATGCTGATGCTGATCGCCGAGCAGAACGCCAAGGGCGGCGTGCTCGGCCGCAAGCTGCAGCCGGTCGTGGTCGATCCCGCCAGCAACTGGCCGCTGTTCGCGGAAAAGGCGCGCGAGCTGATCTCGGTCGATCACGTCGCCGTCGTGTTCGGCTGCTGGACGTCGGTGTCGCGCAAATCCGTGCTGCCGGTGTTCGAGGAGCTGAACAACGTCCTGTTCTACCCCGTGCAATACGAGGGACAGGAGTGCAGCCGGAACGTGTTCTACACCGGGGCGGCGCCGAACCAGCAGGCGATCCCCGCGGTGGACTACCTGATGAGCGCGGATGGCGGCGGCGCCAAGCGCTTCGTGCTGGCCGGCACGGACTACGTCTATCCGCGCACCACCAACCAGATCCTCGCGTCCTATCTCGCGACCAAGGGCGTCGCGCCCGCCGACATCATGATCAACTACACGCCGTTCGGTCAGTCCGACTGGCAGAACATCGTCGCGCAGATCAAGAGCTTCGGCTCGTCCGGCACCAAGACCGCGGTGGTGTCGACCATCAACGGCGACGCCAACGTTCCCTTCTACAAGGAGCTCGGGAACCAGGGCATCAAGTCGACCGACATCCCGGTGATGGCGTTCAGCGTCGGCGAGGAAGAGCTCGCCGGCATGAACACGGCGCCGTTGGTCGGCAACCTCGCCGCCTGGAACTACTTCGAAAGCGTCGACACGCCGGCGAACGCGGCGTTCATCAAGAGCTGGCACGCGTTCACGGGCAATCCGAAGCGCGTCACCAACGACCCGATGGAGGCGCACTACATCGGGTTCAACATGTGGGTGCAGGCGGTCGAGCGCGCGAAGACCACCGATCCCGACGCGATCATCGAGGCGATGGTCGGCATCACGCAGCCGAACCTCACCGGCAGCACCGCCACCATGCTGCCGAACCACCATCTGACCAAGCCGGTGCTGATCGGCGAGATCCAGGACGACGGCCAGTTCGACACCGTCTGGCAGACACCCGCGCCGGTGCCCGGCAAGGCCTGGTCGCCCTATATCGCCTCGACCAGGGACCTGATCGGCGACTGGCGGAAGCCGATCTCCTGCGGCAACTACGACACCGTCACGAAAACCTGCCTCGGCCGGCATGCCTGAGGCACGGCCGCGGATCCTCGCGATCCCGGCCGCAATCCTCGCCTGCCTGCTGCTCGCCGCGCCGGCCTCGCGCGCCGCCGACACCGCACCGCCGGCGCGCGCGTCGGCCGGACCCGCCCCGCCGGACCTCGCGGCCGAGCTCGCCTCGCCCGCCTACGATGCGGTGGCGGACGCGGTCGAGCGTCTCGGCGTGGCGGGCGGCGCGCGCCCGGCCGCGATCGTCGGTGCGCTCGCGGCGCATCGCCTGTCGACCACGCGCGCCACGACGCCGGGCGCGCCGCGCGTGTTCATCCGCGCCGACGGCGGCGCGCTGACCGACGCGTTCACGGGCGAAGCCGCGGCCGTGGACGCGTCGAGCCTGCGCCCGGTGCGGATGAACAACCGCGTGCGCGGCGCCGTCGCGAGCGCCGAGGGGATGCTGGCCCTCGCCTCGCCCGACCCGGGCGCGCGGCGCGCCGCGGCGGACGCGATCTTCGAGGCGCACGATCCGAACGCCATCCCGGCGCTCGATCGCGCGCTGGCGCGCGAGCCCGACGACGCCGTGCGCACGCGGCTGCGGCAAGCCCGCGCCTCCTGCCTGCTGGGCGATCCGGCCGCGGACACGGCGGCGACGCTGCGCGCGATCGCGACGCTGCGCGCGCGCGGCGGCCTCGACGCGCGGGCGCGGATCGGCGGGCTCGCCTCCGGCACCGGCGCCGTCGCGGCCGCCGCGCGGGCTGCCGTCGCCGCGATCGACCTCGACCTCCGGCTGTGGAGCGTCGCCCAGAGCGTGTTCTACGGGCTCAGTCTCGGATCGGTGCTGCTGCTGGCCGCGATGGGCCTCGCCATCACCTTCGGCGTGATGGGCGTGATCAACATGGCGCACGGCGAGATCGTCATGATCGGCGCCTACACGACGTTCCTGGTGCAGGGCGCGATCGCGTCCGGGTCGCCCGCGCTCGCGCCGCTCGGCGTGCTGGTCGCGATCCCGGTCGCGTTCGCCGTGTGCGGCGCGCTCGGGATCGTCATCGAGCGCACGCTGATCCGCTTCCTTTACGGGCGCCCGCTCGAGACGCTGCTCGCGACCTGGGGCCTGTCGCTGATCCTGCAGCAGGCGGTGCGCTCGATCTTCGGCCCGACCGACGTCGCCGTGTCCAGCCCGGCCTGGATGTCGGGTGCGATCGCGTTGGGCGGCGTCACCATCACGCTCAACCGGCTCGCGATCATGGTGTTCGCCGTCCTGGTGATGGCGGCCCTGATGGCGACGCTCCGCGCGACGCCGCTCGGCCTCCGGATGCGGGCGGTGACGCAGAACCGCCGCATGGCCGCCTCGATGGGGATCCGCACGCCGTCGGTCGACGCCCTGACGTTCGGCCTCGGCTCCGGCGTCGCGGGACTCGCCGGCGTCGCGCTGAGCCAGATCGACAACGTCAGTCCCAATCTCGGACAGGCTTACATCATCGACAGCTTCATGGTCGTGGTGTTCGGTGGCGTCGGCAATCTGTGGGGGACGCTGGTCGGCGCCCTTTCGCTCGGCGTGCTCAACAAGTTCCTCGAGCCGTTCGCCGGCGCAGTGCTCGGCAAGATCGTCGTCCTCGTGGTGATCATCGCGTTCATCCAGCGGCGGCCGCGCGGCCTGTTCCCGGTGCGCGGCCGCGCCGCCGAGACATGAGCGGACCCGGCCTGTCGCGCACGAGCGCGTGGGCGACGCCGGTCGCGCTGGTCGGCGCGGCACTCGCGATGGCGATGCTGAACGGCCTCACCGCGCCCTCCGCCGCGTTGCACGTCCCGACCTACGCGGTGTCGCTCGCGGGCAAATACCTGTCGTTCGCGATGCTCGCGATCGCCGTCGACCTGGTCTGGGGCTTCGCCGGCATCCTCACGCTCGGGCACGCCGCCTTCTTCGCGCTCGGCGGCTACGCGATGGGCATGTACCTCATGCGCGAGATCGGCGCGCGCGGCGTCTACGGCAACGCGACGCTGCCCGACTTCATGGTGTTCCTGAACTACCGCCAGCTGCCCTGGTACTGGCGCGGCTTCGACCACCTGCCGTTCGCGCTCCTGATGGCGCTCGCGGTGCCCGCGGCACTGGCCTTCGCGTTCGGTGTCCTCGCCTTCCGCGCGCGCGTGTCGGGCGTCTATCTCTCGATCATCACGCAGGCGCTCACCTACGCCCTGCTGCTCGCGTTCTTCCGCAACGACATGGGGTTCGGCGGCAACAACGGCCTGACCGACTTCAAGGACATCGCCGGCCTGTCGCTGCAGGCCGATGGCACGCGGGACGCGCTCCTGGTGATCACCGCCGCGACGCTGTCGGCCGCGTTCCTGCTGCTGCGCGCGGTCCTGCTCGGCCGTTACGGACGCGTGCTGGTCGCGGTGCGCGACGCGGAAAGCCGCACCCGCTTCCTCGGCTACCGGCCGGAGCACGTGAAGCTGTTCGCCTGGACGCTGTCGGCGCTGGTCGCGGGCGCCGGCGGCGCGCTCTACGTGGCGCAGGTCGGCATCATCAACCCGGGCGAGTTCGCGCCGGCGAACTCGATCGAGGCGGTGATCTGGGTCGCGGTCGGCGGCCGCGGCACGCTGGTCGGCGCCATCGTCGGCGCGATCGTGGTCAATCTCGGCAAGACGGTGTTCACCGGCGCGCTGCCGGAGTTCTGGCTCTACGCGCTCGGCGCGCTGTTCATCTCGGTCACGCTGTTCCTGCCGCAGGGGATCGTCGGCCTGCTGCGCGCGCGGCGACGGCGACCGGGACCGGGCCCGGAACCGGACGACGTCGCCGCGACCGAGACGCTCCCGGCATGAGCATGCTCGCGCTCGAGGCCGTGTCGGTCGCCTTCGACGGGTTCCGCGCGCTCGACGCCCTGTCGCTCGCGGTGCGGCCCGGCGAGATGCGCGCGATCATCGGTCCCAACGGCGCCGGCAAGACGACGATGATGGACGTGATCACCGGCCGCACCCGAGCCGACGCCGGACGCGTGCTGTTCCGCGACGGGATCGACCTCACGCGGCTCGACGAGCCCGCGATCGCGCGGCTCGGCATCGGCCGCAAGTTCCAGCAGCCGACCGTGTTCGAGCGGCTCGACGTGCACGACAACCTGCTGCTGTCGCTCGCCGGCATCCGCTCGCCTGCGCGCGCGCTGCTGGCGCGCGAGACCGCCGCCGAGCGCGACCGGATCGCGTCCATCCTCCGCACGATCCGGCTCGACCGCGTCGCCGATCGCCTCGCCGGCAGCCTCAGCCACGGCCAGAAGCAATGGCTCGAGATCGGCATGCTGCTCGGTCAGGAGCCGGACCTGCTGCTCGTCGACGAGCCGGTCGCCGGCATGACCGACGCCGAGACGGACGCGACGGCGGCGCTGCTCCGCGAGATCAACCGCACGCGCACCGTGGTCGTGGTCGAGCACGACATGGCGTTCGTCCGGGCGCTCGACGTGACCGTCACCGTGCTGCACGAGGGCGCGGTGATCGCCGAAGGGTCGCTCGACGACGTCAGCAACCAGGAGCGCGTGATCGAGGTGTATCTTGGCCGCTGACGGTCTCTCGGTCGAGGCCGTGACGCTGCACTACGGCGCATCGGTGGCGCTCCGCGGCGTGAGCCTCGACGCGAGGATCGGCGAGGTGACCTGCCTGCTCGGTCGCAACGGCGTCGGCAAGACCAGCCTGCTGCGCGCGATCACCGGCGTGCATCCCGCGTCGTCCGGACGGATCACCTGGGACGGGCGCGACATCACGCGCCTGCCCAGCCACGAGCGCGCGCGCCGCGGCATCGCGACCGTGCCGCAGGGACGCGACATCTTTCCCCTGCTGACCGTGCGCGAGAACCTCGAGACCGGCTTCGCGGTGCTGCCGCGACGGGCGAGGCGGATCCCCGACGAGATCTTCGACCTGTTCCCGGTCCTGGCGACGATGCTGAAGCGGCGCGGCGGCGATCTGTCCGGCGGGCAGCAGCAGCAGCTCGCGATCGGACGCGCGCTGGTGACCGGGCCGCGCCTGCTGGTGCTCGACGAGCCGACCGAGGGCATCCAGCCCAGCATCATCAAGGACATCGCGCGGGTGATCGGCCTGCTGCGCGGTCGCGGCACGATGGCGATCCTGCTGGTCGAGCAATATTTCGAGTTCGCCCACGCGCTGGCGCAGTCGATCGTGGTGCTGGAACGCGGCGCCGTCGTGCTCGAAGGACGCGCCGACGCGCTGGCGGCGGACACGGTCCGCGCGCGCCTGGCGATCTGACGCGACGCGCCGAGGCGACGCCGGCGATCCGTGCCCCCGGAGCATGACCCGACCGAACGAGATCGTTCGATCGGATGCAATGCTCTCGTTCCATGAGGCGAGCGCACGTTCATCGGCTCGTTTCGAGCCGATCGTGCTCTAGGCAGGGAAGAACCGGTTCGCCGGCCGCGGCAGCCCGAGATGCTCGCGCAGCGTGGTGCCCTCGTACTCGCGGCGGAACAGGCCGCGCCGCTGCAGTTCGGGCACCAGCTCGTCGAGCACCCGGTCGAAGCCGCCGGGAAGCCACGGGAACATCACGTTGAACCCGTTCGAGCCGCCCTCGACGAGCCACTGCTCCATCTCGTCGGCGACGCCTGCTGCGGTCCCGACGAAGGCGAGCCCGGCATACGAGCCGGCGCGGGACGCGAGCTGCCGGATCGTCAGGTTCTCGTCCCGCGCCATGTCGACCATGCGCGCGCGCGCCGAACGGCTCGCGTTGGTCTCGGGGATCTCGGGCAGCGTCCCGTCGGGGTCATAGCCCGACACGTCGGTCCCCAGCATGCCGTTCAGCGACGCGATGCCGCTCTCGTAGTGCACCAGCGCGTCGAGACGGGCGCGGGTCTCCTCGGCCTCGGCGATGCTGTCGCCGATCACCACGAACGCCGCGGGCAGGATCCGGATCAGGTCGGGATCCCGGTTCGCCGCGGCGGCGCGCGCGCGGATGTCGGCCGCGAACGCCTTCGCGCCGCCGAGCGTGCGTTCGGCGGCGAAGATCACCTCGGCGGTTTCGGCGGCGAAGGCGCGTCCGGCCTCAGACGAGCCGGCCTGCACGATCACCGGCCAGCCCTGCGGCGGCCGCGCGATGTTGAGCGGGCCGCGCACGTCGAGATAGGTGCCGTGATGGTCGAGCACGTGCAGCCGCGCGGGGTCGAAATAGATCCCGCTCCCGGCGTCGCGCACGAAGGCGTCGTCGGCGAAGCTGTCCCACAGTCCGGTGACCACGTCGAAGAACTCGCGCGCGCGGTCGTAGCGGGCGTCGTGCTCCATCGCGTCCGACTGCCCGAAGTTGAGCGCGGCGTCGGGGTTCGCGGTGGTGACGATGTTCCAGCCGGCGCGCCCGCCGCTGATGTGGTCGAGCGACGCGAAGCGGCGCGCGACGTGGTACGGCGCGTCGAACGTCGTCGACGCGGTCGCGACCAGTCCGATCCGCTCGGTCGCGCCGGCGAGCGCCGCCAGCAGCGTGAACGGCTCGAACGAGGTGACGGTGTGGCTGCGCTTGAGCGCGTCGACCGGCATGTCGAGCACGGCGAGATGATCGGCCATGAAGAACGCGTCGAACTTCGCCGCCTCGAGACGCCGCGCGAGATCCCGCAGGCGCGCGACGTTGAAGTTCGCATCCGCCCAGGCACCCGGATACCGCCAGGCCCCGGTGTGGATGGAAACGGGCCGCATGAAGGCGCCAAGATGAAGCATGGAGACCACCGGCCCAAGGCCTCGAAGTGACGGGTTTCCAAAGGGCGACCGCCCTTTGGTGGGGTTTCAGGGGCAAAGCCCCTGAACTTCGCAACAGTCAGGAGCGAAGCCCCCGAGCCTCACATCAGCTTGTCGAGCGTGATCGGCAGGTCCCGCACCCGCTTGCCCGTCGCGTTGAACACCGCGTTGGCGATCGCCGCGCCGGTGCCGGTGATGCCGATCTCGCCGATGCCGTGCGCGCCCATCGGCGCGTGCGGATCGGGGATGTCGTTCCAGATCACGTCGATGTCCGGCACGTCGGCGTGCACCGGCAGATGGTATTCGGCGAGGCTCGGGTTCATCACGCGTCCCTTGCGCTCGTCGAACTCGGTCTCCTCCATCAGCGCGAGGCCGATCCCCATGATGATGCCGCCGCGGAACTGGCTCGCCGCCGTCTTGGCGTTCAGGATGCGGCCGCAGTCGAACGAACCGAGGAAGCGGTCGACCCGCACCTCGCCGGTGACGGCGTTCACGCGCACGGCGCAGAACATCGCGCCGTAGGAGTGCATCGACCAGTGCTGCGCCTCGAGCGGCGGCGGCGCGCTCGCCTCGACGATCACGCTGTCGCGCTGCGCGCGCGACAGCAGCGACACGTAGGTCTCGTGCCGCTCGGTGTCGTCGGTCTTGGCGAGACCACCCTCGTAGCCGGCGACGTCGTCGGCGCGAAGCCCCGCGAGCGGGCTGTCGTTGCCGGCGAGCTTGAGCAGCTCGGTCACCAGCGCGCGCTGCGCCGCGACCACCGCGGCGCCGATCGACGCCGTCTGCTGCGACCCGCCCGCCAGCACCACGCCGGGCATCGCGGAATCGCCGTAGTTGAAGACCACCTGGTCGATCTCGAGGCCGAGCCGCTCCGCGACCACCTGCGTGTGCGCCGTCGCCGTGCCCATCCCCATCTCGTGCGCCGCGATGTCGATCGTGACCCGCCCGTCGCGCGTCAGCGTCATCCGCGCCGCACCGCCCGGCATCCGCTGATAGGGGTAGGTCGCGGTGGCGCAGCCCATGCCGAACAGCCATTCGCCCTCGCGCTGCGTGCCGGGCGTGGCACGCCGCTGGTCCCAGCCGAACCGCTCGGCGCCGCTCCGCCACGCGCCGACGATGTTGCGCGACGAGAACGGCCTGCCGTCCGACGGGTCGGTGTCCGGCTCGTTCCGGATCCGCAGCGCGATCGGATCCATCCCGAGCTGATGCGCGAGTTCGTCCACCGCGCATTCCAGCCCGAACGTGCCGACCGCCTCGCCCGGCGCGCGCATGAACGTGTTGGCGAGCATGTCGAGCTCGGCCACCTCGACGTCGAGCTTGAACGCGCCGGCGGCGTAGGCACTCTGCGTCGCGGCGATGAACGGCTCCGGCATCGCGTTGTGCGGCGTGATCCCGACCGTCCCGGTGTGGATGATCGCGTCGAAGCCGCCATCCGCCTGCGCGCCGATCGCCACCCGCTGCTCGGTCAGCGTGCGGCCGCCGACGAGGCGGTAGACGCCTTCCCGCGACAGCGCGACCCGCACCGGACGCCCCGCGAGCTTCGCCGCCGCGGCGCCGAGCACGTGATGCTGCCAGAACGTCTTGCTGCCGAAGCCGCCGCCGACATAGGGCGAGGTGACGCGCACCTTCGCCTCGTCGATGCCGAACACGTGCGACAGCGACCACGCCGTGTGCGACACGCATTGCGACGCGTCGTGCATCACCAGCTCGTCGCCATGCCACGCGACCGTCACGGCATGCGGCTCGATCGCGGCATGGGTGTGACGCGGCGTCGTGAACACGACGTCGACCTGGTGCGGCGCCGCGGCGAAGGCCGCGTCGGCGTCGCCGATCGACATCTTCAGCGGTTCGCCCATGAACATGCCGGGCTTGGTGCCGGCCGCCCGCGCTTCGGCGAACGCGGTGACGGCCGGCTCGGCCTCGTAGCGCGCCTCGATCAGCGACACCGCGTGGTCCGCCTGCTCCTGCGTGTCCGCGAGCACGACCGCGATCGGCTGGCCGTTCCAGTGGATGCGGTCGTCCTGCATGATCGGCAGGTTGTCGCCGCCCGCCGCCTTCGCCGAGCTCATGAACATCGGCATCGGCGCGAGGCGGGGCGCGTTGCGGTGCGTCATCACCAGCACGACGCCCGGCGACGCCTCGGCGCGCGCGGTGTCGAGCGCGACGATGCGCCCCTTCGGGATCGTGCCGTAGGCGAGCGCCGCATACGCCATCCCGTCGAGCGCGAACTCGGCGGCGAACCGCGCCGCCCCCTGCACCTTGAGCGGACCGTCGATGCGCGACACCGGCCGGCCGACATGGCCGTGCTGGTGATGGATGATCGGGTCCGGCTTGCCGCCCGGGATCCAGCTGTCGGGGGCGAGCTCGATCGCCTTCTTCCGCACGCCGCCGACCGCGCCCTGCACGGTCTGCTTGGCCTGTTCGACGATGCTCATGCGTGATGTCCCGAAAGTTCGCCGAGTACGGCGGTGATGGTGCGCGCGGCAAGCTCGACCTTGAACCCGTTGCCGGACAACGGCGTGGCGGCGGCCATCTCGGCGTCCGCGGCGGCGCGGAAGCTCGCCTCCGTCGCAGGCGCGCCGCGGAGCGCCGCCTCGGCGGCGAACGCGCGCCACGGCTTGTGCGCGACGCCGCCGAGCGCGATGCGGACGTCGCGCACCGTGCCACCCTCGACATCGAGCGCCGCGGCCACCGAAACCAGCGCGAACGCGTAGCTCGCCCGGTCGCGCACCTTGCGATAGGCCGAGCGCGCCGCGAACGGCAGCGCCGGCAGCGCGATCGCGGTGATCAGCTCGCCCGGCTCGAGCACCGTCTCGATCTCGGGATGGCCCTCCGGCAGGCGATGGAAATCGGTGAACGCCACACTCCGCACGGCATCGCCGCGCCGGAGATGGACCACCGCGTCCAGCGCGGCCAGCGCCACGCACATGTCGGACGGATGCGTCGCCACGCAGGCGGGCGACGCGCCGAGGATCGCGTGGATGCGGTTGAAGCCGTCGATCGCGTCGCAGCCCTCCCCCGGCACGCGCTTGTTACAGCGCGACCCGTCCTCGTCGTAGAAATAGGTGCAGCGGGTCCGCTGCAGCAGGTTGCCGCCGACGGTCGCCATGTTGCGGATCTGCGCCGACGCGCCGGCGAGGATCGCCCGCGACAGCGCCGGGTAGCGCGATCTCACCGCACGATGCTCGGCGAGCGCCGTGTTGCGCACGCCGGCGCCGATCAGGAGCCCACCGTCCTCGCCCTCCTCGATCGCGGTCGAAAGGCCGCTGACGTCGACCAGCGACGCCGGCCGCTCGATCGTTTCCCGCATCAGGTCGACGAGATTGGTGCCGCCGCCGAGATAGCGCGCCCCGGCCGCCCCGAGACGGGCCGCGTCGGCGACGTCCGCGGCGCGCGCGAAGGTGAACGGGTTCATGCCGCCACCTCCTCGTAGGTGCCGGCGATCGCGTCGACGATGCCGTTGTGCGCGCCGCAGCGGCACAGATTGCCGCTCATCCGCTCGCGCAGCTCGTCGCGCGTCGCCTCGACGGTGTCCGACGACAGATCGCCGGTGACGTGGCTCGGCGAGCCGCGCCGGATCTCCGCCTCCATGCCGACCGCCGAACAGATCTGCCCGGGCGTGCAGTAGCCGCACTGGAACCCGTCATGGTCGATGAACGCCTGCTGCAGCGGATGCAGATGACCGCCCTCGCTCAACCCTTCGATCGTGGTGACCGACCGCCCCTCGTACTGCACCGCCAGCGCCAGGCACGACAGGATCCGCTCGCCATCCACCAGCACCGTGCAGGCGCCACAGGCGCCCTGGTTGCAGCCCTGCTTGGTGCCGGTCAAACGCAGGTGCTCGCGCAAATGGTCGAGCAGCGACACCCGAGGGTCTCCCGGCAGATCGGCCGGCGTTCCGTTCACCATCATGGGCATGGACTGTCTCCGCCTCTGGTCGTCCCGCGCGCAACGCGGGACGCGGTGCGTGGATCCGTTGGGGGAGAAAAGGCCAGGGGCTCTGCCCCTGGACCCCGGTCAAGGCAGCGGCCTTGACAATCCAGTCAGTTAAGGAAAACCCCGGGCCGACATACGTGCGGGCAGGCCTCGCCGGCCCGGGGTTTTCCTTAACTGAGAGGGATCCAAGGGACGACTGTCCCTTGGCGGGTCCAGGGCAGAGCCCTGGCCTTCTCTCCCTCAAACCATCCACGCCGCGGCGGCGGCGGCGCAGCGGGTGAACACGGCGAGGCCGTCGAAGGGCACGATCTCGCCCGGCTCCGGCAGCAGGATCGGGGATGGTCCGGTCGCGACGGCGCCGGGGATCATCAGGTTGTCGGGCAGGCCGAAGCCTTCGACCGCGAGGCCGGGCAGCGGGTCGGGGCTGCGCGCGAGCAGCCGGCGGGTGCGTGTCTCGTAGTCGGTGCGGTCGTTGGAGTAGCCGAAGATCGGGCGGCCGCGGCCGAGGAACCAGCCGAGTTCGACCAGCGTGCCGGCGTCGGCCGAGGCGCCGCGGAACGGCGTCAGGTTCGCGATCACGATGTCGGCCTGTTCCATCAGAGCGACGCAGTGTCGGTAGAGGGCGGCGGGGTCGGACGCGTCCTCGGCGAGCGGCGGCAGCGCCTCGATGCCGTGCGCGCGGCAGATCGCGACGCGGCGCGCGGCGTGGGCGGCCGCGTCGGGAAGGAAGACGTCCGGTCCGGCGAGATAGGCCTTGATCATCCGCCGATCGTGCCGGACGCCGCGCCGGCGCGCGAGTGGGCGCGCCGGCGCGTGTAAGCAGGCAGGGCTATTTCAGGACGACCGCGTCGCCCGGATGCGCGGCGACGCGACGCACCGGCGTGAGATCGCGGCCGCTCCGCGTCGTCGGGTAGGGCCGGTCGCCGAACAGCCCGTGCCAGACGACCTCGTTGAAGGCGACGGCCGGGATACGGTCCTCGTGCGACCAGTCGTAGCCCGTGGTCGCGTTGGCCCACCATGTGGCGTCGTGGGTGCTCATCGGGATCGGGCCGGCATCGGCCGAGCGGGCCGGCAGCGGCAGCGTCGTGCCGTAGAGGTAGGAGGACGGGGTCGCGACGTAGCGCCAGGTCGACTGCTTGAGGTCGAACACCTTCGTCATCGGCGCCTGCGTCGCGTCGTTGAGGTTCAAGTGCTGCATGCCGAGGACGTCCTCGATCGTCGCCAGCATGTTGATCGTCGTGTAGCGCTGCGAGATCACCGCGCCCTGCTTGACGTAGGGGCCGATCACGTAGGCGGTGGAGCGGTGCGCGTCGACGTGGTCGGGACCGTCCTGCGCGTCGTCCTCGACGACGAAGATCAGCGTGTCGCCGGCGTCCTTCGACTGCGAGACGATCTGCGCCACCAGGCCCACCGCGTAGTCGTCGTCGGCCTGCTGCAGTTCCGGCGTGTCGATGCCGTTCAGCGCGGTCGTGAAGTTGCCCATGTGGTCGTGCATGAGGCGGAGCAGGGTCAGGTTCGGCACCGTGCCCGCGCTCTCGTCGGCGGTGAACTCGCGCTTCCATTCCTGCACCCGGTAGTAGTCGGGATAGGCGTTGTCGAAGCCGCGGAAATACGGATCGGTCAGCGGAATGAGCGCGTTGTTGACCGGATATCCCTGCACGACGCGGTCGGCATACGGCGTCTCGTCTTCCGGGATCTGGGTGTCCTTGGCGCCGTAGTTGCTCGGGCTCGCGCCGTAGCGATCGAGATCCTCGAAATAGCCGTAGTTGCGGACCGTGATCCCGGACGTCAGCGCGTCGTTCCACAGATAGCCGGTGCCGCGCGTGCCGGTCGGGCCGTCGTCGTCCGGCGCGTCGGCCTCGTCGTCGCTGCCGGTGCCCGGCAGCAGGTTCGGATCGTTCGGGTAGGCCGGGTCGGCGGTCTGCCGCGCGGCGACCGTCGGCTGGCCGACATCGACGTCGCGCACCTGGCCCTCGCTGTTGTAGGGCGCGTTGGTGGGACGCGCGGAATAGTCGAGCGGGATGGTCTTGACGTTGAAGTCCGGCTCCCGGCCGGCCGTGCTCCACTCCCAGCCGTTGCCGCTGACTTCGGCGGGATCCTCGAAATTGTCGAGATCGACGAAGTCGTCGGCGATGTCGTGGAAGTTGGGCGTGATCGCCTGGCCGAACTCGACCAGCGTCGGATCGCCGTTGCCGCGGCCCAGATCGCCGAGCAGCTGGTCGTAGGTGCGGTTCTCCTTGATGATGTAGATCACGTGCTTGATGCGCTTGTGCAGCGCCGCCATCACCGAGACGTCGTGCGCCGTTTCGGGCGACAGCAGGTTGTCGTTGTTGGCGACCTGCAGCGTGAGCGCGCCGAGCGTCAGCGGGTTGGTCGGGATCGGCGCCGCGGTCAGGCCGCCGGCTTCCAGCTGCAGGATGTACTGGTTGGGCTGGCAGAGCGACACGTAGGGCGGCGGCGACGGCTCGTCGGCGAGGCTGCCCTGGCAGTTGCCCGGGTTCGGGCCGGGATCGCTCTTGCCGTTGACGGCGTAGAACCAGCCGTTCGCGACCGCGACCGAGTTCGGATACCAGCCGGTCGGCAGCAGCGCGACCGTGGTCGGCGTGCCCGCGAGCGACACCACCGCGACCGCGTTCTCGCCGCCGTTGCTCACGTAGAGGAACTTGCCGTCGGCCGAAAGCGCGAGCGCGTTCGGGGCGGCGCCGCGGTAGCGGGGCGCCGCGGTCAGCAGGTTGAAGGGCGCGGCGACCGGGATCCGCTGCACCACCTTGTTGGTCGCGGTGTCGATCACCTGGACGCTGTCGTCGTTGTCGGCGGCGACGTAGAGGCGGCTGCCGTCGGCGTTCGCGATGCTCTCGACCGGCGTGCCCTCGATCGGAATACGGGCGACGACCTTCGGCGCGCCGTTCTCGAGCGTGAGCGCCACCACCTCGCGGTCGCGCTGGCTGGTCACGTAGGCGAGATCGTTGCCGACGGCGGTGACCCAGAACGGGGTTTCGCCGCCCGCGACGCCGCTTTGCGCCGCGTTCTCGACGCCGGGGCGAAGGTCGTAGGAGCCGACCAGCGTGCCGGTGGTGAGGTCCACCAGCGAGACGCTGTCGGAATAGATGTTGGCGACCAGCAGCCTGGTGCCGTCCGGGCTGACCGCGAGCCCGGCCGTGCTCGGCCCCTGCTCGTTGCCGACGCCGGTGACGCCGAGCGCGAGCGGGGTGCCGGACTGCGCCCAGGTGCCGTTGGTGTCGGCGTAGGTGTAGATGCTGTCGCCGCCGCCGGAGCCGACATAGAGCTTCGTGCCGTCAGGCGAAAAGGCGATGCCGGCATAGGCGGTCGCGATCTGGAGCACCTGCTTCTGCTTCGGCGCGCCGGCGCTGATGTCGTAGAAGAAGATGTATTCCGACGACGCGGTGGCATCGAGCGCGCCGGTCGCGGTCTGGATCGTGTTGAAGCCGCTGGTCAGCACCACGAGCGTCTTCTTGTCGGGGCTCACGACCGCGGTCATGCCCTGGCCGGCGAGGTAGTTCGGGTGGCTCGCGAGGCCGGGGTTCAGGTTCGCGAACACCGAGCCGGGGGTCGCGGTGGGCGTGATGAACTGCCCCGACGGCAGGCGGGCGTTGTCGGACGCGGCCGCCCGTGCGGACGACGCGCCCCCCGCCAGCGGCACACCGGCCGCGCAGGCGAGCGACAAGACCGTACCGGCGAGGAGCCCCCGCCTCCGCGAAACCGTCATGGAAGGTTCTCACACATGTTGTGACATCCGGGACAATGGTCCGCGCCTCTGACGGGAAGCTGACGGCGGCGGCAACGTCACGGAAGTGTCCCCGCCATTGCGACCGAAGGGGACGCCGATGCGGCTGCTGCTGGTGGAGGACCACCCCGGACTCCGCGACATGCTGGCCGCCCATCTCCGCGGCCACGGCTTCGCGACCGACGCCTTCGGCCGCGGCGGCGACGCGCTGTCGGCGGCGAACGACACCGAATACGACGCCGTCATCCTCGATCTCGGCCTGCCCGACATGGACGGCATGGAGGTGCTCCGCCGCCTCCGCGCGCAGACCGGCGGCGAGCCGCCGGTGATCGTGCTGACCGCGCGCGACGCGGTCGCCGACCGCATCGGCGGGCTCGATGCCGGCGCCGACGACTACATCCTCAAGCCGTTCGACCTCGACGAGCTCGACGCCAGGCTGCGGACGGTGATGCGGCGGCCGGGCGCGAGGCGCGTGACGGTCGCCGCCTACGGCGACGTCAGCTTCGACACCGTGTCGCGGTCGGCGAGCGTGCACGGCGCCATCCTGCCGCTCACCCGGCGGGAAGCCTGCCTGCTGGAAGAGCTGATCCGGGCCGGCGGCCGCACGGTGGTGCGGGACGGGCTCGAGGACAGGATCTACGGCTTCAACGAGCAGGTGAGCGGCAACGCGCTCGAGGCGATCGTGTCGCGGCTGCGCCGGCGGCTCGCGGTCGCGGACGCGACCACCACCGTCGAGACGGTGCGCGGGATCGGCTACCGCCTCGTCGCGGCGGGCGCGTGAGGCCGGCCCGCAGCCCGCCCGACGCCCGCTCGGGCGAGGGTCCCGGCACCGGCCCCGCCGGTGGCTCCGGCGGCGGCCTCGAGGGCGGGGGCCTCGAGGATCGGGACCTCAGGAGCGTGGACCTCAAGAGCGTGGGTCCCGAGCGCGGCGGCCCCGAGCGCGGGCCCCCAAGCGGCAGGAACCGCCCCGCCAGCCGCCGCCCCGGCAGCCACCCCGCCGGCCGCCGCCTCATCGGCAGCCTCCGCGGCAAGCTGGTGCTGTCGATGTCGGCCACCGCCGTGCTCAGCCTCGGCCTGGTCACCGCGCTGCACGCGATCGCCAGCGGCCGCGACGGCCTGATCGGCCGCGCGAGCCGGATCGCGCTCGGCGACGAGCTGCCCGAGCCGTGGCAGGACCTCGCGGTGCTGCTGCCGTTCAGCGTGGTGGTGGTGATCCTGGTGGCCGCGGTGACCGTGTGGAACCTCCGGCCGCTCACGCGCGCGTCCGAGGAAGCGGCGCGGGTCGGCCCGGCGCGGCCGGAGGCGCGGATCGGCGCCGACGGGCTGCCGAGCGAGGTCGCGCCGCTGGTGCGCGCGTTCAACGGCGCGCTCGACCGGCTGGGTCACGCCTACGAGGCGGAGCGGCGCTTCACCGCCGACGCCGCGCACGAGCTCCGGACCCCGCTCGCCGCACTCCGCCTCCGGCTGCAGCGGGCGAGGAGCGGCGCGCCGCCCGACTGGCCGGCGGTCGAGCGCGATCTCGCGCAGATGAGCCGGCTGGTGTCGCAGCTGCTCGAACTCGCGCGGAAGGAGGCGACGCTCGCCCCCGCCGCCGCCGGGCCCGACACCGCGCCGGCGCCGCTCAACCTCGCCCGCATCGGGCGCGAGGCGGCGGCGTCCGTGCTGCCTTTGGTCGAGGAGGCGGGGCGCCGCCTGGAGGTCGACCTCGCCGACGACCTGCCGGTGCGCGGCCGCGCCGACGACCTCCGCGACCTGGTCCGCAACCTGCTCGAGAACGCGCTGCAGCACGGCAGCGGCGTGATCTCGCTGTCGGGACGGCGCGGCCGCGACACCGTGGCGCTCGAGATCGCCGACGAGGGCGAGGGCGTCGCACCGGCGCTGCGGCCGCTGATGTTCGATCGCTTCCGCAAGGGCGCGCAGGGCTCGGCCGGCAGCGGTCTCGGCCTCGCGATCGTCCGCGCGGTGGCGCGCAGCCACGGCGCCACGGTCGCCTTCGTCGACGGCCCGGAATGCCGCGTGCGGGTCGTGATGCCGGCACTCGCCGACGGGCGGCTCGCCGCGTGAGCGCGCGCCTGTCGGACGGCCGGCCGCTCGCGACCGACGAGTGGTCGGGCGGCGCCGCGCCGCGGCTCGTGTCGCTCGGCGCGGCGGCGCTGATCACGACGCTGCTCGCGCTCGCGATGCTGGCGTCGCTGTCGAACCACGTGCCGCGTCCGCGTCCCGCCCCGGTCATGCGGATCGTGCCGACGACCGTGCCGGGCGCGCGCCCGGCGCCGCCGCCGCGCCTGCCCGCGCCCGCGCTGCGCACGCCCGCGATGGTGCTGCGGCCGCCGGTGGTGCCGACCCCGCACGTGGTGACGATCCCGGAGCGCGTGCCGCCGCGACCGCCGGCGCCGCGTCCGGTCGAACGCCGCAGCGCGCCGCCGCCGCCGGCCCCGACCGCGCCCGACACGCCGCCCGCCTCGCTCCACGCGGTCCGCGTGCAGCCGCCCGCCCCGCCCTCGTCCGCCCCCGGCGTCGCGACCCTCGAGGGCAGGATCCGGGCGGCGGTGCAGGCCGCACTCCGCTATCCGGCGTCCTCGCGCGCGATGGGCGAGCAGGGACGCGCGCTGGTCGGCTTCGACTATCGGAACCAAGCGGTCTCCGGCGTGCGGCTGCTGTCGTCGAGCGGCATCCCGCGGCTCGACGAGGCCGCGGTCGAGACCGTCGAGAGCGCCTCCTATCCGCCGCCCGGCGCGTCGGCCGACCGCACGCTGTCGCTCGCGGTCTGGGTGACGTTCCGCATCGACACGGACGCCGACTGACCCCGCGCATTGCAACACGTTCTTCACGTGCGGGTCAGGTTCGCGTCAGCTACGCGGGTCGCAACGAAACCGGTCGGAAGCCTCGCGTCGCCGTCCGGCGCGTCGCGCCCCGCTTCCCGCGCGCCTGAGGATCCCGAATGACATTTCTGACCTTTCGCGCGCGCGGGCGCCGTCCGCTCGCGACCCTGCTGCTCGCGACCGTGTCCGTGCCGGCCGTCGTGCAGGCGCAGACCGTCAACATCGGCGGCGTGCAGTCGACCGCGACCGGACCTGGCACGGCCGCCGACAGCGGCGCCGCGCCGCAGACCGCGGCGCAGTTCGCGCCGAGCCAGCCGCCGATCGACGAGCAGCAGCCCGAAAGCGTCATCGGCGCCGAGACGCTGCAGAAATTCACCATCCCGACCGAGGACTACGACGACATCGTCGCCCTCACGCCGAGCGCCATGGACGTGAACCCCGCCGGCCCCGGTCTGCAGCAGGATTTCGCGCAGAGCATCCGCGGCCTGCAATACACCGAGTTCAGCGTGCTCTACGACGGCGTGCAGGTGCAGCCCTCGCCGGGCAACCTGTCGCCGCAGCCGGCGGTCTACTTCATGGAGCACGACCTCGGCGCGATCGCGGTCAACCGCGGACCCGGCCTCGCGTCCGACATCGGGTCGGCGACGTTCGGCGGCTTCATCGCGCTCAGCTCGCCGGCGCTGTCGGCGACCCCCACTCTCGAGCCCTACGGCACGTTCGGCTCCTACGCCACCAACCTCTACGGCATCGAGGGCGAAAGCGGCACCATCACCGCGCTCGACGGCGCGCGCGTCGCACTCGACCTTTCGAAGGAGGAGGCGAACGGCGCCGACAGCGGCATCTCGACCGAGCGGCGCAACCTGTTCTTCAAATACGCGCAGCCGATCGGCCAGAGCACGGTGGTGACGACGCTCGTCAACCTCGACAACGACGACACCCACACGCCCTACGGCGTCACGCAGCAGAACGCGCTGATCTACGGCCGCAACTACGGCCTCAACCAGGACCCGAACTCGGTCGACTATGCGGATTACAACAAGGACGCCTACACCAGCGACTTCGCGTATGTCCGGGTGCAGTCCGATCTCGGCGCGGGGTTCAACCTCGACAACACGTCCTACACCGAGGGCTACTACCACCGCGGCACGACCAGCGTCGATCCGGGCGGCACCACGCCGCCGTTCACCGGCACGATCTACGTCAACGGCGTGCCCACCAAGGTGACCGACATCATCGAGGGCACGCTCAGCCACAACGACCAGCGCGACTGGGGCGACACGCTCCGCTTCACCAAGGACACGCCGTTCGGCCAGGCCCGCCTCGGCGTGTGGTTCGACCACATCGACAACACGCTCTACAAATACAACGTCGACTTCACCGACGGCGACCTCGCCTACGCGACCTCGCGCACCAAATCGCCGTTCTCCTACATCGTGTTCGACACGCTCACGACCGTGCAGCCCTACGGCGAGTTCGCGTTCCATCCGGCCAGGAACGTGACGATCATCGCCGGCGTGAAATACGATGCCGTGACGCGCTCGCTGCAGGCGCCGATCAACCGCACGACGTCGCACTACGCCGACGACCACGAGGCCTTCAACCGCGTGCTGCCGGCGTTCAGCGCGAACTGGCGGGTGATCCCGTCGACCTCGGTCTACGCGCAGGCCGCCAAGGGCTACCTGACGCCGCCGCTCAACCTGTTCTACACCAATTCGGTGACGTCGGTGGCGCCGTCGTCCACCTGGAACTTCCAGGTCGGCTCGGTCTTCGAGCGGCGCTGGCTCGATGTCGGCGCCGATCTCTACTACATCGAATACGACAACTACATCACCAGCAACACGATCGCGACCAACACGATCTACACCAACGCCGGCGGCGCCGTGTTCAAGGGCGTCGAGGTCGAGGGCACCGGCAAGCTCGGCCACGGCTTCGCGGTCTACGCCAACGGCTCGCTCAACGACAGCAACTACAACAGCAACGGCAACAACCTCCAACAGACGCCGCGCCGCACCGCGGCGATCGGCCTGATCTACGACGAGGGCGGCGTGATCCGCCCGCACGACGACCTGCACGCCCTGGTCATCGCGAAGAACGTCGGCCCGCAATACGGTCTCGACACCGCGACCCCCGGCGCCGCCGACCAGTTCCCGATCAAGTCCTACAGCACGATCAACCTGGATGCCGGCTACGTGCTCCCGGTCGCCCGCCACCGCCTGAGCTTCGACGTGCAGGTCTACAACCTGGCCGACAACAAGAGCTTCATCGGCTACGACGGCCAGACCGCCTCCGGCGCCGCCCTCTACTGGCTGAACCCAGGCCGCAGCATCTTCTTCTCCATCGCCGCGAAGCTGTAGAAGAAGAAGCCTTCTTTTTCTGAAGAAAAAGAAGCAAAAAGACTTCTGCTTGGAAGCGAAATGCTTGCCGCGGCGGCGGCGCGGATCGATGCGCAATTCCCGCGTCGCCGATCGAAACAGCCGAGCCGCGAGCACTCCTCACGGACGATCTTCCTTCTGCTTCGCGCCACGAGCGGACGCTACGAGACGCCGTATCAGGGTCCGAAAGCGGACGCGACCGCTGTCTCGCGTTCATTGTGGTCCCGGGGTCTCGGGCACTGCGATCAGCCGCCGGTCGGCCTGTAAGGAATTCCTGAAACCCAGAGTTTTTGAGAAAGGTTGGGCATCCCGAGGCTTTGGAACATTCGCATTGCGGCGTTCATTGCTAAGGGTGTTGCATGAGTCGGCCCCAGCACAATCCGGGCCACGATATCGTCAAACGTCCATGTTTGGCGGGGCTCAAGGTTCAAGGGCTCGATCGGAAAGTGGAGCTTTGGCTCAATCATATTATTCCTCCGCAAATAGCTACGTTTGTCTTTTAGAACGCCCTTGTTTTCTGGGCCGGCAGTGTCCCGAAAAGGGAGGTAGATCACCCTCCACTCCTGCTCCTCCTCGAAGCCGGGGTCTTTGGACATCAGGGAGTAAATCAGCATTAGTTGGAACATGTGGAAGCCGGTCACTCGCAAAGCTTCCTTACTCACCGGGACATGCCTAAATACGTCAAGACACCTCCGAAGCGTCATTTCCATCCAGGAGCGGCGTTCCTTGATAGGAGCGTATTGCACTTTCCCTATGATGAGCGGAGAGCCTGGGACGACGGAAATGTAACTAGTGTCGAACACAACGGCTGCACCTTGGCCGTTAGCTCCATATCCGCGCCACATGGAAAGTAACCCGTCAGGCTTTCCGTTGTAGTCGTATTCCGACAAACAAAAGGCGTAGATGTCGAACGCATAGTTGGCGTCGAACTCCTGGAAGGTCGATTGATAGGCGTTCAAGAGAAGGCTGAAGTCTTCCCGTTCCTGGATCGATGAGACTAGAGCTGCATCCTGACCCAGATCGTTAAGTATCTTGGCCCCCTCAAAGAGGCCGAAGCGCATTTCATGATGATCATTCATGAACAGCGGATTGGAAAACCAAAGCTCCTTGAACTGAATGATTTTCTCCAAGACTTCCAGAGAGGTATAATGCGCTAAATGTGGTGGCCGTTTGCCGTCGTGTACATCCGCTAAATTGACGAAGGATGCATACAATGGGTCGAAATCTTGATTGAGGTCGGTTGATACCACGATGCGAGCCTCGAAGTTACACGGAGCGATAGACACAACCTATCCTAAACCGTTCCGGCGAGCCCATGACCCATTCGCAAGAGTGTCCGCTTCTCCGCTGACTGCCCCCAAAGCGGAACAGCAGCTATCGGCCATAAGCGGACACCGACCGAAGCGGCTTTCATACGCGGATCGGGTGGAAGCGGTCAGTCCGCTCTCGAGTGAAAAGCGTTGAAAACGGACTGACCCCCGCAGCTAAGCGGAAACGGCTAGTACGATTGCAAGGATGACGAGGCCGCAAACGACGTAGCTGATGAGCTGTTGCGGGGCCAAGCCGAGGAGGCGGGGTGTGCCCGAGATGAACTCTGGGTCCACCCAGGCGGTTCTCGGAAACAACGGCGCGAGCGCCATCGTCACGAAGTAGTTTGCCGCAATAGCAGCCGACAGCAAGAAGACTGAGAGAGTGAGCGATTGCGTGCCGAACAGGATGACCAGTGACAAGGTGCCGCTCACGATGCCCATCAGCATGGTCTGCGCGTTGTGAAATTTGGCGTGCGGTGGCCAGTGCGGGTTGAGTAGATGCTGCCGGGCGGTGGCCGGCACAACCGCGTCGGCGACCAAGCCGCCGAAATTGAACACAGCAACGAAAGCAATCAGGTAACGGGCGATTTCCATAGGACGCTCCTCTCCCTTCGAAGGGAAAGGACGCGCAGGTTGCCCACGTCTGGGATAGAGCGTGTAAGCTGCACGAACGCAAAACGTCACCTGGACTACCGACCAGGCAGTGACTTTCGCACGTCCAAGCAGACTTAAATCGCGAGCCCGAGTTCGTGTCAATTAGTCTTCAGCGGATGACTGGGGGTGCCGGTAACGGATCATGCATTGCGTGGATGTCGGCTTCGGGTCGCAGAGCAGTCGCAGCAAATCACTGCGGAGCGTCCGCTTCTCGCCGGTCGCGCTCCAAAGCGGACCGTCCGCTCACGGCCACATCCGGGCATCGCACCGAACCCGACGTGCTGCCTTCGATCCACTCGGCCCGAACTCGCCGAGGTTTGAACGCTGCCTGTCCACCAAAAGCACGCCGCACGCGCCGACGGCATCCCAGCACCTCCCCTACCGCAACACCCCACCCAAACTCTCCCGCAACCCATCCAGCGTGATCTGCGCCGCAAGCGCCGCGAGCAGCACCCCCAGCACCCGCCCCACCACGTTCGCACCGGTCGCCCCCAGCAGCCGCGACACGTGGCGCGCCGCCAGCAGCGCCGCCATCATCGCGCCCAGCGTCACCAGCAGGCTCGCGAACATCGCCAGGATGCGCCCCGCGTGTCCCCCCGCCTCCGACCGCAGCAGCACCATCGTCGTCATCGCGCCCGGCCCGGCGATCAGCGGGATCGCCAGCGGAAAGACGCTGATGTCGTCGTCGGTCCGCACCGCCGCGTCGTGCTCGGGTCCGGTCGAGCCGCGCGTGGCGCCCGACGCGGTCACCATGTCGGCGGCCGTCAGGAACAGCAGGATCCCGCCCGCGACGCGGAGCGCCGGCAGCGTGATGCCGAGCCCGGTCAGCAGCCCGGCGCCGAGCGACCCGAACAATCCGAGCACGATCCCGGCGATCACCACGGCGCGCACCGCCTGCACCGTGCGGTCGGCGGCGCTGTCGTTGCCGGTCATGCCGGCGAACACCGCCGACGTGCCGATCGGGTCGGTGATCACCAGCAGCGCGGTGAGGTCGAACGGGAAGCTCGCGAGAAAGGTGCTCAGCATGGGAGCGCGGACGTAGCAGGAAGCCGCCATCGGCGGAACGACGCCCGGCAGCGTCCCGCCCGACCGCGCACCGCGTTCGACCGCGGGCCCCGATCGTGCTGATCTCGCCCCCGCCCCCGCCCGACCCGACCCGACCCGACCGGAGGACGCGCACGATGCGGCACGGACCGCCGACCACCTGCCCCAGCGTGACCGCCTGGACCGTCGCCCGCATGCGCGCCAAGCACCAGCTGGTCGACGGCGCCGACATCTTCGCCGACCCGTTCGCGCTCCAGGTGATCGACAGCGACGGACGCGAGATGCTCGGCGAGCCGGACAGCACGCAGGCGCGGCGTTACCGCGGCTTCATCGCGGCGCGCAGCCGGATCGCCGAGGACGGCCTGGTCGCGGCGCGCCGGCGCGGCGTGGCGCACGCCGTCGTCCTCGGCGCGGGTCTCGACACCACCGCGCTCCGCCATCCGGACCTCGCGGTGTTCGAGGTCGACCGGCCGCGCATGCTGGACTGGAAGCGGGCGCATCTCGCGCGCATCGGACTGGCCGTTCCGGCGACCGCACGACACGTGCCGGTCGACTTCGAGCACGGATCGCTCGCGCGCGAACTCGCCGCGGCGGGCCTCCCGCCCGACGCGCCGGCATTCTTCATCTGGCTCGGCGTCACGCCCTATCTCGCGCGCGCGGCGATCGGCGCGACCCTGAGCCTCGCGGCATCCCACCCCGACGCCGAGATCGTGTTCGACTATTCGGAACCGATCGAACGGCTCGACGCCGCCGCCCGGGAGGCCGCCGAACTCCGGCGCGCGTTCGTGGCGCAACTCGGCGAGCCCTGGATCACGCTCGTCGAACCACCCGCGATGCACGACCTGCTGCGCGCGGCAGGCTTCACGCGGGTGGAAGATCTCGACCGCGCCGCCCTGTTCGCCCGCATCCCGAGCCCCGGGCTCGCCACCGGCGGCAACGGATCGCGATCCGGGTCGCATGTCGTCCACGCGTCGCGACGGTGACCGGCCGGCACCGGACGCGACCCCGTTCCCGCGCCGGCTGGGCCGCCTGCCTGCTCCTCGCCTCGTTCGGCGCCGTGGCCCTGATCCGCGCGCCGCGCGCCGACATCCTGACCACGATCGAGATCGCCGCACCGCCCGACGCGGTCTGGTCCGTGCTCACCGACACGCGCGCCTACCCCACCTGGAACCCGCTGATCGCCGCCCTGGACGGTCACCTCGTCGCCGGCGCCACGATCGAGAACGTCGAGGGCACCGGCGACGACCGCGTCGTGTTCCGGCCGCGCGTGCTGGTCGCCGACGCCGATCGCGAACTCCGCTGGCGCGGCCGCCTGTGGGGCCTCCCCGGCCTGTTCGTCGGCGAGCACTACTTCCTGCTGCGACCGACGCCGCGCGGCACGATGTTCACCCAGGGCGAACATTTCAGCGGCGTGCTGCTGTGGGCGTTCGACCCGGCCGTGCTGGTGCCTCGCTTCGAGGCGATGAACGTCGCCCTGGCGGCGCGGGTGGCGCACCCCGGTTCGACACCGGCGCCGTGACGCGTCGCGATCCGCGCGGCCGCCGGTCCGACCGATCTCGCGACCGGCGGCAACGGCCCGGCCGAGCGTCGAACGCGTCCCGACAGCGTCCGGCACTCGCGACCGCGGCGGCGTCCCACGGCAGGCGACGTCGAGCGACACCCGACCCGCGGCCGGACACCCGAGATCCGAGATAGATCTCGCAACGGACGCGTGACCCCGAGGCGGAGGACGGTGATGGCGCGAGCGACGACGAGACCCGGCTGGCGTCCGGGCGCACTCATGGCCGAGATCGCGGTCAATGTCGTGCTGCCCTACCTGATCTACGTCTACGGCGAGCGACGGGTCGGCGAAACGCACGCGCTGCTGGCCGCCTCGGTGCCGCCGATCGTCTGGAGCCTGGCCGAGTTCATCCGCAAGCGACGGATCGACGCGATGTCCCTGCTGGTGATCGGCGGCATCGTGTTGTCGCTGCTCGCCTTCGTCGGCGGCGGATCGGCGCGATGGCTCCAGCTGCGGGAAAACCTCGTCACCGGGCTGATCGGTCTCGTCTTCCTGGTCTCGGTCGCCGCCGGACACCCGCTCGTCTACCAGCTCGTCCGCGCCCGCGAGTTGAGGAAGTCGCGCGCGCACGGCGACGCCCTCGAAGCACTCCGCGCGGTCCCGTTCTTCCGCCAAACGATGGTGATCATGACCCTGGTCTGGGGGTTCGGCCTGCTCGCCGAGACCGCCGTGGCCTGCGGTCTCGTGTTCACGATGTCGATCGGGTCCTACCTCCTCGTCAGCCCGTTCGTCGGCTACGGCAGCATGGGCGCCCTCGGCCTCTGGAGCGTCTGGTATGCGCGCCGGCGGACGCGGCGGGGTCGGGCCATGCGCGCCGCAGCGCCCCTGGAGGACGGCCGCGTGGACGATCCCCGTCACGCCCCTCAGGCGTGAGCTGCCCTCCCGGCCAACACCCGGCCACTCCGGCACGACGGCGATTTCTGCGCCGGGCACCGATGCCGCTTGCGTCGTGCTCCATGGCCACGAGAAGGGCGCGTTCCCGCCCGCTCGAACGATCACGCCCGATCCGCATGACGCCCCAGGGCACGACCTCATCGAGCAGCATCGTCCGATCGGACGAAAGCGCTCTCGTCCCACGAGGACGGAGCACGTCCATCGGCTCTCGACCCGATCGTGACCCGGAGCAACCTCAGAGCGGCCGGACCACGACGCGCTCCGATCCATACGAGGCAAGTCGCTCTGTCTACCGAGTTTCCGGAGCACGCCCCCCAGCCAGACCAGTTCCGGTCCAGCCGATCGCGCCCTAGCGAGCGCGGGCCACCCCCGCCCCCCGCAAGCGCGCCTCCGCACGCGCGAGATCGTCCGGCGTGTCGATGTCGGCGAACGGGTCGGGCACGTCGTCGAACACGACCGCGCGCGCGCCGATCTCGGCCGCGAACCCGCGCACGCTGCGGCCGCCCGGGTCGCCCGCGCGCGCGAGCCGCGCGCGCAGCCGGTCCCGCCCCGCGACCGGCCAGACCGCCACCGGCGGGTGGTCGCGCCCGCCGCTCGCCGCGTGGGCGGGCGCCGCCCCGAGACGCCGCGCGAGGTCGCGCGGCACGAACGGCGTGTCGCCCGGCACCGTCAGCACGCACCCGTCGCCGCGCCCGGCCGCCCAGTCGAGTGCCGCGAGAATGCCCCCGAGCGGACCGAGCCCGGGCACCGCGTCCGCGAGCACCGGCAGCCCGAACCCCGCGAACGTTCAGGCGGGCCGTTGGCGCTGATCGCGCGCGCCGGATGCGCGTCCAGGCGCTCGAGCACGTGGGCGAGGATCGGCCGGCCGGCCAGCAGCCGGAGCGGCTTGTCGCCGCCCCCCATCCGCCGCGCCGCACCGCCGGCGAGCACGACCGCCGGGATCAGGACCGTGCGCCGGCAAGGGATGGGCGACCGATGGGGCTCGAACCCACGACATCCAGGACCACAACCTGGCGCTCTACCAGCTGAGCTACGGCCGCCACAGGGAGCGGCCGATCAACTAGGGCGGGCGGGGGGCGGCGTCAATCGGGCGCGGAGCCGCCGCACGGCGTCGGCGAGCACCGTCTCCCGCTTGCAGAAGGCGAACCGCACCAGGCTGGTCGGCCCCCGCTCGGCGTAGAACGCCGAGACCGGGATCGCCGCGACGCCGCCGTTCTCGGTGATCGCGCGACAGAACGCGAGATCGTCCTCGAACCCGAGCGGCGCGATGTCGACGGTGAGGAAGTAGCTGCCCGCGGCCGGCAGCGGCGGCAGGCCGAGCTCGGCGAGACCCGACGCCAGCACGTCGCGCTTGCGGGCGAGGTCGCGGCCGAGCCCCGCGAAGAAGGCGTCGTCGAGCCCGAGCCCGACCGCCACCGCCCGCTGCAGGTTGGGCGCGGACGCGAACACCACCGTCTGGTGCGCGCGCGCGATCGCGGCCGCGAGCGGCGCCGGCGCCGTCACGTAGCCGATCTTCCACCCGGTGAGCGAGAAGGTCTTGCCCGCCGAGCCGATCCGCACCGTGCGCTCGCGCAAGCCCGGGAACGTCATCAGCGGCACGTGCGCGGCGCCGTCGAACACCAGGTGCTCGTACACCTCGTCGCAGATCGCGTAGGCGTCGTGGCGCTGCACCAGCGACGCGACGATGCCGAGCTCGTCGCGGGTGAACACCTTGCCGGTCGGGTTCATCGGCGTGTTCAGCAGGATCGCCTTGGTGCGCGGCCCGAACGCGGCGCGCAGCTCGGCGAGCGGCAGCGACCAGTCCGGCGGCTCGAGCCGCACGATCCGCGGCACGCCGCCGAGCAGCCGGATCGCCGGCAGGTAGGTGTCGTACGACGGCTCGAGCACCACGACCTCGTCGCCTGGATCGATCAGGGCGGCGAGGCTCGCGAACACCGCCTCCGTCGCCCCCGAGGTCACCACCACCTCGCGCGCGGGATCGACCTCGAGCCCGTAGAAGCGCCGGTTCGCGCCGGCGACCGCCTCGCGCAGCTCCGCCAGCCCGGTCAGCGGCGCATACTGGTTGCGGCCGTCGCCGAGGAAGCGCGCCGCCGCCTCGACCACTTCGCGTGGCCCCTCGGTGTCCGGGAAGCCCTGGCCGAGATTGATCGCGCCGTGCTCGGCCGCCAGCGCCGACATCGTCGTGAAGATCGTGGTGCCCTGGGCGGCGAGCAGGGAATTCAGCTTCTTCAACGGATCGCGCTCCCGGCGGCTTCCGATCGCGACGCGCGCGGCGCGCGCCCCGACCCGCCCTCCCGGGCGACGGCCGGAGATGTGGGGTCGCGGACGGCGGTGCGCATCCGTGCCTGATTTTGCGGCAACGGCCGGTGACGCGGGACGGGTCTTTTGCTCGCCTCGCCGCACCAGGCGAGGCCACCGGAACGGCGCCGGCCGCCGCGAGCGGGCGAAGACGGGAGCGGCCCCGGGGGCACCGCTGCCGGAACGACGCGCGCCCGCCTCCGCCCGGCCGCCCGCCGCACCCCCCGACGCGCGCGCGCCCGGCACCCGCCGATGGCACGTCCCATGCAGGACGGGCGGCCGTGAAAGGAGGGCAGCACGCCCTCCGGCACGCGAGGAAGGAAACCCGGCGACGGAGCCGGTCTGCGCATGAAAAAAATCGAAGCCGTGATCAAGCCCTTCAAGCTCGACGAGGTGAAGGAAGCGCTGCACGAGGTGGGCCTGCAGGGCATCACCGTCGTGGAAGCGAAAGGCTTCGGTCGCCAGAAGGGCCACACCGAGCTCTATCGCGGCGCCGAATACGTGGTCGACTTCCTGCCCAAGGTGAAGATCGAGCTGGTCTGCGAGGACGCGGTCGCCGAACGCGCCGTCGACGCGATCCTGAACGCCGCCCGCACCGGCCGGATCGGCGACGGCAAGATCTTCGTCACCGACATCCTCGAAGTGGTCCGCATCCGCACCGGGGAGCGCGGCGCGGACGCGATCTGACCCCTTCCCCCTTCCGCCCCCTCGCATGACCGCCGACAGCATGCGACGAGGCACCCACCAGGCGGCGCGTCCCGTGCCGCTCCATCCCGAGAGTGTGGACGACACGATGGCCAAGAAAACGGTTCCCACCACGCCGACGGCCGCGCCCGCGGCGGCGCCCACCGGGCGCCCACCGCGACGGGCGTCTCCCCCGACGTGACCAAGGTCATGGACATGATCCGCGAGAACGCGGTCGAGTACGTCGACCTCCGCTTCACCGATCCCCGCGGCAAGTGGCAGCACACGACCCAGCACGTCTCCACCGTCGACGAGGACAGCTTCGCCGACGGCTTCATGTTCGACGGCTCCTCGATCGCCGGCTGGAAGGCGATCAACGAGAGCGACATGATCCTGATGCCCGACGCGTCGACCGCGGTCATGGACCCGTTCGCCGCCAAGCCGCAGCTGATCCTGTTCTGCGACATCCACGAGCCGTCCACCGGCCAGCTCTACGCGCGCGACCCGCGCGGCACGGCGAAGCTCGCCGAGCAGTACCTGAAATCGACCGGCATCGGCGACACCGCCTCGTTCGGCGCCGAGGCCGAGTTCTTCGTGTTCGACAGCGTGCGCTTCGGCACCGGCCCGAACTTCTCGTCCTACCAGCTCGACAGCATCGAGGGGCCCGGCGCCAACCTCAGGGACTACCCGGAAGGCAACATGGGCCACCGCCCGTCGGTCAAGGGCGGCTACTTCCCGGTGCCGCCCGTCGACAGCGAGGTCGACCTCCGCGCCGAGATGCTGTCGACGATGGGCGAGATGGGCCTGCCGATCGAGAAGCATCACCACGAGGTGGCGCAGAGCCAGCACGAGCTCGGCACCAAGTTCGGCCCGCTGACCAAGATGGCCGACCAGATGCAGATCTACAAATACTGCATCCACAACGTCGCCCATTCCTACGGCAAGACGGCGACCTTCATGCCGAAGCCGGTCTACGGCGACAACGGGTCCGGCATGCACGTCCACCAGTCGATCTGGAAGGACGGCAAGCCGATGTTCGCCGGCAACGCCTACGCCGACCTGTCCGAGATGTGCCTGTTCTACATCGGCGGCATCATCAAGCACGCCAAGGCGCTGAACGCGTTCACCAACCCGTCGACCAACTCCTACAAGCGGCTGATCCCCGGCTTCGAGGCGCCGGTGCTGCTCGCCTATTCGGCGCGCAACCGCTCGGCCTCGTGCCGCATCCCCTACGCGACCAACCCGAAGGCCAAGCGCGTCGAGGTGCGGTTCCCCGACCCGACCGCCAACCCCTACCTCGCCTTTTCGGCGATGCTGATGGCCGGCCTCGACGGCATCCGCAACAAGATCCATCCCGGCGAGGCGATGGACAAGGACCTCTACGAGCTGCCCCCCGAGGAGCTCCGCGACATCCCGACCGTCTGCGGCTCGCTCCGCGAGGCGCTCGTCGCGCTGCAGGCCGACCACGAGTTCCTGCTCGCCGGCGACGTGTTCTCGCTCGACCAGATCGAGAGCTACGTCGAACTGAAGTGGAAGGAAGTCTACCGCTTCGAGCACACCCCCCACCCGGTCGAGTTCGAGATGTACTACTCGGTCTGATCCCCGGCCGTGACGACCCCGGCCGGTACGACCCGGCCGGCCCGATCCTCCGACACGCGGCCAGTCCAGACGACGCGCGCGAGGTCCGGCGAACCCCCGGACCTCGCTTGACCCCACCCCGCGTTTCTGTCGGGATCCCGCGATGATCCCAGAAAACCCGCTGCTCTCGCCCTGGACCGGTCCGTTCGAGGCGCCGCCCTTCGACCGCATCGAACCCGACCAGTTCGAGCCCGCCTTCGCCGCCGCCACCGCGCAGCACCTCGCCGAGATCGCCCGCATCGCCGCCGATCCCGCCCCGCCCGACTTCGCCAACACCATCGAGGCGCTCGAACGCGCGGGCAGCACGCTCGAACGCGTCTCGTCGGTGTTCGGCAACCTCGTCGTCTCCCTCGGCGGCGCCGCCCTCGAGGCGGTCGACCGCACGGTGTCGCCGCGCCTCGCCGAGCACGGCATGGCGATCATGCTGAACCCCGCTTTGTTCGCGCGCGTCGACGCCGTGCACCGCGCCCGCGACACGCTCGCCCTCGACGAAGACCAGCGCCGCCTGCTCGACCGCACCCATCTCCGCTTCGTCCGGAGCGGCGCCGCACTCGACGACGCCGGCCGCGCCCGCATGGCGGCCATCAGCGAGCGCCTCGCCGTGCTGCACGTGGCCTTCGGCCAGAACGTGCTGCACGACGAGAAGGACTGGTTCCTGCCGCTCGCCGAGACCGATCTCGACGGCCTGCCCGACTTCCTCCGCGACGCCGCCCGCGCCGCCGCCGCCGATCGCAACCGCGACGGCTACGCCATCACCCTCGCGCGCTCCTCGATCGAGCCCTTCCTCGCCTTTTCCCGCCGCCGCGACCTCCGCGAGCAGGCGCACCGGGCCTGGATCGCGCGCGGCCTGCACGACGGCCCGCACGACAACCGCCCGCTGATCCCCGAGATCCTGTCGCTCCGCGCCGAGCGCGCCCGCCTGCTCGGCTATCCCGACTACGCACATTTCGCGCTCGCCGACACCATGGCCGCCACGCCGGACGCCGCGTCGGGCCTGCTCGAGGAGGTCTGGGCGCCCGCCCGCCGCCGCGCCGCGACCGAGGAAGCGCGCCTGCTCGCGGTCGCCCGCGAGGACGGCTTCAACGGCACCCTCGAGGCCTGGGACTGGCGCTTCTACGCCGCCATCGTCCGCCGCCGCGACCACGCGCTCGACGAGACGGCGCTGAAACCCTATTTCGCGCTCGCCAACATGCAGCAGGCCGCCTTCGACGTCGCCTTCCGCCTGTTCGGCATCACGCTCACCGAGCGCCACGACGTGCCGGTCTACCATCCGGACGTGCGCGCCTACGCCGTCGACGACGCCGACGGTCCGGTCGGCCTGTTCCTGGTCGATCATTTCGCCCGCGCCGACAAGCGCTCCGGCGCCTGGATGAGCTCGTACCGCGAGCAGTCCGACCTCGACGCGCCGGTGCTGCCGATCATCGTCAACAACAACAACTTCTCCCGCGGCGAGCCGACATTGCTGTCGTTCGACGACGCCCGCACGCTGTTCCACGAGTTCGGCCACGCGCTGCACGGCCTGCTGAGCCGCGTGCGCTATCCCGCCCAATCGGGCACGTCGGTGCGCCGCGACTTCGTCGAGTTCCCGAGCCAGGTCTTCGAACACTGGTTCGACCTGCCCGACACGCTCCGCACCCACGCGCGCCACCACGAGACCGGCGCGCCGCTGCCCGACGAGACCATCGCCCGCATCGAGGCGGCGCGCGGCTTCAACCAGGGGTTCGGAACCGTCGAGTTCACCTCGGCGGCGCTGATCGACATGGCGCTGCACACCCACCCCGACCCGGCGTCGCTCGACATCGAACAATTCGAGCGCGACTTCCTCGCCCGGCTCGGCATGCCGCGCGCCATCGGCCTCCGGCATCGCCCGGCGCATTTCCAGCATCTGTTCGCGGGCGGCGGCTACGCGGCCGGCTACTACGCCTACATGTGGTCCGAGGTGCTGGACGCCGACGGCTTCGAAGCCTTCGAGGAAGCCGGCGACCCCTACGACCCGACGCTCGCGAAGCACCTGCGCGCCATCTACGCCGCCGGCGACACGCGCGACCCGATGGCGCTCTACGAAGCCTTCCGCGGCCGCCCCCCCAGCACCCGCGCCCTCCTCAAAGGCCGCGACCTGCTCGACGCCTGACAGGCCGCACGACAGCAAGAAGGCCAGGGGCGCTGCCCCTGGACCCCGGCAAAGGCGGAGCCTTTGCAATCCTGGACGGCTTCCGCCGGGACCGCAATTCCTGCGCCTTTCAAGCACTCTCGGCGCGGCGGCTGAACCGGAAAGTCGAAGCGCCGAGCATGCTTGGCCGGAAGTGGTCAGTCCGCTACGGAGCGCCGAGGAGGCCAGAGCGGACATAGATGGCACGATCCGCATCCTCCCTCAGTTGCGCCGCCTTCACATATCCATTACTCTGGATGTATGGAAACGGGGTCGGCTATCGCTGCTTTGGCTTCGCTCGCGCAAGAGACGCGGCTAGAGGCCTTTCGCCTGCTCGTGCGACATGAGCCGGATGGCTTGCCAGCAGGCGAGATCGCGCGGCAGCTCGACGTGCCGCAGAACACGATGTCGGCGCATCTCGCAACGCTCGCTCGCGCCGGTCTGGTGACTTCGGACCGGCACAGCCGCTCGATCGTCTATCGCGCAAACATAGACGCGCTCCGGGAGCTGACCCTCTTTCTCGTCAAGGATTGTTGTGCCGGCAGCACTCAGGTGTGCGCGCCCCTGATTGCGGAGTTGACGCCATGCTGCTGAATGAGCGGGAAACCACCGACGTTGTGATCTATCACAATCCGGATTGCGGGACGTCCCGCAACACGCTGGCGATGATCCGCAACGCGGGCATCGAGCCGCAAGTGGTGGAGTATCTGAAGACACCGCCCACGCGAAAGCTTCTGCTCCAGATGATCGAGCGTGCGGGACTCAGCCCGAGGCAGCTGCTCCGCGAGAAGGGCACACCCTATGCCGAGCTTGGGCTCGGTGATTCGGGACTTTCAGATGATCAGCTCGTGGACGCCATGATGGCGCATCCGATCCTGATCAACCGTCCGCTTGTCGTGAGCCCGCAGGGTGTCCGCTTGTGCCGGCCCTCAGAGGCCGTGCTCGATCTCCTGCCCGAGCAGAGAGGAGCCTTCACCAAAGAGGACGGCGAAAAGGTCGTCGATGATACGGGTCACCGCGTGACCTGACAGCCGCCGCTTTCAATCTTCCTGGCCGCTGCTCCGCGTCTCATCGGAATCGAGAACCCATGCTCGCCCTGCTGATCTTCGTCCTCACCCTGATCCTGGTCATCTGGCAGCCGCGCGGTCTCGGCATCGGGTGGAGCGCGATGGGCGGCGCCGTCGTCGCGCTCGTCCTTGGCGTGATCCACCTGCACGACATCCCGATCGTCTGGCACATCGTCTGGGACGCGACCTTCACCTTCGTCGGGCTCATCATCATCTCCCTGCTGCTCGACGAGGCCGGGTTCTTTCACTGGGCGGCGCTGCACGTCGCGCGCTGGGGCGGCGGCAACGGCCGCAAGCTGTTCCCGCTGATCGTGCTGCTCGGCGCCGCTATAGCGGCAGTGTTCGCCAATGACGGCGCGGCTCTCCTCCTGACGCCGATTGTTGTCGCGATCCTGGCACGGCTTGATTTCCCGCCTGCGGCAGCCCTGGCCTTCATCATCGCAACGGGCTTTGTCGCCGACAGCACCAGCCTGCCACTGGTGATCTCCAACCTGGTGAACATCGTCAGCGCCAACTTCTTCGGCATCCATTTCGGGCGTTACGCCGCCGCGATGATGCCGGTAGACCTCGTGTCGCTCGCGGCAACACTCGGCGTGCTGTGGCTCTACTACGGGCGCCAAATCCCCCGCTCCTACCCCCTGTTGGAACTCGAGCCGCCGCCGTCTGCCATCCGCGACCCGCTCGTTTTCCGGGCGGCCTTTCCGCTGCTGGTCGTTCTCCTCATCGCCTACTTTGCGCTGGCGGCGCTCGGCGTGCCGGTGTCGGTCGTAACGGGGGCGGCGGCGCTTGTCCTTCTGGCACTGGCCGGGCGCTGGCACAGCGGCGGACCTGGCGGGGTCATCTCGATCGCAAAGGTACTGCGCGGCGCGCCATGGCAGATCGTGGTGTTCAGCCTGGGCATGTATCTCGTGGTCTACGGGCTGCGGAACGCCGGCCTAACCGGCTATCTGTCCTCCGGCCTAGTCTGGCTGGCGAGCTTCAGCCCATGGGCCGCTGCCGTGGGCACCGGCTTCGGTGCCGCGACCCTGTCTTCGGTCATGAACAACATGCCGAGCGTGCTGGTCGGCGCATTGTCGATCGACCAGGCGCACAGCCTACCCGCGACGACACGCGAGCTGATGGCCTACGCCAACATCATCGGCTGCGACCTCGGACCGAAGTTCACGCCGATCGGCAGCCTGGCGACCCTGCTCTGGCTGCACGTGCTCGGCACAAAGGGCGTCCGCATCACCTGGGGCCAGTACATGCGGGTGGGCCTCGTCATCACGCCGCCTGTCCTGCTGCTGGCCCTGCTCGCACTGGCCGGATGGCTCCCGCTGCTGGGCCGCCCGTGATGCGCCTGGACCGAAAGGGCCGACGATGACCGACATGCCGGCGCTCCGCCCCGAGCTGCTTCACCAGCCTGCTCCGGACCGTCTCGAGCCCACTGCACGGGCCACGCACCCGCCACGCATCCTGCTGCTCTACGGCTCGCTGCGCGAGCGCTCCTTCAGCCGTCTTCTGGTTGAGGAGGCGGCGCGGCTGCTCCAGGCGATGGGAGCCGAGACGCGCATCTTTGATCCACAGGACCTACCAGTGACCGACAGCGTTCCTGCGACGCACCCCAAGGTGCAGGAGCTGCGGAACCTGTCCCTGTGGTCCGAGGGGCAGGTCTGGTGCAGCCCGGAGCGGCACGGGGCGATCACCGGCGTGTTCAAGAACCAGATCGACTGGCTGCCGCTCGAAGTGGGCTCACTCCGCCCGACGCAGGGACGCACCCTGGCCGTTATGCAGGTGTCCGGCGGTTCGCAGAGCTTCAATGCCGTGAACACGTTGCGCTTGCTGGGGCGATGGATGCGAATGTTCACCATCCCTAACCAGTCGAGCGTGCCAGCCGTTTACAAGCAGTTCGACGACGCAAACCGGATGCTCCCGGGACCGCTCTACGACCGGGTGGTGGACGTGATGGAGGAGCTGGTGCGCTTCACCTGGCTTCTGCGTGACCGGGCAGACTACCTCGTGGACCGCTACAGCGAGCGGAAGGGGGCGTTCGACCTGCCAGAGCGGATGTGACCGCTGATCAGCCGCTTCGGACTTCCACGCGCCTTCTACGTCTGCTTCCGGACGATCAGAGTTGACGCCTGGGTTTCCGCTTCGAGCGCGAACCGGAAGTCACGTCCCAGACCCAACACCGCAACCAACGCGACGCGCACGGCGCCCCGGCGGCGAGCCTCCACGATCGACAGCAGGTGCACGACAACCGATCATTCGGTATCGATCCGTCATGACCGCCCCGACGCACCTCCGCGCCGACCATTCCGTCCTCCGCATGGTCCTCGCCGAGATCGGCGCCATGGAGCGCCCGTTCGTCGTCTGGCTGGCCGAGATGGAGGCGATCGACCCCGCCATCTTCCATCACCTGCACGAAGGCTGGATCGATCGCTTCGGGTCACGGGTGGTGTCCACCTTCGGGCTGGCCGACCAGCCCGCCTTGCGTCGCACGAACCTGGTGCGGGAATACGTCCCGCTCCGCGCCTGCATGATGCCGGAACTGATCGGGCGGGACGACCTCCCCGCCCCGCCGACATGGTTCCGCACCTATGCCGACGACGCGGTCATGACCTCGTTCGGGTTTCCGATCTCGTCCCAGCTTCCCGGCGAAAGCACAGCGCCCATCGTCTACACGCGAAACGGCATGCTGCGGTATCTCGGCTTCTTCAGCAGCAGGGAGCGCTGCCTCCCCGACGAGGCCTGGTTCGACCAGGCCGTGGGGGACGAGCGCACCGTTCCTCGCGACCTGCCGCATCTGTTCCGGTTGTGCCGCGAGGTGCTCGCACGTCTCGACCCGGCAACCCCCGTCGGCGAGGCGTCCGAGTGGCTCGAAACCCTCCTGACGCCCGACACGCCCCGCCCGTCGGCCAAGACGCTCGCAACGTTCGGCAAGCGCCTGGCCGCACCGCGCGGCGGCGATGAACTCGCGTTCGCCCGCGGCTTCGTGCGCGAGGCCGCCCTGGTCGGCGACGATCGGGAGCTCTTCGCCGTCTACGAGCATCCCCCGCTCTACCGCGCCGCCATCCTGTCGCGTCTGGCGCCGTTCGTGGCAGACCTGGTCGCCCGCCGCGGTTCGGTGCGCGGCGCGGCCGAGGCGATCATGCACGTGCCCGAGAAGTTCCTCTTCGAGCGGGCGCGCCAGCGGGCGCCCGGCGTGATGGTGTTCGGCACCGACGACGACGCGCGGCGCCACGGCGTGCGCAACCAGTACGACTGGTCGGTTCCCAACGTGACGCGCGGCTGTCTGGCGATGATCGCCGCCGCCGCCGACCCCGACGACCTGGCATGGCTGCTGCCGCTCGCCGAACGCGCCATGGCGCGCGAGAACGTGGGCCTGTGCAACCGCCTCGTGCGCACGACGGGCCTGATCGGCACGCATCCGGCCGTGCGTCGCCTGGCCCTGATGCGGCGTCGCTGCCGTCATTCCACCATGCGGGGCCAGCTCGACGCGGCGCTGGGCGACGCGGCCGCCGCGTCCGGGCTCACGATCGCCGAAGCCGAGGAGTTCGCCGCCCTCGACCACGGTCTCGACGACCGGCAGACGCGCCGGGAGGCGCTCGCAAACGGCCACGCCGCGACCCTCGGGCTGAGCGCGACCGGCAGGGTGCGCCTCGCCCACGAGGCACCCGGCGGCGCGCCGCTCGCCCGCCTGCCGGCGTCCGTCAGGGACGATCCCGCGTCCAGGCTCTCGCTCGCGGCCCTGAAGGCCGACGCGAAGGCACTCGCCGCCGACCTCGCCGTGCACCGCGTCCGGCTCGAGCGGTCCTGGCTCACCCGCCAGGCCTGGTCGGCCGACGCGTTCGCCGAACGCCTGCTCGGCCATCCCGTGCTCGGCTGGCTCGCCCGCCGGCAGATCTGGACCGTGACCGGTGCCGACGGCACCACCCGCACCTGCCTGTTCGCGGGCGACGGCGAGGTCCTCGACCCGGACGGGCATGCGTCCGCCCCGCCCGACCGCGCGTCCATGCTCGGCCTGTGGCACCCGCTCCACGCCGCCGAACCCGACCTCGTCGCGCGCTGGCGCCGCACGGTGGCGCGCCTCGAGATCCCGCAACCGATCCGCCAGGCCTGGCGCGAGACCTACGTCGTCACCGAGGCCGAGCACGAGACCTCGCCGGACAGCCGCCGCCACGCGCTCCGCGTGCTGCACCAGGCCCAGGCGATCGAGCTGGCGCGACCGCGCGGCTGGGAAACCCGGACCCTGGTGCCGCACATGCCGTCCAGCGACACTCGGCCCTGGATGCTGGTCGTCCCGGGCTTCGGCTGCTGCGCCGAGCTGCGCACCGCGGGCGTCGGCGCCCAGCAGCTCCGGGGCGCGCCGTTCACCCATGTCGTGACCGACCGCGTCCGCTTCCGCGTGGTCGAGGACCGCGGCGACTGGCGCCGCGACGGCGCGCGCAGGCTCACCGTCACGGACACGCCGATCCGTCTGGGCGACGTCGATCCGGTGGTCTTTTCCGAGGTCATGCGCGACGTCGATCTTCTGGTGAGTGTCGCGGCCACCACGCTCGACGTGGACCCCGAGGACCTGCTGCTCGTCCCGGAGATCGGCGAATGGCGGCGACAGGCGGGGCTGGCGGCCGTTCCCCTCCCGCCACGCGAGCCGCATTTCGGCGGCGTCGCGCGCACGCGTCGCGAACTCCTCCGCGCGATCCTGCCCGAGCTGGTGCCCGCCGGCGCCGTCGAGCTCGGCGAGCGCCACCTGCTCGTGCACGGGCGCCGTCACCGCTACGAGATCCACCTCGGCAGCGGCGACGTCCTTGTGCTTCCGTTTCGCCGGCAACTGGTGCTGTCGCGACCGCCGCCTCCCGAGACACCGGAACCGCCCCGCCTCGTCCTGCCGCTGCACGACGACGTCCGGCTCCACGCGATCGTCGACACCATCCTGATGCTGGTCCGCGACGACCGCCTCCGCGACAAGACCGTGCTCGCCCAGCTGGACGCCCTCCGATTCGATGACGGCTTACCGGCGCTCACTTCCTTGGTGAGCGGGTGCGCCCCCGTCCCGAAATCTACACGAGATAAAGGACATTATCCTCATGCACGGAGCCGCAGACGCAGGAAGCTGGGCGGAAGGTGCTTGCAAGCGCGCCGAGGGGCAGTGCCCCTAAGCCGGGCCACAGCCCGACAGGCCCCGTCTGCGGCAGGCCTGCCATTCCCGCGCGAGGGATCGCCACCCGCATGGGCCAGGACCGCTGGAGCGGGCCTGGGAGCCGAAGGCCGCAGAGCCCGGTCCTGAGGAGGCGCCCTGCAGGCGGGGAAACACGGGCGCACCCCTCAGGCGAAACGCTGGACCAACTTATCAGTAGTGATAAGATTTGACCCAAATGGAGCGTGATCCGTCACTCGATGCGCTGCTGGAGCTGGACGGGCAGGTTCTGGTCATTGATCCGGAGACCAGTCACTGGGTCCGGTTCATCGTCCACCGTGTACCCGAGAGCGAGGCCAAGCCGCACGGCCTCGACTACTCGCTGACGCTGCACGGGCCGGCTGGTGATCGCCTGGTCGGCTTCGACAACGCGCATCGTGTTCGCGGACAGTCGGGACCAGGCGGCCGGGCAGGGGTGCTCAGGATCACAAGCACCGGCTGCGCACGGTCCGTCCCCACGAGTATCGGGGCGCGGCGACGCTGCTGGCGGGTTTCTGAAACGAGGTCGACGCGGTGCTGCGGGCAAGGGTGAGTGTTCACATGAGTACCCTGAAGGTCGGGATCGCCTCTGCCGAGGACATGAAGGCGCGCACCATGGCGATTGCGCGGGGCGAGCTGAAGCCTGGAACCGGCGACCCGAAGGCGTGGTTCACCTCGACGGAGAGCTTCGCCAAGGTGCTGTCGAACCGTAACCGCGCCCTGCTGGCAACGATCGCCGCAACGCATCCGAACTCCCTGCAGGAGCTGGCGGACAGCACGGGCCGCAAGACTTCAAATCTGTCGCGCACACTCAAGACTATGGAACGCTATGGCTTCGTGAACCTGCGGCGCGGTGAGCGGGGAAAGGTCCGGCCGGAAGTGCCCTACCAAGCGATTTCGCTGGAACTGTCGTTCAGTGGCTGAGACAAGCTTTCTGGGAACAGCGCGACATTTTCGCGAGCTCGGATCTTGGCTCGGGAGAGGAAAACGCTGATGGCGATCGGTCGTTAATCTAAGTCTGGGATACCTATGCTCTATCGAACGACGTCCTACCCGCTCAATATGCTTGTGACGGAAATCGGACGCGGGGCTATTGGTCTACCAGAGCTACAGCGACCGTTCGTCTGGCCGAACGCCAAGATCCGCGATCTGTTTGACTCGCTTTATCGGGGTTATCCATGCGGCTTCCTTCTTCTCTGGGAAACGGGCGCAGGCCTCAAGGGGATCGGCACAAACGGGAAAGACGAAATGCCGAGCCTTGCCATTGTGGACGGTCAGCAGCGGTTGACGTCATTGTACGCAGTGATGACAGGGGCGGAAGTCATCCGTGCGGATTTCTCGCGCGAGCGTATCCGCATCGCGTTCGATCCGTTGGCAGAACGCTTTGAGGTCGCTAATGCCGCGACCGCGCAAGACCGGGCATTTATCTCCGATGTGGCTGAGGTTTGGAAAGCTGGCGCCAACGTGTTCAAGGTCGCGAGCGACTATCTGGCCGCGCTAAGTGCGGTGCGAGAACTGAGCTCCGAGGAAACAAGCAGGATCCAGAGCGCCATCGGCCGTCTCCTTAACCTAGCGCAACATCCTTTCGACGCGCTCGTGCTGACGACCGAAGCCGGCGTCGACACGGTTGCCGAGGTTTTCGTCCGCATCAACGGTCAGGGCGCTAAGCTCAACCAAGCAGACTTCATCCTGACCTTGATGTCTGTTTTTTGGGAAGATGGACGAACGGATCTAGAGAGCTTCGCGCGATCAGCTTCCGGTCCGCCCGATGGAAAGCCGAGCCCGCGAAACTATTTTATCGAACCTGCGCCCGATCAGATGCTTCGCGTGATGGTCGGTTTTGGGCTGAAACGTGGCAAGCTGGAGGCGGTCTACGCTGCTCTAAGAGGACGAGTTCCAACAACCGGGGTCATCGACCCCGCACGGCGGGAAGCCGGTTTTACTCGTCTCAAAGCGGCCCGCGATGCGACGCTGAACGTAAACCGCTGGCATCACTTTTTAGGTGCGCTCCCTCTCGCCGGCTATCGATCACGCCGTATGATTACTTCGGAGCTCGCGCTCCTTTACGCTTACACGATCTATCTTGTCGGCGTAGAGGAAAAGGGTGTCGAACTGTCGGTCATGCGCCAGGCGATAGCCGAGTTCTTCTTTATGGCAGCGGTGACATCGCGTTACGCTTTGTCCGGCGAGACACGCTTCGAAGCCGATCTCGCCGCGCTTGAGCCCGCGACCGGTTCCGATGATTTTCTGCTGCGCCTAAGACGCTTGAGTGACCTGAAACTGACGGATGACGTCTGGGCGATAACCTTGCCGGAGGGACTAGCGACATCAGGCGCAAAGACGCCGTCGCGCATGGCTTACCAGGCTGCGCTTGTTGTTCTGGACGCCAAGGTGCTCTTCTCGCCCATTACGGTAAGCGCCGCACTTGATCCCGCGGTCACCGGGACGAAAGCCATGGTCGAGGAACACCACCTCTTTCCTCGGGCATTTCTGGCGACCCTTGGAATCACCGAGCGCAAGGCGGTAAACCAGATAGCTAACTTTGCCCTACTCGAATGGCCTGAGAATCTGAAGGTGGGTGCGGCGGCACCAAGCACTTACGCACCTCCACTCGATGCCATGATGTCGCAGAGAGATCGGTTCCACCACGCGCTTCCGCCCGGATGGTGGGACATGCCTTACGAGGCGTTCTTGCGCGAGCGGCGTCGGTTGATGGCCGACGTGGTGCGGGCGGCCTGGGAACGGCTCCGTGGCGGGGGCGTGGAGACCGCAGCTGCCCTGCCCACCACGGCTGAACTGATCGCTGGCGGGGAAACTGAGGGAGTCGAGTTCAAAGCGACGCTGCGGATCAATCTGCATACCGGGCAACCCGATGAGAAGATGCACCTAGCGGTTTTGAAGACGCTCGCCGCCTTCCTCAACACGGGCGGTGGAACCCTGCTGATCGGCGTAGCCGACGACGGATCGGTAAAAGGAGTTGCCGCAGACGGTTTCGCCAGCGAGGACAAGATGAGCCTTCATCTTGTCAACCTTATACGCGATCGGATGGGTGAGTTGTTCCTGCCCTACATACATCCGGAATTTGTCGACGAAGGAGGCGGCCGAGTGCTGTCGGTCCGCTGCGAGCGAGGTCCAAAACCCGCCTTTCTCAAGGAAGGGGCGGCGCATCGCTTCTTCGTACGCGGCGCGAACGCGACAGCCGAACTCACCGGCCAAGCCGTCGTCGACTACACCGCACAGCGGTTCAAGTAGAGATCTACGAAGTGTCTCCGTCCAAACTCTCCGTCAACGATTTCGTTCGCAAATGGCGCGCCGTTGGATGGCCTGCCGACATATCCACTGAGAACGCGCTGCGACACTTGCTGGATCTCAATAAGACTCGATCCGCTGCCAACTAAGTCTATCTTTGACCCGTCTACTTGCTGCTGCCAGGCTGTAGGTCTCGCCTATATCGATCGAAGATCGACGTGATGATTTTCTCTGCTACCGGATGCTTGCATGCAAAGAATAAGTAATACACAACAGCGTTCGTTCGATTCCGCATTGGTAGCGGGTTGGCCACGAACCTAAAACCAGCCACTTCGCGGAGCCGTTTGATGAAAGCCGCCACAATGGCGTCGTTGGGCTGTTTTTTCATCACCGGCCCGAACAAGTCGATCTGCGGTCCTTCCGCGTAAGCCGCGGTGCGCCAGGAATCGTCGCCCCAGAAGCGGTTCATACGCTCGATACCGTCCTGCGGAACCTTGTCCGGTTGACGCCAGATAGCATTGCGGTTCATGTCCATCACCGGGAAATTGAGAAACATATCGACTGCCTGCGAGCGGCCCGCCAAGCGCATCACTTCCCAATCCATGTGCAGGCCGTATGGATCTAGCAGGCAAAGGGCACGATTATAGTTCTTATACTGGATGGTCGGGAGCACCCTTTTGATCAGGTGCTCTGACGAGTCGCCCGTTTGTATTTCGACATCGCTCCGCCCCTCGCAAAGCTTCTGCAGGTAATCCGTCTTATGATGGTTCATGTCTATGAAATGGAAGCCGTCGAACGGCGGGGAAATCTTTAACGCACGAGCTGGACTACCTTCAACCTCCTGCTTTGTCCTCTTGGCAACGTGACGCCCCGCGCCGCTAAACCCATCGATGTAGTACTTTCTCAGGCTCGGATGCTTGGCAAATGCTCGCGTATATGCGGAGCCGTATTTCTCGACGATCTCAAGCTTGAGCTCAGACCAGTAGTTGATCTCGTCAAAGTCAAAAGGGAGAGAGCTGGTCATGCGCCGGCCTGAGCCTCCTGCTTTCGCGTGATCGTACGCGACGTGCAGGGAACTGGTTCCACTCTCTTCCCTCGAGGAGGCGGCCCCCAGTTTTGGGCGAAAAACCACCCCACTGTTTGAAAAAGAATGCCACCCGCGCGTCGGTGCATTGATCGCGTATATCAATCACCCATTGAGCATCCATCGGACGTGAGCGCGGTCCGCTCTCGCCACCAACAATCACCCACTCAATGCCTGTGAGATCTAGTCTGCCGACAGGCGCCAGGAGCGGTTCGATCGAGAGAAAGCGGACGCTAGCGTTTGCGGCTTGTAGATGTGAAATGCGTGTTACCGCCCTCTCATCCTCAACGGAGACCCCCGCCAAATATTGCGGGGCGCGGGACGTGCTTGATACCGGTCTATTGATGAACTTCTGCAGCAACGAACTTCGCTTGGTAAGGATTTGATAGGTGTGCCAGTCAGCACGCTTTCCATCGTATGCGGCTGCAAATGCCTAGGGATTTCCTTGTGAAAAAGGTCGCTCATCGAGATGGACGAGACATTCGAGGCCGTTTGAGCGGGTTGCTCAAGCCGCCTCGGTCGAGTGGTCCAAAAGGATCTCGGCACGCCGCGGAAGCGCTCAGAGAACCTTTCACAACCTTGATGTCCATCGTGTCGGTCCATTCGGCGCCATCGGCAACGTGGCAACGCTGGCAGCCTTCTCGGAATCGTCCTGCCAGATAGATAAAGCCGTGGTTGACGCGCAATGCGGCCACATATGCGTTCGCTTCGAGGAACTTGCTCAAACGTCGAAGGCCGGGATGGAGTGCAGAGCGGACGTTAGGGGCAGCCCCTAATGGAGGCGCTAGCGACTCGAATCCGATGTCCACCCGCGCAAAGCCCGCCCGAAACCTTTGCCCCGCCCGATCCACGACATTCCCCTCCCACTCCCCTCCGGACACCCCCAAACTCCCGCTCCCCCTCGCCGGCCGGAGCGCGCCCCCATGTCCGACCACCAACTCCCCGCGCCCTCCGACACCCCCGCCCCGTCCGGCCGAGGCGGCGCCCGCCCCGGCGCCGGCGCGCCGTCCCGTCCGCACGCCGCCACCACCGAGCGCTTCAAGCGCCTGTTCGCCATCGCCGCCAACGCCGACTTCCAGGACGCCTTCGGCAACCTGTCCAACATGGACGTCGTGCAGATCTGCGTCTGGCGCCTGCTCGAGCTCGGCGAATGGAAGGAAGCCGGCAACCTCGCCAAGGCGCTGCTCCCCTACCACCACGCCCGCATCCCCGCCGTGACCGTGGTCCGCCACGAGAACGCCGCCGCCGACGCCGCCCCGCCCCCGCCGCCCGCCGACGCCCCCGCGCCCGCGCAGCACCTGCCGCATCCCGACGCGCCGCCCGCCCCCGACCCCGTCCCGCCGCCCGCCGCCACGACCGCCCCCGACGCCGACCCCGCGCCCGACGCCGAACCGCCCGTCCCCGCCCCGCCCGCGACCGATCCCGCCGCCCCGACGCCCGCCCCGCCCGACGCGCCGGCGACCGCCGCCGCCCCCGACCCGGCCCCGCCCGCGGACGACGACGAACCCGACCCCCTGCCCCGCGGCGAAGACCCCGTCTCGCCGGACGAGAACCCGTGGCTGAGCGTGCTCAGGGGCGGCTGGCCCGCCGTTCACCGGCACATCGAAGGCGCCGAATGGGGCAAGATCGACCGCCGCCGCCGCCTCGACCGCGCCTGACCGGCCCGCCGCCGGCCACCCCGCCCGCGCCCGCCCCGACCCGCCGACACCGCGACCCGCCGCCGCCGGACCCGCTCCCGCCCGGCCGCGACGCGCACCCGCCGCGCACCCGCCATCCCCCGCACCGCCGGCCCGCGCCGCGCCCGCGCGCCGCACCGCGCGCGCCGCCGGCAGCCAGGCCCCGAGCGCCCGCCCCGCGACCCCGCACCGAACCCCGCCTCACCTCCCGCCGCCCACGACCTCGCGCACCCGCGCCGGCCCCGACGCGACCCCATCCCGCCGCGACACGTCCCGCCCTCTCCGCACCCGAAGCCCGAACGCCGCCCCATCCCCGAGCCGCCCCGCCCGATCCCCCGCAACCCCGGACCCGGGCAGGATCCCACCCCCCAGCCCTCGACCCGCCCGCGCCACCCGCCGAACAGCGGACCCACCCGCGAACACGACCGCCGACACGCCCCCCGCCACCGCCTTTCCCGCCCGAACCGCTCCCCCGCCCCCGAACACCGCCCGCCACCCGCACCCCGACCCCGCACGAACCGACGCCCGAGGCCCGCCGCGTTTGAATAATCCAGCCTTTTTCAAACCCGGCGCCGGCCCCGCGCCGCCCGCCCCATCCCGCAGCACCGCAGGCTCAGGACCGGATGCCCCCCACCCGAACCCCGACCGCCGGACGACGCATGAAGCGACCCCTCGCCCCGCCGCGTTTGAATAATCCAGCCTTTTTCAAACCCCGGCGCCGGACCCGCACCGCCCGCCGCACCCATCGCCACGACCGCCCGCGAGCCCCCGCGAACATCGCCCCGCGCGGCGCGCCGCCCGCCCGCTCAACCGCCGAACCCGCACCCCGCCGCGACCGCCGCCGCCACCGCGTCCGCCGGCCCCGACCCGTCGACCAGCACGCACCGCGCCGGCGCCGACGCCGCGATCGCCCGGAACCCCGCATCGACCCGGGCATGGAACGCCGCGTCCTCGCGCTCGTAGCGATCGGCCGCCCCGCCCCGGAGCGCGAGCCGCGCGCGCCGCGTCGCCGCGTCGACCGCCAGCACGACCGTGCGGTCCGGACGCCGCGGCAGCGCCTCCGTCAGCATCCCGATCAACCCCCGGTCCGCGCCACGCCCCCAACCCTGATACGCGAGCGTCGAATCCGCGAACCGGTCGCACAGCACCGTCGCCCCGCGCGCGAGCGCCGGCAGGATCAGCCGCTCCAGATGCTCGTGCCGGGCGGCGAAATGCAGCAGGATCTCGGCACGCGGCGCCCAGTCCGCTCCGGGTCGAGCAGCAGCGCCCGCAACCGCTCGGCCCCCGGCGTGCCGCCCGGCTCGCGCGTCACCACCACGTCCGCGCCCGCGTCCCGCAGCCTCGCCGCGAGCAGCGCCACCTGCGTCGACTTGCCGACCGCGTCGCCGCCCTCGAACGTCACGAACCGCCCGCTCACTCGCCCGACACCTCGCGACGCGCCCGGTCGAGCTCCTCGCTGTAGCGCTTGAGCGCGAACTGCTCCGTCAGCACCCCGATCACCTGCCGCCGGTCGGGGTTGTCGACCACCACCAGCGCGTCGGCCTCGGCCGCCTCGAACGCCGCGATCGCCTCCTTCGCGGTCTGCTGCGGCAGCAGGATGTCGTCGCCGTGCTGCAGCATGTCGGCGAGCGTGCCGTCCTCGTCGCGCGCGGCATGGATCTCGGGCACCACGGCGAGGCCGGCGTAGCGGCCCGCCTCGTCGACCGCGATCAGGCGCGGGATCGAGCCGAGCGGGTAGTCGCGCCGGATCTGCACGAGCGGTGTGTCGCGCCGGACCGTGCGGATCTCGCGCCGCATCATCCGGCCGACCGACAGCGAGCGCACCCAGCCGATATCGACCGCGCTCCTGATCGCCTCGCCCCGGAGATGGAAGCGCCAGGTCGCGAACGAGTAGCCGAACGACCGCCGCGTGGTGATCGACGAGACCACGGCCGCCACCAGCACCGCGATGGTGAGCGGCAGGCTGCCCGTGGTCTCGAGCGCGAGGAACGCCATCGTCAGCGGACCGCCGATCACCGCCACCGCGAGCGCGCTCATCCCGACCAGCGCGCACACGACCGGCGGCAGCGACTGCACCTCGGCGGTCAGCGCCAGCGCGTCGCCGAACAGCGTGCCGGTCAGCGAGCCGAGGAACAGCGACGCGAAGAACAGGCCGCCGCGGAAGCCGGCGCCGATCGACAGCGAGGACGCGACCGCCTTCAGCACCAGCAGCAGCAGCACGTGCGGCATCAGCCACACGCCGGTGAGGCCGACCTGCATCGCCGCATGGCCCGACGACAGCACCGCGGGCGAGATCAGCGCGAGCAGCCCGAGCGCGAAGCCGCCGATCGGCGGCCGCAGCCAGCCCGGCACGCCGCTCCGTCGGAACGCCTGCTCGGTCAGCGTCACCATCCGCATCACCGCGATGCCGACCAGCGCCGCCAGCATGCCGAGGGCGGCGATCGGCAGGTAGTCGATCGGCGCGATCCGCACCGGCAGCACGAGGTCGAGCGACGGCGCGACGTTGCCGCCGATCACCCGCGTGACCAGCACCGACACCACCGCGCTCACGATCACCGGCGCCAGCGACGCGAGCGTGTAGGTCCCCATCACCAGCTCGAAGGCGTAGAACGCGCCCGCGAGCGGCGCGTCGAAGGCGCTCGCGATCGCCGCCGCCGCGCCGCAGCCGACCAGCAGGCGGAGCTCGGTGCGCCGGACGCGGAAGAAGCGGCCGAGCTTGGAGCCGACCGCCGCCGAGATCTGGGTGTAGCCCGCCTCCAGCCCGACCGACGCGCCGACGCCGTTCGACAGCACGGTCTGGACCACGACGATCAGGCTGTCGACGACCGACAGCTGGCCGCCGTAGAGCGCGTTGGCCTCGATCGGGTCGACCGGCCGGTGCGTCTGCCGGCGGCTGATCGCGAACCCCAGCAGGCCGAGCGCGAGGCCGCCCAGCGTCGGCGTCAGGATCACCCGCAGCGGCTCGATCTGCTCCAGTCCCGAGATGCGCCCCGAGCCCGGCACCGCGAAGAACGTGCGGTGCATGAACAGGCTCGCCTCGTTGATCGCCACCACGGCGAGCCCCGAGGCGGCGCCGACGAAGGCTGCCAGCACGACGAGCCAGATCTCGTCGGCGCGGACCAGCGCGCGCAGCGTCTGCGGCGCGTGCAGCAGCCAGTCGGTGAGCCGCCGCGGCCGCACCGCCGCCGCCGCGCGCGCCCGCGCCGCGGCCGGCCGAGCCGCGGCCGGGGCGGCCGCGTTCCGGATCCGGAGCGCGCTTCTCACCCGGTCTCGGTCGATGTGCACGATGGACGCCTTCGCTCGACGCGGAGAAGCACCGAGTGTGTATCCGCTTCGGCCGCGCGAACCTACCCGCTTCCGCGCGCCCCGGAACGCGCCCCCGCGCCCGCCCGCCGCGACCCCGCATCCGCCCGCCGGCCGACGCGACCCCGCCCTCACCGCGCGCGCCGCCCTCAGCCGCGCCCATCTCGCGCGCCCTCAGGCGTGATGACCCCGATCCACTCACCGTCGGGCGCGACGCCAATCCCGAGCCGTCGAGTGCGGCCCCGGCTCCACGCGCCTTCCGGCACGACCCCGATCCCGCGCGCTCAGGCGCGAACTCGATCCCGCGCGCTCAGGCGCGACCCCGATCCCGCGCGCCCTCAGGCGCGACCCCGATCCCGCGCGCCCTCAGGCGCGACCCCGATCCCGCGCGCCCTCAGGCGCGCGATCCCGCGCGCCCTCAGGCACCCCGATCCCACTCACCGTCAGGCGCGACGCCAAGCCCGGGCCGTCGGGTGCGGCCCCGACTCCACGCGTCCTCCGGCGCGACCCCGGTCCCGCCCGCCATCAGGCGCGACCCCGATCCAACGCGCCATCAGGCACGACCCCGATCCCACTCACCGTCAGGCGCGACGCCAATCCCGAGTCCTCAGGGGCGACCCCGGTTCCAGCCGCCCTCGGGCGCGACCCCGGTCCCACGCGCCATCAGGCGCGACCCCGATCCGGCGCGCCTCAGGCACGACGCCGATCCCGGCTGCCGCCCGGCGCGACGGCCAGGCCGACGTCAGACCGACAACGGACGCGGCAGGTCGTCGGGCGGCACCGGCACCGGCGGCGGCGGATCGTCGAGCGGGATCGGCACGTCCTCGCCCGGGACCGGCTCGGGCGGCACCGGCGTCGGCACCGGTGGCTGCGGCGGCTGCGGCATCTGCGCCCGGCGCGCGGGCGCGCCGATGGCGGTCGCGGGAACTCGATGGTTCATGGACGGCCCTCCCGCCCAATGAACCGATCGCGGCCGCGGCGGTTGCTTCCGGCATGACCGCCGACCCATCCCCGACGCCCCCCATCTCGCTGCCCGCCACGATGCGCGTCGTCGACGTCGCATCGCCCGGCGGTCCCGAGCAGCTCCGCGTGGTCGCCGCCGCGGTGCCCGAGCCTGGCCCCGACGAGGTGCTGATCCGCGTCGAGGCGGCCGGCGTGAACCGGCCCGACGTCGCGCAGCGCCAGGGCCATTACCCGCCGCCGCCGGACGCGAGCCCGGTGCTCGGCCTCGAGGTCGCGGGACGCGTGGTCGCGCGCGGCGACGGCGCCGGCCGCACGCTCGAGGACGGCGCGCGCGTCGCGGCCCTCGTCAACGGCGGCGGCTATGCCGAATACTGCCTCGCCCCGGCCCGGCAGTGCCTGCCGATCCCCGCCGGCTTCGACGCGGTGCGCGCGGCCGCACTGCCCGAGAACATGTGGACGGTCTGGGCCAACGTGTTCGGCCGGCGCGAGCGCAACGGCGCGGCGCTCGTCGCCGGCGAGACGCTGCTCGTGCATGGCGGCACCAGCGGCATCGGGCTGACCGCGATCCAGCTCGCCCGCGCCTGCGGCGCGCAGGCGATCGCGACCGCCGGCACCGACGAGAAATGCGACGCCTGCGTCAGACACGGCGCCGCGCACGCGATCAACTACCGCGCCGGCGACTGGGCCGGGAAGGTGCGCGCCGCCACCGAAGGACGCGGCGTCGACGTGGTGCTCGACATCGTCGGCGCGCCCTACTTCGCCGACAACCTGTCGGTGCTGGCGCCGGGCGGCAGGCTGTCGATCATCGCCTTCCTGGGCGGCGCGGAGGCGGCGTCGGTCGACCTGCTGCCGATCATGATGCGGCGGCTGACGGTGACCGGCGCCACGATGCGGCGGCGGAGCGGCGCCGAGAAGGGCGAGATCGGCGCCGCGCTGCACCGCGCCGTCTGGCCGCTGCTCGAGCAGGGCGTGGTGTCGCCGGTGATCGAGGCGACCTTTCCGCTCGACGCGGTCGCCGACGCGCACCGGCTGATGGAAAGCAGCCGCCACGTCGGCAAGATCGTGCTCACGCTGGCGCCGCCCGCCTGAGGCACGACCCGGCCGCACAGGACCGTTCGGCCGGATGAAACTGCGTCGTCGTTGCGAAGACGGACGTATCACGGAGACCGGGCACGATCGGCCGCTCGCGCGCGACCGGCCTGGCCACCACCAGCCCATCGAGGACCGGCCGAATGGATCCCGACCTGCGACGGTCGCGCCGGAACGCCAAGGCATCCGCGGCCACGGCATGCCCGTCATCCCGTGCATGACGGCGAGCCGAGGATCGAAGTGCGCGTCGGAAACGGGCGCGTGCGGCCGGAACCGGACCAGCGAACCGAGGCGCTCGCGTCGGACGCGGCGACGCCGCTGCCGGCCACCCGCCGCGCTCCCGCGCCGCGCGAGCCCCCCGTCGAACGACGGGGGTCGGCCGCCGCACCGGCAGACTGGCGAACAGGCGCATCGGGAGACAGGCGCACTGGCAGACAGCCGCACCGGCAGACTGGCGCACCGGCAAGCGTCGCGCCGATCGGGCGGCCGCGTCAGCCGCCGGTGACCCCGCCCGCGGGCGCGGCGCCACCCGGCTTGCCCTCGTCGGCCAGCCGCCAGAGATACCACGCGGCGGTGCTCCTGTGCGGCGACCACGCGGCACCCTCGAGCGCCAGCGCCTTCGGCGTCGGCGGCGCCTCGCGTCCGCGCAGGCGCCGATGGCCGTCGCGGACGCCCCAGTCGTCGACCGGCAGCACGTCCGGCCGGCCGAGCGTGAAGATCAGCAGCATCTCGACCGTCCACCGCCCGACCCCGTGCAGCGTGGTCAGACGCTCGATCAGCGCCGCGTCCGTGAGCCGCGCGGCGCCGGCTCGGCTCGGCACGGTGCCGTCGAGCGCGCCGCGGGCGATGTCGCGGATCGCGCGGGCCTTGTTCGCCGAAAAGCCGGCATCCCGGAAACACGCATCCGGCATCGCCCGCACGGTCGCCGCCGACGGGAACGCTTCCCCGGGCACGGCGGCGACGAACCGCCCGAGGATCGCCGCCGCGGCGCGCCCGTGCACCTGCTGGTGCGCGATGGCGCGGACCAGCGCCTCGTAGGGCGAACGGCTCCGGTCGGGCCCGAGCCCGCAGCGGCCGATGCGGCCGATCGCGCCGCGGAGGTCGGCATCGACGCCGGCGAGATGCCGGCTCGCCGCGTCGCGCGGCCGGAACGGCGCGGCGGACGCCGCCGCCACGACCGGGCCCGGCCCGGAGATCGACGCGCTGCACGGATCGTCGAGGGTCATGCGATACGTTCGGTGTCAGAGCCGCCCTGGCGAGGCAAGTGCCCTTCGTGGCACAAGCGCGCACCCTTCGAGCTTCGGGCCGAGCGCGCGCCATCGACATCCTCACCGAACCCGCCTCGCCCCAGAGCGCGCGCCGCCAGTCGCTCAAGCCGCTCGGCCTGGTGCCGATCGACGCCGCCTCGCTCGCGTCGCTGCGACGCGCCGCGCGCCCGCTCGTCGAGCCGCGCGCGGCACGGGACCGGCTCGCCGCCCCGACCGCCGGATCGGGCGTGCTGCACCTGCTGGTGCTGCTGGCACTCCTCGTCGTGCTGCCCAAGCCGCAGGGCGGACACGCCCCCGAGCCGAGCTCGGTGCAGATGCTGTTCCCCCAGACCGGCTCGAGCGGCATGACCGGCGCCGAGGCGCCGACGCCGCAGACCGGCGGCGGCACCCCCGCCCGCCAGCCCGCATCGTCGCCGCCGCCGACGGTGACGCTGCCGCCGGACGTGGCACCGGCGCCCGAACCGCTCCCCGAGCCGGCGCCCCCCGAGGCGTCACCCACGCCCGCGCCGACCCCGACCGCGCCGCCGGTCCCGAAGCCGGCAACGCCGACACCCGTCGCACGGCCGCGCGCGTCCACCCGCACCATGCGCCTCCGCACCAGCCGCCCGACCGAGGCGCGCCGGAGCAGCAACCCGTTCGACGCACCGATGAACCTCACCTTCGCGTCGCCCGACGAGGAAGGACCACCCGCCGCGCGTGCCCGACACGGCTCGCACGGCGCCGTCGACCTTTCGCTCGGACCCATCGCCCACAACGGCGAGATGCGCATCCCCTACGCCCGGACCGGCATCAAGGGCGTCTCGCCGGACTACGACGCCGAGCTGCAGGACTGGATCCAGCGCCACCTCTACTACCCCGAGGAAGCCGCCCGGAAAGGCCAGGACGGCACCGCCGAAGTGCACGTCGTGCTCGACCGCGACGGACAGGTGCGCGACGTCGAACTCACCACGAGCTCGGGCGCGGACTTGCTCGACGATGCGACCAGCGGCATGTTCCGCGGCGCGACGCTGCCGCCCGTGCCCCCCGACATGGCCGGCGGCCATTTCGACATCGACCTCACCGTGCACTACATCCTGATGCACGGGCCGTAGGCGGCGGGAAGGAAGGCCAGGGGCTCTGCCCCTGGACCCCGGTCAAGGCAGCGGCCTTGACAATCCAGTCAGTTAAGGAAAACCCCGGGCCACACGATGACTGCCCGCCCGATGCTAGGCCCGGGGTTTTCCTTAACTGAGAGGGATCCAAGGGCCTCGGGCCCTTGGCGTCCTCCTCACGGCAACGACCCGACGCACCGGGCGAGCAGCCCGAAGAAGCCGTCGCCGTCGATCGTGTCCAGCAGGCGGGCGTTCGGCGGTCCGGCGACGACCTGGGTGCGGCCGCGTTCGGCGCCGTGCAGCACGATCTCGATGCGGCAGCGTCGCGTGGTGAACAGGCTCGGCGCGACGAGGTAGGCGACCGCGCAGGCGTCGTGCACGGGGGCGCCGCCGGGCTGTTCGGCCGGCAGCGCCGCGAGCAGCGCGGTCGCGTGCTCGAGGCAGCTGCCGCCCGCGACGGCGCGGAGGGCGGCGAGGCGGGACGGCGTCAGCAGCGCCTGGCCGGTGAGGTCGAGCGTCGCGAAGACGACCTCCGGTCCGGCCTCGAGCAGGATCGCGAGCGCCTCCGGGTCGCCGGCGGCGTTGAACTCGGCGAACGGCGTGATGTTGCCGGGCCCGATCGCGCCGCTCATCAGCACGAGGCGGTCGACGGCGACGGCGAGGTCCGGCTCGGTCGCGAGCGCGAGCGCGAGGTTGGTCACGGGACCGAGGCCGACCAGCGTGAGGGTGCGCGCGGGCTCGGCGTCGCGCGCGGCGCGGAGCAGGGCGCGGATCGCGTCGGCGGCGCCGATCGCGGAGGCGGCCGGCCCGGGCGGCAGCGTCACGGCGCCGAGCCCGTCCTCGCCGTGCACGTGGGCGGCATCGGCGCGCGTGCCGAGCAGCGGCCGGTCGGCGCCGGCATGGACCGGAACCGCGCGCCCGCTCAGGCCGACGATCGCGCGCGCGTTCTCGAGGCAGCGCGCGAGCCCGACATTGCCGCCGGTCACCGTCACCGCCTCGACCGCGAGACGGTCGGCCGCGCCGAGGGCGAGCCAGAGCGCCACCGCGTCGTCGACCCCTGGATCGGTGTCGACGATCACGCGGCGCGGCGCGGCGCGCCCGGCGTCCTGTTGCGGCAACGTCATCGCGGTCTCCCTTGAAGCGTCCGACGGGCTCGGCCCACATTTCCGAGCATGAGCGCGATCCTCGAGCGGGCGGCAATCGGTCTCGTGACCTGCGACGATGCCGCGCAGGCGGTCGCGCACGCGGCCGCGCTCTACGACGGCGCCGTCGCCTCGTTGCGGGCGCGCTTCGAGGCGCTGCGTCGGGGCGACGACGACAGTCCGGACGCGAGCGCGTTCTATCCTTTTCTCGGCATCGAGATCGACGAGGCCGCGACCCTGCCGCCGCCGTCCGCGCCCTACGGCGTGATCCTCGAGCCCGGCAGTTACGGCACGACGCTGACGCGGCCGGACCTGTTCGGCGCCTACTGGATCGAGCAGCTCGAGACGATGCGCTCGCATCATCGCTACCGCATCGTGGTCGGGCGCTCGCACCGGCCGATCCCGCTGCCGTTCGCGATCGAGGACAGCGTCACCGACGTGACGTCGGACGAGATGCGACGGCTGGAACGGCATTTCTCGCTGCCCGACCTGCTCGCGACCGACGATCGGGTCGCCAATTGCGAGATGCGGCCGAACCCTCGCGAACCGCGGCCGCTCGCGCTGTTCGGCGCCGAACGGACCGACTACTCGCTCGCGCGCCTGCACCACTACACCGGAACGCTGCCGCGACATTTCCAGCGTTTCGTCCTGCTGACGAACTATCAGCGCTACGTCGACGCGTTCGTGGCATTCGGCGAGCGCGAGGTCGCGGCTCGTGGCGAATACGTCGACTTCGTCGCGCCGGGCGGCGCGGCGCAGATGCCGGCCTACCATCTCCGCCGCGCGGACGGCGATGGCGTGACACTGATCAACATCGGCGTCGGTCCGTCGAACGCGAAGACCATCACCGACCACGTCGCGGTGCTCAGGCCGCATTGCTGGCTGATGCTCGGTCACTGCGCTGGGCTGCGACGGACTCAGATCCTCGGCGATTACGTGCTGGCGCACGGCTACGTCCGGGCCGACCACGTGCTCGACGACGATCTGCCGCCCTTCGTGCCGGTGCCGCCGATCGCCGAGGTCCAGGTGGCGCTGCAGGAGGTGACGATGGCGGTCACCGGCCTCGACGCCCAGGGCATCAAGACGCGGCTCCGGACCGGCACGGTCTACACCACCGACAACCGCAATTGGGAACTGCGCTTCGGCGCTCTGTTCGCGACCATCAATGCGTCGCGCGCGATCGCGGTCGACATGGAAAGCGCGACGATCGCGGCGAACGGTTTCCGCTTCCGCGTGCCCTACGGAACGCTGCTCTGCGTGTCGGACAAGCCGCTGCACGGCGAACTCAAGCTGCGCGGCATGGCCAACAGCTTCTATCGGGAGCGGATCGACCAGCACCTGACGATCGGGATCGAGACGATGCGCCGGCTGCGGGCGCAGGGCGTGGACCGCCTGCACTCCCGCAAACTCCGCGGCTTCGACGAACCGGCCTTTCGATAGCGGCTCGGGGACAGGGAAGGCCAGCGGCGCCGCGCCCGAACCCCGTACGGCGCTCATCGCGCTTGCGCGATGAGCGTCCGCAAGGCAGCGGCCTTGACAACCCGTCACGTCGGAACAGCTCCGGGCCGCGTCATCGATGCCGCCCGACAGGTCCGGGCTTTCTCTCACCCGCCCCTGACCTCCCGCCCGGCGGCAGCACTATGGCGCCGGCGCCATAGTGCTGCGCTGACCGTGTGGCCGGGCGGTCTTGTTCGTGGTGTTTCGATTTGAAGCAGCCCATAGTTCGTTTCGGTTGAAGCCGCGCCGCTGGCGCGGAGGAGAGAGTTCATGCCGGACCGTGACAACGTGAGCGGGCGCGGGATTGCCGCCGGGCTTGAAGCGCGCGGCGGTCTGGCGTCCGCGCGTCCGGGCTCGCTGGACGGGCTGACCGGTCTGCCGAACCGCGCCGCGTTCGCCGCCATCCTCGACGGGATCTTCGCAGATCCCGATCGCAGCGGCGTCGCCCTGCTCCGGATCACCATCGACGAGGTCGGAAAGCTCCGCGAAGACCACGGTCCGTCCGCGGCCGACCAGCTGGTCGCCGCGGTGGCCGGCCGTTTGAAGCGCAGCGTCCGCGACGGCGACGTGTCGGCCAAGCTCAAGGAGGCCGAGTTCGGCCTCATTCTCGCCGCCGACGACGTCGCCGAGGCGGCCTGCGCGGCGCAGCGCGTGCTCGATCGCCTGCGCGAACCATACGAGATCTTCGGCAACCTGCTCGATGTCACGGTCTCGATCGGCATCGCCTACGCGGCGCCGCGCACGAGCTCGGCCGAGACGCTGATCTCGCGGGCCGAGATCGCGCTCGAGCGCGCGCGCGCGACCGGCCGTGGCGAATGGCGCATCTTCAAGCAGGCGAACGCGGTCGACCCCGATACGCAGAGGGCGATGCTCGGCGACCTGCACCGGGCGCTCGAAACCGGCGAGATGACGCTCGGCTTCCAGCCGGTCGTGGGCATCAACGATTTCCGCCTCACCCACGCCGACGTGCGGCTGCGCTGGCTCCATTCGCGCATCGGCGCGATCGAAAGCGCGGATTTCCTGCCGGTGCTGAACGACAGGGCGGCCTGCGACCTGCTGGCGGCCTGGACCGTGCGCACGGTGTGCGAGGTCGCGGCGTCCGCCCGGCACGAGCTGCGCCTGATCGTGCCGCTGCACACGCTGTCTGTCCCCGGCGAGGCGCTTCGCGCGGCCGTCGAAGAAGCGCTGCGCGAGACGAAGTTGCGGCCCGACCTGCTGATGATCGGCGTGCCGGAGCCGACGCTCCGCAACGCCGACCCGGAAATGCGCGCGACCATCGACGCGATGCGCGCGCTCGGGGTGGGGATCGTACTCGACGATTTCGCCGCCCTCCCGGTCGACCAGGCGACGATGCGTCAGATGCCGGTCGACGCGGTGAGGACCAGCCCGATCCTGCTCGAGGATCTCGACAACGACCTGCAGGCCTTCGTGCGCTTCCAGGGCCTGACCGGCCTCGCGCACAGTCTCGGCTGGCCGGTGATCGGCCGTGGCGTGCGATCGAACGAGGAGGTGGAGGCGTTGCGACGCTTCGGCTTCGGTTCGATCGAGGGCCCGCTGCTCGGCGGTTCGCTCACCGCGGTCGAGCTATCGGCCTACGCGCGCACCGGCACGCCGATCGCCCGCCGGCCCGGCTGACGCCGGCGGGTCGCGGCGCCGCGCCCGAGGCGATCGCCTCTCCGGCGCGCGCGCCGCATCGGCTCGCCATGCTTCCGGATCGCGGCCGACAGGTGTTTCGGGGCGCAGCGTGACCGACAGGGTCGCGACCGGACGCGCGAACCTCGCGCATCCCGGCGTCGGGACGGCACGGTCGCCGCCGGAACCGAACGGCCGCCTGCCGGCGGCACGGCACGGCCGTGATGGGCGGCACGGGCCCCATGTCGACGGCGGCGATGCCGCAGCCGTGCCGGTCCCGGTCGAGCGGGCACGCGACGACATCGCCGCCGCGGTCCGGCGAGGCACGCGAGCGTCGCCGTGCGGGGTCGGACAGGGTGTCGTCCCAAGCGACCGAACCCCGCGACCTTTGTCAGTCGATCCGGTAGTCGATCGGCTTGAAGGCGAAATTGTTCGATTGCGGCGCCGAGCAGGCGGTAAGTCCGATGATCAGGTCCCGCTCGGCCACGAACGCGATGCTGTCGCCAGCCCGGCTGAGCGGCGGCTCGACGCGCAGCACGCCCGTGTCCGCGTCCACCGGCACGTTCATGAAGCAGTTGAACGCGACCGGGATCCGGTCGGGCCCGATCCCGTACGGCGCCAGCGCGCCGGCCAGGTTGCCGAAGCAGCCGGGATGCGGATCGAGCTCGTCGTAAAGGATCCGGAACGTGTCGGCCGAACACGGCGTCAGCAGGAAGTCGTGGCGACCGACCGTGTCGGCGACGATCCGCAGCATCACGTTCGAGCGGTTCGACCACAGCTTGTCGCCGGTCGTGAGATAGATCCGGCCCGCGTAGTCGAGGCTGCGACCCGACGAGATCACCTCGTCGACGTCGTCGCGCGCGAACGCGACCAGATCCGCCACCTGCTCACCTTCCGGATCGATCACGGTCAGCGTGGCGCCGCGATCGAGCGTGAACGCGGTGCCCGACCGGGGCGGGATGCGCGACGGCGACGACGCGCTCACGAACGCGCGCGATCCTGCTTCTCGGCGGCCTGGCGTCGATACGGCGGCGTCCAGCCCTCGGCGACCACTCTGCCGCTGTATTGCCGCGCCTCGGACATGTCACCGTGGCGGGCCAGCATCGGGTTGTCGGTCCCGGCGACCGCGCGATCACGATCGAGGATGGTGCTGCGGAGCTGCTCGTAGCGCCCCTCCTCGCGTAGCCGCTCGAACTGATCGTGCAGGTTAAACACCATCGCCGGCACGTCGAAGCGGCGGGACGGGCGGCTCGCGCCGGGGTGGAGGCCGACCACGAAGAACGCCTCGCCGCCGAACGAGAGCGAAAAATGCGGATTGCCCGGATCAGGCGACACACGCGGGTCGTGGCGGGCGCCATACCAGACATCCTTGTCGGACAGCGACTGCACCCGATCCCAGAGGTGACGCTCGAACCGGCCCTCGTCGAGATCGGTCGGTCCTTCGAACAGGACGACGAAGGAGCGGAACAGCGTCGGCGTTTCGCGGTAGGCGTCCACGAACTCGATCAGGTCGGGATAGATGTCGAGGTCGTTCCAGCCCGACGCGATCGAGCGGGCGATGCGGATCGTCATCTGACCGCGGGCGAGCGCCGATTTCGCACCCACGCAGGCGAAGCGCGGGTCGCGGATGAAGGCGCGGAACCGCTCGGCGAGCGCCGGCTCGGTCTCAGGCGCGAAGGACATGGACGCATTCTCCAGGCGGACCGGCCGGAAAGCCGGAACGTTCGAACGGGGCATCGCTCGGCCGGTTCGCCGAAGGTTTGGAAACATTCGGTCGCGACGATCGACCGCCAACCGCCGGCCCCGAGCATCTTTGCGTGATCGGGCGAGGTCGGGGTGCTCGGGAGATCCGGCGGAGTTCGGAACCAGCTCCGGGCGACGGCGCGCCGGAAGGCCGAGCTTGCCGCCGCGCCACGAACAGGGACGCGGCGATGGACCCGCCAGGCGCGCCGGTGCGCAAGGCGCCGCGCGCGGTGCCCGACTGCCCCACTGCCCCACTGCTCGACAGCTCGATCACCGGCTTCGGCGGTCCCGATCACGACATGTCGGGCGGGGCAGCCGGACGCGACCGCGGGCTCGGCGATCAGGTCTACCGGGCGGACATCCTCACCCGGGACGGGCCCGAGGAGCGGCCGGACACGCTCACGGCGCCCTTTCACCGCCTGCCTCGACGACGGAGAGGGAGGCCGGGACCGGTCCGCCCCGGGACGAACGCTGCCCTCACTCCGCGGCGGCGAGCTTCCCCCCTGCCCTGATCGGCCGCACGCGCGTCGCGAGCCCGGTCGCGTCGTCGGTCTCGAGGAACAGGCCGCAGAGCGTCGCCTCGCCTTCGGCCGGGTTGAGGCGCTCGCCGCCGACCTTGCGCCAGAACCGCGCCGCGGCGACCTCCTTCTCCATCCCGATCACGCTGTCATAGTCGCCGCACATGCCGGCATCGGTCTGGAACGCGGTGCCGCCGGCGAGCACCCGATGGTCGGCGGTCGGAACATGCGTGTGGGTGCCGATCACCGCCGAAACGCGGCCGTCGAAACTGTGCGCGAACGCCGCCTTCTCGCTGGTCGCCTCGCCGTGCAGGTCGATGACGATCGCGTGCACGGTGCCCGCGGGCGGGCCGCCGAGCCGGTAGCGCGCGAGCAGGTCCTCGGTCGCGCGGAACGGGTCGTCGAGCAGCTCCATGAACAGGCGGCACATCGCGTTGACCACGAGCGCGCGGCGCCCACCCGGGACGTCGACCACCACCGCGCCATTGCCCGGCGTGCCGCGCGGGTAGTTGAGCGGCCGCACGATGCGCGGCGTGCGCTCGAGATGGCCGATGATCTCGCGCCGGTCGAAGGCGTGGTTGCCGAGCGTGACGACGTCGGCGCCGGCCTCGAACAATGCGTCGGCCATCGCCGGCGACAGGCCGAACCCGTGGCTCGCGTTCTCGCCGTTGACGATCACGAGCTCGGCCGCGAGCGACGCGCGCAGGCCGGGCAGCGCGGCGGACACCGCCTCGCGACCGGCGCGGCCGACCACGTCGCCGAGAAAGAGGATCCTCACCGCGCGTCCGGCGGCGCGTCGGCCGGAGCGCGTCGCGCGCGCAGCACGCCCCGCTCGGTCACCACCGCGTCGAGCGCGCGGTCGTGCGCGGCGACGGGCACCTGCGCCACCAGCCGCGACGCGCCGGCGACGCCGACCGAGACCGTCGTCCGCGGCAGCGACGCGAGCGTGCGGTCGTAATACCCGCCGCCGCGTCCGAGGCGGTTGCACGCGTCGTCGAAGGCGAGCAGCGGCACGAGGACGAGGTCGGGAATGGGATCGGTCTCCGCGTCTTGGGCAGGCGGCGCCGCCGTGCCGAGGGGTCCTGGCCGCAGCACCGTTTCCGGGGTCCAGCGCGCGAAGCCGAGCGGCCGGTCCGGCGCGACGATCCGGGGCAGCAGCACGACCACGCCGCCCGCGTGCAGGACCGGAAGCAGCGGCCGGAGATCGACCTCGCCCCGGAGCGGCCAGAACGCGGCGACCGCGCGCGGCGCCCACTCGGTGATGGCAACGTGGAGATTGGCGAGCAACGCGGCCTCGTCACGCGCGCCAAGCGCGTGGTCGACCGCGCCGACGTCACGCCGGAGCGCGGCCTTCGCCGCCCCGATCTCGGACGCCACGGGCGCATCGGCGAAGAAGTGCGGAGCCTCCATGGCCGTTGGACTTGCCATCCTCCCAGAGCCTGCTTGTGCAGGTGGGCACCAGATACCGTGACCACGGCCACGACAGAGCCAGTTCCCGTAGGAGTGCTTATCGGCCCAGGGGATGAACTACCTGACGAACCGGGAAGCCCCGCAGGTCCTACTTAGTCACGCTCGAGCAGGGCTGCAATGTGCTCGGCCCGTTCGGCGAGATCGCGCAGCTCCTCCTCGTAGGCCGACGGCGCCGGAGGCGTCGGCACGGGCGGCGCGACCGGCCGGGCATCCTCCATGTCGTGCAGCTCGTCGGCCATCAGCAGGCTCGCGAGCACGAGGATCTGGCTCTCGCCGCTGTGCCGGCCGAGCGCCTTGACGCGCTCGACGTAGCGATCCACGGCGCGACCCATGGCCTGAAGGTGCGGCTCCTGCCCGTCCTCGCACCCGACCGTGTAGGCGTAGCCGTTGATCCGGATGCTCACCTGGGCCATGCGGCCTCCCGCGCGTTGCTCAAGCCTGGCGCTCGTCGAGCGTGCGACGCAACCGGTCGATCAATTGATCGAGCCGGGCACGCACCTCGTCGATGCGCGCGCCGGGATCACCGTCCGCCGCGGCGCTGCCCGCCGCCGTCGCGCCGTCGGCGCGCTCCGCGTCCTGCTCGAGCCGGCGCACCAGGGCGACCGCGATGCGGTCGAACGCCGCTTCGAGCCGGTCGAGCGCCGGCGGCCGCGCCGCCTCTCGCGGCCCGTCCGGACTGTCACCACGTTGCATGATCGACCGCGTTCACCGGCAAGAACTGACGCGCGCCCCGTTCGAGGTCAAGCTCGGAGGTCGGGCGCGCGAAGGGGGGGAGGCATGCCAGCCAGGGGCATGGACGAGGGGGGCGACCTGCCGCCCGCGATCGTGGTGCGCCGGCTCGGCGACGCGGTGCTCGCCGGCGCGGACGGGCGCGCGGTGACGCTGCTCTCGGCACCCGCCGCCGCGAGCTTCGGCGGCGTGCTGCACTGGCAGGCCCTGGTGGCCGCGGCGCGCGCGGAATGTCCGGACACGCCGTTCGTCGACCTGCTCGACTGCGGCATCGCGCCCGGCCGCGCGCTGGAAGCATTGCGGCTCGGCCAGCGTCGCCTCGTGCTCGCGGCCGCGCCGGCGCTGCTCGCGTCGCTGCGGGCACGGGCGGCGACCGTGGGCGCCGTCGTGCTCGACCGGCGACCCGACGCGCTCGATCTTTCGCCCTTTGGCCGCGCGCCGGCCGAAGCGCGACGGCGCGTCGCGCGTTGGTTGGACCAGGCGGGCGTGCGATGACAGCGCCCGGCGGGCCGCCGTATGATCCGGCGCCGGACATCCTCCCCCCACACGCGAACCGCACGGAGAACGCCGATGCTGCCCCCGAAGGTCAGGGAAATCCTGAGCTGGTACGAGAGCGACAATCCCGGGACGAAGGGCCGTCTCGCCTGGATGATGATGCAGGGCAAGCTCTCCGGCACCGGCAAGCTGGTCATCCTGCCGGTCGATCAGGGCTTCGAGCATGGTCCGGCACGGTCCTTCGCGCCGAACCCGGCGGCCTACGACCCGCGCTATCACCTCGAGCTCGCCATCGAGGCGCAGCTGAACGCCTACGCGGCACCGCTCGGCATGCTGGAGGCGGTCGCTGACCTCAACGCCGGCCAGATACCGCTCATCCTCAAGATGAACTCGTCGAACAGTCTCGCGACCGAAAAGGACCAGGCGGTCACGGCGTCGGTGTCGGACGCGCTGCGGCTCGGCTGCGCCGCGATCGGCTTCACGATCTATCCGGGCAGCGAATACGCCTTCGCCCAGATGGAGGAGCTCCGCGAACTCTCGGAAGAAGCCAAGTCGGCCGGCCTCGCCGTCGTCGTCTGGAGCTACCCGCGCGGGCCGATGCTCGACAAGGTGGGCGAGACCGCGGTCGACATCTGCGCCTACGCCGCGCACATGGCGGCGCTGATGGGTGCGCACATCATCAAGGTCAAGCCGCCGACCGAGCACCTCAGCCTCGAGAGCGCCAAGAAGGTGTATCTCGAACAGAAGATCGACGTCTCGACGATGGAGGCGCGCGTCCGCCACGTGGTGCAGTGCTGCTTCGGCGGCCGCCGCATCGTGATCTTCTCGGGCGGCGAGAACCAGGCGACCGAGGGTCTGGTCGAGAACATCCGCGGCATCGCCGCGGGCGGCGGCTTCGGCTCGATCATCGGGCGGAACACGTTCCAGCGCCCGAAAGCCGACGCGCTGGCGCTGCTGTCGGAGATCTGCGGCATCTTCGGCCGCGCCGGCGAGCCGGGAATCTGACGCCCCGCCGAACGCACGACCGGCGCCCCCTCGCACCAGCGCGACGGGGCGCCGACGCCGGCGGCCGATCGGTCCCAGGATCTCCGAGCAGGGCTCCCGATGCCTGACTGCCGCCTTTATCTGATCACACCACCCGAATTCGATCCCGCCGCCTTCGCGCCCTCGCTTGAAGCGGCACTCGCCGCCGGCGACGTGGCCGCGCTGCAGCTTCGGCTGAAACCAGCCGACGAGACGGCGATCCGCGACGCGAGCGCGATCCTGCAGCCGATCTGCGCCCGCGCCGGCGTCGCCTTCGTGCTGAACGACCGCGCCGACCTCGCGCGCGCGATCGGCGCCGACGGCGTGCACGTCGGCGCCACCGATGGCGACGCCGCCACCGCGCGACGCCTCGTCGGACCCGACCTGCAGCTCGGCGTGTCCTGCTACGACAGCCGCGACCTCGCCCTCCGGGCCGGCGAGGCCGGCGCCGACTACGTCGCCTTCGGCGCCTTCTTCCCGAGCCCGACCAAGGACACCGAGATCCGCGCCGACCTCGAACTCCTCTCCTGGTGGTCCGAGATGATGGAGTTGCCGGTGGTCGCGATCGGCGGCATCACGGTGGCGAACTGCGCCCCGCTCGTGCGCGCCGGCGCCGACTTCCTCGCCGTGATCAGCGCGGTGTGGTCGCACGCCGACGGACCCGCCACCGGCGTGCGGACGATGAACGAGGCCATCGCGACCGCCTGATCCCGCCGCGACCGGACGCCACCCGCCTCATTCGTCCGGCGCGAGCACCCGGTTGCCGGCGTAGAGTAGCCCGTTCGACTGGATGATGTCGGCCAGCACCAGCGCCGAACGCCGGCCCGCCGGATCGGTCAGCAGGATGTGCGACCGGTCGGCGTCGTAGGCGAAGCCGAGCGTCGCATGGTCGATCGTCGGCAAGGCGGCGCGCCCGCCCCCCTTGGCGAGCAGCGCGCGTATCGCTGCGAGCGTGTAGCGGCCCGGCACGATCGTGTAGCCCATCAGACGCCGCAGGCCGGCGCTGTTGGCGGGATCGGTCATCCGTTCGCGATAGATCGCCGGAATGTCGTCCACCGCCGGGTCGACGATCGCGAACACGGTGAACGGGCCCGGACCGCGCAACATGTCCATCAGCCCGGCCTCGCGCAGCAACTGGTCGTAATCGGCGAAGATCAGCGACGTCTCGAGGTTCTCGGCAAGCGGCCGGTCGATATAGATCGGCGCCGAGGCGAACACCGTCGCGTTCGTCGAACCGCGCATCAGCAACGGATCCTGCCGCGCCATCGACTCGCAGCCGGCGAGCACGGCACACGCCGCCACCGCCAGGAGCGCACGCCCGATCCGGCGCCGTTCGCGGCCACGTTCCATCCGCCATCCCTCCCCGACCGCCCCGATCGATACGGGCTCAAACCGCCACGTGCAAGGCGACCCGCCAGGGGGCGGGGGCTGCTGGGGAGAGAAGGCCAGGGGCTCTGCCCCTGGACCCCGGTCAAGGCAGCGGCCTTGACAATCCAGTCAGTTAAGGAAAACCCCGGGCCGACAGGGCCTGCCCGCACGCACGGGGCCCGGGGTTTTCCTTAACTGAGAGGGATCCAAGGGACGACTGTCCCTTGGCGGGTCCAGGGCAGAGCCCTGGCCTTCACTTCCCCGCAGCCTCCCACTCCCCCAGCCAGGTCACCTCGGCGAGGCTGTTGGCGCCCGCGGCGAGGAGGGCGAGGCGGTCGAAGCCGAGGGCGGCGCCGCAGCAGGGGGGCAGGTGCGCGAGTGAAGCGAGCAGGCGCTCGTCGAGGGGCCAGGTCTGTGGCGGCCGTCCCGCGAGGGTGGCGCGGCGGGCGCGGTCGGCGACGAAGCGGGTGCGCTGCTCGGCGGCATCGGTGAGTTCGTCGAAGGCGTTGGCGAGTTCGACGCCGCAGGCATAGAGCTCGACGCGGAGCGCGACGCGCGGGTCGTCGGGGTCGCGGCGGGCGAGCGCCGCCTGGGCGGCTGGCCAATGGGTGAGGAAGGTCGGGCGGTCGCGGCCGATCGCCGGCTCGACGCGCTCGAGCAGCAGGCGGAAGAACAGGTCCTCCCAGTCCTCCTGCCAGCCTTCGGGGTCGCCGCGTCGGGTGGTGCCGGCGCGGCCGGCGAGCGCGTCGGCGTCGCCGGGGTCGGCGAGGATGTCGAGGCCGCCGGCGTGGCGGCGAAAGGCTTCGGCGATCGTGAGGCGCTCGAAGGCTCCGTCGAGCGACACGGTCGTGCCGCGACGGGTGACGCGCGGCGGCAGCACGGCGCGGACGAGCGCCTCGGTCTCGTCGAGCAGGCCGTCGAAGGCCTGTCCGGGGCGGTACCATTCCAGCATGGTGAATTCGGGCGCGTGCAGCGGGCCGGCCTCGCCGTTCCGCCACACCGGGCCGATCTGGAAGATCGCGCCGCTGCCGGACGCGAGCAGGCGCTTCATCGCGAATTCGGGCGAGGTGCGAAGCCAGAGCGGCGTGTCGGGCGTGCCGTCCGGGTACTCGCGCCGGGTTTCGAAGGCGCGGAGGTGTACTTCCTCGCCGGGGGTCGACACGGCGCACGGGGTCTGGACCTCGAGGAAGCCGCGCGCCTCGAAGAAGGTGCGGACGGCGCGCAGCAGGGCGGCGCGGCGGCGCAGCGCGGGTCCGATCGGGCCGTCGGGTCGTGCGGTCATGGCAAGGCTCACCCGCGTGTTCTATGCCGGGCGCCGGCGGGGCCGCGCCGGCGCGGAAAAGGAGTGTCATGAACGCGATCGTGCCGGACCGGAACAGCATCGCGACGCTCGACGGGCTCGAGGCGGCGGGATTGCTGCCGCCCGATGCCGATCGCGCGGCGCTTCGGGACGTGGGCGCGCGTTACGCGATCGGCGTGCCGGCGTCCTGGGTGGCGCGGATCGCCTCGGGCGCGGCGCCGGCGCTCGCGCGACAGGTGCTGCCGGATGCGGCCGAGCTCGAGGACGGTGCCGGCGAGAGCGCCGACCCGACCGGCGACGCGCGCTGGAGCCCGGTCGAGGGGGTGGTGCGCCGCTACCCGGATCGCGTGTTGCTCAAGCCGGTGCTGGCCTGCCCGATCTATTGCCGGTTCTGCTTCCGGCGCGCGCATGTCGGGCCGGAGGGCGGCTTGCTGTCGGCCGACGCGCTCGACCGCGCGGTCGCCTGGATCGCCGGCGAGCCGGCGCTGCGGGAGGTGATCCTGACGGGCGGCGATCCGCTGATCCTGTCGCCGCGCCGGCTCGGCGACATCGTGGCGCGGCTTTCGGCGCTGCCGCGGATCGAGACGCTGCGGGTGCACACCCGCCTGCCGGTCGCCGCACCCGAGCGGGTCACGGACGCGCTGGTCGCGAGCCTCGAGACCGACAAGGGTCTCCGCGTGGTGGTGCATGCGAACTGCGCCGACGAGGTCACCGGCGCGTTCCGCGACGCGGTGCGTCGCCTGCTCGGCGCGGGCATCCCGGTGCTGGCGCAGACCGTGCTGCTGCGCGGCGTGAACGACACGCCGGCGGCGCTCGAGGCGCTGCTCCGCGCGCTGCTGCGGGCGCGGGTGACGCCGACCTACCTCCATCAGCTCGACGCGGCGCCCGGCACCGCGCGGTTCCGCGTGCCGATCGAGGAAGGCCGCGCGCTGCTCGCCGCCCTGCGCGGCCGGGTGCCGGGCGATGCCTGGCCGACCTACGTGCTCGACATCGCGGGCGGGCACGGCAAGGTGCCGATCGGGCCCGACTATCTCGACGGTGCGGCGGGGTCGGTGCGCGATCCCTGGGGCGAGGTGCACGCGCTGGCCGCCCCCGGGCCTGCGGCGCGCTCGCTTGCTGGTCCGGGGGGCGTGGGCTAGGAACCCGCCCTTCCGTCCCGAACCGACATTCCGCGAGAGCAGGCGATGAAGCAGCAGGCCAACCTCATCCGTGCCGGCCAGGTGATCGAGCACGATGGCCGCCGCTGGACGGTGCTCAAGCAGCAGATCATCACCCCGGGCAAGGGCGGCGCCTTCATCCAGGTCGAGATGCGCGACCTCAGGACCGGCAACAAGACGAACGAGCGCTGGCGCACCGCCGACACGGTCGAGCGGCTGATGACCGAGGATCGCGAGTTCACGTATTCCTACACCGACGGCGACAATCTCGTGCTGATGGATCCCGAGACCTTCGAGCAGACGATGATCCCGACCGCGATCCTCGGCGAGCAGTTGCCGTTCCTGCAGGACAACATGAAGGTCAACGTCAAGCTGGTCGAAGGCGACCCGGTCGGCATGGAGCTGCCGGCCACCGTGACGCTCGCGATCGTGGAAGCCGATCCGGTGGTCAAGGGCCAGACCGCGACGTCCTCCTACAAGCCGGCGGTGCTCGAGAACGGCGTCAAGACGCAGGTGCCGCCCTTCATCGAGACCGGGGAGCGGATCGTGGTCCGGACCGAGGACGCGTCCTACGTCGAACGCGCCAAGGCCTGAGGCCGCACGGACCCGCACGATGCCGCGTTTGTCGCCGCACATGTCGGTCATGCAGGGTGCCGCCCAGAAGGCGGCCAAGCGGCTGCTGCGCGATTTCAGCGAGGTCGAGACCCTGCAGGTGAGCCAGAAGGGGCCGTCCGACTTCGTCAGCGAGGCGGATCTCCGCTGCGAGCAGACGCTGCGGACCGAGCTCGAGCGGGCCCGTCCGGGCTACGCGTTCCTGATGGAGGAAAGCGGCGCCTCGGGGTCGGAAAACTGGAGCTGGCGCTGGGTGGTCGACCCGCTCGACGGCACGACGAACTTCCTGCACGGCATGCCGCACTGGGCGATCTCGATCGGCCTGCAGCGCCGGCTGCCGGACGGAACGATCGAGGTCGCGGCGGGGATGGTGTACAATCCCGCCGCCAACGAGATGTTCTGGGCGGAGAAGGCGGGGGAGCGTGGCTGAACGACCGTCGCCTCCGCGTGTCGGGCCGGCGCGAGATCGAGCACGCGGTGTTCGCGACCGGCATCCCGTTCGGAGCGACGGCGCCGCGCGGCCGGATGGCGTTCGCGCGCACGCTGTCGGCGCTGATGCCCCAGGTGGCGGGGATCAGGCGGTTCGGGGCGGCGGCGCTCGACCTCACCTGGACGGCGGCCGGCCGCTACGACGGTTACTGGGAGATCGGCGTCAAGGCGTGGGACATCTGCGCCGGCGTGGTGATCGTGCGCGAGGCGGGCGGCTTCGCGACGACGCCGGACGGCGCCGACGAGCAGGCGGCGACGGTCTCCTGCGACGTGGTGGCTGGAAACGTGCATCTGCAGCCGAAGCTGCGGGAGATCGTCGCCGCCGGGCTTTCCGGGTGAGGGGCGCGCAAGCGGCGGGCGGGCGCGTGACGGACGCGGGCGACATGGGCTCGGGCGAAGCGGGCGCGGGCGTGATGGGCGCGGGCGTGATGGATGGGCGCGTCACGCGCGGGCGAAGCGCGCGCGCATGCGACGCCGAGGCGGTGCGACGCGGCCTCGCCGCTCCGCCGGCGCTCGCCGGCCTCGCCGCGCCGCCGGCGCTCGCCGGCCCCGCCTCTTCCACCGCGCTCGTCAGCATCCAAGCGTCCGCGGCACCGATCGCCACCATCGCCCCCGCGGCGCGCGTCACCACCTCCGGAACCTCGGCGCGCGCCAGCGCCGCCGGTTCCGCGGCGCGGCGTGCCACCCCCGCGCCCGCGGCGCTCCTCGGCATCGCCGGAGCGGCGGCGCTGCTCGCATTCTCCACGTCGCCCGCGCTGGCGCAGATCAGCACCAACACCGATGCCCTGAACGGCCTCGCGCCTGCCCACCGCGCGGCCCCGCCCGGCCCGGCCCACCACGCCGCGTCCCACCCGGCGCACGCCGTCCACCACGCCGCCCAGACCCGCACGCATCCGGCCCAGGCCCGACCGGCCGCCGCGACCCGCCCGGCCCGGCCGCCGACCCTGCCGCTGCACCCGCCGCCGCCACCGGTGATCGCGCCGGCCGCGATCCACGTGCCGCTGCACCCGCCGCCGCCGCCGCCCGCGGTGCCGGTCGACCCGCACGCGGCCGGCACCGCGACCGTCCTGCCGAACGGGGTGACGGCGATCGATTTCGGTGCCGGCAGTGCCGCCATGAACGCGTCGATGATGGCGGCGGTGCACGCCATCCTCGCGACCCTCGCGGCCTCGCCGGCGAACGTCGCGCTGATCGACAGCACCGCGCCCGGCACGCCGGACGACCCCTCGACGCCGCGCCGGCTCTCGCTCGAACGCGCGCTCGCGATCCGCGCGGTGCTGATCAACGGCGGCATCCCGTCGACCAGGATCTTCGCCCGTGCGCTCGGCGCCGTGCCGGGCGACGACGCGCATGCCGAGCGCACGCTGGTCGCGGTGCGCGACCAGGACGCCGCCGGCGCCTTCGGTCCCGTCTCGGCGAGCGCGGCCGCGATCGCCGCCGCGACCGGCGCGGGCGCCACGCCCGCCGACGCGGCGTCCCGCCCGCGACCGCCACCGGCACGTCCGCCACCGGCGCGACCGGGATCGGCACGACCGGGACCGGCCCGTCCGCGACCGGCACGACCAAGCGGCCCGACGACGGACGCGTCCGGCACCGCCCGCTCCGGCACCGCCGGCGCGCCTTGACCAAACCGACGCTCTACGTCGTCCGGATGATCGCGTTCCTCGCGATCGTCGGCGCCGTCGCGTTCCTGCTGCGGCCGGTGCTGCTGCAGGCCTTCGCCAACAACCCGGCGCTCAACGCGCTCATCCTCTTCGTGCTCGCGCTCGGCATCCTGTGGAACGTGGCGCAGGTCGTGCGCCTCGCGCCCGAGGTCCGGTGGCTCGAGACCTTCCGCCAGCCGCGCGCCGGGCTGTCGCCGCCCCGCCCGCCCCGTCTGCTCGCGCCGATGGCGTCGATGTTCGCCGCCCGCAACCGCGAACAGCGCCTGGTGCTCTCGACACCGGCCGCGCGCTCGCTGCTCGACAGCCTCGAATCACGCCTCGACGAGGGGCGCGAGCTGTCGCGCTACATGACCGGGCTGCTGATCTTCCTCGGCCTGCTGGGCACCTTCTACGGCCTCATCCTGACCGTGGGCTCGGTCGGCGACGTCATCCAGTCGATGACGATCGGCAACGGCGACGCCAACCTCATGTTCGACCAGCTCAAGCGCGGCCTCGCCCGGCCGCTGCACGGGATGGGCACCGCGTTCTCCGGCTCGATGTTCGGCCTCGCCGGCGCGCTCGTGCTCGGTTTCCTCGACCTTACCGCGGGCCAGGCGCAGAACCGCTTCTTCAACGAGCTCGAGGAATGGCTCGCCGGCATCACCCGGCTCGGCGGCACCGGGCTCGGCGACGGCGAGGGCGCCGCCCCCGCCTACCTGCAGGGCCTGCTGGAGCAGACCGCCGAGAACCTCGACCAGATCCACGCGCTGTTCACCCGCTCGGAAGAGAACCGCGCCCAGGTCGCGACCGCGCTGGTGCAGCTCGCCGGCCATATGGGCGGTCTCGCCGACATGATCCGGGCGAACCAGGCCGCGCTGAACCGGCTCGCCGACCGCGGCGGCGACGACCGCATGAGCCAGCACCTCCGCAGCATCGAGGCCGTGCTCGCGCGATTGCTGGCCGAAACCGAACGCGGCCGCGAGCAGAGCACCGCCGAGCTCCGCCAGGAGCTCCGGGTGATCGCCCGCACCCTGGGCGCCGTCGCCGGCGGCGGGCCCGCGCGGGCGGAACGGGGCTAGCGAGGCCGTGCCGCGGCGGCGAGGCGGACACGGCAACGGGCTCGACGCGTGGCCGGGCTACGTCGACGCGCTTTCGACGCTGCTGCTGGTCGTCATCTTCGTGCTGCTGGTGTTCGTGCTCGGCCAGGCCTTCCTGTCGGTCGCGCTGAGCGGCCGGCAGCACGCGCTCGAGCGCCTCACCACCGAGCTCGCGCAACTGTCGAACATGCTGTCGCTCGAGAAGCGACGCGATGCCGCGCTGCAGGTCGAGCTCGGCCAGGTTGACGCAACGCTCGCCGCGAAGAACGAGGACCTCGCCCGCGCCCGGACCCTGAGCGCCGCGGAGGCGTCGAGCGTCTCGCTGCTCAACGCGCAGATCGCCGCCCTCCGCCAGCAGCTCGCGGCGATCGCGCAGGCGCTCGACGTCTCGCAAACCGCGCTCAAGGACCGCGACGTCCACATCGCCGACCTCGACCGCAAGCTGAACCTCGCGCTCGCCGATCGCGTCGAGCAGCTGAAGAAATACCAGAGCGAGTTCTTCGCGCGCCTCAGCCAGGTCCTGGCGGGCGAGAAAGGCGTGTCCGTGGTCGGCGACCGCTTCGTGTTCCAGAGCGAGGTGCTGTTCCCGGTCGGCAGCGCCACCCTGTCGCCGGGCGGCGCCAAGCAGATCCGCGCGCTCGCCACCACTCTGAAACAGGTCGCCGCCCGCATTCCGCCGGGCATCGCCTGGATCCTCCGCGTCGACGGCCACGCCGACCGGCAGCGCGCCAAAGGCGCCACCGACGCGCTCAACTGGACGCTCTCGGCCGACCGCGCCATCAGCGTCGTGCGCCTGCTGATCGAACAGGGCGTGCCGCCGCAGCACCTGGCCGCCGCCGGCTTCGGCGAATACCAGCCGCTCGACCCCGCGGACACCGAAGCCGCCTACGCGAAGAACCGTCGCATCGAGTTGCGGTTGACGGATCGCTGAGGAAGGGAGGCCAGGGGCTCTGGCCCTGACTCGGATGCCCGACGCACCGGGGCCCGGTGTTTTCCTTAACTGATGGGATCCAAGGGCCTCGGGCCCCAGCGAGGCATGGGCGCGATCGCGGTCGACGCGACGATGCACACGGCCGAAGGGCCTAGGCCGTCCGCGACCTCGCGCGCAGCCCTCCGTCCGGCGGCCGTCCGAGCCGCATCGAGCACTGGCGCAGCGCGCAGGAGCAGGCGCGGGTCGCGGCGCGGGACATGCTGGAACGTCCTGCGATCGCCCGTCTCTCGATCGCGCTCCCGCACGATGACCCACTCACGCTCGCCGCAGCGCGCCAGACGACGATGACAAAGTTACTAACGACACGCATCCGTTTCTGTTCCGCAAACGTAGGCGGCAGTAACGAACCGTTGGTCGCGTTTTCGTGATTGCTGTAACGAACTAATAACATCCGATCTGCTGCTCAACCTATTCTGTAATTGTGCTGTTAGTGTCTAGTTAGTGACTCGCGGGATTTGGGATACGCGAGCGATGACACAGCTGATTTCGAGACGCTCACTGGCCACCAGCGCCGGCGCCGCCCTGGCGCTCACGAGCATGCCGTTGCGCCGGGCGGCGGCCGCGGCGACCGTGTCCGGGCCGAACGGCAACAATGGCTGGCCGCTTTATCCGTCGCTGCTGCCGACGGGTTGCACCAGCCATTGGCTGCAGCCGTGGCGGACGATGATCGGAACGCTCCCGTTCCAGACACTGCAGAACAGTCTGGGGATCCAGAACAGCGCCGCAGGCAATCTGCCGTCGTTGCAGATGTTCGCGAACGCCGGCTTCCGCCATGTCCGGGTCGGCGTGCCGTTCGCGTCGGTGCTCTACGATGACCCGACCACGATGGACGCGTCCGATCTCGGGGCGACGACGGAGTTCCTGCAGGCGGCTCAGGCCGCGGGCTTGCGGCCGCTGATCCTGTTGCAGGCCTTCGACCAGAACCCCTGCCCGAACATTTCGACCTCGATCGTGCTGACCGAAGCGGCGTCGCCCGGCGACATGACGCTCACGCTGGCGAGCACCGAGGGGCTCACGCCCGACTACTCGGGCCCGACCGGCTACGTCGAGAACGGGGCACCCACGCTCACGGGCGGCTACGTCGATCCCGCGGCGGAGAAGATGTGCCCGGTGTTCTTCACGGGGTTCGACGGCAACGTCGCCACCCTGTCGCAGCCGCTCGGCGTGTCGATCCCGGCCGGTTACACCTTGTTGATTTACACGCTCCGCTACAAGCCATGGGCCAATTACGGCTCCGAAGACTACAACGCCACCATGGCGGGCTGGTGCCAGTATGTCTGCGCGATGTCGCGCTACGTCAGCGGCGTGCTCGGCACCACCGGCGCGTCGGACCTCGGCTTCGACGTCGAGATCTGGAACGAGCTGACGTTCGGGTCGGATTTCCTCGACATCAACAACTACTACACGCCGGCGATCGTGCCGGAGACCTCTGGCGAGTTCGGCTTCCCGGAGATCGTGCTCGATCTCGTGACGCAGACGGCCGCGACGATGCAGGCGAACCCGGCATTGTTCGCCGGCGTGCGCGCGAGCGACGGCATGGCCAACGTCGAGCCGTGGCAGGCCTCCTCGACCGAGCCGGTCGGCATCACCGCGCTGTCAAAGCACACCTATCCGACAGTGCTGACGTTCCCCGCCGACGACGCCGCGAACGGCGACGATCTCGACAGCACCTACAACTTCACGTCCTTCGTCCCGAACTACACGCTCTACGCGCCCGAGGCGGTCGGCACGGCGCTGACCTCCTCGATCACCCGCGACGTCACGACCGAGACGGTGGCCTGGGGCGGCGTGAACCATGGCCAGGACGCGCGCACGGTCAATGGCACCGTGCTGCCGGTCTCGGTGTGGGTCACCGAGACCGGCATCGCCTCGTCGGAATACGGTGTCACCGACACCGACGCGATCTATACGCTCGCGACCAAGGGCACGCTGCGGACGCTGTTCTTCAACGCCGCACTCGGCATCGAGCGCACCTACATCTTCTGCGGCGTCGGCGACATCACCTATTTCGCGCTGGTCGATCAGAACAACCCGACGGTCGAGACGCTGCCGATCCTGGCGCTGCAGCGGGCGATGAATTTCATCTCCGGTAGCGCCGCGCCGGCCGACGCCGGCACGTTGCTGTCGTGGAACATGACCGCGAGCGTGAATGGCGGCGCCGCGACGCTGTTCCAGGGCAACGGCACCGCATCCTGTCCCGATTTCGTGCAGCCGGACGACTTCATCGTCGTGCCGATCCAGGTCTCGGCGACGCGGACCGCGTTCGTCTACTGGTTCCATGCGCTCGATATCCGGAACGGCATGAGCGACCTGTCGGTGTCGATCACCCAGCCGGTGCTCGCGGAGTTCGGCGCCGGGATCTCCTCGGTCGCGTGCTACGACCCGGTCAACGACGTGCAGCTCGCCTGGACCGGCGAGATCGTCGGCTCGGACATCGTGGTGACGGTGCCGGCGAACGACACGCCGCGCATCCTGTTGCTGGAATTCGGTTGACGGGGTCTGGGAGAGCGACGGCATGGATCTCCCTCCCGTGAAGATGCCGGCCATCGATGCAGGCCGCCTCGAGGCGGGCATCGCGCCGCGTCCGTCGCACGGAGAAACACGGGGGACAAACTCTCGGATGATCTGCCGGAGTCGTGACGGCGATCACCCGGTCGCCGAGGCCTCGGGCAGGCGTCTCGTACGCTCGGTGCGTTCGTGCGCGAAAAACAGCTCGGCTTCGAGATCGGCGCGAACGCGCTGCGCGCGACCGGCGCAACCAGCAGAAATCCAGGCTTGGCTCGGGCGCGCACTGTCGCGACGACATGCGTCTACGACCATCGGCGAACGCGGCCGGAGGACAGCCTTGGACGTCAAGCCAGCGCGTCTCGCCTGCACTCCGACAAGGCATCCAGTCGTTCCGTGGCGAAGCTGCGACCGAACGGATTGAGCGGCTGTCCGGGAGGATGCTGCGAATGGTCGAAGGACTGCCACGATCCCCGGGTCATCGCGTAAGTCCGCGTCAGCAACTGCAATCCCCGGCCTGGTTGCAAGCCGAACGCAACTTCGAGGATCGAAGCACCAGATGTAAGACGTTCCTGCAAGGCCTGCTTGAAGGCGACAAGCGTTTCCGCTTCGAGATTGCGCTCCAACACGCCGTGTCCCAGCGAGTCGAGTTGCAGCAGTTCGGGATGGCTCTGGACGTATTCGACATAGTTGGACAGGAACACCGCGATCTTCGCGGCCCGTGCGCCATGTTCGGGCCGGAATGTTCGATCGAGCTCGCCGATCACCTCACCCCAGCCATCCTGCAGGATGCAGGCGAAGATCTCGCCCTTGGTCCGGAAGTAGAGGTAGACGGTGCCCTTGGCCAGGCCGGCGGCGACGGCGATGGCCGCGACCGAGGGAAGCTCGCCGCCCGGCGACGAACAACTCACCAGCCACCTGCAGGATCGCCTGTCGCCGTGCATCTTTGGCTTCACGGTCGTAAGCGCGTCTAGCCATGCACGGCCGAGGAGGATTTGGCCATGCCGTAGGATGCCCGCGCGGCCAGATGCCGCGACATCATGCGGCTGCTGAAGGCCATCATCTTGTTCACGCGACCGGCAACGACGCTTGATCGGCCGGCGAACATCGCTTCCAGCCCGATCCCGGCGACCGTCGCGGGCGCCAGTTCCAAGCGCCTCAGCGAGGCCATGGGCTGAAAACCGGACGTGGGGCCGAAACCCGTGTCCATCAGCCCGGGCGACAGCACCGTCACGCCGACCTTGGGCGCCAACTCGACGTGCAGCGCCTCGCCCAGCGACAGGATATACGCCTTCGAGCCCCCATAGGCCGCCAGCAACGGAGTAGGCTCGTCGGCGGCGAGGCTTGCGACGAGCATAATGTGGCCGCGTCTGCGCGCCGCCATGCCGCGCCCAAGGCCGTGGCTGAGTTCGGTCAGGCTGATCACGGTGAGCTGCAGCATCGCCCGCAGTCGTCGAATGTTCTTATGCCAACTCCTCGACGACCAGGGGTCACTACATATGACCGCTGGTCGGACTCGGAGGCCTCGTCGTCGGATCAGAGGTCTCGTGAATGGATGACGCTGGAGCCGGGCCACGCTGCGCCGCCCCGGTCAACGGGTTCTTCGACCCGATACGGAAAACCTGCACCTCGGAGGGCGGGCTGGATCAGGGATGCGGTCCACGATGACCCGCCGAACCCATACCCACGGCCGGCGCCTGCCGTTTCGACGCGAGAGGCTGCGCACCGATCAAAACAGGGCGGGGATGGCGAAAACGGCCATCCGCTGGCGAGTTCAGCCAAGACACCCCCACGCTCCTGTCTCTGCCGGTCGAAATATGCAGGCGGGACAGCGTGTTAGCGTCTTGGCACGGGTCCTGCTGTATCCTTTCCGCCGGACATCCCGGCCCGCAAGGAGACGACCATGGCCGACATCGTCACCCACCCCGCCATCCACCGCACCCCGTCCGCTTCCACCTGGCCGGCCGCGCCGCGCGTACTCACGCTGCTCGCGGTCGTCGTCGCCGCGCTGATCTCGCTCGGCACCTCGGCCGGCGTCGCCGACGCCTTCGTCGCCGGTGCCGCGCCGGTGGCCTACGTCACTTCGGCCGCGGCCTGATCCTGTCCGGCGAGCAGACCGTGCACGCGCAGATGATGCCGGAACTGGTAGTAGGTGAGGCCGAGGCTGGCCGCCGCCCGCTTCTGGTTGAAGCGCGAAGCGGCGAGCGCGTCGCGCAGCAGCCTCGCCTCGTAGGCCCGGGTCGCGGCGAGGAAGTCGCCCCCCGCGCCGGGCAGCGAGGGTGCCGCGACGGTCGGTTCGATCGGTGTAGCCGCCGCCTCGCCCGGTATTCGGAAGGGGTCGAGCACGATCGTCTCGAGCGGACGCGACGCGCGGTCGTCCCGGGCGACGCTGCGCTCGACGACGTTGCGGAGCTCCCGCACGTTGCCCGGCCAGTCATGCGCGAGCAGCACCGCCTCGGCGCGCCGGGTGAAGCCCGGGAACGCCGGCCGGCCGAGCTCGCTCGCCATGCGCCGCGCGAAATGCAGCGCGAGCAGCACGATGTCCTCGCGCCGCACGCGGAGCGGCGGCACCTGCACCACGTCGAAGGCGAGACGGTCGAGCAGGTCGGCGCGGAAGCGCCCGCTCCGCGCCAGCGCCGGCAGGTCGGCGTTCGTCGCGCCGATCAGCCGCACGTCCACCTGCACCGTATCGTTGCCGCCGACCCGCTCGAAGGCGCCGTATTCGACGACCCGCAGGAGCTTCTCCTGCACGGACAGCGAGGCGGTCGCGATCTCGTCGAGGAACAGCGTGCCGCTATCGGCGAGCTCGAAGCGCGACATGCGCCGCCGCTGCGCGCCCGTGTAGGCGCCGGCCTCGTGACCGAACAACTCGCTGTCGAGCAGTTGCTCGGACAGCGCCGCGCAGTTCAGCTTGATGAACGGGCGCTCCCAGCGCGCCGAAAGATAGGTCAGCCGGTGCGCGACCAGCTCCTTGCCGGTGCCGCGCTCGCCGACCACCAGCACCGGGCGATCGATCGTCGCGGCCTGGCTGACATGCGCCAGCATCTCGAGAAAGCGAGGCGATTCGCCGAGTGGGGTCGCCCCGCTTCCTCGAAACGCTGGCGCCGTGGGCGGCGTGGCGGTTCTCGCCATTGCGGTGCGGGCCTCGCCAGTCTTGTCCGACCAGAACCTGCCGCCGATGGACCTCGCAGGCAAGCCGATCGCGTCGCCGGCGTCGCGACGGCGCATCATCACGTCACCGCGCTCGTCCTCCGGACGAGCCCCAGAACCGACCCGGTAACGGGCGAGGAGGTCGCATGAGCATCTTTTCCCGAGTGTCCGACATCGTGAACTCGAACCTCAACGCGATCCTCGCGAATGCCGAGGATCCCGAGAAGATCATCCGGCTGGTCATCCAGGAGATGGAGGACACGCTGGTCGAGGTCAGGAGCCAGGCCGTGCGCGCGATCGCCGACCGGCGCGAGCTCGAGCGCCGCGCCGACGGCATGGTGCGGGAGGAGGCCGAGTGGCGGCGACGGGCCGAGCTCGCGCTGAGCCGCGATCGCGAGGATCTGGCAAAGGCGGCGCTGCAGGCGCGGGTGAACGTCGAGCGCGAACGCCGCGAGCTCGAGCGGCACACCGCGAGCCTGGTCGAGAGCCTGGAGCGGCAGAACGACGACATCGGCAAGCTGCAGGCCAAGCTCGCCGACGCGCGGTCGCGCCAGCGGGCGCTGGCGACGCGGCACAAGGTCGCCGACGGCCGCCTCAAGCTCAAGAAGCGCCTCTACGACGAGCGCATCAACGACGCCTTCTCGCGCTTCGAACAGGTCGAGCGCGCGCTCGACGAGGCGGAAGGCCGCGTCGAGGCCTACGATCTCGGCCGCGCGGTCGGCCGGCCGACGCTCGAGCAGGAGCTGGCGGGTCTAGAAACCGAGGCCGCCGTGGAGGACGAGCTCGCGGCGTTGAAGCAACGACTTGGCAATCGCGGCGGGCTGCCCGACACATCGTCGTCGTGACGGACGGTCCGGCCCGGGGCGGGAGCACGCGCGGTGGATGTCAATCTGATCGTTATCTTCGCGTTCGTGCTGGCGCTGGTCGGCATGATCCGCTGGTTCCGGTTGCAGCACGCCCGCGGCCAGGGCCTGGGCGCGGCCGACCAGCAGGCGCTCGACCGCGCGCTCGAGCAGGCGCGCCGCCTCGAAGAGCGGATCGAGAGCCTCGAGCGCCTGCTCGACGAGGACATGCCGGGCTGGCGCCGCAAGGTGTCCGCATGAGACGCGCGCTCGCCGTCGGGCTGGGGATCGCGCTCGCATCCCTCGCCTGCGCGCCGGCCGAGGCCGCGCCGCCGGTCGACCACCTGCTGGTATACGGCGGCTGCGGATCGGACGGCGCGATGGTCGCGATCGTGCCGGACCCGTCCCTTTCGCGCGAAATCCGGACGATCGGTGCCGTGGGTGGTCTCACCGACGACGGCGGCACCGCGCGCGTGACCACGGCCTGCGGCGGCGACGCGCTGACGATCCGGGTGCCGCCGTCCTTCCCGGTCCAGATCGAGGCGGCGAAGGGCTCGTCGTTCCGTCTCGGCAATCTGGACGGTCCCGTCGTCGCGCATCTCGACGGCGGCGCGGAACTGACGGCAGGCAGCCTGGCCGGCGGCCTCGTGCTCGAGAACGATGGCGGCGGCGACGTGCAGCTGGGCTCGCTCGCGGGTCCCTCGTCGCTCAGCGTTTCGGGCTCGGGAGACCTGTCGATCGGCCACGTCGATGCCGCCTCGCTCGCGATCGCGCTCTCGGGATCCGGTGACGGCAACATCGGCGGCGGACGGATCGGCACGCTGCAGGCCGCGGTGTCGGGCTCCGGCGATCTCGACATCGAGGCGACGGTCGGCGGCGGCAGCGCCTCGACGTCGGGTTCCGGCGACGTCTCGATCGGGCGGGTCACCGGGACGCTGGTCGAGAACCGCGGCGGCTCGGGCGACATCAGCGTTCGCGACGACGCACCCGGTGCAGGACGCACGATCGTCGGCGTCGGCAACACGCCGATCTCGGTCCCGCCCGTGGCGATCGCGCCGATACCCCCGATGCCGGCGATGCCGCCTATCCCGCCTATGCCGGCGATGTCCGGGGTTGGCACGACGTCCGCCCGGTCGGGCGGATCCGGCGTGAACTCCTCCGTCGACGGAGCGTACTCCGACAGTACGGCGGAGCTGGTCGCGGCGCTTTCGGTCGCGGCGGGGGCGACCCTGCTGGTCCTCCGCGCCCGGCGGCGGCGCGTCACGACGGTCTCGGCCACGGCCGATCCCCGCATCCGTGCCGCCGCCGATCGCCTCGACGCGATCGCCCGTCGCGTCGGGCGCGTCGAGGCGCTGGTCACCTCGCGCGAGTTCGACCTCCATCGCCGCTTCCGCGAGATGGGCGACTGAGGCAGCCCTTCCCGCGCCCCATCCGTCCTGGAGCACGATCGGCTCGGAACGAGCCGACGAGCGTGCTCTATCCTCATGGAAAGAGAGCATTTTCATCTGAACGAACGATTCTATTCGATCGGATAATGCTCTAGGGAACGGCATGACCGACCAATTGCCCGACCGCCTCGCCCTCGATCCGAAGAGCCCGCATCACGACCAGGCGCTCCTCGCCCGCGGCGTCGGCATCCGCTTCAACGGCAGCGAGCGGACGAATGTCGAGGAATACTGCGTCAGCGAGGGCTGGATCCGCGTCGCCGTCGGCAAGACCACGGCCCGGAACGGCAGCCCGATGACCCTGAAGCTGCAGGGCGTGGTCGAACCCTACCTGCGCGACGCCGGCGCGACCGAACCGGCGTAGAGCACTCTCCGATCCAGTCGGATCGGACGTGCTCCACCTCATCGTTCAGCGAGCATCGCCTGCGGTTCGGCAGGCGCTCTGCCGGCCGCGTCAGGCCGGCGTGCCGAGCGCCTTTCGCTTGAGCACGTCGTCGCGCGCGGCGCCGCCGGCGGTTTCCGGGTCGAGCGTCATCACGTGCTGCCAGGCGGCGTAGGCCGCGGCGGCGTTGCCGCGGATCTCCTCGATCTCGGACAGCGTCCGCCAGGCCGCGACATCGCCGTGGTCGCGATCGATCGCGGCGCCGAGGTCGGACACCGCGCCGGCGAGATCGCCGGAGTGCACGCGCGCGATGGCGCGGTCGCGCCAGAGCAGGCCGAGCTCGGGCTGCAGCGCGAGCGCGCTGTCGTCGTCGGCGACGGCGTCGCGCGCCTTGCCCGCCGCCAGCGCCTGGTGGGAGCCCTCGAGCAGCACGGCGGTGGTGGGCGCGACGGCGCGCGCGCGGAGGGTCTCGGTCTCGGCCTCGATCGCCGACGCCTCGGCGGGATCGCGGGCGAGCGCGAGCCGATGCTCGGCCGCGTCGATCGCGCTGGGCGGCGCCGGCGCCGCCCGGACCGGTCCGGACAGGCAGAAAAGACCGGCAAGGACGGGAGGTCCGCAACGCCGGAAGCCCGACGCGACGACCGACAGCACACGCGCCACGACGGAGAGGAGCGCGGCTCGCGCCACGACGGAGAAGAGCGCGACTCGCGCCACCAACAACGATCGTGCGTCCGACGCCACGACGGGAGGAAGTGCGGCTCGCGGCTCGACGAGAGGAAGCGCGGCCAACACCGCGACGAACCGACCGGAACGGACGGTCCGCGACCGCGTCAGCCCTGGCGCGCCTTCATGCGCGGGTTCTTCTTGTTGATCACGTAGACACGGCCGTGCCGACGAACCACGCGGCAGTTCTTGTCGCGGAGCTTCGCCGTTTTCAGGCTGTTGCGGACCTTCATCACACGACCTTGCAAGCAGACGGGCGCGGAGGCGCCAGGAAGAGGGGGCGAGTTAATGGGAGGGGGGTGGGATGTCAACCAGAACGCCCCGCCCGTCCTCGCCCCGCCCGTCCTCGCGATGCCTGTCCTCGCGATGCCTGTCCGCGCCGGGCGCGACCGCTCCGACCGGCATCCCCTCGTCCGCGCCATCGCCGACGGGCACCAGATGGTTCAGCGGCCCATGCCCCTCGCCGAAACCCGGCGCCGACACGATTGCCGCGCGCACGTAGTCGCGGGCGCGCCCGACCGCCCGCCGCAGCGTCAGGCCCTGCGCGAGGCCGGCCGCGACCGCGCTCGCGAGCGTGCAGCCGGTGCCGTGCGTGTGTCGCGTCTCGAGCCGCGCGCCCCGCCACTCGACCGCGGTGCCGTCGTCGGCGACCAGCAGGTCGACCGTCTCGGGCCCGTCGAGATGCCCGCCCTTCAGCAGCACCGCGCGCGGCCCGAGCGCCAGCAGCGCGTCGGCCGCCGCGCGCATCGACGCGACGCCGTCGATCGTCCGCCCGGTCAGCGCCGCCGCCTCCGGCAGGTTCGGCGTCAGCACCGTCGCCCGCCGGCAGAGCGTCTCGCGCAACGCCGCCACCGCGTCGGGAGCGAGCAGCGACGCGCCACCCTTCGCGACCATCACCGGATCGACCACCAGGTTCACGCCGGCGGCGAACGCGTCGAGCGACGCCACCACCGCCGCGATCGTCGCGACGTCGCCCAGCATGCCGGTCTTGATCGCGTCCGCGCCGATGTCCGCGAGCACGCACTCGATCTGCGCGCGCACGACGCCCGGCGGCACCGCGTGCACGGCATGCACGCCGCGCGTGTCCTGCGCGGTGATCGCGGTCAGCGCGGTCGCCGCATACGCGCCGCACGCGGTGATCGCCTTGATGTCGGCCTGGATGCCGGCGCCGCCGCCGGAATCGCTGCCGGCGATGACCAGCACGCGCGCGAGCGCCGCGGGCACCAGCACGCGCTGCGCCGCGGACGATCGCGGCGCGGCGGCGCTCACGCGGCGACGACGCGCGTCGTGAGCGACGCCACCGCGTCGCAGAGTTCGCCGACGATCGCGTCGACCAACGCCTCGTCGTCGCCTTCGGCCATCACCCGGATCACCGGCTCGGTGCCGCTCGCCCGCAGCAGCAGACGGCCGCGCCCCTCGAGCCGCGCCTCGGCGTCGCGGACCGCGCGCTCGAGCTCCGGCAAGCCGAGCGGCGACGCCCCGACATAGCGCACCGAACGGAGACGCTGCGGCACCGGCTCGAACAACCGCGTCACCTCGCTCGCCCGACGCTTCCGCTCCACGATCACGGCGAGCACCTGCAGCGCCGCCACCAGCCCGTCGCCGGTGGTCGCGTAATCCGACAGGATCATGTGGCCGGACTGCTCGCCGCCCACGTTGCAGCCGGTTTCGCGCATCCGCTCGGCGACGTAGCGATCGCCGACCGAACTCCGCGACAGCGTCAATCCCTCGGCCGCGAGGAACCGCTCGAGGCCGAGATTGGACATCACGGTCGCCACCACGCCGCCGCCGGCGAGGCGCCCGTCCGTCTTCCAGGCGCGCGCGATCAGCGCCAGCACCTGGTCGCCGTCGATGATCTGGCCACGCTCGTCCGACAGGATCAGCCGGTCGGCGTCGCCGTCGAGCGCGATCCCGAGATCGGCGCCGTGCGTGAGCACCGAGGCGCAGAGATGCTGCGGCTTGGTCGAGCCGCAGCCCCGGTTGATGTTGGTGCCGTCGGGATCGCAGCCGATCTTGATCACGTCGGCGCCGAGCTCCCACAACGCGGTCGGCGCGACCTTGTAGGCGGCGCCGTGCGCGCAATCGATCACGATCCGCAACCCGTCGAGCCGCAGCGGCCGCGGAAACGACGCTTTGGCGCTCTCGATGTAGCGGCCGGCCGCGTCGGTCAGCCGCGAGGCGCGGCCGAGATCGGTCGGCGAGGCGAGACGCGACGCGAGGTCGGACCGCATCAGCGCCTCGATCTCCGCCTCCTGCTCGTCGGACAGCTTGAAGCCGCCCGGACCGAACAGCTTGATGCCGTTGTCCTCGAACAGGTTGTGCGAGGCCGAGATCATCACGCCGAGATCGGCGCGCAGGCTCCGCGTCAGCATGGCGATCGCCGGCGTCGGCATCGGCCCGACCAGCGTCACGTCCATGCCGGCCGACAGGAACCCCGACACCAGCGCGCTCTCGATCATGTAGCCGGACAGCCGCGTGTCCTTGCCCACCACCACGCGATGACGGTGCACGCCACGCCGGAAGATCAGCCCGGCCGCCTGGCCGAGCCGGAGCGCGATATCGGGCGTCATCGGATCGGCGTTCGCGGTGCCGCGTATCCCGTCGGTCCCGAACAACCGTCGCTTGCCGTCCATCGCGTCCCTCCCCTCCGTGCGAGCCCGAGAGTAACGCGGCGCCGCCAGGCCGAACAGGCGAGGCCCCGACCGACCAACGCGTGATCGGAGACGTCACGCTTGGATCGTTGACGGGGCGGGCGGCTTGCCTCACGCAGTCGCAGGACGGCCCGGACCGTGGCCGCACGGGAGGTTCGGCATGATCAGGATGCTCTTCGCGACCTTGGCGCTCGCCGCGTCGTTCGGTCTCGCCGCCTGCGACGTCACCGGCGTCGCGCCGCCGCAAAGCGCCTACGTCCACCAGGAGGGCATGGACCAGATCGGCCAGCCCGGCTTCGGAGCGCCCTGACATGAGCCCGACCGACCAGGACGGGGCCACCACCCCGCCCTTGCCCAAGGCACCGTTCGACATGACCGTCTGCGGCATCGAGGAACTCGCCGGGCACGTCGCGCTCGGCGCGACCCACGTGCTCTCCATCCTCGATCCCGACCGGCCCGTGCCCGAGGCCTTCGGCACCTACGGCGAGCACGAGAAGCTCGAGCTCCGCTTCCACGACGTCGTCGAGGAAACGCCCGGCATGGTCGCGCCGACGCCCGAACACGTCGCCGCCGTGCTGGCACTCGGCCGCGACATGATGGCCGACACCGCCGAACGACCGGTGCTGCTGGTGCACTGCCACATGGGCATCTCGCGCTCCACGGCCTCGATGGCGCTGATCCTGGCCCAGGCGATGCCCGACACCGACGCCGCCACCATCCTCGCGATGGTCCACGACATCCGCGAGAAGGCCTGGCCCAACCTCCGGATGATCGAATTCGGCGACGCCCAGCTCGGACGCGGCGGCGCGCTCGCCGCGGCCACCACCGCCCTCCACCGCAAGCAACTCGACCGCCGCCCGGATATCGCGACCTACCACGCCGACGCCGGCCGCGGCCGCGAGCTCGAGGCGGCGTTGCGGCTGTAGGAAGGCCAGGGCTCTGCCCTGGACCCGCCAAGGGACAGTCGTCCCTTGGATCCCTCTCAGTTAAGGAAAACCCCGGGCCGCATACGTGCGGGCAGGCCTCGTCGGCCCGGGGTTTTCCTTAACTGATGGATTGCAAAGGCCGCTGCCTTTGCCGGGGTCCAGGGGCAGAGCCCCTGGCCTTTCTACCGCACAGCCCCCCCGAGCAGTGCCTGCTCGACCAGGAGGAACTGCCGCGTCGACGCGATGTCGTGCACGCGATGGAGGGTGCCGGGAAAGCCGCGCGCGGCGGTGCCGGCGGCGAGCGAGCCGGGCGTGCGGGCATGCGGATCGTCGATGCCGGCGACGCGCGCGATGAACGATTTGCGCGACACGCCGAGCACGAGGCGGGCGCCGAGATTGGCGAGGATCGGCAGCCGTCGCAGCAACTCCAACCCCTGTTCGGCGGTCTTCGCGAAGCCGATGCCGGGGTCGACGAGGATCCGGCCGGGCGCGATGCCGCCCGCCACCGCGTCGTCGACGCGCGCGCCGAGCTCGCGGACGATCGTCGCCGCGAGGTCGCCCTCGTAGCGCGCGTGATCGCGCATGGTCTCCGGCGTGCCGCGCATGTGCATGAGCACGACCGCGCAAGTCTCGTGCGCGAGGCATGGGATCGCCTCGGGGTCGAAGGCGAGGCCCGAAACGTCGTTGACGATGTCGGCGCCGTGCGCGAGGGCGGCCTGCATCACGGGCGCGCGCCTGGTGTCGACCGAGAGCAGCGCGCCGCAGCCGCGGAGACCGTCGAGGACCGGTAGCACGCGGGCGATCTCGTCGGCGAGTGCGGGCGGCAGCGCGCCGGGGCGCGTGCTTTCGCCGCCGATGTCGAGCACCGTCGCGCCCTCGGCCACGAAGCGCCGTCCCGCCGCGATCGCGACCGCCGGGTCGAGATAAAGGCCGGGGTCGCTGAAGCTGTCGGGCGTCGCGTTGAGGATGCCCATGACGTGCGGGCCGGGCGGCAGCCCGGCCGAAGCGGGCGCGGCCGTCACGCGGGCGAGCGCGTCCGACCAGGCGCCGGCGATCGCGGTCGCCCGCACGGCGGCGGCGGGAGCGCCGGGACCGTGCAGGCGCGCGAGCGCGAAGGCGGCGGCACCGCCGAGGAACGGACGCGCGTCGCCGGCCGCGATCGCGTCCGCGGCGTCCCGGCCGTGCAGGAGGCCGACCGGCTCGACGAGGTGGTCGAGCCTCACGTCCCCGCGCCTGGCGAGGGAGCGCCCTCCGTCACGCGATCGCGGCGACGCACGCCGCCCCCGCGTCGCGCAGCGTCGCCTCCTGTGACGCGAGCGGCATCCCGGGCGCGTCGTGGTAGGCGGCGACGATGACGGGCGCGCGTCCGGGCGGGTGCACGAGTGCCACGTCGTCGCAGATGCCGTCGTCGCCCGTGCCGGTCTTGTCGCCGGCCTGCCAGTCGCGCGGGAACGCGGCGCGGAGCCGCGCGGCGCCGGTGGTCGATGCCACCATCCAGCCGTCGAGGCGCGCGCGGGAGGCAGGCGCGAGTGCGCCGCCGAGGAGGAGGGTCCGGACCAGGGCGGCGAACGCGCGCGGCGTCGTCGTGTCGAGCGGCCCGTCGCGCTCGCTCGCCGCGGTTTCGTAGCGGTCGAACCGGGTGGTGTCGTCACCGAGACCGCGGACATAGGCGGTGAGCGCCGCCGGGCCGCCGAACCGCGCCGACAGCAGGTTCGCGGCCGTGTTGTCGCTGACGAGCACGATCGCCGCGCAGAGCGCGCCGATCGGCAGGGTGCCGCGTGCGGCATGGGCGCGGGTCACGGGCGAGTAACCGATCAGGTCGCGCGGCCGGTATCGGACCGGGGCGGCGAGATCGGTGTCGCCGGCATCGGCGCTCGCCAGCACGCGCGCGGCGAGCACCAGCTTGAACGTGCTGCACATCAGGAAGCGCTCGTCGGCGCGGTGGCCCGCGATCGCGCGGCCGGAGCCGGTGTCGAGCACGAGGACGCCGAGCCTGCCGCCGTGCCGCCGCTCGATCGCCGCGAGCGCGCCGCCCGCATCGGCGGCACGGGCCGCGCCGACCGGCGGCGCGACCGAGGCGGCCAGGCCGGCGATCACGGCGCGGCGGGTCGGCGCCCGGCCTCGCCCGGGGCGCGGCGTGCCTGCCGCCCCGGCGCTCATCCTGCGTTCCGCGTCATCGGGGGCGACGCACGCGCGATCGCACCGGCGTTGTCGAGAGGCCGGAGCGCCACGCGGGCTCAGGGATCGGCCGACGACAGGATGTCGGCGCCGCGCATGGTGACGATCCGGGTGACGAAACGCGCGATGTCGGGCACGCCGCCCGTGACCGCGAGCTCGACGACGCGTTCGCCGCGCGGACGGCGCGCTCGCCAGGCGGCGTAGTCGTAGTCGTCGATCGACGCGAACGTGTTCCGGCCGCGCGCGGCCGGAAAGGGCCGCGTCGCGCCGCTGTTGATCGGCGACAGCGTGATCGCGGGCGCGTAGGCGTCGACCAGACCGGCGGCGTCGATCTCGAGCACGTCGTGTGCCGCGTCGCGATAGGGACGCGCGGCGAGCAGCCGCGCGAGCCGCGCGCGGGTGAGCCAGAAGAACACGCGGGCGTTGATGATCGCGTACCAGTCGGCCGGCACGAGACCGTCGCAGAGGCAGCGGGCAAGCCCGTCATCGTCCATCGGCTTCTGGTCGCGCACGACCGCGCGCCCGTGCACGGGGTGCTCGAGCAGCACGGTCCGCGGGCGGCGTTCGGCCTCGAGCCGGTGGCGGCGATCGCCGTCGACCTCGAACAGGTCGAGCAGGGCGGAGGTGCTGAGCAGGCCGTGGCGCCGGATCGAGTTCCAGCTGCCGCGCTCGGCCATATGGAACAGCGTCGGGCAGTCGCGCAGCCATTCGGCGCGCTCGTTCCTGGTCAGGGGGTTCGCGCTCCCGTCGGGTGTTGATCCGGACGCGTCAAGGGCGGCAGGCGTTGCCGCCCGCCGCCCTTGCCAGGTCTGCCGTCGGTCCGGTGCCCGGGATCAGCCGGGCTGCGGCGCCGGGCCGAGCCCGCCGACGGGCGGCGGCGAGGCGGGACGGTTGCCGGTGGTCGGCACCGAGGCACGCCGGTTCTCCGGCGCGGGCTCGTCGTTGACCACCTTGATCACCGGCTCGCCGCGCAGCACCTGGCGGACCTCGACGCCCGACAGCGTCTCGTGCTCGAGCAGGCCGCGGGCGAGGCGATGCAGCTCGTCGAGCTTCTCGGTCAGGATCTCCTTGGCGCGCGCGTAGCCGCGGTCGATCATCGCCTTGACCTCGGCCTCGATCTCGCGGGCGGTCGCCTCGGAGACGTTCTTGTTCTGCGTCACCGAGTGGCCGAGGAACACCTCCTGGCTGTTGTCGCCATAGGCGATCATGCCGAGCTTGTCGCTCATGCCCCATTCGGTGACCATGCGGCGCGAGATGTCGGTCGCCTGCTTGATGTCGCCGGCGGCGCCGTTCGAGACCTTGTCGTGGCCGAAGATGATCTCCTCGGCGACGCGGCCGCCCATGATCATGACCAGCTTCCCGGTCAGGTAGGCCCGGTTGTAGGAGAGCCGGTCGTCCTCGGGGAGCGAGAAGGTCACGCCGAGGGCGCGGCCGCGCGGGATGATGGTCACCTTGTGCAGCGGGTCGTGCTCGGGCTCGAACAGGGCGCAGAGCGCGTGTCCCGCCTCATGATAGGCGGTCATCCGCTTCTCGGCCTCGGTCATCACCAGCGAGCGCCGCTCGGCGCCCATCATAACCTTGTCCTTCGCGTTCTCGAATTCGGCCATGGCGACGGTGCGCTTGCCGAGCCGGGCGGCGAGCAGGGCCGCCTCGTTGACGAGGTTCGCCAGATCGGCGCCCGAGAAGCCCGGCGTGCCGCGCGCGATCACCTTCGGCTCGACGTCGGACGCCAGCGGCACCTTCCGCATGTGGACGCGCAGGATGCGCTCGCGGCCGTTCACGTCGGGGTTCGGCACCACGACCTGGCGGTCGAAGCGGCCGGGTCGCAGCAGCGCCGGGTCGAGCACGTCGGGGCGGTTGGTCGCCGCGATCAGGATGACGCCCTCGTTGCTTTCGAACCCGTCCATCTCGACGAGCATCTGGTTCAGCGTCTGCTCGCGCTCGTCGTTGCCGCCGCCGAGGCCGGCGCCGCGGTGACGGCCGACGGCGTCGATCTCGTCGATGAAGATGATGCACGGCGCCGACTTCTTGCCCTGCTCGAACATGTCGCGCACGCGGGACGCGCCGACGCCGACGAACATCTCGACGAAGTCGGAACCCGAAATGGTGAAGAACGGCACGTTGGCCTCGCCGGCGATGGCGCGGGCGAGCAGCGTCTTGCCGGTGCCGGGCGGGCCGACGAGCAGCACGCCCTTCGGGATCTTGCCGCCGAGGCGCTGGAACTTCTGCGGGTCCTTGAGGAAGTCGACGACCTCCTGCAGCTCCTGCTTGGCCTCGTCGATGCCGGCGACGTCGTCGAAGGTCACGCGGCCCTGCTTCTCGGTCAGCATGCGGGCGCGGGACTTGCCGAAGCCCATCGCGCGGCCGCCGCCCGACTGCATCTGGCGCATGAAGAAGATCCAGACGCCCACGAAGAGCAGCATCGGGAACCAGGACAGCAGCAGATGGAGCAGCGGGTTGACGTCGCTGTCCTCGGGCTTGGCCACCACCTCGACATTCTTGTCGGTCAGGCGCGAGACCAGGGTCGGGTCGTCGGGCGTGTAGGTCTCGAACGTCGTGCCGTCGGTCAGCGCACCGGTGATGTTGTGGCCCTGGATGACGACGTTCCGGACCCGGCCGTTGTTCACGTCGCCGACGAAGTCGGAATAGGCGAGCTGCTCGGACGCGTGGGTGGCGCCGACGGGCTGGAACAGGTTGAACAGCAGAACCAGCAGAAGGGCGATGATCACCCAGAGCGCCAAGTTCCGTCCGAAATTACTCATCGCGTTGGTTCCCGAGCCGGCCCGCATGCCTCACGGCACCGACGACCTGTTTGGCCCCGCGCGTCACGGCGGGGTCACGCCATTCCCGAACCCCCATCATGGGCGGTCCAGGTCGCCTGCGCCATGTCAAGATGACGCTCAATCATGAAGAAAGATGGGCCGACCGGAACGGGCGGCGAGAGAATGACGGGAAAATTATGTCGCGGTCCGCCGTCGAGGTGCGGCACCAGGACCGGCATCCCATCCGGGTCGAGGAAAGCCGGCAGGGTCGCGAGGATGGCGGCGGGCAGTCCCTCGCGCGTGCGCCGTCGAGCGGCTCCCGTCGCGCCCAGCGCGCCGAGTCTGACCGCGCCCAGCGCGCCGAGGCTGAGTGCGCCCAGCGCGCCGAGGCTGATCGCGACCAGCGCGCCGAACCGGACCGCGCCCAGCGCGCCGAAGCCAGTCGCGCCGGCGTGGGTCGCGACGGGCGCGCCGGAACACCCCTCGTCGGGCGCGCCGCGACGCGACGCGTCGGTTCCGGGCAGCCCGGAAGCGAGCCGGAAGCGTCCGTCCCACGCCGCGCCCGCCACCGCCGCGACGGGCGCCGCCATCGCCTCGGGCTCGCGCCCGAGCACCCAGCGTCCGCCGAGCCGGCACGGCGCCCGCGCGACGCGCACGCCGCCGACCGTCGCCGGATGCAAGGCCCCGGCGAGACGCAGCACGGCCTCGCGTCCCGGCGCGTAGTGCCGGCCGCCGACGGTGCGCAGCAGGCGCGCGAGCACGAAGGGCGGCACCGCGTCCACGTCGAGCGTCGCGAAGCCGCGCTCGTCGAGCATCGCGTGGCGGGCGAGGAAGGCGGCGGTGTCCCGCTCGCGCGCGGCGCGGAGGCGGGCGCGCGCCGGGTCGGGGGGCGGCGCACCGCCCGCGGCGCGGAGGCGGCCGCGCGCGAAGCGCGGGTCGGCATTCGACGGATCGTCGATCGGCACCAGCCCGGCCGCGTCGCAGGTGGCACGCAGCCGCGCGCGCGTGACGCCGAGCAGCGGCCGCACCAGGCGGCAGGCCTCGCGCTCGACGACCGCCGCCATCCCCGCGAGCCCGTCCGGACCGCTGCCGCCCTCGGCGCGGATCGCGACCGTCTCGGCCTGGTCGTCGCGGTGATGCGCGAGCACGAGGTCGAGGCAGCCCGAAGCCGCCGCCGCCGCCTCGAGCGCATCGAGGCGCGAGGCGCGCGCGCGTGCCTGCAGGCCGGGACCCGGGCGAACACCGAGCGTCAGCAGGCGCGCCTCGCAGCCGAGCCGCGCCGCCGCGTCGACGGCGTGCCGCGCTTCGGCGGCGGACCCGGCGCGCAGCCCGTGATCGACCACCAATGCCAGCGGCCGGCTGCCCCGCTCGGCCGCCCAGGCGCGGACGAGAACGGCGAGCGCGAGGCTGTCGGGCCCGCCCGAAACCGCGACCGCCACGCGACGGTCCGGCGGCCAGGGACCGAGCGGCGCCATCAGGCGCGCGAAGAGATCGTGGCCGATCGGCGCGGCCGAGAGCACGGGCCCGGCCGCGATGTCCGTCAGCAGTGCAGCCGGTGGCTCAGGCCCGCGGCGCTGGACGCGACGCCGCCATGCATCGACGGGAACTCGCCCCGCAGCTTGCCGAGCGCCTCGCAGGCGGCGCCGGTCTGGCCGAGCGCCGCCATCGAGGTGCCGACATGGTAGAGCGCCGCCGGCGCCATCGGGCCGCGCGGGTTCTTGGTGTAGCTGCCGTAATAGGCCACCGCGGCCTGCTGGTAGTTGCGCTGGCCGGCATAGGCACCGGCGAGAAGATACTGCGCCTCGGCCGCATGCGGCCCGTGCAGGGCGAGGTTCGCGGCCGCCTCGGCGCCGTCGTAGTCGTGCCGCGCGAGCGCGAGATTGCCCTGGCGGAGCGCCGTCTCCGGCGTCAGCCGCGGCCCCGGCGCCGCTCCGTCCGGACGCGGCGCCTCGGCACGCGGCGACGCCGGCGAGGCGACGGGCGCGGCCGGGATGCCGGCATCCGGCGCCGCCGCGGCGGCGCGACCGCCGCTCCCCTGCTGCACCTGGAAGCTGAGATCGCCGATCTGCTTGTTGAGCGCGGCCGTGCTGGTGCCGAGTTCCTGCTGCAGCTCGTCGACCCGGCCGCGGAGCGTGCGCACCTCGCTCTCGAGCGTGGTCACGCGGTCGAGCAACTGGGCGGTCAGGCCGCCACCCGAGGCGGCCGGCATACCGCCGCCACCCGCGTAGGCGCCGTCGTCACCGGTGGCGGCGGGCGGCGCCTCGGGCTGACCCGGCCCGTCCTGGTATTGCTGGTAAAGCTGTTCCTGCTGCTGGCGGATCTCGTCGCGGGTCTGCGCCCGCGCGGGCGCCCCGCCGCCGAACGTCGCCAGGAGCGACCCGAGAAGGATCGGGCCGGCCAGGATCGAGACCGATGCGCGCCGGTCGTTGCTCTGCGTCATGCGGGCATCTTCAAGTTCATCACGCGGCCGACCGCAACCGGCCGACCGCGTGGACGCGTCGTGCGGAGGAAAGCGGGGCGGGACCGTGCGCGCACGCGAGCGATCCCTGCCCCGGTGCGTCAGCGGACCGCGGTGATCGCGTTGCGGTTCTGCGACCAGGCCTGCTCGTCGTCGCCGAGCGCGGTCGGGCGGTCCTTGCCGTAGGAGATCGTGGTGATCCGATCCGACGACACGCCCTGGGCGACGAGGTAGTCGCGCGCGGCGTTGGCGCGGCGGTTGCCGAGCGCGAGGTTGTACTCCTCGGTGCCGCGGTCGTCGCAGTTGCCGGCCAGCTGGACCTGGACCTGCGGGTAGCGGGCGAGCCACGCCGCCTGACGGCCGAGCGTCGCCTTGGCATCGTCGGTCAGGCCGTTCGAATTGAACGGGAAATAGATCCGGTCGCCGACATTGGCGACGAGATCGGCCTCGCTGCCCGGCGCCGCGGTGCCCGACGGGGCCGCCTGCACGCCCATGCCGGTCGACGCGCCGGTGTTGGCCGCACCGCCGCCGCAGGCGGCGAGCATCGTCAGCAGGGCGAACGCGCCCACGAGCTTCATCGTGCCGGAGTTTGTCCCAAGCCTGGTCATCATGTCCTGTGTCCCTGCGCTGAGCCGGTCGATGATCCGGCGACGCCCCGCAGAGACGGGACCTCGCGTCGAGCCGCCGGCCGATCGCCGCTTTTCACTCCCGTTACGCACCCGGTCAAGTCGACTTCGGTTTCGGCACCCTCATGGCGTCCGGTCACGCCACCGGCAGCGGCGACCAGGCCGGGTCGGTCGCCCCCCCGCCGGTCGGAATCGTGCGGTCGTTGAAGCCCGAAAGATCGATCGAACCCAACCGCGACGAGAAACCGGCGCCCGACGACGAGGTCGCCGCGGTCTGGTCGCAATAGGCGATCACCCGGCCGTTCGGGCAGAAGGTCGGCGTGTCGAGCGAGAACGCCTGCTGCAGGATCCGCTCGCCGGATCCGTCCGGGTTCATGACCCCGAGCGAGAAGCCGCCGCCGCCGATCCGGATATAGGCGATGCTGTCGCCGGTCGGCGACCACACCGGCGACCCGTACTGGCCGGAGCCGTAGGAGATCCGGCGGGCGCCGCCGCCGCCGGCACCCATGATGTAAAGCTGCGGCGAGCCGCCGCGGTCGGACACGAACACGATCTGCGAACCGTCCGGCGAGTAGCAGGGCGAGGTGTCGATCGCGCCCGAGCTCGTGAGCTGGCGCGCCGATCCCGAGCCGATGTCGACGACGAAGATGTCGGAGCCGCCGCCGCGGGTCGCCGACAGCACGACCGCGCCGCCGTTCGGGTTGAAACGCGGCGCGAACGACATGCCGGGAAACTCGGCGAGCAGCCGCTCGCGGCCCGAGCCCAGATCGAGCAGGTACACCCGCGGCCGGTCGTTGGCGTAGGACAGGAACGCCACCTGGTTGCCGCGCGGCGCGAAGCGAGGCGTGTGCACCAGCCACTGCCCGGACGTGAGATAGCGGTTGTTGGCGCCGTCCTGGTCCATGATCGCGAGGCGGGTGACGAGATGCGAGCGCGGCCCGCTCAGCGCGACATAGGCGATGCGGGTGTCGAAATAGCCGGGGATGCCCAGCAGCCGCGAATAGATCGCGTCGGCCACCTGATGGGCGATGCGGCGCCAGTTGCCCGACCCGGTGCTGTACTGCGTGCCCTGCAGCTGGGTGCCGGCGTTGACGTCCCAGATCCGGATGCGGGCCACCACGCCTGCCCCGCCGCCGCCGGCGCTGCCGGTGACCAGCGCGCGGGCGCCCATCGCCTTCAGGGTCGCGAAATCGGGATTGTCGGGGTTGCCGGCGGACGCCGCCTCGCCGAGCGGCCGGAACAGGCCGGTGCCGGCGAGGTCGTTGTTGATCACCGCCGTGATCTGCTCGCCGAGCCCCGGGCCGAGCGACGGGATGGCGATCGGGATCGGCGCCTGGCGCGCGCCCGCGACCGTGATCTCGGCCGCCCCCGGACCGTTGCCGCCGAGCGAGGCCTGCGCGCGGGCGGCCAACGGCGCGACGGCGAGCAGGCCGGTGGCGCCGCCGATCACCGCCCGTCGCCCGATCGCCCCGCTCCCGTCGGGACGGGTCGCGACGCGGCGCTGGCGCGGCAGGTCGATGCGGTCGACGGGATCATCAGCGGACATGCGGTTCTCTCACAACGGCGCCGCCGCCCGTCTCGGGGCGGGACGCATCAGGGGCGGAACACGAAGGTGAGCGTCTGCGGGCCGCCGCCGAGAACGCGGCCGGGCAGCGGCAGGTTGGCGCAGGCGGGGTCGAGCACGGCGCTGCGAGCGCGTTCCTGGAACGCCCGCAGCGCCGGATCGCCGCTCGGGTCGAGGATGCGCGCCATCCGGGCGACCCCCGTCGCATCGGTCGTCACCTCCATCCGGGCGGAGAAGGTCGCGTAGTTCCGCGCGTCCGTGTCCTCGGTGTAGCAGCGCCTGACCGAGTTGCCGACGGCGCGTTGTTCGGCGGGAGACAACGAGGACGTGATGTCGCCGTAGGGCGAGCCGCCGCCCTCCGGCGCACCGCCGCGCGGCGGGTTGTAACGGTGCTTCGGCGGCGTCGTCTGCTTCTGGTCGGCCGAGAACTTCTCGAGCGTCGCCAGCAGCGAATGCGTGTCGGGCGTCGCGTTCCTGGTCTCGTTCGGCTGCGTGATGTGGCTGTCGCGCGGCGTCACGGGCTTGAGCGGCGGCGGCTGCTTCGTCGGATGCGTCACCACGTGCTTCGGCTGCACCGGGCGCGGCGGCGCCGGCGGCGGCGGCGGCGCGGCGGCATCGGGCGTCACCGTCTGCTCCTTGGGCGGCGTCGGCAGCGGCGGCTTCGGCGTCGCCTCCGCCTCGGGCGGCGGCGGGGGTGGCGGCGGGGGTGGCGGCGGCGGCGGCGCGACCTCGGTCGGCGCGTCCTTGGGCTCCTCCGGCGCCGGCGGCGCCTCGTTCCGCACCTTCGCCGGCGCCGGCGCCGGCCTGGTCGCCGGCCGGTCGGCCTTGTGCGGCATCGACGGCGGCCCGGGCGCGAAATCCATCTCGACGGTCGGCTCGTCGGGCGCCGGCGGTGGCGCCGGCGTCGGCAGCACGACGAGAAAGGCGAGCACGACCAGCACGTGCATCACGCCCGACGCCGCCGCGGCGCGGCCAAGCCGGCGCCGGTCGGCGACCGCGCGCGTCCAGGAACTGTCGAGGGTGAGGCTCAAGCCGGCGTCGCCGCGCCTACTTGCCCGGTGCCCCGGTCGGGGCCTGGGCGAGCAGCGCCACCTTGGTGAAGCCGCCGGACGTGATGCGTCCCATCACCTCCATCACGCGGCCGTAATCGATGTGCTGGTCGCCGCGGACGAAGATCCGGCGCGTCGGGTCGTTCTGCGACGCCGCCTCGAGCTTGGCGTCGAGCTGATCGAGCGTCACGCTGTCGTCGCCGAGGAAGATCGTGCCGTCCGACTTGATCGACACCGACAGCGGCTTGGCGTCCGAGTTGACCGGCGAGGCGTCGGTCTTCGGCAGGTCGACGTTCACCCCCGTCGTCATCAGCGGCGCGGTGACCATGAACACGATCAACAGCACGAGCATCACGTCGACCAGCGGCGTCACGTTGATCTCGGCCATCGGCCGGTAGCGGCGGCCGCGGCCACCGCCCGGCCCGCCCATCAGACCGCCCGCCATCTCAGACGCGCTCCTCGGACTGACGCGACAGGATGGCGCCGAACTCGGTGCCGAACCCTTCGAGGCGGCCGGCGAAACGGCCGAGATCGGTGGTGATCTTGTTGTACACGATGACCGCCGGGATCGCCGCGACCAGGCCGATCGCGGTCGCGAACAAGGCTTCCGCGATGCCGGGCGCCACCACCGCGAGATTGGTGTTGTGCATCGCCGCGATCGCCGAGAACGACGTCATGATGCCCCACACCGTGCCGAACAGGCCGACGAACGGCGCGGTCGAGCCGACGGTCGCGAGGAAGATCATCCAGCGCTCCATCCGCTCCATCTCGCGCCCGACGGTGATCCCCATCGCGCGCTCGACGCGGTCGCGGACCGAACCGCGGCTGAGATCGGCGCCGGCGACGCGGGCCGACCGCCGCCACTCCCCCATCGCGGCGCCGAACACGGCGGCCATCGGATGGGCGGGCTTGGCGCCCTCCTGCTCGTAGAGGTCGTCGAGCGATCCGCCCGACCAGAACCGGTCCTCGAAGGCGTCGGCCTGGCGGTTCGCGCGCCGGATCGCGGTGAACTTCTCGAACGCGATCGCCCACACCCAGACCGAGGCGCCGACCAGGAGCAGCATCACCAGCTTCACGACGATCGACGCCTGGATGAACAGGCTCCAGAGCGACAGGTCGCCCCCGCTGGCGGCGCCGCCCATGTTCACCGCGTTCACAGCCTGATCCACGTCAACTCTCCCCCGCCTCCGCACGATACGGGGCACCCGATAGCCCATCCCGCCGACCGGCGCCGCCCGCATCCGGCACCGGCCCCGCGAGGTCGGCGAGCGCCGTCCGCCAGCGGGCCGGGATCCGCACCGGCCGCCCGTCGGCCGCGCGCACGCAGGCGAGACGAACGACCACCCGGCACGCATCCACGCCGTCGGCGGCGAAATCGTGGCGCACGACGCAGGACGCGCCGCCGAGCGCGGCGGTCGCGGTGCTGAGCGCGAATCGATCGTCGAGCCGCAATGGTCGCCAATAATCGATCGCGGCGCTCCGGACCAGGAAATGGCAGCCATGCGCCGCGAACAGCGCCGACGCCGGCGCATCGCGCGCCCGCAACGCATCGACCCGCGCGCGCTCGGCGAAGACCAGGTAGTTGGCGTGGAACACGACGCCGGTCGCGTCCGTGTCGGCGTAGTACACACGCAGCTCCTGCACGTATGCGGCCATGGCGCCGGTGTGGACCCGAGTGCCGCGCCGCGCGCAAGGGTGCCGCACGTGACAAACATGCAAGGCGGGCGTGCAAGGCGGGGCGTGCGAGGCGGGGCGCGTCGCCCCGGCCGCGTCAGTCGAGCAGGTCGGGCTGCCGCGCCGGCGCGACCAGGCCGAGATGATGCCAGCCCGGCGTGCCGAGCATGCGACCGCGCGCGGTCCGCAGCACGAACCCCTCCTGGATCAGGAACGGCTCGACCACGTCCTCGAGCGTGTCGCGCGCCTCGGCGAGCCCCGCCGCCAGCGTCTCGACGCCGACCGGCCCGCCACCGTGATGCTCGGCGATGCGCAGCAGATACCGGCGGTCCATCGCATCGAGCCCGCGCGCGTCGACCTCCAGCCGCGTCAGCGCCGCGTCGGCGGCCGCGCGATCGACCGCGCCCGCGATCCCCTCGTGCAGCGCGAAATCGCGCACCCGGCGCAGCAGACGCCCGGCGATCCGCGGCGTCCCGCGCGACCGCCGGCCGATCTCGTCGGCGGCCGCGTCGTCGAGCGCGAGACCGAGCCGGACCGCGCCGCGGGCGACGATCCGCCGCAGCTCGTCCGGCGTGTAGAACACCAGCCGCAACGGAATGCCGAACCGGTCGCGGAGCGGCGTCGCCAGCAGACCGGCCCGCGTGGTCGCGGCCACCAGCGTGAACGGCGCGAGATCGATCCGCACCGAGCGCGCCGACGGCCCCTCGCCGATGATCAGGTCGAGCTGGAAATCCTCCATCGCGGGATAGAGGATCTCCTCGATCGCCGGCTGCAGCCGATGGATCTCGTCGATGAACAGCACGTCGCGCGGCTGCAGGTTCGTCAGGATGGCGGCGAGGTCGCCGGCGCGCTGGATCACCGGACCCGAGGTCGCCCGGAACCCGACGCCGAGCTCGGCCGCGACGATCTGCGCGAGCGTCGTCTTGCCGAGCCCCGGCGGCCCATGCAGCAGCACATGGTCGAGCGCCTCGCCCCGGTGCCGCGCCGCGTCGATGAACACGGCGAGATTCTCGCGCGATGCCTTCTGACCGGTGAAGTCGGCCAGCCGGCGCGGCCGCAGCGACGCCTCGCCGGCATCGAGCACCCCACGCTCGGCAGACAATTCGCGGACTGGCTCGTCGCTCATGCCGCGATCATGGGGGTTTGCGGGGGAGGAAGGCCAGGGGCTCTGCCCCTGGACCCCGGCAAAGGCAGCGGCCTTTGCAATCCATCAGTTAAGGGAAACCCCGGGCCACACCATCGATGCCCGCGCGACCGGGGCCCGGGGTTTTCCTTAACTCACAGGGATCCAAGGGACGACTGTCCCTTGGCGGGTCCAGGGCAGAGCCCTGGCCTTTCCTTCCCCACGCACCCTCACATCGGCGGCGTGACGCCCTGGCCGACGGCGACGAATTTCGCGCTCGCGGGCTGCGAGGCGCCGTCGGCCACGATGAACACCTTGCGGCCGGTCTCGGCGAGCGACGACGCGCCCGGTTCGAAGCGCACGATCGTCGCGGTCGGCGGCACGATGATGGTCGAGCTCTTGCCGTCGTAGGAAACCGTGATGGTGCGGCCGGCGGCGGTCGTGCTGTCGGACGCGACGGTGCCGTTGGTCATGCTGGTGCTGGTGCGTGCCGCACCGGCCGGCGAGGCGGCGGTGACCGAGCCGTTGGTCATCGTGCTCGAGGTCGTCGAGCCGCCGGCGTGCCGCATGGTGGTGTCGGGCAGCGGATCCCAGCCGTACTGGCCTTCGCCGGCGCCGCGCATGGCGTCCGGGAAGATCACCAGTTCGAGCGCCACCATGAAGCCTTTCGGGCCCTTGGTCGCGGTGCCGATGAAGTCGTTCGGCTTGATCGCGTCGAGGCTGGACGGCACCACGGCGGCGTATCTGGTCGAGCCGGCGGTGCTCACCGTCACCGTGCTGCCGTCGGCCTCCTGGATCACCAGGCTGTCGGGACCGACCTTCTCGAGCGTGCCGCGGATGCGCTCGGGCGCGGCGAGTGCGCTGGTGGTGGCGAGGAGCGAGGCGCCGAGGATGGCGGCGGGGACGAGACGTGTCATGGATATTCCTTGCGGTCTGGGCGCCGCGATCGTGTCGCTAGACGCACGATCGGCGGCGGGGTTGCGCGCTACCAGCGCGCGATGCGCGGCAGCAGCAGGCGGGCGGCGGCGGTGACCGCGCCGCAGCCGACCGCGTACCAGACCGCGATGTAGAGCGGGTCGTCGTGCGGGCAGGCGAACACGAAGACGAAGGCGCCCCAGGCGGACGCGGCGATGCCGATCGCGAGCGCGGTCGATCCCGGCTCGGTCGCCGCACCGCGTCGCATCAGAAGGCCGAGCGCCACGAGCGCCGGCAGCGACAGCAGGATCATCTTGGCGACGCAGGCGAGACCGTCCGACGGCATCAGGCGTGCGAGCAGCGCGCCGAAGCCGGCGCCGGCGGCGTCGACCAGCCAGCCGGACGCGATCACCACCACGAGCGCGAGGCCGATCCGCCGCAGGCCGCGTCGCGGCGAGTGCAGCGGGTCGAGCGACGCGATCGCGGTGGCGCCGCCGAGCACCGCGATCAGCCCGAGGCTCGCGAGCTTCCACCAGAACGACATGTGGCCCATCGCCCGGTGCATGTCGGGGCGCATGAGGCCGAGCGCCGCCAGCAGCGCGAGCTCGATCGCGCCGAGCAGCAGCAGGACGGAGGCTTCCCGCACCGGCCGGCGCGGCCGCACCGGTGCCAGGTCGGCGGCGAGGCGCTCGACCAGATCACGGGGCATGGTCGCGTCTCCTGGCGGTGGCGACCAGTCGCGCGAGCCCGCGATGGATGTTGACCTTCACGAGCGAGGGCGACTGGCCGGTGCGCGACGATGCCTCGGCGATGCTGAGCCCTTCCAGCCGGACCAGCCGGATCACCTCGGCCTGCGCCGGCTTGAGGCTGCCGAGCAGTCCTTCGAGCGCCCAGGCCTGTCCGACCGCGTCCTCGTGGCTCGCGGTCGCGATCGCGTCGTCCAGTGCCTCGGTCGCGGTCGCGCGCATGTGGCGGAGGCGATCGATCCATTTGTAGCGGGCGATGGCGGCGAGCCAGGGGCCGAACGGCCGCGCGGGATCGTAGGTGTGACGCTTCTCGTGCACGGCGAGCAGGGTGTCCTGCACCGCGTCGGCGACGAAGGCGGGCGGCAGGCGATGGGCGAAATAGGCGCGCGCCCAGGTCTCGGCGGCGCGCAGCAGCACGAGGTAGGCACGGGCGTCGCCGGCCTGCGCGGCCGCCATCAGCCGGCCGAGCCGGTCGCGCTCCGGCCCAGCCGCCTCAGGGGCCGCCTGCGGCGGCCCTGCCCGCGACGGGCCCGCTTGCGACGGACCTGCCTGCGACGGCCCGGCCCGCGACGGACCTGCCCGCAGCATGGCGGCCCGCCTCGCGGGTCAGTGGGACAGGAGCGCGGTCTCGGTCACCGCGCCGGGCCGGGCGGTGACCGGATCGGCGCGCCATGCGGCGGGGAAGCCGGTCCGCAGCGCGTCGAGCTTCGGTTCGTCCCATATCGCGATGTAGGGATTGTCCGGATGCAGCACGCCGTAATCCTGGTGGTAGGCCTCGGCGGCGTGGAAGCCGTGATCGGGCACGACCGCGGTCGCGATCGGCCGGGAGAACGCGTGCGCGGCGTCGAGCGAGGCGATGTAGGCGGTCGCCTCGCGCGCCTGTGCCGGCGAGGTGGTGAACAGCACCGAGCGATACTGCGATCCCTCGTCGGGCCCCTGCCTGTTCTTCTCGGTCGGATCGAGCGTCACCGAGAAGAAGATCCGGAGCAGTTCGCCGTAGCTGATCCGCGCCGGGTCGTAGACGATGCGGACCGTTTCCGCGTGCCCGGTGGTGCCGGTGCTGACCTGCTCGTAGCTGGCCGTGTCGGCGGCCCCGCCGTCGTAGCCGGCCTCGGTCGCGACCACGCCGCGGACGTGCTCGAACACCCCCTGCACGCCCCAGAAACAGCCGCCCGCCAGGATGGCGACGGCTCGGGTGCGGGGGGCCGCCTCGCCGGCGGTCACCGGCGCCGGCGGCAGGATCTTCGGCGCCGACGAGGTGGTCTCGCCGCGGACCATCCCGGCGGCGCCGGCGAGCAGGGCGACGGTGAGGACGGCGAGGCCGGTGCGGCGTCTGGACATCGGGAGGATCCTTATCAGGTCGATCTTGCGCACGTGCTACCGCTCCATTCGCCGCCCGGATGGCGGAGGTTACACTCGGATGCGGACGCGGCGGCAGATCGCCCGTAACCGCGACGGACATTGCCGCGAACGACCATCGGGCAAGCAGGAGGGCGGGATCGATGAGCGGCATTCGGGTCGGGGCGGAAGGGCGCAAGCCCAAGGCACATCCGGCGATCGTGCGGATCTGCCACTGGATCGGCGCGCTCGCGCTGTTCTGCATGATCGGGAGCGGATTGCAGATCTACAACGCGTCGCCGATCCTGCCCTTCCTGTTCCCGTCCTGGCTCACGCTCGGCGGCTGGCTCGCGGCCGGCGTCGCCTGGCACCTGACCGCGATGTGGGTGCTGATCGCCGACGGGCTGGTCTACCTCGCCTGGGGCCTCGCGAGCGGCCATTTCCGGCGCGAGCTCGCGCCCCGCACGCCGCGCGCCGTGCTACGCGACCTCTGGCTCGGCGCGACCTTCCGGCTCAAGCACGAGAGCGGCCACTACAACGCCGTGCAGCGGCTGCTCTACTCCTTCGTGGTGACCGCCGCGGTGCTGATCGTGCTGAGCGGCCTGTCGATCTGGAAGCCGGTGCAGCTCGGCTGGCTCACCTGGTGCTTCGGCGGCTACGCGGTCGCCCGCGTCATCCATTTCGGCCTGATGTCGTCGATCGCCGCCTTCATCGTCGTGCATCTGACGCTGGTGGCGTTCTACCCGCGCACACTGCCGACGATGATCACCGGCGGCGTGCGCGCCGGGGAGCGCGAGGCATGAGCCCGCATCGCCGTCAGCTCGCCAAGGTCGAACGCCGGATGATGCTGCGGGGCGCGCTGTCGCTCGGCGGTCTCGCGATGCTCGGCGGCTGCGATGTCGGCGATCTGTCGACGGATGCGGGGATCGACAGGGCGCTGTGGACGATGCTGCGATTCAACGATCGCGTGCAGGCCTGGCTGTTCTCGCGCCACCGCCTCGCCGCGACGTTCCCGCCGAGCGCGATCACCCGGCCGGCGCGCTTCAACGCGTTCTATCCGGAGTACCAGGTGCAGACCGTCGATCCCGCGACCTGGCGGCTCGAGATCGGCGGCCTGGTGCAGAACAGGGCGCCGCTCGCGCTCGCCGATCTCCGCGCGATGCGGCAGTCGAGCCAGATCACGCGTCACATCTGCATCGAGGGCTGGAGCTACATCGGCCAGTGGTCGGGCGTGCCGCTCGCCGACGTGCTCAGGCGGGTCGGCGCCGACACCCGCGCGCGCTATGTCGGGTTCAAGTGCTTCGACGATTACTGGACCAGCATCGACATGGCGTCCGCGCTGCAGCCGCAGACGGTGCTGACGCTCGACTTCGACGGCGCGCCGCTCGACCCGCCCTTCGGCGCCCCGCTCCGGCTGCGCGTGCCGACGAAGCTCGGCTTCAAGTCGCCGAAATACCTGTCGGCGCTCTACGTCACCAACACGAACCCGGGCGGCTACTGGGAGAAGCAGGGCTACAACTGGTTCAGCGGGTCGTGAGGATCGCTCGTCCCCCCGATCGCAAAGCGGCTCGCGTCCAGCACGGGCAGCGAGTGAACCCGGTCAAGCTTCGCTTTCCCGTTTGACCCGAGACAACGACATCAACGCGACGACCCTCAGAGAACCCACCCTCGCTTCCGACCCTCATCGCCTCGGCCCCAGAATGGCATCGAGCGAGGCGGCCCCCGTTCCCGCCCGCACCAGATGCGGATGCTGCAGCCCCGTCCGCACGTCGAGGTCGACGGTCCGGTAGTGCTTCCCCGACGTGACGAGCAACGAGATCGGATGGCCGCCTCCGCGCGCCGCCTTGATCGCGTCGGCGAGGTCTTCGGGTCCGTCGAACGTCGCGCCGTCGATGCCGGTGATCTCGTCGCCCTCCACGAGACCCGCCTTCCAGGCCGGGCTGTTCCAGGCGACGTCGACGATCTTGCCGTCCTTGAGGTCGAGCCCGGCCGAGAACGCGAACGAGGTCGATTTCAGCTCCGCATCCCACGCCGTCTCGATCGGCGACGGCGTGTCGGTCATCACCAGCCGGTAGCCACCGCGGGTGATCCCGTCGAACGGCACCGGACCGCCGGTGCGGTCGAGGCGCGTGCGGAGAAAGCCGGCCCAGTCATAGGGCGTCACCGCGTCCAGCGCGCGCACCACGTCGTCGAACCCGTAGGTCGACACGGTCCAGCTGCCGTCGTCGATGCCGAAAAAGGCGCGCGCGAAATCGTCGAGCGATTTCGCGCCGTGCGTCCGTTCGCGGATCAGCGTGTCGGCATCGAGCCAGATCAGCTCACCCTCGGTGTAGTAGTCCTCCGAACGCTGCCAGTTCTCCCAAGGCTGGCCGCGCCGGAAGACGAAGATCGGGTTGTTGGTGGTGTCCTCGAGCGGACGCCAGGCGCGGCCGACCTCGTCCTGCATCTCGGCCGCTTCCAGCGCGAGGCTGTCGAGCGCCTGCTGGTGCGACCACAGGCCCGAACGCGCGGCCAGCACCTGGCCCCAGTATTCGGTGAGACCCTCGTACACCCAGAGCAGGCTGTCACGCTCGGGGATCGTGTTGAAATCCGGCGAGTAGAGATCGGCGGGCCGGCGGAACTTGCCGTTCCAGGAATGGGTGTATTCGTGGCTCAGCAGGTCGCGGACCTCCGGCGTCTTGTCCCATGCCGTGAAGTAGTTGCCGTCCGTCGCGTCCTCGCTCGAACGGTGATGCTCGAGCCCTTCCCCGCCGAGTTCGTCGCTGAGCGCCAGCAGGAAGTCGTAATGGTCGTAGTGGTGCGCGCCGAACAGCTTGGTCGCCTGCGTCGCGACCGCGCGGTGCACCGCGAGCTGCGCCGAGGTCATCGCGAGCTCGGCGGGCTTGTCGGCGACGATGTCGAGGTGCACCGGCGGCGTCGCGCCGGGCGCGAGGTCGACGCGCTCGAAGTAGAGGCCCGCATACAGCGGACTGTCGACCAGGACGTTGAGCGTCACCGGACGGAACCGGACGGTTCCGGTGGCGGCCGCGTTGCCGCCCGCGCCGGTCGCCTCGAGCGCGGTGCCGATGTGCCACCCGGCCGGCAGCGTCACCGTCGGGTCCACCGCGAGATCGCGCGCGTCGACGCCGGCCGGATAAAGAACGACCGTGTTCCATTGCAGGTCGAGCATCACCGGCGTCATCACCACCCGCCCCTGGTCGGGCTCGACCGGCGACAGGAACTGGAAGTCGACGTCGACCGCGCGCGTGCCGGCCGGAACCGGCACGTGGAATGCGTACATGTCGACCGCGTCGCGCCGCCACGGCAGCGTGGTCGCGCCGGCGTGGATCACCAGCCCCGCCAGCAGCGGCAACGGCCCGGTCGGTCCGTGATTGCCGGGGATCCATTTCGGGTAATGCAGCACGAGGTCGCCCGCCGCCCCGACCGGGATCGTCTCGTGGACGGCAAAGACGTGGCGCACGACGTCGGTCGCGTCGACGTGGAGGTCGATCGCGCCTGGATAGGACATCTCGCGCGGCGTCGCGATCGGCGGCGGCAGCGGCGCCGCTTCGGGCGGGGCGGCCTCGGCCGCGCCCGCGACGAGCGCGAGCAGCGAGACATGCGTCAGCAGAAGCGACGACCGGCGGGTGGTGAGCTTCAAGTTCGATCTCCAATACGGTCTCGGCACGAGCCGGCCGCGTGTCCGGCGGCATGCAGGAAGCGGGCCCGACGCGTGGCCGCGCGTCCGCGTCAGTGTCGCGGACCCAGCTCCCGCAGGCTGTCGCGGAGCACCGCGTCGAGCGTCGCCTCGGGGCCGAGGCGGTTGGCGACGCGGGCGACCACGGGATGGGCTTCCACGCGCCGGAAACCGAGGCCGGCGAGCGCGGTCAACGCGTCGTGCTCGAGCCCGGTCGCCGCCACGATGCCGGCCGACGGCATCGCGGCCGAGGCCGGCAGGGTCGCGACCTTGCCGCGGAGCTCGGCGAGGATGCGGTCGGCGAGCCGCGCGCCCACCCCCGACACGCGGGTGATCGCGGCACGATCGCCGGCCGAGATCGCGCTCACCAGGTCGCGCGGCGCGAGCGCCGACAGCACCGCGAGCGCGAGCTTGGCGCCGACGCCCTGCAGCGCGGTCAGCGCGCGAAACCAGTCGCGCTCGGCGGCGTCGGCGAAGCCGTAAAGCGAGATCGCGTCCTCCCGCACCTGCGTCTCGACCAGCACGCGCGCGATCTCGGGCGGACGCGGCAGCGACGCGATGGTGCGGGTCGACGCGAACACGAGATAGCCGACGCCGTTCACGTCGATGATGCACCGGTCGGTCTCGATCCCCTCGAGCCGTCCCGCGAGGAACGCGATCACCGGACCGCCGCCGGCGCCAGCCGCATCGCCGTCTGCCGGTGATGCGCGTGGCAGATCGCGACCGCGAGCGCATCCGCGGCGTCGGCCCGCCGGATGACGGCCCCCGGCAGCAGCCGGCGCACCATGACCGCGACCTGGTCCTTGGTCGCCGCACCGGTGCCGACGACGGCGCGCTTGACCTCCATCGCGCCGTATTCGGCGACCGGGATGTCGCGGAGCGCCGGCGCCAGCAGCACGACGCCGCGCGCGTAGCCGAGCTTCAGCGTCGCCGCCCCGTTGCGATTGACGTAGGTCTGCTCGACGGCCGCCTCCGCCGGCGCCCACTCGGCGAGCAGGGCGGCGAGCGCGTCGTGCAGCGCGCGCAGGCGCCCCGGCACCGGATCGTCGCCGTCGGTCGCGATCACGCCGTCGGCGACGTGGCGGATGCGGTTGCCGCTGCTTTCGACGACGCCCCAGCCGGTGAAGCGGAGGCCGGGGTCGAGGCCGACGAGCAGCGCCATCGAGCGGCGTTCAGGCCGCGTCGAGTGCGGCGGCGATCTCCGGCGGCAACTCGAAATTGGCGTAGACGTCCTGCACGTCGTCGCTGTCGTCGAGCGCATCCATGAGCTTGAGCACGCCCGTCGCCTGCTCGGCGTCGAGCATCACCGTGTTCGACGGCCGCCATTCCACCGACGCGGCCTCGGGCGGGCCGAAGCGGCGTTCGAGCGCGTCACGGACGGCGAAGAAACTCTCGGGCGCGCAGGTGATCTCGTGCCCGTCCGCGGTGGTCCCGGCGTCGTCGGCGCCGGCCTCGATCGCCGCTTCCAGCATCGCGTCCTCGTCGGCCGCCGCGACCGGATAGCGGATCGCGCCCAGCCGGCTGAACATGAAGGTGACCGAGTTGGTTTCCCCGAGCGCGCCGCCGTGCTTGGCGAAGGCGGAGCGGATGTCGGACGCGGTGCGGTTGCGGTTGTCGGTGAGCGTTTCGACGATCACCGCGACGCCGGACGGTCCCTTGCCCTCGTAGCGCACCGCGACGTAGCCGTCGCCGGCGGCGCTGTCCGACGCCTTCTTGATCGCGCGGTCGACCGTGTCCTTCGGCATGTTGACCGAGCGCGCGAGCGAGACCGCGGCGCGGAGACGCGGGTTCGACGCCGGATCGGGCAGGCCGGTGCCGGCGGCGACCGTGATCTCGCGGATCACGCGCGCGAACTGCCGGGCGCGCCGCTGATCCTGCGCGCCCTTCCGGTGCATGATGTTCTTCGAATGGGAATGACCGGCCATCGATCGGTCCTGCGCCCTACTCGTTCCTGCCGTGGCAGTGCTTGTACTTGCGCCCCGACCCGCACGGGCACGGCGCGTTCCGCGCCGAGAAACGCCACGTCGCGGGGTCGCCCGCGTCGACCATCGGCGGCGCCTCGTCGAGCACCGCGAGGTCGCCCGGCTCGGCCGACACGTAGGACGGTGCGTCCATCGTCGGCGCGGGGATCGCCGCCGGCTGCACCGGCGGCGGCGCGAGCTCGTCGAGCGGCGCCGGCATGGTGATCTCGACGTTCGACAGCGTCGACACCACGCGCTCGCGAAGCTCGTCGAGCATGGCGTTGAACAGCGCGAAGGCCTCGCGCTTGTATTCGTTGAGCGGATCGCGCTGCCCGTGGGCGCGGAGGTAGATCCCCTGCCGCAGCTGGTCGAGCGCGAGCAGATGCTCCTTCCACACCGCGTCGAGCGTGGTCAGCAGCACCTGCTTCTCGACGTAGCGCATGATCGGCACGCCGTAATTGCCGACCTTGGCGGCGAAATGCGCCGACGCGGCGTCGCGGATGCGGGTCTCGACGGTCTCGCCGTCGATCCCGTCCTCCCGCGACCATTCGGGGATCGGCAGCGCCACGCCGAACACGCGGGCGATGTCGGCGGCGAGTGCCTCCGATTCCCACTGCTCGGCGAACGCGCGCTCGGGCACGCGAAGGGCGACGAACTTGCCGATCACCTCGTCCCGCATCTCGGCGACGATCGACGAGACATCGTCGGCGCCCATGAACTCGCGTCGCTGGCCATACACCTCGCGGCGCTGGTCGTTCATGACGTCGTCGTATTTCAGCAGGTTCTTGCGGGTGTCGAAGTTGCGCGCCTCGACCTTCTTCTGCGCCCGCTCGAGCGCCTTGTTGATCCAGGGATGGACGATCGCCTCGCCGTCCTTGAGGCCGAGACGCGTGAGCATGCCGCTCATCCGATCGGACCCGAAGATCCGCATCAGGTCGTCCTCGAGACTGAGGAAGAAGCGCGACGCGCCCGGATCCCCCTGCCGGCCGGAACGGCCGCGGAGCTGGTTGTCGATGCGCCGGCTCTCGTGCCGCTCGGTTCCGATCACGAACAGGCCGCCCGCCGTCTTGACGAGCTCGTGCCGCTCGGCGATCTCGGCGCGGAGCGCCGCCTCGCGCTCGGCCCGCGCGACCTCGTCCTCGATCGCCGCGAGCTCGGCGCGGACACGCATCTCGACATTGCCGCCGAGTTTGATGTCGGTGCCGCGGCCGGCCATGTTGGTCGCGATGGTGACGCGGCCCGGCGCGCCGGCATCGGCGACGATCGCCGCCTCCTGCTCGTGGAAGCGGGCGTTGAGCACCGAGTGCGGGATCCCGCGCTCGCCGAGGATGCCGGACAGCAGCTCGCTCTTCTCGATCGAGGTGGTGCCGACCAGCACCGGCTGGCCGCGCTCCTGGGCTTCGGCGATCAGCGTCGCCACGGCGCCGTATTTCTCGGTCGCCGACAGGTAGACCTCGTCGTCGCCGTCGGCGCGCGACACCGGCAGGTTGGTCGGGATCTCGACCACCTCGAGCTTGTAGATCTCGGCGAACTCGTCGGCTTCCGTCATCGCCGTGCCGGTCATGCCCGACAGCTTCGGGTAGAGCCGGAAATAGTTCTGGAAGGTGATCGAGGCGAGCGTCTGGTTCTCCTGCTGGACGGTGACGTGCTCCTTGGCCTCCAGCGCCTGGTGCAGCCCCTCCGAGAAGCGCCGCCCTTCCATCATGCGACCGGTGAACTCGTCGATGATGATCACCTGGTCGTTGCGGACGATGTAGTGGTCGTCGCGCGAGAACAGCGTGTGCGCACGCAGCGATTGCTGCACGTGATGGACGATCGAGACGTTGAACACGTCGTACAGGTCGCCCTCGGTCAGCACGCCCGCCTCGCGGAGCATCTGCTCGACGCGCTCGGTGCCCGCCTCGGTCAGCGTGACGGCGCGGAACTTCTCGTCCTTGTCGTAGGCCGACGCATCCTCGGCGAGCACCCGGACGACGGCGTCGACCGAGCGGTAGAGATCGGAACTGTCCTCGGCGGGGCCCGAGATGATCAGCGGCGTGCGCGCCTCGTCGACCAGGATGCTGTCGACCTCGTCGACGATCGCGAACGAGAACGGCCGCTGCACCATGTCCTCGAGCCGGAACTTCATGTTGTCGCGGAGATAGTCGAAGCCGAACTCGTTGTTGGTGCCGTAGGTGACGTCGGCGGCGTAGGCGGCGCGGCGCTCGTCGTCGGTGATGCCCGGCACGATCACGCCGGTCGACAGGCCGAGAAAGGCGTAGAGCCGGCCCATCTCCTCGGCGTCGCGCCGCGCCAGGTAGTCGTTGACGGTGACCACGTGCACGCCGGTCCCCGGCAGCGCGTTGAGGTAGACGGCGAGCGTCGCGACCAGCGTCTTGCCCTCGCCGGTCTTCATCTCGGCGATGCGGCCCGCGTGCAACACCATGCCGCCGATCAGCTGCACGTCGAAATGGCGCATCCCGAGCACCCGCCGCGAGGCCTCGCGAACGGTCGCGAAGGCGTCCGGCAACAGGTCGTCGAGCGTCTCGCCGGCGGCGAGGCGGCCCCGGAGCGCGGCCGTGCGGCCGCGCAGCGCGTCGTCGTCGAGAGCCGCGACCGCCGCCTCGAGCGCGTTGATGTCGGGCACCCGACGCTGAAACGCCTTCAGCGTGCGGTCGTTGGCGGTGCCGAACAGGGCGCGGGCGAGTGAGCCGAACATGGGAGCCTTCCGGGCTGCGGGTCCGCCGGCCGGGCCCCCGTCGGCCCGGCGCCGTGGATCAGGCGCACGAGGGCGAGGACATAGGACCCGCACCGGGAGGGGTCAACCGAACCCAGCCGCGGCCCGCCCCGGCCGTCCGCGCACCAGTCGAGGGCGCGGATGGCCCGGGCCGTTCGCACCCGATATACGGTCGCGGCCGCACCGGGCCCGACGCGCCTCGCGACCCGGAGGCCAGACAGGGCGTCCAGAGGGGCGGCCAGACAGGAAAGACCCGACCGGATGAGAGCGTGAACCCGTCGGCCTTCGTGCTGCTCGTCGTCTTCGTCGACATGCTGGCCTACTCGACCGCGTCCCCGGTGCTGCCGCGCCTGGTGCTCGGCATCCTGCACGGCAACGGGGCCGCCGCCGCGCGCGCGATCGGCACCTTCGCGACCGCGTTCTCGCTGATGCAGTTCGTGTTCGGCCCGATCCAGGGCGCGGCCTCCGACCGGTTCGGCCGCCGGCCGGTGCTGGTGGTGTCCTGCGTCGGTCTCGCGCTGTCGCAGATCATCATGGCGACCGCCGCGACCGTGCCCGGATTGCTGTTCGGACGCGTGCTCGCCGGCATGGCGGCGGCCAGCATCGCCACCGCGACCGCCTACCTCACCGACATCACGCCACCCGAGCGGCGCCCGGTCGTGTTCGGCCGCATCACGGTCGCGATCGGCTCCGGCATCGTGGTCGGACCCGCCTTCGGCGGCGTCATGGGCGAGATCTCCACCCGGGCGCCGTTCTGGGCGGCGTCGGCGATCTGCCTCGCCAACGCGACCTGGGCGTTGCTCGCCGTCCCCGAGTCCCTGCCGCCCGACCGACGGTCGGCGTTCAACTGGCGGCGCGCCAACTCGCTCGCCGCCCTCGTCTTCCTGTTCCGCGCCCCGAAACTCGCGCCGCTCGCCACCGCCAACATCATCCTGGCGCTGTCGCAACAGGCGATGGCGACCGTCTTCATCCTGTCGGCCGAACTCCGCTTCGGCTGGGGCGCCGCCCTGCTCGGCGGCCTGCTCGCGGCACTCGGCCTGTTCTACGCCCTCGTCGGCGGCCTGCTGGTCGGCCCGGCCGCGCGACGCCTCGGCGCACGCGGCGCCATCGTCGCCGGCCTCGTGGCCGGCATCGCCGGCTTCGTGCTCATGGCGGCAGCGCCGCGCGGCTGGGTGTTCGCCTGCGGCGTGCCGCTCGTCTCGCTGCTGGCACTCGCCGGCCCGCAGATCGGCGGCGCGATGACCCGGATGGCCGGCGCCGACGCGCAAGGCCGGCTCCAGGGCGCGAACACGAGCGTCACCGGGCTCGCCGGCATCGGCGGCCCCGCCCTGTTCGCCGGCTCGCTCTCGCTCGCGATCGCCGCCCACACCGTGCCCGGCCTCCCGTTCGCGATCGGCGCCCTGCTGCTCGCCGTCGCCCTGCCGCTGGCGGCCCGGGCCGTCGGGCGGGCTTAGCGGGGCGGAGGTGAAGGCCAGGGCTCTGCCCTGGACCCGCCAAGGGACAGTCGTCCCTTGGATCCCGGGAGTTAAGGAAAACCCCGGGCCGCATACGTGCGGGCAGGCCTCGTCGGCCCGGGGTTTTCCTTAACTGATGGATTGCAAAGGCTCGGGCCTTTACGGGCGCCCAACGCGCTGGCGCGTTGGGACCCGGCCGGGGTCCAGGGGCAGCGCCCCTGGCCTTCATCTCCGCCCCGCATAGACCTCCCCGATGAGCCCGACCGCCGCGTCGCTCGCCGGGCGGCGTGCGGCGATGGGGTGGTCGAGCACGAGGACGAGGCCGGTGCGCGCGCGGGGCCAGGGCGGCAGGCCGGGTCCGTTCGGGTCGCCGGTGGTGGCGAAGCGCACCCAGGTGCGGCCGATGGTGTCGGCGAGGGCGCGGTCGGTCGCGTCGGGTGGCGGCGTCCGGTGAGGCGGCGCGTCGAGTGTTCCGAACACGTAGGGAGCTCGGCGGCATGGGTCGGCGGCAGCCTGGCCTCGCCGGGGTGTCGGGCGAAGACGTAGCGCCAGGTGTCGGGCTGGCGCGTCGCGACGTCGCGGGCGGTCTGTGCGGCGCCGATGACGTAGCGCTGGTCGCCGAGCAGCCGGCTCGCCGACCGGCGGGCCTCGGCGAGCGTCGCCGACGGGAACAGCGTGTCGGCCTCGGGTGCGAGATGGCCGAACCAGCGGGCGAGGTCGGCCCGAAACTCGTCGACGCTGTCGATCGGCAGCGCGCGCCTGAAGAGGCGTCCCTCGTCGGTGTTGCTGCCGACCAGCACCGGTTTCGCCGCGAGGCGGCCGTCGTGCATCGCCTCGTCCCAGTCGGACGGCAGCACGGTGCCGTCGATGACCGGCGCCGGGAAGTGGGACGGGACCAGGGTGTCGGAGGTGGGGGCGAAGCGGTCGTTCCAGGCGAGCAGCGCGTCGACGCTCATGCGGCGCAGCGTCGCGGCGTCGGGGGCGACGGCGGCGCCGGTGCGTTCGGCGTCCGCGAGGCGGGTCATGGGGTAGCCGGCCGCCGGGCTCTCGAGGATGGCGCGCCGGAACAGGAGGCGCGCGGCGGGCGCGATCAGCAGGGCGCGGATCGAGGTGGCGCCGGCCGATTGGCCGAAGGCGGTGACCGCGTCGGGGTCGCCGCCGAAGCGGGCGATGTTCCGGCGCACCCAGCCGAGTGCCGCGATCTGGTCGAGCAGGCCGTAATTGCCGGAGGTGTGGTCGGGGCTCTCGGCCGTCAGCGCGGGATGGGCGAGCCAGCCGAGCACGCCGAGCCGGTAGTTGAGCGTGACGACGACCACGCCGCGCCGGGCGAGCGGCGCGCCGTCGAGGACGGGCGCGCTCGACGCGCCGCCGACGAAGCCGCCGCCGTGGATCCAGACCATCACCGGGCGCGGTCGCCGGGCGGGCGGCGGCGCGAACACGTTGAGCGTGAGGCAGTCCTCGGCGATCGGGAACGGCGGCGCGCCGGGGTGGCCCTGCGGGCAGGCGGGCCCGAACCGGGTCGCGTCCCGGATGCCGCTCCAGGCGGCGGGCGGCGCCGGCGGGCGGAACCGGCGCGCGCCGGTCGGCGGCGCCGCGTAGGGGATGCCGAGCCATTCGCCGATCGCGCCGTCGTGCCGCCCCTGGAGCGCGCCGTCCGAGACCACGACCGTCGCCGGCGATCCGGCCGCGCCGGGCGCGGCGCCGGATCGCGGCCGGCCGCGGGCGCGGAGGGAATGGCGGCCGCGCTTGGCCGGGCACGGCGGCCGCCTTGGGCGCGGCGAGGATCGCGGACGCCGGGCGCGCCGGACGCGGTCGGGTCGGCTCCGCCATCGTCGCCGCGGTCGCCGCGAGCGAGAGCGTCGCGCCGATCGACGCGACGGCCACGCCCCACCAGGGGGCTCGCCGCGGCGGCGATGCGCCCGGCCCGGCCGGCCGCATCGCCGCCGGCGCTCCGGTCAGGCGAAGTCGCTGTCGGTGCCGGCGAGCGACGCCAGCAGCGACTTGCCGTCCGGCCGCCCGAGCCCGGTGCAGGCATTCCACTTCGGCCCGGCGTCGTAGCCGATGGCCGAACCGGTCGGCCGGTTGTCGCCGGTGGTGATCTCGCGCATGCCGGACGGGTCGGCGTAGAGCGCGGGCAGGAAGAAGCCGAGCGCGCGGCCGTGCGACTGGTTGAGCAGCGCGGTGAGCGACGCCCAGAGCGGCGCGACCGCGCTGGTGCCGCCGACCGCGCCGGGCTCGCCGTCGAGCACGATCGTGTAGCCGGTCGCGGGCGCGGCATCGCCGGCGACGTCGGGCACGCCGCGGCCGCCCGTCGTGCCGCTGCCGTTGGCGCTCGGCGGCAGCGTCACCTTCGACTGGAAGGACGGCACCGGGAACAGGTCGGAGATGCCGCCGCCGGTGCCGCTCGTGCCGTCGTTCCAGACCGTCTCGGCGTCGACCGTGTTGCCTCTGGTGGTGATGTTCGTGCCGCCGCAGCCGATCGCGTAGGGCGAGGAGGCGGGGAAATCGACATGCGCGCGGCCGTCCGACACGCCGTCGGTCGCCAGGTTGTCGCCGGACGCGACGAACACCGAGATGCCGACCGTGCCGGCGTCCTCGATCTGCGTGTTCATGGTCGAGACCGCCTGGGCGCTCCAGGAGCTCTCCGGGCCGCCCCAGGAGATCGACATCACCGTCGTGCCGCCGCTGCTCGCCTGCGCCGCCTGCGAGATCGCGTCGGCGAAGCCCTGGTCGGTGTTGGGCGCGAAATAGACCACGATCTTCGCCCCCGGCGCGTTGCCGCCGGCGACCTGGATGTCGAGCGCGACCTCGCCGTCGGCGTCCGAGCCGGGGGCGTTGGTGGCGCCGTCGACCGAGACCGAGGTGATCGACGGCACGGCGAGACCCATCGCCCGGAAGGCGGCGGTGTTGTCGGCGTCGTTGTAGCCGCCGCCGAGCTCGATCAGCGCGATGGTCTGGCCGCTGCCGTCGAGCCCGGTCGGGAAATCGTACAGCCGGCCGAGGGCGTTCGGCAGATGCGGGGTCGCCGTGCCGGACGCGGCGGGGCGGACGAATTTCGCCGTCGCCACCGGCCGCGTGTCGAGGCCGAGCACGCTCTCGACGAAGGGTGCCACGTCGTGCGGCACGCTGAGCGCGCCGTCATGGGCGATGAAGCGCGCGCCGGCACGGCCGCCCCTCGCCTCCCCCTCGCAGTGATGGAGCGTGGTGCCGAAGGCGGCGGCGAACCCTGACGCGGTGCCGCGCAGCCGCACGAGGCGCCGCGCCGGCTCGGCGCCGACGACGTCGAGCCCGTGGTCGCGCGCGAAGCGCTCGACCGCCGCGATGCCGTCCGCGTGCCGGTTCGCGCGATGCGCCGTCAGCGTCCGGCGCCGCTCGGCGGGCGCGTCGTCGTCGCCGAACGAGACGCCGGCATCGTCGCGCTTGAGGTAGACCGACACCTCGAGCACGTGCGCGCCGTCGACCGCGTCGGCGCGTCGAGCGCCCGACGGCAGCGCGCGCGCGGTGCCCACGAGGTCGGTCCTGCGGGCGCCGCCCGCGCTGTCCGTCCCGCTCTCGTTCGGCATCGCTGCATCCTCTCCTGTTCGGCCCCGATCGCCGCTTCGATCGTTCGCGCCGTGGCGGGAACACCGCGCGCCGGGCGCGGGTTCGCGCGCGCTTGGCAGGCCGGGTCCCATTGCCTATGAGAGGCCCGTCTTCTCCCGAGGTCACCCTTTCATGATCGTGTCTCGCCTGACAGCCCTCGCCGCCGGGTCGCTCGCCTGCGCCTTCGCCGCCGAGGCTCTGGCCGCACCGCCGGCCGCCACGCCGCCCGGCGACACCGAGACGGCGACCGCGACCAAGACGGCGCCCGGGACCGCGGCACCGGCCGCCGACCCGGTGGTGGCGAGCGTCGACGGCAAGCCGATCCACCTGTCCGACGTGCGCACGGCCGCGGGCTCGCTGCCCGACGAGATGCGCAGCGTGCCGCCGCAGATGCTGTTCCCGATGCTGGTCAACCAGCTGGTCGACCAGCAGGCGCTGGCCGACCAGGCGCGGCAGAAGGGGCTGCAGAACGACCCCAAGGTGCAGGCGGCGATGCACCACGCCGAAGAGACCGTGCTGCAGAACGCGCTGCTGCAGCAGGAGGTCTCGCCCGACATCACCGACGCCAAGCTGCACGAGGCCTACCAGGCGAAATACGCGAGCCAGAGCGGCCAGGAGGAGGTGCACGCGCGCCACATCCTGGTTCCGACCGAGAAGCAGGCCAAGGAGGTCATCGCCCAGCTCGACCACGGCGCCGACTTCGCGACGCTCGCCAAGAAGGTCTCGACCGACAAGGCGAGCGCGTCCGACAGCGGCGGCGATCTCGGCTGGTTCAAGAAGGGCGACATGCTGCCGGCGTTCTCGGCCGCGGCCTTCTCGATGAAGCCGAACCAGGTCTCGCAGACGCCGGTGCACACGCAGTATGGCTGGCACGTGATCCAGGTGCTCGGCACCCGCGTCGCGCCGCCGCCCTCCTACGACAGCGTCAAGGACCAGCTGCGCCAGGGGCTGGTGCAGAACGGCGTGAAGGCCGCGGTGCAGAAGGCGCTCGCGACGGTCACGGTGGTCCGCTACAACCCCGACGGCACGCCGGCGAAGATGCCGGCGACGGCGCCCGCCGCCGCGACCGCCGGTGCCACCGCGCTGCCCGCGCCGCCGCCGCCCGGCCCCGGCACCACGCCTCCCGCGAGCGAGTAACCGTCTTGGCCGGACCGGTCGCGATCTCGCCGCTGGCGCCGGAGACGATCGTGGCGCTCGGCCCGCTCGGCGGGGTCGCCTGCGGCGCCGCCGAGGCCGGGATCCGCCAGGCCGGACGCCCGGACCTGATGGTCATGCGCTTCGACGCGGGCACCAGCGTCGCCGGCGTGTTCACCCGCAACCGCTGCCCGGGCGCGCCGGTCGACTGGTGCCGCCACGCGCTCGCCGGCGGGTCGGCCCGCGCGCTCGTGGTCAATTCAGGCAACGCGAACGTCTTCACCGGTCGCGCCGGCGACGACGCCGTGCGGGCGACCGCGCACCTGACGGCCGAACTGGTCGACTGCGACCCGTTCGAGGTGTTCGTGGCGTCGACCGGCGTGATCGGCGAAGTGCTGCCGCACGCGCGGATCACCGCGGCGCTGCCCGCGCTCGTGCGCGATCTCGGCGCCGACGGCTGGATGGCGGCGGCGCGCGCGATCATGACCACCGACACGTTCCCGAAGACCGCGCGGCGCGAGGCGCTGGTGGCCGGCGAACGCGTGGTGATCCAGGGCATCGCCAAGGGCAGCGGCATGATCGCGCCCGATCTCGCCACCATGCTGTGCTTCGTCGCGACCGACGCGGCGATCGAGGCCGACGCGCTGCAGCGCATGCTCGAGCGCAGCGTGAAGCGCTCCTTCAACGTGACGACCGTCGACAGCGACACCTCGACGTCCGACACGGTGCTGCTGTTCGCGACCGGCGCCCGCGCGCACAAGCCGGTCGATCCGGACGACCGCCACGCGCTCCGCGATTTCCGCGACGCGCTCGACGAATTGCTGCTCGATCTCGCGATCCAGGTGGTGCGCGACGGCGAAGGCGCGCGGAAGCTGATCCGGGTCGATGTCGAGGGCGCCGACAGCGCGAAATCGGCGCGCCGCGTCGCCCTCGCGATCGCCAACTCGCCGCTGGTCAAGACCGCGATCGCCGGCGAGGACGCGAACTGGGGCCGGATCGTGATGGCGGTCGGCAAGTCGGGCGAGCCCGCCGATCGCGACCGGCTGTCGGTCGGGATCGGCGGCACCTGGATGGCGCGCGACGGCGCGGTGGTGCCGGACTACGACGAGGGCCCGGTCGCCGCGCACATACGCGGGCGCGAGATCGAGATCGCGGTCGATCTCGGCCTCGGCGACGGCCGCGCGACGGTGTGGACCTGCGATCTCACGCACGGCTACGTCGACATCAACGCCGCGTATCGGAGCTGATGGAGCACGCCCTCGCGGCGACGCGGCTGACCACCGACCGGCTGCTGCTCCGGCCGCCGGAGCCCGGCGACGCGGACGCGATCCATCGCCTGGTGAACGACTGGGGCATCGTGCGCATGCTGGCGCGCCTCCCCTTTCCCTACCCGCGCGCGGTCGCGTCGGACTGGATCGCGTCGGTCGCGCGTCAGCACGAGAGCGGCGAGGCGTTCCACTGGGTGATCCTGCGCCGCGACGAGGGCGAGGAGCAGCTGATCGGCTGCGTCGGCGTGCGGCTCGAGCAGGGCAGCGGCGACCTCGGCTACTGGCTCGGCCGCCGGCACTGGGGCCAGGGTCTCGCGACCGAGACGGTCGGGCGCGTCGCCGGCTGGGCGCTCGCCGAGCTGCCGGTCGACCGCCTGCGGGCGCGGGTCGCCACCGACAACGACGCCTCGGGCGCGGTGCTGCGCCGGCTCGGCTTCCGCGAGACCGGCCGCGAGCGGCAGTTCTTCGCCGCCCGCGGCGGCGAACAGGCGGTGCGCGTGTTCACGCTCGAGCACGACGATCTCGGCCGCCCGGCGCGCGAGGCCGGGCTGCCCGACGCGTCCGAGCCGGGTGGCCGCAAGCTGCTGCTGGTGGCGGCCGCGGCGCTGATCGACGCCGAGAGCCGCGTGATGCTGGCGCGCCGGCCGGAGGGCAAGCGGCTCGCCGGGCTGTGGGAGTTCCCGGGCGGCAAGCTCGAGCCGGGCGAGACGCCCGAGGCGGCGCTCGCGCGCGAGCTCGCCGAGGAGCTCGGCATCGGCCTGGCCGAAAGCTGCGTCGCACCCTTCGCCTTCGCGTCGCACGCCTACGACGCTTTCCACCTGCTGATGCCGCTCTATCTCTGCCGGCGCTGGACCGGCGCGCCGACCGGCCGCGAGGGCCAGCGCCTCGCCTGGGTCCGGCCGCAACACCTCGCCGACTATCCCATGACGCCGGCCGGCAAGCCGCTGGTGCCGCTGCTCAGGAGTTTCCTCGGGTGAACGACAACGACATCACGGCCGCCATCCTGGTCATCGGCAACGAGATCCTGTCGGGCCGGACCCGCGATGCCAACGTGCAGTTCCTGGCCGAACGGCTCGGCGCGCTCGGCCTGCCGGTGCGCGAGGTCCGCATCATCCCCGACGTCGCCGACACCATCGTCGACACCGTGAACGCGCTGCGGGCGGCGTTCGGCCTCGTGTTCACGACCGGCGGCATCGGCCCGACGCACGACGACATCACCAGCGAGTGCGTCGCGCGCGCCTTCGGCGTGCCGTGGGAGCCGCACGCCGAGACGGTCGAGATGATGGCGGCGTCGTATCGCGAGCGCGGCGTGGAGTTCAACGCCGCGCGGATGCGGATGGCGACGCTGCCGCGCGGTGCGACGCCGATCCCGAACAGCCACTCGGTGGCGCCGGGCTTCTCGATCGGCAACGTCCACGTGATGGCGGGCATCCCCGCGGTCGTGCGCGCGATGTGGGACGCGCTGGCGCCACGCCTGCCGGCGGGCCGGCCGGTGCTGCAGCGCGCCGTGCACGCGTCCGGCATTCCGGAGGGACTGCTCGCCGAGCCGCTCGGGCAGATCGCCGCGCGCACTCCGGCGCTCGAGATCGGCTCCTACCCGTTCCGCGACGGCGAGCGTCCCGCGGTCGCGGTCGTTGCCAAGGGCACCGACGAGGCGGCGCTCGACGAGGCGATCGCGTCGGTCGAGGCGATGCTGCGGACGCTCGGCGTCGAACCCGTCGCCGGCGAGCCGCCGGGCCGGGAATGAGCGAGGAGGGTCCGGCCGCCACCATGGCCGCCGACCGGTCCCGACCCGCCGGGTGACCCCGGCGCTCGCCCGCGGGTGGTCGGCGACCGGCTCGCGGGTCCTGTCGCGTCCTGCGACCGCGAGCACGAGGCGGCAGTACAGGCGGCCGGGCAGACCCGCATCCGCTTCGCCGATCCGGGTCCGGCCGGCGCGGCGCCCGTCGGGCAGGCGGGCGGGGCCGCGCGACCGTCCGGGCACTCGGCCCGGGTCGGCGCCGGCCTGCCGACGGCGGACGGCGCGCGCCGAGGCCCCGGCGGCGCGCCGTCGCGGATCCGGACGCGCATCGCGACGCACCGGGCCGCGGCGAGGTTACGCCGCCATCCGTCCCGGCTATCGTGCGCGCCCGAGCAGGAGCGAGACCGACACGATGGCCACCGAACGCCCGACCTCGCCGCCGCCGCTCGATCTCACCCGCGCCCTGCCCCCCGGCCTCGACGGTCTCGAGCAGATGCGGGCGATGCTCGCCGAGGGGGGAAGCTTCGGCATCGGCGCCACGATCGGATTCCGGCTCGTCGAAGTCGCCGACGGCAGCGCGGCGTTCGAAAGCGTGCCGGGACCGCATGTCTACAATCCGATCGGCACGGTGCATGGCGGCTGGGCGGCGACGCTGCTCGATTCCGCCTGCGGCTGCGCGGTGCACACCGTCCTCCGCCCCGGACAGGCCTACACGACGCTCGAACTCAAGGTCGCCTATCACAAGGCGATCACCGCGGCGACCGGGCCGATGCGGGCGGAGGGACGCGTGGTGTCGTCCGGGCGTCGCGCCGCCTTCGCGGAAGCCGATCTCCGCGACCGCGACGGCAAGCTCTACGCGTCGGCGACGTCGACGCTGCTGGTGTTCGTCCACGAAGCGCCCTGAACGCCGGGCCGCCGCGGGACCCCCTCGGGCGGCGCGCGCCGGCGCGCCGGCGCGGCCGGCCTCGCACTACATCCGCCGCACGGCGTAGACCTGCGTGTCCCAGCGCGCGACCGAGGCCGGCATCGACACCGCGCCGTTGGTCACCACGACCGTGAACTGCGCACCGTGCAGGAGGTCGGTCACCGCGTAGGTCCCGCTCGGGATTCCCTGGAAGGTCACGAAACCGCCGACGGTCGCGTTGCCCGGGTTCGTCACGGTCACGACGAGCCTGCCGTTCTGGTCCCAGAACGCGGTGCCCGTCAGGCCGACGCTGAACGCGAGCGGCGCCTTGAACGCCTGGATTTGCGCGGCCGAGGTCAGCACCGGCGCGACGGCCCGCAGCTTCTGCATCTCGGCCGCCGGGATCAGTTCGGGATGCTCGAGGATCACCCAGGCGGCCGGTCGCGCGGCGGGCTGCAGCGCCGCCAGCGCCGCATCGCTGACGAAGTAGTCGACCGGCAGGCCGGCGTTCTTCGCCGCGAACAGCAGATTGGGATTGTAGTAGGCCTGGACGTAAGGGTTCTGCGTCGCGACGATCTGCTCGAGCGCGCGCTCGGCGCCCGTCGAGTAGTAGACCGCGAACCCGAACGGCGCCGTCGGCACGATCGAGCCGATCAGGTTCGCGACCGTGGGGTCGAGCGACCCGGCATCCCAGTAGTCGCGCGACACGAACGCGAGCGCGCGCCGGACCGTCCCCTGGCGCGTCGCGACATGGGCCCAGGCCGCCTCGAGCCACGCGCGCTTGAGCAGCTTGAGACCTTTCTCCTGCTGATCGGACGCGCTGAGCGTGGGATTGAAGGCGGCGATCGCCTGCCAGTAGGCGTTGTCGTTCGCTTCGATGTTCGCGCCGTTCCGCATGTCGGGCTCGCGCGCGGCGGCGATCGCGTAGCCGCCGATCCCCCAGTCGGGGTCCTGGCCGCCTCGCCCCAACTGCATCGACTGGTCGTCCCAGAGGCAGACGTAATTCACCGGCGAGATGACGCCGTCGAACAGGCGCTCGTCGGTGCCGTAGAAACGGCGAAGCGCCGGCCACAGACTGCATTGCTGCACGAACAGCGGCTTCTGTCCGGTCGCCGCCTGCACTCTGGCGACGATGGCGGCGTAGAACTTGCCGTAGCCCTCCGACAGGTAATCGTTCCACTGATTGATGTGCGACGTCGCGATCGCGGTCGCGGTCGCGGTCGTGGTCGACGCCGCGGGCAGGCTGACGTTCATCGCCGTCTTGAACGCGCTCACGATCTCCGGATTGAAGCCCTGGAGTTCCGAGGGCTGCGCCGGCTGACTGTCGGTGAAGTCCGACACGCCGATCCCGTAGGCGCCGCTCAGGCCGGCGGTCTGGCCCCAGCGATAGGCCCAGAAATCGCCGAAGGTGCAGGACGACATGCCCGGCGGGCAATCCGATCTGGCGAGCGGCATCAGCGGGCTGACATGACCCCACGAGCCGTGCCACGGCCGCCAGTCCCACGGCATCGAGCCGCCGTCATAGGCGAGGATCGGCAGGTTCGGTCGCGCGCTCAGCCAGGCGACCCAGGCCTGGTATTCGGGACCGGACGCCATCCCGGTCGCCCGGTCGGCCGCGATGACGGACGGCTCGCCGGGAAAGTCGCTCGCCGGCTGCGCGATCTCGTAGGTGTCGACCCAGCGCTGCGCGACGCCGACCGGCACGATGCCGTAGGACGTCCAGCCGGCGGCGGCCTGGCGCGCCGCGGCCATCGTGCCGGGATCGGTGAAGTGCGAGCCGCTCTGCCAGAAGAGGTTGGCCTCCTCGAGACCGGCGGTCGACCCCCAGGAACCCTGGTAGACGGCGCCCGCGAACGGCAGCGTCACGTAGCTCGTCGATCCGACCTGACCCGCCGCGTTCAGCGGCGCGGTGCTCGCGGCGGAGGCGGCGAACGAGACGGCGAGGGAAGCGGCGACGGCGGCCGCGAGCACGCTCGTCCGGCAACGCGGCTCGATCCGATGACGGCGCGAACGGGCTCGCATCTGGCTTGCTCCGGCTGGGGAGAGGCAAGCCTAGTCGGCGAGTATGAACGAGGGTTTTACGGCGGCGGCGAGGTTCCGCCGGAGAGTTCTCGCGCACGATGCGATCGATCAGCGAATCGTTCGACCGGATGGAAACGCTCTCTTCCTCTGAAATTAGAGCACGTTCAGCCAGACCGGGATCGGTCTGGCCGAACGTCGTGCTTTAGAAACTCAATAGGCAGAGCAACTTGTCTCAGCGCGACGCGGGGCCGGGCGGCACGGGCTCGTCGGCCGCCTCGGCGACGCTCTTGGCGGCTTCGGTGTTCCGCATCGAACCATAATTGCTGGCGTAAGCCTTGGTGAACTCGGCGCCGAACAGGAAGATCTGCGCGGTGTAATACACCCACACGAACAGGACGATCAGGCCGCCGGCCGCGCCGTAGCTGCTCGCCATCGAGGACGAGCCGAGATAAAGGCCGATCGCGAACTTGCCGATCGTGAACAGCAGCGATGTCGCGGCCGCGCCGACCAGCACGTCGCGCCAGCGGAGATGCCGGTCGGGCAGCGCCTTGTAGATCGCGCCGAACATCAGCGCGATCAGCACGAACGAGACCAAGAGACTGAGCGCGCGCGAGATCAGGCCGCCGAACGGCACCACCCCGTTCAGCACGTGCGCGAAACCGGTCACCGCCGAGCTCACCACGAGCGATACCAGCAGCAGGAAGCCGAGCGTCGCGACCAGACCGAGGCTGACCAGCCGCGCGCGCACGAGCCGGGTGACCGTGGTGCCCGTCGGATCGGCGCGCCAGATCATGTTCAACGCCGACTGGATCTCGCCGAACGTGCCGCTCGCGGTCACCAGCAGCGTCACGAGGCCGATGATGCCGGCGAGCGTGCCCGTCGACGGGTTCGACGCGTTCTTGACGATGTCCTGCAGCACGCGGGCGCCCTGCTGGCCCATCAGGCCGCCGATCTCGTCCTGGATGGCGCCGCGGGCGGCATCCTGGCCGAAGAACACGCCGGCGATCGCGATCACGATGATCAGGATCGGGGCGAGCGAGGTCACGGTGTAGTAGGAGATCGCGGCGCCGCGACTGAGCGCGCCGTCGGCGATGAAGGCGAGCACGCTTTCCTTGATCAGGCGCCAGGCAGCACGGCCCATGGGTCGTTTCCTTCGTCAGCGCGGTCGCGCCGGGTATCGGCGGTTGAAGCCTCCGGTCGCGCCGTGTCCGCGAACGGCGGTCGGTGATCGATCCGCGGTCAACCGGCGAACAAGGGTTGAACGCATCATCCGGTTGCGACGGCCGCGGTCGGTGTCTCGCCCGACGGACCGTCCTCGTCCCTGGTCGACCCCGCACGCGCGCCTTCGGTGGTCTTCGCCGCAATCGCGGCCGCGGCGTCGGCGCTGGTCTATCCACTAAGTTTCTAGGGCCGAACTCCCTGCGCGTCGGTTCCCATCGCCAGGAACTTCTCGCGACGAGACGCGACGAGCGCTGCGGCGTCGATCCCGGTCACCCCGGCGAGCTGGCCGGCGATCGCGCGCTGCACGGCGTCCATGGTCTCGACCGGCGCGCGATGACCGCCGCCGATCGGTTCGGGCACGATCTCGTCGATCAGCTTCAGGCCGCGCAGGTCTTGCGCGGTCAGCTTGAGCGCCTCGGCCGCCATCGGCGCCTGCGCCGCATCGCGCCACAGGATCGACGCGCAGCCCTCGGGCGAGATCACCGAGTAGATCGAATGCTCGAGCATCAGGATGCGATCGCCGGCGGCGAGCGCGATGGCGCCGCCCGAGCCGCCCTCGCCGATGATGGTGGCGACGATCGGCACGGGTGCCGCGAGGCAGGCGTCGATCGAGCGGGCGATCGCCTCGGCCTGGCCGCGCGCTTCGGCCTCGATGCCGGGATAGGCGCCGGTGGTGTCGACGAAGGTGAGGATCGGCAGGCCGAACCGACCGGCGAGCTCCACCAGGCGGCGCGCCTTGCGGTAGCCCTCCGGCCGCGCCATGCCGAAATTGTGCCTGACGCGGGTTTCGGTGTCGCCGCCGCGCTCGATCCCGATCACCGCCACCGGCGCGCCGTCGAAGCGGGCGAGGCCGCCGACGATCGCCCGGTCCTCGGCGAAGGCGCGATCGCCGGCGAGCGGCGCGAAATCCGTCAGCAGATGCCGGATATAGGCGAGCGCCCGCGGCCGGTCCGGGTGACGCGCGACCTGCGTCTTCTGCCACGGCGTGAGTTTCGCGTAGGTGACCCTGAGCTGCCGGTCGGCCTTTTCGGTGAGGCGGGCGAGTTCGTCGGCGATGTTGATGCCGTCCGGATCGGACATCCGGCGCAGCTCGTCGATCTTGCTTTCGAGCTCCGCGATGGGTTTCTCGAATTCCAGGAAGTGGCGCATGGGCGGCGCCTCTAGCACGTTTCGGCGCCGTCGGAAGGGTCGGCCGGCGCGTCGGGCAGAGCGGGCGCGTTCATCGGATGGTGGCGCTCGACGACGCTGCGGAGCCGCTCGGCTTCCACGTGCGTGTAGATCTGCGTCGTCGTGATGTCGGCGTGGCCGAGCAGCACCTGCAGGTGCCGCAGGTCGGCGCCGCGCGCCAGCATGTGGGTCGCGACCGAGTGGCGGAGCACGTGCGGGGTGAGGCGTCCGGGCGCGAGGCCGGCGCCGCGCGCCGCGTCGGCCAGCACGAGATCGAGCCCCTGCCGGGTGAGCGGCCGCCTGCCGTCGCGGCCGAGGAAGAGATGGCGGCCGCCCATGCCCCCGCCCATGCTCTTGTCCTTGACCGTGCCGGCGCCGGCGGGCGGCGCGGCGGCCAGCGCGGCGGCGGCGTCGAGCGCCTCGGCCGACAGCGGCACCAGCCGTTCGCGTCCGCCCTTGCCGCGCACCAGGACGGCGCGGGGCCGCGCGAGGAGCGGCCCGCGCTCGAGCGACAGCAGCTCCGACACCCGGAGGCCGGTCGAATAGAGCAGCGCGATCGCCGCCCGCGCGACCAGGCCGCGCGGCGCCGGCAGCAGCGAGGCGCTCGCGAGCAGGAGCGCGACCTCGTCCTCCGAGAGCACGCGCGGCAGGTCGCGGCCGCGCTTGGGCGCCTCGAGTTCGCCGGTCGGATCGTCGGCCCGGATGCCGTCCGCGAGCAGGAAGCGGAAGAACTGCCGGTAGCAGGAAAGCCGCCGCGCCACGGTGCGGGGCGCCTCGCCGGCGCGGCCGGCAGCGGCGGCGAAGCCGGCGAGATCGGACGCGGTCGCGTCGCGGATCGGCGTCGGCGCGAGATGGCGTGCCAGTCGCTCGAGATCGGCGCGATAGGCCGCGACCGTGTGCCGGCTCGCACCGCGTTCGGCGCCGAGCATCTCGAGAAAGGCGTCGGCGTCTCGGCCGGACATCAGCGGCGCGGTCTCCTCAACAGCCGGCGACCCGCCCGGGCGCCGCCCCGCGACGGCCGCCGCTCGTTTGTTCCCGACGCACGGGACCGAGGCGCCGGAACCCCGCCCGCGTCCTATTGCGCGGTGAACGCGCTGTTCGGCAGCTTGCGCTCGACCGCGTGCACGGCCGGGTGCGGCGGAAAGGCGCCGATCGCGAGCAGGGCGACGACGAGTGCCACGAGGCCGGCGCCGAGCGCGATCAGGAAGAAGCGACGCATGCGGAACGGCCTTTCGCGGCGAACGGGCGGGCTGTGCTAGCCTCCACCATCATGACGCGCAACCTCGACGCCACGTCGCGTCCGGCGGATGCCACCGGCGCGCGAGACCGCGCGCTCGAACGGCTCGACGGACGGTCGCTCGTGCTCACCGGCCTGATGGGATCGGGCAAGACGACGATCGGGCGAAGGCTCGCGTCCCGGCTCGGATTGCCCTTCGTCGACGCCGACACCGAGATCGAACGCGCCGCCGGATGCAGCATCGCCGAGCTGTTCGAACGCTTCGGCGAAACCGAGTTCCGGCTCGGCGAACGCCGGGTGATCGCCCGCCTGCTCGCGGGCGCCCAGTGCGTGATCGCGACCGGCGGTGGCGCGGTGACCGACGCGCTCACGCGCCAGCTGATCCGGAACCGGGCGGTCTCGGTGTGGCTGCGGGTGCCGCTCCCCGTGCTCGCGCGCCGCGTCGCGGGACGCCCTCACCGGCCGCTGCTGAACGGTGGCGGCCGTCCGGAGGACGTGCTCGGACGGCTGCACGCCGAGCGCGAGGCGTTCTACGCCGAGGCGGATCTCGCGGTCGCCTGCGGCGAGGACAGTCCCGAGCACACGGCGACGAGCGTGCTCGCGTCGCTCGGCGACCTTCGCGACGTCCGCCGCGTGCGCGTGCCCCTCGAGGCTCGCCCCTACGACGTGCTGATCGGCGACGGATTGCTCGGACGCGCCGGCGCGCTGCTCGGCCAGGTGATGCCGCAGCGGCGCGCCGTGGTGGTGACCGACGAGACCGTGGCCGCGCTGCACCTCCCGGTTCTGCTCGACTCGTTCCGGCAATCGGGCATCGCCGCGCGCGCCGTGACGGTGCCGGCCGGCGAGCGCAGCAAGTCGATCGACACCTATGCGCGCCTCGCCGACGACATCCTCGCGGGCGGGGTCGAGCGGCGCACCACGATCGTCGCCCTCGGCGGCGGGGTGATCGGCGATCTCGCGGGCTTCGTGGCGGCGACCATGCTGCGCGGACTGCCCTTCGTGCAGGTGCCGACGACGCTTCTCGCGCAGGTCGACAGCTCGGTCGGCGGCAAGGTCGGCATCAACACGCCGCACGGCAAGAACCTGATCGGCGCCTTCCAGCAGCCTTCCGCGGTGCTGGCCGACGTCGGCGCGCTGCGTACGCTGCCGGCGCGCGAGCTCCGCGCCGGCTACGCCGAGATCGTCAAGGCGGGGCTGATCGCCGATCCGGCGCTGTTCGCGTGGTGCGAACGTCACGGCGAGGCGATCTGCGCCGGCGACCCGGCGCTGCTCGCCGAGGCGGTCGCGCGCGCGGCCTCGTTCAAGACGGCGGTGGTGCTCGACGACGAGCGCGAGGAACGCGAGGACGGCGGTCGCGCGCTGCTCAATCTCGGCCACACCTTCGGTCACGCGCTCGAGGCCGAGCGCGGCTATGACGGCCGCCTGCTGCACGGCGAGGGCGTCGCGGTCGGCTGCGCGCTGGCGTTCCGCCTTTCGGCGACGCTCGGCCTCGCGCCGCACGACGACTGGGCGCGCCTCGTCGCGCATCTCCGCGCGACCGGGCTGCCGGCGCGAGTGACCGACCTCGCAGGCGGCTTCTCGGCCGAGCGGCTGCTCGGTCACATGGCGCGCGACAAGAAGATGCGCGACGGCCGCCTCGGCTTCGTGCTGGTGCGCGGCATCGGCGAGGCGTTCACCGATCGCAACGTTCCTGCCGCTGCGGTGCGGGCGACCTTGCGGGAGGAGGGTTGCGCCGCGTGACGGCGCCTCGTTACCCCGGCGCCACATGGCTGTGGCGGTTCGGTGACAACCCGTTTCGATCCGCTCCTGACGCCAGATCTCGCACACGAAGCCGTGACGAAGGGAACTTCTCTACTGGCGCCGATACCATGCTCGTCGGGTCAAGTTCTCGGGGCGGGTGTCCGTCACTGTGGCGTTTCCGACACGGCAGGCCCGAGGAATGCAGCCGCACGCGCTCAGGCGCTCCGCAACGCACAACTGAGGAACTATTGTCGGGTTAGTCACGCCGACCGCGGCAGCCGATCACACGGCCGTCGCCCCAAATCAATAAGGACGAGACAAATGCGTCTTCGCACGGCACTACTCACGACAACCCTGATGGCGGCGGCGCCCGTGGCCGCGGCGATGGCGCAGCCGGTGACCGGCCCGTATGTGAGCCTCGGGGGTGCCTTCGACGAACTGCAGCACACCGGTGTGCACTACTCGCCGAGCGGTTTCGCCGGCGGTGAGTTCGCGGGCCCGGGTGCGGTGAACAACGGCAGCAAGGCCGACCTCGAGGACGACGTCGGCGGCGCCGGTCAGGCCTCCGTGGGCTACGGCCTCGGCAACGGCCTCCGCGTCGAACTCGAGGGCATGTATATCTACAACGACATCTACGGCCGGAACGGGACCGCGACGCCCGGGAACACGAGCCGGAACCACCTCGACACCTACGGCCCGATGGTCAACGTCCTGTACGACATCGATCTCGCCCGGTTCGGTCTCGCGCTGCCGATCACACCGTATGTCGGCGTCGGCGCCGGCTATCTGTGGACCCACCTCGCCGGCCTGCAGACCGACTACGTGACCGGCGATCTCAACCGCACCGGCGGCACGTTCGGTTCGTTCGCGTATCAGGGCATCATCGGCTTCGCCTACAACATCCCGGCGGTGCCCGGCCTCGCCGTGACCCTCGACTACCGCTTCATCGGCACCGATGCCGGCACCGAGGACAACACCCTGAAGTCGACGGAGTACACCCCGTACGGCCTCCGCAAGGTGAATGCGGACGTGAACGACATGTTCCATCACGAGGGCATGGTCGGGCTGCGTTATGCCTTCAATGCCGCGCCGCCGCCGCCGCCGCCGGCTCCCGCGCCGGTCGTGGCGCCCGCACCGGCGCCCGCCCGCACCTATCTCGTGTTCTTCGACTGGGACAAGTCGTACCTGACGCCGCGCGCGCGCCAGATCGTCGCCGAGGCCGCCCAGAACTCGACCCGCGTGCAGACCACGCAGATCGAGGTCAACGGCTACGCCGACACCTCGCACGCGCTCCCCGGCCGTCGCGGCCAGGAATACAACCTCCGCCTCTCGATCCGGCGCGCCGACAGCGTCCGGGCCGAGCTCGTGCGGGACGGCGTGCCGACCGGCGCCATCGAAGTGCACGGCTACGGCGACACGCACCTCCTCGTGCCCACCGGCCCGAACGTGCGCGAGCCGCAGAACCGCCGCGTCGAGATCATCCTGCACTGATCTCGCCGATCCGGTTTCGACGAGAAAGGGCGCCGCGAGGCGCCCTTTTTCGTGCCCGGCCCCGAGCAGCCGACAACCTCGGGAAGGCCAGCGGCTTCTTCCCAGGACCCCGCCGACCCCCATCGCGCTCGCGCGATGCGCGCCCATGGAGGCCGCGCTTTCGCAATCCACTCCGGTGCCGCGAACCGCTGGCCGACGAGCACCGGCTTGCCCGTGTGGTGTCCGGTGTCTTTCACCAACCCGCGGCCGCTCAGGCGAACCCCCGTCCGGCGGCAGAACCCGTCGCCCCTGCTTCAGGCGTCCACCGCCGCGACCGGACGGACGGCCGGCGCGAAGGCGGCCCCCTCGCGCGAGGCGACCAGATAAAGCGGCCGCTTCTTGGTCTCGTTGAACACCCGGCCGAGATATTCACCGATCACCCCGAGCGTCACCAGCTGGACCCCGCCGAGGAACAGGATCACCGCCATCAGGCTCGGATAGCCGGGAACGTGGCTGCCCATCACGAGCGTGCGGACGATCAGCTGCAGCCCGAAGATCATCGCGAACACCGCGGTCGCGAGGCCGAGATAGGTCGCGATCTTCAGCGGTACGACGGTGAAGCCGGTGACGCCTTCCACCGCGAGATTCCACAACGCCCAGTAGTTCCAGCTGGAGTTCCCGGCGGCGCGCGCGTGACGGTCGTACAGCACCGCCTTGGCCGGAAAGCCGACCCACGCGAACAGGCCCTTCATGAAGCGGTGCTGCTCGCGCAGTTCCAGCAACGCGTCGAGCGCGCGGCGGCTGAACAGCCGGAAGTCGCCGGTGTTGCGCGGCAGCACGACGCGGCCGCCGATCCGTTGCATGACGCGATAGAACAGGTCGGCGCTCGACCGCTTGGTCCAGGTCTCGCCTTCCCGCACCCGGCGCTGGGCGTAGACGTTGTCGAACCCCGCCCGCCACTCGCGCACGAGCTCCGGAATGATCTCGGGCGGATCCTGCAGGTCGGCGTCGATGATGATCACGCCACCGCTACAGCGCGCGTGGTCGAGACCGGCGGTGAGCGCGATCTCCTTGCCGAAATTGCGCGACAGATCGATCAGGCTGGCGCGCCGGTCCGCGCTCGCGATCGCGCGGAGCCGCGCGAGCGTCGCGTCGCGGCTGCCGTCGTTGACGTAGACGACCTCCCAGGGCTCGCCGACCGCGTCCATCACCGGCACGAGCCGCGCGTGAAAGGTCTCGATCCCCGCCGCCTCGTTGTAGCAGGGCACCACCACGGAAAGGACGGGAACGCGGTCGCCGAGCATGGCGTGATCCTTCGGGCGGGACGCAGGAGCACGACCGCGCAGTGGTCGCATCCTGCAACGACGGCGGCAGGATGGAAATCATCCCGGGTTTCGCCGCGCACCGAGCCGCCCCTTTCTGCCCGGGCTGTTCTCGGGCATGGAAGACGTGCGTCGCACGGGGTTCGGGATGGCGGAGGCGGACTACGAAGGCCGTGACCCGCTCGACGTCGTCGAGATCGTCGAGCCGACGCTCGGCGGCGCCATCGTCGCCGCCGAGATCGGTCCCCTCGGGCTGCACCCGTCGCTGTGGCAGGTGCTGCGCTTCGGCATCGTCGGCACGCTCGGCTTCTGCTGGGACACCGGAACCGTCTACGCGACCCGCCCGGTGCTCGGCCTGCTGCCGGCCATCGTGCTCGGCTTCGTGGTGGCGGCGACCATGAACTGGCTGCTGAACCGGCTCTGGACCTTTCGCGACCACGCCTCCCACATCCCGATCCTGCGGCAATGGGCGCTGTTCATGGCGGCCAACAGCCTCGGCTTCGTGCTCAACCGCGGCACCGTCTACACGCTCGTGCTGACCATCCCGCTCTGCCACCGGCAACCGGCGCTGGCACTCGCCGCCGGATCGCTCGCCGGCCTCGCTGCCAACTTCACGCTGTCGCAACGCTACGTCTTCCGCCGCCGCGCGACCTGAGGGGGGCGACGGGGGAGGAAGGCCAGGGGCTCTGCCCCTGGACCCCGGTCAAGGCAGCGGCCTTGACAATCCAGTCAGTTAAGGAAAACCCCGGGCCCCGGTCGCGCGGGCACGCACGTATGTGGCCCGGGGTTTTCCTTAACTGAGAGGGATCCAAGGGCCTCGGGCCCTTGGCGGGTCCAGGGCAGAGCCCTGGCCTTCTCCCCCGCCACCGCCCTTCAAGAAGCGCCACGGCTCGGGTAGGACACGGGCATGGTCAGCAGCAACGACATACGGGCGCAGTTCCTCGAGTATTTCGCGCGGAACGGACACGAGGTGGTGCCGAGTGCACCGCTGGTGCCGCGCAACGACCCGACCCTGCTCTTCACCAACGCCGGGATGGTGCCGTTCAAGAACCTGTTCACCGGCCAGGAGAAGCGGTCCTACGTCAGGGCGACCTCGGCGCAGAAGGTCGTGCGGGCCGGCGGCAAGCACAACGACCTCGACAATGTCGGCTACACCGCGCGGCATCACACGTTCTTCGAGATGCTCGGCAATTTCTCGTTCGGCGACTACTTCAAGCCGCTGGCGATCGAGCTCGCCTGGACGCTGGTGACGCGCGAGTTCGGGCTGTCTCCCGAACGGCTGCTGGTGACCGTCTACGCCGACGACGACGAGGCGGCGTCGCTGTGGCGGCGGATCGCCGGCCTGCCCGAAAGCCGCATCGTCCGCATCCCGACCGCCGACAATTTCTGGCGCATGGGCGACACCGGACCGTGCGGGCCGTGCTCGGAGATCTTCTTCGATCACGGCGAGGCCGTCGCGGGCGGCCCGCCCGGTTCGCCCGACGAGGACGGCGACCGCTTCGTCGAGATCTGGAACCTCGTGTTCATGCAGTACGAGGAGGGTCCGCCCGGCGTGCGCAACGCGCTGCCGAAGCCGTCGATCGACACCGGCATGGGGCTCGAGCGGATGGCGGCCGTGCTCCAGGGGGTGACCGACAATTACGACACCGACACCTTCCGCGCGCTGATCGCGACCAGCGCCGAGATCACCGGCGAGGCGCCGGACGGCGCGTTCCGCACCAGCCATCGCGTCGTCGCCGACCACGTTCGAAGCGCCGCCTTCCTGATCGCCGACGGCGTGCTGCCGGCCAAGGACGGGCGCGGCTACGTGCTGCGCCGGATCATGCGCCGCGCGATGCGTCACCTGCACCGGATGGGCGTGCGTGGCGAGCCGCGCTTTCACCTCCTGCTGCCGACGCTGATCCGCCAGATGGGCGCCGCCTATCCGGAGCTCGGCCGCGCCGAAGCGCTGATCCGCGAAACGATGCGGCTCGAGGAGCAGCGCTTCGAGGCGCTGCTCGACCGCGGCATGACGCTGCTCGCCGACGAGACCGCGCGCCTCGGCGAGGGCGGCACGCTCGGCGGCGACGTCGCGTTCAGGCTCTACGACACCTACGGCTTCCCGCTCGACCTCACCGAGGACGCGCTCCGCGAAACCGGGCGCGGCGTCGACCAGGCGGGCTTCGAGGCGGCGATGGCCGAGCAGCGCACGCGCGCCCGCGCCGCCTGGGCGGGATCGGGCGAGCGGGCCGACGACACGTCGTATTTCGAGCTCCGCGACCGCGTCGGCGCGACCGACTTCCTCGGCTACGCGACCGAGGACGCCGAGGCCGAGATCGCGGCCCTGCTGGTCGCCGACATGCTGGTCGACCGCGTCGAGGCCGGCGACCGCGTCGCGATCGTGCTGAACCAGACGCCGTTCTACGGCGAGTCGGGCGGCCAGGTCGGCGACACCGGCACGATCGCGTCGCTGCCTGGCGCGACGCCCGGCTTCGCCATCGAGATCACCGACACCGTCCGACGCGCCGGCGGCGACCTCGTGGTGCATCTCGGCACCGTCCGCGCGGGCGAGGCCCGGGTCGGCGACCCGGCGCGGGCGACCGTCGACCACGCGCGCCGGCAGGCGATCCGCGCGCACCATTCCGCGACCCACCTGCTGCACGAGGCGCTGCGCCGCCGCCTCGGCGCCCACGTGACGCAGAAGGGCAGCCTGAACGCGCCGGACCGGTTGCGCTTCGACGTCTCGCAGCCCCGGCCGATCGCGCGCGACGAGCTCGACGCGGTCGAGGCCGAGGTCAACCGGCGCGTCCGCGAGGACACCGAGGTGGTGACGCGGCTGATGACGCCGGACCAGGCGGTCGCACTCGGCGCGATGGCGCTGTTCGGCGAGAAATACGGCGACGAGGTCCGCGTGGTCTCGATGGGCGAGGGCGACGCGGAGAAGAACGCCTTTTCGATCGAGCTCTGCGGCGGCACCCACGTCGCGCGCACCGGCGAGATCGGCCTGTTCCGGATCGTCTCCGAAAGCGGCGTCGCATCCGGCGTCCGCCGCATCGAGGCGGTCACCGGGGGCGCGGCCGAGACCGCGATCCGCGAGAACGACCGGCTGCTCGGACGCCTCGCGACGTTGCTGCGCGCGAGCCCAGGCGAACTCGGGACCCGCATCGAGGCGCTGGTCGAGGAACGCCGCGCGCTCACCGCCCAGGTGAGCGACCTGCAGCGCAAGCTCGCGACCGGCAGCGCCAACGCCGAGGCGCCCGAGACCGTGGCCGGCGTCGCCTTCCTCGGCCGCGACCTCGGCGAGATACCGCCTCGCGAACTCAAGACCCTCGCGGACGCACTGCTCGCGTCGATCGGTCACGGCGTGGTCGCGGCAGTCTCGACCGCCGACGGCAAGGCCAGCCTCGTGGTCGCGGTCTCGCCCGACCTCGCGACGGAGGTCGACGCCGTCGTCCTGGTCCGAGCCGGCGCCGAGGCGCTCGGCGGCAAGGGCGGCGGCGGCCGCCGCGACCTGGCCCAGGCCGGCGGCCCGAACGTCGCATCCGTCAAGGACGCGATCGCGGCGGTGCGCCGGGCGCTGGCGGAGGCGCGCGGGTAGGGGGGCCGGGCTCTGCCCGGGGCCGGTTTCCCTTCGCGCAAGCGCAAAGGGCCCCGAGGCCCTTGGATCCTCCTCAGTCAGGGAGGACCCCGGGCCGACCTGCCGCTGCCGCACCGTAAGCGGCCCGGGTTTTTCCTTGATTGATGGATCGCAAAGGCCGCTGCCTTCCGGGCTCCCGGGGGCAGAGCCCCTGGCCTCCCCTCACGGTGCCGCCGGCAACTCCAGCACCACCGTCACGCCGCCTCCGGGCGCCGTCTCGATCTCGGCCGTGCCGCCCGAGCTCTGGGCGAAGCCGTAGACCTGTGCGAGCCCGAGGCCGGTGCCGCGCCCGTCTTCCTTGGTGGAGAACAATGGCTCGAAGGCGCGCGCCAGGACTTCGGGCGGCATGCCGGGTCCGTTGTCGGCGACGCTGACGCGGACGGCGGGGCGGCCTTCGGGCCTTCGGCGCGGGCGGTCGCGATCTGGATCCGGCCGTGGCCGCTGCCGTCGAGCGCGTCGCGCGCGTTGGTCACGAGGTTGAGCAGCGCGCGTTCGAACTGGTCGCGGTCGGCGAGGATCTCGGGGATCCGATGATCGAGGTGGAGCGTGAGCGGCACCGCCTGTCCGGCGGCGAGGCGCGCCATGTCGAGCGTGTGGCGGACGACGGCGTTGACGTCGATGCGTCGCGGCGACAGTGGCCGCTTGCGGGCGAAGGCGAGCAGGCCCTCCATCATCCGCTCGCCGCGCCGTGCCGCCTCGCGCGCGTTGGCGAGCGGGCGGGCGAGGCGAGGCGGCACATCCGGACCGAGGCGCTGTTCCAGCTGCTCGAGGGAGCCGAACAGCGCGGTCAGGATGTTGTTGAAATCATGCGCGACGCTGCCGGTCATGCGGCCGAGCGCCTCGAGCGTGCCGGCGCGCAGCAGCGCCGCCTCGGCCCGCTCGCGCGCCTCGATCTGTTCGAGGAGGCGCGCGTTGGTCTCGACGTGCTGGGCGGTGCGCTCGACGACCTGCTCCTCGAGCGAGACGTTGAGGCGCGACAATTTGCCGAGCGCGTCGGCGTTGCCGATCGCATAGCGGATCGCCCGCTCGAGCGTCGGCGTATCGAAATGTCCCTTGACCAGGAAATCGTTCGCGCCGGCGAGCGCCGCCTCGTGTTCGACCAGTTCGGTGCCGGTGAGCATGATGATCGGCACCGTGACGCCGGCCTCGCGCGCCGCGCGGATCATCTCGACGCCGCTCTCGGCGCCCACCCGATGGTCGACGAGGTAGCAGTCGTGGGTGGCGTCGCGGATCGCCTGGTTGCCCTCGGCCACGGTCTCGACGAGGTCGACCACGTAACGGCGTTCGGTGCGCCGGGCGGACAGCATCGCCGAGACGGTCTGGTGCACGTGCCTGGTGTCGTCGACGAGCAGCAGCCGGACCGGCGCCATCGTGTTGGCCGCTTTCATAGGTCGGCGACGCTCGGCAGCTTGGCGGCCCGGAGCCAGAAGCTCGAGAAGGACTGCATCTGTTCGAGCAGGGCGGCACGGTCGCCGAGCTTGACCAGGAAGGCGTTGGCCCCGAGCGCGTAGGCGGCGTCGATATGGGCGGGCGTGTCGGACGACGACATGATCACCACCGGGATCGCGCGCAGCCGCGGGTCGTCGCGGAGTCGCCCGAGCGTCTCCATGCCGCCCATCGCGGGCATATGGAGGTCGAGCAGGATCAGGTCCGGCCACGGCCGTGCCTCGTCGGCGCCGGCCGCGTCCGTACCGTCCGCCGGCCGGTCGAGATAGTCGAGCAGTTCGACCCCGTTGTGCACGAAGCGGAGGTCGATGCCGATCGCGTCCGCGCGGCCCACCTCGCTCATGATCCGGCTCAGGACCAGGCGATGCGCCTCGCTGTCCTCGGCGGCGAGAAGCAGCCGCCGCCCGCTCGGCGCGCCGTCGTTGCTCATGGCGATGGACCGCCTTCCGGTAGCACGATCACGAAACGGGCGCCGCCGCCGCGGGATCCCTCCGCCGTGATGCGGCCGTCATGGGCCTCGACGATCCGCCGGCAGATCGCGAGCCCGAGGCCGAGCCCCTCCGGCGCGCCGGGCTCGTCGGCCTGCGCCAAGCGCCGGAACGGCTCGAAGATCGCCTCGGCGTGCGCCGGATCGAAGCCGATGCCGTTGTCGCGGTAGTCGATCCGGATCTCGCCGGGCGCGGCATGGCCGGCCTCGAGCGAGATGTGGAGAGGCTCGCCGCGCTTCCTGTATTTGACCGAGTTCGAGAGCAGGTTCTGGAACACGCGGCGGAGCTGGTCGGCGTCGCAGGTGAGGGCGAGCGCCGGCTCGAGCACGACGTCGAGCGTCGCCTCCGACGCGGCGAGCCGCTCGCCGAGATCGGACCGCGCCGCCTCGATCACGGTGCCGAGGCGGCTTCGCTGCAGGCGGTTCGCGTCCGCGCCGGCCCTGGCGTAGCGGGCGAGATCGTCGACCAGGTCGCGCATCCTGACGGCGGAGCTCTCGATGATCGCGGCCATCGACGCGCATTCCTCGCCCGCCACGCCGGCGGCGAGGTCCTCCTTCAGCATGCCGGCGAAGACCTGGATCTGCCAGAGCGGCTCGCGGAGGTCATGCACGGCGGCATCGGCGAAGAAGCGGATCTGCTCGTTGCGGAGCTTGAGCGCCCGGTTGGCGCGCGCGGTGGCGGCGCTGCGGCGGGCGAGCGCGCGGGAGAAAGCGTCGGCGAGCGAGGACGCGGCGGCACGGTCGGCTGCCGTGAACGGGTCGGATCGGCCGCGCACCTCCTCGTTCCAGGCCGAGAACGAGTGTCGCGGCGTCAGCACCGGAAGCCCGTCGGCGCGCCGCACCGGCTGCTTGTCCGGGTTGCCGGCCCAGACGACCTCGTGGCGGCGCTCGTGGCGGAGCCAGACGGCCCAGATCGCGCCGCCATCGACGCCCGCGTCCACCAGGCGGTGCGCGAGCAGGCCCGCGATCCCGGCCGCCGCGAGCGCGTCCGCCGGTGCGCCGGGCACGAGGCCGTCGAGCCGATCGGTCGCGACGGTGCCGTCCGGCGCGCCGGCATCCGCGGCGGCGCGGTCGAGGGCGGCGGCGAGACCCGGCGCGACGTCGTGGCCGTGCGCGAACAGCACGTGCTCGCCGTCGAGGATCGCGAACGCGGCGGCGCCGAGCGCGTCGGCGAGCGGCGGCCCGAGCGGCGCCAGCACGTCGCCGATCTCGACCGACGGGTCGGCGACGTGCACCCCGATCCGCTCGCGGAGGCCGGCGACGCGGGCGCGGCCGTCGCGGCCCGCCTCGCTCGCCAGCACCGCGAGCCGGGTCGCGAGCGCGCGCGCGAGCAGCGAGGCGGCGAGGCGCACCGGCGGCGTCGGCCGCAGCGGGCCGCTCTCGTGGTGGCAGGCGAACAGGCCCCAGAGCACGTCGTCCTCGCCGATCACCGCGACCGACATCGAGGCGTGGACGCCCATGTTGGCGAGATAGGCGAGATGCACCGGCGACACCGCGCGAAGCGAGGCGCGGGCGAGATCGTGCCCGGCCGCGCCGTCGCGCGACAGGACCGGCACGGGCGCCGCGGTCGCGTCGGGGATCACCCGCACGCGATCGGTGCGATAGAGCGCGCGCGCCTGCGGCGGGATGTCGGAGGCGGGAAAGCGGAGGCCCGCGAAGGACGCGATCCGGGCCGGGTCGGCGAGGCTTTCCGCGACCACGATGCCGGACCAGTCGTGGTCGAACCGGTAGGCCATCACGCGCGCGAACCCGGTCATGCCGCGCACCGCATCCACCGCGACCCGGCACGCGGACGCCATGTCGGGCGCGGCGCGGAGCCGCTCGGTCGCGTCGTCGAGCGCCAGCAGGACGTGCTCGTGGCCGCGGATCGCGACCTGGTCGTCGCCCGCCTCGCACGGCTCGAGTTCGAGCAGCGACGGTTCGGCCGCGTTCGCCGACGGCGACAGCGTCGCGGTCCAGATCCGTCCGTCGCGGCCGGCGAGACCGGACAGCAGCAGTCGCGGCCGTCCGGCACCCGCCCCGTCGCAGCACGCGATCACTCGGGCGGTCGCGTCGTCGCCGAGAATGGCGTCGAGCCGGTCCGGCAGGCCGGCGCCTTCGCCGCCGGGCACGTTCGCGCTCGCGGCTTCGACCGCGCGTCCGTCGGGCGACAGGACCAGCAGCACGCCATGCGGCTGGATCGCGCCGGGGCGATGGATCGGCTCGCTTTCGCAGGCCGCGATGGCGCGGGCGAGATCCGGATCGACCGGCGCGGCCGCCGCGACGTGCTCGGCCCCCGGCGCCTGCGCGCCGTGCTCGGCCTCCGGCGCCCGCGCGCCGTTCACGGCCTCCGGCGCCCGAGCGCCGTTGCCCGCGACCTGCGCATGCAAGCCTTGTGCGCTCGCCGGCGCAGCCGCGCCGTTCACGGCCGGGATCCCGCCGTGGCGGCCGACGCCGTTCCCTCACACACGAACCGGTGATATGCCGGATTCCGGACGCGGCTGACGATCATCTAGAGGCGAATGTATCAGCGTCGGTTTGTTTTCGCGAGTGAGCAGCCGTGACGGCGGGACCCGACCCCGCGGCGCTCCGTCGCCTGCTGTCGGGCGCGGCGTCGTTCGGCAAGGACGTGTTCCCGCGCGAGCGGGCCTTGTTCGAGGAACTCGCGCGCGGACAGTCGCCGCACACGCTGTTCATCACCTGCGCCGACAGCCGCGTGTCGCCCGACATGATCACCCAAACGCGGCCGGGCGAGCTGTTCGTGATGCGAAACATCGGCAACATCGTGCCGGGTTACGGCGAGATGCTGGGTGGCGTGTCGGCCGCGGTGGAATACGCGGTGACCGCGCTCGCGGTCTCGCACGTGGTGGTCTGCGGGCACACCGATTGCGGCGCGATGAAGGCCCTGCGGGTGCCGGACGGCGGCGGGCTCGACGCGATGCCGACGGTGCGCTCGTGGCTCAAGAACGCGGAAGCCGCGCGATCGGTCGCCGACGCGCTGACGGATGGCGAGGCCGACGAGGACGCGGCGATGCGCGTGCTCGTGGAGCAGAACGTGCTGCTCCAGCTGATGCATCTCCGCACCCATCCGTCGGTCGCGGCGGCGCTGGCGCAGAACGCGGTCGCGCTGCACGGCTGGGTGTACGACATCGCGCACGGCACGGTCGCGGTGCTCGACGAGGTGTCGCGCCGGGCGATCTCGCTCGAGGACGCGCTCGCCTCGATCGGCGCCGACGGGGCGTGAGCGCCGCCGCGCGCCGGACGGCCTGCCTCGGCCTGCTCGCGTTCGCCTGCCTGTCGGCGCCGCACGCGCGGGCGCGGCCGATCAAGGTGTCGACCTGGAACCTCGACTGGCTGACGACGCGGCCCACCGGCGATCCCGCGTTGCCCGACACGGTGCGCACGCGCGCGCCGTCGGACTGGGCGGTGCTCGCCGGCGAGGCGGCGCGGCTGTCGCCCGATATCGTCGCCGTCGAGGAGGTCGACGGACCCGGCGCCGCCGCCCGGCTGTTCCCGCCGGACCGCTACACCATCCTGATGACCGGCGACGACGTGGTGCAGCGGGTCGGTCTCGCGGTCCGGCGTCCGCTCGTCGTGCGGCAGAACCCCGACGTCGCCGCGCTCGACGTGACGCCGCGGGCGCGACACCGGCTCAGGAGCGGCCTCGACGCGACCGTGACATCCGGCGGCACCGCGCTCCGCATCCTCGCGGTGCATCTCAAGACCGGTTGCTGGAGCGGCGACGAGGATCGGGAGGCACGTCGCGCCTGCCCGGTGTTCGACCGGCAGGTGCCGGTGATCGCCGCCTGGATCCGGGCGAGGGCGGCCGAGGGCGTGCCGTTCCTGGTGCTGGGCGACTTCAATCGCCGATTGGCGATCCCGGGCGACCGCGTGATGGCGGCGTTCGCGGCGTCGGGCCCGGTCGTCGATCCCGAGGCGGGGCAGTCGAGCCCGTGCTGGGGCGGCGAGGACCTGATCGACCACATCCTGCTCGGCGGCCCGGCGCGGCCGTGGCTCGAGGCGTCGAGCCTCCGGGTGATGGTCTACCGGGACCGCGACGCCGCCGACAAGGATCGGCTGTCGGACCACTGCCCGGTGTCGGTCAGGCTCGACGTGCCGTAGCCGCGGCGGGGACGTGTGTAGGTTGGTCGCGGCGGAGCCGCGCAGGGTGCCGTGGCGGCAAAGCCGCGCGAGGCGTCATCGTGGCAAAGCCGCTCGAGCTCCGTCGCGGCGCCGCGCCAGCTTCGTCACGGCGGATCCGCGATCGAGTCGGCGGAGCCCCGCCGACTCGATCGCGGCGGAGAAGCGCTGACTCCGTCACGACGGAGCCGCGCGGACCTCGTCACGGCGGAGGCACCTGCGGCCCTTCGCGGCGGAAGCGCGAGACCCAATTCGGATCGAGAGTCCAGCGGAACCGGCCCGGACGCGCGGGCCGGTGTCGAAGCCTCAGAACAGGCCGCCGTCGCTGCCACCGCCGTCGTCCCAGCCGCCGCCCCCCGCGTCGCCGCCACCCCAGGGATCGCCACCGCCGCTATCGCCGCCACCACCGCCGCCCCAGGGATCGCCGCCGCCGGCATCCCCGCCGCCGCCGCCCCAGGGATCCGCGCCACCGGTGCCGGCGCCGCCGAACGGATCGCCGCCCGCGAAGCCGCCGCCGGCATCGCCGCCATTGTCCATCATCGCGCCGCCGCCACGGCCGCCGTCGAACATGTCCATCAGCGCGTTGCCGACGACCATGCCGCCGGCGACGCCCGCCGCCGTGGTCAGCGCCGAGCCCAGGAAGCCCGAACCGCCCTGCCGGAACATGCCGGGCTGGTAGTTCGGCGGATATTGCGGCTGCGGCGGCGGACCGCCGTAGCCGCCCTGCGCGTAGCCGGGCGCCCCGCCGTAACCCGGCTGGCCGTAGCCCGGACCGCCGGGGCCCGGACGCGGTCGGCCGCCACCGAACAGACCGCCGAACAGGCCGCCGCCGCGCGGCGCCTGCGCCGCCGCCTGCGCCTGCTGCAGCTCCCATTCGAGCCGCCTGATGCGGTTCTGCGCCTCGGTCAGCGCCGCTTCCTGCACCACCGCCATCTGGGTCACGCGGTACCGCGCTTCCGGATAGGTCTGCATCTGCTCGGCGATGAAGCGGTCGGCCTCGGGATCGACGGGCGGCAGGTTCGGCCGCGTCGCGGGGACGCTGGAGCCGAAGCCGCCGCCTCCCATGCCGCCGACGCGGGCCATGAAGCGGGCGATCAGGTCGCGTTCTTCGTTCGTCATCTCGGTCTGCCCCGGCCTCGCGGCCGTTCCTTCGAGGATGCGCTCAATCTGCGCGCGCGAGCGGGTCGCTTCAAGCGACGGCGCGCGGCGCCATGTCCAACCCGAGACGCGGCCACTCGATCGCCGGGCAGCGATCCATCACCGCGATCAGCCCCGCCGCCCCCGCGCGCGCGACGGCCGCGTGATCGATCACGCCGAGCTGCAGCCACACGGCCCGTGCGCCGACGCGGATCGCCGCGTCGACCGTCGCGCCGGCCTCGGCGGGCGCCCGGAACACGTCGACGAGGTCGAGCCCGTCCGGCGCGAAATGCCGCATCGCCGCGTCGAGATCGGCGACGACCGGCACGCCGCCGATCTCGCCACCGGCGCGACCCGGATTGACCGCGACGACGTCGAGACCCCGGTCGCGGAGGAACAGCATCACCGCGTGCGACGGACGCTCGGGCCGGGGCGACGCGCCCACCACGGCGACCCGCCGCGTCGCCGCGAGCAGCGCGCGGATCGACGCGTCGTCGCGTGTCGCGCGCACGGAAGCGTCGTCGCGAGCCGCGCGCACGGAGCGTCGTCGCTCGCGCGCACGCGTCGTCGCGCGCACGGACGCCTCGTCGCGACCCCCGCGCACGGACGCCTCGTCTCGATTGACCGGCGCGCTCACTTGGCCGGCGTCATCCCGAGACGACCGGCGTCGTCGATCGTGAACCGCATCAGCACGCCGTGGCGCACGCCCTCGCCGCTCCAGCCGTGCTCGTCCTTCTTCGCCGTCGCCACGCTGCTGAAGCCCTGGTTGAACAGCACGGCGGCGACCGCGTCGCGGGTCGCGGGCAGGTGACCCGCCGCCGCCGCGACGGGTGCCCAGCCCATTACCCAACCCGCTCCGAGCAGCGCCGGCAGCAAGGATGCGACGACCCGCGCCCCCGTGCGCGGCGCCTGGCGAGACGCTCCCCGCGCCGCGCCCATCACCGGTCCCGACCTCTCGTCCATCGTTCCGAACCCTCGTCGTCGATCGCTCGACAGATGCCCTGGCCACGGCTAATCGTGCGCCGAGGCCCGACCGGCCTCGCCGCCGCCCCCGCACGGTCCCCGGACAAAGCCCGCGCCAAGCCCGGAGTTCCGGCCGGCCGGCCGCCCGCGGCGGCGCTTCGGGACCGACACCCGGGGGCCCGCGCATCGGGAGATCGTGATGTCCAAATGGGTCTACAGCTTCGGCGCCGGGCACAACGAGGGCCGGGCCGTGATGCGCGACCTGCTCGGCGCGAAGGGCGCCGGTCTCGCCGAGATGGCGACGATCGGCCTGCCGGTGCCGCCCGGCTTCACGGTCACCACCGAGGTCTGCAACGCGTTCATCGACACCGGCGCCTATCCGGCCGAGCTCAGGGACCAGGTCGAGGCGGCGCTGCGCCGGATCGAGACCGCGGTCGGCCGCCGCTTCGGCGATCCCGCGGCACCGCTGCTCGTCTCGGTGCGCTCGGGCGCCCGCGCGTCGATGCCGGGCATGATGGACACCGTGCTGAACCTCGGCCTGAACGACGAGACCGTCGACGGGCTCGGCCGCGCGGCGGGCGACACCCGCTTCGCCTGGGACAGCTACCGCCGCTTCGTCCAGATGTACGGCGCCGTCGTGCTCGGGGTCGAAAGCCACCGCTTCGAGGAGGTGATCGAGCAGATGAAGCTCGATCGCGGCGGCCTGCTCGAGGACACCGAGCTCGCCGCCGACGACTGGCGCGAGGTCGTCGCCGAATACAAGGCGCTGGTCCTGAGCGAGACCGGCACGCCGTTTCCGGACGGCCCGCGCGACCAGCTCTGGGGCGCCGTCGCAGCGGTGTTCGCGTCCTGGATGAACCCGCGCGCGAAGACCTATCGCCGCCTGCACGAGATCCCGGTCGAGTGGGGCACGGCGGTCAACGTGCAGGCGATGGTGTTCGGCAACATGGGTGCCGACTGCGCCACCGGCGTCTGCTTCACGCGCGATCCGTCGACCGGGGAGAACGCGTTCTTCGGCGAGTACCTCGCCAACGCGCAGGGCGAGGACGTGGTGTCCGGCATCCGCACGCCGCAGCCGCTGTCGACGGCGCAGGCGCGCGACGGCGACCTGCCGATGGAAACCGCGCTGCCGGAAGCCTACGCCGCACTGCTCGGCGTGCGCGACGTGCTGGAGCGGCACTACCGCGACATGCAGGACATCGAGTTCACCGTCGAGCGCAACAAGCTCTACATGCTGCAGACGCGGAGCGGGAAGCGGAGCGCCGCCGCGGCGCTGCGCATCGCGGTCGAGATGGCGAGCGACGGACTGATCACCCGCGAGCAGGCGATCGGCCGGGTGTCGCCCGCCTCGCTCGACCAGCTGCTGCACCCTGCGCTCGATCCGGCCGCGCCGCGCCGGCTGCTCGCCAGGGGTCTCCCCGCCTCGCCCGGCGCGGCCTCGGGCGCGATCGTGTTCACCGCCGAGGAAGCCGAAGCCGCCGCCGCGCGCGGCGAGGCCAGCATCCTGGTCCGGATGGAAACCAGCCCCGAGGACATCCACGGCATGCACGCGGCGCGCGGCGTGCTGACCACGCGCGGCGGCATGACCAGCCACGCGGCGGTGGTCGCGCGCGGCATGGGCCGCCCCTGCGTGACCGGCGCCGGCGCGATCGCGGTCGACCCGCGCGGGCGCACCGTGTCGTCGGGCGGCACCGTGCTGCGGGCGGGCGACGTGCTGACCATCGACGGCGCCACCGGCGAGGTGTTCCTGGGCGCGGTCGCGACCGTGGAGCCCACGCTGTCGCCGGAGTTCGCGACGCTGATGGGCTGGGCCGACGCCGTCCGGCGCCTCCGCGTGCGGGCCAACGCCGACACCCCGGCGGATGCCGAGATCGCCAGGCGCTTCGGCGCCGAGGGGATCGGGCTGTGCCGCACCGAGCACATGTTCTTCCCGCCCGAGCGGATCGGCGCGATGCGGCAGATGATCATGGCCCACGACGAGGCCGGGCGGCGCGACGCGCTCGACCGGCTGCTGCCGTTCCAGCGCGCCGACTTCACCGAGCTGTTCCGGATCATGACCGGCTGGCCGGTGACGATCCGCCTGTTCGATCCGCCGCTCAACGAGTTCCTGCCCCGCGAGCCCGCCGAGATCGAGGCCGTCGCGGCCTCGCTCGGCGTCGATGTCGAGACCGTCCGCCGGCGCGGCGTCGAACTCACGGAAGCGAACCCGATGCTGGGCCATCGCGGCTGCCGGCTCGGCATCACCTACCCCGAGATCTACGCGATGCAGGCGCGCGCGATCGCCGAGGGCGCGGTCGCGGCGACGGCGTCGGGCGGCGACGCGATCACCATCGAGATCATGATCCCGCTGGTCGGCACGCGGGCGGAGCTCGCGATCGTCCGCGCCTCCGTCGAGCGCGAGATCGGCGCGGTCGAGGCCGCGCACGGCGTGTCGCTGCGGGTCGAGATCGGCACCATGATCGAGCTGCCGCGGGCCGCCCTCGTCGCCGACCGCATCGCCGAGGTCGCCGATTTCTTCTCGTTCGGCACCAACGACCTCACGCAGACCACGTTCGGCTTCTCGCGCGACGACGCCGGCAAGTTCCTGCCCTACTACGTCGAGGCCGGGATCGTGCCGCGCGACCCGTTCGTGTCGCTCGACGCCGACGGCGTCGGCGCGCTGATCCGCCTCGGCGTCGAGAAGGGTCGCCGCACCCGGCCCGACATCAAGCTCGGCATCTGCGGCGAGCATGGCGGCGACCCGGCGTCGATCGGCTTCTGCGAACGGATCGGGCTCGACTACGTGTCGTGCTCGCCGTTCCGGGTGCCGATCGCGCGCCTCGCGGCGGCGCAGGCGGCGCTGACGATCGAGCCCGACCTGGCGGTGTAGTCGCCGCGGCCGATGCGGTCCGGTCCGGACGGCGGGATCGGGCAGCGGCACGACGCGCGCGCCGCCTCGGGCCCGAGCCGCCCGACGAGTCGGGCCTCACCTCGACGCGGACCTCCCCTCGACGCGGGCCTCACCTCGACGCGGGCCTCACTTCGAGGCGAACCGGCCGCGGGCGCGCCACCGGAACGAGGCGTGCCCGATCGCACGGACGTGACGCGGCCGTCCGACCCCATCGCCCCCGATCCAGCGGCCGACCGGTCGCTGGATCGGGAGCGCGGCCCTTCGGCGGCCGCGCCCCGTGACCGCTACTGACCGAACTGCGCCACGTTCTGCGGCGTCACCGTGTCGAGGCCGACATAGGTGATCGTCGGCACGGTCTGGCCCTTGTGCAGCTTCATCAGGATGTCCATCGCGTCGGCGCCCATCTCGGCCGGGCGCTGGCCGACCAGGCCGTTGACCTCGCCGGCCTTGAGCTCGGCGAGCTCGGCCGGCAGCGTGTCGGCCGACACCACCGAGAACGTGCCGCTCTTCATCGCATCCGCGTGGCGGCTCGCGAACCGGGCGTAGGCCTCGCCGCTGAACAGCGGCCAGCCGCCGACCGGCACGATCGCCGCGAGGTCGGGATGCGCGGTCATCAGGTCGTTCATCTGCTGCACGCCGAGCGCGCTGTCGTCGTTGCAGAAGGTCGGCGAGCCCGACACCTCGGTCCAGCCGGCGGCTTTCAGCACCTCGCGGACGCCGTCGACGCGCTGCTGCAGGTTCTCCGCCGCCGGGCCGCCCGAAACCATCGCGTAGCTGCCGGGCTTGGGGTGCACGCCGATCAGCGCGTGGCCGAGCGCCTCGCCGAGCGCCTTGTTGTCGGTCCCGACATAGGCCTGTCGCCGGCTGTCCGGCGCGTCGGCGTCGAAGGTGATCACCGGGATGTTGGCGGCGCGCGCCTGGCGGATCACCCGGCTGACGGACGCCGCATCGGCGACCGAGATCGCGATGCCGTCGAGATGGCGTGAGATCATGTCCTCGATGATCTGCACCTGGGTCGCCGGCTCCTGCTCGACCGGGCCCTGGTAGATGCACTGCACGCCGATCTTCGCGGCTTCCTTCTGGCAGCCGTTCCGCGCCAGATCGAAATACGGGTTGTTCATCGATTTCGGCACGATCGCGAACCGCATGTCGGCGGCGTGCGCCGGCGCGAGCGCGAGGCTCGCACCGACGGCGAGAACCGTGGCGAGGCGGATCTTCTGCATGGACGTTCCCTCTTGTTCTTGACCCGGCCGGCAGCCCGGCAGACCCGGACGCCACCGACCGTACACGCTCATTCCGAAGACTTGGCCTCCGGTCCGGTCAAGGGGCAAAGCCGGTCCCCTCGCCGTCCCGCCGTCGTTTCGCGTGCCGCCGTGTCGCGGCCGCCGCTCAGGTCACCCGCCGCGCGCGGATGCGGTCGACCAGCACGGCCGCGATGATGATCACGCCGACCAGCGTGTCCTGCCAGTAGGTGTTCACGCCGGCGAGCACGAGCCCGTTGCGGATGGTCTCGATCAGCGCCGCGCCGACGATGGCGCCGACCGGACCGCCGATGCCGCCGTTGAGGTTGGCGCCGCCGATCACCGCGGCGGCGATGATGCGGAGCTCGTAGCCGGTCGCGAGATTGGCCGGCACCGAGCCGAGCCATCCCGCCATCAGGATGCCGGCGAAGCCGGCCGAGACCGCCGACGCGACATACAGCCCGGCCTTGATGCGGACCACCGGCACGCCGGTGAGCGACGCCGCGCGCTCGTTGCCGCCGAGCGCGAAGACGTGCCGCCCGGTCGCCGTGTGGTGCAGGAACACGCCCATCAGTGCCGCGAGCACCACGAGATAGATCAGCGGCAGCGGGATGCCGGCGACCGTGCCGTCGGTCAGGCGGAAGAACAGGTCGCTGTCCGGCCCGGAGATCGCGATGCCGCGCCCCTCGGTCACCGCGTAGCAGAGGCCGCGCGCGACCGAGAGCATGCCGAGCGTGGTGACGAACGGGGTGAGGCCGACGCGCGCGATCAGGAAGCCGTTGATGGCGCCGATGATCGCGGCGATCAGCAGGCCGCCGAGCACCGCGCCGAGCATCACCAGGCCGGGCACGTGCGCGAGCGCGGTGCCGCCGAGCCGGTTGAACAGGATCGCGGTCGCGATCGCCGTCAGCGCCATCGTCGAGCCGACCGAGAGATCGATGCCGGCGGTGAGGATGACCAGCGTCGAGCCGAGCGAGACGATCGCGACGTAGGAGAAATTGGTGAACACGTTCGACAGGTTGCCGAGCGACAGGAACTCCGGCGCCACGGTCGCGATCGCGGCGACCAGCAGCAGCAGCGCCAGGCTGACATAGGCGGTCTGGGTCGCGAGGAAGCCGCGTGAGTGCCACGGCGTGCGGCCGACGTTCGTGAACTCGCTCATCGCGGCCCTGCCCCCGATCCGATCGGCGGCGTCGCCGTCGCCGTCCGTCTCACGCGAACTCCAGCGCGCCGGTGATCAGCGCCGTCACCTCGTGCGGCGAGCTCGCCGCGATCTGCTTGTCGGCGACCTTGCGGCCGCGCCGCATCACGATCACCCGGTCGCAGACGTCGAACACGTCGGGCATGCGGTGCGAGATCAGGATCACCGCGATGCCGGCCTCGCGCAGCCGGTTGATCAGCGCCAGCACCTCGGCGACCTGGCGCACCGAGATCGCCGCGGTCGGCTCGTCCATGATGATCAGGCGCGCGTCCGACAGCCGCGTGCGGGCGATCGCGACCGCCTGCCGCTGGCCGCCCGACATCTGCCGCACGAGGTCGCTCGCGCGGGTCTCGCTCTTGAGCTCGGCGAACAGCGCCTGGGCGCGCCTTCCCATCGCGGCGTGATCGAGCAGCCGGATCGGACCGAAGCCGCGCTTGAGCTCGCGGCCGAGGAACACGTTGGCGGCGGCCGACAGGTTATCGGCGAGTGCCAGGTCCTGGTACACGACCTCGATGCCGGCGGCGCGCGCCTCGACCGGGCGGTCGAAATGGGCGGGCTTGTCGGCGAAGAACATCCGGCCGGAGCTCGGCGGGAAGTTGCCGGCGATCAGCTTGACCAGCGTCGACTTGCCGGCGCCGTTGTCGCCCATCAGGCCGACCACCTCGCCGGGCGCGACCTGGAAGCTCACATCCGTCAACGCGTGGATGGCGCCGAACGACTTGCCGACATGGTCGAGCGCGAGCAGCGACACGGTTGTTTCCCCCGCAGGTCCGAACTCGTCCGGTTCGGCTCCATCCCGCAAGCGGACCGTAGAGGAGGAGCGGCGGCGCTTACAAGCGGACCGGCTCGAAGGCGAACCGGCTCGAGGGCGGACCGGCTCACAGGCGGACCGGCTCAAAGGCGGACCGGCGACCCCGACGGGCCGGCGCGATGCTCGGCGACGCCGAGCGCCAGCGTCATCAGCAGCGTCATCGTCGCCACCAGCGGCCGGAAACCCTGGAAATCGGTTTCGGCGATCTCGAACCGGATCGCGCCGGGCGGCCGGATCGGGCTGAACGGGTTGTCGGTCACCACGACGCAGGGCACGCCCGCGCGGCCGAGCGCCTCGGCGGCCGCGACCACGGCCGGCGCGTAGGGCGTGAAGCTCACCACCACGGCGGCGTCGACCGGCCGGGCGAGCGCCAGCGTCTCGGCATCCGTGCCGAGCGGCGAGCCGCCGAGCACGTGGCGGATGCCGAGCGTGCCGAGCAGGTAGCTCATCGACGCCGTCGCGGGATAGGAGCGCCGCTGGCCGACCAGGTGGATGGTGTCGGCCGCGGCCAGGCGCGCCACGGCGTCGTCGAGCCGCCCGCCCTCGGTCCGCTCGCGCGCGGCCTCGAGCGAGCGGAGTGCCGCGTCGGTGAACCCGTCGAGCAGCACGGCCGCGCGCGGCACCGAGCCGTCCGGCGCGCGCAGCGCGGCCAGCCGCTCGCCGTAGGACGGCACGCGGTCGCGCAGGCGGTCGCGGAACGCCGCCTGCAGGTCGGAGAAGCCCGCATAGCCGAACGCCTGGCCGAACCGCACCAGCGTCGACGGCTGCACGCCGGCATGCGCGGCGACGGTCGCGGCGGTGCCGAACGCGATCTCGTCGGGCGAGGCGACGACGAAGGCCGCGACCTGCGCGAGGCGCTTGGGCAGCCGCGCGCGGCGGCGCAGGATCTCTTCCCGGAGGGACGCGAAATCGGCCGGGCGCACGATCGCCTCGCGCGGGACATCGCCATCGTCCGCCGGCTCGTCGGGCATCTCCATGGAACGCGTGTTCCACACATTCCATTCCGGTGCAATAAGCGCGACCGAGACGTTCCATGCCGGTTCCCGTTTGGAACGGGCGGTTGACGAGCGACCGGACCGGGTGGCAGAACGGCGGCGGGAGGAACGAGCATGGACGCACGCGATCTCGACGTCGTGACGATCGGCCGCGCCTCGGTCGACCTCTACGGACAGCAGATCGGCGCCCGGCTCGAGGACATGGCGTCCTTCAGCAAGGCGGTCGGCGGCTGCCCGGCCAACATCGCGATCGGCACCGCGCGGCTCGGCCTGCGGTCGGGCCTGATCACCCGGGTCGGCGACGAGCATTTCGGACGCTTCATCCGCGAGCAGATGCGGCGGGAAGGCGTCGCCACCGACGGCATCCACACCGACGCCGGACGCCTCACCGCGCTGGCCATCCTCGGCGTCCGCGACGACCGGCAGTTCCCGCTGCTGTTCTACCGCACCGACTGCGCCGACGCGGCGCTCGACGAGACCGACATCGATCCCGCCTTCCTCGCCCGCGCCCGCGCCGTGGTGGTGACCGGCACGCATTTCGCCCGCGAGGCGAGCGCCGCCGCGCAGAGGCGCGCGATGCGGCTCGTCCGCGACGGCGGCGGCCGCGTCGTGCTCGACATCGACTACCGGCCGAACCTTTGGGGACTGGCCGGCCACGGCGCCGGCGAGCAGCGCTACGTGCGCGCCGACAACGTGACCGCGCGCCTCGCGCCCGTGCTCGCCGGATGCGACCTCGTGGTCGGCACCGAGGAGGAGCTGCACATCGCGGGCGGCTCCGAGGACACGCTCGACGCGATCCGCGCGATCCGGCAACGGACGAACGCGGTGATCGTCTGCAAGCGCGGACCGATGGGCTGCGTCGTGTTCGAGGGCGCCATTCCCGACCGGCTCGAGGACGGGCTCGAGGGTCCCGGTTTCCCGGTCGAGGTCTACAACACGCTCGGCGCCGGCGACGCCTTCATGTCGGGCTTCCTGCGCGGCTGGCTCCGCTCCGAACCGCTCGAACGCTGCTCGACCTTCGCCAACGCCTGCGGCGCGTTCGCGGTGTCGCGGCTGCTGTGCTCGCCCGAAAGCCCGACCGAGGCCGAACTGATGCTCTTCCTCGCGGCGGGCAGCCCGCATCGCGCGCTCCGCTTCGACGCGACGCTGAACCATGTGCACCGCGCGACGACGCGCGCTGCGCAGCCGACGCCGCTGGTGGCGCTCGCCTGCGACCATCGCGTGCAGCTCGAGCAGATCGCCGACGCGGTCGGCGCCGCGCACGACCGCATCGCCGCCTTCAAGGTGCTGGCGGTGCGCGCGGCCGCGCGCGTCGCCGGCGGACGGCCCGGCTTCGGCGTGTTCCTCGACGGGCGCTACGGGCGCGACGCGCTGTTCGCCGCGTCCCATGCCGGGCTGTGGACGGCGCGGCCGATCGAGCGCACCGGTTCGCGACCGCTCGATTTCGAAGGCGACAGCCTCGGCGCCCAGCTCGTGGAATGGCCGGCGGACCAGGTCGCGAAATGCCTCTGCTTCTACCATCCGGACGACGACGCGGCGCTCCGCGCGCGCCAGGAGCGCGAGCTGCTGCGCGCGCAGGATGCCTGCCGCCGGATCGGCCGCGAGCTGCTCGTCGAGATCATCGCCGGCCGGCACGGCGCGCTCGCCGACGACACCGTCGCCCGCGTGGTCGCGCGGCTCTACGCGATCGGCATCAGGCCGGAATGGTGGAAGCTCGAGCCGCAGCGGAGCGCGCGCGCCTGGGCCGCGATCGGCGACGCGGTCGCGGCGGGCGATCCCTACTGCCGCGGCATCCTGGTGCTCGGCCTCGACGCGCCGGCCGACGACCTCGCCGACGCGTTCCGCGCCACCGCCGGGACCGGTTCGGTGCGCGGTTTCGCGGTCGGGCGCACGATCTTCGCCGATCCGGCGCGCGACTGGCTGGCCGGCGTGATCGACGACGAGGCGGCGGTCGCGCTCATGGCGGCGCGTTTCGCCGCCCTGGTCGAGGCGTGGAACGGGCGCGACGCGGCGCACGCCGACGCGGCGGCATGAGGATGCGCGCGACCGACACGATCCGGCTGACCACCGCGCAGGCGCTGGTGCGCGCGATGGCGGCGCAGGTGACCGAGATCGATGGCGAGACGGTGCCGTTGTTCGCGGGCGTCTGGGCGATCTTCGGCCACGGCAACGTCGCCGGCATCGGCGAAGCGCTGCACGGCGCGGCCGACCGGCTGCCGACCTTCCGGGCGCACAACGAGCAGGCGATGGTGCACGCCGCCGTCGCGTTCGCGAAGACCGCGCGGCGGCGCCGGATGATGGCCTGCACGACCTCGATCGGGCCGGGCGCGCTCAACATGGTGACCGCGGCCGCGGTCGCGCACGTGAACCGGCTGCCGGTGCTGCTGCTGCCTGGCGACGTGTTCGCGAGCCGGATCCCCGACCCGGTGCTGCAGCAGATCGAGGATTGGGGCGACGGCACCGTGAGCGCGAACGACGCGTTCCGCCCGGTGTCGCGCTATTTCGACCGCATCGCCCGTCCCGAGCAGCTGGTGCCGGCGTTCGCGCGCGCGCTCGCGGTGCTGACCGATCCGGCCGAATGCGGCCCGGTGACGCTGGCGCTGTGCCAGGACGTGCAGGCGGAAGCCTTCGAGTTCCCGGCCAGGATGTTCGAGCCGCGCGTGCATCGCGTGCGGCGGCAGGCGCCGGACCGGGACGAGCTCGCCGACGCCGTGCAGCGTCTCCGCGCCGCGCGCCGCCCCCTGGTGATCGCGGGCGGCGGCGTGCTGCACGCGGGCGCCGAGGCGGCGCTCGCGCGGTTCTGCGCCGGGCGCGGCGTGCCGGCGGCCGAAACGCAGGCCGGCAAGTCGGCGATGCCGTCGGCCGATCCGATGGCGATGGGCGGCATCGGCGTCGCCGGCACGGAAGCCGCGAACCGCGTCGCGCGCGAGGCCGATCTCGTGCTCGCGGTCGGCACCCGCCTCGGGGATTTCACCACCGGGTCGTGGTCGCTGTTCGGCGACGACGCGATGCGGATCGTCGGCCTGAACACCCAGGCCTTCGACGCGGCCAAGCACGCGGCGCTGCCGCTGGTCGCCGACGCGCGGGTCGGGCTCGAGGCGCTCGAGGCGGCACTCGGCGACTGGCGCGCCGACCCGGACTGGACGGCGTTCGCCGCGAGCGGCCGGGCGGCCTGGCGCGAAACCGCGTCGCGCTACCTCGCGGCGCCGCCCGCCGGGCGCGGGCCGCCATCGGACGCCGAGGTGGTCGGCGCGGTGCGCCGCGCCGCCCGCTGCGACGACATCGTGGTCGGCGCCGCGGGCGGCCTGCCGGGCGAGCTGCAGAAGCACTGGGAAGCCGGGCAACCGCTCGGCTACCACATGGAATACGGCTTCTCGTGCATGGGCTACGAGATCGCCGGCGGGCTCGGCGTCAAGATGGCGGCGCCCGACCGCGAGGTGATCGTCATGCTGGGCGACGGCTCCTACCTGATGCTGAACTCCGAACTCGCGACCAGCGTCGTGCTCGGCCTCCGCATCGTCGTGGTGCTGCTCGACAACAACGGCTTCGGCTGCATCAACCGCCTGCAGGCGGTCTGCGGCGGCGCGCCGTTCAACAATCTCTGGCGCGACACGCCGAACATGGCGGCGCCGCCCGCCATCGACTTCGTCGCGCACGCGGCGAGCCTCGGCGCGCGGGCCGAGCGCGTCGCCGACGTCGCCGCGCTCGAGGCCGCGATCGGGCGCGCGCGCGACGCCGACCGCACGAGCGTGATCGTGATCGAGACCGATCCGGCGCCCACCACCGACGCCGGCGGCCAGTGGTGGGACGTGTCGGTGCCGCAGGTCTCGACGCGGACCGAGGTCGACGCCGCCCGCGCGCGCTACGTCGCGTCGCGGCGTCACCAGCGCCTGGGCTACTGATCGCTTGACGCGCGCCGCAGACGCGCGACGCACAACGGGGAGCGGATCGTTTGAATAATCCAGCGAATTTCAAACGAGGCAGGGCCCGCGCCGTCACGGTGGCGGACACGCGCCGGTGACCGTCCGCGTCGGCATCAACCCGATCGGCTGGTCGAACGACGACATGCCGTCGCTCGGCGGCGACACGCCGCTCGAGACCTGCCTCCGCGAAGCGCGCGAGGCGGGCTACGAGGGGGTGGAGCTCGGCGGCAAGTTCCCGCGCGGGGCCGAGGCACTCCGCGACGCCCTCGCGCCGTTCGATCTCGCCTGCGTGTCGGGCTGGTACGGCGGCGAGCTGCTGCGGCGGACCCCCGAGGACGAGCACCGCCTCGCCGCCGGCCATCTCGCGCTGCTGCGCGCGATGGGCTCGGACGTGGTGGTCTTCGCCGAGGTCGGCGGCACCGTGCATCCCGACCGCGCGATCAAGCTGTCGCGCCGCCCCGTGCTCGACCGGGGCGACTGGGCATCGTTCGGGGCGGCGGTGACGGCGCTCGGCGACCGCTTCGCCGCCGACGGCATGCGCCTCGCCTTCCACCACCACATGGGCACGGTGGTGCAGACCGGCGACGAGATCGACCTCCTGATGGCCCACACCGGCCCGTCGGTGCACCTGCTGCTCGACACCGGCCATGCCACCTGGGGCGGCGCGGATCCCGCCCTCCTCGCGTCGCGCCACCGGGACCGCATCGCGCATGTCCACGCCAAGGACGTCCGCGCCGCCGTGCGCGAGCAGGCCGACCGCGCGGACCAGAGCTTCCTCGACGCGGTGCTCGCCGGCGTGTTCACGGTGCCCGGCGACGGCGCGGTCGACTTCGACGCGGTGTTCGCCGCACTCGGTCCCTATCGCGGCTGGGTGGTCGTCGAGGCCGAGCAGGATCCGGCGCGGGCGAACCCGCTCGACTACGCGCGCGCCGGGCGTCGCCACCTCGCCCGCGTGCTCGCAGCCCACGGGCTCGCCTGATGCCGACGCTGCTCCGCCATCCCGCGACGGGCGCCCCGGACGGGATCGTGCACCGGATCACGCCGGAAAGCGCCGGCTGGGATTTCGTCGGCTTCGAGGTCGCCGACCTCGCGCCCGGGTCGGCACTCGCGCGCGACGGCGACGGGCGGGAGATCTGCCTGGTGCTGGTCTCGGGGCGCGCGCGCGTCGGGGTGGCGGGCGAGACGCTCGGGCTGCTCGGCGGCCGCGCGAACCCGTTCGAGGCTCCGCCCGACTGCGTCTACGTGCCGCCGCACACGGCCTGGCGGGTCGAGGCCGACGACGCCGTCGAGCTCGCGATCTGCGCCGCGCCGGCGCCGGCCGGACGCTACCGGCCGCGGGTGATCCGCGCCGCCGACATCGGCGTGCTCGAACGCGGGGGCGGCACCAATCTCCGGCACGTGCGCAACATCCTGCCCGACACCGCCGACGCCGAAGCGCTGCTGGTGGTCGAAGTGGTGACGCCGGGCGGCCACTGGTCGTCCTACCCGCCGCACAAGCACGACACCGCCGTGCCCGGCCGGGAAACCCGTCTCGAGGAAACCTACTACCACCGGCTCCGGCGCGGCGCGGGCTTCGCGCTGCAGCGCGTCTACACCGACGACGGCACGCTCGACGAGACGATGGCGGTCGCCGACCGCGACGTCGTGCTGGTGCCGCGCGGCTACCATCCGGTCGGCGCGCCGCACGGGTTCGACCTCTGGTATCTGAACGTCATGGCGGGACCGTTGCGGGAGTGGCGGTTCACGATGGCGCCCGACCATGCGCACCTGCCCTACTGAGCCCTGCCGAGACGAGGACCGATCGGCTCGGCCGCTCGACCCCGACGGCAACTGAAAGCGGAACGATGGACCTGATCGGCCACCTGATCGACGGCGCGACCACCCCGGGCGACGGCACGCGTCGCGCCGACGTGTTCGATCCCACCAGCGGCACCGTCTCGCGCCAGGTCCCGCTCGGCACCGCGTCCGACCTCGACCGCGCGGTCGCCGCGGCGCGGCGCGCCTTTCCCGCCTGGGCGGGCACGACGCCGCTCAACCGCGCCCGCGTCCTGTTCCGCTTCCGCGACGCGCTCGAGCGCAACGCCGAGCGTCTCGCCGGCCTCATCACCGCCGAGCACGGCAAGGTGCTGTCGGACGCGGTGGGCGAGGTGCAGCGCGGCATCGAGGTGGTCGAATACGCGACCGCGGCGCCCGAGCTGCTGAAGGGCGACTTCACCGAGCAGGCCGGGCGCGGCATCGACGCCTATTCGATGCGTCAGCCGCTCGGCGTCTGCGCCGGGATCACGCCGTTCAACTTCCCGGTCATGGTGCCGCTCTGGATGCTGCCGATGGCGATCGCCGCCGGCAATTGCTTCATCCTCAAGCCGTCCGAGCGCGACCCCTCGCCCTCGCTCGTGCTCGGCGAGCTGCTCGCCGAAAGCGGCCTGCCCGCCGGCGTGTTCCAGGTGCTGCAGGGCGACAAGGAGATGGTCGAGGCGATCCTCGCGCATCCCGGCGTCGACGCGGTGTCGTTCGTCGGCTCGACGCCGATCGCGCGCCACATCCACCGCACCGGCACCGCCAACGGCAAGCGCGTGCAGGCGCTCGGCGGCGCGAAGAACCACGCCGTGGTGATGCCCGATTGCGACCTCGACAAGACCGCCGACGCGCTGATGGGCGCCGCCTACGGCTCGGCCGGCGAGCGCTGCATGGCGATCTCGGTCGCGGTCGCGGTGGGCGCGGTCGCCGACCGCCTGCTCGAGACGCTGGCGCCGCGGGTGCGACAGCTCAAGATCGGCCCGGGCACCGATCGCGACAGCGAGATGGGACCACTGGTGACCGCCATGCACCGCGACCGCGTCAACGCGCTGGTCGACAGCGGCGTCGCCGAAGGCGCCGAGCTGGTGGTGGACGGGCGCGGCCTCAGGCTGCAGGGCTACGAGGACGGCTTCTTCGTCGGCGGCTCGCTGTTCGACCATGTCGCGCCGTCGATGCGGATCTACCGCGAGGAGATCTTCGGGCCCGTGCTGTCGGTCGTGCGCGCGCCCGACTTCGCGCACGCGCTCAGGCTGGTCAACGAGCACGAATACGGCAACGGCGCCGCGATCTTCACGCGCGACGGCGACAGCGCGCGCGCCTTCGTGCACGGCGTGCAGGCCGGCATGGTCGGCGTCAACGTGCCGATCCCGGTGCCGATGGCGTTCCACTCCTTCGGCGGCTGGAAGGCGTCGCTGTTCGGCGACCATCACATGCACGGTCCCGAAGGCATCCGGTTCTTCACCCGCTACAAGGCGGTGACGTCGCGCTGGCCGGACGGGATCCGCGCCGGCGCCGACTTCATCATGCCGACGCTCGGGTGAGCGCGATGCCGATCCGCCCCGGCGTGGCCGGCACAGCCGCGGTGGCGATCCTCGCCGTCGCGGCGCCGCGTCGCGGCTTCGGCATGCCGAAGCCGCAGGCGCGGCCGACGCGCGCTCGGCCGCGCATGAGGAACAGGCAGCCGTGACCAAACCGGTGCTCGGGGTCGGCCTGATCGGCTCGGGCTTCATGGGGCGGTCCCATTCGCTCGCGTGGCTCAACGTCGACAAGCTGTTCGCCCTGCCGTTCCGGATCGAGCTGCGGCTGCTCGCCGACCGCGAGGCCGCGCTCGCGTCGCGCGCGGCGGACGCGTTCGGCTTCGCGCGCGCGACCGACGACTGGCGGCAGCTGGTCGCCGATCCCGACATCCACATCGTCTCGATCACCACGCCGAACATCCTCCATCGCGAGATGGCGCTCGCCGCGATCGACGCGGGCAAGCACGTCTGGTGCGAGAAGCCGCTGGCGCCGACGCTCGCCGACGCCCGCCTGATGGCGGCGGCGGCGGCGCGCGCCGGCGTCAAGACCGCGGTCGGCTTCAACTATCTCAGGAACCCGATGCTGCGCCTCGCGCGCGAGATCATCGCGAGCGGCGAGATCGGCGCCGTGCGCACGTTCCGCGGCGTGCATGCCGAGGACTTCATGGCCGACGCGTCGCAGCCCTGGGGCTGGCGGCTCGACCCGGAGAACGGCGGCGGCGCGCTCGCCGATCTCGGCAGCCACATCGTCGCCGCCGCACGCTATCTGATGGGCCCGATCGACGCGGTGTCGGGGCAGACCGAGACGCTGATCGCGAACCGGCCGGTCGCGCCCGGTGCGGCCGAGCGTCGCGCCGTCGCGGTCGACGACGTGGCATTCGCCCGGATCCGGTTCCGGAGCGGCGCCGTCGGCACGCTCGAGGCGAACTGGCTCGCCACCGGCCGGACCATGCAGCACGCCTTCGAGATCGCGGGATCCGGCGGGTCGATCGCGTTCTCGCAGGAGCGCTTCAACGAGCTCCACCTTTACAGCGCCGCGGACGCGCGCGGCCGTCGCGGCTTCCGGACGGTCGTCGCCGGTCCCGAGCACGAGCCCTACGGCGCCTTCTGCCCGGCGCCCGGCCACCAGCTCGGCTTCAACGACCTCAAGACGGTCGAGGCGCGCGACTTCGTCCTGTCGATCGCCGGCGAGGCGCCGCCGGCCGGCGCCGAGGGCGGCGCCGAGACCGGCTTCGCCGAGGGCGTCGCCGTGCAGGAGGTGGTGGACGCGATCTACCGGTCGGCGCGCGACGGCGGCCGGCGCGTCGCCGTCGGCGCCGTGGGCTCCGTCGGGGCCGTCGGCGAAAGCCGCCGCGAGGCAGGGGGGAGGATCGCATGATCGGCATCGCCGTTCTCGGCGCCGGACGCATCGGCAAGGTGCACGCGCGCAACGTCGCGGCCGCGCATGGGTGCCGGCTGGTCGGCATCGCCGATCCGTTCGGCACCGCGGCGGCGGATCTCGCGGCGCTGCACGGTTGCCGGGCCGAGCGCGACCCGGTCGCGCTGATCCGGGACGACGCGGTCGACGCGGTCATCATCGGCACGCCGACCGACACCCATGTCGCGCTGATGCTCGAGGCCGCGCGGGCGGGGCGCGCGGTGCTGTGCGAGAAGCCGATCGATCTCGACACCGGCCGCGCCGTCGAGGCGACGCGAACGCTCGCGCAGCTCGACGCCCGCGTGATGGTGGCGTTCAACCGCCGCTTCGACCCGTCCGTCATCGCGCTGCGCGCCGCGATCGACGCCGGCGAGATCGGCGACGTGCGGCAGGTCGTCATCACCAGCCGCGATCCCACGCCCGCGCCGCTCGACTATCTCCGCGCCTCGGGCGGCATCTTCCGCGACATGACCATCCACGATTTCGATCTCGCCCGCTTCCTGCTCGGCGAGGAACCGGTCGACGTGTCGGCGATCGCGAGCTGCCTGGTCGACGCGCGGATCGAGGCGATCGGCGACAGCGACACGGTCATGGTCAACCTCCGCACCGCGTCGGGGCGGCAATGCCACATCAACAACTGCCGCGAGGCCGTCTACGGCTACGACCAGCGGATCGAGGTGTCGGGCGCGCGCGGCATGCTGCTGAACGACCACGTGCGGGCGACCACGGTACGGCGCTTCACGCGCGAGCGGACGGACGCGCAGGAGAAGCTGCTGGACTTCTTCCTCGAACGTTACGAGGAGGCCTACCGGCGGGAGCTCGACGCATTCGTGGCCGCGGCCGCGGCGCGGACCGCGATGCCGGTCACGCCGGCCGACGGCGTGCGGGCGCTCCGCATCGCCGACGCGGCGGCGCTGTCGGCGCGCACCGGGCGGACGGTGCGGATCGACACCGACGAGCCGTCCGATGGCTGACCTGTCGGGCAAGATCGCGATCGTCACCGGCGGCACGCAGGGGCTCGGTGCGGCGATCGCGCGCACCTTCGCCGAACGCGGCGCCGACGGCCTCGTCATCTGTGGCCGCGACATCGACCGGGGCGACGCGTCCGCCCGCGACATCGAGCGCGCGACCGGCACGCGGACGCTGTTCGTCCGCGCCGATCTCGCCGACGTCGACGCGTGCCGGCGCGTGGTCGCGGCGGCCGACACGGCGTTCGGCCGCGTCGACGCGCTCGTCAACGCGGCCGGCGTCACCGATCGCGGCACCATCCTCGACACCTCGCCCGCGCTGTTCGACCACATCATGGCGGTCAACGTGCGGGCGCCCTTCTTCCTCATGCAGGACACGATCGGGATCATGCGCCGCGAGGCGATCGCGGGCACCATCGTCAACATCGGTTCGATGTCGGCGCGCGCCGGCCAGCCCTTCATCGCCGCCTACTGCACGTCGAAGGGCGCGCTCGCGACGCTCACGCGCAACACCGCCTTCGCGCTGCTCCGCAACAGGATCCGGGTGAACGGCCTCAACATCGGCTGGATGGCGACCGAGGGCGAGGACCGCATCATGCGCACCTACCACGATGCCGAGGATGGCTGGCTCGAGGCGGCGTCGCGCGACCAGCCGAACGGGCGGCTGGTCGACCCGTTCGAGGTCGCGCGCGCGGCCGCGTTCCTGTCGAGCGCGGAATCCGGCCTGATGACCGGTGCCGTGATCGAATACGACCAGAGCGTCTGGGGTGGTTACGAGAGCGGCCCGACGCCGCGGACGGCGCTCTGACGCCGGACACGTGCCTGCACGACACGCCCGATCAACGGCGGCAAAAACACAGGAAGGAACGGACATGAACCAGACCACACGATCGGCCTTTCGCACCGCGATGCTCGGCGCTGCCGGCGCGGCCGCCCTGCTCGCGGCAGCCGGTCCCGCCGCCGCTCAGACCGGCAAGCGGTTCACCCTCGCGATGATCACCCACGGCCAGCCCGGCGACACGTTCTGGGACATCGTGCGCAAGGGTGGCGAGGCGGCCGCGAAGAACGACAACGTCAAGCTGATCTATCTCGCCAACCCGACGGCATCGGGCGAGGCGCAGCTGGTGACCAACGTGTTGCAGCAGCACGTCGACGGGATCGCGCTCACGCTCGCATTCCCGGACGCCGAACGGTCCGTGGTGGCGCAGGCCGAACAGGCGGGCACGCCGGTGATCGGCTTCAACGCCGGTGCGGACGACTGGAAACAGGCCAAGCTGATGACCTTCGTCGGCCAGGACGAGACCGTCGCCGGCGAGGCGGTCGGCGACAGGCTGAACGGCGAAGGCGTGAAGGCCGCGATCTGCGTCGATCACCAGCAGGGTGCCGTGCAGCTCGCCGAACGCTGCCAGGGCATCCAGAAGACCTTCCACGGCACGCTCGATACGCTCTACGTGCCCGGCTACGACATGGCGAGCGCGCAGTCCCGCATCGTCGCCAAGCTGCAGCAGGATCCGAGCATCGGCTACGTCGTGACGCTCGGCGCGCCGTTCGCGCCGACCGCCGTCACCTCGGTCCAGATGGCGAACAGCAAGGCGAAGGTCGGCACGTTCGATCTCACGCCGCGCGCGGTGACCATGATCAAGCAGGGCACGGTCCAGTGGGCGGTCGACCAGCAGCCCTACGCCGAGGGCTACCTCGCGATCGACCTGCTCTGGCTCAACCGCGCGAACGGCAACGTCGTCGGCGGCGGCAAGGCGGTGCTGACGGGCCCCGCCTTCATCACCAAGGACAACATCGACGTCGTGGCCGCCTTCGCCAAAGCCGGCACCCGCTGATCCCTGACTGATCTCGACTGGCTCCCAATCGGACACGGAGGATCGGGACACATCGTGACGACCGCCTCGCGTACGCTCGATGCACCGTCCGTCGCGAGACGGACGGGAAAGCAATCGGCGTGGAAACGCGCGCTGAAACGGCCGGAGATCGGCTCGCTCGGCGGCGTGATCCTCGTCTTCGCCTTCTTCGCCGTCATGGCGCCGCCGTTCCGCCAGGTCGCGGCGTTCACGACGATTCTCTACCAGTCGGCGGTGCTCGGCATCCCGGCGGTCGCGGTCGCGCTGCTGATGATCGGCGGCGAGTTCGACCTCAGCGCCGGCGTCGCGGTCACGACGTCGTCGCTCTGCGCCGCGATCGTCGCCTCCGAGCTCGTCGGGAATGTGTGGATCGGCGTCGTCGTCGCACTCGCGCTGTCGCTCGGCATCGGTTTCCTGAACGGCTACCTGCTGGTCCGCACGAAGCTGCACAGCTTTCTCGTCACGCTCGCGACGTTCCTGATGCTGCAGGGCCTGAACATCGCGGTGACCAAGCTCGTGACCGGCAACGTCGCGACCAACGACATCAGCGACATGCCGGGCTTCGCCTTCGGTCATCTCGTCTTCGCGTCCACCATCAAGCTCGGCGGCGTGTCGGTCAGCATCGCGGTCGCCTACTGGCTGGTGTTCGCGCTGCTCGCGACCTGGGTGCTGCTGCGGACCAGGATCGGCAACTGGATCTTCGCCGTCGGCGGCCAGGTCGACAGCGCGCGCGCCGTCGGCATCCCGGTCCGGCAGGTCAAGATCGGGCTCTTCATGCTGGTCGGCCTCGCCGCCTGGTTCACCGGCATGCACATGCTGTTCGCCTACGACACGGTGCAGTCGGGTGCCGGCATCGGCAACGAACTGCTCTACATCGCGTCCGCGGTCGTCGGCGGCTGCCTGCTGACGGGCGGCTACGGTTCGGCGATCGGCTCGGCGTTCGGCGCCTTCATCTTCGGGATGACGACCGAGGGGGTGATCTACGCCGACTGGGATCCGGACTGGTTCCAGTTCTTCGTCGGCGCCATGCTGCTGTTCGCGACCGTGTTCAATCTCTGGCTTCGCACGCGCGCGAGCACGGGGCGGTGACATGACCGACCGACCCGCCCCCCTGCTGGCGATGCGCGGCATCGGCAAGAGCTACGGCAATTTCGCGGCGCTCCGCGACGTGAGCCTGTCCGTCTACCCCGGCGAGGTCACCTGCATCCTCGGCGACAACGGTGCGGGCAAGTCGACGCTGATCAGCATCATCTCGGGGCTCAGCCAGCCGGACGAGGGCAGCTACACGGTCGACGGCCGCGCGGTGCGCTTCGGATCGCCGCGCGACGCGCTCGATCTCGGCATCTCGGCCGTCTACCAGACGCTCGCCCTGGTGCCGCTGATGTCGATCTGGCGGAACTTCTTCCTCGGTTCCGAACTCGTCCGGCCACGCGGGCCGTTCCGCCGCCTCGACGTCGAACGCATGGTCGAGGTCGCGACCGTCGAACTCCGCCGCATGGGCATCGAGGTGAGCGATCTCGACCAGCCGGTCGGCACGCTGTCGGGGGGCCAGCGGCAGGTCGTCGCGATCGCCCGCGCCGTGCATTTCGGCGCCCGCGTGCTGATCCTCGACGAACCGACCGCGGCACTCGGCGTCACGCAGTCGGGCCTGGTGCTGCGCTACATCGCCCAGGCCGCCCGCCAGAGCGGCGTCGGCGTGATCTTCATCACCCACAACCCGCACCACGCCTACATGGTGGGCGACCATTTCGTGGTGCTGGCCCGCGGCGAAGTGGAACTCGACGCATCCCGCGCCGAACTCAGCCTCGAGAACCTGATGTTCCACATGGCCGGCGGCACCGGCCTCACGGCGCTCGAGCACGAGCTGCGGCGGGCGTGAAGGCCAGGGCTCTGCCCTGGACCCGCCAAGGGACAGTCGTCCCTTGGATCCCTTTGAGTTAAGGAAAACCCCGGGCCCCATACGTGCGGGCAGGCCCTGTCGGCCCGGGGTTTTCCTTAACTGACTGGATTGTCAAGGCCGCCGCCTTGACGGGCGCCCATCGCGCAAGCGCGATGGGGCCCGACCGGGGTCCAGGGGCAGAGCCCCTGGCCTTCACGTCGCCGCAACCGCGCCCGCGCGTCAGACGACCTGGAAGCCGCGCGAGAACGGATCCTCGCGATCGATCCAGATCGTGTTCAAGCCGGTCGCGAACGCGCGTCCTTCGATCTCCGGCACGATCGCCGGATGCGGCCCGACGGTCGTCTCGGCGATGACGGTGCCCTTGAACGCGCTCCGGATCAGGCTCTCGTGATGCAGTCGCGCGCCGACCGCGAGGCGGCCCTGGCTCCAGAGATGCGCGAGGCGGGCGGAGGTGCCGGTGCCGCAGGGGGAGCGGTCGATCGCCTTGTCGCCGTAGAACACGGCGTTGCGGCCGAAGGCGTCGGCCGTGATGTCGGACCGGCGCGCGTCGTCGTCGCGATCGGCCCAGAGCACGTGGCTCACGCCGCGTATGGTGGGGTCGAGCGGGTGGACCGGATCGCAGATCTCCCGGACCCGCGCGCGCACGAGCGGGCTCAGCGCGAGCAGGCGCGCGGCGCCCATCGCGTCGAGCCCGTGGTAGGCGCCCTGCGGCTCGACGATCGCGTAGAAATTGCCGCCATAGGCGACGTCGACGGTGAGCGGACCGAGCTCCGGCACCTCGATCGCGACGCACGTCGCGGCGACGTAGGAGGCGACGTTCCGGATCGCGACCGCGACGACGCGTCCCGCCTCCTCGCGATAGGCGATGTCGATCACGCCGGCCGGCACTTCGAGGCGGAGGCGACCCGGTTCGCGCGGCGCGAGCAGACCGTGCTCGAGCGCGAAGGTCACGATGCCGATCGTGCCGTGGCCGCACATCGGCAGGCAGCCGCTGGTCTCGATGAACAGGATGCCGCCGTCGCTGTCGGGGCGTGTCGGCGGCAGCAGGAAGCCGCCCGACATCATGTCGTGGCCGCGCGGCTCGAAGCAGAGGCCGGTGCGGATCCAGTCGAAACGTTCGAGGAAGTCCTGCCGCCGCTCGCGCATCGACCCGCCGCGCAGGAGCGGCGCGCCGCCGGCGACGAGGCGCACCGGGTTCCCGGCGGTGTGTCCGTCGATGCAGAAGAAGGTGTGCCGCATCGTGTCGCCGACGCGGTCGGTCAGGACGCGGCGAGGTCGGGCCGCGTGCGGGCCGCGTCCTCGACCATCGCGACCACCTCGTCGCGACGCGCGCCTTCGAGCGGCAGGCGCGGCGGACGCACGCGTTCGCTGCCGCGTCCCATCAGCTGCTCGGCGAGCTTGATCGACTGCACGAGGTCGTGCTCGGCGTCGAGATGCAGCAGCGGCATGAACCAGCGATAGATCCGGAGCGCGGTCCGGAGGTCGCCGCGTCGCACCGCCTCGACGAGGGCGACCGACTCGCGCGGGAACGCGCTGGTGAGGCCGGACACCCAGCCCGCCGCGCCGAGCATCAAGCCCTCGAGCGCCACGTCGTCGAGACCGGCCATCAGCGTGTAGCGATCGCCGAACGCGTTCCTGAGATCGGTGAAGCGCCTGGTGTCGGGCGCGCTTTCCTTGACGGCGACGATCGTGGGCTGGTCGGCGAGGCGGGCCAGCACGTCGAGGCCGATGTTCACCCGATACGCCGGCGGATTGTTGTAGAGCATGATCGGCAGCGCCGACGCCTCCGCCACGCTGCGGAAATGCGCCTCGAGCTCGTGCGGCTTCGGCACGTAGACCATCGCCGGCAGCACCATGAGCGCGTCGGCGCCGAGGCGCTCGGCGTCGCGCGCGAAGGCGCTCGCGCGCGCGGTGGTCATCTCGGACACGCCGACCACGATCGGCACGCGACCGTCGACGACCTCGCGCGCGGCGCGCAGCACGTCGCGCTTCTCGTCGGGTTCGAGCGAGTTGTTCTCGCCGCAGGTGCCCATCAGCACGAGCCCGTGCACGCCGTCGCGCACCAGGGCGTCGAGCACGCCCGCCGTCGCGTCGAGATCGACCGACAGGTCGTGGCGGAACTGCGTGGTCGCCGCCGGGAAGACACCGGACCAGTTCATGCCTGTCTCCCGCTTCGACCCGCTGGACGCTCGCTAGCGTATCCGATCCCCGGTCGCAATCGCGCGCGACCGGGCCGGCCGGTGCCGCCCGGCGCGGCGGCATCGCCGCACCCATTCTCGGCCGCGCGTCGTTCGACACGGTCGGCGACGGTATGGTGATGGCCAGGAGCCCGCCGTTCCCCGTCGCGGCGCGCGGGGATCCGGTTCGAGAACGCGATGGAGGTGGTTACCGTGTCGTTCGATTGCCGCCTGATCGAGCCCGCGCGCCGCGACGGCCGCGAGCGTGCCTGGATCGATGCTTCCGCGCGCCGAAGCGTGCCGGCCGCGTGCGCGTGCGCGCCGGCGGCGCGTGGTGCGCCCGCGGCGTCGTGAGACGCGGCCCGCTCGCGTCCGCGCTGCGCGCGGTGGTCCTCGCGATGCTGGCCGGCGCCGGCGCGACACCCGTCGTCGCCGCTTCGGCCGCACCGGCCTGCGGCACGATCGTGATCCCGAGCGGCCTCGGCTTTGCGGAAGCGGACGCGGTGAACACGCTCCATCCCTTGTTCGGCAACGGTCTCGAGCTCGCGACCGGAACGCTGCTCTACCGGCCGCTGGTGGTGGTCGGTGCCGATCACCGGATCGACGCCGGCGAGAGCCTCGCACGCGCGGTGACGCCGGACCCGAGCGGCACGAGCTTCACGATCGCGCTCAAGCCGGCGCTCTGGTCGGACGGCGTGCCCGTCACCGCCCGCGACGTCCTGTTCACGTGGCACATGATCGAGGCGCTCGGTCCGGCCTACGAGGAATACGGCCAGGGCGGCATTCCGACGCTCGTCCGCGACATCGTCGCGACCGACGATCACGCGCTCCGGATCCGGCTGACCCGGCCGGTCAACCCGAGCTGGTTCGAGGACACCGGTCTGCCGCTCCTGGTGCCGCTGCCCGAGCATCGCTGGGGCGGGTTGTCGCTCGCCCGCCAGCAGGCCGAGCAGACGCAGGCGGCGTTCTACGACGTCGTCGACGGGCCGTTCCGGCTCGCCGGCCTCGCGCTCGGGCGCGACGCGGTGTTCGTGCCCAACCCGACCACCGTGGGTCACCGGCCGGATTACCGGCGGCTGGTGGTGCGCTTCTTTCCAGGCGCCGACCCGCTCGAGGCGCTCCGCACCGGCGAGGTCGACGCGGCGAACCTGCCGTTGCTGCTCGGCGATGCGTCGGTCGCCGGGCTCGCCCGCTTCCGGCGCGTCACGACGGCGCCATCCTGGCTCGACGACGCCATCCTGCCGAACCTCGGCAACCCGTCGCTGCCGTTCTTCCGCGACCCGATGGTGCGTCTCGCGCTCGCGCGCGCCATCGACCAGGACCGGGTGATCCGGCTCGCGTTTCGGGGTGCCGGCACGGTGCAGCACGGCTTCGTGCCGGCCGCCTGGACGACGTTCCTGCCGCCCGACGAGCAGGATGGCCGGTCGGTCGCCGGCTACGACCCCGCGGCGGCCGCGTCCGGTCTCGACCGTGCCGGCTGGCGTCTCGGCCCGGACGGCGTGCGCCGGCGCGGCGGACGGGCGCTCGCCTTCGCGGTCATGGCCGATGTCGACGACCAGCCCTCGCTCCTGCTGCTGCAGGTGGTGCAGCAGGCGTTCGCCGCGATCGGTGTCCGGATGCGCATCGCGCCGCTCGCGTTCAACCAGTTGATGGCGCGCGTGGTGGGGCCGGCGTCCGGTTGGGACGCGGTGCTGTTCCTGCAGCCGAGTTCACCCTACCCGGACGCGACGGCGGCACTCGCCAGCGGCAGCGCCGACAATTACGGTCGCTTCTCCGACGTGGCGACCGACCGATTGATCGCGCGCGCGACCGCGAGCGATGCGACCGGCGATCTCTGGGCGCTCGAGCGCAGGATCGAGGCGGAACAGCCGGTGATCTTCCTGCCGGCGCCGCGCACGACCGTGCTCGCCAGCCCGGCGCTGGCGGGGGTCGGGTCGCTGGTCGATGCGGTCGGAAACTGGCGACCCGGTCTGCTCCGTTGCCGATGAAGGCGGGAGCACGTTCAGCGAGACCGGAACCGGTCTGGCTGCAGGTCGTGCTCTGGAAACTCAGTAGACGAGCGTGCCTGGCGCACCGTGGATCCGGAACGAGCCGATGAGGGGGCTCTGGCTTGGAGGCAGAAAGCATCTTCACCCGATCGGACGATGTCTGCTCGATCCGGTGATGCTCTAGACGGTGACCACGATCTTGCCGATCTGCGCGTTGCTCTCGAGGAAGCGATGCGCGTCCACGATCTGGTCGAGCCGGAACGTGCGGGCGATCACCGGCCGGAAGGCCGGATCCTGGAGCGCGTCCAGGACGTAGCGCTTGCCGGCGTCGAGGCGCGCGTCGTCGGCGTTGATCTCGAACAGCGTGTAGCCTCGCATCGTCAGGCCCTTGCCGAGCGCCGCCATCAGCGGGAACGGCGTCGGATCGGGGCTGAGCGCGCCGTAGATGAACAGGATGCCGCCGGGATCGAGCGCGGCGGCGAGCTTGTTCACCGTCGGGCCGCCGACCGGATCGAAGGCGACGCGGACGCGACGCCCGGCGGCGAGACGCCGGACCGCCTCGACCAGGTCCTCCTCCTCGGTTGCCACCACGTCGACGCCCGGCGCCGCCCGCAGCAACGCTTCCTTCTTGTCCGACCGGCGGGTCAGCGCGATCGGATGCGCGCCCTGCCGGCGGACGATCTGAATGGACGCGATGCCGACGCTCGACGTCGCCGCCGGGATCAGCACGACGTCGTCCCGGCCGATCCCGGCGATATCGACCAGCCCGCCCCAGGCGGTCAGATACTGCATCCAGATGCTCGTCGCCTGCGACGCGTCGAGCGTGTCGGGATACCGCGCCACCGCGCGCGCCGGAACGATGGCCTCCTCGCCATAGACGCCGTAGTCGCGCATCGAAAAGGCCGGAACCGTGCTGACCGCGTCGCCCACCGCGAAGCCGGTCACCCCGGGGCCGACCGCGTCGATCGTGCCGGATGCCTCGTAGCCGATCAGCGACGGCGGTGCCGGAGCATCGAGGTAACGGCCGGCACGGAACATCGCCTCAGCCCGATTGAGACCGATCGCCTGCACCCGGATGCGGACCTCGGTCCCGCCGGGCATGCGGGACGGCATCTCCTCGATGCGGAGAACGTCCGGGCCGCCGGTCTCGTGAAAGCGGACGATGCGCGGCATTGGCTCGACCTCCGGACGCGAGAAAGGCGGAAGCACCGGCCGCCGCCTTCCCGTTCGTTCATCGCGTCCGGCGCAGGCCGGTCGCCCGACCGCGGATCAGCGCGGCGACAGCACCATCACCATCTGGCGGTTTTCCATGCGCGGCATCTGCTCGACCTTGGTGCGGTCGTCCATGTCGCCGCGGATCCGCTCGAGGACCTTCACGCCGAGATCCTGGTGCGCCATCTCGCGGCCGCGGAAGCGGAGCGTCACCTTGACCTTGTCGCCCTCCCCGATGAACGACCGCATCGCCCGCAGCTTCACCTGGTAGTCGTTCTCATCGATGTTCGGCCGGACCTTGACCTCTTTGATCTCGACGACTTTTTGCTTCTTCCGAGCCTCGTTCTTCTTCTTCTGCTGCTCGTATTTGAACTTGCCGTAGTCCAGGATCTTGACGACGGGCGGGTCGGCGTTCGGGCTGATCTCGAGAAGGTCGAGGCCGACCGCGAAGGCGCGGTTCATGGCCTCTCGCGCGGTCATGACGCCCTGCATCTCGCCTTCGGCGTCGATCAGGCGGACCTGCGGAACTCTGATGTCCTCGTTGACCCGCGGCCCGTCGCGCGTGGGTGCCGCCGGAAGTGGAAGTCGTGCGATCGTACTCTCCTGTCGTCGTTGCGGGTCGGGGCGGATCGGCGCGAACCCACCTCGACTGAGACGCGGACGGGTCCGAGACGACCATGACGTCCCGTTGTCAAGATGCCTGTTCGAGGCGACATCTTCAAGCCGGACCGGGCGCTCCGAGCGACGCCCGCACGCGCGCCCGCACGTCGTCGACCCCGAGCGACGCGAGCGGCGCCCCCCGCAGCACGTGCACGGGCGCGCGTCCGCGCGGCGCCGTGAGCGCGGGATCGCTGTCGCCGCCGAACAGCACGATCGACGGCACGCCGAGTGCCGCCGCGAGATGCATCGGCCCGGTGTCGTTGCCGATCGCGAGCGCCGCGCCTGCCAACGCCCTGGCCAGGCCGGCGAGGTCGGTGCGGCCGGTCAGGTCGAGCGCTGCCGGCACCGCCGCCACGAGCGCGGCGCCGAGTGCCCGGTCGGCGGCGGCGCCGACGATCACCGGCGCGGCGCCTTGCGCGGCGAGGTCCGACGCGATCGCGGCGAAATGCCCGATCGGCCAGCGCTTGCCCGGCCGGTGCGGCGCCGCCCCCGGCACCAGGACGACGCGTCGATCGGGCATCGCCTCGTCGACGGTCCCGCAGGGTGCGGCGAGCCAGGACAGGTCGGCGGCCGGGATCGCGTCGATGCCGGCCTGGCGCAGCTGACCCGCCTGGCGCTCGACGGTGTGCAGACCGTCGCGGCCGGGGTCGCGGTCCGGATGCGAGCACCCGCGCGCGATCCCGGACCAGGGCGGCCGGCCCGCGAGCGCGTGGTAGCGGGACGAACGCGACGAGGTCTGCAGGTCGTAGACGAAGTCGAAACCGTGCAGCCGCCGCCGCAGACGGGCCAGCGCGGGCAGGTTCCAGGCCGCCGGGCGATCGTCGGTCAGGACGCGATCGAACCAGGGTGCGCGCCGGAGCAGCGGCGCGAACGGCGCCGTCGTCAGCAGCGTGATCTCGTCGGCCGGGTGATGCGCGCGGATGGCGGCGAACGGTCCGAACGACAGCACGACGTCGCCGAGCGCGCCGAGGCGGATCACCAGGATACGCAAGCCGCGGCGTTCTCGGGGTCGGGAGAGACCGTGTCGTCGGGCGAGACCGCCGGCAAGCCGAGCAGCTCGGCATAGACGGCGAGCGTCGCCGCCTGCATGCGGGCGGTGCTGAAGCGCGCGCGGACGGCGCGGCGTCCGTTCTCGCCGAAGGCGGCGAGCGTGCCGGGATCGAGCGCGAGCCCGGCGTCGATCGCCTCGGCGAGACGCGCGCCGTCGCCCGGCGGAACGCGCCAGCCGGTCATGCCGTGCTCGACCGTCTCGGCCATGCCGCCGGCGTCCGACGCGATCACCAGCCGCTGCATGCTCTGCGCCTCGACGACGGTGCGGCCGAACGGCTCGGGCTTGAGCGATGGCGCGACCACGAGATCGGCGAGCGCATAGGCGGTCGGCATGTCGGCGCAGTGACCGACGAAGCGGACCCGATCGCCGACGCCGAGAGCCGACGCCTGCGCGCAGAGACGGGCGACCTCGCGCGCGGCGCGCCCGCCGGTGTCGCCGACGATGACGGCCATTGCGGCGCGCGTCGCGAGGCGGGGCAGCGCCTCGATCAGCAGCGCGTGTCCCTTCCAGGCACTGATCCGGCCCGGGAGCAGCACGGTCCGCGCCCCGTCGGGCAGCCGCCAGGCGGCGGCGAGACGGGCGATGCGGTCGCCCGTCACCCGCGCCGGATCGAACAGGTCGGTGTCGGCGCCGCGATGGATGGTGCGCAGCCGGTCGGGTCCGACCCCGTAATCGGTCGCGACGCGGGCGGCGACGAAGTCGCTGATCGCGATCACCCGGTCGCCGCGCGCCATCACCGCGTTGTAGTGGCGCTTGAGCAAGAAGTTCTCGCCGTAGACGCCGTGCCAGGTGGTAACGAACGGCACGTCGCGCGTGGCGAACCGGGCCGACCAGGCCGGCGCGCGCGAGCGGGCATGCACGAGAGACACGCGCTCGCGCCGGATCAGCCGGCGCAGCCGGCGCCCGTTGATCAGGATGTCGAGCGGATCCTTGGTCATCAGCGGCAGCGTCAGGTGGCGGCCGCCGGCGCGCTCGAGGGCGGGCACCAGCCGGCCGCCGGCGCTGGCGACCAGTGGCCGCGCGCCGGCGCGCGCCAGCGCGCGCGCGATCTCGACCGTCCCCCGCTCGACGCCGCCCTCGTCGAGGGCGGGCAGAACCTGCAGCACGGTGATGCCGGTGAAATCGTGCGCCATGGTCGGGCGGGCTATAGAACGGGGGCGGCCCGGACAGGAAGCGCGGGGACGCAGCGCCTGGCCGCCGCGCTCGGAGGAGCATCGGATTGCGCGAGATGGTCGACCGCGGCGACGGCGTGCGCCTCGCCGCCGAGCTGAGCCCGGGGGACGGACCGGTGACCGTGTTCCTGCCGGGCTTCGGCAGCGACATGACCGGCGGAAAGGTGACCTCGCTCGCCGCGTCGCTGCACGCGCGGGGCCGGCCGACGCTGCGGCTCGACTATTCCGGCCACGGCGCGTCCGAAGGCTCCTTCGCGGACGGCACGATCGGACGCTGGCGCGACGACGCGAGCGCGGTGATCGAGCGGCTGGCGCCCGGCCCCCTCGTGCTGTGGGGGTCGTCGATGGGCGGCTGGATCGCGCTGCTGCTCGCGCGGGCCTGGCCGGGGGCGCGCGTACGCGGGGTGGTCGGCGTCGCGACGGCGCCCGATTTCACCGAGCGCCGGATCTGGGCGTCGCTCGACACGGCTGCGCGCGCGAGGCTCGAGGCAGACGGCGTGATCCATGTCGACACCGGCTGGGCGTCCCGGGTGCCGATCACGCGCGCGCTGATCGAGGACGGGCGACGCCACGCGCTGCTCGCCTCCGGTGCGCCGATCGACATCGAAGCGCCGGTGCGGCTGTTCCAGGGGCAGTGCGACGACAGCGTCGACTGGCGCACCGCGCTCGAGCTCGCCGGGCGGATCGGCTGCCCGGACACACGCGTGACGCTGATCAAGGACGGCGACCACCGATTGTCGCGGCCGTCGGACATCGGTCCCGTGCTCGACGCACTGCTCGAGCTGACCGGTGTGCGGCTCTAGCTCTCTAATAACAAAGCATTTTTCGATCAGACCACTCCGTCCGATCGAAAAATGTTCCAGGGCCTCATTCGATCGGACCGGATCGTTCGAGCGGGTGGACACGCTTGCTGCCCATGGAGCTGGAGCACGATCGGCTCGGTCCGAGCCGGTGGTGCCGACAGCATGATCCGATCGAACAGGCTCATCCGGTCGGGTGAGAACGCTCTCCTCTCGCGGAAACAGAGCACGCGGCGGCGGCGGCGGGCTTCGGCGGACGTCCGGGCCGCGAGGCCCGGGTCCCGCCGCCTCATCCTCCCGCGGCGAGGATCGCGCGCAGGCCTTCGCGGAACGTCGGATGCCGCCACGGCCGGCCCAGCCGCTCGACCGTGCGCCTGGACGCGACCCGCCGGTTGTCGGACCAGAACGAGCGTGCCATCGGGCTCATCGTCGGCCAGGCCTCCTCGAGCGAGCGCTCGGGCGGCGACGGGAGGCCGAGCAGGCGGGCGCCCTCGGCGATCACGTCGGCGCTCTCGGCCGGCTCGTCGTCGTTGAAGTTCAGCACCCGGAGCGGATGCTCGGGATCGGCGGTCAGCATGGCGGCGAGCACGCCCTCGGCGATGTCGTCGCGGTGGATCCGCCCGAAGGCGTGACCCGGGGCGCGGATCGGCCGCGCGGTGCCGGCGCGGAGGTCGTCGAGCACCGATCGGCCGGGCCCGTAGATGCCGGCCAGGCGAATGAGGTCGACCGCGCGACGGCCGGAACGGGCGAGCGCCTCCCATTGACGCTCGGCGGCGCGGCGGCGTTGCGCGCGCGGCGAGCGGGGCGCCACCTCGGTGGCCTCGTCGACCGTGCCGCCGCCGCGATCGCCGTAGACCCCGGTCGACGACAGGTACCCGATCCAGCGCAGTTCCTCGGCCGCCTCGAGCGCCGCACCCGCGCGCGCCAGCAGCGGATCGCCGTCCTCGCCGGGCGGGGCCGTCATCACCAGGTTGCGGGCGCGCGGGATCGCGTCGGCGACGGCGTCGAACGCGATCACCTCCACGCCGGCGCCGACCGGCGCGGCCCGGCCGGGCGCCCGGCTGGTGGCGGTGACGCCGATCCCGCCGGCAGCCGCCGCGCGCGCGATCGCCTCGCCCGTGTAGCCGAGGCCGACGACGAGCAGCTCCCCTTCCATCGACGGTCCCCTCCGATGCGCGGTGCGGCTATAGATGGCGCGCCATGTCCGACAGCAACGCCGACGCGATCCCGCTGCCCCCGATCCCGCCGCGGATCGACGAGAGCGACCAGTACGACACCTGCCTCGGCATGGTGACCGACGACCCGTCGGGCGCGCGCGACTACGCCGAGAACTGGGCGCAGCACGGCGGCGGCATCGGCGCGGCCCATTGCCAGGCGCTCGCGCGCATCGCGCTCGGCGACCCGGAAGGCGGCGCCGCGACGCTCGACGACCTCGCCGGAGGGGAGGCGCCGGAGGCGATCAGGGCCTCGCTCGCCGGCCAGGCCGCGCAGGCCTGGACGATGGCCGAACAGCCGGACCGCGCCTTCGCCTCGGCGACGCTGGCGCTGTCGCTCAGCGGCGACGATCCCGACCTCCTGCTCGCGCGCGCGACGGCGGCGATCGCGCTCGGGCGCAACGCCGACGCCGCCGACGACCTCGGACGCGCGCTCGCACTCGACCCGAAGCGCGAGGATGCGCTGGTGCTGCGCGCGCGAGCCGAGCGCGCGCTGCAGCGCTACGACGCGGCCACCGCAGACGTCACCGCGGCACTCGGGATGGCGCCCGAAGATCCGGAAGCGCTGCTCGAGCGCGGCATCCTGCGGCAATGGCGCGGCGACCTCGACGGCGCCCGCGAGGATTGGGAACGGGCGAGGGCGCTCTCGCCCGACAGCGGCACGGCCGATCTCGCCGAGCAGAACATCGCCCTCCTCGATGCCGGACCGGACGACCGCTGACAGGCGTCAGGCGAGCGCGTAGGCCATGTCCACGAGGACGAAGCCCGCACGCTTCGGATGCGGACGCCGCCCCGTCTCGACGAAGCCGAAGCGTTCGTAGAGCGCGAGATTCCGCACCATCAGCGCGTTCGTGTAGAGGCGGAGCGCAGGCAACCCCAACCCGCGCGCCTCGTGCTCGGCGAGGCGGAGCAGGGCGAGGCCGAGACCCCTGCCCTGCCGGTCCGGCGCGACCGCGACGCTCCAGATCATCGCGTGGTCGGCGTGGCGTTCGAGCACCAGCACGCCCGCGACCCCGCCATCGATCTCGGCGAGGCGCACCTCGCCGCACCCGATCCGCGGCGCGTAATCCTCCGTCATCGGCAAGGGCGGCGCGCCGAGCACCGGCACGAAATGGGCGTAGGCGGCTTCGGTGAGCGTCCGCACGGTCTCGAGATCGTCCGCGACGGCGACGCGGAACGAAGGCTCAGAAGTCGAGGTCGGCATAGTGGGCAGGCGGCAGCACGCCACTCACGCGGTCGGCGAGCAGCGAGCGGAAGCAGGGGCGCGACTTCATTCGGGCATACCAGTCGCGCGCCGGCGCCGACAGCGTCCAGTCGACGTCGCCGATGAAGTCGAGCGCCGAGAGATGCGCAGCCGCGGCGAAGTCGGCAAGCGACAGCGACGGTCCCGCGAGCCAGCGCCGGGTTTCGGCCAGCCAGCCGATATAGGTCATGTGGAACTTGAGGTTGGTGTAACCCGCCCGCAGCGCGCTCGCGTCCGGGTCGCCGCGCCCCATCAGGCGCTTCATGTGCTTTTCGCCGAGCAGGTTACGGGACACCTCGGCGTGGAACTTGCCGTCGAACCAGGCCACCAGCCGGCGCGTCTCGACCCGCTCGGCGAAGGTCTGGCCGAGCAGGGGCACGTCCGGGTACGCCTCCTCGAGATACTCGCAGGCGACGGCCGAGTCGGGCACGACGAGGCCGTTGTCCTCGACCAGGACGGGCACGCTCCCCGCCGGGTTGAGCACGAGGAAGTCCTCGCGCCGCTCCCACACGCGCTCCACCTTGAGCTCGAACGGCAGGCGCTTCTCGTTCAGGACCAGACGAACCTTACGCGCGAACGGCGACAACGGAAGATGGTGGAGGATTCGCATCGGGTCGAGTATCGCACCGGGGTCGGCGCGCCGCCATCCGGAGCCGCCCGATGGGAGTGTCCAGGCCTTGCACGACGATCCGACGACGACCGCGGCCGCGACGGACACGGCCGATTTCGGCGCCGACATCGGTCCCGCCGGCGCCGCCCCGGCGCTGCGCCTGCGCGGCCGCTCGTTCATGGCGCTGGTGCTGACACCGGACCCGCCGCTCGCGGCCTGGGTCGCGACACTCGACGCCGCGATCGAACGCGCCGCCTCGTTCTTCGTCGCGCGCCCCGTGGTGCTCGATCTCGGCCTGCTCGCGCCCGGCACCGCGGGGCTCGCGGACCTGCCCGACCAGCTGCGGGCGCGACGGATCCGGGTGATCGCGACCGAGAACGCCGACGCGGCCGACGCGCATGACGGCTTTCCCGAGACGCTGAGCGGCGGCCGCGCCACCGGCGACGAGACCCTGCCCGAGGCGGCCGCGCCGGCCGTCCTGCCCGAACCCGCGCCGGCCCGACACGCGCTCGTGCTCGACGCGCCGGTCCGCTCCGGCACCCAGGTGATCTTCCCCGACGGCGACGTCACCGTGATCGGCTCGGTCGCGTCGGGCGCCGAAGTGATGGCCGGCGGCTCGATCCACGTCTACGGCGCGCTCCGCGGCCGCGCGATCGCCGGCTTCGGCGGCCGGCCCGACGCCCGCGTGATCTGCCAGCGGCTCGAGGCGGAACTGATCGCGATCGACGGCTACTATCTCATCGCCGACGACATGGCGGACAGCCTCCGCGGCACGGCAACCCAGGCCCTGCTCGACGGCGACCAGATCGCCCTCCGGCCACTCGTGGGTGGGTGAGAAGAAGGCCAGGGGCGCTGCCCCTGGACCCCGGTCAAGGCAGCGGCCTTGACAATCCATCAGTTAAGGAAAACCCCGGGCCGCCGAGTGCTGCCCGCGCGACCGGGGGCCCGGGGTTTTCCTTAACTCTTGGGATCCAAGGGCCTCGGGCCCTAGTAGGGCCCTATCGCGCTAGCGCGATGGGAGCCCGCCGTCGGGCCCCTTTGCGCTTGCGCAAAGGGAACCCGGTCCAGGGCAGAGCCCTGGCCTTCCTTCCCACCCGCCGAGAATCGGTAGCGCGGGGGGTGGGGAGCGCTCATGGTCCTCGTCGCCGTCCTGCAACCCGCGTGAGAAGAGAAGCAGTCTGACAATGTCCAAGGTCATGGTCGTGACGTCCGGCAAGGGTGGCGTCGGCAAGACGACGACCACGGCGTCGCTCGGAGCGGCGCTCGCGCAGACCGGCAAGACCGTGCTGGTGATCGATTTCGACGTCGGGCTCCGCAATCTCGACCTGGTGATGGGGGCCGAGCGTCGGGTGGTGTTCGACTTCATCAACGTCGTGCAGGGCGACGCGAAGCTCGCGCAGGCGGCGATCCGGGACAAACGCTGCGAGACGCTGTCGCTGCTGCCGGCGTCGCAGACGCGAGACAAGGACGCGCTGACCGCCGAGGGTGTCGAGCGCGTGATCAACGAGGCGCGCGAGAAATACGACTGGGTGATCTGCGACAGCCCGGCCGGCATCGAGAAGGGCGCGCAGCTCGCGATGCACGAGGCGGACATCGCGGTCGTGGTCACCAACCCCGAGGTGTCGTCGGTCCGCGACAGCGACCGCATCATCGGCCTGCTCGACAGCCGGACGCGCCGGGCGGCGAACGGGGAGCGGATCGAGAAGCATCTGCTGCTGACCCGGTTCGACCCGGCCCGTGCCGCGCGCGGCGAGATGCTGAAGACCGAGGACGTGCTCGAGATCCTGTCGATCCCGCTGCTCGGCATCGTGCCCGAAAGCGAGGAGGTGTTGCGGGCGTCCAATCTCGGCTCGCCGGTCGTGCTGTCGTCGCCGAACAGCGCGCCCGCCCGGGCCTATATCGAGGCGGCCCGCCGCCTCGCCGGCGAGCAGGTCGAGGTCACCGTGCCGACCGACCGGACGGGCCTGTTCGGCAAGCTGTTCCGCCGGAGGGTGGCATGAGCTGGCTTTCGGTCTTCCGCTCGAAGAGTTCGGCGCCGGTCGCGCGCGACCGGTTGCAGATCCTGCTGGCGCACGAGCGGGTGCGGGACGGGCGCAGCGATCTGATCGCCGTGCTGCAGGAGGAGATCCTGCAGGTGATCGCCCGGCATGTTGCGATCGACCGCGATAAGGTCCAGATCAAGCTCGACCGGGATGGCGGCGTGTCCACCCTCGAGATCGACGTCGAGATGCCGTCGACGGCGACCGCCTCCCCCCGCAACTGAGCAAGTGGGTTTCAGAACAGAAGATGCGCCTCGACCTCGCCAGCGACAATGTCGCCGGCGCCTCGCCCGAAATCATCGTGGCTCTCGGCCGCGTCAACGCCGGCACCGCGTCGCCCTACGGCAACGACGACGAGACGCGTCGTCTCGAACGCATGCTGGAGGCGGTGTTCGAGCACAGTTGCGAGGTCCTGCCGGTCGCGAGCGGAACGGCAGCGAACGCGCTCTCGCTCGCCGCGATGGCGCACGCGCACGAGGCGATCGCCTGCACCGACTGCGCGCACGTGACGACGAGCGAGTGCGGCGCGCCTGAGTTCTACACCGGTGGGGCGAAGCTCGTGCCGGTCAGGACCGCGGGCGGCCGGATGGATCCGGCCGATCTCCGGTCCGTGATCGAGGATGCGCGCGGCCACGGCGTGCACCAGAGCCAGATCGCCGGCGTGACGCTGACCCAGGCGACCGAGTGGGGCACGGTGTACGCGCCCGACCAGGTCAGGGCGATCTCCGCCGTCGCCCGCGATTACGGGCTGCCGGTGCACATGGACGGCGCCCGTTTCGCCAACGCGCTGCTGACCCTCGGCGTGTCGCCGGCGGAGGCCACCTGGCGCGCCGGCGTCGACGTGCTGTCGTTCGGGGCGACCAAGAACGGCGCGCTGGCGGCCGAAGCCATCGTGGTGTTTTCCTCCCCCCTCGCCCGGACGCTCGGGGCGCGGCGCAAGCAGTCGGGGCAGCTGTGGTCGAAGGCCCGCTTCCTGTCGGCCCAGCTCGTCGCCTATCTGGAGGACGACCTCTGGCTCCGGAACGCGGCGGCCGCCAACGAGGCGGCGCGCCGGATCGGCGACGGGCTCGGCGCGATCGACGGCGTGTCGCTGCTTCACCCGATCGAGGCGAACGAGATCTTCGCGCGCATGCCGCACCGGCTCGCCGACCGGCTCGAGGCGGAGGGGATCGGCTTTTACCGCTGGTCGAGCGACGCCGAGGCGGTGGTGATCAGGATGGTCGCCTCGTTCGCGACCACCGCGGCCGACGCCGATGCCGTGCTGACGGTCGCGCGGGGCTGACGCGGACCGTTCTTCGCTCGGCCCTCTCCTTCGCGACGATCCGCCTTTCCGGCGCCCCGGCGCGACGTCGAGCGACGGCACCTCGCTCTCGGCGAGTTCGCCGCGCAGGCGATGTCGCCGATCCGGCGGACCCGAACGACCTGGTGCGCGACCGGTGGTCGCATGCTCGCCGCGGGCAGGCGGCTTGCCCGTCGCGCATGACCGGTCGGGAAAGCCTGGCCGCCGTCGCTCGTCGGGACGATTTGGGCCGCCGATGAGACCGACGGCCGCGCCATCGGCACCTCGTCCTCCGGCCAGTGCGACCCTGGCTGCCGACGGCAGGGAACGGACGGGACCGGCGTGGAGGAATGGGGGCCGGCTTATGCCGGCGCCAGGCGATCAGGCGTCTTCGCGCTCGCTCTGCAGCACGGCGGCGCGGAGCTGCGCGAACAGCGCCTCGAGCCCCTCGGTGACCGCGGCGCGGCCGGCGGTGCCGTCGCGTTCGCCGATCGCGGCCACCATGCTCGCGTGCATCCCGGCGCGACCGTCGGTCCCCAGCTCGAGCGCGGCGATCGCCATCAGCGGACCGGTCCGGACCTGCAGGTTCTCGACGAGCTTGACCAGCATCGGCCGGCCGGCGGCAAGCAGGATCTCGCGGTGGAAGCGGTCGTCCTGCCAGTTCGCCTCGTGGCGGTCGCCGTTCCGTTGCGCCGCTTCGAAGCGGCTGCGGATGGCGTCGAGATTGGCCATCACGGCGGCCTGACCCTTGGCGGCCGCGAGCTCGGCGGCGCGGCCCTCGAGATCGATGCGAAGCTCGCGGATCTCGTCGAGGTCGTTCACGTCGAGGGTCGGCACCACCACCGAGCTCCTGTCGTCGAGCCCGAGCGCCTGCTCGGACACCAGGCGAAGCAGCGCTTCCCGAACCGGCGTCGCGCTCAGCTTCAGCTTCACGGCCAACGGACGCAGGATCAGCTTCTCGCCCGGGCGAAGCTCGCCGAGACGGAGCGACGTGCGGATCGCCTGGTAGGCGCGCTGGCTCAGGCGTTCACCGGAGGTTTCGCCCGAGCGGTTGTCCTCGGCGGAAGCGAGCGTTTCGGTCTGCGTCAGCATCGTCATACCCTCCGGATCACGAATTCATTTCGACGGAATGCTTATAACGCTTACGACGTTAATGGCTACGGAACAACGTCTAACTTAACAGTGTCACCGAACGTTATTCGACCTCCTCAAGCGTCATCGCCTGCAGTGTTAGAAGCTCGCGATAGGGTCCCTCCTCGCGCTCGAGCTGGTTAGGCGCGCCATCCTGCAGGATCCGTCCCGACTGCATCACCACGATGCGGTCGAAATTGCGGAGCGTCGACAGGCGATGCGCCACCGCGACGACCGTGCGCCCGATCATCAGCCGGTCGAGCGCCTCCTGGACCCGGTGCTCGCTCTCGCTGTCGAGCGCGCTGGTCGCCTCGTCGAGCAGCAGGATCGGCGCGTTGCGAAGAAAGGCGCGCGCGATGGCGATGCGCTGGCGCTGGCCGCCCGACAGCTTGATGCCGCGGTCGCCGACCTCGGTGCCGAACCCCTCGGGCATCGCCTCGATGAAGTCGCGGCAGCCGGCCGCCTCGGCGGCGGCGACCACCTCGTCGTCGGTCGCCTCCGGCTTGCCGTAGCGGATGTTCTCCAGCACCGAGCGATGGAACAGCGAGACGTCCTGCGGCACCACCGAGATCAGCGAGCGGAGCGCGTCCTCGGTCAGGCGACGGAGCTCGATGCCGTCGATCAGGATCTCGCCGCCCTGGATGTAGCGGAGCCGCTGCAGCAGGGCGAGCACGGTGGTCTTGCCCGAGCCCGAGCGGCCGACCAGGCCGATCCGCTGGCCCGGCTCGACCGCGAGGGTGAAATCGTCGAGCACCTTGCCGCCGCCCGGATAGGCGTAGGAGACGTGGCGGAAATCGATCCCGCCCTGTGCCGGGCCGGCCAGCGGGGTCGCGTCGGCGGGATCTGACATGTCGTGCGGCAGCAACAGGGTCCCGAGCGCTTCCGACAGCCGCGCGATGTGCTGGATGGTCTCGACCAATGCCACGGCGAGGTCGCGCGTGCCGTGCAGGATCGTGAAGCCGAGGCTGGTGATCATGACGATGTCGCCGGTGCTGATCGACCGCCGCATCCACAGCAGCACCGAGACCACGAGCAGGCCCGCGGTCAGCAGCGCCGTCAGTACGGCGTGCAGGAGGCGCAGCTTCTCGAGATAGCGGAGCGAGCGGGTGCGCGTCCGCATCTCGCCGGCGAGGCGCTTGCCGAAGCGCGCGCGCTCGCGCGAGGTGGCGCCGAACGCACGAACCAGCGGCATGTTGTTGATGACGTCGAGCAACTCGCCGTCGACGCGGGCGGCATCGGCGGCGTAGCGGTGGTGCAGCACGCGCCCCGCCGCGGCGAGCCGGAACAGCAGCACCGACAACGCCGCCGACAGCACGACCAGCGCGAGCGCGATCCACCACCGCACGCCGGCCATGTAGGCGATCGAGAACACCACCGCCAGCATCGGCGGCAGCACGTTCCAGGTGAACAGGTTCTCGACCGTGAAGATGGCGTTGGCCGTCGCCGTGATGCGTCCGGCGAGCATGCCCGGCATGCGGTCGGCGAAATAGGACGGCGAATGGCCGGTCAGGTGCCGGAACAGATCGCGCCGCAGGTCGCCGGTGACCTCGACGAAGGCGCGCGTCGAGATCCAGCCGCCGGCCCGCCAGGACAGGTTGTCGACCGCGATCAGCGCCAGCAGGATCGCGACCGCCTCCCAGATCCGGCCGGTGCTGCCGTGCCGTCCCGCGGCCCCCGCCTGCAGCGCGTTGACCAGCAGCTTGCTCGCGAACGACGCGCTGACCGAGCACGCGACGCCGACCACGACCGACAGCAGGATCGCGAGGTGGCTCGCGCGCCGGCGCAGCACGTAGTGCAGCATGAAGCCGATCGGGCGCCGCGCGAACCGCGTCAGGTCGCGCGGCAGCGCCTCGTCGCGGGCCCGCCGCGCGGACCCTTCCTGCAGGGTCGCGCGCGCGACCGCGTAGGCGCTCGGCTTCTCCTCGGCCGCGGGCAGGTCCTGCGTCTCCTGCCGAGACGCGTCGGGGCGGGGGGCAGCGGCCCGATCGAGCATTCGGTCGTCCTTGAGCTGTCGCGGCGGTGCGGAGCCGGAAAGACTTGCCGATCGGGCGAACCGAGTGCCAAGTCCTTCCGGATTCCGATCAAATGACCGTCATCGCGCGGCCTTGACCCGTCTTAGCGCGTCTAGCCCCCGCGGGAACAGGCGTGGCGGATGCCGAAGCATCGCCCCGCCGTCGCCCGGACCTTGCCCTGAAAAGGCCAAGGTCGCGCGTTCGATTAGGGACCAGCGAAGGGAGTATTTCATGCGCATTGCTCAGATCGCGCCTCTGCACGAGGCGGTCCCGCCGAAGCTCTACGGGGGAACGGAACGGGTCGTCTCCTTTCTGACCGAGGAATTGGTGGCGCTCGGGCACGACGTCACCTTGTTCGCGAGCGGCGACAGCGTGACCAGCGCGACTCTGCATGCCAGCTGGCCGCGCGCGCTCCGCCTCGATCCGGCGATCCGCGACCCGATCGCGCCGCACATGCTCCTCATGGAGGACGTGGCGCGAATGGCCGACGAGTTCGACGTGCTGCATTTCCACATGGATTACTGGCCGTTCAGCCTGTTCGGCCGGATGACCAAGCCGTTCGTCACGACGTTGCACGGCCGTCTCGACCTGCCGGAGCTGCAGCCGGTGTTCAACCGGTTCAACGAGGCGCCGGTGGTCTCAATTTCCAACAGCCAGCGCCGGCCGCTGCCGCAGGCGAACTTCGTCTCCACCGTGCTGCACGGCCTGCCCGAGCAGCTGCTGACACCGCAGAACCAGGGCGAGCCCGGCGATCGAGGCTACCTCGCCTTCCTCGGCCGGATCTGCCCGGAGAAGGGCTGCGACAAGGCGATCCGGATCGCGCGCGCGGCCGGCATCCCGCTCAAGATCGCGGCGAAGGTCGACAAGGCGGACAGCGAATATTTCGACCAGGTGATCCGGCCGATGCTCGCCGGCGGCGGCGTCGAGCTGATCGGCGAGATCAACGACAAGCAGAAGCCGGCCTTCCTGTCCGGCGCACGCGCGCTGTTGATGCCGATCGACTGGCCGGAGCCGTTCGGCCTGGTGATGATCGAGGCGATGGCCTGCGGCACGCCGGTGATCGCGTTCAACCGCGGCTCGGTGCCGGAAATCCTCGAGGACGGGCTCACCGGCCTGATCGTGGAGGACGAGACCAGCGCGATCGCCTCGATCGCCCGGCTCGACCGCTTCGACAACGCCAAGATCCGCCGCCGCTTCGAACAGCGCTTCACCGCGCGCCGGATGGCCGAAGACTATCTCGGCATCTACCGCTCGATGATGGGCGTGCGGAAACCGGCCCTCCGCGTCGTCTGACGGCACCGGGAGGAAGGCCAGGGCTGGCCTTCCTCCCGACCCGGTCAGGCCGCCGGCGGTGGAACGCGGGCGGCGGCCATCGCGTCGGCCTGGGCCTGCGCGACCTTCGCCTCGTCGAAATCGGCGATCAGGTCGTGGAACATGCGCGACCAGTTCAGCTCCGCCTTCAACCGCAGGAACACGCTGCCGAGGCCGATCGCGGAGCGGTCCATGAGCACGAACTCGCGCGGCGGGCGCACCCCGCCGGTCCGCAGCAGGCCGGCGTGCACGCGCTCGGCGGTGGCGCGTCCGTAGTTCGGGTCGTCGGTTTCCTGGATGCGGCGCACCCGGTCGTCGAGCAGCGGCTCGTACAGGAAGCGCGCCCACTCGTTCAGCACCTGCATGGTCTCGCGGGTGATGTCGGTGAAGCCCCATGCCTGGTAGGCGTGGAAGGCACGGTCCTCGTCGTTGGTCTCGACCGCCCGATAAAGCTCGATCACCCCCGTCATGAAGCGCGGCGGGAAGATCCGGATGGCGCCGAAATCGAGCAGGTTGACGCCGCCGCCGGCGCGGACCTGGAAATTGCCGAGATGCGGGTCGCCGTGGATGACGCCGTAGCCGTAGAGCGGGACGTACCAGGCCGCGAACAGGGCGCGCGCGACCGCGTTCCGCTCGTCCTGGTCCATGCCCTCGTTCAACCGCTGCTGCAGCCCGCGCCCTTCGAGCCAGCCCATCGTCAGCAGCCGCCTGGTGGACAGCTCGTCGAACGGCTCCGGCACGTGCACGTCGGGCTCGTCGGCGAGCATCAGCCGATACAGGCGGAGATGCGAGGCCTCGCGGCCGTAGTCGAGCTCTTCGCGGAACCGAGCGACGAGTTCCTTGTAGACCTCGTCCTGGCGGATCGCGCTGTCCATCCGGTGATAGATCGCCATCGCGACCTTGAGCTGGCGGAGATCCGCCTCCACCGTCGAGGGCATGTCCGGATACTGCAGCTTGCAGGCCACCTCGCGCCCATCGTGCAACCGCGCGCGATGCACCTGGCCGAGGCTCGCGGCGGCGGACGCGGTCTGACCGAAGGCGGCGAAGCGGGACTGCCAGGCCGGACCGAGCTCGGCGCTCATGCGGCGGCGGACGAAGCTCCAGCCCATCGGCGGCGCGTTCGCCTGCAGCTGCGCGAGCTCGTCGGCGTATTCCGCCGGCAGCGCATCGGGGATGGTCGACAGGAACTGCGCGACCTTCATCAGCGGCCCTTTCAGGCCGCCGAGCACCGCCTTGAGATCCTCGGCATGCGCCGAGCGATCGGTGCGGATGCCGAACACCCGTTCGCCGGCGACGCGCGCCGCGATGCCGCCGACGGCGCCCGAGGTGCGGGCGAAGCGGCGGATCTCGCCGACGAAGTTGGGCCGCAGCGTGTCGCGGTCGCCGCCGGTGGGATTGCCCTGATCGGCCACGCGTTCAGGCCTTCGCCAGGTCGTCGTCGCGTTCGAGCTCGTCGATGAAGCCCGCGATCACGTCGAGGCCGCGACGCCAGAAGCCCGGATCGGTCGCGTCGAGCCCGAACGGCGCCAGCAACTCGCGGTGCCGGCGCGTGCCGCCCGCGCGCAGCATGTCGAGGTAGCGGGCCCGGAACGCCTCGCCGTCCGACCCGCCCGCCTCGAACGTGCCGTAGAGCGCGTTCACCAGGCAGTCGCCGAACGCGTAGGCGTAGACGTAGAACGGCGAGTGCACGAAGTGCGGCACGTAGCTCCAGTAGACCGCGTAGTCGGGCGTGAACGTGAAGGCGGGACCGAGGCTTTCCCGCTGCACGTCGAGCCAGATCGCGCCGATCTCGTCCGGCAGCAGCTCGCCCTTCCGCCGCGCCTCGTGCAGCCGCGCTTCGAAGCGGTAGAAGGCGATCTGCCGCACCACCGTGTTCAGCATGTCCTCGACCTTGCCGGCGAGCAGCAGGCGGCGGCGCGCGGGGTCGCGCTCGGCGTCGAGCACGGCGCGGAAGGTCAGCATCTCGCCGAACACGCTCGCGGTTTCGGCGAGCGTGAGCGGGGTCGCGGAGTTGAGGTAGCCCTGGTCGGCCGCGAGGATCTGGTGCACGCCGTGGCCGAGCTCGTGGGCGAGCGTCATCACGTCCCGCGCGCGGCCATGGTAGTTCATCAGGATGTAGGGGTGGGCGGACGGCACCGTCGGGTGGGCGAAGGCGCCGCCCGACTTGCCCGGCGTCGGCCGCGCGTCGATCCATGGATTGTCGAAGAAGCGGCGCACGATGCCGCCGATCGTGGGGTCGAACCCGTCATAGGCGGCCTGCACGCGCGCCCGCGCCTCCTCCCACGGGACGGTCGCGTCGATATCGCCGGGAAGCGGCGCGTTGCGGTCCCAGTGCTGCAGCGTCTCGAGACCGAGCCAGCGCGCCTTGAGCGCGTAGTAGCGGTGGCTGGTGCGGCCGTAATCGGCGACGACGGCGTCCACCAGCGCGTCGACCACCTCGTCCTCGACCATGTTCGAGCGGTTCCGCGACGAGGCCGGACGCTCGTAGCGCCGCCAGCCGTCGACGATCTGCTTGTCCTTGGCCAACGTGTTGGTGATCAACGAGAACAGCCGGATGTTGTCGCCGAACACCGTGCCGACCGCGCGCGCGGCGGCCTCGCGCGCGCTCCGGTCGCGGTCCGACAGCCTGTTCAGCGCCTCGCTCACGGTCAGCGTCGCGTCGCCGACCGGCACGCGGAGCCCGGCGATCGTCTCGTCGAACAGGCGGGACCAGGCGGCGCGCCCGGTGACCTCCTTCTCGTGCAGCACCGCCTCGATCTCGGGGGCCAGCAGATGCGGCCGGAACACGCGGAGGTCGGCGAGCCAGGGCTGCCAGCGGGCGAGCGCCGGGCCGGCGGCGAACAGGGCGTCGAGATGCGCGTCCGGCAGCGCCGCGAGCTCGAGCGTGAAGAACAACAGCGGCGTGCCGATCGCGGTCAGCGTTTCGCTGATCGACTGGTAGAAGCGGCCGCGCACCGGATCGGTGCTGTCGCCGGCGAACAGCAGCCCGCCATAGGCGCCGAGCCGGCCCGACCCCTCCTCGATCGCCTCGAACGCCGCGATCGCGTCGGCGAGCGCCGGCGCGTCGAGCGTCGCGAGCCGGCCTTTCAGACGGGTCTCGAAGGCCTGCGCCTCGCGCAGCAGGCGCGCGCCGTCGGCCTCGATCGCCGGGTCGTCGGGCCCATGGTAAAGATCGCCGAGGTCCCAGGTCGGCAGGATGGCCTCGCCGTCCGTGTCGCGCCCGAGGACGCCGCCATCGGGCTGGCGGGCATGGGACGTGGAGACGGAGAAGCGGGTCATCGATCGATCCACCAGAATGTCGGGGTGCCTGCAGCATCTGGGGCCGCGCCCCGTTGCGTCAAACGCCGCGCTGCCCGGCCCCCGCCCGACATGACCCGGATCCGCCATCCGGACCGGTCGGGCCTCCACATCAGGGTCGTGCTCGACGGCGACGTGGTGCTCGGGCCGGGACGCGCCGACCTGCTCGAGGGCGTCCGGCGGCACGGCTCGATCGCCGCCGCCGGCCGCGCGATGGGCATGAGCTACAAGCGGGCGTGGGATCTGGTCGACGCGATGAACACCCGGTTCCATGCGCCGGTGGTCGACGCCGCGCGCGGCGGCAACGCGGGCGGCGGCGCGAGGCTGACCGCGACCGGAGAGGCCGCGCTCGCCTCGTATCGCGCGATCGAGGCGGCGGCCGCGCGCGAGGCGGACGACGCGCTGTCCTCGCTCGCGCGGCTGCTGAGGGAGCCGGGGGCGCCGCACGAACCGCCCGTCGAAGACTGAACGCGCTTCCTGGCGCGGCCGCCCCTTGGCGCGTGCCCGACCGCGTGCGAGGCGAGGGACGGCACCGCGGCGATCCCTGCCCCGACCTCGAGAGAGCGACGCACCATGCCGGACGGCGATGTCCCCGATTACGATCCGCTGCGGCCGGTCGACGCCCGTCGCCGCGTGCTCGGCACGCGCGACGCCTTCGCGCTCTGGTTCAGCCTCGGCATCGGCCTCCTCGTGCTGCAGACCGGCGCGCTGCTGGTGCCCGGCCTCGGACCCGTCGCCGCGATCGGCGCGGTCGCTGCCGGCACCGCGATCGGCGTCGGACTGCTCGCCGGCGCCGGCATCGTCGGCGTCGACACCGGCCTGTCTTCCATGGGCACGCTCCGTCCGGCGCTCGGCATACGCGGCGCGATCCTCGCCGCGGCGCTGAACGCCCTGCAGCTGCTCGGTTGGGGCGCCTTCGAGGTGATCGCCATGCGCGACGCCGGCGCGGCGCTCGAAACGCACTGGACCGGCCAGGCGCACCCTGCCCTGCTGACGCTGTTGTTCGGCGCGGTCTCGACCGCCATGGCCGCCCTCGGGCCGCTCTCGGGGCTGCGGCGCTTCCTCCGCACCTACGGCTTCTTCCTCGTGCTCGCGGCGGCGCTGCTGTTCACCGCGCTGCTCGTTTCCGACCCGCACCTCCCGTCCGTGCTCGGCCGGCGCGGTGACGGCAGCCTCAGCTTCGGCGCCGGCGTCGACCTGATCGTGGCGCTGCCGATCTCGTGGCTGCCGCTGATCGCCGACTACACGCGCTTCGGGCGCACCTCGGGGGCAATGGGACGTGGCGCCTTCGCCGGGAATGCGCTCGGCAACGCCTGGTTCTGCGCCATGGGCGCGGGCTTCGCCTTCCTCGCCGGCGGCGACGCGCTGCTGCTGCCGCGCATGGCGGCCGCGCTGCTCGGCCTGCCGCTGCTGCTGATCCTGGTCGACGAGACCGAGAACGCGTTCGCCGACATCCACTCGGCCGCGGTCTCGACCGGACTGTTCGCCGGACGCCGGTTCGGGGTCGGCGCCTGGTCGATCGCGATCGGTGCGCTCGCGACACTGCTCGCCCTCGCCCTGCCGCTCGGGCGCTATCAGAACTTCCTCGTCCTGCTCGGCTCGGTGTTCGCGCCGCTGTTCGGCATCCTGCTCGCCGACCACTTCCTGCTCCGGCGCCGGCAGGTCGACCTGCTCGCGCTCGGCCGCGTCGGCGGCGCCTACTGGTTCACCGGCGGCTGGCGCGTCGGCGCGCTCCTCGCCTGGGCCGCCGGGATCGCGACCTATCAATGGATCAGCGACGTCCACCCCGAATGGGGCGCGACCATCCCGGCCTGCCTGCTCGCAGCACTGCTGCACGTGGCCCTCGCCCGCGCGGCGCGCCCGCGCTAGGGTCCGGCATGGATGGCGGCATGAACGGCAGATACGACGGCGGTCGCGGTCCCGGGCGGATGTTCTCGTCGATGCGGGGACGCGCGCCGGCGCTCGCCGGTCGTGCCGCCCGGCTGACGATCTGGGGCTTGGTGCATTTCGCGTTCGGCCTCGCCGAACAGCTCGCCGAACTGCTCGCGCCGCTGCTGCTGGTGATCGGGATCGGCTGGTGGGCGCTGCCGCGCGTCCTCGGCATGATCCAGATCAGCGACGGCCAGATGCGCGACATCATGGGCGGGCTCGCCGACCGCATCCCGGCCGAGGCGACGATCGCCGGCCACGTGCTCACGCCGTCCGGCCTGGTCATTGACGGCGTCCTGCTGATGGCGATCGCCGCCGCACTCTCGACCGCCAGCGCGCTGCTCGCGAAAGAACTGTATCGGCGGTAGCGGGCAACGCGAAGGCAAGGCCCGGGCTCTGCCCTGGACCGCGTTCCCTTTGCGCAAGCGCGAAGGGGCCCTACTAGGGCCCGAGGCCCTTGGGTCCCTTTTGGCTAAGGAAAACCTCAGGCCCCGGTCGTGCGGGCATCGAATGCGGCCCGGGGTCCTTTACCAACGAATTGCAAGGGCTCAGCCTTCACGGGCGCCCATCGCGCAAGCGCGATGGGTTCCGACCGGGGTCAGGGCAGAGCCCCTCGCCTTTCCCGAACCCAGCCACCACCGAACCGTTGCTCGCGCGCCGATGCGCATTGCCGTTCGGGTCGGGCGGGTCATTTGGGGACGGGCGGTTCCGGAGGCGTAGGCGATGGATGATCACCGCGACGAGCGGAACGCGATGCCCGCGCCGGACGCGGCGCCGGCGGTCACCGGCCAGTCCGCGATCCGTCGTTTCGTCGATCAACGTTTCGGCGTGCTCCGCGAACGCGAGTGCCGCGTCTTCTTCACCGGCTACACGGTCTCGCTCGCCGGCGCGTCGATGATCCCGGTGGCGCTCTCGTTCGCCGTGCTGAAGCAGGGGCACGGGTCGGGCGCGGTCGGTCTCGTGCTCGCGTCCGAAACCGTGCCGCTGGTGCTGCTGCTGCTGATCGGCGGCGTCGTCGCGGACCGGCTGCCGCGTCGCGGCGTGATGATCGCCGCCGACACGCTGCGCTTCGTCAGCGTGGCGACACTGACGGTGCTGCTCGTCACCGGCAAGCCGCCCGTGTTCGTGATGATGGCGCTCGCCGGCGTGCTCGGGATCGGCCAGGCGTTCTTCAACCCGGCGCTCACCGGCTTCGTGCCGCAGATCGCCACGGCCGAGCACCTGCAGGACGCGAACGCGCTGTCCGGCCTCGGCAAGGCGGCGGCGCGCGTGGCCGGGCCCGGGATCGCCGGCGGATTGATCGCGACCGCGGGCGCTTGGTCGGCGGTCGGGGTCGCCGCGCTCACCTGTCTCGTCAGCCTCGTCTGCCTGATCAGGCTCCGGCCGCGCGAGGCCGAGCATTCGAAGCCCGAACCGATCCTCGATCAGTTGCGCGATGGCTGGCACGGCTTTCGCGACCGATCGTGGCTGTGGACGGTGGTGGCGCAGGGCGGCGCCGCGCAGTTCTTCACCTTCGCGCCGTTCCTGGTGCTGGGCGCGACGATGTTCAGCCACGGCAGCGGCTCGGCCGCCTGGGGCGCGATCCTGGCCGCCGACGGGCTCGGCGGCCTGCTCGGCGCGGTCGGCGCGATGCGTCTGCGGCCGCGACGGCCGCTGGTGGTCGCCGTGCTGTCGAGCCTCGGCATCGCGCTGACCCCGGTGATGCTCGGGCTCAAGGCCGGCATCGTGCTGCTGCTCGCGGGTTCGTTCGTGTCGGGGATCGGCGTCGCGATCTTTCTCTCGCTGTTCGACACCGTGCTGCAGCGGAACGTGCCGGGACCGCTGCTGTCGCGCGTCTCGGCCTATAACTGGCTCGGCACCATCGCGCTGTCGCCGCTCGGCTACGCGCTCGCGGGACCCGCGGCGGGGATCGCCGGACCGCGTCCGGTGCTGCTGGTCGGCGCCGCCTTCGCGCTCGTCAGCACGCTCGCGCTGCTCGGCGTCGGCGAGATCAGGCGGCTGCCCTGGAAAGGTGCCTGATGGCGGCCGACGACGGCCTTGCCCGCGATGTCGGCCTGCCGATGGCGTTCTCGGTCGCGCTCAAGCAGGTGATCGGCGGCGGCGTGATCGTGCTGACCGGCACCGCGATCGGGCTCACCGGCGCGGGCGCGGCGATCGCCTACGGTCTCGCCTGCGCGGTCGTGCTGCTGGTCAGCCTCCCCTACGCGGTGCTCGGCGCGGCCAGGCCGATGTCGGGCGCGCTGTATCGCTGGCCGTCCACCTTCATCGCGCCGGGCGCGGGATTCCTCGGCTTCTGGATGGTGCTCGGGACCCATGTCGGGCTCGCCGCCTACGCGGCGACGTTCGGGGCGACGCTGCACGCCTTCGTGCCCTGGATCGGCGTGCGCCCGGCCGGGATCGCGGCGCTGCTGGCCGTGCTCGGCCTCAACCTGTTCGGCACCGAGGCCTCGGGACGGGTCAACATCGGGATCGTGCTGGTCGTCGCGGCCTCGCTGGTCGCGCTCGCGGTCGCGGGCCTGCCGCATGTCGCGCCGGCGCGATTGGCGAACCTGCTGCCGCACGGGATCGGCGGCCTGCTCGCGGCCGCGGCGCTGCTCACCTTTCCGATCAGCGGCGCGACGCTGGTGTCCGAACTCGCCGGCGAGATGAAGCGGCCGGCGCGCGACGTGCCGGTCGCGATCCTCGGCGCGACCGCTGTCGCGGCGGCGCTCTACGTGGGGGTGACGCTGGTCGCGGCCGGCGTGCCCGGGATCGGCCACGCGCCCAGCCTCGAGCGGGTGGCGCGGGAGGTGATGGCGCCGTGGGGGATCGTGCTGTTCGGCCTCGGCGCCGGCATCGTCAGCATGCTGGGCATCATGAACACGCACATGCTCTGGGGCAGCCGGAGCGTGCTGATGGTCTGTCGCGACGGCTGGCTGCCGCGACGCCTCGCCGTGCCGAACCGGCGCGGTGCGCCGTCCTGGCCGCTGATCTTCCTGACCACGATCGGCATCGTGCCGGTGCTGGCCGGGCTCGACGTCGCCGACGTGATCCGCATCGGCGGGCTCGGCGCGAGCGGCTCGGCGATGCTGTCGATCGCCTGCGCGCCGCTCAACGCGCGCGCCGCGCCCGCGGAATACGCGAACTCGCCGCTCGCCATCCCGCGACCGCTGCTGCTCGCGGCCTCGATCGCCGCGATCGCGGCGCAGTCGGCGACCGTGCTGCTGCTGCTGCGTGGCCTGCCGCTGCGTCTCGACCTGGTCTGGGCGGCGTGGATGGCGGCCGGCGGCCTGCTCGCCTGGCGAGGCCCCCGGCCGCTGCCGGCGGCCTGACGGCCGCCAGCCCGACGGCGCCTCTCGCGGGTCAGGCCTTCATGGCGGCCGGCACGTTGCCGCCATTGGCCTCGAGCGCCGCGACGACCGCCTTGTGCAGCGCGATGTTCTCCTCGGCGCTGCCGTCGGCGCCGGCATGGACGCCGAGCTCGCCCGCGAGCTGCTTCCGCGCGTCGAGGCTCGAATCGAGGTCGAGCGTCTTCAGCAGGTCGACGATCGAGGTCTGCCAGTGCAGCGTCTCGCCGCTGGCCGCGGCGCGCGCGGTCAGCACGGCGCCGATATCGACCGCCTGGAGCGGGGTCGACGACCCGTTCGCGGGCGTCGGCGACGCGCTCGCGGGCGAGCTGCCCGCCGCCGTCGCGGCCGGGGCTTCCGGCTGCGCGGCGGGCGTCGCGTCCGGGGTGTGGGGCGCTTCGGCCGCCTTGGCGGGACCGCCGCCCACGGCGGTCTCGGCGTAGGACACGATCTTGTCGACGATGGATCCGAACAGGCTCATGGCTTGGTTCTCCCTGCCGGCCACAACGCCGCTCGGGCGACGCCGTCGCATGACGATCCGGCGTCGCGGAGGGCTGGCGTCGTGGCGGCGGCGGGTGGGCGAACCGGGACCGCCGGTCGGGCGATCAGGCCGCGAGCTTGGCCGCGAGCTTGGCCACGTGCTCGCCGAGGAAGCGGGCGCCCGCGCGCTCGTTGTCGCTGACCGCGCGCGAGCCGTCGCCGGCCGCGATCGTCGACGCGCCATAGGGCGTGCCGCCGGTCACCTCGTCGAGCGTCAGCTGGCCCTGGAAGGCATAGGGCAGGCCGGTCACCACCATGCCGTGATGGATGAGGTTGGTCAGGATCGAATACAGCGTCGTTTCCTGGCCGCCGTGCTGGCTCGCGGTCGAGGTGAAGGCCGCCCCGAGCTTGCCGACCAGCTTGCCCTGCGCCCAGATCCCGCCGGTCTGGTCCCAGAACTGCGCCATCTGGCTGGTGAGCCGCCCGTAGCGGGTCGGCGTGCCGACGATGATCGCGTCGTAGTGGAGGAGGTCGTCGGGCGTCGCGACCGGCGCCTGCTGGTCGAGCTTGAAATGGCCCTTCCGCGCGATCTCGTCCGGCACGAGCTCGGCGACGCGCTTGACGTCGACCTCGGCGCCCCCGGCGCGCGCGCCTTCGGCGACCGCGCCGGCCATCGTCTCGACGTGCCCGTAGGTCGAGTAATAAAGGACGAGGACCTTCGCCATGTGCCGCTCTCCGATGGAGGTGATCGCCCGGGACCATGGACCTTGCGCGGCCTCGAAGGAACGGAAACGAGGAAAAGCATCGCTTCCGGAGACGGGAGGTAGGTTGCCGCGTCTGCCGGACCCGGAGGTCTGGGCGATCGTCGTGCGTGTCGCGGATGCGGCCTCGTTCACCGCCGCCGCGGCGGCGGAAGCCGGGACCCCTTCAGCAGCACCATGGCGGCGTCGAGCGGCGACAGCCGCCAGCCGGCGCGTTCCCCTCCTTCGTCGCGGCCGGAGCAACGGGGATCCGCATGACGAGGTCTCGCGGACCGACCTCGTCGCGTTCGTCGAGCCACCTTGAGGTCGGTTGACGCCCGAGCGGTTGTTGGGCACCTAGAGCTCGTTCCGCAGGACCGCGGCCGGTCTGGCTGAACGTCGTGCTCTAGAAGCTTGGCAGACAGTGCGCTTGTCTAGCGGACGCGTCCAAGCCGTGACGCTCCCGATGATCGTCGCCTTCGGAGAGGTCCCGACATCGCGCGGAGCGAACGAGAGCAAACCGCGCCCCAACCCCTGCCTGCAGCGCCGAACGAGGTGGCCATGACCCTGTTGCGCGAGCTCGGCAGCGGCGAACGCATCTTCTGCCTGCGCCCGGACAGGCCCACCCACGTGGTGTCCGCCTACGAGATCGTCGGCGCCACCTCCGTCGAGGACTGGTCCGCCGCACTCGGCGCGCTGCAGCGCCGGCATCCGCTCCTCGCCACATGCATCCGCAACGGCGAGAACGGCTGGCCGGCCTTTCACGCCGCGTCCGGCGAGATCCCGCTGCGCGTCGTCCCCGGACCGATCCCGGACGACTGGGAACGCGAGATGGAGCGAGAGCTCGCGACGCCCTTCGCGCTCTCGCCCGGACCGCTGCTGCGCGCGGTGCTGCTGCACGAGCCGAGCCGGGTGATCCTGCTGCTCTCGATCGTCCATTGCGTCACCGACGGGATGTCGGGGACGTTTCTGATGCGCGACCTCCTCACCGCGCTCTCGGGCGGCGCGCTCGATCCGCTTCCCCTGCTGCCGTCGATGGAGACGCTGCTGGCGCAACGCGCGGAAGGTGCGCCGCCGCCCTCGCTCCTGCCCGACCTGCCGGCGGGCCGGGCGGCCGTCCAGGTGCCCGACGACACCAGACCCTGCGTGACGCGGCGATCGCTCAGCCCGACCCTCACCGCGACGCTGCGCGACCGGGCGCGACGCGAAGGGACGTCGGTGTTCGGCGCCCTCTGCGCGGCCGCGGTGCTGGCGCGCCGGTCGACCGCGTCGGAGCCGGGATCCGTGATCGTCTCCTACCCGATCGACATCCGCGCGATGCTCGGCGTCGGGGACGACAACCTTTATCTGCTCAGCGGCGGCAGGATGGCGTTTCCGCCGGATGCGGCCGAGCCCGCGGAAAGCCAGTTCTGGGACCTCGCGCGCGCGGCCCGCGAACACGTCACGGCGGCGGTGGCGCCCGACCTCGTCCGCGCCAGCATCTTCTGGCTGGAGCAGCAGTTCCGCGGCTCCGCCGACATCGCGGCCACCCTGTCGAAGTTCGGCGCGTTCTTCGCGTCCGACATCCACCTGACCAATCTCGGCCAGATCGCGATCTCGACCGATTACGGACGCGTCCGGCTGGAGGCCGGCTGGGGCGCCTCGCTCGCGCGCTGGAGCGGCCTGGTCACGATCGCGAGCCACACCCTGAACGGACGTCTGAGCCTGACGCTGACCAGCCACGAGGCGAACACGGTGTTGCTGCCCCGGATGGAGCGCATCCTCGAGGAGGCGTGCGCCGGCAAGTCTGCCGGCTGACCCGTCACGCGCGCGGAGGCTCGTCGACGGGCGGCGACGGGCGACCCGCCTTCGATGCTCGGACCGGCCTTCTCACTCCACCGACACCGCCATCACGCCGGCGAGGCCGAGCGAGGCCGCGAGGCGGTCGAGCCGGCGCGCGGTGCTGTCGCCGCCGAGCAGGCCCTGGCCGCGCGCGAGCGTCAGCACGAGACGTCCGTCGTCGCGGGCGAGGCGGGCGCGGGCGAGGAGCGCGGGCGTGCCGGCGCTCAGATGGGCGGCGAGGCGGAGTGCGAACCCGAGCGCGTCGGCCTGCGCGAGCAGCGCCGGGTCCATCAGCGACCGGGCCGGCTGCAGGAACGGCGTCTCCGGCTCGGCCTCGTAGCGGATCGCCACCGCGACGGCGAGGAAGGCGCGCTCGCGATGCTGCATCGCCGCGCCGGGCTGACGCAGCACCCGGAGGAAGGATTGCTCGTCGCGGTATTCGGGATGGTCGTGGCTGCCGATGTCGGCGAGGTCGCAGGCGGCCTCGCGCAGGCGGCGCTCGTCGGCGGTCTCGTCCGGGAACAGCGGCGCGGTCCACTCGGCAAGCGCGTCGGGAAGGGCCGGGTCGCGGCCGAGCAGCAGGCCGAGGTCGCGCGTCGCGCCGACGAACGGGTCCTCCTGCGGGTAGTCGCCGCCGACCTTTTCGGCGAACCAGCCTTCCCGCAGCCCGTGCGCGCTGAACACGACGCGGCGCGGCATGGCGGCACGCAGCAGGCGGCGCAGCACGATCGCGGCGAACGGCAGGTCGTCGGCGCGTCGGCGAAGCCCGTGCACGCGCTCGATCGCGCGCCTCGGCATCGACGGCACCGAGCCCGAAAAGGCGCGCGCTTCCTCGCGCTCGATCTCGTAGTGGTGCACGATCAGCAGCGGATAGCGGGTTTCCGCCATATGGAGACGAGCGAGCGCCCGGAAGGCGCCGCCCACGAGGTACAGATCGCGGCCCTCGCCGTCGCCGATCCAGCCGAGGCGCGCGAGGTCGGCTTCGACGATCTCCTTGGCGCGCGCGACGTCGTTGCGGGCGCGGTCGGCGAGGCGGAGCACGCCGAGCGGCAGGGTGGCCGCGCGCACCGCGCGGCCGCGATCGAGCCGCACGAGTTCGAGCGAGCCGCCGCCGATATCGGCGAGGATGCCGTCCGCCTCGGGCATCCCGGCGAGCACGCCGGCGGCGGCGTAGGCGGCCTCCTGCTCGCCGCTCAGGATGCGGATCGGCACGCCCGGCATGCGGCGCTCGAGGCCCGCGATGAACTCGGGTCCGTTCGACGCGTCGCGAGCGGCGGCGGTCGCGAGCACCTCGAACGGATCGGCGCGCATCGAGCGCGCGACCGCGTTGAAGCGCGCCATGACGTCGAGCGCCTGCGCGACGCCGTCCGGGTTCAGGCGCCCGGTCTGCTCGAGGCCCTTGCCGAGGCGCAGCACCGCTTTCTCGTTGAAGATCGGGACCGGGCGCCGGCCGGTGCTCTCGAACACGACGAGACGGACCGAGTTCGAGCCGAGATCGACGATCGCCGATCGCCGGAGCGTGGTCGCGGAGTGGCCCAACGCGCCGCTCAGTCCTGCAGGATCCGGTCGGGCCGCCGCGGCAGCGGGCGGGCGATCGGCGCGCCGACGGCGGCATGGATCGCCGATCCCCGCCCCGAGAGCGACGGGTTGGTCATGAACCAGTCATGCGCCGAGAACGGCTTCGGCCCGGGCGGCAGGCGACGCCAGCTCCCGTCGGGGCCGAGCTGCCAGGATTGCAGCGTGTCGCGCAGGTTGTTCACCATGATCTGGTCGAGAACCTGCGCATGCACGGTCGGGTTCCTGATCGGCACCATGGTCTCGACGCGCCAGTCCATGTTGCGCGCCATCCAGTCGGCGCTCGAGATATAGACCTTGGCCTCGCGGTGCGGCAGGCGATGGCCGTTGCCGAAGCAGAAGATCCGGCTGTGCTCGAGGAAGCGTCCGACGATCGATTTCACCTGGATGTTGTCGGACAGCCCGGCGACGCCGGGCCGGAGGCAGCAGATGCCGCGGATGATCGCCAGCACGCGCACGCCGGCGCCCGACGCCTCGTACAGCTTGTCGATCAGCTCGTCGTCGACCAGCGAGTTCATCTTGAGCCAGATCGTGCCCTGGCGACCGTCCCTCGCGTGCCGGATCTCGCCGTCGATCAGCCCGAGCAGCGTCGGGCGCGTGGTGAGCGGCGAAAAGGCGAGCGCCTCCATCCGCTCGGGTCGCGCGTAGCCGGTCATGTAGTTGAACAGCCGCGCCGCATCGCGGGTGAAGGCGGGGTCGGAGGTGAAGAACGACAGGTCGGTGTAGATCCGCGCGGTGATCGGGTGGTAGTTGCCGGTGCCGAAATGCGCGTAGGAGCGGAGCGATCCGCCCTCGCGCCGGGCGACCAGGCTGATCTTCGCGTGCGTCTTCAGCTCGGTGAAGCCGAACACGACCTGCACGCCGGCGGCTTCGAGCGTGCGCGCGAGCCGGATGTTGGCTTCCTCGTCGAACCGGGCGCGGAGCTCGACCATCGCGGTGACCGATTTGCCGAGCTCGGCCGCCTCGATCAGCGCCTTGACGATCGGGCTGTCGCGCGACGTGCGATAGACGGTCTGCTTGATCGCGACCACCGCGGGATCGAGCGCCGCCTGGCGGAGGAACTGCACCACCACGTCGAAACTCTCGAACGGGTGGTGAACGATGATGTCTTTGGCCCGGATGGCGGCGAAGCAGTCGCCGCCGAAATCGCGGATGCGCTCCGGGAAGCGCGGCGCGTAGGGCGGGAACTGCAGGTCGCCGCGGTCGGCGACGATCAGCTGCTTGAGATCGGTCAGCCCGAGCAGCCCGCCGGCGCGATGGATCTCGTCCTCGGTCGTCTCGAGCTCGTCGGCGACGAACTCGCTCAGCTCGTCGTCCATCGCGCCGTCGACCGCGAGGTGGATCACGTTGCCCCGCCGCCGCCGCTTGAGCGCGGTCTCGTAGGAATGGACGAGGTCCTCGGCCTCCTCCTCGAACTCGACGTCGGTGTCGCGGATCAGCCGGAACATGCCGTGCGCGACGCGCTCGAAGCCGGGAAACAGGCGGTCGAGGAAGAGGTGCACCAGCGTCTCGAGCAGGACGAAGCGGACCGGCGCGGGTCCGCCGGCCGCCGCATCGGCGCCGCGCGGCAGCCGCACGAAGCGCTCGACCTGGCTCGGCAACGGGATCAGCGCCCGCATGCTCTGGCCGTCCGACAGGCGCGACAGCCGCATCGCCAGCACGAGGCCCATGTTCGGGATGAACGGAAACGGGTGCGCCGGATCGACCGCGAGCGGCGTCAGCACCGGAAACAGGCGGTCCATGAACCAGGTGTCGAGGATTGCGCGGTCCTCCTCGGTGAGTTCGTCGGGCTCGACCACGAGGACGGCGCTGCCGGCGAGCGCGAGGCGGAGCTCGCCCCAGATCCGCTGCTGGCGGTCGACCAGTTCGCGCGCGCGCGCCGACACGACGGCCAGCTGCTCGGCGGGCGTGCGCCCGTCCGGCGACGTCGTCTTCACGCCTTCCCGCGCCTGGCCGATCAGGCCGGCGACGCGGACGGAGAAGAACTCGTCGAGGTTGCCGGCGCTGATCGACAGGAAGCGCACGCGCTCGAGCAGCGGGTGGCGCGCGTTCTCGGCTTCCTCGACGACGCGGTGGTTGAAGTCGAGCCAGGACAGCTCGCGGTTGATGAACCGCGCGGGATCGTCGGCCGCGACCGTCGGCGGCGATGGCGCGTCCGCGCCGCCGGTGCCCTCGTGCGCGGCCCCCCCGTGCGCCGCCCCCTCGTGCACGGCCCGCTCGTGCACGACCCTCGCTCGCCCGTTGCGGGCGGCACGAGAGGCGCGGGCCCGCGCGAGCTCTGGCTGGTTCTGCTGATCCATCAGCGGACCCTAGTGCACGCCGTGCCTCGCGGTTAAGCGCGGCTTCATGACACCGCGCCATTCTCGCCGACAATGCGCGTGCACGCTCCCTTGCTGGCCCTCGTCGCCGCCTCGAGCGCCTCGGCCGCCACGCTGCCGCCGGGGTGCGGACCACGATATCGCGGCGCCGAAACCTGCCTCGCCGGATCGGTCTGCACCTGCGACTGGTATCGCGGCGGCTCCATCACCGCCGAGCCCTCCGGCTGGCGATGGAACTGCCGCATCGAGCGCATGTGCGGCAGCGCGCCGGACGGATCGGATCCCACGGGCGGGCGCGACGAGGTCGACCCGCTTCGCTGACCGGGCGGTTGCGTGCAGGATCCGGCCGATGCCGACGCCGGACCCGCCTTTGCCACGCCATCGACGAGGCGGCACGACCGCGCGCCCGGGCGGGCGCCGGCACGTGATCGGGTTCGCCGGCCTGCAGGTGCAGAAGATCGGCGTGTCGCGGATCGATCTCCGCGATCCCTACCGGCTCGCCGTCGCGCTCTCCTGGCCGCGCTTCCTGCTCGCGCTGTTCGCGGCCGAGATGGCGCTCAACGTCGTCTTCGCCGCCTTGTACGCGCTCGGCCCCGGCGCGGTCGCCAACGCGGCGCCGGGCTCGCTCGCCGACGATATGTTCTTCAGCCTCGAGACGCTGGCGACCGTCGGCTACGGCGAGATGTACCCGGCGACGCTCTACGGTCATCTCGTCGCCTCCGCCGAGATCGTCTGCGGATTGCTGTTCACCGCGGTCGCGACCGGCCTCCTGTTCGTGCGCTTCTCCCGGCCGAAACCGTGCTTCCGCTACGCCGCCAAAGCGGTCGTCGCGCGTCACCGCGGGCGGCCGACGCTGATGCTCCGGATCGGCAACGGACAGCTCGGCGTCCTGAGCGACGTTTCGGCGCGACTGCACGTGCTGGTCGCCGAGCTGACCGAGGAAGGCCAGTCCTACCGCAACGTGCGCGAACTCAGGCTGGAGCGCGACAGGCAGCCGCTGTTCGCGCTGGCGTGGACGCTGATGCACGTGATCGACGAGACGAGCCCGCTCGCCGGGCTCGATGCGGCGGCGATGCGGGCCGACGACATCCGCCTTTTTCTCACGCTCGAGGCGCAGGATCCGGCGCTGTCGGCGACGATCCGCGACAGCCGCGCCTTCGGCGCCGACGACATCCTGTTCGGCCATCGCTACCGCGACGCGATCAGCCAGGGCGCCGACGGCAGGCTGATCGCGGACATGACGCGGATCGGCGACGTCGAGCCGGAATGAGGTTCGGCCGGTCGCGGCGACGGCCGGCCGGTCGCTCAGGCGGTTTCGACGATCGAGGCCGCGACCGCCAGCGTCACCGCGCGCCCGCTTTCGAGCGAGGCGACGTCGAGCCGGCGCGCGGCGTCGCGGAGCGCCCCGGGCTCGCGCGGCAGCCGGTCGCGGAGATAGCGCGCCACGTGCGGCGGCACGGCGAGCTGGCGGGCCGCGAACAGGCGCGCGAACAGCGCGTCGAGCAGCGCGTCCTCCGGCGGCGCCATCCGGACGGCGAGGCTCGCGCGCAACCGGCTCGCGAGATCGGGCAGCGCGATCGGCCGCCGTGCCGGGGGATCGCGGAAGGCGAGCAGCGCGAGGCCGCCGCCTTCGGCGAGGCGGTTGAGCACGTGCAGCAGCTGCTCCGGCTCCTCGAGGGCCGCGTCGGCGTCGTCGATCGCGAGACCGCCGCCGCCGCCGGGGAGACGGTCGTCGGGCGCGAGATGGCCGATGGCGGCACCGTCGAGCAGCGCCGCGTCGCGGCCGCCGGCGCGGAGGCGCTCGAGCCAAAGGTGGACGAGATGCGTCTTGCCCGTCCCGGCCGGTCCCCAGAGCACCAGCCGTCCGTCCGGCCAGGCATCGGGCGCGCCGGCCATCACCAGCGCGTGCGCCTGCTCGTTCGACGGCGCGAGCAGGAAACCGTCGGCCGGAAACCGATCGCGGTGGAGGAACGGCAGCGCGAGCTGTCGCACGGGCGCCGCCCCGCGCGTCCCGCTCAGGCCCCGTCCGGGTCGAGGTAAAGCGGGCTCGTGAGATAGCGGGCGAGCCAGTAGCGGGCGAGCACGCCGATCGTCGCCGCGATCGGCACCGCCAGCATCACGCCGACGAAGCCGAGCGCCGCGCCGCCCGCGAACAGCGCGAAGATCACCCAGACCGCGTGCAGCTCGACGCGGTCGCCGAGGAAGCGCGGCAGGATCACGTAACCCTCGAGCAACTGGCCGGCGACGAACACGGCCGCCACCAGCGCGACGCCGTGCCAGTTCGGGAACTGCGCCAGCGCCAGCGAGATCGACGAGACGGCGCCGGTGATGGTGCCGACATAGGGGATGAAGGAAAGGCCGCCCGACAGCAGACCGACGATCAGGCCGAGATCGAGCCCGGCGAGCGACAGGCCGACGGCGTAGAACAGCGCGAGGAACACGCAGCAGACCAGCTGGCCGCGCACCCAGGCGGACAGGATGCGGTCGACCTCGCCCGCCTGTGCCCGCACCGAGGCGGCGTAGCGGCGCGGCAGCCAAAGGTCGAGCCGGCCGATCACGGTCGGCCAGTCGCGCAGCAGGTAGAAGGCGACCACCGGGGTGATCAGCGCGAGCGACAGCACGTTGAACAGCGCGAAGCCGCCGCCGACGATGCGGCCGAGCGTGCCGCCGAGGAAGGCGATGACGGTGCCGGCCTGCGTCGCCACCAGGTCGCGCAGCTTCTCGTTGACGTAGCCGCGGCCGAGATGGCGTCCGGCGTCCGCGATCAGCACGTCGGCGAGATGCCGGATCGCGATCGCGTAGGACGGGATGCGTCCGACCAGGATCGCCACCTGCGCGATCGCGAGCGGATACAGCAGCAGAACGGCGACGAGGCAGGCGGCGAGCAGGCCGAGGATGACGAGGAAGGCGGCGGTGCCGCGCCCCAACCCGGCGCGCGCGAGCCGCGAGCAGACCGGGTGCAGGAAGTAGGCGATGCCGGAGGCCGCGACGAACGGCATCAGGATCGACGCGAACAACCGGAGCGCGAGCCAGACCGCGATCGCGAGACCGACGAGGGCGGCGAGACGCTGCGCCCTGGTCGCGCGCGCGACCACGTCGGCGGTCCGGGACGCAACGCGCGCCCTCGCTCCGACGGGCGCCGCCGCCGCCGCCCGCTCGGCCACGCCCGCGTCGGCGACCCCGGCACCGGCGACCGGCCCGCTGGCGACCGATGGGTCGGCGACCGGTGCGTCGGCGCCCGCCGCCGTGGCACCCCCCATCCCGGCGACGACCGGCTCGTTCCGCTCCGCGATCACGCCGTCCAATTCCGCGCCGCTCCCGTTCGGGTCCGCGCCAGTATATGGGGAACCGTGTCGAGAAGGAGGCCCCGGCGGTGACGGGATTGAGCTACGGGGACGCGGGCGTCGACATCGAGGCCGGCGAGGCCCTGGTGGAGCGGATCAAGCCGGCGGCGGCGCGCACCGCGCGTCCTGGCGTGATGGGCGGCCTCGGTGGTTTCGGGGCGTTGTTCGACCTCCGGGCGGCGGGCTTCCGCGATCCGGTGCTGGTGTCGTCGACCGACGGCGTCGGCACCAAGCTGCTGCTGGCGATCGAAACCGGCAGGCACGACGCGGTCGGCATCGACCTCGTCGCGATGTGCGTCAACGACCTCGTCGTGCAGGGCGCGACGCCGTTGTTCTTCCTCGACTATTTCGCGACCGGCCGGCTCGCGGTCGACGACGCGGCGCGCGTGGTCGACGGCATCGCGCGCGGCTGCGAGGCGGCCGGCTGCGCGCTCGTGGGCGGCGAAACGGCGGAGATGCCGGGGCTGTACGCGCCCGGCCACTACGACCTCGCGGGGTTCGCGGTGGGTGCGGCCGAGCGCGGCGCCCTGCTGCCCGGCCCGGTCGCGCCGGGCGACACCATCCTCGGCCTCGCCTCCTCGGGCGTGCATTCGAACGGCTTCTCGCTGGTGCGCCGGATCGTCGCCGGGGCGGGGCTCGACTGGGACGCGCCGGCGCCGTTCGCGGCGGGCGAGACGCTCGCCTCGGCGCTGATGACGCCGACGCGGCTCTATGTCGGCGCCGTGCTCGCGCTGCACCGGGCGGGCCTGCTGCGGGCGGCCGCCCACATCACCGGCGGCGGCCTACCCGGCAACCTGCCGCGCGTGCTGCCGGCGGGCGTCGTCGCGGCGATCGACCGGACCGGCTGGACGCCGCCGCCGGTGTTCGACTGGCTGGCCACCACCGGCGGCGTCGCGGCCGACGAGATGGCGCGGGTCTTCAACATGGGGATCGGCATGGCGCTGGTGGTCTCGAACGTGGCGTCGGCGACCGCGCTGCTGGCCGAGCTCGGCGAGGACACGACGGTGATCGGCCGGATCGAGGCCGCGCCGGTCGCGGACGCACCGGCGGGGCTGCGCTACGCGGACCGCCCGGCGTGAGGGCGCGGGCGTGAGGGCGTGGGCGTGGGCGTGGGCGTGAGGGCGTGGGCGTGGGCGTGGGCGTGAGGGCGTGGGCGTGACGGCGCGCGTCGCGGTCGGCGTGCTGGCGTCCGGCCGCGGCAGCAATCTCGGGGCGCTGATCGCGGCGGCATCGAAGCCCGCCTTTCCGGCGCGGATCGCCTGCGTGATCAGCAACCGGGCCGACGCGGGTGCGCTCGCGATCGCGTCCGCCGCCGGGATCGAGGCGCGCGCGGTGCCGCATGCGCCGTTCGGAGCCGACCGGACGGCGCACGAGGCGGCGCTCGACGCCACCCTCCGCGCCTCGGGATGCGAGCTCGTCTGCCTTGCCGGCTACATGCGGGTGCTGACGCCCTGGCTGATCGATCGCTGGGCGGGGCGCCTGCTCAACGTCCATCCGAGCCTGTTGCCCGCCTTTCCCGGGCTCGACACCCATCGGCGCGCGCTCGACGCCGGCGTCGCCCTGCACGGCTGCTCGGTGCACCTGGTGACCGAGGCCGTGGACGGCGGCCCGATCCTCGGACAGGCGGCGGTCCCGGTGCGGGACGACGACACCGCCGACAGCCTCGCCGCCCGGGTGCTCGAGGCCGAGCACGTGCTGTATCCCGCAATCCTCGCGGCCTTGCTCGGCGGGGGCGGATCGTTCGAAGCGTCGTCGCCATTGTTCGCCGCCGGTCGCGCGCTGGCCGCCACCCGCGTGACGCGCCCGGATCCGGCCACGCCGATCCCGTGACGTCGCCCGCCCATTCTGCTAACTCGCCAGGGACCTGCGACGTGCGTCCGGCGGCTCCGGCCGACGGCACGTCCCATTGACGGAAAGGCGGACGATGGCGACGACGACCGACGCGGCAGCGGTCACCCACACCGAGGGCGCGGCGCTGCCCAGCACCGCCGAAGGGCTGCTCGCCGACCGCCGGGTGGTCTGGCACCAGTTCACGCGCGTGGTGCTGTGGAGCTCGGTCGTGGTGGCGTTGAGCCTCGTCGTGCTGGTCTGGGCGGTGCTCTGACGGCGTCGTCTTTTTGGTCCCGCGTCTAACATTTTGCTGTCCTCCCGTTAGTCGTTTCGTTATACGATGACGCTCTGACCGGCCCCGACGATCGCTCGCGCGAACCACCGTTCACGCAAGCGCCCGTGCAAGGTGCGGCACGCACCCAGTGTGGAGGTTCGGAGCGACGTGAGCGCCTTGAAACGAGTGTCCGTGCCGAGGGCGACGACGGACCTGATGGCGGTGGCCGGCGTGCCGGCCGCGAGCTTCATCATCCCGGCCTTCAACGCCGCGTCGACGCTTTCGCGCACGCTCGAAAGCCTGCGCGCGCAAACCTGCCCGAGCTGGGAAGCGATCGTCGTCGATGACGGCTCGACCGACGGCACGCGCGAGGCGGCCGCGGCCTGGCGTGAGCGCGACGATCGGATCCGGGTGATCGGCCGCCCGAACGGCGGCGCCGGCGCGGCGCGGAACACCGGGCTCGCGCTCGCCACCGGAACCTGCGTGACCTTCCTCGACGCGGACGACACGGTCGCGCCGGTGTTCCTCGACCGCATGCTGGAGCGTCTCGCCGCCGCCGGCGCCGACGCCGTCTGCTGCGGCAGCCGGCGGCGCAGCCAAACGGGCCTGGTGATCGAGGTGGATGACGCCGGCGACGTCGAGACCGATCTGTCGGGCGCCTGCCGCTGGATGGTGCCGGCGGCGATGCACGCGTTGCTGATCCACCGGGCGACGATGCTGGCGCTCGGCGGGTTCGACACCTCCATCCAGACCCACGAGGACTGGGACCTCTGGATCCGCATCGCCCGCGCCGGGCTGCGCGTGGTGCGCGAGCGCGAGGCATTGGCGGATTACTGGTGCCGCCCCAACAGCCTGACGCGGAACGGTCCCCGCATGGTACGCGATCACGTCGCTGCCAGCGCGCGGGTGCGGCGCCTGTTCGGCGCCGATCCGGCGACCGAACAACGCGAGCTTGCCATGTCGCTGCTGTCTTCGCTGTCCTGGAACGTGGCGATCGCGATCGGCTCGGGCCTGCCCTGGCAGCCGATCGTCGAGTCCGCTTTCGCCGACGGCGCGCCGCAGGGCCCGTTCGACGCGGACGCGCTCGCGCCGTCGTTCCTCGCCGGGCTGCGGATCGGCTGCGAGGTCGACACGCGCGGTGTCGCCGATCGCTGGACGGGTCTGGCACCGGAGTGCGACCGCTTCTTCGACACGGTGGCGGCGCGCACCGGCCAGCCCGACGGGGCCCACGCGCTGCGGTCGTCGACCGAGACCGCCCTGCTCCGCGCGGTCGGGCGCGACGGACGCACGCGCGTGTTCGCGACCGCGGTCGGCGCGGCACTCGGGCCGTCGAGCCTGTTCCGGGGTGTCGCGGTGCCCACCGGCCGCGACCGGGTGGTGCTAACCTTGCCGGGAAGCGACCGGACGCTGACGATCCCCGCCTTCGGCGATCTCGGCCCCGGCACCGTGCGCACCCATCTCGCGCGCGCCGGGACGGATGCGGTCAGGCGCTCGCGCCGGGTGCGACGCCTGCTGCCGCAGGGCGCGCTGGTGCAACGCGTCGAGGCCCGCCTTCGCCCGCTCGGGGCGCGCGCGGTCGGCCGCGCGCGCCGCCTGGCCGGCGGTTCACGCCCGGTCGCGGAGCCGTCCGAACCGGGGCGCGGCTCGGCACCGAACCGCGACGACGGTCTGGTCCGCGCGCCGGCCGCCTGCTTCGATCCCGCCGCGCGCGCGATCCTCGCCGCCTCCCTCGCCGGCGAGGCCACGACGCGGCGACCGGGCCCGGCCGGTGACGAAGCGGCGCGCGCGCGCCCGGCCGACCCGCGCGTGGCCTCGACCGCGCTGTGGGACGCGCTCTACGCCGAGCCGGACCCCTGGAACTACGGCGCGCCCTACGAGCAGGTGAAGTACGAGCGCACGCTGGCCATCCTGCCGGAAGGCCGCTTCGGCCGCGTGCTCGAACTCGCCTGCGCCGAGGGGCGGTTCACCGAGCGGCTCGCGGCGCGCGCCGACCATCTCGTCGCGGCCGACATCTCGTCGGTGGCGCTCGGCCGCGCCCGCGCGCGCTGCGCCGCCTACGACACGATCGAGTATCGCGTGCTCGACTTCTTCGCGGGCGATCTCGGCACCGGCTGGGACCTGATCAGCTGCTCGGAGGCGCTCTACTACATGCCGGACGTCGGCACGCTGCAGCGCTTCGTCGCGCGGCTGCCGGGAGCGCTCGCGGCGGGCGGCCATTTCGTCCACGCGCACGGGCTCACGATCGACGACGATCCCGACGCGACCGGGTTCGACTGGGGAACGCCCTTCGGCGGGCTCACGGTGCGACGCGTGCTCGACGCGAACCCGGCGCTGCGGCGCGTGCGCAGTCTCGAAACGCCGCTCTACCGCATCGATCTCTACCGGCGCGCCGACGGCGCGGTCCCGGCGTCCGGCGAAGCGGCGCCCGAGATCGTCGCCGGCGCCGGGATCGGGGCGACGCTCGCGACCGCGGTCGCCGCCTCGGTGATCCCGAACGGCCCGGCGCGGACCCGGCGCGCGGCCGCGGGCGCGCGCGCGACGCGGATCCCGGTGCTGATGTATCACCGCATCGCGTCGAGCGGGCCCGACGCGCTCGCGCCCTACCGCGTCTCGCCCGAGCAGTTCGAGCGGCAGCTGGTGTTTCTCCGCCGGCGCGGCTTCCACGCGATCACGCTCGACGCCTGGCGCGCCGCCCGGCACGGGATCTCGGTCGGCGGCCGGCCGATCCTGATCACCTTCGACGACGCCTATCTCGACTTCTACCAGACCGGCTGGGATCTGCTGCGCCGCTACGACTTCAACGCCCACATGTTCGTGCCCACCGACAGGATCGGCGGCTGCGCCGACTGGGACCTGCATCACGGCGGCGCCGCGCCGCTGATGGACTGGCGTCAGCTCGGCGAACTGGTCGAGGCCGGGCTCGGCATCGGCAGCCATCTCGCGACGCACCGGGCGGCCGTCTCGCTCGCCTCGTCCGACCTGCTCGGCGAGGCCGGCCGCTCGAAAGCGAGGCTGGAGGCGGCGTTCGGCGGCACGGTGACGTCGGTCGCGCCGCCCTACGGCGCGGCCGACCTCCGGACCGACGCCGTGTGCAGCCTCGCCGGCTACACCGAAGGGTTCCGGATCGACGGCGGCGCGGCGGCAATCTGGCAGCTCGGCATCGCGACGCCGAGGATCGAGGTCCGCGGCGACTTCGACCTCGACGCCTTCGCGCGCGCGCTCGAACTCGACGTCGAGCCTCCCGGCCCGCGCGACGTGCCCGTGATCTAGCGCTCGGAGGGGCGCAGTGCGAAGGGAACCCGCCCGCCGAAGCGGGCGGGCCTCGTCGTCCTCAGCCTACCGGCGGCAGGATCTCGAGCGCCGAGAAGAAGAACGGGATCTCCTGCGCGGCGGTTTCCGGCGCGTCCGAGCCGTGCACCGAGTTGGCCTCGATGCTTTCGGCGAACTCGGCGCGGATCGTGCCGCCGTCGGCCTTCTTCGGGTCGGTCGCGCCCATCACCCGGCGATAGGTCGCGATCGCGTCCTCGCCTTCGAGCACCTGGACCACCACCGGGCCGCCGATCATCGAGCCGACCAGGTCCTTGTAGAACGGCCGCGCGCTGTGGACGGCGTAGAAGGCGCCGGCCTGCGCCTCGGTGAGCAGGATGCGCTTTTGGGCGATCACGGCGAGGCCGGCGCCCTCGATCTTGGCGTTGATCGCACCCGTGAGATTGCGGCGCGTCGCGTCCGGCTTGATGATCGAGAGCGTCCGTTCGGTGGCCATGCTGTCCTCCTGCCCGCCTCGGGGCTGTGTCGCGGCGGACCCTAGAGCACGTTCAGCGAGACCGGAACCGGTGCAGCTTGTCCCATGTAGACGGGACCACCGCGTGGTCCGGCCCACATGGGGGGTCGCTCCGGAGCAAGCGCGCGCCGACCGGAACGCGGCGCGTTCTTGTCCGCGCCGCATCGGCGAGGCGTCCGGCCGACTTGACGGGTGCGGACGGGTGCGGGTGCCGCTGTGCGGCGCGCGCCGCGTGCGGTAAGCCGCGCGTGACCATGTGTCCGGCGTCGGCCGGGCCTGTCCCGGCCGGCGCCATCCCTCGGAGACATCGCATCCCTTGAGCCTGCTCACCGTCACCGACCTGACCATCCGGATCGCCGGGCGCACGCTGCTCGACGGCGCGTCGCTGTCGGTCGAGCCCGGCCGGCGCGTCGGCCTGGTGGGACGGAACGGCGCGGGCAAGTCGACGCTGATCGCGACCATCCTCGGCGAGCGGCAGGCCGACGGCGGCGAGATCAGGATCGCGTCGCGCGCCCGCGTCGCGACCGTCCGGCAGGAGGCGCCGGAGGGTCCGACCAGCCTGCTCGACTGCGTGCTGGCCGGCGATGCCGAGCGCCTGGCGCTGCTCGACGCGGTGACCGAGGCCGAACACGGCGGCGCGGAAGGTGCATCGCGGCTGGGCGAGCTGCACGAGCGGCTCCGCGCCATCGGCGCCGACAGCGCGCCGGCCCGCGCCGGCGCGATCCTGGCCGGCCTCGGCTTCGACGCGGAGGCGCAGGCGCGCGCGGTCTCGACCTTCTCGGGCGGCTGGCGCATGCGGGTGGCGCTCGCGACCGCGCTGTTCGCCGCACCCGACCTGCTGCTGCTCGACGAGCCGACCAACCACCTCGATCTCGAGGCGACGATGTGGCTCGAGGGCTGGTTGCAGCGCTTTCCGGGCGCTGTGCTGGTGATCAGCCACGATCGCGGCCTGCTCGACAACGCGTGCGAGGCGATCGCCCATCTCGATCGCGGCCGCATCCGCCTGACGCCGGGCGGCTACACGGAGTTCGTGCGCATCCGCACCGAGCAGGCGCTGCAGCAGCAGCGCGAAGCCGAGGCGGTCGCGGCCCGGCGCAAGCACATGCAGGACTTCGTCGACCGGTTCCGCGCGCAGGCGACCAAGGCCCGTCAGGCCCAGGCGCGATTGAAGGCGCTGGCGCGGCTGCCGGTGATCGAGAGCGTGATCGAGCCGCACGCGACACGGTTCAGCTTCCCGGACGCGGCGCCGCTCGCGCCGCCGATGCTGACGCTCGACAAGGTGAGCTGCGGCTACGACGGACGCGCGGTGCTGTCCGGCCTCACCCTCCGGCTCGACGCCGAGGACCGGATCGCGCTGCTCGGGCCGAACGGCCGCGGCAAGTCGACGCTCGCCAAACTCATGGCCGGCCGCCTCGGCGCGATGGACGGGCGCGTGTTCCGCACCGGCGGCCTCACGGTGGGCTATTTCGCGCAGCACCAGAGCGAGGAGCTCGATCTCGCGGCGACACCCGTGGTCGCCATGGGCCGGGCGATGCCGAAGGCGACCGCGACCGAGGCGCGATCGCAGCTCGCGCGGTTCGGCCTCGACGCCGACCGGGCCGACACCCCGACCGGCGAGCTTTCGGGCGGCGAGCGGGCGCGGCTGCTGCTGGCGCTGGCCACGCGCGACGCGCCGCAGTTGCTGATCCTCGACGAGCCGACCAACCATCTCGACATCGACGCCCGCGACGCGCTGGTGCGCGCGCTCGGCGCCTTCGAGGGGGCGGTCGTGCTGGTGAGCCACGACCCCCACCTCGTCGAACTGGTGGCGGACCGGCTCTGGATCGTCGGCGAGGGCACGGTCAAGCCGTTCGAGGGCGATCTCGACGACTACCGCACGCTGATCGCCGACGCCGGCCGGACCAGGAGCGTCGCCGCGCCGAAGCCGGACGCGGCGGAGGGATCGGGGCGCGAGGCGCGACGCGGCCGGGCCGAGGCGCGGGCGGCGCTCGAGCCGATGCGTCGGCGGGTCAAGGACGCCGAGGCGAGGCTCGGCCGGCTCGCGGCCGAGCGGCGCGAGATCGAGGCGCGGCTCGCCGACCCCGCCTTCTACGGACGCGCGAGCGGCACCGCCGTCGGGCGCGAGAACGCGCGTCTCGCCGCGATCATCCGCGCGGAAGGACAGGCCGAGGACGACTGGCTCGAGGCGAGCGGCGCCCTGGAAGCGGCGCAGGCCAGCTGAGCGAAGCCCGGCTTCCCACGTCTGGAGCACGTTCAGCGAGACCGGAACCGGTCTGGCTGCAGGTCGTGCTCGAGAAACTCAGTAGAAGGCAACTTGTCTCATGTGGACGGGACCGCGACGCGGTCCGGTCCACATGAGTTGCTCCGGGCGTCCCGGAAGATCAGGTCTCGATCCCCCAGATCTCGGCGGCGTATTCCCTGACCGCACGGTCGGCCGAGAACCACGCCATGCCCGCCGTGTTGAGCGCCGCGGCGCGCCACCAGCCTTCCGGGTTCGCCCAACGGCGCTCGACCTCCGCCTGGGCGCGATCGTAGGCGTCGAAATCGGCGGTGACGAAAAACCGGTCGGCGGCGAACAGATCGTCGATCAGCGCGCGATAGCGATACGGCTCGTCGGGCGAGAAGACGCCCGAGCGGATCGCCTGTAGCGCGTCGGCGAGCGCAGGCGACCGCCCCACGGCCTCGTCGGCGATGGTGTCGAGCCCCTTCCGCCGGCGCGCCTCCACCTCCGGCGCGGTCAGGCCGAAGATCACGATGTTGTCGGCGCCGACACGGTCGCGGATCTCGACATTCGCGCCGTCGAGCGTGCCGATCGTGAGCGCACCGTTCAGCGCGAGCTTCATGTTGCCGGTGCCCGACGCCTCCATGCCGGCGGTCGAGATCTGTTCCGACAGGTCGGCGGCCGGGATGATGCTTTCCGCGAGCGTCACGTTGTAGTTGGGCAGGAACACCAGCTTGAGCAGGCCGCGCACCGCCGGGTCGTCGTTGACCGTTCGGGCGACGTCGTGCGCGAGCTGGATCACCTGCTTGGCGCGCAGGTAGGACGGCGCCGCCTTGCCGGCGAAGATCTTCACCCGCTTGCCGACGGCCGCCGTCGGGTTCGCCCTGATGCGGTCGTAGGACACGACGGCGTGGAGGATGTTCAGCAGCTGGCGCTTGTATTCGTGGATGCGCTTGATCTGCACGTCGAACAGCGCGTCGGGATCGACCACGATGTCGATCTCGCGCCGGATCAGCGACGCGAGCTTCTCCTTCGAAGCGCGTCGCTGCGCCCGGAACGCATCGCGGAACGACGCCTCGTCGGCGTGCGGCCGCAACCGCGCGAGCGCCTCGGGCTCGACCAGCGGATCGGCACCGAGCGTTTCGGTGAGCAGGCGATGAAGCGGCGGGTTCGCGCCCCCGAGCCAGCGCCGGAAGGTGATGCCGTTGGTCTTGTTGTTGATCCGTCCGCCGGCGACCGCATCGAGGTCACGGAAGATGGTCTGGCGCATGAGATCGGTGTGCAGCGCCGAGACGCCGTTCACGCGATGCGCGCCGACGAAGGCGAGATGGCCCATGCGCACGCGCCGCCCCGCCGTCTCGTCGATCAGCGACACGGCGGCGAGGAAGGCGTCGTCGGTGCGGCCCGAACGTCGCGCGGCCTCGAGATGGTCGTTGTTGATCAGGTAGATGATCTGCATGTGCCGCGGCAGCAGACGTTCCATCAGCGGCACCGGCCACATCTCGAGCGCTTCCGGCAGCAGCGTGTGGTTGGTGTAGTTGAACGCGGCCCCGGTGATCGCCCAGGCCTGCTTCCATTCCATGCCGTGCGTGTCGATCAGCAGGCGCATCAGCTCGGCGATGCCGATCGACGGATGGGTGTCGTTCAGCTGGATCGCGACGTGGTCGGCGAAGCGCGCGAGATCGCGGCCGCGCGCGCGGTGGCGCCGCAACATGTCCTGCAGCGAGGCCGAAACGAAGAAGAACTCCTGCCGCAGCCGCAGCTCCTGTCCGGCCGGCGTGTCGTCGCTCGGGTACAGCACGCGCGAGATCGCTTCCGAGCGGACGCGATCGGCGAGCGCGCCGACATGATCGCCGCGGTTGAAATCGTCGAGCCGGAGCGGATCGCTCGCATGCGCCGACCACAGCCGGAGCGTGTTGATCATGCGCCCCCCCGCGCCGACCACCGGCGTGTCGTAGGCGACCGCGGAAACGAACTCGGCGGGCTGCCACTCGTAGCGCGCGGTGCCGTCGTCGGCGCGCCCGGTGGTCACGACATGCCCGCCGAAGCCGATCGGAAAGGTGAACTCCGGGCGGCGAAATTCCCAAGGGTTGCCGGCGGCGAGCCAATCCTCGGGCCACTCCTTCTGCCAGAAGCCCGGTCCGATCGTTTGCCGGAACAGCCCGTGCTCGTAACGGATCCCGTAGCCGGTGGCCGGCACCCCGACGCTCGCCATCGCCTCCATGTAGCAGGCGGCGAGACGGCCGAGGCCGCCATTGCCGAGCGCCGCGTCGGGCTCGGCGCCGCGCACGGTGTCGAGATCGGTGCCGAGATCGCGCAGTGCCCCGTCGACCTCCTCGCGCAGACCGAGATTGTCGATCGCGTCGACCAGCAGACGGCCGATCAGGAACTCGAGCGACATGTAGCAGACGCGCTTGCCGTTCAGCCGCGCGGCCGATTCGATCCAGCGCTCGGCGACCGGATCGCGGATCGCCATCGCGGTGGCGACGAACCAGTCGCGCGTCGTGGCGCTTTCCGGCCGCTTGCAGACCTCGTAGGTGAGCTTGGCGAGGATACGATCCCGCATCGATCGTGTTTCCCTCGCCGGCAGGTCGGGAACGGTGGCGCTCGACATCAGGCCTCTCTTTCCTCGCGGTCGGCATCACGCGCGCAGCACCGGATCGCGCCGGGCGGCCGAGCATACGCGCCAGGCGTTGCGGTCGGGTGAACGGGTTCCACGGCGAACTCCAGCGATCGCATGTTCAGGGCGCGGCCGCACGCGCCATGGTGCTCATCGGCCGGACGCGCGTCCAGAGCACCACCGGCTCGGCCGAGCGATGATGGCGCTCGTCATCGAGGCGAGGCGTCCGCCTCCGACCGAAAGCCTGTCCGATCGAATGAAGAATGCTCTTCTCATACGAAGATAGAGTTCGTTCATCGGCTCGGTTCGAGCCGATCGTGCTCTAGCCGGCGCCGGCGCCGCGGAAGCCGGTCGCGACCACGTAGAGCTCGCTGCTTTCCTTCCGGCTCGCCTTGGGCTTGGCGTGGCGGACGGTCCGGAAGCCGCGCTTGAGCGCGTCGAGCAGGCCGCGCTCCGAACCGCCCTGGAACACTTTCGCGACGAACGCGCCGTCGGCGACCAGCATGGTTTCGGCGACCGCGAAGGCGAGCTCGGCGAGCGCGATGATCCGGATGTGGTCGGTCGCGGCGTGCCCGGTGGTGTTCGGCGCCATGTCGGACAGCACGAGATCGGCGTGTCCCCCGAGCAGGCCGCGCAAGGTCGCGTCGGTTTCGGCGTCGTTGATGTCGCCCTGCACGAAATGCGCGTCGCCCAGCGGATCGATCGGCAGCAGGTCGATGCCGACCACGGTCGCGGCCCCACGGCGGAGCGCCACCTGCGCCCAGCCCCCGGGTGCGGCGCCGAGATCGAGGATGCGGATCCCCGGCCGCAGCAGGCGGAACTGGTCGTCGAGCTCCAGCAGCTTGAAGGCGGCGCGGGACCGGTAACCCTCGCGCTTGGCGGCGGCGACGTAGGGGTCGTTCAACTGTCGCTGCAGCCAGCGCTGCTGCGAGACGGTGCGGCCGAGCGCCGTGCGGAGCCGCGCCTTGGTCGGGCGTTCGCCGCCGCCGGCGCCGGGCTGGCTGCCGCCGGGCCGCTTGCCGCCGCTCAAGGCGGCGCCGCGGCGGCGCGGGCGACCGGTCCGCCGCGCGGCCGCGACGGGGAGGGATCGGCGCGCCGCGCGCGGAGCAGTCGCAGCAGCAGCCCTTCGCGCAGGCCGCGATCGGCGACCAGGATGTCGTCGACCGGCCATTGCCGCCGGATCGCCTCGAAGATCGCGCAGCCCGCCAGCACGAGTTTCGCGCGTTCGGGGCCGACGCAGGGGTGCGAGACGAGGCCGTCGCGGCCGAGCGCCCGCAGCCGCCCGCTCGCGGCGCGCGCCGCGGCGAGCTCCAGCGTGACGCCGTCGACGAGCGGGCGGCGGTAGCGCCTGAGGCCGAGCGCCTCGCCGGCGAGCGTGGTCACCGTGCCGCTGGTGCCGATCAGGCGCACGCCGCCGAGGCGGATCTCGTGGCCGATGCGGTGCACCTGCTCGAACGGCGCGACCGCCGCGGCGGCGTGGCAGACGATGCGCTCGAACCCCTCCTCGGTGTCCGCGTCGGCCCCGAGCTCGTCCTCGACGGTGACCACGCCGAACGGCAGCGACACGGTGCCGGACAGCACCAGGGTCTCGCCGCCCACCCGCACCCAGCTGATCTCGGTCGAGCCGCCGCCGATGTCGAACACGAGGGCGCGCCGGCACGCGCCCGACAGCAGGGCGGCGCAACTCTCGACCGTCAGCGCCGCCTCCTCGCGGGTCGAGATGGTGCGGATGGCGAGCCCGGTCTCGGCCCGCGCGCGGGACAGGAACGCGCCGCCGTTGGCAGCGCGGCGGCAGGCTTCGGTCGCGACGGCATCGATGGTGGCGACGCCGCGCCGGGCGAAGCGGTCGGCGCATTCCGCGAGTGCCACGCCGGCGCGTGCCATCGCCGCGTCGGACAGCACGCCGGAGGCCGGCAGGCCTTCGCCGAGCCCCACGATGCGGCTGAGACTGTCGACCACCCGGAAGCCGCGTCCGTGCGGTGCGGCGATCATCATGCGGCAGTTGCTGGTGCCGAGATCGAGCGCGGCCACGAGGTCGGGCGCGACGGACGGGCCGCCGTGCCGCCTGGCCGGATCGGGCACGGCGTTCTCGGCCACGGCGCGACACTCCCCTTGGGCGCCCGAGTGTCCCCCTGCGAGGTCGCCGCGGCAAGGCCGCCCCAAGGCCAACCCGGTGCGCGGTTGCCACCGGTCGGCGCGGATGGTATCGCCGAGCGCCGCTTGGGGGATAGTTTAGCGGTAGAACTACCGGCTCTGACCCGGTCAGCCCTGGTTCGAATCCAGGTCCCCCAGCCAGCATTCCAGAGCGTCGGACGCGGCGCCCGTGTTCGCGACGACGACCGGATCAGGCCTTGCCGATCCCGCCGCTTCGGTGCGCGACGCAGAGCGGGTCTGACATGCGCGCCGAGTGACCGAACACCTCCACGTCGCGCGTCAGCGACCGTGACCGCCGCCGCCATGGCCGCCGCCGCCGCCATGACCACCGCCGCCACCGTGACCGCCGCCTCGGGCGCCGCCACCGCCGTGGAACCCACCGCGTCCGCCGCCATGATAGCCCGGCAGCCCGGGACGGCCGCGGCCGCCGAAATACGGGCCGACCGCGTAGCCGCCGCCGAAACCGGGCCCGTAGCCACCGCCATAGCCACCGTAATAGCCGCCATAGTCGCCGTAGCCGCCGCCGCCGTAGACGCAGCCGGCGAGCAACAGGACCGCGGCCCACAGCAGATGCCGACCGCGCAAACCTCGCCCGCTCATTTTGCCGTCTCCGCCGGCGCGTCGCCCGGCCAGGCGAGAACGCCGAACGCGGCCCCTGCCGGATCGGCCAGCACGGCGACGGTGCCGCCGTCGCGATCCTCGTGCGGCTGCACCAGCACGCGGCCGCCGAGCGCCACCGCCTTGGCGGCCATCGCGTTCACGTCGTCGACGCGCACGAAGCGGAGCCAGCGCGCCGGCGCGCCGGCGGGCAGGCCGCGCGGCAGCGGGTTGATGCTGGCCCGCGCGTAGCCGTCCGACGCGACGATCAGGTGCGAGACGCCGTTCGAGTCGGGCGCGGGCGCCGACTGGTATCCGAACAAGGCGCCGTAGAACGTCGCGGCCGTCCGCGCGTCGGGCGTCAGCAGCGAGCTCCAGACCCAGTCGCCGACGGGCGTCTCGACGTCGGCCGGATCGCCGCTCGACGATTGCAGCACCGCGAAGACCGCGCCCGCGGGACCGGCGAGCACCGCCTCGCGGCCGAGACCGGGAATGTCGCGGGCGGGATAGAGCACCCTGCCGCCATGGCTCGTCGCCGTCGCGACCACCGTGTCGGTCGCCGTGGTCGCGATGAACGGGATCCAGGACGGCCGGCGCGATCGGTCGGGCGGCAGCGGCCGCTCGATCAGCCCGGCGACGTTGCGACCGCCCGACAAGGCCTCGGCGTAGCGCAGCCGCTGCACCGGGATGTCGCGGAAGGTCCAGCCGAACAGCCCGCCGTAGAAGCGCTCGGCGCCGGCGAGGTCGGGCGTCACGAGTTCGGCGAACACGAACTTGCCGGGAATCCGGGTCGCGCTCGGCGGCGTCACCAGGGGCGGAAACCCCGCGCCGTCCTCGGCGCGCACGGCACTCGGCCCGGCGACGAGGCCGGCCGCGAGAAGGCCGAGAAGGGCGACGCGGCGGCGGCCGCCGACGTTCGGGAAAGGCAAGACGGCGTTCTCCCGCGATGGCGTGGGCGGCAGGCGCCCGCACAGCCACTACGTCCGACCGCCTCAAACGTTTCGCGCGCGGCGAAACAGCCGTGCGGATCGGCCGGCGCCCGGCGCGCGGCCGGGTCCGTCAGCCGCGCACGGCCGTCTCGGCCCGCCGCACCATCGACGTCTCAGCCCGGATCGGGCTCGAACCCGAACACCGCGCCGTAGAACGCGAGCTCGAGTGCCAGCACGCGTCGGATCGTGTCCTCGCGGCGGAAGCCGTGACCTTCGCCGGCGAATTCGTGCACCGGCGCCTCGACGCCGCGCGACGCGAGGGCTGCCGCCATCGCGCGCGCCTGGTTCGGCGGCACGACCTTGTCGTCGAGCCCCTGGAAGAAGATCACCGGGCACGACAGGCGATCGGCATGGGTGATCGGCGAGCGGGCACGATAAAGCGCCTCGGCGTCGGGCAGCGGGCCGACCAGGCGATCGAGGTAGCGTGCCTCGAACTTGTGCGTGTCGCCGGCGAGAAGAGTGAGATCGGCGACGCCGTAATGGCTCGCGCCGGCGGCGAAGACGTCGCTCGCGACGAGTGCTGCGAGCGTGGTGAAACCGCCGGCGCTGCCGCCCCTGATCGCGATCCGGCGCGGGTCGACGCGTCCGGTCGCCACCAGGTGCCGCGCGGCCGCGATGCAGTCGGCGACGTCGACCACCCCCCATTGCCCGTCGAGACGCCGGCGATAGGCGCGGCCGAAACCGGTCGAGCCGCCGTAGTTCACGTCGACGACGCCGAAACCGCGGCTGGTCCACCATTGCACGCGGGACGACAGGGCGTCGGTCGACATGCTGGTCGGGCCGCCGTGCGAGATCACGATCAGCGGCGGCTTCTCGTCCGCCGGCGCCGTCGTGGTCGCGTTCGCGGGCGGGTACCAGAAGGCGTGCCCGGTCCCGCCATCCTCGGTCGGAAACGACAGCGTCTCGGCGACCGAGATGTCGGCCGCCGACAGCGCGGGCGGCGACGCGGCGCGCAGCGACCGAAGCGCGGGGGGCGCGCCCGGACCGCCGGCCGCGCCGGATCGCTCGACCGGACCGAGCACGATCTGCGGCGGCGCATCCGGCGGCGTCGCGATCGCGGCGAGGCGGAACCCGCCCGACGGGTCGGCGAGCGTCACCGGACATTCGGCGACGGGCGGCCAGGCGAGGTCGCGCGCGCGCCCCGCTCCGATCACGGCCGCGCGCACGCGACCGTCGCGGACGATCGCGGCGACGATCGTGCCGTCCGGCAACGCGTGATGGTGGTGGCGGCCGAACACCCAGGCGGGGCCGCCGATCTCGGCTTCCATCGGACAGATCGCCACGGCGGCGCCGCCGGGCGTCACGCGCTCGAGGTTCCACCAGCCGGTGCGGTCCGACGCGTAGAGCACGGCGCCGTCGGCCTCCCATTCCGGCTGCACGATCGAGGTCGCGGGCCCGCCCGCGATCCGTCTCACCTCGATCGGCGTGCCGTCGGCGTCGAGCCGGGCGACGCACAGCCGCGTCGCGTCCCACGGCATGTCGGGCTGGTCCCATTCCAGCCAGAGCAGCGCGGCGCCCTCCGGCGCGAGGCGGGGGGCGGCGACGAAATCCGGCCCGCGCACCAGCACCGTGCCCGCGTTGGCGGCGGGGTTGGCGGCCTTATCGAGATCGAGGCGGACGATCGTGTTCTCGGGATGGTTCGCGGGTCTGTCGCGGGCGTCCTCGCGAACCGCGACGGCACTCCGTCCGTCCGGCGCGAGGCGGAAATCGGCGTAGCGGCAGCCCCCGACCGCGGTCACGACGCGGATCGTGCCGTCGCCGTCGAGCAGCCGCACGGCGCCGTCGCGCTTGTCGCTGAACACCACGCGGCCGTCGCGGGCATGGTAGGCGCCGCCGCCGTATTCGTGCACGCGGCTCGCGACGTCGAGCGGTGGCGGGGTGAGATCGGCGGCGTCGCCGTCGGCGCGACGACGCACGAGCACGGTGCGCCCGTTCTCGCTCGGCCGCTGCTCGAGCCAGTAGAGATCGCCGCCGTCGGCGGACAACGACGAGAGCCCGATGGTGCGCCCGGCGACGAGGTCGGCGGTGACGGGCGAGCGCCAGGTGCCGTAGGGCGCGATCCGCCGCGTCTGGCCGGTCATCGCGCGGACACGCGCGTCGAGACCGATCGCGCGGACACGCGCGTCGAAACCGATCGCGCGGACACGCGCGGCGAGACCGGTCGCACGGTCACGCGCGCCGAGGCCGGTCGCGCGGACACGCGCGCCGAGGCCGATCGCGCGGACACGCGCGCCGAAGCCGGTCCCGTACATACGCGCGCCGAGGTTGGAGCCGCGCACACGCGCGCCACCGAGGCGGGACCCGCGGACAGGCGCGCTCGCGCCGCATCCGCGCGCACACGCGCCAAGGCCGGACCCGTGCAAACGCGCGTCCAGGGCGGTCCCGCGAACACGCGCGCCAAGGCAGGATCCGCGCACACGCGCGCCACGGCCAGACCAGCGGGCGGGCGCGTCACGGCCGTCACGCCGACCGGCGCTGCCGCAGCGCCGCCCATTCGGCGCCGAGCGCCGCCGCGAGCGCCGCGATATGGCCGTCGTCGTGCATCGGGGTCGGCGTGAGACGGAGGCGCTCGGTGCCGCGCGGCACTGTCGGGTGGTTGATCGGCTGCACGTAGATGCCGTGACGGGCGAGCAGCCGGTCGGTGAGCAGCCGCGTCTCGACCGGGTCGCCGACGATCACCGGCACGATGTGCGACGGGTTCGGCGCATGCGTTACGCCGGCCTCGTCGAGCGCGCGGCGCGTGGCGGCGACCCGATCGGCGTGACGCGCGCGGAGGTCGTCGGCCGTCCGCACGACGCGGATCGCGGCCAGCGCGCCCGCGGCGACCGCCGGCGGCAGCGCGGTCGAGAAGATGAAGCCCGACGCGAAGGAGCGGACGAAATCGCACAGCACCGCCGACGCCGCGATGTAGCCGCCGACCACGCCGAACCCCTTGCCGAGCGTGCCCTCGATGATCGTCAGCCGACCGGCGACGCCGTCGCGGGCGGCGATGCCGGCGCCCTCGGGCCCGTAGAGCGCCACCGCGTGCACCTCGTCGAGATAGGTCATGGCGCCGTAGCGGTCGGCGACGTCGCAGAGTGCCGCGATGGGTGCCACGTCGCCGTCCATCGAATAGATCGACTCGAACGCGACGATCTTCGGCGCGTCCGGCGGCAGGCCGGCGAGGATGCGCTCGAGGTCGTCGGCGTCGTTGTGCCGGAAGATGTGGCGTTCGGCCCGGCTGTGGCGGATCCCCTCGATCATCGACGCGTGATTGCCGGCATCCGACAGCACGATGCAGCCAGGAAGCCTCGCCGCGATCGTGCCCAGCGTCGCCCAGTTCGACATGTAGCCCGACGCGAACAGCAGCGCCGCCTCGGTGCCGTGCAGGGACGCGAGCTCGCGTTCGAGCGCCACGTGGGCGATCGAGGTGCCGCCGATGTTGCGCGTGCCGCCCGCGCCCGCGCCCATGCGGTCGAGCGCCTCGTGCGAGGCCGCGATCACCGCCGGATGCTGGCCCATGCCGAGATAGTCGTTCGAGCACCAGATGGTGATCTCGCGCGCGGGACCGGTCTCCCCCGGACGCCCGAACACCGGCGGGTCGTGCATGATCGCGTGCGGGAAACGGCCCGCCTGCCGCTCGATCGACGCGAAGTGGCGATAATTGCCGTCGGCGCGGAGCCGGTCGATCTGGCGGCTGAATTGATCGTCGTGATCCATGCGGAGATCCTCGGGCGACCCGAACCTGCCACGGCGAACGCGACGTTGGAACGGGAGCGCAGGGCGCGATGCGGTGCGCTCGTTCACGTCGGTGAGGCGGCTTGCCTCGCAAGGGCATCCCGGCCGCGGTCGTTCGACCCGCGCCGGCGCGCGGGCGGCCGTGCCGGGGCGAGGAACCTCGCCCATCGGAGCCACGTTCAGGCCGTGAGCCATGACGAGACGCCCGAACCCTCCCGCCGCGCCGCGTCTGCCATGAGGCGGGACACCGTCGTCGTGACCGCCTGCGTCGTCGCGACACTCGGCACCGGCGGCGCGCTGACCCGCCTCGGTCCCTGGTACGAGCAGTTGCGGAAGCCGTCGTTCCAGCCGCCCGGCTGGCTGTTCGGGCCGGCCTGGAGCGCGATCGGGGTGCTGACCGGCATGGCGGCGCTGTCATCGTGGCGGGCCTCGCGCACGAACCGACAGCGACGGCGCGTCGTGCTCCTGTTCGCGGTCAACGGGGTGCTGAACGCCGCCTGGAGCGCGCTCTTCTTCGCCCGCAGGCGGCCCGACTGGGCACTCGCCGAAGTGTTGCCGCTCTGGTGCTCGATCGCCTCCCTGATCCTGTTCCTGCCGCGGCCGGCCGGCGTTCCGCGCGCGAGGAGTGGCGAGACGTGGAAGCTGTTGCCCTACCTGGTCTGGGTGTCGTTCGCGGCCGTGCTCAACACGGCCGTGGTCCGGCTCAACGCGCCGTTCGGAGATCGGCCGGCGCGCTGACCGCGGCGGCCTTCCTGCTCGCCTCCTGCGCGTCCTCGCCGCACGTCACGCCTCCAGGCGCCGCCAACCCGCCGCCGCCGCTCCGGACCGCGACCGTCGGCGCCGTTCCGCGACAGGTGTTCGGCGGCTGGGGCATGGCGCTCGCCTGGGAGGCGAATGTCGTCTACGGCAGCCGGCTCGTCCGCCCCGCGCTGCCCGATCCCGCCGCACGCGACCGCTTCATGGACCTGCTCTACGGCGACCCGGCCCGCACCGACGGGCTCGGGCTCACCGTCGCGCGCTACGATATCGGCGGCGGCGCGGACCCGGACCCGCGCCCCTGCGACCGGCCGCCCGACCACGGTCTCTGGCCGCGCGCGACGATGGAGGGTTACCTGACCGGGCCGGGCGGCCGGTATGACTGGCGCCGCGACGCGAGCCAGCGCCGCATGCTGCACGACGCGATCCGCCGCGGCGCCGACACGATCGAGGCGTTCTCGAACTCGCCGCCATGGTGGATGACGCGCAGCCTCTGCGTCGGCGGCGCCGACCGCGCGCGCGAGGACAATCTCCGCCCCGACCGCATCGACGCCTTCGCGTCCTATCTCGCGACCGTGGCGACGCATTTCGACCGCGTCGAGCACGTTCATTTCGCCTCCGTGAGCCCGGTCAACGAGCCTGACGGATCCTGGTGGGTCGCCGGCAACCACCAGGAAGGCATGTTCACGACCCTGCCGATGCAGGAGGCAGTGATCGACGCGCTCGCGCGCCGCCTCGCCGGCACCGGCACGATCGTGTCGGGAACCGAGCCGAACGATTACGACCGCATGACCGCCTGGCTCGGGGCGATGACCCCGGACACGCGCGGGGCGCTCGGACGCGTCAACGTCCACCAGTACGACGGCCACGATCCCGCCCGCCTGCAACAGGCTGTCGCGTCGCTCGGCAAACCGCTCTGGATGAGCGAAACCGGGTGCTGTCTCGTCCCCGCCCCGCCCGCCACGGCCGCACTCACGATGGCGCACTGGATCCGCACCGCACTCGAGACCATGGGCGCGACCGTCTGGTGCTTCTGGCAACCGGACTGGGGCGTGATCGACCTCGACGGCGGCGTGCCGCGCACGCTGCCGCAGTTCGACGCCATCGCGCAGTTCTCGCGCTTTATCCGTCCCGGCGACCGCATCCTGCCCACCGCCGACGAGAACGTGCTCGCCGCCCGCACGGCCGACCTCCGACACGTCGTGGTGGTGGTGATCAACACCCGTCCGGCACCGGTCGACGAGGACGTCGACCTCGCCGCCGTCGCGGCACCGAACACCGCGGTGACGTCGGCGCGCACGGTGACCACCGCCCCGGGCGGCCTCCGGCCCGGCACGGCACGCGTCGACTTGCGCGGCCACCTCACCGACCGCGAACCGCCCTCGTCGGTCACCACCTACGTGGCCGAGGCGCGGGGCTGAGGACAGAAGGCCAGGGCTCTGCCCTGGACCCGCCAAGGGCCCGAGGCCCTTGGATCCCTTGAGTTAAGGAAAACCCCGGGCCCCGGTGCGACGGGCATCGATGGTGTGGCCCGGGGTTTTCCTTAACTGATGGATTGCAAAGGCTCCGCCTTTGCCGGGGTCCAGGGGCAGAGCCCCTGGCCTTCCTCCCCAGCCCCGGCTAATGGCCGCCGCCGCGGCTGCCGCCGACGACGTTCGAGAACAGGAAGCAGAGTGGCACGATGATGAACGACAGGATCGCGACCAGCGAGAAGACGTCGTTGTAGGCCAGCACTTCGGCCTGGGTGCGGAACGTCGACAGCGCGTGGTTCAGCGCGCCGGCCTGGAGGTTGGCGGCGGGCACGCCGCCGGCGCGCGCGAGGTCCTGCCAGCGCGTCAGCATCTGGCGGTAGGGTTCGCGGAACGGTGTCGCCCAATGGGCGAGATAGGCTTCCCGGATCTGCGTCCGTTCGGTCACCTGCGACTGCGACAGCGAGATGCCGAGCGCGCCGATGACGTTGCGCGACATGGTGAACAGCGCCGAGGCGTCGCCGTTCAGGTTTCGCGGGATGGTGACGTAGGCGATGGTGCTGATCGGCACGAACAGGAAGGCGAGCGCCGCGGTTTGCGCGCAACGGATATAGACGAGCGAGCGGAAATCGATCTGCGGGTTGAGCGTCGCGGAGTAGGTGAGCGCGCAGCCCATGACGAAGTAGCCGAACGCGATGATGTAGCGCGTCTGCACGACGGCCAGCATCCGTCCGACGAACGGGATCATCGCGATGATCACGAGCGCGCCAGGCGACAGGATGAGACCGGCCAGGATCGCGTTGTAGCCGAGCACCTGCTGGGCGATCTGCGGGATCACCACCGCGGCGGAATAGAGCACGAAGCCGAGACAGCCCACCATGGCGCAGCCGACGGCGAAGTTGCGGTCGGCGAGCACGCGGAGATTGACCACCGGCCGCTTGGCGACCAGCAGCCAGCACACCGCGCCGACGATGCCGACGAAGCCGAGGACCGCGAGGGTGCGGATGAAGTCGCTGTTGAACCAGTCGTCGTCCTCGCCGCGGTCGGCCATCACCTGCAGGCAGCCGATGCCGATCGCGATCAGCGAGATGCCGATGACGTCGAGCCGCGCCTTCTGCTTCTTGGCCCAGGGCGGATCCTCGATCAGGCGCGCCACCATGATGGTGGTGAACAGGCCGACCGGCACGTTGATGAAGAACACCCAGCGCCAGGAATAATCGAACGTGAGATAGCCGCCCACCGTCGGCCCGAGCACCGGCGCGACCACGGTCGCGATGGCGGTCAGGCCGAAGGCGGCGCTTCGCCGGTTGGGCGGGAAGGTGTCGAGGATGATCGATTGCTGGTTCGGCTGCAGGCCGCCGCCGAAGAAACCCTGGAACAGGCGGAAGATGATGAGCTCGGGCAGGCTGTCCGAGATGCCGCACAGGAACGAGCAGACCGTGAACATCCCGATGCAGATCAGGAAGTAGCGCTTGCGTCCAAGCGTGCGCGACAGCCAGCCCGAAATCGTCAGCACGACGCCGTTGGCGGCGAGGTAGGAGGTCAGCGTCCAGGTGCTGTCGTCGTAGGAGGACGCGAGGTCGCCCGCGATGTAGGGCAGCGACACGTTGACGATCGTGGTGTCGAGCACCTCCATGAAGGCCGCGAGCGTCACCACGACCGCGATCAGCCAGGGGTTGGCCTTCGGCTTCCAGTCCTGGTCGCGGCTGCCGCTCATTGCAGGCGCGCCGTCATCAGTGCGCCAATCCCTTGTCGAGGCTGACGGTGGGCTCGACCGAAAGGCCGATCGCCAGCGGCTGATCGGGATCGAGCCCGCTGTCGATCACGATCTTCACCGGCACGCGCTGGACGATCTTGACGTAGTTTCCGGTCGCGTTCTCGGGCGGAAAGGCGCTGAACTGCTCGCCCGAGCCGAGCTGCACGCTGTCGACATGGCCGTGCAGCTTCATCGCCGGATAGGCGTCGACGCTGATGTCGACCAGCTGACCGGCATGCATCCGGGTGAGCTGGGTTTCCTTGAAATTCGCCGTGATCCAGACGTCGGGCTGGACGATCGAGAACAGCGCCTGACCGGAATTGACGTAGTTGCCCTGCTCGATCGAGCGCTGCGCGATCCAGCCGTCGTGCGGCGCGCGGATGACGGTCCAGCCGAGGTTGAGCTTGGCGATTTCGAGTGCCGCCTGGGCGATCTCGAGCGAACCCGCCTGCTGCGTCACGGTCGACTTGGTGACGCCGATGTTCGGCGTGACCGGGGTCGCCGCCTCGACCTGCGCCTGCGCCACCGCCACCTGGCCCTCGGCCGTCTGCAGCGCGGCGGTCGACTGGTCGATCGCCTGCTGCGACGTCGCCGCGCGCGCGACGCCGTGCTGGCGCCGGTAGTCGGTCTCGGCCTGGAACGCCTGCCCCTTGGTCTCCTGCAGCTGGCCCTTGGCCTGTTCGAGCTGGGCCGGGAAGGTCTGGCGCGAGACCTCGACACGAAATTTCGCGGCTTCGAGCTCGCCCTCGGCCTGCCTCACCTGCGCCTGGTCCTGGTCGACCGTCGCCTGGTAGTTGCGCGGGTCGATGCGGGCGAGGATCTGGCCCTCGTGCACGTACTGGTTGTCGTTGACGTCGAGCGCGACGACGTAGCCGCTCACGTGCGGGGCGACCGTGATCACCCGGCCGGTGGTGTAGGCGTCATCGGTGGTCTCGACGTTGCGCGTCGTCCACCAGAGATAGAAGCCGCCGGCGAGGAGGCCGACGAGGACGAGAACCAGGATGATGCGGACGACGGGGCGCGCCTTCTTGCGCTGCTCGTCCTGCTTCCGCTCCTGCTCCTGCTTCTCCTTGTCCTCGCCCTTGTTGCCGTCGGCCTTGCCCTCGCCCTGCTTGTCCGGGTCCCGCTTGTCCCCATCCTGCTTGTCCAGGCCTCGGCGCTGGTCGTGACCCCGGTCCAGATCATGGCCCTGGTCCGGATGGTGGTCGTCAGCCTCGGCGAGCCGGTCCTGCTGCTGGTCGTCCGCCATGCTGTCGACGCTCTCCGCCACGAGGAAGGAACGCGGCCCGACGCGCCGGAGCCGCCGCTGACCGATCCGTTCGGTCACTCTCTGCCACGATCCGGATCAGGCCGCCAGTGCCTGGGTCCTGACCAGCCGCGCGTAAAGTCCGTCCGCCCGCATCAGCGCCTCGTGATCGCCGCACTCGACCACTTCCCCCTCGTTCAGCACCACGACGACGTCCGCGGACCGAACGGTCGCGAGCCGGTGGGCGACGATGATCGTGGTGCGCCCGACGCGGACGCGGGCGAGCGCCTCCTGCACGGCGCGTTCGTTCTCGGCATCGAGCGCGCTGGTCGCCTCGTCGAGCAGCAGCACGCGCGGGTCGCGCGCGAAGGCGCGGGCGAGCGCGATCCGCTGCCGCTGGCCGCCCGACAGCCGCTGGCCGCCCGGCCCCACCCGGGTCGCGTAGCCGTCCGGCAGGGCGCCGACGAAATCGGCCGCGGCGGCGTCGGCCGCGGCGGCACGGATCCGCGGCTCGGGCGCCTCCGGGCGGCCCATGCGGATGTTGGCGGCGACCGTGGTGTCGAACAGCAGACTGTCCTGCCCGACATAGGCGATCGCGGCGCGCAGCGAGTGGAGGCTCACCGCGCGGAGATCGGCACCGTCGAGCATGATGCGGCCGCCGGTGGGATCGTGCAGGCGCGGGATCAGGGAAAGCGCGGTCGACTTGCCGGCGCCCGACGGCCCGACCAGCGCCACCGTCTGCCCGGGCCGCGCCTCGAAGCTCAGCCTGAACAGACCCTCGCGCCCATCCGGATAGGCGAAGGCCACGTCCTCGAAGACGAGATGGCCGCGTCCGGGCGGCAGCGCCGGCGCGTCGGCGCGGTCGGCGATGCCGGGCGGCTCGTCGATCACCGCGAACACCCGCGTGAGACCCGCGAGTCCTTCCTGCAGCGCCGCGTTGAGCGACCCCAGCGCCCGCAGCGGGCGCGCGGCGAGCAGCAGTGCCGCGACGAAGCCCGAGAAATCGCCGAGCGTCGCGCCGCCATGGCTCGCGCGCCAGCCGGCGAAGCCGAGCACGGCGGCGACCGCGCTGCCGCCGAGCACTTCGAGGATCGGCTCGACGCGCGCCCGCCCGCGCGTCATCCGCAGCAGCGCCGCGTAGAGCGCGCCGAAGGCGTCGCGGGCGCGCGCGGTCTCGGCCGCCTCGAGCCCGTAGGCGCGAACCACCCGCGCTTGCGCGAAACTCTCGTTAAGCAGCGCCGCGGTCTCGCCCATGCGCTCCTGCATGCCGCCCGAGGCGCGCCGGACCCGCTTGCCGATGCGCTGGATCGGCATCGCCGCCAGCGGATACAGCAGCGCCGCGATCAGGCTGAGCTCCCAATCCATCCACAGCATCGACGCCACCAGCCCGAACACGGTCACCGCGTCCGACAGGGAGTTCACCGCGCGGATCAGCGCCTCGCGGATCACCGTCGCGTCGGTGGTGAAGCGCGCGGCGAGCTGCGCCGGCGCCTCGCGCTCGATCCGGGCGACATCGGCCCGCACCAGATGCGCGAACATCCGCTCCTGCAGGCCGCGGATCACCTGCAGCACCAGCGTCTGCACCTCGGTCGTCTGGCCATACTGCGCGGCCGCCTTGGCGGCGGTAATCACCACCACCAGCACCGGCACCTGGTAGAGGATCCGCCTGTCATGCGCCGAGAACATGTCGAGCGCGCGACTGATCACCACGGGATAGAGCGCGGTCAGACCGGCGACCGCGATCGTCATCAGGCCGATCCCGACGAGCCGGCCGCGATGCCGCGCGACCTCCTCGCGCCACAGCCGGCGCAACGGCGCGACCGTGTCCTCGGGCGCGTCGCCGCCGGGCCTGCTGCGAAGGTCGGCGTCCATGGCGGCGGTCTATCAGCGTGTGGGCGGGGTTGGAAGGCCAGGGCTCTGCCCTGGACCCGCCAAGGGCCCGAGGCCCTTGGAACCCTTTGAGTTAAGGGAAACCCCGGGCCCCGGTCGCGCGGGCAGCGACGGTGGGGCCCGGGGTTTCCCTTAACTGATGGATTGTCAAGGCCGCTGCCTTGACCGGGGTCCAGGGGCAGAGCCCCTGGCCTGCCCAACCTCACCCACGAGCCGCTCGAGGCACGCCGCGCGGTCGGGGGTCGCGCCTTCGGCGAGCCACCAGGCGCGCACGGCGGCGAGTGCGGCGCCGATCGCCGGGCCGGGTGGCGCGCCGAGGCGGACGGCGTCGCGTCCGGCGAGCGGGAAGGTGGGGTTCGGCGTCCGTCGGAGCCGGTCGTGCCAGGCGGTCCAGGCGTGCGGTGGCGCGTCGCCGTCGGCCTCGGCGAGCCAGGCGCGTGCCGCGACGGCGTCGGCGCGGTGGTCGGCGAGCAGGCGCCGCAGTGCGGCGTCGTCGGCGTCGGGACCGGGCGCGGGCACGGCGCGGAGACGCTCGAGCCGGCCGGCTTCGGCGCTCGACAGGCGCAGTCTCGCGGCGAGCGGCGCGGTGTCCTCGCCGGTCAGCGCGGCGAGGCGGAGCACCGGGTCCGGCGGCGCGTCGAGGGACAGCAGGCGCGCGAGGCGGGGCGGTGTCGCCTCGGCGCCGAGCAGGGTCGCGAGCACGCCGGTCGAGGCGGCGAGTTCGAGCGAGGCGACGAGTGCGGGCGCGTCGTCCGCGGTCGCGAGCAGGCGTTTGAGTTCGCTCCAGACCCGCTCGGGAGACAGCGTGCGGAGCAGCGGCGCCAGCGCGGCGATCGCGTCGAGCGCGCCTGCGTCCGGCGCGCCGCGGCCGAACCGCGCGAGGAAGCGGAAGAAGCGGAGGATGCGGAGGTGGTCCTCGCGGATCCGCGTCGCCGGATCGCCGACGAAGCGGACGCGGCCGGCGGCGAGGTCTCCGGCGCCGCCGAAGTAATCGTGCAGCGTGCCGGCGCGGTCGAGGAACATGGCGTTGATCGTGAAGTCGCGCCGTGCCGCATCCGCGCGCCAATCGTCGGTGAAGGCGACGACGGCGTGCCGCCCGTCGGTCTCGAGGTCGCGCCGGAGGGTGGTGATCTCGAACGGTGCGGAGCGCACCACGGCGGTGACCGTGCCGTGCGCGATCCCGGTCGGCACCACCTTCAGCCCGGCGTCGGCCAGGCGGCGCACCACCGCGTCGGGCGGTTCGGGGGTGGCGAGATCGAGGTCGGCGACCTCCCGTCCGGCGAGCATGTCGCGGACCGCGCCGCCGACCAGCCGCGCCTCGGGCAGCACCGTCCAGAGCAGGGCCAGCGCCTCGCCGCGTTCGCCGTCGGCGAGCCCGCCTGCCCCGGCCCCGAGACTTGCTCCGGCGCTGGCACCGGCACTGGCATCGGCTCCGGCGCTGGCACCGGCACTGGCGACCGGCGGGGGCGGGACGGCGGTCACGACGCGCGCATCGCCACCCGAAGCCGGTCGGCCAGCGTCTTCAGGATCGCCGCGGTCGCGCCCCAGATCCGCTCCTCGGGATGCGGCCAGACCCAGAACGAGCGCGCCCGTCCCGCGAACATCGCTTCCTCGCGGAACGGCGCCGAGGGATCGAGCAGGGTCGCGAGCGGCAGCCGGAGAATGGCCTCGACCTCGTCCGGCGCCGCCCGGAAGGTGGCGTCGCGATCGACCAGGCCGACGATCGGCGTCACCGAGAAGCCGGTCGAGGTGTCGTGCGGCGGCAGCGCGCCGAGCACGCGGACGCGGTCGGGATCGAGCGCGATCTCTTCCTCGGCCTCGCGGAGTGCGGCCGCGGCGGCGTCGCGATCGTGCGGGTCGATGCGTCCGCCCGGGAAGCTCACCTGGCCGGCATGGCGGCGGAGCGCCGCCGCGCGGCGGGTCAGCAGGATGAACGGTTCGGCGGCGAGCACCACGGGCACCAGCACGGCGGCGTCGAGGATTGGGGCGTCGAGGATCGGGGCGTCGAGGATCGGGGCGGCGGCGGCGGCGCGGACGCGCGCGCCGCCGTCCGGCACGGGGTCGAGGCAGGCGGCCAGCAGCCCGGGCAGCGCCGCCTGAGACGTGGCCGCGCCGGAGGCGCCGATCAGGACCCCTCCGCCGTCGGCGGGCCGATCGGGAAGAACCGGCCGCAGCTCCAGACGCCGAGGCAGTCGCGGCCGCCGCAGTGACCGGGCACCGAGAGTGCGACGAGCTCGTAGTAGACGCTGCGGCCGATCCGCGCCTCGAGCGCGCCCGGGCCCGGCTCGCCGCGCACGTGGATGTAGGGGATCGGCGAGCTGCCGCCGCAACGGTCCACGACGCGGATCGGATGCTCGTCGCCGGCGACCAGGATCTGGTCGACATTGGTGCGGAACGACAGGACCTGGTCGCGGCCGCTGCCGGTCCAGTCGAGCTCGACGGCGAGCCAGGGCGTGTCCTCGACCTCGATCCGGCCGCGTTCGGCGGGCGTCTCGAGCAGGAACGTGCCGTCCGGTTCGCGCCGAAGCACCGACGAGAACAGGCAGACGAGTTCGCGCCGGTTGATCGGCGAGCCGCGGTAAAGCCAGGTGCCGTCGCGGCGGATCAGGAACGGGAGCTGCCCGCAATCGACCGGGCCGCCGGCCGGACCGCGACGCGTCGGGCCGATGGGCTCTGGACCGGACGCCAGGCGTTTGCCGTCGCTCACCTCCGTCGCCTCCACGCAAACCGACCGACCGCGATATAGGAAGGCGCGTCCGTTTGATGAAAGGCCCGGACGTGCCAGATTGAGCACGGACGGTCCGCACCCTCCCCGCGGCCGGAACGGGACTTGCCGACATCACGACCACCGACGCGCCCTTCGAGCCGAGCCTGCCCGCCGAGGACCTCGACGGGGCTGTGGCCCGCATCGACCGCATCGCCGCACGCCTCGGCGAGGCGCGACGCGGGATCGCCGGCACGATCTTCGGCCAGGACGAGGTGATCGAGCAGACGCTGATCGGCATGCTCGGCGGCGGCCACACGCTGCTGGTCGGCGCGCCCGGTCTCGGCAAGACGACCCTGGTCGACACGATGGGCCGCGTGCTCGGGCTGGAGGCGCGGCGGGTGCAGTTCACCCCCGACCTGATGCCGGCCGACATCCTCGGGTCCGAGATCCTCGACGAGGATCCGCGCGGCGGCGAGCGCCGCTTCCGCTTCGTCGCCGGGCCGGTGTTCTGCCAGTTCCTGATGGCCGACGAGATCAATCGCGCGAGCCCGCGCACCCAGTCCGCCCTGCTGCAGGCGATGGCCGAGGGACGGGTCACGATCGCCGGCGTCGACCGCGCGCTGCCGGTGCCGTTCCACGTGCTCGCGACGCAGAACCCGATCGAGCAGGAAGGCACCTATCCGCTGCCGGAAGCGCAGCTCGACCGGTTCCTGCTGCAGGTCGACCTGCCCTACCCGGACCGCGCGTCCGAGCGCGCGATGCTGCTCGCGACGACCGGGGCGCCCCGCACCCCGCCAAACGCGGTGATGACCGCGGCCGAGCTGGTCGAGACGCAGGCGGCGATCCGGCTGCTGCCGATCGGCGACGCCGTGGTCGACGCCATCCTGGCGCTGGTGCGGTCGGCACGGCCGGAGGGCACCCAGGATCGCGACGTCGCGCGTCACGTCTCGTGGGGGCCGGGGCCGCGCGCGGCGCAATCGCTGATGCTGGCGTCGCGCGCCCGCGCGCTGCTCGGCGGCCGCCTGTCGCCGAGCCTCGACGACGTCGCGGCGCTGGCCGGCCCGGTGCTGCGCCACCGCATGGCGCTGACCTTCGCCGCCAGGGCGGAGGGCATCACCGTCGGCACGATCATCGGGAGGCTGGTGGAGCGGCTCGGGTGAGACGGGACCCGGCGCTCGAGGCCGCGTCCGCCGCGGACCGCCTGCCGCCGCTGCTGCTCGCGGCCGACCGGGTCGCGAGCGCGGTGGTCGGCGGCGTGCATGGCAGGCGCCGCGCCGGCCAGGGCGACAGTTTCTGGGAGTATCGGCCGATCCGGCACGGCGAGCCCGCCTCCGGGATCGACTGGCGCCGCTCGGCCCGCGACGGCAAACTCTTCGTCCGCGAGACCGAGTGGGAGGCGGCGCAGACCGCCTGCCTGTGGCGCGACGGCTCGGCGCGCATGGCGTGGCGCTCGGACGCCGCGCACCCGACCAAGTCGGAACGCGCGGGGCTGCTGCTGCTGGCGCTCGCGTCGCTGCTGCTGAAGGCCGGCGAGCGGCCGCGCCTCGCGGGCGCGGCCGGTCTCGGCGCCGCGCTGTCCGGACCGGGCGCGCTCGGCAGCCTCGCGGCCTCGCTCGCGCGGCAGGCGCCGGCTGGACCACCCGCCGCGGCGGCGATGCCCGCCTATTCGAACGCCGTGCTGTTCGGCGATTTCCTCCTGCCCGTCGCCGACACCGCCTCGCTGCTCGCGGCGATGGCGGCGCGGCCTGTCCGCGGCGTGCTGGTCCAGGTGCTCGATCCGGCCGAGATCGCGTTGCCGTTCCGCGGCCGGGTCCGGTTCCGCGGCCTGTCCGGCGAGGGTGACATGCTGGCCCCGAAGGCCGAGACCCTCGCCGCCTCGTACGCCGCCCGCCTCGCCGCCCACCAGGACGAACTGCGGCGCGTGTCGCGGGCGGCCGGCTTCGACGTCGTCGTCCATTGCACGGCCGACCCGCCCGAACGCGCCCTGCTCGCGCTGCACGAGCGGCTGGGCGGACGGCACGCGTGACGCTCGCCTCCCCCTCCCTGCTGCTCGCCCTGCTGGCGCTGCCGCTGCTCTGGTGGCTGCTGCGGGCGACGCCGCCGGCGCCGCGGACGCAGGACTTCCCCGCCGTCCGGCTGCTGCTCGGGATCGAGCGGCGGGAAGAAACGCCCGACCGCACGCCGTGGCCGCTGCTGCTGCTCCGGCTCGGCGCGGCGTCGCTCGCGGTCGCGGGTCTCGCCGGGCCGACATTCGGGAGCGCCCCCGGACCCGGCGCGCACGGGCGCGGCGCTCGCGCGCCGAAACGCGACGTCATCCTGGTCGTCGACGATGGCTGGGCGTCGGCGCATGACTGGACGCGCCGCATGGCCGCCGCCGAGCGCGTGCTGGCGGACGCGTCGGAGGACGGCGTCGACGCCTCCCTGCTGACCACCGCGCGGGACGAGAGCGACGCACCGCCGGCGCTGTCTGCTGCGATGCCGGCGCGCCTGCTCCGGACCCGCCTCGCAGCACTCCGCCCACTGCCCTGGCCGGTCGACCGCGCCGATGCCGCGCGCGCGCTCGCGCTCGCGCGCCGCGGCGCGGCGCTCGGCGGCGCCCGCGTGGTCTACATCGCCGACGGCGTCGGCACGCGCGACGATCCGGCGTTCATCGCCGCCCTCCGCGCGTTTCCGTCGCTCCGGACGCTCCGCGACGGCGACACGATCACGCGCCTGCTGCTGCCGGCGCGGTCCGACGCCAACGCGCTCGACACCACGCTCGTCTCGGTCGGTGACGCCGCGCGCGCGCGGACCACGGACCACCTGCTGGTGCTCGACGGCGCCGGCGGCGCGCTCGGCCGTGTCGCCTTCGGCGCCGCCCGCGACGCCGGCGACGGCGTCGAGGCGCGCACCGCGTCGGTGCGGCTGCCGCTCGAGCTCAGGAACCAGCTCGCGCGACTGGTCGTCGAGGGCACGCACGCGGCCGCGACCACCGTGCTGCTCGACGACAGCGACCGGCGCCGGCCGGTCGGCCTGCTGTCGGGCGATCCCGGCAGCGACACGCCGCTGCTCGGTTCGCTTTATTACGTCGAGCGCGCGCTGCCGCCCGGCACGACGATCCGGACCGGCACGCTCGCCGCCCTGCTCGCGCGCCCGCTGTCGGTGCTGGTGATCGCCGACGGCACGCTCGCCGACGCCGCCGCGCATGCCCGCGTGCTCGCGTGGGTCAGGCATGGCGGCACGCTGGTCCGCTTCGCCGGCCCGCGTCTCGCCGCGAGCGTCGACGCCTCGGACGAAACCGGCGGCGGCGCGGCGCCGGCCGCGTCCGACCTCACGGCGCCGCCCGGCGGGACACATCGGTCCCGCCCGGCGGCGACACGTCGGCGCCGCCCGGCGGCGACACCACCGCCGCCTCCGACGAGGACGATCCGCTGCTCGCCGTCCCCCTGCTGCCCGGCACGCGGGCGCTCGGCGGCGCCATGTCGTGGGGCAAGCCGCAGCACCTGGCACCGTTCGACCGCGCCTCGCCCTTCGCCGGGCTTCCCGTGCCGTCGGAGGTCACGGTCACGCGGCAGGTGCTGGCGCGTCCGAGCGTCGACCTGTCGCGCCGCAGCTGGGCGACGCTCACCGACGGCACGCCGGTGGTGACGGCGCGGCGGCTCGGCGCCGGCCGCGTGGTGCTGTTCCACGTCACCGCGAACGCCGACTGGTCGAACCTTCCCTTGTCGGGCCTGTTCGTCGAGATGCTCGGCCGGCTGAGCCGGCTCGCCGCCGGCGTCGCGAGCCCGGGCGACACCACGCTGCTGACGCCGGTCTCGACGCTCGACGCCTTCGGCATCGCCGGCACCCCGCCCGATGCCGCGAGCGGCGTCGCGGCCGACGCGTTCGGCGCGACCGTCGCCTCGCCTCGCCATCCGCCCGGGATCTACGGCGCCGGCGGCGAGCGCCGCGCGCTCAACCTCGCCGACGCCCTGCCGCCGCTCGCGCCCGAGGCCGACCCGACGCCGCCGTTGCCGCTCGGCTCGCCCGGCCACGTGCTGGCGCTCGGCCCATGGCTGCTCGGCCTGTCGCTGCTGCTGCTCGCGATCGACCTCGCGGTTACGCTGCGCCTCGGCGGCCTGCTGCGCGCGCGCGCCGCCGCTGCCGCCGTGCTGCTGCTCGCGGCGGCGGCGGCCACCAGCCCACCCGCCGCCCCGGCGCGCGCGGCCGTGCTCCCGCGGGCCACCGCGGCGGGCACGTCCGGCGAAGCCCCGGCGCAAACGCTGGCGAAAACGCCGGCGGCGACCGCGGCGGCGCCCGCCACGGCGAGCGTGCCGCAGGCGGCGCTGCAAACGGCGCTCGCCTACGTGGTCACCGGCAACCAGGAGGTCGACCGCATCTCGCGCGAAGGCCTCGCCGCGCTGTCGGACACGGTGAACGCGCGTACCGCGGCGACGCTCGGCACGCCCGAGGGGGTGGTGCCGGGGCGCGACGACCTGTCGTTCTACCCGCTGCTGTATTGGCCGATCCTGCCCGACGCGACGGCCGATCCGCGCGCCGCGGCCTCGCTCGACAGCTACATGCGGACCGGCGGCATCCTGCTGATCGACACGCAGGGCGGCGATGCCGACGCACCGGGGTCGGGCGCCGGTTTCGCGCCAGGCGCGAACGCGGCGCTGCGCCGGGCGACGACGGGGCTCGACGTGCCGCCGCTCGCGCGCCTCGCGCCGACCGACGTGCTCGCGCACACGTTCTATCTGCTGCGCGACTTTCCGGGCCGCTTCGACGGCGCGCCGGTCTGGGTGCAGCGCGGCGGCGACCCGTCCAATGACGGCGTCAGTCCGGTGATCATCGGCGGGAACGACTGGGCCGGGGCGTGGGCGGTCGGACCGGACGGGCAGCACGAACTCGCCGCGATCCCTGGCGGCGAGGATCAGCGCACGCTCAGCCTCCGCTTCGGGGTCAACGTGGTGATGTACGCGCTGACCGGGAACTACAAAGGCGACCAGGTCCACGTTCCCGCCATCCTGCAGCGGCTCGGCGAGGGCAATCCCGCGCCGGAGGAAGGCGAGTGAGCGCGCTCCGGCTCGATCCCGCGCTGCCCTGGCCGGTGCTCGCGACCCTGCTCGCGGTCGCCGCCGGCCTCGCGGTGCTGGCGATCGCGCGCGGCGCACGCGGCGGGGTCCTCCGCCTGCTCGGCTTCGCGCTGTTCGGCCTGGTGCTGCTGCGCCCGACGCTGCAGCACGAGCAGCGCCGCTTCCTGCCCGATATCGGCCTCCTGGTGGTCGATCGCACGCCGTCGATGGACCTACGCGGCCGCGCGGCGATCGCCGCGGCGGCGGCGGCGCGGATCACCGCCGAAGCCCATGCGCTGCCCGACCTCCGCCTCCGCACCGTGACCGTGCCGCCGGGCGACAACGGCACCGAGCTCTTCGCGGCGACCGACGAGGCACTGGCCGAGATCCCGGCCGGGCGCCTCGCCGGCGTGATCGCGATCACCGACGGCGAGGTGCACGACAAGCCGGCGCACTCGATCGGCGCGCCGTTCCACGTGCTGGTGCCGGCGCGCGGCGAGGAAACCGACCGGGTGATCCGGGTGATCTCGGCGCCCCCCTACGCGATCGTCGGCACGAACGCCGACATCACCGTCGTGGTCGAGGATCACGGCGCGTCCGATGACGGCACGCCCGTCACGCTGACCGTCCGCCGCGACGGCGAGCCGCCGGGCACCATCGAGACCACGGTCGGGCAGCGCAACACCATCTCGGTGCCGATCAGGAGCCCGGGTCCGAGCCTGGTCTCGATCGCGGCCGCGCCGCTCGCGGGCGAGGTGTCGGTCGCGAACAACGAGACGACGCTCACCGTCAACGGCGTGCGCGACCGGCTGCACGTGCTGCTGATCTCGGGCGAACCGAACGGCGAGGAGCGCGCCTGGCGGCGTCTGCTCAAGGCCGATCCGTCGGTGGACCTCGTCCACTTCACCATCCTGCGCATGCCGGACAAGGACGACATGACGCCCTTGAACGACCTCGCGCTGATCGCCTTTCCGACGCGCGAACTGTTCCAGGAAAAGATCGACGGCTTCGACCTGATCATCCTCGACCGTTTCGAGGATCACGGCCTGCTGCCGTCCCGCTATCTTGCCAACATCGCCGATTTCGTCCGCCGCGGCGGCGGCCTGCTGATCACCGCCGGACCGGAGTTCGCCGGCGACGGCTCGCTCGAGAACACGCCGCTCGCCGACGTGCTGCCGGTGCACGTGCCGCCCGACGGCGGCGTGGTCGAGACGCCGTTCCGGCCGACGCTGACCGCGACGGGCCGCGCCCACCCGGTCACCGACCAGTTGCCGGGCGCCGGTCACGACGGCGGCGACGCCCCGAGCTGGGGCCGGTGGTATCGGGCGCTGGTGCCCGACCAGACCCGCGGCGAGGTGCTGATGGACGGGCCGAACGGGTCGCCGCTGCTGGTGCTCGACCACGCCGGCGACGGCCGGGTCGCCATGCTGATGTCGGACCAGATCTGGCTCTGGGCACGCGGCGAGGATGGCGGCGGTCCGCAGGCCGAGCTGCTGCGACGGGTGGCGCACTGGCTGATGAAGGAGCCCGACCTCGAGGAGGAGCGGCTCGAGGCGCGGATCGGCGACGGCAGGCTCCGCATCGAGCGTCATACCCTCGCCGGGTCCGACGCCAAGGCGGGCAGCCGGCCGGGCCCGACGGTCGCGACCGTCACCGCGCCGGACGGCCACGCGCGCACGGTCACGCTCCTGCCGGCCGGCCCCGGCACCGAACGAGGCGAGATCGCCGCGACCGCGCCGGGCCTGTGGCGGGTCCGCGCCGCGGGCCAGCAGGCCTTCGCGCTCGCGTCGCTCGCCGACCCGCTCGAGCAATCCGACCTCCGCGCGACGCTGACCCGGCTCGCGCCGGTGATCGCCTCGACCGGCGGCAGCGGCCGCTTTCTCGTGCCGGACGGCGCGCCGGCGCTCCGCACCGTCGAGGCAGGCGACGCGACGAGCGGCGCGGACTGGATCGGGCTTCGCCGCAACCACGCCCACGTGGTCACCGGCATCACCGCGACCGCGCTGATGCCGCCCTCCCTCGCGCTGCTGCTGCTGCTCGGCGCGGTCGCGGTCGCGTGGTGGCGGGAAGGCCGCGCGCGCGCGTGAGCTGCGGGGCGATTTCGGTCGCATCGCTCGGGCGGGCCCGTTATGAGTGCGGCCCTGATCGAACCAGGTTCTGCGCACGCCGATGACACGCCGCCCCCGCCTGCTCGCGCTCGCGCTCGTCCTCCCCCTCGCCGCACCGCTGCCCGCGCTGGCGCAGCTCAGCATGGGCGGGGGTGGCCATGGCGGCGGTGGCGGTCACGACAGTTCCGACGACGATGACAAGACGCCGGCGGCCCCGCCCGCCATTCCGGGCGCCGTCTCGTCTCCCGACCGCGTCGCGCCGGCCATCAAGGGTGGCCCCGACCTCGACCCGAACGCGGCGCTGTTCGACGCCATCGACCGCGGCGACATCGCCGCCGCCCGCGACGCGCTGAGCCGCGGCGCCGATCTGAACGCGAAGAACGTGCTCGGCCAGCGGCCGATCGACATGTCGATCGACCTCAACCGCAACGACATCACCTTCCTGCTGCTGTCGATGCGCTCGCAGGGCGCCGACAGCAGCGTCGCGTCGGCGCCCGAACCGTCGTCGTCGTCCTCGTCCTTCGCGTCCTCCAGCGACGAGGACGCGAGCCTGCCGTCGCCGATCCACGCGACGCCTGGCGGCGGCACGCCGAACCCGTCGCAGGGCTTCCTCGGCTTCGGAAAGTAGCCGCGCCGGAGGGCCTCACGTGGACCGGACCATCTCGAGGTCCCGTCCACGTGAGACAAATTGCCCTGTCCACTCAGTTCTGGCGCACGACCTTCGGCCAGACCGGCTCCGGTCCAGCTGAACGTGCTCTACGCCTCGTTCCGGAAGCGGTCGATCGGCACCAGCTCGCCGTCCCGCTCGGCGTGCCAGAACAGCCAGCCGTTGCAGCTCGGCGTGTTCTGCACCTTCGCGCCGACCTGATGGATCGAGCCCTGATGCGGCCCCGACAGCAGCGTGCCGTCGGCGACCACGGTCGCCGCGACCCGCCGCGCGCGGTCGAACAGCATCGTCCCGGCCGGCACGACGCCGCGCTCGACCAGCGAGCCGAACGGCACCCGCGCCGCTTCGCGCCGCCCCTTGCTCGTCGACAGGCCCGCGAGCGGCACCCGCCGTTCGTCGCGCAGCCGGCCGAGCGCCGCCTCCACGTAGGCGGGGTGGCGCTCGATGCCGATGAAGTGCCGGCCGAGCCGCTTCGCGACCACCGCGGTCGTGCCGGTGCCGAGGAACGGGTCGAGCACGACGTCGTCCGCGTTCGTGCTCGCGAGCAGCACGCGGTGCAGCAGCGCTTCCGGCTTCTGCGTCGGGTGCAGCTTCAGGCCGTGCGGGTTCTTCAGCCGCTCGGCGCCGGTGCAAAGCGGCAGGTGCCAGTCGCTCCGCATCTGCAGGTCGTCGTTCAGCGCCTTCATCGCCTGGTAGTTGAAGCGATAGCGGCTGTCGCGGCCGCGCGCCGCCCAGATCAGCGTCTCGTGCGCGTTGGTGAACCGGCGACCGCGGAAGTTCGGCATCGGGTTGGACTTGCGCCAGATCACGTCGTTCAGGATCCAGAAGCCGAGCTCCTGCAGGATCGCGCCGATGCGGAAGATGTTGTGATAGGAACCGATCACCCAGAGCGTGCCGTCCTTGCCGAGCAGCCGGCGCGCTTCGGCGAGCCAGTCGCGGGTGAACGCGTCGTAGCTCGCGAAATCGGCGAAGCGGTCCCAATCGTCGTCCACACCGTCGACCAGACTGTCGTCGGGACGGCGGAGCTCGCCGCGAAGCTGCAGGTTGTAAGGCGGATCGGCGAAGATGCAGTCGATCGAGGCGGCCGGCAGCATCCGCATGTGCTGCACGCAGTCGCCGCGCAGCACCTGGTCGAGCGGGAGTTCGATCACGTCCCCCGTCCGGACGCTCACGCCGCCGTCACGGCGCGGCGACGGCCTGGATCACGCCCGCCGGCACGATCCCCATCGGCATTCCGGCCGGCAGGGCCGACGCCGGGTCGAGCACCAGCGCCAGCTGCCGGACCGTCCCGAAGCTCGGCCGGTGATGGCGGGTCGGGCCGAGCGCGCGGAGCGCCGCCAGATGCGGCGGCGTCGCGTAGCCGGCGTTCCGGTCCCAGCCATAGCCGGGCCAGCGACGGTCGAGCCGGACCATCAGCCGGTCGCGCGTGACCTTGGCGACGATCGACGCCGCCGCGATCGAGAACGAGCGCGCGTCGCCGCCGACCACCGTGCGCACCGCGCAGCCGAGCGACGGCGCGACATTGCCGTCGACCAGCGCGAGCGCCGGCGGCACGCGGAGGCGCCCGATCGCGCGCGTCATCGCGAGCAGGCTCGCGCGAAGGATGTTGATCCGGTCGATCTCGGCGACCGACGCGGCCGCCACCGCGATCTCGGCGTCGTCGCGCGCCGCGCACGCGAGGAGTGCGGCATAGGCGGTCTCGCGCGCCGCCGCGTCGAGCTTCTTGCTGTCGTCGAGCAGCGGCGCGAGATCGGCCGGCACGCCGCGGCCGAACACCACCGCCGCGGCCACCACCGGACCGGCCAGCGGCCCGCGCCCGACCTCGTCGACGCCGGCCACCCGGCCGCCATGTTCCTGTTCGAGCTCGAAATCGGGCATGCCTCGATCGTTGATCATGTCGCTCCGTGACCGTGCAAGCGGTGGGGACGAACGCCAGGGGCCTCCTCCACGCCCGCTCACCCGCGCAGGTGCCGCACGGCGAACGGTCCGGCCGCGACGAGGCGGTCGGCGACCAGGCGGCGATGGCAGCAGCGCGGGTCCTCCTCGAAGCAGAGCAGGCAGCACGTCGCGTCGGCGGCGAGGCCGAAGGCTTCGGCGAGCGCCGTTCGGGCGGGTCCGGTCGCGAGTTGTCCGGCATAGATGCGTTCGAGCGCGTCGACGTCGCCGCGTCGGGCGGCGTCGCGGCCGGGCTTCGGTGTGCCGAGGCCGGGGAGGTGCACGTAGCCGAGGCCGCGCTCGAGGGCGCTCGCGTGCAGCAGGCGCTTCGAGAAGCCGGCTTTCCGCGACATCGGGATCGCGCGCACGTCGAGGATGCGGGTGACGCCTTCGGCGCGGAGGCGGTCGAGCAGCGCCGGCGCGGTCGCGCCCTGGTAGCCGATCGTCAGCAGGGGCCTCATCGGCGCGTGCCGCACCTTGCCGGCGGGCGCGCGATCGGGCTCTTGGTCGGCATGGACGAGGAGGACGCCGTTCCCGGCAGGATCGCGGCGCCGCGTCGGTCGCGCGCGGTGCCCCTGGTGGTCGCGTCCGCGATGTTCATGGAGCAGCTCGACGGCACGGTGCTGGCGACCGCGCTGCCGTCGATGGCGCATTCCTTCGGCGTCGATCCGGCGCGGATGAGCATCGCGCTCACCTCCTACCTCGTGAGCCTCGCCGTGTTCATCCCGGCTTCGGGCCGGATCGCCGACCGGCTCGGCAGCCGCACCGTGCTCGCGGCCGCGATCGCGCTGTTCACCTTCGGCTCCGTGCTCTGCGGCCTGGCCGGCACGCTGCCGGTGCTGGTCGCCTCGCGTCTGCTGCAGGGTCTCGGCGGCGCGATGATGGTGCCGGTGGGCCGGCTGGTGCTGCTGCAGACGACGCCGAAGAGCGAGCTGATCTCGGTCATGAACTGGCTCCTGGTGCCGGCGACGATCGGGCCGCTGCTCGGGCCGCCGGTCGGCGGCTTCCTGGTCACCGCGCTCAGTTGGCGCTGGATCTTCTACATCAACGTGCCGATCGGCGCGGCCGGCTTCGTCTTCGCGGTCCGGATCATACCCCAGATCCGGGCCGAGCGACGGACCGCGTTCGATCTCGTCGGCATGGTGCTGGTGGGTGTCGCGATGTCCGGGTTGATCTTCGGCCTCGAGCTGATCAGCCGGCGCGCGCTGTCGCCGTTGGCGAGCGTCGCCGTGCTCGCGGTCGCGGCGATCGCCGGCCTGCTCTACGCCTGGCACGCGCGCCACGTGACGGATCCGATCCTCGACTTCCGCCTGATGCGGATCGCGACCTTCCGGATCTCGGTGCTGGCGGGTGCGGCGACGCGGATCGCGGTCGGCGCGACGCCGTTCCTGCTGCCGCTCACGCTGCAGATCGGGCTCGGCATGTCGGCCGCCGGCGCGGGCGCCACCACCTTCGTGACCTCGGTCGGCGGCCTCACGATGCGCGGCGTTTCGCGCCGGCTGCTGCGCCGGTTCGGCTACCGCACCGTCATGCTCTGGAACGGCGCCGCGTCGGGCCTGTTCGCGTTCGCCTGCGCGACGTTCCGGCCAGGGTCGAGCCACGTCCTGATCGGCGCCGTGCTGTTCCTCGGCGGCTTCTTCAACGCGCTGCAGTTCACCAGCTACAACACGATCGCCTATGCCGACGTGCCGCCCGCGCGCATGAGCAACGCGACCAGCCTCTACTCGACGCTGCAGCAGGTGACGCTCACGCTCGGCATCTGTGTCGCCGCCGCCTCGCTCGCCGTGTCGTCGCTGCTCCGCCGCCACGCCGTGCCGGCGCTCGACGATTTCTCGACCGCCTTCGTCACCGTGGGCGCGATCGCGCTGCTCGCGCCGGTGCTGTCGGCGGCCTTTCCGTCGAACGCCGGCGCCGAGCTCAGCGGCCACCGTGCCGCGACCCGGCCGTGACGGGCTGACGCACGGCGCGCGGGGTGCCGTCGACCGGACGCGATCGTGCGGTAGCGGACGACGGGGCATGTCACACTTTGTGCAGCGACGGCGACAGTGCCGCAGGCCGGCGGACCTGATACAAGGCGCGCCGACCTGTCCCGCGGGGACGCGCACGAGGCGGCAGGATCGGGAGCAGGATGGACGAGCAGATCAGACCGCAGGTCGAGACGATCACCCGGCCGGCACCGCCGGTCCGGCGCCGGCGCGGCCGTGCCTGGCTGTTCGTCGTCCTCGTCGTCCTGCTCGTCGGAGCCCTGATCTACTGGCATCCCTGGTCGCGCACGGCGACGCACGCGACCGCCGCGGTCGCGCCGATCCCGGTCGCGGTCGCGACCGCGACCGACGGCAGCATGCCGGTCGTGCTGACCGAGCTCGGCACCGTGACGCCGCTCGCGACGATCACCGTGCAGTCGCAGATCAGCGGCTACCTGCTGCAGGTCGACTTCACCGAAGGCCAGGACGTCAAGCGCGGCGATCAGCTCGCGCTGGTCGATCCTCGCCCCTACCAGGCGACGCTCGAGCAGTATCAGGCGCAGCTCGCCCGCGACACCGCCTCCTACAACCAGGCGAAGATGGACCTCGCCCGCTATCAGGCGCTCGGCAAGCAGGCCAGCATCGCCAAGCAGACGCTGGACGATCAGGTCTACACGGTGGCGCAGGACGCCGCGACGCTGAAGGTCGATCAGGCGCAGATCGACACCGAGAAGCTCGACCTCGAATACTGCCACGTCCGGGCGCCCGTCGACGGGCGCGTCGGGCTGCGGCAGATCGATGCCGGCAACTACGTGACGTCCTCGGAGACCAACGGTCTCGTGGTCATCACCGAACTCAAGCCGATCTCGGTGATCTTCACGGTCGCCGAAGACGAGATCCAGCCGATCCTGAGCCGCATGGGCGACGGCGCGACGCTGCCGGTCGACGCCTATGACCGCACCGACACGACCAAGCTGTCGACCGGCACGCTCGAGACGATCGACAACCAGGTCGACACCAGCACGGGCACGGTCAAGCTCCGGGCGATCTACCCGAACGCCGACGAGCGCCTGTTCCCGAACGAATTCGTCAACGCGCACCTGCTGCTGAACACGCTGCAGAACGTGGTGATCGTGCCGAACGCCGCGATCCAGACCGGCCCCAACGGACCCTTCGTCTACCAGGTCGTGCCGCTCACCGCCGACGAGATCCGCCGCGCCCGCGAAGCCGCACACCGGATGCGGGCGGGCGGGCACGCGGGCGGGGGCGGCGCCGGCGGCCAGCACCATCGAAACGGCGGCGGGCTCGCGCCGGGATCGGCGCGCGACAAGGTCGTCGTGAGGGTGATCAAGACCGGCCACAGCGACGGCACCGACACCGTCGTGTCGTCCGGCCTGTCGAGCGGCGCGCAGGTGGTGACCGACGGCATCGACCGGCTGAAGGACAACGCGCCCGTCATCCTCACGACGCCGCAGGCAGGCTTGGGCGAGGCGCACGGACGCGCCGCGAGCCAGGGTCAGACGAAGCAGGACAGCGCGCCGGCCGGCGCCGAATGAACGTCTCGCGCCTCTTCATCCAGCGGCCGGTCGCGACATCGCTGCTGATGATCGCGATCATGCTCGTCGGCCTGATCGCCTACCGGTTCCTGCCGGTGTCCGCGCTGCCCGACGTCGACTACCCGACGATCCAGGTCTCGACCTTCTATCCGGGCGCCTCGCCGGACGTGATGACGACTTCGGTCACCGCGCCGCTCGAATTCTATTTCGGCTCGATGCCCGGGCTCGACCAGATGATGTCGCAGAGCTCGGGCGGCTCGTCGATCATCACGCTCCGCTTCACGCTCGACACCAACCTCGACGTCGGCGAGCAGGAAGTCCAGGCGGCGATCAACGACGCGGCCTCGCTGCTGCCGTCCGACCTGCCGGCGCCGCCGATCTACGCCAAGATCAACCCGGCCGACGCGCCGATCCTGACGATCGGCGCCACCAGCCGCACGATGAAGCTGGTCGACGTGCAGGACGCGATCTCGACGCGGCTGGTCCAGCGGCTGAGCCAGATCAGCGGCGTCGGCAACGTGTCCGTCTCCGGCGGCAACGTGCGGGCGCTCCGGGTCGAGCTCAACCAGCGCGCGCTGTTCGCCTACGGCCTCAGTGCCGACAACATCCGGACCACGATCGCCAACGTCAACGTGAACTCGCCGACGGGCAGCTTCGACGGGCCGCTGCAGGCGGTGACGCTCCGCGAGAACAGCCAGATCAACGATCCGGCGACGCTCGCGAACCAGGTGATCGCCTACCAGAACGGCAGTCCGATCCGCATCCGCAACATCGGCCGCGTCGTCGAAGCCCCCGAGAACACCGATCTCGCCGCCTGGGCGAACCGGACGCCCGCGCTGGTGATCAACGTCCAGCGCCAGCCCGGCGCCAACGTGATCGCGGTGGTCGACGCGATGGAAAAGGCGCTGCCGTCGATCCGCGCGGCACTGCCCGCCGGCATCACGCTGACCACTCTGTCGGATCGGACGACGACGATCCGCGCGTCCGTCGCCGACGTCGAGTTCGAGCTCGCGCTTTCGGTGCTGCTGGTCGTGCTGGTGATCTTCGCGTTCCTCAGGAGCGGCCGCGCGACGCTGATCCCGTCGCTGTCGGTTCCGCTGTCGCTGGTCGGCACGTTGGCCGCGATGTACTTGCTCGGCTACTCGATCGACAACCTGTCGCTGATGGCGCTCACCATCGCGACCGGCTTCGTCGTCGACGACGCCATCGTCATGATCGAGAACATCGCGCGCTACCTCGAGGAAGGCATGAGCCCCTACGAGGCGGCGATGACCGGGTCGGGCCAGATCGGCTTCACCATCATCTCGCTGACGATCTCGCTGGTCGCGGTGCTGATCCCGCTGCTGTTCATGGGCGAGATCGTCGGGCGCCTGTTCCACGAGTTCGCGGTGACACTCGCGATCACCATCGTGATCTCGGCGATCGTGTCGCTCACGCTGGTGCCGATGCTGTGCTCCCTGTTGCTGAAGCACTCGCCGGCGCCCGAATACGCCTCCCCCGGGGCGCGCGCGACGCGACGGCAATCCTTCGGCACGCGGGTGTTCGCGCGCCTGCTCGAAGCCTACCATTCGGCGCTCCGCGTGGTGCTCGACCACCAGGCGATCACCTTGCTCGTCGTGGCGGTGACGGTGGCGCTCACCGCCTATCTCTACGTCGCGATCCCGAAGGGCTTCTTCCCGATCCAGGACACCGGCGAGATCGAGGGCATCTCGGTCGCGAACCAGACCACGTCGTTCTCGTCGATGGCGTCGCACCAGCAGGCGCTCGCGCGCGCCATCCTGAAGGACCCGGACGTGGTCGACATCGCCTCGTTCATCGGCGTCGACGGCACCAACACGACGTTGAACCAGGGACGCTTCACCATCACGCTCAAGCCGCGCGACGCGCGTACGCTCGACGCGTCGGGCGTGATCCGCCGGCTGACGCAGGAAACCGCCGGCGTGGTGGGCATCCGGCTCTACATGCAGCCGGTGCAGGATCTCAGTCTGGCGACCGAAACCACCGCGACGCAGTACCAGTACGTCGTGATGAACCCCAAGCCCGCGTTGCTCGCCGCCTCGGTGCCGCGGCTGGTGGCGGCGCTGCGCGCGCGCCCCGAACTCGCCGACGTCACCAGCGACCTGCAGCAGAACGGGCTCGGCGCGATGATCACGATCGACCGCGCCACCGCGGCGCGGTTCGGCATCACGCCGGCCACGATCGACAACGCGCTCTACGACGCGTTCGGCCAGCGCCAGGTCTCGACCATCTACACGCAGTCGACGCAGTACCGCGTGATCCAGCAGGCCGAACCCTCGCTGTCGCAGGACATCGCGGGCCTCAGGCAGATCTACCTGCCGGCCTCCGGCGTGACTGCCGGCACGTCGAGCGGGTCGGCGGCGGGCGGCACGCCGACGCAGGTGCCGCTGAGCGCGATCGTGAGCGTGCATGTCGGACCGATGCCGCTGTTGATCTCGCATTTCGGCGAGTTCCCGGCGACCACGATCTCGTTCAACCTGGCGCCGAACGCGTCGCTCGGTCAGGGGGTCGACGCGATCGACCGGGTGGTCGCCGACCAGCACTGGCCGGAATCGTTCCAGACCAGCTTCGAGGGCGCCGCCGCCGCATTCCAGAGCTCGCTCGGCAACGAGCTCTATCTCGTGCTCGCGGCGCTCGCCGCCGTCTATATCGTGCTCGGCGTGCTCTACGAGAGCTTCGTCCATCCGGTGACGATCCTGTCGACGCTGCCGTCGGCGGGCGTCGGCGCGCTGCTCGCGCTGATGGTCGCCGGCCACGACCTCGACATCATGGGCATCATCGGCATCGTGCTGCTGATCGGCATCGTCAAGAAGAACGCGATCATGATGATCGACTTCGCGCTCGACGCCGAGCGCACCGGCGGCCTGCGTCCGCGCGACGCGATCGAGCAGGCCGCCCTGCTCCGCTTCCGCCCGATCCTGATGACGACGCTCGCCGCCATGCTGGCCGCGGTGCCGCTGATGCTCGGCACGGGAACGGGATCGGAGCTCCGGCGTCCGCTCGGCCTCGCGATCGTCGGCGGGCTCGCGGTCAGCCAGTTGCTGACGATCTTCACCACACCGGTGATCTATCTCGCCTTCGACCGCGTCGGCGTCTTCCTGTCGCGCCGGCTCGGTGGCGGCGGCGCCGCGGTCGGTGCGCCCGTTCGCCCGCGCGCCTGAGCCCGTCCGCCGCCGCATGAGCGTCCGTCCGACCGCCGAACCCGAACCCGTCATCGGCCGCCGATGAACATCAGCGCGCCCTTCATCGCGCGTCCGGTCGCGACCACCCTGATCGCGGTCGCCTGCGTCGTCGCCGGCATCTTCGCCTATCTCCGCCTGCCGATCGCGCCGCTGCCGAACGTCGACTTCCCGACCATCCAGGTGCAGGCGCAGGATCCGGGCGCGAGCCCGTCGACGGTCGCGAGCACGGTCGCCGCCCCGCTCGAGCGGCATCTCGGCGCGATCGCCGACGTCACCGAGATCACGTCGCAGAGCACGCTCGGTCAGACCCGCATCACGATGCAGTTCGGTCTCGACCGCAACATCAACGGCGCCGCGCGCGACGTCGAGGCGGCGATCCAGGCCGCACGCGCCGACCTGCCGACCTCGCTGCGGTCGAACCCGAGCTACTTCAAGTTCAACCCCGCCGGCTCGCCGGTGATGCTGCTCGCGCTGACGTCGAAGACCAAGACCACGGCGCAGCTCTACGATAGCGCCCAGAACGTCATCAGCCAGCGCCTGTCGCAGATCAAGGGCATCGGCTACGCCGAGATCGGCGGCAGCGCGCTGCCGGCGGTGCGCGTCGAACTCACGCCGCAACCGCTGTTCCAGCAGGGCATCAGCCTCGAGACGGTGCGGGCCGCGCTGTCGTCGGCCAACGCCGACACGCCGAAGGGCGTGATCGACACGCCGACCACCCGCTACCAGCTCTACACCAACGACATCGCCAACACCGCCGACGACTACAAGCCGCTCATCATCGGCTACATCAAGGGCGAGCCGGTCAAGCTCGCCAACGTCGCGCACATCTACGACGGCACCGAGGATCTCCGGAACGCCGGGCTGTTCGACGGCCAGCAGGCGGTCATCATGATCCTGTTCCCGACGCCCGGCGCGAACATCGTGAAGACGATCGACCAGGTGCGGGCGGTGCTGCCGTATTTCCGGGCCGAACTGCCGGCCGACGAGGTGCTGACGGTCGCGGGCGACCGGTCGATCGCGATCCGCGCCTCGCTCGCCGATACGCAGCGCACGCTGATCATCGCCGTCGTGCTGGTCACGCTGGTGACCCTGCTGTTCCTCCGCAGCGTGCGCGCGACCATCATCCCGGCGGTGGTGGTGCCGGCATCGATCGTCGCGACCTTCGCGGCGATGAGCCTGTTCGGCTACTCGCTCGACAATCTCTCGCTGATGGCGCTGACGGTCGCGACCGGCTTCGTGGTCGACGACGCGATCGTCGTGCTCGAGAACATCGCCCGCTACATGGAGATGGGACACGGCCGCCTGTCGGCGGCGCTGCTCGGCGCGCGCGAGGTCGGCTTCACCGTGCTGTCGATCACCGTCTCGCTGATCGCGGTGTTCCTGCCGATCCTGCTGATGCAGGGGATCGTCGGCCGGTTGTTCCGCGAGTTCGCGGTCACGCTCGCGACCACGATCGTGATCTCGATGTTCCTGTCGCTGACGCTGACGCCGATGATGTGCGCGCGCTTCCTGTCGCCGCCCGCGCATGCGGACGAGAACGGGCGGCCCAACATCGTCTTCCGCATCGCCGAGGCGACGCTCGACGCGATGCTGCGCGGCTACGAGCGGTCGCTCGACTGGTCGCTCCGGCATCCGCGGCTGCTGATCGCGAGCTTCTTCGGCACCATCGGTCTCACGGTGTGGCTGTTCGGCGTGGTGCCGAAGGGCTTCTTTCCCGACCAGGACACCGGCCTGATCCTGGGCCAGGTGCAGGCCGACCAGTCGATCTCGTTCCAGAACATGCGGCGCAAGATGCTGGCGTTCCAGACCATCATCCGGCACGACCCCGCGATCGCGGGGATCGTCGGCTTCACCGGCGGCCGCTCCACCAACAGCGGCTTCCTGTTCGCGCAGCTCAAACCGTTGGCGGACCGTTCGCCGATCGATCAGGTGCTCGCACGCCTGCGTCCGAAGCTCGCGCGCGTGCCCGGCGCGCAGGCCTTCCTGCACGGCGCCGACGACGTGCGTGCCGGCGGCCACCAGACCAACGGCGCCTATCAGTACGTGCTGCAGTCGGACGATTCGGAACTGCTGCAATCGTGGACGCCGCGCCTCGTCGCGGCGCTGCAGAAGCGTCACGAGCTGGTCGACGTCAACAGCGACCAGCAGGACCACGGCCGCGAGCTCGACGTCGCGATCGATCGCGACACCACGGCGCGCCTCAATCTCACGCCGGCGGCGGTCGACGACACGCTCTACGACGCCTTCGGGCAGCGCCTGGTCTCGACCATCTACACGCCGCTCGCGCAGTATCACGTCGTGATGGAGGTGGCGCCGCGCTACTGGCAGAACCCGTCGACGCTGCGGCAGATCTGGGTCAACACGGCGCCCGTGACGGTGCCGGGCGTCTCGAGCACGTCGACCATCACGACCGGCACCGCGGCGGCGGCGACCGCGAGCGCGTCGTCGACCGCGAACTCGTCGGCGTCGTCGTCGCAGAGCGCGAGCGAGGCCGGCAGCGCGGCCGAACAGGCCGCCTCGATCAACTCGATCGCGTCCAGCGGCAACAACGGCACATCCGCCGCCTCGGCTTCGTCGTCGGTCGCGACCGCGAGCTCCGCCGTGGTGCCGCTCTCCGCCGTCGCCGGCTTCGTGCCCGGCAGCACCGCCGTGTCGGTCAATCACGAGAGCGAGTTCGTCGCCACGACGATCTCGTTCGACCTGCCGCCCGGCGGAACGCTCGGCCAGGCCGCCGCGGCGATCAGCGACACCGCGCTGACGCTGCATCTTCCGAGCGAGATCACCGGCGACTTCGCCGGCACGGCACAGCAATTCCAGCAATCGGTGAGCGACGAGCCGATCCTGATCTTCGCGGCGCTGGCCGCCGTCTACGTGACGCTCGGGATCCTCTACGAGAGCTACATCCACCCGCTCACGATCCTGTCGACGCTGCCGTCCGCGGGTCTCGGCGCGCTGCTCGCATTGCTGCTGAGCGGCCACCAGCTCGACATCATCGGACTGATCGGCATCATCCTGCTGATCGGCATCGTCAAGAAGAACGCGATCCTGCTGGTCGACTTCGCGATCACCGCCGAGCGGCGCGACGACCTGTCGCCGTTCGACGCGATCCGCACCGCCTGCCTGCTGCGCTTCCGCCCGATCATGATGACGAGCTTCGCGGCCGCCTTCGGTGCGCTGCCGCTCGCCTTCGGCTCGGGAGAAGGCGCGAGCCTCCGCCAGCCGCTCGGCATCGCGATCGTCGGCGGCCTGGTCGTCAGCCAGGCGCTGACGCTCTACACGACGCCGGTGGTCTATCTCGCGCTCGACAGCATGCGCCACCGCTTCAACGCGCGCCGACGCCGCCGCTCGCCGAAGGCGACGCCGCCGCCCGGCGGGTCGCCTTCGGCGCCATCCGCCGCACCGGCCGCGCCGCAGACCTCATGACCGCACGACATCGTCGACCGCCCCGCCCGCTTGTCCTGCTCGCGGCCACCACCTTCCTTGCCGGGTGCATGGTCGGGCCCGATTACCACCGGCCGCGCGTGGAAATCCCTGCCCGCTTCAAGGAGGCCCGGCCGCTGCCCGGCTGGCAGACCGCGTCGCCCGCGAACGCCGACATGCCGAAGGGCAGGTGGTGGACGATCTACGACGACACCGTGCTCGACGGGCTCGAGGACGAGCTCGATCGCTCGAACCAGTCGCTCAGGGCGGCGCTCGCCAGCTACGACCAGTCGACCGCGCTGGTCGACGAGGCGCGGTCGAGCCTCTACCCCGTGCTCGGCCTCACGCCCTCGGTGCAGCGCTCGGGAAGCGGCGGCAGGGGCGTGGTGGTCGGGACCGGCAACAGCCTCGCCTCCGGCACCACCGGCACGGGCACCGCGGCGACCAGCGCGCTCGGCAGCACCGCGCTCGGCAACACCGCGCTCGGCAGCACCGGGGCGTCGACGGCGTCCGCCGGCTCGACCGCGTCGACCGGCGCGCTGACCGGCGTCAGCAGCGGCGCGAGCGCCACCAGCACGCTCACGCTGGAGGGCACCGCGAGCTGGGATCTCGATCTCTGGGGCCGCATCCGGCGGCAGGTGCAGGAGAACGTCGCCGCGGCGCAGGCGAGCGCCGCCGAGGTCGCGAACTCGCGCCTGTCGCTCGAGGCCAGTCTCGCGACCGATTACTTCGAGCTCCGGGCGTCGGACAGCCTGCAGACGCTGCTCGACCAGACCGTTCGCGCCTACGCGCGCGACCTGCAGGTCGTGCAGAACCAATACCAGGCCGGTCTCGGCACCACGCCGCCCTCGACCTACTACCAGGCGCTGACCCAGCTCCGGACGGCGCAGGCCGATGCGGTGCAGGTGGGCGTCGCCCGCGCCCAGTACGAGCACGCGATCGCGGTGCTGACCGGCCACGCGCCCGCCGATCTCGCGATCGCGCCCGGCGCGCTGCAGGCCTATGTCCCGTTCGTGCCGGCCGGCGTGCCGTCGACGCTGCTGCAGCGCCGTCCCGACATCGCGCAGTCGGAACGGGCGATCGACGAGGCCAACGCGGCGATCGGCGTCGCGATCGCGGCCTACTATCCCGACATCACGTTGTCGGCCAGCGGCGGCTGGTCGGGCTCGCAGCTCAGCACGCTGGTGCAGGTCGCCAACGAATTCTGGTCGCTCGGCGCCGCCGCGAGCGAGACCCTGTTCGAGGGCGGTCTGCGGTCGTCGGAGGTCAGGGCGGCCGAGGCCGCCTATGACGGCGCGGTCGCCGATTACCGGCAGACCGTGCTGTCGGCGTTCGAGGGCGTCGAGGACGAGCTCGTGGCACTCCGGATCTACGCCGACCAGGGCGACGCCGAGCGCCTCGCCGTCGATGCCGCCCGGAAATCGGTGACCGTGTCGTTCAACGAATACCAGGCCGGCACGGTCGACTACACGACCGTGGTGACCGCGGAAACCACCGCGCTCGGCGACGAGCAGACGGCGCTCACCGTCCAGGAAGACCGCCTGGTCGCGAGCGTGGCACTGGTCGAGGCGCTCGGCGGCGGCTGGGACACCGGCCACCTGCCGAGCCGAGACGGGCTGCAGCGGAACCAGCCGCTGCTGCCCGCCTTCATCGACCCGGACAGGACCCCCGCGCCGGGTTGATGCCGCGCCGTCGGTCCCGCGACCGGCCGGGGCCGGCCGCGGGACGTCGCCTCAGAGGACCGTCTTGCCGGCCATCAGGCCGAGCACCAGCAGCACGATGAAGATCACCAGGAACACCACGAAGAGCAGCTTCGCGATCCCGGCAGCCGCGGCCGAGATGCCGCCGAAGCCGAACACCGCGGCGACGATCGAGATGATCAGGAAGAAGATGGCCAGTTTCAGCATCGGGAGATCCTTCCGTCCGGATCGGGCTGATCAAAGGCGGCCGAGCAGCAGGCCGATCAGCAGACCGACACCGGCGGCCGCGGCGAGCGAGACGATCGGCCGGTCGGCCGCGACGTCGCGGATGGTGTCGAGCGCCTCGCCGTAATAGGCCTGCGCGTTGCCGCTCGCCTGGTTGTACTTGCCCTCCGCCTGCATGCCGCCATCGCCCAGCAGGCCGCCGGCCGCGTCCTGCACCTTGCCGGTCACGTTCTGGAACGTGCCTTCGACCCGGTTCTCGTCGACCATGATGGTTCTCCTCGCGCGTGACGGGACAGGATTGTCCGATGCGGACTCAACGCGCCCCTCGGCCCGCGGATGCGAGGACGGGGGAACATGCCGACGTTTCGCGCGTCGACCCGGCCGGGACGGCGGGGCGAAGGGGCGCGCGGGCATGAAGCTGTTCAGCTGCCAGGACTGCGGCAACACGGTCTTCTTCGAGAACACGCGTTGCGGCCGCTGCGGCGCGACGCTCGGCTTCCTGCCCGATCTCGCGGAAATGTCAGCGCTGGCGCCCGACGGCGAAGCGTGGCGCGCCGCGGCCGCGCCCGACCGGCGCTACCGCCAGTGCGTGAACGTCCGCCACGCGACCTGCAACTGGCTGGTCGAGGATGGCGGCGCGCCGTTCTGCGCCGCCTGCCGGCACAACCGCACCATCCCCGACATCGCCGACCCGCTCGCGCTGGAACGCTGGCGAAAGCTCGAGATCGCCAAGCACCGCCTGTTCTACGCGCTGATCCGGTTCGGCATCCCGCTGCCCAACCGAGTCGATGATCCCGCTGGAGGGCTCGTGTTCGACTTCCTCGACGACCTCCCGGGCAAGCGGGTGATGACCGGCCACGACAACGGCGTGATCACCATCGCGGCGAACGAGGCCGACGACGCCGTCCGCGAGGAACGCCGCCACGAGATGCACGAAACCTACCGGACGCTGCTCGGGCATTTCCGCCACGAGGTCGGACACTGGATCTGGGACCGGCTGGTGCGCGACGGCGGCCGGCTCGACGCCTGCCGGGCGCTGTTCGGCGACGACACGGCCGACTACGCGGCGGCACTCCGGCGCCACTACGCCGAGGGCGCGCCGGCCGGCTGGCAGGATGGCTACATCACCGCCTACGCGACCACGCACCCTTGGGAGGACTTCGCCGAAACCTGGGCGCACTACCTCCACATCGTCGACACGCTCGACACCGCCTGCGCGTTCGGGCTGGTGACCCGTCCAGCCGCCGACCTGCCGGCGCTGAGGAACGGGATCGATCCCTACGAGGAGCCGGACATCCGGCCGGTGATCGAAGCCTGGCTGCCGCTGGTGTTCGCGGTCAACAGCCTCAACCGGAGCATGGGTCTGGCCGATCTCTACCCGTTCGTGATCGGCGACCGCGTCGTAGAGAAGCTCGCGTTCATGCACCGCCTGGTGCGTCAGCAATAGGAGACCGGAGGCTCACCCTCCGGTTCCCGGTTCCGATCAGTCGAAGTCGTTCGGGCTCGCCTCGTTGTCGGCGTGCACCTGGACCGGGCCGCTGTCCTGGCCCTTCGCCGAAGGGTCGCGATCGACGAGCTCGATCACCGCCATGTCGGCGGCGTCGCCGTAGCGCACACCGGCCTTCAGCACGCGCGTGTAACCGCCGGGCCGGCTCTTGTAGCGCTCGGCGATCGTGCTGAAGAGCTTGGTGACCATCGCGTCGTCGCGCAGCTGCGCGAAGGCCTGACGCCGCGCGTGCAGGCCGCCGCGCTTGCCGAGCGTGATCAGCCTCTCGGTGTAGGGCCGCAGCTCCTTCGCCTTCGGCAGCGTGGTGGTGATCTGCTCGTGCTTGATCAGCGCCACCGCCATGTTCCTGAACATGGCGAGGCGGTGGGACGAGGTGACGCCGAGCTTACGGCCGGCAACGCCATGGCGCATGGATGATGTTCCCCGTGTCTCAGAACGGCTCGTCGAGACGCTTGGCGAGTTCCTCGATGTTCTCCGGCGGCCAGGTCGCGACGTTCATGCCGAGCGCGAGACCCATCGACGACAGGACTTCCTTGATCTCGTTGAGCGACTTGCGTCCGAAGTTCGGCGTCCGCAGCATCTCCTGCTCCGTCTTCTGAACCAGGTCGCCGATGTAGACGATGTTGTCGTTCTTCAGGCAGTTCGCACTGCGGACCGACAATTCGAGTTCGTCGACCTTGCGCAGCAGGTTGCGGTTGAACGGCAGGTCGTCCTGCGGCTCCTCCGCCCGCGCCGGACGCGGCTCGTCGAAGTTGATGAAGAGCTGCAGCTGGTCCTGCAGGATGCGGGCGGCGAGCGCCACGGAGTCCTCCGGCGTCACCGCGCCGTTCGTCTCGATCGTCAGCAGCAGCTTGTCGTAGTCGGTGACCTGACCGACGCGGGTCGGCTCGACCTTGTAGGACACCCGCCGCACCGGCGAGTAGATCGCGTCCACCGGGATCAGCCCGATCGGCGCGTCCTCGGGGCGGTTCGCCGCCGCCGGCACGTAGCCCTTGCCGAGCTGCGCGGTCAGCTCCATGCCGAACTTCACGCCGTCGTCGAGCGTGCAGATGACGAGGTCGGGATTCATCACCTCGACGTCGTGGCCGACCTGGATCTGTCGCGCGGTGACCTCGCCGGGGCCGGTCGCCTGCACCATCATCCGCTTCGGGCCGTCGCCGTGCATCCGGAGCGCGAGCTGCTTGATGTTCAGCACGATGTCGGTGACGTCCTCGCGGACGCCGGGGATCGAGCTGAACTCGTGCAGCACGCCGTCGATCTGCACCGCGATCACCGCGGCACCCTGCAGCGAGGACAGCAGGATGCGCCGGATCGCGTTGCCGAGCGTCATGCCGAAGCCGCGCTCGAGCGGCTCGGCGACGATCGTCGCGATCCGGCTCGGCTCGGCGCCGCTCTCGACCTCCAGCTTTTCCGGTTTGATCAGGCTTTGCCAGTTTCTCTGCAGCGCCACTTGGGACACCTCTTATCTTCTACGCCGAGCGACGGCTTATCTTCTACGCGAGGCGACGGCGCGCGATCCCGCGCACCAATCGCTCGCGAAACGGGATGGTCTCAGACGCGGCGGCGCTTGCGCGGGCGGCATCCGTTGTGCGGGATCGGCGTCATGTCGCGGATCGCCGTAATCGAGAAGCCGGTGGCCTGCAGCGCGCGGAGCGCGCTTTCGCGACCCGAGCCGGGACCCGACACCTCGATCTCGAGCGTCTCCATCCCGTGCTCGCGCGCCTTGCGCCCGGCATCCTCGGCGGCGACCTGCGCCGCGTACGGCGTCGACTTCCGGCTGCCCTTGAAGCCCTGGCTGCCGGCCGACGACCAGGCGATCGCGTTGCCCTGCGCGTCCGCGATGGTGATCATCGTGTTGTTGAACGTCGACAGCACGTGCGCCACGCCCGAGATGATGTTCTTGCGCTCCTTCTTGCGGGTGCGCGTACCGGAAGCCGCAGGCTTCGCCATGATGCTTTCTTCCTATGCTCGGTGGATCGGCGACGCCGGATCGAAGGTCGCGCTCAGCGCGTGACCTTCTTCTTGCCGGCGATCGCGACCGCCTTGCCCTTGCGCGTGCGCGCGTTGGTGTGGGTGCGCTGACCGCGCACCGGCAGGCCGCGGCGATGCCGCAGGCCGCGGTAGCAGCCGAGATCCATCAGCCGCTTGATGTTCATCGCGAGCTCGCGACGGAGATCGCCCTCGACCTGGAACTCGCGGTCGATCAGCTCGCGGATACGCGCCACCTCGTCGTCGGAAAGCTGGTTGACGCGGCGTTCGGCCGGGATGCTCAGCTGCGCGCAGATCGCGTCGGCCTTCGAAGGCCCGATCCCGTAGATGTAACGAAGTCCGATCACCACCCGCTTGTTGGTCGGGATGTTCACGCCGGCAATACGCGCCACGAAACGCTCTCCTCGAAGACCGGACCGACCGGCCCCTTCAATGCGACTAGGCGCCTGCCTCGTGACACGAGGGACGCGTGATCGCGATATGCGACGGAAACGGGCGGAGGCCGTGAGGCGCCCCGCCTAAGGCCGCGCACTATAGCGGCGACTCTCCACCTGTCAACGAACGCCGCTCAACTCTGCGTGAGCGCGCCAGTGTCTTGTCGCGCCAGGCCGGCGTCGATCGCGGCGGCGACGTCGGCGATGTCGGCCATGCCGTCGACGCGATGGAGGCGTCCCTGCGCCTCGTAGTGCGGCAGGATCGGCGCGGTCTGGGCGCGGTAGGCTTCCAGCCGCGCGTGCACCGTCTCGGGCTTGTCGTCGGCGCGGCGGACGAAATCGTGCGACCCGCACACGTCGCAGGTGCCGGCGACGCGCGGCGGCTTGAAGCTGTCGTGGTATCCCGCGCCGCACTGCGCGCAGGCGAACCGCCCGGAAATGCGCGCGACCAGCGCCGCCTCGTCGACCGCGAGCTCGATCACCGCGTCGAGCGCGAGCCCGCGCCGTTCGAGCATCGCGTCGAGCGCGGTCGCCTGCGCGACCGTGCGCGGGAAGCCGTCGAGGATGAAGCCCCGGCGCGCGTCGGGCTGCGCCACGCGCTCGCTCAGCATCGCGATGATGACCTCGTCGGGCACCAGCGCGCCCGCCTCCATCAGCGCCCGCGCGCGGACACCGATCGGCGACGCCGCCTTCACCTCGGCCCGCAACATGTCGCCGGTCGAGATCTGCAGGAACCCGTGCAGGTCCTCGAGCCGTTTCGCCTGCGTTCCCTTGCCGGCCCCGGGGGGGCCGAGCAGGATCAGGTTCATCGCGCCGGCCGTCCGCGCGCGACGAGGCTCCGTCCGCCGCGCTGCGCGTTCGCCGGACGCTGCTTGCGGATCAGGCCCTTGTACTGGTGCGCGAGCAGGTGGCTCTGGATCTGCGTCACCGTGTCCATCGTCACCGACACGATGATGATCAGGCTCTGTCCGCCGAAATAGAACGGCAGGTTGTAGCGGCCGACCAGCACCTGCGGCAGCAGGCAGATCACCACGAGGTAGAGCGCGCCGACCGTGGTCAGCCGCGTCAGCACGTAATCGAAGAACTCGGCCGTGTTCGCGCCGGGTCGTCGCCCCGGGATGAAGCCGCCCGAGCGCTTCAGGTTGTCGGCCGTCTCGACCGGATTGAAGGCGACCGCGGTGTAGAAATAGGAGAAGAAGATGATCATCGCGGCATAGAGCGCGAGGTAGAGCGGCTCGCCCTGGCCGAGCTCCTGCGCGAGGAAGCCGGTGATGCCGCTGCCGCCGGGATGGCTCGAGAAGCCGATGATCGTCGCCGGGATCAGCAGGATCGAGCTCGCGAAGATCGGCGGGATCACGCCCGACGTGTTCACCTTGAGCGGCATGTAGGTGGTGTCGCCGCCATACATGCGGTTGCCGACCTGCCGCTTCGGATGCTGGATCGCGACGCGACGCTGTGCCGTTTCCATGAACACGATGAAGGCGATCGCCGCCAGCGCCAGCACGAAGAAGGCGATCACCGCGACCGGCGACAGGCCGCCGGTGTAGCCGAGCTCGAGGATGGACGCGACGGTGTGCGGCAGGTTCGCGACGATGCCGGCGAAGATGATGAGCGAGATGCCGTTGCCGACGCCGCGCGCGGTGATCTGCTCGCCGAGCCACATCAGGAACATCGTGCCGCCGACCAGCGTCACGACGCAGGAGAAGATGAAGAACGGACCGGGCGCGATCACCGCCGGCCCCGACGCGCCGTGCATGCTTTCGAGCCCGACCGCGATCCCGTAGGCCTGGAACAGCGCGATCAGCACCGTGAGGTAGCGGGTATACTGATTGAGCTTCTTCCGCCCCTGCTCGCCTTCCTTCTTGAGCGTCTCGAGCGTCGGGATCGCCGAGGTCATCAGCTGCACGATGATCGACGCCGAGATGTACGGCATGATGTTCAGCGCGAACACGGTCATGCGCCCCAGCGCGCCGCCGGTGAACATGTCGAACATGCCGAGGATGCCGGAACCGTGCTGCGCGAGCAGCTGGCCCATCACGGCGGCATCGACGCCCGGCACCGGGATGTAGGTGCCGACGCGATAGACGATCAGCGCGCCGAGGGTGAACCAGAGGCGCTTCTTGAGCTCTGTCGCCTTCGAGAAGGTCTGGAGATTGATGCTGCCTGCCAGCTGCTCGGCCGCGGTGGCCATGCGCCCGTTCCTTCCTTGACGAAGACGCGGCCCCTTACGAAGACGCGGCGCCCCGGACCGGCCCGAGAACCGCGTCCGGGCGCGCCGCCCGCGTGCTCAGATGATGCTTGCTCCGCCTCGCCGCTGCAAGCGGATGGCGTGCGGCCGCGTCTCGCCGGAAGGCGATCAGGCCGCGGCGTCGGCCTGCGCGGTCTTCTTCGCGACCGTCGTGGTCACCTCGCCGCCGGCCGCGCGCACCGCCTCGATCGCCTTGGCCGACGCGCCCGACACCGTGATCCGGATCGGCCGCTCGATCGTGCCGCGCGACAGCAGCCGCACGCCGTCGACCTTGGTCGCGGTGACCAGGCCGGCGTCGCGCAGCGTCGCCTCGGTGATCTCGCCGTCCGACGCGAGCCGGCCCGCCTCGATCGCCTCGCCGATCGTGTCGAGATTGATCGGCGCGTAGACCTTGCGGAAGATGTTCTTGAAGCCGCGCTTGGGCATCCGGCGATAGATCGGCAGCTGGCCGCCCTCGAAGCCGTTCAGCGACACGCCCTCGCGCGCCTTCTGGCCTTTCACGCCCTTGCCCGACGTCTTGCCCTTGCCCGAGCCGATGCCGCGTCCGAGCCGCTTCGACTTGAGCCGCGAACCCGGGTTGTCGCGCAACTGGTTCAGGTTCATCTCAGTCCTCCACCCGCACGAGGTGGGCCACCTTGCGGATCATGCCGCGCACCGACGGCGAGTCGGTGAGCGTGCGGGTCCGATGCATCTTGTTGAGCCCGAGCCCGATCAGGGTCTCGCGCTGCGAGCGCTCGCGCCCGATCGGCGAGCCGGTCTGGGTCACCGTGACCGTGCCGCCCGGCGCCACGGGCTTCGCTGCCGTCTCAGACATCGGCCGTCGCCTCCGCCGGAGCGCCCTCGCGCTTGCCCATGATGTCGGACACCTTCTTGCCACGCCGGCTCGCGACCGAGCGCGGGCTGCCGCAGCGCTCGAGGGCGGCGAACGTCGCCTTGACCATGTTGTGCGGGTTGCGGCTGCCGAGCGATTTGGCGACCACGTCGGCGATGCCGAGCGTCTCGAACACGGCGCGCATCGGACCGCCGGCGATGATGCCGGTGCCGGCTTCCGCCGACCGCAGTACGACCTTGCCGGCGCCGTAATGGCCGTTCACGTCGTGGTGCAAAGTGCGGCCCTCGCGCATCGGCACGCGGATCATGCCGCGCTTGGCACGCTCGGTCGCCTTGCGGATCGCCTCGGGCACCTCGCGCGCCTTGCCGGCGCCGTAGCCGACGCGGCCCTTCTGGTCACCCACCACCACGAGCGCGGCGAATGCGAAGCGCCGTCCGCCCTTCACCACTTTCGAGACGCGGTTGATCGTGACCAGCTTGTCGATCAGCTCGTCGCCGTCGCGGTCGCGCTCGCGATCGCGCCTGCCGCCGCCGTCCCTCGGCTCGCGTGCCATCGTCTTGCCCTTCAGAATTCGAGACCGCCCTCGCGGGCGGCCTCGGCCAGCGCCTTGACGCGGCCGTGATACAGATAGGAACCGCGGTCGAACACCACCGTCGTCACGCCCGCCGCCTTGGCGCGCTCGGCGACCAGCTTGCCCACCGCCGCCGCGGCGCCGCGATCGGCCCCCGTGCGGAGATCGGCCTTCAGGCCGGCGTCGAGCGACGACGCCGCGGCGAGCGTGCGCCCGGCCGCGTCGTCGATCACCTGGGCATAGATGTTCTTGCCCGAGCGGAAGACCGACAGCCTCGGCCGGCCGGCCGCCTTGCGACGAAGCTGGAAGCGGAGTCTGACCCGCCGCCGTTCGCGAAGATCCTGCTGCGCGCTCATTACTTCTTCTTGCCTTCCTTGCGCCGGATCTGCTCGTTGTCGTAGCGGATCCCCTTGCCCTTGTAGGGCTCCGGCTGGCGGTAGCGGCGGATGTCGAGCGCCACCTGACCGACCTGCTGCTTGTCCGCGCCCGCGACGGTGACCGAGGTCGGCCGCGGCGCGGTGATCGTGATGCCGTCCGGGATCGGGTAGACCACCGGATGCGAGAAGCCGAGGTTGAGCTCGAGGTTCCGGCCGTTGACGGCGGCGCGGTAACCGGTGCCGGTGATCTCGAGCGTCTTCGAGTAGCCCTCGGACACGCCCTTGACCGAACTCGCCACCAGCGCGCGGGTGGTTCCCCACATCATCTGCGACCGCCGCTCCTTCGAGCGCGGCACCACCGTGACCTTGCCGTCCGCGACAATCGTCTCGACCGCGTCCGACAGCGGCACGCGCAGCGATCCGAGCTTGCCGGTCGCCGTCAGCACGCCGTTGGCCACCGCGACCTCGACGCCGGACGGGATGGGAACCGGGTATTTTCCGACACGTGACATGGCTCTGGCCTCAGAACACGCGGCAGAGCACTTCGCCGCCGACATTGGCGGCGCGTGCTTCTGCATCGCTCAGAACTCCGCGCGGCGTCGACAGGATCGACACCCCGAGACCGGCGTAGACGCGCGGCAGTTCCTTGATCTTGGAGTAGACGCGACGGCCCGGCTTGGAGACCCTCTGGATCTCTTTGATGACCGGCTCGCCCTCGGTGTATTTCAGCTCGATCCGGAGCTGTGCCACGCCGGGCCGAAGCTCCTCGCTGCTGAAGCCGCGGATGTAGCCCTCGCGCTTGAGCGCCTCGAGCACGTTCGCGCGCAGTTTCGACGCCGGCGCGACGCAGGCCGTGTGACGGCTTCTCTGCGCGTTCCGGATGCGGGTGAGCATGTCGCCCAGCGGATCAGACATCGACATGGTGCGACCTCACCAGCTCGCTTTGGTCATGCCGGGGATCTGCCCGGCGCTCGCGAGATCACGGAGCGCGATCCGGCAGAGCTGGAACTTGCGGTAGTTCGCGCGCGACCGCCCGGTCAGCGCGCAGCGCAGCCGCACCCGCACCCGGCTGCCGTTCCGCGGCAGCTCGGCGAGCCGCACCGACGCCTCGAAGCGCTCCTCGACGGTCGCCTCGCGGTTCTGCACGACCGTCTTCAGCGCCGTCCGCTTCGCGCGATCGCGCTTGGCCATGTATTCCCGCTTCTTGTTGCGGTTGACCTGCGATGTCTTGGCCATGGTCTGCTCCGTCCTCCGGAACCTGCGGGCCCTGGCCCGCGGTTTTCCAAACTGATTACGACTGGAACGGCAGGTCGAACGCCTTCAGCAAGGCCTTCGCTTCCGCATCCGACCGGGCCGAGGTGACGAAGATGATGTCCATCCCGCGCACGCTCTCGACCTTGTCGTAGTTGATCTCGGGGAACACGATCTGCTCCTTGAGACCCATCGCAAAATTGCCGCGACCGTCGAACCCCTTGTTCGCCGGCAAGCCGCGGAAGTCGCGCACGCGCGGCATCGCGATCGTCACCAGGCGGTCGAGGAACTCGAACATCCGCGCCTGACGCAGCGTCACCTTGCAGCCGATCGGCAGGCCTTCGCGGATCTTGAACCCGGCGATCGCCTTCTTCGCCACCGTCTTGACCGGCTTCTGGCCGGCGATCAGCGCGAGGTCGGCCACCGCCGCGTCGAGCTTCTTCTGGTCGCCCGCCGCCTCGCCGACACCCATGTTGATCACGATCTTCTCGAGACGCGGCGCCTGCATGACGTTCTTGTAGTCGAAGTCGCGCATCAGCGCCGGACGGATCTCGTCGAGGTAGCGCTGCGCCATGCGGGTGCGCGGCGCTCGTGCGCCGATGTTCCCGGTGTCCGTGACGTCCGTGTTGTCCGACATGATCTCAGCCTTCGATCAGCTCGCCGGTCGCCTTGGCGACGCGCGCCTTGGTGCCGTTGTCGAGCACGCGGAAACCGACCTTCGTCGGATTGCCGCTCTTGGGGTCGACGAGCTTCAGGTTCGACAGGTGGATCGGGCTTTCCTTCTGCACGATCCCGCCCTGCTCGCCCATGCGCTGCGCCTTGGTGTGCCGCTTGACCATCCGCACCCCGCGCACGACCGCGCGCTCCTCGGTCGGGAACACCTGCAGGACCTCGCCGCGCGTGCCCTTCTGGGCGCCGGTGATCACGACGACCTGGTCGCCCTTCTTGATCCGCGCGGCCATCACAGCACCTCCGGCGCGAGCGAGATGATCTTCATGAACTTCCGCGCCCGGAGTTCGCGCACGACCGGGCCGAAGATGCGGGTGCCGATCGGCTCGGACTGCTTGTTGATCAGCACCGCGGCGTTGCGATCGAAGCGGATCGCGCTGCCGTCCGGACGCCGCACGGCAAACGCCGTCCGAACGATCACCGCCTGGTGCACGTCGCCCTTCTTCACCTTGCCGCGCGGGATCGCCTCCTTGACGGAAACCACGATCACGTCGCCGACCGAGGCGGTCTTCCGCTTGGAGCCGCCCAGCACCTTGATGCACTGCACCCGACGCGCGCCGGAATTGTCGGCGACGTCCAGATTGGTCTCGGGATGGATCATTCTTCGCCGCCTTCCTTACGCCGCGGGAGAAGACGCGTGGACGTCGTCGGCACCGACGAGGCCGCCGAACGGCTCCCCGTTGCGCGTGACCACCGTCCATGTCTTCCGCTTGCTGATCGGCGGACATTCCTCGATCCGCACGGTATCGCCGACGCGGCAAACGTTCTGCTCGTCGTGCGCCGCGTACTTCTTCGAGCGCCGGATGAACTTCTTATAGAGCGGATGCATGATGCGACGTTCGACCGAGACCGTCACGGTCTTGTCCATCTTGTCGCTGGTGACCCGCCCCGTGAGCACGCGCTTCGGCATCGTACCCTCCTCTCAGGACGTCTTGGTGGTGGTGTGGGCAGCCTGATGCTGCAGCGTCTTGACCCGCGCGATCTCGCGGCGGACCGTACGCACCCGCGCCGTGCCCTCCTGCTGACCGGTCGCCCGCTGGAACCGCAGGTTGAACTGCTCGCGCTTGAGGTCGACCAGCAGCGTGCTGAGTTCGTCGGGCGTCCGGTGCCGGAGCTCGACGGCAGTGTTCTTGCCGGGCATCGCTCAGCCCTCCCCGATCCGGGTGATGAACTTCGTACGGATCGGCAGCTTCGCCGCTCCCAGCGTCAGCGCTTCCCGCGCGACCTCGGCCGGCACGCCGTCGATCTCGAACATGATGCGGCCGGGCTTGACGCGCGCGACCCAGAACTCGGGCGAACCCTTGCCGGAGCCCATGCGGACCTCGGCCGGCTTGGTCGACACCGGCACGTCGGGGAAGATCCTGATCCAGACCCGGCCCGCGCGCTTCATCGCGCGCGTGATCGCGCGCCGCGACGCCTCGATCTGCCGCGCGGTCACCCGCTCGGGCTCGAGCGCCTTGAGCCCGAACGCACCGAAATTCAGCGCCGTGCCGCCCTTGGCGAGGCCGTGGATGCGGCCCTTGTGGGCCTTGCGGTACTTCGTCCGCTTCGGAGACATCATCGTCTTTGGTTCCTAGTTCCGGCCGGTCAGCGCTGCGGCGCCTGCTCGGCCGCGCGACGGTCCTGCGACAGCGGGTCGTGCGCCAGGATCTCGCCCTTGAAGATCCACACCTTCACGCCGCACGTGCCGTAGGTCGTCTTGGCCGTCGCCATGCCGAAATCGAGATCCGCGCGCAGCGTGTGCAACGGCACCCGCCCCTCGCGGTAGAACTCGGTGCGCGCGATCTCGGCGCCGCCGAGACGGCCCGAGCAGGTGATCCGGATCCCCTGCGCGCCGAGCCGCATCGCCGACTGGATCGAACGCTTCATCGCGCGCCGGAAGGCGACGCGGCGCTCGAGCTGCTGGGCGATGTTCTCGGCCACCAGCTGCGCGTCGATCTCGGGCTTGCGGATCTCGACGATGTTCAGCGACACCTCGGCCTTCGCCATCTTGGCGAGCTCACGGCGCAGCACCTCGATGTCCTGGCCCTTCTTGCCGATCACCACGCCGGGACGGGCGGCATAGATCGTCACGCGCGGCTTCTTCGCCGGACGCTCGATCACCACCCGCGACACGCCGGCACCCGACAGCTTGCGCCGGAGATAGGTGCGCAGCTTCAGATCCTCGAGCAGCAGCTTCGAGTAGTCCGCGCCCGCGTACCAGCGGCTGTCCCAGGTGCGGTTGATGCCGACCCGGAAGCCGATCGGATTGACCTTGTGACCCATCTCAGCCCGCTCCGTTCTCGCGCCCGGCGGTGTCCGCCTCGGCGCGCTCGGCCACCACGATCTTGAGGTGGCTGAACCATTTCTCGATGCGCGCCGAACGGCCGCGGCCGCGCGCGTGGAAGCGCCGCATCACCATCGACTTGCCGACCTCGGCACGCGTGACCACGAGCTGATCGACGTCGAGCTGGTGGTTGTTCTCGGCGTTGGCGATCGCGCTCTCGAGCGCCTTGCGCACCGCATGCGCGATGCGCCGCTTGCTGAACGTGAGCCGCGCGACCGCCTGACCCGCCGGCACGTTCCGGATCGTGTCGGCGACCAGGTTCAGCTTGCGCGGGCTCACCCGCAGGTTGCTGAGCACGGCCTGCGCCTCGTGGTCGGCCAGGTTGCGCGGATGCTTCGGCTTGCTCATCTCAGCCCCGCTTGGCCTTCTTGTCGGCCGAATGCCCGGTGAAGGTCCGCGTCGGCGAGAACTCGCCGAACTTGTGCCCCACCATGTTCTCGTTGACCTGCACGGGCAGGAATTTGTGCCCGTTGTAGACGCCGAAGGTGAGGCCGACGAACTGCGGCAGGATCGTCGAGCGTCGCGACCAGATCTTGATGATCTCGTTGCGGCCCGACGCGCGCGACGCGTCGGCCTTCTTCAGCAGAAACCCGTCCACGAACGGGCCCTTCCAGACGGAACGTGCCATCTCTCCGACCCCTCGCTTACTTGCCGGTCTTCGCGCGACGGATGATCAGGCGATCCGTCCGCTTGTTGACCCGCGTCTTGTATCCCTTGGTGGGAATGCCCCAAGGCGTCACCGGATGGCGACCGCCCGAGGTGCGGCCTTCGCCGCCGCCATGCGGATGGTCGACCGGGTTCATCACCACGCCGCGGTTGTGCGGGCGCCGGCCGAGCCAGCGGGAGCGTCCCGCCTTGCCCATTTCCTGGTTCATGTTGTCGGGGTTCGACACCGCGCCGACGGTCGCCATGCACTCGCCGCGCACCAGCCGGAGCTCGCCCGACTGCAGCTTGATCTGCGCGTAGCCGCTGTCCTTCCCGACCAGCTGCGCGTAGGTGCCGGCCGCGCGCGCAAGCTTGCCGCCCGCGCCTTCCTTCAACTCGACGTTGTGCACGATCGTGCCGACCGGCATCGCCGTCAGCGGCATCGCGTTGCCCGGCTTAATGTCGGCGCGCTTGCCCGCCACCACCGTGTCGCCCGCGCGGATCCGCTGCGGCGCGAGAATGTAGGCGAGTTCGCCGTCCTGATACTTGATCAGCGCGATGAACGCGGTCCGGTTGGGATCGTATTCGAGCCGCTCGACCACCGCCGGCACGTCGAACTTGCGGCGCTTGAAGTCGACCAGGCGATAGGACTGCTTGTGTCCGCCGCCCCGGAACCGCGAGGTGATGCGGCCGTGGTTGTTGCGGCCGCCGGTGTGCGGCTTGCCCTCGGTCAGGCCCTTGACCGGCTTGCCCTTCCACAACTCGTCGCGGTCGATCAGGATCGTGCCGCGCAGGCTCGCCGTGACCGGATTGAAATGCTTGAGTGCCATATCCGTCGCTCTCGATCAGGCGAGCTTCGTCGTCGGGTCGATCGTCTGACCCTTCGCGAGCTTCACATACGCCTTCTTGCTGTCCGACCGGCGGCCCGGCCGGCCCTTGAAGCGCTTGGTCTTGCCTTTCTGGACCAGCGTGTTCACGCCGACCACCTCGACGCCGAACAGCGTCTCGATCGCCTGCTTGATCTCGAACTTCGACGCCTCGAGCGACACGCGGAACACGAACTGGCCGTGCTCCGACATCGTCGTCGCCTTCTCGGTGATCACCGGCGCGCGGATCACGTCGAACATCGCTTCCCGCGACATCCGCGATGCCGCCTGGCGGAGGGCGAGCACGTTGGTCATGCGAGCCGCTCCTTGAGGGCCTCGATGCCGGCGCGGGTGATCGCCAGCACCTCGTGGTTGAGGATGTCGTAGACGTTCGCGCCGACCGTCGGCAGCACGTCCACCTTGTGGATGTTGCGCACCGCGCGGCCGAACGCCTCGTCGACCACGCCGTCGACGATCAGCGCCGAACGCCAGCCGAGCGCCGCCACAGTCCTGGCGACATCGCGCGTCTTGCCGGTGCCGGCGGCGGCATCGATCACCACCAGCCTGCCCTCGGCCACCTTCTGCGACAGCGCCGAAATCAGCCCGAGGCGGCGGACCTTCTTCGGCAGGTCGTAGCCGTGGTCGCGCACCACCGGGCCGTGCACCGCGCCGCCGGTGCGGAACTGCGGCGACCGCAGCGAGCCCTGGCGCGCGTTGCCGGTGCCCTTCTGCCGATACGGCTTCTTGGTGGTGCCGGACACCTCGCCCATGCCCTTCACCTTGTGGGTGCCGGCGCGGCGCTTGGCGAGCTGCCAGTGCACCACGCGCGACATGATGTCGGCGCGCGGCGCGACCCCGAAGATCGCCTCGGGGAGCTCGATCGAACCGGCGGTCTCGCCGGCGAGCGTCTTGATCTCGACTTCCATGTCCCGATCCTCAGGCCGACGCGTCGTCGGTGGGCGCAGTGTCGGCGGGCGCGCCGTCGGCAGGCGCCACGTCGCGGAGCGCCGCCGGGAACGGCAGACCCTCCGGCGCGCGCTTCTTGACCGCGTCGCGCACCAGCACGGTCTCTCCCTTGCCGCCCGGCACCGCCCCGCGCACCAGCACGAGGTTCCGCGCCTCGTCGATCGCCGCCACTTCCAGATTGAGCGTGGTGACCCGCTCGTGCCCGAGATGGCCCGCCATCTTCTTGTTCTTGAAGGTCTTGCCGGGATCCTGGCGATTGCCGGTCGAGCCGTGCGAACGGTGGCTGACCGAAACGCCGTGCGAGGCCTCGAGACCGCTGAAGTTCCAGCGCTTCATCGCGCCCGCGAACCCCTTGCCCTTGCTCGTGGCGGTCACGTCGATTTTCTGGCCCGGCAGGAAATGCGTCGCCGACAGCGTCGCACCCGGCTCGAGCAGCGCGTCCTCCGACACCCGGAACTCGACGAGCTTCCGCTTCGGCTCCACCTTCACGCGGGCGAAATGGCCGCGGTTCGGCTTGGTCACGTTCTTCACCTTGGCGCGCCCGGCGCCGAGCTGGACGGCGGTGTAGCCGTCGCGCTCGATCGTGCGGGTGTCGACCACCTGCAGCGCGTCGAGCTGCAGCACGGTGACCGGCACGTGGGTGCCGTCTTCCTTGAACAGCCGGGTCATGCCCAGCTTCTTGGCGATCAGACCGGTTCGCATCGTCGTGTTCCCGTCGGCCCTCTCGCTCAGATCTTGATCTCGACGTCGACGCCGGCCGCGAGGTCGAGCTTCATCAGCGCGTCCACGGTCTGCGGCGTCGGCTCGACGATGTCGAGCAGCCGGCGATGCGTGCGCATCTCGAACTGCTCGCGGCTCTTCTTGTCGACGTGCGGCGAGCGGTTGACCGTGAAACGCTCGATATGCGTCGGCAACGGGATCGGACCACGCACCCGCGCACCCGTCCGCTTCGCCGTGTTCACGATCTCCTTGGTGCTGTTGTCGAGCACCCGGTGATCGTACGCCTTGAGGCGAATGCGGATATTCTGGCTGTCCATCTCAACTCATCCAATTCGGGTACGCGGGTCCGGATCTGACGCTCGGCCCGGGTTCAGGCCGTGATCGTCGCCACCACGCCGGCACCGACCGTGCGGCCACCCTCGCGGATCGCGAAACGCAGACCCTCGTCCATGGCGATCGGCGCGATCAGCTCGACGTCGAGCGAGATGTTGTCGCCCGGCATCACCATCTCGGTGCCCTCGGGAAGCTGCACGACACCGGTGACGTCGGTCGTCCGGAAATAGAACTGCGGCCGGTAGTTGGTGAAGAACGGCGTGTGGCGGCCGCCCTCCTCCTTCGTCAGGATATACGCCTCGGCCTTGAACTTGGTGTGCGGGGTGATCGAACCGGGCTTCGACAGCACCTGGCCGCGCTCGACATCCTCGCGCTTGGTGCCGCGCAGCAGCGCGCCGATGTTGTCGCCCGCCTCGCCGCGGTCGAGCAGCTTGCGGAACATCTCGACGCCGGTGACGGTCGTCTTCACGGTCGCCTTGATGCCGACGATCTCGACCTCGTCGCCGACATTGACGATGCCGCGCTCGACGCGGCCGGTCACCACGGTGCCGCGGCCCGAGATCGAGAACACGTCCTCGATCGGCATCAGGAACGGCCGGTCGATCGGGCGCTCCGGCTGCGGGATGTAGTCGTCGACCGCCTTCATCAGCTCGAGCACCGCCTGCTCGCCGAGCTCCGGCTGCTTTTCCTCGAGCGTGCAGAGCGCCGAGCCCTTCACGATCGGGATGTCGTCGCCCGGGAACTGGTAGGACGAGAGGAGCTCGCGCACCTCCATCTCGACGAGCTCGAGCAGCTCGGGATCGTCGACCATGTCGACCTTGTTGAGGAACACGACCAGCGCGGGCACGCCGACCTGGCGGGCGAGCAGGATGTGCTCGCGGGTCTGCGGCATCGGACCGTCGGCCGCGGACACGACCAGGATCGCGCCATCCATCTGCGCGGCGCCGGTGATCATGTTCTTCACGTAGTCGGCGTGGCCGGGGCAGTCGACATGCGCGTAGTGGCGGTTCGCGGTCTCGTACTCGACATGGGCGGTGGAGATCGTGATGCCGCGGGCACGCTCTTCCGGCGCCTTGTCGATCTGGTCATAGGCGGTGAAGACTGCGCCGCCGGACTTGGCCAGCGTCTTGGTGATCGCGGCCGTCAACGACGTCTTGCCGTGATCGACATGGCCGATCGTGCCGATGTTGCAGTGCGGCTTATTCCGCTCGAATTTCGCCTTAGCCATCAAACTTCTCCGCTACCGGCACGGGCTTCGGCCGGGCCTCGGTTGAACCTGTGGGCTTGCTTACCAGCGATAATGGCTGAAGGCCTTGTTCGCCTCCGCCATCCGATGGGTGTCCTCGCGCTTCTTGACCGCCGCGCCTCGGTTGTTGATCGCGTCGTTCAGCTCGTTCGACAGCCGGTCCTCCATCGTGTGCTCGCCGCGCTTGCGCGACGCGTCGATCAGCCAGCGGATCGCCAGCGCCTGGCGGCGCTCCGTCCGGACCTCGACCGGCACCTGGTAGGTCGCGCCGCCGACGCGGCGAGACCGCACCTCGACCGCGGGTTTGACGTTCTCCAGCGCCTCGTGGAACAGGCGCACCGGATCGGCCGACCCGCCGGCGCGGCGTCGCAGCGTGTCGAGCGCGCCGTAGACGATACCCTCGGCGGCGGACTTCTTCCCGTCGTACATCAGCGCGTTCATGAAACGCGTGATCACCTGGTCGCCGAACTTCGGGTCCGGCAGGATCTCGCGCTTGTCGGCGCGGTGGCGGCGGCTCATCGTCGGTCGTCCCTTACTTCGGCCGCTTCGCGCCGTAGAGCGAACGGCGCTGACGGCGCTTGGCGATGCCCTGGGTGTCGAGCACGCCGCGGAGGATGTGGTAGCGGACGCCCGGCAGATCCTTCACGCGGCCGCCGCGGATGAGCACCACCGAGTGCTCCTGCAGATTGTGCCCTTCGCCGGGGATGTACGAGACGACCTCGTAGCCGTTCGTGAGCCGCACCTTCGCGACCTTGCGGAGCGCGGAGTTCGGCTTCTTCGGCGTCACCGTGTAGACGCGGGTGCAGACGCCGCGCTTCTGCGGGCAGCCCTGCAGCGCCGGCACCTTGTTCCGCTTGGCGGCGGGCTCGCGCCCCTTGGCGATCAGCTGGTTGATGGTCGGCATAAGCCCTCACGCGGTCCCTGTCTTCGATCGCCCATCGTCCAGGCGCGCCATCCGACCCCGTCCCACGGCAGGTAACCACGCCGGGCAGGCGATCGCCCACGAGCGCGGTTGCGTTTCACATCACAGGCGGCCTGAGCTGTCCCAAAGGGAGCGGCGCCACCCGTGCAGGTGCTGCATGCGACGGCCGGACCTCGCGCGAGGCGTGGGTCGACCGAGGGCGGTTTCCTACGGGGCGGGGGTCCGCCTGTCAAGCGAATGCCGGCGGCCCACAAGGAAAAGGCCGGTGCGAGGGCACCGGCCTTTCCGATCCGCGCCGGCGCCCGCAGGCGCCGGCGTGCACGAGGTCCGCCGCGAAGGCGGTGGTGCTACTCCGCCGCCCAGGACGGCAGCGAGGCCGTCTCGCGCGGCAGCCCCTTCTGCTTGTCGCGTCCGGCCGCGACCTGCTTCAGCCGGTTCATCACCGATCCCGTGCCCGCCGGGATCAGCCGTCCGACGATGACGTTCTCCTTGAGCCCGTTCAGCGTGTCGACCTTGCCGGCGGTCGCCGCCTCGGTCAGCACGCGCGTGGTCTCCTGGAACGACGCGGCCGAGATGAACGAATGCGTCTGCAGGCTCGCCTTGGTGATGCCCTGCAGCACCGGCATCGCGACCGCCGGCCGCTCGTTCTCGCCGACGCGCTTGGCGTTCTCCCCCTCGAACTCGATGCGGTCGACCGTCTCGCCGACGAGATAGGTGGTGTCGCCCGGCTCGAGCACCTCCACCTTCTGCAGCATCTGCCGGACGATGACCTCGATGTGCTTGTCGTTGATCTTCACGCCCTGCAGCCGGTAGACGTCCTGGATCTCGTTGACGAGGTAGTCCGACAGCGCTTCCACGCCGAGGACCTTCAGGATGTCGTGCGGCACGCGCGGACCGTCGACCAGCGGGTCGCCGCGGCGGACGAAGTCGCCCTCCTGGACCGAGACGTGCTTGCCCTTCGGGATCAGGTACTCGGTTTCCTCGCTGGTCTCGTCGTTCTTGACGATGATCCGGCGCTTGGCCTTGTAGTCCTTGCCGAACTCCACCCGCCCGTCGGTTTCGGCGATGATCGCGTGGTCCTTCGGACGCCTTGCCTCGAACAGCTCGGCGACGCGCGGCAGACCGCCCGTGATGTCGCGCGTCTTCGAACCCTCGCGCGGCAGCCGCGCGAGCACGTCGCCCGCGTGCACGGTCGCGCCGTTCTCGACCGAAAGGATGCTGTCGACGGTCAGGAAGTAGCGCGCGTCGCCGCCGGTCGGCAGCTTGACCACCTCGCCGCGCTCGTCCTTCAGCTGCAGCCGCGGACGCAGGTCGACGCCCTTGGCCGCCTGCTTGTAGTCGACCACCACCTTCGACGACAGGCCGGTGACCTCGTCGACCCGCTCGACCAGCGTGATGCTGTCGATCAGGTCGAGATACTCCACCGTGCCCGCGCGCTCGGTGATGATCGGCAGCGTGTAGGGGTCCCACTCGGCCATCTTCTGGCCGCGCGCGACCTGCGCGCCCTCGTCGGTCAGCAGCCGCGCGCCGTAGGGCACGCGGAAGCGGGCCCGCTCGGTCTTCTTGTCGTCGATCAGCACGATCTCGCAGTTGCGCGACATCACCACCGGCACGCCGCCGCTGTTGGTGACGATCGCGCGGTTGCGGATCGACACCGTGCCGTCGTGCGAGGCTTCCACGCTCGACTGCTCGGCGCCGCGCTGCGCGGCGCCGCCGATGTGAAAGGTGCGCATGGTCAGCTGCGTGCCCGGCTCGCCGATCGACTGCGCGGCGATCACGCCGACCGCCTCGCCGATATTGACCGGCGTGCCGCGCGCCAGATCGCGGCCGTAGCAATGGCCGCAGACGCCGACGCGGCTGTCGCAGGTCAGCACCGAGCGGATCAGCATGCTTTCCACGCCCGCGCGCTCGACGGTCTCGGCTTCCGCCTCGCCCACCAGCGTGTTGCGCGGCAGCAGCATCTCGCCGGTCACCGGGTCGGCGACGTCGGCCGCGAGCGTGCGGCCGAGGATCCGCTCGGACAGCGACGCCACCACCTCGCCACCGTCCATCACCGCGCGCACGGTCAGGCCGCGCTCGGTGCCGCAATCGTTCTCGACGATGATGCAGTCCTGCGCGACGTCGACCAGGCGGCGCGTCAGGTAACCCGAGTTCGCCGTCTTCAGCGCCGTGTCGGCGAGACCCTTCCGGGCGCCGTGGGTCGACGTGAAGTAGTCGAGCACCGACAGGCCTTCCTTGAAGTTCGCGATGATCGGCTGCTCGATGATCTCGCCCGACGGCTTGGCCATCAGGCCGCGCATGCCGGCCAGCTGCTTCATCTGCGCCGGGCTGCCGCGCGCGCCGGAATGGCTCATCATCCAGACCGCGTTCGTCGGCTTGCCCGGCTTCTGGGTCGAGATCTCCTTCATCATCGCGGCCTGCACCTCGTCGGTGCAGCGCGACCAGGCGTCGACGACCTTGTTATAGCGCTCGCCGGCGGTGATCAGGCCGTCCTGATACTGCTGCTCGAACTCCTTGACCTCGCCCTGCGTCCGCTCGACCAGCACCGCCTTGTCGTCGGGGATGATCAGGTCGTCCTTGCCGAACGACAGGCCGGCCTTCGCGGCCTGGCCGAAGCCGAGCCCCATCAGGCGGTCGGCGAAGATCACGCACTCCTTCTGGCCGCAATGGCGATAGACGGCGTCGATCACGTCGGAGACGTTCTTCTTCGTCAGCTGCTTGTTGATCAGCGCGAACGGCACCGCGGCGTGCTTCGGCAGGATCTGCGCGATCAGCATGCGGCCGGGTGTCGTGACGAAGGTTTCGCGCTTGCGCTGCCCGTCGGCGTCGATGATCTCGAAGCGCGCACGGATCTTGTCGTGCAGCTTGACCGCGCGGCTCTGCAGCGCGCTCTCGATCTCGCCGATCGAGCCGAACGCCGGCGGTCCGTCGCGGAGCACGCGGCCGTCGGCGTCGACCTCGTTGCGGTCGGGCGTCGCGCGGAACTCGGCCGTCTCGAGGCTCAGGTAATAAAGGCCGAGCACGATGTCCTGGCTCGGCACGATGATCGGCTTGCCGTTCGCCGGGCTTAGGATGTTGTTCGTGCTCATCATCAGCACGCGCGCCTCGAGCTGCGCCTCGAGCGACAGCGGCACGTGCACCGCCATCTGGTCGCCGTCGAAATCGGCGTTGAACGCGGTGCACACCAGCGGATGCAGCTGGATCGCCTTGCCCTCGATCAGCACGGGCTCGAAGGCCTGGATGCCGAGACGGTGCAGCGTCGGCGCCCGGTTCAGCATCACCGGATGCTCGCGGATCACCTCCTCGAGGATGTCCCACACCTCGGGACGCTCCTTTTCCACCATCCGCTTGGCGGCCTTGATGGTCGTGGCGTGGCCGTATTTCTCGAGCTTGCTGTAGATGAACGGCTTGAACAGCTCGAGCGCCATCTTCTTCGGCAGGCCGCACTGGTGCAGCTTGAGTTCGGGACCGACGACGATCACCGAACGACCCGAGTAGTCCACTCGCTTGCCGAGCAGGTTCTGCCGGAAGCGGCCCTGCTTGCCCTTGAGCATGTCGGACAGCGACTTCAGCGGCCGCTTGTTCGCGCCCGTGATGGCGCGGCCGCGACGGCCGTTGTCGAACAACGCGTCGACGCTTTCCTGCAGCATGCGCTTCTCGTTGCGCACGATGATGTCGGGCGCACGGAGCTCGATCAGCCGCTTCAGCCGGTTGTTGCGGTTGATCACCCGGCGGTAGAGGTCATTCAGGTCCGACGTCGCGAACCGGCCGCCATCGAGCGGCACCAGCGGCCGCAGCTCGGGCGGGATCACCGGCACGACGTCGAGGATCATCCATTCGGGACGCGCGCCGCTTTCGGCGAACGCCTCGATCAGCTTGAGGCGCTTGACCAGCTTCTTGCGCTTGGCCTCGGACGTCGTGTCCTTGAGGTCGGCGCGCAGCTTCACCTTCTCGGCGTCGGTGTCGATGTTGTGGAGGATCTTCTTGATCGCCTCGGCGCCGATCCCGACCTCGATCCCGTCATCGCCGTGCTCGTCCTGCGCGGCCATGTACTGGTCCTCGGTCAGCAGGCTGAACTGCTTGAGCGGCGAGGTGCCCGGCTCGAGAACCACGTAGCTCTCGAAATAAAGGATCTTCTCGAGCTCCTTCAGCGTCAGGTCGACCATCAGGCCGATCCGGCTCGGCAGCGATTTCAGGAACCAGATATGCGCGACCGGGCTCGCGAGCTCGATATGGCCCATGCGCTCGCGGCGCACCTTCGCCAGCGTGACCTCGACGCCGCACTTCTCGCAGATGATGCCGCGGAACTTCATCCGCTTGTACTTGCCGCACAGGCACTCGTAGTCCTTGATCGGACCGAAGATGCGCGCGCAGAACAGGCCGTCGCGCTCCGGCTTGAACGTCCGGTAGTTGATCGTCTCGGGCTTCTTGATCTCGCCATAGGACCACGAGCGGATCTGCTCCGAGGACGCCATCTGGATCTTGATCTGGTCGAAGGTCATCGCCTGGCCGGTCTGGCCGAGGATCTTCATCAGCTCGTTCATGCGAACACCTTCCGCCGATTGTGCCGGCACGCCGGGCGCGCGCGGCGCCCGGCATCGAGTTCGGAATTGTACAAAGGGCCGATCAGGGCGCGCTCTGCTCGAGATCCACGTTCAGGCCGAGCGACTTCAGCTCCTTGATCAGGACGTTGAAGCTTTCGGGGATGCCGGCCTCGAAATCGTCCTGCTCGCGGACGATCGCCTCGTAGACCTTGGTGCGACCGGACACGTCGTCCGACTTCACCGTCAGCATCTCCTGCAGCGTATAGGCGGCGCCGTACGCCTCGAGCGCCCAGACCTCCATCTCGCCGAAGCGCTGGCCGCCGAACTGCGCCTTGCCGCCCAGCGGCTGCTGCGTCACCAGCGAGTAGGGACCGATCGACCGCGCGTGGATCTTGTCGTCGACGAGATGGTGCAGCTTCAGCATGTAGATGTAGCCGACCGTCACCTTGCGCTCGAACGGCTCGCCCGAACGCCCGTCGGTCAGCGTCACCTGCCCCGACGTGTCGAGCCCGGCGCGGGTCAGCATCTCCTCGATGTCCGACATCGTGGCGCCGTCGAACACCGGGGTCGCGATCGGCACGCCCTTGCGGAGATTGCCGCAGAGCTCGAGCAGACGCGCGTCCGACAGGTTCGCGATCTCGTCGCTGTAGACGCGATCGCCGTACACCTCGAGCAGCCGGTCGAGCAGCTCCTGGCGCGCGTTGCCGTTGCGCTGATACTCGTCGACCAGCTCGCCGATCTGCCGCCCGATATTGGCGCAGGCCCAGCCGAGATGCGTCTCGAGGATCTGCCCCACGTTCATCCGCGACGGCACGCCGAGCGGGTTCAGCACGAGATCCACGGGCGTGCCGTCCTCGAGGAACGGCATGTCCTCGACCGGCACCACGCGCGACACCACGCCCTTGTTGCCGTGCCGCCCGGCCATCTTGTCGCCCGGCTGCAGCTTCCGCTTCACCGCGACGAAGACCTTGACCATCTTCATCACGCCGGGCGGCAGCTCGTCGCCACGCTGCAGCTTCTCGACCTTGCTGTCGAACCGCTCCTGCAGCCGCGCGACCGCGGCGTCGAACTCGCGCTTGAGCGTCTCGATCTCCGACGTCGCCGCGTCCGACGCGACGCCGATGTTGCGCCACGCGCCACGCGGGAACTCCGCCAGCACCTCCTCGGTGATCGGCGTGCCCGACTTCAGGCCCTTGAACCCGGCCGCCGCCTTCTCGCCGAGCAGCTTCTCGCGCAGGCGGTTGAGGAACGACCGCTCCTGGATCGCCCGCTCGTCGTCTCGGTCCTTCGCGAGGCGCTCGATCTCGGCGCGCTCGATCGCCATCGCGCGCTCGTCCTTGTCGACGCCGCGGCGGTTGAACACGCGCACGTCGACGATCGTCCCGGTGGTGCCGGGCGGCAGCTTGAGCGAGGTGTCGCGGACGTCCGACGCCTTTTCGCCGAAGATCGCCCGGAGCAGCTTCTCTTCCGGCGTCATCGGGCTCTCGCCCTTCGGCGTCACCTTGCCGACCAGGATGTCGCCCGGGTTCACCTCGGCCCCGACATAGACGATGCCCGCCTCGTCGAGATTGCGGAGCGCCTCCTCGCCGACGTTCGGGATGTCGCGGGTGATCTCCTCCTGGCCGAGCTTGGTGTCGCGCGCCATCACCTCGAATTCCTCGATGTGGATGGACGTGAACACGTCGTCGCGCGCGATGCGCTCCGAGATCAGGATGCTGTCCTCGAAATTGTAGCCGTTCCACGGCATGAACGCGCAGAGCACGTTGCGGCCGAGCGCCAGCTCGCCGAGCTCGGTCGACGGACCGTCGGCGATGATGTCGCCTTCCCGCACCTCGTCGCCGACGCGGACCAGCGGACGCTGGTTGATGCAGGTCGACTGGTTCGAGCGCATGTATTTGCGCAGGCGATAGATGTCGACGCCGTGCGTCGCGCCGTCCTCGCCGGTCGCCCGCACCACGATGCGCGCGCCGTCGATCTGGTCGACCACGCCGGGACGCCGCGCGATGATCGTCGCCCCGCTGTCGCGCGCGACCGCCGCCTCCATGCCGGTGCCGACCAGCGGCGCGTCCGAGCGGATCAGCGGCACCGCCTGCCGCTGCATGTTCGACCCCATCAGCGCGCGGTTCGCGTCGTCGTTCTCGAGGAACGGGATCAGCGCCGCGGCAACCGACACGAGCTGGCGCGGCGACACGTCGCACGCCGTCACGTCCTCGGGCTTGACCAGCCGGAAATCGCCCGAACGCCGCACCGACACGAAATCGTCGGTCAGCCGTCCGTCGTCGTCGTGCGGCGCGTCGGCCTGCGCGACGACGAGGCGCTCCTCCTCCATCGCCGACAGGTATTTCCAGCCGTCCTGCAGCACGCCGTCCTTGACCAGCCGGTATGGCGTCTCGATGAAGCCGTACTTGTTGACCTTGGCGTAGGTGGCGAGCGAGTTGATCAGGCCGATGTTCGGCCCCTCCGGCGTCTCGATCGGGCAGATGCGGCCGTAATGCGTCGGGTGCACGTCGCGCACCTCGAAGCCGGCGCGCTCGCGCGTCAGACCGCCCGGGCCGAGCGCCGACAGGCGCCGCTTGTGCGTGACCTCCGACAGCGGGTTGGTCTGGTCCATGAACTGGCTGAGCTGCGACGAGCCAAAGAACTCGCGCACCGCGGCGGCCGCCGGCTTGGCGTTGATCAGGTCGTGCGGCATCACCGTGTCGATGTCGACGGAGCCCATCCGCTCGCGGATCGCGCGCTCCATCCGCAGCAGGCCGACGCGATACTGGTTCTCCATCAGCTCGCCGACCGAACGCACGCGGCGGTTGCCGAGATTGTCGATGTCGTCGATCGAGCCGCGGCCGTCCTTCAGCTCGCACAGCACCTTCACGGTGCGGAGGATGTCCTCCTTGCGCAGCGTCCGGAACGTGTCCTCGGCGTCGACGCCGAGACGCATGTTCATCTTGACGCGGCCGACCGCCGACAGGTCGTAGCGGTCCGGATCGAAGAACAGGCCGCGGAACAGCGTCTCGGCGGTGTCGGGCGTCGGCGGCTCGCCGGGACGCATGACGCGATAGATGTCGACCAGCGCGTCGTCGCGCGACGTGTTCTTGTCGACCGCGAGCGTGTTGCGGATCCAGGGACCGTTCACCTGGTCGACCGCGAGCGTCGGCAGCGTGTCGATGCCGAGCTCCTCGAGCGCCGCGAGACGGCTTTCCGAGATCTCCTCGCCGGCATCGGCGTGGATCTCGCCGGTCTCCTCGTTGACGAGATCGATCGCCATGAAGCGGCCGAGCAGGTCGGCGCGTCCGACCAGCACTTCACGCGTCTTCTCGGCGATCTTGCGCGTCGCCCGCGCGGTGAGCTTCGCGTCGGCCTCGGCGACCACCTCGCCGGTTTCGGCATCGACCATCGGCTCGAGCAGCTTCATGCCGCGGAACGCCTCGGGATCGAACGGCCGCGCCCAGCCCTTCGCGGTGCGGGTGAACACCACCTGGCCGTAGAAGAAGCCGAGCATGTCCTCGGCATCCATGCCGCGGATGTCGAGCGCGTCGACATCGCCGCCTTCGGCGAGCTTGGCCGCGCGCGCGCGCTCCGAGCGGTCGCTCTCGAGCGCGTAGAGCAGCGTGGTGACCGGCAGCTTACGCTTGCGGTCGATGCGGACGTAGACGAGGTCCTTGCTGTCGAACTCGAAATCGAGCCATGAGCCGCGATACGGGATCACCCGCGCGGCGAACAGGAACTTGCCCGACGAGTGGGTCTTGCCCTTGTCGTGGTCGAAGAAGACGCCCGGGCTGCGGTGCATCTGCGAGACGATGACGCGCTCGGTGCCGTTGATGATGAAGGTGCCGTTGTCCGTCATGAGCGGCATGTCGCCCATGTAGACCGGCTGCTCCTTGATATCGCGGATCGAGCGCGAGCCGGTGTCCTCGTCCACGTCCCACACGATCAGGCGGAGGATCACCTTCAGCGGCGCGGCGAACGTCATGCCGCGCTGGATGCACTCCTCGACGTCGTATTTCGGCTCCTCGAGCTCGTAGTGCACGAACTCGAGACGGCCGCGGCCGGCGAAATCGTTGATCGGGAAGACCGAACGGAACACCTCCTGCAGCCCGGTCGGCGTCCGGCTGTCGGGCGCCACGTGCATCTGCAGGAAGGCCTCGTAGGAGGCGCGCTGGACGTCGATCAGGTTCGGCATCGGCGCGACTTCCGCGATCCGCCCGAAGCTCTTGCGGATCCGCTTCTGGTTCGTGAACGATTTCGGGACTGCGTTCATCGCCTGCCTGCCTCATCTCTCACGCCCCGGCCGCGCCGCAGGGGCAACACACAATTGCGGTCGGGCGGAAACCGGCATGCCGATGTCCGCCCTCCCGTTCTCAACCAGACACGCCCCGGCGAACCGCCAGGTCGCGGCCGGACACCTTACTTGACGTCGACGGCAGCGCCCTGGTCTTCGAGCTGCTTCTTGAGCTTCGCCGCCTCGTCCTTGTTCACGCCCTCCTTGACGGTCTTGGGCGCGCCCTCGACCAGGTCCTTGGCCTCTTTCAGGCCGAGACCGGTGATGGTGCGGATTTCCTTGATGACGTTGATCTTCTTCTCGCCGGCCTTGGTGAGGATGACCGTGAACTCGGTCTGCTCCTCGACCGGCGCCGCGGCCGCGCCGCCGCCGGCGGGGGCCGCCGCCATCGCGACCGGCGCCGCGGCGGACACGCCCCACTTCTCCTCGAGAAGCTTCGTCAGCTCGGCCGCCTCGAGGACGGTGAGGGACGACAGCTCGTCGACGATCTTCGACAAATCAGCCATTCGATAGGTCCTTATCTAAGCCCTGTGATGCATGAAACAAGCCGGTTGCACCGGCGCTCGGTCATTTCCGCGCGATCCGCCCGAACGGGCGATCTAGGCCGCTTCAGGTTCCGGCTCTTCGTCCTGCGATCGGGAATACGCCCCGAAGACCCGCGCGAGCCCGGCACCAGGCGCCGCCAGCACGGAAGCGATGCGCGTGGCAGGGGTCGAGATGAGCCCCGCCAATTGCGCGCGCAGCGCGTCGAGCGACGGCAATTCGGCCAGCGCCCGGACCCCATCCGCGTTCAGCGTCTGGGTGCCGAGAGCGCCGCCGAGGATGACGAGCTTCTCGTTGGTCTTGCTGAAATCGACGGCCGTCTTGGCCACCGCCACCGGATCCGTCGCCCACGCGAGCGCGGTCGGACCCTTCAGCAATGCCGCGATGCCGTCGAACCGGGTCCCGTCGAGTGCCAGGACGGCCAGCCGGTTCTTCGCGACCTTGTAGCTCGCACCCGCCGTCCGCATCCGCCGTCTGAGATCCGTCACCTGCGCGACCGTGAGCCCGTCATTGCGGGTCACGACCACCATGGACGTCTCGGCGAACACGCCGGCGAGCATCGAGACGAACTCGCGTTTCTCCGTACGGTCCACGTTTCGTCTCCGTACTCTGGTCCCGCCCCGCGAACGGGACGAGGACCGGTTCCACCCGGGACGGTCCCGGCTCGCGCCCTGACCGTCCGCTCAAAGCTGTCCGGAGAACGAAACCACCAGGGCTTCGACCCCGTCTCCCACGCGCCGAGGGCGAACCCCCGATTAAGGCGACGTCCCGAGGAACGGCGCCGCGTGCGGTCTCGGACAGGTCGGGAACGTGCGCGTACGCACGATCCCTGGACGCGGCGCCCCTTGGGGACGCCGCGTATCTCGTGCGGCCTCAGGCCGCGGCGGCGCTCAGCGACGCGACGTCGACCGCGACGCCCGGCCCCATCGTCGACGACAGCGACACCCGCTTGAGGTAGGTCCCCTTGGCGCCGGCGGGCTTGGCCTTCTGGATCGCGTCGACGAAGGCGCGGATGTTTTCGAGCAGCGCGTCCGCCTCGAACGACGCCTTGCCGATGCCGGCGTGCACGATCCCCGCCTTCTCGGCGCGATACTCGACCTGGCCCGACTTGGCCGCCGCGATCGCGCCGCGCACGTCCATCGTCACCGTGCCGAGCCGCGGGTTCGGCATCAGGCCGCGCGGACCGAGGATCTTTCCGAGCCGGCCGACCAGCGCCATCATGTCGGGCGTCGCGATGCAGCGGTCGAACGCGATCTCGCCGCCCTGGATCTTCTCGGCGAGGTCGTCGGCGCCGACCACGTCGGCCCCGGCGGCGGTCGCCTCCTCGGCCTTCGCGCCGCGCGCGAACACGCCGACGCGGAGCGTCTTGCCGGTGCCGCGCGGCAGCGACAGCAGGCCGCGGACCATCTGGTCGGCGTGGCGCGGGTCGATGCCGAGCGACATCGCGATCTCGACCGTCTCGTCGAACTTCGCCGACGCGTTGGTCTTCACCAGCGTGATCGCCTCGTCGAGGCCGTAGGTCTTCATCGGGTCGAGCGCGGCGTAGGCCTGCTTGAGGCGCTTGGTCTGGCGCACCGGATCAGCCCTCCACCACGGCGAGGCCGATCGAGCGCGCCGACCCGCGCAGCATCGCGACCGCGCCGTCGACGTCGTTCGCGTTCATGTCGACCATCTTCTCGGCGGCGATCTCGCGGAGCTGGCTCACCGTCACCGAGCCTACGGTCGCGCCCTTGCCCACGGTGGGCGAACCCTTGCTGACCTTGGCCGCCTTCAGCAGGAAGTAGGTGTTGGGCGGCGTCTTCAGCACGAACGTGAAGGTACGGTCGCCAAACGCGGTGATCACGACCGGGATCGGCATGCCCGGCTCGAGCGTCTGCGTCCGCGCGTTGAACTCTTTGACGAACTGCATGATGTTGAGGCCGCGCTGGCCGAGCGCGGGACCGACGGGCGGCGACGGGTTCGCCTTTCCGGCCGGGATCTGCAACTTGATGTAGCCGACGATCTTCTTCGCCATACCTTCGGCCTCCTCCACACCGAAGGACCGCGGTGCATGCGACGCCCTCGCCCGCCGGCGTCATGCCGAACGGTCGCGCGCGTCTCCCGCGTTCCAGAAGCGGGCGTCACTACGCGCACGGTTCCATCACGTCAAGCGGAAAGCGCGGCCCCTGCCGGCGGTGCGCAGATCGACCGGGTCGGGGCCGCTCGGTCGAGCTAGCCGGGGACGAGCGGATCGAACGGCCGTATCTGCTTCTCGGTCGGGAGCTGGGCGGTGCTCCAGCCGCCGCCGAGCGCGCGGATCAGATTGACCGACGCCTGCTGCGCGCTTGTCTCGGTGTCGACCGCGGTGACGCCGCTGGTCAATGCGGAGACCTGCGCGACGACGACGCTCAGGTAATTGTCGGCACCCGCCGTGTAGAGCTGCAAGGCGAGATTCTGCACCTTAGTCGACGCGGTGACCGCGTCCTGGTCGCGGGCGGCCTCCTCGCCGAGCAGGCGGACGCGGGCGAGCTGGTCCTCCACGTCCTGGTCGGCGGCGAGAACGGTGGCGCGATACTGGTCGGTGGTCTGGTTGTAGGCGGACCTGGCCTGTTGCAGGACGGCGGTGCGGAGACCGCCCTGGAACAGCGGCTCGGCGAGCGACATCCCGACTTGCCACATGCTGTTGGGCAGGCTGACCAGGTCGAAACTGCGGGCGACGAAGCCGGCCGTCGCCCCCAGCGACACGTTCGGGTAGAAAGCCGCGCGGGCGACGCCGATCGACGCGTTCGCCGCGGCCATCTCGCGTTCGGCGGCGGCGACGTCGGGCCGTCGCTGCAGCAGCGTCGACGGCAGGCCCGTGGGAACGACCGGTTCCGAGAGCGGCGTGCCGTCCTGCGGCGGCATCCAGAACCCGCTCGCCGGGACGTCGATCAGGCTGGCGATCGCGTGTTCGAGAACGGCGCGGCGGGCGGCGACGTCGAGCAGCGCGGCCTCGGCTGACGCGAGCTGGGCCTCCGCGCGATCAAGGTCGAGCGCGGAGCCGATCTTGTCGGCCAGACGCAACTGGGTGATCGAGACCGCCTTGCCGTAGAAGGCGATCGTGTCGCGGTAGACGGCCCCGTCGCGGTCGAGGCCGCGAAGCGCGATGTAGTCCTCGGCGAGTTCGGCCTGGAGGCTGAGATCGAGCGAGGCGACATCGGCGGCGATCGACTGGGCAACGCGTTTGCGGGCGCGGGCGGCGTTCGCGATGCGGTCCCAGACATCGATCTCCCAGCTCGCGGCGAGATCGGTGCTGACCAGCGACTCCTCGAGCGGGAAGTTGGTCGCCGAACGGAACAATCGGTTCACCGATTGGCGGTTCTCCGACATCGCGTAACCGGCGCTGAGCTGCGGGTAGAGGCCCGCTTCGGCTTCGGCCGCGACATCGCGGGCCTGGGTGAAGCTCTCGGCGGCGGCCTCGAGATCGGGGTTGACGGGCAGCCGGGCTTCCAGCCGGTCGAGTTCCGGATTGCCGTAAAGCGCCCACCAGGGTCCGCGCGGGAGCGTGTCGGCCGGGCGCGCGACCCCGAACGGACCATCACCCTTGTAGCCGGCCGGCAGCGCCATCCGGGGCGGCTGATAGGAAGGGGCGAGGTCGCAGCCGGAGAGACCCGCGACCAAGGTCGCGGCGAGGAAGGCGCGTCGCACCGTCATTGCCCGGTCGAGGCGGGCGCGGTGCCTTCGTTCTCATCGTTGGCGTTCTGCGGCGGCGCATCGGCGACGTGCACCTGCTCGCCCTCGATCAGACCGAGCGACGGGTTCGCGATGAGGCGCTCGGAAAGGTTCAGCCCCGCGATGACCTGGACGGTCGTGCCGAAGTTGAGGCCGAGCTTGACCGGCTGGAGATGGACATGGCCGTCGGCGCCGACGATCGCGACCTCCATCCCGCGGGAGCGGAACAGCAGAGCCTGTTCGGGAACGATGAGGATGTCCGCGTCGGTCGGGACGTGGAAATGAACCTCGGCGAAGGCGCCGGGAAGCAGACGATGATCGGTGTTCTCGACCACGAGCTCGGTGAGCACGGTGCGGGACTGCTCGTTGACCGCGTGCGCGTTGGTCAGGACGGTCGCCGGAAAGGTCTGTCCCGGGAATTGCGGCATCGCGAGCGTGGCGGTCACGCCACGCGCGAGGAAGGCGGAGTAGTCCTGCGGCACCGACACGAAGACGCGGAGTTTGTGGATGTCGGCGACGCTGAAGAGTTCCTGACGCTGCGCGCCGGCATCGCCGCCGTTTGCGTTGACGTAATCGCCAACGTCGGTGAGACGGGCGGTCACGACCCCGTCGAACGGCGCGACCAGACGCTTGAAGCGTTCCTGCGCCTGTAGCGCGCCGAGATGGGCCTGCGCGGCATCCACCTGGGCCTTCTGGGCGCGCGCGGTCGCGACCTTGACGTCGACGTCCTGCTCGGCCACGGCCTCCGTGCCGGACAGCTTCTGGTAACGGCCGGCGGTGACCCGGGCGAGTTCGTAATTCGCGTCGGCGACCTCGAGCTGCGCGCGTGCCTCCGCGACCTGTTCGTCGAGACGCGGCGTGTCGATGGTGGCGAGCAGGTCGCCGGACTTGACTTGAGCGCCGTAATCCTTGTCCCAGGCCTGCACGTAACCGGTGACCTGCGCGAAGATCGGCGCCTGATACCAGGCGTGGATGTCGCCCGGCAGCGTCAACTCGCGGCTCGGCGGCCCGTGCCGGGGACGGACCACGCTGACCTCCGGCACCGCGGTCTGGTCGGCCTCCATCGCCAGCGCGGAAACGTTCGACCGGCGCTGCCAGATGCCGTAGCCCGCGACCATGACGAGCAGGACGACGAACACGAACAGCCACAGCTTGATCCGGCGCATCAGGCGAGTTTCTCCCTCGACGCCACCGGCTCGCGCGACGGGCGGGCGTGAAGCAGCGCGAAAACCGCCGGCACGAACAGCAGGGTCGCGATCGTGGCGACGATCAGCCCGCCCATCACGGCCCGGCCGAGCGGGGCGTTTTGTGTGTTGCTGAGCGACATCGGCACCATGCCCACGATCATCGCGAGCGCGGTCATCAGCACCGGACGGACGCGCGAGAACCCGGCTTCCACGGCGGCGCGGGCGGCATCGCCGTGCTCGGCGAGCGCCGAGCGCGCGAAGGAGACGACGAGGATGGAATTGGCCGTGGCCACACCCATGCAGAGGATGGCGCCGGTCAGCGCCGGGACCGAGAGCGTCGTGCCGGTGACGAACAGCATCCAGACGATGCCGGCCAGCGCGGCCGGCAGCGCGGTGATGATGATGAACGGATCGAGCCACGATTGGAACGTCGCGACCAGTATCAGATAGACGAGAGCGACCGAGAGGGCGAGACCGAAGTAGAGCTGGCTGTAGGCGCCGGTCATGGTGCTCGCCTGACCCTGTACCTGCAGCCGCGCATCGTGCGGAAGATCCTTGCTGGTGGCATCGATCGCGCGGGCGACGGCGGCGCTGACGGCGCCGAGATCGCGGCCCGCGTTCGACGCGTAGATGTCGATGACAGGGATGATGCTCCGATGCGAGACGACGAGCGGCGAGCCGAGCTGGGAGATGCTGCTGGTGGCGCCGAGGATCTGCATGTCCTCGCCGCCGGGATCGTTGTCGCCGCGGTCGATCGGGATCGTTTCGAGATCGTTCATCGTCTGCAACTGGTTCTGCGGCGTTTGCACGTTGACGAGATGCGAGACACCGTTCTTGACGTTGAGCCAGAAGCTCGGCGCCGTCTGGCCCGAACCCGACAGGCTTGCCAGCGCGTTGTGGGCGACATCGGCCTCGGTCAGGCCGGTGGTCAGCGCGAACGCGCGCGAGGTCGCGATACGGAGCGTGGGCGCGCCGAAACCCTGCTGGATGCGGGCGTCGACGAGGCCCGGGATCCGGCGCAGGCGGTGCAGCAGTCGCTTCGCGTACTCGTAGTTGGCGCCGGTGTCGCGGCCGATCACCTGGACGTCGATCGGCGAAGGCAGGCCGAAATCGAGGATTTTCGCGGTGATGTCGCCGGGAAGGAAGGCGAACGAGGTGCCGGGGAACAGCGCGGGCAGATGGCGGCGGAGGATCGCGCGGTCTTGGTCGACCGGACTGTCGGCCCGCGTGAGACTGATAACGAGATCGCAATCCGACGGGCCGATCGTACCGGAGGCGCCGTAAGCCTCGTTGATGCCGCTGACCGGCAGGCCGCAATTGTCGGTGACGCCCTGCACCTCGCCGGGCAGCAGATGCCGGATCTCGGCGTTCACGAGGGCGGCGAGCTTGGCGGAATCCTCGATGCGCGTGCCGATCTGCGCGCGCATGTGCATGTCGATCTCGTCTGAATTGATGCCTGGGAAGAAGTTCCGTCCGAGGAACGGCACCAGCGCCATCGAGACGAATGTCAACGCGAGGAAGCCCACGATGAAACGGACGCGGTAAAGCACGGCAAGTGCGAGCAGGTCGCGATAGCCGTTCCGGAAGCCCGTGAAACCCGTCTCGAACGCGCGCTGGAAGCGCGAGAACGGGTTGCCCGAGACGGGCCGGTCATGGCCATGAACGTGGGTTTTCAGCATCCACGCCGCCATCGTCGGCACGAGCGTGCGCGAGAGGATGAACGACGCCAGCATGGCGAACACGATCGCCATGGCAAGCGGTGCGAAGAGGTAACCGGCAACCCCGCTCAGGCTGAACAGCGGCAGGAAGACGACGCAGATGCACAGCGTGGCCACGAGCGTCGGGATGATGATCTGGTTGGCGGCATCGATGATCGCCTCCTCGAGCTCCTGGCCGGTCTCGAGATGGCTCGCGATGTTCTCGACCATCACGGTCGCATTGTCGACGAGGATGCCGACGGCGAGTGCGAGGCCGCCGAGCGTCATCACGTTGATCGACTGGTGCAGCCACGACAGCGCCACGATGGACGCGAGGATGGAAAGGGGGATCGACGCGACCACGATGGCGGTCGCCTGCCAGCTGCCGAGAAAGACGAGGACGAGGATGCCGGTGAGCAGCGCGGTGATGCCCATCTCGCGAACGACGTCGGCTATCGAGTCTCGCACGAAGGTCGACGCGTCGTTCAGCGGCTTGATGGTGACACCGGGCGGCAGGGTCCTCTCGATCTCGGGCAGCAGGCGCTTGACGCCGTCGACGACGGCGAGGGTCGAGGCGTCGCCCGCCTTGAGGATCTCGATCAGCACCGCCTGCTGTCCGCGGACGAGGACGATGTTGGTCTGCGGCGGTCCGCCGCTGTGGACGTAGGCGACGTCGCCGAGCGTGACGATGGCGTTGCCGACCTGTTTGACCGGCATGTCGTTGAAGGTGTCGACGTCGATCGGGGTCGCGTTGGTGGTCACGAAATAATCGAGTTTGCCGATCTTCTGGTCGCCGGCCGGCAGGACGATGTTCTGCCGCGCGAGTGCGGCCTGGACGTCGGACGCCGACAACCCGTGCTCGATCAGCTTCTCCTGGTCGAGATCGACGTCGACGTATTTCGACATCCCGCCATACGGGGTCGGGATCGCGACACCCGGGACGGTGACGAGCTGCGGGCGAATGAAGTTCGAGGCAAGATTGTAGATGTCGGTGACGGGCATGTTCTTGGCCGCGACCTGGAGGTCGAGGACCGGGACGCTCGACGCGTTGTAGACGAGCACCTGCGGTGGGGTCATGCCGGCGGGCATCTGCTTGAGCACGGTCTGCGAGGTCGCCGTGATCTGCGACTGGGCGGCGGCGATGTCGGTGCCGGGCTGGAAGAAGATCTTCACGATGGCGCGGCCGTAAAGCGACTGGCTCTCGATGTGCTCGATGCCGCCGACATCGGTCGTGAGCGTGCGTTCGAAATAGTAGACGACGCGGCCGGACATGTCCTCGGGCGAAAGGCCGTTGTAGGTCCAGACCACGGCGACCACGGGGATGCCGATATTCGGAAAGATGTCGGTCGGCGTTCGGAGAGTGGCCAAGCCGCCAAACACGAGGATCAGAATCGCGAGCACGACGAAGGTGAGCTTCTGCCGCAGTGCCATGACGACGATGGCGTTCAAGCTCGGGGCCTCGCGATCGGATGCGAGCGATGGGGTAGCGGCACGATCGCGACCGGCTCAACAAAATAAGAGTTTAAGGTGGTCGTTCAGGGCCGCGTCGGCGGCGCAGGCCGCGCATCATGGTGCCGTCAGGCGTCGCCTCGGAACAGCAGGCCGAACCGGCTGCCCCGCCCATTCGCTTCGATCAGCAGCTCGGCGGCGTGCAGCGAGGCGATCGCCGCCACCAGGCTGAGCCCGAGCCCGTTGCCCTGCACGTGCCGGCTCCTGTCCGCGCGATAGAAGCGCTTGGCGATCAGGCCGCGCGCGTCGGGCGCGACGCCGATGCCGTCGTCGTCGACCGTGAGCAGCGCGCCCTCGCCGCGACGCCCGACCCCGATCGTCACGTGACCGCCCGCCTCGGTGAACTTGATCGCGTTGTCGACCAGGTTCGCCACCGCCTCCATCAGCAGGTCGGCATCGCCCACCACCACGCCCTCGTCGCCGCCGTCGCCGCCGCCATCGAGCGTGAGCGCGATGCCCTTGGCGTCGGCGATCGGCTCGTAGAGCTCGCGCGCATCGGCCGCGATCGCGCGCAGCGAGGCCTGGCCGAACGCGACGCGGCGCTGCTCGGTCTCGATCGCGCTGATCCGCAGCAGCGCCGTGATCAGCGCGAAGACGCGATCGAGATCGGCCAGCGCGCGGTCGATCGCCGCCTCGAGCGCCACGCGGTCGCCGCCATGGGCGCGGGCGCGGTCGAGTGTCGCCCGGACGCGCGCGAGCGGGGTGCGGAGATCGTGCGCGATGTCGTCGCCGACCCCGCGCACCTCGTGCACCAGCCGCTCCAGCCGCTCCAGCATCCGGTTGGTCGAGCGCGCCAGCCGGTCGAGGTCGTCGCCGCTCCGCGCCTCCGGCAGGCGCTCGTCGAGACCGCCCGCCATGATCCGGTCGATGGCGTCGTTCATCGTCCGGATCCGCGACAGGGCGCGCGTGCCGATCAGCACCGCGCCGGCGAGCGACAGGCCGAGCGCCGGCACGAACGACAGGGCGAGCGCCCGCAGCACGATGTCGCGGAGGCTGTTGAGCTCGCGCATGTCCCGCCCGATCAGCAGCGTGCCGCCGCCGGCGACCCGGACCGCGACCGCCCGGATCGCCAGCGTCCTGCCGCCGGGAAACGCCACCAGCACGCGGTGCGCCCGTCCGTCCGGCGCGAGCCCGTCCGGCAGGCGCGCGACGTCGCCCTCGGTCGCACGACCGGCGCGGTCGAACAGCGCGGTGATCGGCGTCGAGCGCAGCGCCGGATCGAAATGCCGGTCGACGTGCCAGCGGATCGTGTCCGGCGCCTCGCGCGCCAGGGTCGACGCCTCGGACGCGATCAGCCGGTCGACGCGCGCGTTCTCGAAGCGCTCGGCCTGCCAGGTGATGAGCGCGAACACCAGCGCCATGCTCGCCGCGAGGATGAGGTTCGCGCCGAGCGCCAGCCGGAACGGCGTCGTCCGCAGCAGATCAGGCAGGGACACGGAGACAGAACCCGGCGCCGCGAACGCTGTGGATCAGCATCGCCTCGTCGGGCCCGTCCACCTTGCGGCGGAGCCGGCCGATATGGACGTCGACGAGGTTGGTCTGCGGCACGAAGCGATAATGCCACACGTCCTCGAGCAGCATCTGCCGGGTCAGCACCTGGCCGGGACGACGGACCATGTATTCGAGCAGCCGGAACTCGCGCGGCAGCAGGTCGAGCGTGCGGCCGTCGCGCTGCGCCTCCCGCTCGATCAGGTCGAGCACGAGCGGACCCGCGCGCAGCACGGTCGCGCGGGTCTCGACCGGCCGGCGCAGCAGCGCCTCGATCCGCGCGAGCAGCTCCTCCATCGCGAACGGCTTGGTCAGGTAGTCGTCGCCGCCCGCCTTGAGCCCGCCGACGCGGTCGTCCACCGCCGACAGCGCGCTCAGCACCAGTACGGGCGTCTTGACCGACAGCGCGCGCAGTTCCGACAGCACGGCGATGCCGTCGAGCCCCGGCAGCAGCCGGTCTAGGATCAGCAGGTCGAACCGCCCGTCGCGGGCCCGCGCGAAGCCGTCATCGCCGGTCGCCGCGTGCTCGACGACGTCGCCGCGGCTTCGAAGCTCGTCCACGATCTCGCGCGCGAGCGCCTCGTCGTCCTCGACGAGCAGGAGCCGGCGCGAGCGTTCCTCACCGTCCATGCTCGCCTGTTGGCAGAAGCCGGGGCAGCCGGCGATTAAACCCTTTGTCAGGTGGAGCGCCCCGCCGTTCGATCGGCCGGCGGGGCGCCCCGGCCCGCACGGCCGATCGCCAGCCCGTGCCGTCGCGCCCGTCGTGCCGGAACCATCGGGCGCGTCCGGTCTCCCGGTGACGGCCAGGCCACGAGGCCGGCGGCGACCCACAATCGAGCACGGCCGCGATGGCGGCGCCCGTCCGCCCGGGAACGGGAACGATCGCGAGGGACCAGGATCACGGGAGGCGGCTTCGCGCGGTCCCGGACCGGCGGCCCAAGACCGGCGGCCCAAGACCGGCGGCCGCGACGTCGCCGACCGGCCGAACCGCGCTGGGCTGCGGCACCGGGCCCTCGCGCGCCGCATCGCGGAGGCGGGTGCGCGCGCCTCGCCGCGCCCGCCTCCCTTCCCCGCCCCCTACGGCGGGATCAGAGGCGCGGCGCCGCTCCGTCCTTCAAGCCGTCCGCCCGGTGTCCTGGATCACCGTCTCGGCCATCGAGGACGGCTCGTAGAGCATGCGACCGAATGTTCCGGCGACGATCGCGCCCGCCATCGGCGCGATCCAGAACAGCCAGAGCTGCCAGACATACGCGCCGCCCGCGAACAACGCCGGCCCCGTGCTGCGGGCGGGGTTCACGGACGTGTTGGTGACCGGGATCGAGATCAGGTGGATCAGCGTCAGCGCGAGCCCGATCGGGATCCCCGCGAAGCCGACCGCCGCGCCCTTCGACGTCGTGCCGATGATGATCATCAGGAAGAAGAACGTCAGCAGGAACTCGGTCAGCAGGCACGACGCCAGCGAATACTTGCCCGGGCTCAGCGCGCCGTAGCCGTTGGCCGCGAAACCGCCGGGAACCCAGTCGGGTTTGCCCGACGCGATCAGCCACAGCGCCGAGGAGGCCAGGATCGCGCCCGCGACCTGCACCGCGATATAGGGCAGCACGTGCTTGTTCGCGCAGCGTCCCGCCGACCAGAGCCCGATCGTGACGGCCGGATTGAAATGGCCGCCCGAGATATGGCCGACCGCATAGGCCATGCTGAGCACGGTCAGGCCGAACGCGAAGGCGACGCCGAGGAAGCCGATGCCGAGTTGCGGATACGCCGCAGACAGCACCGCCGCGCCGCAACCGCCGAACGTGAGCCAGAATGTGCCGAGCAACTCGGCGGCGAGGCGCCGTTGCATGTCCGTCCACATCGGTCGTTCTCCGAATAACTGACGTCGCAACCGATCGTGTAATATCAAAGCGGGGACGAAGCCACTTCTTTCGCGTAACGGATCAGCCGCGCGGCGCGGCCGCCGGCCCGATGTCGGGCGGCTCGGCCGGGCCGGCTTCGCCCGAGCCGGGCGCTGGATCGTCGCCCCATCGGGGCGCTGGATCGTCGCCCCAGCGGGGCGCTGGATCACCGCCCCGGTCGGGCGGCGTCGCGCCACCCACCTGGTCGGCGAGACGTCGCGCGATCGCGCGCGTGCGGCGTCGCGCCTCGTCGATCGAACCGATCGTCGCACGCGCGTTCCGGGCGAGCCGCTCGAGCGCCGCGTCGAGCCGATCGACCTCGCCCCTGGTCGCCGCCAGAAGCTGCCCGATCGCCTCGGCCTTTTCGCCGAGCGCCAGCGTCACGTAGCCGAGCTGGATCGAGCGCAGCAGGCCCGGCAGCAGCGCGGGTCCCATCACCAGCACGCGCTCGTTGCGGCCGACCTCGTCGACGAGGCCGGACAGGCGCGACACCTCCACGTAGAGCCCGTCGGTCGGCAGATACAGGATCGCGTAGTCGACGGTCGCCGGCGGCACGACGTATTTCGCGCCGATCCGCCGCGCCTCGGCGCGGATCGCCGCCTCCAGCGCCCGACGCGCGAGCCGTGCCGCATCGGCGTCGCCCTCCTCGTCGGCCGCCAGCAGGCGCTCGTAGGCGTCGGTCGGGAACTTCGCGTCGATCGCCAGCAGCTTGCGTGGCGCGCCGGCGGCGACCGGCATCCGGATCGCGAACTCCACGTTCTCGCCGCTGCCGTCCCGAAGGCGGCAATTCTGCTCGTAGCTGCCGGCCGGCAGCACGTCGTCGAGCAGCGCCTTCAGCTGCCGCTCGCCCCAGGCGCCGCGCGCGCGGACGTTGCCGAACAACCGCCTGAGATCGGCGAGCCGGGACGCGGTCGCCTGCATGTCGCCGATCGCGTTCTGCACGGAGGCGAACTGCTCGGTGACGCGCGCGAACGAGCTCCTCATGCCGTCCTCGACCGATGCGTGCAGGCGGCGCGTCATCGTTTCGCCGAGCGCGGACACGGCGTCGGCGTTGCGCTGGCCGAGCTCGCCGAGCCGTGCCTCGACCGCGATCCGGAGCGCCGCGCCGTCGCGCGCCATGGCGGCGGCGAGTGCCCGCACGCCGTCCGCCTCGCCCGCGCCGCGCCGCCGGGTCAGGAGCGACGCCGCCAGTCCCAGCAGGGCCACGCACGCCACCGCCGCGAGCACCGCGTCGAGCGGCGTCAGGCCGAACGGCGCCACCGGCGCGAACCCCGTCAGGGCAGCAGGCGGAACAGCACGAGCGATCGCCCGGTGGTCGGGTAGACGCTTCCCGCCCTGTGCTCGGACGCGCCGAGCGCCAGATCCGTCGTGTCGAGCACGCTCTGCCACAGGGCGCCCCCGGCGCCGTGGGGCAGGGTCACCTCGACCCTGTCGTGGTGGCCGTTCAGCACGAGCAGCAGCGTGACCTCGGTGCCGGCGACCGGCACGCCGGACACGCGCGCGCGGCCGTCCATCAGCATGCCGAAACAGCGGATGTTGGCGTTCGCCCAGTCCTCCGGACGCATCTCGGAACCGTCGGCGTTCACCCAGATCACGTCGCGGACGCCGAGCGCCTCGTCGAGCGCGCCGGTGAGGAAGCGCTTCCGCGACAGCACCGCGTACTCGTTCCGGATCCGTATGAGCTTCCGCACGAACGCGACCTCCATCGCGTTCTCTTCGGCAAGCCGCCAGTCGACCCAGGACACCTCGTTGTCCTGGCAATAGGCGTTGTTGTTGCCGTGCTGCGTGCGGCCGAACTCGTCGCCCGCCGTCAGCATCGGCGATCCCTGCGACAGGATCAGGGTCGCGAGGATGTTCCGCTTCTGGCGTTCGCGGAGCGCGCTGATCTCCGCGTCGTCGGTCGCACCCTCGACGCCGCAGTTCCACGAGTAGTTGTGGCTATGCCCGTCACGGTTGTCCTCGCCGTTCGCCTCGTTGTGCTTGTCGTTGTAGCTGACGAGGTCGGCGAGCGTGAAACCATCGTGGGCGGTGACGAAGTTCACCGACGCCCAGGGCTTGCGGCCGCGCCGGTTGAACTTGTCGGCCGACGCGCAGAGCCGCTGCGCGAGCTCCGCCGGCGCCGCCTCGCCCTTCCAGAACGCGCGGACCATGTCGCGGAACCGGTCGTTCCACTCCGCCCAGCCGGGCGGAAAGCCGCCCACCTGGTAGCCGCCCGGTCCGCAATCCCACGGCTCGGCGATCAGCTTGAGATCGGACAGGATCGGGTCCTGGCGGCAACTGTCGAGGAACCCGTTGCCCTCGTCGAAGCCGTGCGCCTCGCGACCCAGGATCGTCGCCAGATCGAAACGGAACCCGTCGACATGCATCTCGGTCGCCCAGTAGCGCAGGCTGTCGGTCACCATCTGCAGCACGCGCGGGTGGCTGAGGTTCAGCGTGTTCCCGGTGCCGGTGTCGTTGATGTAGAAGCGCCGATCGTGCGGCAGCAACCGGTAGTAGCTCGCGTTGTCGATGCCCCTGAACGACAGCGTCGGGCCGAGCTCGTTGCCCTCCGCCGTGTGGTTGTAGACCACGTCGAGGATCACCTCGAGGCCGGCATCGTGCAGATGCGCGACCATCGCCTTGAACTCGGAGTGGCCGCCCGTCGTCCCCGACGAGTAGGCCGGATGCGGCGCGAAGAAACCCACCGTGTTGTAACCCCAGTAATTGCTGAGGTCCTTGCCCTGCAGGTGACTGTCGTCGACGAAGGTCTGCACCGGCAACAACTCCACCGAGGTGATGCCGAGCGCCTTGAGGTAGTCGACCACGTCCTTCGTCGCGAGCCCGCCGAACGTGCCGCGCAGCGCCTCGGGAACCGCCGGATGCAGTTTGGTGAAGCCCTTGGCGTGCAGCTCGTAGAAGATCGTCCGGTTCCACGGCACCCGCGGCCGCTGGTCGCGCCCCCACGTGAACGACGGATCGACGACCCGGCATTTCGGCATGAACGGCGCGCTGTCGCGATCGTCGCGCACGAGGTCGGCGTCGGGATGGCCGACCACGTAGCCGAACAGTTCCGGCCGCCAGCGCAGCGCGCCGACATGGGCCTTCGCATAGGGGTCGAGCAGCAGCTTCGCCGGGTTGAAGCGATGGCCGTTGCCGGGTTCGTAGGGTCCGTGCACGCGATACGCATAGACCGTGCCGGGCCGGGCGTCGGGCAGGTAGCCGTGCCACACCTCGTCGGTGTACTCCGGCAATTCGATCGTTTCGATCTCGTTCTCGCCCGTGAAGTCGAACAGGCACAGCTCGACGCATCTCGCATGCGCCGAGAACAAGGCGAAATTGACACCGAGGCCGTCCCAAGTCGCGCCCAACGGGTGCGGCAGGCCTTCGAAGATACGCGACGCACGAAAGAGACTTGGCAAGCTTGTTCCGATCCTGTCGATCTCGCGACGATCGTCACGGAGGCAGCAGTTTGCGTAGCACGCCCGGCACGAGGGCGGCGAGGGGGTTCACCGCCACGCTGGGTTTGTCGGCCGGTCCCCGCACGCTCCAGGTCGCCGCGAACAGGCCGCCGCCCTTCTCCGGGCTGAGCAGCTTGCCGATCACCGGGATCCGGCCCGGCAGCGTATTGACCGCATAGGCGGGCACCACGGTGCCGGTGAGGTCGAGCCTGCCGCTGGCGAGACCGATCGTGCCGGAGGCGGTGAGCCCGAGCGCCGGCTGCCACACCCGCGCGTCCGTGAGACGCAGCACGTCACCGTCGAGCCTGACCGGCGCGTCGAGCCGGGTCACCGAGAGACTGGGCGTCGGCGCCCGATCGAGCAGGCCGTAGACCGTGACGTCGCGCAGCAGCCGCGCCGCCCAGGGCACGCGCTTGAGCGTGAAGCCGGTCATCACGGCGTGGCCGGCGAAGTCGAGACGAGGTGATCCGTCGGCGAAACGGCCGTCGAGCGCGAGCGTGCCGCCGCCGATCTCGTCGGTGATGCCGAGATCGCCGAACAGCGCGCCCGCGTCGCCGCCCCGGAACGCGAACACGCGTCCACCGGCGTCGGGCCGCAGCGACACCGACATCGGCGACGGGCCCGAGGCGGTCGCGTGTCCCGCCGTCGGGCGCTCGCCGCGTCCGGCCACGCGGGCGTCGAGATGATCGAGCCGGCCGCCGCCCGGCAGCAGCACCTGGCCGAAATCGAGCGCCAGCGTCCAGGCCTGGCCCTGGCGCGGCGAGCGGCCCGGCGCAGCCGCCTCGCCCGGCGCTCGGGCGCCCGCCGGGTCGGGCGTCGCCTGACCCGGCGGCGCACTGCCGGGCGGGGTCTCGCCCGGCGGGGTCTTGCCCGGCGGCGCCTTGCCCGCGAGCACCTGGCCCAACGTGGACAGGTCGAGCGTCGGTCCGGCGAGCACCAGCCCGACCGGTGTCGCCGGACGCGTTGCCCCACCTTGCGCCGCCCCTCGAGGCCCTCCCCCTTGGAGCCCACCCCGTCGAGGCCCAACCCCTTGAGGGAGCGTGACCCGTCCGGTCGCGCTCGTCCGGCCCACCACCAGCCGGTCGAGCGCGATCGCCTGCACGCGTCCGTCCGAGACGATCGCGTGCGACCGGATCCGCAGCCCGGGCGCGTCCGCCGACAGAGCGTCGATCGCGACGAGCCTGCCGTCGCGGAGACCGATCTCCGCCCGCAGCGACCCCGGCGTGTCCGCGGCCTTGTGCCAGCCGACCGGCGTCGAGAACGACGCGTCGCGAAGATCCGCGCTCAGCGCGAGCACCGCCGCGCCGTCCCGATGCAGCGCGTAGTCGAGCGCGATCGCCGCCGAACCGCCGGCGAAGGCGTCGACCGGCAGCCCGGCCCCCGCGAGCGACCCGGCGTCGGCGCGCGCCGAGACCGTCGCCGCCTCCGTGACCTCCGAGGGCGGTCCGGCGCGGAAATCCATCTTCAGCCCGAGCCTGACCGGGATCCGCGCGACCGCGGCCGTGCCCGTGACCTGCAGCCCGTCCGGATCGGCATGCAGTGCGAGCGCGCCGTCGTCGAGCGACCGCCCGGCCGCGACGTCGCCGAGATGGACGCGGGCGAGGGTCGCGTCGGCGACGATCCCGATCTGGTCCATCGTCACCCGCGCGTCGAGCGGCAGCGTGACGGTAAGCGCGAGCGCCACCGCCCCGCTCGGATCGGTGAAGCTGAGTGGCTGGCGCGACAGCAGGTGCAGGCGCTTCTCCGACAGCACCGCCAGCGCGTCCTGGAGCGGGCCGCGGGCGGCGATCGAGATCGTGCCGATCTGCGCCTTTGCGGTCAGACCGGTGATGCGCATCCGGCTGCCGGCGACCGACAGCCCGCCCTGGTGGCCGTCGGCGAGCGTGATCGCGACCGTGTCGAGATCGACGAGCGCGACATGCCCGTCGGCGCCGGTGATCGGCGCGATCGGACGCAGCCAGTGGATGTCGAGGTCGCGTCCGTCGAAGCCGCCCGAGACCGAGGCGAGGTCGAGCCCGCCCCAGCCGTCATGGCTCGCGAGCCCGAACGCGAAGGCGGCATGCTCGATCTGCCCGACCGGGATGTTGGTGGTGATCCACCTCCGGGCGTCGTGCGCGACGGCCGGCGGCCAGTAGCGGCCGAGATCGGCCGCCGGCAGACGGTCGAGGCTCGCCAGGAGCTGCCCGGTCACGCGGCCGCCCGCGCCGTCGGTCGCCGTCAGCGCGCCGCCGAGCCGGACGAGCGGCCCCGTGGCGTCGCCGAGCCGCAGCGCCGCCGCGGTGATCGAGAGCGTGCCGCGGTCGAACGCGCCCGCGAGACCGGCTGCCGGACCGTCCGCGCCGCGCCAGGCGAGTTGCGCGTCGCCGCCGGCGATCGCGATCGTCGTCCCGCCCGCCGCCACCGTGCCGGCGCCGAGCGTGACCCTGGCCGCGACCGGCCCGAGCCGCCGCGCGCGATCGACCGAAGCCTCGAGCGACACGCCGACCGGCAGCCGCACCGACGCGAGCGCCGGCAGCAGCGCGAGGGCGTCGGCCGGCACGAACGGCGCGATGTCGAGCGCGAACGCACTGCCGCCCGCGCCGGAGGGTCGCGCCCGCAGCGCCGCCGTCACCACGGCGCCCGCCGACGCGACCGTCAGCGAGGCCGCGCCGTCGATCCCGTCCCGGGCGCCGCGCCGGAACCGGGCGCGGCCGATCGTCAGCGCGCCGGCCGGCCGGCCGTTTCCGGCCGCGACGTCCACCCGGATGCGTTCGAGCGAGACCGTCCGCAGCGCGTCGAGCACGCGCGACAGCCCGGCGACACCGTCGCCGCGCCGGCCGCCCGCCGTTCCCGCCGGCAGCGCCACGCGGAGGGCGCCGTCCCGGGCCGCGATCGAGACCGGCCGGACCACGCCCTCGATCAACCCGCCGGTCGCGACGCTCACCGCGAGCGCCCCCACCCGTCCCGAGAGCGGCGACGCCGCGCCCGCGACCGACAGATCCTCGACCCCGAGCATGATCGGCGCCGCGAGGCCGCGCCGGAACCCGTCCCAGCCGAGCGTCGCGCGCGCGAACCCGATCCGCTCGCCGTCGGGCGCGACCGTCGCGACCGCCCGCCGCGCGAGCCCCGTCACCACCATCGGCGGTCCCGTCCCGAGCCGCACCGCCAGCACCAGCGCCGTTCCGAGCAGCAGCCCGGCGAGCCCGAGCACGCCCCACGCCGTGCCGGCCAGCACGCGTCCGGTCGCGCGCGCGATCAAGCCCCGGCGCCGTCCGGCTTGACCGTCGACGCTCAGAACCCGATCCCTTGCCGCCCATGCGCGCGCCGTCGAAGCCCGAGCCGCCCCACGAAGCGCACGCCGCTGCCGCCTCGCCGCGCCCCGCCGATCCGATCGCCACGGCGCCAACGCGCCCCGTCGACCCGACCGCCGCGACCCCGCCGCGCGCCGCCGACCCGGACGCGCCCCGCCGACCCAACCGCCGCTCGCCGGACGCCGCCGACCCGACCGCCGCCGTCCGTACCGCGCGCCGCCGACCCGACCGCCGCGCCCTGGCCGCGCGCCGCCGACCCGGACGCCGCCGCCTCGTTCCACCAGCGCCTCGTGACGGCGTGCCGCGACGCCGGTCTCGCCCGATCCCTCCCCCTGCTCGATCGCGGCGACGCACCCGCGGCACTCGCCGCCATCGGCGGCAACAGCCCCTTCCTCGCCGATCTCGCCACCCGCGACTGCGCGGCCTTCCTCGCCCTGCTGACGCGCGGCCCCGATGCCGTCGCCGCCGAAGCCTGCGCGGCACTCGACGGGATCGGCCGACACGCGTCGCGCCAGGCGCTCCACGCCGCACTCCGCCGCGCCAAACGGGTCGTGGCCCTCGCCACCGCCTACGCCGATCTCGGCGGCTTCTGGTCGCTCGACGCGGTCACGGGCGCACTGACCCGGCTCGCCGACACCGCGCTGCGGGAAGCGGTCGACCACCTGCTCGCGCGCGCCGGACTGGCCGGCCGCGATCCCGCACGCCCGTCGCAGGGCTCCGGCTTCGCCGTGCTCGCGATGGGCAAGCTCGGCGCCGGCGAGCTCAACTACTCGAGCGATATCGATCTCATTCTCCTGTACGACCCCGAAGGGCCGGGCAGCGTCGATCGCGGCGGCCGATCCGCCCGTTTCGCCCGGCTCGCGCACGAGCTCGTGGCACTCATGCAGACCCGCGACGCCGACGGATACGTTTTCCGGACCGATCTACGCCTGCGGCCGGATCCCCGTTCCACCCCGCCGGCGATCTCGATCCCGGCGGCCATCGGCTACTACGAGAGTCTCGCCGCCACCTGGGAGCGCGCCGCGCTCAGCAAGGCGCGCCCCGTCGCCGGCGATCTCGACTGCGGCGAAGCGATCCTCCGGACCCTCTCGCCCTTCGTCTGGCGCCGCCACCTCGACTTCGCGGCGATCGACGACATGCGGGCGATGAAGGACCGCATCGACCGCGCCGCCGGCGACCGCGCCGACCACGGACGCTTCCTCGGCCGCGACCTCAAGCGCGGACGCGGCGGCATCCGCGAGATCGAGTTCATCGCCCAGACGCTGCAGCTCGTCTGGGGCGGCCGCGACCCGGCCTTCCGGCAGCGCGGCACCCTCCAAGCACTCGCGTCGCTCGCCGACGCCTCCCATCTCGACCGCGTGACGGCCGCCCGTCTCGCCCGATCCTACGCCCTGCTCCGGCGCCTCGAGCACCGGCTGCAGATGGTGGCCGACCGCCAGACCCACGCCCTCCCCGCCGATGCCGTCAGCTTCGATCGCTTCGCCGTGTTCGCGGGCTTCGAAGACGCTCAGGACCTCCGCGCGGCGCTCCACGACGCGACCGCGCCGGTCGAAACGGCCTTCCGCGCCATCCTCGCCGACGGCGACCCGCCCGCCGACCATCCCGACGCCGCCCTCGATGCCCGCTTCGCCCGTCCCGACGACGCCCGCGCGCTGCTCGCCGCCTGGCGCGCCGGGCGGCCGCGCGCGCTCCGCCATCCGCGCGCCCGGGCACTGCACGAGCAGCTGCTCGCGACGCTGCTGCCGGCCCTCGCCGCCGGGCGCCACCCCGACGCCGCGCTCGCGCGCTGGGCCGCCCTGGTCGAACGCCTGCCGGAAGGCGTGCCGATGCTGTCGCTGCTCGCGCGCAACCGCCCGCTCGTCCGCCGCATCGCCGACCTGCTCGACGCCGCGCCGGCGCTCGCCGACGCGCTCGCCGCCTCGCCGGGCGCGCTCGAGGGGCTGCTCGCGACCGAGGCGATCGATCCCGACCCAGGCCGCACGCTCCGCCGCCTGGTCGGCGGCCGCCGCGACGCCGAACTCCTCGACGTCGCGATCGAGACCGCCCGCCGCTTCGTCCGCGCCGAACAGTTCCGCCTCGGCGCCGACGAGCTCGACGCCCGGATCGACGTCGACGTCGCGGGACGCGCCCGCACCGACCTCGCCGACGCCGTCATCACCTTCCTGCTCGGCCGCGTCCGACGCGCCCACGAGGCACGCCACGGCCGCATCGCGGGCGGCGGCCTCGTCGTGGTCGGGCTCGGCAAGGCCGGCTCGCGCCGCATGATGGCGGGCTCCGACCTCGACCTGCTGCTGATCTACGACCACGCCCCCGGCGCCACCGAAAGCACCGGCGCCGCCGGCACCCGTCCGCTCGCCCCGGGACCCTATTACGGCCGCCTCGCCCAGCGCCTGATCGCGGCCCTCACCACGCCCGGCAGCGACGGCCCGCTGTTCGCCTGCGACATGCGGCTCCGACCCTCCGGCCGCGCCGGCCCGGTCGCCGTCTCGCTGTCCGCCTTCGCCCGCTACCACGCCGGTGAAAGCTGGACCTGGGAACGCATGGCGCTCACCCGCGCCCGCCCGGTCGCCGGCCCCGCCCCGCTCCGCGCCCGCGTCGCCGAAGCCATCGCCGCGGCGCTCGACCGCGACGACGGCGCCATGCGCGCCGCCGCCGCGGCGATGCGCGCCCGCCTCGCCCGCGACCGGCCGCCGGAGGGCCCCTTCGACGCGAAGCTCCGCCCGGGCGGCCTGATGGACGTCGAGTTCATCGCCCAGGTGCTGCAGCTCGGCCCGAGGCCGGGCCTCCGCCGCGCCACCGACACCGCGCGCGCGCTGCGCGCCCTCGCCGACGCCGGCGTGATCGGGCGCCGCGACGCCCGCGCCCTCGTCGCGGCCGACCGGTTCTGGCGCGTGATGCAGTCGCGCCTCCGCCTGCTCGACGGCCTCCGCCCGCCTCCGCCGCCCCTTCCACCCGCACTCGCCGACAACCTCGCTTGCGCGATCGGCAAGGACCCCGCAGCCGAAGCCGACCGCGTCGCCGCGACCGTCGGCGAGGCGTTCGGGCGGTTGGTGGGAAGGTAAGGCCAGGGCTCTGCCCTGGACCCGCCAAGGGCCCGAGGCCCTTGGATCCCGTGAGTTAAGGAAAACCCCGGGCCCCGACGCGTCGGGCATCGATGGTGTGGCCCGGGGTTTTCCTTAACTGATGGATTGCAAAGGCTCAGCCTTTGCCGGGGTCCAGGGGCAGAGCCCCTGGCCTTCTCTCCCCACCAACCCGTCAGAGCGCCGCGGCCGCCTCGCGCACGAGGGCGGCGTGGTCGGTGGGCTTCACCTTGCGCCACACGTTCCGGACGAGACCGTCGGCGCCGACGAGGAAGCTCGAGCGTTCCATGCCCATGTAGGTTTTGCCGTACATCGATTTCTGCACCCACGTGCCGTACTGGTCCGCGAGCACGTGTTCGGCGTCGCTCGCGAGCGGGAACGTCAGGTTGTATTTGGCGGCGAACTTGTCGATCGCCTTGATCGGGTCGGGGCTGACGCCCAACACGGCGAGCCGGAGCTTGCCCAGCGCCGGCAGCGCCTCCTGCATCGCGCAGGCCTGCGCGGTGCAGCCGGACGTGTCGGCCTTCGGATAAAAATAGAGCAGGAACGCCTGCCCGGCGTAGTCGGCGAGGCCGACTGTCCGGCCGTTGCTGGCCGGAAGCGTGAAGTCCGGCGCCTTGTCACCCACGTCGATCACCCGCACGCCTCCCGCTGCTGCGCGGCGCCATCCTAACCGGGATGGCGCCGCGCCACGAGATCAGTAGCCGGGGTAGTAACCGGGCGGGTAGCCGGGCGCCGCGTAGGCGACCGGCGGCGGGGCCGCGTAGGCCACCGGCGGCGGCGCGTACACGACGGGCGGCGGCGCGGCGTAGGCGGGTGCCGCGATCGCGGCCCCTGCGAGCGCGCCGACCACCGCCCCGGCCGCGAGGCCGACGCCGAGACCGATGCCCGGTCCGCGATGCCAACCGCCGCGGTCGTAGCCTCGATGGCCGTAGCCGTAACCGCGGCCATAACCGTGGTGCCACTGCGCCATCGCCGGCTGCGTCGCGGCGAGCCCCAGGCCCACCACCGGGAGTGCCAGCAGAAGCCGCGAATTGATCGACATCGGATCCTCCTTGATCGAGGCTGCCATTCGGCGCCGGGCCGATGGCGGGATTGCGGCGGTCGCGTAACGCTCGCGTGTCGCGCCCTCACGAACGCGCGAGGCTGGCGGCCGGTCCGCGCCGTCCCGTGGCCAAGCGCGCGAGCCGCGCGATCGTTGCCGCCGCCAGCACCAGCCCCAGCACGATCAGCACGCGCAGCACCGGCCGCGGACCGGCCCGGAGCGACAGCTCGGCGTCGAGCACCCGCCAGGCCGGAACGTGCGTCGCCGCGTCGTACCAGCCCGCCTCCACGCCGGCGGTCAGCAGCGCGGCCAGTGCCGCGAGCCCGAGCACGGCCGGCAGCGAGCGGGCGACCGGCACCGGCAGCGTCCGCCAGCAGAACAGGAACAGCACCAGCCCGGCGTAGAACGAGGGCGAGGACACGTCGATCTTGGCCTGCATGAAGAAGTGCACGAGGCCGAGCGCCGCGATCGGGAAGATCGACCGGTGCAGCAGCTTCCAACGCCGGCCGAGGCGCCGCACCGCGCCGTCGGTCGAGGTCAGCGCGAGCACGACCAGCCCGCACAGCGCCGCGAAGCCGATCAGCAGGTAGATCCGCCGGACGATCTCGGTCGCGACGAACAGCAGCGCCCAGTGCTGCTGCACGACGTAGAGCACCAGGTGGGCGGTCGCGTAGCAGGCGGAGGCGACCCCGACCGGGCGGCGGACGAGCGGTGCCGCGCGCCAGCCCAGCAGGTGCCGCGCGGGGCTGACCGCGAGCGTCAGCACGAGCAGCCGCACCGTCCAGAGCCCGGTCTCGTGGATCAGCCGGGTCACCGGCCGCGCGCCCAGCGTCCCGGTGAGCAGCGCGTCGAGCATCAGCAGCGCCGGCAGCGTCAGCAGCGCGATCGTGACCGTCTTCAGCGCCCGTCGCCGCCGCGCCGGCGTCCAACCGGCGGGAGGCGTCGCCACGACCGTCTGCGTCATCGCGCCTGCTCCGTTCCGTGCCCGCCTGGCGCGGCGCCCGCCGTCACCAAGCCCTCGCGACCCCGACCAAGCGCGCCGCTGCCGCTACCGCCGCGACGCTCACGTGGCGCGCCGTATCGTGCCGTCCACCACGCCGCACGTCACGGCGCGCTCCCACCCCCACCCGGAACCGGCGACCCCACCCGACGGGCGCCGGCCGGCACGGCGAAACTCGCCGGATCGACGGGTCCGCGCGCGACCGAGATCGCGAGCAGTGCCGGTTCGTCGGCGCGCCGCGCCCGCAGCAGGATCCCGTCGGCGGTGAAGCACACGTAGACCGGCTGTCCCGCCGCGTCGTGCGTCGCCCAATCCGTGCACGCGAGGCCCGCGACGCGGTCGGTGCCGAGCTGACGGTACACCCCGTCCGGCGCGCGTCGCGCCCGCTGGTCCGACGGCCCACCCGCCGCCGGTTCGAGCGCGTAGGTGTTCGCCCCGTGATCGATCAGCGTCGCCTCGCCGTGCACGGTGTCGGTGACCACCGACAGCCCGCCTCCGGGTGCGTCGAGACGCTCGAGGCCGCTCGACGCCGCGACGCGCAGCGTCTGCCGCACCGAAGGGTCGCCCGCGACGGCGTAGACCACCGTCACATCGGTCTGCGGAAACACGAACGGCGCCGCGACGGGCGCGTCGACCGCCAGCAGCAGCCCCGCCCAGGCGATCGCGGCGGTCACGGCGTGCCCGCCGGCTCGACCCGGCGATAGCCGGGCGGCGGCGCGAACGCGCTCGCCGGCACCGGCGCGAGCGAGACCCGGAGCGCGGTGATGCTGCCGTTCACGCCGCTGCCGTCGACCCCCGTCGCCTGCAGCAGCACGCCCTCCGGTGTCACGCAGGCACGCGCGGTGCCCTTGTCCGACCGCACGCGCCAGTCGTCGCACGCCTGCCCGGCGATCGTTTCCCGCGTGCCGGTGCGCGCATACTGCATCGACGCGCTGAGCATGAACGGGTCGCCGATCGGCCCCTTGGTCGGCAGCACCGAATAGGCGCGCGCGGCATCGACCACGACCGTGACCCGCGACCGCGCGCGGTCGAGGATCGTGGCGCCGCCGCCGTCCGCGCCGTCGATCCGGAGCAGGCCGCCGCCGTCGGCGAACCGTACCGTCACCGTCTGCGTCCGGCCGCCCTCGGGCGCCACGCGATAGACCACGGTCGCGTCCACCAGCGGCATCGCCGGCGGTGCGTCGGCCGCGCGCGACGCCGGCGCGCCCAGCACCAGCGCGGCCGCCGACCAGCCCAACCGCCACATCCGACCCACGCCCCGACGCCGCACCCTCACGAGACCTCCCCGGCCGCATCGCCCGCCGCGACCCCGGCATCGCGCAGCGCGTCAGGGCCCCGGCGCGGCGCGTCCGGCCAGCGCGCCGGCCGCTCGACCGCGCGCGCGAGCCGCCGCTTGTAGTCGTCGCGCGCGATCTCGGTCGCGCCGAACCGCGCGAGATGGCTCGTCACGAACTGCGTGTCGAGCAGCGAGAACCCGCTTGCCCGCAACAGCCCGACCAGATGCACCAGCGCCACCTTCGACGCGTCCGTCTCCTCGCTGAACATGCTCTCGCCGAAAAAGGCGCCGCCGATCGCCACCCCGTACAGCCCGCCGACCAGCACGCCGTCCCGCCGCGCTTCCACGCTGTGCGCATGGCCCTGCCGCGCCAGCGCGCCGAACAAATTCTCGATCTCGCCGTTGATCCAGGTGTCTTCCCGACCCGGCGCCGGTCGCGCGCAGGCACTGATCACCCCCGCGGTGTCGCCATCGAGGGTGATCGCGAACCGCTCCGACCGCACCACCCGCGCCAGCCGCCGCGGCACGTGGAAGCCGTCGAGCGGCAGGATCCCCCGCTGCTCCGGATCGAGCCAGTAAAGACGCCCGCCGTCCCGCGTCTCGGCCATCGGGAACAGCCCGATCCGATAGGCGCGCAACATCAATTCGGGCGTGAGGGCGAAGCGCCGCGACGACATGCGGCCCATGATGGCGCAAAACCACGCGACCGGCATCGCCGGCCCGCCTGTTCGAGGATCCTTCGTCATGCGTCCCCTGCCGTTCGCGCTCTGCACGCTCGCCTGCATCGGCGCGTTCACGATCGTCCGCACCCTCGACCCCTGGGCGATACTGGGCATCTCCTACTACGCAGCCCTCGGCTGGATCGCCATGGTGGCGATCGCCTGCGTCATCGGGGTGTTCACCGCCTGAGGGAGTGGAGGAAGGCCAGGGGCTCTGCCCCTGGACCCCGGCAAAGGCTGAGCCTTTGCAATCCATCAGTTAAGGAAAACCCCGGGCCACACCATCGATGCCCGCGCGACCGGGGCCCGGGGTTTTCCTTAACTCACGGGATCCAAGGGCCTCGGGCCCTTGGCGGGTCCAGGGCAGAGCCCTGGCCTTCCTCCATCCCCCCAGCCGCTACACCACCGCCGACAGGCCGCCGTCGACCAGCAGCATCTGGCCGTTGACGAAGTCGGACGCGGGGGATGCGAGGAACACCGCGGCGCCGCCGAGTTCGTCCACTTCGCCCCAGCGTCCGGCCGGGGTGCGCCGGCAGAGCCAGTCGGAGAACGTGTCGTCCTCGACCAATGCCTGGTTGAGTTCGGTCCGGAAATATCCGGGGGCGAGGCCGTTCGCCTGGATGCCGTGCCGGGCCCAGTCGGCGCACATGCCCCGGGTCAGCATCTTCACCGCGCCCTTGGTCGCCGCGTAGGGTGCGATGGTCTGGCGCCCGAGTTCGCTCTGAACCGATCCGATATTGATGATCTTGCCGTGTCGGCGTCCGATCATGTGGCGCGCGACGGCGCGCGACATGAAGAAGACGCTGTCGAGGTTGGCCCGCACGACCGCGTGCCAGTCGTCGTCGCTGAAGCGGTCGAGCGGCGCCCGGCGCTGGATGCCGGCGTTGTTGACCAGGATCTCGATCGGGCCGTGCTCGGTCTCGATCGCGTCCACGGCGGCCGTCGCGGCGTCGGCGTCGGTGACGTCGAACGACCTGGTCTCGATCGCGTGCCCTGCCTCGCGGAGGGTCGTGGCCGCCGCCTCGAGCCGGTCGGCGCGGCGCCCGTTCAGCACCACGGTCGCACCGGCCTCGGCGAGCGCGCGGGCGATCGCGAGCCCGATCCCCTGGCCGGAGCCCGTCACCAGCGCGCGGCGGCCCTGCAGGCCGAAACTCTTGGTCATGGTGTCTCGAACTCCGAAGGCCGGGCGCCGCGCCCGCCGCTCGCCGCCCCGATGTCGCCGTCGGGTGCGGCGGCGTCGGCGTCTCTCACTACGGCAAACGGCCCGGCCTCGCCCATCCCTCCCGGCATGCCCATCTTGCGGTGCATGAGCGACGATCGCATCGACGCGCTGCTCCGTTGCCTCGAGGACCGTCTCGGGCCGGGCGGCATGCTGACCGGGGACGACACGCGTGCCTACGCGACCGACTGGCGCGGCGTGTTCCGCGGCCGCACGCGTGCCGTGCTCCGGCCTCGCAGCACCGCCGAGGTCGCCGCCTGCGTGCGCGCCTGCGCCGAGGCCGGGGTCGCGATCGTGCCGCAGGGCGGCAACACCGGGCTGGTGGGCGGCGCGACGCCGGACGGCAGCGGCCGCGAGATCGTGCTGTCGCTCGCCCGCATGAGCCGCGTCCGCGACTTCGACCCGCACGGCCTGACCATGACCGTCGAGGCCGGGGCGACGCTCGCCGCGGTCGCGTCGCATGCCGCGACCGCGAACCGCGTGTTCCCGCTTTCGATCGCGTCGGAGGGCACCGCGACGGTCGGCGGCGTGCTCGCGACCAACGCCGGCGGCTCGATGACGATCCGGCACGGCAACGCCCGCGACCTCGTGCTCGGCATCGAGGCGGTGCTGCCGGACGGGCAGGTGCTCGACGGGCTGCGTCGGCTCCGGAAGGACAACACCGGCTACGCGCTCCGCCACCTGCTGATCGGCTCGGAGGGCACGCTAGGGATCATCACCGCCGCGGTGCTGGTGCTGGTGCCCGCGCCCGGCATCCGCGTCACCGCGCTCGCGTCCCTCGCGTCCGCCGACGCGGCGCTCGCCCTGCTCGGCCGGCTCCGCGACCGCCTGCCCGGCGCGATCCTCGCTTTCGAATACATGTCGGCCGAGGGCATCGCGCTGGTCGAGCGCCATGTCGACGGCGTGTCGCTGCCGCTCGCGACGCGGGGTCCGGCGACCGTGCTGATCGAGCTCGTCGGCGGCCACGACGACGCGACGCTGCGGGACGCGGCCGAGACGGTGCTCGCCGACGCGCTCGAGGCCGGCGAGGCGCTCGACGTGGTGGTCGCCGAAAGCGAGGCGCAGCGCGCCGCGCTGTGGCGGCTCCGCGAGGAGCACACCGAAGCGCAGGCCCGCGCCGGCGCCTCGGTCAAGAACGACGTTTCCGTGCCGATCGACCGCATCCCGGCGTTCCTCCGCGAGGCGACGGCGGCCTGCGCCGCGCTGGTGCCCGGGATCCGGATCGCGCCGTTCGGCCATCTCGGCGACGGCAACATCCACTTCAACCTGGTGCAGCCCGAGGGCGCGTCGCGCGACGGCTTCCTCGGCGAGGCGCACGCGATCATGGACGCGGTCGCCGCGATCGTGCGGCGTCACGACGGCTCGTTCTCGGCCGAGCACGGCGTCGGCGCGCTCAAGACCGGCCTGATGGATGCCTGGCGGGGCGGCGCCGAGCTCGACCTCATGCGCCGGATCAAGCACGCGGTCGATCCGCGTGGCATCATGAACCCCGGCAAGGTGCTGCCGCCGTCGCCGTGACGACGATCCGCCGCGTCGTCGGCGCCGCTTGCCGGCGCGTCTACGACGCCCCGATCTCGGCCCGGGCGGGCGATAGGGGCCGCATCACGCGCCGGGACGGCGACGCCCCCGGCTGGGTCTGGGTCGAGCACGAGGTTTCGGGCCGAGTTGGCTGGACGCCGCTCGTCTTTCTGCGCCGGCTGGACCGCACCGCGCGTGTCGTGTTCACGCGAGACTATGACGCGCTCGAGCTGAGCGTCGCCGCGGGGGAGGTCGTGTCCGCGGGAGAGACCGTCGATGGCTGGACGTGGTGCGAAGCCGACGACGGCGACGCTGGCTGGGTGCCGGCGCGCCTGTTCACCGATTGAGGGCGGTGCACGCGGCGCACCGAGGCCGTCTGGTTCGGTTCGGGATGTTGCCAGGCGATGTCGGCGTTCGCCGGCCCGTCCGACGGGGCCGGCCCTGCTCGCCCGCGCACGCGGCCGCGTTCCGACGTGCAGCCCTGCCGATCGAGCAGCCGCCGGATCGTGCGACGCGCGAACCACACGCCCCGCGCCCGATGCGGCGGGTTGGCGAGTGCGGGGAAATCGATGTTCACCCCGCCTCGGTGGCGGCAGGCGACGATCACCTCTCGCGACACGCCTCGGTCCGGTGCGGCCGCCCGCGCTGTCCGTCGGCCTGGCCGCCGCGGCGGCGGTGGTGCGCTACCCTTGCGTGGCGGACGGATCGCCCCTCAGCCTCGCTGAAGCAGCGCCACGATCAGGGCGGCCGCCAATTCAGGCCGCTCGATCGGCGGGAGATGGCCGCAGTCCGGCATGATCTCCAGCGTCGAACCGGGCGTCAGAAGATGGATCGCTCGCGATTGTTGGACCGGCGTGATCCGGTCCTCCTCGCCGACGATCACCGCCGTCGGCACGCGGATGGTGGGCAGCACCGGGCGCAGATCGGCACGCGCGATCACCGCGCGGTTCTGTCTGACATACGCACGCGCGCCGACCCGCACGCTCATGTCCACCAGCTCCTCGCGAACATCGGCCGGCGCGCCGGCCGCAACCAGCGATCCGACCGTCCGTTCGGCCAGGCGCCGGTAGTTCGCGACGCCGACGACGACATTGGCGAGGTGCCGGTAGCTCCGGCCCCGGAACGTGTCGGGCGAGGCGTTCGTGTCGAACAGCGCGAGATGGCTGACCCGGTGCGGGGCGAGCCGCATGAGTTCGAGCGCGACCATCCCGCCCATCGAGACGCCCGCGAGCGCGAACCGCTCCGGCGCCTGGTCGAGGATGCGGCCGGCCATCGCGGCGAGCGTGGGGTCGCGAAGCGTGTCGCCCACGAGGCAGTCGGCCTGACCGGCCAGGGCCGCGACCGTGCGCCGCCACACGGCCCCATCGCTGCCAAGCCCGGGGATAAGAACGAGGGTGCTCATGCGGCGGGAGTTTACACCTCCGAGCCGGTTCGAGCGTCAATGCCCTGCGGATCGGCGACCGGGCGACGCGGCGTCGGCGACCTGTCGCGCCGCCAGGACCGGCGACATGCCGCCGGTCCGGTCGCCGCCTCGCCGGGACGGATCAGACCGTCTGAAGCTGTGTCCGGACGAACGCGGCGATGGTGTCGCGGAACGGTGTCGTCGGCCGTCCGATCAACCGGGCAAGCTCGCCGCCGGCATCGAACAAGGCGCCTTTCGCCACGCCCGCGTCGGTATCGGCCAGGATGGTCGCGAACATCTCCGGCACACCCGATCCGATCGCCGCCGCGCGATACTCGTCCGCCGTCATGTTCTCGTAGGCGATCGGCTTGCGCGACGCGTCGGCCACCACGGCGGCCAGCTCGGCCAGGGTGAACGACGCATCGCCCGCCAGCTCGTAGGTGCGGGCGGCATGATCGCCGCCCGCCAGCACGACCGCGGCGGCCTTCGCGTAGTCGGCGCGCGCCGCCGATGAGACACGCCCCTCGTCGGACGCGCCCACCAGCACGCCGTGCGCCAACGCGAGCGGCAGCCGCCACGTGTAGACCTCCGTGTACCAACCATTCCTCAGCACCGCGTACGGCACGCCTGCGTCCGCCAGCGCGGCCTCCGTTTCGCGATGCTCGCGCGCGAGCGACAGCGGTGACGTGTCCGCGTGCAGCAGGCTGGTGTAGGCGATGAAACCGACGCCGGCCGCCTTCGCCGCGGCGATGACATTGCGATGCTGCGCCGTGCGCTGCCCCAATTCGCTGCCGGAGATGAGCAGCAGCCGATCCACCCCCGCGAGCGCGCTCACCAGGGTGTCCGGCCTGGAATAATCGGCGACGCGGACCTCCACACCTTTGGCGCGGATCGCGACCGCGCTGTCCTTGTCCGGGTCGCGCGCGCCCGCGACGATGGCGCCGGCGGGCACCGTCTCGAGCAACGCGTCGATGACCAGGCTGCCAAGCTGGCCGGTGGCAGCGGTGACGAAGAGGGTGGGCGTGGCGGTCATGGTCGTGCTTCCTTGTGGTCTGTTACCGATAGCAGGTAACTAAGTGAGACCGCCGATGGCGTGAAGGAGGCAGTATTTTGGGACAAGGTAAGGTGGCGCTCACCGCGCCCGACGCCGCCAGGGCCACCGACCAGTTCCGCGCGGCGTTCCGGTCCGACCGGTCGTTGCACCGACAATGCCCGGTGCGGGACGTTCTCGACCGCATCGGGGACAAATGGTCGACGCTGGTACTCGGCACCCTGGCCGCGGGCCCGCACCGTTTCAGCGCCGTGCAGCGCGCGATCCCGGACATTTCCAAGCGGATGCTGACGCAGACCCTGCGTGATCTGGAACGTGACGGTCTGATCGCGCGCGCCGTGTTTCCGACCAAGCCGCCGAGCGTCGAGTACCGGCTGACGGCGCTCGGCGTGACGATCCTCGAGCCGCTGCTCTCGCTTGTGCAATGGGCCGATCGCAGCCACGCCGCCATCAGCAAGGCGCGGACGGCGTTCGATCTCGCCGCCGCGCCGGCCACCAGCGTTCGGGTTCCGTCCGGCTTGCCGTCGCCCGGTGCCCGGACACCCGGCAGGTGACCGTGGCGTCCTGCGGCGGTGCGGGGCCGCACCGGAGCGCGACCTCGGCTGGGTTGTCGGTGACTTCGGCCGTTCAATCCAGCAGCTCGATCGAGCCGAGAATGTCGGCGAGCGCCTCGGGCGCGGTCAGCATCGCGTCGTGACCGGTCCTGATCTCGTGGTAGTCCCAGTCCGGCGACATCCGCGCGTGCGCGGCGAAGGTCTCGAACAGCGCCATCGGATCGAGGGTCGAGCGGACGAACGTGCGACGCCTCACGGGAGGGTTCTCGAGCCTGATCTTCTCGAAGAAACTCGCCATCGGGTGCTTCACCAGCTTCGCGGTGAAGCTTTCCTGCGCCCGAACGTCGGCGAACGGCCCGAACTTCGCGATCGGGAAGAAGTTGTCGACCTGCCAGTCGCCGTTCGCCGCCGCCAGCGCCGCCTGCGTCAGGGTCGGTCCCGCGTAGTCGGCCGCCGACAGTCCGTCCGCCGGCACCGTCGCGTCGGTATACACGATGTGCGCGACGCGGCGGATCACCTTGTCCGCCGCGCCCGTCACGACCAGTCCCGAATAGCTGTGCCCGACGAGCACCACGTCGCTCAGGTTCTCGGTCTCGATGACCCGAACGACGTCGTCGATATGCGTCGACAGATTGGTGTCCGGTGTCGCGAGACCGATCTTCTCGCCCTGGCCCGTCAGGTCGACGGCGTGGACGACGTGGCCCTGCGCCTCGAGAAGAGGTCGAACCTTCTCCCATGCCCAGGCGCCATGGAACGCGCCCGCCACCAGCACGAAATTCGTCATGCGCCGGCGCCATGGCGGCTCGTGGGATCCGGTCGCCCGGCGGTCGGTGCGCGCGCTGCGCCAGGCGACCGCCGCGCGTGCAGCGTTTCCACGAGGCCGACCATCCAGCACGTCGGGCAGCCGCGAAGAAGGATCAGCGCGGCGCATCCCAGCAGGACGATGGCGGGCATCGAGAACCAGCCTGGTGCCGACGCGTGGATCGTTGCTGCCGTCAGGATCGCCAGCGCGGCGGCAGCGCCGCGCGCGAGGTGCTCGACGAGCGTCCGGCTGGCGAACATGGAGGGATCCTTCGTGTTCATCTGAGAATATACTCCCGCACAAGCTGGCGGGCCCGGTGCAGCCGCGCCTTCACGGCCTGACGCGTGACGGACAGTTCGCGCGCGATCTCGTCGACCGTCAGTTCGTTCACGTCGCGCAGGACGATCACGTCGCGGTAGTGCTGCGGCAGCGACGTGATGGCGGCAACCAGGTCGATCCGGAGCGACATGTCACCGTGGGCCGCAAGGACGTCGTCTTCGAGGTCATCGGTGGCGGTCCGCACGCCGAGCAGCCGGCGTCCGAGCCGGAGACAGACCCGATCGACGACCCTGAGCAGCCAGTAGGAAAAGGATCCGACCGCCCGCAGCGATCCCAGCCTGCGGTAGAGCAGGATAAGGGTTTCCTGGAGCGCATCGTCGATGTCGCTCGCGTTGCGGCAATGTCGCCGCGCATAGCGGCGGATGTCCGGCTGCGCCATCTGCAGGACACGATCGAGGGCCTGCGGGTCGCCGGACTGTGCCGCGGCGAGCAGCACGGCGGACATCGGCTCGTCGCGCAGCGTGGTCACCGCGCGTCGGGGCGTCGATCGCCGAGGACCGCGCGCACCGGGCATGCCACGACACCTGTCGGGCGCGGAACGAAGCCGCCGCGAACGAGGCCACGCCCGGCCCCGCCCGTCGGGAACCTCGCCGGTCCGATCGCGACGGGCGCGGCACCACCGCGGAGCCGCAGCCCCCGTTCCCGCTCCGGCACATCCCTCGACAACTCGTCCATCCCGTCCTCCGGCCCGCTCGATAGAGCCTGCGGGACCGGCGTTGGATTCGCGCGGCCGTGAAATTATTCCTGCCGGGGCTGCCGGGCATGGCGGGCTCGCCGATCGGACGGGCGAGATCCGATCGCGCTAGAGCACGTCCCGATCCAATTGGATCGGGAGTAGTGCTCTACCTCTTTGGCGGCGGCGGCGGCGAGGCCGAACCGTCGTACCGGGGAGCGAGCGTCTGGTCGCGACGGCCGGACGGCGCCACCCCGGTCAGAGGCGGGTGGGCCGGGTCGAGACCGCTTCGCGCGCCCGGTCGGCCGAACCCTGTCCTGACCGGGCTCAACGCACCGTCGACGCGTTCCCCTGTCGCGCCCGCCGGCGACCCCGCGCCGCTGTCGCGGCCACCGCGCGGTAAAGGTCCGACGTGCCGTCGACCATGCGCGTCTTGTCGAACCGGACGGTCGCGTGCGCGATCGCCGCCTCGCGCATCGCGCCGCGGTCCGGACTGTCCGCCACCCGCGCGATGGCCGTCGCGAGCGCCGGCGCGTCGTTGAACGGCACGACGAAGCCGGTCACGCCCTCGACCACCTGGTCCTGCCAGCCGCCGCTCGGCGTCCGGATCACGATCGCGCCGCAGCACATCGCCTCGGCGACGACCAGGCCGAACCCTTCCATCCGGCTCGGCAGCAGCACGATGTCGGCCGCCCAGTAGCAGTCGCGCAGCGCGTCGCGCTCGACGAAGCCCAGGAAGCGGAACCGCGCCCTGTCGGCCTCGTCCCTGATCACGTTCGCCTCGATGACCGCGCGCTGGTTGCCGCCTCCCGGAAACAGGCAGGCGATCTCGAGCTCGGGCCGATCCGCGGCCAGCGACCGCACCGCGTCGGCGACCAGGTCGTGACCCTTGCTGAGGTTCATCCGGCCCGGCAGCACCGCGACCAGGGTCTCGGGCGCGAGCCCGAACCGCGCCCGCGCCGCGGCGCGCTCGGCCTCCGACGGCCGCCGGTAGTGATCGGTCTCGACGCCGAGGACCTGCTCGTGGATGCGCGACGCCGGAATGCCGCAGACATCGCGGAAGAACACGGCGATGTCCCGCGACAGGGCGATGAACCGGTCGGCCCGGAACAGCAGGGTCACGGCGCGGAACGCGAGACGCTCGGTGGCCGAGCGCTCGCCCGTCATCGCCTTCGTTTCGTCGCCGTGGATCGACGGATGGTAGTTGGTCACCACCGTCCGGCCGGTGAGACGGCCGATCAGGTGGCTGACCGGCAGCACCGCGAAACCCTGCGGGCTGAGGACATCGACGTCGTAGCGTCGCATCACCGCCAGGATCTCCCGGATCAGCGCCGCCGTCGGCCGGCGCGCGTCGAAACTCGGCACCACGACCCAGTCGAGCGCCGCCGCCCGGATGGCCTCCCGGCGCGTGTCCGAGCCGTCCGGCGTCGACACCGGGCCGGTCAGCAGCACCACCCGATCGCCGCGCGCCCGCAGGCCCTCGATGATCGTTTCGAGATAGGCCGCGACGCCATCGACGCAGTCGACCCGCTTGAGCAGCATCAGGATCGTCACCGGCGCCTGCATACGCGTCTCTCCCGTCATCGGGCGCCGCCCGAAGCCGGCCGCCCGAACCGCCCAACCTGACAGCCTCGTTCCCGCTGCCCGGCATCGCGGCGACGGCGGTCCCGCCGGCGCCGCCTGCGTGAGGCGTCGGCACCCTTCCGGTCACACCGACCATGACGTCGGGCGACCGGCCTGTCGAACCCGTCGCGCAAGCCCCGCCACCTTGACACGACTTGACGCCCGGCGATGACGTGGCCGCGGCCGGCACCAAGCCGCGATCCCCGCATCGCGCTCCCGCCACCCCGGCTTCGGAAGCGCGGCCGACCAGCCACCGTCGCGCGTACGGACTTCGGTCGGTTCGGACGTCGCCCGCCGGTGGCCCGCCGGTCGCCGCGCGTCAAGGCGCCGACCGACCTGGCCTCCGTCGCGACGGTCGCGCGATGCCGTCAGCCCGACACCGGCCGAAGCGGCGCTTAGGTCGCCGGCCCTACCCCCGCGCGCGCAGCAGCCGCGCCTTGTCGCGCTGCCAGTCGCGATCGGCGATCGCGTGCCGCTTGTCGACCTTGTTGCGCCCGACCGCGAAGCCGATCGTCACCTTGGCGACGCCGCGCGGATTGAAGTGGATGTCGAGCGGCACGAGCGTCTGACCGTCGCGACCGGACGCCCCGATCGCCTTGTCGACTTCCTTCCGATGCAGCAACAGCTTGCGCGGCGCGCGCGGCTCGAAGCGCGACAGCACGCCACCCTGGTATTCGGGGATGTACAGGTTGAACAGCCAGATCTCGCCGTCGCGCTCGCCGGCCCACGCTTCGGTCAGCGTCGCCCGCCCGAGCCGCAGGCTCTTCACCTCCGGCCCCTTCAGCACGAGCCCGGCCTCGACCGTCTCCTTGATCGTGTAGTCGAACCGCGCCTTGCGGTTCTGCGCCGCGATGCCGTGGCTGATCAGCCCCGATTTCGTCTTTTCCGTGCTCATTCCTCCAGCAATCCGAGCTCCGCCACCGCGTCCCGCACCGCGCGCCGCGCCGCCTCGCCGAGCGGCGCGATCGGCAACCGGCAACGCGGCGTCGCGCGCCCGAGCAGCGACACCGCGAACTTCACCGGCGCCGGACTGGTTTCCACGAACAGGGCGTCGTGCAGCGGCAACAGCCGGTCCTGCAGCGCGATCGCCCGGTCGCAGTAACCGGACTGCCACGCCGTGTGCAGCTCCGCACACAAACGCGGCGCCACGTTCGCCGTCACCGACACGCACCCGTCGCCCCCGGCCGCGAGAAACGACACCACCGTCCCGTCCTCGCCCGACAACTGCACGAAGGCCGAACCGCAGGCCCGGCGCGTGTGCAGCGGCCGCATCAGGTTCTGCGTGCTGTCCTTCACCCCCACGATGTTCGAGATCCGCGACAAACGCCGCATCGTCTCGACGTTCATGTCGACCACGGACCGGCTCGGGATGTTGTAGATCAGCACGGGCAACCCGCCCGCCGCCGCGGCGACCGCCTCGAAATGCAGGAACAACCCCTCCTGCGTCGGCTTGTTGTAGTAGGGCGTCACGACGAGACACCCATCCGCACCGGCCGCCTTGGCATGCCGCGCGAGTGCTGCCGCCTCCGCGGTCGCATTCGATCCGGCGCCCGCGATCACCGGCACCCGGCGCGCCGCCGCCTCGACGCACACGTCGATCACCCGACGATGCTCGTCATGGGTGAGCGTCGGACTCTCGCCCGTCGTGCCCACCGCGACGATGCCGCTCGTGCCCTGGTCGACATGCCAGGCGACGAGCGACGCGAGCGCCGCCTCGTCCACCGCGCCGTCCTCGCCCATGGGCGTGATCAGGGCAACGATCGAGCCCTTGAACATGGCGCCTTCCCGAGACCGAAGCCGGCACAAGTAGGCCCGGCCGCCGAACGCCGCAAGGCGGACGGCGGTGCGGCGGTGCGGCGGTGGAGCGATGGGGAAGGCCAGGACTCTGCGCTGGACCGGTTCCCTCTGCGCAAGCGCAAAGGGAACCGACGACGGGAACCCATCGCGCTTGCGCGATGGGGCGCCACGAGGGCCCGAGGCCCTTGGATCCCATGGTGAAGGAGAACCCCGGGCCCATGTCGCGCGCGGGCATCGATGGTGCGGCCCGGGGCACTCCTTCGCTCATGGATCGTCAGGGCCGCTGCCTCGCGGGCGCCCATCCCGCCCGCGCGAAGGGCCTCGTCCGGGATCCAGGGGCAGAGCGCCTGGCCTTGCCTTACGCCCCCACCCGTCCGACCCTCCCGCCACCCATGCGCCGCCTGCCTCGCCCGACCCTGCTCGTGCTCGCGTGTCTCGTCGCGTCGTGCGCGGCGCGCGATCCGGGCGGGCGTGCCGCGGCGGCGCCGCTTGGCGACCCGGCCTCGGCGTCGCGCGGCGACGCAGTTTCGGCGTCGCGCGGCGACGCAGTTTCGGCGTCGCGCGGCGACGACGATCTCGGCGAGCGGCTCCGGACCTATCTGCGGCTGCTCGGACCCGATGCGCCGGCGGCCGATCTCGCGGCCTTTCTCGCCGCGAACCCGGTCTGGCCCAATCGGGGCCTGCTCGCCGCGCGCTACGACGCCGCGCTGGCCGGCGATCCGGACGATGCGGCGGTGCGTGCGCTCTGTGCGGCGCGTGCGCCGCGGAGCGGCCACGCGAACGCGCGCTGCGCGGATGCGACCGGCGACGCCGGTTTCGCCCGCGCCGCCTGGCGTGCCGGGCTCGACGCCACCGCGCCCGACGCGGCGGCGTCGTTCGTGCGGCAATGGGGCGATCGGCTCGGGCCCGACGACTGGTGGGCGCGCTTCGAAACGCTGGACGCGGGCGGCGGCCGCGATGCCGCGGCCGCCGCCGATGCGGCGAACCATCTCGACGCCGGCCGGGCCGGCCTGGCCCGGGCGCGGCTGCTGCTGGCGGCAGGCGACGTGCCCGACCCGCGCGCGGTGCGCGACGCCGTCGCGCCCGGCTTCCGCGACGACCCGGTCCTGGTGCGCCTGGTCGCGCGCCGTCTTCGCCTGTCCGGCGACCTCGCCGCCGCCGCGTCGTTCTGGGCGAACGGGGCCGGGCGCGTCGAGCGCGCGGTGCCCGACGCCGTGCGCGGCCCGTTCTGGACCGAGCGCGACCTGCTCGCGCGCGCGCTGCTCGCGTCGGGCGACGTGGCGACGGCGACGGCGGTCGCCGACGATGCGGACGCGGCACCCGTCGAGGCGCGGGCGGCGTCGCTGTTCCTCGCCGGCTGGATCGATCTCCGCTTCGCGAACCGCCCGGAGGCGGCGGCGGCGCGTTTCGCCTCGCTCCGCGATCTCGGCCGCAGCCTGCTGACGCGGAGCCGGGCCGAGTACTGGCTCGCCCGCGCGGCTCTCGCCGAGCGCGACGCCGCCGGCGCCGACGCCTCGCTCCTGGCGGCGAGCGCCGATCCGACCACGTTCTACGGCCAGGCCGCGATCGCGCTGCTGGCGACCCGGCCGGGCCCGCCCGCCGACCCCGCGCCCGCCGTCAACGCCCGCCGACGCGCCCGCCGACGCGGTCGCGCGCGCGATCGACGCCGCGATGCGCGACGATCCGGCCGCCACGCCGTCCCCCGCGCGCGCGATGGCGTTCGCGAGCGGAACGCTGCCGCGCGCCGCGGTGCTGCTGGTCGCCTGGAACCAGGAGCGCCGCGCCGGCGCCTTTCTCGACCTCGCCGACCGGATCGCGCCCGGCCGCGACACCGACGCGCTCGCCGCCCGCCTCGCCCTGTCGCTCGGCCTCCCCGACACCGCGGTCGCGATCGCCCGCCGCGCCGGGCGAGACGGCATCGCCATGCCGGCGCTCGGCTGGCCGGCGCCGGTCACGCCGCCCGCGAACGCGACCGTGCCGGCCCCGCTCGTGCTCGCGGTCGTGCGCCAGGAAAGCGGCTTCGACGCCGCAGCGAGGAGCCCGTCCGGCGCGCTCGGCCTGATGCAGTTGCTGCCCTCGACCGCCGCCGAGCTCGCGCGGCGCCGCCGGATCGCGTTCACGCCGGCCGCGCTCACCGCCGATCCGTCGCTCAACCTCGCGCTCGGCACCGACTACCTCGCGTCGCTGCTCGCCCGTTTCGGCGACGACGTGCCGCTCGCGGTCGCCGCCTACAACGCGGGCCCGCACCGCGCCGCCTCCTGGCCGCCGCCGCCGCGGGACGCGTCGCCGGGCGCGGTGCCGGGCGGGGCGACGATCGACTGGATCGAGGCGATCCCGGTCGCCGAAACACGCAACTATGTCGAGCGCGTGCTCGAGAACCGCGCCGTGTATGCCGCGCGCGCGGCGGGCGACGGCGTGGCGCCGGGCGCCGGGACGCCGCTCGCATCCCTCGATCCGACCTCGCCATGACCGCGCGCGCCGTTGCCGCGCGCGCGGTCGCGACCGGTTTCGGCCTCGGCCTCGCGCCCGTCGCGCCCGGGACCGTCGCGTCGGTGGCCGCACTCGTTGCGGGCGCCCTGCTCCGCCGCGGCGCACCGCCCGCCGTGCTGCCGCTCGCGTCCGTCGCGGCGGTGGTCGGCGGCGTGCTCGCCGCGCGCGCGCTCCCCGACATCGCGGACGATCCCGGCGCGGTGGTGATCGACGAGATCGCCGGCCAGTGGATCGCGCTGCTGGGCGTCGCACCGGGCCGGCGGGGGAGCGCGGCCCAACTCGCCGCCGCCTTCGCGCTGTTCCGCGCCCTCGACATCGCCAAGCCCGGCCCGGTCGGCTGGGCCGATCGCCGGCGCGGCGCCGTCGCGGTGGTGGCCGACGACGTGATCGCGGGCCTGCTCGCCGCGCTGCTGCTCCGGATCGCGCGACGCGCGGCCGCGCGGCTGGCGGCGCGGTGACGGGCCCGCGGGGGACAGCGCGCGTGACGCAAGCGGCACCGGTCGCGGGCGAGCGGCACGTCCAGGCCGTGCCCGGCGCGGCGGCCCGGCCGGCGATGGACACGATGGAGGCGAGCTTGATGCAGGCATCACACGCGGGCGACCCCCCGGCTCGGCCGACGAGCGACACGCTCGCTCGGCAGGCGAGCGCTCCGCCTGCTCGTCAGGGCAACGGCCATCCGCCCGATCGGCAGGCGAGCGACAGGCTCCCTCGACAGGGAAACGAAGCGTCCGCTCAACAGGCGGACGAAACGCCGAGCCGAACAGCGCGCGACGTGCTCCCTGAGCAGGCGAGCGACACGCTCGATCAGCGGGCGAGCGACACGCTCGATCAGCGGGCGAGCGACACGCTCGACGCGCTCCGCCGTGCCGGCCTGCGCGCCGCCACCGCCGAAAGCTGCACCGGCGGCCTCGTCGCCGCGGCACTCACCGCCATCGCCGGCTCCTCCGACGTCGTGCACGGCGGCTTCGTCACCTATGCGAACGAGGCCAAGACGGCGATGCTGGGGGTCGACCCGGGCACGATCGAGACCGTCGGCGCGGTCAGCGAGGCGGTCGCCCGCGCGATGGCCGAGGGCGCCCGCGCCCGCACCGGCGTCGATCTCGCGGTCGCCATCACCGGCGTCGCCGGGCCCGGCGGCGGCAGCCCGGAGAAGCCGGTCGGCACCGTGTGGTTCGCGGTCGCCGGCCCGCGCGGCACCGGGGCCGAACACCACCGCTTCGACGGCGACCGCGCCGCCATCCGCGACGCCTCGGTGCGGGTGGCGCTCGACATGCTCCGGCGCGCCGCCGTCACCTGAGGCCGCGACCGTCGTCGACGACGGGGCGGCGCTCGCTCGCCCGACAGGGCGCGGGACACGCACGAAAAAGGGGCACGGCTCGCGCCGCGCCCCTTTTCCGCCGGCCGAAGCCGAACAGTCGTTCTGTCCTGCAGAACGTTCAGCGAGACCGGAATTTGGTCTGGCTGAACGTGCTTCAGAAACCCAATAGGCAGAGCAACCTGTCCCAGGCCGACCGGACCACGACGTGGTCCGGTCGACCTGAGATTGCCCTAGTGGGTCGCCGTGCCGGACGGCATCGAACCGCCGGTGCCGCCCATCGTGCTCGTGCCCATGCCGCCCGACCCCATGTTCGACGTGCCACCGCTCGTCGAACCCGTGCCCATCGCGCCCGAGCCGCTCGTCGGCATGCCCGCCGCCGGGGTCGCCGCACCGGCGTTGTCGCCGGCCGTCGGCGCCATGCTGCCGGACGACATGCCCGAACCGGACGACATGCCCGAACCGGACTTCATCCCGGAACCGGACGACATGCCCGAACCCGACATGCCGCCATGCGACATGCCCATCCCCGAACCCGACGACATGCCCGAACCCGACATCCCGGAACCCGACGACATGCCGGACCCCGACGACATGCTGGTGCCGGCGCGCGCATCCTGCAGGCTCTGCGCGTTCAGCCGGTCGACCGCGCTGTCACCCTTCATGCCCATGCCGTGGCCCATGCCGTGACGCATCATGTGGTGGTGCATCATGTGATGGTGGTGCATCGGCTTGCTCATCGAACCGGTGGTCGCGCCGCCCGACGACGTGTCGGCGTTCTGCGCCAGCGCGGGAACCGCGAACGCCAGAGCCGCCGTACACACGGTCATCCTCAACACAGACTTCATTTTCCACTCCCTTAAACGGCGCTGAAGCGCCCGTTCTGGCCTCGGAGGACCGACAATGACGGGTTCACCGGAACCCGCAACGGCCTCAGAACGGTCCGGGCGTGTCGTGGTTCCGAGCCGGCGCGTCCGTCGTCACCTCGCCCGGCGCCTGATGCGCCGGCGCCTCACCCGGCGCCGTCCGGTCCGACGACGTGACGGCGGTCACGGGCGGGCGCGGCGCGACCGTCTCCGGAGCCGCGGCCGCCGCCGACGGGGGCGCGGCGTGCCCGGCCCGGGCATGGACGGGGACGCCGTAGATGTCGCGCGCGCGGCGCAGGAACGCGTTGACCATCCGCCGCACCGCCTCGTTGAACACCACCCCGATCGCCGATTGCAGCAGACGGGAGCGGAACTCGAAATCGACGAAGAAGTCGACGCGGCTGCCATGCGGGTCCGGCGTGAACCGCCAGGTGTTGTTGAGGTAGCGGAACGGGCCGCGCTCGTAACGCACCACGATCAGGTGCGGCCGATCGAGCGCCACCCGACTGGTGAAACTCTCGCGGAACGGTCCGAAACCGATGGTGAGATCCGCGATCACCTCCTCGTCGGTTCGGGACCGCACCGTCGAGCCGACGCACCAGGGCAGGAAGCTCGGATAGCTGCCGACATCGGCGACGAGGTCGAACAGCTGCTCGGGCGCGTAGCGCACCACCTGGTGCTCGGCATGGGTCGGCATCGTGTCTGGTCGTCAGGCCGCGAGCTGGGCGTCGCGGGCGGCCTGCAGCCGGGCGAAATCCGCGTCCGCGTGATACGACGACCGCGTCAGCGGCGACGCGCTCACCAGCAGGAACCCCTTGGCCCGCGCCGACGCGGCATAGGCCGCGAACTCGTCCGGCGTCACGAAGCGGTCGACCGCGGCGTGCTTCGGCGTCGGCGCGAGATACTGGCCGAGGGTGAGGAAATCGACCGCGGCGATGCGGAGGTCGTCCATCACCTGGCCGATCTCCTCCCGCGCCTCGCCGAGCCCCACCATCAGCCCGGACTTGGTGAACACGCGCGGCATCGCGCGCTTGGCGTCGTCGAGCAGGCGGAGCGACTGGAAATACCGCGCGCCCGGCCGCACCGTCGGGTAAAGCCGCGGCACCGTCTCGAGATTGTGGTTGAACACGTCGGGCGGCGCGGCCGCGATCGTCTCGAGCGCGCCCTCCTTGCGGAGGAAATCGGGCGTCAGGATCTCGATCGTCGTCGCCGGCGCCGCCGCCCGGATCGCCCGGATCACGGCCGCGAAATGCGCCGCCCCGCCATCGGCGAGGTCGTCCCGGTCGACCGACGTGATCACCACGTGGCGGAGGCCGAGCGTCGCCACCGCGTCCGCGACCCGCGCGGGTTCGCTCGCGTCGAGCGGCCCCGGCATCCCGGTCGCGACGTTGCAGAAGGCGCAGGCCCGCGTGCAGGTCCCGCCCATGATCATCATCGTCGCGTGCCGCTGCGACCAGCACTCGCCGATGTTCGGGCAGGCGGCCTCCTCGCACACCGTCACCAGCCCGTTCGCCCGCATCAGCGCGCGGGTCTCGTGGTAGACGGGATGGGTCGGCGCGCGCACGCGGATCCAGTCGGGCTTGCGCGCGATCGGATTGTCCGGCCGGCGCGCCTTTTCGGGATGCCGCGGCGCGGGCGCGGTGCGGTGATCGATCAGCAGGCGCGTCGACGACATGGGTGGGGCGCTATCCTCGGGGCAGCACGCGAGAAGTGTCCCCGACCCGGCGGGAGGTCAAGCGCCGGGCGGCGGCGCCGTCAGGGACGCGACGGCGGTCCTCGGTGCCGCCCCACCGGAGAGCGGGCGGACCGACCACGCGGGGTCGACCGCAACACGCCGACCGCCGGCTCGGCCTCGATCGGGCGGACGCTGGCGGGCGCTGACGGCCGCGGCCGGGCGCGAAACCGCGCGACCGGGACCGCCGGCCATGGAAGCCGCGGCGGAGGTCGAAGGCGTCCCGCGTCCGCCGTCACCAGGCCGCGCCGCACCGCCGGCTCCTCGCGACACGTCGCCGGGTTCGCCGGTGCGGTCCGGATCCGGCCGGCCCGCGATCCACCGTTTGCGGCCCCGCGGCGAAGCTCAGACGTGCAGCGCGCGGCCGAACGCGTCGAGCACCGCCTCGTGCATCGTTTCCGACACCGTCGGGTGCGGGAACGTCGCCGCGATCAGCTCCGCCTCCGTCGTCTCGAGCGTGCGCGCGACGACGTAGCCCTGGATCATCTCGGTGACCTCGGCGCCGATCATGTGCGCGCCCAGCATGGCGCCGGTCCTGGCGTCGAACACCGTCTTGACCATGCCGTCCGTTTCGCCCATCGCGATCGCCTTGCCGTTGCCGATGAACGGGAACCGCCCGACCTTGACCTCGTGCCCGGCCTCGCGGGCGCGCGCCTCGGTCAGGCCGACGGAGGCCACCTGCGGCCGGCAATAGGTGCAGCCCGGAATGTTGCTCCAGTCGATCGGATGCGGGTCGAGACCGGCGATCGCCTCGACGCAGACCACGCCCTCGTGGCTCGCCTTGTGCGCGAGCCAGGGCGCGCCGGCGATGTCGCCGATCGCGTAGACCCCCGGCTCCCCGGTGCGGCAGAAGGGATCGATCAGCACGTGGGTGCGGTCGACCGCGACGCCCGTCCCCTCGATCCCGATCCCCTCGACGTTCCCGACGATCCCGACGGCGCTGATGATCCGGTCGTAGGTGTCGCTGACCGTCCTGCCGCCCGCCTCGACCGCGACGGTGGCGCCGCCGTCCACGCGCTGCGGCGCGCCGACCGCCGCACCGGTCAGGATCCGCATGCCCTGCCGCTCGAACGCCTTGTGCGCGAAGGCGGCGATCTCCTCGTCCTCCGCCGCCAGGATCCGCGGCAGCGCCTCGGCGACCGTCACCTCGGCGCCCATGTTGCGGTAGAACGACGCGAACTCGATGCCGATCGCGCCCGAGCCGATCACCAGCAGCTTTCGCGGCATCGCGTCCGGCACCATCGCCTCGCGATAGGACCAGATCAGCGTGCCGTCCGGCTCGAAGCCGGGCAGCACGCGCGCCCGCGCGCCGGTCGCGAGGATGACGTGCCTGGCCGCGAGGGTCGCCACCGGCTTGCCGTCCTTCTCGACCGCGACCGTGCCCGGCCCGTCGAGCCGCCCGGCACCGTCGATCACCGCGACCTTGTTCTTCCTGAGCAGGAAGCCGACGCCCGACGCGAGCTGCTTTGCGACCTTGCGCGAGCGCTTGACGATCTTGCCGAGGTCGAAGCGGATGTTGTCGGCGGCGAAACCGAACTCGTCGAGATTGTGCAGCAGGTGGTTGATCTCGGACGAGCGCAGCAGCGTCTTGGTCGGGATGCAGCCCCAGTTGAGGCAGACGCCGCCGAGATGCTCGCGCTCGACCACCGCCGCCCGCATGCCGAGCTGCGCCGCCCGGATCGCCGCCACGTAGCCGCCCGGTCCGCCGCCGAGCACGACCAGGTCGAACGACTGCCGTTCCGTGCCGCTCACAGCATCAGCTCCAGCGGGTCCTGCACCAGGTGCTTGAACGCGCCCATCCACTGCGCCGCCAGCGCCCCGTCGACCGCGCGATGGTCCGACGACAGCGTGCACGTCATCACGGTCGCGATCGCGAGCGCGTCGCCGCGCACCACCGGCCGCTTCTCGCCGGCGCCGACCGCGAGGATCGCCGCCTGCGGCGGGTTGATGATCGCGGTGAACGACGACACGCCGAACATGCCGAGATTGGACAGCGAGAAGCCGCCGCCCTGGTATTCCTCGGGCTTGAGCTTGCCGGTCCGCGCGCGCGCGAACAGGTCGCGCGCCTCGTTCGAGATCGCCGCCAGCCCCTTGCGGTCGGCGTCGCGGATGATCGGCGTGATCAGCCCGTCCGGGATCGACACCGCGACCGAGATGTCGATCGTCTCGTAGTGCAGGATCGCGTCCTCGGTGTAGGTCACCGCGACGCCCGGCACCCGACGGTGCGCGATCGCCGCCGCCTTGATCAGCATGTCGTTGACCGAGAGCTTGTAGGCGCCCGGGCCGTCGGCCGGCGATTTCGCGTTCAGCTTGGCGCGGAGCTCGAGCAGCGCGTCGAGCTCGATGTCCATGCCGACGTAGAAATGCGGGTTGTCCTGCATCGACGCCGCGAGCCGGCGCGCGATCGCCTTGCGCATCGACGAGTTCGGCCTGGCCGCGTGCGCCGCCGTGACCGGCACCGGTGCCGGCCGCGGTGCGGCGGACGGCGCGGCGACGGGCGCGGCGGCTGGCGCGGCGCGCGTCGCCTCGGCGGGCGTGCCCTGGCGCGGCGCCGCGCTGGCGGGCGCCGGCGCCGCCGCCCGCTGCGTTTCGACATCGGACCGCACGATGCGGCCGTGCGGTCCCGACCCCCTGATGGTCTCGAGCGCCACTCCGATCTCGCGGGCGATCCGGCGCGCGAGCGGCGACGCGAACACCCGCTCGACGGGGCGGCCGCCGCGCTCCTGAGGCGGCGCCGCGCGGGGCGGCGAGGACGCCTCGCGCGGCGCCGGCACCTCGCGCGACCCGGCCGGCACGTCGACCCCGCCCGACGCGTCGGTCGGGATCGGAGGCGCACCCGCTTCCGGCACCGCGGCCGGCGCGCCCACGGCATCGGCGCTTTCGCCGTCCGCCAGCAGCACCGCGATCGGCGTGTTCACCGCCACCCCGTCGGTGCCCTCCACGACCAGGATGCGCCCGAGCACCCCCTCGTCGACCGCTTCGACCTCCATCGTCGCCTTGTCGGTCTCGATCTCGGCCAGCACGTCGCCGGGCGCGACGCCGTCGCCCTCCTGCTTGAGCCAGCGCGACAGGCGCCCTTCGGTCATGGTGGGGCTGAGCGCCGGCATCAGCACGTTGGTCGCCACGGTCAGACGATCCTCTTCACGGCGTCGACCACCCAGTCGGGCTGCGGCAACGCGAGCTTCTCGAGATTGGCGGCGTAAGGCAGCGGCACGTCGGCGCCGGCGACCCGCACCGGCGGCGCGTCGAGCCAGTCGAACGCCTCCTCGATCACCCGCATGGCGATCTCGGCGCCGATCCCGGCATAGGGCCAGCCCTCTTCCACCGTCACCAGCCGGCTCGTCTTCTTCACGCTGTCGACGATCGTCGCCGTGTCGAGCGGCCGCAGCGTGCGGAGGTTGATCACCTCCGCCTCGATCCCCGCTTCGGCGAGCGCGGCGGCGGCCCGCAGCGCCACGCCGACCATGATCGAATAGGCGACGATGGTGACCCGATCGCCGCGCCGCTCGATCTTGGCGCGCCCGATCGGCACCACGAAATCGTCCGACACCGGCACCTTGAAGCTCTGCCCGTAGAGGATCTCGTTCTCGAGCACGATCACCGGGTTCGGGTCGCGGATCGCCGCCCGCATCAGCCCCGCCGCGTCGGCCGCCGAGAACGGCGCCACCACCTTCAGCCCCGGCACGTGCGCGTACCACGACGCGTAATCCTGGCTGTGCTGCGCCGCGACCCGCGACGCCGCCCCGTTCGGTCCCCGGAACACGATCGGGCAGCCCATCTGGCCGCCCGACATGTAGAGCGTCTTGGCCGCCGAGTTGATGATCTGGTCGATCGCCTGCATCGCGAAGTTGAACGTCATGAACTCGACGATCGGCTTCAGCCCGGCGAGCGCCGCACCCACCGCGATGCCGGTGAAGCCGTGCTCGGTGATCGGCGTGTCGATCACCCGCTTCGGTCCGAACTCCTGCAGCAGACCCTGGCTCACCTTGTAGGCGCCCTGGTACTCGGCGACCTCCTCGCCCATCAGGAACACGTCGCCGTCCCGCCGCATCTCGGAGGCCATCGCGTCGCGGATCGCGTCGCGCACCGTCATCTCGCGCGTCTCGCCCGCCTCGGGCTCGGGCTCGGGCGCCATCGCCGCCGGCGGCGCGAACCGGTCCTGCTGCGCCTCACGCGTGCGGTCGGCGTTCTCCTTGACGCCCTCGGCCGCGACGCGCGGCAGCGCCGGCGTGCCCGTCGGAGCCGACGCGCCGTTCGCCCCGTTCGCACCGTGGGACGGCGACGCCGCCGCGCCACCCTCGCCGTCGAGCACCGCGATCGGCGTGTTCACCGCGACGCCGTCGGTGCCTTCCTCGACCAGGATGCGGGCGAGCACCCCCTCGTCGACCGCTTCGACCTCCATCGTCGCCTTGTCGGTCTCGATCTCGGCCAGCACGTCGCCGGGGGCGACGTCGTCGCCCACCTTCTTCAGCCACCGCGACAGCCGCCCCTCCGTCATGGTCGGGCTCAGCGCCGGCATCAGCACCTCGGTCATGATCAGCGCGCCTCCAGCAGCACGTCGGTCCAGAGCTCGGCGGCATCCGGCTCGGGACTGTCCTTCGCGAACTGCACCGCATCGGCGATCCGCGCGCGCACCGCCGCTTCCTCTTCCTTGAGCGCGGCCTCCTTCCGCCCGAGCTCGATCAGCCGCCGCTTGGCGCTCTCGATCGGGTCGTGCTCGGCGCGCATGCGGTCCACCTCCTCGCGCGTCCGGTATTTCGCCGGATCCGACATCGAGTGGCCGCGGAAGCGATAGGTCTGCGCCTCGATCAGGTACGGCCCCTGGCCGGAGCGGCAATGCGCGATCGCCGCCTCGGCCGCCTCGTGCACCGCGAGCACGTCCATGCCGTCGACCCTGCGGCCCGGGATGCCCCAGGGCGAGCCGTTCCTCGACAGGTCCGCCGACGCCGACGCGCGCTCGACCGAGGTGCCCATGCCGTAGCGGTTGTTCTCGATCACGAACAACGCCGGCAGCTTCATCAGCGCCGCGATGTTGAACGCCTCGAACACCTGCCCCTGGTTCGACGCGCCCTCGCCGAAATAGGTCACCGACACGTTCGGCACGCCGCGGTAATGGTTGGCGAACGCGAGCCCGGTGCCGATCGGCACCTGCGCGCCGACGATGCCGTGGCCGCCGAAGAAGTTCTGCTCGCGCGAGAACATGTGCATCGAGCCGCCCTTGCCGCGGGAATACCCCGTCGCGCGGCCGGTCAGCTCCGCCATCACGCCGCGCGGCTCCATGCCGGTCGCCAGCATGTGGCCGTGGTCGCGATACGACGTCACCACCTGGTCGCCCGGCTCGAGCGCCATCTGGATCCCGACCACCACGGCCTCCTGGCCGATGTAGAGGTGGCAGAAGCCGCCGATCAGCCCCATGCCGTACAGCACGCCGGCCTGTTCCTCGAACCGGCGGATCAGCAGCATGTCGGCCCAGGCGCGATGCAGGCGGTCGACGCCGAGGCGCCCCGAACCTTCCACCTTGATCGCCGTCGCGTCCGTCGCGTCCATCGATCGTCCCTTTCTCAAGCCTGTGAAAAGGCGCCCGATCGGCCGCCCGCTTTCTCGACCACGCGGAGGTGCTCGACACGCATGGCGCGGTCCACCGCCTTGCACATGTCGTAGATCGTCAGCGCCGCAATGGAGGCCGCCGTCAGCGCCTCCATCTCGACCCCGGTGCGTCCCGTCGTGGTCACCGTCGCCCGGATCGCGACGCACGCGACGCCCCCGTTCCCTCCCTCGCCCGGCCCGCTTGCGACCGGCCCGCTTTCGCCCGGCTCTATGTCGACCGACACCGACCCGATCGGCAGCGGATGGCAGAGCGGGATCAGCTCCGACGTCCGCTTCGCCGCCATGATACCCGCGAGCCGCGCCGTCGTCAGCACGTCGCCCTTCGGCGCCGTGCCGCCGGCGATCAGCCGCCACGTCGCCGGCGCCATCACGACCACGCACGCCGCGGTGGCGCTCCGCGCCGTTTCGGGCTTGTCGCCGACATCGACCATGACCACCCGGCCCGCCGCGTCGAGATGCGTCAGGCGCGGCCCGGGCGCGGCCTCGTCGTTCACCGCCCGCCCCGCGCGTCCGGCACCGGCGCCAGCAGCGCCCGCGTCGCCGCCCGCACGTCCGCCTGCCGCAACAGGCTTTCGCCGACCAGCACGCACGACACGCCGATCGCCGCCAGCGCCGCGAGGTCGGCCGCGTCGCGGATGCCGCTTTCGGCCACCACCACCCGGTCGGGCGGCACCAGCGGCGCGAGCCGGGCCGAGACCGCGAGATCGGTCCGCAGCGTCCGGAGATCGCGGTTGTTGATCCCCACCAGCGCGGTGTCGAGCCCGAGCGCCCGCTCGAGCTCCCCCTCGTCGTGCACCTCGACCAGCACGTCGAGATCGAGCGACGCCGCGAGCCGCGCGAGATCGAGCGCGCGCTGGCTGTCGAGCGCCGCCATGATCAGCAGGATGCAGTCGGCGCCGATCAGCCGGCTCTCGTAGACCTGCCATTCCTCGAGGATGAAATCCTTGCGCAGCACCGGCAGCGCCACCGCCGCGCGCGCCGCCTCGAGATCGCCCGCCTTGCCGTGGAAGTTCGGCTCCTCGGTCAGCACCGACAGGCACGTCGCGCCCGCCGCCGCGTAGTCGCGCGCGAGCTCCGCCGGCGCGAACGACGGCCGGATCACCCCCGCCGACGGCGACGCCCGCTTGATCTCGGCGATCAGCCCCGGCGTGCGCGCGCCGGTCGCGCGCTTCAGCGCCGACGCGAAACCGCGCGGCCGGCCCGCCTCGCCGTCCCGCAATCGCGCCTTCAGGCTCTCGATCGGCGCGTGCGCCCGCCGCGACGCGACCGCGTCCCGCGTTTGCGCGCAGATCCGCGCCAGCACGTCCGGCCCGCTCACGCCCGCCCGCCCGCCAACGCGCGCGGCACCGCACGCCGCACCGCCTCGAGCACGCCGAGCGCCCCGCCCGTGTCGATCGCCGCCGCCGCCATCGCCGCGCCGGCCCGGAGATCGGCCGCGCGCCCGGCCACGGTCAGCGCCGCCGCCGCGTTCAGCCGCACCGTGTCCCGATACGGGCCCGGCGCACCCTCGAGCAGCGCCAGGAGCGCGCGCGCGTTGAACGCCGGGTCGCCACCCGCGATCGCGTCGACGCCGGCCCGCGCGAGCCCGGCCCCCTCCGGCGTCACCACGAGGCGACGCACCGCGCCCGCCTCCAGCACCGCGACCGCGGTCTCGCCCGCGAGCGTCATCTCGTCGAGCCCGTCGCCATGCACCACCCAGGCCCGCTCGCTCCCGAGCGACGCCAGCGCCTCGGCCACCGGCACGAGCCAGCGCCGGTCATACACGCCGAGCAGCTGCCGCCCGACGCCGGCCGGATTGCACAGCGGCCCGGTCAGGTTGAGCAGCGTCCGGATCCCGAGCGCCCGTCGCGCCGGCGCCGCGTGCCGCAGCGCCGCGTGATGACGCGGCGCGAACAGGAACGCGATCCCCTCGGCGTCGAGCAGCGCCTGCTGCGCCTCCGGCGGCGGGTCCGGATCGATCCCGAGCGCCGCCAGCACGTCCGCGCCCCCCGACCGCGACGACATCGCGGCATTCCCGTGCTTGGCGACCGGCACCCCGCACGCCCGCACCACGAAGGCGACCGCCGTCGACACGTTGAGCGTCCGCGCGCCGTCGCCGCCGGTGCCGCAGACATCGATCGCCCCCGCCGGCGCCCGCAGCGTCAGCATCGCGCCGCGGATCGCCCGCACCGCCCCCGCGAGCTCGGCCGCGGTCTCGCCCCGCATCCGGAGCCCCATCAGCAGCGCCCCGATCGCCGCGTCCGACCCGCCGCCGTCGACCATCGACGCGAACGCGTCATGCGCCAGGCGCTCGCCGACCGGATCGCCGTCGGCGAGCGCCGCGATCGCCGCCCCGAGCGGCGCCCCCGTCATCGCCCGCCAGCCCGCCGGCGCCGGTCAGGCCGCATCGACCGCCCGCCCCCGCCCGGTGACATCCCGACCGGCGACGAGGCGGAGGAAATTGCCGACGATCGCGCCCCCCAGCGGCGACGCGATGCTTTCGGGATGGAACTGCACCCCGGCGATCGGCCGCGTCGCATGCGCGAGCCCCATCACCAGCCCATCCTCCGTCCAGGCCGTCACCCGCAGCGCAGCGGGCAGCGTGTCGCGCCGCACCACCAGGCTGTGATACCGCGTCGCCTCGAACGGCGACGGCAGCCCCTCGAACAGCCCGCCCGGCTCGCCGCCATGCAGCATCCGGTCGACCTTGCCATGCATCGGCAGCGGCGCCCGGACCACCTCGCCGCCGAACGCCGCCCCGATCGCCTGGTGTCCGAGACACACCCCGAGCAACGGCACGCCCGCCGCCGCCGCCGCCAGCACCAGAGGCACCGAAATCCCGGCCTCGCGCGGCCCGCACGGACCCGGCGAGATCACGATCGCCTCCGGCCGCATCGCGATCGCCGCCTCCGCGGTCAACGCATCGTTCCGCCGCACGACCGACACCGCCCCGAGCGCGCCCAGCAGATGCACGAGGTTGAACGTGAAGCTGTCGTAGTTGTCGACCAGCAGGATCATCCCGCCGGAACATGAAGACGCGCACCGCAGGGGTCAATGTCGCGGGGCGGCGGGGAGGGAAGGCCAGGGCTCTGCCCTGGACCCGCCAAGGGACAGTCGTCCCTTGGATCCCTCTCAGTTAAGGAAAGCCCCGGGCCCGGTGCGTGCGGGCAGGCCCTCGTGCCCGCGCGACCGACCCGGGGCTTTCCTTAACTGACTGGATTGTCAAGGCCGCTGCCTTGACCGGGGTCCAGGGGCAGAGCCCCTGGCCTTCCTCCCGCCACCCCCCACGAGTTGCCCCCCGCGCGCAGTTGGTCGATGACGCTGTCTTCGCCGGCCCGAGAAAGGATCCCGGATGTTCAAGGCCGCGCTGGTGCGCGTCGTCGAGGCGTGCCGGGCCATGGCGCTGCCGGTGGTGATCGTCTACGCGGTCGTCGGCGGGCTTGCCGCGGTCTATGCCGCGCGCGACTTCCGCATCAGCACCGACACCGAGCGGTTGCTGCCGGACGACCTGTCCTGGCGCCGGCACGAGCTCGCGTATCAGCGTCTGTTTCCGCCGCATCGCGTGCTGGCGGTGATCGACGCGGCGACGCCGGAGCGGGCCGACCGGGCCGCGGACGGGCTGCTCGCCGGTCTCGAGCGGGTGGCGTCGGACGCGGGGCCGATCCGGAGCGCGACGCCGCTCGGCTTCGGCGCGTTCTATGCGCGGGACGGGTTGATGCTGGCGCCGCTCGCGGACGCGCGTCGTTTGGCCGAGCGGATCGAGGCGGCGCGGCCGCTGCTCGAGGCGGTGGCGCCCGATCCGACGCTCGCGGGCTTCGCGCGGGCGGCGAGCGAGGCCGCCGCGGCCGAGGCGGCGGGGCGGGCGCCGTCGGGCGGCACCGGTTCGCTGTTGTCGGACGCGGCGGCGTCGCTCGGGGCAGACGGGGCGCGGCATCCGTTCTCGCCGGCCGAGGCGTTCGGCGCGGCGCCGAAGGGCCGCGCCGCGACGGAGCGGGTGATCGCGATCGATCCGGTGCTCGACTTCAAGGCGCTCGAGCCTGGTCTCGCCGCGACCGATCTCGTGCGGGCGCAATGGCGGCGTCTCGCGCCGGCGACGCGGGGCGACGCGCGTCTGGCGGTGACGGGCGAGGTGCCGGTCAACGACGAGCAGTTCGGCGCGGTGCAGCACGGCCAGGCGGTCGGTCTCGCGGTGACGGTGGTCCTGGTCGGGCTGATCTTCTTCGCGGCGCTGCGCTCGATCCGCATCATCGCCGCGGTCGCGCTGTCGCTCGCCTGCGGCTTCGCGCTGACCTGCGCGGTGGCGCTGCTGCTGGTGGGCTCGTTCAACCTGCTGTCGATCGCGTTCGCGATCCTGTTCGTCGGCCTCGGCGCCGATTTCGGGATCCAGTTCAGCGTCCGCTACCGCGACGAGCGCCACCGCGCGGAGCGCGAAAGCCTGAGCCGCGCGGAGCGCGAAGGCCTGAGCCGCGCGCCTGAGCCGCACGGAGCGCGAAAGCCTGAGCCGCGCGGCGCGCGAAAGCCCGAGCCGCGCGGAGCCCGGGCGACGCGGTCCGGCCGCGGCGGACGAGCGCGGCCGCGCGGACCCGCTCGGGGTCGCGCTGCGTCGGAGCGCCACCCGCGCCGGCGTGCCGCTGGCGCTCGCCGCCGTCTCGACCTCGGTCGGTTTCTTCTCCTTCCTGCCCACCCAGTACAAGGGCGTCTCCGAGCTCGGCCTGATCGCGGGCATCGGCATGCTGATCGCGTTCGCGACCACGGTGACGCTGCTGCCGGCGCTGCTCACGCTGTTCCGGCCGCCCGGCGAGGCGCGGCCGATGGGATTCTCGGCGCTGGCGCCGCTCGACCGGTTCCTCGCCCGCCACCGCATCGCGGTGATCGTCTGCACGCTCGGCGGCGTGCTGCTGGCGTCGCCGCTGCTCGCGTCGCTGCGGTTCGATTTCGATCCGACGCACATGCAGATCCAGAGCGGCGAGGCGGTGGCGACCTTCCATCGCCTGCAGGCCGATCCCGCGTCGGGGGTGGAGGCGCTCGACATCGCGCGTCCCGATCTCGCGGCGGCGACCGCGGTCGCGTCCCGTCTCGACCGGCAGCGACTGGTGTCGTCGACGCGCACGGCCGCGCTGTTCGTGACCGCCGACCCGGAGGCGCACGCGGCGCTGACGCGCACGCTGCGCGACGCCGTCGGCCCGCTGTTCGCGGCGCCCGTCCGTCCGTCGCCCGACGACGCCGAGACCGTCGCGGCGCTGCGCCGCGCCGCCGAGACGCTGACGCGCGCCGCCGGCGACGATGCCGCCCGCGCGGCCCCCGGCGATGCGACCTCCCGCGCGCCCTCCGGCGATCCCGCATCCCGCGCGCCATCCGGCGCGACCGCCTCCCGCGCGCCATCCGGCGACTCGGCATCCCGCGCGCCTCCGGCGCGACCGCCTCCCGCGCGCCATCCGGCGATCCGGCCTCCCGCGCGCCATCCGGCGCGACCGCGCACGCCCCCGCGGGCGCCGCGGCGCTCGGGCGCGCGTTCCGGCGCCTCGCCGACGGCGACCGCGCCGGCCGCGATCGCGCGCGCGCGATCCTGCTGCCGCCGCTCGCGACCGATCTCGACCGGCTCCGCCTGATGCTCGACGCGACGCCGGTCACCGCGGCGACCCTTCCCGAGGCGGTCCGGCGCGAGTGGGTCGCCCCCGACGGCGCCGCCCGCGTCGAGATCCTCCCCGCCGGCGACACCGCGCGCAACGTCGTGCTCGCCCGCTTCGCGCGCGCCGTGCTCGGCATCGCCCCCGACGCCAGCGGCAACCCGGTGACGCTGCTCGGCTGGCGCCGCACCGTCATCACCGCCTTCGCCGAAGCCGGCCTGTTCGCGATCGTCGCGATCGCGGTCGTGCTCGCCCTCGTGCTGCGCAAGCCCCGCGACGTGCTGCTCACGCTGCTGCCGCTGCTGATCGCGGGACTGGTGACGCTCGAACTCGCCGTCGTGCTCGGGATCGAGCTCAACTTCGCCAACATCATCGCCCTGCCGCTGCTGCTCGGCGTCGGCGTCGCCTTCAAGATCTACTACGTGATGGCCTGGCGCGAGGGCGTGACCGACCTGCTGCAGTCGACGCTCACCCGTGCCGTGGTGTTCTCGGCCGCGACCACCGGGACGGCGTTCGGCAGTCTCTGGCTGTCGCCGCAGCCGGGTACCTCGTCGATGGGCAAGCTGATGGCGCTGGCGCTCTGCTGCACGCTGGCCGCCGCCGTACTCTTCCAGCCGGCGCTGATGGGACCACCTCGTCGGAAAGGCCGCGACGCACCCGGCCAGGCCGACCGATCCCGGGACGACGGACAGGACGCGGAGAGACACCATGAGGCAGCCGCAGCGCGACAGGCGGTTCGGTGATGCGCCGGCGACGGTCGCGCCGCTGCTGCAGCACCTGCTGATCGCCGGCCCGGTCTTCGGTTTTCTCGCCTCGGCCTGGCAGTACATGGTCTGGCTCAACGCGCCGGACCGGCGGGACGCCGCGACCGGCCACGTGATCCGCTGCACCCGCGCCTGGCATGGCAAAGTGCTCGACCACTACTATATTACGGCTGCACAGGCGCGGATCGAGGAAGTGCTTGCAATTCCCGTCGCTTGCTGGATGATCCTGGTCATCGGCGGCCTCGTGGCTTTCGGCATCCGAATCGACGCGGCGCGCTGGCGCGCCAGACGGTCGGGACATCCCGGTCGTTCCCGCGACTGACCACCTTCCAGACACGGATCCGCCGTCGGACGATGTTCCGCTTCCACGCCGCGAGGCGCCTGGCCGCACCACGCGCCCGACGGCACGAACCTGAACGGCGCCGGCCGGCGCCCCGACCGCAGCCGCGACCGTCCGGCGCATGACCGCGCCTCCCGGCGCACCGTAGAAACCGCCCTCCCGGGCGCGATGCCCGGACCCCGCGCCGCACGGCGCGATGCTCCAAACCCCGCGCCACATGGCGCGAGGCGTCGAACCCCGCGCCGCACGGCGCGAGACCACCCACCCGGGCGCCGACGGCGCCCGGTCAGTTCAATCGAGATCGAGGACCACACTCTTGGACGAACGCCAACCCGACGCGCCGCGCGAGACGGACGAACAGGCCGAGGCCCGCATGCGGCACGCGCTGTCGCTGATGAAGGGCGAGCGCCGGCCCGCCGACCGCCGGGCGCCGACGCCCGCGCAAAGTCACGGCCATGCCGGTCACGGCAGCGCCGGTCACGCCGGCGGCGCCGCCGCCCGCCGCCATCGCTTCGTGCAGGACGGCGAGATCCCGGTGGTCAACGTCGCCCGGCCGCGCCGCGACGCCGTCCCGCTCGCGCCTTCGGGCCGCCCCGCGTTCGAACGCGACCTCCGCCCCGTCGCGACCGACGACGCCGCCGCGGCGGCCGAACGCACCGCACGCAACGACGTCGAGCGGCGCCTCGCCGACCTGCAGGTCACGCTGCGCTCGACGCAGACCCGCCTCGGCGACGCCGAGATGGCGCGCGACGCCGTCGAAAGCGAGCTTCGCGAGCTCCGCACGGCGCACGCTCAGCTCCAGGCCGAGCACAACGCGCTGCTCGCCACCCGCGCCGCGGGCCGCCGCCGCCGCGGCGAGGCCGATCCCGCCGGTCAGGAGCCCGACCAGGCGGCCGCACCGGACGCCGAAACGACCGCCGAGCCGGAACCCTTCAAATGGTGGGCGTGACCGTTAGTTGTTGCAACGCACCGTTCCGAAGCCTAAAGCCAAGTCGAATCGGCGGTGACACACCGCTTCTCTCGAACACGATGGTAGAGCAGCGTAACGATGAGTGAAGAACGACCGCAGGACCTGCTGCTCAATCTGACCGCGCAGATCGTCGCCGCGCATGCCGGCAACAACAACGTGCCCGCGACCGGCGTGCCCGCGCTGATCCAGCAGGTCTACGCCGCGCTCGCGGCCCTCGGCGCCGAGCCGCCGCCGCCCGAGCAGCGCGAACCCGCCGTGCCGATCAAGCGCTCGGTGTTCCCGGACTACATCATCTGTCTCGAGGACGGGAAGAAGCTGAAGATGCTCAAGCGGCATCTGCAGACCGCCTACAACATGACCGTCGACCAGTATCGCGAGAAATGGGGCCTGCCGCCCAACTACCCGATGGTCGCGCCGAACTACGCCGAGCACCGCTCGTCGCTGGCCAAGAAGATCGGCCTCGGCCGCAAGCCCGCCGCGGCGTCGGCGCTCGCCCCGGTGGCCGCCGCCGAAGACGCCGCACCCAGGCGCCGTGGCCGCCGTCCCGCAATGGCCGGGGGCGCGCCGGACTGACCGGCCCGCCCGGACGCCCACGCCGCGCGCGGAGCCCGTCCCAGGGCACGATTGACCTCGACCATGATGCGGCGCAACAAACCGCGACGCCGCGCGGGATCGACCCATGCCCACCTTCCGGCCCTTGATCGATCTCGCCTTCCGGCTCTCCTACCGTCTCGGCTTCGCGCTCGCGCTGATCGTCTGGCGCCTCCGCCGCCCCTCCCACAACGGCGCGCTGGTCGCGATCCGGGTCGCCGACCGCATCCTGCTGGTGCGCCAATCCTATCGAAGCGAGTTCTCGCTGCCGGGCGGCGGCGTCCACTACGGCGAAGCACCGCTCGAGGCGGCGCGCCGCGAAATGGTCGAGGAGCTCCTGCTCGACATCCCGCCCGGCGAACTCCGCCACGTCCACACCGAAACCGGCCTGTGGGACTTCCGCGAGGACACGGTCGACTTCTTCGAACTCCGGCTCGACCAGGAACCCGCGATCCGCGTCGACAACCGCGAGATCATCGACGCCCGCTTCGTGCCGATGGCGCAACTGCCCGACCTCGCGCTGACCGGCCCCGTCCGCGCCTACGTCGCGCACGCGACCGCCGACGCCGCTTGAAGACGGCCGCATCCTCGACCCATGATCCCGCACCCCGACACCCACCTGCTCCCGGCCACGCTGACCCTCAGCCTCGGCGCCCCCGACCGCGACCCCGCCACGCCCCACCCGCACGAACAAACGATCGCCGTCACCATCACGCTCGACGACACCCCCACCCTCCAAGCCTGGCTCACGGCCCACGGCCTCGACGCGAGCGGGTTGGGGTGAAGACCAGGGGCTCTGCCCCTGGACCCCGGTCAAGGCGGCGGCCTTGACAATCCAGTCAGTTAAGGAAAACCCCGGGCCGACAGGGCTTGCCCGCACGTACAAGGCCCGGGGTTTTCCTTAACTGAGAGGGATCCAAGGGACGACTGTCCCTTGGCGGGTCCAGGGCAGAGCCCTGGCCTTTACCCCCGCCCAGCCAACTCCGCCGCGCGGAACAGGGCCTGTGCCTTGGCGCGGGTTTCGGCGAGTTCCGCTTCGGGCACGCTGTCGGCCACCACGCCGCATCCGGCCTGGACGTGCATGGTGCCGTCCTTGATCACCGCGGTGCGCAGTCCGATGCAGGTGTCCATGGTGCCGTCCGGCGCGAAATAGCCGATGCAGCCGCCGTAGACGCCGCGCCGGGTCGGCTCGACCGCGGCGATGATCTCCATCGCCCGGATCTTCGGCGCCCCCGACAGCGTGCCGGCCGGGAACCCTGCCACCAGCGCGTCGACGGCGTCGCATTCCGGCCGGATCGTCCCTTCCACGGTCGAGCTGATGTGCATCACGTGGCTGTAGCGTTCGACCGCGAAGCTCTCGACCACCCGAACCGAGCCGAGTTCGGCGACCCGCCCGACATCGTTCCGCCCGAGATCGACCAGCATCAGGTGCTCGGCCCGTTCCTTCGGATCGGCCAGCAATTCGGCCTCGAGCGCCCGGTCCTCGGCGCGGTCGCGTCCGCGCGGCCTGGTGCCCGCGAGCGGCCGCACGGTCACGACGCCGTCCCGGAGCCGCACCAGGACCTCGGGGCTCGACCCCACCACCGCGAACGGTCCGGTGCCGCCGTCGAGCTCGAGCACGAACAGGAACGGCGCCGGGTTCACCCGCCGCAGCGCCCGGTAGAGCGCGACGGGCGCCAGCCCGAACGGCGCCGAGAAGCGCTGGCTCGGCACCACCTGGAAGATGTCGCCGGCGGCGATCCATTCCTTGCACCGCGCGACGATCCCGAGGAACTCGTCGGCCGTGCAGTTCGACACCGGCGCGACCGTCGCGCCGGACCCGGCCGCCTGCCCGGCGCGCGCGTCCGCCGGCAACGCCCGGCCCAGCGCCGCCTCCGCCCGGTCGAGCCGCGCCGCCGCCGCCGCGTGCCGCGCCGCCGGATCGCCCTCGCCCGCCCAGACCGGCGCCGCGAGCGTGAGTTCGTCCCGCACGTGGTCGAACACCGCGAACAGCGTCGGCCTCAGCAGCAGCGCCTCGGGCACGCCGAGCGTGTCGGGCCCGCCTTCCGGCAGCCGCTCCATCGCGCGCACCATGTCGTAGCCGAGATAGCCCACCAGCCCGCCGATCATCGCCGGCAGCGCGTCCGGCAGGCCGCCGATCCGGTGCCGCGCCACCAGCGCCCGCAGGCTCTCGATCGGCCCGAGCCCGTCGGCGGCGAACGTCATCGTGCCCGACGCGTCCGGCCGCGCCATCTCGGCGACCCCGTCCCGGCAGCGCCACAGCAGGTCGGGCGCGAACCCGATCACCGAGTAGCGCCCCCGTGCCGCGCCGCCCTCGACGCTTTCGAGCAGGAACCGGTTCGCCGCCGGCCCCTCGGCCGCCAGCCGCAGATAGGCCCCGACCGGCGTCAGCAGGTCCGCCGACAGCACGCGCGACAGGATCGCGTGCCCCTCGCCCGCCGCGCTCCCGCTCGAGGCCCCGCTCGAGGCCCCGCTCAAGGATTGATCGCCCGTCCCATCGCCGCCGCGTTGATCTGCGGCTTGGCCGCCGCCGCCACCGACTGCGCGTAGGAGATCTCGAGATCGTCCGAGATCGCCCGCACGATCTCGCCCTTCAGCCGGTCGTACGCCGCCTGGTCGTCGGCCGGCTGCGGATGCCCGATCGCCGTCAGCACCCCGACCGTGAACCCGTCCGCCGTCCCCACCATCGTCGCGTCACCCTGCGCGAGGCCGAACACCACCGCCGCCAGCTGCGGCGGCACCCCCGACGGCGCGCCGCCGCGATGGAACGCGGGCGGGCTGTCCACCGCGCGCCCCGACGCGATCGCCGGCGACAGCGCGTGCGCGGCCTTCGCCGCCGTGTAGATCGCGGTCGCCGCCGCGTTCGCCTCGCGCTGCCGCGCGTCCGCCGTCCACAGCCGCAGCACCTGGTCCCGTGCCGCGTCGAACGGCCGCTCGTGCGCCGGCGTCACCTCCTCGACCGACAGCGCGTAGTCGCCGTGGCCCGGCCCCGGCGTGAGGTTCGGCGGCGCGCCCTGCCGCGCCGCGAACGCCGCCGCGATGATCGCCTGCCGCAGCGCGTCCGATCCCGGGATCGGCGCCGGCCCGCCGTCGGGCGTGTTCCCCGCCGCGTCGAGCGTCCCCTCGACCGCCTCGGCCCCGAGCCCGGTCGGGATCTTGTCGAGCCCGCCGCCGGCGATCGCGTCGGCGAGCCTGTCCACCCGGTCCTGCATCCCGCTCGTCGCCCGCGCCGCCGCGAGCCGGTCGCGGAGCGCGTCGTGCTCGCTCGCGTAGTCGCCGACCGCCGGCGTCACCTTCGTCACCAGCAGCACCACCGAGCCCGCCGCGTCGGTGATCGGCCCCGCGACCTCGCCCGGCTTGGCCGCGAACACGTCGTGCCCGAGCCCGGCCGTCGGGAACTCGCTTTCCTGCGCGTCCGGCAGCGCGGTCGCGAACGCGCCGTCGGCCGCCGCCTGCGCCTCGACCTGCGGCCACGACGCGCCGCCGCGCCAGAACGACGCCAGCGCCGCCGCCTTGCCCGCGTCCGGCACCGTCACGATCTCGGCCGACCGCCGCTCCGGCTTGAACACGGTCGCCCGCTCGGCGTCGTAGGCCGCCCGGATCGCGCTTTCCGGGATCGTGATGTCGCGCCCCACCGTTTCCGGCGACAGCACCACGGCGCGGATGTGCCGCGTCTCCGGCACGGTGAACAGCTTCGGGTGGTTGTCGTAGAAGCGCCGCAGCGTCGCGTCGTCCGGCGCCGCCGGCGCCGGCATCGACGCGTCAGGGACCGACACCATCTGCACGGTCCGCGTTTCGGCCCCGAAATCGAACAGCGTCCGCACCATCGCCGGCGGCGCCACCGCCCCCGACCGCACCGGCTCGATCAGCGCGCGCGTCAGCATCTCGTCCCGCACCAGGTCCAGCACGCGGGCTTCCGTCAGGTTGTTCGCCGCCAGCACCTGGTTGAAGGTCCGCCGGTCGAACTGCCCGTCCGGTCCCTTGAACTGCGGGATCGAGAAGATCGTCTGCCGGAGCGACGCGTCCGGCACCGACAGCCCGAGCTGTTCGGCGCGGGCGACCAGCGCCGCCTGCGTCACCAGGTTCTGCAGCACGCTCTGCGCGATCTCGCTCTTGGCCTCGGCCGGCAGCGACGACGGATCGGCCGGCTGCCCGGTCTGCTGCGCCATCGCCTGCGCCGATTGCTGCAACTGCCGCTGGTAGGCGTTGCCGAACGCGTCGAGCGTCACGTGCCGGCCCCCGACGGTCGCGATGTCGGCGCCGCCGTTCGCGCCGCCTTGCCCGAACAGCGCCCCCTGGATGCCCCAGGCGCCGAACGCCACCGCCAGCAGGGCGGCGCCGATCCGCGCCACCCAGGAATTCGCGAAGATCGTCCGTATCTGTGCGAGCATCGCGTGCCGATGCCGCGGACCGCCGCCAATTGCAACCGTGCGCGTGACGGCGTTAAACCCCCGGCACCGCCCCGAAAGCCCCGCCCGCCATGACACCGCCGCCATGTCCCCGCTGATCGCCGGCAACTGGAAGATGAACGGCCTCGCCGCCGAGGCCGACGCGCTCGCGACCGCGCTCCGCGACGGCGCCGCCTCGGTCGCGGCCGAGCTGCTGGTCTGTCCGCCCGCGACCGTGCTCGCCCGCGTCGCCGCGATCCTCGCCGGCTCGCCGGTCCGCGTCGGCGGCCAGGACTGCCACATGGACGCGCGCGGCGCCCACACCGGCGACATCGCCGCCGCCATGCTCCGCGACGCCGGCGCCACCCACGTCATCCTCGGCCATTCCGAGCGCCGCCAGAACCACGGCGAGCTCGACGAGACCGTCCGCGAGAAGGTGCTCGCCGCCCGCGCCGCCGGCCTCGTCCCGATCGTCTGCGTCGGCGAAACCCTCGAGCAGCGCGAGCGCGGCGAGGACACCGACACCGTCGGCTGGCAGATCAAGGGCTCGCTGCCCGACGGCTTCGCCGACGCCGACGACCCGATCGTCGCCTACGAGCCCGTCTGGGCCATCGGCACCGGCAGGACCGCGACGCCCGACGACGTGCTCACCATGCACGGCTTCCTCCGCGACGAGCTCCGCCGCCAGTTCGGCGCCGCCGGCGACCGCGTCCGCATCCTCTACGGCGGCTCGGTCAAGCCCGACAACGCCGCCGCCCTGCTCCGCGTCGCCGATGTCGGCGGCGCGCTCGTCGGCGGCGCGTCGCTGCGGGCCGACGACTTCCTCGCCATCGCCCGCGCCGCCCCGGACGCGGTCGCCGCCGGCCCCGCCCCGGACCCGCACGCATGATCACCGGCCTCCTCGTGCTCCACCTGTTCGTGACGCTCGCGATGATCGGCGTCGTGCTGATCCAGCGCTCGGAAGGCGGCGGCCTCGGCATCGGCGCGACCCAGGGCATGGGCTCCTTCATGTCCGGCCGCGGCACCGCGAACCTGCTCACCCGCGGCACCGCCGTGCTCGCGACGCTGTTCATGGTGCTGTCGCTGCTGCTCGCGGTGCTGAACCGCGGCACCGCCGGCGTCGGCCGCGACATCCTGTCGCTGCCCCGCACCGCCGAGCACGTGTCCGCCAGGCACCCCGACCCGCTCGCCGGTCTCCCGTCCGTGCCGGCCGATCGCGGCGCCGCCTCGGTCCCCGCGACACCCGCGCCCGCCCCCGCCCCGTCCGGTCCGGCCGTCCCCACCACGCGGTGAGCGAGCCCGTCCTCGACCAGGTCTCCGGCGACGGCCGCTACGACGTCGCCATCGTCGGCGCCGGCACCGCCGGCCTCGCCTGCGCCCGCCGCCTCCGCGCCCGCGGGATCTCCCACATCCTGCTCGAGGCCGCCGACGCGATCGGCGGCCGCGCCCGCACCACCACGCCCGCATCCCTCGGCGGCGCATGGCTCGACGAGGGCGCGTCCTGGCTCCACGCGCCCGACGCGAACCCGCTCGTCCCGCTCGCCCGCGACGCCGGCATCGCCCTCGCCGACGCCTGGTCCGACCGCCACCACCTCCTGTTCACCGCCGACGGCACCCGCGCGACCGCCGCCGACGAACGCGCCTACGAGGCCGCCGAGCGCGACTACGCCCGCCTCCTCGCCTCGCACGACGCCATCCCCCGCGACCTTCCGGTCGACATCCCCCGCGACCTTCCGGTCGACACCCCCCGCGACCCCTCGCCCGACACCCCCCGCGACCGCTCTGTCGCCGACGCCGCCGAACCCTTCCGCCGCGAGAACCCCTGGGGCCCGACGCTCGAAACCTGGGAAGCGACGATCATCGCCGCCGCCGACGCGCCCCTGCTGTCGCTCCGCGACTGCCGCGCCAACGCGCTCCCCGGCGGCGACCTCGCGGTCGACGGCGGCGTCGGCGCGCTCGTCCGCCGCCTGCTCGCCCCCGCGCCGCCCACCGCGCTCGCGCTCGGCACGCCGGTCCTCGCGGTCGACCGCAGCGAAGCCGGCCACGTCCGCCTCGACACTCCGGGCGGTCCCGTCCGCGCCCGCCGCGTCGTCGTCACCGTCTCGACCGGCGTGCTCCGCGCCGGCGCCATCCGCTTCACCCCCGACCTCCCCGACGCCCACCGCGACGCGATCGCCCGCCTGCCGATGGGCCTGCTCAGCAAGATCGCCCTCCGCCTCGCCGACCCCGGCGCGATCCGCCATTTCGACGGCCTGCCGCCCGGCGAAAGCGCCCTGATCGAGCGCCAGCTCGCCCGCCCTGGCGAGCCCTTCATGCTGTTCCACGCCTGCCCGCGCGGCGCCGACCACGTCGTCGGCTTCTTCGGCGGCGAGGCCGCCTGGGCCGTCGCCCACGACGCCCGCGCCTGCGACGACTGGGCCCGCGCCGAACTCGCCCGCCTGTTCGGCGCCGCCGCCGTCCGCGCCGCCCTCCGCCCCGGCGCCCACGCCACCACCTGGGGCATCGACCCCCACCATCGCGGCGCCTACGCCTATGCCGGCCCCGACGACGTTCCCGCCCGCGCGGCCCTCGCCGCCCCCGTCGACGAGCGCCTGCTCTTCGCCGGCGAGGCCTGCCGGTCGGACGGCATCGCCGGCACCGTGGGCGGCGCGGCCCGGGACGGCGAGCGCGCCGCCGACTGGGCCGCCGACGGCCTCCGCCCCGCCGCCTGACCCCGCGCGACGTCCGCCCGCCGCGACCTCCGCCCCGCCCGCGCTCCGTTGGCGGACCGGGCCAAACCCGTGTAGACCGGACGCCCATGACGCGGTTCGTTTTCATCACCGGCGGCGTGGTCTCTTCCCTCGGCAAGGGGATCGCCTCGGCGTCCCTTGCCGCCCTGCTCCAGGCCCGCGGCTACTCCGTCCGCCTGCGCAAGCTCGACCCCTACCTCAACGTCGATCCCGGAACGATGTCGCCCTACCAGCACGGCGAGGTCTTCGTCACCGACGACGGCGCCGAAACGGATCTCGACCTCGGCCACTACGAACGTTTCACCGGCGTCCACGCGACCCGCGCCGACAACGCCACCACCGGCCGCATCTATTCCGACGTCATCGCGAAGGAACGCCGCGGCGACTACCTCGGCGCCACCGTCCAGGTGATCCCCCACATCACCGACGCCATCAAGGACGCCGTCGTCACCGGCACCGACGCCCACGACTTCGCGCTCATCGAGATCGGCGGCACCGTCGGCGACATCGAGAGCCTTCCCTTCCTCGAAGCCATCCGCCAGCTCCGCAACGATCTCGGCGCCGAGCGCACGATGTTCCTCCACCTCACGCTCGTCCCCTGGATCCCGAGCGCCGGCGAACTCAAGACCAAGCCCACCCAGCACTCGGTCAAGGAACTCCAGAACGTCGGCATCCAGCCGCAGATGCTGCTCTGCCGCTGCGACCGCCCGATCCCAGACGGCGAACGCCGCAAGATCGCCAATTTCTGCAACGTCCGCTTCGAGGCCGTCATCCCGGCACTCGACGTCGGCTCGATCTACGAGGTCCCGCTCGCCTACCACGCCGCCGGCATGGACCGCGAAGTCCTCCGCCACTTCGACCTGCCCTTCGACACGGCGCCCGACCTCTCCGGCTGGCAGCGCGTCGTCGACACGGTCCGCGCCCCCGAGGGCGAGATCCGCATCGCGATCGTCGGCAAATACACCAACCTTCTCGACAGCTACAAAAGCCTCATCGAGGCGCTCCACCACGGCGGCATCGCCAACCGGGTCCGCGTCCAGCTCGACTGGGTCGACGCCGGCATCTTCGAGCGCTCCGCCCACGACCGCGACCACGCCCTCGAGCGCCTCGCCAACGTGCACGGCATCCTCGTCCCCGGCGGCTTCGGCGAGCGCGGCACCGAAGGCAAGATCGAAGCCGTCCGCTTCGCCCGCGAGCGCCGCATCCCGTTCTTCGGCATCTGCTTCGGCATGCAGATGGCCGTCATCGAATGCGCGCGGAACCTCGCCCGCATCCCCGACGCCTCCTCGACCGAGTTCGGCCCCACCGAGGAGCCCGTCGTCGGCCTGCTCACCGAATGGGCCCGCGGCAACGAGATCGAACGCCGCCGCGAGGGCGGCAATCTCGGCGGCACCATGCGCGTCGGCGCCTACCCGGCCCACCTCCTTCCCGACACCCGCGTCCGCGCCGAATACGCGGACGTGGCCGAGATCAGCGAACGCCACCGCCACCGCTTCGAGGTCAACATCCACTACCGCGACCGGCTCGAAGCGACCGGCCTGCTGTTCTCCGGCCTGTCGCCCGACGGCGTGCTGCCCGAGATCATCGAATACCCCGACCACCCCTGGTTCATCGGCGTCCAGTTCCACCCGGAGCTGAAATCGAAGCCCTTCGCGCCGCATCCGCTGTTTGCCGGGTTCATCGGGGCGGCGCTGCATCAGTCTCGGCTCGTCTGACGACACCAAGAAAGAATCCAGGGCTCTGCCCTGGACCCGCCAGAGGGCAGTCGCCCTCTGGACACCCCAGACTTCGGAACCGACCGGCCATGCCCGACGTGCAAGTCAGACACATCACCATCGGCAACGAGCGGCCGCTCGTCCTCATCTCGGGACCGTGCCAGATCGAGAGCGCGCAGCACGCCGACGAATGCGCCGCCCAGCTCGTCGAGATCACCAACGCCGTCGGCATCCCGCTGATCTTCAAATCATCCTACGACAAGGCCAACCGCACCAGCGGCACCGCCGCCCGCGGCGTCGGCATGGACAAGGGGCTCCGCATCCTTGCCGACATCCGCGCGAAGCACGGCTGCCCCGTCCTCACCGACGTCCATTTGCCCGACCACTGCCGTCCGGCCGCCGAGGCCGTCGACGTCCTCCAGATCCCCGCCTTCCTCTGCCGCCAGACCGACCTGCTCCACGCCGCCGGCGAGACCGGTGCCGCGATCAACGTCAAGAAGGGCCAGTTCCTCGCCCCGTGGGACATGACGAACGTCGCGCAGAAGATCGCCGACACCGGCAACCAACGCATCCTGCTCTGCGAGCGCGGCACCAGCTTCGGCTACAACACCCTCGTCGTCGACTTCCGCTCGATCCCGATCATGAAGCAGACCGGCTACCCCGTCGTCTTCGACGCCACCCACAGCGTCCAACAACCCGGCGGCCAAGGCACCGCCTCCGGCGGCCAACGCGAATACGCGCCGATCTTGGCTCAGGCCGCCGTCGCCGTTGGCGTGGCGGCGCTTTTTGTCGAGGCACATCCCGATCCCGACACCGCCCCGTCGGACGGCCCGACAATGCTACCCGTAGCTTCTATGCCAGCGTTCCTAAAGGGAATTGTCTATCCATAGACAAGTATTGCCAACTTGGCATCTTCAACTTTCTAGGCAGTCAACGAGAACTTTGGCTTCGGAGAAATTACCGATGGTGCCATTTGCTTGAAGTGAAGCCAATCAGGAGCGTTCACTCCTAAGAGCCGGCTCGTTGCCTTAATGAGGTTCTGTTGTGCAGCAGCATTCAGCGCGTCTTCTATTTCAAGGACCGGCGCCTCCGGATACTTCTCTATTTGATGTTGGACACGTTGTGCGGTCGCGCTCGGTTTCGCGTAATAGGGCGGAACCGGTTGCTTTCCCAATGCGCAGATCGCGCGCGCTATCGCGTGATATGCATCGTTGTAAAGACCCATGAAGCCGGTTGGATCAGCCAAGCTTACAACCCACAGACCATTCGACCCGTCGTAGCGGATACCAGCCTTATTAGAGTGTTCCTTCGACTCTGGCACGATACCTATTCTGAGACCCGCGCCCCCTTCAAGTTGGCGTACGTTCGATTTTATCGTAGCGGCTAGATGCCGAACATCGTTCTCGGAAGAGAGGAACAGGTCTGTTTTCCATATCTTCTTTATTCGGTCGCTCAGCTCTTACTCAGCCGCATAACCTCGCGCCGCAACTGAAACCCATGGTCCAAAACGGAAAGGCTTTCCGCTACCCTGCGGCAGGAGCACCGATTCCGTTCCAGCCTCATCTACAACAGCATCGAGGAAGCCTAGATATCTTGCTCGTTCTTGTCCGAACAGGATCAAACTAGGTAAGCCACTTTTGATGTTGGTGGACGCGCGTCGCATTGCGGCCTCGACTGGTTCAATCACCTTTGGTTCCCGACCCAGGATCGCTTCATGTACGGCCCATTCAAAGCCGTCGCCTCTCATTCCTTTATCCCGTCCGAGACGAGCGACCTTTGAGAATTGCCTCATCCGCACTTTATCTAAAGGCGTATTCAAGTCGGTGAGATCTTCATTCGAAATGGAGTCTATCAACGCTCGTAGAATCGAGCGGCAGACGGCGAACAGCGCTCTTCCATACTCGTCGAGCGGCGCATCCTGTTCAATAAAGGTGACTCTCACCGGGCCTTCCAGAACCGTCCGTGTCATCGCTTTATGCGTTCCTTTCATTCGAGGTCGCCTCGGCCACTCTTTCCTTGACCAGATGGCATTCCAGTCGGAGCTCTTCTTCTGAGAGTCCGATTCTGAGCTCATGTAGAACGAGCCCGTCCTTGATTAGCAGCATAACTGGTGCGGCATAGAGGCAGGTTGTGGCGGAGGCGACGGTCGCCTCGAAAGCCTTCGCCAGTCTGCAACTGCGATTGCGATTGCGATTGCGATTGAGCCACGCGAAACAGCGCTCGACCACCCAGCGGCGGGGGTGGACGTCAAACCGACTGGCCCGAGACTTTGCGGACGACTTGTATGACGATGCTGGTCGCCGCGGCAGCACGCTTCGCGGTATAGGCTGTGTCGACGTAGGCGAAAGTCACAAAAGGGAACCGATGCCTCGACGCCTACAGCAGCGGGATAGCCCGTCGCGGTTCTGCACGTCGGCAGAATGGAGCTGCAGCACGAGGGCGCGACCGTCCGTGTCGACAATCGCGTGCCGCTTGCCGCCGTTGCTCTTCTTGCCTGCGTCATAGCCTCACGAGCCGCCAGCCTCGGTCGTCTTGACGCTCTGACTGTCGACCACCGCGGCATTCGGGCTCGCCTCTCGTCCACTGCGTTCCCGGTCCAGAACCAGTAGATGGTGGTTGATCTGCTGCCAGATCCCCGCGTCGCGCCAGGTAGCAAACCAGCCATAGACGGTCTGCCGAGGTGGGAAGCACGGCGGCAGCATCCGCCAGGGTTCCCCGCCGCGCGGCACGCAGAAAATGGCGTTGCGATCTCCCGCCGCGGCTATCTCAAGGGCCGCCCCACAGAGCATGCGGGTGGGAGCAGGGGTGCGACGATCGCCCACCTGGCGTCGACCAGATCACTGACCAGGCGGAGTTCGTCCCGGCTATAACGCGCGGGTGGCTGCGGTCCAAATCGACTGGTGCTCCAACTCGGGCTCGACAACCCGTTGGGACCTCATCCTGCTTAAGCCATCCACGCAAAGCACGAACGCCCGGTTGCGGCAGGCAGGTCGGCAGCACGAACGGTCGAAGTCTCGGTCATGCTCGCGTCGCATCTCCCCCTCAACCCGAAAGAGACTGGATTGCTCGTGTTGCTCGATGGGCAACGAGTCGATCAAGGTAGAAGCTGTTGGGGGCTGAGGTGATGGCGGCACCTCGTGACTGTGGCATGGTTGAGATCCGTTATGACCATTGGAAGCGATTAGTCATTCAGATGACCGGCCTCCGTCAGCAAGCAGAACCCGCCGGGAGCCCGGTCCTACCCATACGATTGGTCGCAGCGTCGGTCTTCCTGCTCCTAGCCCTTACGACAGTTCCCTGCCGCGCCGACACCGGCCGCATCGGACCCAGTTTCGCTTGTCCGCGCCCAGCGCCTATCGACGGCTTGTCACAGATGATCTGCGACAACCCGGACATGAGCCGAGAGGAGATGATATTTGAGCAGGCCTACTATGCATTGCGCCACGCTAATGGCCGGCCCGGCTGGAAGGCGCTGAAGGTAGAGGCCATCGCCTTCAACACCGCTCTGCGGACCCACTGCGGCATCCCGCTCGCCGGCGCCTCGGACCAGACAATGCCGCTCGGCGCAGCGGCTTGTTACATCGACCAGACCCAAAGGGACCGGGACGCTTGGCTGCAGCGGTTGACGGATGCCGCCCATGAGGAGGCGTCCCGGTCAATCGAGCAGCACGTCGCGCTTCAGCAGCGCCTAGTCGACTTGGGCTACCTCCCGCCCGGAACCAGGGCGGATGGGATCTACGGCGAGACGACGCGCAGCGCGATCCAGGCGTGGCAGGAGGCGTCAGGGCAGCACCAGACGGCCGGCTTCCTGTCCGACGATGACGCCGCGGCGCTATCCGCCTCGACCGTACGGGCGTCGGCACCCGTAGCACCGACAGGGACGGACGTGCCTTCCACGCTTCACACCGGCGCCATCGTGTTCGCCTGTATCAACCCCCAGGCAACGCGCGCCCTGGGCAACAAGGCCGACCCCCGCCAGAGCAGTCCCGGGTGGGTCGCCTTCGTGAGATCGGACGGCAGGTGCTTTTCGGTTTCGCCGGACCAGGACTGGGAGCAGATCTCAGAGCAGGATGGGCTGCTGCTCCTGCGGCGGACGCCGCCGATGGCTGGCGAGCCGCCGCTGTTCTTCATACCCGCCGACATCCAGCAAAAGACTCCGGCCGCTCCTGCGCCATCCACCGCGCCTGCACCGCCTGCTGCGCTGGTTCAGCAGGAAGCGCCACAGCCCGTGCCGGATGTGGCGTCGGGGACGACCCAGGACAGTCCTAAGCCTACTCCCGATGCAGCGCCGGTGCAGTCTCAGGAACCCGTCCAGGACGTCCAGACCATCGCCACGCCAAGCTCGCAATCAAGCGGCGGCGCTGGCCTCGTGATCTTTATCCTGATGCTGATCGCCGTGGCCGGGGCGTTCGTGGCACGCGCCTACCGCAAGCGGAAGGAAGCAAGTCGTCGCCTTGCACGCGCCATCGAGCTCGCCACCACCGAGATCGCGAGGCAGCAGCAGCCGCTTCGGGTGCGCAAGCTGCAACTGGTCGCGGTGGACGCCTACGGGACGGTCGACCTAAGCAGGTGGATCAAGGAGAAGGAGATGTTCATCCATACTCGTATCGCACCTCTGCTCGACGCCGAGGGCCTGGGCGATGAGTGGTCCGCGATCGCCGGCCGAGTAGAGCACCGCATAGAGATGGCGGCCTCGGCCCCGGTCGGCTTAGATCAGCAGGCATCCTTCGTCAGCAACCCTGAGGTGTTCGACTCGCGGATGACACCCATCGACTACGAGTTGCACTGCGCGCTGCTGCTGCGCTCGGTTGGATGGGATGCACAGACAACGAAAGCCAGCGGCGATCAGGGGACGGACGTCATCGCACATCGCGGCGAGCTCAAGCTGGTCCTGCAGTGCAAGCTTTACAGTCGGCCAGTAGGTAATGATGCGGTGCAGGAGATCTCGGCGGCCCGTCTGCACCAGCAGGCCGACTATGCGGCCGTGGTCTCTAACGCCGCCTACACGGCAGCGGCGCAGCAGCTAGCGCGGACGAACGGAGTTTTCCTGCTGCACCATGAGGAGCTACGAGGGTTTGATCCGGGAGCGCGGCTTCGGGCAAACGTGAGATGAAGTCTACTGGTAAGCCAATCCCACGCTCCCTGGACACCTGGCAGCGATCCAACGCTACCTGAACCGACCGGCCGGCGACACGCGGCGTGACGCTCGAGCTCCAGGCCTCACCCATTACAACATTTCGGGAACGGTTCAGGCATGATCATGACGGTTCTACACATCAGAAACGTAGCGTGGGTCAGCGACAATCGACCTGAGCGAAACGTTGTGAGCGGAGGCTCCCAGTTATTCGGCCGCGCCCTGTAGGACGCCGTCGACCTGGACCGCGTTCTGTCTCGAAACCCTCGTCAGCCGCTCCCGCACCGCCGCACTCGCCGGCAGCACCATATACCCCGACGTACGATCGCCGAGCAGAAGCGACTCCTCCCGCGTGCCGCACCGCCACCGCGCCGCGATGATCGTGCAAAGCACCGAGTCCAACCGGTCCTGATCTGCCTTCCGTGGCCGCTCCAGCATCGCCGCATCCCGGCACCAAGCCGCCATCGGGTCCGAACCGAGCGTCGCGGCCGCCCTCGCCGCGCTGTCCGCGACCCGCCGCCAGTCCTCGGCTCTGAATGTCTTGGCCCGTCCCGGATTGTAACGCGGCGCGGCCAGGCGTCCGAAGAACTCCGCGTCGAACGAGGCAAGCGCAAGCGCCGGGAACACCTCCATCAGAAACAGGCCGGACGTGGCAGTGCGCGCCGCTTCGGGATCCTCCACCGCGCCGAGGTCACGCAGGAACCGCCAAACCGGCGACGCGGCGCAGAACATCCCGGTCCGCCCGGTGTTCGAAGGCTGCACGCCGCCCCCGAGCCACGACACGAGCGACGCCGCCACGCGCTCGACCGGACGCATCCCCGTCGCGTTCGGAACGATCGTCGGCTGATCGAGTGCCACCAGCGTCACCCCGTCCACCGAGCGGACCCGCCGGACGAAGTCGAGCGCACCCGAGAACGAGACCAGTTCCGGCGGCCACCACTCGACTGCGACCCCGCCTCGCACCCGCACCGCGCAGATCGCGCCCGGTGCCTTCGCGTTGTCCGTCCAGGCCGAATCGAACCCGATCAGCGTATCCATCGATCCATCATCCGACCCGTCTCGCCCCCGACACGTATCCGCCTTCGACACCGCCGGAAAGCCGTTTGCGGACCCGAGACGGACGGGTGTGCCGTCGCTCGCACTCGACGACCCACCATCCACTCTCGTGCGGGGGGCAATTCACTGCCCGGCGTCGATCGCCCGACCCGCGCCGACGGCCCACTCGTGGCATCTCCGTCGAACGACGCGGCCTCGTCCGCGATCGGCGTCGACGGCGCGCCACTTCGCCATCGCTCGATGGCACGCCGCCGGGTTTGAATAATCCAGCGAAATTCAAACGCGTCGGGCGGTCGGCCGAAGACACGGCGAGGATGGCGACGCCGCCCACCGACACACCGATCGGATCCCTCACCTTTGTCCCGCCGCCGGCACCGATCCGCGCCACGCCGCCGATCGCCGACCCGCGGCGGGGAAGCGTTCGGCGGCGTCATTCTGGCCGCGATCGATGCCGAGCTGGACATCACCATCACCGAGTTGGTCGACCTGCTTCGGCAGGAGCACCGGGCGTCGTTCGCGCGGAGCACGATCTAGCGCTTCCTCGCACCGCAACACCTCCGTTGAAGACACGGTGTCGTCCGCGACCGTCCTCGACTGGACTGGTGACGCGCTACGCCGATGCGAACGCGATCGTCGCAACGGGACCGTGCGGCCGCGTCGGAGGAAGTTGAGGCCACCAATGCAAACCGCACGGATGGGCTGGCCTGAACCTACTTCAACATCACGAAGCCATAGGGAAAGGGTTCGTCCGAATGGGCGGCGTTGGTCGCCAACTCTCCGGTCTTGCAGTCGACGATGACGTCGAAAATGCGTGGGTCCGTATCTGGATCGCCGATGCACTTGCCGCCGTGATGTTCGCGCAGTTCCACCTCGTCGATGCCGGGACGAACCTTGCGGGTGATGGTGTAGTCGATGCAGCTCGGATAGGCGTAGAGGCGGTGGCTCACCACCGCCCTGTGCACACGGTCGACGAGCTGATCATCCGTGTAGGCCGCCAAGGCCGGGGTCGTCGCGGCGATCAGGACGACTGAGACGGACAGGGGACACCATACCCGCCGGATCGCCGACACGGCACCCTGCGCGATCGTCGCGGACACCGGCACTCTCCACCTCTCCTGGACGGCCCGCGCCGCTGGAAGGACGCGTTGGATCCATGCCTGCGTCGACATGCTCTCGTGTCGCTGCGGACGCGCCGGGGATGGCGAAGCGGCGATGTCATGGATGCCACCGTGCCGTCCATCTGCCGTCGCGGCACTTCCGAAGGCGGGTGTACCTGTCAGCGACCGCATCGTCGGACCGTGCGTGTCCACCACCGCGTCTGGATGCCCCAGCCCGACAATGTCCCGCTGGTAGTCGGTCAACCATGCTCGCGTGAGGGGGCCGAACATGCCGTCCTCTTTCAGAGGCCCATCGCCGTGCTGGGCGGCTAGGTCGCAATTGAGCAGGTGCTGCACGTGGCTCACGTCGGCAGGGTCATTCGGCTGCCCCATGCCGACCGCCGCTCCTATGTCAGTCCTGTGATCCGCCGCCATGAATGCTGCCTCGGCACAAGGTGCTGTAGATGGTCGCCGCGGCATCGGCACGGAAGTCAAGCTCGCCCATCAGGGATGATGCCTGCGGCTTCACCTGATCTATGCTGATGCACGATCCGGAAGGGCATCACCAGTACCAGCCTCGGCCGCCATCCCATACGATCTTGGACACCGCCCCGCCTCGCCCGATCGCGCCCTCCGCTCTCCGACGCTCCGGACCGCCCCGAGCGCGCGACCGTAACGACACGTCAGGCAGCCCCGCCGAGTTTGAATAATCCAGCGAAATTCAAACGCGGCCGGGCGGTCGGCGTGTCGTCCGCTCTCCGACGCTCCGGTCCGGCGCGAGCGCCCGACCCGAACGGCGCACCGGGCCGCCGCCGAGTTTGAATAATCCAGCGAAATTCAAACGCGGCCGAGCGGTCGGCGTGTCGCCCGATCGCGCCGTCCGCTCTCCGGCGCTCGGGGCCGGCGCGAGCGCCCGACCGGAACGGCGCATCGGGCCGCCGCCGGGTTTGAATAATCCAGCGAAATTCAAACGCGCCAAGCGGTCGGCCGAAGACACGGCGAGGATGGCGACGCCGCCCACCGACACCGATCGGATCCCTCGCCTCTGTCCCGCCGCAGGCACCCATCCGCGCCACGCCGCCGATCGCCGGCCCGCGGCGTTCGCGCCCCACTGCCCTGCGGTCCGGCCGGCGGCCCGACCGCCCGAACGCACCCCGCAAGCCCCGCACGGGCCCCGCGCCAGGCGCCCGGCCCGTGCCCCCGCTCACCCCGCCGCGTCGGCGCGCAGCAGCAGGTGCGTCGCGTGATCGATCAGGTCCGGGTCCGCCGCACACTCCTGCTCCAGCGCGTCGAGCCGGCGGAGGAACGACGCCCCGCCCCCATCGCCCGCGAGCTCCAGCGCGGGTCCGCGGCGAAGCGCGCGTGGAACAGGTCGAGCCCCGTCACGCAGCGCGCCCCGAAATGCGGCGCGAACAACCGGTCGAGCTCGGCCGCCCGGAACAGGTGCGACGGGATCGTCAGATGCGTCCCGTCCTTGAGGTCGACCTCCAGCCGGTCGGCCTGGTCGTCCTGCCGGAAATCGCGCGCCTGCTCGATGCGGTCGATATAGATCGTCGGCAGGCTGCCCGCCGCCCGCACCGACACCAGCAGCCGCCCCCGCGTCGCCCGCGCGAGCCCCGCCGCGACGGGCGGCCGGTCGGCCGCCGGCAGGTGGTTCAGCACCGAATACAGACACAGCACCAGGTCGAACCCCGGCGCGAGGCGCGGCAGGATCTCGCACGCATCCGCCGCCTCGACCGTCGCCCGCACCCGCGCCCGGCCCCGCCCGCGATCCGCGGCGCCTCGGGCGAGCCGCGCCCGCGCCGCGTCCGCCATCCCGGCCGACAGGTCGAACCCCACCAATTCCACGTCCGCGAACCCGAGCGCGGTCGCCCGCGCCGCCACCCGCGCGAGCCACGTCCCCGGCCCGCACCCCGCGTCCAGCACGCGGAGCGTCCGCTGTCCGAGCTCGCGGCACCACACCAGCTGCGCGTCGATCTGCCGCCACGTCCGCCGGTCGGCCTCCGCATGCGGCCCGTCGATCGCCAGCGTGTCCCCGCCGCCGCCGTCCGCATACGCCTCGTAGGCGCGGCCGGCCGTCTCGTAGGCGTCCCGCACCGCACGCTGCACCGGCGAAACCCGATCCGATGACGGAGCCGACAGGGAAGAGCTCATGGCGATCCTCGCGCGCCCATCCCGATCGAGGGCGACGCCGCACGATCGGCCCGCCTCGTCCCGGACGCCATGCGGTTCGCGACCCTGCGCCATCAACGACCGATAAGGACGCCGCCGCGCCCCGGCCCGCGCCGGCCCCGCGCCGCCGGAACGCGACCCCGCCCGCACCCGCCCGTCGCGCGCGACCCGACGCGACGCGCCCGCGCCCGCGCCCGCGCCTCCGGCCGGCCCCACCGCACCTTTCCCCGGCCGGGGCGCGTCCCCCTCCGACCGCGCGCCCGCCGGCGACGAAGCGGCACCCCCGCCGCCGCCGCGTGCGACCCGGGCCTACCGTCCGTCCCGGCCGATCCCCGCCTCCTCGCCGCCTCCCGGCGCGAACAGCGTCTCGACCGTCGTGCCGAGCACGCGCGCGAGCTTCAGCGCCAGCAGCACGGAGGGCACGAACACGCCGTTCTCGACCGTGTTGATGGTCTTGCGCGACACGCCGGCCTGCTCGGCCAGCACCGCCTGGGTCAGCCCGCGCGCGCTTCGGATCTCCTTGATCCGGTTGCCGGGCCGCGGATCAGTCCGCAGCGTCCGCCTCGCGCTCCAGCCGGCGCAGCAGCCACGCCGGGATCAGCACGCTCGCCGCGAGACAGACCGGCAGCGCCGCCACCATGGCGGCCGGCAGGAACACCGCGAGCAGCGACACGAGGGCGAGGCTCGCGATCGCGGCCGCGAACCCCGCCATCAGCACGCGTCCGCGGAAGAACGCCATCAGCTCGTCGTGCGGGTCCGGCAGGACCGACGCGCCCGGCAGCATCAGGCACGCCGTCTCGTGAAGGACGGCGGTCAGGAACACCACCCACGCGATCGCCACCACCCCGGGTGCCACGGCGTGTCCGGACCGCCGCAGCGCGACGACGCCGAGCACCAGCACCATCGATCCGAGCAATACGCCGACCCGGGCCGCGAACGGCATCCGCAGCACCCGCCCCGCCAGCAGATCGGCCCGGCGCCGCGCCCTCGCGGCGCGGCCGCGTCGGGTGCAACGCGACCACACCGTCTCGCCGACGATCGCGATCAGCAGCCACGCGAGCGTGTCGGGCCACGAGGCGAGCGGCGAGGTGAGCGTCGACGGGTCATACCGCCAGCCGAGCAGCCGTTCGACCGGGTGCGCGGCCACCATCGCCATCAGCCCCGCCGCGTTGAGGATGGCCGAGCCCCAGCTCCCGCCGCCGGGCCGCGCGAGAAAACCCATGCCCGACCCTCCGCGTCAGCGCGTAACCTCTAGGTTACACCCCCGATCGCGGTCAAGCGCCTCCCGGCACGACCCCTACCGGGATCGGCCCCGAAGCGCCGTCGCCCGCCGCGGCCGCGGGTCAGCCGGCCGGCAGGCGGGTCCGGCCCGGAACGCCGTCCGCGGCCACCGCACCGGCCGGATGGCCGCGATCGTCGTCGCCACGGTCCGGCCCGCCCCCGTGCCGGACCGGCAGCTCGATCAGCAGGCGGCACCCGCCGGTGTATTCGGGGTCGAGCACGATGCGGCCCGCGTGCACCGCGACGATGCGCTTGCACAGCGCGAGCCCGATGCCGACGCCGTCGAAGCCCAGCCTTTCCCCCTGCTCGAACAGGTCGAACACCCTCGACGCGTCGTTCCGCGACACCCCGAGCCCGTTGTCCTCGACCACGAAGCAGTGCCCGCCCGGCCGGCGCTCGTAGCCGATCATCACGTGCGACCGCCTGGTCCGGTCCCGATACTTGACCGCGTTCTCGATCAGGTTCTGGAACAACTGCCGGAACAGGTCGCCGTCGACCGCGAGCGTCGGCAGCTGGTCGGAATACACGTGCACGGCGTGCGTCCGCAGCAGCGAGGCGAGGTTGAACCGCGCCTGCTGCAGGATCTGGTTCAGGTCGCAGACGGCGGCCGGGGCCGCGGCCTCCTCTCCCTTCGACGTCCTGAGCAGGCTCCGGAGGCTTCCCGACAGGTTCATCGCGCCCGCGATCACCGCCTCGAGGCACTGCCTCGACTGCGGGCTGAGGCTGGTCTCCCGGTCGTTCGTGACGGCTTCGAGCGCCGCCACGTAGGAGCTGAGCGGGGCGCGGAAATCATGCGCGGCCAGCAGCGAGAACCGCTGCAGCAGCTCGTTCGCGTCGAGCAGCCGCCGCTCGCGCCGCGCCGCGGTCGTGATGTCGTTCAGGATGCCGAGCAGCAGCCGCTCGCCCGAGCCGTTCGTGAACGCGATGGTGGTGGTGTGGAACGTGCGAACGACCCCGTCATGGGTCGCGACCTCCTCGACCGCGGCACTCCGCCCCGACGCGGACGCGAGGCGCGCCTGCTCCTCGAAGAACGCGGCGTCCCGCTCGCGGAAATCGCCTCGGTCGCGGGAGCCGATCAGTGTCTCGCGGCGCGCGGGCGCGTAGATCTCCAGCATCGCCTCGTTCGCGTAGCGCACGACGCCCGCCTCGTCCTTGACGAAGACGAGGTTCGGGATGTTGGCCAGGGCGAGAGAGAAGAGATCGTCGTCGTTGGTGACCATGCCGGCTCTCCAGAGGACGAGATGGCGTTCGGCGTCGTCTCGATTTTTGTCTCCGTCTCTTCGTTTCGTCACCGCACTCGGGCCGACTCCATTTCTTTCTTTAGCGTAATGACGGCGTCGCTGTCCAGGTTTCGTCTCGCCGACGCCGACGCGCCCCGCGCCACGCCGCGATCCCGCGACGCGCCGCCGCGCCGCCGCCCGCCGATCACGGCGCCGCGCGGCGATCGCGGTTTCCGCGCGGGCGATCGCGGGTTGCGCGCGGCGTTCACGGGTTCCCCGCGCCGCCGGACGCGGGCGCGGCGGCCTCGCCCTCCGATCGTTGGCGACGCCGTCGTCGCGGGCGCGCCCCCGAGGCTCGGCCCCTCTTCCGATGCTGTCCTGCTCGGCGATCCGACCGGCCCGCACCCGCGCCCCGGCCCGTCGCCGCACCCGCCCATGCCGCGCGGGGCGGCCGTGACCGGGCGCGGCCGCTCAGCCCGCCCGGTTCTCCCGCGCGCGCCACGCCGCCTCGAGCGCCGGCAGCAGCACCACGCTTTCCTGCTCGTTCGGATCGGTCCGCGCGATCACCGCGGTGCAGGTGTCCGTTCCGCTCGCGTTGTAGGGAAGGTGCGGCACGCCCGCCCCGATATAGACGAACGCGCCCGCCGCCGCCGTTTCGTGGTGCTCGAGCGCGTCGCCCCACCACACGCCCGACACGCCGGTCAGCACGTAGATCGCCGTCTCGTGCGCCGCATGCATGTGCGCGCGCCCGACCTCGCCCGGCGGCAGCGTCAGCAGCTGCAGGTGCAGCGCCCGGCTGCCCGCACGCTCCGCCGACACGCCCGGCGTGTAGAGATGCCCCTGCTTGCCGAGCCCAGGCGTGCCGTGGCCCAGCACCACCAGCCCTGGCCCGTCCCGCACCACCATCCCCGGCACGTCCCGCACCACCGTCCCGGGCGCGTCCCGCGCGACCGTCCCGGGCACCTCCCGCGCCACGGTCCCGGGCACGTCCCGCATCACCGTCCCCGGCACGTCCCGCACCACCGCCCCCGGCACGTCCCGCGCCGCCGTCCCGGGCGCGTCCCGCACCACCGTCCCGGCCACGTCCCGCACCGCCGTTCCGGGCGCGTCCCGCGCCACCGTCCCGGGCACGTCCCGCACCACCGTCCCGGGCGCGTCCCGCGCCGGGGCCGGCGCCCCGCCCTGCCTCGCCATCACCATCCTCCGCTCCCGCGCCGGCGACCCTGCGCGGCCGTCGCGCCCGCGTCCATGCGTCTCGCAATCGTCACAACAGGCGCGCATCCGTTCGTTGCAACGCGCCGTAACGGACGCAGGAGCCGCGACATGCGGGTCCGCCGACCCGCGCATGCGCGGTCTTCCAGGATGAAAACGTCCATGTCCAACGATCTCGACCAGCCCCAGGCCGGTCTTCTCGGCCGGTCCTCGCGACGCCGCCTCATCGAACGCGCCGGCATCGGCGCGCTCGCCGCCGGCGCGCTCGCGACCGGCGTCGGCCGCGCGTCGCCCGCCGCGGCCGCGACCACCACGACCGACATCGATCCCGGCATCCTCAACTTCGCGCTGAACCTCGAATATCTCGAGGGCGAGTTCTACAGCCGCGCGGTGTTCGGCTACGGCCTCCAGAACATCGGGACGAACAGCACCGTCATCGGCGGCAGCCCGGTGCCGAACATGGAGCCGATGCTCCGCCAGCTCGCGATCGAGATCGCGACCGACGAAACCAACCACGTCAACTTCCTCCGCTCGCAGCTCGGCGCCGCCGCCGTGCCCGAGCCCAACATCGACTTCACCAACACCTTCCTCGCCCTCGGCCAGGCGATCGGCGTCTCGAACTTCGACCCCTTCGCCGACCAGCTCAGCTTCCTGATCGGCGCCTTCATCTTCGAGGACGTCGGCGTCACCGCCTACAACGGCGCCGCGCCGCTGATCACCAGCCCGGCCTATCTCGGCGCCGCCGCCTCCATCCTCGCGGTCGAGGCCTACCACGCGGCCGGCCTCCGCACGCTCCTCTACCAGGCCAACGCGTCGAACGTGACCGACGCGATCGCCGCCTATCGCGCCAAGGCCGCCGGCACCGGCCCGGGCACCAGCCTCCCCGCCGACGACCAGGGCACCACGCTGAACGGCCAGGTCAACCTCGTGCCCACCGACGGCAACTCGCTCGTCTTCGCCCGCACCCCGCAGCAGGTCCTCGCCATCGTCTACAACGGCGGCACGACCTCCGGCGGGTTCTTCCCGAACGGCGTCCAGGGCATGTTCACCTCCACGACGGGCTGAACCGCCGCACGATCGCGGGGCCCGGTTCGCCGGGCCCCGCACCTCGAAAACCCTTGTCGGGCCGCCCGTTGCGGCGCGTTCTATATGCCGCCGCAGGCACGCCGGCCCATTCCGGACCGGCCGCACGAGGACGACCCCATGTCGAAGGAAAAGCGTAAAGGCAATCGGGAACAGAAGAAGCCGAAGGCCACCGCCAAGACCGTCTCTCCCAACGCTCTGAGCACCGAGCAGCGCATCCTGTCCGCCAAGCCGCCGGGCGGGAAATCCGGCAAGTAGCGTCGGCTGCCGGCCGATCCGGCGACGGACGGCCGGCGCGTCTGCCCCGCCACCCGTGATCCGCCCGCTTGCGGCGGGCCCGCCGTTCCGCCATCTCGGCCCGACGCCGCAGGAAGCCGCTCCGGGATGACACAGTGACGCGAACGGTCGTGATCGGCGCGCTCGCGCTCGGCGCCTTCACCATCGGCACCACCGAGTTCGCCACCATGGGGCTGCTGCCCTCGTTCGCCGAGGCCTTCGGGATCGGCGCGCCCGAGGCGAGCCGCGCGGTCAGCGCCTACGCCGTCGGCGTGGTGATCGGTGCGCCGGCGATCGCCGTCCTCGCCGCCCGCGTGCGCCGCGGCGCCCTGCTCGCCGCCCTGATGCTGTTCTACGCCGCGACCAACGCGGCGAGCGCCGTCGCCCCGACCTTCCCGCTGTTCGTGCTGTTCCGCTTCCTCAACGGCCTGCCCCACGGCGCCTTCTTCGGCGTCGCCGCACTGGTCGCGGCCTCGCTGGTCGGACCGGCCGAGCGGGCGCGCGCGATCAGCCGCGTCATGCTCGGCCTCACGGTCGCGACGATCGTCGGCGTGCCGTTCGCGACCGCGCTCGGCCAGCATCTTGGCTGGCGCTCCGGCTTCGCGCTGGTGAGCGTGCTGGCACTCGCGGCCGCGGTCCTGATCGTGGTCGCGCGTCCGCCCGACCTCGCGGTCGGCGACCGCTCGCCGCTCGCCGAGCTCGGCGCGCTCGCCCGCCTGCAGGTCTGGCTCACGCTCGCGATCGGCGCCGTCGGCTTCGGCGGCCTGTTCGCCGTCTACACCTATCTCGGCCCGACCCTCGTCCACGTGACCCACCGCGCGCCCGCGACCCTGCCGCTGGCACTCGGCCTGTTCGGGATCGGGCTCACGGTCGGCAACCTGGTCGCCGCCTCCTTCGCCGATCGCGCGCTGATGCCGACCATCGCGGTCCTGCTGGTCTGGACCGGCGCGACCGAGCTCATGTTCGCCCGCGTCGCCGCCGATTTCGCCCTCGTCCTGCTCGCGGTCTTCCTGATCGGCGGCAGCGGCGGCCTCGGCACCGCGATCCAGACCAGGCTCATGGACGTGTCCGGCGACGCCCAGACGCTCGCCGCGTCGCTGATGCATTCCGCCTTCAACATCGCCAACGCGGTCGGCCCGGCGATCGGCGCCGTCATCATCGCGCGCGGCGGCGGATGGGCGTCGACCGGCATCGAAGGGCTCGTGCTGTCGATCGCCGGCCTCGCCGTCTGGGCCGTCTCGGCGGCGCTGGAGCGCGCGTCGACCTGGTCGGACGAGGTCGGGACGCAACGCCCCTGAGACGCGCGCCGGCGGCGCCGGTCAGCCCGGCCCGTCGAGGAGTTCGCGCGACAGCCGGAGCAGGTGATCGACGCGGAACGGCTTCGGCAGGTTGCGTTCGCGGCGGCCGGGGCGCAGCTCCTCGAGCATCTCCCAGCGCCCCGACACGTAGATCACGCCGAGATGCGGCGCCGCGGCCAGCGCCGCGCGACCGAAATCGAACCCGTTCGCACCATCGATCTCGCCGAGATCGTGGTCGACGACCAGGATACGGCAGCCCGCCCCGTCGAGGGCGTCGCGCGCGTCGCGCAGGCAGCCCACCGAATGCACCGACAGGCCCGCATCCTCGAAGCGAGCGGCGACAAGCGTTCGAATCAGCGTGTCGTCGTCGACCACCAGCACGTCGCACACGCGTGTCGAACCCTCCGAGCTCGGCGGGCGCCGCGCAGTCGATCGTGATGCGGCAGCGATCGGAGATGGCGCAACACAAGCCTCCGTGTGTCGCGGTGGCCGCCGCCGCCACCGGCGCACGCCGCCCGTCGCGAGACCGCGTCCCGCTCTCGACAAACGCGACCTTTGGCCGCATCAGCGCGTCACATCACTCGCCGACCGGAGATCGACCCTTGAAGACCGTCCACTGGTTCGCCCCGTTGCTCGCCGTCTCCGCCCTCGGCACCGCCGCCGCCGCCCGCGCCGAAGAAGGCATGTGGACGCTCGACAACCTGCCGCTGCAGCAGATCCAGAAGACCTACGGCTTCACGCCGTCGGCGCAGTGGATCGACAAGGTGATGCATGCGTCGGCCCGCCTCGCGCTGGGCTGCTCGGCCTCGTTCGTCTCGCCCGACGGCCTCGTGATGACCAACCATCACTGCGTCGCAGGCTGCCTCGGCGACATCTCCGTCGGCCGCGCCAACTACGTCCGCGACGGCTACGCGGCCTCGCACGCCGGCGCCGAGCCGCGCTGCCCCGGCATGGAGCTCGACCAGCTCCAGACCACCAGCGACGTGACGAAGCGCATGGACGCGGCATTGAGCGGCAAGTCTGACGCCGACTTCACCAAGGCCCAGCACGCGGCCGAGGCGGCGATCGAGACCGAATGCGCGTCGGGCGATCCCGCCCACACCCGCTGCGACGTCGTCTCGCTCTACCACGGCGGCCGCTACGATCTTTACAAGTACCGCCGCTTCCAGGACATGCGGCTCGCCTTCGCGCCAGAGGACGCGATCGCGAATTTCGGCGGCGATCCGGACAACTTCAACTATCCCCGCTACGACCTCGACGTCTCGTTCCTCCGCGCCTACGTCGACGGCAAGCCCGCGCACACCGAATACTTCCCGTTCGATCCGGCCGGTCCGAAGGCTGACGAGCCCGTCTTCGTGTCGGGCAATCCGGGCAGCACGTCCCGCGACGACACCGCCGACCAGCTGCAGGTCCTGCACGACGTCCAGCTGCCCCTGATCTTCGGCTACTCCCAGAACTTCGACGGCGTGGTCTGGCAGTTCCGCCGCGAAAGCGCCGCCCACAACAAGGAAGCGTTCAACGACGAGTTCTACACCGAGAACTCGCTGAAAGTGTACACGGGCTGGTTCAAGACGCTCGGCGAACCCGCGATCCTCGCCAAGAAGCGCGCCGATGACCAGTCGCTGCTCGACTGGATCAACGCCGATCCGGCCCGGAAACAGACCTATGGTGACCCGTTCGCCGCGGTCCGCGCGACGATCCCGGCCGAGACCGCGCTCGTCGGCCGCTACGACATGCTGGAAGGCGCGCGCCGCCCGCTCGGCTTCTACTCGGAAGATTTCACGGTCGCCCGCATGCTCGTGCGCGCCGCCGCCGAGCGGCAGAAGCCCGACGCCGATCGCCTTCCGGCCTTCCGCGACGCCAATCTGCCGCTGCTGCAGGCCCAGCTGTTCTCGAGCGCGCCGATCTATCCGGATCTCGAAATCACCAAACTCGCCTTCTCGCTCACCAAGCTTCGCCAGGTGCTCGGCGCCGACGACCCCGTGGTGCACCAGGTGCTCGGCCACAGCTCGCCCGAGCAGCTCGCGCACGACCTGATCACCGGCACCAAGGTCGCCGATCTCAGCCTCCGCCACGCGCTCTGGAACGGCGGTGCCAAGGCGATCGCCGCCTCCAACGACCCGATGATCCGCTTCGCCGCCAGCGTCGACGGCGCCGGCCGCGCCGTGCTCAAGCAATGGCAGGACCAGGTCCTGGCGCCGCAGACGCGCGCCACCGGCGAGATCGCGAAGGCCCGCTTCGCCCGCTTCGGCACGTCGATCTATCCCGACGCGACCTTCACCGAGCGCCTGTCCTACGGCAAGGTCGATGGCTGGACCGAGGACGGCAGGACGATCCCGCCCTTCACCGACTTCGCCGGGCTCTACAATCGCGCCACCGGTTCCGAGCCGTTCAAGCTGCCGGCAAACTGGCTGGCGGCGAAGAACAAGCTCGACGGCAACACGCATTACGACTTCGTCTCGACCAACGACATCATCGGCGGCAACTCCGGCAGCCCGATGATCGACCGCGACGCGCACGTGATCGGCGTCGCCTTCGACGGCAACCAACCCTCGATCGCCGGCGACTTCGTCTACGACGGCGCGCAGAACCGCACCGTCGGCGTCGACACCGCCTCGATGATCGCCGCCCTCCGGACGGTCTACAAGCTCGACTGGCTGGCCGACGAACTCACGAGCCCGCACGGCAAGTCGGCGGGAGGGTGAAGGAAGGCCAGGGCTCTGCCCTGGACCCGCCAAGGGCCCGAGGCCCTTGGAACCCTTTGAGTTAAGGAAAACCCCGGGCCCCGGTCGCGCGGGCAGTCCTCGATGGCCCGGGGTTTTCCTTAACTGATGGATTGTCAAGGCGACCGCCTTGACCGGGGTCCAGGGGCGGCGCCCCTGGCCTTCCTGTCACCCGCCCGCCGCCCTCACCGTGTCGAACATGCGGTTCCAGGTCGGCGAGACCACGATTTCGTTCAGGCAGACATGGGGCGGCAGGGTCGCGACGTAGCGGACCAGGTCGCCGAGGTCCGACGGCTGCAGCATCTTCGCCCTCGCCTCGGCCGAGGTGGCGACCGGACGGCGGTCGAGGATCGGCGTCGACACTTCGGCCGGGCAGAGCGCCGTCGACCGGATGCCGTGCACCGCCTCCTCGGCGTTCAGCAGGTGGCTCATGGCGACGACGGCGTGCTTCGCCGCCGAATACGCCGATCCCGACACGGGTGCGAGGTGCCGTCCCGCCCAGCTCGCGGTGTGGATGATCACGCCGCCGCCTTGCCGCATCAGCGGCAGCGACGCGATCACGCAGTAGAACGCCGACTTCAGGTTGGCGTCGATCACCGCGTCGACGCCATCCATGGTCAGCACCGACCAGGCGCGGTCGGGGATGTTGGCGCCTGCATTGTTGACCAGGATGTCGAGGCGGCCGTGCTCGGCCGCGATGCCGGCGGCGATCGCCTCGACCGCGTCCTTGTCGGTGACATCACCCGGGCGCACGGCGGCCTGTCCGCCCGCGGCCGCGATGGCGGCGGCGACCGCCTCGAGCGCCTCCTCGCGCCGCCCCGTCAGCACCACGAGCGCACCGTCGCGCGCGAGCGCGTGCGCCGCCGCCTCGCCGATGCCGCTTCCCGCGCCCGTCACCCAGGCGATCTTGTCGTCGAGCTGACCCACCGCACCCTCCCGTTCCGGATCGGTCGACGCCCGATCGTTCGACGGAGCAACGCATGTCCCGCCTTCCCGTCTCAGGATCCGTGTTCGGCGTCGATGTCGGCTTCTCGCTGCGGCGGCGCTCGACCGCCGCCTGCCGGCTCGACTGGGATGCCGCCGCGTTGTCCTGGCGGCTCGGCCGCTCGACCGCCGAACCCCTCGCGCGCGCGGCGATGTTCGCCGACATCGCCGGCGACCGCCACCTGCTCGCCGCCGCCTTCGACGGGCCGCTCCGGCGCGGCCTCGACATCGTCGGCCGCTATCGCGCCGCCGAACGCCTGCTGACCCGCCGCCTCGCGGCCCGCATCGGCAAGCCCGGCCAGTCGAGCACCCCGGTCGGCCGCGCGCTGAACGCCGAGGCCAACGCCTGCGCCCGGGCGGTGCTCGAGATCGGCCGCGTCGCCGCCGCGCCGGACCGCTCGGTCGCGATCGCCGCCGAGGCCATCGCCGAGAGCTTCCCCACCGCCTTTCTGGGCCTGCTGCTCGAGGATCCCGGCGCTCTGGCGGCGACCAGGGCCGACCGGTCGGACCGGTTCTTCGTCGCCGCCGCGTCGCCGGGCGGCCCGCTCGAGCGCCTGGTCGCGCGCCTGCTGCCGGGTCGCGCGGCGGCCCCGCTCGCCGCCATCCGCGACCACGACGAGCGCGCCGCCCTCGTGTCCGCGCTCGCCGCGCTCTGCCTCGCCGCCGGCGATTTCGTCGCGGTCGGCGACGCGGCCGACGGCTTCATCATCCTGCCGCCGGACGCGCTGATCGACGCGCGCGCGAGGCGCGATCTCGACGCGAACGAAGCCGACGACGCGACCGGCCGGATCGTGCGCCGCCAGCCCTCATGAGGCGTGCGCCAGAGCCCGGCACGAGGCTTGCTTCGTGCTCGCCGTGAGCCGCGCCGTCGTCCCTTCCTGCCTGCTTCCTCGGCACGCGTCGCGCACGCGACACGGAGCACGATGACGACCGAGCAGCGCACCACCTGCCCTTATTGCGGGGTCGGGTGCGGCGTGGTCGTGCGCGACGGCGTCGTGCGCGGCGACGCGGACCACCCGTCGAGCCTCGGCCGGCTCTGCTCCAAGGGGGCGGCGCTCGGCGAAACGCTCGATCCGCGCGGCCGGCTGCACGCCGCCCGCATCGCCGGCCGCGAGGCGCCGCTCGAGGCGGCGCTCGACCTCGTCGCCGAACGGTTCGGCCGGGCGATCGCCGCCGGCGGACCCGACCGCGTCGGCTTCTACCTGTCCGGCCAGCTGCTGACCGAGGATTACTACGTCGCCAACAAGCTGATGAAAGGCTTCATCGGCGGCGGCAACATCGACACCAACTCGCGCCTTTGCATGTCGTCGACGGTCGCGGGCCACAAGCGCGGCTTCGGCGCCGACATCGTGCCCGGCACCTACGACGATTTCGACGCCTTCGATCTCGCGACGCTGGTCGGCGCCAACACCGCCTGGTGCCATCCGGTGCTGCACCAGCGCCTGCTGGCGGCGCGCGCGGCGCGCGGCGGCCGCATCGTGGTGCTCGATCCCCGCCGCACCCAGACCGCGGACGGCGCCGACCTCCATCTCGCCCTCGCGCCGGACAGCGACGTGGCCCTGTTCGCCGGCCTGCTGGTCCATCTCGACGAACGCGGCGCGATCGACCGCGCCTGGTGCGACGCGCATGCGGGCGGGCTCGACGCGGCGCTCGCCCGCGCCCGCGACGGCGCCGCGACGCGCGACGAGGTCGCCGCCGCGACCGGCCTCGACCAGGCCGCGATCGGCCGCTTCTACGACCTGTTCGCGCGCACCGACCGCGCGCTGACGCTGTTCTCGCAGGGCGTGAACCAGTCGGTCTCCGGCACCGACAAGGTCAACGCGATCATCAACGTCCATCTCGCGACGGGACGCATCGGCCGGCCCGGCACCGGACCGTTCTCGCTCACCGGCCAGCCGAACGCGATGGGCGGCCGCGAGGTCGGCGGCCTCACCAACCTGCTCGCCGCGCACATGGATTTCTCGAACGCCGACCGCGATCGCGTCGGCCGGTTCTGGCGCGCGCCGAACCTCGTCGCGGCGCCCGGCCTCAGGGCGGTCGAGCTGTTCGACGCCGTCGGCGACGGACGCATCGACGCGCTCTGGATCGCGGCGACCAACCCCGCCGCCACCATGCCGCGGGCCGAGCGCGTCCGCGCGGCACTCCGCGCCTGCCCCTTCGTCGTGGTGTCCGACGCCTGGGACACCGACACGACCGCGCTCGCCGACGTGGTGCTGCCGGCCGCCGCCTGGGGAGAAAAGGACGGCACGGTCACCAATTCCGAGCGCCGCATCTCGCGCCAGCGGCCGTTCCGCGCCGCACCCGGGGACGCGCGTCCCGACTGGCGGCTGTTCGCCGACGTGGCGACACGCCTCGGCTTCGGCCCGGATTTCGCCTGGCCGAACAGCGCCGCGGTGTTCCGCGAGCACGCGGCGCTGACCGCCTTCGAGAACGACGGCACCCGCCTGCTCGACCTCGGCGCGCTGGCAGCGATGACGGACGCCGAATACGCGGCGATGCCGCCGACCCGCTGGCCGCGCCCCGCCGGCGCGCCCGCCGAGGGCGGCCGCCTGTTCGCCGACGGACGCTTCCCGACCGAGGATGGCCGCGCCCGCATCGTCGCCGTCTCGCCCGGCCCGCGCGCGGCGCCGGCGCCCGACGGCTTCGTGCTCAACACCGGGCGCGTCCGCGACCAGTGGCACACCATGACCCGCACCGGCCTCGTGCCGCGCCTGATGGCGCACGTGCCCGATCCGACGCTCGCGATGCACCCCGACGACGCGCTCGCGCTCGGCCTGTTCCCGGGCGATCCGGCGGAGCTCGCGACCGCGCATGGCCGCATGGTGCTGCCGGTCGCGACCGACGACGCGCAGCGGCCCGGCGAAGTGTTCGTGCCGATGCACTGGACCGACATGTATTCGTCTTCCGGTCCGGTCGGACGCCTGGCACAGGCCGAGCGCGACCCGCATTCCGGCCAGCCCGGCCTCAAGGCGACGCGGGCCCGCGTCACGCCGATGCTGGCGTTCTGGCACGGCGTCCTGCTCGTCGCCGGCGCGCCCGAGGCGCCGCGCGCGCCGGCCGCGATCGCCGCGCTGTGGTCGCGCCAGACGCTCGACGCCGGCACGCTCTACAGACTGACCGGTCTCGATCCCCTGCCGGCCGACGGCGAGGACGCGCTCGCGGCCCTGCTGCCCGATCCCGATCTCGCCGATCCCGACATCGAGCGGGTCGCGGTGTCGGACCGCGCGCGCAACACGCTCCGCGTCGCCCTGCTGGCCGACGGCGTCCTGCTCGCCTTTCTCGCGGTCGGCGCGTCGCGCGACGACCTGCCGCCGACCGACTGGCTCGCCGGCATGCTCGGCGAGACCGTGCCCGAGGCACTCCGCCTCGCGCTCCATGTCGGCCGCCCGCCCGGCGGCGCGGCCCACGCCGGCGCCACGGTCTGCGCCTGCTACGCCGTCACCGCGCCGCAGCTCCGCCGCGCCATCCTGGCCGGCGATCTCGACACCGCCGACGCCGTCGGCCGCGCCACGCGCGCCGGCACCAACTGCCGCTCCTGCGTGCCGGAAATCGAGGCGTTGCTGCGCGACGTCCGGCTTCCCGCCTGAACATTCCAGCCGACGAGCCCGATCATGACCGCGTTCGCTCCCGACCAGCAGGAATACCTCAAGGGCTTCATGGCCGGCGTCGAGGCGAAACGGCGCCAGCTCGGCCTGCCGCTCGCGCCCGCCGCCGCGGCGAAGGGGAGCGACGCCGGTCCGGCGAGCCCCGAACGGATCGCGCAGGACAGGGCGATCGCCGCCGGCGGCAAGCTCGGTCCCGAAGAACAGGCCAAGCGCAAGAACCCGCCACTCGAACGCTGGGACGCGATCGCCCGCGGCGCCGCCGACGGCGTGTTCCCCAAGGGCACCGACGTCTTCCTCACGAAATACGAGGGCCTGTTCTACGTCGCGCCGGCGCAGTTCGGCTTCATGTGCCGGCTCCGCATCCCGGGCGGCATCATGAGCGCGTTCCAGATGCGGGCACTCGCCGACATCGCCGACGAGTGCGCCGGCGGCTACACGACGGTCACCACGCGCGCGAACCTGCAGCTCCGCGAGATCCCGGCCGAGAAGCCGATCGAGCTGCTGATGCGGCTGAACGACATCGGCATCTTCCCGCGCGGATCGGGGGCCGACAACGTCCGCAACATCACCGGCAGCCCGACCGCCGGCATCGATCCCGACGAACTGATCGACACCCGCCCGCACGCCCGCGCGATCCACCACTTCCTGCTGCGACACCCCGAACTCACCGGCCTGCCGCGCAAGTTCAACATCGCGTTCGACGGCGGCGGCCGCATTCCCGTGCTCGAGGACACCAACGACGTCGCCTTCACCGCCTGCCGCGTCGCCGACGGCCACGGCGTGCCGCCCGGGATCTACTACCGGCTGGCGCTCGGCGGCATCACCGGCCACCGCGATTTCGCGAAACCGACCGGCGTGATCGCGACCCCGGACGAGGTCAACGACATCTGCCAGGGCATCCTCCGCGTGTTCATCGCGAGCGGCAGCCGCACCGACCGCAAGCGGGCGCGCCTGAAATACGTCCTCGACGACTGGGGCTTCGACAAATTCCTCGCCGAAGTCGAGGCGGTGATCGGCCGCACGCTCACCCGCGTCGACGCCGCCGCGATGACGCATCCGGTGCGCCAGGACCGCTTCGGCCATATCGGCGTGCACGCCCAGAAGCAGGACGGGCTGTACTATGTCGGCGTCGTCCTGCCGGTGGGCCAGATCCCGAGCGCCGCCATGCGCGGCCTCGCCGACATCGCCGAACGCTACGGTTCCGGCACGATCCGGCTCACCGTGTGGCAGAACCTGCTGATCAGCGACATCCCGGCGGCAAGGCTCGCCGACGCGATCGCCGCGATCGAGGCACTCGGCTTTTCCACCGAGGCGAAGGGGCTCCGCGCCGGCCTGATCGCCTGCACCGGCAGCGCCGCCTGCCGCTTCGGCAACGCCGAGACCAAGACGCGCGGCGACACCATGGTGACCTGGCTCGAGCAGCGCATCGCGATCGACGAGCCGCTCAACATCCATCTCACCGGCTGCCACAATTCCTGCGCGCAGCACTACATCGCCGAGATCGGCCTGCTCGGCGCCCGCGTCGAACGCGGCGAGGACACCGTCGACGGCTTCGACCTCCATGTCGGCGGCGGCGCCGGTCCCGACCAGGCGATCGGCCGATTGATCGCGCCCGCGATCCCGTCCGACGAGCTGCCGCACCGCATCCTCGGCCTGCTGCGGGCCTGGCACGCCGGCCGCGCGCCCGACGAGAGCTTCGGGGCGTGGTCGGCCCGCCACGACGACACGACGCTCGCCGCCCATTGCGCTCCCGTCGGGGAGGACGCGGCATGAACACGATCGCGCCGATCCCGCTCGTCCCCGTCGACGCCCCGTTCTCGCCGGAGCAGCGCTCCTGGCTGAACGGTTTCCTCGCCGGCCTTTACGGCGACGCCGCCGCAGGAGGCGCCGCGGCCCTCGCGCCCGGCGCCGCCGCGGCCGAGCCCGCCGAGGACGAGGATTTCCCCTGGCACGACCCCGCGCTCGCCATGGACGAGCGGCTCAAGCTCGCCGACGGCAAGCCGCTCAAGCGCCGCTACATGGCCGCGATGGCGCAGCTCGATTGCGGCCAGTGCGGTTATCTCTGCCAGACCTACGCCGAGGCCCTGGCGGAAGGCCGCGAAACCTCGTTCTCGCTCTGCGTCCCGGGCGCCAAGCCCACCACCAAGATGCTCCGCGCGCTCAAGTCGGAAGCCGGCGACGCACCCGCCGCCGCCGTGCCGGCCGCCGCGCCCGCCGCCGACACCGAGCTCCCCAAGGCGCCGCCCCCCACCGTGCACGTGCGCGCCGCCGCGCGCCTCAGCGGCGCCGGCTCGGCCAAGGACGTCCGCCACGTGGTGATCGACCTCGCCGGCAGCGGCCTCCACTACGAGCCCGGCGACAGCATCTCGCTGCTCCCCGCGAACGACCCCGCCCTGGTCGCCGCCACCGTGGACGCGCTCGGCGCCGACACCGCGATGCCGGTCGCCTGCCCGGACGGCATCACCCGCCCGCTCGGCGACGCGCTCGCGAAACACGCCGATATCGGCCGGCCGCTCGACCGCACGCTCGACCTGCTCGCGATGTCGGCGAGGAACGCGCGCGAAGCCGAGACCCTCCGCCGCCTCGCCGAGGGCGAGGACGGCGAGCCGACCGATCCCGACCTGCTCGACCTGCTCGAGGCCTTTCCTTCCGCGCGTCCGCCGGTCGCCGAACTGGTCCGCTCGCTGCCCGTGCTGAAGCCGCGCCTGTACTCGATCGCCTCCTCGATCCGGGCGGTGCCGGGCGAGGTCCATCTCTGCGTCTCGGTGGTCAACGGCGAACTCCGCGGCCGCCGCCGCCTCGGTGTCGCGAGCGGCTTCCTCGGCCACCACGCCCTCGACCACGGGCCGATCGAGGCGCAGATCCAGGTCAGCCATTTCCGCCTGCCCGAGGACCCCGAGACCCGCATCATCATGTGCGGCCCAGGCACCGGCATCGCGCCCTTCCGCGCGTTTCTGCAGGAGCGCGAGGCGCTCGGCCACAAGGGCGGCGCCTGGCTGTTCTTCGGCGAGCAGACCCGCGCCGCCGACTTCCTGTTCGAGCGCGAGATCGAGGCCTGGCTCGCCAACCGGACCCTGTCCCGCCTCGACGTCGCCTTTTCCCGCGACCAGAAGGCCAAGATCTACGTGCAGGACCGCATGCGCGAGAACGCCGCCGACCTGTGGCAATGGTTCCAGGAGGGCGCCCACTTCTTCATCTGCGGCGACGCGTCCCGCATGGCGCGCGACGTCGACGCGACACTGCGGGAGATCGCGCGCTCCGAAGGCGGCCTGTCGGAAGACGAAGCCCGCGACTGGATCGTCGCCCTCGCCCGCCAGGGCCGCTACAAACGCGACATCTACTGAGCGGGAAGCGAAGGCCAGGGCTCTGCCCTGGACCCGCCAAGGGCCCGAGGCCCTTGGATCCCTTGAGTTAAGGAGAACCCCGGGCTCCCGTCGCGCGGGCATCGATGGTGAGCCCGGGGTTCTCCTTAACTGATGGATTGCAAAGGCTCAGCCTTTGCCGGGGTCCAGGGGCAGAGCCCCTGGCTTACCGCTGCCGCCTCAACTCGATCTCGTTCATCACCGCCTCGGGCGCGATGTCGCGTTCGATCTCGTCGAGGCCGCGGTCGGACGGGATCTCGACGCCCTGCTTTTCCGCCAGCAGGCGCAGCAACTGGGCCATCCGCGTGAGCTCGTGTTCGGTGAGCAGGCTGACCTGGAGGTCGAGGTCGGCGCGTTTCTCGCTCATCGCCGCCATCCGGTTCTGGCTGATCAGCACGAAGGTCGACAGGAAGATCGCCTCGACCGAGGCCGCCATCCCGAGCGTGGAAAAGCCGTGATCGATCCGCGGGATGCCCGGCACGAGCCCCATCCCGGCCGCGATCCAGAGACCGAACACCACGAGGTGGAACAGCACGAACCCCATGCTGCCGGCGACCGCGGTGATCAGGCCCGCGAGATGCGCCGGCCAGCCGGCGTCGCGCTGGTCGGTCGCGTTGCTGGTCTCGATCGCGTCGATGTTGCGCTGGAGCGCGCTCGCCATGCTGGGCGGCGGCGGCGGCGGGCGCGTGGGGGAGCTGTCTGTCATGTGGCCGCAACGCGTCGCGGCCGGTTGCGGTCATGCCGCTCCGGATTGGACACTCCGGTCGCGTATCGGCTTGATGCGCCTCATGAGCCGAACCATCCCGCAGGCCGCCGAGATCACGCTTCGCGGCACCATCCTCGGCGCGCTGATCACCGTCGTGTTCACCGCCGCCAACGTTTACCTGGGTCTCAAGGTCGGCCTGACCTTCGCCTCCTCGATCCCGGCGGCGGTGATCTCGATGGTGGTGCTGCGCGCGGCCGGCGGCGGTACGGTGCTCGAGAACAACGCGGTCCAGACCGAGGCGTCGGCCGCAGGCACGCTGTCGTCGGTGATCTTCGTGATCCCCGGCCTGGTGATGATCGGCCACTGGCACGGGTTTCCGTGGTTCGAGACCGCCGGCATCTGCGCCGCCGGCGCCGTGCTCGGCGTGCTGTTCACCATTCCGCTCCGCCGCGCGCTGGTGGTCGAAAGCGCGCTGCCGTTCCCGGAGGGTGTCGCGGCGGCCGCCGTGCTCCAGCTCGGCGCCGCCGGCGCCGGACGCGGCGCCCGCGTGCTCGGCCTCGCGGCGCTCGCGGCGGGCGCGGTCAACATCGCGACCGGCGGCCTCGCGTTACTCGCCGACGGCGTCGGCACGACGCTCGGCGCCGGCGGCGCGCTGTTCCGGCTGGCGACCGGCTTCTCGCCGGCGCTGCTCGGCGCCGGCTACCTGATGGGACCCGCCGCCGGCGTCGCGGTGCTGATCGGCATCGTCGCCGGCTGGGGCGTCGCGGTGCCGATTCTGACCGCGCACGACGTCCGCCCGCCGGGTCTCGCCGACACCGCCTGGGCGCTCGCGACCTGGTCGCACCAGGTCCGCCTGATCGGCGCCGGCACGATCGCGGTCGCTTCGGTCTGGACGCTGGCGGCGCTCGCCCCGTCCATCCTCCGCGCGCTCCGCACTTCGTTCGGCCCGGCGCGCGGGCCGGCCGGCGCGCCGGTCGGCGTGGCGCGCACCGACCTCGACCTGTCGGGCCGCGCGGTCGCGCTGTGCTTCGCCGGCGCCTTCGCGCTGCTGCTCGTGTGTTTCCTCGCCTTTCTGCCGGGCGCACCCTGGCGCGCCGCCGGTTTCGCGCTGTTCGCGGTGGTGTTCGGCTTCGTGGTCGCCGCCGCCTGCGGCGTGATGAGCGGCATCGTCGGCTCGTCGGCGAGCCCGATCTCCGGCATCGCGATCCTCGCGGTCGCGCTCGCGTCGCTGGTCCTGCTCGCGCTGCCGGCCGCGTCCGACGCCGTGCCGCTCGCGCTGTTCGCGACCTCGGCGGTGCTCGCGATCGCCACGATCTCGAACGACAATCTGCAGGATCTCAAGACCGGGCTGATGGTCGGCGCGACGCCGGCGCGCCAGCAGGTCGCGCTGATGATCGGCGGCTTCGCGGGCGCCGCGGTGATCCCGCCGGTGCTCGACCTGCTCTACAACGCATACGGTTTCACGGGTGCGCTGCCGCGCCCCGGCATGAACCCGGCGGCGGCGCTCGCGGCCCCGCAGGCGACGCTGATGACGACGCTCGCGGAGGGCATTCTCGGCCACCGGCTCGACTGGACGATGATCGGCATCGGGCTCGCGTTCGGCGCCGTCCTGGTCGCCGCCGACGCGGGGCTGCGTCGCCGCGGCTTCCGGCTGCCGGTGATCGCGACCGGTCTCGGTCTCTATCTGCCGCCTTCGATCGGCATGACGCTGGTGATCGGCGCGGCGCTCTCGTTCGCCGCCGCGCGGCTGCGCCGCCGACTGCCGGCCGGTGCGCGCGAGGAGGCGGACCGCGGCGGCACGCTCGCCGCGTCGGGTTTGATCGTCGGCGAAAGCCTGGCCGGCGTGCTGGTGGCGGCGGTCGTCGCGTTCACCGGCCACGCCGACGCGATCGCGCTGGTCGGTCCGGGCTTCGCCCCGACCGCGACGGCGCTCGGCGCGGTGGTGTTCGTCGTGATCGCCGCCGGCTTCATCCGCGCCGCCGCGCGCTGACCGGCGGCGCCGAACCGCCGCTTCCGTGCTGCAGAGCAGGTATCGTCAGTGTCGTCGTAGCGGCCGCCTGCGCACGAGACCGTCGTGCAGACGCACCGGTGGGTTTCTCCGGGCGATCCAGGGCCGGAACGCCTCCGACACGATTTCACTGCGTCCGATGTTCCCCCGGGGACGATGGCGCGACCGGAGCCGGCTCGGGCGCTCAAAATCCGAACTCGCCCAACATCCCCTGGATCGTGTTGCTGGTGTTGTGCGCGATGATCCCGCCCAGCAGGCTGCCGCTCCTGAGGCGAATGATCGCCAACCACACACCATACGGCAGCACGTCGAGTATGCGGTGCCAGGTGACGACCAGATGTCCATGCTGGAGATTGACCACGTGAACGGCCGTGAACCATAGCGCGGTGATCCAAAGCGCCAGCACGCGCGCCGGCCCGTCGACGCCGTCGCGCGAGAAGGCCCTGATCAGACATGCGAGCCCCACGCCGCGAAACGACAATTCTTCGTCGAGCCCGGGAAGCGTCGCTTCGAAGCAGAAGGTCTCGAGACCCGATGGCGGCGTTGGCTCCAACCATTCGGCCGGGAAAGCCGCAGTCGCTGCGATCAACACCCCGACGACTGTCCACCAGATCTCCGATCTCGAGCGCGGCAGCCTCAGACCGACCTCCTCCGCGCCGAGAAAATGACGCGCGACGAGAAGGCTCAACGCGATCGAGGCGAGCTTCCCCGTCCAATTCCATCGTCCGAGTTCCCAATCGAATTCCAGCGGAACGACGAGGACGAGCATATCGATCGCGACGAACAGCAGGAGGCCCAGCAACGGCAGGACGTTGCGTTGCCGCGCAAACGGCCACGCGACGGCCGAGCAGACGCCAACGATCGCGGTCGCTTGCAGGCAGGCTTCCAGCACCGTTCGAAGAGGACTTATCGACATCCATTCCGTCCAAGGGCGCAGCGGGACCGGCTTGAGCACCCTTGCCGAGTACCCCGCAGACGCTCTCCTGCCCGCGAACCAGGACATGCCATCGTCACCGCTCGCCGACCATCCGCCCGATCGCGCGCGGCGCGAGCCGCAGCATCGTCGGCAGCAGCCTGGCCTCGCCCGGCAGCGCCATCGCGCGCCGGCGCCGAAGCGCCTCGAGCGTGACCGAGGCGACCTCGGCCGCCGTGATCTTCTTCCCCGCCGTCGTCGCGGTCATCGGCGTGTCGACCAGCGGCGGCAACACCTCGAGCACGTGGATCCCGTTGGGCGCGAGCTGCCGCCGCAACCCGTCGGCGAAGCCGTGCAGCCCCGCCTTCACCGCGCCGTAGGTCGGCGCGCGCACCGGCGACACCAGCGCGTAGCCGGACGTCACGAACACGATCGCTTCGGGCGCCGGCCAGCGACGCAGCACGGCGCCGGTCAGCGCGATCGGCGCGGTGAGATTGAGTGCGACTTCCTGTTCCAGACCCTCCGTCGGGTCGCCGCCGGACGCGAAATCCCTCGCCACGAACGTGCCGGCGTTGTTGACCAGGATGTCGAGCCGGCCGAACCGCGCGGCGACCGCGTCCAGCGTGGCGGCGCGCGCCGCCGCGTCCGTCACGTCGGCCCGGACGGCGAGCGCGTCGGGATGCGCGCGGGAGAACCGGGCGAGCGCGTCCTCCGACCGGCCGCAGACCGCGACGCCATCGCCGCGGGCCAGGAACGCCTCGGCGAGGGCGAGGCCGATCCCCGACGTGCCGCCCGTCACGAGGACGATCCGTGTCATGCCGCGCGCCGGCGCGTCACGGCCGACCGTCGGGCGCCGGCGCGCCGGACGCATGCACGTGCCCGTGCCCGTGCCCGTCCTCGTGCGTGCGCGACAGCGTCACGGTGACCCAGCCGGGGCCCCTCACGTCCTTGACCGGTGCCAGGCGCGTGTCGGTTTCCTCCCTGAACCCCAGCAGGCCGAGACCGACGACGGCGATCGCGGCCAGCAGGCACGCGCCGGCGCGCCGCAACCCGGAACGCCGTTCGAGGCGCTCGTAGCGCGCCGCCTCCGCCCCGAGCCGCTCGGCCCAGTCGGGGTCGAGGCTGCGGACGATCTCGGCCGGCTCGGGCGGCGTGCGCGACGGAAGCACCATCATGTCACCTGCGCGAAGCCCGAAGCGCACGATCGCGCCCGATGGTCCGCGTCACCCGCGCACGTCTAGGCCGCGCGCCGCGGATTGACCACACGGCGCCGGTCGACACCGTGCGACGACGCCGTTCATGCGAGCGGCGAAAGGCGTCATGATCGAGCGCGCGGTTCGCCGTCGGCGCGACCCGGGGATGACGGGAAAGAGAGGAGCGGAACATGCACGGGTTGATCACGCAGTTGATCACGACGCCGGATGGGCGGGATGCGCTGGTCCGGATCCTCGCCGCGGCGACGACCGACATGCCGGGCTGCCGCGGCTACGTCATCGCGCTCGACGCCTCCCGCGACGACGCCGTCTGGATCACCGAGATCTGGTCCGACAGCGACAGCCACGCCGCGTCCCTGAAACTCCAGGCGGTGCAGGAAGCGATGTCGAAAGGCCGCCCCCTGATCACCGGCATCGGCACGCGGGTCACGACCCATCCCGTCGCCGGCGCCTGAACACGACGGACCCGAGAACCCATCGGCTCGGGTCCGCCGCGACGGCACGATCTTCCGGACGCGTCTCCGGCCGGTTTAGGAACCGTCGAGATCCGAAACGATCCGCACCGGACGCGGCCGGTCATGGAACCTTCACGCGACGCGACGGACCGGTCCTCTAGAACCTCGGCCGAGATCGTAGCCGAGGCCGTTCGACCATGACCGTTCCCGTCATCCGCGCCATCGGCGCGGCCGTGTTCGCGACCGCGATGCTGGCCTCGTCGCCGTCGGCGCGCGCGCAGACCAGCCCGCCCCCGCCGCTCCCGACCGGCCAGTTCATCACCCCGTCCGCGGCACCCGGCGCCATCTTCCAGAACCTGCTGCCCGGCATCGAGCCGTTCCCGAACTTCGCCGCGGGCCAGGCGATCCGGACGGTGCTGAGCCCCGACCACCGCACCCTCCTCGTGATGACCAGCGGCTACAACGGCATCGACAATCCGGACGGATCGCTGAACACCACCGTCTCGAGCGAGTATATCTTCGTCTACGACATCTCGGCGCACACGCCGGTCCGCAAGCAGCTGATCCAGACCGCCGACGCGTTCGAAGGCATCGCGTTCTCGCCCGACGGCAGCCGGTTCTACCTCGGCGGCGGCGGCTACGACGACGTCTTCACCTACGCGAACGAGAACGGCACCTGGACGCAGGTCGGACAACCGGTCCAGCTCAACCACGCCATGGCGGTCGGCAACGGCAAATACCCGACCACCGCCGGGCTCGCCGTCAGTCCGGACGGAAGCAGGGTCGTCGTCGCCAATTTCTACAACGACAGCGTGTCGCTGATCGACACCGCCAGCAACACGCTGCTCGGCGAGCGCGACATGCGGCCCGGCATCATCGACCCGTCGCGATCGGGCGTCCCGGGCGGCGAAACGCCGTTCGACGTCGTGATCGACGGCAAGACCGCCTATGTCGACAGCCAGCGCGACCGCGAGGTCGACGTGCTCGACATCTCCGGCAACGTGCCGTCGCTGATCACGCGCATCCCGATCCGCGGCACGCCGAACCGCATGCTGCTCGACCCGTCCGGCAGGAAGGTCTACGTCGCCGCCGACAACGACGACAGCATCCAGGTGATCGACACCCGCCGACGCAAGGTGGCCGAGACCATCGACGTCGGCGTGCCCGCCATCCTGTCGCCGACGCACGAGCGCTATCGCGGCGTCGACCCGAACGCGCTCGCGCTGTCGCCGGACGGCCGCACGCTGTACGTGTCCGAGGGCGGCCTGAACGCGATCGCGGTCCTCGCCATCGGTCCGAACGAGCCGCACGTCATCCACGGCTACCTGCCGACGGGGTTCTATCCGGAGGATGTGGCGGTCGCCGGCGGCTGGCTCTACACGGTCAACGGCAAGAGCGATTCCGGCCCGAACCTCGGCTACTGCCCGGGCCTCACGCAGTATTTCCCGGGCCTGCCCTGGGTCGCCAACTGCACCGTCAACCAGAACGTCTTCACGCTCGAGCATGCGGGGTTCCTCGCCGAACCGATCCCCGGCCGTCTCGAGCAGCTCGGCCTCGCCCTGCAGGTCGCCGTCAACAACAGCATCCTCCGCCGCGTCGATCCGAACGATGCCGTGGTGATGGCCGCGCTGCACCGGCGCATCAGGCACGTGATCTACATCATCAAGGAAAACCGGACCTACGATCAGGTGCTCGGCGACCTCGGCCGCGGCAACGGCGACCCGGCGCTGGTCGAGTTCGGGCAGAGCATGACGCCGAACCTGCACGCGATCGCCTCGAACTTCGTCGATCTCGACAATTTCGAAGCGCCGGCCGAGGTCAGCGGCAACGGCTGGCAGTTCTCGGTCGCCGCGCGCGAATCCGATTTCAACGAGAAAACGGTGCCGCTCGCCTATTCGCCGCGCCCCACCGACATGGTCAGCGAGGACGAAGGCCAGACGCTCGGCGTCCAGATCGGCGTGCCGACGGTCACCGGGCGCCAGGCCGAGGATCCCGCCTATCCGAACGATCCCAACCTGCTGCCCACCACCAACGACGAGGACGCCGTCGACGGCCCGCACGACGACGACGACGATGCCGCCGCGCTCGCGACCAAGCAGCACGGCTATCTGTGGAACTCCGCACTCGCCGCCGGGCTCTCGGTGCGGAGCTACGGCGTCTACGACGACCAGAACCGCTACGCCCCGAACCCGGGCGCCTACGGTGTCGCGGACACCCAGATACCGCGCGACCCGAACCCCTTCGCCGACGGCGTGCCGATGGGCTTCCCGTCGAACCCGGTGCTGACGCCGATCAACGACGTGTATTTCCGCGGCATCGACACCGGCTATCCGGATTACGACCGGGTGCAGGAATGGAAGCGCGAGTTCGACATCGACGAGGCCGCCGGCCAACTTCCGGACCTGACGCTGCTCCGGCTCGGCGCCGACCACACCGGGAGTTTCAGCAACGCCGTCCAGGGCGTGAACACGCCGGAAACCGAGGAGGCGGACAACGACTACGCCGTCGGTCTCGTCGCGCAAACGGTGGCGCACAGCCCCGATCGCGGCGACACGCTGATCTTCTCGGTCGAGGACGACGCCCAGGACGGTCCCGATCACGTCGACAGCCACCGCACCACGGCCTACGTCATCGGGCCCTACGTCAAACAGGGCGCGGTGATCTCGACCCGCTACTCCACCATCAACATGCTGCGCACGATCGAGGATGTTCTCGGCATCGACCATCTGAGCATCAACGACGCCTACCAGCCGCCGATGACGGACGTCTTCGATCTCCACCAGCAGAACTGGACGTTCGACGCGACGCCGTCCGATTATCTCTGCTCGACGCAGTTGCCGGTCACCTGCAGCGGCGCGGCGCTGCACCCGACCCATACCGGCTCCTGGTGGGCCCGGCACACGCGCGGCATGGACGTCGACCATGTCGACGCGGCCGATCCGGTCCGGTTCAACGAGGTGCTCTGGCGCGGCCTCGAGGGCGCGCGGCCCTACCCCTTCCTCCGCGACGGCAGGGACTACGGCAAGGTCAAGCAGAAGTCGGCGAGCCGCCACGTGCCTCGGGCCGGACTGGGATAGCGGCGCGGCGAACGGCGGGCCGTCTCTCGCCGACGTCGCGAGGGCGGCAGCCCCGCCGCCGCCGCGAGGCGTCCGAGGCCGGGCGGCGGCGAAGGACGGGCGTCCCCGCCGGTCGCTCTTCCCAGACGCCACCCGGCCGTGGTCTTAGTCCGCCCGCAAGGCAAGGGAGACACCCCATGAGCGCCATCGCCGACATCATCGCGCGCGAGATCCTCGACAGCCGCGGCAACCCCACCGTCGAGGTCGACGTGCTGCTCGACAGCGGCGCCGAGGGCCGTGCCGCCGTCCCCTCAGGGGCGTCCACCGGCGCCCACGAGGCCGTCGAGCTCCGCGACGGCGACAAGTCCCGCTACGGCGGCAAGGGCGTCCGCAACGCCGTCGCCTTCGTCGAGGGCGAGATCGCCGACGCGCTCCGCGGCGTCGAGGCCTCCGCCCAGATCGCGCTCGACGAGAGGCTGATCGACCTCGACGGCACCCCCAACAAGGCCCGGCTCGGCGCCAATGCCATCCTCGCCGTCTCGCTCGCCGCCGCCAAGGCGTCGGCCGAGGAGGAAGGCACCCCGCTCTACCGCTACGTCGGCGGCGCCTTCGCCCGCACGCTGCCGGTGCCGATGATGAACATCGTCAACGGCGGCGAGCACGCCGACAACCCGATCGACATCCAGGAATTCATGATCCAGCCGGTCGGCGCGCCGACGCTCTCGGAAGCGGTCCGGATCGGCTCGGAGATCTTCCAGCGGCTCAAGAAGGGCCTCCGCGACGCCGGCCACAACACCAATGTCGGCGACGAGGGCGGCTTCGCGCCGGCGCTGCAATCGGCCGACGAGGCGCTCGCCTTCATCAGCCGCGCCTGCGAGGAAGCCGGCTACCGGCCGGGCGAGGACATCACCTTCGCGCTCGACTGCGCCGCGACCGAGTTCTACCGCAACGGCCGCTACGAACTCGCCGGCGAGGGCAAGTCGTTCGACAGCGAGGGCATGGTCCGCTACCTCGAGGACCTCGCCGCCCGCTACCCGATCGCGTCGATCGAGGACGGCTGCAGCGAGGACGACTGGGACGGCTGGAAGATGCTGACCGAGGCGCTCGGCGCCAAGCTGCAGCTCGTCGGCGACGACCTCTTCGTCACCAACCCCGAGCGCCTCGCCCGCGGCATCGAGACCGGCACCGCGAACTCGCTGCTGGTCAAGGTCAACCAGATCGGCACGCTGTCCGAAACGCTCCGCGCCGTCGAGATGGCGCAGCGCGCCGGCTACACCGCGGTCATGAGCCACCGATCCGGCGAAACCGAGGACAGCACGATCGCCGACCTCGCGGTCGCCACGAATTGCGGCCAGATCAAGACCGGCTCGCTGTCCCGCTCCGACAGGATCGCGAAATACAACCAGCTGATCCGCATCGAGCGCGAGCTCGGCCCGGCCGCGCGCTACGCGGGGCGGACGATCCTGCGACGCCAGCGGACCGCCTGACGTCGTCCTCCGGGCGCCTGCCCCCCGGGCGCCGCCGCGACGGCGTTTGAATAATCCAGGGAGTTTCAAACGCGCGCGTGGCCGCGAGGCCACGCCGCGCCGGAATGTGTCGGACCCGCGCGAAACAACACCGCGCGTCTCGCGCCGGCCGGTAAGATGAAGCGCGTTGTCTTCGGGGGGAGCGGCATGCAGGTCTGGCGGACGATCAAGCGCAAGGTCCGCGAAGCCGTGCCGCCGGTGATCTTCCTCGGCCTCACCGCCTATTTCGGCTGGAACGCGACGCAGGGCGATCTCGGCCTCAAGAGCTACGCCCGCCAGCTCCAGGCGCTGCAGCAGGCGCAGTCGGTCGAGGCCTCGGCGAACCTCGAGCAGGCGTCCTGGCGCCAGCGCGTCGACGGGCTGCGCGACCAGGCGCTCGACGCCGACACGATCGACGAGCGCGCGCGCGCGATGCTGAACCTCGCCACGCCGGCCGAGATCGTCGTCCCCTACGGGCCGGGCAACAAGCTGTTCTGACGCGGCCGCGTCGCGCCACCGCCGACGACGCGGCGCTCGTCGGCCGCCTGCACGTCGCCTGCTGGCGCGAAACCTACCGCGACCTGCTGCCGGACGCGGTGATCCTGTCGCACGACATCGACACCAGGACCGCGATGTGGCGGGGCGTGCTCGGCGAACCCGACGACACCGCCTCGGCGGTGTTCCTCGCCGGCGAGACCGGCTTCGTCGCCTGCGGCACCCAGCGCACGCCGTCGCTCCGCGCGGCAGGCTACGCCGGCGAGGTCGGCGCCCTCTACATGCTGCAGGCCGCCCACGGCCGCGGCGCCGGCCGGGCGCTGATGCTGGCCGCCTTCCGTCACCTCGCCGCGTGCGGGCACCGGGGCGCGGCGCTCTGGGTGCTCGCGACCAACGCCCCCGCCCGGCGCTTCTACGAGCGCCTCGGCGGCATCGACGCCGGCATGCGCGAGGACGTCATCCATGGCCACGCCATGGACGACGTCGCCTATGGCTGGCCCGACCTCGCCGACACGCTCCGAACCCTCGACGCCCCGGCCCGTTCACGGCGCGGCGAACGGACGGGAGACGGCGATGTCGGAGCAGGATGACGGCGGCGACGGCGCGACGCGGCGCCTGCTGCTCGCGTCGCTCGCAGGACTCCTCGGCGCCGCCGCGATCCCGCTTCGGGCCGACGCCAAGCCGAACCCGAACGAGACCCAGATCACGCTCCCGGACGCCATCAGATGGAAGCCGTGGAACGACCTGCCCAGCCATAGCGGCGAGATGGCGACCCTGTTCGGCGACCTCAAAGCGCCCGGCGAATACGTCGTCCTGATGAAATGGCACCCGGGCTTCATGAGCGCGCCGCACTCCTACCGCACCGACCGGCTGTCCTACGTCGTGTCCGGCACCTGGTGGGTCGACAGCGGCGCGAGCTTCGATCCCGCGGGAACGGTGCCGGTGCCGGCGGGCTCGTTCGTCCGGCGCGTCGCCCGCACGCCGCATTTCGACGGCGTGATCAAGTCGGCGAAGGAGCCGGCGGTCATCCTGCTCTCCGGCATCGGTCCGGTCGACATGCGCCTCGTCGACCCGACCCGGCCGCCCTACCGCGCGGTGTAGAGCACGTTCAGCCAGACCGGAACCGGTCTGGATGACGGTCGTGCTCGAGAGACTTCGTGGATAGAGCGACTTGCCTCACGTGAGATCGCTCTAGCGCCGACGCGACGACGCTTCGGCGACGATCCCGACCATCTGCGCGAAGCCGGCGCCGGTCCACGCCGCGCGGCCGACGAACAGGCCGTCGACGTCGTCGAGCGCGATCAAGGCGGGCCCGTTCACCGCGTCGACCGAGCCGCCATAGACGATGCGCGTCGCATCCGCCGCCGCCTCGCCCCATTCGGCCGCGATCAGCGCCCGGAGCTGCCCGTGCCGCTCGGCGACGTAGTCCGGGCTCGCCGCCGCCGCCGCCCCGATCGCCCAGCGCGGCTCGTAGGCGATCACCACGTGCGGCACCTCGCCCGGCGCGAGCCCCGCCAGCGCCGTCCGCATCTGCCAGGCGAGCACCGCGTCGGCGCGCGCCTTTTCGTCGGCGGTCTCGCCGACGCACAGGATCGGGATCAGCCCGTTCCGCCGCGCCGCCACCACCTTGCGGCCGACCGCCTCGTAGCTTTCGCCGAAATGCGCGAGCCGCTCCGAATGCGCGAGCGCCACGTAGCGGCACCCGGCCTCCCGCAGCATCCCGGCCGAGATCTCCCCGGTCCAGGCGCCGGACGCCGCCTCGTGCATGTTCTGGCCACCGATCGCCACTCCCGAGCCCGCCAACGCCGCGCGGGCCGCGTGCAGCGACGTGAACGGCGGCAGCACGAAGAGGTCGATCGCGTCGTGCGCGACGCGGTCGATCGCCGAACGCAACGCGGCGGCGTAGGCCTCCGTCGCCGCGACGTCGTGGTTCATCTTCCAGCCGGTGCCGGCCAGAAGCCGGCGCATCACGGGATCGCCTCCCGTGCGAGGACTACTTTATCTTGGCTTCCTTGAACGCGACGTGTTTCCGCGCAACGGGATCGTACTTCTTCAGTTCCATCTTGCCCGTCTGGGCGCGCGCGTTCTTCTTGGTCACGTAGAAGTAGCCGGTGTCGGCGGTCGACACGAGCTTGATCTGGACGGTGTTGGTCTTGGCCATGGTGTCACTCGGATGTCGGTCGCGGAACGCGAAGGGCGGGAAAATGCGGGTCGCGGCGCCCGCGGTCAAGACGCGCGCGCCATGCTGAGCGTCGCCGACGCCCGCGCCCGCATCCTCGCGTCGCTCGCGCCGACCGGCGCCGAGACCGTCGCGCTCGCCGAGGCCGCCGGCCGCGTCCTCGCGTCCGCCGTGCACGCCCGCATCGACCAGCCGCCGCGCGACGTGTCCGCGATGGACGGCTACGCGCTCCGCAGCGCCGACGGCGCGGCGGGTGCCACGCTCGCGGTGATCGGGGAAGCGCCGGCCGGCCGGCCCTTCGCGGGCGCGATCGGCGCCGGCGAGGCGCTGCGCCTGTTCACCGGCAGCGTGCTGCCCGAAGGCGCCGACGCGATCCTGATCCAGGAGAACGCGCGCCGCGACGGCGACGCGCTCCTGATCGAGGTCGCGGTCGAACCCGGCCGCCACATCAGGCGGCAGGGCGGCGATTTCGCGCGCGGCGACGCGCTGCTCGCGCCCGGCACGCTTCTCCACGCGCGCGCGATCGGCCTCGCGGCCGCCGCCGACCATCCGTTCCTGACCGTCCGCCGGCGGCCGCGGGTGGCGCTGCTCGCGACCGGCGACGAGATCGTGCTGCCCGGCGAGCCGATCCCCCCCGGCGGGCTGCCGTCGTCGAACTCGTTCGCGATCGCCGCCCTGCTCCGCCACGCCGGCGCGGAGGCGGTCGTGCTGCCGGTCGTCCCCGACCGCCTCGACGCGATCGCCGACGCCGCCGCGTCCGCCGCCGACTGCGACATGCTGGTGACCCTCGGCGGCGCGAGCGTCGGCGACCACGACCTGGTGCGCCCGGCGCTCGCCCGACACGGCTTCTCGCCCGAGTTCTGGAAGATCGCGATGCGGCCGGGCAAGCCGATGATGCACGGGGTGCTCCGTTTCGGCACCGGACGCGGTGTCTCGGTGCTCGGCCTGCCCGGCAACCCGGTCTCGTCGCTGGTCTGCGCCGCGCTGTTCCTGCTCCCCGCGGTCGAACGCCTGCTCGGCCTGCCGGGCCACGGCCCGGCGCCGCGCCCGGTCCGGCTCGGCGCCGCGGTGCCGGTCAACGACGCCCGCGCCGACCACCTTCGCGCCACGGTGGCGCCTTCCGAGGACGGCATCCCGGTCGCGACGCCGTTCCCGATCCAGGATTCCGCCCGGTTGCAGGACTTCGCCCGCGCCGGCGCGCTGGTGCTGCGGGCGCCGCACGCCGCCGCCCTGCCGGCGGGCGCGATCGCGCCGGCGCTGCTGCTCGACGCGCTCGGCATCTGATCGTGTTGACGGCCCGACGGGAATAAACATAGAACACCCGATCGGTTTTCGGTTTGTTCCGGTCGATTCGCACGCTCCCGACGGGCTTCGCCGACGGTTTGGCCCCGATGGTCATCCTGGCGTCACACCCGGTCGGTCGCGCACCGGGTGAAAGGTCGGCGGTGACACGGTCATGTTGACGCGCAAGCAGCACGAGCTCCTCACCTATATCGATCGCCACCTCCGCGAGACCGGCTTCTCGCCCTCGTTCGACGAGATGAAGGCGGCGCTCGGCCTGCGTTCGAAATCGGGCATCCATCGCCTGATCTCGGCGCTCGAGGAGCGGGACTTCATCGCCCGCCGCCGGCACCGCGCGCGCGCGCTCGAGGTGCTCCGCCTGCCCGAGAAGGAGGCGCCGGTCGCGCCCGCGCCCGCCGAGGATCCCGGCACCGACGCCGCCCCGTTCGCGCCGAACGTGATCCAGGGCGATTTCTCGCGCCACCTCGCCGGCGTCGAGGCCGCGCGCGACGCAGGCGCCGTGCAGCTGCCGCTCTACGGCCGCATCGCCGCCGGCCTGCCGATCGAAGCGATGCGCGACACCAGCACGCTCGTCGACGTGCCGACCGCGCTGCTCGGCCGCGGCGAGCATTTCGCGCTCGAGGTGGCGGGCGACAGCATGATCGAGGCCGGCATCCTCGACGGCGACGTCGTGGTGATCCGCCGCGAGGAGCACGCCGAGACCGGCGAGATCGTGGTCGCCCTGATCGACGAGGCCGAGGTCACGCTCAAGCGGATCAGGAAGCGCGCCCAGTCGATCGCGCTCGAGCCCGCGAACCCGCGCCACGAGATCCGCATCTTCCCCGCCGATCGCGTCCGCGTGCAGGGCAAGCTGGTCGGCCTGCTACGCCGCTACTAGGGCTCCTGAGCTTCTAGAGCACGACCTTCAGCCCGACCGATCGCGGTCTCGCTGAACGTGCTTTGAGACCTATTCCGACGCGATCACCGGCAGCGACGACCGGCGCGGCTTCCGGGGCGCGACCGGCGCGAGCCAGGGCCGATCGCCGCGCGCGCTCCGGTCGCTCACCAGTGTGACGCGGCGGGACGTGAGCCACGCGACGGTCGCGCCGTCCCGCCAGACCGAGAACCGGTCGATCCGCGGCACGCCCGGGCAGGCGTCGCGCAGCGGCCGCGGCGACACCAGCAGCGCGAGCCCGTCGCAGGCCGGCGACGCGCCCTCGGTCCGCACCAGCGCGACGATCCGGCCGGCCCGGGCGATGCGGCAGCCCTCCTGCGCGCAGGAGGCGTCGTCCAGCGTGCCGGAAAGCGGCAACCTCGCCGGCTCGCCATCCTGCGCCCAGAGACGCTGGTAGGCTTCGACGGTGTAGCGAGACGCCCCGTGCCGCTCGACCACGAGCGCGTGCGGTCCGGGGAACGCGATCAGCCGCCCGTCCTCCGACACGACGAGGTCGGGCGACCGCGCGGACAGCGCGACCGCGAGCGCCGCGCCGAGCGGCAGCAGTCCCGCCAGCCGGACGCGCGTGCGCAGCAGGCAGAGGAGCGAGATGCCGGCGCTCACCAGCAGCAGAAAGGCGAGCGGCAACTGCGGCACGAGGAACACCGCGCCGCGCAACCCCGACACCGCGCGTCCGACCGCGAGGATCAGGCCGATCCCCCAGCCCATCGGCACCAGCGCCAGCCGTTCGAGCCCGAACGGCATCAGCCCGAGGGCGGCGAGCCCGAGCGGCATCACCCAGCTCGCGGTGAGCGGGACGGCGATCAGGTTGGCGACGACGAAATAAAGCTGCACCCGGCCGAAATGGAACGCCGCGTAGGGCAACGAGGCGGCGCCCGCGAGCAGCGAGGTGAGCGCGAGCGCGCCGACATGCAGCGCGAGGCGGCGCCCGGCGCCGTTGCCGGACAGCGCGGCGAAACCCGGCCGGGCGATCTCGTAGCCGGCGATCAGCGTCGCGACCGCGGCGAAGCTCATCTGGAACGACACGCCTGTCAGCAGGTCGGGCCACAGCGCCAGGATGAGCGCCGCCGCGGCCGCGAGGCCGCGCATCGACACCACGCGCCGGCCGAGCAGCAGCGCGAGCACGCCGAGCGTCGCCATGCAGAACGAGCGGATGATCGGCACGTGCGCGCCGGTCATCACGAGGTAGAGCCCGCCCGCGGCGAGCGCCGCGACGGCGGCGATCGCGCGGAGCGGCCAGCGCAGCGCCGCCCGCTCCGACAGCGCGAGCCCGGAGCGGACCGCGCCGAGCACCAGTCCCATGACGATGCCGATATGCAGCCCGGCCACCGCGAGCAGGTGCGCGAGGCCGGAATCGGTGAAGGCCTGCCGGTCGGCCTCCGGGATCGCGTTGGCCTCGCCGACCAGCAGCGTCGCCGCGATGGCGCCGCGCGTACCGGGCAGTCCGCGCTCGAGCCGGGCCGCGATGCGGTCGCGGACACGCCGGATGGCGTCGGACCAGGCGCCGACACGGGCGGGCGCCGCCTCGAGACGCGTCGCCGGACCGAGCGCGAACCCGGCGCCCGCGAGCCCGGCGTAGTAGGCGTCGCGCTCGGTGTCCCAGGCGCCCGGATAGGCCGGCCGCGCCGGCGGCCGCAGCAGCGCGCGGACGGACACGCGGTCGCCGTCCGCGAGCGCCACCGGATCGCCGTCCCGCAGCCTGAGCCTGATCCGCCGCGCGAGCGGCGGCGCGCCGTCGAGCGCGGCGCCCGCGAGCGTCAGGCGCCTTCCGCCCGTCGGCAGCACGTCGATTGCGCCGACCACGCCCGCCACCGTCACCGCGCCGCGCGGCATCGGCGGCGCGAGCGGCAGCGCGCGCCGCGTGTCGAGCTCCGCCGACAGCAGGCCGGCCAGGATCGCCAGCAGCGCCGGGGCGAGCAGCCGCACCGCGTCGAGCCGGCGCCCGACCGCCAGGATCGCGAGCCCGAGCAGCAGGGAAGCGAGCACGGGAAGCAGCGGCGGTTCGACGCGGAGACCGAAATAGAACGCGACGCCCGCGCCCGCGAACACCGGGAGGAACAGCGGCAGCCGGTCCCGCTCCGCCTCGAGGATGGTCGCGAGCCACGCCATGAACGTGACGGTATCGGAACGAGTGCGCGGTGGGAAGTGCGCTCCGCCTGGTGTAGGGAGCGCCGCATGACCGCCATCAGGACGCGCTTCGCGCCGAGCCCGACCGGCATGCTGCATGTCGGCGGCGCCCGGACCGCCTTGTTCAACTACCTCTACGCGCGCCATCACGGCGGCGCGTTCCTGCTCAGGATCGAGGACACCGACCGCGCCCGCAGCACCGAGGCGGCCGTGCAAGTGATCCTCGACGGGCTCGACTGGCTCGGCCTCGAGCCGGACGAGGCACCGCTGTTCCAGTCGAGCCGTGCCGCGCGCCACGCCGAGGTCGCGCACGCGATGCTCGATGCCGGCCGCGCCTATCGCTGCTACGCGACCGCCGACGAGCTCCGCGCCATGCGGGACGCGGCGACCGCGGCGGGCCGGCCGCCGCGCTACGACGGGCGCTGGCGCGACCGCGACCCCGGCGACCGCGCCGCCCGGCGCGCCGTTCGCGATCCGGCTGCGCGCCCCGCAGGAGGGCGAGACGGTGGTCGACGACCTCGTCCAGGGCAGCGTCCGGGTCGCCAACGCCGAGCTCGACGACATGATCATCCTGCGCTCGGACGGCACGCCCACCTACCTCCACGCGGTGGTGGTCGACGACCACGACATGGCGATCAGCCACGTGATCCGCGGCGACGACCACCTGACCAACACGTTCCGCCAGGCGCAGGTCTACGCCGCCATGGGCTGGGCGGCGCCGCGCTTCGCGCACATCCCGCTGATCCACGGCCCGGACGGCGCGAAACTGTCGAAGCGGCACGGGGCGCAGAGCGTGACCGATTTCCGCGCCATGGGGCTGCTGCCCGAGGCGCTCTGCAACTACCTGGTCCGGCTCGGCTGGGGCCACGGCGACGACGAGATCCTGTCGCGCGCCGAGCAGGTCGCGCTGTTCGACCTCGCCCATGTCGGCCGCGCGCCGAGCCGGCTCGATCCGGCCAAGCTCGCGCATCTGAACGGCGTCTGGATGCGGCGCGCCGAGGATGCGCGGCTGGTCGGCGAGGTCACCGCGCGGCTCGCGGACCGTCCCGGCATCCGCATCGACCCCGAGGGACGCGCGCGGCTCGTGCGCCTGATGCCGGCGCTGAAGGAACGCGCCGCCGATCTCGACGCGCTCGCTTCCGGCGCGGCCTTCGCGGTCACGACGCGGCCGCTGCCGCTCGAACCCAAGGCGGCGGCGCTGCTCACGCCCGACGCGCGCGCCGACCTCGCGTCACTCCGCACCGTGCTCGCCGACATCGCCTTCGACGCCGAGGCGATCCACGCGTCCCTGCTCGCCTTCGCGACCGCGCGCGGGGTCAAGCTCGGCCAGGTCGCGCAACCGGTGCGGGCCGCCGTCACCGGCAGCAACGCGAGCCCGCCGATCGACCAGGTGCTCGCCGCCCTCGGCCGCGACGAGACGCTCGCGCGCTTCGACGACGTGATCGGCGCGCACGGCCCGTGAGGACGCGCGGCCTTCGCGCGACCCGCCTCACCTTCCTCATCTCCGGACAGGCCGCCGCCACCTGGGCGCCGCTCGTGCCCTTCCTCAAGGGACGGCTCGGGATCGACGACGGCGCGCTCGGCCTGGTCATCCTCTGCCTCGGCCTCGGTTCGGTCGCGACCATGCCGGTCGCCGGCGGGTTGGTGGCGCGGTTCGGCGCCCGGCGGGTCGCCGCCGCTGGCGGTCTCGGCATCGCCGCCGCCCTGCCGGCGGTGGCGTTCGCCGCCTCGCTCGCCGCTCTCGCCGGCGCGGTCGCGTGCTTCGGCGCCGCCCTCGGCGCCCTCGACGTCGCGATGAACACCGAGGCCGTGCTGGTCGAGCGTCACGCCGGACGGCCGCTGATGTCGGGGATCCACGCCTTCTACAGCCTCGGCGGGGCTGCCGGCTCGGCCGCGATGACGCTGCTGCTCGAAGCGGGCGTCGGACCCGCCCCGGCCACGATCGCCAGCGCCTGCCTCGCCGTGCTGCTGCTCGGGGCGGCACTCGGCGACTTCCTGCCGGACGCGGGCGGGGCGGCGCGGGAAGCGGGCGAGCCGCGCCTCGCGCGACCCGACGCGGTGGCGCTCGGCCTCGGTGCGCTCTGCATGATCAGCTTCCTCGCCGAGGGCGCGGTCGCCGACTGGGGCGCGCTGTTCCTGACCGCGAGGCACGGTCTGCCGGCGCGGGCGGGCGGCCTCGCCTACGGCGTGTTCAGTGGCGCGATGGTGGCCGGACGGCTCGCGGGCGACCGGCTGGTCGCGCGCTTCGGCGGCGCGACCGTGCTGACGGCCGGCGCACTCGCGGCGAGCGCCGGCTACGGGTTGTCGATCCTGCCGATCCGCGGCACCCCGGTCCTCGCCGCCTTCGCGCTGATCGGCTTCGGGGCCGCGAACATCGTGCCGGTGCTGGTGACGGCGTCGGGGCGGTCGCGCCTGTCACCCGGTCTCGCGGTCGCGACGGTGACCACGCTGGGCTATGGCGGGGTGCTGCTCGGACCCGCCGCACTCGGCTTCGTCTCGAGGGCGAGCAACCTGTCGGTGTCGTTCGCCTGCGTCGGCGCGCTGCTCGTGGTCGTCGCGCTGCGGCCGGGGCTCCGCGTCGGACCGGCCGCAGACCGGCGGCCTCTGGAACCCGCGACTTAGAACACGGGATCCAGGGCTCACCGACCATCGGCGGCTCGGTTCAGGCCGCCTTTCGGTTGACCGATCGCGTGGCGATCTCGCTCAGGCGCCGGTCGGTCGCCTTTTCCTCCTCGAGCGTCTCGCCGAGCACGGCGGCGCAGTCATCGCGGCCGAGCTGGCGCGCGAGCGCGATCAGCGTACCGTAGCGCGTCATCTCGTAATGCTCGACGGCCTGCGCCGACGACAGCATCGCCGCGTCGAGCACCTGCGGATCGCCGCAGTCGCTCATGACCTCCTTGGCCTCGGCGACGATTCCGTCCATCGCCGCGCAGGTGACCGCCTTCGGCTCGTGACCGTGCATCGCGAACACCCGTTCGAGCCGCCCGATCTGCGCGTGCGTTTCCTGCAGATGCGTCTCGAAGGCCGACCGCAGTTCCGGCGCGGTGGTCTTCTCGATCATCTGGGGCAGTGCCTTCGTGATCTGATGCTCGGCGTAGTAGATGTCCTGCAGCGTATGCACGAACAGGTCGTCGAGCGTCTTGATCGGCTTGGTGAAAAGGCCCATCGAACCATCCTCCTCGTTTGGTTGGACGTCGGCTAAAACGGCAGAGGGGCGCCGGGTTCGGCTCGGACCGCACACTTTGGTGTGCGCGTCACGCGGGAGGAAGGACGAGCGTCTTGCACCAGTTCGACCGGCATCTTCTCGCGATCGAGGGGCTCGCGCCCTACCTGATCGAGGAGCTGCTCGACGAGGCGGAGAGCCACGTGCTGCTCAACCGCTCGAACCAGGCGCAGCGCGACGTGCTGCGCGGTCGGACGCTGATCAACCTGTTCTTCGAGGACAGCACGCGCACCCGCACCTCGTTCGAATTGGCGGGCAAGCGGCTCGGCGCCGACGTCATCAACATGTCGGTGTCGAGTTCCTCGGTGAACAAGGGCGAGACCCTGCTCGACACCGCGGCGACGCTGAACGCGATGCAGTGCGACCTGCTGGTGGTGCGCCACGGCCAGTCCGGCGCCCCGGCGCTGCTGGCGCAGAAGGTCGGCGCGGCGGTGATCAACGCCGGCGACGGCACCCACGAGCATCCGACCCAGGCGCTGCTCGACGCGCTCACCATCCGTCGCCGGCTCGGGCGCCTGCGCGGCCTCGTGATCGCGATCTGCGGCGACGTCGCGCACAGCCGGGTCGCGCGCTCGAACATCCACCTGCTCGCGAATTTCGGCAACGAGGTCCGCGTCGTCGGACCGCCGACCCTGATGCCCACCGGCATCGAGGCACTCGGCACCACGGTGTTCCACGACATGGAGGCGGGGCTCGCGGGCGCCGACGTGGTGATGATGCTGCGCCTGCAGAACGAGCGCATGACGCGCGGCCTGGTGCCGAGCGCCCGCGAGTTCTTCCGCTTCTACGGGCTCGACACGCGGAAGCTCGCCTTGGCGAAGGGCAGCGCGCTGGTGATGCATCCGGGTCCGATGAACCGCGGCGTCGAGATCGAGAGTGCCGTCGCCGACGACCCGGAGCGCAGCGTCATCCGCGAGCAGGTCGAGATGGGGGTCGCGGTCCGGATGGCGGTGCTGGCACGGCTCGACCGCGCCAACCGCCCGCGTCGGAACCTCCGGCATGCCTGACGCGCACGCGCGCTCCCCGCCTTCCGGGTCCGATCCCGTGCTGGTGATCAGGGGTGCCCGCCTGATCGACCCGGCGACCGGACGCGACGAGGTCGGCACGGTCCTGGTGCGCGGCGGGGTGATCGCCGACATCGTCGCGGGCGACGCGCCACCGCCCGCGCCGGACGGTGCCGCCCTGCTCGACGGGTCGGGTCTCGTGCTCTGCCCTGGCCTGGTCGACATGCGGGCCTCCCTCGGCGAGCCCGGCGACGAGTACCGCGAAACCATCGCGACCGCGGCGCGGGCGGCGAGCGCCGGCGGCATCACGACCGTCGCGTCGCTGCCGGACAGCCGGCCGCCGATCGACGATCCGGCGCTGGTGCGGCTGCTGCGGGCGCGCGGGGTCGAGACCGGCGCGCTCACGGTGCTGCCCTACGCGGCGGCGACGCGCGGCTGCGCCGGCCGCGAGCTCGCCGAGTTCGGCCTCCTGCGGGAGGCCGGAGCGGTCGCCTTCACCGACGGCAACCGGGCGATCGCCGACGCCCGCGTGATGCGGATGGCGCTCGGCTACGCGCGGGCGTTCGGCGCGATGATCGTGCAGCATCCGGAAGAACCGTCGCTCGCCGAAGGCGGCAGCGCGACCGAGAGCGAGCTCGCGACCAGGCTCGGCCTGCCCGGCATACCGGCGGAAGCCGAGGCGCTGCAGGTCGAGCGCGACATCCGCCTGGCGAGGCTCGCGCGCGCGCCGATCCATTTCGCGCATCTCTCCACCGCCGAGGCGCTGACGCTCGTGCGCGCGGCGAAGGCACGCGGCGAACCGGTCACCTGCGACACCGCACCCCCTTATTTCGACCTCAACGAGACGGCGATCGGGCCTTTCCGGACCTACGCGAAGCTGTCGCCGCCGTTGCGGCCCGAAGCCGATCGCCAGGCGGTTCTCGCCGCCCTCGCGGACGGCACCGTGGACGCGGTCGCCTCCGACCACACGCCTCGGGACGCCGACGACAAGCGCCTTCCGTTCGCGCAGGCCGAAGCCGGCGGCACCGGGCTCGCGACGCTGCTCGCGCTCACGCTCGTGCCGGTGCATGGCGGCGCGCTGCCGCTCGCGCGCGCGTTGGAGTTGCTGACCAGTGCACCTGCACAGCTGCTCGGCGCCGCCGACACCGCCGGACGCCTCGCGATCGGCGGTGCCGCCGATCTCTGCCTGTTCCATCTCGAGCGGGCTTGGCAGGTCCAGGCCGGACGCCTGCCCGGCCGCGCCCAGAACACGCCGTTCGACGGCCGCGCGCTCGAAGGCCGCGTCGTCGGCACGTGGAAAGCCGGGCGCCGCGTCTTCGGTTGAGCCGGATGGATGGGTGAACGACAGGTCCGGCGTTACGCGACGGGGCGACACGCGACGGGGACGACGCGGGCGGACGCAGAAGGTGACAGCGCCTCGCGTCGACGGACGCGGATCGTGCGCCGCGACATGGATGCTATTTGACAGGATCGCATATACCGATCGGCCGGTATTCGGACTTCCTTCCTATCATGACCGTTCAGTTCCGTATCGAATTGCCGGAACGAGCGCCCGCGTCGCCCCAATGGTCGGTGCGTGACCAAACTGTCTCATTGGCTTGATGGACATGTCGGCAAAGTTCCTGTTCATGGCCGATGACATCATCGTGAGCGCGCGGTCATCATGACATTCAAGCCCAGATCCGGTTCGGCACCGTCGGCCCGGTGCATCCTGCTCGGCGTCGCGGCAACGACCGCGTTCGGGGTCCACGCACACGCGCAATCATCGGTGACCAACGCGGCGGGCCAGATCGGTCTGACGAACTACACGACGCTGCCGTTCGCGAGCAGCATCTGGCAGACGGCCTGGGGCGCCACCAGCGGGCTCGAGGAGGCCAACATCTTCTGGCAGGCCGGCACGCATTTCACCAACAGCAACACCATGGCCGAGGCGCACGCCGCCGCCGCCGGCTGGGCGCCCTACGGCATCGTGCCGTTCGCCGGCGCGCAGCGCTGGGAGGACACCTACGAGATCGCCCAGCCCGCCGCCGACTTCCCCGGCGAGCCCGCCTCCATCGCCGCCGACCGCGCCACCGGCGAGGCCGCCGGGCCCGAGTTCCAGGCCTGGGTCGCCTGGCTCAAGGCCAGGCCCAACCTGCCGATCATGGCCTATGACGGCGGCTCCATGCCGTGGGACTGGCGCGGCTGGAACGGCTCGTGGGGCCATGTCAGCCCGCTGATGCCGCTCGCCGCCGCCGACTGCCCGCCCGGCATGTCGGCCTGCACCTTCGGCGATTTCTGGGCCTATCGATGGGGCCAGACCGCCGGGCTCAGCGGCGCCTACGGCGTCGGACTGTCCGACTTCTCCGACAGCCAGCCCGAGCAGCCGTCGATGTTCCAGGGCTTCAACCCCGAGATCATCAGCGCGTTCACCGCCGCCTCCGGCATCAGCGTGCCCGCCGGCAGCGTCGACCAGCGCGCGACCTGGATCACCGACAACGCGATCAACGCCTGGAACGACAATCTCTCGAACGGCTACGGCAAGTTCTACGCCGCCATCGCGTCGCGCGTGTCCGCCGCCACCGGGCAGCAGGCGCTGGTGATCGACCAGTGCAGCCTGTGGCCCTCGCTCAGGCGCTTCTACGGCACCGACGAGCGGCTGTTCGGCAAGGTGCTGTCGCCGGTCAACTACATGTGCGTCTGGGACGACCAGTCGATGCAGGTCGGACGCGGCGGCCAGGATCCCGCCTGGGGCATCGGCGGCTACGTCATGGCCGCCGCCCGCGAGCCCGACATGCGCAACGGCGCCAACATCGAGGCCGAGGACGGCGCCTACTGGGAGGCGATCGCGAGCTTCAACCCGACGCTCGACGCCGCCGACCAGCAGGAAAAGGGCCTCAAGCTGCTCAAGCGCGCCTGGCTGGAGGCGTCGTGGGCGCAGATCGCGACCCGGCAGGGCACCGTGCGGCGCGCGATGGCCTTCGTGGAACGCGACTACGCCGATGCGGGCAGCCTCGATCCCACGCTGCAGAACCTGATCGGCTCGATCGTGCCGACGCAGCCGTTCGGGCTCGCGGTCTACTACTCGACCAACGCCGAGCGCGCGCTCGAGACCGCCATCGCGCCGCAGAACCCCTACACGGAGGCCTACTACAACCCGAGCCTGCTGTTCGCGCTGAAGAACGCGGGCGTGCCGGTCGACTACTTCGTCAGCGACGCCGCCCTCGGCGCGCTGCAGCCGGCCGCGAGGCCCGCCGCCTGGGTGATCCTCGAGCACCCGGAGCTGATCCCGGCGGCCGAGATGCAGCAGCTGCAGAGCATCGCGCCGGTGCTGACCTCGGCCGCGCAGGTGCAGTCCTTCGCCGCACCGCTCGCGTTCTCGGGCGGGCTCACCGGCACCGCGTTCTTCGACCAGAACAGCCGCCTGATCCTCACCGTCACCAACCCCGCCGCCAGCACCACCAACGGCACCGTGACGCTGCGCGGTCTGCCGAACGGCACCTACAACGTGCTCGACCTGTTCGCGAACACCACCGTCCAGGTCACGATCAACGGCGGCAGCGTCACCGTGCCGCTCAGCGTCGCGCGCTGGGACACGGTGGCCTACGCGATCAGCAGTAGCTGAGACATCCGCACGGCTCAGCGCCGCGTGAAAACCAGCGCGCGCGCGAGCCAGCAGCCGACCTCGATCCGCGCCACGCGGTGCTCGGCGTCACGCCCGGCGATCAACGTCCAGTCGCCGGGCGGCGCGTAATCGAGCGCGCGTGGACACGGCAGCCGCCAGATGTCGCGCCCGAACGGCACGAGACGCTCCATCGTGCCCGGACCGAGGGTGCCCGAGAAGGCGCCCCACAGCATCGGCCCGGCGCGCGCGATCGTCAGCACGCAGTCGAGCTCGTCGCAGTGCCAGTCACCCTCGAGCGCCGCGCCGCCGTCGCGATCGGCATCGCCGGCCGGTTCGAGACGGAGCGTCGCGTTCTCGCTCGGCCGATGCAGCGTCAAACCCGCTCCGTCGCGGCCGATCCGCGACACCGGGCCGGCCAGTTCGCGCGCTTCGGCGCCTCGGTCGTCCGCGCCGGTCAGGCCCTCGGCCACGGTTCCGTATTCGAATGCGAACGCCTCGCCCGACCGGACCAGCGTCGCCGCGAGCCCGCGGTCGCGGTCGACGAAGCGGCCGGCCGGGAAGTCGGGCGCCGGACGCGGCGGCGGCGGCGTGCGGTCGAGACAGGCGCCGAGCAGCGCGAGCGCCGCCGCGCGTGGATCGGCCATGTGATTGAACAGGACGACCACCGAAAGGCGCGCCGCCTCGACCCGCATCCGGTGGCTGCGAAAGCCCCGCAGACCGCCGCCATGCCCCGTCGCCTCGAGCCCGAACGGCGTCGCCGCGCGCGCGAGGCCGAACCCGTAGGTCGCCGGCGCGCCGTTGGCGAAGGTGACCGGCGCGGCCAGGCGTCGGTACGGCGAGGTCGGATCCTCGCGCGTGCGATCGATGAAGCGCTCCCACGCGATCATGTCGTCGAGCGAGGCGACCAGTCCGGCATCGCCGGTCCAGCGGATGCGGTTGATCGCCGGCCGGAACCCGTCGGCGACGCCGCCCTCGTGGCCGACGGTGCCGATCGCCTCTGTCTCGGCCAACAGGCGCGCGCCCTCCATGCCGGCACGATCGAGCACCCCGTGGCGGAGCAGGTCGGCGAACGGCCGCCCCGTCCATTCCTCGAGCATGTCGGAAAGGAGGCGGAAATTGCCGTTGCTGTAGGCGTAGCCGGTGCCGGGCGCGAACTGGAGCGTGCGCGTCCTCGCGACGAGACCGCGCCAGGCCGCCTCGTCGAACCTCGCCTCGGCGGGCGACCCGCAGAGCATCGCGAGCGCCCAGTAATCCCGCAATCCCGACTGGTTGTGGCAGAGCGAGGCGATGCTCGGGTGCGGCACCTCGAGATGCGGCAGTCGCGCCGCCAGCAGCGTCGCGAGCTGTTCCGCATCCGCGACGGTCTCGAGCAGGGTCGCGCAGGTGAACTGCTTGGTGATCGAGCAGACCGGAAACGGCGTCGCCGCCGTGAACGGGCGCCGCGCCGACGCGTCGGCCCAACCCCAGCTCGCCGCCTCCAGCACGACGCCGTCCCGCAGCACCGCCGCGGCGCCGCCGGGACCCGGGAAGCGCTCGGGAAAGGAGGCGAGCGTCGCTTCCAGCGTCATCGATCGGTTCCGGGGCGGGAGGGAGGCGGAGCGCTCGGCCGCCACCTTCAGAACACCGCCCGGTAGAGCGCCGCGATCGCCGCCGCGTCGGGCACCCGCGGGTTGTTCGCGGGCGAGCCCGAGGCGAGCGCCTGCTCGACCATCAGCGGGATCGCGTCCTCCCAGGCGGCGGCGTCGATGCCGTGCAGCCGCGGCGAGGGCACGTCGAGATGGGCGTTGTTCGCGCGGATCATCTCGACGAGCGCGGCCGCGGCGTGCTCGTCCGGCAGGTCGTCGGCGACGAGGTCCATGGCGCGGGCGCACGCCGCATAGCGCGCGGTCGCCTCCGGCACCGACCAGGCGGTGACCGCCGGCAGCAGCATCGCGTTCGACAGCCCGTGCGCCACGTGGAAGCGGGCGCCGATCGGCCGGCTCATGCCGTGCACCAGGGCGACCGACGCGTTGGAGAACGCGATCCCGGCCTGCAGCGCGCCCAGCATCATCGCCTCCCGGGCAGGGCGGTGGTCGCCCTCGTCGCAGGCCCGTCTCAGGTTCGGCGCGATCAAGCGCATCGCGCTCAGCGCCATCGCGTCGGAGAACGGGTTCGCGCGGCGCGACACGTAGGCCTCGATCGCGTGCGTCAGTGCATCGATGCCGGTGTCGGCGCTGAGGCGGCGGGGACAGCTCAGCGTCAGCTCGTAGTCGACGATCGCGATCGTCGGCAGGAAGGCGAGACCGGCGCAGAGCATCTTCTCGCCCGTGTCGTCGTCGGTGACCACCGTGACGCGAGTCGCTTCCGAGCCGGTGCCGGCGGTGGTCGGGATCGCGACGATCGGCAGCGCCGGCCGGTCCTCGGCATGCGGCACCTTGAGCGCCCGCATCGCACCGCCGGTCCGGGACAGCACGGCGGCCGCCTTCGCGGTGTCGATCGCGCTGCCGCCGCCGAAGCCGATCACGCAGTCGTGCCCCCCCTCGGCGATGAACGCGGCGGCCGCGCCGACCGCGCCGGTGGTGGGGTCCGGCACGACGCCGGTGAAGACGCGGGACGGGACGCCTCGCCCGGCGAGCGACGCGGTCACGCGGTCGAGCGCGCCCGATTGCGCGAGGAACGGATCGGCGATCAGCGCGGGCCGGCCGAGCCCGAACGCCTCGAGCGCGTCGGGCAGTTCATCGAGGCTACCGCCGCCGATCCGGATGCTGCGCGGCAGCGCGATGGACGCCATGGTCGATCCTCCCCTCAGGCGACCCGTTCGGGTGGGGCCGCGTCTCGCTGGGCGATCATCGGGGATCGCGCGCACCGCGCCAAACGGCAAATCCGCTCCGCTGGAGCGGTCCGATCACGCGGCAAGCCGCGACCGTGCCGCCTCGTGTTGACCGCGTACTGAACGAGACCCGGCTGTCGCTCGCCGGCCCTCAGAGACTTCCCGGCAGATCGGCCTTAGCCGACCTGGCAGGCGTTGCCGCCACGTGCCGGCCAGCGGCTCCGCTCAGGACGCCGCAATCCGGCCGAGGCCGATGCGGAGCCACGTCGCATCGGCACGATGCCGGCCGTTTGGTTCCGCGCCGACGCAACCGACACGCGTCAGCTATGGGCTGAGATCGACAGCAGAAGCGGACCCGCAGGCCGCGCGGCGAGCGGATGAAGCGGGGACCGCGTCCTATCCGGCGGGGATGGTGATGACGGTTCCGGGTGTCTGGGTTTCGAACGCCAACGCCATGAGGACCTGAACCACCGTGAAGGCGACCTTGCTGTCGAAATCGTTGTCGCTGATCCAGAAGAACGAGTTGCGATAGGAAACGGCCGCGAAGGCGTCCGGAGGCGGCTGCGGTCCGCTATGGATGGCGATGACGGGGCGGCGTTCGATCCCCGACACCGCGAGCGTGGCAGGAGTACGGCCGGCGATGATGTCGGCGCGCGGCACGTCTGCACTGAAACCGAGCTCGGCGAGCACGGCGAGCATGGAACGGGTCAGGACGGCGATCTGGCCGACGTGAAGCGGCGTGCGCCCATACACGATCTCGAACTCGCTTCGGCCTCGCGGAAGGGCAAGAAGCCGATCGGTTTCGCTTTCCACAGCTCGGAGGGCGGGATCGGGTGTGGCCGCGATCGTCAGGAAGGCGTGGTCTGGCGGAGAGATCGACTTGTTGTCGTGGAGGACCGGCGACTGCGATGATGCGAGGCGCACGGAGAGCAGACCGGCGATCTGTAGAGTCCGCAGGTCGCGCAGAACCATGAAAAACGGCGCTCTGCCGATCCCAAGACTGCCCTCGAGCGCCGTCGAGTTGCTCAGGCCGTTGACAGAGCTCACGGCAAGCCGAAACAGGACGTCGATCGGCAAGCCGACGACCCCGAGAGGGAGGATGGTCGCCGGCGACAAAGGGCGCACGATGCTGTCGGCATACTGAGCACCCGTCAGCGGCTGATAGGTAAAAGTGGGTGTCTCCTGATATTGGACGGTGCCCGTGCCGGTCAGATACGTGCTCGGGCTGGCCGCGGGGAAGGCCTCGAAACCGCCGCTGAAGGTCCGCTGGAGTTGGTAGCCGGTGATGACCTGGGTGTTCTGGAGAAAGGTTGGCGTGTCGCCGTAGCGAAGGCGAACCACGTTGAGCAATGTCTGCTCTTTCTCCGAGGCGTTCAGTGCCTTGGAATAGGCGATCTGGTCACGTCCGAGCTGCCGCGGCCCAAAACCGCTGCAGGCGGCCAGCAACAGGAATAGAGCACTCGCGGCGACGGGCATCTTCGCGAAGCTTGGACGATGCATGCGGCAGCACTTAGCCATATCGCTTCTACTGAGCAATATATCTGGGCCGGCGGGACGAGCCGATCCCGCAGCTGGAAGCTCGCGGTGGAGGTTACGTCGAGGCAACACCGACCGCGGCCTGGGTCGCGGTGGACGGGGTCCGACAAACCCGCAAGGCACATCGGCGCCTGACCCGACCCCTCGTCTCGCAAGACGCCGCCTGAGGTCCAACTTGAACAGCGCCGGGTTTTCGAAGACCACGGATCTTGAGAGACTTCGGTTTACTTCGCGATGGCGGAGCTCGACCGCCGGTTTAAGCCACGATCGCGTTCATCGACACGCACGGAAAGGCGGTCTTATGTAGCAAATACACCAACGCCAACGGTAAGCGTTGCCTGATATTGCTATCGTAAGATATGTCGTAAGATGTTGACTTTCGAATATGAGGTGGCGTAAAGCTGATTTTGAGCGGAGGCCGTGATGTGACAAGCACGGGTCCCGAATACCGGCCCACGGAACAAGCTTCCGATGGTTGAGCCGCAAACCAACCTGGTCAGCGGCGCACGAAGACCTTCGCTCACCAACTTAACTAATTCTCAAGAGAGTCGGGCTTGGTTGCCAAAATCTCTTTGTCCATCTCAAGTTTCTTGATCAGCCACTCGATCTCTTTGACGCCGACCTTGCCGGTAACCAGCACACGGTATTCAGACGTGGGAGAAAGCATTCCTGTCTGGAGTACGCGTTCGTCGCTTGTCAAAACCATGGCCCGCTCCGTTTTTTGTGGCCGGGCGACGGCAGGCGCTGTGGGCTCAGGTGTAGAGGCGGGAGCCGTAACCGAGGCAACCTCCTCGCCCTGAGAGTCATCGCCGTTTTCGCCCAATTCCACGGGCTCACTTTTATCAGATGAGGCTAGGCCAGCATAGGCCAGAGTGGCCCGATAGACCCTCAACACTTCCCGCGCGGCCTTCTCGGTAAATACCGCGCCCCCAGTCTCGGCCTCTCTCTCGCGGGTGAGATAGTAGAGGATCACGTCGTCATGGAGGTCGGCGGTCTCAAACCGCCCCCACAACTCTCGAAAGATTTTGGGGTGAAGCGCGCAATGACGCTTTGCTTGAGCGATGTCCTTTTCAGGAGCGTATGGGTTGGAAAGTATTATAGTCGGCGTCGACACCTTCAGGCGCTTTAGCAGCCCTGGCCCAACAGCCTCGATTAGGCCGTATTGTTGAAGAGTTGCAAACGTTTGTATCGTAGCGCTGCTGGTCACCGGCTTTCCGTAAACCCGTGCCATGACTTCTCGTGTTTGCGCATGATCTTTGACCTGCGAAAAAATCTTCTTTGCCCGCTCGATAGCCAAATCGAGTGAGATGTAGGGGTACGTAGGGCTTCTGGCTTTTCCTCCCTCTACCCCCAACCCATCGATTTCGCTCATCGCCCACAATCCCGTTATCGGCACTTTATATCGGGTTAAGGGCGGCGCTCGCAAGATGATAGATTCGGCTTGACCCCGAAAATCAGTCGGGTTTTATTCGGGAAGGAAGTTCGGGAGAGTCGCGATGTTACCTGATGAGCCCCCTCGCGTGACCACCCGCGCCTCCGGGGGAGACTAAGAAGAAGGCCGGAACCCTGATCAGAGGGAACCGGCCTTCATGGTGGTCAAGCAACCGGGCGGTCGGCCCGAAAAGCGAGGGCTTCCTACGGCCTCTCGTAGAATCGCACTCCGGCCGCCCAACCGCAACTGCTGTCGCAGGAGTGTGCGATGGTTTGGGTCAATGCGTATCATCGCATCCGTTTCGGATGCCTTGAAATCGTGTGCGGACACTGGCGCCGACTGCCGGTCTAAATCCGCTCGTTCCTTTCTCTAGCCCGAGAGACGGTCACTCCAGATGGAGTGCCGTCCTCGGATGAGAGAAGCTGTAAGCCCCCGCTCTCAATCGCCCGCAGCAGCGCCGAAAGATTGTTGCCGATCGGCGTGCGCCGTCCTTTCTCGAAGTCTCGGACGGTCGAGAGGGACACGTTGGCGCGCTTGGCTAAATCCTCCTGGGACCAGTCAAGCCAACCACGGGCGGCACGGCTTTGCTCGGGACTAAGCATGTCGGTTTTGTGGTCCCTACGCCGGTATATGTCAACGTTTTCCGTTGACGCCAACTAAATCAATGGATACAAACGATGTCAACCAATAGCGTTGACGGTTCGAGCCCCATGGCCCAGCACTTCCTGCTCTCTGCAAAAGCCCGGACACTGAGCCTCGGCACCATCATGCGCATGTCGGACGATCAGGTCCACGCTCGCTTTGTCGCCATCCGCTTCGCCGACAACGGCGGCGAGCCCTTCTGCCCCCGCTGCGGTTGCCTCGCGATCTACACCTACTCGGCTCGCCGCATCTGGAAGTGCAAGGCTTGCAATCACCAGTTCAGCGTCACGTCGGGACCATCTTCGCCAGCCGCAAGCTGCCAATCCGCGACTACCTGGTCGTCATCGCCCTGTTCGTGAACGCGGTTAAGGGCATCTCCGCTCTCCAGATCGGCCGCGATCTGGGCGTCCAATATAAGACGGCGTTTGTCCTAGCCCACAAGCTGCGGGCGGCGATCGGCGCCGAGCAGATGCAGGGCAGCCTCTCGGGCACGGTCGAAGTCGATGGCGCCTACTTCGGCGGGAAGGCCAAGCGGGAGAACGACCGTGCCACACGCAAGCCGGTCCACGAGGATGCCGAGCGGGCCGCTAAGCGCCAGTCAGTCGTTGTGATCCGCCAGCGCGGCGGTCGGACGCTGCCCTTCGTGGTCGCCAAGGAGAGCATGGGCGTCGGCATCGTCCGTCAGGTTGTGGCGCCCGGCTCAATCGTCCACGCTGACGAGGCGCGGGGCTGGGACGCCATCAACGCCCACTTCGAGATGCGCCGGATCAACCACAAGGTGGCCTTCTCGCGGGACGGCGCCTGCACGAACTGGGCGGAATCCTACTTCTCGCGCCTCCGCCGCGCCGAGATCGGCCAGCATCATCACGTCTCAGGCCGCTACCTCGGCGCCTATGCGATTGAGATGGCGTGGCGGGAAGATCGCCGCCGGGTTGCGAATGGGACGCTCCACGAGGCCGCTACGGGAGCGGCGCTTGGGCATCCGGTGTCGCGGGTGTGGGCAGGGTATTGGCAGCGCTAAACTACGACCAGGATTACCTTCGCCTAGATGCGCCGGCCGCAGTCGCGCCAACGGTTGCTCCCACTATAGTCAAAGCCACCTGCGAAAGAACCTTTAGAGTTTCGTTTAAACCGGCAGATGCTGCGGGGGTTGCGGCAAGACATATGCTGAGCACGACGATGCAGGCGAGATCAATCACGAAGAGAATTAGCGATAATACCGCAATCGGATTATCGCTCTGCCAAGAGATGTATGCTCGTCGGCCCGGTCCCTTGGGCAGAGAACCAAGCGGCATGTAAAATGAATTGGGAGATTGTGGTGCGCCTGGGTCGGGATCTTCGGGAACATGGCCTCCATAAGCGGACGGTTGGTCCTTTACAGGAGTTTCAGCGGTCGGGCCGCCTTGAGGTAGGGGCCCGAACTTTGAACTCATGCCGGCGTCACGAGGGGTTTAAACTCATCGATGATCAGTTGATTGTTGATCTGGGGGCCGAGGACGTTAGGCGAGTCTCTGAGCGTACGGTCCCACGCCCCATCTCGCGCATGAGTCAAATTAGAAAGAGCCATGGAGTCCCAACGTCCGTAGGTGCTCCACACGAACTCACGGACCTCGGTATATATTGAGTCGTTCTCAGGAGGGGCGGCCGGAACTAAGTTGCCATCGGGTCCCCAGACAATCCCATACTCTGAGATCCGGCCTGATCGATATTTCTTCAAGCTATGGTAAAGGCTTGGCACCACAGGGCCTAGCTTCCAAGCCTGGAAGTACTCATTGAGTAGCGGCTCTCCGGTAGCGGCTATGTAGTAGCCGTGAGAAAAGAAGGTGAGCTTCTGCGCCTTCATAGGATCAACCGCGACTCCGTCGCGAAAGCCGAATTCCAAAATTCCGTTCAGCACGGAGACCGGCGAGTAGGCCATTGAACCGCCCTCCTTGGCGTTGAACATGCTTGTTGCGAATCGCCAGCCGTAACGAACACCTACCGCGTCTCGGCGGTAGGTGCGCGTGACGGTGGATGTCAATCATTAATGAGATATTAGAACGGTCTGACGTTCTTGCAAGTTCTTGTTTTGTTCGCCTATCTCGCCACTGTCCAGAGCACCGTCATACCCGGCCCCTGCTCAGACTGGACAACTCCGTTGTCCCGCTGGTGCCGCAGGGCCACCCCCACCCGCTTGACCATAAGCCGGATGAGCCGTTGGTCGTTCTTGTCGAGCGCCCGCGTCACTAGCATCTCGACCGCGATGTCCCGACTCGTCATGGGCTCGTGCGCTTGCCTGAGGATCGACAGGACCAGCCGCGACATCTGGCCATGGTTGCTCCAGTCCTCCGGCGGGCGGAACGCCTTGGGCCGGATCGCCTCAACTACGTAGTGAGAATCGAACTGGATGATCGTCGCATCCAAGGTTTCCAGATCAGCTACCAGCGTCTTCAACCGTGCGTAAATCGCCTCGATCTCGCCAGCCAGTGCAGCACGGCGCCTGACCAACGCAACAACCACATCCTGCATCCCGCCCTCCAATCTGGGCGATCATAATACCCACAACGCTTAGCGTTGACGTCCTTGTTTAAGGTGTATCTGCTACACAAGACCGGGAAAGGTCCACGGTGTCGAGCCGATCTGCAGGGTCCTGCCGATCGCCCCGTCGACCTGCCTCGAGCATGCGGCGAGTGGCCGTGATCCGGACCGGGCGTCGGCGCGCCAGAAGCGCGACGCCGCCTGCCAGGGGTCAGAGCCGCGAACGTGAGGATCGCCAGGATGAGACATCGCACGAGCGGCGCTCGAAATCTCCGGTTCGCATCCCCGCATCAGGTTAGGACATGATCAAACCGCCATCGACGTTGATCGTCTGGCCGGTGATGTAGGCCGCGTCGGGTCCGGCGAGAAAGGAGACGAGCCCGGCCACATCCTCGCCCCGGCCGGCGCGGCGCATCGGGATGTTGTTCACCCACTCCTGCATCAGCTCGCCGGGCGCGTAGTCGCCGAGCAGCTTGCCCCAAGCCTGATCGTTGTAGGCCCACATGTCGGTCTCGATGATCCCGGGACAGAAGGCGTTCACGGTGATCGCTTCGCGCGCGACCTCCTTGGCCAGGCTCTGGGTGATGCCGAGAACGCCGAACTTGCTGGCCGCGTAATGCGGCGTGAAAACGAAACCCTGGCGTGCCTGGCCCGAAGCGGTGTTGATCAGCCGGCCGCCCTCGCCGTGCTTGCGGATGCGCCCGATCGCCTCCCGGCAGCACAGGAACACGCCCTTGGTGTTCACCGCCAGCACGCGATCCCATTCCGCCTCGGTCATGTCCTCGATGCGGGCGATGGTGATGATCCCGGCGTTCTGCACGGAGATGTCGACGCGGCCATAGGCGCGCTCGGCCTCGTCGTACAGGCGCGCGACGTCGGCGGCATTGGTGACGTCGCCCTCCACCGCGATCGCTCGGCCGCCGGCAGCCTCGATTTGCTGGGCCACGTCGGCGATCTGAGCCTCGTTGGCGTTCAGCACGACCGCCGCGCCGTCGCGCGCGAGCCGGACGGTGATCGCGGCACCGATCCCTCGGCTGGCACCGGTGACCACGGCGACTTTTCCGGCAAGGCTCATCATGGCTCTCCTACTCGGGCGCGGCATTGAGCCGGGCCGCGGTAAACTGGTCTGTGACGAGCACGTCGATCAGCCGGCCGCGCAGCACTCCGAGCAAGGCCGCATGCTTGCGCGCGCCGCCGGCCACGGCCACCACGCGGGGAATGGCGCGCAGCTGTTCGAGCGTGATGCCGATCACGCGTCCCTCCACCGGCGACCGGATTGGACGGCCGGCGGCGTCGAAGAAATGCAGACAGAGATCGCCGACCGCGTGCAACGCCACCAGCTCGTCGAGCTCCTCGCTGGTGAAGACGTTGCCGCTGTCGGCCAGCAGCTTCGATGGTTCGATTCCGCCCACGCCAACCAGCGCCATGGTGATGCGGCCGAACTCGGCGACCGTCGAGGCGACATAGGGTTCGGCAAGCAGCACCTGCTGCGCCTCCACCGAGCCCGCGATGCCCTGGGTCGCCAGCAGCATCGGTTCGGCGCCGGTGAGGCGGGCAAGGCGGGTGGTGAGCGCCGTCGCGTGCCGCTGAACGCTCGGGTTGCCCATCCCGCCCAGGATCTGCACCACGCGCGAGGCCTGAGCGCGCCGGCCGGGGTCGAGATTGTCGACCATCCGCAGCAGGCTCTCGCTCCATGACGAGATGCCGATGATCTCGCCGGGCTGCAGCGTCGCCTCGAGGTACTGCGCCGCTGCCTCGCCGATCCGCGACAGGATCTGCTCCTCGCGGTCCTCCGCGCACTCGGCGACGACCATCTCGGTCAGGCCGAAGCGGCGCGCGAGACGCTCCTCGAGCTCGGGATACGTGCCGGACGGCGCATCGACGCTGATCCGGACCACACCCTCCTCGCGAGCGCGCCTGAGCAGGCGCGAGATCCCGGCCTGCGAGACCCTGATCCGTGCCGCGATCTCCGACTGCTTCATCTCGTCGAGATGGTACATGCGGGCCACGCGGGCGATCAGCCGCAGCTCGTCCGAACGCGCCATCCCGTTTCCTTCACCAGCAGCAGAACCCGCCATCGACCAGCAGGTCCACGCCGGTGCAGAAGGAAGCCGCCTGCGAGGACAGGAAGACCGCCGGACCGACCAGCTCGTCAACCGTGGCCATCCGCCCCATCGGCGTCTGTTCCTCGAACGCGCGGGTCTGGTGCACCATCTCCGGACGCGTGTTCATCGGTGTCGCGGTGTAGCCCGGGCTGATGCTGTTCACCCGCACGCCGCGCTGCGACCACTCTATGGCCAGGCTCTTCGACAGGTGGATCACCGCCGCCTTGGACGCGTTGTAGTGCGCCTGCAGCAGGCCGCGATTGACGATCACGCCGGACATCGAAGCGATGTTGACGATCGAGCCGCGCCCGTGCGCCAGCATCGCGCGCGCTTCCGCCTGGCACGACAGGAACAGGCCGGTGACGTTGACGTCGAACATGCGCTGCCACTGCGCGCGCGTCATCTCCTCGGCCGGCGCCGCGTTGGCGATGCCGGCGCAGTTCACCGCGACCGCGAGCGGCCCGAGCCGGGCCTGCAGCGCCGCGAGCGCGGCGTCGAGCGAGCTCTCCTCGGTGACGTCGCCGCGGAGTGCCGCCGCGCGGCGCCCAAGCGCCTCGATGCGCTCGACCGTGTGGGCGAGGCCGGCGCTCGCCTCGACGTCGAAGCAGCCGACATCCGCGCCAGCCTCCGCCAGGCCCACCGCGATGCGCTGGCCGATGCCGCTGCCGGCACCGGTCACGAACGCGGTCCGGCCGCCGAGAGAAAACAGGTCCATGATGTCGTCCTTACGCCGTCGCCAATTCCATCACTCGGACATTGCTGGCCTCCGCTCGGAGCAGCACGCCCATCTGGCGGCCGCGCGCCAGCACCATCACGCGATGTGCGAGACCCAGCACCTCCTCGAGATCCGACGACACCACGATCACCGCCATACCCTCGGCCGCGAGCGCTGCGATCACCTCGTAGATTGCGGCCCGCGCGCCCATGTCGATACCGCGGGTGGGCTCGTCGAGGATGAACACGCGCGGGCTGCGCGCCACCCAGCGCGCGATCACCACCTTCTGCTGGTTGCCGCCCGAGAGCGAGCGCGCGCTCTGCCCGGGCCTGCCCTTCACGCCCATGCGCTGCACCAGACCTGCGGCAAAGGCGGTCACGGTGTCGGGCGTCAGCCAGCCAGCGCGTGCCAGCCGGTCGGCGTTGCCGAGGGCGAGGTTGTCGGCGATCGAGTGGTCGAGCACCACGCCCTGGCCCTTGCGGTCCTCGGGCACCAGCACGATGCCGCGCCGGATCGCCTCGTCGGGGCGGCCGAGCCGCACCGCGGCGCCGTCCAGCGTGATGGTCCCGGCGCTCACCGGATCGGCGCCGGCGATCGCGCGGACCAGCTCGGTGCGTCCCGCCCCCACGATCCCGGCAATACCGAACACCTCGCCGGCATGCACGGTGAAGCCGACATCGCGGAAGCTGCGCGCCGCCGACGTCAGGCCCTCGACCCGGAGCACCTCGGTCACCGATGGCGGCTGCATCGGCGGGAAGATCCGGTCGATCGCGCGTCCGACCATTTCGCGCAGCAGGGTGCTGACCGGCACCTGCGCCGTGTCGTGGGTGGCGACCAAGTGGCCGTCGCGCAGCACCACCACGCGGTTGGCGATCTGCGCGATCTCCTCCAGGCGGTGGCTGACATAGATGAAGGACACGCCCTCGCCCTTCAGGCGACGGATTTGCGCGAACAGCTGTTGCGTCTCGGCCAGACCGAGTGCGGCGGTCGGCTCGTCCAGGATCAGCAGCCTGGCCCCGAGCGTGAGCGCCTTGGCGATCTCCACCTGCTGCTGCGCCGCGATCGACAGGCCGCGCACGAGGCGGGTGGGCGCCACGTCCAGGCCGAGGGCGCGCAGATGCTCGCCGGCCCGCTCAGCCATGAACGCCCTGTCGACGGCGCCATGGCGCATCGGCAGCCGGCCCACGAACACGTTCTCGGCGATCGACAGGTCCGGCAGCAGGCGCATCTCCTGATGGATCAGGCCAAGGCCGTGCGCGATCGCGTCGCCCGGCGACGTGGGCGCGTAGGCCGCACCCTCCCATCGCATCGTGCCGCCATCGGGCGTGGTCAGGCCGGAGACGATTGAGGAGAGGGTCGACTTGCCGGCGCCGTTCTCGCCCAGAAGGGCTACGAGCTCGCCCTCGCGCACGTCGAGATCGATGCCGTGCAGCACCTGCACGAGGCCGTAGCTCTTGGTGATGCCGCGGAGCGACAGGCGGGCCATGGTTGTGTCCTCAAGCCGGTGCGTGGCCCGGACGCCGTGTCCAATCGGGGTCCGGGAGACGCGATCCTACGGGTGGTGGGCGATGAAGGGCGCGACGTTGGCCTTCGTCGTCAGCTCAGCCGACTGCAGCTGCTGCGCGGGCTCGCTCTTGCCGGCGATCAGCGCCAGCGCGGTGTCGACCGCGAGACGGCCCATGAACTGCGATTTCTGCGTCATGGTCGCGGCCAGCGTGCCTTTCTGCACCGCCTTCAGACCGGCCACGTCGCCGTCGAAGCCCACCACCATCACCTTGTGGTCGAGATTGCCGACCTTGACCGCCTGCGCCGCACCCAGCGCCAGCCCGTCGGCGCGGCCGAAGAACACGGTGATGTCCGGATGGCGCTGCAGCATGTCCTGGGCGATTGAGAAGCCCTCGCTCTGCGACCATTCCTGGCTGGCCTGCTTGGCCACCACCTTCAGGCCGGGGCAGGACGCCAGCGCCTCCGTGAAGCCGCGGTCGCGGTCCATCTCGGGTGTGGTGCCGATCTGGCCCTGGATGATGGCCACGTTGCCATGGCCTCCGGTCTCCTTGCAGACGTCGTCGCCCAGCATGCGGGCGGCGGCGACGCTGTCGGACGCGATGAAGCTGTTGGCCGGCGCGTCGGGTGCGTTGCGGTCGACCGCCACCACCGGGATATGCGCCGCCTGCGCGGCCCGCACCGGCACACCGGCCGCGGTAGCGCCGGCCGGGATGTAGATGATCGCCTTGACACCGCGGGTGATCAGATCCTGGATCTGGTTGACCTGGGTGGCGCTGTCGCCGTGCGCATCGACCACGACGAGGTCGGCGCCGCGGGCGCGGGCTTCGGCGGTGGCCGCCTGCTTGATCTGGTTGAAGAAATCGGCCTGCAGGTTGGCGACAGCAAGGCCGATCGCGGGCCTGGTCTGCGCCCCGGCCGGGTGTGCTGCAAGCAGCGCCGCCATCGTGAGCGAGGCCGCGAATGTCGTGGTCTTGGACATCAACTGTTTCCCATCCTCAAGAGCACAGCGGCGTTGAGCGCCGTCTGCGGTAGAAATCGTCAGGCCTTGCGGCGCAGCGTGTCGAAGGTGACCGCGACCGCGATCACCACGCCGATCACCACCTGCTGGATGAAGGGCGAGATGCCGACCAGGTTAAGCCCGTTGTGCAGCACGCCGATGATGAAGACGCCGGCGACCGTGCCGCCGACGGAGCCGATGCCGCCGGCCAGGCTGGCGCCGCCGATCACCACGGCGGCGATCGCGTCGAGCTCGTAGCCGAAGCCGGCGGAGGGCTGCGAGCTGTCGAGGCGCGCGGCCATCACGGCGGCGGCAACGCCGGCCAGCAACCCGGAGACGACGTAGACCGCGACCGTCAGCTTGCGCACCGGGATGCCGGCCAGACGCGCCACCTCGGCGCTGCCGCCGATCGCGTACAAGCTGCGTCCGGTGGCGCGGAACCGGAGAAACACCCAGGCCGCGAGGCCGAGCGCCACGAAGATGCCCACGGTGGCCGACAGGACGCCGAGATGACGCTCGGTCGCCAGCGCCGTGAACCAGTCCGGGTAGCCCACCACCTGCTGTCCGTCGGTGGTGATGTTGGCCAGACCCCGCGCTACCGACATCATCGTCAACGTGGCGATGAACGCCGGCAGGCGCGCACGCGTCACCAGCAGGCCGTTGACAAGGCCGCAGAGCCCGCCCGTGACGATGCAGAGCAGCAGCGCCACGGGAAAGGGGATGCCGTAATCCTGCGGCAGCCAGCCCAACACCATGATCGACAGCGCCAGGATCGAACCCACCGACAGGTCGATGCCGCCGATGATGATCACGCCCGTCATGCCCAGCGCCAGGATGCCGAGTGTGGTGACCTGGTCGACCACGTTGAGCGCGTTGCGCACGGTGAGGAAGACGTTCGTGGTCAGCGCGAACACCACGCACAGGAGCACCAGCCCGATCAGCGGTCCCTGCGCGCCGCTCAGCAGGGACGCGAGGCTGCGCCGCGGCGGCGCTTCGTCCGGGCTTGCGGAACGGGCCGCCATCGTGGGCTGCAGGCTCATGGTGCGGTCTCCCCCATCCGCCGGCTTGAGGCGCGCGCGATCGCTGCGTGCCAATGCCGGCTGTCGGTGTTGGTCGTCGTGCCCGGGGCGAAACGATCGCGCGGACGCGGCAGCCGGTCGAGCTCTGCGCGCGACCACAGCCCGACCGACAATCCTGCCAGGTGCGCCGCCCCGAGCGCCGAGAGCTCCGGTTCGGCCGCGCGCACGATCACGCAGCCCGAGCGGTCCGCCTGCATCTGTATCAGCCCGTCGGTGCGGGTCGGTCCGCCATCGACGTACAAAGCCTCGACCCGGCCGACGCTGTGCGCAATCGCGTCCACCAGGTCGCCCACCTGGAACACGATGCTCTCGACCGCGGCGCGCGCGATCGCGGCGCGCGAGGTGCCGAGCGTCAGATTGGTGAGGAGGCCCACGGCGTCGCGGTCCCACCAGGGCGCGCCGAGGCCGCCGAAGCCCGGCACAAGCACCACGCCGTCGTTCGCGGCGGACAATCCCATTTCCACCAACGATGCCACGGGGATCTCGAACAGGCCGGCGACCCAGCGCAGCGTGGCGCCGGCCGAGCGGATGTTTCCCTCGGCCGCGTAGGCCGGTCGGTCTGTCATCCAGCCGATGGTCAGGCACAGGCCGTCTTCGAGGTCGGCCGGACGCTCGATCAGCCCCATCACCGACGAGCCGGTGCCGTAAGTGGCCTTGACCTGTCCGGGCCGCAGCGCGCCATGGCCGAACAGGGCGGCGTGACTGTCACCCATCACGGCGCTGACCGGCGTGCCGTCCAGCAGGGGCGGCAGGCCGCGCACCGCCGGGAAGGGACCGGTCGACGCCACCACATGCGGCAGGCAGGCGCGGGGCACGCCGAACAGTGCGAGCAGGTCGTCATCCCAGTCGACGCGGTGGACGTCGAGCAGCTGCGTCCGCGAGGCGTTGCCCGCCTCGATCACGTGGTCGCCGGACAGGCGGCTGAGCAGCCAGCTGTCGATCGTGCCGAGGCAGAGCGCACCGGCGTCCGCACGGAGGCGCGCGGGATCGTGGCGGTCGAGCAGCCAGCGCGCCTTCACGGCGGAGAACATGGGGTCGAGCGGCAGGCCGGAGCGGCTCCGCACCAAGCGTTCGGTCTCCTCCGAGCGCAGCGCGTCGCACAGGGCCGCGCCGCGCTGGTCCTGCCAGGAGATCACCGGCGACAGCGCGCGGCCGCTGGCGCGGTCCCACAACAGCAGCGATTCTCGCTGCGTGCTGAAGCCCACCGCGACCACGGCGGACGCGTCCTGCCCGTCGAGACAGGCGGCGACCGCCAGGCGCACGCTGTCCCAGATCGCGTCGGGATCCTGCTCGACCCAGCCCGGTCGCGGGTGCGTCTCACCGAGCGGCGACGTGCCGCGCGCCACGAACCGGCCAGCCTCGTCGACCAGCGCGCATTTGGTAGCGCTGGTGCCCTGGTCGATCGCAAGGACGAGGCGCTGCGTCATGATCAGGCCGTGAGCTCCAGCGCCGCCTTTGCCAGACCCTCGGCGTTCAGCCCGAAATGATCGAGCAGAAAGGCAGCCGATCCGGTGGGCGCGAAATGCGGCACACCGAGGATGCGCATGCGCGTGGGATGGTGCCTCACCACCGTCTCGGCCACCGCCGAGCCGAGCCCGCCGGTAACGATCGCCTCCTCCGCGGTGACGATGCCGCGCGTCTCGCGCGCCGCTGCCAGCACCGCCGCCTCGTCGAGCGGCGCGATGGTCATCATGTTCAGCACCCGCGCCGACACGCCGCGCGTCGCCAGCAGCTCGGCCGCCGCCAGTGCGCGCGAGACCAGCGTGCCGGTGGCGATCAGCGTGACGTCGTGGCCCTCGCGCAGGATGAGTGCGCGGCCGGGCTCGAACACCGCGCCCTCGGGCGTCACTGCCGGCACCTTGAAGCGGCCGACCCGCATGTAGATCGGCCGGTCCGCCTGCGCCGCCCAGCGTACCGCGTCGCGGGTCTGCTTCGGGTCTGCGGGATTGAGGATGGTGATGTCGGTCAGCGCCCGCATCCAGGCGAAATCCTCGATCGAATGATGCGTCGGTCCGAGCTCGCCATAGGACATGCCGGGGCTCTGGCCACACAGCACGACGCCGTAATGGTTGTAGGCGACGTCGGCCTTGATCTGTTCCAGGGCGCGCCCGGTCAGGAAGGGGCCGGCGCAGCAGACGAACGGCACGAACCCGCCATTGGCGAGGCCGGCCGCGACACCCACCATGTTCTGTTCGGCGATGCCGACATTGACCAGGCGCTCGGGGAACTCCTTCTGAAACGCGCCCATGTTGGAGGAGCCCACGGAATCGTTGCAGACCGCAACGATGCGCGGATCGACCCGTGCCAGCTCGATCATCGTTTCGGCAAAGGCAACCCGGCAGTCGAACGTTTCGACGCCGTCGGTCGTGGGCGGGCTCATCTCGTTCACAGCGACAGCTCCTGCAGTGCCAGCACCACCTGCTCCTTGGACGGCACCTTGTGGTGCCATTCGACGCGGTCCTCGATGAACGAGACGCCCTTGCCCTTCCTGGTGTTGGCGATCAGCACCCGAGGCTTGCCGATGCGGGGAGCCTCGAAGGCGTCCAGCAGCGCCCCATGGTCGTGGCCGTCGAGTTCGATGGCCTCCCAGCCAAACGCACGGAACTTCGCATCGAGCGGATCGAGCCCGTTGGTGTCCTCGGTGCGCGCACCCTGCTGCAGCCGGTTGCGATCGACCACCGCGGTGAGGTGCTCAAGCCCGCGATGGCCGGCGAGCATGGCCGCCTCCCAGTTCGAGCCTTCCTGCAGCTCGCCGTCACCCAGCACCACGAAGGTGCGGTAGTCGGACCGCGCGATCCCGGCGGCGATCGCCATGCCGACCGCGATCGGCAGGCCGTGCCCGAGCGGACCGGTGTTGGCCTCCACGCCCTTCACCTTGCGGCGGTTCGGGTGGCCGTTCAGCGGCGAAAGCGGTGCCATGAAGCTCGGCAACAGGTCCGGGCTGAAATATCCGGCCAGGGCCAGCACGGAATAGAGCGCGGCGGAACAATGTCCCTTCGACAGCACGAAACGATCGCGTCCGGCCCAGTCGGGTTCGTCGACGCGGTAGCGCATCACGTCGAAAAACAGGGTCACCAGGATGTCGGTCACCGAGAAATCGCCACCGATATGACCCATGCGTGGCGCGTCAATGGTGTGGACGATCGAGATGCGGGTCCGCCGGGCCAGTTCGGCGAGCCTGCCCGCGCGAGCTTCGATCGAGCTGGTCATCGAAAGGTGTCCTGCGGCATGGCGACCCCGCTTTGCATAATTATTCACGAAGAACTATACATTCACAATATGATTGTACTCCGCGACGGTCAACAGCTGTCTTCGACCGGCGTGCCGCGACGCATGGCCGTGCCCGGTTGTGAAGACGCTGTGCCAGGCTGGGGCTTGCGGGCGCGTCGAGACATCTGGGATGGCTGAGAAAGAGCATGCGCGCATGAGTGCGAGCGCAGTCAGTCTCGGGCGATCGTCGCTGTCACCGCCGCCGGCGCCGAAGGCGGCCTCGATCCGCGCTGCTCTTCGGCGGCCCCGGACGGCGGCGGCTGCCTTGATCGGGTGGCGAAGGCTACAGCCATCGCTCGGTTTCGCGGAGAGCAATGGCTCGACACTTTCCCTGCGCACGAGCGATCACCCACGTCGTGGGCGGAGCTGGGCGCGCTGCCGATCCTGCTGGCGATCTCGATCTCGATGGTGAACGGCGAGCCTTGATCGACTGCGTCGATCCGCCGGGACGCGGGGAGAGCGCGGGGGTATCGGCCCGGACGGCCGTTCCCTCAACGCCGGGCTCGGCGACAACGTTGATCCGGTGCGGGCGGATTCGCGCGGCGCGGATGACGTATGCGGCTTGGAGGCCGGAGTGCCAGCGGTTCAGCTGCGCTTCCTCCCAGGAGGCATGCGGATGCCCCGGCGGGGTCATCGCGCGCTGCCGCGCCGCGCCCGAATGGTCGGCTCACTGAGGAAGCGCTAGCCAGGACGGCGCGCCCTGAGATCGAGGATGAGGCGAGCGATCCCGTCATTCTTCTCATCCAGCGCGAAGTGGCCCGCATCCAGCAGGTGGATCAACCGCGAGCTCGTCCTGCTCTACTGGGAGATCGGCCGCGACATCCTGGCTTGCCAGGCGGACGCCGGCTGGGCGCCAAGGTCATCGCGCGCCTGGTCACCGATCTTCGACGCGACTTCCCGGAGATGACCGGTCTCTCACCGCGCAACCTCAACGACATGCGGGCCCTGGCGGCCGCGTTTTCAGACCCGGAGATCGCGCAACAGGCTGTTGCACGATCCCCTGAGGACACGTGGTTCGGAAGCATCCGCCAGTCGTCGCCGCTCCGACCCATGCATCCGAGCGCGTCAAGCGCGTCGCGGAGACCGGCGCGGCGTTGGAGTGAGGCAGGGAGGCGCCGACGAAACCCCACCTCGGCGGCCAGCAGCCGTCATCCCGCTGATCGGTCCGCTCGGGCCACGCGCGCTCTTTCGGCGGGCGGCGGCTTCTGCTGAAATAGGTTCGACATGGCAACGACCCCTCTCCTCATCGCCGCCGCGTCCGTCGCCTACCTGCTCGGGTCGGTGCCGTTCGGGCTGCTGCTGACGCGCGCCGCCGGGCTCGGCGACATCAGGGCGATCGGCTCGGGCAATATCGGCGCGACCAACGTGCTGCGCACCGGCAGGCGGGGGCTCGCCGCGGCGACGCTGCTGCTCGACGGGCTGAAGGGGCTCGTCGCCGTGGTCGTCGCGCGCGCGGTGGGCGGTCCCGACGCCGCTGCGGTCGCGGCGGTCTGCGTCGTGGTCGGCCATTGTGCGCCGGTCTGGCTCCGCTTCCGCGGCGGCAAGGGGGTCGCGACCGGGCTCGGCGCCTTCTGGGGCCTCGACTGGCGGGTCGGCGCCGTCGCGTCCGTGATCTGGCTCGCGGTCGCGTGGGCGTCCCGCCGGTCGTCGGCCGGCGCGCTCGCCGCGATCGCCGGCGGCACGATCGCGGCGCTGCTCCTGTCGCGTCCCGGCGCGATCGCGGCGCTCGCCATCGCGCTGCTGATCGGCGTGCGGCATCGCGGCAACATCGCGCGCCTGCTCGCCGGCACCGAACCCGCGATCGGCCAGCGCACGTGACGGCGCCGATGTCGCCCGAGCGGCTGGCGCTGATCCGGCTCGCGCGCGCCGACGGCGTCGGGCCGATCGCCTTCCGTCGGCTGCTCGCGCGCCACGACGACGCCGAGGCGGCGCTCGCCGCCCTCGCGCGCGACGCCGTGATCCCGGAGGCGCGCGCGGTGCTGCGCGAGGCCGAAGCGCTCGACCGGCTCGGCGGCCGGTTCCTGCTGCTCGACGAGCCGGACTATCCGGAACCGCTCGCGGCCCTGCCCGACGCGCCGCCGGTGCTCGCCGTGCTCGGCGACGTCGCGCGGCTCGCGGCGCCCGCGGTCGCGATCGTCGGCGCCCGCAACGCGTCGGCGAACGGCCGCCGCATCGCCGAGACACTGGCCTCGGGCCTCGCACACGCGGGCCTCGTCGTGGTGTCCGGCCTCGCGCGCGGCATCGACACCGCGGCCCATGAGGGTGCCTGCGGGCGCGGGCTCACGGTCGCGGTCGTCGCGGGCGGGCTCGACCGGCCCTACCCGCCCGAGAACGCCGGCCTGCAGGCGCGGATCGCCGCCGAGGGTGGCGCCGTCGTCGCCGAGGCGCCGCTCGGCACCGTGCCCACGCACCGACATTTCCCCAGGCGCAACCGCATCGTCGCCGGCCTCGCGCTCGGCTGCGTCGTGGTCGAGGCGGCGAAACGGTCGGGCAGCCTGATCACCGCCCGGCTCGCCCTCGACGCGGGACGCGAGATCTTCGCGGTGCCCGGCTCGCCGCTCGACCCGCGCGCCGCAGGCACCAACGACCTGCTGCGGCAGGGCGCGCATCTCTGCGAGAACGTCGCCGACGTGACCGCGCACCTGCCGCCCGACCGCGCACGCGTCCGAACGGCAGCGGGTGCGCGGCCGGCGGCGACCAAGCCCGCGCCGGTCCGGGCGGTCCCGGTCCGCCCCGATCGGCCGACGCCGACGGCGGACACCGTGCACGCGGCGGTGCTCGGACTGCTCGGTACCGCGCCGACCGCCATTGACGATCTGATCCGCCGCTGCCAGTTCTCCGCGTCACTCGTGACCACGGCGCTCGTCGAACTCGAACTCGACGGGCGGATCGAAACGCTTCCCGGCAGTCGGGTCTGCCTCCTCGGGGGCTGACCGGGGCTCGGACGCACCCACGGGGACACACACATGTCCGATGTCGTCGTCGTCGAAAGCCCCGCCAAGGCGAAGACGATCAACAAATATCTCGGCGACGGATACACGGTGCTCGCCTCGTTCGGACACGTGCGCGACCTTCGCGAGAAGGACGGCTCGGTCGACCCGGATGCCGATTTCGCGATGGCGTGGGAGGCCGACGACCGCGGCCGCCGCCAGATCGCGGCGATCGCCAAGGCACTCCGCGGCGCCCGCACGCTTTATCTCGCGACCGACCCCGACCGCGAAGGCGAGGCGATCTCGTGGCACGTCCGGGCCATGCTGGAGGAAGCCCGCGCGCTGAAAGGCGTCGACGTCCGTCGCATCACCTTCAACGAGGTGACCAAGAGCGCGATCAAGCGCGCGATGGAGAACCCGCGCGAGCTCGACCAGCCGCTGATCGAGGCCTATCTCGCCCGCCGCGCGCTCGACTACCTGGTCGGCTTCACGCTCTCGCCGGTGCTTTGGCGGAAGTTGCCGGGCAGCCGGTCCGCCGGCCGGGTGCAATCGGTGGCGCTCCGCCTCGTCTGCGAGCGCGAGTCCGAGATCGAGGCGTTCAAGCCGCGCGAATACTGGACCGTCGAGGCGGCGCTCGAGACGCCGGCCGGCGCGCCGTTCACCGCCCGGCTGACCCATCTCGACGGGCGCAAGCTCGACCAGTTCGACCTCAACAACGGCACGCTGGCCGAGCGCGCCCGCGCCGCCGTGGTCGCCGGCCGCTTCGCCGTGGGGTCGGTCGACAGGAAGCGCGTCAAGCGCAACCCGCCGGCGCCGTTCACCACGTCGACCCTGCAGCAGGAAGCCAGCCGCAAGCTCCACATGGGCGCGCAGGCGACGATGCGGACGGCCCAGGCGCTCTACGAGGGGATCGAGCTCGGCGGCGAGACCGTCGGACTGATCACCTACATGCGAACCGACGGCGTGCAGATGGCGCGCGAGGCGATCGACGCGATCCGCGGCCACGTGCGGGACAGTTTCGGTGCCGACTACCTGCCGGGCGTCGCGCGGGAATATGCCACCAAGGCGAAGAACGCCCAGGAGGCGCACGAGGCGATCCGGCCGACCGAAATCGCCCGCCTGCCCGCCGACGTCGCGCGCCACCTCAACGCCGAGCAGGCGCGCCTCTACGAGCTGGTGTGGAAGCGCGCCGTCGCGAGCCAGATGCAATCGGCCGAGCTCGACCAGGTCGCGGTCGAGGCGCACGCGGAAGGCGGCGCGCTCCGGCTGCGCGCCACCGGCTCGATCCTGGCGTTCGACGGCTTCCTCAAGCTCTACCGCGAGGGATCGGACGACGACGCGGCCGCCGGCGCCGACGACGACCGCATGCTGCCGCCGATGAGCGAGCGCGACCCGCTGCTCACCGGCGACGTCCGCGCCGACCAGCATTTCACCCAGCCGCCGCCGCGCTACTCGGAGGCCTCGCTGGTCAAGAAGATGGAGGAGCTCGGCATCGGCCGGCCGTCCACCTATGCCTCGATCCTGTCGGTGCTGCGCGACCGCCAATATGTCCGGCTCGAGAACCGCCGGTTCATCCCGGAGGATCGCGGCCGGCTGGTCACCGCCTTCCTGCACTCGTTCTTCGCCCGCTACGTCGATGCCGGGTTCACCGCCGGCCTCGAGGAGCAGCTCGACGACATCTCCGACCGCGCGCGCGACTGGCGCGACGTGATGCGCGCGTTCTGGGAGGATTTCTCCCGCGCCGTCGACGGCACCCGCGAGCTCAAGATCTCGGACGTGATCGACGCGCTCGACCTCGAGCTCGGGCCGCATTTCTTCCCCGCCCGCGCCGACGGCACCGACCCGCGTCGCTGCCCCGCCTGCAACGCCGGCCGGATCGGCCTCCGGCTCGGCCGGCAGGGCTCCTTCATCGGCTGCTCGAACTACCCCGAATGCCGCTACACGCGCGGCCTCGCGATCGACGGCGCCGAGGGGGACGGCGGCGACGCGCTCCGCGAGGGCATGCGCCTGCTCGGGCACCACCCCGACACCGGCGAGGACGTCACCGTCCGGCGCGGCCCCTACGGGCTCTACGTGCAGCAGGGCGAGCCCGATCCCGCCGACAAGAAGAGCAAGCCGCGCCGGGCGAGCCTGCCGCGCGGCCTCGATGGCGACAGCATCACGCTCGAACAGGCGACCGGCCTGCTGTCGCTGCCGCGCGAGGTCGGCACCCACCCGGAATCCGGCGAGGTGATCGAGGCGGGGCTCGGGCGGTTCGGACCCTATGTCCGGATGGGCGCGATCTACGGCTCGCTCGACGCCGACGACGACGTGCTGTCGATCGGCATCAACCGCGCCGTCGACGTGATCGCCCGCAAGCTCGCCTCCGTGCGCTCCCTCGGACCGCACCCGAAGGACGGCGAGCCGGTGCTGGTCCGCAAGGGTCGCTTCGGTCCCTACGCCCAGCATGGCGGCGTCGTCGCGAACCTGCCGCGCGGGGTCGCGCTGGAGGAGATCACGCTCGCCGACGCGGTCGCGCTGCTGTCCGAGAAGGGCAAGGTGCTGAAGCCGCTCAAGGGCGGCAAGGGCGGCGGCGGCGGGAAGGGCAAGAAGCCTGCCAAGCCGCCGGCACGCGCCAAGGGCGCGGCCGTGCCAAGCGGCGCGGCGGCCACGGCGAAGGTCGCGAAGCCGAAGAGCGCCAAATCGGCTCCCGGCAAGCCGAAGAACAAGGCCAAGCCCAAATCGGCGGGGAAGCGAGCCGCCGCCCGCAGCGCCAAGGCGGCCTGATTGGCGGCCCGGCCGCCCAGGCGCGGCAAACGCCGGGACGGCGCAGCCGGGGGCGGCGCCCCCGCGCCTGCCCGAGAGCACGGTCGGCCGGTCCGCGCGCCGCGCGGCGCCGCGTCCCTCGACGGCGCGCGCGACACGCCCGACCCGCCGCGCGACGACGCGCTCGCCGACACGCTCTCGCCGACGACGACGACGCCGCGCCGGCGAGCCGGCCCGGCCCGGCCGGGCGCCGGGGGCGGCGCGGCCCCGAGGCACCCGTCGCCGCCGGCGACGGCGGCCTGCCGAGCCGCGAGGCGCTCGCCCGCTACATCCGCGACAGCCCCGGACGCATCGGCAAACGCGAGATCGCGCGCGCCTTCCGGCTCGGGCCGGAGCACCGGGTGGCGCTGCGCGGCCTGCTCAAATCGCTCAGCGCCGACGGCACGGTGGCGCCGGCCGGACATCGCCGCTTCACCCCGCCCGGGCGCCTGCCCGAGGCGACGATCGTCACCGTGACCGGCACCGATCCCGACGGCGATCCGATCGCCCGCCCGGTCGCCTGGGACGGCGACGGACCGCCGCCTCTCGTGCACATGCATCCCGAGGCACCCGGCCGCGCGGCCCTCGCCCCCGGCGAGCGCGTGCTCGCCCGCCTCAAGCCGATCGGCAACGGCCGCTACGAGGGCCGCACCCTCAAGCGCCTCGCCGACGCGCCGCCGCGCGTGCTCGGCGCCTTCCGCCGCGAGGGCGCCGGCGGCCGCCTGGTGCCGACCGACCGGCGCCAGAAGGCGGAATGGGTGGTGCCGGAGGGCGAAACCGGAGACGCCGACACCGACGACCTCGTGCTCGCCGAGCCGCTGCCGCGGCCGGCCGGCCGCTTCCTCGGCCTTTCGCCCGCCCGCGTGGTCGAGGTGCTCGGCAAGCTCGGCGACGCCCGCTCGGTCAGCCTGGTCGCGATCGCGACGCACGGCATCCCGGACGTCTTCCCCGAGGCGGCGCTCGCCGAAGCCGCGCGCGCCCGCGCCGCCCCGCTCGGCAAGCGCGCCGATCTCCGCGCGGTGCCACTCGTCACGATCGACGGCGCCGACGCCCGCGATTTCGACGACGCCGTGCACGCCGAGCCGGACGGCGACGGCTTCCGGCTGCTCGTCGCCATCGCCGACGTCGCCCATTACGTGCGGCCCGGCAGCGCGCTCGACCGCGAGGCGCTGCGGCGCGGCAACTCGGTCTATTTCCCGGACCGCGTGGTTCCGATGCTGCCCGAGGCGCTGTCGAACGGATGGTGCTCGCTGAAGCCGGGCGAGGACCGCTCCTGCCTCTACGCCGAGTTGCTGATCGACCGCGACGGCAACAAGCGCGCGCATCGTTTCGGCCGCGGGCTGATGCGGAGTGCCGCGCGCCTCACCTACGAGCAGGTGCAGGCGGAGGCCGACCGCGACGGCGACGGCAGCGAGCTCGGCCTGCCGCCGGGCCAGCTCGCGATCCTCTACGCCGCCTTCCGCGCGCTGCTCGGCGCGCGGACCCGACGCGGCACGCTCGACCTCGACCTGCCGGAGCGCAAGATCGCGCTCGGGCCCGACGGGCGCGTCGCCTCGGTCGCCCCACGCCCGCGCCTCGACAGCCACCGGCTGATCGAGGAATTCATGGTGCTCGCCAACGTCGCCGCCGCCGAGGAGCTCGAGCGCCTCCGCCGCGCCTGCGTCTACCGGGTCCACGCGCCGCCATCGGACGAGAAGATCGCGAGCCTCCGTGATTTCCTTTCGACGCTCGGCATCACGCTCAAGCCCGCCGGCGAGATCCGGCCGGCCGACCTCGACGCCATCCTGGCTCGCGTGCGCGACACCGAGGCGGCGCCGCAGGTCAACGAGGTGATGCTGCGAAGCCAGAGCCAGGCCGAATACAGCCCCGACAACATCGGCCATTTCGGCCTGGCGCTCCGCGCCTACGCGCATTTCACCTCGCCGATCCGCCGCTACGCCGACCTGCTGGTGCACCGGGCGCTGATCGCCGGGCTCAAGCTCGGACCGGGCGGTCTCGAAGCCGGCGCCGAGACGCGCTTTCCCGACGAGGCGGAGCAGATCACCGCGACCGAGCGGCGGGCCGCCCTCGCCGAACGTGAATCGATCGACCGCTACCTCGCCGCCTTCATGGCCGATCGCGTCGGCGCCACGTTTCCCGCGCGTATTTCCGGCGTGACGCGGTTTGGTTTGTTCGTCACATTGGCCGAAAGCGGCGCGAGCGGACTGCTTCCGATTTCCGCCCTGCCGGACGATTTCTGGATGCACGACGAACCGTCCCAGGCGCTGATCGGACGACGGACCCGGGCGAGCTATCGCCTGACCGACCGGCTCGACGTCGTGCTCGCCGAAGCCCATCCGCTCACCGGCACGCTGGTGTTCGCCGTCCCGGGCGGCCGCGCGACCGCTCGCCGCTTCGACCGCCCCGACACGAGGGGGCGCAGGAAGCGTCCGTGACGACGCGGCTCGGGTCGAGGGTCCTCCGGACGCTCGTCGCGGCCCTCGTCTGCGTCCTCGCGGGCGGCGAGGCACGGGCCGCGCCGTCCGCGGCGCCGGGTTTCGACCAGCCGCTCGCGTCGTCGGTGTTCGGCACGGCGCTCCGCTTCATGGCACCCCGCATCCTCGATCCGGTGTCGCTCCGCACCCTGGCCGGCTGGGGCCTCGGCGGCATCACCGCGCTCGACCCGTCGCTGCAGGCGAGCGTCGTCGGCGATCGGCTGGTGCTCTCGTCGGCCGCCGGTCCGGTGTGGCGCGGCCCGTCGCCGCAGGACGACGACCCGGCCGCCTGGGGCGAGGCACTCGCGGCGATCACGGCCGCCGCCTGGCGCGTCTCGTCGGCGGTCAGCGGCGCGGGACAGGTCGGCGTCACCCAAAGCTTCTTCGACGAACTCTTCAACCATCTCGATCCCTATTCCCGCTATGTCGGGCCGGAGCCCGCCGACGCCGATCGCGACAAGCGGGAAGGCAGCGGCGGCGGCATCGGCGTCACGCTGCTCAGGACGTCACGCGGCCTCGCGCTCGGCGACATCGCGCCCGACGGACCGGCCGCCGACGCGGGCCTCGCGACCGGCGCGCGCCTGCTCGCGATCGACGGCGTCGATGTCGGCCGCGCCGATCCCGACGACGCGCTCGCCCGGCTCGCCGGACCGGTCGGCTCGGCGGTCACCATCCGCATCCGGCTGCACGGACGCACGCGCGACCTGACCCTGCAGCGCGACCTGGTGCCGCCCGAAACCGTGTTCGGAACCAGCACCGACGGGCTGCTGACGCTGAAGGTGACGGGGTTCTCGCGCGACACCGCCGAGGAGATGAGCGCGCTGCTCGACGCGGCGCTGCCGGACCGCCCGCGCGGCCTGATCATCGACCTCCGCGGCAATCGCGGCGGCCTGCTGCAGCAGGCCGTCACCGCCGCCGCCCTCGTGCTCGACAACGGCGTCGCCACCATCACCGAAGGCCGCTACCCGCAGTCGAACCACGTCTGGAGCGTCCAGGGCGGCGACGTCACGCACGGCATGCCGATCGTGGTCCTGGTCGACGGCCGCACCGCGAGCGCCGCCGAGATCCTGGCCGCGGCGCTGGCCGACCACCGACGCGCGGTGGTCACCGGCTCGGTCACGCTCGGCAAGGGCCTCGTGCAGACGCTGCTGCAGCTGCCCGACGGCGGCGAACTGTTCGTCACCTGGAGCCGGGTCCTGGCCCCGCTCGGCTGGCCGCTGCAGGGGTTGGGCGTGCTGCCGCAGCTCTGCACCTCGGGCGGCGGCGCCGCCGTCGCCGACGCGCTCCACGCGCTCGAGACCGGCACCACGACGCCACTCGCCACCGCACTGGCGGCCGAGCGCGCCTCGCGCCCGCCGCTGCCGGTCGCGCGCATCCTCGACCTCAGAAGCGCGTGCCCGGCCGCGATCGGCACCGACGAGGACGTCGACGCCGCACACGCCCTGCTCGGCAACCAGGCCGCCTACGCGGCCGCCCTCGACGAGATCCCGCCGTTGGATTGAGGGAAGGCCAGGGGCGCTGCCCCTGGACCCCGGTCAAGGCAGTCGCCTTGACAATCCATCAGTTGAGGAAAACCCCGGGCCGACGAGAGCTGCCCGCGCGACCGGGGCCCGGGGTTTTCCTCAACTCAAAGGGATCCAAGGGCCTCGGGCCCTAGTAGGGCCCCATCGCGCAAGCGCGATGGGCGCCCGCCGTCGGGCCCCTTTGCGCTTGCGCAAAGGGGAACCCGGTCGGGGGCAGAGCCCTGGCCTTCCCTCATCCCGCCGCGACGATCTCGTCGTGGTGGAAGCCTTGGGCGTACAGCAGCGCCAGGAGGTCGGCGTGTTCGACCCGGTGTGCGATCGCGGCCGCGACGACGGGTTTCGGGCGGTAGCCGATCCCGAGGCCGGCGGCGGCGAGCATGGCGAGGTCGTTGGCGCCGTCGCCGACCGCGAGTGTCGCGTCGGGCGGCAGGTGGGCGGCGTCGGCGAGCGCGAGCAGCGCCGCGCGTTTCGCGTCGCGATCGAGGATCGGTTCGGTGACGGCGCCGGTCAGGCGCTCGCCGTCGTCGACCAGCGTGTTCGAATGATGGATGTCGAAGCCGCAGGATGCGGCGACGCGGCCCGTGAAGAACGAGAAGCCGCCCGAGACGAGTGCGGTGGTGGCGCCGCTCGCGCGCATGGTCGCGACCAGGGATCGGGCGCCGGGGTTGAGGGTGACGTCGCGCCAGGTGTCTTCGAGGGAAGCGAGGGGGAGGCCGCGGAGCGTCGCGACGCGCTGGCGGAGTGCTTCGGCGAAATCGATCGCGCCGTCCATGCTGAGCCGGGTGATCGCGGCGACCGCCTCGCCGGCGCCGGCGCGCCGGGCGAGTTCGTCGAGCGTTTCCTCGCGCACGACCGTGCCGTCCATGTCGGCGACCAGCAGGCGCTTGCGGCGTCCTGCGGCGGGCGTCGCGAACAGGTCGACCGGCGCGCCGTCGAGCGCGCGGCGGAGGCGGTCGAGCGCGGGCCTGCCCTCGCAGGGGATGTCGACCGCGCGGCCGGGCGCCAGCACGTCCGGCTCGGCGCCGAAGACGCGGGCTCGGACGCGGTCGACGAGTGCGGCCGTGAGCGCGAAGCCGTCGCCCGCCACCAGCGTGACCACGTGGGCGCGATCGTCGTCGTCCATCGTCCGGTCGTGACGGTGTCGGCCGGGAAAGGCAAGGGGCGGCACGGCTCGTGCCGTGCCGCCCTCCGGTCAGAACGCGTTGACCAGGTTCGCGACGTCGAGGCTGCCGAGGCCGGTCGCCTCGTCGTAGCCGGTGCCGGCCGGGTAGCCGTCCGCCTCGGCCGATGTCGAGGTCGACAGCACGCCGTAGGACTTGCCGCCGCTGTAGCAGTTCGTGCCGCGCGACTTGCAGGCCTGGTCGTTGCCGCCGATCCGCACGTCGTGGAACACGCAGGACGTGCCGGACGACGCGCCCTGCGACGAGGCGCAGGAGGACGCCGTCGAGCCGGAGAACTGGCTCGAGGCGAGCGCGTAGAGGCGCGACGCGGCGTTGCCCTGTTTCGCGCCCTTCTTGCCGTCGATCAGCGCCTGGATGCCGGCGAGCGCCGGGGCGGCGAAGGAGGTGCCGCCGGCGCTGCTCGCCTCGATCACGCTGCCGCTCGAATAGGTGCAGGCGGTGCCGTCCTCGGCGGTGTCCGACATGCAGTAGACGAGCGCGTGGCCCCACAGGCCGTTGGCCGCGAACATCGAGACGTCCGGCAGGTCCCGCTTGCCGTCCGCGGGCACGCCGGTCGCCGCCTGCCAGGACGGCTTGGCGAAGATCGCGCTGGCACCGCCTCCGTCGCCGGCCGGGGCGAGGAATTCGCGGCCGGTGGCGGTGTTGCAGAAGGCGAGCGTGCTGGCGCTGCCCTCGTAGGAGGACAGGATCGGATTGGCGCAGGTGTTGTTCCACGGCGTTTCCGGAACGTAGGATTTCGCCGAGCCGTCGATGGAGGTGTTGGTCGTGTTCCAGTAGGTGGCGACCGTCTTGGTCGCGAGGTCGTCGAAATCGGTGCCGCCGACCGCGACGTCGTAGGACGAGGAGGCGAGACCGTTCACGGCGAGGCCGTGGGTCGCGATCGTCGCGTCCTGGTCGCAGCCGGCCGAGCCGGAATCGCCCGACGAGACGAACACCGAGACGCCTTCGGCCGACGCTTCCTCGAGGATCTCGGCCCAGCTCTGCGCGGCGCTGGTGCCGAGCTCGCTTTCGCATTCGCCGTAGGAAACGGAGATCACCGGCGGCGGCGTGCTCTCGGAGACCAGCCCCTGCAGCGCGGCCTGGATGCCGCCGCCGGTGCTGGTGTCGGCGCAGGAGGCGAGCACGATGCTGGCGTCGGGCGCGAGCGCGCCCGCCCATTCGGCGTCGAGCGCCGCCTCGACCTCGTCGGCGTTGCTGCCGGGATCGGTGCAGCCGGTGCCGGGATGCACCTGCGTCAGCGTGCCGGTGTAGGACGAAAGGCCGAAGGTCGAGCGGAAGGTGTTGAAGTCGGCCGCCTTCATGTCGGTGTCCTCGACGACGGCGATCGTTTCGCCGCTGCCGAGCACGGGGCTCGCCGCCGTGCGGAGCTTGTTCACGTCGTAGATGGTCGCGTAGTCGGCCGGCGCGACGTCTTCCTGCTGCGCCCCGTCATCGGTGAAGGTGAAGGATGGCGTCGCGCCCGGTGCGGCGCTCCAGCCGCCGTTGCCGTGGCGGACCACCGGCCCCGCGGGCACGACGAGCGGGCGCGGCTGGTAGCCGTTGAGGCGGACGCCGGCGACGATGCTCCCGAGCGCGGCGGGCACCGCCTCGCCGCCCGTGCTGGCGACGATCGTGCGGCCATCCTCGGTGCGGTAGCCGTGGATCGCGGTGTGGAAGGCGCGGCCGAGCGCGCCGACGGTGCCCGAAACGACCATCCACATGCCGGACGGCGCGATCGACACGACGTGGAGGTTCGCCGACATCGCCCACTGCACCACGGCGTTGATCGCGGCCTGCGACGGCCCGTAGCCGGTGCCGATCGCGCCGGCGGTGAGCCACTGGTGATATTGCGGCGAGGCGTGGTTGGCCTGCGCCGCGACGAGCGCGTCGAACGCCTGTTGCCGGGCCGGCGTGCGGCTGAGGCTGATCGTGACCGCCGACAGCGGGAGCGCGCTGTCGAGGGCGCCGAGATCGGTCGCGGTGTCGAGGGCGGGCGGGCGCGAGCCGGTCAGCGCCGCCGTGGCGGCGATCGGGGCTGCGAGCGCCGTGCCGCTCGAAAGCGTCGCGAGTGTGGCCAAGGCGCGAAGACACGACCGGACGGGGAGAGTGACCATACGACGATCCCTAAAGGCGGCAGGCGGATGTTAGGTGCATGAGGCGAGGTTAAGCCAACGGAAACGAGCGTTTCACGCCCGCGAGTTCGCGGTCTCGTGGTTTCGGCGTTGATCGAACGCCCAAGTGCCGTCTCAACTTCTGGATATCGCGTATTCGGAACCGCGCCTCCGTACACGACGCGAACGGCCGGACGGGAAGGTGCACCGAGACGCGACCGTCATGACATCGGCGGATGGCGGCGAGGCCGAAGCGGCGTGTCCAGCTGCCGCCTCGACCCGGCGGCGCCGAGAGGAGCGCCGGAAGGCGGGCTGCGGCCGCCGGCGGCACGGATCCGCGCCGCGAGGTCCGACGCGTCTTCCGGGCGCCTGCGCCGTTACCGCTCGCGGCAACCGAGGAGCAGGATCATGGAGGCGTCTGGCGTATTGAAGGGCAAGACCGCGTTCGTCACCGGGGCGGCACGCGGGATCGGTCGGGCCGTCGCGGTCGCGTTCGCGCGGACCGGGATGGCGGCGATCGCCGGGCTCGACATCGACGGGCGCGCGAGCCCGACGCAGACCTACGCGCTGACCGACGACAGCGACCTCGCGGAGACCGCGCGCCTGGTCGAGGCGGCCGGCGCGCGCTTCATGCCGATCCGGTGCGACATCCGCGACTACGCGGCGCTGCAGGTGCATGCCGACGCGGTCAACACGGCGTTCGGGCGGATCGACGTGCTCGCGGCCGTCGCCGGCATCCAGGCCTTCAAGCCGCTGATCGAGATGGAGGACGCCGACTGGCGCGACCAGATCGACATCAACCTCACCGGCACCGCCAACACGATCCGCGCCGTGGCACCCTTCATGGTGGGACGCCGGAGCGGACGCATCATCGTCACGTCCTCGACGCAGGGCCAGCACGGGATGCGGGACGGTTCGGCCTATTCGGCGTCGAAATGGGGATTGTTCGGGCTGATGAAGTCCGCCGCCCTCGAACTCGGGCCGCATGGGATCACGGTCAACGCGGTGGTGCCGGGGCTGATCGACACGGAGCTCACCCGCCATCACGACCGCTACGCGCAGGCGATCAAGGAAAGCCAGGGCAGCGTTCCCGAGGGCGATCTCGCCGACAGGGTCGAGGCGGCGCAGCGGAACAAGATCCCGCTCGGCGTGCCGTTCCTGCCGGCGGAGGACGTCGCCGGGGCCTATGTGTATCTCGCGTCGGACGCGGCGCGGCTGGTGAGCGGGAGCTCGATCGCGGTGACGGGCGGCGACAGCGCCCACAACATGGCCTGACCATCGGCTCGCGCCCGCCCACCCGCCGTGCCGCCTTGCCTGCCGCCTTGCCTGATCGTCGCCGGGCCGACCGCGTCGGGGAAGTCGGCGCTGGCGTTGCGTCTCGCCGAACGGTTCGGCGGCACGGTGATCAACGCCGACGCGATGCAGTGCTACCGCGAGCTCCGCGTGATCACCGCGCGGCCGAGCGAGGCGGACGAGGCGCGCGTGCCGCACCGTCTCTACGGCACGCGCGGGGCCGCGATCGCCGGCAGCGCCGCGTCCTGGCGGGCGGACGCGATCGCGGCGATCGAGGCCGCGCACCGGGCGGGCCGGCTGCCGATCCTCTGCGGCGGGACGGGGCTCTACCTCGCGACGCTCGCGGGCGGGCTCGCCGACATCCCGGATCCCGGCGCCGCGGCGCGCGAGGAGGCGCGCGCCCTGCTCGCCTCGCTCGGCGCCGCCGCCCTGCACGAACGGCTCGCCGCCGCCGATCCGCACACGGCGTCGCGGCTGCGGCCGAGCGACGGGCAGCGGATCGCGCGGGCGTGGGAGGTCTGGCGCGGCACCGGGCGGCCGCTCGCCGCCTGGCAGGCGGATGCGGCGACGCTGCCGGCGGCGCCCTACCGGTTCGCGTCGCTGCTGTTCCGGCCCGATCGGGCCGCCCTTCGCGGGCGCATCGTCGCCCGCTTCGACGCCATGCTCGCGTCGGGCGCCCGCGACGAGGTCGCGGCGCTGCTGGCGCTCGGGCTCGCGCCCTCGCTGCCGGCGATGCGGGCGCACGGGGTGCCGGAGCTCGCCGCCCATCTCCGGGGCGAGATCGGGCTCGACGAGGCGCGTCGGCGGGCGATCGCGGCGACGGCGCGCTACACCAAGCGGCAGGACACCTGGTTTCGGCATCACGAGCCGTTTGAAATCCTCTGGATTTTTCAAACCTTGCTAGATGAGGCCGATAACGCGCAACTTTCGGAAAGCCTCGACGGGGTTATTCGAATGTTCCTGCAATCGACGGGTTGACGCCGGGCCTGCGGACGCCCTATTCCGCCCCTCCCGGCGCGGCGTGCGCCGGCACCGACGGAGCGAGCATGGACACCGGGATCCCGGACGGCACGACGATCGAGACGGACGCGGCGACCGCGCAGAGCGGCGCCGAGATCCTGCTCCGCGTGCTCCGCGCGCAGGGCGTCGAGGTGGTGTTCGGCTACCCGGGCGGCGCGGTGCTGCCGATCTACGACGCCTTGTTCAGGCAGGACGCGATCCGGCACGTGCTGGTCCGGCACGAGCAGGCGGCGGTGCACGCGGCCGAGGGCTACGCCCGCTCGACCGGGCGCACCGGCGTCGTGCTGGTGACCAGCGGGCCGGGGGCGACCAACGCGGTGACGGGCCTCGTCGACGCGCTGATGGACAGCATCCCGCTCGTGTGTCTCACCGGCCAGGTGCCGACGCACCTGATCGGCAACGACGCCTTCCAGGAGGCCGACACGACCGGCATCACGCGGCCGGCGACCAAGCACAACTACCTGGTGCGCCGCGGCGAGGACCTCGCCCGCGTGGTGCACGAGGCGTTCGCGATCGCGCGGTCGGGACGGCCTGGTCCGGTGGTGGTCGACCTGCCGAAGAACGTGATGATCGCCGACGCGCCGTGGCGGCCGGCGTCGACGCTGCCGCACCGGTCGTATCGGCCGCGGCACGAGCCCGACGCGTCGGCGATCGCCGACGCGGTCGCGATGCTGCGGGGGCGAAGCGGCCGATCGTCTACGCCGGCGGCGGCGTGATCAACGCGGGGCCGGAGGCGTCGCGCGCGCTGCGGCGCTTCGTCGAGCGCACCGGGTTTCCCTGCACCAACACGCTGATGGGGCTCGGCACGCTGCCGGCGAGCCACCCGAACTTCCTCGGCATGCTCGGCATGCACGGCACCGTCGAGGCCAATCTCGCGATGCACGGGTCGGACGTGATGCTGTGCGTCGGCGCGCGGTTCGACGACCGGGTGACGGGGCGCGTCGACGCCTTCGCGCCCGACGCGCGCAAGATCCACGTCGACATCGATCCCTCGTCGATCAACAAGAACGTGCTGGTCGACCTGCCGGTGGTCGGCGACGCCGGCCGCGCGCTCGCGCTGCTCGACGCGGGCTGGGCGGCGAGCGACGCGCCCACCGACCCCGACGCGCTCGCGCGCTGGTGGCGGACGATCGACGGCTGGCGGGAGATGAAGTCGCTCGCCTACCGGCAGGACCCGGAGCCCGACGCGGTGATCAAGCCGCAGCACGCGATCGCGCGGCTCGACGCGCTCTGTCGTGCGAGCGGGCGCGACACGTTCGTCACCACCGAGGTCGGCCAGCACCAGATGTGGGCGGCGCAGCATTTCGGCTTCGAGGCGCCGAACCGCTGGATGACGTCGGGCGGGCTCGGCACGATGGGCTACGGGCTGCCGGCGGCGATCGGCACCCAGGTCGCGCATCCGGACGGGCTGGTGATCGACATCGCCGGCGAGGCCAGCATCCTGATGAACATCCAGGAGCTCGGCACGATCGCCCAGTACCGGCTGCCGGTGAAGGTGATGATCCTGAACAACCGCTACATGGGCATGGTGCGGCAATGGCAGGAGCTGCTGCACGGGTCGCGCTATTCCGAAAGCTACAGCGAGGCGCTGCCGGATTTCGTGAAGCTCGCCGAGAGCTTCCACGCCCGCGGCCTGCGCGTCGCGCGGCTCGGCGACCTCGACGCGACGCTGCAGGCGATGATCGACCATCCCGGCCCGGTGGTGTGCGAGGTCGCGGTCGACGAGCACGAGAACTGCTTTCCGATGATCCCGTCGGGTGCCGCGCACAACGAGATGATCCTCGGCCCCGACGGCGACGCGGAAGCGCGTCGCATCACGGTCGAAGGCATGATGCTGGTCTGATGCGGCGCGTCCCGTCAGGCCCGGCCGGGCTCGCGTCCTCGCTCGCCCGCGCGGCGCTCGCGTCCGTGTGCGGCGCGGCGTCGGCATCGTCGACGGCTGCTGCTGCGGGGTCGGGGTCGGGGTCGGCGGGCGGCACGATGCGGATCTGCGCGAGCCAGCTGGTCGATTTCGACGACATGCCGGCGCTGGCGCTGCCGGCGGGGCTGATCTTCACCGAATGGGGGTCGCAGGCCGGCGACCTTCGCGCGCTGCGGCTCGATCCCGATTATCCGCCGGCGCGCGGCGCGGGCGCGCAATCGGCCGTGGTGCTCGGCGCCGACGTGACGCTGACGGCGTCGGCGCCCTGCGCCGTCGCGCCGGCGCGCGCGCTCGTCTCGCCGTCGCACGACTGGCGGATCGCGGTCGTGCCGGCCGGCCAGGCGGTGTTCCTCGCCACCGACACGCTCGGGCCGGACGGGCCGCGCGCGCTCGCGGTCGAGCAGCGCGCGCTCTACGAGGTGCTGACGATGAACGTGCTGACGGCGCGGGTGGAAAGCCCGGCCGGCGACGCGACCACCGTCCGGTAGCGGCGGAGCGCCCGCGCGTGCCCGCGCCCCGCCCGGCTTTCCACTCCGCTTCCACCCCGGCTTTCATTCCCGGCTCCCACCCGCCGACCTCCGCACGCTAGGAACACGCGCATGGCCCTTCCGCCCGCGTCCGACATCGAGCGCTCGGCCACGATCTCGGTCCTGGTCGAGAACGAGACCGGCGCGCTCGCGCGCGTGATCGGACTGTTCTCCGGCCGCGGCTACAACATCGACAGCCTGACGGTGGCGCCGGTCGACGACGACCGGCTGCGGTCGCGCATCAACATCGTCACCTCGGGCACCGAGATGGTGATCGGCCAGATCAAGGCGCAGCTCGACCGGCTGGTGCCGGTGCACCGCGTCGCCGACCTCACCGCCGACGGGCCGCACGTCGCGCGCGAGATGGCGTTGATCAAGGTGTGCGGCACCGGCGAGAACCGATCCGAAGCGCTCCGCCTCGCCGACGCGTTCCGGGCGCGCACCGTCGACACCACGCGGGAAAGCTTCGTGTTCGAGCTCACCGGGGCGACCGACAAGCTCGACGCCTTCATCGACCTGCTGCGCCCGCTCGGGCTCGCCGAGATCTCGCGGACCGGCATCGCGGCGATCGCGCGCGGCACGCGGACGATCTGAACGCGCGCCGCCGCCACCGCCGCCGCCCACACACGATCATCGAAGAGGGATCACCATGCGCGTCTATTACGACCACGATGCCGATGTCGGACTGATCAAGGCGCGTCGCGTCGCGGTGATCGGCTACGGCAGCCAGGGCCACGCGCACGCGCTCAACCTCAAGGACAGCGGCGTCCCCGAACTGGCGATCGGGCTGCGTCCGGGTTCCGGCGCGATCGCCAAGGCCGAGGCCGCGGGCTTCCGGACGATGTCGCCGAAGGAGGCGGCGTCCTGGGCCGACGTGATCATGGTGCTCACCCCCGACGAGGGTCAGGGCGAGCTCTACGCGCAGGATCTGGGCCCCAACATGCGCCCCGGCAGCGCGCTCGCCTTCGCGCACGGGCTCAACGTCCATTTCAACCTGATCGAGCCGCGCCCCGACATCGACGTGTTCATGATCGCGCCGAAGGGTCCCGGCCACACGGTGCGCTCCGAATACCAGCGCGGCGGCGGCGTGCCGTGCCTGATCGCGATCGCGCAGGACGCGTCGGGCAACGCGCACGAGGTCGCGCTGTCCTACGCGTCGGCGATCGGCGGCGGCCGCGCCGGCGTGATCGAGACGACCTTCAAGGAGGAATGCGAGACCGACCTGTTCGGCGAGCAGGCGGTGCTGTGCGGCGGGCTGGTCGAGCTGATCCGCGCCGGGTTCGAGACGCTGGTCGAAGGCGGCTACGCGCCCGAGATGGCGTATTTCGAGTGCCTGCACGAGGTGAAGCTGATCGTCGACCTGATCTACGAGGGCGGCATCGCCAACATGAACTACTCGATCAGCAACACCGCGGAATACGGCGAATACGTCACCGGGCCGCGCATCATCACCGCCGACACCAAGGCGGAGATGAAGCGGGTGCTGACCGAGATCCAGAACGGCACGTTCACGCGGAACTGGATGCTCGAGAACCGGGTCAGCCAGACCGGGTTCAAGGCGACGCGCCGGCGCAACGCCGAGCATCAGATCGAGCAGGTGGGCGCGCAGCTTCGGGCGATGATGCCCTGGATCGGGGCGAACAAGCTGGTGGATCGGGCGAAGAACTGAACGCGAGGAAGGCTCAGGGGCGCTGCCCCTGAGAACCCCGCCAAGGGCCGGGAGGCCCTTGGATCCCGGGACTCGAGAGGAAGGTTCGTGGCATCGATCTTGCCCTGTGCTGGATCGATCGCGATCTGGAGCCGAGCCATGCCCGACCTGTTCAGTCCGTTCACGTTGAAGGACGTGACACTTCGGAACCGCATCGTGATGTCGCCGATGACGATGTACGCATCCGTCGGCGGCAGGCTCGACGACTACCACGTGAGCTACCTCGGGGCGCGCGCCGCCGGCGGGTTCGCGCTGGTGTTCGGCGAGCAGATGGCGATCACGCCGGACGGGCGGACCACCACATCGTGCGCCGGGATCTGGGACGACGGCCAGGTCGAGGGACATGCCCGCGTCTGCGCCATCATCGAGCGGATGGGCGCGGTGCCGGCGATCCAGCTCGGCCACACCGGCCGCAAGGGCAGCGAGCTGCCGCCGCACCGGGGCACCAACAGCGAGGGCACCTGGAAGCAGTTGCCGCCCGATCACCCGGACGGCTGGACCTGCGTCGCGCCGTCCGACCTCCCGTATGGCGGCGGCGGACACGTCTATCCCGTGAAGTCGCTGACGGTGGACGAGATCAAGGCGATCCATCGCGCCTACGCCGACGCGGCGCGGCGCGCGCTCGACGCCGGCTACAGATGGCTCGAGATGCACTACGCGCACGGCTATCTCGGCGCGAGCTTCTTCTCGCCGATCGCGAACCGGCGGACCGACCAGTACGGCGGTTCGGTCGCCAATCGCGCACGGTTCCATCTCGAGGCGCTCGACGCGGTGCGCGCGGTGTGGCCGGAGCGCTACCCGCTGACGATGCGGCTCGGCTCGGACGACCTGAACCCGGCGGGCACCGTGTTCGAGGACGCGGTCGAGGCGATCGGCATGATGCGCGCGCACGGGCTCGACCTCGCCGACCTGTCGCTCGGCTTCAACACCGACGACATGATCGATCCGCCGATGAACGAGCCCGGCTTCATGCTGGCGCGGGCGAACCGGGTGCGTCGCGAGATCGGCATCCCTGTCGCCGCCAGCTGGAACCTCGGCGTGCCGCGCAACGCCGACCGGGCGATCCGGGACGAGCTCGTGGACCTGGTGATGCTCGGCCGTCCGGCGCTCGCCAACCCGCACTGGCCGGTCTGGGCCGCGCGCGAACTCGCGCACGACGACCCGTTCTCCCTGGTGCCGCCCGACTGGGCGTGGTGGCTGCGGAACTTCCGCGGCCACGCCCCGAGCATCGGCTGGCCGGCGCCGGGCGTGGCGGCCGAGCGGGCGGCGGAGGTTTGAGGCGGGCGATCAGCTGTCGGGATGACGAGGTGACCTGATGAGCGCAGTGTCGCCACGGAAGGCTCAGGGCGCTGCCCCTGAGAACCCCGCCAAGGGCCCGAGGCCCTCCGATCCCAGATTTCGGCTCCATCGTCACGCGCGCGACGGCATGCTGTCACCTGTCAGGGACCGTGAGGCTGCTGAGGCGATCGTCGAGAACGGCGATGAGGCCGTCGGCCGGCTTGGCCTGATCAGGACCATTCTGAAACGCCGCGATGGCGGCGAACGCGGCGACGACCGCATCGAGCGCATCAGCCGACTTGATCATCACAGTGCGGTCGCTCGAGGCGAACTCGATCAACCCCGTCAAGCCGGTCAAGATGCGTTCCCGTGCGGCGAACTGCTCGGGCTTGCCGTAGGCGACGTATGGCAGATCCAAACAACGCAGCTGCGCTGCCGGAAACGCCTCGACCAGCATGCCTGGAGCATGGTCCCACGGCCAGATCGGCCGTTCTGAGAGAGCGATCAACGTCAGACATGCCACCGTGAACGCTGCCCCACCACGAGGCCCTGCCCACAGAGTAGAGCGCGTGTTGACCTGCCGTTTGATCCAGCACTGCTCGGTGTGGCGGTAGGGCTTCTTCGTCAGGCGGGGCTTGATGCCGTCGGCAAGCTCCACCAAGGCCCCGCCGTTCGGAAACGGGCGATCCGGGGCAGGCGGCAATCGGCGCACCAGGTCCAACAGTTCGGCGTGGCCTCCGGGCGGAAGATACTCGGCGGGGATGCTGAAGGGGGCATCGATTGCGGCGGCTTGGTAGTCGCCTGCGCGAAGCAGTCTGACCAGCCGTTCGAACGGTTCTCCCGTCCCTGCAAGGTTCTGAACGGGACGAAGATCGATCAGCCGTCGCGTGACGGCGTCTTCGATCGTTGCGATCCATACGGTCGGTCGTCCGCACCGAGCCTTCCACGGGGCCGCGGCACCCGAGAAGTCTACGCCGTAGAAGCGCCGCTTCGATGTCGGATCTGGCAACGTGATGTTGACCTTGTAGGAGGCAGGAAGCGCATCCGGCAACGCCCCTAACGCAGAACGTCGGGCGGAGCAGTTGACTTCGGGAACGCCTGAAACCCTGTCGCGCGCACTTGTTCCGCCGCGCGCATCCGGCCGCGCAGATGTGCGCGGCCGGGCGTGCGCGTGCGGTTGACCCACCCCGCCCATCGGCGTTTCTCTCCCTCCGGGGCCGTCGCCCCGGGAGACACGGGACATGCCTGACAGGCCGATCCTGACGAACGAGAACTGGCCGATCGCGGCCGCCATGATCCAGTACGGGAACACGCTGCCCGACGGGTCGTCGGTGCAGGACCAGTCCGCCGAGGGCTGGGCCGAGACGCTCGACGACGTCGCCGGCGTCGGCTTCACCGAGCTCGACCCCACCGATTGCTGGATCCGCCTCGCCGACCTGTCGCCGGCGCGGCGCGACGAGTTCGTCGCCGTCGCCAAGAGCAAGGGCCTCACGGTCGCGGCGATCTCGACGTCGCGGAAATCGATCATCGACGACAGCCGACGGCTACGCGTTCGGGATCGACTACCACCACCGGGTGATCGACGCCGCCGCCGCGGTCGGCGCGAAGCACGTCAATTTCGGCTTCTTCGGACCGCTCACCCCGGCGCAGCAGGCGGTGCCGTGGTTCTGGACCCAGCCCGGCGTGGTCAACCCGGACGACCCCGCGACCTACAAGCGCGCCGTCGACGGCATCCGCGAACTCGGCAAGCATGCCGAAGCGGTCGGGCTCGACCTCGCGATGGAGCTCTACGAGGACACCTATGTCGGCACCGCCGACAGCGCCGTGCGCTTCGTCCGCGACGTCGACCATCCCGCCGTCGGGATCAACCCCGACATGGGCAATCTCGTGCGCCTGCACCGGCCGATGGAAGGCTGGCGCCCGATGATGGAGAAGATGGCGCCCTACGTGAAATACTGGCACTGCAAGAACTACCTGCGGATCGAGGACCAGGAGCGCGAACTCTATCTGAGCGCGCCGGCGCCGCTCGAGACCGGCATCATCTCGTACCGGGTGGCGATCAGGATGGCGATCGCGCACGGGTTCCGCGGCGCGCTCTGCCTCGAGCATTACGGCGGCGACGGGCTCAGCGTGTGCGGCAGCAACCGCCAGTATCTCCGCCGCATCCTTCCCAAGCGGACCGAGCCGGTCTAGCGCGGGCGGGATGACGCATCTCGTCGACGATCCCGAGCGGTTCGCGGCCGCCGCCCTCGCGGGCTTCGCCGCCGTGCACGCGCGCCTGGTGCGCCCGGTGCCGGGCGGCGTGCTGCGGGCGAGCGCGACGCCGGACGGCAAGGTCGCGCTGGTGGTCGGCGGCGGCAGCGGCCACTACCCGGCCTTCGCCGGCTACGTGGGGCCGGGCTTCGCCGACGCGGCGGTGGCGGGCGACGTGTTCGCCTCACCCTCCACCCGCGTGGTCCGCGACGTCTGCCTCCGTGCCCATCGCGGCGGCGGCATCCTGCTCGGCTTCGGCAACTACGCCGGCGACGTGCTCAATTTCGGCTTCGCGGCCGAGCGGCTGCGCGCCGACGGGATCGACGTGCGCGTGCTGGCGGTCACCGACGACGTCGCGAGCGCCGGGCGCGGCGAGGAAGGGAAGCGCCGCGGCGTCGCGGGCGACATCCCGGTGTTCAAGATCGCGGGCGCCGCGGCCGAGGCGGGACACGATCTCGACGCGGTCGAGCGCGTCGCGCGCCGCGCGAACGACCGCACCCGCTCGTTCGGCGTCGCGTTCGGCGGCTGCACCCTGCCCGGCGCGGACAAGCCGCTGTTCGAGGTGGCGCACGGCCAGGTGGCACTCGGGCTCGGCATCCACGGCGAGCCGGGGATCGAGGACCGGGCGCTGATGCCGGCGGCCGCACTCGCCGCCCTGCTGGTCCGGCGGTTGCTGGACGAGGCGCCGGCCGACGCGGGCACGCGGGTCACCGCCGTGCTGAACGGGCTCGGCTCCACCAAGCAGGAGGAGCTGTTCGTGCTGTGGGGCGGCGTCGCGCCGGCGCTGGCCGCTGCGGGCCTGACCGTGGTGGCCCCGCTCGTCGGCGAATACGTGACCTCGCTCGACATGGAAGGCTGCTCGCTCACGCTGACCTGGCTCGACGACGAACTCGAACCGCTCTGGGTCGCGCCCTGCGACACGGCGGCGCTGGTGGTCGGCAGCCCGGTCGCGACGACGCCGGCGCCGGCGCTCGACGAGGCGGCGTTCGAGCGCGTGACCTACGCGGACGCGACGCCGGCGTCGCGCGAGGCGGGCCGGGCGATCGCCTCGGGGTTCGAGCGGCTCGCCGACGCGCTGCGCGCCGCCGAAGACGAGCTCGGCCGGCTCGACGCGCAGGCCGGCGACGGCGATCACGGCCAGGGCATGGCGCGCGGCTCGGCCGCCGCCGCCGCCGCGGCGCGGGAAGCGGCCGAGGCGGGCGCCGGTGCCGCGTCCGTGCTCGGCGCCGGCGCGGATGGCTGGGCCGACCGGGCCGGCGGCACGTCGGGCGCGATCTGGGGCCTCGGGCTCCGGCGCGCGAGCGCGGCCCTCGACGACCGGACGGCGCCCGACGCGCAGGCGATCGCCGCCGCGGCGCTTGCGGCGCTCGAGCGGGTGACGACGCTCGGCGGCGCGAAGCCGGGCGACAAGACGCTGGTCGACGCGCTGGTGCCGTTCGTCGACGCGCTCGCGGACGCGATCGGGCGCGGCACCCCGCCGCTCGCCGCCTGGCGGCTCGCGGCCGAGGCGGCGTCCGAGGCGGCCGACGCCACCGCCGCCCTGCTGCCGCGGCTCGGTCGCGCGCGGCCGCTCGCCGAGCGCAGCCGCGGCCATCGCGACGCCGGCGCGGTGTCGCTGGCGCTCGCGGCGCGCGCGGTGCTCCCTTCCACACGGTAAAGAAAGTCGTTGGCATGATCAGCAGGATCGAGCGCGTCGCCGTGATCGGCGCGGGCTACATGGGCGGCGGCATCGCGCAGTCGCTCGCCATCGCGGGGATGGACGTCGTGCTCGCCGACGCGTCGCCCGAGGCGACCGAGCGGGCGCTCGAGCGCCTGTTGCGCGAGGCGGGCGAGTTCGAGACCCAGGGCCTGTTCCCGGCGGGCGCCGCCGACGCGGTCAGGACGCGGCTGCGCACGGCCACCTCGATCGAGGACGCCGTGCGCGACGCCGACTTCATCGAGGAGGCGGTGTTCGAGACGCCCGACGTCAAGCACGAGGTGCTGCGGCGGATCTCGGCCGCCTGCCGGCCGGACGCGATCATCGGCACCAACACGTCGACGATCCCGGTGAGCGTGCTCGCCCCCGCGGTGACGAACCCGGAGCGGTTCCTCACCGTCCATTTCAGCAATCCGGCGCCGTTCATCCCGGGCGTCGAGCTGGTGTCGGGCACCGCGACCGATCCCGCGATCGTCCCGGTGGTGAAGGAGATGCTGGCGCGCGCCAAGCGGCTGAGCGCCGAGGTCGCCGACCGGCCCGGCTTCGTGCTCAACCGGCTGCAATTCGTGCTGCTCAAGGAGGCGAACTCGATCGTCGAGGAAGGCATCGCGACCGCGGAAGACGTCGACGTGATCGTGCGCTCGACCTTCGGCTTCCGGCTGCCGTTCTTCGGCCCGTTCGCGATCGCCGACATGGCGGGGCTCGACGTCTACGCGATGGGGTTCAGGACGCTGGAAGGCGCGTTCGGCGAGCGGCTCGCGCCGCCCGCGCTGCTGTCGCGGCTGGTCGCGGACGGCAAGCACGGGGTGAAGAACGGCGCCGGGTTCAACGGCACGTTCGGCCCGGAACTGTCGGCCGAACTGGTCGCGTATCGCAACAAGGCCTACGCGCGGATGGGCCAGTTGCTCGAGGAGCTCGGGCCTTCGCCGATCGAAACGAAGTAGGCCGAGACGCCGGCCGGTCCCCTCACGCGAGCCGGTACGCGGCCTGGGCGGTGTCGGCGAACAGGGCGGCGCGATCGGTCGGCGAGAACTCCGACGCGATCGCGTCGTAGGCTTCGAGATGCCGGTCGAAACTGCCGTAGAGCCGGTCGGTCGGGAAGTTGCTCGCGAACATGCAGCGTCCGGTTCCGAACGCCTCGATCAGCTCGAGGATGAACGGGCGGAGGCTCGCGATCGTCCAGCGCCGGTCGGACATGCCGAGCCCCGACAGCTTCATCCGCACGTTCGCCTGCGCCGCGAGGCGTGCGATGCCGCCCCGCCAGTCGGCGATCGCGTCGGCGTCGCGCCCGACCGGCATGCCGCAATGGTCGACGATCATCGTCGTGGCGGGATGCGCGGCGGCGAGCGAGGCGGCGTCCGCCATCTGCGACGGGTAGACCTGCAGGTCGAACGAGAACCCGTGTCGGGCGAGGCGCGCGTAGCCGCGGCGCCAGCGCGGGTCTTCGAGCTTGTCGCGCGCGTTGTAGGTGACCGTGGGATCGGGATGCCAGTTCGCGATGTCGCGGATGCCGCGCACGCGCGGGCACGCGGCGTGGGCTTCGAGGATGGCGTCGAGATCGGGTGCGTCGAGCGGCGCGTTGGCGACGATCGCGCTCGGCCAGCCATCCGGGTCGGCTGCGGCGACGGCGGCGAGCCAGCGCGTCTCGGCGACCGCGTGCGACGGGTGGGCGCCGGCCTCGACATGGACGCAGCCGGCGAGGTTCCAGCGCCCGGCCTCCCGCCGGTAGTCGTCGATCCGGTAGGTGCTGGCGATCGGTTCGGTGATCCCGTTCGGCCCTTCGCGGAACGGCGGCGTCAGCCAGGGATAGGCGAGGTGATCGAGATCCCAGAGATGCATGTGGGCATCGACGAAACGTTCGATCGCCATCGTGTCGCTCCCGTTCGCGACGGCGTGCGGCCGACGCAAAAGCGGAACGTGGTGGCGGTCGAGAAGGTGCATGCGCGGCGCGACCTCGTCGACCGGCCGGGAGGATCGGCTCAGGGCGGCGTGGTCGTGTCGGCGCGAACGACGGTGAGCGCGAGCGCCTCGGTCAGGCCGACCACGCGGAGGTGTTCGGGCGGGGGGACGGCGCCACCCGCGCGGCGGCGGGGACACCCTTTCGATCAGACGACTCCGTCTGATCGGAAAATGCTCTTGGTCGCGGACGGCCGCTCCGGACGCGCGCGACCGGGCCGAGCGTCTCGGACGCGGTCGCGTCGGAGGCGCCCGTCTCGCGCGGGCTCGCCGGGCACCGCCGCGTTCGCGCAACCTGCACGACTTGGCCGGCGTCGCCGACGATCCGTGCGGCTTCGCGGCCGACGCCCGACGGGAGCCGTCCGCGCCTCCGCGCGGCCGGGAACGATCAGGCCGCGTCGTCCTCGATCGGGCGCCAGGCGACGACGGTCTGGCGCTGGCGGCCGAGGCCCTCGATGCCGAGCTCCATCACGTCGCCTGCGCGCAGGAAACGCGGCTCGGGCTTGCGGCCCTCGCCGACGCCTGGCGGCGTGCCGGTGGTCAGGATGTCGCCCGGCATCAGCGTGAAGAATTGCGAGCAGTAGCTGATGACGGTCGCCACGTCGAAGATCTGCGTGCGCGTGTTGCCGGTCTGCATGCGCTCGCCGTTGAGATCGAGGAACATGTCGAGCGATTGCGGGTCGGCGATCTCGTCGGCGGTGACCAGCCAGGGTCCGACGGGGCCGAACGTGTCGCAGCCCTTTCCCTTGTTCCATTGCGAGCCGCGCTCCTTCTGGAATTGCCGCTCGGAAACGTCGTTGACCAGCACGTAGCCGGCGATGCGGGACAGCGCCGCCTCGCGCGCGACGTAGCGGCAGGTCCGGCCGATCACCACGCCGAGCTCCACCTCCCAATCGGCCTTGGTGCTGTCGCGCGGCAGCATGACGTCATCGTTCGGACCGTTGAGCGAGGTGATCGCCTTGTGGAAGAAGATCGGCTCGGACGGGATCGGCAGGTTCGATTCCCGCGCGTGGTCCGCGTAGTTGAGGCCGATCGCCGCGAATTTCGGGACGCCGCTCACCGGCACGCCGAGGCGCGGGTGGCCGTCGACGGCCGGCAGCGACGACGGATCGAGCGCGCGGAGGCGGTCGAGCGACGCGGGCGCGAGCGTCGCGGGCACGATGTCGGCGATCACGCCCGAGAGATCGCGGATCGTGCCGCCGACGTGGAGCAGGCCGGGCTTCTCGGCACCGCGCGGTCCATAGCGAAGCAGCTTCATCTCCGTCTCCTCGGCTCCGAGCGCCCGGGCCCGACAGAGCCCCGCCACGCTCCGAATACGGCCGATCCGGCGCGACGTTCCGGTCGACGACGCATGCGTGAACCCGGGGCGGGTGCGATTGCGCGCGGCCGCGTGCCGGTGCTACGCCCTTTCGCATGGTCCTCGCCCCAAGGTCGCCGCGCGCGCTTCGACTTATCCGCCCCTGACGGGAGGCGCGGGCGACGCCCGCACGCCCGGTCGTCAGGGGAACGAGATCACGACGCCGCACCGCGCACCGACCGACCGAGGACCGCCGCCATGACCATCGAACACCCGAGCTTCGGCGCGATCGACGACGATCGCGTCATCATCTTCGACACCACGCTCCGCGACGGCGAGCAGAGCCCCGGCTTCTCGATGAACCTCGAGGAAAAGCTCCGCATGGCGCGCGCCCTCGCCGAGCTCGGCGTCGACGTGATCGAGGCCGGCTTCCCGGTCGCCTCGCCGGGCGATTTCGAGAGCGTGCAGAGCATCGCCCGCGAGATCCGCGGCCCGGTGATCGCCGGCCTCGCCCGCACCGGCGGCCGCGACGACATCGCGCGCGCCGGCGAGGCGATCCGCCCCGCCGAACGGAAGCGGGTGCACCACTTCATCAGCACCTCGCCGCTGCACATGAAATACAAGCTCCGGATGGAGCCCGAGACGGTGCTCGACGCCATCCGTCACGGCAGCGACATCGCGCGCCGCTACGCCGACGACATCGAATGGTCGGCCGAGGACGGCAGCCGCACCGAGCCAGACTTCCTGTGCCGCTGCGTCGAAGTCGCGATCCGCGGCGGCGCCACCACGATCAACATCCCGGACACCGTCGGCTACGCGCTGCCGGAGGACATGGAACGCATCTTCACCATGCTCCGCACCCGCGTGCCCGGCGCCGAACGCGTGATCTTCTCCGCCCACAACCACAACGATCTCGGCCTCGCGGTCGCCAACACGCTCGCGTCGCTTCGCGCCGGCGCGCGCCAGGTCGAATGCACGATCAACGGCATCGGCGAACGCGCCGGCAACGCGGCGCTGGAAGAGATCGTGATGGCGCTGCGCACCCGCGCCGACGCCGTGCCGGCCCGCCACGGCATCCAGACGACCCAGCTGCTGAAACTGTCGCGCCTGCTCGCCACCATCACCGGCTTCGACGTGCAGCCCAACAAGGCGATCGTCGGGCGCAACGCCTTCGCGCACGAGAGCGGCATCCATCAGGACGGCATGCTGAAGAACGCCGCCACCTACGAGATCATGACGCCGGAGAGCGTCGGCTGGACCAAATCCTCGCTCGTGCTCGGCAAGCATTCGGGCCGCGCCGCGTTCCGCGACAAGTTGCGCGCGATGGGCTACGACGCGCTCGGCGACAACGCGCTCAACGACGCGTTCGACCGCTTCAAGCGCCTCGCCGACGTCAAGAAGACCGTGTTCGACGAGGACATCGCCGCCCTCGTCGACGACGAGGCCCGCGACCACGCCCGCATCCGCTTCGTGTCGCTGTCCGTGCGCTCCGGCTCGCACGAGCCCGCCCGCGCCACGCTCGCGCTCTCGGTCGACGGCACCACGCGGGGGGCCGAGGCGACCGGCGACGGCCCGGTCGACGCCACCTTCAACGCGATCCGCACCGTCTTCCCGCACGACGGCACGCTGCAACTGTTCTCGATCGGCGCCGTCACCCCTGGCACCGACGCGCAGGCCCGCACCACCGTCCGGCTCGAGGAAAACGGCCGCATGGTCGACGGCCAAGGCGCCGATCCCGACACCATCGTCGCCTCGGCCCGCGCCTACGTCCACGCGCTCAACAAACTGCTCGTCAAACGCGAACGCCGCGAGCCGGAGGCGCTCGGGACGTCGGTGGCGTAAGACGAAGGAAGGCCAGGGGCTCTGCCCCTGGACCCCGGTCAAGGCAGCGGCCTTGACAATCCATCAGTTAAGGAAAACCCCGGACCACACCATCGATGCCCGCGCGACCGGGGCCCGGGGTTTTCCTTAACTCAAAGGGATCCAAGGGACGACTGTCCCTTGGCGGGTCCAGGGCAGAGCCCTGGCCTTCCTCCGCTCCGAGCCCCTACCGCGCCCCCGCCTCGAGCGCGTGGACGAAGGCGTAGGCGACGATCGGGATGGCGAGCAGGACGTAGACGCGGAGCAGGATCAGCAGCGCGAGCGTGCCCCGGCCGAGGGCGCGACGGGGCAGTTTCGCCTGCGTCGACGCGGTGCGTTGGCCGGGCTCGAGCGTCTCGACGAGGGTGGGGTGGTGCGCCATCGGTCGGCTCCTACCTGCCGAGCAGGGTCGGGAAGACGGTGATCACGCCGTACAGGCAGCCGACGAGGGAGATCGCGACGACGATGGTGCCGCCGGCGAGGTTGGCGCGCCAGCCGTTCGCGAGATCGCCCATGATCTCGCGATCGTTGACCAGCAGCAGCAGGAACAGCAGCGCCGGCGCCATCAGCAGGGTCGCGACGACGTTGACGGTAAGCGTCATCGCGAGCAGCGGCGCGCCCGGGATCAGCACGGTCGCGGCGGCGAGCAGGGTCGAGACGACCGCGGCGCCGTAGAACAGTTTCCCGTTGGCGAAGTCGAGATTGAGGCTGTGCCGGGCCGACAGCGTTTCGGCGAGCGCGTAGGACGAACTCGTCGAGATCGTCGCGGCGGCGACCAGCCCGGCCTCGACGAAGCCGAGCGCGAACAGCGTGGCGCCGGTGGTGCCGAGCAGCGGGCGGAGACCGGTCGCGAAATCGGCGCCGCTCGCGAAGCGCGACACGTCGACGTGGTGGACGTGGAGCGGCGCCGCGGCGACGACGGTCGCGATCGCCGCGACGGACGCGATCAGCGCGCCGATCGCGGTGTCCATGCGGCCCTGCGGCAGGTCCGCCCGCGTCATGCCCTTGTCGACGACGGCGCTCTGCTGGAAGAAGATCATCCAGGGTGTCACGGTCGCGCCGATATTGGCGAGGATGAGGGTGACGAAGGCGGTGCCGAAGCCGCCCGGCAGCGGGCTCCAGGTGGCGAGCGCGCGCCCGAGCGCGGCCCCGTTCGGGTGGGCGAACAGCGCCGCCGGCACGAACAGCAGGTTGCCGGCCGCGAGCGTCATCAGCACGCGTTCCCACGTCGCGTAGCGGCGGAGGCCGAGGGACGCGATCACCAGCAGCACGCCGATCGCGACCGAGAGGAACGACGGCAAGCCGAAGTAGAGCCCGCCGGCCTGGATCGCGATGAACTCGGTGACCAGCGTCAGGAGGTTGCCGAAGACCAGGTCGCCCATCGCGAAATAGCCCCAGAACGGGCCGAAGCGCTGGAAGATGAGCTCGGCATGGCCGCGATGCGTCGCGGTGCCGAGGCGGACGGTCATCTCCTGGACGACGAAGGCCATCAGGAAGGTGAGCAGGATGAAGGGCGCGAAGAAGCCGACGCCGTAGGTCGCGCCGGTCGTCGCGTAGGAGACCATGCTCGGTCCGTCGTTCTCGCCCAGCATGACGAGCACGCCGGGACCGGCCAGCAGCCAGAGCAGCCGCAATCCCCTGCCCGCGGCGCGGGTGCGGAGCACCTCGGAGCGGTCGCGCGCCCGCAGCATCTCGTCCCGCGTGAGCGGCGCCGCGTCGGCCTGCGGCGCGGCCGAGCCGGAATAGGGTATCGCGTCGTCGCTCACTCGTGTCTCCGCACGCCGGCGCGTGCCGACGCGCCAAATGTCGCATAGGCTACATGTGTGACAAGCGGCGCCATTCGCCAGTCGGGCGATGACCTCGCACCCGAAGCATCACCTTGGCAGGACACCTCGGCGACCTGCTAAACGTGGCGCGCGCGTCGCGGCGCACGATCGCGGCGTGACCGCGCGCCGGGGGGACGAATGACAGCGAGTGTGGCCGAGGACCGGACCGACGCGGCGCCGCTCATGCCGGCCGAGCCGGAGCAGGCGTTCCGCTTCGGCAAGGCCAGGCTCGCCCGCTCGACGACGCTGATCGAGGACTACGTCGAGTTGATCGCCGACCTGCTCGCGACACACGGCGAGGCCCGCGCGACCGACATCGCCAAGCGCCTCGGCGTGCAGCACCCGACCGCACTGAAGAGCATCGCCCGCCTCAAGCGGGACGGTCTCGTCACCGCCCGCCCCTATCGCGGCATCTTCCTCACCGAAGCCGGCCACGCACTCGCCGAACGCGTCCGGGCGCGCCACCGGCTGATGGTCGAACTGCTCGTCGCCGTCGGCGTGCCGACCGAAGCCGCCGAAGCCGACGCGGAGGGCATGGAACACTACGCCTCCGAGGCGACCCTCGCCGCCTTCGCCCAATTCCTCGCGCGCTGAGCCGCGCGCTGCGCTGTCGTCGAGGCCATGTCCTTCATCGATCGGTCTCGGCGAGACCTCGAACCTCTCGGGGTCTTGACGCGCCGCGTTACAGGCCCGGCTTGCAGGAAGCCGTGGCGCGTGACGTCGATCGCGCGAGGCGTCTGACGCCCACGAACCGGGTCAGCGTGGCGAGCCCGAGCGTCATCGTTTCGAAGGAGAACTGCGTCGGGCCCAGAAAGCCCGCCAGGTGATCGGGGTCACGGACGGCATCGATGAATGGCCGCGCGACCGGGCCGACCAGAAGGAAGACGATCGCCACCGCGGTGCCGAGGCGGCGAGCCGGATCGAGCGGCAGCCTGTCCCAGAGCAATGACACCAGCACGACGCTCGCGATCGCGGGCTCGAGATAGGTGGCGTAGGCGGGGATCTGGATGCGGGCGTCATAGGGAGGGAACTCGAACGGACGACCCTCGTGCGCATCGAGCGAGGCGTTGATCGGGTCGAGGATCCGGTCGAGGCCCTGGCCGACGACGAGCCAAACCACGAGCGAGATCGCGATGGCCGCGACGAAGGTGCGGAGCGCACCCCGCATGCGGGACGCGACGAGGGCGGCGAAGATCACCGTCAGAGCCAGCGGCAGGACAGGCCTGTCGTCGTCGACCAGAAGGGCGACGGTCGAGAGCGACAGAAGCGGCGCGACGACGATGTAGACGTCCATGAAAGCGTCGCGGAAGACGTGACCGGACAACGCGGCGACGAGCACGGTGACGACAGCCGCGCGGAACAAGGGGGATCGTCGGCCGAGGCCGGGGCCAAGGCGCCGGAACACGAGCAGAGCGCCGGCTGCCGTGAAGAAGTCGTTGGTCCAGGCGATCAGTCCGGCGTCAGCGATTGGCTTCGGGTGCGGGATCCCGGCGTCGAGCATGAGGACGTGTATGCTCAACGGCAGCAATGCGGTCACGATCAGCGCCGGCACGAGGATCGGCCAGCGGATCTGGTGGAACCACGGCGAACCGCGCCTGTCAGAGCCGGACGGGCCGAGGGTCGCCGCTCGGGGGAAACCGCTCATCCGATCCGACCGAGGGAAATGGCAGCCACGTCGCTCGCGTTCCGAATCGGTGCCGGCCCGAGACAGTTCCTCCAGCGCCAGGTTCACTCCTGTCACTCCGACGCTAGAGCACGTTCAGCTGGACCGGAACCGGGCTGGCTGAAGAATGGAGCGGTCCAGGACCGTGCTGCCGCGCAGGCTCGGCGAGTGCGTCGCGGCTGGCCCATGTCACGTGTGGCCCCCCGTCGCGCGTCGGGCGTACGAGTGTGCGCTGCCCCCCGGCTTCCCGCGCGAGCGCGACGGGAGCCCGGCAGGTCCATGGGCGAGCTTCCTGGCTGTCTGTCGACGACCAATCAGGCCGCCACGCAGCCCGCGGTGACGAGCACGCGCCGGGCGGCTTCGGCGACGGGGCGGGGCGGGGCGTGGCGGAGGACGAGGCGGCCCGCGCGCGTGGCGTCGCCGGCGAGGCAGGCGGCTTCCTGGGGTGCGAGGCCGCCGATGCTCGAGGGGTGCAGGAGGAGCAGCGCGAAGGCGGCGGCGTCGCGCGCGGCGTTCCAGAGCGGCGGGCGCGCGGGGCCGAGCAGGGCGGCGCAGAGGGCGGCGTCGCGCCAGGTGTCGCGCGCGGGCGCGGCGCCGTCCGGCTCGGGCCGGCGCGGGTCGTCGGACCGGGCGGGCTCGAACGGGAGGGTGCCGTGGGCGGCGTGAACGGCGCCGATCGCGGCGAGTGCGGCGCGGCAGGCGGCGTCGGACCGGGCGGCGTCGGCGGCGACGGGCGGCTGCCGGCCGCGCTGCACGGCGACGACGTCGGCGAGCGCGAGGGCGGCGAGCGTGGCGGCGCGCGCATGCGCGGGGAGCGCGTCGGGGCCGAGCTCGATCGCGGCGTGCAGGGCGAGGCCGTCCTCGCCGGCGCGGGCGAGCGCGAGGTCGGCGAGCAGCAGGCCGAGCGAGCGCGGGCGCGCGTCGGCGGGCGTCGCGTCGGCGGCGCGGAAGGTGCGGACCGCGGCATCGACCTGCGGCGACCGGTCGCCGTTCGTCGACGCCGCGAGGACGGTGTCGCTCAGGCGGCGCGCCTGTTCGCGCGGGAGGCGGTTCAGCAGCAGCGGATCCCGACCGAGCGATCCGGCAAGGAGCGGGAACGCGGCTTCGGCGGGGGCATCGGCGGGACGGTGGCGTCGCGCGCGCAGGCGGCGCGCGAGGGCCCGGACAAGGCGCATGGGCAAGGGAATCGCTGTTCGTCGGCGGAACGACCCTAGCGGAGGGGGCGGGGCCTGTCGCGTGCCGCGGGCGGGGTCTGTCGCGTGCCGCGGGCGGGCCTGTCGCGTGCCGCGGGCGGGTGTGTGTCACGGCAACCGGGAGGCATGCCGGTCCTTTGTGCTCCGCACGGTTCCGGAGAAGACGACGATGCGGCAGGATGGCGCGCGGCAGCACGGTGCTCGGCGGGTCGGCAGGCCGAAGGACGGCGTGCCGGAGGGCGGCGTGCCGGAGGATGGCAGGCTGGAGAACGGCGCGCTCGAGGCGCGCGGACGGAATGGTGGCCGGCATCGCTTCCGCCTGGTGGTGGTCGGTGGCGGGGTCGCCGGGCTCGAGGTGGCGACCCGGCTCGGCCGCACGCTCGGGCGGCGCGGCGAGGCGTCGATCACGCTCGTCGATCGCTGCCTCGCGCATGTCTGGAAGCCGAACCTGCACCGCATCGCCGCCGGCACGGAGGATCCCGACCGCGCCAAGGTCGGCTTCCTCGCGCATGCGCGCCGCCACCATTACCGGTTCCGGCCCGGCGCGCTGACCGGCGTCGACCGGGTCGCGCACACGGTGACGATCGGTCCGTTCGACGGTGGCGACGGCACCGACGATGCCGGCCTCGCCGACCGCACGATCCCCTATGACGCGCTGGTGCTGGCGATCGGCAGCCGCGCGAACGATTTCGGCACGCCGGGCGTCGCGGCGCATTGCCGCACGATCGACAGTTTCGAAGAGGCCGGCGCGTTCCATCTCCTGCTGCGCCGCTTGATCTTCAGCGCGACCGAGGCGAACCGGCCGTTCTCGGTGGCGATCGTCGGCGGCGGCGCGACCGGGGTGGAGCTCGCCGCCGAGATCAAGCAGGCGCTCGATTACGGCGCCCGCTACGGCGCCGCACCGTCGCTGCTCCGCCTCACGCTGCTGGAGGCCGGCGATCGGCTGCTGCCGGCGTTTCCGGCCCGGGTCGCCGACGACGTCGCCCGCAGCCTCGGCGCGCTCGGCATCACCGTCCGGCTCGGCGCGACGGTGGCGGCGGCCGATGCCGAGGGGTTCCAACTCGCCGACGGGACGCGGGTGGAGGCGTCGCTGCGCGTCTGGGCGGCCGGCGTGAAGGCGCCCGCGGCGCTCGATCTGGTGACCGGGCTCGATCGCTCGCGCACCGGGCAGATCGTGGTCACGCCGAACCTGCAGGCCAAGGGAGATCCGGCGATCGTGGCGCTCGGCGACTGCGCCTCGATCGACGGGCCGGACGGGCGAGCGGTGCCGGCCACCGCGCAGGCGGCGCGCCAGGAAGCGCTGCATTTCGCGCGTCACGCCGCCGACCTGATGCTCGGCCGCCGGATGCCGGACTTCCACTACCGCGCCAGGGGCGCGCTGGTGTCGCTGGCCGACTACAACGGCTGGGGCACGCTCGGACGCTACACCTTCGGCGGCGGGCGGCTGCGCGGGCTGTCGGCCCGCCTCGCGCACGACATGCTGTATCGGCAGCACCAAGTGGAGGTGCACGGCGCGGCGCGCAGTGCGGCGATCTGGATCACCGACGGTCTCGACGCCGCGCTGCGGCCGCCGGTGCGTCTGGACTGACCGGGTCGGGGCGGCGGCGCGGGTCGACAGGGTGACGCGGCTCGCGCGGTGACGCGGTCGACCCGGCGGCGAGCCTGCCGCTCCGGGGAGTGCGACTTCCCCTCCCGCGCGAGGCGGCTAGTCGCCGCCGCCGCCGTAGCCGCCCGGCTGCCCGTAGCCGGGCGCGGGGGGAGGCTGGCCGTAAGGGGACTGTCCCCCATAGGGCTGCGCGCCGGGGGGCTGGCCGGGGTAGGGCTGGCCCGGATAGGGCTGACCCGGGTAGGGCTGGCCCGGATACGGCTGGCCCGGGTAGGGCTGGCCGGGGTAGGGCTGGCCGGGCCCGGGCTGACCGCCGCCATACGCCGTCGGGGCGTAGCCGGGCGGCGGCGGGGCGTAGCCTGGCGGCGGCGCATAGCCGGGCGGCGGATAGCCCGGAGGCGGCGGCGCGTAGGCTCGCGCCGGAGGCGGCGGCGGCGTGGTCGCGGCACCGCCGGCCGCACCGAGCGCTCCGCCGGCCAGCGCCCCGATCGCGGCGCCACGGCCACCACCGGCGAGCGCGCCGATCGCGGCACCGCCGCCCGCGCCGAGCAACGCACCCCCGACGGCGCGCTGTCCCGGATCGTACGGGTCGGTGCAGGACGCGAGCAGCAGCGCCGGCGCGAGCGCCGGCAGCAGCAGCGTTCGGACGGAAAGACGCATCAATAGCCGTGCGACGGTGTCGTCGCCGCGCCGCCGACCGCGCCGAGGCCACCGCCCGCGAGCGCACCGATCGCGGCGCCGTGGCCGCCGCCGGCAAGCCCGCCGATCGCGGCACCCGCACCGGCGCCGAGCAGGCCGCCGCCGACGGCGCGCTGGCCCGGGCTGTAGGGATCGCAGGCCGAAAGGCCGAGCGCGAGACCGGTCGCGGCGACCGCGAGGCCGAAGCGAGAGGCGTTCCGTCGAGTGCTGAGGTTTGCCATCGTTATGCTGTCCCTGCGCCCTGGGGCGCGCTGTGGTGAACCCGGTCGCCGACGTGGAAGGTCGACACCCGGATCGCGTGGAGGCGGTCACGCGGCCGGCGTGCTCGAACGGCGCGGCCGCCTCCGCCTTCGATGCGGATGCGCCGAGGCCGTGTGCGAGAGGTCGCGGCCGGCAGCGTGCCTCACGCTCGCGTTAGCAACGCCGGATTTCCGTGGCCGTTGGCGGGCCCTCGCGTGGCAACATCGTGTCTCACGGGCCTGTGAACGGCGGCGGCGTGCCAGGTCGCGCGAGACCGGCCGGCGATGTCCGCCCTTGCCCGCCGACAGGGGGAAAGCTAAGCCCCTCCCCCGGCAGCGGATCGCACGGGCCTGCCAAGCCACCGTTTCCCGGAGACCATCTCCCACCGGCGCGGCCGCGATCGCGCCGCCGTCGTCCCGACCTCGCCCGCGCCCCAAGCCCCCGATCGCCGGAGCCCGCCCGATGTTCTCCCGCCTATTCGGCGTCATGTCCGCCGACATGGCCATCGATCTCGGCACCGCCAACACGCTCGTCTACGTCAAGGGCCGCGGGATCGTGCTCGACGAGCCGAGCGTCGTCGCGATCGCCGACGTGCGCGGCCGCAAGCAGGTGCTCGCGGTCGGCGAGGAAGCCAAGCACATGCTCGGCCGCACGCCCGGCAACATTTCCGCGATCCGGCCGATGCGCGACGGCGTCATCGCCGACTTCGAGGTCGCGGAGGAAATGATCAAGCATTTCATCCGCAAGGTGCACAACCGGCGCGGCTTCGCGAGCCCGCTGATCATCATCTGCGTGCCGTCCGGCTCGACCGCGGTCGAGCGCCGCGCCATCCAGGAAAGCGCCGAAGCCGCCGGCGCGCGGCGCGTGCTGCTGATCGAGGAGCCGATGGCGGCCGCGATCGGCGCCGGCCTGCCGGTCACCGAGCCCTCCGGCTCGATGATCGTCGACATCGGCGGCGGCACCACCGAGGTCGCGGTGATCTCGCTCGGCGGCATCGTCTACGCCCGCTCCGTCCGCGTCGGGGGCGACAAGATGGACGAGGCGATCATCTCCTACATCCGACGCAACCATAACCTGCTGATCGGCGAGAGCTCGGCCGAGAAGATCAAGCTCGACGTCGGCGCCGCCTGCGCCCCCGAGGAGTGGGAAGGCGACGGCCCCTGGCGCGAGGTCAAGGGACGCGACCTGATGAACGGCGTGCCGCGCGAGGTGGTCGTCACCCAGCGGCAGATCGCCGAAAGCCTGTCCGAACCCGTCAGCCAGATCGTCGAGGCGGTCACCGTGGCACTCGAGAACACGCCGCCCGAACTCGCCGCCGACATCGTCGACAAGGGCATCGTGCTGACCGGCGGCGGCGCGCTGCTGCACCGCATGGCCGACGTGCTGCGCGGCGCGACCGGACTGCCCGTGGTGGTCGCGGAAGACGCACTCTCGTGCGTCGCGCTCGGCACCGGCCGCGCCCTCGAAGAGATGAAGCGGCTGCGGAACGTGCTCACGACGATGTACTGAGGTGGCTGCCGAGAAGTGAAGGCCAGGGGCTCTGCCCCTGGCGCCCGTGACGGCAGCGGCCTCGGCAATCCATTCGTTGGAGGAAAACGCCGGGCCCGGTCGCGCGGGCACCGACGGGGTGGCCCGGGTGTCGCTCGACCCATGGGATCGAAGGGCCTCGGGCCCCATTGGGGCCTATCGCGCGAGCGCGATGGAAGCCCGCCGTCGGGCCCCTTCGCGCTCGCCCAAAGGGAACCCGGTCTGCTCCCCAGCCACCACACCACTCGCGCGGGCGTGTCATTCGGCGCTACACAGCGCGAGCGCCGTGCGGCCATGTCACGGCAAGAGGGGTTTCTGGGTCTTGCTCCGGCTGTCCATTCAGGCCCGCCAGGCCTTGGCGAAGCTCAGTCTGCCGTTGTTCATCGCGGCGAGCCTGTGCGTGATGCTGATCGGCCGCGCCGACCAGTCGATCACGTCGGCCGCCCGGATGGCGGTCGCCGACGGGTTGGCGCCGCTGTATGCCTCGGTCGCCGAGCCGCTCGCGACGGCGCGGCGGGCCGCGGCCGACGGGCTCGGGATCATCGATCTCGTCGCCGAGAACCGGAAGCTGCGGGCGGAGAACGCGGCGCTGCGGCGCTGGTATGCGGTGGCGCTGGCGCTCGAAAGCGAGAACGCGACGCTGAAGGAGAACCTGCACTGGCTGCCGGACCCGTCGCCGTCCTTCGTGACGGGTCGGGTGGTGGCCGATGCCGGCGGCATCTACGCGCGGTCGCTGCTGGTCTATCTCGGTCCGACGCACGCGGTGCGGAAGGGCCAGGTGGCGCTCGATGCGGCGGGGCTGGTGGGGCGCGTCGCCGAGGTGGGCGCCCGTTCGGCGCGGGTGCTGCTGATCACCGACGGGACGAGCCGGATCCCGGTCGAGCTGCCGCGGATCGGCGCGCACGCGATCATGGCCGGCACCGGCGGCCCGTGCCCCCGCCTGATCTACATGCCGGACGGCGTGCGGCTGACCGAGGGCGAGCGGGTGGTGACCTCGAGCGAGGCGGGCGCGTTCCCGGCCGGCCTGCCGATCGGCACGGTGCGGCTTCGCGCCGGGCACGATCCCGAGGTGGTGCCGGCGGCGGGGCTCGACGATCTCGCGATGGTCCGCCTGTTCGACTACAAGCTCGCGCCGCTCGCCGCGACCGCCCCGGCGCCCGGCGCAGCGGCGGCGTCGCTGCCGGCGCCGGCCGGCGCGCGCGGACCGATGTCGCGCCGGCCGGCGCGCGGGCTGATGTCGCGCCCGTCGCCGGTCCCGTGCCGAAGACCGCGAACGGCGCCGAGTGAGGTTCCGTCCCGATGCGTGCAGAGCCGCGACCGGAGCGGCAGGCCGGGATACGGCCGTTTCCCTCGCTCTGGCGGGCGATCGACGCGACCGGACGCCGGCTGGTGCCGTTCACGGCGACGCTCGTGGTCGTGGTGGCGCTCGGCTTCCCGTTCGGGATCGCGGGACAGCCGGAGCTCCGCGACGCGGTGCTGCTGATCTCGGTGTATTTCTGGTCGATCTACCGCCCGGGTTCGATGCCGCCGAGCGCCGCCTTCGTGCTCGGCCTGCTCGCCGACCTGCTCGGGCCGGAGCCGCCCGGCATCACCGCGCTGGTGCTGCTGGCGCTCGGCGGCGTCGCGATCCGGCTCCGCGTCGCGCTGCTGCGGCAGGGGCTGCTCACGATCTGGCTCGCCTTCGTCGGCCTCGCCGCGGCGGCCGAGGCGGCGCTGTGGGCGCTCACCGCCTCGCTCGATCTCCGCGTGCTGCCGCCGCTGCCGGCGTTGTTCTCGTTCGGCCTCGCCGCGGGTCTCTACCCGTTGGTCGCGGCGGCGCTGATCGGGCTGCATCGCGGGCTCGCCGCCCCGGAACGGGCGTGAACCGGGCGGCATGCTGAGACGGCATCGCAGGCGACGCAGCGGCCGCACGGTCGCGCCGATCCGGCTGGACGACAGGCGGGTCGGCGTCTTCACCCGCCGCGCGCTGTTCATCCTGGCCGGCCAGACCGCGATCCTCGGCGGCCTCGGCTGGCGGCTCTACGGGCTGCAGGTGACGGACGGCGCGCGCTACCGGACGCTCGCCGACGACAACCGGATCAGCACGCGGCTGCTGGCGCCGCCGCGCGGCCGCGTGGTCGACCGGTTCGGCGTGGTGCTCGCCGGCAACAAGCTGAACTGGCGCGCCCTGCTGTTGCCCGAGGAGGCGGGCGACCTGCCGCGAACGCTCGACCGCTTCTCGGCGATCATCCCGCTCGACGAGCGCGAACGCGCCCGCATCACCCGCGAGGTGCATCACAGCCGCCGCTTCATCCCGGTCGAGCTGCGCGGCTTCCTGAGCTGGGACGACATGGCGCGGATCGAGGTGAACGCGCCCGACCTGCCGGGCGTGCTGATCGATGTCGGGACGACGCGCGTCTACCCGCTGTCGGACCATCTCGCGCACGTGGTGGGCTACGTGGCGCCGCCGAACGACACCGACGAGCGCGACGCGCCGATGCTGGCGATCCCGGGCATGCGGGTCGGGCGCGCCGGGATCGAGCGGACGCGCGACGACAGGCTGCGCGGCGATCCGGGGTCGGTCGCGATGGAGGTCAACGCCGCCGGCAGGGTGATCCGCGAGCTCGACCGCCACGAGGGCGCGCAGGGCGACGAGGTCGGGCTCACCATCGACAGCGGACTGCAGCTCGCGGTCGAGAACCGCCTCGCCGACGCCAGCGCGTCCGCGGTGGTGATGGATTGCCGCAACGGCGAGGTGCTGGCGATGGTCAGCAACCCGTCCTTCGATCCGAGCCTGTTCGACGCCGGCGTCAGCCAGGCGCAATGGGCCGAGTGGAACTCGCCGGCCAACCAGGAAACCAGGCCGCTGATCAACAAGGCGGTGGCGGGACTCTACCCGCCCGGCTCGACCTTCAAGCCGGCGGTGGCGCTGTCGGCGATGCAGGCCGGCACGCTGGCACCGACCGACCGCATCAACTGTCCCGGCTACATCGACATCGGCGGCATCCGCTTCCACTGCTGGAAGAAGGGCGGCCACGGCTCGCTCGACCTCCATGGCGGGCTGAAATACTCCTGCGACGTCTTCTTCTACGAGACGGCACGCCGCACCGGCATGGACCCGATCGCGATGACCGGCCACGCGCTCGGCCTCGGCGTCGCGCTGCCGGTCGAGCTGCCGCACGTGAAGGCGGGCGTGATCCCGACGCCGAGCTGGCGGCGCGCGCACGGGCATCACTGGAACGGCGGCGACACGATCAACGCGGGCATCGGCCAGGGCTTCGTCGAGGTGACGCCGCTCTCGCTCGCGACCTACTGCGCGCGGGTCGCGACCGGGCGCGCGGTCGAACCGCATCTCACCCGCACGATCGGCGGCACGCTGCAGCCCGGCGCCGGTCCGGACGACTGGCCGTCGATGGGACTGCCGGACGAGCAGCTGCACGCGGTCCGCGCCGGCATGTGGGGCGTGGTCAACGAGCCGGGCGGCACCGCGCCGAAGGCGCGGCTCGCACTCCCGGGCATCACCATGGCGGGCAAGACCGGCTCGGCGCAGGTCCGCCGGGTGTCGCGCTGGGCGCGCGAGTTCGGCCATTTCAACTCGTTGACGCTGCCGTGGAAATTCCGCCCGCACGCGCTGTTCATCTGCTACGCGCCCTACGACGCGCCGCGTTACGCGGTGGCGCTGGTGATCGAGCACGGCAACGCCGGCGCCGACATCGCCGCCCCGCTGGCCCGCGACATCATGACCGACACGCTCACCCGCGACCCGTCCGAGCGCCGCGAGGCACCGCCACAAACGGTCGCCGAGATCACGCCCGCGACCACGCCGGTGCTGCCGTGAGCGAGTGCCCAGAGTCACCAGGGGCTCTGCCCCTGGACCCCGGTCAAGGCGGCGGCCTTGACAATCCATCAGTGAAGGAAAACCCCGGGCCACACCATCGATGCCCGACGCACCGGGGCCCGGGGTTTTCCTTAACTCCTGGGATCCAAGGGCCTCGGGCCCTTGGCGGGTCCAGGGCAGAGCCCTGGAAAGACCCGGGTATTTGATCACCGACAAGCGCCTGTTGCGGCCGGAGCCGTCGTTCGGGCTGATGCGGAAGCTGTTCCGCGTGAGCTGGCTTTACGTGCTGTTGATCGTGCTGCTCGGCGGCGTCGGGTATGCGGCGCTCTATTCGGCGGCGGGCGGCTCGCCCAGGCCCTATGCGGGGCCGCAAAGCCTGCGGTTCGCGATCGGCTGCTTCATGATGCTGGCGCTCGCGTTCACCGACATCCGGATCGTCGCGCGTCTCGCCTGGCCGCTGTATGCGGTGTCGATCGCGCTGCTCGGCCTCGTGCTGAAGATGGGCCATGTCGGCAAGGGCGCGGAGCGCTGGCTCGACCTGGCCGGCGTGCAGATGCAGCCGTCGGAGCTCGCCAAGGTGGCGCTGGTGCTGGTGCTGGCGCGGTATTTCCGCCGCGCGAGCTGGGAGCGGATGGGCAATCCGCTGTTCCTGATCCCGCCGGTGATCCTGGTGCTGATCCCGGTCGGACTGGTGCTGAAGGAGCCCAATCTCGGCACCGCGGTGATCATCGCGCTGGTCGGCGCGGCGGTGATCTTCGCCGCCGGCATCCGGCTGTGGCAGGTGGCGCTGGTGGCGATCCCGCTGCCGTTCGGCGCGACCTTCGCCTACGCGCATCTGCACGACTACCAGCGCGCGCGGATCACCACCTTCCTGCATCCGGAAAGCGACCCGCTGGGCGCCGGCTACAACATCATCCAGTCGAAGATCGCGCTCGGCTCGGGCGGCATGTGGGGCCGCGGCTTCCTGCAGGGCACGCAGAGCCAGCTCGATTTCCTGCCGGAGAAGCAGACCGACTTCATCTTCACGACGATCGCCGAGGAGTTCGGCCTGGTGGGCGGTCTCGCGGTGATGGCGCTGCTGCTGCTGCTGATCGTCGGCGGCATGCTGATGGCGATCCGGTCGCGGAACCGCTTCGGCCGGCTGCTCGCGCTCGGGATCTCGGTCAATTTCTCGCTCTACTGCTTCGTCAACCTCGCGATGGTGATGGGCGCGATCCCGGTCGGCGGCGTGCCGCTGCCGCTGGTGTCCTATGGCGGGTCGGCGATGCTGACGGTGATGTTCGGGTTCGGCCTGTTGATGTCGGTCTACGTGCACCGCAACGTGGAATGGGACGAGACGCCGGAGCGGGAAACCTGGTGAGCGTGTCGCCGCGCCTGCTGCTGCTTTATCGGCGCACCGACTATGTCGTCGACGGGCTCGTGCACGTGGCGGTCGGGCGGCGGTCGGACGACACCGACGCGCTGCTGCGGCGGATGAACGCGCGGTCGGCCGTGCTGATCACGGCCGCGAACCCGCGCAGCCGCCCGATGCCGGAGGGCTGGAACAACCGGACGACGCGGCGCCTCGCCCAAGTGGTCCGCCGGCACCGGACGCGGCCGGCGGAAGGCCGGCTCGGCGCCTGGCGCGAGGGCGGGCTGCTGGTGTGCGGCGATCCGCGCGCGCTGGCGGCGCTGGGGCGGCGGTTCCGCCAGAACGCGCTCGTGCTGCTGTCGCAGGGCCGGGCGGCGCGGCTGCTGGTGCTGGACACGGGGGCCAAGCGGGGCAGCGCGGGGCGATGACGCTCGGGCGCCGGTTCGTGACCGTCGACGTGTTCACCGACCGGGCGTTCGGCGGCAACCCCCTCGCCGTGCTGCCGGAGGCCGACGGGCTCGACGCGGCGGGGATGCAGCGCATCGCGGCCGAGTTCAACCTGAGCGAGACCGCCTTCGTGTTCGCGCCCGCGCGGGCGGAGCACACGGCGCGGGTGCGGATCTTCACGCCGCGCTCGGAACTGCCGTTCGCGGGCCATCCGAGCGTCGGCACCGCGTTCGTGCTGGCACGGCTCGGCAAGACCGCGGGCGACGCGCTGCGCTTCGAGCAGCAGGCGGGCGTGGTCGCGGCGCGTCTCGCGCGCGACGCCGACGGGACCGCGACGGGCGCGACGATCGAGGCGCCCTGCCCGCTCGTTCGCGGCGGCGACATCGACGCGGTGCTCGCGGCCGCGGCGGGCTCGCTCGCGGCGGCCGACATCGACGCGGCCGGGCATCCGCCGCTGCTCGCCTCCGTCGGCACGGTGTTCGCGATCGCCCGGGTGACACCCGAGGCGCTGGCGCGGGCGGCGCCGGACGCCGCCGCCTGCGCGCGGCTCGGCGAGGCGACCGGCACCGGCTTCGCGTCGATCTATGTCTACGCGCTCGAGGCGGACGGCGCCGACGGCAAGGCACGCGCGACGGCGCGGCTGTTCGCGCCGGGCGACGGCATTCCGGAGGATCCCGCGACCGGCAGTGCGGCGGCGGCGCTCGGGGCGCTGCTGCTGTCGCTCGCCGAGCCGGGGCGCGCGTCCCGCGCGCTCACGGTGCGGCAGGGGGACGCGATCGGGCGTCCGAGCCGGATCGACGTCGAGGCACGCCGCGCGTCGGACGGCATCAGGGCGTCGGTCGGCGGTGGTTGCGTGATGATGTCGGAAGGCCGGCTGCTGGTCTGATCGTGCGGGGGGCGGACGCGTCGCCCGCATCCGGCCGGCGCCCGGATCGGGCGGGCGGGCGGCACCCGTGCATCGGGCGGCGCGGCGGTTGCGGGACGAACTCGGTCCGATCCGGCCTGTCTCAGTTCCTCGCGTTCGGCCGATGAAGCCGTCGAGACGATGCTTAGGATCGGATCGCTCGCGGCCATAACCCCCGGGTTGCGGCTCGAACAACGGAAACCAGCCGAGCCGGAATTCGTTGCCGGCTTCAACTCCTCCCTGACACGTCTCAAGAGTCACGATCATGATATCTGGGATCGGGCGGCGAACGACCGGCTCGTTTGGGATCGCGGCGCTTGGGGCGGCTTTGACACGCGGGGCGCGGGCGCAGGGGTCGCCTGCGCCGACGCCGGACAATCTGGCGCGCGAGCTGCCAAGCCCGAGGCCGGCACCCGCAGCCGGCGCGGCCCTGCCCGACATGCCGCCGCGACAGCCGGCTGGCGTGAGCGAGACGCTGTTCCCCGGCTTCCGCTCGCACATGATCCAGACCAGCGGTGCGAGCATCCACGCGCTGAGCAAAGGTGAAGGTCAGCCGCTGCTCCTGATCCACGGGCACCCCGAGACCCACGTCACCTGGCACAAGGTCGCATCAGCTCTGGTGGACGCCGGATACCAGGTCGTTGTTCCCGACCTGCGCGGCTACGGCGACTCCTCCAAGCCGGACTATAGCCCGCGGAGCAGCAACTACTCGTTTCGCGCGATGGCGCAGGACATGGTCGAGATCATGCGCCAGTTCGGCCAGTCGTCCTTCATGGTCGCCGGCCATGACCGTGGCGGCCGTGTGGTGCATCGCCTTTGCCTCGATCACCCCGGGGCCGTGCAGAAGGCCGCCGTCCTGGATATCGCGCCGACGCTGACGATGTACGACGGCACCGACAAGGAATTCGCGACCCGCTACGTGTGGTGGTTCTTGCAGATCCAGCCCGCACCGATGCCGGAACACCTGATCGGCCTGGATCCCGGCTTCTATCTTCGCGATCACCTCGTCGTGCAGGGCAAGACGCCTGGTGCGGTGACGCCGGACGCGATGGCGGAGTATCTCCGCACGTATTGCTGCCGAGGGACGATCCGTGCGGTCTGCGAGGACTACCGGGCTGCGGCGGGCATCGATCTCGACATGGACCGGGCCGACGACGCGGCTGGGCACAAGATCCGCGCGCCGCTGCTGGCTCTCTGGGGTGCGGAAGGGACGGTCGGCCAGTTGTGGGACGTGCTCGCCACGTGGCGGCCGAAGGCCGACGGGCCGGTCGTCGGCGAAGCTCTCCCGTGTGGCCACCTGATCCCGGAGGAACAGCCCGAACTCGTCATCTCCCGTTTCCGCCAGTTCTTCCAGGCCTGAACAGGGTCGGACGAGAACTTCCACAATCGCACTCATCCCTTCCTGAAGGAGTTCGCCATCGTGACCGACAATCCTGATTTCGGAACGTTCGGGCGGTTCGTCGAAACGCCGGTCGCGGACATGTCCGCGGAGATGAGGGGCGCCTACGAATTCACGCGGGCGTTGCGCGGCCAAGTCCCCGGTCCGCACAAGATCTGGCTCTCCAACCCGACGCTCTCGAAGACCATCGTGCCGACAGGCAAGTATTACCAGACCCAGTCGACGCTGACCAAGGCGGAGATCGAGATCGTCACGAACGTCATCAACGGCCGTTGGCTGGCGGCCTACGGCAATTACGAGCACGAGAAGATCGGCGAGGACGCCGGTCACCTGCCGCCGGAAAAGGTGGAGGCGCTGATCGCCGGCCTGCCGACGTCATTCCCGGATCCGCGCGAGCAGGTCGTCTATCAACTCGCCATGACCTTGGCGCAGCCGCGCGTGGTGCCCGGCGGCCTTTACCGGCGTGCGAAGGCCTTGCTGGGCGATGCCGGGATCGTCGACGTGACGGTGCTGATGGGCTGGTTCACCGCCGTCTCGCTCACGCTCATGGCGTTCGACGTTCCTTCGAACGCGGTCGGATTGGACCAGTAGGCGGGAGCTTGACGATGGACGACACCGACGCGCTCGGCGGACGGATCAGGCTGCTGCGGCCGTCCGAACTGACGCCCACCCAGAAACGAACCTACGACCTCGTGGACACGACGATGGTGCCGTGGGCAGACGCCGCCGGTTTCGAAAGCAAGACCGACGACGGCAGGCTGATCGGGCCCTTCAACAGCATCCTGCACAGCCCGGCGATCGGTTCGGCGTTCCTCGCCTTGCAGGCCGCCGAACAGAAGCACACGACGCTCGACGAGCGGATGCGCCAGGTCGTGATCCTCACGGTCGGAGCCGTGTGGGGCTGCGACTACGAACGTTACGCACACGCCGCGGTCGCGCGGCAGGCGGGGCTGCCGGACGCCGCCATCGCCGCGCTGGTGAACGGCGAGCCATGCGCCGAGCTCAGCCCCGAAGAGCAGCTTGCACAGAAGTTCGCCCGCGAGATCACGGCCAACCGGAGGGTGGGCGATGCGCTCTACGGCGAGGCGCACGCGGTGTTCGGGCCGCAGGGTTTGGTCGACCTGCTGTTCCTGGCCGGCTGCTACGACACGGTCGCCCTGCTGCTCAACACGTTCGAGGTCCCGGCGCCGACGCAGAAACTTAGTGGATAGAGCGAGGCGAGGAAACGCCGCGCGCCGGAACGATCCCGCCGGAACGCGCATGTCTGGAGAAACTCCATGTCGCACAACCAGGCGCCTCAGGCGCGCATCGCCACGGTCGCCGAGTTCCCGCCCGGCTACTTCCTCGAGAACCTCGTGGTCCGAGGGGACGGCTCGGTGCTCGTCACCGAGGTCAACCACCACGAACTCTGGTACGTGCCGCCTTCCGACCACCATGTTCCGGTCGAGCCGGTGCGGCTGCACACGTTCGGGCAGCCGACGGTCGGCATCGTGGAAGTGGAGCCGGACGTCGTCCTCGTGTGTTCGACCAACCTGTACACGACGCACGAAGCCTACCTGCACCGGTTCGACTTCAGGAACTGGTCCCCTGGCACGCCGATCGAGCCGCAACTGGCGTTCGAGTTTCCGAACGCCGCCCGCGGCCCGAACGGCATCTGCCTGTTCGCACCGGGCGTCATTCTCGTGGCGGATTGTTTCGCCGGACTGATCTGGCGCGTCGACCTGCAGGGCGAACCGCGGGCCCGGATCTGGATGAAGCATCCGAGCATGGACTATTACCCGGGCAAGCTGAAACCCGAGCAGCCCGGTGTGAACGGCGTGCATTACGCGGCCCGAAGCCGATACCTGTACTACAGTGCGACGGCCAACAAGCTGTTCATGCGCGTGCCGGTGAACCCGGCGACGCTCGAGCCGGCGGGCGAGCCCGAGTTCGTCGTCGCGGGCAGGATGGGCGACGATTTCTGCATCGACGAGGACGCCGGCGTCATCTACCTCACGACCCATCGGCAGAACACGATCGACATCGTGTCGATGGATCCCGGCCTGAACAGCGGCTTCACCCAGTCGGTCGCGGGGGAACCGTTCACCTACGACCTGATCGGCCCGTCCGCCGGCGCCTGGGGACGCGGGCCGGGCGACTATGGCCGCCGTGCATTTTTCCTCGCCGATGGCGGCACGGCATCACCGCCGCCGGACGGGGTCCGCCGTCCGGCGAAGCTGCTGCGCGTGGAGTTCGAGCCGCTCGCAGGCGCGTTCCCGGGCGCCGGTGGGTGAGCCCTCGTCAGAGCCCGTTTGGCCCGGCCACGGGCGCGACGCGGGCGCGACACCCGGACAGGCCCCGCTCCGACGGCCGTGACGCAGCCTCGTCCCGCCGCGCCAGCCGAGGACCCGCTACGGGCGGGTCAGGAGCGAGGCCAGCAGCGGGACCGTCGCGAACGAGAGCACGGTCGAGAACAGCACGGCGCGGCCGGTCTCGGCCGCTTCCCGATCGTAGAGCTTGGCCAGCATGAAGGGTCCGGTGCCGATCGGCAGCGCCGCCAGCAGCACGGTCGCGGCGACCTGCAGGCGCGACAGGTGGAACAGGACGGCGAGGCCGAAGGCGAGCGCGGGCTGCGCCACGAGCTTGAGCGCGAGCACGCGCGCGAGCGTCGCGTCGAGCCGCACGCGCGACGCCGTCGCGGCGAGGAACAGGCCGATGGTGACCAGGGCGCAGGGCGTGGTCGCGTCGCCGAGCAGGGCGGTGAAGCGGGCGAACGGCGCCGGCCATGGCAGGCGGAGCGCGGCCCAGAGCAGGCCCGCGAGCGGTGCCACGACGATCGGGTTGGTGGCGAGCGCGCGCAGCACGCGGCGGGCGACCGCTTCCGGGCGCGGATCGGGCCCGTCGAGCTCGACGGTCGCGATCGCGACCGCGAACAGCGCGCAGACGGTGAGCAGGGCGGCGAGGATCGCGGGCGACAGCGCGCCCGGTCCGAGCAGGCCGGTCGCGAGCGGGATGCCCATGAAGCCGGTGTTCGGGTAGGCGCTCGCGAGCGCCTCGATGCCGCGGTCGGCGAGCCGGTGCCGGCGTCCGGCGAGCAGGAGGGACGCGGCATAGGTCGCGAGCAGCACGGCGGCGAAGCAGAGGACGAAGCGGGCGTCGGCGACGAGGGCGCCGCCGAGATGGATGCTGCCGTCGAACAGCAGCGCCGGCAGCGCGAGATAGACGGTGAAGCGGTTGAGGCTGTCGGCGGCCGCCGGGCCGAACACGCCGAGCCTGCCCGCGACGAAGCCGGCCGCGATCAGGCCGAACAGCGGCAGCACGGTCGCGAACATGGCACCCGATCTCCCGCCCGACGCGACCGAGGCAGGAGCCGCATCGATCCTTTCCGCGGCCGCTCCCTCGGCGGGGAGGACCTCGATAGAGCAACTTGCCTCATGTTGCTCTAGTTCAGGGGAGATCGGCCGGCCAACCCTCCGGGCGCCTGATCGTCGTCACGCCCGGCAGGGAGGCGAGGCGCGCGATCCACGCCTGCACGCCCGGCCAGCGCTCGAGCGCGAAGCCGCCCTCGTCGGCGCGGTGGGTGTAGGCGAACAGCGCGAGGTCGGCGACCGTCCGCGCGTCGCCGACCAGCCACCGATGCGCGGCGAGCCGCCGCTCCATGATGTCGAGCGCGAGCGCGCCCTTCGTCGCGCACTCGGCGAGCCGGTCCCGGTGGCGCGCCGCGTCCCGTCGCCAGGCGACGATGTTGCGCGCGACCGCGATCGCCGGTTCGTGGCTGTACTGCTCGAAGAACAGCCATTCGTGGACGCGCGTGCGGGCGAGGCCGGGCGGCGGCAGCCAGTCGGTGCCCTCGCCCACATGCAGCAGGATGGCGTTGCTTTCCGTGAGCACGGTGCCGTCGTCGAGCACGAGGGCCGGCACCTTGCCGAGCGGGTTGATGGCGCGGAACGCGGGCGTGCCGGTGTCGCCGGCGTTGGGGTCGGTGTGGACCCACTCGAAGGCATGGCCGGTCAGGCCGAGGATCGACGCGACCTTCCAGCAATTGCCGGAGGTGTGCGTGCCGTAGAGCTTCATCGGCCAAACGTCCGGCCGCGTTTCCGCGCTCAGTCGACGATCGCGACGCGGAGCGAGTTGGTGGTGCCGGCGGTGCCGAACGGGACGCCGGCGACGACGACGATGCGGTCGCCCGAGCGGGCGAGGCCGGAGCTGCGGGCGACGATGATGGCGCGGCGGACCACGTCGCCCATCGTCGCCGACTGGTTCGACTGGTTCTCGGCCTGGGCGTGGATGCCCCAGACGACGCCCATGCGGCGGGCCGCCTCGATGTTGCCGGCGAGCCCGAGGATCGGCGTCTCCGGGCGCTCGCGGGCGATCCGCAGCGCCGACTTGCCGGACAGCGTGTAGGCGACGATCGCGGCGGCATCGACGGTGCGCGCCACCTGCTCGGCGGCGGCGGCGATGCCGTCCGAGATCACGCCGCGCTCGGGCGCCGGGCGGGTGAGGTCGAGCTGGGCGGACCAGCTCTCGTCGTGCTCCACGCGGCGGATGATGCGGTCCATGATGCCGACCGCCTCGGTCGGGTATTTGCCGACCGCGGTCTCGGCCGAGAGCATCACCGCGTCGCCGCCGTCGAACACCGCGGTCGCGACGTCGCCGGCCTCGGCGCGGGTCGGCGTCGGGCTGGCGATCATCGATTCCAGCATCTGCGTCGCGACCACGACGGGGCGGCCGCGCTGGCGGGCCATGCGCACGATGCGCTTCTGCACGATCGGCACGTCCTCGGCCGGCAGTTCGACGCCGAGATCGCCGCGCGCCACCATCACCGCGTCGGACAGCTCGATGATGCGGTCGAGCGTGTCGAGCGCCTGCGGCTTCTCGATCTTGGACAGGATCCAGGCCTTGTTGCCGACCAGCGCGCGCGCCTCCTCGAGGTCCTCGGGACGCTGGACGAAGGACAGCGCGACGATGTCGGCGCCCTGGTGCAGGGCGAAGGCGAGGTCGCGGCGGTCCTTCGTGGTGAGCGCCGGGATCGGCAGCATCACGTCGGGGACGTTCACGCCCTTGCGGTCCGACAGCCGGCCGCCGACCACCACCTCGGTGTCGAGATATTCGGCGCCGCGGCCGACGACGCGGAGGCTGAGCTTGCCGTCGTCGAGCAGCAGCGTCGAACCCTCGCGGGCGGCGTCGATGATCTCGGGATGCGGCAGGCGCACGCGATGCTGGTCGCCCGGCGTCTCGTCGAGGTCGAGCCGCAGCTTCGCGCCGTGCTCGAGCATCACGTGGCCGGCGGCGAAGGTGCCGACCCGGAGCTTCGGGCCCTGCAGGTCGGCGAGCACGCAGATCGGGCGGCCGACCTGCTCCTCGAGACCGCGGATCGAATTGAGGCTGGTCGCGTGGTCGGCGTGCGAGCCGTGCGAGAAGTTCAGCCGGAACACGTCGACGCCGGCGACGAACAGCCGCTCGACCATCTCGGGCGAGGACGAGCCCGGCCCGATGGTGGCGACGATGCGGGTGCGCCGGTCGCGGCGGAACCGGCCGGTTTCGGGGACTCGCACGGCGTTCAGATGTCCGCGGGCGCGCTGCCGGCGCCGAGCGAGGAGGCGACCCAGGCCTTGAGCTGGCTCTTCGGCATCGCGCCGACCTGCGTCGCGGCGGGCTTGCCGTCCTTGAACAGGATCAGCGTCGGGATGCCGCGGACGGCGTAGTTGTTCGGGGTGGCCGGGTTCTCGTCGATGTTCACCTTGGCGACCGTGAGCTGGCCCTTGAACTCGGCGCCGATCTCCTCGAGCGCGGGCGCGATCATCTTGCAGGGGCCGCACCACTCCGCCCAGAAATCGACCAGGACGGGACCGCTCGACTGCAGCACCGTGCCGTCGAAACTGTCGTCGGTCACAGCGACCGTGTTCTCGCTCATGATGGCAACTCCGTAAGTGGCGGTCAGCGTGGGTGGCGGTCAGCGTGGGTGAAGGGCTGGCAGATGGCGCGACCGGCGCCGGCACTCAAGACGACCGGTCCGGCCCGGCAGGCCCCGGCCGGGGCGGCACCGCGCCGACACCCGGCGCATGGCGGTCGAGGATGTCGGGGGGAAGCACTAGCACGGACGCGTCCGCCGTCCACACCAGGGCGCAGCGGACCGGCCGGCCGGGCAGCAGCGCCTGCAGCACCGCGCGATAGGCCGCCATCTGGCGGAGGTAGAAGACCGGCACGCCCGCCGGACCGTCCGGTGCGGCGCGGCCGCTCTTGAAGTCGACGAGGTCGATCGCGTCCGGCCCGATCGCCATGCGGTCGACCACGCCGTCGATGACGAGCCCGGCGACGAGGCCCGCGACGCGCTGCTCGGGGCGGCCTCCGGTGCCGAACACCGAGGCGAGCGCCGGGTGGGCGATCACCGCGAGCGCCTCGTCGAGCAGCGCGGCGCGGTCGGCCGGCGCGGTTCCGGGCAGCAGCGACGCGGCCATCGCGGCGCCGTCCGGCCGGCGACGTTCGGGCGGCAGCGCCGGGAGGTGCTGGAGCAGCGCGTGGATCGCGTCGCCGCGCCGGCGCGCCGCCGCCCGGGCGGCGCCGGATGCCGCGAGGCGACGCGGCGACGAGGCGGGCGGCGGGCCGAGATGGGCGTTCTCGGGACGCGACGGCGCGAGCGTCCGGCGTCCGGCCGCGCCGGGCGGTGCCGGCGCGGGCCGGCGCAGGCGGTCCGGCACCGGTGCCGGTGCCCGCAGCACGGCGGCCCCCGCCGCCGCGGGGGCGAGCGCGCCGCCGAGCACGCGTCCTTCGCCGTCCCAGCACGATCGATCGGCGAACAGCGCGTCCTCGAGCGGGCGCGACGCCTCAATCCCTTCGGTGTCGATCGCCAGCCGGCAATGCGCGTACCAGCTCCTCGGGTCGACCGCGGCGCGGGCCGGCGCCCAGCCGCAGACGATCAGCCCGTCGCGGGCGCGGGTGAGCGCCACGTAGAGCAGGCGGTTGTGTTCGGCGAGCGCGCGCGCGCGCGATCGCTCCTGCAACGACCGGGTGGCGCCGGTGCGATACGCCTTGTTCGGCACCCAGACCGGCAGCTCCTCGGGTCCGTCGGTCCAGTAGATCGGGCCGCCGTCCTGCGGCAGCGCGGTCGTGTCGGCGATGATCACGAGGCGGCCTTCCAGCCCCTTGGCGCCGTGCACGGTCATCAGCCGCACCTCGTCGGCGCTTTCCGGGGTTTCGCGCTTGACCTCGGCGCCCGAGCGGCGGAGCCAGTGGACGAAGCCGCCGAGCGAGGGGACGTGGCTCCCCGCGTAGGCGATCGAGGAGGCGAGCAGCTCGTCGATCGCCTCGCCGGCTTCCGGCCCGAGGCGGGCGAGCAGGCGGGCGCGGCCGCCCTCGACGGCGAGCAGCTCGACGAGGAACTGGTGCGGGCTGCACCAGTCGGCCCGCGCGCGCAGCCGTTCGAGCAGCGCGAGAGAGCGGGCCCAGTCGTCCCGCTCGGCCGCACGCAGGCGGAGCGTGTCCCAAAGCCCGCGTGCGCCGCGGCCGAGCGCCAGCGCCATCAGGCCGTCGTCGTCGGTCGCGCCGAGCGGGCTGGTCAGCACGGTCGCGAGCGCGAGGTCGTCGTCCGGCAGCAGCACGGCGTCGCAGAAGGCGAGCAGGTCGACCACCGCCGGCTGCTCGGTCAGCACCATGCGGTCGAGGCCGGCGACCGGCACGTCGTGGCCCTTGAGCGCGCGCACCAGCAGGCGGGCGAAGGCGCCGCGCCGCCTGACCAGCACCAGCACGTCGCCGGCGCGGATCACGCCCGCCTCGATGTCGCGGCGGATGCGGCGCGCGAGGGCGTCGGCGAGGCGCTGCGGCCCGGTGATGCCGGTGCGGTTGCGCCGCGCCGGCGTCCAGGGCGCCTCGTGGTCCGCCCCGTCGTCCGGCGCGGCGCGGGCGAGCGGCCAGACCTCGACGCGACCCGGCACGTGCGGGCGGCTGCTGTGGTGGCGGGGCACGTCGCGGTCGGTTCGGCGACGCCGTCGGCGGCCTCGGGGTGGGCGAACACGCGGTCGACGAAGTCGAGCACGGGCGCCGACGAGCGGAACGAGGTCGCGAGTTCGGGCTCGGCGAAGCCCGCGCCGGCGCCGCGCGCGCGGTCGCGGAACGTGCCGCGCCAGCGGTGGAAGGCCTCCGGATCGGCGCCCTGGAACGAGAAGATCGACTGCTTGAAGTCGCCGACCGCGAAGACCGTGCGGCCGGCGCGCCCGCCGGCCTCGGCGGCGCTTTCGCCTGCGAAGAACTCCTCGGTGAGCTTGCCGGCGATCCGCCACTGCACCGACGAGGTGTCCTGCACCTCGTCGAGCAGCAGGTGGTCGAGGCCGCCGTCGAGCTTGAACAGCACCCAGGCGACGCCGGGGTCGTCGAGCAGATGGGAGGTGCGGCGGATCAGGTCGGCGAAGTCGACCAGGCCGAGGCGTTCCTTGTCGGCGGCGTAGGCGGCGAGCGCCGGCGCGGCCAGGGTGAGCAGGGCGACGGTCGCCTCGACCAGGTCGAGGCCGGCGCGCGCGTCCTCGACCGCGAGGACGCGGGCCGCCTCGGCGGCGAAGGCTTCGGGCACCTCCGGATGGGCGGTCGCGAACCGCTTTCCCGCCGCCACGATCGAGCGCGGCGTGCCCTCCTTCGTAAGATGGGCCGCCACCCACTCGTACCAGCGCGCGACGCGCGCGGTCGCGTCGCGCGCCAGCCAGACGCGAAAGGCCGAGGCGGTCTTGCGGTTCGGCTCCGTGCCCGCGGTTTCCATCAGGCCGAGCGCCGCGCCGAGCCGCGCCTCGTCGATGCCGGCGACGGCGCGCGCGAGCAGCGACGCCTCGTCGCCGGGATCGAGACCGAGTGCTGCGCGGAGCGACGACGCGAACGCGGCCGCCCCGAGCCCGGCCGCCCCGAGCCCGGCGGCGCCGCGCAGCCGGTCGGCGGCTTCGGCGAGGGTGTCGGTCAGCTCCGCGTGCTTGGCCGAGGTGGCCAGCGTCGCGACGCGGCCGACGGCGCCGTCGAGCTCGGCGCGCGCGAACGCCGCCTCGCGGGCGAGCCCGAGGGCGGACCGCGCGTCGGTGTCCTCGACCAGCCGGAAATGCGGCGAGATCCGCGCTTCCAGCGGGAAGCGGCGCAGCAGCTGCTCGCAGAAGGCGTGGATGGTGCCGATCCGAAGACCGCCCGGCATGTCGAGCACGCGCGCGAACAGCGCCCGCGCGGCGTCGCGGGTCGCCGCGGTCGGCGGCAGGGCGAGGCCCGCGAGCTCGCGGTCGAGCGCGGCGTCGTCGCGCGCCACCCAGTCGCCGAGCTTCCGCCGCAGCCGGATCGCCATCTCGGCGGCGGCGGCCTTGGTGAAGGTGAGGCAGAGGATGCGGTCGGGCGGCGTCGCCGGGCGGTCGTCGCCCGGCAGCATCAGGCGCAGCAGCCGGTCGATCAGCAGCTTGGTCTTGCCCGAGCCGGCCGACGCCGACACGAAGGCCGAGTGCGCGGGATCGGACGCGATCCCCTGCAACCGGCCGGCCTCGGCGACCGGGTCGGCGGGATGCGTGTCCATCAGGCCTCACCCTCCGCGTCGTCGGCGCCGGCGTCGAGCCGCCATTCGCCGACGCGCGCGAGCGCGGCATAGGCCGAGAAGCGCGGCGCGCGGCCGGGATGCGGCTGCGCCAGATAGGGCGTCGCGGGGTCGTCGTAGGCGGCGATCAGGTCGCGGAGGCCGGCCCAGGCGGCCTCGGCCGCGGCGGCGGCATCGGCCGGCTTGACGGCGAACACCCTGCCCGGCTCGGCGCCGCCCGAGAGCTTCCAATGCACGAGAGCGGCGACCGCGCCGCCCGCGAAGGCGTCGCCGAAGCCGCCGCGCCGCGCCATCGCCGCTTCGAGCGGCAACTGCGCCGCCCAGCCGTCGAGCACGTCCTGTTTCGAAGGCGGGGCGCCGGTCTTGTAGTCGAGCACGGTGATCCCGCCCGCCGCGTCGCGCTCGAGGCGGTCGGCCCGGCCGGTGAGGCGGAACGCGCCGGCCGGGCCGTCGAGCACGACCGCGCCGTCGATCTCGAGCGCGATCGCCGCAGGCTCGGGACGGGCGGCGTCTTCGGCGGCGACGAAGTCGGCGATGCGGACGAGGCGCGGCCGCCACCAGGCGGCGAGACCGGGCCGCACCGCCTCGGCGTCGAGCGCCGCGCAGAGCGCCGCCGCGAGGCCGGCGGCGTCGCGCCGGCCGGCGCGGCGGGCGTCCGCGAGGCCGGCATGGACGACCGTTCCGAACAGCGCGTGGTCGGCGTCCTCCTCCAGCGCCGGCAGTTCGCGGAGGCCGAGCACGTGGCGGGCGTGGATCGCGTAGGGATCGCGCTGCCAGGTCCCGATCGCGGTCACCGACAGGTGGCGCGGGCGGGCCGCGACCGGCGGCCGCGGCGCCGGCGGCGCCACCGGGCGCGGCGGGCCGGCCGGACGGTCGAGGCTGCGGCTCCATTCGACCGCCGGATGGTGCGGCAGCGCGAGGCCGGTGCCGTGCAGGCTCGCCTCCATCCGCGCGAGCCAGCGCGACGGCACCGCCGGGGCGCGGTCGCGCCGCTCGCTCCGCGCCAGCACGACCCGGCCCGCGCTCGCGACCAGGGTCGCGAAATCATGCGCCTCGCCGCCGAGCCGCTCCTCGGGCGAGGGCAGCCCGATCGCCGCCCGCATCTGCCGGCCCATCCAGGGGCCGGGATCGGCGGTGCCGGGCCAGACCGTCTCGACGAGGCCGCCGAGCACGAGCACGTCGACGGTCTGGCCGCGCGCCTCGAGCAGGCCGCGTATGGTCACGCGGTCGTGCAGGGTTTCGGCGGCGCGGCCGCGGAGCGCGGGGGTGCCGTGCACCGCGATCCCGGCGGTCGCGGCGTCGAGCAGGCCGGGCAGGCCGGCGGGCGGCTCCGGGTCGAAGCCGTCGATCGCGTCGCGGAGGCCGGCGAGCAGGGACGCCAGCGCGTCGCCCTCGACCCCCGACCAGAGCGCCTCGGCGCCGCCCTGGGTGCCGGGCCCGGTGCCCGATCGGTCGCCGGCACCGGTGCCGGCGGCGCGCTCGGCGGCCTCGATCAGCCCGTCGAGCAGGATCGCGGGCGGCACGCGCTCGGCCGCGAACAGGGCGGCGAGCGGCGACAGCGCCGCCTCGACGCGGCCGAGCAGCGCGCGCGCCTCGGCGCCGCGGCCGGTGCCGCGCGCCGGCGGTGCCCCGGCCGAGGCCGGTCGTGCGCCGCGACGCCGTCCGCCGCGACGCCGTCCGCCGTGCCCGGCGCGTCGGGGCTGACGACGTTGCAGGCGGCGGGGACGGCCTCGCCCCGTTCGGCCGCGGCCGGGTCCTGCCGCTCGGCGCGGGCCGGGTCATGTCGCTCGGCGCGGGCCGGGTCATGTCGCCCGGCCTCGGAGACTGCCTCTCTCTCGGCGCGCGCGGCGGCGTGCCGCTCGGCGCGGGCGTCGAGCGCGCGGCGGATGGCGTCCGGCCCGGGCGGGAGACGGGGGCCGCGCAGCGCGGCGAGCTCGAGCGCGCGGGCGGCGCGTCGGCACGACGCGCGGTCGGTGCCGAAGGCGGCGAGCGGATGGCGGAGCAGCGCCAGCAGCGTCGCCGGCGCCCAGCCTTCCGCGAGCACGGCCGCAATCAGCCGCAGGAACACGGCGGGCGGCGTGTCGCCGAGCGCCTCGCCGGCGCTGTCGTCGGCGAGGATGCCGAAGCGGCCGAGCTCGGCCGACACGCGTCGCGCGAGCGCGCGGTCGGGAGTGACCAGCGACGCCTCGGTGCGGCCGTCCTCGATCGCGTCGCGCAGCACGAGCGCGATCGCGACCGCCTCCTCCTGCTCGTCGGCGGCGACGAGCAGGCTCACGCCGTCGACCGACAGGTCGCATGCCGCATCGTCGAGCGGCAGGTCGCGTCGTTGCCCGTCGCTCCAAAGGTCGCGTTGCCGGTCGACCGGCAGGTCGCGTTGCCGCTCGACCGGAAGGTCGCGCGCGGCGGCAGCGATCGCCGGGTCGCGAGCCCGGGCCGCGACCGCCGGGTCGCGCGCGCCGCCGTCGCTCGCGGCCGCGGTTTCGCGCCAGCGTCGCGCCACCGCCTCGGCCGGCAGCAGCGCCCGGCGGAGGAACGCCGTGCGGCCGCGGCGCGACGGGTCCGCCGGGTCTCCGAGCGGACGCACCTCGTCGCGGCGCGCGCCGATGCGGCCGAGCAGGCCCTTCAGACCGGCCTGCGGGTGCACCGCCTCGATCGCCTCCCAGTCCGCGTCGTCGATCGCCTGATCGAGCCCCGGCAGCAGCACGCGGCCGCCCGGCATCGCGGCGACCGTGCGCGCGAGCGTCGCCTCGGGCGCCGCCAGCGCGTTGACGCCGGCGATCCACACCGGCACCGCGGGCGGCACCGCCCCCCAGTGCGAGGCGAGCGCCTCCAGCAGGCGCGCCTGCCGCGCGGCACCGTCGAGCACGCCGCGCTCGGCGAGGATCGCCGGCCACGCCTCGGTCACGATGCGGAGGAAGTCGAGCGTGATCTCCCAGTGCGACGCGAGCGCGCCGACCTCGAGCCCGCGCAGCCGCTCGCCGAGCGGCACGCCCTCGCGCGCCGCCTCGTCGAGCAGCCGGGCGAGCTCGGCGGCGAGCGGCCAGGCGCGGTCGAGCGTGCGCGGCGCGCCGTCGTGGCCGCCGCGGGCGAGCACGAGGCGGGACAGCAGGGCCAGGCGCTCGACGGGCGCGACCGGCGGCGGCAGCGGCGCGAGACCGGTCGCGACCGGGGCGCGGGTCGCCTCCTCGGCGTCGCCGATCGCGGCGAGGCGCGGCAGCAGCAGCGCGGGCCCGGGCGCGGCACGCATGAACGCGTCGGCCATCGTGCGCGCCGACCGGCGGGTCGGCAGCAGGATCAGCCCGTCGCCGGCGCGGACCGGATCATGATCGCAGGCGTCGAGCCAGGCCCGCGCGACGGTGTCGGCGAAGGGCAGCTCGGGGGCGACGGTGAACAGCGCGAGCGGCACGGCGCGCCCGGTCAGATGCCGTTGCCGGCGACGCGGTCGGCGAGGAACTCCTCGGCCTCGGCGAGGTCGGTCGGGGTCGAGAGATGCAGCCAGTCGCCGTCATGGACGAGGCCCTGCAGGCGCCCCGCCGCGATCAGCCGGTCCCAGAGCAGGTTCATCGCCGGCGGCTCGGCGGCGCCGGCGAACAGGGCGGGCGAGGCGATCTGCACGCCGCCGAACAGGAACGGCGCGACCTCGGTCGCCGCCGGACGCCGGAGCCCGCCCATCGGGTCGAGCATGAAGTCGCCGCGCCCGACCACCGAGCGGATCGCGGCGGTGCGGACCAGCAGCAGCATGGCGTCGGCTCGCGCCGGGTCGAAGCCGTCGGCGAGGCGGAGCACCGCCTGCGCCGGCCCGTCGAACCAGACGCTGTCGCCGTTGACCACCAGCACCGGCCGGTCCGGCGGCAGCACGCCGTGGCGGAGGGCGTCCGCGATCGTGCCGGCGGCGCCGCGCAGGCTGTCTTCCCGCAGCAGCACCGTTTCGGGCCCGCCGGTCCGGCCGGCGAGATGGGCGGCGACCGCGTCCGCCTGCCAATGCGCGTTGACCGCGACGCGACCGATCCCGGCCCCGGCGAGACGGTCGAGCGCGCGGTCGAGCAGCGTGCGGCCCTCGAGTGCCAGCAGCGGCTTGGCGGTCGTGGCGGTGAGCGGGCGCATGCGGGTGCCGAGACCGGCGGCGAGCACGAGGGCGGACGGCAGGCGGCGGTCGGTCACGCGGGACGGGTCTCCGGGCGATGGGTCGAGGGTGCGCCGTTCGAGGGTGCACCGGTCGAGGGTGCGCCGATCGGCGGCGCGCCGGTCGAGGGTGCGCCCGGCGGTCCGATCGGTGAAGCCCGCGTGGGCGCGGGCGGTCCCGTCGCTCACGCCCGGGGGATCTCGGCGTCACGGCCGGCCAGCAGCGGCGCGAGCCGCGCGGCGGGCCAACCGTCGAGACGCGCGAGGCGGGCCTCGTCGGCGCCGGCCGAGGCGGGCGACACGTCGAGCCCGACCGCGAGCGCGCCGGCGGGGCGCCGCGCGCCGAGCCGGTCGGGCCATTCGACCAGCACGATGCCGGCGCGAAGCTCGTCCCAGCCGAGCTCGTCGAGCGCCTCGGGCCCTTCGAGCCGCCAGAGATCGAGATGCGCGAGGCGGACGCCGCCGGCGTCGTATTCCTGCAGCAGCGTGTAGGTGGGCGACGGCACCTCGAGCGCGGGGTCGCCGGCCGACGCCCGGATCAGCGCGCGGGCGAGCGTGGTCTTGCCGGCGCCGAGCACGCCCGACAGCAGCACCGCGTCGCCCGGCACGATCGCGCGCGCGATCGCTTCCCCGAGGCGGATTGTGCCGGCCTGGTCGCGGATCCGGAGCACGGTGTCCATGGCGTCATCCTGCCCGAGCCCGACCCCTGGCGCCACGCTTGCCGCCACCGACATGGAGGCGGTGACACGACCCTGGATCCCGCGGCAGGTGCTCGCGACCCCGTCCGCGCTCCGCCACGAGGCCGGCGCCGCGATCGTCGCGCGGGCCGAGGCCGCCGGGGCCCGCGTGGTGCGCCTCGCCGCCGACCGGCTGACCGGCCTGCCGGACGCCTATCGCGACGCCAAGACCACGCTCGCGGTCACGGTCGCGAGCCCGAGCCGGCGGCGGCTGCAGCCGATCCCGCCGAGCGCCGACTGGCGGTTCGACCTCGCCGAGGGCTGCCCGGCGCATTGCAGCTACTGCTATCTCGCGGGCTCGCTCGCCGGCCCGCCGATCGTCCGCGTCTACGCCAACATCGACGAGATCCTCGACGAGCTGCCGCCTGCGCTCGGCCGCGGCGCCGTCACGTCGACCGACGCGGCGCGCGCGCACGAGGGCACCACCTTCGAGTGCTCCTGCTACACCGACCCGCTGGCGCTCGAGCACCTGACCGGCCATCTCGCGCGCGCGATCACCCGCTTCGGCGCCTGGGACGCGCCGGTGCAGCTCCGGTTCACGACCAAGTTCGACGCCGTCGAACCATTGCTCGCGCTGCCGCATCGCGGCCGGACGCGCGTGCGGCTGTCGCTCAACGCCGACGGCGCGGCGCGGCACGAGGGCGGCGCGCCGCGGGTCGGGCGCCGGATCGCGGCGCTGGCCGCGCTGGCGCGCGCCGGCTACCCGGTCGGCATCACGGTTGCGCCGATCATCCGGCTGCCGGACTGGGCCGCCGAATACGACCGGTTGTTCGCCGAAATCGCCGAGGCCCTCGACGGCATCGGCGGGCTCGACCTCACCGCCGAGCTCATCACCCACCGCTTCACGCCGAAATCGCGCGACGTGCTGGCGGGCTGGTATCCGGGCAGCCCGCTCGAGATGGACGCGGCGACGCGGACGCGGAAGACGACCAAGTTCGGTTCGGTGAAGTTCGTGTTCCCGCGCGACGAGATGGCGGCGATGCGGCAGACGCTGTCGGACGCGCTGGCGCTGCGGCTGCCTGCGGCGCGGCTGCTGTACTGGACATAGGGCGCGAGCGAGGCGCTCGGCTTTCCGAGCCGGCGAGAACGATGCGACCATCGTGCCCACGGCGTGTTCGAACCTGACGATGTTCACCGGCGATCCGCGGCGTGTCGTGCCGACGGAGTGCCGGGGCCGCTCCCTCGAGACGCTGCGGCAGGAGATCCGCGCCCGAGGTGGCTGGCCCTCGCCGCGCGCACGTAAGACTGTCGACGCCGCGAGAGCGACCTGCCCGGAGTGGACGGACATGACGGACAGGCTCGCGGTCACGCCGCAGGATCGGCGGTTCTTCGCGCTGACGATCGCGTTGATCTTCCTCGCCCACGCGACGGCCTACCTCACGCACGAGTATTCGCACGCCACCACCGCCTGGCTGCTCGGGTGGATGCGCAGTCCGATCGGTATCGATTACGGCCGCGCGACGCTGGCGAACGTGCTGTTCCTGCAGGACGTCGGAGACGGGGTGGACTACGGACCGATCTTCGCGAGCGGCAACGGGCCGGAGGCGTCGCTGATCGCGTTCGACGGGCCGGGCATCGGCAACGGTGTGCTGTATGTCGTGTGCTGCCTCGCGCTCGGCCGCGCCTCGGTTCGCGGCCGCCCGACGCTCGCGATGTTCCTGTTCTGGCTGGCGCTGATGGGGGCGGGCAACGTTTGGAGCTACGCGCCGATGCGGACGGTCACCACGCACGCGGACATGGCGCTGGTGGCGCGCGGCCTCGGCCTCTCGACCTGGCTGCTGCTGCCGATCGTCACGGCGCCGTCGCTGCTGATCCTGTGGAGCTTCTTCTTCCGGCTGCTGCCGCTCGCGCGTCGCACGTTCTTCGCGCGCGGAACGGCGGCCGACACCTTCGTGACGCTGATGAGCTGCTACGTCTACTTCGTGTTCTTTGGCATCAGCGGCCTCGACTTCTCCTACGGCGAGTTGTGCGCGCTGCTGTCGATCGCCTCCGCCTTCATCGTCTTTCCCCTCGCGACGATGTCCTGTCTCCAGGCCGCTCCCGACGAGAGCATTTTCCGATCAGACGGAAGCGTCTGATCGGAGGGAATGCTCTCTTATCAATGAGGCAGAGCACTAATCCCGATCCGGTTGGATCGGGAAGTGCTCGAGACGTCGCTTCCGGGTGCGATGGGCTGGGTCCGCACCGTTCGCCGCGCGCGGCGTTTCGGGCCGCAGGTGTTCGTTCGGCCTCGCGTCCGCGGGACTACCGCTCGTTCGTCTCCGCTTCGTGCGCGCGCAATCGCGACAGCGCGTGGTCGCACCATTCGATCCGGGCACGCTCCTGACGCAGGCCCAGATCGAGAACCAGCAAGCGTCCGGTCCGGTGCAGGCTGTCGTCCTCGCCCCCGTAGCGTTCGGCCAGGATCTGCTCGTAGCGGGCAAGGGCGGCGACGTGATGCGCGCGGCGAGCGACCAGTTGCGCCCGCAGCGCTTCGCGGTCGACATGATCGAGAACGTACAGGCGAACGAGCAGGTCGTCCTTGACCGAGCGCGGCAGGCTGGGCGTCGCCGACCAGTCCTTCAACGCGACCCGCCCCTGGTCGGTGATCGAGTAGACGATCTTGTTGGGCCGTCCGCTCTGCACGATCTCGGTGGCCGAGATGTCGCCCCGCGCTCTCAGATGGCCGAGCTCCCGGTAGATCTGCTGGTGATCGGCTTGCCAGAAGAAGCCGATCGACGCGTCGAAGCGCTTGGCCAGATCGTAGCCGCTCATGTCCTGCTCGGTCAGGCAGGCCAGGATCGCTTCACCGAGTGCCAAGACGATCCTCCACGAGCGTCACGGACGCATCTCGGCCAGAAGCACCGATGCGCCACCCGGCACCTCGAATGCCTAGGCTTTCTATCCTCGTTGACGCATATGCGCAGATGATCATATAAGTCCTGTGCCGCGAGAGCGCCGTCGCGAGGAGGTTTCCTTGATGAGTTCACCCGTGCTGACCGCCGCCCCGCGGCCCTCCCTCGCCTTCCCGATTGCCGCAGAGAAGCAGCCGACGCAAACCGTCGTCCTCGCTCGGGCCGCGAGGCGGGACGCGATCCTGCACGGCCCGATCGTGCCGACCCTGTTCCGCCTGGGCCTGCCGATCGTGGCCGTGCTGCTGGCGCAGAGCGCGGTGTCGATCGCCGAGACCTACTGGACCAGTTTCCTCGGCACCGACGTGCTGGCCGGGATGGCGCTGGTGTTTCCGTTGCCGGCCCTGATGACGGCGATGAGCAACGGCGGCATCGGCGGCGGCGTCGCCTCGGCGGTGGCGCGAGCCAACGGAGCCGGTCGGCAGGACGAGGCCGACGCCCTGGTGCTGCACGCGCTGACGCTGGCCGTCCTGTTCGGATCGCTGTTCACGGCCGGAGCGATCCTGGCCGGCCCCGCGATCTACGGGGCGATGGGGGGCACGGGCGGTGCCCTCGCGGCGGCGCTGTGGTTCTCCAAATGGTTCTTCGCCTGCTCGGTTCCGATCTGGATCGTCAACCTGCTCGCGGCCGCGCTGCGCGGCGCCGGCGAGGTGAGGCTGCCGGCGACCGTCACTCTGGTCGGGGCGCTGGTCGTGATCCCGCTTTCCCCCGCGCTGATCTTCGGCGTCGGTCCGCTGCCGCGCATGGGCATCGCCGGTGCCGGCCTGGCGTGCGGCCTCTACTACGCCGGGGCGGCGCTCGTGCTGCTGCGATACTTCCTCCGCGGCCGGGGCGTGCTCACCTTGCGGATGGCGCCGCTGCGCTGGGCGACGTTCCGCGCGATCCTCGGCGTCGGCACGGTGTCCGCGGTCGGCGCGCTGACCGCGAACGTGACGATCCTGCTCGTCACCGGCGCGGTCGGCGTCTTCGGCGTGCACGCGCTCGCAGGCTACGGTATCGCGTCGCGGGTCGACTGGCTGCTCATTCCGCTGCTGTTCGGGTTGGGCAGCGCCGTCGTCACCATGGTCGGCGCCAGCACCGGCGCGGGGAACCACCGACGCGCCCGGCGCGTCGCCTGGCAGGCCGCGCTTATCGCGACGGTGGTGACGGAAGGCGTCGGCCTGCTCGGTGCGAGCTTCGCGCGGGATTGGATCGGGATGTTCACCGCCGATCCCGCCGTGCTGGCGGCGGGCGTCGGCTACATGCGCGTCGTGGCGCCGAGCTACGGGGCGCTGGCGCTCGGGATGACCCTCTACTTCGCCTGCCAGGGTCGGGCGCGCATGCTGTGGCCGTTCCTCGGCGGCGTGCTGCGGCTGGTGGTCGCCGCCGGCGGAGGATTGCTGCTCGCCGACCGTCACGCGGGCATGACGACCGTGTTCCTGGCCGTCGCCGCGGGTTCGGTCGCCTATGCCGGTCTGAACGTGTTCGGCATGATGCGGGCAACCCGCTCGGACGGCGTTCTCGACGCCTGCTCCTGAGGCGCGGCGGCAACGGAGATCCGGCTCCGCGCCGACGCGGGTGCGCCGGTGTCGGGGCTCGGCGCATCGCCGACGCCGGCAGCCGATCGCCGCGCCGGAGTTTCACGACGCCTCGGCGAGCTCTTTCAACGACCGCAGCCATTCTTCATGCGAGGCGAGAAGCCGCTTCCGGAGCGCTCTCCGCCGCAGCCGCAGGACGAAACCGGTCTGGAACTCTTCCGTGACGACACGGCAGCCGCCCGGCGTCGGCTCGATATGCCAGGCGTGAGCACCGCGCGTGCCGGCTGGGCCTTTGGCCGACCAGATCAGCATGCGAGGCGGCGAGAACGTTGTGACCTCTGGTTCGAAATGAAAACCAAGCGTCTTGAAGCGGAATTTCGCTCCGACATCCAAGCGCGGACCGCCGCGCAGCAATGACACGTCGGAGCAGAGCCGATACCATCGCGGCCACTCGAGACAGTCCGTGAGCAGCGCCCAGACCCGGTCTGGCGTGGACTCCATCTCGATCGCATTGCGGGCGAAGATGTGAGCCGCTTCGGGCGAATGCCCGGGCGGCCACGCGATACTCGGCTCGGAGGGCCGGTCGGGCCGCACCGATGCGGTGTCTTCGAAGGCGACGCCGTCACTCGTGACTGTCATGATGTCTCCGCGGCGCGCGGCGAACGGGCACCGTTCTCCCTGCGCGCCAATCTCGCTGTGTTCTGTCAGGGCATCCATATCTCCGGCGATCATCACGGCGCCACGACATCGGGGCCGCTCGTCGCCCGGCCCGCTCGGGATCCTCCGTGCGGTGTGACTTGCCGACGTGAGCGCTCGACTGCGCTGACGCCGACTTCGCTTGGCCACGCTCGGGACGGGCCGGTCGGACCGTCCCTGCCGAACTGCCTGGCACACGGTTTCGGCAAGCCTCCGCGAACGCGTGCCCGATCCCGGCGGTCGCGGTGACGGACCGCCGCGCACGCCGGCGCCGTGATTGCCGACCCCCGCCCCGCGATCTGCCCCGCGATCTGGCGGGCCGGCAGATCACCGTCGACCCCGTCGAAGCCGGAACCGGATCCCGATGCGGCCGGTGCGACCCGCGTGGTCGAGCTGTGCTGCCGCCATCGGGTCTGGTGAAAAGGCAACAGCGTCGGCGACATCACCCCGGGAGCGGGGCAATCGCTGATGGACGCGCTCTCGGTGAACGCGCATGCCGGGGCCGGCGAAGCCCGGTTGGCCAAGGACCATTTCTTCGGGCCGCGGACGTGGGCGAGGCTGCTCGAATACCGGCGCGACGTCGTCCGCCTGTGACGTCCAGACGGGATCGTGGACGTCGGACGCGGCGACCCAGCAACAGCCGGCGCAGGCTGCTCCGGTCGCCGCGCCTTCCGCGCCGCGGATGAAGATGGGAGGAGTTTGACGATGCGAAGCAGCGTTCCCGTGGCCGTCGTATGGTGCGCCCTGGCCGCGACGCCGGCGTGGGCCGTCTACTCCGACGACCGGCTCATCGATCACGTGAAGCAGGCCGTGATCGCGCACCACCTTCTCGACCACCCCGACTGCGTCGATTACGTCATCACCCGGAAGGTGCAGCCCGGCATCGACGAGGTGACGCTCCGCAACCACGGCGGCGACCTGCCGGGCGGCGTCAAGTGCGGCGGCGATCCCGAGATGGGGATGCGGTTGTTCGACGTCCTGGTGGACCGCTCGAACGGTCAGGTTGCGACCAACGCCGCCGACCCGTCGGAGCCGTTCCCCGACGGCTTCAAGATGTTGAAGTAGCGGTCGGCAGGTTCAGAAGCGTGCGGGCGGCACCGGAAGGCGAGCCCGTCCGACGACCTGCCTGGCTTCCGCGGGCGACCGGTCGCGCCCATGACCCTCGCCTGCCCCGCCCTCCCGCCCGGCCCTCCTGCCCGGGCATCTTGTTCGCCACCTCCGAGGCAAGTCGGTCGTGCACGACGTCGATCGTGATGCGCGTCGGAGCGAGGAGGACTGATCGCGCCTCGGCCTCCGGCACCGCCTGCTGGTGCTGGTAAGGGAGCGCGGCAGCAACTCGGCATGACTTTCCGCGACGGCACCGGCATTCCCGACCGTCACAAGGCCGTCGGAGCGGCCAGGACGCCGGCATCGCACGACGGCGAGACCATCGTGAAGCGCTTGGCCGGTCTCGTGGCGGCCCAGGAAACAGGGCTTGGCGAGCCGTGACGCGATCGGCCGCACGCGCTCGCCCTTCCCCGTCGCTTGCTTGTGGGGCCGGCTCGAAGACTGCCGCGCGGTCGCCACGCGCGACGACGAGACCGCCGAAACCTGTCTGGGCGTCGTGGCACTCGCCGCCCTGCTCTTGGCTCAGGCGCTCGCGGTGGCAAGAGCACGAAGCTAGAGCAACCTCATGTTGGCATGAGACAAGTTGCTGTATCTGCCAAGTTTCCAGAGCACGACCTTCAACCAGACCGGATTCCGGTCTGGCTGAACGTGCCACCTAGTCGTCGGCCGGGCCGCCGCGGCCGCGCTTGATCGCGGCGCGCTTGCCCTTGGCGTCGAGGCGGCGGAGCTGGCTGCCATAGGTGGGACGGGTCTTGATCCGGCGGACCGGGCGCACCGCCGCCTCCCGCAGCAGGTCGCCGAGGCGGTCGCGCGCGTCGTCGCGGTTGCGGTCCTGCGAGCGGAAACGCTGGGCGAAGATCACCAGCACGCCCTCGCGGTTCACCGCGCGGCCCGCGAGCCGGATCAGGCGGTCCTTCACCTCGGCCGGCAGCGTCGGGCTTCGGAGCACGTCGAAACGGAGCTCGACCGCGGTCGAGACCTTGTTGACGTTCTGGCCGCCCGGACCCGACGCCGTCACGAAACGCTCGGTCAGCTCCGCCGGATCGATGAAAGGCAGGTCGGCCACGAGACGGAGCCTAGCACACGCGACCCGGGGGCGACCCGGGCGGAGGCTACCAGAGGCTGGACGCCGCCGAGGTCGTGGTGCCGCGATCCGGGCGGTCGCAGACGCTGCCCTGTCCCTCGGGATGGCAGTTCAGCGGATCGAGCGTGTTGATGTCGCCGGGCGGCGTCGTCACGCGCGTGATCGCCGGTCCGACATAGGGCCGGCCGGACTGGTTGAGATCGTTCGAGGCGCGCTGCTCTGGGCTCGGCACGCGGCCGTCGCAGGCGGCGAGCCCGAGGACGGCGATCAACGGTAGGACGACGAGGCCGCGCATGGGCATGCTCCTTCGCCAAACGATATGGGAGCCGGGAGGCCGCGCGCGACCCTTCCGCAAGCGCCGCGTTGAAACGAAGCGTGGCATCGCCCGCGCCGAACGGGAGATCCGCCGATGCTCACCAGAACCGCGATCTACGAGGGCACGATCCGCGCCGGGCACGAGGCGGAGTTCCACCGCCGCGTCCGCGACGAACTCGAGCCGCTGTGGCGGCGCTTCCCGCACGTCGCCGCGGTCAGGGTGCAGACCACCGTGTCGCACGATCCGGACGCGCGGCCGATCGCGATGATCCTGGAAATGGACTTCCCCGACCAGGCGGCGATCGACGACTGCCTCGCCTCCTCGATCCGGCCGGAAAGCCACGCGGCGACCGAGGCGGTGATGACGCTGTTCGAGGGACGCTTCTACCATCTCGTCGCCGACGCCCGCGTGCTGGGCTGAAGAAGGAACTCCGATGCGCACCAAGACCACGCTCACGCTCGCCGACGCCCGCGCGCTGCTCCACGGCGCCCGCGCCGAGGCCGAGCGCCGGGGGCTCGGGATGGCGATCGCCGTCACCGACGAGGCCGGCATCCTGCTCGCACTCGACCGGCTCGACGCGGCGCGGGCACACACGCCCGAGATCGCGACCGCCAAGGCGCGCACCGCCGCGATCGCGCGCACGCCGACCGCGACCCTGCAGGCGCAGGCCCGCGAGAACCCCGCCTATCTCAGCTTCCCCGGCCGCGTGCCGCTGCAGGGCGGGCTGCCGATCACCGCCGGCGACGAGACGGTCGGCGCGATCGGCGTTTCGGGCGGCAAACCCGAGGAAGACGAGGCGGTGTGCCTCGCCGGCATCGCCGCCTGGTCGGGCGACCGGCCGGGTTGACGGCGGCGCGTTCCTCGGCAGGCGACGCGGTCGCGGCGGCCGGCGCCGACCTGCCGGTCGCCGCGATCCTGCCGGCGCTGCTCGAGGAACTCGACCGCGTGCCGAACGCGGTGCTGGTGGCGCCGCCAGGCGCCGGCAAGACGACGCTGGTGCCGCTCGCGCTGCTCGACGCGCGCTGGCGCGGCGACGGGCGGATCGTCGTGCTCGAACCCCGGCGCCTCGCCGCAAGGGCGGCGGCGACGCGGATGGCGTCGCTGCTCGGCGAGACGGTCGGCGGCCGGGTCGGGTTCCGGACCCGGATCGACGCCGCGGTCTCGGCCGAGACGCGCATCGAGGTGGTCACCGAGGGATTGCTGGTCGCGCGCCTGCTGGCCGAGCCGACCGCCGACGGGGTCGCCGCGATCGTGCTCGACGAGATCCACGAGCGCAGCCTCGACGCCGACCTCGCACTCGCACTCGCGCTCGACCTGCAGCGGACCCGGCCCGAACTGCGCCTCCTCGCGATGTCGGCGACCGCGGACGCCGCGTCGCTCGCCGCCGTGTTCGGCCCCGGAACGCCGGTGCACAGGAGCGAGGGCCGCGCCTTTCCGGTCACCGTGCGCCAGGCCAAACGCGACATCGCGCATCCGCGCGACCTGCCGGACGCGGTCGCGCGCGCGGTGCGGCTCGCCTTGTCCGAGCACGCCGGCGACGTGCTCGCCTTTCTGCCGGGCAAGCGCGAGATCGAGCGCACCGCGCGCGCGCTCGACGGCGCCGCCGCGCGGGTCCTGCCGCTGCACGGCGAGCTGCCGCCCGCGGCGCAGGACGAGGTGCTGCGGCCTCGAGGCGACCCGAAGGCGGAGCGGCGGGTCGTGCTCGCGACCAACGTCGCCGAAACCTCGCTCACCGTCCCCGGCATCACGGTCGTGGTCGATGCCGGCGTGCGGCGGGCCCCGCGTCTCGACGCCGCGACCGGGCTCGCGCGGCTCACGACCCTGCCGATCAGCCGCGCCGGCGCCGACCAGCGCGCCGGCCGCGCCGGCCGGCTCGAGCCCGGCACCTGCTACCGGCTGTGGAGCGCCGAAGCGCACCGGGCGCGGCCGCCGTTCGACCGGCCGGAGATCCTCGAAGCCGACCTCGCCGGCCTGGCACTCGCGCTCGCGTCGTGGGAGGCGGACTGGGGCACGCCACCCGACGCGCTCCGCTTCGCCGACCGGCCGCCCGAAGGCGCGCTCGCCGCCGCGCGGTCGCTGCTCGCCGATCTCGGCGCCCTCGACGCCGGCGGCGCGATCACCGCGACCGGGCGCGCGATGCGGCGGCTCGGCACCCACCCGCGGCTCGCGTCCCTGATGCTCGCGGCCGGGAACGACGCCGAACGCGCGCGCGCGGCGAACCTCGCGGCGCTGCTCGAGGAGCGCGACCCGCTCGGCCCCGCGAACGGCGCCGCGATCGCGCTTCGCCTCGCCGCGATCGAGGACGGCGTGGTGCCGGAAGGCGCCGATCGCGGCGCGCTCGGCCGCATCCGCGACCTCGCCCGGCAGTTCCGCCGCCGGCTCGGCATCGCCGCCGCCGTCGCGCCGGACGGCGATCCCGCCCACCTGCTCGCCGCCGCCTTTCCCGACCGGGTCGGCGGTGCGCGCGGCGAGCCCGGCACCTTCCGGCTCGCCGGCGGCGGCACCGCGTCGCTGCCGCCGACCGATCCGCTCAGCCGCGCGGCGCTGCTGGTGGCACCCGGACTGCACGCCGGCCGCAGCACGCGGATCACCCTCGCCGCACCACTCGACCCCGACCGGCTGCCGGCCTCGCTCGCCGCACTGGTCACCGAAACCGTCGAACGCGGCGTCGACGAACGCACCGGCACCGTGTTCGCGCGGCGGCGGACCAGGCTCCGCGCCCTCGTGCTCGCCGACCGCACGGTGCCGGTCGACGGCGACGACGTGGCGCTGGCACTCGCCGAAGCCGCGGCGCCGCGGCTCGAGGCGCTGCTCGACTGGACCGACGCCGCACGCTCCTGGCAGGGACGCGCGAGACTGGCGCGCGAGGCCGGCGACGGCTCGGTGCCCTCGCTCGAAGCCGACGCGCTCGCCGGCACCATCGCGCCCGCGCTCGCGCGCCCGATCCGCGCCGCCGGGATCTCCCGCCTCGACGCGCTCAAGGGCGCGATCGACGCGGCCGCCCTGCTCCGCCACCATCTCGGCGGTCCCACCGCCGACCGCCTCGAACGCCTCTACCCCGGCTCGGTCGCCCTGCCGCACGGCCGCGCGACGATCGACTACGCCGGCCCGCGTCCGGTCGCGTCCGCGCGCGCGCAGGCCTTCTACGGGCTCGACCGCCAGCCGACGCTCGGCGACGGCCGCACGACCGTCGCGGTCAGCCTGCTCTCGCCGGCCGGACGGCCGATCGCGGTGACCGGCGACCTGCCCGCCTTCTGGCGCGGCGGCTGGGCGGACGCACGACGCGACATGCGCGGCCGCTACCCCCGCCACGACTGGCCGGACGAGCCCTGGCACGCGCCGGCGCGGGGGTGACCCGGACCGAAGGCCAGGGCTCTGCCCTGGACCCGCCAAGGGACAGTCGTCCCTTGGATCCCTCTCAGTTAAGGAAAACCCCGGGCCGCATACGGTGCGGGCAGCGGCAGATCGGCCCGGGGTTTTCCTTAACTGACTGGATTGTCAAGGCCGCCGCCTTGACCGGGGTCCAGGGGCAGAGCCCCTGGCCTTCCCTTCCGGTCCCCATGTTCCGCGGGTGCGGTGGCTGTGCTTTGATCGTGGCATGGCGCTTGGCATCCGGCAGTTGATCGCAGGCGGGGTGCTGTGCCTCGTGTCCGGGAGCGTGCTGGCCGATCCGCCGCCGGTGGCCGACGAGGGTCCGGCGCCGCTGGTCAAGAGTGGCCCGCTGTCGTTCGCGCCGCTGGTCAGGCGGATCGTGCCGGCCGTGGTCAACATCGCGGTGACCGAGGACGTGCCGGGCAACGAGCCCGCGAGCGTGCCGCCGGCGTTGCGCGGCACGCCGTTCGAGAAGCAGTTCCGCGACCGCATGCGTGCGCGGCGGGAGCAGATGCTGGGGGCCGGCTCGGGCTTCATCATCGATCCGAGCGGCGTGATCGTGACGAACAATCACGTGGTCGGGCATGCCGACAACATCACCGTGTCGCTCGCCGACGGCACCGAGTTGCCGGCGCACGTGCTGGGCGCCGACGAGCTCACCGACATCGCGGTGATCAAGGTCGACACCACGGCGAAGCTGCCGTTCGTCACCTGGGGCGACAGCCGGGCGATCGAGGTCGGCGACTGGGTGCTCGCGGCCGGCAACCCGTTCGGGCTCGGCTCGTCGGTGACGGCGGGGATCGTGTCGGCGCGCGGCCGCGACATCGGCGCGGGTCCGTTCGACGATTTCCTGCAGCTCGACGCGCCGATCAACCCGGGCAATTCGGGCGGACCGTCGTTCAACATGTCGGGCCAGGTGGTGGCGCTCAACACCGCGATCGTGTCGCCGACCGGGGGTTCGGTCGGGATCGGCTTCGGGATCCCGAGCGAGATCGTGGCGCCGATCGTCGATCAGTTGCGGTTGAAGGGGCATATCGACCGCGGCTGGCTGGGCGTGTCGGTGCGGGACGGCCGCGGTCCGGGTCGGGGCGTGCTGATCGCGTCGATCGACCGCGACGGGCCGGCCTCGGCGGCGGGTCTGCGGCCGGAGGACCAGATCCTGTCGGTGGACGGCGACGACGTCGACAGCGCGCGCGGCCTGATCCGCGCGGTCGCGCGTGCCGCGCCAGGCAGCTCGATCCGCCTCGCGCTGGTGCGGCACGGCCATCACGTGATGGTGCCGGTGCTGGTCGGCCACCGTCCGGACGGCGTCGAGGACTGATCCGCCGCTGCCGGCGCCTTGCCCCGAGTTCATGAACCCACCATCGCAACGACGCGTGCGGGGGTTCATGGTGCGTGCCTGTCCTGAAGTCGTCGTGCGACCGGCCGAGCGTGGCGGTCGCGCGACGTCCGGTGTCGCGAGGAGCTCGGATGCGCGTCCTGCTGGTGGAAGACGATCCGACGGTCGGCGGGTTCGTCTGCAAGGGGCTGCGTGAAGCCGGGCACGTCGTCGAGCGCGCCGACAACGGCAAGGACGGGCTGTTCCTCGCGGTGTCCGAGCAGTTCGACGCGATCGTGCTCGACCGGATGCTGCCGGGCGGCATCGACGGGCTGCGCATTCTCGAGATGCTGCGCTCGCAGAACAACACCACGCCGGTGCTGCTGCTGTCGGCGCTGGCAGAGGTCGAGGAGCGGGTCGCGGGCCTCAAGGCGGGCGGCGACGACTATCTCACCAAGCCGTTCGCGTTCTCGGAGCTGCTGGCCCGCATCGAGGCGCTGAACCGGCGCGGCCGCGCCGAGGCGCCGCAAACGCGTCTGCTGGTCGGCGATCTCGAGATGGACCTGCTGTCGCGCAGCGTGAAGCGGGCGGCGCAGAAGATCGACCTGCAGCCGCGGGAGTTCCGGCTGCTCGAATACCTGATGCGGCACGCGGGCCAGGTGGTGACGCGGACCATGCTGCTCGAAGGGGTTTGGGACTACCATTTCGATCCGCAGACCAACGTGATCGACGTGCATGTCTCGCGGCTGCGGCAGAAGATCGACCGGCCGTTCCCGACGCCGATGATCCAGACGGTGCGGAACGCCGGCTACATGCTGCGCGCCGACTGACCCGTCCGGGCGTGTCCTCCGTCGCCGCACCGTCGATGCCGCCCGACCCGAGCGCCGCGCCGGCGCGGCCGCCGGCGGCCGGGCGGCCGGAGGTTCCGGCGGCGGCGGCGATCGACGCGGGCGCGGCGCGGCCTGCGCCGGCCATCGCGACGACGCGGCGGCGCGTCTCGGTGCTGCGCTCGGCGAGCCTCCGTCTCGCGGTCGGCTACGCCGCGCTGTTCGGCCTGTCGGCGGTGGTGTTCATGACGTTTCTCTGGGTCGCGAGCGTCAACATGCTCGAGCGCCAGGTGGAGGGCGCGATCCGGGCGGACGCCGACGAGCTGTCGACGCAGTGGCAGGGCGGCGGCCTCGGTTCGCTGATGCTGACGATCCAGGCGCGGCTCGACCAGGACGTCGACGACAGCGCGATCTACCTGCTCGACGACCAGGAGGGCACGCGCCTGGCCGGCAATCTCGAGCACTGGCCGACCCAGATCACGCGCACCGACATCTGGTACGAGCTGCCGATCTCGCGTGCCGGGCGGCGGGAAATCGCCGAGATGCGCGCCTTCCAGCTGCCGGGCGGCGACCGGCTGCTGGTCGGGCGCGACATCAGGGGGCGGAACCTCATCCGCGCGCTGCTCGCGCGCACCCTGCTGACGGCGCTGCTCGCGGTGTGCGTGCTGTCGGGACTGGGCGCGCTGGTGGTGCGCAACCTGTTCAACCGCATGGTGAGCAACGTCGCCGGCACCGCCAGCCGGATCGGCGCCGGCGATCTCGGCGAGCGCGTGAAGCTGAGCGGCAGCGGCGACGAGTTCGACCAGGTGGCCGCCACCATCAACGACATGCTCGACCGCATCGCGCGGCTGATGGACGGCGTGCGGCAGGTGTCGAACGCGATCGCGCACGATCTCCGCACGCCGATCACCCGTGCCCGTTCGCTGCTCGAGGACGCGGTGGCCGGCGAGCGCACGCCGGACGAGCTGCGCGACGCGATCACCACCGCGGTCGAGAACCTCGACGGCATCACCAAGGTGTTCGAGGCGCTGCTGCGGATCTCGGAGATCGAGGCGGGCGCGCGCCGGTCGGCCTTCGCGACCTTCGACGTGGCGCCGATGCTGCTGACGCTGGTCGATTTCTATTCGGCGCTCGCCGAGGAAAAGGAGACGACGCTGACCGCCGACGTGCCGAACCGGCTGATGCTGCACGGCGACCGCGCGCTGCTGCAGCAGGCGGTCGCGAACCTGCTCGACAACGCGATCAAGTTCTCGCCCGCCGGCGGCACGATCCGGCTGCAGGCCGCCGCCGACGAGCAGACCACGATCATCCGGATCGTCGATGGCGGTCCCGGCATGCCGCCCGCCGATCTCGCGCGGGCGACCGAGCGCTTCTTCCGCGGCGAGCGGGCGCGCAGCACGCCCGGCTCGGGCCTCGGCCTCGCGCTGGTGCAGGCGGTGGTGCAGCTGCACGGCGGCGCGCTCACGCTGGAAGCGGCGTCGCCGGGGCTCAGCGCCACGATCGCGATCCCCGCCGTTTGGCGACGGGCCTGACGTGATCGCGGCGCACGCGCTGGCGCTGATCCTGGTCGGCGCCGGCGGTCCGGCGCCGCCGCTCGCGATCACCACCGACACGCGCGCCTACTGCCAGACGCTGGCGGCGCGGGTGGAACGGCGTCCGCGCAGCACCGCCGAGATCAGGCGGCTGGCGGCGCTCGGCCTCTCGATGTGCGACACCGGGGAGGTCGCGGGCGGCGTGCTCCGCCTCCGCGAAGCGCTGCTGCTGACGGAGCAGCCCGGTCCGTGACGGGTGGATGACGACGAAGGCGAGGCGCTATCCTCGCCGATCGTCCGCGTGCGCCGAACAGGTCGCCGCTCGGAGCTGGGAGACGGCGCTTGGATCAGATGACCGCGACGCGCGGGGCCGGGACACTGCCGGTGTTCGGGACCGTCCGTCGTGCCTATGCGCTGCTCTGGCGTCACCGGCTGCTGCACGCCAAGGCGATCTGGCCGCCGGTCGTGTTCCTGGTCGCGGCCGAGTTCCTCTACCATCGCATCTTCGGCAACGCCGACGGGCTGTCGGCGCGCTGGCACGCGCTGCTCGCGGCATCGTGGTGGATGCCGCCCCTCGCGGTCGCCGCCTGGCTCGCCGGGCTGAAGTTCCTGCTGTCGTTCAGCATCTCCTGGCGGCGTCACCTGCTGCTCGGCGAGCGGTTCGACCCGTTCTTCTTCCGGGCGCCGTTCTGGCGCTATCTCGGCTTCCTGCTGCTGACCTATGCCTGGGTGGTGCCGCTCGTGCTGCTGTCGCAGGTCGTGGCCGGGCTGCTCGCGGGCGCGCACGCGAAGACCGGCGCGGCGGTCGCCTCGATCGCGCTCGGGGCGCCGGCACTGGCGTTCGCGGTCTGGGCGATCGTCCGGCAGGTGCCGTTCTTCGACGCGCTCACGCTCGACGCGCCGCATCCCGGCTGGCGCGAGGGCACGCGCGCGATGCGGGGCACCGCGCTCCGCTACGTCGCGACCTTCGTGCTCGCGATGCTGCCGGTGGTGGCGCTGAACACGCTGCTCGATGTCGGGCTGAAGCTTTCGGGCGCCGACCGGCACGCCGTCCCGGTGGCGCTCGGCGAAGCGGCGTTCCGGCAGGCGATGCTGTTCGTGCATTTCTCGCTCGGCGCCTCGATCGGCGTCGTCACCCTGCTCACGGTGCTGCCGGAGGTTCGCCGACGGGCGACCGGCGCGGACGCGAAGCGGCTGCTCGGCGCCGGCTGACCACGGCGGCAAGCGAGCGGCTCAGCCGTTCGCGCCCGCGTCCGGTCGCGCGAGGAAGCGGTCGACCATGCGGTCGGCGTCGTCGGGCCCGTAGGGCGCGCCGGTGACCAGCAGCCGGTAGAACAGGGGCGCGGTCAGCGCCTCGATCGCGGCCTCGACGTCGAGACCGGGCGGCAGCGTGCCGCGCCGTCGCGCGTGGTCGAACGGGACGCGGTCGCGCGCCCTCTGCTGCGCCATGACCTCGTCCCGGAAGCGGCGCGCCACCGACGGGTCGTGCTGCGCCTGGCCCGCGAGCGCGCGGAACATGGCGGCGTTGCTCGGCCTGCCGAAGAAGGCCGCCATCTGGCGGAGATGCGCGCGGAGGTCGTCCGCGAGGCTGCCGCGATCGACGGGCGCGAGCTCCTCGGCGGCGTCGTCGAGGAAGGCGTCGAACAGCAGGTCGCTCTTCGACGACCACCAGCGATAGATCGTCTGCTTGCCGACGCCGGCGCGCGCCGCCACCGCCTCGATCGTCAGCGCCGCGAAGCCGCGTTCGAGCAGCAGGTCGTCGACGGCTTCCATCACCGCCTCGCGCGCCGCCTCGCTCCGTCCGAAGCGGTTGCCGTGATGCCGCACGACACCCGTGTCGCGCGCCGCGGCCGCCGCCGTGATCGCTGCCGCCAAACCCCCACTCCCGTCCTGCGCGCCGAGCGTCGCCCGATACCGGCCGCGATCGTAGCCGTCGCGGCGGGCATCCGCGAGCGTTCGCCGCGCCAGAGTTGACGGTACGTCTCGTCTTGTCTAGAGGTGTGCAGGCAAGGAGGGCCTCACGCCATGCACGATCCGATCGAGTTCCACGAGAGTTTGTCCGGCGCCAGCCCGCCCGACGGCCTCGACCCGGCGCTGCAGGCGCTGTGGTGGTCGGCCAAGGGCGACTGGCACCGGGCGCACGAGGTCGCCGGCGAGCGGCAGGAGGATGCCGCGTGCAACCGCGTCCACGCGCATCTGCACCGCGCCGAGGGCGACGAAAGGAGCGCCGCTCACTGGTATGCGCAGAGCGGTCATGCCGCGTCGGATCTTCCTTTGGAGGAGGAGTGGCGCGTCCTGGTGCACGAGCTGCTGACGGCACACGCGACGCCGGACGCCAAGCGATGAGCGCGCCGGCCGCCGCGGCGCTGCACGGCGCCATGCGGCGTTCGACCGCCGCGCGCGACATGTCGGTCACCGGTCCCGCCGCGCCGGTCGACGACGCGCGGCGCATTCGAGACCTCGACGTGATCCGCGGCGCCGCGCTGTTCGGCGTCGTGTGGATGAACCTGCACGAGAGCACGCGCTGGTTCGTGCCGCACGCCCGGCTCGATGCGCTCCCGAGCGCGCCGGTCGATCGCGTCGTCGACGCGCTCGCCGCCTGGCTGGTGCTCGGCAAGGCGCAGTGCCTGTTCGGCATCCTGTTCGGCTTCGGCTTCGCCGTCTTCACCGAACGCGCGATGCGGCGCCGATCGGATGCCGCGACGCTGTATGCGCGGCGCCTGACGGCGCTGCTGGTCCTCGGCGTCGCGCAATACGTGTTCCTGTGGTGGGGCGACATCCTGCACGATTACGCGCTGGTCGGCTTCGCGCTGCTGCTGAGCCGGCGCGCGCCCGATCGGGTGCTGCTCGTCGCGGGCGCGACGCTGATGCTGTTCGCCGATCCGCTCGGCGCGCTGGTCGCGCGCGCGGCGGGGCATGTCGACCTGCACGCGATCCAGGGTGCCGAGCGCGGGCGCTTCCACGTCGTGATGTGGCGGGCGCTTTCGGCGGGCGACTATGCCGGCCTGCTGCACGGTGTCGTGCTGCGCACCCGGCTGATGTACGGCAACGCCACGATCGTCCAGCTCTGGGGCAGCCTCCTCGGGCAGTTCCTGTTCGGTGCCTGGCTGTTCCGGAAAGGCTGGCTGCACGACGTCGCGGCGCACCGGCGCCTGTTCCGGCGGGCGGCGCTGGTCGCGGTGCCGGTCGGGCTCGCGCTGTCGGGATGGGACCTGTTCGCCGATGCGAGCCTGGCCGGCGACGTCGCCGTGCCGCTGCTGGCGATCGGCTACGGGGCGACGCTGGTGACGCTCGGCGGCCACGCTTCGGTCCACCGCCGCCTCGGTGGCCTCGCGGCGCTGGGCCGCATGGCGCTGACCAATTACGTCGGGCAGAGCTTCGTCTACTTCTTCGTCGCCTACGGCTTCGGGCTCGACCTGTTCGCGCGCGTGGGCACGACCGCGGACCTGGCGCTCGCGATCGTCGTCACGACGCTCCAGATCGCCGCCAGCCGATGGTGGCTCCGCCGCTACAGGTTCGGCCCGCTCGAGTGGGTCTGGCGTTCGATCACCTACGACCGGGCGCAGAGCATGCGGCTCGAGGGCACGCCGGTCGCGCGTCGTTGATGCGTGCGACGCAGCCAATCCCGGCGCTCCGGCGTTAGTGGCGCAACGAGTTCAGAGGATCATAATCCCATGCGCCCCATTCGCAGTGCCGCCGTCATCGCCCTCGCGCTCGCCGCCGCCGCGCCGGCCTATGCCCAATCGGCCGTGCTGTCGCGGAGCGGCACCGCGAGCGCCGCCAACGGCGGCGCCGCCACCGGCGACATGCAGACCAACATCGGCCGCAACCAGGCCGCGCCGGTGGTTCACCTGTTCGGGGCGCCGGTGGTGATCACCGCCCCGGTCGACGCGCCGTACAACTCGGCGTCGGCTTTCTCGACCTACGAAGGTCAGCCCGGCTACGGCCCGAACGCGGTGCTGGCCGCGAGCGACGGCGGCGCGCCCTGACGTCTATGGTGCCCCGCCATCGGTGATGGATCGCGAAGGCTCCGCCTTTACGGGCGCCCATCGCGCAAGCGCCATGTTGGGGTGGACGGCCGCACGGGTCCCGGCCGGGGTCCAGGGGCAGAGCCCCTGGCCTCCTGGAGTTGCTCTAAGCCTCGCGCGTGTCGACCAACACCTGCACGACCGACGGATCGGCAAGCGTGCTGGTGTCGCCGAGCTCGCCGATGTCGCCCGACGCGATCTTGCGCAGGATGCGGCGCATGATCTTGCCCGAGCGCGTCTTCGGCAGGTCGGGCGCCCAGTGCAGGTGGTCCGGGATGGCGTAGCCGCCGATCGCGCCGCGGACGGTCGCGGTCAGCCGCCGGTGCAGGGCCTCGTCGCCGGTGACGCCGTCGCGTAGCACGACGTAGGCGTAGAGCGCCTCGCCCTTGACCTCGTGCGGCACGCCGACGACGGCGGCCTCGACCACGTCGTGGTCGGCCGCGAGCGCACTCTCGACCTCGGCGGTGCCGATCCGGTGGCCCGAAACGTTGAGCACGTCGTCGACCCGGCCGGTGATCCAGTAATCGCCCGAGGCGCTGCGTCGGGCGCCGTCGCCCGACGTGTAGTAGCCGGGGTTGGGCGCGAAATAGGTGTTGCGGAAGCGCTCGTGGTCGCCGTGGATGGTCCGCGCGAGGCCGGGCCATGACCGGGTCAGCACGAGCTGGCCGTCGCCCTCGCCGTCGACGACGGCGCCCTCCGCATCGAGCAGGGCCGGCGACACGCCGGGCAACGGCAGCGTCGCCCAGCCCGGACGGAGCGGCGTCGCGCCGGGAAGCGGCGAGATCATGATGCCGCCGGTCTCGGTCTGCCACCAGGTGTTGACGATCGGGCAGCGCTCGTCGCCGACGACGTCGTGGAACCAGAGCCACGCCTCCGGATTGATCGGCTCGCCGACGCTGCCGAGGATGCGGAGCGAGGATCGCGACGCGCGACGCACCGGGTCCTCGCCGTGGCGCATCAGCGCGCGGATCGCGGTCGGCGCGGTGTAGAAGGTCGCGACCTGGTGGCGGTCGACGATGCGCCACCAGCGGCCGGGATCGGGGTGCGTCGGCACGCCCTCGAAGACCAGCACGGTGGCTCCGTTCGCGAGCGGCCCGTAGACGAGGTAGGAGTGCCCGGTGATCCAGCCGATGTCGGCGGTGCACCAGAACACCTCGCCCGGCCGGTGGTCGAAGACGATCTCGTGCGTGTAGCTCGCCCAGACCAGGTAGCCGCCGCAGGTGTGGAGCAGGCCCTTCGGCGCGCCGGTGCTGCCCGAGGTGTAGAGGATGAACAGCGGATCCTCGGCCGCCATCACGGCCGGCGGACACTCGTCGGCCTCGGCCGCGACCAGCGTCGCGTAGTCGAGGTCGCGACCCGCCGTCATCGGCACGTCGCGACCGGTCGCGGCGACGACGATGGCATGGCGGACGCTCGGGGCGTCGGCGAGGGCGGCGTCGGCGTTGGCCTTCAACGGCACGATCCTGCCGGCGCGGCGGAGCTCGTCGGCGGTGATCAGCAGCACGGCGCCGCAATCGGCGAGGCGCTTGGCGACGCTCTGCGGCGAGAAGCCCGCGAACATCACCGCGTGCACCGCGCCGATGCGGGCGATCGCGAGCATCGCGACCACCGCCTCGGGGATCATCGGCATGTAGAGGCCGACGCGGTCGCCGCGCCCGACGCCGAGGCGGGTGAGCGCGTTGGCGAGGCGGCAGACGCGCGCGAGCAGCGCGCCGTAGGTGATGCGCTCGGGCGGCAGCGTCTCGTCGTCGGATTCCCAGATCAGTGCCACGCGCTCCGGGTCGGCGGCGGCGTGGCGGTCGAGGCAGGACTCCGTGACGTTGAGCGTGCCGTCGGCGAACCAAGCGATCGCGACCTCGCCGGTGAAGTCGGACTGGTCGGCGACCGTCGGGCGATCGCGCCAGACGATCCGCCCGGCCTGTTCGGCCCAGTAATCGTCCGGGCGCTGGGCGGCGTGGTTGGTCATCAGCTGGAACTGCCGCGCGTTGACGACCGCGCGGTCGGCGATGTCCGGCCGCACGTGGAAGACCCGTTCGGCGTCGGCGTCGCGTCCGTCCCTGCTCATGGTCGTGTCCTCTTGGTTGCCGTGCCGGCCTTCGATGCGGCGCCGACCTTCTTCGTGGCGGGGTTCTCCGCAGCGGGCTTCTTCGTGGCGGGCTTCTTCGCGCCGGCCTTCTTCGGACCGGCCTTTCTCGCAGTGTCGGGCGTCGGGGCGCTGTCCCGAGACGTGGTCGGCGGACCGGCTCCTGCCGACGCCGGCGTGCCGCCGTCGAGGCCGCCGAGCTGCCGCAGCCGCGCCCAGTCGGTCTCGCCGACCGGCACCACCGACAGGCGGGACTGGCGCACCAGCAGGAAGTCGGCGAAGGCGGGATCGGCCTTGATGGCGGCGAGCGTCACCGGGCGGGGCACCGGTTCGACCGCCTCGACGTCGACGCACACCCAATCGACGCTGTCGGCGGTCGGGTCGGGATAGGCCTCGCGCACGACGCGGACGACGCCCACGATCTCCTTGCCGATGTTCGAATGGTAGAAGAAGGCGAGGTCGCCGTTCCGCATCGCCGCGAGGTTGCCGCGCGCCTGACGGCTGCGGACGCCGGTCCAGGGCTCGACGCCGTGCTCGACCTGCTGCGCCCAGGAGAACGCGTCGGGCTCCGATTTCAGCAGCCAGTAGGCCATCAATCGACCACGGCGCCGTCGCGGAAGACGGTCCGGTACTGACGGATCACCACGCTCTCGAACAGGCCGGCGGCGCTGTAGGGGTCGCTCTCGGCGAAGCCTTCGGCGCTGGCGCGGTCGGGCACGTCGACCAGCAGCAGCGAGCCGCAGGGGCGGCCGTGCTCGTCGAGCAGCGGGCCGGCCTCGTGCAGGCGCTCGGCGTAGGTCTGCAGGTAGGCGATGTGCTGCGGCCGCGTCGCGGTGCGGAGATCGAGGCGCCCGGGGCGGTCGCGGCACAGGATCATGAACAGCACGACACGCGTCTCCGCTCCGGTTGCACCGCGCGCGATCATAGGCGCGAAGGCGGCCGGCTCGGAAGGGCGGGAACCGCCGGCGTTACGCGAGCGTATGGTCCGGTTGACGTAAACTCCGGCGTGGACGCTGCCCGTCCGCGACGCCTATATGTGCGGGGTGACCAGCGCCGCCGCACGCTCCGGAAGACGGGCCGAAAGCCAGGCCGAAGCACGGGCCGGCAGCCTGGCCGGAAGCCTGGCCGCGGGATCGGATGTCGGGCCGTCGATCGCCGGTCGCGGCGGCCGGGAGCGGCCTGGTCCGGCGCGGGCCGGACGTTGGCTGCATCGCTTCGCGAACCCCGGCCAGTATCTCCGCCTCGGCGCGCGGCTGCAGCCGTTCCTGACCTGGCCGGCGCTGGCGCTGTCGCTCGCCGGACTTGTCTGGGGGTTGTTCTTCTCGCCCGCCGACTGGCAGCAGGGCGACGCGGTCCGGATCATGTACGTGCATGTCCCGAGCGCCTGGCTCGCGATGATGGGCTACGGGATGATCGCCTCGTGCTCGCTCGCCTCCGTGATCTGGCGCCATCCGCTCGCCGACCTCGCCGCCTACGAGCTCGGCCCGGTCGGTGCCGCGGTGACCGCGATCTGCCTGGTGTCCGGCTCGCTCTGGGGCAAGCCGATGTGGGGCACCTACTGGGTGTGGGACGCGCGGCTCACCTCGATGCTGGTGCTGTTCTTCCTTTATCTCGGCCATGTCGCGCTGATGCGGGCGTTCGACGACCAGAACCGCGGCGCGCGCGCCGCCGCGATCCTCGGCCTCGCCGGCGCGGTCGACCTGCCGATCATCAAGTATTCGGTGCAGTGGTGGAACACGCTGCATCAGCCGGACAGCATTACGCTTACCGGCGCGCCCACCATGTCGATCAGCATGCTGGCACCTCTCTTCGTCACCGCGATCGGGTTCACGCTCGGCTTCCTCGCGATCGTCAACGCCCGGCTGCGGGCGGCCGTGATGGAACGCCGGGTCAGGAGCGCGCTGCTCGCCGAGGCGGCGCGGTCTTGAACTACCTGCCGTTCATCGCCGGCTCGTACGGGATCACGCTCGTGCTCGCGCTGGTGCTCGGGATCGGGGCGGCGATGCGGCTCGCGCGCGCCAAGCGGGGCCTGCGCGCGGTCGACCGGCTGCGCGGCGCGTGCGCCGACGCGGTGCCTCGCCCGCTCACGGGCGACGCCAGGAGCGGCACGGCGTGACGCGGAAGTCGCGCCGGATGGCGCTGGTCGCCGCCTGCGCCTGCGGCCTTGGCAGCGCCACCGCGCTGATGCTGGCGGCGTTCCGCTCCGACATCACCTTCTTCATGTCGCCGAGCCAGATCACCAGCCACCCGCCCGGACCGGATCGCGCGGTCCGCCTCGGCGGCATGGTGCTGGCGGGATCGCTCCGCCTCGGCCACGAGGACGGCACGCCGGTCGCGCGCTTCGAGGTCACCGACGGGCAGGCGGCCGAACCGGTCGCCTTCACCGGCATCCTGCCCGACCTGTTCCGCGAGGGGCAGAGCGTGGTCGCGATCGGCACGGTCGGCCCGCACGGGATTTTCCGCGCCAGCGAGGTTCTCGCCAAGCACGACGAGACCTACATGCCGAAGGACGTCGCAGACGCGCTCAAGCGCGCCGGCAAATGGGACCCGCGCTTCGGCAAGCCGCCGGAAGCGGCGTCCTGGAACACGATGGTGGCATCGAAGACGCCCTGATGGACATGCTTCTCGGTCCCGAGCTGGGCCGCTTCGCCCTCAGCCTCGCCTGCTGCCTGGCACTCGCCCAGGCGGTGATCCCGATCTGGGGCGCGGAGGTGCGGGACGGCCGCATGATGGCGGCGGCACCTGCGCTGGCCTTCGGGCAGCTCGGCGCGCTGATGCTGGCCGCCGCGTGCCTGGTCTCGGCGGCGGTGACCAGCGACTTCTCGGTGCGGAACATCGTCGAGAACTCGGCGCTCGCCAAGCCGCTGCTCTACAAGATCAGCGGCACGTGGGGGAACCACGAGGGTTCGATCGTGCTGTGGGGGCTGATCCTCGCGATCTGCGGCGCCGCGGTCGCGGGCTTCGGACGCCACCTGCCGTCCGCGCTCCGCGCCCGGGTGATCGGCGTGCTCGGCTTCGTCTCCGCCGGCTTCCTGCTGTTCTGCCTGCTGACGTCGAACCCGTTCGACCGGGTGTGGCCGGCGCCGGCCGACGGCCAGGGCATGAACCCGCTGCTGCAGGATCCCGGCCTCGCCTTCCACCCGCCCATTCTCTACACCGGCTATGTCGGCTTCGCGGTGCCGTTCGCGTTCGCGGTCGCCGCCCTGATCGAGGGCCGGGTCGACGCGTCCTGGGGCCGCTGGGTGCGGCCGTGGGCGGTCGCGGCCTGGTGCTTCCTCACCTGCGGCATCGCGCTCGGATCCTGGTGGGCCTATTACGACCTCGGCTGGGGCGGCTACTGGTTCTGGGATCCGGTCGAGAACGCGTCGCTGCTGCCGTGGCTGACCGGCACCGCGCTGGTGCATTCCGCGATCGTCGTCGAGAAGCGGGAAGCGCTCAAGATCTGGACCGTGCTGCTGGCGATCGGCACGTTCTCGCTGTCGCTGTCCGGCACGTTCCTGGTGCGCTCGGGCATCCTCAACTCGGTGCACGCCTTCGCCAACGACCCGACCCGCGGCGTGTTCATCCTCGGTCTGCTGGCGATCGACATCGGCGGCGCGCTCCTGCTGTTCGCCTGGCGGGCGCCGTCGCTGGTCGCGGGCGGCGTGTTCGCGCCGCTGTCGCGCGAAGGCGCGCTCGTGCTGAACAACGTGCTGCTGTGCTCGATCACCGCGGTCGTGCTGACGGGGACGATGTATCCGCCGTTCGCGAGCCTGCTGTTCGGCGCGAAGCTTTCGGTCGGCAAGCCGTTCTTCGACGCGACCGTGGTGCCGATGGCGATGCCGGTGTTCGCGGTGATGACGTTCGGCCCGATGCTGTCGTGGAAGCGGGCGCGGCTCGCGCCGGTGATCGCGCGGCTGTGGTGGGTGTCGATCGCGACGCTCGCGGTCGCGATCGTGGCGACCTTCGGTGCGCGCGGCACGATCCCGATCCTCGCCTTCGCGCTCGCCGCCTGGATCGTCGCGGGCGCGATCCACGGGATCCTGGAACGGGCGGGCGTCGGACGCGTGCCGCTCCGCGACAGCCTGCACCGGCTCCGCTTCGTGCCGCGGGCGGCGTTCGGGGCGGCGATCGCCCATGCCGGCATGGGGGTGACGCTCGCGGGCCTGGCCGGCATGTCGCAGTCGACCAACCGCATCGTCGAGGCCCGGCCCGGACAGGTGTTCCATCTCGGCGGCGACGACTGGACCTTCGTCTCGCTCGGCAGCGCGGCCGGGCCGAACTACACCGCGCGGGTGGCGACGATCAGGATCTCGCATCACGGCCACCTCGTCGCGCTGCTGCACCCGTCGCGCCGCGCGTTCCCGACGGAGGGTCAGACCACGACCGAGGTCGCGATCCACACCAACCTGATCTCCGACCTCTACGCCGTGCTCGGCGACGAGCACGCGCATGACGGCACCGACCAGGCGGTGCTGCGGCTCCACCTCAACCCGCTGGCGCCCTGGATGTGGCTCGGGGCGCTGCTGATGGCGTTCGGCGGCGCGGTGTCGCTCGCCGATCGACGGGCGCGGGTCGGCGCGCCGAAGCGCCGCCTCGCGCGCGCGCCGGCGGCACGGCCGCTCGCGTCGGCGATCCCGCACCACGCGGCCGAATGAGCGACGCGGCGCCCCGCCGCGGACCAGGCGACGCGGCGCTTCGCCGCGGACCTAGCGACGCGGCGCCTCGCCGCGGGGGCGGTCCGGCAGGCGACGCCACCGGACGGCGCCGGCTGCTGTTCCTGCTGCCGCTCGGCGTCGTGGCCGCCGCGGGCGGCGGCTTCTTCGCGATGCTCGGCGGCATGCGGCGCGGCACGTTCGATCCGCACGAGGTCGGCGCGCCGCTGCTGCACCACCCCGTGCCCGATTTCGCGCTGCCCGGTGTGGGTCCGCTCGCGGGGTTCTCGGCGGACGATCTCCGTGCCGTCACCGCGCCGGTGCTGGTGAACTTCTTCGCCTCCTGGTGCATCCCCTGCGTCGAGGAAGCGCCCGAGATCGCGGCCCTCGGCGCCCGCCTGCCGGTCTGGGGCATCGCCTACAAGGATCGCGCGGCGGACGCGCTCGGCTTCGTCGCCCGGACCGGCAACCCCTACGCGCGGGTCGGCCTCGACGGCAGCGGCGACACCGCGATCGACTGGGGCGTCACCGGCGTGCCGGAAAGCTTCCTGATCGTGCCGGGCGGGCTGGTGCGCTGGCACTACGACCAGGGCCCGCTGCCGGCGGACGTCGCCGACCGGGCGCTCGCGTCGGTGCTCGGATGATGCGGCGGTCCGCCCCCCTCGTCCTGGCGCTGCTCGCGATCCTGGCGGTCGCCCCGGTCGCCTGGCCCACGCCGGCCCGCGCCGTCGACACGCCGGCCGAGATGCTGCCGAACCCGGCGCTCGAGGCCCGCGCCGAGCAGATCGGCCGGCAGCTCCGCTGCCTCGTCTGCCAGAACGAGGACATCGAGGATTCCGGCGCCGATCTCGCGCGCGACCTGCGGCGCCTGGTCCGCGTGCAGGTCGCCGAAGGCCGCACGAACCGGCAGGTGATGGACTGGATGGTGGCGCGCTACGGCAATTTCGTGCGCCTGGCACCGCCGTTCGACGCGGCGACGCTGCTGCTCTGGGGCATGCCGGTGCTGGCACTGGCGGCGGGCGGCCTCGCCGCGTCGTTCGCGTTCCGCCGCCAGGCGACGCACCGGCCGCCGCCGCCGCTGAGCGAGGCGGAACGATCGCGGCTCGCGGCACTGACCGAGGGCTAGACGACCCGATGCGGTCCGAGCGCGTGAGGCGGCGATGCTGACGACGCTGCTCGAGCTGGTGCTGGCCTCCGCGCTCGTGCTGCTGCCGCTCGCGATGCTGATCGCGCGACGGGTGCCGGACGCCGTCGGGCGGCGGCACTCGGCGCTCGCGCTGCAGCGGAGCCGGCTCCGCGAGGTCGACCGCGACCTCGCGACCGGACTGATCGGCCGCGAGGAGCACGGCGCCGCCAAGCTCGAGATCGAGCGCCGCCTGCTCGCCGAGGCCGACGCGGCCGAGCCGGACGCGGGCGGGGTGCGCCGCCTGCCGCTGCTGCTGACGATGGTGCTGGTGCCGGTGGGGGCCGTGGCGCTCTACGCGATCGGCGGTCATCCCGGCCTGCCGCCGCAGCCGGCCGCCGTGCGCGTCGCCGAGGCGCGGGCGGGCGACGCGCAGGACGAGGCGGTGATCGCCGAGCTGCGCGCCGCGATCGCGTCGGCCTCGCCCGGCTCGGCGCGCGCGCGTCAGGGCGAGATCCTGCTCGGCCAGGCCGAGGCCGCGCATGGCGACTGGGGCGCGTCGGCCGACGCGTTCGCGACCGCGCTCGCCGACGGGCCGTTCGACCCGGCGCTCGCGATGGAGACCGCGGAGGCGCGCACCCGCGCCGACGGGCGCGTGAGCCCGGACAGCGCCGCGCTGTTCAAGCGCGCGGTCGCGACCGCGCCGCCCGACGCGCCGTGGCGGACGATGGCCGAGGAGCGGATCGCCCAAAGCGAGCACGCGCACTGAGGGGTGGGCGTTCGCGCCTCCGCGCCGCCGCGCCGCGCCGGCCTCGGTCGATCGGCTCAGGCGGCCAGCGCGCGCTCGAGCTCGGCGGCGACCGTCGCGAGCGCGCCGGGCTCGAACGGCGAGACCAGGCCCGCCTCGCGCACCAGCTGGTCGAACGGCGCCTCGCCGCCGCGGCGGCAGAGTGCCAGGTAGTCGGCGAGCGCGCCCGGCCGGTCGTCGCGGGCGCGCGACCAGAACTGCAGCGCGCAGCAGGCGGCGAGCGCGTAGTCGATGAAGTAGAACGGCACCAGGAAGAAGTGCAGCGTGTCGTGCCAGGCGGCGCCGCTTGCGGGATGGGCGAGGTCGCCCCAGTCCTGCCAGGGCGCGTAGCGGGATTCGAGCTGCCGCCACAGCGCGTGCCGCGCGGCGGGCGAGAGCTCGGGACGGGCGTAGACCTCGTGCTGGAAGTGGTCGCCCAGCGCACACATCGGCAGGAGCTGCGCGAAGGTGATGAGCTGCAGCCGCCGGAACCGGTCGGCGAGGTCGGGGCCGACCAGGAGCTCGGCGTCGGACGCGGCGAGCAGCTCGAGCGACATCGAGTGGATCTCGGCGGTCTCGGCCGGCGGCAGTTCGGCGTCCCAGCTCGGCTTGCCGAAGCTCGCGTGGGCCTGCAGCGCGTGCCCCATCTCGTGGATGTGGACGGCGATGTCGCCGTGCGTGCCGTTGAAGTTCGCGAAGACGTAGGGCACGTCGCCGGTCGGAAACGACTCCGACTGGCCGCCGGGCGACTTCGCCGGACGGGTCTCGAGGTCGAGATAGCCGCCGTCGCGCATGACGCGATGGAGCCGGCCGGCCGTGGGGTCGAGCCGGTCGAGCACCGTCTGCGAGGCGTCGAGGAGGTCGGCGGTGGTGCCGAGCGGCTTCGGGTTGCCGCGCGGGTCGATCAGCGGGACGTCCCAGGCGAAGAGGCGGTCCCAGCCATTCTCGGTCCGGCGCCGCTCCATCAGCCGGGATACGAGCGGCACGACGTGGCGGACGATCTCGTCGCGGAAGCGCGCGACGTCGTCCGGTCCGTAGCCGACGCGGCGCATGCGCCGGTAGCCGAGCGCCACGAAATCGGCGTCGCCGAGGTCGCGCGCGAGGCCGTGCCGGAGCCTGACCAGCGCGTCGAACACGCCGTCGAGCGCCTCGCTCTCGGCCGCGAAGAACGACCACTGCGCCGCTGCGGCGTCGTGGCGGGTGTCGCGGTCGAGGCTTTCGGCGTGGGGCGCGAGACCGGACAGGTTCAGGATCTCGCCCGCGAACGGAATGCGGGCCGCCGCCGTGATCGCGGTGTAGCGCGCGGCGAGGCGCTGCTCCTCCTCGAGCCGGTCGGCGATCGCCGGCGCGAAGGTGCCGAGATCGGCCTCCCAGAGGCGGACCACGTGGGCGCCGACCGCGCGCACGAGGCCGTCGCGGTCGGGGTCGGCGAGAAGCCGTCGCTTGAGCGCGGTGTCGTGGCCCTGGACCAGCGGGTCGAGCCGGTCGGCGAGCGCGTTCTCGCGGTTTGCGTCGGTGTCGCCGGTGTCCTGCAGGAAGCGGAGCCGGGCGAGATTGGCCCACGAGAGATAGGCGCGGCGTCCCCGGTCCCAGGCGGCGAGCGCGTCGGCGCGCCGCCCGGCGTCGAGATCGGCGCCGATCGCGGCGTAGCCGGCGGCGATTGAATCGGGATCGGGTTCGGGGAAGCGGAGTTCGGCAAGCGGCGTCGGCGCGGTCATCGGGGCGGTCATGGGCTCGGTCCGGTCGGAGCCGCAAGGTCCCAGACGGGGCCGCGTCCGTCCAGCGTCCGGACCGGCCTCGCGCCTGGGGCGCGGCGGGCGAAGCGGGGCGCGGCGGGCGGCGCGGGGGCGTGGCAGACGACGCGGGGCGCGGCAGGCGGCGGCGGCGCGCTGCCGCAAGAGCACCGTCCCGATCGAGGCGGCGGTGATGCGGGCGAGGCCGATCCACCGCGCCGGGCCGAGCGCCTCGCCGAGAAAGGCGAAGCCGGCAAGCGCCGCGACGGCGGGATCGAGGCTGGTCAGCAGCCCGAACGCGCGGCCGGGCAGGCGCTTCAGCGCCGCGAGCTCGAACACGAAGGGAACGGCGCTCGACAGCACCGCGATCGCGGTCGCGGGCACGAGGAGCGCCGGATGCGCGATCATCGGGCCGAGCGCGCCGACGCCGAGCGGCAGCGTGACCAGCAGGGCGATGCCCATGCGAGTGCGGCGCCTGTGGCGGCGGGCATCGCGCGTCCGACCCGCGCCCCGGTCACGATGTAGATCGCCCACGCGATCGCCGCGAGCAGCGCGAATGCGACGCCGCGCGGATCGGCCGGGTGGCCGCCCGCGACCGGTCGCACGAGGACGGCAACGCCCGCGACGACGAGCGCGAACGCGACCAGGTCACGCAAGCGACGCGAGCGGATCAGCGCGAGCGCGAGCGGTCCGGTGAACTCGATGCCGACCGCGGTGCCGAGCGGGAGTCGCGCGAACGCGCAGCTGAAGGTCGTGTTCATGCGGCCGAAAGTGAGCCGTTCGGGGATGCACGACGGACCAAGGGACGGTGGCGTGGCGCGGCCGCGGCAGCACGGTGCCGACCGGGCCGGAGACCGGGATCAGGGTCGCGGCCGCGGCATCGCCCCGTCGGAGAGGATGGCGCCGCGCAGGGCCGCGACCGGCAGCGTGCCGCAGCCGACGGACGAGGCGGCGCCGGTCGACGCCGCCCGCGCGTCGTTCAGCCGAACTGGTCCGGGTCGGGGCCGAGGCGCTCCCCGCGGTCGAGCGCGTCGATCCTCGCCCGCTCGTCGCTCGAGAGGTCGAAGTCGAGCGCGATGTTCTCGCGGATGCGGGACGGGGTCACCGATTTCGGGATCACGACGTTGCCGCCGTCGAGATGCCAGCGCAGCACGACCTGCGCCGGCGACCGGCCCTTGGCGTCCGCGATCTCGCGCAGCACCGGCTCGTCGAGCAGGCCCTTGCCCTGGCCGATCGGCGACCACGCCTCGGTCGCGATGCCGTGCTCGCGATGGAAGTCGCGCAGCGTCCGCTGCTGCAGGAAGGGGTGGCACTCGACCTGGTTGATCGCGGGCGCGACACCGGTCTCGTTGATGATCCGCCGGAGATGCGGGATCTGGAAGTTCGACACGCCGATCGCGCGCGTGAGCCCCTCGTCGCGGAGCGTGATCATGGTGCGCCAGGCCTCGACGAAGCGGTCCGCCTTCGGCGCCGGCCAGTGGATCAGGTAAAGGTCGACGCGATCGAGACCGAGCTTGCCCAGGCTCTCGGTGAGCGCCGCGCGGGCGTCGCCCTGGCGGTCGTTCCAGAGCTTGGTGGTGACGAACAGCGCCTCGCGCGGCACGCCGGATCGCGCGATGCCCTCGCCGGTGCCGGTCTCGTTCCGGTAGATCGAAGCGGTGTCGATGCTGCGGTAGCCGGCCTCGATCGCGACGCCGACCGCGCGCGCGGCCTCCTCGTCGGGCACCTGCCACACGCCGAGGCCGAGTTCCGGCATGGCGATTCCGGGGGCGATGTCGATCGTTCTCATCTCAGGCATGCACTGTCTCCCTGGCGCGTCCTAACCCCGGGTCGACGGCGCGGTTGCCCCATCCCTGACAGCGCCGTCGCCGGCGCCCTTGACGGCGCCGGCGCACGAACTGATCTCGACCCCATGCCCGATCATGACGCAGCGACACCCATCCCGCCGGCCGACGAGGCCGACGCGACCGGCGCGACGGCGGCCAAGCCCGCGCCGCCGCCCGAAAAGGAGATCGGCGGACCGAGCGGACCCGAGCCGACGCGCTACGGCGACTGGGAGCGGAAGGGCCGCTGCTACGATTTCTGACCCGGCCTGACCGGCCCGATCAGAACAATCGCGGCCGGAAGGCGCGCGGCAGGCTCGCGAGCCCGACGAGACCGAGCAGCACCATCGACGCGGCGAGGCCGTCGGCCTGGCGGCTGGTGGTGATCTCCCGCCTGCCGTCCCGCGCCCGCGACGTGAACGGACCGTCGACGGACGCGTCGAGCGGCGAGGGCGCATAGAGGTTGCCCTCGGCGGACACGTCGTCGCGGCGCTCGCCGAGCACGGCGTCGTAGCCCTTGGCGCCGAGGAAGCGGTCGACCAGAGAGGGTGCCAGGCGGGCGGCGACGATGTTCGCCGGCGTCGCGCGGCCGACCCAGACGTCGCGCCGCGGCGTGGTGGCCGCGAACAGGATCGCGGCCGCGGCCGTCTCCGGCGTGTAGACCGGATCGGGCGCCCGCGCGGCGCGGCCGGTGCGGTTCGCCGCCCAGGTGAATTGCGGCGTGTTGACCGCCGGCAGATGCACCATCGTGAGCTTCACCGGCGAGCGGTCGTGCAGCAGTTCGGAGCGCAGGCTCTCGGTGAAGCCGCGGAGCGCGAACTTCGCCGCGCAGTAGGCGCCCTGCAGCGGGATCGCGCGCCAGGCGAGGATCGAGCTCACCTGCACGATCGTGCCGCCGCGGCCGTGCATGCGGCGGAGCGCCGCCTTGGTGCCGTTGACCGCGCCGCCGAACGTGACGGCGGTCACGCGCTGGATCTCGGCCTCGGTCGCGTCGGCGATCGGCGCGTAGATCGTCTGCATCGCGTTGTTGACCCACACCGTGATCGGGCCGAGCGCGGTCTCGATCTCGGCGGCGGCGCGCTCGACCGCGTCCGCGTCGGCGACGTCGGCACTGACGGCATGGACGCGCGCGCCCATCGCGGTCAGTTCCTCGCGGGCGGCATCGAGCCGGCTCTGGCCGCGCGCGATCAGGCCGATCGCGTCGCCGCGGCCGGCGAACATGCGGGCGGCGGCGCGGCCGATGCCGGCGCTGCCCCCGGTGATGACAACCACTCCGGCCATGCGGGACACTCCTGTTCCGGCCGGAAGGTGAGGCCGGACCCGGTCGCGGCAAGGCCGCGCCGGTCAGGAGTCGGGCCGGTCAGGAGTTGAACCGTCGGGAGTTGGGCCGGTCAGGCGTTGGGCCGTCGAAGTTGGGGCGTCGGGAGTTGGGCGTGAGGAGTTGCCGCGTCAGGACGCGGCGTCGCCGCCGCAGCCGTCCCGGGTCGCGAACGGCTGACCGGGGCTCGGCGGCAGGTCGGCCTCGGCGACCAGCGCCGCCCGCGGCGTGCAGTAGTCGCCGCGCGTGAGGCGCGTCGCGATCGGATCGAACACGGCGGGCAGCCCGCTGCCGTCCTCGCCGTCGGTCGACAGCCGGTAGGTGTCGATGGTGACCGGGGCGGGGCGACCGACCAGGCCGCCGCGATGGGCGACGAACATCAGGGTGACCGGCGTGCCGCCGATCTTGGCGCGCGCGAAGCCGATCGCCGCCGCCTCGCCGGCCGGCACCGGCGGCGCCGGGGTGACGCGGCCGGTGTCGCGGTCCGAGATGCCGACCACGTCCCAGCCGCGGGCCGGCTCGAGCCGGGGCAGCATGATCAGCGCGGTCTCGTTCCGCCCGGCGCCGCCGACGCTGCCGACGACCACGAGGCCGGAGCGGCCGTCGGGCGCGAAATGGGTGACCGTGCTCGCGCCCTCGCCGAGCGGGACGCCGATCAGGTTGGTCACCTGCCCGTCGCGCGCGAGGCAGCCGCCGAGCGGGACCGCGAGGAGGCAGGCCGCGACCGCGAAGCGGCCGAGCCCGTGTCCCAGCCGGGACAGGATCAGTGCCGCCCGCGCGGGAGGCCGGGGACGACGTCGCGCGCGCGGTGGCCTCGGGGCTCGGAGAACTCGGTCATGGCGGCGTGTTCCTGGGTTCGGGAGACGGGCGAACGCCGGTCAGACCACGCGGTTGTAGCTGTCCTCGTAGCGGACGATGTCGTCCTCGCCGAGATAGGGGCCGGACTGCACCTCGATCAGCGTGAGCGGGATGCGGCCGGGGTTCTCCAGCCGGTGCACGGTGCCGAGCGGCAGGTAGATCGACTCGTTCTCCCGCACCATCACCTCCTCGCCGTCGCGGGTGACCTGCGCGGTGCCGGCGACCACCACCCAGTGCTCGGCGCGGTGGAAGTGCTTCTGCAGCGACAGCCGGTGGCCGGGCTGCACCACGATGCGCTTGACCTGGAAACGGTCGCCCTGGATCAGGCTCTCGTAGAACCCCCAGGGCCGGTAGGCGCGGTTGTGCGCGATCGCCTCGGAGCGGCCGGCGGCGCGCAGGCGCTCGACGATCTTCTTCACGTCCTGGGCGCGGTCGCGATGGGTGACGAGGACCGCATCCTCGGTCACCACGGTGATCACGTCCTCCAGGCCGACCACCGCGGTGACGATGCCGTCGGAGCGGACGTAGCAGTTGCGCGCGTGCTCGAGCAGGACGTCGCCGACCTCGACATTGCCGGCCGCGTCCTTCGGCGACACGTCCCAGAGCGCGTCCCACGAGCCGACATCCGACCAGCCGAGATCGGCCGGCACGACGGCGGCGCGGTGCGTGCGCTCGGCGATCGCGTAGTCGATCGAGATGTCGGGCGCGTCGGCGAAGGCGGCGGCGTCGAGGCGGATGAAATGCAGGTCCTCGGTCCGCTTGGTGATCGCCTGGCGCACGGCCGCCATCACCGCCGGCGCGTGCGTCTGCATCTCCTCGAGCAGGGTCTCGACGGTGAAGACGTACATCCCCGAATTCCAGAGATGCGTGCCGGAGGCGACGAGCTCGGCGGCACGGGCGGCGCCCGGCTTCTCGACGAAGCGCGCGATGCGGTGGACGCCCGCGAGACCGTCGAGCGGCTCGCCCACCGCGATGTAGCCGTAGCCGGTCTCGGGACGGGTCGGCCTCATGCCGAACGTGACGATCTGGCCGGCGCGCGCGGCGGCCACCGCGTGCGACAGCGCCTCGCCGAGCGCGTCGAGCCGGGTGATCGCGCTGTCGGCGGCCATCATCCAGATCACCGCCCGGGGATCGGTCTCGGCGATCAGCAGCGCGGCCGCGGCGATCGCGGGCGCCGAATTGCGCCCGATCGGCTCGAGCAGGATGCGGGCGCGCTCGAAACCGACCTCCCGGAGCTGCTCGGCGATCAGGAAGCGGTGCTCCTGGTTGCAGACCACCACGGGCGCGCCGAATTCGGCTCCGTCGGCGCGGAGCACGGTGTCCTGGAGCATGGTGCGCTCGCTGACCAGCGGCCAGAGCTGCTTGGGGAACGACGCGCGGCTGACCGGCCAGAGACGGCTGCCCGACCCGCCGGAAAGGACCACGGGGACGATGCCGCCGACGGTCGCGCCAGGCTCGGGATCGGCCTGGTCGAGGGCAACGAGCATGGGTGGTGTTCTCCGAAGCGGCGGACGGCGTCCCCGGATGTAGATCACGCCGGCCCGGTTCTGCCAGTGTTCTCCTGTTGCAACGATCCGGCCGATCGCCGGCCGGCTCCGTCGGACACGGGCCAGGGCTCCGGCCCTGGACCCGGCGCCGGTGCCGGATCACCGGGTCGGCGAGCGTCCGACCGGCAGCCACCGGCCAGCAAAGGGCGCGGGCTCGTTCGGCCGCGGCGATCGGGTCGCCGGCGGCGGCATCGCACGCGCGCGCCGGTCCACGGCGCGCGGCGCCGGCTGGAGCACGTTCATCTGCTCGAACGAGTTCGTTCGATCAGATCATGGCCTAGAAGCGCTCGGCGAGACCGACGAGGAGCGTGCGCCGGAGGCCGTATTGCGGCGCGCCGACGCCGACGCCGGTGCCGCTGCGGATCTCGTAACGCCGGTCGAGCAGGTTGATCACGTCGAACCTGAGCTGTGTCCGTCGCCGCCCGGCCCAGCGCAGCGTCTGCACCGCGGCGAGATTGATCGTGTAGTAGCCGGGCAGCGCCTGACCGTTCGGCACGGTCGCGCTGTCCTCGCGCAATCCGCTGCCTACGACGAGGTCGGCCGAAAGCCGCGCCGGATGCCGCGTCGGCCCGAAGGCCGTGTAGGCGATGCCGCCGGACCCGGTCCAGGTCTGGTTGTGATCGAGGTAGATGTCGTGTTGCGAGATGTAGGCGAGCTCGCTCGCGGTGAAGTTGAACTGGGCGCTGTCGATGTCCTTGCCCACCGCCCGCGAGAGCGCGACGTTGCCGTAGAGCGACCAGGGCCCCCTGTCGTAGGTGGAGTTCAGCTCGTAGCCGTGATCTTCGCCATGGGCGTAGTTGAAGGCGGTGAGGATGATCGGCGCGCCGAACTGCCCCTCGTCGATCAGGTTTTCCGCCTCCTTGTCGTAAGCGTCGAGGCCGATCTGCCATCCGGGCAGGATCACCTGCGTGACGCCGCCGTCGAAGTAGTTGTCGCGCTCGGCCTTGACCGTGGTGTCCTCGGTCACCTCGGAGGCCGCCGAGGTGCCGTTGAACACCGTGACGTTCGACTGGCCCACGAGCTCGAACGGCGGCGGCACGAAGTAGCGCGCGTAGCCGGCGTGCAGCGTCGTCGTCCGGAGTGGCGTCCAGACGACGTTGACGCGCGGGCTCACCTGGTTCTCGTGCGTGTACTCGTCGACCACGTCGAAGCGCGCGCCGTAGTTCACGACCACCTTGGGCAGGACATGCCACTCGTCCTGCAGATAAAGGCCGTAGAGGCCGCCCGTCTTGCCCATGCCCTGGTAGACGTCGAACGGCTGGTCGGACGTGCCGGTGGCCACGCCGGCGGTCGGCGCGACCGTGCTCGCGACCCCGCCCCCGTCGAGATTGCCGCCCGTGTTGTCGTCGAGCGCGGGCAGCACGGACGAGACCGTGCTCGAGACGTTGCGCTCGGCGATCACCTGGAAGCCCGCCCGGATCGTATGCTGGTCGTCGACGGTCCAGCTCGCGTCGGTCTGCTCGCCGCTCGAGAACACCGAACGCGACGCGGTCTGCGCGACGCCGTTGAACAGGAGATCGCCGATCGGGTCCGGCGTGTAGTAGAGCGAGGAATAGCGGTTGAAGACCTCCGTCTGCACGTTCACCGCGCCGAGCGACTTCTGGTAGCTCAGGATGTCGAAATCGGTGATCTCGCGCTGGTGTTCGTCGAGATCGGCGCTGTCGTAGTCGGTGACCCCGTTCGCATCGAGGCCGAGCGAGGGCGTCTGCGACGGGTTGTTGGGGATCTCGTAGAACTCGTTCGAGAACCCCGCGATGAACGAGATCCGCGAGGACGGGTCGAGCACGTCGTCGAGATGCACGATCCCGTGGGTCTGGTTGGTGAGATCGTGCACCGCGTCGAACGTTTCGGTCGGGTTCTCGATGCCGACGCGGTCGTGGACGAAGTCGCCCGTCACGAACAGGTCGAACGACCCGGCGCTCGTCCCGTAGGAGACGCTCGGCTGGAAGTAGTCCCGTGCGCCGCCGTAGATCGAGATCTCGCCGCCCGGATCGGTCACGCCCGTCTTGGTCTGGATGTTGATCACGGCCGCGGTGTCGAACCCGTACTCCGCCGGCAGCGCGCCGGTGATCAGCGACAGCGACTGCGCGAACCGCGTCTCGAGCGCCTGGCCGAACACGGTCAGTCCCTCCGGCAGCTGCACGCCGTCGAGGCGGAACTGGATCTCGTTGTGGTCGCCGCGCACGTGGATCTGCCCGAAACTGTCCTGCGCGACGCCGGGCGCCTGCAGCAGCACCTGGTTGAGCGGCGCGTTGTCGCCCTGCGGGATGGTTTCGATCGCCCCCCGCGTCAGCTGGTAGACGGTGGCGCCGAGATCCGGCTCGATCTGGCTCCGCAGCCGGTCGAGCCTCGCCCTGACGATGACCTGCTCCGTCGGGATCGCCGCGGCGGCGGCGTCCGTCGGGGTCGACGGGGTCGGCTGGGTGGTCGAGCCGGTCCCGACCGAGGCCTTGGCGCCCGCCTGCGACCCGGGCAAGAGCGCCGCGCCGACCGATTGGGCGCGCGCCTCGATCGCGAGGAGCGGGATGGCGGCGCCGGTCATGAGAGCCAGGCCGCAGCAGCTCAAGCGTGTCACCATGGTCATCGGCGCGATCTCATTCATGCTACCCTATAGCGTATCATTCCGACGGCGCGGCCTGCCCTCGCCCGATCCGGGCGGGCGATCGTGCTATCGTCGTGCCTCGACGGTGCGCCTGCCCAGGCGCCGCCGCGGCGAGCGTTCCCCTGGCCGTCCCGTGACTGGATGCTATATAGTAGCAAGCAAGGCCGCTACCCCGGAGTCGTGCCGATGAACCAAAAAACTGCCAGGACGATCGACCGGCAAATCAAGATTGTCGGTCGTCTCTGCGAGGATCAGGGCGCCCGGCTGACGGAGCTGCGCGAGCTCGTGCTCCGCATCATCCTCGAAGCCGAGACGCCGCTGACCGCCTACCAGATCCTCGACCGGCTGAAGGAAAGGCGGCGCAGCGCAGTGCCGCCGACCGTGTATCGCGTGCTCGACTTCCTGATGACGCAGGGCCTGGTGCACCGGATCGAGCGGCTGAACGCCTTCGTGTTCTGCCACGGCTCGGGCGGCCACGATCATCCCGTGCAGTTTCTGATCTGTCGCCGGTGCGGCACGGTCGCCGAGATCGAGGACCACACGGTCGCCGAGGCGCTCGCGCACGCCGCCAGGAAAGCCGACTTCCAAGCCAGCCTCGCGACCGTCGAGCTCGACGGGACCTGCGCCAAATGCCGCTGATCGCGAAGCGCCGCGGTCGGCGTCCGGAGGGACGGCGCCGTGAGCCTCGGAGAACGATGGCGACGCGAGTTCCGAGCCCGACGCCGCCTGATCCCCGAGCCGCGCCGCCCGATGGCTGAGCGATGGCGCCGCCACATCCCTTAGCGACGGCGCCGCCCCTTCCCTCAGCGACGGCGCCGCCGTTGGCCCTGAGCGGACGCCGTCGTCGTCCGGCACCGGCGCGCCCGGGCGCCGGGACCGGCCGGTCAGGCCGCGGGCCTGTCACGCACCGGCCCGTCAGCGGCCTGGCGCCGCGCCCGGACGATGCGGCCGACGGCATAGGACAGGGCACCGAGCGCGCCGACGAAGAAGCCGATCGGCCAGTCGGAGGCGAACGACAGCGAGATGGCCGTCCAGACGACGAGCAGCGCGAACGCCGCCGACAGGATCATCGCCGGCAACGGCCGATCGGTGAACGCGCGCGCCGCCGACGCCGGACCGACCATCAGCGTGAAGACCAGCAGCGCTCCCACCACCGGCAACGCGGCCGCCGCGGCCAGGGCCACGTTGCCGAGGAAGACGAGGTGGAGCGTGCGGGTCCGGATGCCGTGCGCCTCGGCGAGCTCGGACGAGATCGTGTCGAGCAGCAGCGGCCGGAACAGGGCGATCGTCGTCGCGACCGACACGGTGCCGAGGATCGCGACCGGCAGGATCTCGTCCTCGCCGACGCCCAGCAGCTCGCCGAACAGCAGCGCGTAGACCGCGGGCGAATACTCGGTGGTCAGGCTGAGGAACAGCGCGCCCAGTCCGAGCAGCATGACCAGCGCCAGCGCCGTCGCGACCTGCCTGTCGTCCCGTCGCGCGAGACCGGTGATGCAGGCGACCGCCCCGAGCGAGAAGACCACGAGGCCGACATACTGGCTGATGCCGAGCAGGGTCGCCGCCGCCGCGCCCGGAAACGCCCCGAGCGGCACCGTGTGCGCCTCGAACGTGCTGCCCCGGAGAACCACGAAGAAACCGACCGTGCTCGCGACCAGCGCCACGATCGTGCCGACGATCCAGGTGTTGACCATGAAGGGCGCGAACACGGGTCAGCCGGCCCCGGTCCGACGCGCCGGATGGGCGGCGCGGCCGCCAGGACGGAACGGGCGGACATGGGCGCAGCCGAGATAGGCGGTGAACAGCACCAGGACGATGCAGAAGCTCACCGGCCATCCCCGTCCGGTCCAGTCGTAACTGTCGTAGGCGATCAGGATGCCGGCCCAGGTCGTCGCGATGCCGATCAGCGCCGAGAGCAGGACGGCGTGTCCGGGCCGCCGCGCGATGCGGAGCGCGATCGCGGCCGGCCCGATCAGCAGCGCGGTCGACAGGATGGCGCCCACCGTGATCGCCGACAGCGACACGGCGAGCGACAGCGCCATCAGATGGAGCAATCCGACCAGGCGGACCGGGACGCCCTGCGCCGCGGCAAGATCCGGGTTGATCGAGCTGAGCAGCAGCGGCCGGTAGAGCAGGCCGACGATCGCGAGCGCGACGAGGCCGACCGCCAGCGCGAGCGGGACGATGTCGGGCGGGATCGCGAATATCGAGCCGAACATCACGGTGATCGCCGCGCCGGTGGTGCTGTGCGAGGTGACGTCGAGATAAAGCAGCAGCGCCGCGAGCCCGAGGCCGGCGCCGAGCACGACCCCGGTCGCGAGATCGCGTTCGCGGGCCCGCTCGGCCCGGAACAGCTCCATCCCTGCCGCGCCCAGCACGCCCATCGCGAGGAAGCCGAGGAGCGGGTTCACGCCGAGCAGGAACGCGGCCGCGCCGCCGGCGCTGCTGACGTCGGCCAGCGCGTGACCGGCGAAGGCTTGGCCGCGCACGACGGTGAACACGCCGACGACGCCGGACACCGCGGCCGCGCAGCCGCCGACCACCACGGCCGTGTGCACAGGCTGGCTCCGGAACAGGCCGGTCTCGAGCACGAGGCCCAGCAGGTTCGCCGCCATCGTCACGGCAGCGCCTCGGCTTGGACGCCGCGCTCGGTCCCCTCCCCGACCGGCCCCACGCCGTCCTCGCCCGTGACCACCAGGACGCGACCATGGACCCGGATCACCTCGACATGGTGGCCGTAGAGCCGGCTCAGGACCTCGGTCCGGATCACCGCGTCGGCCGCACCGCTCGCGGCGCGGCCATGCGCCAGGTAGACGACCCGGTCCATGGCTGCGAGCAGCGGGTTCACGTCGTGCGCCGAGACCAGCACGCCGACCCGGTGTTCAATGGCCAGGCCGCGCAGCAGCGAGACGATCGCGACGACGCTGCGGACGTCGAGATTGGCCAGCGGCTCGTCGAGCAGCAGCAGTCGCGGCCGGCGGATCAGCGCGTGCGCGATCAGGATGCGTTGCTGCTGGCCGCCGGACAGGTCGCCGATCCGCGCATCGGCGAAACCCTCCGCCTCCACCGCCCGGAGCATGGCCGCGACCTGCGCCCGCCGCTCGGCCGACCGCAGCGGCAGGCCGAGCCGGTTGCCGTCGAGCCCGAGCGCCACCACGTCGCGCGCCCGGACCGGGAGGTTGGGGTCGAGCGCCGCTTTCTGCGGCACGTAGCCGATCGTGGCGCGCCGGCCAGGACGGTCGATCCGGATCGTGCCGGCGGTCGGCCGGACGAAGCCGAGGATCGTCCGGAGCAGGGTCGTCTTGCCCGAGCCGTTGGCGCCGATCAGGCCGCAGAACTCGCCCTGGCCGAGCGCGAAACTGACGCCGGCGAGCACCTGCCGATGACCGATCGAGACATCGACGTCGTCAAGCGAGAGGACCTCGCCGTTCCCGGGCACGGCCGTCAGTGCTGCGCCAGCGTTTCCGTCGACCCGCCCCCCGTTACGGCTTTCCGCAATGCCGCGACCTCCGCGAGCATCCAGGATTGGTAATGGTATCCCGGCGTCGGCATCGTTTCGTAGACCCCGACCACGGGAATGCCGTTCGCCTTGGCGAGATGGAGGAAAGACTGCGTGAGCGTGTCCGTGACCTGCTGATTGTAGACGAAGACTTTGACTTCGTGTCTCGCGAAAAGGTCGTCCTGCGTGGTGAGGTCCTGCGGCGAGGGGTCGGTGCCGTTCATGACGGCCGCCTGCAGATTGTAGGGCGTCGCGATCGCGCAGCCGGCCGCCTGCAGCATGTAGTCGGCGACCGGTTCGGTGACGGCGACGGCGGTGCCGCCGTGCGCGGCCTCGAACGAGGCGATCGCCGCGTCCCAGGGCCGGAGCGAGGCGACGAAGCGCGTGGCGTTGGCGCGGAACTCGGCCGCGTGCGCGGGCGCGAGCACGCTCAGCTCGGCGGAGATCGTCCGGGCGACGGCCGGCATCGTCTTGGGGTCATACCAGAGATGCGGGTTGGGCGTGCTGTCGGGGAGGGCCAGGAGGTGCTGGACGTTGATCACCTTGCGTCCGGGCGCCCGCGAGGCCGCCATGATCCGGTCCGCCCACCCATCGTAGCCGACACCGTTCTCGACGACGAGCGCCGCCGATGCCAGAACCGATGCGACCCCGGGACTGACCTCGAACGTGTGCGGATCGGTGTTCGGGTCGGTTTCGATCGCCCGCACGGCGACCCATTGGCCGCCGATCTGTTCGATCACGTCGGCGTACTCGTTCTCGACGCCGACGGCGTTCACGACGCCCGCGGCGGCGGCGGGCGAGGCCACGGCCGAGAGGGCCAGGATCGCGCCGCAGCGCGCGGCCCATCGCTGCACGCGCGCGTCGAGGCGGACAGGTCCGGGCCATGTCGGCGGGTGAGGCTTGGGCACGGGGAAACTCCTGGGGGACGGCCGAGCGGCTGACGGCCGGGTGAGCGACGGCCGGGTGGGCGACGGCCGCAAGCGCTGCGGCCGAGTGAGCAATGCTATAAGGTAACGTAACAGGTGTCCAGCCGCGCGCCGCAGGCGCCAGCGGGCGCTTGCGCTCCGGAGGAACCCGCGTACGCATGAGAATGTGCTGGTGTGTTGGGGACGTGCTGACCGGTGAGCAGAAGCAGCAACTGGCCGATATGTTTTGATTGCTCGGCGAACCGAACCGCTTGTCCCTGGTCGTCTACTGCCTTCACAGCGCGCAGGGGTCGGTGCGCTCAGGGACCGGATCGGTCTGAGCCAATCGCTGGTGTCGCACCATCTGCGCCTGCCGCGGGCGGCACGCCTGCTTGAGGCGCAGCGTCGCGGCAAGCAGGTGTTCTACGACATCGCCGACAGCCACGTCCCGAGCATGCTGATTAATATGATCGAGCACATGATCGAACCGCGTCCCGCGCAGGAATAGGAGCATGACAATGGACGTGACGCTGGAACAGGTGAAGTGCGCGTGCGCCGACTGCGTGTGCATCGTGAACGTGAGCGAGGGCGTCGAACGCGACGGCCGCCTCTACTGCGACGAAACCCGCGCGACGCTCCACCGCGACGGCGTCGGATGCCAGCACGCCGGATGCATCTGCCACGGCTGATCGCGCCAGGGCTTAGCGGTCCTGGGGGTATCGCTCCGTGATGCGCGGAAGCGGGAGAAAGCGAACATTCCGGGCCACCGAGTGCTGCCCGGGGTTTCTCGAAGCCATCGGTGCGCGGGGGCTCGGACGTTGCAGAGCACGACGTTCAGCCAGACCGGCACCGGTCCAGCTGAACGTGCGCTAGCTCTCGAACGTGCCCTGACCGTGCGGGCCGATCAGCGACAGCAGTTCACGCCGCGTATCGGGTTGGGTGCGGAAGACGCCGATCATGCGGCTGGTGACCATCGAGACGCCTGGCTTGTGGACGCCGCGTGTGCTCATGCACTGGTGCCCGGCCTCGATGATCACCGCGACACCATGCGGCTGCAGCACCTCGTCGATCGCCTCGGCGATCTGCACGGTGAGCTTCTCCTGGATCTGCAGGCGGCGGGAGAAGATGTCCACCACGCGGGCGAGCTTGCTGATGCCGACCACGCGGTGCCGCGGCAGGTAGGCGACGTGCGCGCGGCCGATGATCGGCACCATATGATGTTCGCAATGGCTTTCAAGGCGGATGTCGCGGAGCAGCACGAGCTCGTCGTAGCCGTCCACCTCCTCGAAGGTGCGGGCCAGCACCGCGCTCGGATCCTCGTCGTAGCCGCCGAAGAATTCCGCATACGAGCGTGCGACGCGGGCGGGCGTGTCCCGCAGACCCTCGCGCGTCGGATCGTCGCCGGCCCACGCGATCAGCGTCCGCACGGCCGCCTCGGCCTCGTCCCGGGTCGGCCGTTCGGTGCGGGCGTTGGGGAGAACACTGTCCACGATCTCTCGATCTCCAGATGACGAGGCGCGTCACGACACGCCGATGCGCCCGGCGGCCGAGCCGCGCTCAGGCCGCCTCACCCATACGGTTGCGACATGGGTTCGATCCAGAGGGTTTCGAGGCCGCGACGGGTGACGACGCCGTCGCGGCCGCGTCGCCAACCGATCGCGACAGGAGATCGCGCAGCACGGCGGACGACGCGTCGAGTGCGATGGCCAGCGCGCGCGAGGCGGCGGCACCATCGCCGGCCCGGCCCTCGGCCAGGTGCTCGACGGCGCGCGCGGACACTGCGAGCGCGGCGAGGCCGAGGGTGCCGGCGCTGCCGGCGAGTTCGTGCGCCGGCGCGGCCAGGCCGGCTGAAATGACGCCTCCCGCGTCGGCGAGCGAGGCGGCGAGCGCGTCGCAGCGGTCGCGCAGCAGCGAAAGGCAGGATGCGAGGGAGTCGGCGTCGAGGAAGGCGGCGACGGCGTCGAACGCGGCGGGCACGAACACGGGTGGCGAGTCCGCCGCGGCAAGCGCGGACGCCGAGGCCGACGCCGACGCCGACGCCGACGCCGACGCCGACGCCGGGAGGTCGGGCGGCGATCCCGCCGCTGGCAACGTGGGCGGCGAGCCCGCCGCCTCGAGACCGGGCGGCGAGTGGGCCTCGCGTGCCTCGGAGTAGCCGAGGGCCACGACGCGCGTCGGGCCGGATCGCGCCGCTGCCTCGCGCAGGTCGGCGGCGAGCCCGCGTCCGGTCGCGCCCGCCGCCCCGCCGGTCGCGACCGTATCGGCGGCGCGGACGGCGTGCGTCGCCGATTGCGCCGGCGCGGTCGCGTCCGGCAGGCGACCGGACACGCCTCGATGCCGCGACCGCGCGGCCCGTCGCGGCGCGGTGCCGCCGGTCCGGACACGCGGGTCGTCACGCGTGCCGTCCCGCGTCAGACGATCGACCATGTCGAGCAGCGCCTCGCGCCGGATCGGCTTGGCGAGATGCGCGTCCATGCCGGCCACGGCGCAGCGCTCGACCTGATCGGCAAAAGCGAGCGCGGTCAGCGCCACCACCGGCACGCGCGCCGCTGCGCCTTCCATCGCGCGGATCCTGCGCGTCGCCTCCATGCCGTCCATGCCGGGCATCCGGACATCCATCAGCACGATGTCGAACGGCTCGCGGGCGAGATGATCGAGCGCCTCGGCGGCGCTGCCGACCGGGATCGCATCGTGGCCGCCCGAGCGCAGAAAGGCCGATGCGATGTCGCGATTGACCGCGACGTCGTCGACCACCAGGACGCGCCTGGCCGATGCCACCGGCAGGGTGGTCGAGGGCGCGTCCGCTCGCTCCGGCGTCGCGGGCGGCACGCTGCCGGTCGAGGCGGCGGGCCGGTCAGCCAAGCCGCACTGCAGGGGCGGCCCGGCGGGCTCGGCGGCGGGAAGCTCCAGCACGAAGACACTGCCGCCGCCCGGACGATCCTCGTGGAACACGAGCCCGCCCATCAGCTTCGCGAGGCGCGCCGACAGCGGCAGGCCGAGGCCCGCGCCTTCCACCACCCTGTGCTCCTCGATGTCGAGCCGGTCGAACTCGTCGAACAAGCGGTCGCGGCGGGACGGATCGACGCCCGGCCCGGTATCGGCCACCGCGATCCGGATCGCGCCCGAGCGAGCCGTCCCGATCGAGACCGTGACGTGGCCCGCGTCGGTGAACTTCACCGCGTTGCCGATCAGGTTTAGCAAGACCTGACGCAGCCGCAGCGCGTCCGCGGTCGCGTAGAGCGACGCCTCGTCGGCGGCGAGTTCGAAGCCGAGCTGCTTGGCCTCCGCCTGCGGGCGAAGCAGCGTCAGGCAGGAGCGCGCCTCGGCAACCACGTCGAGCCGGTCCGGCCGACACTCCATCCGGCCGGCCTCGATCGTCGATAGGTCGAGCACGGCGCTGATCATCGCGAGCAGATGGCTGCCGGCCGCGAGCATCGCGTCGACCCGCGCCGCCTGCGCGGGCTGGAGGCCGCCCTCGAGACGCAGCATCTCGCTGTGGCCGAGAATGCCGTTGAGCGGCGTGCGGAGCTCGTGGCTGATGCCCGCGAGGAAACGCGACTTGGCGCGGCTGGCCTGCTCGGCCTCGTCGCGCGCGGCGGCGAGGTGCCGCATCAGCAGTTCGAGCTGGTGATTGGAAAGCTCGAGCGCGCGCGCTCGTACGACCCGCTCCTCCTCGAGGCGCTGGCGCTCGGTCACGTCGCGAGCGATCGTCACGAAGCCGGCCGCACCATCCGTGTCGTGCGGCACCGTGTGCCAGCGCTCCTCCAACCACACCAGGGTGCCGTCGGGCCGCGCGACGCGGAACGTCACGACCGCGTCGGTGTCGAACCCGGCCAGCAGGCTCGCGCGGGTCTCGGCGACCGCCATGCGATCGGGCGGGAAGACGAGCGAGAGAACGTCCTGCCGGATCAGCCGCTCGGCCGGCACGCCGAAGACCGCGAGCGCCGAGGGCGATACGTAGGATCGCGTGCCGTCGGCATCGATCCGCGACACCACGTCGAGCGCGTTGTCGGCGAGCAGCCGATATCGCGCCTCGCTCTCGATCAGGCGCGCGTTCTCGCGGGCGCGGGCGGTCTCGGCGCGGCCGCGGTCGCGCAGGATCTCGCCGACCACCCGCAGCGTGCCGAGTGTCACGAGCACGACGAACTGGGCAAGCAGGATACGTTCGTCCGGTTTGACCGCGAGGTTCAGCGAGAACGGCCCGATATCGGCGATCGTCGCGATGCAGGCGGCGCATGCGAGCGCGAGCCCCGCGCTGGTCGCCGCACCCGGTCCGAGTGTCGCGATGATGCGGACGAGCGGCACGGACAGCAGGAACAGGAGCGCGTAGCGGCTCTGCCCGAACACGACCGCGAGCGTCGCGGCGAGCGCGAGCGCGTGGCGTCGCGCCCCGCGCCGGACGGCGCGCCGGAACGATGCGGCGACGCGCCCGCGCAGGATGTCGGTCGCGATCGGGGCGCCGAGCGCCACCCCGAGCGCGTGCGCGGCGAACCAGATCGGCGCGACGCGGAGCGGGGATCCGGTCGCGGCGGCGGCGAGGAGGGCGCCGAGCGCCGGCCCGATCAGCGAGGCACGCACCATGGGGGCGACCGCGCGACGCGCGAGCAGGTCGGGCGATCGGCCCAGCGGGCGGAGCAGGCGAAGGCCGACGCCGAGCTCGCCGAGGTTCGCCACCGCGTAGGCGAGGGTGAGGCCGATGCCGTGACCGGTGAGCACGCCGGCGGCGACGATGGCGCAGAACACGCCCCCGAACACGGGCACGACCGAGCGCGCGCCGCGATCGACCCGGCACAGCAGCAAGCCGAGCACGAGCCCGTCGAACGGCCAGAACGCGGCGGTCGGATTGCCGACCCGCGTGAGCAGGATGTCGACCGTGGCGCCGGCGGTGAACAGGAGCAGAACGGTCGCGAACAGCGCCCAGCCTTCGAGCTGCGAGCGCATTCGCGAGCGGCATGACGCGATGACGGACATGGACGATCCCGGAGCGGCGCCCGGAGAGTGACATGGGATCGTTATCGAAACGCTTACGCGCGCGCGGGACGTCCGTTCATCGGTTCTCGATCACCGGACATCTGCGGAGGAGTGGCGGATGACCGCGGCGACGTGCCCGCCGAGAGACACGAGCGGAGATCGAGGTCGGCGGCGCGCGACGACCGGCGACGGGGTCGATCAAGCCCGATCGGCCGACCTCAATGGACCGTGCTGCCCTGGTGCGGGCTGTCCAGGCTGAACGCCGGGATCGTCACGTCGAACGCTTCCCCCGACGCCGTCGCGATCATCCGGTAGGCCCCGCGCATGAAACCGGTCGGCGTCTCGAGCGGGGTGCCGGACGTGTACTCGAACGTCTCGCCCGGATCGAGCAGCGGCTGCTCGCCGACCACACCGTCGGCGTCGACGTGCTGGGTGCGGCCGCGCGCGTCGGTGATCATCCAGGTGCGGCCGAGCACGCGCACGGGCTCGTTGCCGCCGTTCTCGATCCGCACGCGGTAGGCCCAGACGAACTGCCGCTCATCGGGACGCGACTCGTCCTCGAGGAAGAACGACCGTACGACGACACGGATCTCGCGCGTCACCGCGGTCCAGGCCGCGCCGGTCTCCGCCTCCTCGCGCTCGCGTTCGCTCATCGACGTCCTTTCCGACCGGCCGGCGCGGAACCGGCTCACCGCATCGCCCGCCTGGAACTGGGGCTGGCAGCGATCGAGTCGAGCCCGAGTTGCAGATCCTCGCAGAGATCCCGCGCGTCTTCGAGCCCGATCGACAGGCGGATCACGCCCTCGCCGATGCCCAGGCGGGCGCGCGCCGGCGCGCCGATCCGCATGTGGGTGGTGGTCGCGGGGTGCGTCGCCAGCGAGCGGCTGTCGCCGAGATTGTTCGACACCGCGACCAGACGGAGCGCGTCGAGGAACCGGAACGCCGCCGCCTTGCCGCCGTCGACCTCGATCGTGACCAGGGTGCCGCCACCCGACATCTGGGCGCGCGCCAGCGCCGCCTGCGGATGGTCGTCGCGGCCCGGGTAGAGCACGCGCGCGATGCCGGGCCGTCCCGCGAGATGGGACGCGACGGCGGCGGCGTTCCGCTCGGCGGCATCGACGCGGACCGCCATCGTCTCGAGGCTCTTCAGCAGCACCCAGGCGTTGAACGGCGACAGCGAGGGTCCGGTGTTGCGGATGAAGGGCTGCAGCGTGTTCTCGACCCAGTCCGCGCGGCCGAGCACGGCACCGCCGAGCACGCGGCCCTGGCCATCGATATGCTTCGTCGCGGAGTAGATGACGATGTCGGCGCCGAGCGCGAGCGGCAGCTGACGCAGCGGCGTCGCGAACACGTTGTCGACCGCGACCAGCGCACCCGCCTGGTGCGCGAGCGCGCACACGCGCTCGACGTCGACCAGCTCGAGCATCGGGTTCGATGGCGTCTCGAGCAGCACCATGCTGGTGCGGGTCCGGAGCGCGTCGCGCCACTGGTCGAGATCGTGGCCGTCGACGAACACGCGCTCGATGCCGTAGCGGGGCAGCAGCTCGTCGACGATCCAGAAGCACGAGCCGAACAGCGCACGCGAGGCGACCACGCGGTCACCGGTGCGGAGATGCGACAGCAGCGTCGCGTGCACCGCCGCCATGCCGGTCGCGGTGGCGCGGCAGGCCTCCGCCCCTTCCAGCACGGCGAGGCGCTGCTCGAAGGCGCCGACCGTCGGGTTGCCGAACCGCGAATACTGGTAGTGCGTCGCCTCGCCCTTGAACGTCGCCTCGGCCTGCGCCGCGTCGTCGTAGACGAAGCCGGAGGTCAGGAAGATCGGCTCGCTCGTCTCGCCATGCGCCGTGCGCTCGACACCCGCATGCACCAGCTGGGTCGCCGCCCGGTAGGGCGTCGTCTCACGCGGCGGGATCGCCATCGAGCCTCCTGACGAAATCGTTGGCCTCCTGGACCGAAGCGGATCCGGAGTGGACCACATCTGGGAGCGGGATCGCCTGACACCTAGGTGACCACGACCGGACGCGTCAACACGCGCCGCGCGATGGCGGGTTGAGGTGGCCCGGCGCCGCCCGTATGGTCAGGAGCCGTCGCGCCGGCGGGTGTAGTTCAATGGTAGAACGGCAGCTTCCCAAGCTGCATACGAGGGTTCGATTCCCTTCACCCGCTCCCGCGGCCGCAGCCGTCGACGCTGGGCAAGAAGGCCAGGGGCTCTGCCCCTGCAACCCGGCAAAGGCAGCGGCCTTTGCAGTCCACTCGGTTCAGGAGCCGCGCCTCACGGCTGCGGCGCCTGGCCGCGGGCCACGGCGGCCTGGTGGCGTTCGACCGAGCGTTTCAGGCCGACCAGGGCGGGCGCGGCGATCGTGTCGCGATAGGCGTGGCCGGCCCAGACCCAGCGGTCGTTCGCGCCGACCCGGAGGTCGTGCATGTGGCCGTGGCTGGTCGGCAGCACGGTGATCGGGCCGGACACGCTATCGAGCACGCGGCGCCAGTCCCCGCCGGCGGGGAGAAAGACCGAGGTTTCGCAGCCGGCCGAACCGCAGAGCGGCGCGGATTGCAGTTGCACGAACAGCGCCGCGGGCGCGTGACGCCTCGTCGCGAGCGGGGCCGAGCCGACGAGCACGAGCGCCTGCTGCCCATGCGCGACGGAATCGGCGATGTCGTGCGCGGCGAGCTGGCGCGCGGCATCGTCGAGCGGCGTGCCGGGGGCGGCGGCGAGCGCGACCGGTCCGGCCGCCGCGCGGGCGACGCCGAACGGGCCGGCGGCGAGCGGGCCGGCGGCGAGCGCGAGACCGCAGGCGAGGACCAGGCAGCGGCGTCCGGCGGAATGGCGGCTCGTCATCACGGCGCATCGTGCATGGCGCGCGATCGCTGGCAAGCGCCGGACGCCGCCGGTCACGGTCGGGCGGACAGGTCCAGCACGGTCATGCGGCCCGCTTCCGTGCCCCAGGCGAGCGCGGCGCCGTCGGCGCTCCACGCGAGCGCGGTGACGGCATCGCCGTCGGCGCCGGCGAGCGGCAGGACGCGCTGCGTCGCGACGTCGGCGAGCAGCACCGAGCCGTCGGCGAAGCCGGCGGCGACGTTGTCCGCGCGCGGGTTGAAGCCGACACGCGTGCAGAGCCCCCCGGGCGCACCGCCGAGTTCGAGCGGTTCGCGGCCCATCGGGCCGCCGCCAAAGAACGGCCACAGCACGACGGCCTCGGCGCCGGAGCTCGCGAGCCATTTGCCGGTGCGCGAGAACGACAGCGCGTGGATCTTCGACGGGTAGCCGCTCATCCGCATGTTGTGGCCGTCGGCAAGGCGCCAGCCGTGCAGCGCGTTCTCCTGCATGGCGGTGACGACGGCCTCGGCGGCGGGATGAACGGCGATGCCGGTGTGGCTGCCCTTCCATTCCAGCAGGCGCGGGCTCGCGTCGCGCGATGCGACGAACGAGACCGACGCGCCGTTGTAGTGCGCGGCGGCGACGCGCTTGCCGCGGCCGTCGAAGGCGACGCCGGTCACGGTCGAGGAGTGCTCGATCGTCTTGATCGTTCCGCCGTCGCCGTCGAGCAGCGCCACCTTCCTGCCGGCGGCGGCGGCAACGACCGCGTTCCGGCCGTCCTCGAACACCGCGCAGGCCCCGACCCAGCGTCCGCCGAAGCGGGCGAAGGGCCGCGACGCGCCGTCGGCGACGCGGGCGAGCACGCCGTCGTCGCCGCCGGTGACGAAGCCCGCGCCGAGCGGCGCGAGGCAGAGCAGCGCGCCGTCATGGACGACGACGTCCTGCCACTCGGTGCCGCCGGCGCGCGGCAGCAGATGCACGCCGCCCTCCGCGGTGCCGAACGCGACCGGGCCGGAACCGGCGCCGAACGCGCAGGCGACGATGTGGGCGTCGACCGTCCGGACGCGGGCCCGGTCGGCGAGCAGGCTTTCGCTCACGCGGCGCGGCTCATCGGGTCAGGCCGCGCAGGCTTCGAAGCCGCGCCGGAGCACCGGGCGGTTCAGGTTGCGGCCGATGAACACCAGGCGGGACGCGCGCGGCTCGCCGTCGCGCCAGGGCCCGATGAAATCGCCCTCCGCCATCATGTGCACGGCCTGGAACGCGAAGCGGCGGCTGTCGCCGGCGATGTCGAGAATGCCCTTGGTGCGCAGCATGTCGCCGCCGCGTTCGCCGAGCAGCACGCCCATCCAGTTGTTGAAGCGCTGCAGGTCGACCGGCCGGTCGAGCGCGAACGACATCGAACCCAGATCGGCATCGTGGCCGTGGCTGTCGTTCTCGAGGAAGTCCGGATGGTCGGCAAGCACGCGCGCGAGATCGAAGCCGCCGCGGTCGAGCAACTGCCCGACCGGCACGCCGCCCCGCGTCGCGCGGTGGATGCGGGCGGCGCCGTTGATCCGGCGGATGCGCGCCTCGATGGCGTCGAGGGAGCCTGGCTCGACCAGGTCGGTCTTGTTCAGCACGATCACGTCCGCGAAGGCGACCTGCGCCTCGGCCTCGGCGCTGTCGGCGAGCCGGGCCTCGAACGTGCTCGCGTCGACCACGGTGACGATCGCGTCGAGGCGGGTCCTGGCCTTGACCTCGTCGTCGACGAAGAAGGTCTGCGCGACCGGGGCCGGGTTGGCGAGGCCGGTGGTCTCGATGATGATGCCGTCGAAGCGGTTGCGGCGCTTGACCAGCGCGCCGAGGATCCGGATCAGGTCGCCGCGCACCGTGCAGCAGACGCAGCCGTTGTTCATCTCGAAGACTTCCTCGTCGCTGTCCACGACGAGGTCGTTGTCGACGCCGAGCTCGCCGTACTCGTTGATCACGACGGCGTAGCGACGGCCGTGCTGCTCGGTGAGGATGCGGTTGAGCAGCGTGGTCTTGCCCGCGCCGAGATAGCCGGTCAGCACGGTGACGGGGATGAGGCCGGGCTCTCCTTGCCGCGCGGGCGGGGCGGCCGCTTCGATGTCAGACACGCGATGCTCCTCGGTCGTGTGTGGCGGCCGATATGGGACGCGCGAGCGCGAGGCCAAAGCCCAGCATGAGGAAGAACCAGCCGCCGAGCGGCAGGTTGACGAAGTCGCTGGCCGAGGCGATCGGCCATTCCTGCATCGCGCAGGCGGCGAGCAGGCCGGTCCGGAGCGCGTCCGGCCGCGCCGCGGCGCCGAGGCCGCGCGCCACCGTCGCGAGGGAGGCCGCGACCAGCAGCGCGAACAGCACGAGGCCCGGCACGCCGGCATCGACCGCCGCCTGCAGGTAGTGGTTGTGCGGGTGCTGCACGCAGACGCCGGCGAACGCGCCGCCGCCGTCGCCGCCGTACCAGCCGTGGAAGTAGGCGGGATCGGCGCAGAAGCGGCGGTAGGCGTCGAAGCCGAGGCCGGTGACGGGATGGGCGCGCACCATGGCGGTCGCGCGGGCGGCGATCAGGCCGTAGGCGCTCGACGGGAAATGTCCGACCTGACGCGAGAACACCGTCCAAAGGTGATGGAAGGCGGGCGGCGAGACGAGCGCGGACAGGGCGACGAACACCGGCAGCAGCAGCGCGGCGCCGGCGGCGGCCGGGCGCAGCGGCCGCATCATCAGCGCCACGACCGCGAGCCCGACCAGCAGCAGCGCGAGCGGCATGCGCTGGCCCGCCAGCACCATCAGCGCGAGGGCAGCGAGGCCGATCGCCGCGGCGGCGACGCGCCAGGGCAGTCCGGGGCGCCGGGGCAGGCCGGGGCGCCGGGGCAGGCCGGGGCGCGCGAGCAGGGCGGCGACCGGCGGCAGCAGCACCGGGAACAGCAGGCGCGACAGGGGTGCTGCCGCGCGCGGGTGATCGTAGGGACCGGTGAGCGCGCCGTCGCCGAAGCGCGGCGCCCCGAACAGGTTCCGCCCCGTGACCAGTTGCAACAGGCATTGCGCGGCGATGTAGGCGGCGGCGAGCGCGAGCAGGGCGTAGAGCGCCCGGCGAGCCCCGCGCGTGCGGAGCGTCCAGTGCTGCAGCGCGAGCGCGAACACGAGGAAGCGGCCGACCGCGAGCGCCTCGACGAGCGCGCCGGGCCCGTGCCGGACGCCGAGCCGGATCGCGGTGCAGAACACGAGCCAGACCCACCAGGCGAACGCGACGCGGACCCAACCGTCGCGCGTCCACTCGCGGTCGCCGGTGCGCCAGGTGCGCCACAGGAACAGCACGCCGACGGTGTCGATCGCCGCCTCGGCGAGGCCGCGACCGTGCACCAGGAACACCGGCACCAGCAGGGTGGCGGCGACCCCGAGGCGGTCGAGCGCCCGGTCGAGGCCGCGCGGCGCCGTCATCGCGCCGCCGAGGCGCGGAACCCCTGTCGCGCTGCCGGGGCGCGGAGCCCTCATCGCGCGGTGGCGGCGCGAAAGGCGGCGAGGCGGCGCCTCGCGTCGACGACGTCGAAGCGGGCGGCACGCGCCCGCCCCGCCGCCGCCAGCGCCGCGCGACGGGCCGGGTCGCGCGCGAGCGTCAGCACGGCGTCGGCGATCGCCGCGGCGTCGCCGGGCGGCACGAACCAGGCCGCGTCGCCGGCGACCTCCGCCAGGCCGCCCCGCCCCGTCGCGACCAGCGCCGCCCCCGAGGCGAGCGCCTCCAGCGCCACCATGCCGAACGGCTCCGCCCAGCGCGACGGCACCACCACGATCGCCGCCCGCGCCATCGCGGCCAGCAGCGCCGGCTGCGGCAGGAAGCCGTCGAGCGCGATCGACGCCGCCCGCGCCCGCGGCGCGAGCGCGCGGGTGAACGGCGTCTCCGGACTGTCGGCCGAGAAGCGGTCGGCGCCGATCATCCGCGCCTGCCAGCCGGGCAACCGCGTCAGGACCTGTGCGAGCGCGTCGACGAACAGATCGGCGCCCTTGTCGTGCACGAGGCGGCCGGCGAACAGCACGAGCGGCGCGCGCGCCGCGTCCGGCAGGGGCGCGGGAAGTGCTGCGAGCGCCAGCGCGTTCGGCAGCACAGCCGGCGCCGCGGATGGCCCGAGACCCTCCGACCAGCGCGACGCGAGATGCGCCGACACCGCGGCGACCGCGATCCGACGCCCGAGGCGGGCGCGGTCGGCGGGCGTCGCCGCGCCCCGCATGCCCTGCGGGTCGTTGTGCAGGTGGAGCGCCACCGGCACCAATGGAAACCGCCGCGCCAGCATGGCGGCGACCAGCGGCCGGTTGTGCACCTCGATCCGGGACGGGCGGAGCGGACCGAGCGCCGCGGCGACCCCGCGCGCATAGCGGCCGAGCGACCCGCCGGGCCAGCGGGACGGCGCCGCCGCGACGAAACGGGCGCCGTCGAACGGGGCGTCGGTCGCGCGCGCGCCGACCACGACGTCGTGCGGCGTCGCCAGCAGGCGGACCTGCAGGGCGACGGCGCCGGCGTCGACCGGCGAGAAGCCCTCGCGGGGCGGCAGCACGATCGCGACCGGCGACGATCCGCCGCCGTCTCGCTTGCACTCGTCGGGAGCCGAAGGGCGGCGCCGGGGATCCGAGATCCCCGGATCCGGCCGCATCAGGGAAGGTCCTCGATGGCGGCGAGGCGCCATCCGGGAGGCTCGGCCGCCGCCGCCTCGTACCATTCGGCAACCAGCGGAAACGCCCGGACCGCGTCGCAATAGTCGCGCGCCGCCTCGTCGGGCACGGCGCCGTAGGACAGCAGCCGCGTGACGACCGGCGCGTAGAAGGCGTCGGCGATCGTGAAGTCGCGCCCGAACAGGAACGGCCCACCCTGGCCGAACCGCGTCCGCGTCTCCCGCCACAGGCGCGCGATGCGCGCGATGTCGGCCGCGGCATCGGCGTCGAGACCGGCCCCGCGCCCTCGCGCGTGCCGGCCGAGATTCATCGGCAGCGCGGCGCGGAGCGGCCGGAACCCGGCATGCATCTCGGCGGCGATCGCGCGCGCGTGCGCCCGCGCCTGCCCGTCGGTGGGCCACAGCCCCGGCGCGCGCTCGGCGCAGTATTCGGCGATCGCCAGACTGTCCGGGATCCACATCCCGTCATGCTCGAGCGCCGGCACGGTCCCGCTCGGCGTCAGCCGCGCCACCGCCTCGGTGTGCCCGCCGGCCAGCGGGATGACCACGTCGTCGACCTCGAGCCCGGCGAGACGGACCGTGAGCCAGCCCCTGAGCGACCACGACGAATAGCGCCTGGTGCCGATCAGCAGCCGGCCGCGCACCGCTCAGGCCGCCGCGCGCGCGATGAAGCCGCCGCCGAGGATGCGCGTGCCGTCATAGGCGACGCAGGCCTGGCCGGGCGCGGCGATCGCCGGCGCGTCGAGCGTGACCTCGGCGCCGTCGCCGTCGGCGACGATCCTCGCCGGACGCGCCGCCTCGCGGGCGCGGAGCTGCACCGCGCAGCGGACCGGCCGATCGGGGCGACCGATCAGCCAGTTGGCGCCGGCGAGCCGGATCGCGGTCGCGCCGCCCGCGTCGCGCGGACCGACCACGACGCGGTTCGTCGCGAGCTCGATCCGGCGCACCGACTGGCGCGCGCCGTCGCGCATCGCCGCGGCGCCGAGGCGTCTCGTCTGGCCGGGCGTGTAGCGGGCGAGACCGTCATGGGTGCCGAGCACGCGGCCCGCCTCGTCGGTGATCGGGCCCGGCACGAACGCGTCGGGGCGACGCGACGCGATCACGGCGTGATGCGTGCCGCCTGGCGCGAAGCAGATGTCCTGGCTGTCCGGCTTGTCGGCCACCGCGAGGCCGAGGCGGCCGGCGATCGCCCGGACCTCCGCCTTGTCGGCGACGCTCCCGAGCGGGAAACGCAGGAACGCGAGCTGGTCGGACGTGGTCGCGAACAGGAACCAGCTCTGGTCGCGGCCGGCGCTGAGCGGGCGGTGCAGCTCCGGCCCGGACGGGCCCTCGACGCGGCGCACGTAGTGGCCGGTCGCCATCGCGCCGCAGCCGAGCTCGCGCGCGAGGCCGAGCAGGTCGGTGAACTTGACGCCCTGGTTGCAGCGTATGCACGGCACCGGGGTTTCGCCGGCGGCGTAGGCATCCGCGAACGGGCCGATCACCGTCTCGGCGAAGCGGCGCTCGGCGTCGATCACGTAATGCGGGATGCCGAGACGGTCGGCGACGCGCCGCGCGTCGTGCACGTCGCGGCCGGCGCAACAGGCGCCGCGACGCGCCGCGGTCCCCCCGTTGTCATAGAGCTGCAGCGTCGCGCCGATCACCTCGTGGCCGGCCTCGACCATCAGCGCCGCGACCACCGCGCTGTCGACGCCGCCCGACATGGCGACCAGGACGCGCATCGCGTCGGCCTAGACCTTGGGCAGCCGGACGGTCAGGCCGTCCAGCGCGTCGGTGATCACGATCTGGCAGCCGAGACGCGAATGCTTCTCGAGACCGAGCGCCAGATCGAGCATGTCCTCCTCGTCGGGGGTCGGACGCGGCAGGCGGCCAAACCAGTCGGGATCGACGATCACGTGGCACGTCGCGCAGGCGAGCGAACCCTCGCAGGCGCCCTCGAGATCGAACCCGTTGCTCTGCGCGATCTCGAGCACGGACTGGCCGAGCGGCGCGTCCACGTCGCGTCGGCGTCCGTTCGGCTCGATGAAGGTCATGGTCGGCATGGCGGTGCGGGTCAGGCCTCGAGGGACGCGGGAGCGGACCGACGCGCCATCCGGTGCGCGTGCGCGATCGCGTCGGCGGCGGCGTCGATGTCGGCCCGCGAGGTAAAGCGTCCGAGACCGAGGCGCAAGGAGCGGCGCGCCGCGTCGGGAGAGAGGCCCATCGCCCGCAGCACGGCACTCGGCGCTGCCTCGGCGGAACCGCAGGCCGACCCCGTCGACATCGCGATCTCCGGCGCGGCGGCGATCAGGTCGAGCGCGTTCGCGTCCGGAAAACGGAGATTGAGGTTGCCGGCGAGGCGCGCGCTCGCCGACCCGTTGAGGGCGACGCCCGGGATCCGGGACGCGAGCGCGTCGAACAGCGCGTCGCGGAGTGCCGCGACGCGCACCCGCTCCGCCTCGCCCCCCACCCGCGCGAGCGACGCGGCCTCGCCGAACCCGACCGCGAGCGGCGCCGGGACCGTGCCCGACCTGAGCCCGCGCTCCTGCCCGCCGCCCGAGAACAGCGGCTGCAGCCGGACGCGCGGCCGGCGACGGACATAAAGCGCGCCGATCCCCTTCGGACCGTACATCTTGTGGGCGCTGACGGAGGCGAGATCGAGCCCGGTCGCCACCACGTCCAACGGCACGCGCCCGGCGGCCTGCGCGAGGTCGGAATGGACCAGCGCGCCCGCCGCACGGGCCAGGCGCACGACCGCACCGAGATCGGCGAGCACGCCCGTCTCGTTGTTCGCCGCCATCACGCTCACCAGCAGCGCCGGAGACGCGAGCGCGTCGGCGAGCGCGTCGAGGTCGGGCCGGCCGTCGGCGGACACCGGCACCACCACCGGCTCGAACCCCTCGCGGGCCAGATCGCGCACGGTCTCGAGCACGCACGGGTGCTCGGTCGCGACCGTCACGACGCGACGCCGCGCGTCGCCGGCATCGCGCGCGAACCGCGCCGCACCCTTGATCGCGAGATTGTTCGCCTCCGTCGCCCCCGACGTGAAAACGATCTCGCGCGGATCGGCCCCCAGCAACGACGCGACGGCACCGCGCGCCGCCTCGACCGCGTCGGCGGCACGACGGCCAAGCGCATGCTCGGCGCTGTGCGGATTGCCATACTCGGCCAACAGAAACGGCATCATGGCGTCGCGCACGCGAGGATCGAGCGGCGTCGTCGCATGATTGTCGAGATAGATCATCGCTCCTCCGCTCGGTTGGGGGTGGCCGGGAGGAAGGCCAGGGCTCTGCCCTGGACCCGCCAAGGGCCCGAGGCCCTTGGATCCCTTGAGTTAAGGAAAACCCCGGGCCCCGGTCGCGCGGGCAGCAATCATTGGCCCGGGGTTTTCCTTAACTGATGGATTGCAAAGGCTCCGCCTTTGCCGGGGTCCAGGGGCAGAGCCCCTGGCCTTCCTTCCCGGCCCCCTCCTAAGCGCGCGAGGCCCGAGCGGCCATCCGCGCGTAGGCGTCGGCGAACGACATGGCGTCGGCCTCGGTCGTCGACCAGGAGAGCGAGGCGCGGATCGCCTCGCCGGCGAGCGGGCCGAGCCCCATGGCGTCGAGCACGTGGCTTCTGGACACGCGGCCCGACGAGCAGGCGGCGCCGGCGGAAACGGCGAAGCCGGCGAGGTCGAGCGCGATCACCTGCGATGCCGCCGAGCGGCCAGGCAGGGCGAGGCAGGTGGTGTTGGGCAGGCGTGCGGCGCCGGCGCCGCAGACGATGGCGCCGGCGGCGGTCGCGCGGCCCTCGATCGCGTCGCGGAGGGTGCCGAGCGTGTCGGGCGGCGTGGCGTCGGCGATGGCGGCCCACGAGGCGATGGCCGGCAGGCCCGGGGTGCCGCCGCGGCGGCCGAGTTCCTGCGCGCCGCCGATCAGCGCCGCGCCGAGTGTGCGGCCACGTCCGAGCAGGAGGGCGCCGGCGCCCGGCAGCGCGCCCATCTTGTGGCCGGAGAGCGCGAGGGAGGTGGCGCCTTCGTCGAGCAGGGAGGCGAGATCGAGGCGTCCGGCCGCCTGCACGGCGTCGACGTGCAGCAGGGCGCCGTGTCGGGCGCAGAGCGACGCGATGGCGGCGAGCGGGTGCAGCACGCCGGTTTCGTTGTTCGCGGCCATCAGGGCGACGAGTGCCGGCGTGCCGTTGGCGGCGAGCAGGGCGGCGAGTGCGTCGAGGTCGGCGACGCCGTGGCGGTCGACCGGGATCGTGATGGCAGACGGGCCGGCGGCGGCGCGGACGCAGTCGTGCTCGGTCGCGCCGACCAGCACGCGGCGGCCGGCGCGGAGCCCATGGAGCGCGATCGCGTTGGCTTCGGTGCCGCCCGAGCAGAGCACGACGTCGTCGGGGTCGGCGCCGAAGGCGCGGGCGATCCGTTCGCGGCTGTCTTCCAGGATGCGGCGGGCGGCGCGTCCCGGCGCGTGGACGGAGGCCGGGTTCGCGCTTTCCAGCGCCGCGATGGCGGCGTCGCGCGCGGCGGGCCGGAGTCGCTCGGTCGCGTTGGCGTCGAGGGTGACGCCCGCGCGCGCGCCGGCGGGTCCGGCGGCCGCGCCGAGCGGCGGGCCCGACGTTTCGTCGAGGGCCGTGCCAGGCGTTTCGTCGAGGGCCGTGTCGGCCACGATCATGCGAGCGATGTCAATTCTGTAGGAAACAGGTGCAGGAATACCTATAACGCCCGGATCGCAAACGCGTATCGCCCAGGTATGGCCGGGCGTGCTTCGCGTTCAAGGGCCACTCCGCCCAACCGCAATCCGGGGAGCGTCGTGCATGACCGTCACCGTGGCTCATCACCGTTCGGTGCCGAACCGGTTGGCGGAACAACACCGAGCGCCCATTTTCGGGTAGGCCCGGCGTCCCGCTCGGACGGCCGCACCGGCGTCCGCTTCCCATTCGCCCGACCCGTCGCTCCCGCAGCGACCAACCGAATACGCAGGAACAGAATGCCTGAGGTCATGTTCGCCGGCCCTGACGGCCGTCTCGAAGGTCGCTACGCACACTCCAAGGAGAGCGGCGCGCCGCTCGCGCTGATCCTGCATCCGCACCCGCTGCACGGCGGGACGATGAACAACCGGATCACCTACACGATGTACCGCGTCTTCGAGCGGCTCGGTTTTTCGGTGATGCGGTTCAACTTTCGCGGCGTCGGCCGCTCGCAGGGCCGCTACGACGGCGGCATCGGCGAGATCTCGGATGCCGCGGCGGCGCTCGACTGGATGCAGACGGTGAACCCGAACTCCGGCGGTCTCTGGATCTCGGGCTACTCGTTCGGCGCGTTCGTCGGCATGCAGCTGCTGATGCGGCGGCCGGAGATCTCGGGCTGGATCAGCGTGGCGCCGCCGGCCAGCCACTACGATTTCGGCTTCCTCGCGCCCTGTCCCTGCGGCGGCCTGATGGTGGCCGGCGACAACGACGAGCTCGCGCCCGAGCCCGCGATCAAGAAGCTGGTCGACAAGCTGCACACCCAGAAGGGCGTCGTCGTCGATTATCGGGTGTTCAAGGGCGCGGACCACGTGTTCGCGAACCATGCCGAGCAGGTCGCCGACAGCATCGACGAGTACGTGACCGGCGTGATCGCCCGCAAGACGATGGCGCTCGCCGCGGACTGACGGGTCGGACCCATGGCGGGCGCGTTCCGGTCGGCCAGAGTACGTTCAGCTAGATCGGAATCGGTCTGGCTGAAGTCCGTGCTCTGGACACTGAGTGGATAGAGCAACCTGTCTCATGTGGACGGGACCACGACGTGGTCCGGTCCACATGAGGTTGGCCTAGACCGACCGGATGGTGCTCTGGGCGTCTCCGCGAAGGGCGCGCGGCAGTTCGCCGCGGTCGCCGTGCAGGCGGCCGCCCCGGCACGGCGCCGGGACGCCGGTGGTGCCGGGAAGGCTGAGGGGAAGACCGCGCACGCTGCGGGCGGCGAGAAAGGCGAAGGCCTGCGCCTCGAGGGCGTCGCCGTCCCAGCCGATCGCGTCCGCGGGCTCGACCGCGACGCCCGAGGCCGACGCGAGCGCCGCCATGATCGCCGGGTTCGCGCGGCCGCCGCCGCACACGAGGTAGCGCGCCGGCATCGCCGGCAACGGCAGGGCGACGATCGCGCCGACCGTGAACGCGACGAGCGTCGCGGCGCCGTCCTCGGGCGTGAGGTGGGCGACGGCGTCGAGTGCGCCGGCGAAGGCCTGCCGGTCGAGCGAGCGCGGCGGCGGCCTCCGGAAGAACGGATCGGCGAGCAGCCGCGCGACGATGTCGCGGTCGGCGCGTCCGGCGCGCGCGAGCGCGCCGTCGCGGTCGCACGGCACGCCGATGTGGCGCCACGCCCAGTCGTCGAGCAGCGCGTTGCCGGGACCGGTGTCGCCGGCGAGGAGCGCGCCCGCGCCCGGTGCCGGCACGAAGGTGAGGTTCGCGACGCCGCCGATGTTGAGCACCGCGACCGGGCGCGCGACGCCGTCCGGCAGCAGCGCCGCGTGGAACAGCGGCACCAGCGGCGCGCCCTCGCCGCCCGCCGCGACATCGGCGCTCCGGAAATCATGCACAACCGGCGCGCCGGCGCGATCCGCGAGCCACGCGGCGTCGCCGATCTGCCAGGTCCGGCGCCGTTTCGGGTCGTGCAGGATCGTCTGGCCGTGAAAGCCGATCAGGTCGGGCCGGACGCCGAGCGCGCGCACGGCGTCGGCGTGCACGCGGGTCAGCGCGCGCTCGGCCTCGCGCAGTGCCTGGTCGTCGGCGGCGAGCGTGGGCGCGCGGTCGAGCAGGGTGCGGAGCGCGCGGCGGAGCGCGTCGTCGTAGGGAATGGTGACGGACGGACCGGCGGCGCCGATCCGCTCGCCATCCGTGTGCAGCACGGCGGCGTCGACGCCGTCGAGCGAGGTGCCGCTCATCAGGCCGACGACGAGGGGGAGATCGCGCCCGGGTTCCAACGCCATGGGATCCATCCTACAGCACGATCGACTGGACCGGGACCGGTCTGGCTGCAGGTCGTGCTCTGGAGAACTCAGCAGATGAGCATCCTCCCGTTGGACGAGATCGAGGACCGCCCGAAATCATGGACCGAACCGACTTCCTGACGGAGGCGCGCCGCCGCGGCTTCCTCCACCAGTGCACCGACGAGGCGGCGCTCGAGGCGGCCTGCGCGGCGGGACCGGTGTCGGCCTATATCGGGTTCGACCTCACCGCCGACAGCCTGCATGTCGGCTCGATGGTGCAGATCATGCTGCTGCGGCTGCTGCAGCGGAGCGGCCACCGGCCGGTGGTGGTGGTGGGCGGCGGCACCAGCCGGATCGGCGACCCGTCGGGCCGCGACGAGGCGCGCACCCTGCTCGACGCCGAGCGCCTCGCCGCCAACCGCGCCGGCATCCTCCGCTGCATCGAGCCGTTCCTCCGCTTCGGCGACGGCCCGGCCGACGCGATCCTGGTCGACAATGCCGAGTGGCTGAACGGGCTCGGCTATATCGACCTGCTGCGCGACGTCGGCCCGCACGTCCCGGTCAGCCGGATGCTGTCGCAGGACAGCGTGCGGCTCCGGCTCGAGCGCGAGCAGGGATTGTCGTTCCTCGAGTTCAACTACTCGATCCTGCAGAGCTACGATTTCCGCGAGCTCCGGCGCCGTCACGGCGTGCGGCTGCAGATGGGCGGCAGCGACCAGTGGGGGAACATCGTCTCCGGCGTCGATCTGATCCGGCGCACCGACGGCGCCGCGAGTTTCGGGCTGACCACGCCGCTGATCACCACCGCGTCCGGCGCCAAGATGGGCAAGTCGGCGGCCGGTGCGGTCTGGCTGCGGGCCGACCGGCTCGAGCCCTACGCCTACTGGCAGTTCTGGCGGAACACGGAGGACGCCGATGTCGGGCGTTTTCTTCGCCTGTTCACCGATCTGCCGGTCGCCGAGTGCGACCGGCTGGGCGGGCTCGAGGGCGCGGCGATCAACGACGCGAAGAAGGTGCTGGCGACCGAGGCGACCGCGCTCTGCCACGGGCGCGGCGCGGCGGACGCGGCGGAGGCGGCGGCGCGCGCGACGTTCGAGGCCGGGGAAGCCGCCGCCGGCCTGCCGACGGTCACCGTCGACCCGGCCGAGCTCGCCGCGGGGATGCCGGTGTTCCGGCTGCTGGTGGCGGCGGGGCTCGCCTCGAGCAACGGCGAGGCCCGCCGGCTGATCCGAGGCGGCGGGGCGCGGGTGAACGACGTGGCGGTCGCCGACGAGGCGGCGACGATCGACGAGGCGTCGCTCCGCGACGGCGCGGTCAAGCTGTCGGCCGGCCGCAAGCAGCACGTGCTGGTGCGCCCCGGCTGACGCTTCGCCGAGGTTCGGCATCACGACGGAGAGTGGCGATGGAGCCCGGCAAGGTGGTGGCGTTCGGCAGCACGAGCGACGCCGCGCTCGATGTCTGGATCGGCAATCACGAGAGATGGCCGGACGGCCGGGCGCTGCCGCTGTATCGCCTGCTGCTCGAGGAGCGCGCACGCCGGGCCGACGCGAGGCAGTCGCTCAAGACCGACCGATCGATCGAGCACCTGAAGGCGTTCGCCATCGCCGGCCGCTGCACGACCTACGGCGCTCTCGCGGCGGCGAATGGTGTCGCATGGTCGAAGGCCCGTCAGCGGATGAACGGCGCGTCCGGGCACCTCGAACGCGTGCTCGACATCTGCCATGCCCGCGGTCTGCCGCTGCTCACGGCCATCTGCGTCAATCGGGACGGTGTGGAGACGGCGCAGCTGGGTGACGATGCGCGTCGTGGGTTCGCCGCCGGCGCCCGCCGCATCGGGGCGACGGTCGAAGACGAGCGCGCCTTCCACCGAGATTGTGTCGAGGCGTGTTGGGCGTGGGGGCGGCGACAACCGACGGCCGGCCCGTAGACCTCATACCAGGAAGCCGTCCGCCCCTCACGCGGCGAACGGCCTCGGCGGCGATCTGGGTGTCGTCCCGTGGGCGAGCTGCCTCGCCGTGACGCCTCGGGCCAGATGGCCCGAGGCGTTCGCGGCCTCGGTCGTCAGCGCCGCCACCAGCCTGACCGGCGCGGCGCCTTTTCGGCCTCGCTGTCGGCGCCGACCAGGATCGGCTGGGCCGGCGGAGCGGCGACCGCCTCGTCGACCGGAACGGGCGCCTCGACCGGAACGGGCGCCGTCGACCGGCACGGGCGCCGTATGGTCGACCGGCACGGGCGCCGTGTCCTCGGCCGGCGCGGGCGCCTCGACCGCGTCGCGCGCGGGCGCTTGCGTCGCGTCCGTGGTCGCCTGCGCCGTCGGCGCAGGCGCGACGTCGCCGAACACCTCGGCGGCCGACGGCACCGGATCGGGTCCCGGCGCGGGATCCGGCGCCGGGGTCACCAGGGCTGCCGGCGGCTCCGACGGCAGTGCCCCGGCGGGGGCGGGGTCGAGCAGCGTCGCGCGGCGCGCGGCCTCGGCTTCGGGCTCGGCGAGGCCCGCACCGCTCGCCCCCTCGGCCTCGATCGGATCGGCGAGCGACGGCGCGGCGGCCGCGACCCGCGGCGTGCGGGTCCGCGTCGAAGGACGCCGTTCGGCGCGCGCGGGCTTGGCGGGTGGTTCGGACGCCGCCAGCGATGCGGCGGAGGCAGCCGGGTTGGTCACCGTCCGGTCCTCGGCCGCGCCCTGCTCCAGCGCCTCGAAGATGTCGTAGGCACCGTTGAACGGGTCGGCCGGCGTCGGTCCCGAGTAGGGCGCCGGGGCCGGGGCCGATCCCGCATGGGGCGCCGTTGCCGGCGACGCCTCGGTCGCGGCGGACGGCTCGGCGTCGCCCTCGTCGCGGCGGCGGCGGCGGCCGCCGCGACGGCCGCGTCGCGGCTTGGCCTCGGCGTCGGATCCGGCCTCGTCGGCCGCGAAGGGCGCGTCCGTCGCGACCGGCGACGCGGCGGCCTCGGCGCCGGCGGCGAAGCCGGCCTCCGGCGCGCGCGCCCCGGACGCGGGCGCCCCGAACGCGGGGGCCTCTCGCGGCGGGACCGACGACCCGGCCTCGCCGGCCGCGTCCATCATCGGCTCGCCGCTGACCACGACGGCCATCCCGGGCACCATCTCGCCATCGGCGAGCGTCTCGGCCTCGTCGTCGTCCTCGTCCGCCCCGACCGCGTCACCGTTGCCGTCGGCCTCGACGGGCGAGCCGTCCTCGCGACGGCCGCCACGGCGGCGGCGGCGGCGGCGCTTCTTCGGCCGGTCCTCCTCGCCCGCCGGCGCCGTCGCGGCACCGCCGGGGGCGGCCGGCAGCGACGGCGCCTTCGGTCCGGACGCGGCCGCCTCCGGCCGCGCCGCGCCGTTCGCCGCGCGCGCGGCGACGGGGGCGTCGACGATGTCGGCCACGTCCTCGTCCTCCTCGGCGATCGCGAACGCGTCGTCCTCCGGCTCGGCCGCCGGCGGCGCCGCGACGGGGAGCGGCGGCGGAATCTCGTCGGGCGCCCGCATGCGGGTCCTGGTCAGCCGGTACGCGGCGCCCAGCAGCGTCGGGTCGACCGCGAACACGATCTCCATCGCGCAGCGGCGCTCGATCTCGCCGACCCAGGCGCGCTTCTGGTTCAGCACGTAGAGCGCGACGTCGGTCGCGACATGGGCGGTGAGCAGCGCGGTGTCGCGCGCCGCGCCGGCGGCCTCGATCGCCCGGAGCACATGGAGGCTCGCGCTCTCGGTCGAGCGCACGAGACCGGTGCCCTGGCAGTGGCTGCAGGGCGAGAACGAGCTTTCGGCGAGCGACGGGCGCAGGCGCTGGCGGCTCATCTCGAGCAGGCCGAAGGCGCTGATCGAGCCGACCTGGATGCGCGCGCGGTCGATCCGGAGCGCGTCCTTGAGGCGCCGCTCCACCATCGCGTTGTGGCGGCGGCTTTCCATGTCGATGAAGTCGATCACGATGAGGCCGGCGAGATCGCGCAGGCGAAGCTGGCGGGCGACCTCGTCGGCGGCCTCGAGATTGGTCCTGAGCGCGGTTTCCTCGATGCCGCGCTCGCGGGTCGAGCGGCCCGAGTTCACGTCGATCGCGACCAGCGCCTCGGCCTGGTTGATCACCAGGGTGCCGCCCGAGCGGAGCTGCACGTTCGGATGCAGCATCCCATCCAGCATGCCCTCGACGCCGGCGCGGGCGAACAACGGCTGGCCTTCCCGCCAGAGCTGCACCTTCTTCGCGTCGGGCGGCATCAGCATGCGCATGAACGCGCGCGCGGCGCGCCAGCCCGGCTCGCCGTCGACCAGGATCTCGCCGATCTCGCGCGAGTAGACGTCGCGGATGGCGCGCTTGATGAGGCTCGCCTCCTCGTGGATCAGCGCCGGCGCCATCGACTGCATCGTCGTGTCGCGGATGTCGTCCCAGAGCTGCAGCAGGTATTCGCCGTCGCGCTTGATCTCGGGCTTCGGCCGCTGCGCGCCCGCGGTGCGGACGATCATCGCCATGCCGCGCGGAATGCCGAGCTCGGCGGTGACTTCCTTCAGGCGCCGGCGGTCGGCCGCCGAGGTGATCTTGCGCGACACGCCGCCGCCGCGGGGCGAGTTCGGCATCAGCACCGAATAGCGGCCGGCGAGCGAGATGTAGGTGGTGAGCGCCGCGCCCTTCGAGCCGCGCTCCTCCTTGACCACCTGCACCAGCACGATCTGGCGGCGGCGGATCACCTCCTGGATCTTGTAATGGCGCAGCAGACGCTGCGAGGTGCGGCGTTCGGCGCGGTCGTCGCCGCTCTGCTCGCCGCCGACCGTCTCGGGCGGCGGACCGTCGGTGCGCTCGCCGTCCTCGTCCTGCCCGTCCGCCCCCTCGCCAGCGGCGCCGGCCTCTTGACCAGCCTCGGGGCCACTCTCGAGACGGGCCTCGGGGCCGGTCTCGGCGGCGTCGCCCGCCGCGTCGGCCCGCGCTTCCGCCTCGTCCGCCTCCGTCTCGGCGCGCGCCTCGGCCGCCGCGCGTTCGACCTCCGCCTCCTCGCCGCCCGGAAGCGCCTCGCGCCGGCTGCGCTCGTCCTCCTCGAGGCGCTCGGCCTCGGCCTCCTCCTCCTGCATCGCCAGCAGGCGCTGCCGGTCGGCGACGGGGATCTGGTAGTAATCGGGATGGATCTCGCCGAAGGCGAGGAAGCCGTGCCGGTTGCCGCCGTATTCGACGAAGGCCGCCTGCAGCGACGGTTCGACCCGGACGATCTTGGCGAGGTAGATGTTGCCCTTGAGCTGCTTCTTCGTCGCCGTTTCGACGTCGTAATCTTCTAGCCGGTTACCATCCAGCACGACCACGCGGGTTTCTTCCGCGTGGCTGGAATCGATCAACATGCGCTTCGTCATCGAGGCGTACACTCCGAACGGCCGCCCGCGCGGACGAAGCGGCCGCGCACGGGGCGCGTCGGGCTTCGGGCAGGGCGGCTCGCGATAGGGGGAAGGGTGTCGGACGCAGGACCGTGGCGGACGGCGCCGACACCGGGAAACGCCCTCGGGGGCGGTCCTGGATGCGGGTGGAAGGCCGACCGGCGGTGTCTGTCATCGGTGTCCTGGCCGGTCCGTTCGGGAACGGCACGCGGCGTGAGCGGCGATCGCGGCGCGGGATCGGGGCAACCGATCGGCCGCGCCACCGTGAAGTCGCTGCAACGCCGGCGGGGCCGACGACAGCACGGAACGACCGCATGCCGGCGTTCCGGGGCATGGCGGCCCCTGCACTGCGTCGCGGTCGACGCGATGATGACGAAGTCGACGCGGTCCCGCAAGCGATGCCGCGAACGTGTTTCCCCGGCCACAGTGCGGCGCCAATCGGGGCGGCGCGGAACGGCGCGCGCCGCCTCGCGCGGGCCATCCTGTTAGAAGCGCGGCATGAGCGAGACCCGCGCCCCCGACGGTCCCGGCACAGGCGAGCGCGGCGCGGCGCGGCGGGCACTGCTCGCCGGCGCGTCGGCCCTGCTGCTCGGCCCCGCCCTGGCCGCCGCGCACCCGCGCCAGCACCGCCGTGCCGCGCCCGCGGTGCTGCGACGGGCGCCGCCGCCGGCCAAGCTCGTGATGCTCGACCCCGGCCACGGCGGCAAGGATCCGGGCGCCATCGGCTATGCCGGCACCTACGAGAAGCACGTCGCCATCGCCGCCGCGACCGAGCTGCACGACCGGCTGGTCCGCTCGGGGCGCTACCGCTGCGCGCTGACCCGCGACACCGACCGCTTCATCCCGCTCGAGGACCGCGTCGCGATCGCCGACGCCCACGGCGCCGACCTGTTCGTCTCGATGCACGCCGACAGCATCGCGAGCCACGCGATCCGCGGCGGCAGCGTCTACACGCTGTCGACGACCGCGTCCGACGCCCAGACGGCGGCACTCGCCCGCCGCGAGAACAGCGCCGACCGCTTCGCCGGCCCGCATTTCCGCGGCACTTCGCCGGAGGTCGCGCGCATCCTCGCCGACCTCGTCGAGGAGGAAACCCGGGTCGGCTCGGCCCGCATGGCGGACGAAGTCGTCGGCGCGCTGCGGCCGCAGATCGGCCTGCTGCCGAACCCGAGCCGGCACGCCGCCTTCGTCGTGCTGAAATCGCCCGCCGTGCCGAGCGTGCTGGTCGAGATGGGCTTCATGTCGAACCCGGCCGACGAGGCGCTGCTCCGCACCCGCCCGCATCGCGACCGCATCACGCTCGCGATGGCCACCGCGATCGACGCCTTCTTCGGCGCCGGCCGCGGGGCCACCACCTGGGCGGGGTAGCACAGGTCAGGGGCTCCGCCTCCCGGACCCCGGCCGGGTTTCCTCGGGCTTGCGCGATGGGCGCCCGTGCAGGCGGAGCCTTTGACATTCACCAGTGAAGAAGAGACCTCGGGCCACACCACCGATGCCCGCGCGACCGGGGCCCGTGCTTCCTCTCCCGGGCTCCAAGGGCTCCGGGCCCCAGTACGGCCCCTTCGCGCTCGCGCAAAGCGGATCCGGTCCAGGGCAGAGTCCCTCGCCTTCCTGAACCGTTCACGCGATCGCCATGATCCGGTGTAAGCCTTCGCCCCCATGAACCGCCCCCTCCGCGCCGGCGAACGGCTCCTGCCGGACGACGCGTCGCCACCCAACCGGCCGATCGATCCCGCCCGCCGTCGCGGCGGCGGCGGCGATGGCGGCGGGCGCGGGCCGGGTCCGATGCCGCGCCGTCCCCGCTACGGCCTGCTGCGCCGGCTCGCCGGCGCCGGGCTCGGCGTGCTGGTGCTCGCGGTCGCGGTCGCGTCGGTCGTGGCCTGGAGGGCATGGGACCATTTCTCGGCCGACCTGCCGACGGTCGCCGGCCTCCAGGACTACCACCCGCCGCTGATGAGCCGCGTCTACGACACCGACGACACGCTGGTCGACGAGTTCGCGAGCGAGCGGCGCATCTTCGTGCCCTACGCCGCCATTCCGGACGTGGTGAAGAACGCCTTCATCGCCGCCGAGGACCAGAATTTCTGGACCCATAACGGCGTCGATCCGCTGGCGATCGCGCGCGCCGCGGTGACCGATCTCGAGAACATCCACTCGGGTCGCCGACCGATCGGCGCGTCCACGATCACCCAGCAGGTCGCGAAGAACATGATCCTCGGGAACGTTTCGACGTTCTCGACCAAGATCAAGGAAGCCATCCTGGCGATGCGGATGGAGCGCACGCTGCCGAAGGAGAAGATCCTCGAGATCTACCTCAACGAGATCTATCTCGGGCTCGGCTCCTACGGCATCGCGGCCGCGGCGCAGACCTATTTCGACAAGCCGCTCGACCAGCTGACGATCGCCGAAGCCGCCTTCCTGGGCGCGTTGCCGAAGGGGCCGAACAACTACAATCCGTATCGCTTCCCGCAGGCGGCGCTGGCCCGTCGCGACTGGGTGCTCGACCGCATGGTCGACACCCGCGCGATCACCGCCGACGAGGCGCGCGCGGCGAAGGCGGCCCCGCTGGTGCCGGCCGGCGTGCACCGGGCGCCGGTGATCCCGGGCGCCGACTGGTTCACCGAGGAGGTCCGTCGCCAGCTCGTGGCGCGGTTCGGCCCCGACCAGGTCGATGCCGGCGGCCTGACGGTCGAGACCAGCCTCGATCCGCGGCTGCAGGGGGACGCCACCGACGCGCTCCGGGCCGGGCTGCTGAACTACGAGCGGGCGCACGGGCTGTGGCGCGGCCCGGTGCGGCATCTCGACGTCGCCCTGCCGCAGGACGCGGGCGGGCGGCCGCACCGGGGTCACGCGCGGGCCGCGGCGCCGGACGGGGACGCCGCGTCGGGGCTCGACTGGGCACGCGCGCTCACCGACGTGAAGCGGCCGCCCGGCATGCTGCCGGCCTGGACGCTCGGCGTGGTGCTGAGCGAGACGGCGTCGTCGGCACGGATCGGCTGGCTCGACGAGCCGGGCGACGCGCTCGGCCCGCCGGCCGCGTCGCACGTCTCGGTCATGGACTGGTCGGACGCGTCCTGGGCGCGCACCGCGCGAGGGGCGCCGCGCCAGATGTCGGACGTGGCCAAGCCGGGCGACGTGCTCGAGGTCGAGTTGCTCGACGGCGGCACCGCGCACGAGCACATGGCGCTCCGCCAGGTGCCGAAGGTCGAGGGCGCGCTGGTGTCGCTCGACCCGGTGTCGGGGCGGGTGCGGGCGCTGGTCGGCGGCTGGTCGACCGAGAACAGCCAGTTCAACCGCGCGACCCAGGCCGAGCGCCAGCCCGGCTCGTCGTTCAAGCCGATCGTCTACCTGGCCGCGATGATGAAGGGCATCTCGCCGAGCCAGGAGTTCCTCGACGGCCCGTTCGCGATGGGGAACTGGCGGCCCGAGAACTACGAGATGGACTACAACGGCATGACGACGCTGCACGACGCGCTGCGCCAGAGCCTCAACCTCGTGACCATCCGGCTCGCCGCGCATATCGGCATGTCGAGCGTCGCCGACCTCGCGGTCGCGATGCACGAGGTGGACGCGATGCCGAAGGTGCTGCCGGCGGCGCTCGGCGCGGTCGACACCACCGTGCTCCGCGAGGCCGGCGCCTACGCGACGATCGCCGAAGGCGGCCGGCTGGTCGAGCCGTCGCTGATCGACAGCGTGCAGGACCGCGACGGCAAGGTGCTGTGGACGCCGTCCGGCACCTCGGTCGCGGCCGGCGACACCGACGGCGACGCGCCGCCGCCGCTGGTCGACACCCGGAAAAGCGTCGCCGATCCCGACAGCGCGTTCCAGGTGCTGACCATGATGGAGGACGTCGTCAAGCGCGGCACCGGCACGCCGGCGGCAATCGGGATCGACCGGCCGATCGCCGGCAAGACCGGTACCAGCCAGGATTTCAACGACGCCTGGTTCGTGGGTTTCACCCCCGAGCTGGTGACCGCGGTGTGGGTCGGTTTCGACCAGCCGGCGTCGCTCGGCGACAAGGAAACCGGCGGCGCCGTCGCCGGCCCGATCTGGAACGCGTTCACCAAGAAGGCGCTCGGCACCTCGCCGGCCAAGCCCTTCCGGGTGCCGGACGGGATCACGCTCGCCGACTACAACACCGGCATGGGCTACGCGGTGGACGCGTTCAAGGCGGGCCAGGTGCCCGGCTCGAGCCAGGGGCTCGGCGCGGCGGCCGCGTCCGACCTCACGCTCGGACCGCAGGACACCGGCAGCGAGCTCGACGCCGCGATCCCGCCGCCCGAGGACGGCACGGGCGCCGCCGCGCAGGCCTCGCTCGGCCGGCCCGGCGCGGCCGGCACCGCGCCGGGCGCGCCGCGCGCCGCGGCACCGGGCGGTGGCGGTGGCACTGGCGGTGGCGGCGGTGGTGACATCGGCGTCGGCGGCCTGTATTGAGCCGCCGCTCATTCCCGCTCAGGAACGCGAGACCATGTCGGCCGAGACGGACGCCCTCAACGAACAGATCAAGCAGTCGGTCGCGCTGCTGAGGAGGCATCTTTGACTGGGATGTCGCGAACCTCCGCCTCGAGGAGCTGAACAACCGCGCCGAGGACCCGGCCCTGTGGTCGGATGCCGAGGCGGCGCAGAAGCTGATGCGCGAGCGGAACCGCCTCGCCGGCCTGATCGACGGCGTGCGCGCGATGGAGCGCGAGCTCGACGACACGATCGAGCTGGTGGCGATGGCCGAGGGCGAGGCCGATGCCGCGATGGTGGCCGACAGCGTGGGCGCGCTGCAGCGCCTCGCCGACGAGGCCAAGCGACGCGAGATCGAGAGCCTGCTCTCCGGCGAGGCCGACGCGAACGACTGCTTCCTCGAGGTGAACGCCGGCGCCGGCGGCACCGAGGCGCAGGACTGGGCCGAGATGCTGCTCCGCATGTATGGCCGCTGGGCCGAGCAGCACGGCTACAAGACCGAGATCATGGAGGCGTCGGAAGGCGAGCAGGCGGGCCTGAAATCGGCGACGCTGCAGGTGACCGGGCCGAACGCCTATGGCTGGTTGAAGACGGAGGCCGGCGTGCACCGGCTGGTGCGGATCTCGCCGTTCGACGCCGCCGCGCGCCGGCAAACCTCGTTCGCGTCGGTCTGGGTGTATCCGGTGGTCGACGACACGATCGAGATCGAGATCAACGAGGCCGACCTCAAGGTCGACACGTTCCGCGCGTCGGGCGCCGGCGGCCAGCACGTGAACAAGACCGAGAGCGCGATCCGCATCACCCACGTGCCGTCCGGCATCATCGTCGCGTGCCAGACCGACCGGTCGCAGCACCGCAACCGGGCGACCGCGATGGGCATGCTGAAGGCGCGCCTCTACGAGGCGGAGCTGCGGAAGCGGGAAGCGCTGGCGGCGGCCGACGAGGCGGCCAAGACCGACATCGGCTGGGGCCACCAGATCCGCTCCTACGTGCTGGCGCCCTACCAGCTCGTGAAGGATCTCCGCACCGGGGTCGAGCGCGGCAACCCGGACGCGGTGCTCGACGGCGACCTCGACACGTTCATGGCGGCGTCGCTCGCGAGCCGGGTCGGCGCGACGCGGTCGGAGGCGAGCGCGAACGCCCAGTGAGCGCGGTCGGGGGAGGAGCACGTCGCCTCTCGCGAGCGATCGCCTCCCAGTTCCGCGGCGCCGTTCAGTGGCGACAGTCTGCGATGCGCTCGAGTTCGAGGGTCAGGATGGCTCCGGCGGCGAAGGCGGGGGCGAACAACAGCAGGAAGCCGCACGCGATCGCGACGAACACCAGACGCGCGGGCTCGAGGGTAAGCCACCTGCCGATTGAGGCCGCGCGAAGGCCGAGCCGTGCCCGCATCGATATCGGCGCGCGTCGCGTCATCGTCGCCACGAGCGGGTCGACCTCGAAGGGCCGCCCGCCAACGCGGAAACGACGAAAAGGATCGCGTAGAGCGGCGCCAGGACGATGCCGCCTCCGATGAGGATTTCGACGGCCACTTGCACCCACGCGTCGGGGAACGGCCACGCGATGAACGCGAGGATAAACGGCAGCACGAGCAGTGCGGCGACAGTGCGGATCATGGGCCCGACCAACGGAAGGCGCAGCGCATCATACGACGGATCCGATCGCCCCGGGAACGGATCAATGGCCGGCGACCGTGGTGCGCGCGGTCCGGCGCGGTCCGACAGGCCGGCCCGCGACCAGGCGCTAACCGACCCAGCGCCAGATGCCGGCGCGCCAGCCCGAGATCGGGATGTGCAGCCAGGTGGCGGCGAGCCAGACCACCGCGCCGCCTGCGAGCGCGTGGACACCGAAGCCGCCGAGGCGGGCGCGGCCGGCGGCGATCGCGGCGAACGGCCAGTAGCTGGTGCGCGACCGCCAGGTGGCCCAGCGCTCCGGCTGCAGCCGGTCCTTCTTGCGGTCCTGCAGCGCGGCGCCGGCCAGCGCCAGCAGCGCGATCGCGCCCGAAAGCACGAGGTTCTTCGCGGCCGGGAACACCAGCACGTGCGAAAGGCTCCAGAGCGCGAACGACCACATCATCGGATGGCGGGTGATCGCGTAGACGCCGCGCGCCCGTTCGGGCAGCGCGCCGGGCGCGCCCGCGGACGGGGCCGCGGGGTTCCGGACCAGCGAGCCCAGCAGCAGCACGGCGGCGAGCAGCATGATCACGGTCGCGATCGCCCAGAGCGCGTCGCCGACCGGCCAGAGCAGGTCGCCGACCGGGGCGTGCAGCCAGGCGACCACCAGGAGCGAGAGGGTGAGCGCGGCGATGGCGGCGTAGATCGCGAGGAAGCCGCCCTCCCCCGCCACGCCGACCACGGGCCGACGCCACGGGTGCGACAGCAGGAGATGCGAGCCGACGAAACCGATCGCGGCCGCGAGCACGAGATCGACGCCGTCCGACATGATGCGCTCCGCGTCCCATGGCACCAGCTGGACCGTGACCGGTCTGGCTGAAGATCGTGCCCGATGAACTTAGCAGGTAAAGCGACTTGCCTTTAAGCCGCGATCATCGCCGGATCGGACGGGGTTGGCGAGCGACGCGTCGGGCGCGCGCCGCCCGCGGTCGCGGCGACGGCGATGTTCGTCCTCCATGCGCGCCGGACGCCGGAGAAACGCGATGGGATCGAACCGCGTGCTCGCCCTCGCCGTGGTGCTGGGCGCCTGCGGCCTCGCGTCCTGCGCCCCGGCGCCGGGAGGCTCGCCCGACGACGCGCCGCTCGCGACCGATCCCGACCCGGCGCGGACGGTGGACGGCCTGCCCGCGGACGCGGCGGCGCCGCCCGGCGGCGGCGCGGTCGACGGCGGCGGGTTCGTGTCGGTGGGAACCGGCGGCCGCTTCTGAACGCGGCCCGCCGGACCGCGCCGGTGTGGGTCAGTTCTTCGGCATCGCGTCGACCTTCGCCGACGGGTTCGACGCGTTGACGAGCTCGGGCGGCTTCCGCGGCGAAAGCGTCGTGCGCTGCGCCTCGGTGTCGATGCGGCGCGCGCGCGCGAACGGCGGCAGGTGCTGCGGCTGGCCGGTGCGGCGCGCCTCCAGGATCGCCTCGAGCACGCGGACGTCGGCGAGCCCTTCCTCGCCGTCCGGCTCCGGGTCGCGATCGTCGAGGATGCAGCCGGAGAAATACATCATCTGGCCGCCGAACTGGTCGGTCGCCTTGAAGCTCTGGTGCGACTTCGTCTGGCCGATCACCGTGCGCTGCTCGAGCGCCATGCCGAACATGTAGCCGGGGTTCATCTCGACGCTGCCTTCGGTGCCGACCACGACGTACTGATCGATCGTGTTGCCGTAGAAGGAAACGACGAACTGCGCGAGCCGGTCGCCCGGAAAGCGGAGCACGACGGAGACCGCGTGATCGAGGTCGCCCAGTCCCGATTCCGCGAAGCGGATGCCGGTCGCCGACAGCACCGCCTCGGGCTCGGCGCCGAACAGGGTGCGCGCGGCGTTGACCGGGTAGGGTCCCATGTCGAGCAGCGGACCGGCGAGGTCGCCGTTCCTGTTGCGGTGATTGTCGGGCGACAGCATCTGCACGAAGGTCGAGTTGAAGAGCACGGTGCGGCCGAGCTTGCCCGAGCGGATGAGCTCGAGCGTCGACAGCGTGCCCGGCTCGAAATGCAGCCGGTAGGCGGTCATCAGCTTCGCCTTCGAGCCCCGCTGCGCGTCGAGGATCTCCTGGCATCTGGCGACCGACACCTCGAGCGGCTTTTCGACGAGCACGTGGATGCCGGCGCGGAGCGCGGGAACCGCGAACTCGGCGTGACGCCAGTTCGGCGTCGCGAGATAGATCGCGTCGATCGCGCCCGACCGCAGCAGCGCCTCGAAACCCGCGTAGTCGCAGGTGTTCTCGACGGCGTATCGCGCACCGAGCGCGCGTGCCTTGTCCGGGTCGTCGGTGACGAGCGCGGCCAGCGTCGAGTTGCCGGTGTGCGCGATGCCGGGAAGCATCGCTTCCTGGGCGATGTCGCCGACGCCGACCACGGCGTAGCGGACGCGTTTGTCGGAGGCGAGGCCGAGGCTCGAAAGGATGCTCACAGCTTGATCTCCCTGGCGGACCCGCGCGGCGCGCGCCGGCGGTGGATGTCGACGTCAACGCGGGCGGGACCCGGTCACGCCGTTCCGCCGCGTTCACTTCGGGCTGAACGCGAACGGGGTCCATCCGGTCCGGAGTGGGTCGGGACGCCCGCCGGCGCCGCGGCGCCGGCCCCGACGCGAACGGGAACGGGGCGCGACGCCGCGGCGAACGGTGCCCGTCGCGCGAGGAACCGCCGATCGTTCCCGAGACGAGGGGGAGGACGTGCGTTTCGCGCGATCGTGCGGATCGGCGCGTCACCGCGCACGGGCGGAGGCGGTGCGGCGCCCGGCGGTGTCAACCTTCCCCGGCGACGCCATGCCAAGCCCGTTCGACATCGCTGCCCGCACCGCCGAGGCCCGACGCGACGGCCACCGCCGCCATCGACCTCCGGAGCCGTGGCCGGCCCGTTCTCCGGACGGCGCCGAACCGAGCATGGTGACTTCGCCGGCGTGATCGGGCGGGCAACCGGACGGTGGCGTCGCGCGTCCTAGAGCGTTCCCACGTGGATCGGACGCCGTCGTGGTCCGATCCACGTGAGACAAATTGCTTTATGAGTTGAGTTTCTAGAGCACGTTCATCGGCTCGTTCCGAGCCGAGCGTGCTCTAGCGGGCACGCAGATCGAGACCGCCGGAGTTCCGCACGCGTGAGACGCATCCCTTTCGACATCATCGGCGCGGCGCTCGTCCTCGCCGCCGCGACGCCCGGCCTCGCGGCGGCGCAAGCCACGAACGGCGGCGACGCCCCGGCGAGCGCGTCGGGCGGGCACGACGCCGAGGCCGCGCCAACGCCGACCGCGCCGTCGCAGCCGGCGGGCCAGACAGGGACGGGCGGCGCCGCGACGACGCCGTCCGGATCGGCCGCCGGCGCATCGAGCGCCCCGAGCAGCGCGATGGCGCCGGCCGGCATCGCGTCCGGCGCCGCCCCGACCGCCGCGGCGACCCCCGCGGCCAACGCGCCGGGCGTCGTGCTCGCGCCGGCCGCGCTCGCGGTCAAGCCGGGCGACTACAAGCTCGATCCCGAGCACGGCAAGATCACCTGGTCGGTCAACCATCTCGGCTTCTCGACCTATGTCGGCCAGTTCCCCGGGGTCGGCGCCACGCTCACCCTCGACCCGCACGACCTCGCGCAACGCGTCGCTCGACGCGACGATCGATCTCGCGAGCGTCGACACCGACAACGCCAAGCTGAACGACAACCTCAAGGGCGAGTCTTTCTTCAATACGTCGAAGTTCCCGACGGCGACGTTCAAGTCGACCAAGATCACGCCGACCGGACCGCGCACCGCGCGGATCGACGGCACGCTGACGCTGCGCGGCAAGACCTCGCCGGTGGTGATCAGCGCCACGTTCAACAACGCCGGCGTCGATCCGGTCGACAAGCGCTACACGGTCGGGTTCGACGGCGCGGCGATCATCCGGCGCTCGACCTTCGGGGTCTCGGCCTACGTGCCGTTCGTCGGCGACGACGTGCTGGTGCGGATCGAAGGCGAATTCAAACCGGCGTCCTGAGCGTCAGGCTCGGCGTTCAGAAAGGCACAGCATGCACACACGTCGTCTCGGCTCGTCCGATCTCGAGGTCACCGAGATCGCGTTCGGATCCTGGCTCACCACCTCGGGCGGGGTCGACAAGGAGCGCGCGATCGCCTGCGTCGCGCGCGCGCTCGATCTCGGCATCAACTTCATCGACACCGCCAACGTGTACGGCCGCGGCGCGGCCGAGACCGTGCTCGGCGAGGCGCTCGCCGACCGTCCGCGCGACAGCTACGTGCTGGCGACCAAGGTGTTCTTCCCGATGAGCGACAGCGATCGCGGCCTGTCGCGGGCGCAGATCGCCAAGCAGATCGACGCCTCGCTCGCGCGTCTCCGCACCGACCACGTCGACCTTTACCAGTGCCACCGCTTCGACGAGGCGACGCCGCTCGCCGAAACGATGGAGGCGCTGACGGCCGCCGTGAAGGCCGGCAAGACCCGCTACATCGGCTTTTCCGAGTGGCCGGCCGAGCGCGTGCGGGAAGCGCTCGAGATGACGGGCGTCGAGAAGTTCGTTTCGAGCCAGCCGCAATACTCGCTGCTGTGGCGGAAGCCGGAAGCCGAGATCATGCCGCTCTGCGCCGCCAACGGGATCTCGCAGATCGTCTGGTCGCCGCTCGGCCAGGGCGTGCTGACGGGAAAATACAAGCCCGACGCGCCGCCGCCGCCGAGCAGCCGCGCCGCGCACTCGACGATGGGCGCGATGTTCTACCGCGAGTGGCTGGAGCCGAACGTGCTGGAGGCGGTGCAGGGCATCGCCGGCATCGCGCGCGACCACGGGCTCACGGTCGCGCAGTTCGCGCTGGCCTGGGTGCTGCGCGAGCCCAACGTCGCCGCCGCGATCATCGGCGCGTCGCGTCCCGAGCAGATCGACGAGAACGTGGCGGCCTCGGGCGCGAACGTGCCGGCCGACGCCTTCGCCGCCGCCGAGCAGCTGATCGGCGACGCGCTGGCCGCGCCGTAGCGCGGCGGGCGTCGACGTGGCGCCGGCCGGCGCCGGACCCGGGCGGTTACGGCACGGGGCACTCGTCCGGTGGCGCGCTCCGGCGCGAACGGCCCGAGGCACCGGGCGACCCGGGCCCTGCGACGCGCACGCCGCGGGGCGTGGCGCGCCGGCCGAGGGATCGCCGGCCGGCCCGCGTCGCCTCCCGGCGCCCGGTGATCGCCGCGTGACGCACGCGGGCGATCCCGTGCTCGGGTTCTCGTGCCTCGCCGCGCTCGGCCTCGTCGTCGGGCTGATCGCCGCCCTCCGGCTCGCGCCGTTCCTCGCCATCGCCGCGGGCGCGGCGCTGTTCGCGGCCCTCGCGGGCGTGCCGGCGGCACGGGCGATCCACGCCTTCCAGTCGGGCGCCGGCGCCATCCTCGGCACGATCGGCTTCGTGATCGCGTTCGGGGCCGTGCTCGGGGCCGTGATGCAGGAAACGGGTGCCGCGGGACAGGTCGTCGCCTCCCTGCTCGGACGCGCCCGGCCACGCGCGCTGCCGTGGCTCGCCGCGGGATCGGCGATGCTGATCGGGCTGCCGCTGTTCTTCGAGGTCGGCCTGGTGATCACCGTGCCGATCGTCGCCGCGGCCGCGGCGCGGGCGCGGGTGCCGGTCCTCGCGGTCGGGATCCCGGTGCTCGCCGGCATGACCACGCTGCATGCGCTGGTGCCGCCGCATCCGGGTCCGCTGGTGGCGATCGCGGCGCTGCACGCGCCGCTCGGCCTCACGCTCGGGCTCGGCCTCCTGCTCGCCGTCCCCGCCGTGGCGCTCGCCGGACCGCTCTACGCCCGGCTGCTGGTGCCGCATCTCCGCGACCGTCCGGTCCGGCTCGGCCACGACGAGGCCGCGACGGCGACGGCGCGCCCGCCGCCGCGCCCGGCGCTCGCGGTCGCCGTGCTGCTGCTGCCGGTCGTGCTGATGCTCGGGCGCACGGTCGCCGACCTCGCGCTCCGCCACGGCACCGCGCTGGCGCGCGCGCTCGATCTGGTCGGCGAGCCCGAGATCGCGCTCGCCGTCACGGCGCTCGTCGCCCTCGCGGTGCTCGGCTGGTGGCATGGCCACGGCCGGTCGGCGCTCGACGGCGCGAGCCGGCGCGGCCTGTCGCAGGTCGCGACGTTGCTGCTGACGATCGGCGCCGGCGGCGGCCTCAAGCAGGTCCTGGTGGAAGGGGGCGTCGCCGGCATGATCGGCCGCCTCGCCGGGGCGGCGCATCTGCCGGCCGTGCTGCTCGCCTGGATCGTCGCGGCGGCACTCCGGCAGGCGACCGGCTCGGCGACGGTCGCGACCGTCACGACCTCCGGACTGCTCGCGCCGCTGGTGCTGGGCGCGCATCTGCCGCCGTTCACGGTGTCGGTGCTGGTGCTCGCGATCGGCGCCGGCTCGGTGTTCTTCTGCCACGTCAACGACGCGGGCTTCTGGATGGTGCGGGAGTTCTTCGGGCTCGAGCTCGGGGACACGGTGCTGGTGTGGTCGGTGCTGCAGACGATCGTGTCGCTGACCGGCCTCGCCGGCGCGCTGCTGCTCGTCTCGTTCGCCTGACCCGCCGGCCGGGCAGGACGGTGCGCGCGGCAGCATCCGGGGAGGCGGCCGCGGGCGCGCGGCAAGGCCGTGACCTCACCCCGCGCGGCAAGGCCGCGACCTAACCCCGCGCCGCGAGGCCGCGACGTCACCCCGCGCGGCAAGGCCGCGACGTCACCCCGCGCGGCCGAACGCCATCAGCCGTTCGGCCTCGGCCGGATCGGACAGCACGCGAGGCACCTTCACCTGGCCGCCGACGCGGCCCCGGGCGCGAAGCCAGCGTTCGAACGTGCCGGGCGGCACCAGCCGCAGCGCCGGCGGCCGCATGCCGTGATCGCCGGCGCGATGGGCGCGGTAGTCGTCGTTGCCGGCGGCGAGCGCGCGGTCGAGCAGGTCCGCCAGGCGCGCCGGGTCGGGCGCGTCGACGGTCTCGACCACGAACAGGTGGCCGCCGCGCGCGTCGCGCTCGTCGGGCGGCACGATCGACACCGTATACTCGCCGATCGCGATGCCCGCCGCGCCGGCCGCCGCCGCCATCGCCCGGTCGAGCTCGCCGCCGGTGACGTGCTCGCCGAAGAACGACAGCGTCTGCGCCGTGCGGCCGGCGACCACGATCCGCGGCGGCGCGCGGTCGACGAAGCGCACCACGTCGCCGACCAGGTAGGCGAACAGCCCGGCGCTGGTGGTGACCGCGAGCGCGTAGTCGACGCCGAGTTCGACCGCGTCGATGCCGAGGCGGGTCGGCTCGGCGGCGCCGAGCTCGGTCACCGGCACGAACTCGTAGAAGATGCCGTTGTCGACCAGCAGACGCAGCGCGGCCGCGTCGGCGCGGTCGGCATAGGCGAAGAAGCCCTCGCTCGCCGGGAACACCTCGGTGCGCGCGACGCCTTCGAGCACGGCATCGAACCGCGCCCGATACGGTGCGAGGCCGACGCCACCGTGGATCACCAGCTCGAGCGACGGAAAGGCATCGAGGACGCGGTCGCGGCCGGTCGCATCGCGCAGGCGCTCGAGCAGGATCAGCAGCCAGCTCGTCGTGCCCGAGACCGAGCGGAGGTCGCGTCCGGCGCATTCGGCGACGACCCGGTCGAGCTTGCGGTCCCAGTCGGGCTCGAGCGCGGTCGACCGCGACGGCAGCGCGCGCGTCCGGGCGTAGAACGGCACGGTCGCCGCCGCGATGCCGGACAGGTCGCCCGCGCGGGCGCCGCCCGGCAGCGCGCGCAGCGCCGTGCTGCCGCCGAGGATCAGGCTCGGGCCGCCGAACAAGCGGGCGCCGGGATGGCGATGGATGTGGTTCAGCGCGATGTCGAGCGCCGCGCGGCGGTTCGCGCGCACCTGCGACCAGCTGACCGGGATGTGCTTGGTGCGGCCGCCCGTCGTGCCGGAGGTCTCGGCGAAGAACGGGATGCGGCCCGGCCAGCTCACGTTCTCGAGCACCGGGAACGCGGCCTGCCACCAGTCGCGCCAGAACGCGTCCCAGTCGCGGAGCGGCACGGCGCGCCGGAACGCGTCGGCACCGTCGATCGCGGCGAAGCCGTGCGCGCGGCCGAACCGCGTGCCGGCGGCGCGCGCGAGGATGCGCCGCAGCACGCGCGCCTGCGCCGCGGCGGTATCCATCCGCGCGAGCGAGGCGGCGCGGTCGGCGGCGAGCAGGCGGAGCGCCGGGGTGGGATCGATCGTCACGTCCCGCTCAGCCCGGGGTGAGCACGGTCTCGATCGGGAACGCGGCGGCGACGGCGGCGGCGCGGAGCGGCATCGCGATCGCACGTCCCGCCTGCCATAGCGCCACCTGGTCGGCCCAGTTCGCCGAGCCGAGCCAGCCGTCCTGGCCGCCGAACAGTACGCATTCGGCGCCGTCCGGATCGGCGAGGTCGAAGGCGTAGCGGGCGGTGCCGCCGAAGCGGATGACGTGACGGCCGCGGACGAGGCCGTGGCCGGTCTTGTCGAGCGTGTCGTTGCCGCCCCGGCCGGGGAAGGCCGGTCCGCGGAAACGCCGGCCGAGCAGCGGCACGCCGCCGAACGGGTGGGCGAGCCGGTGGCGATGCGCGGCACCCCAGACGCGGAGGCGGCGGAACCGCCGCGACGCCTCGGGCAGGGCGGCCGCGACGGCGCGCGCGAGGCGCGGCCCCTCGGCGTCGCAGAACGCGTCGGCGAGCAGGGCGCGGGTGGCCCAGACCGCGTTGGCGGCGCCGAGCGCGTCGGCCGGCAGCAGCGCGCGCGCGGTGCCGGCGAGCAGCAGCTCGAAGGCGAGCGCGCCCGGGCTCGAAACCTCGTAGCCGCCGTCCCAGGACGCGAGCGCGTCGGCGATCGCGTCGCGCCGCGACGGCCGGACACGCGGCAGGTGGGCGAGGACGCGGTCGCGCTGGTCGAGCGCGTTGGGTTGCGCCGCGTCGCGGAACACGGCGGCGAAGGCGGCGAGGTCGAACCTGCCGCGCCCCGGGCCGAGCAGGGTGCGGAGGCGCGAGACGCGATCGTCGGCGGCGAAGAAACGGCCGAGCGGCACCCGGTCGGGCGGCGGTCCGTCGAGCCGCTCGTTGGCCGACGCGACGAAACCCGACGCGGGGTTCCACTCGCCGAACAGCGACGAACCCGTGACGTGGTCGGCCCAGGACGCGTCGGCCGCCGCCGGCGTGAGGACGAGGTCCTCCGGCGGCGCCGGATCCCGTCGCGGCAGGTGCACCGCGACCTGGCGGCCGATGCCGTCCGGCCCGGCATAGACCATGCACTGGCCGGGCCCGCCGAAGCCGTCGAGTGCGGCGCGGAACCCGGGCGCGTCGCGCGCCCGCAGCACGCCGAGCATGGCGGTGAGCTCGTCCGACGGGCGATGCCCGGTCCAGCGCAGCGCGAGCGTCCCCCGGGCGGGGAACAGCGCGCCGTCCGACACGACCGGACCGTGCGGCGTGCGCTGCCGCGAGATCGTCGCCGGCCGGCGCTGCCCGCGCACCGCGACGGCGCGGGTCTCGGTGGTGAACGCCGACGCCGGCAGGCCGGACACGTCGACGAACTCGGAGGCGGCCGCGTGCAGCGAGGTGCCGCCCCAGGCGATGTCGCGGTTGCGGCCGCAGGCGACGAACGGCATGCCGGGCAGCATCAACCCCACCGCCTCGATGCCGGGCGAGGCGATGCCGGCGAGCAGCCAGGCATTCGGCAGGCCGGTCGAGAGATGCGGATCGCCGCCGAGCAGCGGCGCGCCGCTCGCCGAGCGCGAGGCGTCGACCGCGGCGGCGTTGCTGCCGAACCGCGTCGCCCGGCCGAGCAGCGCGTCCGGTCCGGCGAGCGACGCGGGGTCCGGCGCCGCTTCCGCGCGCAGCAGCAGCGGCCAGCGCTGCCGCCACGACGCGGGCGAAAGGCCATCCCGCAGCGACAGCAGTCGCCGCAGCACGGGCCAGGTGAGGTCGGCCGAATAAAGCCGCGCAAGGGTGAAGAAGTCGGCGAGCGTCCAGGGCTCGAACCGCCCGATCCCGAGCGGGGCGAGCTCGGGCGCCGGCGCCGCCCGCGCGCCATGGTGGTTGAGCCCGGCGACGAAGGCCTCGGCCCAGGCGCGCGTCCCGTCCGGGAGCCCGGCGATGATCGCGGGCACCGCGTCGTCGAGGCCGAGCGCGAACACCGCCTCATCGAACGGCAGGCCGAGCGGCCCGATCATCGCGGCGACGCGACCGGAGGCGATCCGGCGCAGCACCTCGAGCTGGGCCTGGCGGAGATGACGATGCACCACGCCGAGCGCCGCGGCGGCGTCGGTGTCGTGACGCGCGCGGACGAACGGCACCGCCCACGCGTTCCAGCGCACCGAGACCGGCTCGCGCGCGGGAAGCCCCGCGAGCGGCAGCGCGCCCAGCCGCTCGGCGAACGACACCGGCCGGACCGGCCGGGCGAGATGACGGATGAGGCCGGCGGCGACGACAACGCCGCGGGCGCGCGTGAGCGGGGTCAGTGCCGGATGCCGCCCGATCCGGGAGGCGGCAGGTCCTGCTGCTGGACGCCGCCGGGCGCGATCTGCATCGGGCCGGTGTCGGGGCCGCCCGACGTGACGTCGGGACCGGCGCCCGGCGGGCCGCCGCCATAGGGCCGGACGGCGCCCGGCGAGGCGATCCCGGCCGGGCTGCCGGCGCGCGTCAGCACCGCCCGCAGCGGGTCGTCGCCCGGGTTGTTCACCCGCATGGCGACGACGACGTCCTCGGGCCCGACCGGCTGGCCGTAATAGGCGCTGTCGCCCTGCTCGTCGGAGTTGATGAACGAGCCCTGCAGCGACACGCCGGCGTAGAGGCCCTTGTTCAGCTCGAGCGCGACGATGTCGGCGTCGAGCGCGGTCGAGGTGGCGCCCTCGATGCCGCCGCCGAGCGTCGCGAACGAGGCGGACGCCGTCGCGCCCAGCCGGAAATGCGTGTTGAGCAGCGCGTTCATGCCGCGCTGCGACATGATGAACAGGATCAGCTGCTCGTCCTGGACGCCGGCCTGAAAGCCGATCGAGCCGGAGCCGAGCGAGTAGAAGGCGGGCGCCGACCACGACCCGTTCGCGTCGCGCGACAGCAGCACGCAGCCGCCGCCGGCGCCGGCGATCAGGAACCCCATCTTGAAGACGCTGGGACAGATCAGCACCGCGCGCGACAGCCGGAGCTCGCGACGGGCGGGCTCGCCGGTGTTCGGATCGAGCACCTGCTCGGCGGCGAGCGTCGCCTTGTCGACCAGCAATTGCTGCCGCGCCTCGATATCGGCGGCGCGCGCCGGCGCGATCGCCGCCGCGAGCGCCAGCGCCAGTGCGGCCCTCGCCGCGATGGTTGCCACCTTCATGCCCGTTCTCCCCAAAGCAGCGTCTCGCCCGACCGGACCATACGACCGGAGAAACCCGCCCGGATTAAGGTGATCCGGCGCGCGACGGCGCCGCGGCGCCCGCACGGTGGTCGAGGCCGGCCTCCGGACCGGCGATCGCGACCAGCGTCGGCATCAGGTCGGGACTTCCCGCGATCACCGCGCCCGGCAGCGCCGCATGCCGGAACGGCACGCCGGTCTCGGCCAGCAGCGCGAAGGCGCCGGCCACGTCCCACAGGTTGATGCTGAGCTCGACGAACCCGTCGAGCCGTCCGGAGGCGAGATCGGCCAGACCGAGCGCGCCCGAGCCCTCGGTGCGCGGCATCGCGCCGGCTTCGAGCAGCCGCCCGACCGCCGCCGTCCAGACCGGATGCGCGACGCGCGGCGACCAGGACAGCTCGACCATGGCGCTGGCCGGGTCGGTGCAGGCGGTCGGAACCATCGGTCGGTCGTTGAGGAACGCGCCGTCGCCGCGACAGGCCCGATAGACGTCGCCCGCGAGCGGCGCCGCCAGCACGCCGAGCAACGGCGCCTCGCCCTCCATCAGGCCGATCGACACGCACCAGCGCGCCCGGCCGCGCGCGTAGTTCGACGTGCCGTCGATCGGGTCGACGACCCAGAGCAGCCCGCCGGCGCCGCCGTCGCTCCGGCCGTCCTCCTCGCCGAGAAAGCCGTCGCCGGGGAACAGCGACGCGAGCCGCTCGCGCAGCAGGCGTTCGACCGCGCGATCGGCCTCGGTCACCCAGTCCTGCGCGCCCTTGCGCGCGGCCACCGGCGCGCCGGGCGGCGGCGCGAGGCGCATCGCCAACGCCGCCGCCTCGCTCGCGAGCGCGCGGGCGGCCTGGTAGCGCGTCCTGAGTGCGTCCGTCATGCCGCCACCCTGTGACACGAAAGCCGTCGCGTCGCCACCGCCGGGCCGTCGATGCGCGCTTGCATGTCATACGATCCGCCTGATAGCGGTCGGCGGTGAACACTTCCGGGTTTCCGACCCGCCCGACCGGAGCAGCATCCGAGCGCGAGCGCCTGGCCCGGGCGAGCATCCTGGTGCTCGGCGACGCGACCCTCGAACGCGCGCTCGATGGCGAACGCGACGATACCGACGGGCCGCAAGCGCGGCCGACGACGCTCCGGCTGCGCGCCGAACGGGCCGAACCCGGGGCCGGCGCCGCGGTCGTCGGCGCGCTCGCGCGGCTCGGCGTCGCGTCGGCCTTCATCTGCGTGCTCGGCGACGACCTCGCCGGCGCCCAGCTCACGCAACTGATCGGCGAGCAGCGCAACGTCGAACCCTGGCTGCTGATCGACAGCGCCAAATCGACCGTCACCGAAACCCGCTACCGCATCGCCGGCGAAACCGTGTTCCGCACCGTGCGCGAGGACATCGTCGACACGCCGCCCGCACTCCGCACCCGCATGATCCGGATCGCCGTCGAAACGCTCAGCCTGACCGCGGTCGCGCTGCTGACCGACCGCGACCACGGCACGCTCGACGCCGAAACCGCCGCCGAGATCATCGCCGCCTCGCGCCAGGCCGGACGCCTCGTGGTCGCCGATGTCGGACGCACCGGCCCGCGCCACGGCCGCTACGCCGGCGTCGACGCGCTGCTGGCCCACGCCGGCCGCCGCGAACACGCCGAAGCCGCCGCCCACGCCCTCCGCGCCCGGGAGGCAGCCCGCGCCATCGTGCTGTTCGGCGACGACGGCGCGATCACGGTCGCCGACACCGACGGCACCGTCTCGGTGCCCTGCACCGAACCGGACTGCTCCGACGTCGCCTACGCCGAACGCGTGGCCCTGTTCGCGTCCGGCCTGGCCACCGGCCGCACCGTCCGCGACGCGGCCGAACTGACGGGACGGCTGGCTGGGGTGGGGTGAAGGCCAGGGCTCTGCCCTGGACCCGCCAAGGGACAGTCGTCCCTTGGATCCCTTTCAGTTAAGGGAAACCCCGGGCCGCATACGTGCGGGCAGGCCTCGTCGGCCCGGGGTTTCCCTTAACTGACTGGATTGTCAAGGCCGCTGCCTTGACCGGGGTCCAGGGGCAGAGCCCCTGGCCTTCGCACCCCACCCTCGCCGGCGTCGCGTCACTCGGCCCGGAGTGCGGCTCGGAAGGAGGCGGTGACGGCGGGGTCTTCGAGGCCGGCGAGGCGGTGCGCGGCAAGCGTGGCGAAGCGGTGGGTGAGTGCGCGGCGGCGCGCCGGGCTGAGCGGGTGCGGCGGCGCGTCGCGCAGCATCGCCGCCTCGCCCGGGTCGTGCACGCAGGCCACGATGATGCCGACGTCGTCCGGCAGCAGGTCGAGCGGGAACAGCTCGTCGACGGCGAAGAACAGCGCGTCGGCGAAGTCGCGATAGTCGGGCCACTTGGCATCGAGCAGGAAGTCGCGCGGACCGGATTTGACCTCGATGCACGCGAACGTGCCGTCTGGGCGCAGCGCCAGGATGTCACAGCGGCGGCCGTTCGGGATCGGCACCTCGTGCAGGATGGCCCAGCCGTGCAGTGCGCACAGGCGGGCGGCGGCGCGGCGGATCGCGAGCTGGTTTTCGGGCAGGCAGAGCATCGGCCCATCATGCCTTGGCGGGAGCCCGCTTGCACCCGCGTGTTTGGTGCGCTAACGGAACGAAAGGCCAGTGTTCCAGCCCGGAGCCGATTGGGTTACGGTTCGAAGCATGAACATTCCCCTCGGAGCATCGTCGTGCCGTTGACCCGCAAGCGCGTCCTGGTCACCGGCGGGGCGGGGTTCCTCGGTTCGCATCTCTGCGAGCGGCTGGTGGCGATGGGCCATGACGTCCTCTGCCTCGACAACTACTTCACGGGAACCAAGGAGAACGTCGCGCCGCTGCTCGGCCGGCCGCAATTCGAGGCGCTCCGCCACGACGTGACCTTCCCGCTCTACGTCGAGGTCGACGAGATCTACAATCTCGCCTGCCCGGCCTCGCCGATCCATTACCAGTTCGATCCGGTGCAGACGACCAAGACGAGCGTCATGGGCGCGATCAACATGCTGGGACTGGCCAAGCGCACGCGGGCGCGCGTGCTGCAGGCGTCCACCAGCGAGGTCTACGGCGATCCGACGATCACGCCGCAGGGCGAGAACTACCGAGGCAACGTCAACACGCTCGGCCCGCGCGCCTGCTACGACGAGGGCAAGCGCTGCGCCGAGACGCTGTTCTTCGACTACCACCGCCAGCACGACGTGCGGATCAAGGTGGTGCGGATCTTCAACACCTATGGTCCGCGCATGCACCCGAACGACGGCCGGGTGGTCTCGAACTTCATCGTCCAGGCGCTGCGCGGCGAGGACATCACGCTCTACGGCGACGGCGGCCAGACGCGCGCCTTCTGCTACGTCGACGACCTGATCGAGGGCCTGGTGCGGATGATGGCGACGCCGGACGACGTCACGGGACCGATCAATCTCGGCAACCCCCACGAGATCCCGGTGCGCGAGCTCGCGCACCGGGTGGTGCGGCTGACCGGGTCGCGTTCGCGCATCGTCACCAAGCCGCTGCCGGTCGACGACCCGATGCAGCGCTGCCCGGACATCGCGCGCGCGCGGGACGTGCTCGGCTGGGAGCCGCGCGTGGCGCTCGACGAGGGTCTCACCCGCACGATCGCGTTCTTCGACGCCATGCTCAGCGCCGGCCGCCCCGCCAGCGTCGACGCGTGAGCGGCGCCCCGGCAAGTCGCCGCGTGGGCGGCGCCCAAGCAAGCGGAGGTTCGTTATGCGCATCGCGATGATCGGCGGCGGCTACGTGGGCCTCGTGTCGGGCGCCTGCTTCGCGGATTTCGGGATCGAGGTCGCGTTGGTCGAAAAGGACCCGCGCCGGCTCGGCGCGCTCCGCGAGAACCGGATGCCGATCTACGAGCCCGGCCTCGAAGCGCTGGTGCGGGACGGCGTCGCCGCCGGACGGCTCCGCTTCGGCGACGATCTGAAGGACGCCGTCCGCGGTGCGGAGGCGGTGTTCATCGCGGTCGGCACGCCGTCGCGCCGCGGCGACGGCCATGCCGACCTCAGCTACGTCCACGCGGCCGCCCGCGAGATCGCGACCGCCCTCGAGGACTACGCGGTCGTGGTGACCAAGAGCACCGTGCCGGTCGGCACCGGGCGCGCGATCGAGCGGATCATCCGCGACGCCCGTCCGGAGCTCGATTTCGACGTCGCGTCGAACCCGGAATTCCTGCGCGAAGGCAGCGCGATCGGCGATTTCATGCGGCCCGACCGGGTGGTCATCGGCGCCGAAACCGACCGCGCCCGCGACGTGCTGTCGCGGCTCTACCGCCCGCTGAACCTGATCGAGACGCCGATCGTGTTCTCGGCCATCGAGACGGCGGAGCTGACCAAATACGCCGCCAACGCCTTTCTCGCGATGAAGGTCACCTTCATCAACGAGATGGCGGATCTCTGCGAACGGGTCGGCGCCGACGTCCACGACGTCGCCCGCGGCCTCGGGCTCGACAACCGGATCGGCCGCAAGTTCCTCCATCCCGGCCCGGGCTTCGGCGGCTCGTGCTTCCCGAAGGACACGCTGGCGCTGTCGCGCATCGCCGCCGAGGCCGGCGCGCCGTCGCGCCTCGTGGAGACGACGATCGCGGTCAACGAGGCGCGGAAACACGGCATGGCGGCCCGCGTGGTCGCCGCCTGCGGCGGCGCGGTCGCGGGCAAGCGCATCGCGATCCTCGGCCTCGCCTTCAAGCCCGAAACCGACGACATGCGCGACAGCCCGACGATCCCGCTGGTCGAGGCCCTGCACGCGGCCGGCGCCGAACTCGTGCTGTTCGATCCCGAGGCGATGACCGGTGCGAAAGCGCTGCTGCCGGCCGGTCCCCGCTACGCCAGCGACGCGATCGACGCCGTCACCGACGCCGACGCCATGGTGGTCGCCACCGAGTGGAACGAGTTCCGCGCGCTCGCCCCCGACCGCCTGCGCGACCTGCTGCGAGGCGACGTCGTGGTCGATCTGCGCAACGTCTACGACCCCGCCGCGATGGCGGCGGCCGGGCTGCGCTACAGCGCGATCGGGCGGCCGGGCGCGTGAGGCAGAGGGAGCCCGGGATCCTGAACTCACGGGATCCAGGGGTCTCGGGCCCTTGGCGGGGTCGAGGGGCAGAGCCCCTCGTCTCGCTCCCCTACGCCGCCCGCCGCATCCGCCGCCGCCGCAGCCCGAGCTGCACGGCGCGCGCGAGGCCGCCGGTCTGTTGTTGCCACCAGCTGCCGTGGGAGACCGCCCAGGAGGCGTTGCGATCGCCGGTTTCGACGACGTTCCGGCGCCAGTCGGCGGTGCCGAACATCATGTCCCACCACGGGAACATGGCGCCGAAGTTGAACGAGCGGACGCCGCCCGCCTCGATGCCGTGATGGGCGCGGTGGAATTGCGGCGACACCAGCAGGCGTTCGCCGATGCGGCCGAACGAGATCGCGGTGTTGGCGTGGCTCATGCTCTCGACCAGGCGGAGCAGGAGCACGAGCAGCGGGAACTGCATCGGCGGCACGCCGATCGCGAGGCCCGCCGCGATGAACCAGACATACGAGATCAGATCGTCGAGCACGTGGTTGCGGTCGTCCGACCAGAAGGTCATCCGCGTCTGCGCGTGGTGCACGGAATGGAGACCGTACCACCAGCCGAACATGTGCGAGAACCGGTGACGCCAGTAATCGGCGAAGTCGAGCACCACGGCGTACACGAAGAAGGTCAGCACCGGCGCGTGCAGCAGGAACGGGAAGAACCGCTCGAGGGTCGGCGGCACGTAACCATGATCGGTCAGCACCCCGTTCAGCCAGGTCTGGGCGGTGTAGAAGCCGAAGAAGGTGACGAGCGGGAAGACGCCGATGCGGGCGATGAGCGTGTAGAGGATGTCGATCCGGATCAGGCCGCTGTCGCCGCGCTGCAGCGGGCGGAACCGTTCCATCGGCCAGCACACGGCGACGTTGATAACGACCTGCAGGACGCCGTAGACGGCGAACAGCGCCCACATGAAGGACTGGTCTTCCCATTCCATCCAGCCGCACTGCCAGAGGACGGGGATGACGAGGGCTTCCTGCAGCCAGCCGGCGATCCAGGCGAACGGGTCGATCATGCGAGGCTTCTATCAGAGCTGCCGGCGTCGTGAAATGGAAAGCGGCGGTTTACCAATGCGGTGCAGAGTGATGTTCACGCGGCCTCCGACTGGACCGAGTTCATGACCCCTCCTGCCGACGGTGCCGCGCCGGGTGCCCGCCTCCTGCTCGTCGAGGACGAGTTCCTGATCCGGCTGATGCTGTCGGAGGCGCTGCTCGATGCCGGTTACGACGTGGCCGATGCCGGCGACGCCGACGAGGCGATGGCGGCGCTCGATGCCGGCGGCGCGCCGTTCCGCGCGCTGCTGACCGACGTCCAGCTCGCGGGACCGGTCGACGGCTACGCGCTCGCCGAGCGGGTGCGGGCGCGGCTGCCGGGGATCCCGGTGATCTTCATGACCGGCCGCCCCGAGCCGCTCGGCGAAGGCGCGTCCCGGCGCGACCTGGTGATCGGCAAGCCGTTCCTGCCGAGCGAGGTCGCCGCTGCGGTCGCCCGCCTGCTGGCCGCGTCCTGAGCCTGCGCCGGTGACCGACGCGATCACGCTGGTCCGGCCCGACAAGCGGGTGGAGGATCTCGGACGCGCCTACGCGCATCTTCGCGCGGGCGAGTTCGCACCGATCCCGGCGCTGTCCCGCCCGCACGCCGACGGCGGCGACGTCGAGCACGCGATGCTGCTCGGGTTGGCGCTCGGCATGGCGGGATCGCTCGAGGACAGCGCACGCTGGCTCGCCTTCGTCGCCGGCGAGCGCGCCGACATCGTCCATCCGGTGGAGGACCTCGCGCGGCTGCTGCGCGAGCACGGCCGCGAGGACGACGTCCACCCGCATGCCGAGGCGGCGGCGCGGCTGCGGCCGGGGGATGCGCGGGCGCTGGTGGTGCATGGCGGCTTCCTGGTCACGCGCGGCCGCGCGGCCGAGGGCGAGGCGGTGCTGCGGCAGGCGGAGCGGATCGATGCGTCGGCGCCCAACCTGCTGAACCAGCTCGGCATCGCGCTGACCGAGCTCGGCCGCTACGAGGAAGCGCTCGGCTATTTTCGCGACGAGGCGGCGCGCAAGCCCGACAGCAACATCGCCTGGACCAATCTCGCCTGCACGCTCGCGACCGTCGGCGCCTTCGACGAGGCGCTCGCGTTCTACCGGCGCTCGATCACGCTGCGGCCGGACAACCCGTCGATCCGGCTCAACCACGCGATCTGCCTGCTGAAGGCGGGACGCACGATGCAGGGCTGGGCCGAATACGAGTGGCGGCTGAAGCTGCCGGGCCACACCGAGCTGCCCGCCGAGCGGCTGCTGCCCAATCTCGACGACGGGACGACGCTCGACGGCCTCACCGTCCTGGTGACGCAGGAGGAAGGGCTCGGCGACACGCTGCAGTTCATGCGCTATCTCGCGCCGCTCCGCGACCGCGGCGCGCGGGTGATCGCCTGGGTGCCGGCGACGCTGCACGATCTCGTCGAGAACGTGGGCGGCATCGAGGTCGTCTCGGGCGTGGTGGAGCAGCTGGTGTTCGCCTCGCACTGCCCCTTCCTCAGCCTGCCGCGCGCGTTCTCGGCGACGCGGGACGCGCTGCCGACCGCGCCCTACATCACGATCCGCCCCGAGCGGATCGCCGCGATGGCGCCGCATCTGCCGCCCGAGGACGGACGCCTGCGGGTCGGCGTGGTCTGGGGCGGCGCGCCGCGGCCGGAGAACCGGCAGGCCAACGCGGTCGACCGCCGGCGCTCGATGGGGATCGCCGCCCTCGCGCCGCTGGCGGCACTCCGCGACGTGTGCCTGGTCTCGCTGCAGCACGGCCCCTATCGGGCCGAGCTCGCGACGCCGCCCGCCGGCGTGGTGCTGCACGACCCGATGGACGCGACCGCGTCGATGGAGGACACCGGCGGGCTGATCGCCGGCCTCGACGTGGTGATCTCGGTCGACACCTCGGTCGTCCACCTCGCCGCCGGCATGGGCAAGCCCGTGCTGCTGCTCGACCGCTTCGACAATTGCTGGCGCTGGCTGCACGGCCGGGCCGACAGTCCGTTCTATCCGGAGCTCCGGATCATCCGTCAGGCGGTGGCGGGCGACTGGCTCGGTGTCACGCGACGCGCGGCGGCGGTGCTGCAGGCGATGGCGGACGCGAAGCGTGCGGGCGAGGCGCTCCCGCTCGAGGCGGCGACGCGGCGGGGCGAGGCGGCGCCTCGAGGCTGACCGGGCCGGTCCGGGGCGAGCGTGCTCGCCCGACGCACCGAGGCGGGCGTGCTCGTCCGACGTTCCGGGGCGGGCGTGCTCGCCCGACGCTTCGAGGCGGGCGTGCTCGCCCGACGCGTGCCGGTCGCCTCAGACCGCCATCGAGACCGCGACACCGAGACCGACCGCGGTCCCGAGCGCGGCGCCGGCCAGCACGTCGCTCGGGAAATGATAATCGGCGGCCAGCAGCCCGGCGGCGACCAGCAGCACCAGGAGGACCGCCAGCGGGCGAAGCCGCGGCACCGTCCGCCACAGCACGGAGGCGGGCGCGCTGATCGCCGTCATGTGCCCGGACGGGAACGAGGCGTAGCCGGCGCCGCCGTGGAACGGGTGGAAGCCGAACGCGTGGTTCCTGATCCAGGACGGGTTGTCGTGCACCCAGGTGTCCGGCCAGGTGCGGCCGAAGGCGAACTTCAGCTCGTCCTTGATGCCGATCGCGACCAGCGTCGCGACCGCGGCCGCGATCAGCGCGCGCGGCAGGCGGAGGAAGACGCTCGCGATCAGCACGATCGCGGCGGCCGGCGCCGGCACGTCGGCGAGGAAGGTGAGATCGATCGCGAGCGCCGGGTGGTGCCAGGTGTTGGCGTCGGTCGCGAACGGCCGGTCGGCGAAGACGTAGAGCAGCGCGATGCCGGCGAGCACGGCCAGGCCCGACAGGCCCGGCCGCGCGAGCCCGGGCGTCGCCCGGTCGGCGCCGAGCGCCGCCGTGGCGCCGGGCGCGCTCACCCCGCCCACGCGCTCGCCGGCTCGCGCGTCCGCCCGAGCACCTTCACGTACTCCTTCGGCACCACGTGCCAGAAATGCGCGGCGGCGCGTTCCCATTCGTGCAGGATCTGGGCGGCGTAGCGGCTGCCGGTCTCGCGCGCGTGGGTTTCGACCAGCGCGCGGAGCTCGTCCTCCCATTCCGGCTCGACCTTGCGCCAGGTGAGCGTGTCGGGGTTGATCCGGCGCTCGAACGTCGCGTCGGGGTCGTAGACGAACGCCATGCCGCCGGTGAAGCCGGCGCCGAAATTCTCGCCGACCTCGCCGAGGATCACGACCCGGCCGCCGGTCATGTATTCGCAGCCGTTCGAGCCGCAGCCTTCGACCACCGCCGTCGCGCCCGAGTTGCGCACGGCGAAGCGTTCGCCGGCCTGGCCCGCGGCGTAGAGCGCGCCCTCGGTCGCGCCGTAGAGCACGGTGTTGCCGATGATGGCGTTCTCGTTGCTCTTGAGCAGCGAGGACGGCGCCGGGCGCACCACGATGGTGGCGCCCGAGAGCCCCTTGCCGACATAGTCGTTGGCGTCGCCGAGCACTTCGAGCTTGAGGCCGCGCACCGCGAACGCGCCGAGCGACTGGCCGACCGAACCGCGCAGGCGGACGGTGACGTGGCCGGGATTGAACGCGTCGGTTCCGAACCGGCGCTGGATCTGGCTCGAGAACCGCGTGCCGACCGCGCGATGCGTGTTCTGCACGTTGTACTGGAGCTGCATCTTCTCGCCGTGCTCGAAGAACGGCACCGCGTCCTCGATCATGCGGGCATCGAGCGTGTCGGGCACCTCGTTCCGGCCCTGCCGCGTGCAGTAGCGCGCGTAGGGGCCGGGATCGGCCTGGGCGAGGATCGGGTTCAGATCGAGGTCGTCGAGGTAGTCGGCGCCGCGGCTGACCTGCCGCAGCAGGTCGGTGCGGCCGATCACCTCCTCGAGCCGGGTCATGCCGAGGGAGGCGAGGATGTTGCGGACGTCTTCGGCGATGAACGAGAACAGGTTGATCACCTTCTCGGGCGTGCCCTCGAACTTCGCCCGCAGCGCCTCGTCCTGCGTGCAGACGCCGACCGGGCAGGTGTTGGAATGGCACTGTCGCACCATGATGCAGCCCATCGCGACGAGCGACGCGGTGCCGATGCCGAACTCCTCGGCGCCGAGCATGGCGGCGATCACCACGTCGCGGCCGGTCTTGAGGCCGCCATCGGTGCGGAGCGTCACGCGGTGGCGCAGCCGGTTGAGCATGAGCACCTGGTGCGCCTCGGCCAGGCCGAGCTCCCAGGGCAGGCCGGCATATTTGATCGAGGTCTGCGGCGAAGCGCCGGTGCCGCCGGAATGCCCGGAGATCAGGATCGTGTCGGCGCGCGCCTTGGCGACGCCGGCGGCGATGGTGCCGATGCCGGACCGCGCGACGAGCTTCACGCAGACCGTCGCGACCGGATTGATCTGCTTGAGGTCGTAGATGAGCTGGGCGAGATCCTCGATCGAATAGATGTCGTGGTGCGGCGGCGGGCTGATCAGCGTGACGCCCTCGGTCGCGTGGCGCAGCTTGGCGATCAGGCCGCTCACCTTGAAGCCGGGCAGCTGGCCGCCCTCGCCGGGCTTGGCGCCCTGCGCCATCTTGATCTCGATCTCGCGGCAGTTGTTGAGGTACTCGGCGTTGACGCCGAAACGGCCGGACGCGATCTGCTTGATCGCCGACGACGCGTTGTCGCCGTTCGCGCGCGGCTTGGCACGACGCGCGTCCTCGCCGCCCTCGCCGCTGTCGGACCGCGCGCCGATGCGGTTCATCGCGATCGCCAGCGTCTCGTGCGCCTCCGGACCGAGCGCGCCGAGCGAGATGCCGGGCGCGATCAGGCGCTTCCGGATCGAGGTCGTGCTTTCCACCTGCTCGACCGCGACGGGCGCGCGGCCCTCGCGGAAGTCGAGCAGGTCGCGGAGCGAGACGGGCGGCAGGCGGCGCACCGCATCGGCATAGCGCCGGTAGGTCGAGAAACTGTCGGTCGCGACCGCGGTCTGCAGCGTGTGGATGAGGCCGCCGTCGAAGGCGTGCACCTCGCCCTTGCGGCGCAGCTTGTAGAAGCCGCCGACCGGCAGCGTCACCGCGCTCGCATCCCACGCGCGGCCGTGGAACTCGAGCACGTTGCGGGCGATCCCCGGCAGGCCGATGCCGGAGATCTTGCTGATCATGCCGGGGAAGAACTCGGCGACCAGGGCGCGCGAGAGGCCGATCGCCTCGAAGTTGAAACCACCGCGATAGGACGCGATCACCGAGATGCCCATCTTGGACATCACCTTCAGCAGCCCCTTGTCGACCGCGCGGCGGTAGCGCGCGACCGCGTCGCGGAGCGACATGTCGCCGAACAGGCCGCGGCGGTGGCGATCGGCGACGCTTTCCTGCGCGAGATAGGCGTTCACGGTGGTGGCGCCGACGCCGATCAGCACGGCGTGCGCGTGCACGTCGAAGCACTCGGCGGTGCGCACGTTGATCGAGGTGAAGGTGCGGAGCGACTGCCGCACGAGATGGGTGTGCACCGCGGCGGTCGCGAGGATCATCGGGATGATCGCGCGTTCGGGGCCCTGGTGCTCGTCGGTCAGCACGAGGTGGGTGCCGCCCGCGCGCACGTGGTCCTCGGCCTCGCGCCGGATGCGGTCGATCGCCGCGCGGAGGCCGGCGGCGCCGGCCTGCGCGTCCCAGGTGCAGTCGATCGCGCGTGCGCCGTCGCCGAGCACGCCCACGAGTGCCGCGAACTCGGCGTTCGACAGCACCGGGCTGTCGAGCTGCAGCATGTCGCACTGCTCGGCCCGCTCCTCGAGCACGTTGCCGAGATTTCCGAGCCTGGTCTTGATCGACATCACCTGCGTTTCGCGCAGGCTGTCGATCGGCGGGTTGGTGACCTGGCTGAATGCCTGGCGGAAATAATGGTGCAGGCCGCGATAGCGGTCGCCGAGCACGGCGAGCGGGGTGTCGTCGCCCATCGAGCCGATCGCCTCGTTGGCGTCGGCGACCATCGGGTGGAGGATCTGCTCGAGCTCCTCGAGCGTCACGCCGACGGCGAGCTGGTGGCGGCGGAGCGCTTCCCCGGTGAGCGACACCTGCTCGGTCGCGTCGTCGCGCACCAGCCGGTCGATCGAGCGCGTGCGCGCGGTCCAGGACGCGTAATCCTGGCGGTCGGCCAGCATCTCCTTCAGCGCCGGCGCGTCGTAGAAACGCCCTTCGTCGAGATCGACCGCGACCGTCTGCCCCGGGCCGAGCCGGCCGCGTGCGACGATCTCGGCGTCCGGGATCGCGACCATGCCGGTCTCGGAGCCGACGAGCAGTCGGTTGTCGGCGGTGATCGTGTAGCGGAGCGGCCGCAGGCCGTTGCGGTCGAGGCCGGCGATCGCCCACCTTCCGTCGGTCGCCGCGATCGCGGCCGGGCCGTCCCACGGCTCCATCACGGCGTTGGCGTAGAGGAACATCGCCGCGTGCTTCGGCGAGACCGCCTGCTCCTGGGTGACGCTCGCCGGCACCATCAGCGTCTTGGTCGCCGGCGCGTCGCGGCCGCCGCGGACCAGCAGCTCGAACACGTTGTCGAACGACGCGGTGTCCGAGCCGCCCGCCTGCACGACCGGCTTGATGCTGTCCATGAACGGATCGAGCGACGACGCGGCGAGGCGCGTCTCGTGCGAGCGCATCCAGTTGATGTTGCCGGAGATCGTGTTGATCTCGCCGTTGTGCGCGACCATGCGGAACGGCTGCGCGAGCTTCCAGGTCGGGAACGTGTTGGTCGAGTAGCGCTGGTGATAGATCGCAAAGCGCGAGACGAAGCGCGGGTCGGCGATGTCCGGGTAGAAATCGACCAGGTTCTCGGCGAGGAACATCCCCTTGTAGATGATCGACCGGCACGACAGCGAGCAGATGTAGAACTCGCCGATCTGCGCCTCGATCACGCCGCGCTCGATGCGGCGGCGGATGACGTAGAGGTCGCGCTCGAACTCGTCGTCCGGCGTGCCGAGCGCGTTCCGGATGATGATCTGCTCGATCTCGGGACGGGTGGCGTTGGCCTTCTCGCCGATCACCGACGTGTCGATCGGCACCTGACGCCAGCCATAGATCGTGTAGCCGAAGCGGAGGATCTCGGCCTCGACGATCTGCCGGCAGCGCTCCTGCGCGGTGTAGTCGGTCTTGGGCAGGAACACCTGGCCGACGGCGATGCGGCCGGCTTCCAGCGTGTCGCCGAAACGCGCGATCTCGTCGGCGAAGAAATCGTGCGGGATCTCGACATGGATGCCGGCGCCGTCGCCGGTCTTGCCGTCGGCGTCGACCGCGCCGCGGTGCCAGATCGCCTGCAGCGCCGCGATGCCGGCCTCGACCACGTCGCGCCGGGCCTTGCCGTCGAGCGATGCGACGAGGCCGACGCCGCAGGCGGCATGCTCGTCGCTCTCGCGATAGGTGTCGGCGAGGCGGCGCGCGTTGGCGTTCCAGTTCGCGACGAATTCGGGCCCGCTCTCGGTGCGGTTCTCGGGCCCTTCCTCGCTGTCGCTCATGCCCGTCTCCCCCTCACGCCGCCGCCGAGACGGTTCGGCTCGCGAGGTATTTGTCGATCTCGACCGCGACGTCGCGGCCGTCGCGGATCGCCCACACCACCAGCGAGGCGCCGCGCACGATGTCGCCGGCGGCGAACACGCCCGGGATGCTGGTCATCAGCGTCCGGTGATCGACCTTCAGCGTGCCCCAGCGGCTCACCTCGAGCCCGTCGGCGTCCCAGAGCGCCGGCAGCGGCTCGGGATCGAAGCCGAGCGCCTTGATCACGAGATCGGCCTCGATCGTGAAGTCGCTGCCCGGCACGGGCTCGACCGCCTGCCGTCCGGTCGCGTCCGGCAGGCCGAGGCGCATCCGCGACACCCGCACCGAGCGCACGCCGTCGTCGCCGTCGAAGCTCTCGGGGGCGGCGAGCCAGATGAACTCGACCCCTTCCTCCTCGGCGTTCTTCACCTCGCGCGCCGAGCCCGGCATGTTCGCCTTGTCGCGACGGTAGAGGCACTTCACCGAGGCCGCGCCCTGGCGCACGGCGGTGCGGACGCAGTCCATCGCGGTGTCGCCGCCGCCGATCACGACGACGTTCTTGCCGGCGGCGTCGAGGAGGCCGCTGTCGAAATGCGGCACGCGGTCGCCGAGGCCGACGCGGTTCGACGCCGTGAGATAGTCGAGTGCCGCGACGATGCCCGGCAGGCCGACGCCGGGACCGCCGATGTCGCGCGCCTTGTAGACGCCGGTCGCGATCAGCAGCGCGTCGTGGCGGGCGCGGAGCGTCGCGAACGCGACGGTGTCGTCGCCGTCGGCGGCGCCGACACCCTGGCCGACGTGGAAATGGATGCCGCCGTCGGCGAGCAGACGGTGGCGCCGCGCGACGATCTCCTTCTCGAGCTTGAAGCCCGGGATGCCGTAGATCATCAGGCCGCCGACGCGGTCGTGGCGGTCGTAGACATGCACCTGGTGGCCGCGCTTGCGGAGCTGCTCGGCGCAGGCGAGGCCGCCCGGTCCGGCACCGATGATGCCGATCGAGCTCTCGCGCTCGAAGGCCGGCCGAACCGGCTCGACCCAGCCCTGGTCGAAGGCGTGGTCGGTGATGAAGCGCTCGACCGCGCCGATGGTGACGCTCTCGAAGCCCTTCTCGATGACGCAGTTGCCCTCGCAGAGCCGGTCCTGCGGGCAGATGCGGCCGCAGATCTCGGGGAAGTTGTTGGTCGCCGACGAGACCTCGTAGGCCTCGGCCAGACGCCCCTCGGCGGTGAGCTTCAGCCAGTCCGGGATGTTGTTCGAGAGCGGGCAGTGCACCGAACAGAACGGCACCCCGCACTGCGAGCACCGGCTCGACTGCAGCTCGGCCTCACCGGGCGCGAAATCCTGGTAGATCTCGGCGAAATCGGTCCGGCGCGCCGGGACGCCGCGCTTTTCAGGCTGGTGCTGCGGCACTGAGACGAACTGGAGCATCTTCTCGGCCATCGCGCGCTTGCCTTCCGCGGCCCTGGCGGCTCTGGCGTGCCCGATCGAACACGCTGCCGTGTCCCTTCAATAGGGCAACGTCGTCCACGACGAAAAGGCAGCGAGCCTGACCTATCGCGCCGCCCTGCTCGGCGTCGGCGCCGCGGGTGCGATTTTCACGCGCGAGATCGGGCCGATCCGGACCTTTCAGGCCACCGCGCGCCGGCGGGCGCCGCCCGGGCGGTAACGGGCGAGGTAGCCCGGCACGACCAGGTCGATCGGCATCGGCTTGATCCCGAGCGCGTGGAGGTCCTGCGCGCCCGCCGAAACGACGTTGTCGTGCCGCAGCATCCGCAGCTGATCGGGGGTGAACGGCTTGCCGGGCACGTATTGCGCGACCCCCGCCTGCAGCGACGCGATGCCGTTCGGCACCGTGACCAGGGGGCGGTTCCGCTCCGTCGTGCGCAGGATCCAGGCGAGGATCTCGCGGAACGTCATCACGTCCGGACCGCCGAGTTCGAACACGCCGCGCCGGTCGTCGGTCAGCGCGGTGACGATCGCGGCGGCGACGTCGTCGACATAGACCGGCTGCATCCTCGTGCCGCCCGAGATCACCGGCATCACCGGCGACAGCATCGCGATCGACGCGAAGCGGTTGAAGAACTTGTCCTCCGGGCCGAACACCAGCGAGGGCCGCAGGATGGCGGCGTTCGGGCGCGCGGCGAGTACGCGCGCCTCGCCCTCGGCCTTGCTGCGGCCGTAGGCGCTGTCGCTGTCGCGATCGGCGCCGATCGCCGACACGTGGACGAACTGCTCGACGCCGCTGCGGGTCGCCTCGGCGGCGATCGCCGCCGGCCCGTCGGCGTGGACGCGGGTGAAGTCGCCGCGCCGGCGTTCGGCGAGGATGCCGGTGAGGTTGACCACGTAGCGCGCGCCGTCGATCGCGCGCGCGATCGTGTCTGGCCGGGCGTAGTCGACGAACAGCGGCACCACCTCGCCGCGCGGGCCCTGCATGCGCAGGAACGCGGCGGCGCCCGGGTCGCGCGAGGCGACGCGCACGACGAAGCCGCGCGCCCGCAGGCGCGGCACGACGTAGCGGCCGAGAAAACCGGTGCCGCCGAAGACGGTCGCCACGTTCCGTTCCACTCTGTGTCTCCGAGAGAGAAGGCCGGCCTCCGGAAGGCCGGGGCGCCGGCGGCGCACGTCGCGGCACCCGCATCCATCGGGAGCCGGCGGACCTCAGAACCCTTCACGCGAGCCCAGGGTTCCGAGGCCGGGCGTCGCGCCGTCGATGCGCCTGGCCTTGACGGTCCATTTCGGGCCGGGTAGATCCCCGATCCTTCCGGTCGGACCTGCCCAGGTGGCGGAATGGTAGACGCGCAGGTTTCAGGTACCTGTGGCCGAAAGGTCGTGGAAGTTCGAGTCTTCTCCTGGGCACCAACTCGCCATCCGGCATAGCGCCCGCGGGCGACGGCCTTTTCCTCGGGGCCACGCGATGGACGCCGGTCAGATCATCCTCCATCGCGGCGACCTGCCGGCCGGGACCACGCTCGGCCCGGTGGTGGCGGTCGACACCGAGGCGATGGGCCTCAACCCGCATCGCGACCGGCTGTGCCTGGTGCAGCTGTCGTCGGGCGACGGCAACGCCGTGCTGGTGCAGATCATCCCAGGCACGCCGAGCCCGCATCTGGCGCGGATGCTGGCCGATCCGGCGATCGTCAAGCTGATGCATTTCGCCCGCTTCGACGTCGCCCTCCTGCAGCACCATCTCGGCATCACGGTGGCACCGATCCGCTGCACCAAGATCGCCGCCAAGCTGGTCCGCACCTTCACCGAGCGGCACGGGTTGCGCGAACTCTGCCGCGAATTGCTGGGCGTCGACATCTCCAAGCAGCAGCAGACCTCGGACTGGGGCGCCGCCGAGCTGACCCCCGAGCAGATCGCCTACGCGGCGTCGGACGTGCTCCACCTGCACGCGCTGTGGGCGCGGCTCGACGCCCTGCTCGCGCGCGAGCACCGGACCGAGCTCGCCGAGGCCGCCTTCGCCTTCCTGCCGGCGCGCGCGCGGCTCGACCTGCTCGGCTACGATGCGCCGGACCTGTTCGCCCATTGACCGCGCCCCGGCCGCATCCGAGACTCTTCTCCCCTTCGTCACGCGTCCCGTTTCGCGCCTCTCCACCCGCGCCCCCTCTGCGAGGAGCAGCACGGCGTCGATGACCGCCACCCTTCCGAGCGCTTCCGACATGCGGCCGCGCCGCGCCGCGGGAGCGGTCGCGCCGATGGCGCCCGACGTCGCGCCGTCGGCGGAGCCGACCCTGCCGCCGCCCTCGGCGGCGCCGAATTCCCTGCCGCCGCCCCCGGCGGCGCCGAATGCCATGCCGCCGGCGGTGCCGGTCCTTGCGCCCACGGAACCGCGGGCGATCGAGGACGCGCGGGCGGTGCTGCGGACCGAGGCGGACGGGCTCGGCCGGCTCGCGCGCGCCCTCGACGGCCCGCTCGGCGAGCGTTTCGCGCGCGCGGTCGACCTGATCGAGGCGCTGCCGGGACGGGTCGTCGTGTCCGGCATCGGCAAGTCGGGCCATGTCGGGCGCAAGGTGGCGGCGACCTTCGCGTCGACCGGCACGCCCGCGATGTTCGTCCATCCCGCCGAGGCGTCGCACGGCGATCTCGGCATGGTGCTCGAGAACGACGCCGTCCTGGTGCTGTCGCGGAGCGGCGAGACCGCCGAACTCGCCGACCTCGTCGCGCACGCCCGCCGGTTCGGCCTGTCGCTGCTGGCGATCACCGAGCGCGCGCAATCGAGCCTCGGACGCGCCGCCGACATCGCGCTCGTGCTGCCGGAGGCCGAGGAGGCGTGTCCGATCACCGCCGCGCCGACCACCAGCACGCTGATGCAGATGGCGCTCGGCGACGCGCTGGCGGTGACGCTGCTGCGCCGGCGCGGCTTCACGGCGAGCGATTTCGGCCTGTTCCACCCGGGCGGACGGCTCGGTGCGCGGCTGAAACGGGTGTCGGAGCTGATGCACGCGGGCGACGCGATCCCGCTCGCCTCGCCCGCGACCGCGCTGCTCGACGCGGTGCTGCTGATGACGCGCAAGGCGTTCGGCTGCGTCGGCGTCCTCGGGCCGGACGGCCGGCTGGCCGGCATCGTCACCGACGGCGATCTCCGGCGCGCCGCCTCGCGCGACTTCCGCGCGCTCCGGGTCGCCGACGTGATGAACCCGAACCCGGTGGTGATCGGCGCCGACCGCCTGGCGGCCGACGCGCTTCGGCTGATGAACTCGGGGCCGCGCCCCGTGCTGAGCCTGTTCGCGACCGACAGCGCCGGCCGGCCGGTCGGGATCGTGCACGTGCACGACCTGCTGCGCGCCGGCATCGCGTGAACATGACGCCGCCGCGGCCGCCGCGACCGCCCGGACCGGTGCCCGGATCGGCGCCCGGACCGGTGCCGCTCGCACCGCGTCCGGCCGATGCCGTGGCGCGCCATCTCGCGCGCGCCCGACGCACCGAGCTCAGCGCCCCGGGCCGGCTGCGCGCGCGGCCGGACGCCGCGCGCATCGCCCGCCGGGCCCGCATGGTGCGGCTGTCGAAATGGGCGCTGCCGGTCGTCGCGGTGGTGCTGCTCGGCTCGCTGGCGCTGTGGCCCGAGATCAGCCGGACGATGCGGCTCGGACGCTCGGCGCTGCGGCAGGACGAGGCGGTCGAGGCGGTCACCGGCGTGATGGTGGCGCCTCGCTACCACGGCATGGACGGCCATGACCGGCCCTACCTGGTGTCCGCCGCGCTGGCGCGGCAGGTCGGGCCGGACCGCGTCGACCTGACCCGCCCGAAGGCCGACATCGTCGGCAGCGGCGGCATGTGGATGATGGCCACCGCCGATCGCGGCGTCTATGCGCCGCACGGCCAGGTGCTCGACCTCGACGGACACGTGACGCTCTACCGCGCCGACGGCGCCATCCTGACCGCGCCGGTCGCGACCGTCGACCTGAAGCGGAGCGTCGAGAGCGCGCCGGACTGGGTGCATATGGAGGGACCGTTCGGCGAACTCGACGCGCAGCGGGCGTTCCTGGCCAGCGGCGACGGCGTGCTGCAGTTCGGCGGACCGTCTCGGCTCGTGCTGCGCCAAAGCGGACACGAGGGCGGACGGGGGAGCGGCAGCGGCCAGCCATGAGAACCCGCCTCGCTTTCCTCCTCGCCGCGGCGGCGTGGCTGTCGCCGCCCGCCGTCCGGACCGCGGTCGCGCAGGCGATCGACATGTCGCAGGGCGGCTCGGTCACCGTCACCGCGCTCGACGGCATCAACTGGGACCAGAAGGCGCAGACCGTGACCGCGGTCGGCCAGGCCCGCGCGGTGCGCGGCAACGTGACCGTCGATGCCGACCGCCTGATCGCGTTCTACCGCAAGAAGCAGGTGCCGCCCGGCACCGTGCCGGCGGGCACGGGCGCGACGCCGGTGTCCACCGCCGGCGCCGCCGGCGCGGGGACGGCCGCCGGGGCTGCCGGCAATGAGATGGCCGCCGGCGCTGCCGGCACGGGGACAAACGCCGGCGCTGCCGGCACGGGGACAAACGCCGGCGCCGCCGGCACGGGCGCGCCGGACGACACCGGCGACAACGAGATCTACCGGCTGGAGGCGATCGGACACGTCCACATCTACACCGCGACCGATCAGGCCTGGGGCGACCAGGCGCTCTACGACATCGATCAGTCCGTGCTGGTGCTGACCGGCCACGGTCTCCGTCTCGTCACGCCGAACGACGTCATCACCGCGCGCGACAGCCTCGAATACTGGCCGCAGAAGCGGATGTCGGTCGCGCGCGGGAACGCCGTGCTGGTGACCAGCGACGCCCGGCGCATCCAGGCCGACGTGCTGGTCGGCTTCTCGTCGCCGAACAAGCCGGTGCCTGGCGCCGCGGCGGCCAAGCCGGTGAAGGTGTCGGCGACGACCGGCCCGGGCGCCGCCGCGTCGGGCGATCCGCTGCAGTCCTCGGGCAAGCTCGAGCGCGCCGAAGGCTACGGCAACGTCGTCGTCCGCACGCCGACCGAGACGGTGCGCGGGTCGCGCGGCGTCTACGTGGCCGCGAGCGGCATTGCGCGGATCCTCGGCGATGTCCACATCACGCGCGGCCAGAACCAGCTCGACGGACAAGCGGCGATCGTGAACATGCGGACCGGTCTCGCGACCCTCACCAACGATCCCGGCTCGCGGGTCCAGGGCCTGATCGTGCCGAACGACCAGACGGCCGGGTCCGCCGCCCATCCCGCCCCGGCGGGACCCGCCGGCCATGCCGCGCCGGCCGGGGCGCACCGGTGACGCCGCCCGATGGCGTCGCGGGGCCCGACCGGCCGCCCCAGGGTCAGGGCGACGAGAGCCGGCTCCGGCTGGTGACGCGCGGCGGGCTGCTCGCGACCGGTGTCGGCAAGACCTACCGCAAGCGCCCGGTGGTGCGGAACGTGTCGGTTTCGGTGCAGCGCGGCGAGGCGGTCGGACTGCTCGGCCCGAACGGCGCCGGCAAGACCACCACCTTCTACATGATCGTGGGCCTCGTCCGTCCCGAGACCGGTTCGATCAGCCTCGACGGCGCCGACATCACCAGCCTGCCGATGTATCGCCGCGCCCGCCTCGGCATCGGCTACCTGCCGCAGGAGGCGTCGATCTTCCGCGGCCTCAACGTCGAGCAGAACGTGATGGCGGCGCTCGAAGTGGTGGAAGCGCGCGCCGACCGGCGCGAGATGATGCTCGACGAGCTGCTGACCGAGTTCGGCATCTCGCATCTCCGACGCGCGCCCTCGCTGGCCCTTTCGGGCGGCGAGCGACGGCGGCTCGAGATCGCGCGCGCGCTCGCGAGCCACCCGTCCTACATCCTGCTCGACGAGCCGCTCGCCGGCATCGACCCGATCGCGGTCGGCGAGATCCGAGACCTGATCTCGCACCTGAAGGATCGCGGCATCGGCGTGCTGATCACCGATCACAACGTCCGCGAAACGCTCGAGATCGTCGACCGCGCCTACATCATGCACGGCGGACAGGTGCTGATGGAGGGGGCGCCCGAGGAGGTCGTCGCGCACGAGGACGTCAGACGCGTCTACCTGGGCGAAAGGTTTTCGCTGTAACTAGCTAGTTGATGGCGATCGGTCCCAGACTCGAGTTCCGACAGTCCCAGACGCTGGTCATGACGCCGCAGCTGCGTCAGGCCATCAAGCTGCTGCAGTATTCGAACCAGGAAGTCGCCGCCTTCGTCGACGAGGAGCTCGAGCGCAACCCGTTGCTCGAACGCGACGAGCGCGCCGACGCCGACCCGGAGCGTCCGGCACCCGACCAGCGCCTCGACAAGACCGCCGGCGGCGACGCCGCCGAGGCGCTCGCCGACGGGCACCTGCCCGCCGACGGCACAGCCCCGCTCGACGCCGATTTTTCCGCCGATTTCGAGACCGGCGACGGTCCCGCCGAGCTCGGCGCGTTCCGCGCCAATGGCGGCCGCAGCGACTGGTCGGAACCCGACCGCGGCGTCGACGATTTCGCGGAAAGCCCGCGCTCGCTCCGCGATCACCTTGCCGAGCAGCTCCGGCTCGGCATCACCGATCCGGTCGACCGCCTGATCGGCGCGCACCTGATCGCGCTGCTCGACCAGTCGGGCCGTCTCGGCGCCGAACCGGAGGCGGTCGCGGCGGCGCTCGGCACCACGCTCGAACGGGTCGAAGCGGTCCGCGCGCGCGTGATGCGGTTCGACCCGGTCGGCGTCTGCGCCCGCGGCCTCGCCGAATGCCTCGCCGCCCAGCTCGCCGAGCGCGACCGGCTCGACCCGGCCATGGCGCGCCTGCTCGACAACCTCGAACTGCTCGCGCGGCGCGAGCTCAAGCGCCTGTCCGCGGTCTGCGAGGTGGATGCCGAGGATCTGGCGGACATGATCGCCGAGATCCGGGCGCTCGATCCGAAGCCGGGCGCCGCGCACGATCTGGCGCCGCCCGCGTCCGTCGTGCCCGACGTGCTCACGCGGCAGGCGGCCGATGGCGGCTGGCATCTCGAGCTCAACCCCGACACCATGCCGCGCCTGCTGCTGGCGCAATCGTTCCACGCCCGCGTGCTCGGTCGCGCCGGACGCGAGGAGCGCGTGTTCCTGTCGGAGAAACTCGCGAGCGCCAACTGGCTGATCAAGTCTTTGCAGCAGCGCGCGCAGACCATCCTGAAGGTCGCCGCCGAGATCGTGCAGCGCCAGGACGGCTTCATGCGCCACGGCGTCAGCCATCTGCGGCCGTTGATCCTGCGCGACATCGCCGACGCCGTGTCGATGCACGAGAGCACCGTCAGCCGGGTGACCGCGAACAAATACATCGCGACGCCGCGGGGCACGTTCGAGCTCAAGTACTTCTTCACCACCGCGATCGCCGGCATGACGGGCGGCGAAAGCCACAGCGCGGAGGCGGTGCGGCACCGCATCCGCGGCATGATCGACGCCGAGCATCCGAGCGCCATCCTGTCCGATGACGCGATCGTGGCGGCGCTGCGACGGGAAGGCGTGGACATCGCGCGCCGGACCGTGGCCAAATATCGCGAGGCGCTGCGCATCCCGAGTTCGGTGCAGCGGAAGCGGGAGAAGGCTCTCTCCGCCTGATCGTCCCCCGCGACAACCGGCAGGCTCCGAACCCCTCCGTTCGGACCTCGCGCCGGCAACCGCTCGGGCGATCGGAGTGCACGCGGATGGAGATCATCGTTTCGGGCCGGCATCTGGAATTGTCCGATGCGCTTCGCACCCGCGTCGCGGGCCAGCTCGACGTGATCGCCCACAAGTATTTCGACCACGCGCTCGAGGCGCACGTGACGTTCGGACGCGCCCGATCGTTTTTCACCTGCGACATCAACGTCCATGCCGGACGCGGCCTCACGCTGCGCGGCGAGGGCGAGGCCGGCGACGCCCACGCGGCGTTCGACGACGCCGCCGAGCACATCGCCAAGCGGCTGCGACGCTACCGACGACGCGTGAACGGACACGCGCGGGATCTCGCGCAGATCAGGGCGCGTCCGGAGATCGCGCGCGAGTACATCCTGATCGAGAACGACGGGCGCGAGGACGGTCTCGGCGACGAGACCAGGACCGGCACCTACGCGACGGTCGTCGCCGAGACGCCGACCACCATCGAGCGTCTCACCGTGGGCGACGCGGTGCTCCGGATGGATCTCGCCGACAGCGGCGTGGTGATGTTCCGGAACGCGGTGTCGAACGAACTCAACGTGGTCTACCGGCGCCCCGACGGGCATGTCGGGTGGATCGACCCGACCGCCGTGCGGGTTTGAAGGCCAGGGGCTTCGCCCCTGGACCGCACCGAAGGGCAGCTGCCCTACGGCAAACCCTTTGTCAGTGCACGAGGGCGGCGACCATCTCGTGCTGGCTCACCGCGGCGACCGCGAGGGCGAGGTCTCCCGCCAGCGCCATCGGGGTGCCGTCGGCGGCGTGGATGGAATAGGCGCGCTCGCCGTTCACCGTGACAGGTCGCAGATAGGCGATCTGCGACAGGCCGAGCGAGGCGAGCTGCGTCGCCGACAGGTGCCTGATGTCGAGGCGGCCCTCGGCCGCGCCGATGTCGTTCGTGTTCATGCTCGATCCTCCTGCCGCGGCGTCACGCGTCGCCGCCGTTGGCCGCGCGCACCATGCGGGGCGCCGGCCGGGTCGCGACGGGCTCGGTGCCGCGCGTGCCGCCGATCTCGATGTGGCGGACCCGCACCTCGGGCTCCGGCCGCGCGAGATCGATGTGGAGCAGGCCGTTGTCGAGCCAGGCTCCGGTGACGTCGATGCCCTCGGCGAGCACGAAGGCGCGCTGGAACTGCCGCGCCGCGATCCCCCGATGCAGGAAGTGCCGGTCGGCGCCGTCGTCGGTCTGACGGCCGCGGATCACCAGCTGGTTGTCCTCCTGCGTGATCTGCAGGTCCGCCATCGTGAAGCCGGCGACGGCCAGCGTGATGCGGAGCCCGTTCTGGGCCACCTGCTCGATGTTGTAGGGCGGGTATCCGTCGGACGACGCCTTCGAGGCGCGCTCGAGCATCTGCTCGAGATGGTCGAAGCCGAGAAACATCGGCGACGCGAACAGTCGCGTGGTCATCTGAGAGCCTCCTCCTCCGAGCGAAGCGTTGTCGGCGCGGAACCCTCGCGGCGTCCCGGCCACGAGCCGATATGGGCGGCGCGCCACCGCCCCGCAAGTTCCGGGCCCCGCAAGTTCCGGGCCGTTGATCGGCCAGGGGCCCACCGCTACATGGCGGCGGATGACCGAGCGAGACCACCCGAGCGCCGGGCGCGGGGCCGACCACGCGACCGGCGAGACGAGACCGATCCTGCTGGTGCCGCACGCCGCGTTGCGCGCCAAGGCGCGACGGGTGACGGAGGCCGACCGCGACGCGATCGCAGCCCTGGTGCCGGCGATGTTCGGGAGCATGTACGCGGCACCCGGGATCGGGCTCGCCGCGCCGCAGTTGGGCGTCGGGCTCCGCCTGGTGGTCACCGATCTCGGCGACGAGGCGGCGCCGGCGCCGATGGTGCTGGTCAACCCCGAGATCGTGCGCGCGAGCGAGACGCGCGCGATCCGCGAGGAGGGCTGCCTGTCGATCCCGGGCCTCTACGCCGACGTCGAGCGGCCGGACGCCGTCGTGGTCCGATACGCCGACGCCGACGGACGGGTGCGGACGGTGGAGGCGGACGGGCTGCTGGCCGCCTGCCTGCAGCACGAGATCGATCACCTCGACGGCGTGCTGTTCGTCGACCACCTGTCGGCGCTGAAGCGCAACATGCTGCTGCGGCGGTTCGCCAAGGAGCAGCGCACCGCCGCGTCCGGCGGGCCCGCCCGCCCGCGCGCGCGGGCCTGAGCACGCACGCGCCCGCGCCGAACGCCGCCGACGCTGTGGCAGGCGTGCGCGGCACCGGCCCGGGCCCCTCGCTGCGGCTCGCCTTTCTCGGCTCGCCCGCCTTCGCGGTGCCGACGCTCGACGCGCTGCACGCCGCCGGTCACCGCATCCTCGCCGTCTACGCGCAGCCGCCGCGTCCGGCCGGGCGCGGTCACCGGACGGTGCCTTGCGCGGTGCACGCGCGGGCCGAGGCGCTCGGCCTCCCGGTCCGCAACCCGCCCCGCCTCCGGCGCGAGGAGGCGGAGTGGGCGTGCTTCCGCGCGCTCGACCTCGATGCCGCGGTGGTCGCCGCCTACGGGCTGATCCTGCCGCAGGAGATGCTCGACGCGCCGCGGCGCGGCTGCCTCAACGTGCATGCGAGCCTGCTGCCGCGCTGGCGCGGTGCGGCGCCGATCCAGGCGGCGATCCGCGCCGGCGACGCCGAAACCGGGGTCACCATCATGCGCATGGAGGCGGGGCTCGACACCGGACCCGCGATGGCCAGGGGTGCCGTCCCGATCGAGGCGCGCGACACCGCGCCCGACGTCACGACACGGCTCGCGGCGCTCGGCGCGCGGTTGATGCTCGAAACCCTGCGCGACGACCCGCCCGCCGTGGCGCAGCCAGACGCGGGCGTCACGTACGCGCCGAAGCTCACGCGCGCCGACGCGCGGATCGACTGGACGGCGACGGCGGCGTCGATCGACCGGCAGGTCCGGGCGCTCACCCCGTGGCCGGGGACGGAAACGACGCTGCCGGATGGCGAGCGCCTGAAGATCCTCGCCGGCGAGCCGGTCACGGCCGACGGCGCCTCGCCGCCCGGAACCGTGCTCGAGGACGCGACGGGCGCGCCCACGGGGCTCGCGATCGCCTGCGGCGACGGGGCGTTCCGGCTGCTCCTCGTGCAGCGCGACGGCCGCCCGGCGACGGATGCCGGGACGTTCCTCCGGGGCGGCCGCCTCGCCGCGGGCGCCCGCCTCGGCGCGTGGTGACCGGCGCGTGGTGACCGGCGCGTGCCTCGGCGTGCCGCGCGCGGGCGTGCGTTCGGACGGAACGCGGGCGAGCGGAAGCCTGGGCGAGACGCGCGCGGACGCGGGCTTGGGCGTGATACGTGCGGACGCGCGCCCCGGCGAGACAGGCCCGGACGCGGGCCGGGGCCGAACGTACGCGGATGCCGGCCCAAGCGAGACGCGCGAGGTCGCGCGCGCGGGCACGCCGTGCGCGGACACGCGCCTGGGCGTGACCTTTGCGGACGCCCGGCCGGGCGCGACGCGCACGGACGCGCGCCTGGGCGCGATTTGGAAGGACACGCGCCTGGGCGTGACCCGTAGGGATGCCCGCCCGGGCGCGACGCGCACGGACGGGCGTCTGCGCGCGACGCGCACGGACGCGCGCAGGGGCGAGACGTGCGAGGTCGCGCGCGCGGGCACGACGTGCGCGGACGCGGGCCTGAGCGCGGCCTGCGCGGACGCCCGCCTGAGCGCCGCGACACGCTTGAACGCGCGCCGAGGTGCGGCATGCGTGGCCGCGGGCCTGGGTCAGGCAAGCGCGGGCACGCGCCCGGACGCGACGTGAGCGGCGCGTCGGCGGCGGGGCCCGAGCGACGCGCCGCCAACTGGGCGCTGGTGCTCGAATACGACGGCACCGAATTCGTGGGCTGGCAGCGGCAGGCGAACGGCCTCGCGATCCAGGCGGTGCTCGAAGCGGCGGCCGCGCGGCTGGCCGGCGGCGCCGCGGTCGGGAGCGTGGTCGCGGGACGCACCGATGCCGGGGTGCACGCCGCCGGCCAGGTGGCGCTGCTGCGCCGCCTGCCCGATCCGGCCGGCGGGCCGTGGGACGCGAGGCGGTTGCGGGACGCGCTCAACTTCCACATGAAGCCGCACCCGGTCGTGGTGCTGCGCGCGGCCGCAGCGCCGCCCGACTGGAACCCCCGCTTCTCGGCCGTGATGCGCCGTTACCGCTACGCCATCCTCAACCGCCGCGCCCGCCCGACGCTCGAACGCGACGCGGTGTGGCACGTGAACCATCCGCTCGATGCCGGCGCGATGCGCGACGGCGCGCGCCACCTGCTCGGCCGGCACGATTTCAGCGCCTTCCGCGCGACCGCCTGCCAGGCGAAGAGCCCGGTCCGCACGCTCGACCGGCTGGAGGTCGCGCGCGATGGCGATCGCGTGCTGATCTCGGCCGAGGCGCGCAGCTTCCTGCACCACCAGGTGCGCAACATGGTCGGCGCGCTGGCGATGGTCGGGCTCGGCGACTGGCCGCCCGAGCGCATCGCGACGGTGCTTGCCGGCCGCGACCGGCGGGACAGCGGTCCGACGGCGCCGGCCTCGGGCCTGACGCTGGTGTCGGTCGCGTATCCCGGTCCGTTCGTGCCCTGAGCCCCGCCGCGAGCCGAACCTCACCGCGACCCGGGCAGCACGACCCGAAGCACGCGGTCCTGGCGCGTGATCCGATGAACAGAAACGTTCGACCGGACGAGAATGCTCTCTTCCTATGACGCTAGAGGACGTTCATCGGCTCGGTTCGAGCCGATCGTGCTCCAGGCCCGAAACCGGCCGCCGGGTCCCGGCGACCCGATCGGGGCTCAGGTTCGCCCGCCGAACGTCCCGGCCCAGAGCACCGGCCCGGTGGGCAGACCGGTCGGCGAACCGCCGGTCGGCTCGAGGCTGATCAGGATCAGCCCGCTCCTGGTCGGCACCTGTCCGGCGGGGACCACGGTGCCGCCACCCGGCAACAGACCGAGCGGCACCGGCCTGGTGGCGCCCGACGGCAGCGACCAGAGCTCGTAGTCGCGCCCGGCCGGCGTCGCGAGCGCGCTCACCGGCCGCACCGACAGCCGCCCGTCGGGCAGCAGGTCGGCGACCACGACGGGCGCGCCCGGGGTCTTCGGCACCAGAGCCGCGACCGGTAGCGGCAGCGCGCTCGGCGTCGGTCGCGCGAGGAACGCGACCAAGGCGAGGCCGGCGGCGAGCGCGAAGCCGATCGCGCCCGCGCCCCACGGGTTGAGCGTCCGCCGCGCCGGGCGGGTCGGGAACGGCAGCGTCACGGACGCCGGCGCGGTCGGGCGGGCGCCGAACGCGCTCCGCTCGAGGCGCGTCCAAAGCGCGGCGGGCGGATCGACCGGGGTCACCAGCGCCAGCAGCGGCGACAGGTCGCGCTCCCAGCGGGCGATCGCCCGGGCGAGCGCCGCGTCGGCTGCGGCGCGCGCCTCGAACGCGCGCGCCTCGTCGGGCTCGAGCAGGCCGAGCACATATTCGCCTGCGCGGACGTCGTCGTCCTCGGGGCCGGCGGGATCGGCGGTCAGGGTGTCGCTCATGGTTCAAGGCACCGGCGGAGCGCGATCAGCGCGCGTCGGACCCATGTCTTGACCGTGCCGAGCGGCGCGCCGAGCGTCGCGGCGAGCTGGGAATGGGACAGCCCGTCGACGAACGCCATCGTCACCACCTGGCGCTGCGACGGGTCGAGCGCGTCCATGCAGTGGCGGAGCGAGGCCGCGTCCTCGCGGGCGGCGAGCGTCGCCAGGGCATCGGGGCCGGTGTCGACGAGCTCGGGGAGCGCGGTGCCGGTTTCCTCGCGGCCGGTGCGCCGGATCACGTCGATCGCCCGGTAGCGGAGCAGCGTCGAAAGCCAGGCCTCGGCCGCGCCGCGCGCCGGATCGAACCGAGCGGCCTTCTGCCAGACCTGCATCAGCGTGTCGTGCACCGCGTCGGCGGCGAGTTGCGGATGGCGCGTGAGGCGCAGCGCCAGGCCGTAGAGCCGGGAGGATTGGCCGTCATAGAGTTCGCGAAAGGCGGACTGGTCGCCGGTGCCGCAGCGGTGCAGCAGCGCGCCCAGCTCGTCGCCTGGGATCGCGCCCCCTGTCAGCGTCGCCATGTCCAACCTCGTCCCAGCCCAGGACAACCTAGACCGTGGGACGGCGCCTGACGACTGTACGAACGGTGACGTGGCGAACATAACGTTCATGACACGTGTTACGGAGCGATCGCGCGGTCGGATGCAGGGCGCGCCGTCGCGGTCGACGCGACGTGCCATGACACAGCCCGACCCCGCCCTTTGCGCCGCGGGCTCAAGCCGGCACGACGGGCTGCCCGCGCAGGAACGCGACGCTGTCCCGGAACGAGGGCGCGAGCAGGCGGAGCGGTGCGGCGAACGCGCCGATGATCTCGACGTGGTCGATGCCGGGATAGAGCCGGTCGGCGACGCGACCGCCGCGGCTCCTGATGCGGGCCGCGAGCCGCGTCGTGTTGTCCGGGTGCACGGTATGGTCGGCGGTGCCGGCGAGCAGCAGCATGGGCGGCGCGTCGCCGTCGACATGGTCGATCGGCTGCGTGTCGCGCGGATCGGGCGCGGTTCCGAACAGGTCGCGCAGCATGGGGGTGCCGAACGGCAGGAAGTCGTAGGGCCCAGCGAGCCCGACCGTGCCGGCGATGTCGGCGCCCGGACGGAGCGCCTCGGCGGCGAGGAAGCGCGGGTCGAGCGTCAGCATCGCGACGTTGTAGGCGCCCGCCGAGTGGCCGATCAGGAACGGCGCGCCGGGCCGGCCGCCGTGCCGGCCGATCTCGCGCCGCGTCCAGGCGAGCGCGCGCGCGCAATCGGCGAGAAACACCGGGTAGCGGATCGCGGGATACAGCCGGTAGTCGGGCACCACGGTCACGAAGCCGGAAGCGGCGAGCGCGCCGCCGACGAAACGATAGAGGCTGCGGTGGCCGGCCTGCCAGTCGCCGCCGTAGACGAACATCACGACGGGGAACGGTCCGAACCCGACGGGGCGGTACACGTCGAGACGCTGCCGCGGTTCGGGACCGTACGCGATCCCGTCCGCCTCGAGCCGCGCCGGCGCGACCGCGTTCAGCAGGTCGGCGGGCGAGCAGCCGGCCAGTGCCGCCGACGCGAGTGCCGCCGACGCGAGCGCCGCCGAGCCGAGCGCCGCCAGCACCGCACGCCTCGGCGCGCCGGCGCCATCCGGCGGCGCCGTCATCCCTGCAAGCGTGCCATCCGGCGCCGTCATCCCGGCAAGCGTGCCATCCGGCGTCGTCGTCCCTGCAGGCGTGCCGTCCGGCGCCGTCACCCCTGCAGGCCGAGCAGATGCGAGGCCGGGCCGCCGACCAGCCGCCCGAGCTCGAACAGCACGAGGTCGGCGCCGACCACCGCGCCGACGATCGCCGAGGCCCGCGGGAGCGTGAGGTCGAGCCCCCGCCGCGCCAGGAACAGGTGCAGCGCCAGCCAATAGACCGCGATGGCGCCGAGCAGCACCGGCGGCGCCACCCGCAACGGCATGCCGAGATTGACCAGCACCGTCACCGCCGCGACCCCGAGCCCGTAGGCGACGATCATCAGCCACTCGCACCAGGTCGTCGCGGTGACGTAGCGGAGCCAGCGATCGCCGCGGCTGAACAGTCGGGCGACCAGCTGCGACACCACGGGCGGCGCCAGCAGCCAGCACAGCAGCACGGCGACGTCGGTCGCGGCCTCGCGCGGCCGCCCCTGGAGCGCGAGCAGCGCGCCGCCCACCAGAAGGAAGGCGAGCCACGGCGCGAGACTGGCGAGGAAGGCCTGCGGCGTGGCCTCGAAGCGGGCGAAGCCGTCGGCGCGGAAACGGCCGAGCAGGGCGAGACCCTGCACGATCGCCTGCCGTCCCGTGCGCGGCGGCACCGGACCGGCCATCAGGACATCGCTCCCGCGTCCGGCGCGAGTGCCACCAGGAAACGGTGATAGATCGCGGCGAGCGCACGGAGATCGGCGAGCGGCACGTGCTCGTCGACCGCGTGCATGGTCCGGCCCACGAGGCCGAACTCGGCGACGCGGCAGTAAGGCGCGAAGAAGCGCGCGTCCGACGTGCCGCCGCCGGTGTCGAGCACGGGCCGCAAGCCGGTCACGCTCTCGATCGCGTCGGCCAGCGCCGCGATCTCACCCGCCGGCTCCGTGACGAAGGGGGCGGCGCCGACCCTGATGTCGACAGTCGCGCGATCCGGCGCGTGCCGCCGCGCGGTGTCGCGGATCAGGCGTCCGAGCGAGGCGCCGTCGTGGCGGTCGTTGAAGCGGATATTGAGACGGGACGCGGCGCGCGCCGGGATCACGTTGCTCGCCTGATTGCCGACATCGATCGAGGTCACCTGCAATCCGGAGGGTTCGAAGAATGGGGTGCCCTCGTCGAGAGGGGTCGCGACCAGCTCGCCCAGGATGGCGAGCAGGCGATGCACGGGATTGTCGGCCCGCTCCGGGTAGGCGACGTGGCCCTGCACCCCGTCGACCGCGATCTCGGCGTGCAGCGAGCCGCGGCGGCCGATCCGCACCGTTTCGCCGAGCGTCCCGGCGTTGGTCGGCTCGCCCACCAGGCAGAAATCCGGCAGCCGGTTCAGGCGCGCGAGCCACTCGACGACGCGCACCGTGCCGTCGGTCGCGTCGCCCTCCTCGTCGCCGGTCGCAAGCACGCTCACCGTGAAGGGGGGCGGGCCGTCGGCCAGCCAGCCGGCGGCGGCGGCGACGAAGGCGGCGATCGCACCCTTCATGTCGCAGGCGCCGCGACCGATCAGGCGGTCGCCCTCGACACGGGCCGCGAACGGATCGACGCTCCAGCCGCGATCGCCGGGCGGCACCACGTCGGTGTGCCCGGCGAAACAGACATGCGGCCTGCCGTGACCCACGGTCGCGAACAGGTTCGGCGTCCGCCGCGCCGCCGGTCCGAACGGCAATGTCTCGACGGTGAAGCCGAGCGCGGCGAGCGCGTCGGCGAGCACCGCCTGCGCGTCGACACCTTCGGACAGCGCCCCTGTCACGGAGGCGCGCTGGATCAGGGCCCGGGCGAGCGGCAGCGGGTCGGGCAGGTCGGGCGCGCTCAATCGCGGAGCAGCTCGTTGATCGCCGTCTTGGCGCGGGTGCGGGCGTCCACCGTCTTGACGATCACCGCGCAGGCGAGCGACGGGCCGTTCGTGCCGGGACGGGGCGGCAGGGCGCCGGGCACGACGACCGAGTAGGGCGGCACGACGCCGCGATGCTCCGCGCCGCTTTCGCGGTCGACGATGCGGGTGGACGCGCCGAGGAAGACGCCCATCGCCAGCACCGCGCCGCGGCCGACCCGGACACCCTCGGCCACCTCGGCGCGGGCGCCGACGAAGCAGTCGTCCTCGATGATCACGGGATCGGCCTGCAGCGGCTCGAGCACGCCGCCGATGCCGGCGCCGCCGCTCACGTGGCAGTTGCGGCCGATCTGCGCGCAGGAACCGATCGTCGCCCAGGTGTCGACCATCGTGTTGTCGCCGACATGGGCGCCGACGTTCACGAAGGAGGGCATCAGCACGACGCCGCGGCCGATGAAGGCGGAACGCCGCACGATGGCGCCGGGCACCGCCCGGAAACCAGCCGCGGCGAACTCGGCGGCCGTCCAGCCGGCACCCTTGAGCGGCACCTTGTCGAACGATGCGGCGCCCGCGATCCCGTCGGCGATCGCGTTGCCCTCGAGGCGGAACGACAGCAGCACCGCCTTCTTGAGCCATTGATGCACCATCCAGCCATCGGGCTGGGGCGCTGCGACCCGGAGCACGCCGCGGTCGAGGCCGTCGAGCGCCGCGGCGACGGCGTCGCGAATGGGACCGGTGGTGGCCGGCGAGACCGTCTCGCGCGCCTCCCAGGCGGCGTCGATGCGGTCGCGGAGCTCGTCCTCGTTCATGACGCCCCTCCCGCACGGCGGCCGGACCCTGCCCGCGCGTCCGACCGGTTGTCAACGAGGTGGGAGGACGCGGGCGCCGGCGACGCATCAACCGGTCATTCACCTTCCCGCCGCATGATCACGTCGATCTGAGGGCGGCCGGCGACATGCACACCACGCGAGCGGAGAACGACCCCGACCGCGATGCCGCCTCCTGGGCGGCGCGCGATGCCGCCCTGCTCGATGCGATGATCGAGAGCCGCGCCCTGTGGCGGGATCTCTGCGAAACGATCGGCGACTTCATCTACGAAACCGACCGGGCCGGGCAGTTCGTCTTCGTCTGGCCGCCCGAATGTCTCGGCTGGAGCGCGGACGAGCTGATCGGCCGGTCGAGCGACATCGTGCTCGCGGCCGAGGCGGCCGTGCCCGGCTTTGACCCGTTCCGCGCCCGCGAGCCGGCGCGCCTGCGCCGGGCCTGCTTCCGGCACGCGCACGGGCCGTTGCTGCAGATGGCGGTGTCGGTGCGGCCGACGCGCCGCGGCGGCGTGCGCGGGATCGGCGTCGTCGTCGGCGAGGTCGCCGCGGCTCCGGACGATCCGGTGCCGACGCGTGATCTCGTCGAGCGGATCGTCGCGTCCGGCCGGGGCGAGGTGCTGCCCGGCGCCATGATCCGCGCGACGCTGGAGGCCGCGCGAAGGACGCTCGGCGCGGAAGGTGCCGCGATCGTCGCGCTGCCGGTCGGCGAGGACGCGGCGAGCGGGTCGGCGCCGGATCCGGTGCCGCCGGCCGCGACCGTGTCGGACATCGCCGGCGAGGGCTGGGACGCGATTGCGCACGCCTTCGCCCCGTCGCTCCTCGTCGAGGTGGCCCTGCCCGAGCTCGTCCCCGCGACACCCGAGGCCGCCGCCTTCTCCGGGCCCGCCTTCCCCGGGCCCGCCACCTCCGGCGCGGCCGGCGCCGCCGGCGCCACGGTCGCGGTCGCGGTCGCGGGGGGACGAACGATCCTGCTGACGCGGCTCGGCGCACGGCTCGGACCGGCCACCGCGCTCGCGTTCTGGCGTCCGGTCGCCGCCGGCGACTGGACCGGGCAGGACCGGCGGGTCGCGGCGTCGCTCGCCGGCGAGCTCCGTCCGCTGGTGGACGCCGACACCGTGCAGCGGACCGTCGTCCGCCTCGGTCGGACCGATCTGCTGACCGGGTTGCTCGATGGCGCCGCCTTCGTCGCCGAGACCGCTCGCCGCTTCGGCCGCACCGATCACGAGGTGAGGCACGGCACCATGCTCTCGCTCGACCTCGATGGGTTCGGCGACTTCAACCGGCGATATGGTCTCGACAGCGGCGACGCGGTGCTCCGGGAGGTGGCGGCGACGCTTCGCGACGCGGTCCGCCCGACCGACCTCGTGGGCCGTGTCGGCGGTGACGCGTTCGTCCTCTGGCTCGACGGCGCCGACGCGTTCGCCGCCGCCGAGCGCGCCGACGCGTGGTGCCACACGGGCTTCCTGGTCTCGGTCGGCGCCGAAAGGGTGCGGATCGATGTCGCGATCGGGCTCGCGTCGCGCACCCCACGCGGCGGCGAGACGGTGGAAAGCCTGATGCGTCGCGCCGACGTCGCGATGCTCACCGCCAAGCGACAGGGCAAGGCGCAATGGCGCGCTTCCCACGAGGAGATCATCACGTGACACACGGGCTGGCCGAACCGCCGGACAGCGCCCGCCGCTCCGCCGGCGACGCTCGCGTCTCGTCGACGGTCGTGCGCGGGACGCGGCACGCGACAGACCCGGGCCTCAAAGCCGGCGTGGACCGCCGGGGCGTCGACCCGCTCGCGCGCGCGGCGATCCATCCCGACGCCCGATCCGAGGAGGCGTCCGATCCCGTCGCCATCATCGCCGCCGCGATCGGCAGTCTCGGCGCGCGGAACGGCCGGCGCATCGCCGACGAGCGTTTCATCCGGCGGATCGCCGACATCGCCGGACGACGCCTCGCGACCCTCGCCGAGGACGCCGTGGTCACGCACCGCAGACGCCTCGGCGAGGCGGCCTCGCGCCTGCGACCGGACGACCGTCACGCGCTCGAGAACGCCTTGCTCGGGCTGCGTCCGGATCCCGACCGCCTGCACCGCACACTCGCGCGCGCGCTCGGGCCGAGCGCGCTGCTGGCGATCGCCGGCGCGGCCTGCGACGCGCGCGGTCCCGGCAGCAGCGACGCCCTGCGCTGCAGGCAGATCGTGCTCGGCGGCGATCACCCGCTCGCGCGCGAGCTCGCCCTGGAATTCGATCGGCACGGACGCGACCGGGCGCCGGGCGGACACATCGAGCGGCTGGTCGCGGTCGCCGTGGAGAATGCGCTCGCGCCCGACGGGTTGCCGCAGGCCGCCGCCGACGCCGTTCGGGCGCTCCTTCGGCCCGCCGGACAAGACGATTGCCGGGATTTCGCCCCGGCAGAGCCCGGGCAGCCCCCTTTCCCGCCGACGCTCAGGTGCCGGCCGGCGGGCTGACCGCCGTCTCGCGTCCCAGCTCGCCGATCAGCGTCGCGACCAGCGCGGTCCAGCCCGTCTGGTGCGACGCGCCCACCCCGCGCCCGTTGTCGCCGTCGAAATACTCGTAGAAGAGCAACAGGTCGCGGAAGTGCGGGTCGTCCTGGAAGCGGGCGACGGTGCCGTGCACCGGCCGCCGTCCGTCCTCGCCACGGCGGAACAGCGACACCAGACGCTGGGAAAGCGCGTCGGCGATCGCGTCGAGATCGTCCTCGCGGCCCGAGCCGTCCGGCCAGGCGATCTTGAAGTCGGAACCGTAATAATCATGGAAGCGGCGGAGCGCCTCGATCATCAGGTAGTTGACCGGCATCCAGACCGGTCCGCGCCAGTTCGAGTTGCCGCCGAACAGCCCAGTGCGGCTTTCGGCCGGCTCGTAGTCGAGCACGAAACTCTTGCCGTCCCGCTCGAAGTGGAACGGCGCGGCGTCGTAGACTTTCGAGACCGCGCGGATCCCATACGGCGACAGGAACTCGGCCTCGTCGAGCATGCGGCGCAGCAGCAGCTTCAGCCGATGGCCGCGAAGCAGCGACAACAGCATGGTGTCGTCCTGGCCGGGCTCGTTCCAGCGCGAGACGAGGGCGGCGAGGTCCGGCCGATCGCGCAGGAGATCGGCGAGACGGGCGACGAATTCGGGCGCCCGCCTGGTGCCGCTTCGGGACAGCACGCCGACGGCGAAGATCGGGATCAGCCCCACCATCGTGCGCGCCCGGATCGGGATGTTCTCTCCGCGCGACGTCGTCAGCACGTCGTAGAAGAAACCGTCGGCCTCGTCCCACGTGCCGCCGGCCTCGGCGTTCGCCTTGGCGATCAGCAGGAAATGCTCGAGGAACTTGATCGCGAGATCCTGGTAGGTCGGATCCTCCTCGCCGAGCACGATCGCGATCCGCAGCAGGTCGAGCGCGTACATCGCCATCCAGGCGGTGCCGTCCGATTGCGTGAGCTCGCCATCGACCGGCAGCGGCGCCGAGCGATCGAAGATGCCGATGTTGTCGAGGCCGAGGAAACCACCCTGGAACACGTTGCGGCCGCTCGCGTCCTTGCGGTTCGCCCACCAGGTGAAATTCATCGGCAGCTTGCGGAAGACGCGTTTCAGGAACGGCCAGTCCGGCGTGGCGGCCAGCGCGCGGTCGATCTCGAACACGCGCAGCGCCGCGTGGGCGTGCAACGGCGGGTTCGCGTCGCCGAACGACCATTCATACGCCGGCAGCGCCGCGTTCGGGTGCATGTACCAGCTGCGCGTGAGCAGCAGCAGCTGCGCCTTGGCGAAATCCGGGTCGATCGCCGCGAACGCGACCGCCTGCAGGCAGAGATCCCATGACGCGAACCAGGGATATTCCCATCCATCCGGCATGCTGATCACGTCGGCAGCGACGAGGTGCTGCCAGTCGGCGTTGCGCCCACGACGCCGCGCCTCGGGCGGCGGCGGCTCGCCCGGATCGCCCTCGAGCCAGCGCCGCACGTCGTAGAAATAGAATTGCTTCGACCACAACAGACCGGCATAGGCCTGGCGCTGGATCAACCGAAGTTCGGGATCGGCGACGGCGCCGTGCACGGCATCGTAGTAGCGGTCCGCCTCCTCGCGGCGCGCGTCGACGATCGCGTCGACGGCCCCGGCCTCGGCGCCACCCGACGCGTCGGCGCGCCGGAAACGCAGCCGGACCGACGCGCTCTGGCCGGCGGCGAGGGTCACGTGGTGCCGCAGCCCGCATTTGGTGCCGCGCCCGTCGGACGCCACCGCGTGCGCCTCGCCGCGCGTCACCAGACGCTCGATGCCGTCCTTGAACGGGCCGGGGGCGTCGCCACCCCAGAGCGCCCGCGCGTTGCTCTCGTTCTCGCAAAACAGGGGAACGGCGCCCTCGCCCGGCAGCAACCTCATGTCGGGCATGTCGGGATGGCAGGCGAGAATGGACCCGTCCGCCTCGGCCGACAGACAGGGACGCCGCGTGCCTTTCCGCCATGACCACACGTCGCGGGCGACGATCTGCGGGATGATGTCGATCGTCGCCGGCGCATCGCCGCGATTGGTGGCGGTGATCCGCATGGCCGTGTCGTCCGGGTCGGCCTTGGCGTATTCGATCACGACATCGAAATAGCCGGCGTCGAGCACGCCGGTGTCGACGAGCTCGAACTCGTCGTCCTGCAAGCCGCGCCGCCTGTTCTCCTCGATCAGCGCCTCGTAGGGAAACGCCGCCAGCGGATATTTGTACAGCATCCGCATGTAGGCATGCGTCGGCAGCCCATCGAGGAAATAGTAGAGTTCCTTGACGTCCTCGCCATGGTTGCCTTCGCCGTTGGCGAGGCCGAACAGCCGTTCCTTCAGGATCGGATCGCGGCCGTTCCAGAGCGCGAGCGACAGGCACCAGAGCCCGCGATCGTCGCTCCAGCCGGCGAGACCGTCCTCGCCCCAGCGATAGGCGCGCATGCGCGCCTGGTCGTGCGGGAAGTAGCGCCAGGCATCGCCGCCGGCGCTGTAGTCTTCGCGCACCGTTCCCCATTGCCGATCGGCGACGTAGGGGCCCCAGCGGCGCCAGGCTCCGTCGTCGCGGCAGGCGGCGAGGCGATGCCCTTCCTCGGTGTCGCTCGGACGCTTGTCGGCCGCACCCATTCCGCTCACGTTCCGCCTTCCACACGACCGGGGCGGCAGCATGACAGACGGCGGCGGTTTCACCACCGTGTCCTCACGAACAGTGTATGAAAACCGATGGACGCGCGTGCGCGAGGACGTGCTGACGCGGCCCGACGGCTCGCCCGGCCTCTACGGCGTCGTCGAACGCAACGATTTCGTCGTCGTCTTCCCGCTCGGATCGGACGGCACCGTCACCCTCGTCGAACAATGGCGCTACCCGGTCGGGCGCCGGATGATCGAACTGCCGATGGGCATGTGGGAGGACCGGCCCGGCATGCCGCCCGAGACGGTCGCGGCAGGCGAACTCGCCGAGGAAACCGGCCTCGTCGCCGACCGCCTGGTGCGGATCGGCACGATGTTCCAGGGCGCCGGCTACTCGACGCAGCAGGGACACGTGTTCCTCGCCACAGGGCTCACGCAAGGCCCGCCCCGGCGCGAGGCCTCGGAACAGGACATGACGGTTCTCACCGTGCCACTCGCCAGCTTCGAACGCATGGTGGCCGAAGGCCGCATCACCGACGCGATGACCATCGCGGCCTTCGGGCTGCTGCGTGCGGCGAAGCTGGTGTGAAGGCGGGGCTCTGCCCGGCGAACACCGCCTCCGGACGTGTCCATGGCGGCCGACCACCCCGACATCGCGCTTGCGCGATGGGCGCCCTTCGAGGGTCGAGCGGCAGAGCCCTGGCCTTCACCCAAGCCCCGCCGCCACGGCCGCCGCCCGCACGGTCGTGCCGCGGTCGGCGTGGCCGTCGACGCGGTCCGGGCGCCAGCGGCGCTGGAAGGCGGTGATCACGGTGTTCGGGTCCATGTCGGGGTAGCCGATGGCCAGCAGGTGGCGCATCAGCGCGTCGGTGTCGGCCGGGGCGGGGTCGCTTGCGTCGGCGTCCCCGACGTCGGGCCAGAAACCGATGCCGCGCGCGGCGAGGGTGGGCCAGGGGAACAGCTCGCCCGGATCCTGTTTGCGGTCGGGGGCGATGTCGCTGTGGCCGACGACGTTGCGGACCGGGATGCGGTGTCGGGCGAGGAGGCCGGTGGCGAGCGCGATCACCGCGTCGATCTGGCGTGAGGGGAACGGGCGATAGCCCCAGTGGTGGCCTGGGTTGACGATTTCGATGCCGATCGAGCGGTCGTTGAGGTCGCGGACGCCGCGCCAGAACGACACGCCGGCATGGGCGGCGCGGGCCGCCTCGTCGACGAGGCGGTAGACGGTGCCGTCCTCGTCGACGAGGTAGTGGGACGAGACGCCGGCGGCCGGGTCGCGCAGGCGGTCGAGAGCGGCGGCCGTGCTTTGCATGCCGGTGTAGTGCAGCACGAGCGTGTCGATCGGGCTGCCGGCGGGGCGCGCGCGCTGGTTCGGGCTCGGCCGGTCGAGGATCGGGGTGGTCACCGGCGTCGTGCGGCGATCGTCACAGGCCGCGTTCGCGCTTGACGCGATCCCAGGCGGCGTTGATGCGGGCGACGCGTTCGGCGGCGCCGCGGATCACCGCGTCGCTCGCGCCGCGCGAGGCGAGGCTGTCCGGATGGCTTTCCCGCATGAGGCGTCGCCAGGTGAGGCGGACGTCCTCGTCGGTCGCGCGGCGGTCGAGGCCGAGCACCGTGTAGGGGTCGGGCTCGTCGGCCGAGCGGCGGGCGCCGCCGTCGCGCACCTGCTCGTAGCCGCGGCGTCCGATGCCGAAGCCGGCCGCGACGGCGAGCAGGAAGCGTTCCTCCTCGGCATTGATCGGGCCGTCGGCGCGGGCGACGCCGATCAGTGCGGTCATCGCCTCCTCGAGCCGGTGCGGCTCGTCGGCGAAGGCGCGGCCCATCTGCCGGGCGTAGTCCTCGGGACCGTCGGGGCTGTCGCGGGCCTGGTCGAACAGCCGCCCGACCTCGCGCATCTGCTCGTCCGGCAGGCGGAACTGGCGCTTGAAGCCGTCGATCTCGAGGCGGCGGACCGGCCCGTCGCATTTCGCGAGCTTCGCCGACAGCACGATGATGCCGATCGCGAAGGTCTGCTCCTTGCGGCCGAGCATGGAGGCGACGTTGGCCGCGAGCCTGGCGACGTTGGGGCCTTGCGGCACGGCGTTCAGCCTGGTGCCGACGCCTGGCAGCGAGCCGCGGTCGGCCGCGTGGCCGAGGGCGGCGCCCACCATCGCGCCGACCGGTCCGCCGAAGGCGAACCCGGTGACGCCGCCGAACAGCTTGCCCCAGTAGCTCATGGCCGAACGCTCATGAGGCGGAGTGTAGCATTCCGGCGGGGCGGGTCGAGGAACCGCGCCGGAGCGTCGGCTCCTGCGTGGCCGGAGCGCGAGGCGGCGCGCGAACGATGCCGCGGCCCGGCACGCGGCCGAGACCGTGGGGCCGCGCGCGGCCGGACCACGGCGCGGCCCGCGACCGCGATCGTCATGCGGCGCGCGACCGGGACCTCGGTGCGGCGCGCGACCGGGACCATGGTGCGGCGCGAGACCCGGGATCATGTCGCGGCGCGCGGCAGGAACCATGGCGCGGCGCGGGGCCCGGGTCCGTGTGGCGGCGCGCGACCGGACCATGGCGCGGCGTGCGACCGGGACCGGGGCGCGGCGCGCGGCCGGGATCGGGGGGCGGCGCGCGACCGGACGGCGGGGCGGCGCGCGACCGGGCCCTCGGTGCGGCGCGCGACCGGGACCATGGTGCGCGCGAGACCCGGGATCGTGTCGCGGCGCGCGGCAGGGACCATGGTGCGGCGCGAGGCCCGGGTTCGTGTCGCGGCGCGCGACCGGACGATGGCGCGGTGCGCGACCGGGACTGCGGGGCGGTGGGCGACCGGGACCGCGGGGGCGCGCGACCGGACCATGGGGCGGCGCGCGACCGGACCGTGGCGGGACGCGAGACCCGTCGCGTCGGGGGCGAAGCGCGACCCGTTCCGTCGGGCGGGGCGGGCGGCCGAAGCCGCGCCGCCGCGCCGCACCGGCGTCAGCGGCGGCGGGGCGCGGGACGGCCGGGGCGCTCGGAGCACACCGTGTGCGCGAGCTCGAGCAGGCGGCCGGCGCTTTGCGGCAGGCCGGCGCGGTCGGCGTGTTCGGCGAGTTCGAGCAGCTGGTGCGAAAGGAGCAGCTTGCTGATCGGCGCGGCCGAGGCGAACGGCGTGGCGGTGCAGGCGTATTCGGACATGAGGGTTTCTCCCGTCGACCCGGCCATCCTGGCCTTGTCTCGATGCTATTCCGGAATGGTTTCCGGAATGCTAACGATCGGGATCGGTCGCGTCGGAGATCCGCGCCGCGTGACGCAGCGCGTGCAGACGGAGGGAGGAGCTGAGCGGGCGATCGGGGTCGCGCGCGGCATCGAGGCGCGTGACCAGACCGTTCAGCGTTTCGCCGCGAACGGTCGCGAGCCGCTCGAGGGCCGCCCAGAATTCCGGCTCCAACGCCACCGACGTGCGGTGTCCCGCGAGCGACAGGCTCCGCTTCGCGAGATGACGCGTCACCGAACCGGAACGGACGCGCGATCGGGCGCGAGACGCGCGAGCGCCCAGCGCGCCGCTTCCGCCACCACCGGATCGGGATCGGCCAGAAGGCGCTCGGCCTCGGCGCCGAGCGACGTGTCGGCCGAATTGCCGATCGCCATCAGGACGTTGCGGACGAAGCGGTCGCGGCCGATGCGCTTGATCGGCGAGCCGGCGAACAACGCGCGGAAAGCCGCGTCGTCGAGCCGCGCGAGCGAGGCGAGCGACGGGGCCGCGAGGTCCTCGCGTGCGGCGAGCCGCGCGTCGCGTCCGGCCACCGCGAAGCGGTTCCACGGGCAGACCGCGAGGCAGTCGTCGCAGCCGTAGATCCGATTGCCGAGCAGCGGCCGCAGGTCGTGCGGGATCGGGCCAGCATGCTCGATCGTCAGATACGAGATGCAGCGCGTCGCATCGAGCCGGTAGGGCGCGGGGAACGCGTCGGTCGGACAGGCGGCGAGGCAGCGCGTGCAGCTGCCGCAGGATCCGGCCCGCACCGTCGAGCGCGGCAGCGCCACCGTGGTCAGGATCTCGCCGAGGAACAGCCACGACCCATGGTCGCGCGACACGAGGTTGGTGTGCTTGCCCTGCCAGCCGAGACCGGCGGCGGCGGCGAGCGGCTTTTCCATCACCGGCGCGGTGTCGACGAACACCTTGACTTGGGGCCCCGGGGGGCCCCGGGACTTGGGGCCCCGGGACTTGGGGCTCCGGCACCTCTGGCCCCGGTGCGGCCTCGCTCGCGCGGGCGACGAGGAAACCCGCGAGCTGCTTGAGCTTGCCCTTGACCACCTCGTGATAGTCGCGGCCCCGCGCATAGACCGAGATCGCGCCGCGGTCGGGTCGCCCGAGCACCTCGAGCGGGTCGCCGGCCGGCGCGTAGGACAGGCCGAGCGCGATCACCGTCACCGCGTCGGGCCAGAGCGCGCGCGGGTCGCCGCGCTCGGCGGCGCGACCCTCCATCCACGCCATCGTGCCGTGACGCCCTTCGGCGAGGAAGCGCGCGAGACCGGCCCGCGCCGCCTCGCCGAGCGACGCCGGGGCGAAGCCGATCGCCTCGAACCCGATCGCGTGGGCGCGCTCGGTGACCAGCGCCGCGAGGGCGGCGCCCTCAGCCACGGCCGCGATAGGGCGGCACGTCCTGCGGCGGGATCCAGGCGCCCTCGGGCGGCGCGCCGGTCTGCCAGAACACGTCGATCGGGATGCCGCCGCGCGGATACCAGTAGGCGCCGATCCGGAGCCAGCGCGGCGCGAGCAGCTCGACGAGGCGGCGCGCGATGCCGACCGAGCAATCCTCGTGGAACGCGCCGTGGTTGCGAAACGCGGTCAGGTAGAGCTTCAGCGACTTGCTCTCGACGATGAAGCCGTCGGGCACGTAGTCGATCACCAGATGCGCGAAATCGGGCTGGCCGGTGATCGGGCAGAGCGAGGTGAATTCGGGCGCGGTGAAGCGCGCGACATAGGCGTGACCGGGATGCGGGTTCGGCACCCGCTCGAGCACCGCCTCGTCGGGCGACCCGGCCGGCGCGACATGGCGGCCGAGTTGGGAAAGGCCGGACGTGTCGGTCATGCGCGGCGTCCTCTCGCTTCCGTCTCGGCCGGGCCGGCGATCACTCGAAGGTCCCGGCGCGGATGGCGTCCCGGAGACCCGCCATCAGCCGCGCGTAGTGGCTGAGATTGTGCCAGGTCAGCAGCATCGGCCCCAGCATCTCGCCGGCCCGGAACAGGTGGTGCAGGTAGGCCCGCGAGTGTCGCGTGCAAGCGGGACACGGGCAGCCCGGCTCGAGCGGGGCCGCGTCGGCGGCGTGGCAGGCGTTGCGGAGGTTGAGCGTGCCGCCGGGGACGAACGCGCGCGCGGTGCGTCCGGCCCGGGTCGGCATCACGCAGTCGAACATGTCGATCCCCCGCCGGACGGCGCCGACGATGTCGGACGGCGTGCCGACGCCCATCAGGTAGCGCGGCGCGCCCTCGGGCAGATGCGGCACCGTCGCGTCGAGCACGCCCAGCATCGCCGCCTGCCCCTCGCCCACCGCGAGGCCGCCGACGGCGTAGCCCTCGAAGCCGATCGCCGTCAGCGCGTCCACGCTTTCGCGGCGGAGCGCCGGATGGACGCCGCCCTGCACGATGCCGAACTGGCCGTAGCCGTCGCGCGGGACGAAGGCCTCGCGCGAGCGGGCGGCCCAGCGCATCGAGAGCCGCATCGAGCGCGCCGCCGCGTCCTCGGTCGCCGGGAACGGCGTGCACTCGTCGAACGCCATCGTGATCGTCGCGTCGAGCCGATGCTGGATCGCGGTCGAGCGCTCCGGCGTCAGGCGATGGGCGCTGCCGTCCACGTGCGAGCGGAAGGTGACGCCGTCCTCGTCCATCGCGCGCATGCCGGCGAGCGACATCACCTGGAAGCCGCCGCTGTCGGTCAGGATCGGCCCCGGCCAGTCCATGAACCGGTGCAGCCCACCGAGCGCCTCGACCCGCTCCGGCCCGGGACGGAGCATCAGGTGGTAGGTGTTGCCGAGCACCACCGAGGCACCGGTCGAGCGCACGGCGTCCGCCGTCATCGCCTTCACGGTGCCCGCGGTGCCGACCGGCATGAACACCGGCGTCTCGACCGGCCCGTGCGCGGTCGCGATCAGCCCGGTCCGGGCGCGCCCCGCGCGCGCCTCGACCCGGAAGGCGAGCGGCACGGTCACCCGTCCGCGCCATCGGGCGTGCGCGCGAGCAGGCACGCATCGCCGTAGGAGAAGAAACGGTAGCGTCGCGCCACCGCGTGGGCGTAGGCGCGCCGGATCATGTCGGCGCCCGCGAAGGCCGCGACCAGCAGCAGCAGCGTCGAGCGCGGCAGGTGGAAGTTGGTCAGCAGCAGGTCGGCGGTGCGCACCCGGTAGGGCGGTCGGATGAACAGCGCGGTCTCGCCGACGAATGGCCGCACGACGCCATCGGCACCGGCGGCGGCCTCGAGCACGCGGAGCGTCGTGGTGCCGACCGCGACCACGCGGCCGCCGCGGGCGCGGCAGGCGGCGATCGCCGACGCGGCCTCCTCGCCGACCACGCCGCGCTCGCTGTGCATCGCGTGGTCCTCGATCCGCTCGGTGCGCACGGGAAGGAAGGTGCCGGCGCCGACATGCAGCGTCACCGTGCAACGCGAAACCCGGCGCCGATCGAGCGCGGCGAGCAGCCCGTCGGTGAAATGGAGGCCCGCGGTGGGCGCCGCGACCGCGCCGTCGTGGCGGGCGAACGCGGTCTGGTAGTCGCGCCCGTCGGCCTCCGTCGGCCCGTGGGCGCGCGCGATGTAGGGCGGCAGCGCGAGGCGGCCGGCGCACCGGAGTGCGGCGTCGAACGCGTCGCCCTCGCGGTCGAAGCGCAGCGCGACGGCGCCGCCGGTCGCGGCCTCGCCGTCCGCCTCGCCCAGCACGGTCGCCGTCATGTCGGTGCCGGTGATCTCCAGCCGGTCGCCTGCGCGGAGGCGGCGGGCGTTGCGGGCGAGCGCCCGCCAGCTGCCGTCGGGTCTCGGCATGTCGAGGGTGAGGCCGACGCGCGCCAAATCCGCGCCGCGCCGGCGCAGCGCCTCGAGGGCTGCCGGGATCACGCGGGTGTCGTTCGCGACCAGCAGATCGCCCGGCGCGAGCAGCGCCGGCAGGTCGGCGACGTGCCGGTCCGCGATCGCGTCACCCGAGCCGCCCGCCACCAGCAGACGGGCGGCGTCGCGCGGCCGCGCCGGCTCCTGCGCGATCAAATCGGCAGGAAGCGCGAAATCGATGTCGCTCGGATGCATCGGCGCGGTTTAGCGTAAGGCCCCTGGTCGTGCGAACGACGCGGCCGGACGGGAGAACGTGCATGGTGGTCCGAGACGTCGCCGCGACCGGCCCGACGCTGGTCGACCCCAGGCTGGTCGACCCCAGGCTGGTCGACCCCAGGCTGGTCGAGGCCGGGCTGGTTGAGCCCAGGCTGGTCGATCCCACGCGCGCCGCGCCGGCGCGGCCGATCCCGCGGACACTGACGCAATCCGACCTGATCGGCGCGCTGCGCGAGGGTTGGGCGGATTTCCGCGCCGCGCCGACGCAGCTGATCTTTCTCTGCGCGGTCTACCCGGTGATCGCGCTGCTGCTCGCCCGCGGCGCCGCCGGCGGCACGCTGCTGCCGCTGATCTATCCGCTCGTGTCCGGCTTCGCGCTGATCGGACCCGTCGCGGCGATCGGCCTCTACGAGATCAGCCGGCGCCGCGAGGCGGGGCTGCCGACGCGGGCCTCGGACGCCTTCGTCGTGCTGCGCGAGCCGGGCTTCGCCTCGGTGGCGGCACTCGGCGTCGGACTGATGATGCTGTTTGTGGCGTGGATCGCGATCGTCGAAGGGCTGCTGGGCGCAACCATCGGCACGTCGGTCGCGAGCGACGGCGTCGCCGATTTCAGCAACGCCATGTTCGGCACCGGCGCGGGTCTCGCGCTGATCGTGGTCGGCAACGGCATCGGCTTCGTCTTCGCGCTCGTCGTGCTGGTGGGCGGATTGTTCTCGATCCCGCTCGCGCTCGACCGCGCCATCCATCCCGGCCAGGCCGTGCTCGCGTCGCTCGCCGCCGCCCGCCGCAACCCGGTGATGATCGCGCTCTGGGGCCTGATCGTGTCCGCGCTGCTGATCGCGGGCTCGATCCCGGCCTTCGCTGGCCTCGCGATCGCGCTGCCGGTGCTCGGCCACGCGACCTGGCACCTTTACCGCCGCACCTTCGGCTGACGCGGACGACCGGGGACGGAAGACCAGGGCCTTCCTAACGCAGCGCCGAGAAGCCGGTGGAGGCGAGGAAGCTGTTGGTGACCGAGGCGACGATCGGGCCGTCCCGCTCGGTGTCCGCCTTGCCGGCGAGCCAGTCGGGGTCGTGCTGGAACGCCGTCCATTTCCGCTCGCGCTCGGCCATCGTTTCCCACGCCAGCAGGTAGACGAGGTCGTTGCTCGAGCCGCCGACGAGGTAGGTCCAGAAGCCGGCCTGCCGAATGCCGTGGCGCTCGAACATGCCGAGCGTGAGCCGCTCGAAGCGGCGCAGCAGGTCTGGCAGCCGTCCCGGCATCGCCTGATACACACGTTGTTCGTAGATCATCGGTGTCTCCTTCGGCCCGGCGTGTCAGACCGGCGTCTCAGACCGGCATCTCAGACGGGCATCTCAGACGGGCGCGATGCCGGCGATGTCGCTCGCGAGCAGCACGTCCGCGCGGGTCAGCCCACCCGCATCGTGGGTCGTGAGGGTGACCGTGGCGTAGCCCCAGCCGACGGCGATGTCGGGGTGGTGATCGCGGTCGCGCGCGAACGCCGCGACCTCGGTCACGAAGGCGAAGGCCGCGTCGAAATCCGGGAACCGCCAGGTGGCCACCAGCCGCTTGCCGTCCTCGACCGTCCAGCCGGGGAGGTCGTCGGCGAGGCTCGCGATCGTCGCGGCGTCGAGTGTCGTGCGATCGGCCATCAGTCCCGCCTCGACCCGAGATAGGAGGCGAGCTCGATCAGGTTGCCGTCCGGGTCGCGGCAATAGACCGACACCATGGGTCCGAGCGCGCCGATCCGCTCGATCGGCCCCTCGACCACCGCGACGCCGCAGGTCTGCAGGTGCTCGATCGTGTCCTCGGGCTGCAGCGTGGTCGAGAAGCAGAGGTCCTGCGTGCCGGTCATGTCAGTGTCGGCGGTGTCCCAGCCCTCCGCGCCCCAGGGCCGGAGATTGATCTTCTGGCCGCCGAAGCGGAGCGCGTTCCGGCGGTTGCGACCGTATTCCTCGCGTTCCATGCCGAGCACGCGCTGGTACCAGGACGCGCTGGTCTCGACGTCGCGGCAGGTGATGACGAGGTGGTCGAGCCGGTCGACGGTGAAGCGCATCGCTCGGTCAGCCTTCGCGAGAGGGTGGGTCGGTCGGGCGCGCGGACGCTCAATCGCGCCGGCGGCGGAACGCGTCGAGGCTGACCACCTGCGGCGTTTCGGATTGCGGCGCCGCGTCGGCGTCGTCCGCACCCTCGGCCGGTTCGGGGTCGTGCGGCAACGTGTCGGGCGCCGGCTCCGGCTCGTCCCGCACCAGGCCGAGCGTGCGGCCCTCGGGCATGATCGGGCGGAAGCGGACGCCCCATTTCACCGACGGGTCGGCGAAGCCGGTCATGGCGTCGAACGGCACGACCAGCGTCGCGCCGACGCCGCCGAACGACAGGCCGACCGACATCGTGCGCACCGTCCGGTCGACCGCGAGGTCCCAGTATTTGTGCTGCAGCACGATGGTCATCTCGTCCGGGTAGCGCGCGCGGAGTCGCGGCGGCACGACGGTCCCGGGATGGTCGGTCCGGAAGGTGACGTAGAAATGGTGGTCGCCCGGCAGGCCGTCGGCTGCGGCGTGGGCGAGGGCGCGCACGGCCACGTCGCGGAAGGCGTCCTCGGTCCAGGTCTCGTAAGGCAACAGGCTCGCGGAAAGATCGCCCTCGGTCGGTCCGTGCTCGTCTTCCATGACAGTCCTCGGGGCGCACGCGAAAAGTTGGGGGGCTTCTGTTGCCCGGTGCCCCCCGGACCGCGCTTGCCTAAGTCAATTAGGCAGCGAGCGCCATAACGTCGTTGTCGTTGGCACTTGTGATACGGCCCGATGACGGCGGAACCATGCCGAACGAAAGATACGTCTTTACCACGCGCGTCGAGCCTGTTTCGCCCCCACACGGTCCCGCGAACGATCGGGACGAATTGGTGGAGGCGCCGGGCACTGCCCCCGGGTCCGCAACGATTATTCCACGCACCGTTTATCGTCGTATCCGGGTGAACCCGGCGACCCAGATATAGGGCAGGCCGTATCCGTGTGGTAGGGGGCGACATGAACGACCAGGACACCGCGGCCGCCCCGTCTCCGGACCTGTCCGCCGCCCTGCCCGACGGGCGGCTCACGGCGGCGCAGGCCGACGAGATCGCCCGCAGCCGGGAGACCACGGAGGCGACCCTGCGGCCCACGGTCGCCGCGCTCGAGGCGATGCTCTACCGGGCGTTCCCGGTGCTCGATCACGGCTTCGTCCGCGTGGTAGACTACATGGGCGACGACGGCGCCGTGGTGCAGGCGGCGCGCGTGTCTTACGGCCGCGGCACGCGCCGGGTGACCGAGGATGCGGGGCTGATCCGCTACCTGATGCGCCACCGCCATTCGACGCCGTTCGAGATGTGCGAGATCAAGTTTCACGTGAAACTGCCGATCTTCGTGGCACGGCAATGGATCCGCCACCGCATGGCCAACGTGAACGAGATCTCGGCGCGCTACTCGGTGCTCGATCGCGAGTTCTACCTCCCCTCGCCCTCCCATCTCGCCGCGCAGTCGGACGTGAACCGCCAGGGCCGCGGCGAAGCGCTCGCGCCGGAGCATGCGGCCGACGTGCTCGATCTGCTGCGAAACGACGCGACCCGGTCCTACGACCATTATCTCGCGCTGCTCAACGAGGACGAGACGGGTGCGACCGTCGACCCGTCCCGACCCGGCCTCGCGCGCGAGCTCGCGCGAATGACGCTGACGCTCAACAGCTACACGCAGTGGTACTGGAAGACCGACCTCCACAACCTGCTCAACTTCCTGCAGCTGCGCGCCGACCCGCACGCCCAATACGAGATCCGCGCCTACACCAACCCGATGGCCGACATGCTGCGCGCCTGGGTGCCGATGGTCGCCGATGCCTTTAGCGAATACCGGCTCGGTGCGGTCACCCTGTCGAGGGGCATGCTCGCCGTGCTTCGCCGCCGCCTCGCCGGCGAGACGGTCGCGCAGGACACGAGCGGGTTGTCGAAACGCGAATGGGTCGAGCTCGAGGCAGTGCTGGAAACGTCATCATGACGGACGCGACACGACGGGCACTGATCGTCGGCGCTTCGCGCGGGCTCGGCGCCGGACTCACCACCGAACTCGCGTCGCGCGGCTGGTCGGTCACCGCGACCGTGCGCGACCCGGCGCGCGGCGTGCCGGACGGCGCGCACGCGGTCGAGACGGTCGACATCGACGCGGCGGCCGCCGTCGACGCCCTGCACGCGCGCCTCGCCGCCACCCGCTTCGACCTGATCTTCGTCGTCGCCGGCGTGGCGTCCGACGATCCCGGCCGGCCGATCCACGAGGAGGACGAGCAGACCGCGCTCCGGATCTATCGCACCAACGCGCTGAGCCCGATCCGCTTCGCCGAACGCTTCGTCGACCTGCTCGCGCCCGACGGCATGATGGCGCTGATGAGCTCGACGCTCGGCTCGGTCAGCGGCAACACCACAGGCGGCTGGGACAGCTACCGCGCGAGCAAGGCCGCGCTCAACATGCTCGCCCGCTCGTTCGCCGCCCGCCACGAGGGGCTCGGCGTGCTGATCGTCCACCCCGGCTGGGTGCGCACCGACATGGGCGGCCCAAGCGCCGACCTCGACGTCCCGACCAGCGCGCGCGGCATGGCCGACATGCTCGACGCCCGCCGCTTCACGCGCGGCGCGGTTTATGTCGACTGGGAGAACCAGGAGGTGGCCTGGTAGCAAGTCCAGGGCTCTGCCCTGGACCCGCCAAGGGACAGTCGTCCCTTGGATCCCTCTCGGCTGAGGGGAACACCGGCCCAGAACGTACGGCCAGGCTCCGTCGGCCCGGGTTCCCCAACCGACTGGCTTGTCTGGAGCACCATCTGATCGAACAGGATCGTTAGATCCGATGATGCGCCCTTCTCCTGACTAGACCGGAACCGGTCTGGCTGAAGGTCTTGCTCTAGAAACTTAGTAGATGGAGCGACTTGCCTCATATGGACCGGACCTCGACGTGGTCCGGCCCCACATGAGGTCGCCCTAACGCGCCAACCTCGCGATCACGCCGGCCGCGACGTGGTCGAACACGGCGCCGCCTTCGGTGTGGGCGGCGAGCGGACGGCCGGTGTCGCCCGCGGTGCGGACCTCGAGCGCGAGCGGCACGGCGCCGAGGAACGGCACGCCGAGGCGTTCGGCTTCGGTGCGGGCGCCGCCTTCGCCGAAGATCGGCGTGCGGTGGCCGCAGTTCGGGCAGCAGAACACGCTCATGTTCTCGACGATGCCGAGCACCGGCACGTTGGTCCGGGCGAACATGTCGATCCCGCGCCTCGCGTCGATCAGCGCGATGTCCTGCGGCGTCGAAACGATCACCGCGCCGGCGAGGCTCACGCGCTGGGCCAGCGTGAGCTGCGCGTCGCCGGTGCCGGGCGGCATGTCGATGATCATGATGTCGAGCGGAGGCCAGTCGACCTGGCCCATCAGCTGCTCGAGCGCGCCCATCACCATCGGGCCGCGCCAGATCATCGCCTGGTTCTCGGGCACCAGGAAGCCCATCGACATCACGGTCAGGCCCCAGGCCGAGAGCGGCTGCATGCGGTCGCCGATCACCTCGGGCTTGCGGTCGAGGCCGAGCATGCGGGGCACGCTCGGGCCGTGGATGTCGGCGTCGAGCAGGGCGACGCGCCGGCCGGTCCGGGCCAGCGCCGCGGCGAGGTTGACCGAGACGGTCGACTTGCCGACCCCGCCCTTGCCGGACGCGACCGCGATCACGTGCGGGATGTCGGCGAGCAGTTTCGGCCGCGGCGCCGGCGGCGCGGACGGCGCCGGTGACTTGGCGGCGGGGGCGGCGCGGTGGGCGGTCAGCACCACGGTCGCGTTGGTGACGCCCGGGATCGCGCGGAGGCGTTGCTCGGCCTCGGCGGCGAGTGCGGCGACGGTGTCGCGCTCGGCCCCGCCGCCGATCCGGAGCGTCGCCTGCAGCAGGGTTCCCTTCGCCTGGATGCTCTCGACGCGGCCGGTCGCGACGACGTCGCCGCCACCCGCCGGGTCGGCGAAGGTCGCGAGGACGCGGCGGGCCTCGGCGGCGAGCGGGGCGTGGGTGTCGGACATGGCGTGGGGAAACTCCGCTGCGTCGTCGATGAACGCGGCCGCCGAGGCGGCGTATGCTCAGGTGACGACGTCGTGCCCCTCGTTCAAACCCGCCACCGTCACGCCCCAGAAAAGCCGCCGGGGGCGAACAGGCTGACCGTCATGGAGATGCTCTCGCTGGAACCGGTCGCCGACCCGAACCGCCCGCAGATCGCCACCGACGAGGTTGCCGGCGCCGTCGCGCGCGGCGGCGCCGAGGCGGCACGCGACGCGCCGGCGGCGCGGCCGCCGCGTCGGGAACGCGACGGCCGGGTCGACGCGCTCCGCGGCATCGCGCTGCTGATGATGTTCGTCGACCACATCCCGCAGAACCTGCTGAACCGGCTGACGCTGCGGAACCTCGGTTTCGCCGATGCCGCCGAGATCTTCGTCCTGCTGGCCGGCTTTGCGTCGATGCTGGCGTATGGGCGCGCGATGGAGATCGAGGGCGTGCGCAGCGGCATCGGCCGCATCGCCCGACGTATCGGCAAGCTCTATCTTTTCCAGCTCGGCCTGCTGATCGTGTCCGTGGTGCTGATCCGGCACTGGTCGGAGATCCATCCGATCTCGCCCGAGTATCTCGAGCCCGAGCTCGCGCACGGACACAATGTCTGGCGGGCGGCGTTCCTGATGGCGCTGCCGTCGAACCTCAACATCCTGCCGCTCTACATCGTGCTGCTGGCAACGTTTCCCGCCGTCTGGGCGCTCGCCCGGATCGGGCTGCTCGCCGCGCTGGTCCCGAGTGCCGCGCTGTGGCTCGCGGCCAATCTCGATCCCGACCTCAACTTCCCGAACTGGCTCGATCCGGACGGCTGGTATTTCAACCCGGTCGCGTGGCAGTTCCTGTTCACGCTCGGCGCGGTGTTCGCGATCGTCACCGGACGGCGCGGCGGCGACCTGAAGCGGCATCCGGCGCTCGTGCTGCTCGCCGCCGCGTATCTCGGCTTCTCGCTGCTCGAGGCCTTTCCCTACGCGCAGTACGGGCTGCGGTCGCTGGCGCCGCTGGCGCTGCCGATCCCGGCCAAGACGCCGCTCGCGCCGCTGCGTCTGCTCGACGTGCTGGCGATCTTCTACCTCGTGATGTCCAGCACCGGCGCGCGCCACGCGGCCCGCACGGGCGTGGGCCGGGCGCTCGCGCTGCTCGGCCGCCACTCGCTCGAGGTGTTCACGCTCGGCACGTTCATCGACCTGCTGGCCAAGCTCGGCTTCGACCTGCTCGGCAACGGCGTCGTCATGCAGGTGGCGGTGAACGCGACCGGCATCGGCGTGCTGTTCGCGCTCGCCGCCTTCCTCGACCGCCGCAAGCAGCAACGTCGCGCGGGGGCCCGCCGGGTCGCGCCGGCGGGGGCCGCGCGGGACGGGCAGGGTGCGCGCGCGTGACGCCCGCCCTGCCCCGGGTCGCCGCCTTCATCCAGTCCGGCGAGGATCTGCGGCCGCTCCGCATCACCGCGTTCGGCTCGTCGACCACCGAGGGTTACGGGGCGTCCGAACCCGAGCGTACCTCCTACCCGGCGGTGATGCGCGACCGGCTCGCGCGCGCGCTCAGCGGCGGCGTCGTGCTGCAGAACCGCGGCGTGTCGGGCGAGAACATCGAGGCCATGGCGCGCCGTTTCGCCGATCTCAAGGCGGACTGGCCCGACCTCGTGCTGCTGCAGACCGGCAGCAATGACGGGCCGCAGGGGATCGCGGTCGAGCGGTTCGAGGCGCTGATGGAGGACGCGATCGCGCTCATCCGCGGTCTCGGCGCCGACATCATGCTGGTCGAGCCGCAATATTGTCGCGTGCTCGAGGCCGACCCGCGCTTCCCGCCCTTCCTGCAGAGCGTGCGGCGGCTCGGGCGCCGGCACGGATTGCCGGTGTTCCCGCGCCACGAGGAGATGCGTCTCTGGGCGAAGGAGACCGGGCTCGGGATCGACGGCCTGTCGCCGGACGGGATGCACATGGACGATCGCGGCTACGGGCTGCTCGGCGACGCGATGGCGGCGTTCATCCTTCGTCTGGCCGGCGAGAGCTGGAGCTGAGATCGGGCGGGTTGCCCCCTTGCCGCCCGTCACGGGGCGTCGGATGGTCCGCGCATGACATGTGGAACAACGCGGGTCGGCAGGACGCGGGGCGGCAGGACGCGGGACGCCAGCCCACGGCGCGCGTCCTGTCTCGCCCGTGCCCTGCTGGGCGCGCTGCTCGCCGCCGCCTCGCCGATGGGCGTCGTGTCCGAAGCGCTCGCGCGTCCGGCGCCTGCGAGCTTCGCCGACCTCGCCGCGCGGCTGCTGCCGGCGGTCGTCAACATCTCGTCGACCGAGACCGTCAAGGCAGGCGCCGGTCCGAGCGAGGACGAGGGCGGTGACGACGGCGGCGATGGCGACGCCGGACCCTCGTCGCCCTTCCCGCCCGGCTCGCCGTTCGAGAAGTTCTTCCACGACTTCCTCGATCACCAGCACGGGCCAGGCGGCGAGGATGCGCCGCGGCGCATGCAGAGCCTCGGCTCGGGCTTCATCATCGATCCGTCCGGTCTGGTGGTGACCAACAACCACGTCATCGCCGGCGCCGACGCGGTCACCGTGACGCTGCAGGACAACACGGTGCTGGTCGCCACCGTCGTCGCGCACGACGACCGCACCGATCTCGCGCTGCTGCGGGTGAAGTCGCCGAAGCCGCTGCCGTCGGTCGGCTGGGGCGACAGCAACGCGACGCGGGTCGGCGACTGGGTGCTGGCGATCGGCAACCCGTTCGGGCTCGGCGGCACGGTGACGGCGGGGATCGTGTCGGCCCGCGGCCGCGACATCCAGGAAGGCCCTTACGACGACTTCATCCAGACCGATGCGCCGATCAACCGTGGCAACTCGGGCGGACCGCTGTTCGACATGGACGGCAACGTCGTCGGCATCAACACGGCCATCTATTCGCCGTCCGGCGGCTCGATCGGGATCGGCTTCTCGATCCCCGCCGCGGAAGCGAAGCTGGTGATCGAGCAGCTGCGCGACTACGGCCGCGCGCGACGCGGCTGGATCGGCGTGCGGGTGCAGGCCGTCACGCCGGACATCGCGACCGGGCTCGGGCTCAAGAACCCGGACGGCGCGCTGGTCGCCGGCGTCGACCAGAAAGGCCCCGCGGCGGCGGCCAAGCTGCACACCGGCGACGTGATCCTGACCTTCAACGGCGCGCCGGTCGAGGCGATGCGCACGCTGCCCCGCGTCGTCGCCGAGACGGCGATCGGCGCCAAGGTCGACATGACGGTCTGGCGCAACGGCAAGAACCAGACGCTGCCGATCACGGTCGCCGAGCTGCCGGACGACGCGAAGCCGGCCGCCGCGCCAGCGGTGACCAACCGCAAGCCGGCCGCGCCCGCGGGCACGGTGATCGAGGCGTTCAACATGACGGTCGCGGCGGTCGACGACACGCTCCGCCACCGTTTCAGCCTCGGCAGCGAGCAGCACGGCGTCGTGGTCACGGCCGCACCCGCGAACGGGGTCGCCTCCGATCACGGCATCAAGCCCGGCGATCTCGTGCTCGAGGTGCAGCAGACCAACCTCTCGACCCCGTCGCAGCTCCTGGACGCCGTCCTGTCGGCGCAGCATGCGGCGCGCGGCTCGCTGCTGCTGCTCGTGCAGGACAGCGACGGCAGCCGCTGGGTGCCGATGCCGCTCAAGCCGGCGCGGACGCGCCCCTGACCACGCCCTCCGGAGAGGCGGCAGACGCGCCGCGTCTGAAGGCGCGGCTCCGCGTGCAGGCGCTGCTGCGGCAGGCGCAGGTCTCGCGCGGCGTGCCGGGGGCGGTGGTGCGCCACGGCGACGACGATGCCGGCGCGCTGCTGGTGCTGCTGCGCGGCCGCGACAACCGGCTGGTGGTGCTGGCCGACGCCCGCGCCCCGGACGGCTCGGCCGCCTTCGTGCGGGCGGCCGGCGGCGACGGACCGGTCACGCCGGACGAGGCCGCCGCCTATGTCGAGCGGGCGGTGGGGCGCGACCCGGACCTCTGGGTGATCGAGTTCGACGCCGACGACCACCAGCCGCCGTTTCCGGCGCGGGTGCTGTAGGGCCGGCCCAGGGCCCCTGCCGTCCCGGGACGGTTGTGTCCTCGCCGACACTCCGGCCCGCAAATCCTGGGCGGGAGCCTCCCCGCCTTGCGCGACCTCCGATATGAACGACGAGGGTTCGGAGTGGGTAGCGGGACATGACGCGGCGGGCACGTTTTCGGTTGGGCACGCTGCTCTGCACCACGCTGCTCGCGGCGGCCGGCGGGCGCGCCGCGCACGCGCAGCCGGTGACCGGCCTCTACGTCGCGGGTGCCGGCGGCGTGAACCTGCTGCAGGACGAGGAGGTGCGGTTGTCGCCCTCCTTCCCGGGCGGCAAGCTCCGGTTCGATCCGGGCTGGGCCGGTCTCGGCAGCGTCGGCTACGGCTTCGGCAACGGCGTCCGCGTCGAGCTCGAGGGCAACGACCGCGGCACCGCGCTGCAGCATTTCCTCGAGACGCCGTTCCCGACGATCGCCGGCGGCAACGTGCAGACCTACGGCACGATGGCGAACGTCCTGTTCGACATGGATATCCGGCAGAACTGGATCTACCCGTATGTCGGGATCGGCGTCGGCTATGCCTGGACCCACTGGCAGCTGCACGACGCGTCGACGACGGTGCCGTTCAGCGAGCATCTCGGCGGCACCGACGGCAGTTTCGCCTGGCAGGCGATGTTCGGCCTGAGCTTCCCGGTGCCCTGGGTGGTCGGCCTGTCGCTGACCACCGAATACCGGTTCATGAGCGTGCTCTCGCCCGAGAACTTCACCGGGAGGTCGGTCGGCACCGAGGGCGCGTTCGGCACCGGTCCCGACACGATCCGCCGTGGCAACGTCGACATCAACAGCGACTACAACCACGCGCTGCTGCTCGGGCTGCGCTACGAGTTCAATCCGGCGCCGCCTCCCGCGCCGCAGGCGGCACCGGTGACCGCGACCGCGCCGGCGCCGGCGCCGGCGCGCACCTATCTCGTGTTCTTCGATTGGGACCGGGCGGAGCTGACGCCGCGCGCACGCGCGATCGTCGCCGAGGCGGCGCGCAACTCGGCGAACACGCAGACCACCACTATCGAGGTCGACGGCTACGCCGACACCTCGCACGCGCTGCCGGGCCAGCGCGGCCAGGCCTACAATCTCGCGCTGTCCCGCCGTCGCGCCGACGCGGTGCGGACGGCGCTGGTCGCGGACGGCGTGCCGGCCGGCATCATCGAGATCCACGCCTTCGGCGACACCAACCTCCTGGTGGCGACCGGTCCGAACGTGCGCGAGCCGCAGAACCGCCGGGTCGAGATCGTCCTGCACTAGCATTCGCAGGCGGTCCGGCGCCCGCGCCCCGTCTGGCACCCGAAGCGAAACGCCCGGGTCACCTCGCCCGGGCGCTTCCTTCGGATCGGGTCGGCCCGCCGCGGGGCGTCAGACGGCGGCGCGCGCGGCCTTGGAGCAACCTCGTGTGGACCGGACCACGTCGTGGTCCCGTCCACATGAGGCAAGTTTCTCGATCTACTCAGTTTCTAGAGCGCGACCTGCAGCCAGACCGGTTCCGGTCTGGCTGAACGTGCTCTAGCGATGGTTCAGGCGCGCCCGGGCGGAGACGTGGTGGACGCGGGCGAGACGGCCCGGCTCGGATGGCGCCGAGCAGGTCGTGAACGAGGCCGGCTCGACGATGTCCTTGCTGTGCGCGTAGCCGGAAAGATCGCGCGCGTTGTCGAGCGCCGACACCTCGTCGAACATGCTGGCGCGCTGCTGGCAGAAGGCGACGCCCGAGTGGAGCCCCCCCTCGGCCTGAACGTTGGCCAGCTGCGTGATGTAGTCGTCATGCGCCCGCTGCGCGCTGCGGCCGTAGTTGCGGCTGAAATAGGTGTTGAGCACGCTCTCTTCCGCGATCAGGTCGGGGTGGAACTTCGCGATGAAGGCGTTGTAGCGGTCCTGCTCGTTGCAGGAGAGCGCGGTCACCATCAGCTCGCTCTTGAGGCCGCTGACGTCGAATGCTTCGCTGTCGGCCCTCGTGGGCGCGCAATGCGCGGCCGCGGCGTAGGTCTCGCCCCCCTGGCTGCCGCCGTGACGCGTCACGTGCCGATGATGCGCGGCATGCGCCACGCTCGCGAAGGCGAGCGGCAAGGCGATCAGGCCGGCGCCGAAAGCGAACTGACGCATGGTTTCTCTCCGACGGGGGACGCTGACCGGGTCCGACGCGACCGGGCGCCGGTCTTGCTCAAAATTCGCGCGAAGGTGTAGCCGCATCGCACGCAGTTTCAACAACTTTCCAGGACGATGCCGAGGTTGCGCGGCGGCGTGTGGCCGCCCCGCACCGCCGCGGCCCGGTCGCATCGACGGGGAAGTCCCGACCGGGCGGACCCGCCCGGCGCTCCGCCTCGACAGGCCCGGGCTGCTCGCCTATGACGGCGCCCTGTTCTCCAGCTGCGGAGTGGCCCTTTGCGTTTCCGCCCTTCCCTCGTCCTGCTCGCGGCGTCCGGCGCCGCCGCTGCCCTTTCGGGTTGCGCGCGCCCCGGTCCCGTGGAGACGGCGGCGGCACCGCCCAATCCGTACGGCTACCTGCGTCCCGCCGCCGTGTGCCGGACGCCGGACGCCAGATTGTCGCCGACCGGCCTCGCGCAGACCACGATGGTCGTCGGCAACGACGCCGGCTACTGCGCGGTCCGCTTCGCGCAGGCGGCCGGCGGGCCGTATGCGTCGTTCCTGGTCACCGAGCCGCCGCTGCACGGCGACCCGCTGATCTACAACTACAACGGTCAGACGGTGGTCACCTACACGCCCACCACGGGCTATACCGGCCCCGACCACATGATCGTGGAATTCGTGCCTGGTCCCGGCCAGCCGCGCGCGTCGCTCTCGTTCGCGATCACGGTGCAGCCCGGCACGCCGGTCGCCCGAAGCTAGAGCGTCGCCGCTTCGCCGCCGCTGCGGCGTCGGTCAACGCCGGCCGGTTCACCCGGCATGGCTTCCCAGGTTTCGGCGCGTGTCCGTCTGCTCGGCCGTCCTCGCCCGAACGATGCGCGCCACCTTCGTGCCGAGTAGTTCGATCGAGTTCAGCATGGCCCCGTGTTCCAGGGACGCCGAACTCATCTGGAACGTCAGGCGCGAGATGCCGCCCAACGCCTCGCTCGCGGCAAGGACCTTTTCGGCGACCGTGTCAGGATCGCCGATCAGGTAGGCGCCTGCGGGATCGCACATCGCGTCGAACTGCTGTCGCGTGGCGGGCGCCCAACCCCGCTCGCGCCCGATCGACGTGAACATGTGCGCCCAGCCCGGAAAGAACGCGTCGCGGGCCTGCGCCGATGTCTGGCCGACGAAGCCGAACGCGTGGACGCCCACGCGAAGGGTCTCGGGCGGATGGCCGGCGCGCTGCCCCGCCTGGCGATACAGGTCGACGAGGGGACGAAACCGGCGGAACTCGCCGCCGATGATGGCCACCATCAGCGGCAGGCCCAGCGTGCCGGCTCGGGCGAAGGACGCGGGCGTGCCGCCGACGCCCACCCAGATCGGCAACCGCGCCTGCTGCGGCCGGGGATAGATCCCCTGGCCGGTCAGCGGCGGACGATAGCGCCCGGTCCAGGTGACGCGGATGTCGTCGCGGATCCGCAGGAGCAGCCCGAGCTTCTCGGCGAACAGCGCGTCGTAGTCGTCCCGTTCCAGCCCGAACAGCGGATAGGCTTCCCCGAACGATCCCCGGCCGACGACGATCTCCGCCCGCCCGGCAGAAACCAGGTCCAGGGTCGCGAAGTCCTGGAAGACGCGGACCGGGTCGGCGGCGCTCAGCACCGTCACCGCGCTCGTCAGTCGGATGGATCGCGTCCGTGCGGCCGCCGCGGCGAGCAGGATGGCTGGTGCGGAATCCAGGAACTCCGCCCGATGGTGCTCGCCGATGCCGAACACGTCCAGGCCGACGCGGTCGGCGGTCTCGACCTCGTCGAGCAGGTTGGCCACCCGCTCGGTCCCGGTGAGCGACCGTCCCGTCGCGGACTCGGGGAACAGGGCCGCGAAGCTGTCGACACCGATCTCGATCATCGTCCCGCCTGGACTGCGGACGCGCGCGTGACCACGAACACCAGCTCGGCGTCCGGCGCGGCCTCGATCGTCAAGGTGAGTTCATGCCGGATCGCCAGACCCTCGCCCGCCTCGACGCGGACACCGTTGACGACGACCGCGCCGGCGGCGGGAACCAGATAGCCGTCGTGTCCGTCTTCGAATTCGTAGGAGATCGTCTCGCCGGAACTGAGCAGGGCTCCGTAGACCTCGGCGTCGGCGCCGACCGGCAGGGCCTCCGCGCCGCCGCTGCCGCTGGCCAGCAGCACGAGCCGGCCCGAGCGGTTCGCCTTGGGAAAGGGCTTCGCACCCCATCGCGGTGTGCCGCCGCGCTGCCTGGGATGCAGCCACATCTGGAAGATGCGCGTGGTCACGTCCTCGTCGTTGTGCTCGGCGTGGCGGATGCCGGTGCCGGCGCTCATCACCTGCACGTCGCCGGCCCGGGTGATGCCCTGATTGCCGAGGTCGTCCCTGTGCGTGATCGCACCCTCGCGCACGTAGGTGATGATCTCGACGTCGGCGTGCGCATGGAGCGGAAAGCCCGCGTGCGGCGAGAGCGAGTCGTCGTTCCAGACATACAACTGGCCGACTGGCCGGTGAGCCGGGTTCCCGTAGGGACCGAGAGCGAAATGGTGTTTCGCGTTCAGCCAACCGGCACGGACGCCGGCGATGTCGGCCGATGACCTGTGTTCGAGCATGATGGACATCCTGGTTGCGCCCGCACGATACGGTCTCGTGATGATGTTCGTTTCGGACCGATCGCGGTGTTCGGCGATCGGTCCGGTCGGTGATGCGGTTGCCCAGAGCACGTCCCGATCCAACCGGATCGGGAGTGGTGCTCTCCCTTATCGAAGATTTCCAGCTCGACCGGACCGGTCTGGCTGAAGGTCGTGCTCTAGAAACTGCGTGGATGGAGCAACTTGTCTCATGCGGGACGGGACCACGACGTGGTCCGATCCCACTTGAGGTTGCTCCAGTTCAGGCCGGAACCGCCGAGTGGAAGCGTCGTGCATCGAGACTGTAGGCGCCAGCTCCGAACGCCACGACTTGAAGCAAGCCGCCGATCATGAAGATGTTCTTGAAGAAGTGGATCATCTGGTTGGGATCGGCGAAGTGGTTGTGGAAGAACACCGCTGTCGTAAGGGCGAACAGGGCCATGACGACCGCCACGATCCTCGTCTGAAAGCCCGCGATCAGCAGAAGGCCGCCGCCGAGCTCGATCAGGATCGCGACCACGTATGCGACGAGCGGCAATGGCAGCCCGGCGGAGGCGATGTAACCCTGCGTCGCGGTCGGCGCGATGATCTTGCCGAGGCCGCTGAAGGCGAACACGGCACCCATGAGTATCCGGCCGAAGGCGGCGATCGAAGCGGTTTGGTTCATGACAGATCCTCGAACATGACGTGTCGGTCGCCCGGACGGGACGGCTCGGCACTGTGAAGGGCGCCGGATGCCATCGGCATCCGCTTGCGGATCTCGGGTGTCGGCGTGCGATCAGGCGATCGTCCGACCAGTGCTTCGCCGTCGGGTGCTGGCCGATGGCGCCGGACCGACGGGAGGAAACATGTGGCGCGGAAGCACTCTCCGGAATAGTAAAGATCGCAAAACACCGTTGCAGGATTGACGTGTCTCGATTGCCTGACTTCGAGGGTCTCGCCATGTTCGCGAAGGTGGCGGAGGAGCGCTCCTTCGCCGCCGCGGCGCGCGTGATGGGCTTGTCGGTCGCGACCGTGTCGCGCAGCGTCGCGCGGCTCGAAGATCGCCTGGGCGGTCGACTGGTCAACCGAACCTCGCGCCGGCTCGCGCTGACGGAGCTGGGGCGACACCTCGCCGACCGGGCGTCGCGGCTCTACACGGATGCCGAGGAAGCCGAGTGCCTGGTTCGAGAAACGTCCAGTCAACCGCGTGGCGTCGTGCGACTGGCCGTGCCGATGTCGTTCGGGCTCCGCTGGGTCGCGCCGCTCTTGCCGGACTACTTTCGTGCCTACCCGAAAGTGTCAGTCGATCTCCATCTGACCGACGAGAAGATCGACCTGATCGGGGACGGCTTCGATGCGGCGGTGCGGATCGCGGTGCTGGCAAACTCCTCGCTCGTCGCACGGAAGATCGCGACCGTTCGGCGCCACATCCTGGCCGCGCCGAGCTACATCGCTCGTCATGGCCTTCCGCAGCATCCGGACGACCTCGTCGACCATTCCTGTCTGGCATACGCGTTCCGCGACAGGGGCGAAGCCTGGCGTTTCACGAACGACGAGGAGCAGGACGCGGTGTTCACGCCCGTCGGGCCACTTCGCGCGACCAGCGTCGAGGCGTTGCTCCCGACCATGCTCGAAGGCCTCGCCATCGGCGAACTCCCCGACTTCATCGCATCGGAGCACGTCGCTCGCGGCCGTCTGCAGATCGTCCTGCCGCGCTGGCGCATGGCCGAGGGCGGCGTCTACTTCGTGACACCGACAGCACGGGCGCGGGCGGTGAAGATCGACGCGCTCAGCGATCTCCTGATCGAACGCCTGTCCCACGCGCCATGGTCGACCAGCTTCTCCTGAAGACGATTGACGCGCGACGAGCCGATCCGAAGCGCCACGAGCTCGCGCGACGAGCGCCGGTTCGTTGCGCAACCTGATCATGGGGCGATCCTTGCCGGCCCACGCTGCGCCCCCAAACGACGGCGCTCCGTGACGGACGGCAAGGTGACGCGTCGAGCCGAGCCGAAAGCCATCGGACGATCGTCCGAAACGAAGCTTCGCGCGTCGATGATCGGTATCGCGAACCGACGCGCCGCGGGGCGACGGCACCGTCAGGCGTTTCGCGACGAGCCCACGCCCTGATCGGCGTCGCCGACGTCGGCGCCCGCGATGTCGCCGACGTCGTCGGCGCCCTCGCCGAGCGCCTCGTGGCGCTCAGGGCCTCGCACCCCGCACACGCCGCTGCGGCGCATGAGGCGGAAGCCCGCCGGATCCATCGGCGACCCGCTCGGCCGAACGCCGCGACGTCACGTCCGAGGCCGGCCGGCCGGACGCCGCCTCAGGGCGTGCGGATCGTCTCGCGAAGGCTCGCCGGCTGGACCGCATCGATGCCGAGCAACGCGAGCAGCGCGTCCTGGCCGCTGCGATCGCACCAGTCGCCGAAACCCTCGCCAGCCTGCCCGTCCGCCGCCCACGCGCCGAACAGCGTCTCGAGACGCGGCACGACGTCGTCCTCGCGCACCCGGTCGAGCAGCCGGAACGACAGCCGCGTGCCCTCGAAATCGCCCCCGACATAGATCGCGTAATGGCCGGGCATGCGGCCGACCAGGCCGATATCGCCCGTGTAGGTGCGCACGCAGCCGTTCGGGCAGCCGGTCAGCCGGAAGCTGATGCGCCGGTCCGACAGACCTTTCCGCGCCAGTGCCGCGTCGAGCTCGGCGACGAAGCGCGGCCGGATCCGCTCGGCCTCGGTGAGCGCGAGGCCGCAGGTCGGCAGCGCCGGGCAGGCGAGCGTCCACTGCGCGAGCGGCGTCAGGGCGCTTGCCGGCGTCACGCCGTGCGCCTGCAGGATCGCGTCGATCGCGTCACGGTCGGCGGCGCGCACGTCGGCGAGCAGGATGTCCTGCTGCGGCGTCAGCACGGGATCGACGCCGAAGCGCTCGACCACCGTCCGGATCGCGCTCCGGATCGCGGGGCCGCCGGCGTGATCGGCGATGCGGCCGGACGGCACCGGCACGCCGAGCCACCATTTGCCGTCGCCCTGTTCCTGCCAGCCGAGCAGGTCGGGCACGACGAGCGCCGGCATCGGACGCGGCGGCGCCAGCGTCTCGCCGTAATGGGCCTCGGTCTCGGCGCGGATGAAGTCGAGCCCACGGTCGTCGACGAGGTATTTCAGTCGCGCGCGCTTGCGGTCGGACCGGCCGCCATGGTCGCGCTGCACCTTGATGATCGCTTCGGTGATGGCGACCAGCCGGTCGGGCGGGACGAAGCAGAGCGGCGTCGCCAGGCGCGGATAGGTGTCGGCGCGGTTGTGGGTCATGCCGAGCCCGCCGCCGACCAGCACGTTGTAGCCGAGCAGCGCGTCGCCTTCCCAGACCTGCAGCAGGCCGAGATCGTGGGTCAGCAGGTCGACGCTGTTGTCTTCCGGCACGGCGACCGCGATCTTGAACTTGCGCGGCAGGTAGACCGGCCCGTACAGCGTCTCCTCCTCGTCGTGGCCGGCGATCGGCTGCTCGTCGAGGAAGATCTGGTAGTAGGCGCGGCTCTTCGGCAGCAGCTCGGCCGAGAGCAGGCGCGCGTCGGCGCGAAGACGCTGGTGACGCACATCCTGGATCGGCGCCGGCGACGTCATCAGGTTGCGCGTGACGTCGCCGCAGGCGCAGAGCGTGGTGAGCAGCGTCTCGTTGATGCGCGCGATCGCCGGCTTCAGATCGCCCTTGAGCACGCCGTGATACTGGATGCCCTGGCGGGACGTGATGCGGAGCGAGCCGTTGGCGAACTCGTCGGCCACGCGGTCGAGGGCGAGATATTGCGACGCCGTCGTGATCCCGCCCGGGATCCGGACGCGCACCATGAACTGGTAGTCCTTCTCGATCCGCTGCTGCTTCCGCGCGGTCGCGGTGTCGCGGTCGAACTGCTCGTAGCTGCCGTGGAACTTGAGCAGCTGATAGGCATCCTCGCTGACCTGCACGCCGCCTTCGGCGAGCTCGTCGGCGAGGCGGCCGCGCAGACCGCGGCTTTCGAGCTTCAGGTTCTCGACGGCGGAAAGCTTCTTCGAAGACAGCACGGCGGTGTCGGGCACGAGGGGGATCCGATCGGGAGCATCACGCGGCCGGCAGCTCGGCCGGCCGCGCCGGGTTCGCGCGGAGGGGCGGGAGAACTAGTGAGCGTCGCCGGAGCCGGAGCCCGACCGGGAAGCCTCGCGTCCGGCGCCCGGCTGGGCGACCATGCGGAGATACGGCTTGAGCGTCTTCCAACCCTCCGGGAAGCGTTCGCGGGCCTGCTCGTCCGTGACCGACGGCGCGATGATGACGTCGTCGCCGGGACGCCAGTTGGCCGGCGTCGTCACCTTGTGCGCATCGGTCAGCTGCAGGCTGTCGATCACCCGCAGGATCTCGTCGAAGTTGCGCCCGGCGCTCGGCGGATAGGTGAGCGTGAGGCGCACCTTCTTGGCGGGATCGACGACGTAGACGGTGCGCACCGTGACGCTCGGGTCGGCCTCCGGATGCACCATCCCGTAAAGGTTCGACACGGTGCGGTCGGGGTCGCTGATCATCGGGAAGTCGACGGCCGCGCCCTGCGTCTCGGCGATGTCGTTCGACCATTCGTGATGGCGGTCGGTCGGGTCGACCGAGAGGCCGATCACCTTGACGTTCCGCTTCCGCCATTCCGGCCCGAGCCGCGCCACCGCGCCGAGCTCGGTCGTGCAGACCGGCGTGAAATCCTTCGGATGGCTGAACAGCACCCCCCAGCTGTCGCCGAGCCACTCGTGGAAGCGGATGCGGCCGAGCGTGGTGTCGGTGTCGAAGTCGGGGGCGATCTGCCCCAGCTGGATGGTCATGCGCGCGCTCCCGAAGACCGTCACCGCGAGATGCACGCATATCGCGCCACTCGCAAGGGATTGGTCCAAAGTACGAACCGACATCGTGGCTTTTCGAAGCTGACGCCGTCACGCCGCTAGATGGAGAAGCTGATCGGCTCCGCCAAGGGGCGCCGCAGCCCCGCCTTCTCGGCGTCGCGCACCAGGTCGTCGAGCGAGACCGCGCGCAAGGCTTCGGTCATGTCCTGCTGCAGCCTGGCCCAGAGCGGCTCGACCACGCGGGCACCGAGCGCGCCGCCGCCGCCCGGATCGGCCGGCGCACCGCGCTCGCGCTCGTCGGCGCCGGCGTCGTCCGACAGCGCGACCGCGACGATGTCGGCGACCGCGATGTCGCGACGGGGGCGTCCGAGCCGGTAGCCGCCGCGAGGGCCACGCACGCTTTCGAGCAGGCCCGACCGCGACAGCGCCTGCAGCAGCGGCTCGATGCCGCGCCGCGCCAGGCCCGCACGATCGGCGATGTCGCCGGCGCTCACGGTCGCCGCGCGGCCGGCATGGAACGCCACGTCGAGCATGATCAGCACGGCCACCATGCCCCTGTCGCGCCGGACCAGCATCGCTCTCCCCTCTCCTTTGTCACCGACCACGGCGGACCCACATGAGAAACCACGCCCTGATGATGTTGATCATAAGGCGAACGCGTCCCGGAGGGTAACGCATGACCCCGCGCTTCGCGGCCGCGCGCGGCCGCATCTACGACGACATCGTGGCGACCGTCGGCGGCACGCCGCTGGTGCGCGTGCCCCGGCTCACCGCCGAGGACGCGCTGGTGGCCGACCTCGTCCTCAAGCTCGAATTCTTCAACCCGCTCGCGTCGGTGAAGGACCGGATCGGCGCCGCCATGGTGCTCGATGCCGAGGAGCGCGGCCTGATCACGCCGGGGCGGACCGTGCTGGTGGAGCCGACCTCGGGCAACACCGGCATCGCGCTCGCCTTCGTCGCCGCCGCGCGCGGCTACCGGCTGATCGTCGCCATGCCGGAGGGGGCGTCGGTCGAGCGGCGCAAGATGCTGCGCCTGATGGGAGCCGAGCTGCAGCTCACGCCGTCGCAGCACGGCATGGCCGGCGCGATCGCGCGCGCGAACGAGATCCTGCGCGCGACGCCGGACAGCTGGATGGCCGAGCAGTTCGACAACGAGGCGAACCCGGCGGTGCACGCGGCGACGACCGCCGAAGAGATCTGGACCGACACCGACGGCCAGGTGGATATCGTGGTCGCCGGCATCGGCACCGGCGGCACCGCCACCGGGATCGCGCGCGCGCTGAAGCCGCGCCGGGCGGGTCTCGAGGTGATCGGCGTCGAGCCGGCCGAAAGCGCGGTGCTGAACGGCGACGAGCCGGGACCGCACGGGATCCAGGGGATCGGCCCCGGCTTCCGCCCCGCCATCCTGGAGCTCGAGCGGCTCGACCGGGTGATGACGGTCTCGGAGCGCGAGGCGCTCGCGGCGGCGCGGCGCTGCGCGAGACTGGAAGGCATGCCGATCGGCATCTCCTCGGGCGGCGCGCTGCATGTCGGGCTCGAGCTCGCGCGCCGGGAGGAGAACCGCGGCAAGATGATCGTGGTGATCATCCCGTCGTTCGCGGAGCGCTACCTGTCGACGTCCCTGTTCACGGGACTGGCGTAGGATCGGGCGCAGGATCGCGCGCAGGAGAGCATCGTCATCCGATCGAACGATCCTGTCCGATCGGCAGACCATTCAAGCGTCCAGCGCCACGTCCTCGAAGGCGAGGCGCATCAGGCGCTCGGCCGCGCGATCCCACCGGTGGCGGGCGAGCACGCGGCGGCGGGCATCGTCGTCGGGCGACCAGCCAGGCCCTGCCATGCGCGCCATCGCGGCCACCAGCGCCTCGAAACTCGGCTCGATGAAGGCCGCGAGCGCGCCGGCCTCGTCCCGCCTTCGGCCGAAGCGGCCCGGGATGCCGATCGCCACCGCGTCGTCGCAGTAATCGTCGGTGGCGCCGCCCTCGGTCGCGATCACCGGCACGCCGCAGGCGATCGCCTCCAGCACCGGCAGGTTGAAGCCCTCGGCGCGGTAGGGCGACACGTAGCAATCGGCGGTGGCGAGCAGCGACGCGACGCCGTCGGCCGAGAGGCGCCCGTCGACGACGGTGATCGCGTCCCGCACCGCCGGTTCGGCGAGGCGCCGATTGTGGACCGCGAGCTGGTCGAGCAGTGCCTCGAGCGTGCGGCCGTAGAGCGCGCGCTGGTCCTTGACCAGGAGGCGAACCGGCAGCCCGCGCAGCCGGAGGATCGCGAACGCCTCGAGCAGCAGGTCGATGCCCTTGTTCCAGAGCGGCGCGCCGATGCTGACGAACACGATCTCGTCCGGCCGGAGGCCGCGCGCCGCCCGCAGCCGCGCCTTTTCGTCCGGCGAGCGCGGCCTGAAGTGCCGCGTTTCGACGCCGTGCGGCACGACCCGCACGCGCGACGACGGGAAGCCATGCTCGACGATCCGGTTCCACGACCACTCGGACGGGGTGACGATGATCTCGTCGGAGCGGTCGAGCAGCGCGTTGCGATCGGCGACGGACGCGAAACTGTGCGGGCCGAAGCCGCCCTCGGTCACCGCGAAGACGATCGACCGGTCCACCGCCGGCCGGCGCGACGGGTCGCGCCCGCGCAGCGGCGATGAGATCCGGTAGGCGGCGTCGATCCGGCCGGAGGCGGGCGCGGGCGGCGGCAGCGACGCGATCAGCGCCTGCTCCGGAGGCGCGAAGCCAGGGTCGTTGTCGATCGTGTTCCAGCGCCGGAAGGCGAACGGCAGGTCGATGTGCAGCAGATCGACGTCGCCGCGCGAGGCGAGCGCGAGGATCTGGCACTGGTTGACCAGCGCGAGGGAATGGTCGACGCCGCGCCAGCCTTCGATCAGGAGTCGTTTCATCGGGCCGGCCCGGTTATCGCCTGCTCCACTGTAACGACACGATCATGAACACAGCGTCAACGGCGTAATATCGGCGTGCTCGGTCCGGCGGGATCACGGCAGCCCTCAGGCCGGTGGCGGCCCCGAGCCTTCCGGATGGCGCTGCGACACCTGTTCGACATGCGGCTTCTGACCCGGCACGTTCACCTTCTCGCCGTCGACGAGATCGGCCGGAGGGCTCACGATCACCTCCTCGCCGCCCTGCAGGCCGTCGGACAGTTCGGCGACCGTGCCGAGATCGTGCTCGATCGTGACGTTGCGCATCTTCGCGCGGCCGTTCTCGACGATCGCGACCTGCAGCCCGTCGCCGTTGAAGATGACCGCGGCGTCGGGGATGCTGACGACCGGGTGCGGCCGCGGCACCGAGAACGCGATGTTGATGTAGAGGCCCGGCCGCAGCAGGTGCTGCCCGTTCGGGATGTCGATCTGGGTCTGCATCGAGCGGGACGCGTCGGTGATCGCCATCGCGCTCCGCGACACGGTCGCCTTGAAGACGCGCTTGGGCAGCTCCGGCAGCGTGACGCTGGCCTCGATGCCGTCCCGGATGCCGATCGCCTCGCTCTGCGGCACGTAGACGTTCGCCCGCAACACGTCGTCCGACGCCTCGGTGAACAGCGGCGTGCCGCTCGACGTCGTGTCGGCCTGCAGCAGGTCGCCGACGTCGACGTTGCGCTCGGTGATCACGCCGTCGAACGGCGCCACGATGCGCTCGAAACCGACCAGCGCCTGCAGCCGCTGCACGGTCGCAAGCTGCGCCTGGAGGTTGGCCTCGGCGACCGCGATGCCGGCCTGGGCGGAGGCGACGCTCTGGGATTGCACCTTCTTGTTCGCGCTGTCGTTGTCGGCGGTCTGGAACGGCGTCCAGCCTTCCTTCGCGAGCGTGGTCGACCGCCGGCTGGTCACCACCGCGAGCTCGTGATTGGCGTTCGCCTGCTTGAGGCTGGTCTGCGCCTGCAGCAGCGCCGCCTGCAGCTGACCGACCTGCGCCTGCGCCTGCGCGAGCTGCGCGTCGGTGTCGGGCGCCGAGATCCTGAGCAGGAGCTCGCCCTTCCTGACCCGGCTGCCGATGTCGACCCGACGCTCGGCGACGTAGCCGGTCGCGCGGGCGTAGAGCGAGGCCACGTCGAACGCCTCCGTCTGACCCGGCAGCGACACTTCCACGCTGCCCTTCTCGCGCTTGGCGCGCTGCACCGCGACCGTCGGCGTCATGTCGGTCAGCGCGACGGTCGCGTCGGCGGCGCGATCGGTGTCGATGCGGCCGAGCACGCCGATCGCGATCAGCACCACGACCGGGATGCCGACCAGGAGCGCGAGGCGGCGGGCCGGCAGGCGCTCGCGCGGGCGATCGAGCACGCTCGCCCCGTGGTGCTGGGCTCCGTCGCGATGGGCCCCGTCGTGCTGGACCCCGTCGTGCTGCACCCCGTCCTGGGCCCGGTCGTCGGCGCCGTGCCGGTCCGGACCGCGCTCCCGATCGGGCTCGCGGCGCTCGTTCTCGGTCATATGTAGTCCTCCGGCGTCCGCACGTCGCCACGTCGCAGCACGGTATACAGGAACGGCACGAAGAGCAGCGTCGAGCACGTGCCGACCGCGATCCCGCCCATCACCGCGCGCGCGAGCGCGCCGTTCGCCTCCGAGCCGGCGCCGAGTGCCAGCGCCATCGGGATCAGGCCGACGAACATCGCGCCTGCCGTCATCAGCACCGGCCGGAGACGGGTCTGGCCGGCCATCAGCGCCGCCTCCAGCGCCGAGCATCCGGTCTGCTCGCGATGCTCGCGCGCGAAGGTCACCAGCAGGATCGAGTTCGCGCTGGCGACGCCGACGCTCATGATCGCGCCCATCAGCGACGGGATGGAGAAGCTCGTGCCGGTGATGAACAGCGAGAACACGACGCCCGAGAACACCATCGGCAGCGCGCACAGCACCACGAACGGATCGCCCCAGCTCTGATAGTTCAGCACCATCAGCAGGTAGACGGCCACCACCGCGATCGCGAGCCCGATCCCGATATGGAAGAAGGCGTCGCCCATGCTCTGGATCTGGCCGCGGATCAGGATCTTGTCGGGTGCGTGCAGCTTCTTCTGGTCGTCGCGCACGATGCGGTCGATCGCCGACGCGACCGAGCCGAGGTCGGTGTCCTGCACGGACGCGTAGACGTCCCAGGTCGGCTGCGAGTTGATCCTCGTCTCGACGCTTTCCTCGATGCCGCGATGGAAGGTCGCGACGTTGCTGAGCAGGTTGAGCGCGCCGCCCGGATCGCCCGCCGTGCTGAGCGGCGTGTCGACCACCTTCTGCAGCGTGTCGAGCCGGTATTCCGGCGCCTGCACCCAGAGCTGCCAGGGCACGCCGGTCTTGGGGTCGGTCCAGAAGGCCGGGCTGACCTGGAACGACCCCGAGGTCGCGATGTTCATCTGGTCGGCGATCGATTGCACCGAGAGCCCGAGTTCGGACGCGCGCTGGCGGTCGACGTCGACCGCGAAATCGGGCGCGTCGAGGATCTGCTGGATGTGCGTGTCGACGGCGCCCGGAATGTGGGCGACGCGGTGCTCGATGTCGCGCAGCACCGCGATGTCCTGCTTGTCGTGACGCCCGGTCACCTGCACGTCGATCTGCGACGGCGTCCCGAAATCGAGGATCTGGGTGATGATGTCGGACGGCTGGAAGTAGAACAGGGTGTCGGGGAAGCGCTGCCGCAACACGACGCGCAGCCGCTTGACGTAGGCGGCGGTGGGGCTGCCCGGCTTGAACGTCGCCAGCACCTGACCGTCGTTGTAGGCGACGAAGGTGCCGTCGTTGAACGCCAGATTGTAGGTGATCGACGGCAGGCCGATGTTGTCGACGATATCGCCCATGTTCCGCTTCGGCACGACCTCGCGAACCGTGTCTTCCACCTTCTCGAACAGCGCCGAGGCGTCCTCGATCCGGAGCCCGGGCCGGGCGCGGACGTGGAGCGTGATGCTGTCGGCGCTGATCGGCGGGAAGTAGTCGCGGCCGAGGAACATGAACATGACGGACGCGACGGCGAGCGTCGCGCCGGCGATGCCGAGGGTCACGGCCCGACGCTCGAGCGCGGCGCGCAGCAGGTTCAGGTAGAAGTGCTGGAACCGCGCGAAACCCGCCTCGAAGCTCTCGCGGAAGCGGCCGTAGCCGCGTCCGAAAGCGGCGAGCGGGCCGGTGGTTCGGCGAGGTCTCGCTGGCTCGGCCTCGCCGTGCTCGTCCGCTTGCCTGTGCTCGGAGGCGCAGAGCACGTCGACCAGGATCGGCACCAGCGTCCGCGACAGCAGGTAGGACGCGAGCATCGCGAACACCACCGCGAGCGCCTGCGGCGTGAAGATGTATTTGGCGGCGCCGGTCAGGAACAGCACCGACACGAAGGCCGAGCAGATCGCGAGCGTCGAGATCAGCGCGGGCTTGGCGATGCCGGCGGCGCCGTAGGCGACCGCCTCCCGGAACGGGCGCTTTTCCTCGAGCAGCCGGTAGGTGTTCTCGATCGCGACCGTCGCGTCGTCGACCAGGATGCCGATCGCGAGCGCGAGGCCGCCGAGCGTCATCAGGTTGATGGTCTCGCCGAACAGCGCGAGCACCGCGAGCGACGACAGGATGGCGAGCGGGATCGAGACCAGCACGACCAGCGTCGCCCGCCACGAGCCCAGGAACAGCAGGATCATCAGCCCGGTGAGCCCGGCCGCGATCACGCCTTCGCGCACCACCTCGCCGATCGCGCCCGTCACGAACACGGACTGGTCGAACAGCGAGATCACCTTGATCGCCTTCGGCGCCGCCGCCTTGATGCCGGGCAGCGCGTCCTTGACGGCGCCGGTGATGTCGAGCGTGGACGTCGCGCCGTTCTTCAGGATCGACAGCAGCACGCCCGGCTTGCCGTCGACATGGACGACGTTCTGCTGCGGCGAGCCACCCGCGCGCACCCAGCCGACGTCGCGGATCAGGATCGGCTGGCCGTCGCGCACGGTGATCGGGAGGTCGTTGAGGCGGCTCAGCACCGCCGGCACCGAGTTGAGCCGCATCACGAACTGCGTCGGGCCGAACTTCGTCAGCCCGGACGGCAGCGTCAGGTTCTCGGTCGTGACCGCGTTCAGCACCGCCTGCGGCGTCAGGCTGAAGGCGCGCAGCCGGTTCATGTCGAGGTCGATCTGCACGTTCTCGGGCTGGCCGCCGAACGGTGGCGGGATGGTCGAGCCGTGCGTGTTCTGCAGGATCGGGCGGATGCGGAAGCGGGTGTAGTCGTAGACCTGCGCCTGGCTCTCGGTGGTCGAGGTCGCGGCGAGCTGGATCACCGGCACCGAGGACGCGTCGAACCGCAGCACGATCGGCGGCTGGATGCCGTTCGGCAGCTGCGAACGGATCGCGTTGGTCGCGGCGATCACCTGCGTCAGCGCGAAATTGATGTCGGTGTCGGGGTAGAAGTAGATCTTGGTGAGCGTGATGCCCTGCAGCGTGGTGCTCGCCATGCTGCGGATGCCGACCACGTTGTTCGAGATCGCCAGCTCCTCGTAGGAGGTGACGTAGTTCTGCATGTCGGGGGCGTCGAGACCGGTGTAGGTCCAGAGGACGTTCACGACCGGAATGTTGACTTCCGGCAGCACGTCCTTCCGCATGACGACCGCTGACCCGCCGCCGGCCAGCAGGATGAACACCGCCAGCACGTAGAACGTCGCGCGGTATTTCAGCGCGAAGAGAACCAGTTGCACCGAGCGCCACCCTCACCGGTCGGGGCCGCCGCCCGACCGGGCCTGAGATGGTCTATCCCGTGCCCGGTCGCAATCGCGGCCACGTGTTGCGAGTTGCAACCAAGGGCCCGAATCACACATGCTGCCTCGTCCGAAACTTACTGAAAGGAGGTGATCCGGTGTCTCATTGTCACAGGCAGGGTTCCAACGCCGCAGGCCGGGTCCTTCACGTCGCGACGGTTCACGCCGTCGTCTGACCGACACCTGCCGAGGCGGGGGAGCCCGCCGGCAATGCCGGGCGTCCGGAGCCACGCGCTCTCGGCCGCCCACGAGGTCGGGCTCCGGACGTTCGCGTCCGGGGCCCGATCCGCGTCCGGGCGCGCCGCGCCCCGGCCCCGTCACGCGGGACGCTCGACGCCCCGTCCGTGCCACGTGCGGCGCTCGACGCCGCGCCGCTGCCGCGCCCGGCACTCGGTGCCCCGGCCGCGTCTCGGGTGCGCTTGACGACCCGCCGAAGCCGCGCGCATCCCCCGGCGCGATGACAGACCTCTTCGATCGCGATCCCGCTGACCGCCGACCGGGGCGGAGCACGCCCGCCGGCCGCGGAGGCGCCGCGGCCCCGAAGCCGAGACCCGCGTCCGCGCCCCAGGCCGAAGCCTCGCCGCCGCGCGTGCCGGGCGGCTACTCGGCCGCCGACATCGAGGTGCTCGAAGGGCTCGAGCCGGTGCGCCGCCGGCCCGGCATGTATGTCGGCGGCACCGACGAGGCGGCCTACCACCACCTCGCCTCCGAGATCATCGACAACGCGATGGACGAGGCCGTCGCTGGTCACGCGAGGAGCATCGCCGTCAGCCTCGAGACGGGCGACTGGCTGACCGTGCGCGACGACGGCCGCGGCATCCCGGTCGACCCGCACCCGAAATACCCCGACCGCTCGGCGCTCGAGGTGATCCTCACCACGCTCCATTCGGGCGGCAAGTTCGGCGGCGGCGCCTACCAGACCTCGGGAGGCCTGCACGGCGTGGGCTCCTCCGTGGTCAACGCGCTTTCGGCCCGCCTGGAGGTCGAGGTGTCGCGCGACAAGGGGCTGTGGCGCGCCGCGTTCGAGGCGGGTCTGCCGGTCGAACCGCTCGCCCGGGTGGGCAACGCGCGCGGCCGCGGCACCTCGGTGCGGTTCCGCCCCGATCCCTCGATCTTCGGGCCGGCACTGCATTTCGATCCGGCCCGGCTTTACCGGCTGTGCCGCTCAAAGGCGTTCCTGTTCCGCGGCGTCACGCTGCACTGGCGCTGCGATCCCGCGCTGGTCGGCGGCCCGGCCGCGCGCGGCGTGCCGCACGAGGCGACGCTCCACTTTCCCGGCGGCCTCGGCGACAGCCTCGCCGACGAGATCGGGCCGGACGGGCGGGTCGCCGAACTCTGGTCGGCGGACACGAAATTGCCGACCGGTGCGGACGGGCGCGAGACCGGCCGCGTCGAGTGGGCGCTCTGCTGGCGCGACCCGGACGCCGAGACCGGCCAGCTCACCGACGACGCCGGTCAGCCGCGGGAAGCGCCCGCCGCCTTCCTCCACTCGTTCTGCAACACCGTGCCGACGCCGCAGGGCGGCACGCACGAGGCCGGTTTCCGGACCGCCCTGCTGAAGGGCCTTCGCGCCTGGGGCGAGCACCGGAACAACCGGCGCGCCGCCCTCGTCGCCGCCGAGGACGTGATCGCGACGGTCGCCGCCAAGCTCTCGCTGTTCCTGCGCGATCCGCAATTCCAGGGCCAGACCAAGGAGAAGCTCACCTCGCCCGAGGCGGCGCGCCTGGTCGAGGGGGCGATACGCGACCGGTTCGACCATTTCCTCGCCGGTCACCCGGCGCAGGCCGACGCGATCCTCGCCCACGTGATCGAACGCGCCGAGGAGCGCAAACGCCTCCGCGACCTCAAGGACACGCCGCGCAAGAGCGCGACCCGACGGCTCCGCCTCCCCGGCAAGCTCACCGACTGCACGCGCGAGAACGCCGCCGAGACCGAGATCTTCCTCGTCGAGGGCGACAGCGCCGGCGGCTCCGCCAAGCAGGCGCGCAACCGCGAAACCCAGGCGATCCTGCCGCTCCGCGGCAAGATCCTGAACGTCGCCAGCGCCAGCACCGAGAAACTGCGCCACAACGCCGAGCTTCGCGACCTCGTCGAAGCGCTCGGATGCGGCGCCGGCGAACGCTACGAGCCGGCCCGCCTCCGCTACGGGCGGGTGATCATCATGACCGACGCCGATGTCGACGGCGCCCATATCGCGTCGCTGCTGATGACGTTCTTCCACCGCGAACTGCCGGCGCTGGTCCGCGACGGCCACCTTTTCCTCGCGCAGCCGCCGCTCTACCGGCTCGTGCACGGCGGCAAGACCGTCTACGCGATGAACGACGGCGATCTCGAGCGCCGCCGCAAGCGCGACTTCAAGCCGGGCGCCAAGGTGGAGGTGAGCCGCTTCAAGGGTCTCGGCGAGATGCCGGTCGGCGATCTCAAGCGCACCACGATGGACCCGGCCCACCGGACGCTGCTCCGGGTCGACGCGCCGAACGAGAAGCTGCCGGAAACCAACGTGCTGGTGGACAGCCTGATGGGCCGCCGCCCGGAACTGCGCTTCGCATTCATCCAGGCACGCGCCCGCACGGTGGCGACGCAGGAGCTGGACATCTAGGTGTATGGTCCCGGAATGTGGTGTGACGGGTTGATCCTGAATCGATCCGGCTCTTCCGTCCAGATCGAGCAGACGTATTCGTAGGGTGTCAGGCCTCGCAGGGTCTTCAGCCGACGTGCGTGGTTACAGGCATCCACGAACAACTGCAGATGCGTTTCGAGCTGCTCGTGGCTCTCGTAGTGGTAGCGTTTGACGGTGGCCTCCTTGAGCGTTCGGTTCATCCGCTCGACCTGACCGTTGGTCCAGGGGTGATTGGGTTTCGTCAGGCGATGCTCGATGCCGTTGTCCCGGCAAACGCGGTCGAACAGATGCATGCTGTACCGAGCAGTCGGGCCGGATCGGTAGCGCGGCGGATGGCAGAACTGGATGCCGTTGTCGGTCAGTATCGTGTGGATCTGGTAGGGCACGGCCTTCTTCGCCACACCGATGGGGTCTGCTTGCGTCGGGAGCGGGGGCTATGCCGCCAATCCTGCGAAATGCATTCTTGGTTCCGCTGCTACCGGAACCCCAACTTAGTAGTTCCGCGACCGCCGCCGCTCCTCAAGCGGGCCGGGCACTTTCCTGTTGCAGATGTATGCCGCACAAAGCCAGTGTTCCGAGACAACTTCCGCGACGGTCCCATGCTTCTCGGCTATGCTCCGCTGTCGCCGCTGGCCGCCGACTACATCAACATGCCGGCCGCTACCGGCAAAGAAGGATAGACTCTGGTGATCAGGCTATCGTCCGGCAAACCCTGGTTTGCGGGACGGTAAGCGAAGCAACCGGGACGTCGTCTCGGGAGAATCCAAACTCACCTCAGCTTCTTCTCAAGCATTGGATGCACGACTGCATAGAAATGCGGCGAGGCGTGCCGGGTTGGCGTGTCAAAACGGCGCCAACACCATTGCTTCAGGACAACAATCAAGTGCCCAAAGCGGCTACTAGGGTGTCCTGAACCTCGAAGCCGGTTCACCCTGGCACGCTACACGCCGTCAGGGCGCCTGCATCTCGCTTGGAGCAGCGTCGAACCGCCGGCGGGCATCGCGGATGGCGCCGTAGCTTTCTTCGGCCCATTCAACCAGGGCAGCCAGCGGTCTCAGCACGGACTGGCCGAGCGGCGACAAGCTATACTGAACCTTAGGCGGCTTGGTCGGGAACACCTGCCGGTTCGCCAGCCCGTCGCGTTCCAGTTCGCGCAGAGTCTGGGTCAGCATGCGCTTGGAGATGTCCGGGATGGCGCGATGCAGTTCGCTGAAGCGCCGCGGGCACGGCGCCAGCGCGACCAATGCCAGCAGGGTCCATTTGTCGCCAATACGGTCAAGCACATTGCGCACCGGACAGGCCGCTGCGTCGAAGCCCATGTGCTGCCAGGCGTCGAACACCGAACCGAGTGGCGGCCCGTCCTTAGTTGGAGAGGGTACTTCCAGGTCACCTGGGGAGGAAATCATGCCTCCTTACATCGCGCGACTGCGGTCCTTAATCAATACCTCGTCTCGAAAGAGGCCCAGAAAGGGACCTGCCATGTTTGCATCAACTTCGCCTCGCCTCCTCGTCACCGGCGCTACCGGCCAGCTTGGCGCTCTCGTCATCGAAGCGCTGCTCAAGACCACCCAAGCGGCCGAGATCGCCGGCACGGTTCGCAACGGCGAAGACGGCCCTCAAGCGAAAGCGGGGCGCCTGAGGGAACAGGGCGTTCAGACTCGCAGCGCCGACTACAACGATCCCGCTTCGCTAAGGTCGGCGTTCGCCGGTGTCGACCGGCTGCTGTTCATCTCCTCAAGCGCCATGGAGGGCCGAGTGCCGCAACACCGCAACGTGGTCGAAGCGGCTCAAGCGGCCGGCGTGTCGCTGATCGTGTACACCAGCGTGCTGCACGCCGACCGCTCGCCGCTCGGCTTGGCGGAGGATCACCGCCAGACCGAGGCCCTGCTGACCCGGTCGGGCATGCCGTCCGTGCTGCTCCGCAACGGTTGGTACACCGAGAACTACATGGCCAGCGTGCCGGCGGCCCTGGCGCATGACGCGCTGATAGGGGCGGCCGGCGAAGGGCGCATTGCCTCTACCGCCCGAGCCGACTACGCCGAGGCCGCCGCCGCCGTGCTTGTCTCCGCCGAGGACCAGGCCGGCCGGATCTACGAGCTCGCCGGCGACACGGCCTACACGTTGACCGAGCTGGCCGCGGAGGTGTCGCGTCAGGCGGGCCGCGAGATCGGCTACCATGACATGCCGGAGGCGGACTTCAAGGCCGCGCTGCTGGGCGCCGGCCTGCCGCCCGGCTTGGCGGGACTGCTCTCGGACAGCGACGCGGGCGCGGCCCAAGGCGCCCTGTTCGACGACGGCCGCGATCTCAGCCGCCTGATCGGACGCCCCACCACGCCCCTGGCCGAAAGCGTCCGCAAGGCGCTCCAGGCAGCCTAATGCAGGCCTGACTTTCGCGAGTGCGGCGTGCGGCCGCCCTCGATCCCAACGCACAAGATACGGAATTCGCTGATGTCGGCACCTGTCCTGCACTATGTCCACGACCCGCTCTGCGGCTGGTGTTATGCGGCCGAGCCGCTGGTGGAGGCAGCCGTGGCCGGCGGCATTCCGGTTATGTTGCACGGCGGCGGGCTGTGGGATCAGCCGATCCATGCGCCGGACGCCAAGCGCCGCATGATGCGGTCAACAGATGACCGCATCGCCGAGCTCACCGGCCAAATTTTCGGGTCCGCCTACCTGGACGGCCTGCTTGTCGACCCGGTCACCATCTGGCATTCACGGCCGACGGTCGCGGCCATCCTCGCGGCGGATCAGCTTCGGAGCGGGCAGGGCTTGGCAATGATGTCCGCCATCCAGCGGGCGCACTACGTCGACGGACGACGGGTCGTTCAGGATCAGGTTCTGACTGACATTGCAGGTTCGATCGGCCTTGATGCCGTGGCGTTCGCTGCAGCGTTGCAGGATGTGGCCGTCGACCAGCATATCCAGCAAACGCGTAGGCTTATGGAAAAATATGCGCTTCATGGCTTTCCATCGTTTCTTGTACAAATTGGTCAGGCGTACGGACGCTTGCCGCACGAGATGCTGTATGGCCAGCCGGATCGCTTTCTGGCGACGTTGCAGGCGGAGGCTGTCGCGTGAAACGGCGGTAAGTCTTGGCGGGACTGGGTTTCGCCGGCAACGCTCTCGCAACGTCCGCTTCGGCGCAGGACGGTGATGGCCTCTGCATGGCGGACGGTTTGCGGCCACCTTGTTGGGCCACGACTTACCAGCCTTTGCCGCGTTGTTTGCTCCGGACTACATTAACCACCAAGTGAGCGCCGCAACACCGGCGCCGGGTAGCGTCAGCGCCAAGCAAGCGACGGTGGATTTGATAGCCAGCCGCTTCGCTGCGATGCCCGACGTGTGGGTGACGATCGAGACTGCAGTGGCCACACTTGGCCGCGTCGCCAACAGCGTCGCCCACGGGGCATGGGCGACATCGGAACCAGGGTCGTTCGACCGACTGTCCCGCAGTGACCGAACGGAGAGCATCGATGACCCGTCAGCCGACTTATTTCATCCCGCACGGGGGTGGCCCATGCTTCTTCGTGGACGATCCCCAGGGAATCTGGACCGGTATGGCGAGCTTCCTGCGCGGACTTCCCGCAGCCTTGCCGGAGCGCCCAAAAGCCATTCTGGTCGTGTCCGGCCATTGGAAGACGAAGGGCCTCGCCCTGACTGGGGCCGAGCGCCCGCCCTTGATTTACGATTACTACAACTTCCCGCCGCACACGTATGAGCTGCGCTACGACGTCCCTGGCGCTCCTGCTCTGGCCGCAAGGGCCGCCGCCTTGCTCGGCGCAGGCGGGATTGAGGCGCAGATAGACCCGGTACGGGGGCTCGACCACGGCGTCTTCGTGCCGCTCAAGGTGGCCTTTCCCTATGCCGATGTGCCGATCGTGGAGATGTCGGTGGAGGACCGTCTCGATCCGGCTCTGCATATCGCCGCGGGTCGCGCGCTAGCGCCGCTGCGCGACGAGGGTGTGCTGATTCTGGGCTCGGGGATGAGCTTCCATAACATGCGAGCCTATGGCGATCCGCGCTCAACGTTGGGCTCGCGCGCATTCGATGCGTGGTTGGCCGAAAGCATGGCGCTCGACGACACGCAGCGCGCTGACCGGCTGGCCCACTGGGCCGAAGCGCCGTCCGCACGCTTCGCGCACCCGCCGGCCAAGGAGGAGCACCTGCTACCGCTGATGGTGGCGGCAGGCGCGGCCGAGGGTTCGGGCGCGCACGTCTACGCCGAGGACGTCCTCGCCACTGCAATTTCCGGTTTCCGCTTTAACTGAACGAACGAAGACTGTCATGACCATTGCCATCACCAGCGCCGTCGACCAGCCCGGTCGCCTCGTGATAGAGCGCTTGATGGAGAGGTTTGAACATCGAGGCGTTCTTTACGTCGTTGGCCGACCAGGCCGAACACGCCCTTCTAGACCTGCTCGCTGAACGGACAGTCGCGCAAAGCCTGGCCGACATCCGGGCCATGGACGCAGCGCGCCTGAACGGCTGATTATGACAGCGTATGTCATCCGCAAAAGGGGGCTGGCGGCAGCGGAACCGGAACTGCAGTTCAGCCGGACGGCAATTTCGTTCACACATCCTGTCAGACAACCAGAGCGCCCTGCGCCGTCCCCGACACTTCAGCCCACTTGTCCCAGGTCTGGAATCGCCCTTTGCAGGATTGCTTGATCATGAGCACGCTCGATTGACAACCCACGTATACCGTTTGGTATACTCAGCTTCATGGACACCCGTTCAGCCCTCCTTCGCGCAGCCCTCCTGCTATTCGCCAGCCGGGGCTACGAGGGTGTTGGCGTCCAGGAGATCGCCTTCGCGACCGGAGTAACGAAGCCGACGCTCTACCACTTCTTCGGAAGCAAGCAGGGCCTGCTGGAAGCGTTGTTTTCCGAATACGCGGCCAAACTGGATTGCGAGATTGCCGAGGCCGCCATCTACGAGGGTGACCTGCAAAAAACGCTTGATCGTGTCGCAGCGACTTACATCGATTTCGCTACGAAGGAGCCAGAAGGCTATGGTTTGGAGCTGGCGCTTTACTTCGCTCCGCGGCAGAGCCCTGCCCGTGCTGTCGCCGTGCAACACTACGCTCGCCGGCAGGCCTTGCTGGAAGGCGTATTCACGGCAGCGGTCAACGAGCACGGCAACCTGCGCGGTCGGCAACGGCGATACGCCGTCTCGCTAGTCGGCGTCCTGAACAGCTACATTGCCCTCCAGCTCGACGGCGAGATCACCATCACCGACCGGCTGCGGCACGACATCGTCCATCAGTTCAGTCACGGCATCTACTCTTGAGCGGCCGAGCGCCTGGAAGGGATTTGACTTGCACTACACGTATACCTACCGGTAGGATTAGAGGCGAAGATGACGGATTTTTATTGGCCCAAAAACGCGGTCTTCTATCACCTTTTTCCGCTCGGATGTCTGGACGCCCCATCTCGACTTTCCGACGAGGGCGTTACGCACCGTCTTCGCGACCTTGAAGGTTGGCTGGACCACCTGGGAGAACTTGGCGTTGACGCGCTGCTACTCGGACCCGTGCTGCAATCGTCGTCACATGGCTATGACGTCGTCGACTATTTTCACATCGATCGTCGCCTTGGCGATGACGAGGACTTCGCCGCTTTCAGCCGCGCCTTGCACGGGCGCGGGATGCGCCTCGTGCTTGACGCTGTGTTCCACCATACGGGGCGGGACTTTCCCGCTTTCCAGGATGTGCTCAGGAACGGCGAAGCTTCGCCCTTTTGCGGCTGGTATCACCTCGACTTCTCACGCCGCAGCCCTTTCGGCGACGCGTTCCATTACGAGGGTTGGGCGGGTCACTATGACCTTGTAAAATTGAATCTCTGCAATCCGGAGGTCAGACGCCACCTTTTTGACGCAGTCGACGACTGGATCGACCGGTTCGACGTTGACGGACTGCGCCTCGATGCGGCCGATAGGCTCGTCCCTGCGTTCAGAAGCGAACTCGCTGCGCATTGCCGCGCCATACGGCCGGATTTCTGGCTCATGGGCGAAGTGGTCCACGGTGACTACCGGCAATGGGTGGGTTCCGAAGCCCTGTCCTCCACCACAAACTACGAGGCCTACAAGGGACTGTGGTCCAGCCACAACGATAAGAACTATTTCGAGATCGCCTACACGCTGGATCGGCAGTTCGGCGCAGATGGCATCTATCGCGGTCTCGATCTGTATAGCTTTGCGGACAACCACGACGTCGATCGTGTCGCGAGCAGTCTCGCTGTTCCGGCGTTTCTCTATCCACTTTACATCCTGCTCATGACCATGCCCGGCATTCCCTCTATCTATTACGGAAGCGAATGGGGCATTGCCGGACAGCGGACGCCGACGTCAGACACGGCGCTGCGTCCGGCGTTGCGGCCCGAGATCATGCGCACGACAGCCGCGCACCCGGACCTGTTTCGCGTCCTCAAACAGCTAATCGGGCTTCGGCACCGACACGCGGCGCTCCGCTCAGGCGATTACGTGCAGCTTCACCTCGCATCGGAGCAGTTCGGGTTTAGTCGCGGCCGCGGCCCTGGCGCGATCGTCGTGGTGGTGAACGCGTCGGAGACGGAGGCGCAGATGACGCTTGAGATCCCAGAGATGACGCAGGCGACTGACGTCCTGAATGCAGACGCTCAGTTCGCGGTCCTGGCCGGTCAATGCACGCTAACCGTCTCGCCGCGCTGGGGGCGCATCCTTGTCATGTCCTAGCAGGCTGCTGAAGAAAGCCGACCGTTGAGGATGATCATCTCTGTCCGGCTTTCTTTTGCTGGGCGGCGGCCGCTTTTGCATGTGAGCTGTGGCGAGCAACGCCGTTCGGCGCTGTCGGCTGGGTGTCGCGGTCGTCATGCGGGCGCGGGGGCCAGCAGCCTTGGCAGTCGGATGAGGTTGTAGGCGGTGACCGTCAGGTCGAATTGCCAGCCGACCCGTTCACGGCCGCGATGCCTGGTCTGCCGCAAGCCGGCGGATCCCTTGATCCAGCCGAACACCTCCTCGATCCGTTTGCGCACGCGCTGACTTGCGGCGTAGCCCGCGTGGCGCGTCGTGCGTGCGTCCACGCCCGAGCCACGTCGCACGCCCAACTTCGACACGCGCCCGTCGACCGCAACATGCGGTGTCACTCGGCGCGTCCGCAGGGCGGCGATGAAGCCCGCGACGTCGTAGCCCTTGTCCGCACCCAGCGTGATCCTCCGGGCCGGCGCCATCCTGTCCACGAGGGCCAGAGCCGCGTCGCGTTCGGCCGTGCCGATGGCGTGGGTCAGGCAGCTATGGGCGACGAGCCCGTTGCGGTTCTCCATGAGCACGTGGCCGGCATAGGCCATGATGCTGGCCTGTCCGTTCGATTTGCGCGCCAGCCGGGCATCGGGGTCGGTGGTGCTGGCGTGCGTCTCGTTGCTGCGCGTCTGGCCGCGCCAGTTGCGCTCGGCGTTGCGGCCCGCGGGCGGCGCGCCTGGGTCATTGCCGGCGGGCGGCTCGGCGTCAGAGCCGGGCTTCGGCTGGAACGACTTGTGGCTGGCCCAGGCCTGGATCAGCGTGCCGTCGATGGAGAAATGCTCGTTGGACATCAGCGCCTCGATCCGAGGCTGCGCGACCACGGCGGCCAGCAGGCGCTGTGCCACATCGCCCGCCAGCAGGCGGTCGCGGTTCTTGCTGAACGTGCTCGCATCCCATACCGGCGCGTCCATCGACAGCCCGACGAACCAGCGGAACAGCAGGTTATAGTCCAGCTGCTCCATCAGCTGCCGTTCGGAGCGGATGGAATAGAACGCCTGCAGTAGCAGCGCCCGCAACAGCTTCTCCGGCGCGATGCCAGGGCGCCCGACCCGGGCATAGAGCCCGTCGAACTCCGGCCACAGCACGTCCAGCGCTTCGTCGACCACGGCGCGGATCAGTCGCAACGGGTGGTCAGGCGGCACCCGCGCCTCGCAACTCACGTAGCTGAACAAGGCACCCGTCTGCTCGTCAACGCCCCGCATCGCCGCTCTCCGCTGCAACCGCAGCGAATCACGATCAACGACCATCCGCGAGGAGTTTTTCAGCAGCCTGCTAGAGCACGATCGGCTCGAGAGCCGATGGACGTGCTCCCTCTTCATGGGCAGAGAGAATTTTGATCTGATCGGACGATCCCGTTCGATCGGATCATGCTCTCGGCCCGTCGCGTCTGCCGAACCGGTCCGTCGGCGAAGCGGATCGGGCCGCCCGTCGGGACGACGCGACCCGTCAGTTCTCTTCCTCGATGATCGAGATCGTGCCGCTGCGCTCGACCACCGCGTAGCGCACCTGGTTGATGCCGAGCAGGCCGCGACCGCGGGCGGCCGCCATGACGTCGGTTTTCTCGATCCGAAGTCGCGCCATCCGGTGCTCGTGCCACTCGCCATGCTCGAACACCACCACCGGCGTGCCGTCGACCAGTCGCCCGAACCGGTCGGACCGGACCTTCAGCCAGGACACCGAGATGTGCATGAGGCCGATCGTCGAGATCGCGCTCACGGCCGCCACCATGGAATGGTCGTCGCCGATCACCGCGCCGATCATCGAGCCGGCGAGCATGAAGAGCACGATGAGGTCGAACGGGGCGAGGTTGCTGGTCGATCGCCGGCCCACCAGGCGGAAGGCGAACAGCAGGATGACATACGCCGCGCCGGCGCGAAGGACGACGTTCATGGCAGCACGATCTCGCGCCAGCGGCGGACGATCCCGGCACCGATCTCGACGCTCACCGGCACCACGCCGGCGACCGACGGCTTGCCCTTGAACCGCACCAGGCTCGCCTGCCCCGTGGGTGCGCCGGGGAAGAACAGCCGTATGCCGCCGCCTTCGGGCACGGCGCGGAGCGGTTGCGGCAGGATGGTCGCGAGGCCGAGGGGCTCGATGAAGGCGCTGCCGATCCGGAACGAGGTCGCGCCAGGCGGCAGGTGCACGGTGATCTGCGTCGTGGTGCCGTAACGCGCAACGGGCTGGTAGTCGACGCGGCCGCCCGACGCGACCGTCCCGATCGACGCGTGGTCGAGCGGGCCGCTCCCGAGCACGCCGGCGATCCCGGCGAGCATGACGACGAGCAGGAAGGCGCGACCGAACCGCTCCGCCACCGACCAGCGATATTCGAAATCGGCATCGAAGCCGACCTCGAGCTCGTCGTTGACCTGTGCCACGCCGGGCTCGATGAGCGGTCTGTCCATGCGGCCGGAAAGAGCGAAGGGGCGAGCGGTTGCGTCGCGGTCGAGAGATCCTGATGGGCGCAGGACCGTTGTTCGAGGGCTCGATCTGCCGAGGAAACGACAAGGAGCTTTGTCGAAATGGCAGCCGCGTCGGTCGAGCCGGCGACCGGCCCGGGCCGCGCACGATCACCGATTATTGTGCGTGCGACCACATCGTCGGCGGGACCGACGCGTTGACACCCACTCGGACGCATCGACAGGAGTGTTCTCGATGGAATCCCGCCGCCTCGGTCATTCGGGCTTCAGCGTACCCGTGCTCAGCTTCGGCACCGGCACGTTCGGCGGCTCGAACGAGTTCTTCCAGGCTTGGGGCTCGACGCAGAGCGACGAGGCGACCCGTCTCGTCGACATCTGCCTCGATGCCGGGCTCACCATGTTCGACAGCGCCGACATCTACTCGGACGGCTTGTCCGAGAAGGTGCTCGGCCACGCGATCAAAGGCCGTCGCGACAAGGTGATCGTCTCAACCAAGGCGACGTTCCGCAGCGGCCCTGGGCCGAACGACGTCGGCTCGTCCCGCTTCCACATCATGGAGGCCGTCGAGGCCTCGCTGCGGCGGATCGGAACCGACTACATCGACCTTTTCCAGCTGCACGGTTTCGACGCCAAGACGCCGGTCGAGGAAACGCTCGGCGCGCTCGACGACCTCGTACGCGCCGGCAAGATCCGCTACATCGGCTGCTCGAACTTCTCCGGCTGGCACCTGATGAAGTCGCTCGCGGTGTCCGACCGCTACGGCCTGTCCCGCTACGTGGCGCATCAGGCGTACTATTCGCTCGTCGGCCGCGACTACGAGCAGGAGCTGATGCCGCTCGGCGTCGATCAGGGCGTCGGCGCGGTGGTGTGGAGCCCGCTCGGCTGGGGACGCCTCACCGGCAAGATCCGCCGCGGCCAACCTCTCCCCGAAACCTCGCGGCTGCACAAGACGGCCGACATGGGACCGCAGATCCCGGACGATTACCTCTACGACGTGATCGACGCGCTGTTCGCGGTGGCCGACGAGGTCGGCAAGACCGTGCCGCAGGTGGCGCTGAACTGGCTGCTGCAGCGGCCGACGGTCTCGAACGTCATCATCGGCGCGCGGAACGAGGAGCAGCTGCGCCAGAACCTCGGCGCGGTCGGCTGGAACCTCACGGCCGACCAGGTCGCCCGGCTCGACAAGGTGAGCCATCGCCCGGCGCCCTATCCCTACTGGCACCAGGCCGGTTTCGCCGAGCGCAACCCGCCCGCGGTCTGAGACCGAGCGATGGTACGGGGCGCGTCGCCCCGGACCCTCGCTCAGCGCGCGTCGGCGAGCACCGCCGGCGCGCGCGGCGCGAGCGCGGTGAAGTTCTCGTTCGGCAGCCGCTGCTGCGCGAAGGTCGTGACCTCACTGTTGAACAGGCCCGAGAAGCTCGTCGGGTGCACGCCCATCCAGATCACGACAAGGGCGAGCGGCACCAGGATGCCCCACTCGGCCGGCTGCAGGTCGCGCACGATCTCGCGCACGCGCCCGCCGACGGTCTCGAACATGACGCGACGGAACATCACCAGCATGTAGAGCGCGCCGAGCACCATCGAGGCGGCGGCGAACAGCGCGGTGACCGTCCCGAGCCGGATGGCGCCGATCACCACCATCAGTTCGCCGACGAAGCCGCCGGTGCCGGGCAGGCCGAGATTGGCCATCGTGAACAGCATCGCGAGCACGGCCAGCATCGGCATCCGCCGGGCGACGCCGGCGTAGTCGGCGATCCGGCCGCTGCCGGTGCGGCGCTCGAGGATCGCGACCGTGAAGAACAGACCGGCGATGATCACGCCGTGCGCGATCATCTGGAAGAAGGCGCCGTCGATCCCCTCCGCGGTCAGCGTGAACAGCCCGACCGCGACCACGCCCATGTGCGAGAACGACGAGTAAGCGATCATCCGGCGCATGTCGGTCTGCGCGAAGGCGACGATCGCCGCGTACGAGATCGCGATCAGCCCGGACGCGATCATCAGCGGCGCCGCATGCGCCGACGCGTCCGGCAGCATCTGGATCGCGAACCGGTAGAGCCCGTAGCCGCCCGCCTTGCCGAGCACGCCGGCGAACAGGATGAGCCCCCCAGGCGGCGCCTCGCCATAGGCGTCGGGCAGCCAGGAATGTAGCGGCCAGATCGGCAGCTTCACGCCGAACGCGGCGACGAAGGCGGCGAACAGCCATCCCTGCATGACCGGGCCGAAACTGGTGGTCATCAGCGTCGGCATGTCGGTGGTGCCGGCCGTCGTCCACATCGCGATCAGCGCGAGCAGCATGAACAGCGAGCCGGTGAAGGTGAACAGGAAGAACTTGAGCGCCGCCCGCGCGCGGCCGAAGCCGCCCCAGATCCCGATCATCATCGTCGAGGGGATCAGCACCGCCTCGTAGAACAGGTAGAACAGCAGGAAATCGAGCGAAAGGAAGATCCCGAGCAACGCCGTCTCGAACAGCAGCACGATCGCGGCCCAGGCGACCGGCCGCGCCTCGCCCGCCGTGCCGCCGCCGGCGACGAGGCAGAACGGGGTGAGAAAGGTGGTGAGCAGCACGAGCGCGAGACTCACCCCGTCGACGCCGACATGGTAGGACGCGCCGGTGCCCGGCAGCCAGGCGGCGCGGTCCTGGAATTGGAAGCCCCCACCGGGCACGAAGCCCGCCCACACCACGAGCACGAGCACGAAGACGAGGACGCTCGTCGCGACCGCGAGCGTGCGCGCGTGCGCAGCACCCACGAGCGGCGCGGCGAGCGCGCCGACGAGCGGCAGGAACGTGATCAGGCTGAGCAGCGGCAGATGGGTCACGGGCGCTCCGGGCGTGGGCGGGCACGGACGAGCATGGCCGCGCTTGCGGCGGCAACCTACCGGGCGCACCCCATCGGGGCAAACGCCCCCCCCCCCAGGCGGAGACGACGAGCCGATGTCGGAGCGATCGACGGGCAGACCGGTGCCGGACGGCGCGGCGATCGGCGAGCGCGCGGGAGGGACCGCGACCGGACATCGCGACGTGACCGGCGCCTTTATCCTGCTCGGCAGCCCGGCCTACCGGCGCGCCGCGGCGGCGATGGGCGCGAGCGGCTTCGCGACCTTCGCCCTCCTGTACTGCGTGCAGCCGCTGATGCCGCTGTTCTCGGCGGCGTTCCGGGTCACGCCGGCGGTCAGCTCGCTGTCGCTCTCGGTCGCGACCGCGGTCATGACGGTCTCGATCTTCGCCGCCGGGATCCTGTCGGAGCGGTTCGGACGCAAGAACGTGATGGCCGGGTCGCTGTTCGGCTCGGCGGTCGTGAACCTGCTCGCCGCCGGCGCGCCCGACTGGCACACGCTGCTCGCGCTGCGGCTGCTCGAGGGCGTGGTCGCCGGCGGCGTGCCGGCGGTCGCGATGACCTACCTCGCCGAGGAGATGCATCCCGCCGGCCTCGGCTTCGCGATGGGGCTCTACGTCGCCGGCAACGCGTTCGGCGGCATGACCGGCCGGCTGATCGCCGGCTTCGTCGCCGATGACGCCGGCTGGCGCGCGGCGATGGCGGTGCTGAGCCTGCTCGGCCTCGCCGCCTCAATCGCCTTCGTGGTCCTGCTGCCGCGGTCCCGCAATTTCCGGCCGGCTCCGGGCGGCGGTTTCGCCTTCCACGCCAGCCTGTTCGCGACGCTGCTCCGACGGCCGGCGATCCTGCTGCTGATGGCGGTCGCGGTCCTGCTCGTCGGCCCGTTCGTGACCGTCTACGACTACGCCGGCTATCGGCTGATCGCGCCGCCCTACCGGCTCGACCAGACCGAGCTCGGCCTCATCTTCGGCGTCTACGTGTTCGGCATGGCGGGCTCGGCCGTCTGCGGACGCCTCGCCGACCGGCTCGGGCGCGGGCGCGTGCTGCTCGGCGCGGCCTCGCTGCTGACGGCAGGATTGCTGCTGACCGCCGCGCGGCCGCTGCCTCTGGTGGTGGTCGGCATCGCGGTGCTGACATTCGGCTTCTTCGGGGCGCACGTGGTCGCCAGCGCCTGGGTCGGGCGCGTCGGCCGCGACGGCAAGGGACACGCGTCCGCGCTCTACCTGTTCGCCTTCTACGGGGGCATGAGCGTGCTCGGCTCGCTCGGCGGCACGGTCTGGCAGGCCGGCGGCTGGCCCGCCGTGGCGACGTTCGCGGTCGCGCTGTCGCTGGGCGCGGTGGCGGCCGCGGCGACGTTGATCCGGGTGGGGGCGTGAGGGCGGGAAGGCCGGGGCTCTGCCCTGGACGGGTGCCCTTTGCGCAAGCGCAAAGGGGTCCGGCGCCAAGGGCCCGGGGCCTTGGATCCCATCCGTCAAGGCCGCTGTCTTGGGCGCTCCGGCCCCCGACGCATCTACCCGACCGGGTCCCGCACCAGGCCCCAGTAGGCGACGGCCGAGAGCACCGACAGCGCGGCGGCGCCGGCGAAGGCGGGCAGGAACGAGCCCGTGTCCTCCACCGCGAAGCCGGTGAGCAGCGGCGCGAGTGCGCCGCCGAGCGAGCCGCCGACGTTCTGGATGGCCTCGAGCGTGCCGACGCGGGCGGGGGCGGCCATGACGGCGCCGAGCGCCCATCCGGCGCTCGACGCGAGATTGGCGAGGAACACGCCGCCCGAGAGCAGCGCGATCGACGCGACGGCGCCCGGCGCGAGCGCGCCGGCGATCGTCAGCGCCGCCGTGCCGAGCATCGCGCCGATCACCGACCAGCGGCAGGCGGCGCGCGGGTCGAGGCCGCGTCGCCCCAGGCGCTCCGGGACGATGCCGCCGGCGAGCGCGCCGAAGAAACCGGCGGTGAGCGGGATCGCGCTCAGCAGCCCCGCCTCGGTCGCGCTGAAATGCCGTGCGGTCTGGAGGTAGCCGGGCAGCCAGGTCGCGTAGAGCCAGGTCATGTAGATCACGCCGGCGAAGCCGAGGATCATGCCCCAGGTGGAGCGGTGCCGGAGCATCGACGACGCCTGCCGGAGCGCGCCTTCGCCGGACGCGGCTCCGGCCGCCGGCGCGTCGTCGCGGATGGCGGCGCGCTCGCCGTCCGACAGGTGGGCCTCCGCGGGCGGGCGATACAGCGCGACCCAGGCGAGCGCGATGGCGACGCCGGCGATGCCGATGGACACGAACATCGCGCGCCAGCCGTACTCGGCCATGATCAGGGTCAGGATCGCCGGCGCGATCGCCGGGCCGAGGGATGCCGACGCGTTGAAGACGGCGACCGGCATCGTCCGTTCGCGTTCGGGGTACCAGTCGGCGCAGACGCGCGTGCCGCCCGTGTACATCGGCGACTCGCCGAGCCCGAGCGCGAAGCGGGCGGCGGCGAAGCCGGGCAGTCCGCGGGAAAAGGCGCTCGCGACCTGGGCCGCCGACCACAGCACGAGGCCGAGGCCGAGCACGCGGCGGGGTCCGAAGCGGTCCACCAGCAGGCCGGCCGGGATCTGCGCGACGCCGTAGGCCCAGGCGAAGGAGGACAGCAGCACGCCCATCGCGCCGAGCGACAGCCCGAGATCGGCCCGGATCGGGCCGTTCGCCACCGCGACCGCCGAGCGATCCATGTAGTTGACGCAACCCGCCACCACGAGCAGCGCGATCGCGCCGGTCCGCAGCCGGCGCACCCGCGCGGATGGTCGATCGGTGGTGGTCGACGACAACTCGGATGCTCCTCGATGGGACGATTTTGGGCTCGGCGGCGCGTCGGGTGCCCGCGCGCGCTCAGCCTTCGGCCAGGGTCTGGCGGCTGGCCCTGACGCGGTCGACGCGTCGGCCGTCCATCGCCAGGACCTCGAACAGCCAGCCGGCGAAGACGACGCGGTCGCCTTCCGACGGCACCCGTCGGAGCAGGGCGAGCACCAGGCCGCCGAGCGTGTGGTAGCTGCCGGCGGCGGGCAGGTCGGGCAGGCGCAGCTTTTCCTTGACCTCGTCGACGGGCGACATGCCGTCGAGGGTCAGGACGTCGACGTCCTCGGTGCCAGGCGACAGGCCCGGCTCGGGCGCGACCGCGTCGACGACGATCGCGTCCATCACGTCGCTGACCGTCACGATGCCTTCGAAGCTGCCGTATTCGTCGAGCACCAGGGCGAGGCCGAGCGGGTCGTCGCGCAGGCGATCGAGGGCGTCGAGCGCGCCGATCGTGTCCGGCAGGACCACGGCGACGCGCGTCAGCCTGGCGATCGAGAGCGTGTCGCCGGCGAGCAGGGCGTCGAGCACGTCCTTGCCGCGCAGCACGCCGACCGGGTTGTCGGGTCCGTCGTCGCAGACCACCAGGCGCGAATGGCCCGTCTCGCGCAGCGTCGCGACCATGTCGTCGCGCGTGGCGCCGCGCTCGATCCAGGCGAGTTCGTGCCGCGGCGTCATGATCGCGCGGACGGATTTGTCGGCGAGCCGCATCAGGCGGCCGATCATGTCGCGCTCCTCGGGCTCGATCACGCCGGCCTCGGTGCTCTCGTGCAGCAGCGCGCGCAGCTCCTCCTCGCTCACCCCCTCGCGGGCGAGCTTGCCGGCGCCGATCACGTGCAGCACCAGGCTCGACGCCCGGCCGAGCACCCAGACCACGGGCGCGGTCACCCGGCTCATGAGGTCGAGCGGACCGGAAAGCCGGATCGCCAGCGTCTCGGGGCGCGACAGCGCGAGCTGCTTCGGCACCAGCTCGCCGAGCACCAGCATCAGGAACGTGATGGCGATCACCACGAGCACGAAGGCGAGTTCGGCGGCGATCGGCCTGAGCACGGGCACGCGCGCGAGCAGCGGCGCGAGGCGGCCCTCGAACTGGGCGCCGCCGAGGCTGCCCTCGAGCACGCTGACCAGCGTGATGCCCACCTGGACGGTCGGCAGGAAACGCTGCGGATCCTCGGCGAGCGTGCGCGCGCGCGCCGCACCCTTGGTGCCGCGCTCGGCGAGCTCGGTCAGGCGGGCGCGGCGCACCGAGACGAGCGCGAGTTCGCCGGTCGCGAAGATCGCGTTCACGCCGATCAGCACGAAGATGACGAGGACCCCGATCGCGAGGCTCACCGCCGCCTCCAGGGAGACATCCGTCCGGAGCGGCGTGCCCGCGACCGGGCGGGGATGTGGGACGGAAAGGCCGGCTCGACCCGGGAGCCGTGCCGGCTCCCGGGTCGGGCGGTCAGTCGGCCGCGTCGACCGGCGCTTCCTCGGACCGGCGGCGCACGACGACCTTGGGGCGCGACCCGCGCCCGTCGGCGGGCGCCGACGCGGCGATCTCGTCGAGCTTCGCCTGCACGTGGGTCGAGAAGTTGAACTCGGCCGGACGCTGACGCTCGAGCGGGATCTCGGGGGCCATCGGCGCCTCGAGCTCGGGGCCGCGGAGCGCCACCTTGAGCGTCTTGAGCGGGCTCTTGACCGCGTCCATCACGGCCGTGGTCTCGTAGCCCGAATGCACCATGCAATCGGCGCATTTCTCGTAGTTGCCGGTGCCGTACGCGTCCCAGTCGGTCTCCTCCATCAGCGCCTTGTAGGTCGGTGCGTAGCCCTCGCCGAGGAGGTAGCACGGACGCTGCCAGCCGAACACGTTGCGGAGCGGCTTGCCCCACGGCGTGCAGCGGTAGGTCTCGTTGCCGGTGAGGAAGGAAAGGAACAGCGGCGACTGCGTGAAGCGCCATTTCGAGCCGTTGCGGCGACCCGTCTTGAAGATCTCGCGGAACAGCTGCTTGGTGTTCTGGCGGCTGAGGAAGTGCGCCTGGTCCGGCGCCCGCTCGTAGGCGTAGCCCGGCGAGGTCATGATGCCGTCGACGCCCATCGCCATCACGTCGTCGAAGAAGCGTGCGGTGCGCTCGGCGTTGGCCCCGTCGAACAGCGTGCAGTTGATCGACAGGCGGAAGCCGCGCGCCTTCGCCTGCTTGATGGCGGCGACGGCGCGATCGTAGGTGCCCTCCTGGCTGACCGCGCCGTCGTGCGTCTCGCGGTCGCCGTCGAGATGGACGTCGAAGGAGAAATAAGGATCGGGCGTGTAGTCGGCGAGCTTCTTCTCGAGCAGCAGCGCGTTGGTGCAGAGATAGACGAACTTCTTCCGCTTCACGATCTCGGCAACGATCTTCGGCATGTCGCGATGCAGCAGGGGCTCGCCACCGGCGATCGCGACGACCGGCGCGCCGCACTCGTCGACCGCGCCGAGGCAGTCCTCGACGGACAGGCGCTGGTTCAGGATCGGGTCCGGATAGTCGATCTTGCCGCAGCCGTTGCAGGCCAGATTGCAGCGGAACAGCGGCTCGAGCATCAGCACGAGCGGATAGCGCTTCCGGCGCAGCAGGTGCTGCTTCACGACGTAGGAGCCGACCTTGACGACCTGCAACAGCGGAACAGCCACTTTGGTAAACTCCCGTGCCCTCGGAGGGCGGCAATAGCAGCACGACGCGGGTGCGTCGCCCCACGCCAGGATCTGCGGGGTGGACTCACGGATGAGACCGTCGACACGTATATCGGTGTGGGACCGCTCGGGTTTACAACCGATCAGTAGGGCGGGGGCCTGCCACGACCCGGGATGTTGCTGAAACACCACATGGGTTGGCCGCGGTATGGCGGTCTGACGTGTTACGAACTATCTGTCCACCCCATGTCGGTTCGAGGTGGCGACGCCGGGCCCGGCCCGGCGGAGCGATCGAGCGGAGGCGGCGGTCGCCAGCGCCGCGCCACCTTCGCGCCGGTCCGCGAAGGGCCGGGCGACGTCAATGGCAGGGAGCGGTGGGCATGGAGCAGTCATCCGGCATGAACGGCGCCAAGCCGACACGCCCTGCGACCCCCCTTCTCGACCGCGTGTCGATGCCGTCCGATCTTCGGAACCTGTCGTCCGAGCAGCTTCGGCAGGTGGCGGACGAGTTGCGGGCGGAGACGGTGGACGCGGTGTCGGTGACGGGCGGCCATCTCGGCGCGTCGCTGGGCGTGGTCGAGCTCACGGTGGCGCTGCACGCGGTGTTCGACACGCCGCGCGACCGGCTGATCTGGGACGTCGGCCACCAGGCCTACCCGCACAAGATCCTGACCGGGCGGCGGTCGCGCATCCGCACGCTGCGCCAGGCCGGCGGGCTGTCCGGCTTCACCCGTCGCGCCGAAAGCGAATACGACCCGTTCGGCGCCGCCCACTCGTCGACCTCGATCTCCGCCGGCCACGGCATGGCGGTCGCCCACGCGCTCCGCGGCGAGCACGACCGCAACGTGATCGCGGTGATCGGCGACGGCTCGATCTCCGCCGGCATGGCCTACGAGGCGATGAACAACGCCGGCGCCAACACCTTCGGCCGCGACAAGGACGCGCCCGGCAGCGGCCGCCTGCTCGTGGTGCTGAACGACAACGAGATGTCGATCTCGGCCCCGGTCGGCGCCATGAGCGCCTATCTCACCCGGCTGATGAGCTCGCGCTCGTTCCTGTCGCTGCGCGAGATCGGCCTGCGGCTGGCCAAGCGCTTCCCGCGCCAGATCGAGCGCACCGCCAAGCGCGCCGAGGAATACGCCCGCGGCATGCTCACCGGCGGCACGCTGTTCGAGGAGCTCGGCTTCTACTACGTGGGCCCGATCGACGGACACAATCTCGACCACCTGCTGCCCGTGCTGCGCAACCTCCGCGAGGCCGAGGAGCACGGGCCGGTGCTGCTGCACGTGATCACCCAGAAGGGCCGCGGCTACGCCCCCGCCGAGGCCGCCGCCGACAAGCTGCACGCCGTCACGCCGCGCTTCAACGTGGTCACCGGCGAGCAGGTCAAGGCGCCGGGCGGCCCGCCCTCCTACACCGGGGTGTTCGCCGACACGCTGATCGCCGAGGCCGAGCGCGACACGCGCCTGGTCGCGATCACGGCGGCGATGCCGACCGGCACCGGGCTCGACCGCTTCGCGCGCCGCTTCCCGGAGCGGTTCTTCGACGTCGGCATCGCCGAGCAGCACGCGGTGACGTTCGCCGCCGGCATGGCGACCGAGGGGCTCAAGCCGGTCTGCGCGATCTACTCGACCTTCCTGCAGCGGGCCTACGACCAGGTGGTGCACGACGTGGCACTGCAGGGCCTGCCGGTGCGCTTCGCGATCGACCGCGCCGGGCTGGTCGGCGCCGACGGCGCCACCCATGCCGGGTCGTTCGACCTCAACTACCTGCTGCCGCTGCCGGGCATGGTGGTGATGGCGCCGGCCGACGAGGCCGAGCTCGTGCACGCGGTCGCGACCGCCTGCGCCTACGAGGACGGGCCGATCGCGTTCCGCTACCCGCGCGGCAACGGCACCGGCGTCGCCCTGCCGGCGCGGGGCGAGCTGCTCGCGCTCGGCCGCGGCCGGGTGCTGCGGGAGGGCAACACGGTCGCGATCCTGTCGCTCGGCACGCGGCTGGCCGACTGCCTCGGCGCCGCCGACGAGCTCGCCGCCCGCGGCGTGTCGACCACGGTCGCCGACGCGCGCTTCGCCAAGCCGCTCGACACCGCGCTGCTCGAGCAGCTCGCCCGCCACCACGCCGTGCTGCTGACCGTCGAGGAAGGCGCCGCCGGCGGGTTCGGCGCCGCCGTCATGCACCACCTCGCGACCACCGGACTGCTCGACACCGTCCGGGTGCGGCCGCTCGCGCTGCCCGACCGCTTCATCGACCACGACAGCCACCCGAACCAGATCCGCGACGCCGGCCTCAACGCCGCCAGCATCGCCGACACCGCCATGCGCGCCATCAGCGCGGGCGGCCGCGACCGCCGCGCGACGCTGCTGCCGGTCTCGGGGGCGCGTTCCTGATGCGGCTGAGGTCCGCGCTGGCGATGCCCCTGGCCGCCGCGACCTCGGTCGCGTTGCTCGCCGGCGTCGCGCGCGGCGAGGGTGCCGGGCCCGCGGCGTCGATCGAGACGCTCGATGCCGGCCTCGCGCGGATGGAGGCGACCAATGGCGGCGCCGCGGCCAAGGCGGCGGTCCTGGCGCCGGCGGTCGACGCGTCGCTCGACCTCGCGACCATCCTGCAGAACTCGGTCGGGCTCAGCTGGGGGCAGATCCCGCCCGCCACCCAGCAGAAGATGCTCGCCGTGTTCCGCCGGTTCACGCTCGCCAACTACGTGTCGAATTTCGACGGCACGGACGATCGCTTCGCCGTCGTGCCGGGCACGCGGCAGACCGGCGACGACGTGATCGTCCAGAGCAGCATCACGCCGCAGACGGGCGACGCGACCCGGATCGACTACGTGATGCACCAGACCGAAGCCGGCTGGCGCGCCGTCGACGTGCTGGTCGACGGCACGATCAGCCGCGTCGCCGTGCAGCGATCGGATTTCCGCTCCGTGCTCGAGAGCGGCGGCGCGGACGCGCTGATCGCGAGCCTCGGGCACAAGGTGACGACGCTGTCCGACGGACAGCTGCGGCCCTGACGACCCGATGATCGCAGCACCCCTTCTCGCGGCGAGCCTCCCGGCCGCGATCGCGGTGGCGTCGAGCGTCCAGTCGGCCGCCTCGAACCTCGCCGTGCGACGGTTCGTCCGCGTGCACGGTCGCGCGGGCGCCTCCGCGCACGCCGACGCGCACAGCGCCTCCGCGCACCCCGACGCGCGCCACGCCTCCGCGCACGCCCACGCGCGCAGCGACCGAGCCGCATCGAGGCCGGTGTCGGTGCTCAAACCGCTGCACGGCGACGAGCCGCTGCTCGAGGAGGCGCTCGCCAGCGTCTGCGCGCAGGACCATCCGGCGTTCCAGATCGTGTTCGGCGTGCAGCGGCACGACGACCCCGCGATCGGCGTCGTCGAGCGGCTGCAGCGTCGTTTCCCGGACGTCGACATGACGCTGGTGATCGATCCGACGCCGCACGGGCCGAACCGCAAGGTCGACAACCTGATCAACATGCTGCCGCACGCGCGGCACGACGTCCTGGTCATCTCGGACGCCGACATCCACGCCGCCCCCGACATGCTGCGCGCGGTGGCGGATCCGCTCGGCGAGGCGGGCGTCGGGCTGGTCACCACGCTCTACACCGGGCTGCCCGCGTCGGCCGATGCCTGGCGCCTGCTCGGCGCGGCACAGATCAACCAGGCGTTCCTGCCGGGCGCCCTGATGGGCCGCCGCCTCGGGCGGGAGGATTGTCTCGGCGCGGTGATGGCGCTCGAGCGGGCGACGCTCGCCGCGATCGGCGGCTTCGAGAGCCTGTCGCCGCATCTGGCCGACGACGCCGTGCTCGGGCGCAAGGTGCGGGCGCTCGGTCTCCGGGTCGCGCTGGCCGGAACGGTGCCGGCGACCAGCGTCACCGAGCGGTCGTTCGCGGAGCTGTTCTCGCACGAGCTGCGCTGGGGCCGCACGGTCAGGAGCCAGGCGCCGTTCGGCTATCCGCTGTCGGCGCTGCAGGCGCCGATCGGCTGGGCGGCGCTCGCGGTGCTCGCCGACCTGTCCCCGCTCACGATCGCGCTGTTCGCCGCGACCTGGACGGCGCGCGCGATCACCGGCGCGCGTATCGAGAGGCTGCTGCTCGGACGCGTCGTCACCCCGTTCTGGGTGGCGCCGCTCCGCGACGTGCTGACGCTGCTGGTGATCATCGCCAGCCACGCCGGCAGCCGGGTGGCGTGGCGCGGCCGGACGCTGCATACGGATCCGCTCCGCAACATCCGGGCAGCCGAACTCTCGGCGCGCCGGCACGCCGAGCGACCCACCGCCGACCGCCCGGGGATCGAACGACCGGTGCTGGAGCGTCCGGTGCTGGAGCGACCGGTGCTGGAGCGACCGGTGCTGGAGCACCACGTGCTTGAACGACCCGTGATCGACCGGCCCGCTCTGGACCGGCCGGCCTGGCACTCGGCCAATTGAGGATAGACCGTTGATGAAGACCCTGTTCCTGCAGCCACCCACCTTCGACGGGTTCGATGGCGGCGCGGGATCCCGCTATCAGGCCAAACGCGAGATCAAGTCGTTCTGGTTCCCGACCTGGCTCGCCCAGCCGGCGGCGCTGATCCCCGACAGCCGGCTGATCGACGCGCCGCCGGCGCGCCTCGGCATGGCGCCGGTGATCGAGGCGGCGCGCGACAGCGACATGGTGATCATCCACACCTCGACGCCGTCCTTCGCGAAGGACGCCGAGGTGGCGCAGCAGCTCAAGGAGGCCAAGCCCTCGCTGCGGATCGGCATGGTGGGCGCGAAGGTCGCCGTGCAGCCGAACGAGAGCCTGCGCGGCGCGCCCGCGGTCGACTTCGTCGCGAGGAACGAGTTCGATTTCACCATCAAGGAGATCGCCGACGGCCGCGACTTCGCCGACGTCGACGGCATCACCTGGCGCGGACGCGACGGCGCGCTGGTCGCGAACCGCGAGCGCGCGATCCTCGAGGACATGGACCAGCTGCCGTTCGTCTCGGAGGTCTACCAGCGCGACCTCCGGATCGAGGACTACTTCATCGGCTACCTGCAGCATCCTTACGTCTCGATCTACACGGGGCGCGGCTGCAAGAGCCGCTGCACGTTCTGCCTCTGGCCGCAGACGGTCGGCGGCCATCGCTACCGTACCCGCAGCCCGCAGCACGTCGCGGCCGAGATCGCCTATATCCGGCGCGCGTTTCCCCAGGTCCGCGAGATCTTCTTCGACGACGACACCTTCACCGACGACCTGCCGCGCGCCGAGGCGATCGCGCGCGAACTCGGCCGCATGGGCGTCACCTGGTCGTGCAACGCGAAGGCCAACGTGCCGCGCGAGACGCTGAAGATCCTGCGCGACAACGGTCTCCGCCTGCTGCTGGTCGGCTACGAGAGCGGCAACCAGCAGATCCTGCACAACATCAAGAAGGGCATGCGGATCGAGGTCGCGCGCGAGTTCACCAAGAACTGCCACGAGCTCGGCATCAAGATCCACGGCACCTTCATCCTCGGCTTGCCGGGCGAGACGCAGGAGACGATCCGCGAGACGATCCGTTTCGCGACCGACATCAACCCGCACACGCTGCAGGTCTCGCTCGCGGCCCCCTATCCCGGCACGTTCCTGCACAAGCAGGCGACCGAGAACGGCTGGTTCAACGCCGAAGCGGCCGAGCTGATCGACGAGACCGGCGTGCAGATCGCGCCGCTCGAATACCCGCATCTCTCGCACACCGAGATCTTCGACAGCGTCGAGACCTTCTACCGGGAGTTCTATTTCCGGGCCCCGAAGATCGCGTCGATCGTCGGCGAGATGATCACCTCGCCGCAGATGATGAAGCGGCGTCTCCGGGAAGGCGTGGAGTTCTTCCACTTCCTCCGCGAGCGGAAGGCCGCCTGAGCGGGCGCGCCGCGCGCGCGTCCGGCTCGGCTGACGACCGAAGCGGGCGCACCGCCCGCGCGATCATCTCGGCCGACGATTTCGGCCTGTCGGAGGCCGTCAACGAGGGGATCGAGCGCGCCCATCGAGACGGCGTGCTGACCACGGCGAGCCTGATGGTCGGCGCGCCGGCGGCGGCCGACGCGGTGCGTCGCGCACGCGCGCGGCCGGGTCTCCGGGTCGGCCTGCACGTCGTCGCGGTCGAAGGGCGCGCGGTGCTGCCGCCCGCCGCCCTGCCCGACCTCGTCGATCCCGAGACCGGCTGGTTCCCATCGGACCAGCTGCGTCTCGGCATCCTCTACGCGCGACCGCGCGCGCGGCGACAGCTCGCCGCCGAGATCGCGGCGCAGTTCGAGGCCTTCCGGGCGACCGGCCTCGCGCTCGACCACGCCAACGCGCACAAGCACATGCACCTCCACCCTGCCGTGGGCCGCCTGCTGATCGACATCGGACGCGGCCACGGTCTCCGCGCGGTGCGGGTGCCGGCCGAGCCGGGTCTCGACCGCTCGCCGGGGGGGCGCGCGCTCCGGGCCTGGACGCGCGTGCTGCGGGGGCAGATCGGGCGCGCCGGCATGCGGACGACGCCTCACTGCTTCGGCCTCCGCTGGAGCGGCGCGATGACCCGCGCGCGCGTGCACGCGCTGCTCGCGGCGCTGCCGCCCGGTCTCAGCGAGATCTATTTCCATCCGGCTGCCGGCAGCGACGCGACGCTGCGGCGGCTGATGCCCTCCTATCGGCACGAGGACGAGCTCGCGGCACTCGTCGATCCCCGCACCCGGGCGCTGCTCGGCGACCGCGGCGCGACATGGGAGGCGGCATGAGCACCGCGGGCGCGTCCGCGTCCGTCGACGTGTTCCTCGACCGCCTCGCCGCCCTCGTGCCGGCGATCGCGGCCGAGGCCGATCGCGAGGACGGCTTCCCCGACGACGCGTTCGCGCGATTGCGCGCGATCGGCGCGCTCGCGGCACCGTTGCCGGTGTCGGCCGGCGGGCTCGGGCTCGGCGCGGTCGACGAGGGCGCGGCGGTGGCGCGCTGCCTCCTTCTGCTCGGGCGCGCCAGCATCTCGGTCGGCCGTTTGTTCGAAGGGCACCTCAACGCGGTCCGGCTGGTGTTCCGCGCCGGCGACACGTCGCAGCAAGCCGACGCGGCGGCATCGATCGGTGCCGGCGCCCTGTTCGGCGTCTGGGTGACCGACGGCGCGCGGCCGCTCGGGCGCGGCGCGGACGGCCGGCTCGCAGGCGGCAAGGCGTTCTGCTCCGGTGCCGGGCACGTGACGCACGCCCTGGTGACCGCGGCGACCGAGGCCGCGGCGCCGGAGATGTTCCTCGTGCCGGTGGCGGCCGGGGTGCGCGGCGAGGCACGCCGGATGTCGGGCGTCCGCGGTGCGTCGACCGCGGACATGGCGCTCGACGGCATCGCGTCCGGCCGGCCGATCGGCACGCCAGGCGATTACCTGCGCCAGCCCGAGTTCTCGACCGGCGCCTGGCGCGGCGCGGCCGTCGCCGCGGGGGCGCTCGCGTCGCTCGTCGATGCCACGGTCGCGTCGCTGGTCGGACGCGCGCGTCATCGCGACCCGCACCAGGCGGCCCGGATCGGCCGCATGCTGATCGCGCGCGACACGGCTCGGCACTGGGTGGAGCGGGCCGCCGAGGCCGCGCGCGCCGGCGCCGACGGCGTGTTGCCGGCGGCGGCGGCGGTCGCCACGGTCGATCTCGCGCGCAACGCCGTCGAGGCGGAGGCGGCCGCGGCGATCACGCTCGCGCAGAGGAGCCTCGGCCTGCCCGGCATGCTGGCCGGCGCCAGGGTGGAGCGGATCGGCCGCGACCTCGCGACCTATCTCCGCCAGCCGGCACCCGACGAGGCGCTGGTCAACGCCGCGGTCTGGTTCGCCGAGCACCCCTGAAGCGGCGTCAGCGTCGGCGCCGATACGCTGACTGCCAGCTCATGATCTGCTGAGGAGAGGATCCATCTCGGGAGCGGTTTGTGCGGGAGTCAGGTCGAGCGACGTTTTGGCGCCGGCACGTCGATGCACTGCGCGCTCGAGGCGGAGCCAAGCGGACTACTGCAATGAGCACGGCCTCACGGCCCGTGAGCTCCGCAAGTGGCGATCCCGTTTCTACGACCCTGTGCGCAAGCCGCGCAGCTCACTGTTGCGGACCCGAGCCAACTCCGACCTTCCGCGCGCTCGCACGCGGGCGGGTCCGCACGAGCTCACCGCGTCCGGCGCCGTCGCCACCCGCCCTCGCCGCCGTCGGCCCATCGACCGCGCCGGGCCGCGCGTCTCGGTCATGCGTCCTCCCGCAGGAACCCGCCCGATTGCCGGTGCCACAGCGCCGCGTATGCGCCGTCCCGCGCCAGCAGCGCCGCGTGGGTGCCCTGCTCGACGATGCGGCCGCCGTCCATCACCGCGAGCCGGTCCATGCGCGCGATCGTCGACAGGCGATGCGCGATCGCGATCACCGTGCGGCCTTGCATCAGGGTGTCGAGCTGGCCCTGGATCGCCGCCTCCACCTCGCTGTCGAGCGCGGACGTCGCCTCGTCGAGCACCAGGATCGGCGCGTCCTTCAGGATCACGCGCGCGATCGCGATCCGCTGGCGCTGGCCGCCAGACAGTTTCACGCCGCGCTCGCCGACATGCGCCTCGAAACCCTGCCGACCCTCCCAGTCGGCGAGACCCGCGATGAACTCGAGCGCGTGGGCGCGGCGCGCGGCATCGATGATCTCGGCCTCCGTCGCTTCGGGGCGGCCGTAGCTGATGTTCTCGCGGATCGACCGGTGCAGCAGCGAGGTGTCCTGCGTCACCATGCCGATCCGCGCGCGCACGCTTTCCTGCGTCACGCCGGCGAGATCATGGCCGTCGATCAGGATCCGTCCCGTCTTCGGGTCGTGGAAACGCAGCAGCAGGTTCACCAGCGTCGACTTGCCGGCGCCCGAACGCCCGATCAGTCCGACGCGCTCGCCCGGCGCGATCGCGAGGTCGAGCGCCTGCAGCACGCCGCCTCGTTCGCCTTCGGCGCGCGTGCGCCCGTAATCGAACGAGACCCGCTCGAACCGGATCGCGCCGGGACCTGGCGCGAGTGCGACGGCGCCGGCCGGATCGGGCATGTCGCGGGCGACCGCGATCGAGCGCATGCCGTCCTGCACGACGCCGACATTCTCGAAGATGCCGGTGATGTTCTGCGCGACCCAGCCGGCCATGTTGGAGATCTGCCAGGCGAGCGGCAGCGCGGTCGCGACCGTGCCGATCGGCACGCGTCCGGCGCACCAGGCGGCGATCGCGAGCGACGCCACGCCCACCACCATCATGGCGTTCGTCGCCGCCAACGTGACGCTCCAGATGGTGATCAGGCGCAGCTGGCGGTGGAAGGCGTCGGTGTGCGCGTCGACGGAGCAGCGGACGAACGCGTCCTCGTCGCGGGCGCGGGCGAACAGCTTGACGGTCAGGATATTGGTGTAGCTGTCGACCACGCGGCCGGTGAGCGCCGAACGCATCTCCGACATCGCGCGCGAGCGCTCGCGCATGCGCGGCACGAACAGCCGGAGCAGGGTCGCGTAGGCCGCGAACCACAGCATGATCGGCAGCGCCAGCAGCCAGTCGACCCGCGCGAGCAGCACGATCGCGCCGCCGCCGTAAACGAGCAGGTACCACACCGCGTTCGTCGCCTGCACGACGCTCTCGCGCAGCGCCGGCCCGGTCTGCATGACGCGGTTGGCGATGCGGCCGGCGAAGTCGTTCTGGAAGAAGGTCCAGCTCTGGCGCACCACGTGGAAATGGTTCTGCCAGCGGATCAGGTTGGACAGGCCGGGCGCGATCACCTGGTTGGTGACGAGGTACTGGCCGAACAGCGCGGCGGGCCGGGCGACGAGCAGCACCAGCGCCATCAGCGCGAGCTCGCCGCCCGCGTGGCGGAGCAGCGTGCGCGGCGTTTCGGCGGACACCAGAGCCGCGACCTGGCCGATGAACACCGGGATCGTGGTGTCGAGCAGCGCGACGACGAGGCCGATCGCGAACAGCGCCGCGATCGTGCCGGGCGCCTGGCCGACGAAATGGGCGTAGAAACGCGGCAGCGACCGCTTGGCGTCGAGCGTCGGCGGCGGCCGGTCCGGCGGCAGCGCGGTCGGACGCAGCCGGGTTTCGAAGAAGCCGAACAGGCTCAACGCCGCGTCGTCCCGGCCCGGTTGCGCGGCCGCTCGGGGTGTGGCGGCCGGCTCACGCCCGGTCGGCGGGGCGCAGCAGGAGCAGCAGGCTCGCCGCGATCAGCGGGAACTGCAGCGGCCGCAGCCGGCCGAAGAAGCGCGGCGCCTCGCGGGTCTCGGCGCCGCGGACGTCGAGAACCGTCGCCGCGGCGAAGCCCGCCACCAGGATGCCGACCGGCACGCGCCGCCCCGGCACCGCACCGGCGCCGAGCCCGGTGAAGAACAGCAGCAGCGCCGAGCCGATCTCGCCGGCCGTCGGGCCACCCTCCTGCCGGAAGCCGAGGCCGCGGCGGACCCCGCCGAAGAAGCAGAGCAGGCCGGACGCCCAGGCGATCGCTCCGCGCGTCGCGACGGCGTGGACATCGCCACGGGTGCGCGCCGCGAGCAGGCTGAGTGCCACCACCGGGACCGTGCCGGCGGACGCCAGCAACGCCGACAGCAGCGGCGTCCGCCGCGCCGCGTCCTCGGTTCCCGGTGTTCGCTCGCTTGAAGCTGCCGATCGATGTGCCATGCGCGGTCGAACGCATCGTCGCCCGACGCGTTCGTTGCCGACACCGGGCGAACCGCAACATCGGCCGGCATCCGGCCCGGACGGCCGGGGCGCAGACGGGGGAACGCGCATGACCTATCATCCTGATCCGGCCCGGTACCAGACCGCGACCTTCCGGCGCTGCGGCCGGAGCGGTCTCGACCTGCCGCCGATCTCGCTCGGCCTGTGGCAGAATTTCGGCGGCTCGGACGTGTTCGAGACCGGTCGCGCGATGATCCGCCGCGCGTTCGACCGCGGCGTCACGCATTTCGATCTCGCGAACAATTACGGTCCGCCCTACGGCTCGGCCGAGGAGAATTTCGGCCGCATCCTGCGCGACGATTTCGGCCCGCGCCGGCGCGAGCTCGTGATCTCGACCAAGGCCGGCTACGACATGTGGCAGGGTCCCTACGGGATCGGCGGGTCGCGCAAATACCTGCTGTCGAGCCTCGACGACAGTCTTCGCCGGATGGGGATCGACTACGTCGACATCTTCTACTCGCATCGCGTCGACCCGAGCACGCCGCTCGAGGAGACCGTCGGCGCGCTCGACCGCGCGGTGCGCTCGGGCAAGGCGCTCTATGTCGGGATCTCGTCCTATTCGCCGAACATGACGCGCCGGGCGCACGACATGCTGCGCGCGCTCGGCACGCCGCTGCTGATCCACCAGCCGTCCTACTCGATGGTCAACCGCTGGATCGAGGACGAGCTGCTCGGCGTGCTGGGCGAGCTCGGGGTCGGCTGCATCGCGTTCTCGCCGCTGGCGCAGGGATTGCTCACGCAGCGCTACCTCGACGGCATCCCGGCCGACGCGCGCGCCGGCCGCGGCTCGCGCTCGTTCCCGCGCGACCTGCTGACCGACCACGTGCTCGACAAGGTGCGCGGCCTGAACGCGATCGCGGTCGAGCGCGGCCAGACGCTGGCGCAGATGGCGATCGCCTGGACGCTGCGCGATCCGCGCGTGACGTCGGCGCTGATCGGTGCGCGCTCGGTGGCGCAGCTCGACGACAGTCTCGACGCGCTGAAGCGGCTCGATTTCAGCGCGGCGGAGCTCGAGACGATCGAGCGTCACGCGTCCGAAGGCGGCATCGATCTGTGGCGGCGCTCGGCGACGGCCGAAGCGCCCTGAGCGATGGCCGGCGGGCGAGGGTGCCCTCGCTCAGCCGGCCTGGGCGCGGTCGATCTGCCGATGCAGCGCCGCGAGCAGGGCTGCGAAATCGCCGTTATGGCGCGTGAGGTAGCTCGTGTAGTCGCCGCGCTGCGTTTGCCGGAGGCTGGTGCCCTCGGCCACCACGTCGATCACCTTCGGACCGCCATGGTCGCTGATCACCCACTCGACAGGCGTGGGCGCCTCGCCCGGCCGGTAGATCGTGGTTTCGACATGGGTGCCGTCCGGATCGGCGGAGGTGCCGCCGACGGTGAAGCGCACGCCGTGGTAATCGCCGAGATTGCCGACGATCGAGTTCAGCAGCACGGAATGGAACAGCGACTGGTAGTCCGCGAGCTGCGCCGGCGAGGCACTGCGCGAGAAGCGCCCGAGGCAGAACAGCGCGATGTCGTCGACCGCGATGTTGTCGTCGATGATCGGCTGCAGCGCGCTCCGCTTCGAGGCGGGGGAGCCCGGTGCGTTCACGACCGCGACCAGCTGGCCGCCGAGGCTCCGGACGAAATCGGCGGCGCCGTCGCCCGCCGCGCGCGCGGCGACGCCGGACGCGGTCATGACGAGCGTCGCCCCGAAGGCGAGTAGTGTGCGCCGGAAGGTGGTCATCAGCCGGCTCTAACGCGTCCCGCCGTTCCGATCAACGCGCATACCAGTCCGGCGGCGTGGTCGCGGTCTCGCGCCCGAGGGCGCGCAGCGACGACGCAGTCTGCTGGCGGAAGGCGCTGCGGATCGAGGCATACGGGTCGAGCGCCGTCTTCTCCAGCTGGTCGAGGTCGTGCAGCACGAGCGAGCGGGCATCGACGACGCCGAGGCCGTAGACCGAATAGTTCAGCGTCAGCAGGCCGTAGCCGCGCGGCACGTAGGTGAACGGGCTGAGGCCGGTGTCGAGCCCGTACTCGCCGAAGGCGTCGCGCGGGCTCGACGGCCCGACGATCGGCAGGAACAGATAGGGGCCCGACGGCAGGCCCCAGTAGGCCAGCGTCAACCGTCCGGAGCTGTCGTTCTGCTTGTAGCCGAGCTCGCCCGCGACGTCGAAGAAGCCACCGACGCCCACCGTCGTGTTGACCACGAAGCGGACGAAGCTGTCGCCGGCGCGGCGCGGCCTGCCCTCGAGGATGCCGTTCAGGAAGGTCACCGGCTGGCCGTAATCGACGATGACGTTGTGCAGGCCGTCGCGGACGAAACGCGGCACGGCGTAGACATAGGCCTGCGCCACGGGCTTGAGCGTGTAGCGGTCGACGGCGATCGAGACGCGGTAGAAGAAGCGGTTGGTCGGCTCGAGCGGGTCGTTCGTCGCCCGGTAGTCGGCGAGCGCCTGCGGATCGGAGGCCGGCGGCGGCGTCGCGCATCCGGCGATGGCGGCAACGACCGTGGCGGCCATCAGGACGCGTCCCAACTTGCTCAGGAACGGTCGGTCGGCACGCATGGAACCCCCTCAGGCCCGCGTCGTGATGGCGGGCGAACAACGTTCCTATTCACGGGGTCGCGCGTCGGCAAGGCGCGCCACCGCCGGGGGCAGCGTTGTTGGCGCCCGCGTGGCGGACGCGATACACTTGCAACCGCGGCAGACGCCGCGTTCCGGGAGCGCGACGCGACGTGGATCACCTGACACCGGACCGGGCCGACCTCCCGACGCTCGAGCGCTGGCTGACCGGGCCCCGCATTTCGGGGCTGCCGAGCCCGAAGACCCGTCCCGCACTCTCGTTCGAGTTCTTCCCGCCGCGGAACGAGGCGCTGGAGGCGCAGCTCTGGGCGGCGATCCGGCGCCTCGAGACGCTCGCGCCCGACTTCGTCTCGGTGACCGACGGCGCCGCCGGCTCGACGCGGAGCCGGACGGCGGCGACGGTCGGCCGCATCCTCGCCGAGACCACGCTCCGACCGGCCGCCCACCTCACCTGCGTCGATCTCTCGCGCGGCGAGGTCGACGACGTCGCCCGCCGCTACTGGGACATGGGCGTGCGCCATATCGTGGCACTCCGCGGCGATCCGCCCGACCGCAAGGACGGCGGCGCCTTCGTGCCGCACGCGGACGGCTACCGGAACGCGACCGAGCTCGTCGCCGGCCTCAGGCGGGTCGCCGATTTCGAGATCTCGGTCGCCGCCTATCCGGAGGGGCATCCGGAGGCCCAGAGCCTCGACGCCGATCTCGAGAACCTGCGGCGGAAGCTCGACGCCGGCGCGACCCGGGCGATCACGCAGCTGTTCTTCGAAACCGAGCACTTCCTCCGCTTCCTCGACCGCGCGCTCGCGATCGGCATCACGGCGCCGATCGTGCCGGGCATCCTGCCGGTCGACGGGCTGAAGGCGCGGCGCTTCATCGAAAGCTGCGGCGCCAGCATCCCGCCCTGGCTCGAGGGCCTGTTCGAGGGGCTCGACGACGACGAGGGCACCCGGCGCCTGGTGGGCGCGGTGGTCGCCGCCGAGCAGGTGCGCCTGCTGCAGGCCAACGGCGTCGACGAGTTCCACTTCTACACGATGAACCGGCCCGACCTGACCTTCGCGGTGGCCCGCATCCTCGGCGTGCACGCGACCGACACCGCGGCGTGAGGCGCCGGACCGCGGCGGCAGCCTGATGCGGGCCATCGTGTTCGACCTCGACGGCACCCTGGTCGACAGCGCGGCCGACATCACCGACGCGGTCAACCTCATGCTCGCGGGCCACGGCCGGGCCGCGATGGAGGTGGAAGCGATCGCGCCGCTCACCGGCGAAGGTGCCGGCGTGCTGGTCGAGCGCGTGCGGCGCGCGCGCGGCCTCGACGCCGACGAGGCGGAAATCCGTCGCGACACCGCGACCTATCTACGGCATTACGCCGCGCGGCCCTGCGCGCGCTCGGTGCTGTTCGCCGACGCCGCCGAGACCCTGCCGGCGCTGCACCGCGCCGGCAGGCCTCTCGGCGTCTGCACCAACAAGCCCGAGGCGCTGGCCCGCCAGGTGCTCGAAGCGCTCGGCATCGACGGCTGTTTCGGCGTCGTGGTCGGCGCCGACACCACCGACGCGCGCAAGCCCGATCCGCGGCCGTTGCGATACGCGCTCGACCGGCTCGGCGCCGCGGCGGCCGAGGCCGTGCTGGTCGGCGACACCGCCATCGACGCGGCGACCGCGGCGGCGGCAGGCGTCGCCTTCCGCGCCGTCGCCTGGGGACGCGAGCTGCCGGGTGCGCCGCGGATCGCGCGCCTGGCCGAGCTGCTCACCCTTTGACCGGGCGTCAGCCGCTCTTCCGGAGGCCGCGCGACCAGGTCGTGCCGGCGAGCACGAAGCCGTTGGCGCGACAGAACGCGTCGAGCGTGTCGGCGCCCGGCGGGACCGCGATGTCGAGCGTGACGCAGCCGCTCGCGCGCGCCGCCCGTGCTGCCGCCTTCAGCAGCACCCGGCCGATGCCGCGGCGACGCGCCTCCGGGTCGACGAGCAGGAAGCCGACGCGCCCGGCCGGCTCGTCGAGCACGAGCGTGCGGGTGCGATGGAGCGAGACGACGCCGCTCGGCGGACCCCATTCGGCGGCGATCAGCACCGCACCGCCCTCGGCGCGTATCGCCTCGATGCGCGCGCCGAGCCGGGCCGGCGTGACGGGCAGACCGGCGCCTGCCCGCAGCAGCGCCGCAAGGCCCGGCAGGTCGCCTGCCCCCGGCGTCTGCACCGACAACCCGTAGCGGCCGCTCACGACACGATGAGGTTGCTGTAGAGCACTTCCCGATCCAATTGGATCGGGAGCAGTGCTCTACTTCTCTTGATCAGAGAGCATTTCCTTTCGATCAGACGACTCCGTCCCATCGAAAAATGCTCTAGGCCCGGATCAGGGTTCCGGGTCCGGCCTCGGTGAACAGTTCCAGCAGGCACGCATGCGGCACGCGGCCGTCGAGGATCACGGCGGCCGACGCGCCCGAGGCGAGCGCCGCGAGGCAGGTCTCGACCTTCGGGATCATGCCGTCCCGGATGGTGCCGTCGGCAATCATCGCGCGCGCCTCGTCGGCGCTGAGCTCCTCGACCAGACGGCGGTCGCGGTCGAGCACGCCGGCGACGTCGGTCAGCATCAGCAGCCGCGTCGCGCCGAGGGCGCCCGCGATGGCGCCCGCGACCGTGTCGGCGTTGATGTTGTAGGTGTGGCCGTCGAGGCCGTCGCCGACCGGCGCGATCACCGGGATCAGGCCCGACCCCATCAGCGCGTGCAGCACGCGCGGGTCGATCGAGGCCGGCTCGCCGACGAAGCCGAGATCGAGCACGCGCTCGATATGGCTGTCGGGGTCGCGCGTGGTGCGCCGCAGCTTGCGCGCCTTGATCAGGCCGCCGTCCTTGCCGGAAAGCCCCACCGCCATCGCGCCGGCGCGGTTGATCAGCGAGGCCACCTGTTTGTTCACGGTGCCGGCGAGCACCATCTCGACCACCTCGACCATGGCGCGGTCGGTGACGCGCAGGCCGTCGACGAACGACGACCGGATCTCCAGCCGCTTCAGCATCTGGTCGATCTGCGGGCCGCCGCCGTGGACGACGATCGGGTTGATGCCGACCTGCTTGAGCAGTGCCACGTCGTGGCCGAACGCTTCCGAGACCGGGCCAGGCATCATCGCGTGGCCGCCGAACTTCACGACGATCGTGTCGCCCGTGTAACGCTGCAGGTAGGGCAGCGCGCGGGCGAGGATGTCGGCTTCCTGTCGGGCGCGCGCGAGCGCCTCCTCGCTCGGGATCATGCGTCGTCCTTCCGCTCGGAATGGTGCCACGCGATCGCGTCCATCGGGGCGCCCAGCGCCAGCCCCGCGAGCGAGGCCCGCAGGTCGGCGATGCCGTCGCCGGTCTCGCTCGAGGTCGCGATCACGGTCGGAAAGGCCGCCGGATGCTCGCGCGCGAAGGTCTCGGCCTCGCGCCGCTTCGCCGCGTCGGCTTCCCCCGCGACGCCGTCCGCCTTGGTCAGCACGATCTGGAACGTGACCGCGGCCTGGTCGAGCAAGCCCATCACCGTGCGGTCGCTTTCCTTGACGGGCACGCGGCTGTCGAGCAGCAGCACCACGCGCGCGAGGTTGGGGCGGCCGCGGAGATAGTCGAGCATCAGGCCCTGCCAGTCGCGCTTGATCGCGTGTCCGGCCTGCGCGTAGCCGTAGCCGGGCATGTCGACGATCACCAGGCGATCGTGGGCGAGCGAGAAGAAGTTGAGCTGGCGCGTCCGCCCGGGCGTGTTGGACGCCCGCGCCAGCGCCCGCCGTCCGGTCAGCGCGTTGATCAGCGACGATTTGCCGACGTTGGAGCGTCCGGCGAAGGCGATCTCGGGGCCGCGCTCCTCGGGCAGGTCGTCGAGGCGCTGCGCCGCGTGGAAGAAGGCGCAGTCCTGCGCGAACAGGTGGCGGCCGGCTTCGAGGACGCGCGCCGCCTCCGCCGCCGCGTCCGCCGTCTCGGACGCGGTCGCGGTCAGGTGCCGGCCGCTTTCGGCTGCCTGACCCGGGAGCGGGGCGAGAGCGAGGTGTGCCGCATGATGGTCCATTGCTGGGCGCAGGTGAGGAGATTGTTCCAGCAGTAGTAGATCACCAGACCGGCCGGGAAGCGCGCCATCATGAAGGTGAAGATCAGCGGCATCAGCTGGAAGATGCGCTGCTGCGCGGGGTCGGGCGGCGGCGGGTTGAGGCGCTGCTGCAGGAACATCGTGCCCATCAGCACGAGCGGCCACACCCCGAGTTGCAGCACCGGCAGGTAGTGCGCGGGGTCGATCGGGATCAGGCCGAACAGGTTGAAGACGTTGGTCGGATCGGGCGCCGAAAGGTCGTGGATCCAGCCGAAGAACGGCGCCTGCCGCATCTCGATGGTCACGTAGAGAACCTTGTAGAGGCAGAAGAACACCGGGATCTGGATCAGCATCGGCAGGCAGCCGCTGGCCGGGTTCACGCTTTCGGTCTTGTAGAGCGCCATCGTCTCGCGCTGCATCGCGGCGGGATCGTCCTTGTGACGCGCCCGGATCTCCTGCATGCGCGGCTGCAGCAGGCGCATCTTGCTCATCGAGCGGTAGGACTTGGTCGCGAGAGGAAAGAACAGCGCCTTGACGAACAGCGTGAACGTCAGGATGGCGAGGCCGAAATTACCGAGCTGGTTGTTCAGCCAGTCGAGCATGAAGAAGATCGGCTTGGTGAGGAAGTAGAAATAGCCGAAATCGACCGCCTTGTCGAAGGACGGGATGGACAGATCGCGCATGTAGGCGTCGAGCAGGTGCACTTCCTTGGCGCCCGCGAAGACGTGGCTGGTGACGACCGCGTCCGCGCCGGCCGCGACCTCGAGCGGGTGCGCCGCCAGCGTGTCGACCTGGTAGATGCCGGCCGCGTCGCCGCTGCCGGTGCCGGGGATGTAGCGGTAGCTGGCGGCGACCGGCAGGTCCTGCGGCGGCACCACGGCGGTAAGCCAGTATTTGTCGGTGATGCCGGCCCAGCCGCCGGTCGTGTCGCGGGCGAGCGCCACGCCGTCATGGCTCGCGCTGCCGTCGCGGGTGCCCTTGTAGCCGAGCTCCTCGAGCCGGTCGTCGAGCACGCCGATCGGGCCCTCGTGGATCAGGTAGGAACCGGCCACCACCGGCGTGTAGCCGCGGGTGACGCGCGTCCATGGATAAACGTGGATCGGCTTGCCGGTGTGGTTCGCGACCGCCTGGCGGACCGTGAACATGTAGTCGCGGTCGATGCCGACCGTCAGCGAGAACGTGACTCCGGCGCCGTTGTCCCACGTGAGCGTCGCCGGGTGGCCCGTGCCGATGGATTTCGCGTCCGTGTGCCAGACCGTGTCGGGATCGGGCACCCGGACGGCCTCCGCGCCGGTGCCGCTCGCCCAGCCGACCTGGACGCCGTTCGGCTGGCGATTGCCCTCCGGCTCGAGCACGCGCACGAGCGGGCTCTTCGGGCTGATCGTCTCGCGGTAGTCGCGGAGCACGAGATCGTCGAACCGGGCGCCGCGGAGATCGAGGCTGCCCTCGACGCGGGTGCCGTCGACCGGCAGGCGGGGCGCCGGCACCGCCGGCTTGCCGATCGCCGCGGGTTCGGTGCCCGGGAACGTGACCCCGCCCGCCGCCTCGGGCGCGTTCTCGGGCGGTGTCGCGCGCGTGGACGCGGCCGAGACCGCCTGCGCCGGCCGGTGATGCGGCGGCGGGACCAGGACCTGGAAGATGAACAGCACCGCGATCGAGATCGCGACCGCGAGCATCAGGCGCTTCTGTTCCATCGAGATCGGTCGCTCAGCAGTCGGGGGAATGGGAACGGGGCGCGCGCGCCTCCGGCACCGGATCGAAGCCGCCCGCGCACCAGGGGTGGCAGCGCAGCACGCGGCGGGAGGCGAGCCACGCGCCGCCGAGCGCGCCATGCGAGGCGATCGCCTCGAGGGCGTAGTCGGAACAGGACGGCACGAAACGGCAGTCGAGACCGAGCACCGGCTTGAGCGTCCAGCGATAGGCGTGCACGGGGAACGCGGCCAGCCGGCGCGCCGACGGAACGATGCGGTCGCTCACGTCGGCGCCGGTGCGCGGCAGCCGGTCCGCGCCAGGGCGGCCTCGAGATCGGCGCAGAGAAGCCCGAAATCGCGGCCGATCGTGCCGTCGCGGCCGATCAGCACCAGGTCGGTGCCGGCCGGCGCGCCACCGGCGCGAAACGTCAGCCGCGCGGCCTCGCGCAGGCGGCGCCGCACACGGTTGCGGACCACCGCGTTGCCGACCTTCTTGGTCACCGTGAACCCGACCCGCGTGTCGGCGGCGCCCGGCCCGGACGCCGCCGGCTCGCGTCGCAACGCCTGCAGCACGACGCCCGGCATCGCCGCCTTGCGCCCCTTGGCGCTGGCGCGGAGGAACTCGGGACGCCGCTTCAGGCGAGACACCGTCAAGGCAAACCCCTTCAGGACGGGCGTCGCCGCCCCGTCCGGCGTGTCAGGCGGACAGGCGCTTGCGGCCCTTGGCGCGACGATTGGCCAGGACCTTGCGACCGCCAGGGGTTTCCATGCGCGCGCGAAAGCCGTGCCGGCGCTTGCGGACCAGCTTGGACGGTTGATAGGTGCGCTTCACGGCGGCGCTCTCCTCGATGAGCAGGATGGGAGGGATGGGCGGGTGTCGGCGCCGCGCGCACGGAAGCGACCGCGCCCGCACGGGCGAACCGTCCCGAAGCGCGGCTTATAGTTGCGTCGGACCGCGACGGTCAATCGATCGCACATGGCGGTCCGGCCATGTCGCCCGCGACCAGACCGCCACGACCGTGACAGGATGAACCTGCCGAACCGCCGCAGGTTGTTCCCGCGCGCCGGTTCATGCGTTCTGCTGCGTCACGTCGATGCAGTCCGATCTCGCTGAGCACGGAATGGCTTGAGGAACACCGGCCGATGACGCTGATCTGGCGACGCATCCTGCTCGGCCTCGGGGTCGCTTCCCTGATCGCGATCGTGTTCGCCGTCGTGGACGTCGCGGGCCTCGGGACGATCCTGGCGCTCGCGGTCGCGGCCCTGGTCGGCGGTGCCGCCGCCGCCCTCGCATCCCGCCCGGTCGAGGCCGCGATCGTCCCGCCCGCCCCACCCGTGCCAGCTCGACCCATGCCAGCCCCGAGCGTGGCGGTCGCGCCGGTCGAACCCGACATGCTCGCCCGCCTCCGCCACGACCTCCGCGGCATCCTCAGCCCCGCGCTGCTGACCGCCGACAGGCTGCTCGCGACCACCGACGACGCGCTGGTGCGGCGCGCCGCGGAAACCATGATCGAGACCGTGGAACGCGCGAACGCCCGCCTGACCGCGACGCGCAGCGACGCGCCGCCGGCGGGTTCGTGACGGAAGGCCAGGGGCTCTGCCCCTGGACCCGGCAAAGGCGAAGCCTTTGCAATCCATCAGTTAAGGAAAACCCCGGGCCGACGAGGCCGGCCCGCACGTATGCGGCCCGGGGTTTTCCTTAACTCAAGGGGATCCAAGGGACGACTGTCCCTTGGCGGGTCCAGGGCAGAGCCCTGGCCTTCCTTCACCCAGCCGCCCGGAGACCGCCCGTGCTCGATGCCATCCGCGCCTTCGCGCCCGACCTCGTTGCCGTTCGGCACGATCTGCACGCCCATCCGGAGCTCGGGCTGGAGACGCCGCGGACGGCCGCGGTCGTCGCCGACCGGCTGCGGGCGTATGGCGCCGACGCCGTCGCGACCGGGATCGGCGGACACGGCGTGGTCGCGACGATCCGCGGCAGCGGCGACGGGCCGGCGATCGGGTTCCGCGCCGACATGGACGCGCTGCCGATCGAGGAAACGGCCGAGGGGCCGGTTCGGAGCACGGTGTCCGGCCGCATGCATGCCTGCGGCCATGACGGCCACACGGCGATGCTGCTCGGCGCCGTCCGCCAGCTCGCCGCGACGCGCCGGTTCGGCGGCACGGTGCACGCGATCTTCCAGCCGGGCGAGGAGGGCGCGGGCGGCGCCGAGGCGATGCTCGCCGACGGCCTGTTCGCGCGGTTCCCGTGCGAGGCGGTCTACGGGCTGCACAACCGGCCGAACCTGGCGCTCGGGGCGTTCTCGATCGGCCCCGGCGCGTTCATGGCGGGTGGCGCGTTCTTCGACATCAGGGTGGACGGCGCCGGCGCGCACGCGGCGCATCCGGACCACGGCCTCGACCCGGTCCCGGTGGCCGCCGCGATCGTGACCGCGGCGCAGACGATCGTCTCGCGCCGGATCGCGGCGCTGACGCCGGCCGTCCTCAGCATCACGCGGCTCGAAGCCGGCAGCGCCTACAACGTGATCCCGTCCACGGCGACGCTTTCGGGCACCGCGCGCGCGCTCGACGGCGCGACGCTGGCGTCGCTCGGCCGGCTGCTCGCCGAGACCGCCGCGGGCGTCGCGTCGGCGCATGGCCTGCGCGCGGCGCTGGACTGGCGGGTGCTGTTCGCGCCGCTGGTGAACCACCCGGTGCACGCCGCGGCGATGGCCGATGCGGCGGCCGATCTCGTGGGCGACGACGGGGTGCGGCGGGACGCGCCGCCGACGATGGGATCGGAGGATTTCTCCTTCATGCTCGAGCGCGTCCCGGGCGCCTATATCGAGCTCGGCATCGGACCGTCGGCGCCGCTGCACAACCCGGCCTACCGGTTCGACGACCGGGCGATCCCGTTCGGGGCGGCGCTGTTCGCGCGTCTGGCCGAGCGGCACGGGACGGTTCGGACGGGCTGAGACGCCGGCGTCAGAACGCGGCGGCGGCGCGCGTCTCGAACACCCAGACGACGAAGATCGCGACCGAGAGCGCCGGCCCGAACGGCACCGCGGAGCCGGCGCGGGCGCCGCGTCCGTGCCGCAGCAGCGCGAGCGCGAGGCCGGCGAGCGACGCGAGCAGCAGCACCGGCCCGAGCCCCTCGAGCCCTGTCGCGGCGCCGCCCGCGCCGAGCAGCTTCGCGTCGCCGAGCCCGAGCCCCGCCCGCCCGCGAAGGCGGCGATAAAGAACGGCAAGGCAGGCGAGCCCGCCCCAGCCGAGCGCGGCCGCGGCGGCGTGATCGGCGAGCGCGCCGGGCGACCACCAGGACGTCCAGGCGAGGGCGCCGACCATCAGCGGCAGCGTCAGCACGTCCGGCAGGCGCCAGCACGCCCAGTCGATGGCGCCGAGCGCCAGCAGGCACCAGCCGAGCGCGCAGCCGGCGAGCGCGGGCGGCCAGCCGGCGTCCGGCAGGCCGACGAGCACGGAGGCGGCGACCAGCGTCGCCGCGATCTCCATCAGGAGGTGGTCGCGCCCGATCGGCGCGCCGCAGCCGCGGCAGCGGCCGCGAAGGGCGAGGTAGCTCAGCAGCGGCACGAGCTCGCCCGCGCGCAGCGTCCGCCCGCACGCCTCGCAGTGGGAGCGCGGCCGGACGATGCTTTCCCCGCGCGGCAGCCGGCGCGTCACCACGCCGAGGAACGAGCCGGCCAACGGCGCGAGAAGGAGGAGCGTGGCGGGGGGGAGCGTGAGGGGAGCGAGCACGGCGTCCGGTCCTCGCCCTCGCCGCGGCATGCGGGAAGGCGACTTGCCCGCTCGGCCAGCGGGCCGCAACCCCGCCGCCTGCCGGGGGCGGGCTAACCTGGGCGGAAATTCACGGTTCGGCAGGCGGCCGCGGCCTATGATCGGGCGGCGCCAGTCCGGCCGATCATCGCGCGCCGGCGGGCCGGCGTGCCGGAGCATGCGATCCTGACGTGATCCCGCTCTAGCTTTTTGTTTGGCGAGCCGCCTTATGCGAACAGCGGACCGAGGCCGGTCACGCGCTGTTCCGGGAGTGTCGATGGTGCCCTACGACGAACCGTTCGGCCATGAACGCCGGCCGATCGCCGAAACGGTCGAGCGCCTGGCCGCCGGCCTGGTCGCGTCCGGCACGGTCGATGCGCGGACGATCGACCGCGGCCGCCGGGTCGCGGCCGAGAACGACGGCCGCCTCGACACGGTGCTGGTGCAGCTCGGCCTGGTCGCCGAGCGCGACATCGCCAACGCCTATGCCGAGTTGCTGGGCGCGACCGTGCTCGGGCCGCCCGACTATCCGGACATCGCGATCCTGCCCGAGATCCTGGCGCCGCGCTTCCTCCGCTCCGCCCGCGCGCTGCCGGTGCGTCTCGACGACGCGCCGGTCGGCCCGCGCGGGCAGGCGCGGGGGACGCTGACGGTGGCGCTCGCCGACCCGCTCGACCCGTTCGCGCCGGCGGCGATCGCGGCGGCGACCGGCCTCGCCGTCACGGTCGCGGTCGCGATCCCGATCGAGCTCGAGGCGGCGTTCGACCGTCTCTACCAGACGGACGAGGCGGCGACCGGCGGGGCGGACGCGGTCGACGGCAACGACGCGCCGTTCGAGGAGGACACCGAGCGTCTCAAGGACCTCGCCTCCGAAGCGCCGGTGATCCGGCTGGTCAACGGCATCATCGCGCGCGCGGTCGAGACCCACGCGTCCGACATCCATATCGAGCCGTTCGAGGACGGCGTGCGGGTCCGCTACCGCTACGACGGCGTGCTGCACGAGGCCGACAGCCCGCCCGGCCGGCTCGGGCCCGCGATCACGTCGCGCATCAAGATCATGTCCAAGCTCGACATCGCCGAGCGGCGCCTGCCGCAGGACGGGCGCATCAAGCTCGCGATCCGCGGCCAGGAGGTGGATTTCCGCGTCTCCACCATCCCCTCGCTCTGGGGCGAGACGGTGGTGCTGCGCGTGCTCGACCGGTCGTCGGTCGCGTTCGACTACGACCGGCTCGGCATGAGCAAGCCGCTGGTCAGGCAGTTCACCGCCTCGCTCAACCTGCCGAACGGCATCGTGCTGGTGACCGGCCCGACCGGCTCGGGCAAGACCACCACGCTCTACACCGGACTGCTCGGCCTCAACTCGGTCGAGCGCAAGATCGTCACCATCGAGGACCCGGTCGAGTATCAGCTCCGGGGCGTGAACCAGGTGCAGGTCAAGCCGCAGATCGGTCTCGACTTCGCGTCGCTGCTCCGTTCGATCCTGCGGCAGGACCCGGACGTGATCATGGTCGGTGAGATCCGCGACCTGGAGACGGCGCAGATCGCCGTCCAGGCGGCGCTCACCGGGCATCTGGTGCTGTCGACCGTGCACACGAACTCGGCGTCCGCCACCATCACCCGGCTGCGCGACATGGGGCTCGAGGACTACCTGATGACCGCGGTGCTGCGCGGCGTGCTGGCCCAGCGCCTGGTCCGCCGGCTTTGCCGCCATTGCCGGCGGCTCGACGACGCGCCGGCCGACCTGGTGCGCCGCTTCGACCTCGAGCGGCGCGCGGGCGAGGCGGGCCAGGCGGGTCCGGTCCGGCTCTGGCACCCGGTCGGCTGCCCGCATTGCCGCCACACCGGCTTCGCGGGGCGGCAGGCGATCGCCGAGTACCTGCAGCCCGACGACGAGGTCGAGCGGCTGATTTTCGCCCGCTCCGACCATTCCGAGATCGAGCGCGCGGCGGTGCGGGGCGGCATGCGCACGATGTTCGACGCCGGGCTCGACGCGGCGCTCGCGGGCGACACGACGATCGAGGAAGTCGTGCGCTCGATCCGCGCCGACGCCTGAGGGCACCGGCATGCCGCGCTACCGGGCCGTCGCGCTCAACGCCGCGGGGGAGCTGTCCCGCACGGTAATCGATGCCGCCGACGAGGCGGCGGTGGTCGCGACGCTCCGGCGCCAGAAACAGACCCCGATGCGGATCGAGCCGGAGCGCGGCGGCGGCGGGCTGTCGGCGCTGCTCTCGCTCGAGATCGGCGGGACCGGCGGCGGCTTGTCGGCCGACCAGACCACCACCATCACCCGCGAGCTCTCGACCATGCTCGGGGCCGGACAGGATCTCGACCGCTCGCTCCGCTTCCTGGTCGAGATCTCGGCGTCGGCCAAGGCGCGCCGCATCCTCGAAGCGGTGCGCGACCGGGTGCGCGACGGCGCGGCGCTGGCGGTGGCGCTGTCGGAGCATCCGCGCGCCTTTTCGCGCCTCTATGTCGGACTGGTGCGCGCGGGCGAGGCGGGCGGCACGCTGCCCGACACGCTCGAGCGGCTCGCGACGCTGATGGAACGCCAGCGCTCGCTCCGCGCCACCATCCGCTCGGCGATGATCTACCCGATCCTGCTGCTGGTCGCCGCGATCGGCTCGGTCGTGCTGCTGCTGACCCACGTGCTGCCGGAGTTCGTGCCGCTGTTCCAGCAGAACGGCGTGCAGCTGCCCGCCATCACCCAGTTCATGATCGATGCCGGCGATTTCCTCGGCTCCTACGGCCTGTTCCTGCTGATCGCCCTCGCCGTCGCCGGCTTCGCGCTGCGCCAAGCGTGGCGGCGGCCGACCTCGCGCCTCGCGCTCGACCGGCTGCTGCTGCGGGTGCCGGTGCTGGGCGGGCTCACCCGCGACATCATGGCGGCCCAGCTCTGCCGCACGCTCGGCACGCTGGTGGTCAACGGCGTGTCGCTGATCGCGGCCCTCGGGATCGCGCGCGACGCGGTCACCAACCGGGTCGCGGTCGACGCGATCGAGCGCGCGACGCTGGTGGCCAAGGGCGGCGGCGGTCTCGCCGGCCCGCTCGGCGCCGCGGGCGTGTTCCCGGCGCGGACCGTCTACCTGCTGCGGCTCGGCGAGGAAACCGCGCAGCTCGGACCGATGGCGCTGCGCGCGGCCGAGATCCACGAGGAGCGGACGCGGATCAACACGCAGCGCCTGGTGTCCCTGCTCACCCCAGGTATCACCATCGTGATGGGCGGCGTGATCGCCGGTATCGTGAGCTCGCTGCTGCTCGCGATGCTGAGCCTCAACAACCTCGCCCAGCAGTGAGCCGGCTCGCTGCGCGGACGAGGAGCCTCGGGGCGAGGCGCGACCGCGGCTTCACGCTGATCGAGGTGCTCTGCGTCGTCGCGATCCTGGCGCTCGTCTACATCCTGGTCGCCGCGCGCGGCCCGTCGCGGTCGCCGTCGTTCACGCTCCGCTCGGAAGCCGCGACGATCGCCGAGACGCTCGGCGAGGCCCGCGGCCGCGCGATCGCGACCGGGCAGGACGTCACGATCGGCCTCGCCGCCGACCCGGCCGGTCTCCGCCTCGATCGCCACGCGCCGCTCGCCGTCTCGCCCGGGATCTCGCTCGCGATGCTGACCGCCGACGACCGCCCGACCGACGTCACGCGCCGCTTCGCCTTCCGCCCGGACGGCAGCGCCGATGGCGGCGGCATCCTGGTCGCGAACGCCGCGGGCCGGATCGCGGTGCGTGTCGCCTGGCTCACCGGCCGCGTCACCGTGTCGGCGATCCGGTCGGCGGACGACGCCGATGCGCCCTGACGCGACCGGCCGCGACGAGGGGTTCACGCTGCTCGAGGTGCTGGTCGCCTTCGCGATCGCGGCGATGGCGCTGTCGGTGCTGGCGTCCGCCGCGGTGTCCGGCATGCGGAACGCCGCCGAAGCGGGCCGCTACGAGAACGCGCTGGCGCGCGCGCGGGCGCACGTCGCGGGCATCGCCTGGCCGCCGGACCCGGGCGATTTCGAAGGCGACGACGGGCAGGGCTACCACTGGCATCTGCGCGTCGTGCGCGACCAGCACGCGATCACCAGCAAGAAGATCGAGCTCAGCCTCTACGACGTCCTGGTCGCGGTCAGCTGGAGCGACGGCGACCGCAAGCGCGTGGTCCAGCTCGACACGGTGCGCGCGCTGGCCGGGACGCCGCACGCGTGAGGCGCGCCCTTCGCGGCTTCGCGCGGCGGGACGCCGGCTTCACCCTGATCGAGGTGCTGGCGGCACTGGTGGTGTTCGGCTTCCTGATCGCCGGGCTCGCCGAAGGCGTGCGCTTCGGCCTTTCGGCCTACCGGCTGCAGGCGGACACGATCGCCCGCAACGACGATCTGGACGGCACCGACCGGCTCCTGACCGCGCTGATCGGCGCGATCGATCCCTCGGCCTCGACCGACGAGCCGTCGGTGGTCGGCTCGCGAAGCGCGCTCGCGTTCACGACCACCATCCCGGTCCGGATCGGCGATCCCGCGACCGACCGGGCGGATGCGAGCCTCACGGTGCGGGACGGCGCGCTGCTGCTCTCGCTGCTGCCGCACTACCACGCCGCCCCGCTCGGTCCGGCCGATGTCGGCCGGCCACAGGTGACCACGCTCGCGACCGGCCTCGACCACGTCGCCTTCGCCTACTGGGATCCGGGCGCGCAGAGCTGGGCGGCGACCTGGCGCTCCAGCACGCCGCCCGCCCTGGTCCGCCTCACCTTCGCGTTCCGCGACCCTCGCCGCCATTGGCCGCCGCTCGTCGTCCGCCCCCTGCTCTCGACCTACCAGGGCTAGGCCGGGGGACGCAGCCGGACCGTCGCGCCGTCACGACCCGAGGAGCCGTCCCATGCCCGATCTCAATCGCCGCCGGTTCGGCACCGTCCTCGCCGGAGTCGGCGCGGCCCTCGCCGCGTCGCCGGCCGGCGCCGCCGCACCGGACGCCTTCGTCCTCGCCCCGAACGGGTGGGTGCCGAACAATCCGCATCTCCCCGTGCTGCTCTATCGCGGCGTGCTGGCCGGGACGCTCGCGGGCGCGGCGGGCTTCGAGCGCCGCGTCGCGGCGACCGGCTGGCCGGCGCAGTGGCGGAACGGGATCTACGATTTCCACCATTACCACTCGACCGCCCACGAGGTGCTCGGCATCGCCGCCGGCGAGGCGACCGTCACGCTCGGCGGCCCAAACGGACGCATCTTGACCCTCGGCGCCGGCGACGTCGCGGTGCTGCCGACCGGAACCGGTCACTGCCTCGTCCGCGCGAGCGACGACCTCCTGGTGGTCGGCGCCTATCCCGACGGGCAGCACTGGGACATCTGCCGCGAGGCGCCGGATGCGGCCGCGGCGAACCGCATGCTGTCGCTGCCGTTTCCGCTCACCGACCCGATCGACGGCGAAGGCGGTCCGCTGACGCGCCTCTGGACCTGAGACGGCAGGGAAGGACACGCGACGATGGAATACCGCACGCTCGGCCGCTCCGGCCTCCAGGTCTCGACGCTCACGCTCGGCACCATGACGATCGGCGGCGGCGGCAAGTTCGCCCAGGTCGGCACCGCCGGCCTGCCCGAGGCACGCCGACAGATCGACATGTGCCTCGACGCCGGGGTCAACCTGATCGACACCGCCGACGTCTACTCGAACGGCGTCTCCGAGGAGATCGTCGGCGAGGCGCTCGACGGCAAACGCCCGCGCGGCGTGCTGATCGCCACCAAGGCCCGCTTTCCGATGGGCGACGGACCGAACGAGCGCGGCCTGTCCCGGCACCATCTGATCGCGGCCTGCAAGGCTTCGCTCAAACGCCTCCGCACCGACGTGATCGACCTCTACCAGGTGCACCAGTGGGACGGCGTGACGCCGCTCGAGGAAACGATGGAGGCGCTCGACCGCCTCGTCGCGCACGGCCATGTCCGCTACATCGGTTGCTCGAACTATTCCGGCTGGCACCTGATGAAGGCGCTGGCGACGAGCGACGCGGCGCACCGCCAGCGTTTCGTGTCGCAGCAGATCCACTACACGCTGGAAGCGCGCGAGGCCGAATACGAGCTCGTGCCGATCTCGATCGACCAGGGTCTCGGCATCCTGGTCTGGAGCCCGCTCGCCGGCGGCCTGCTGTCGGGCAAGCACCGCCGGAACGGTGCGCCCGGCGAGGGCACGCGACAGACCGCCGGCTGGACCGAGCCGCCGATCCGCGACGAGGAGCGGCTCTGGACCATCGTCGACGTGCTGGTCTCGATCGCCGAGGCGCGCGGCGTCTCGGGGGCGCAGGTGGCGATCGCCTGGCTGCTCGGCCGCCCCGCGGTCACCTCGATCGTGGTCGGCGCCCGAACCGAGCAGCAACTCGCCGACAACCTGAAGGCGGCCGAGCTCGTGCTCACCGCCGACGAACGCGCCCGCCTCGATGCGGTCAGCGCGCCGCCGGTGCTCTACCCGTACTGGCACCAGCTGCAGACGGCGAGCGACCGCCTCGGCCCGGCCGACCTGACGCTGCTCGGCCCGCACCTGCGGGGCTGAAAGGAAGGCCAGGGGCTCTGCCCCTGGACCCCGGACGGCCTCCCATCGCGCTTGCGCGATGGGAGGCCCGCAAGGCAGCGGCGCGGGCAATGATCGGTGGCCCGGAGTTTCCTTAACTCATGGGATCCAACCGCCTCGGGCCCAGTAGGGCACCCATCGCCACACCCGCGATCCTTGCCGCGGCGGGCCGGGGGGCTTAAGTCGCGGTCATTCCCGCATGGCCGGCTTTTCGGCGCCGTTCGCACCCGCGCGCGGCGTCGCCCCTGCGCGATCCCGGAGCCCGATGCCCTTCCCGCCCCTGCCCCCGCCGCTTGCCGCCGCCCTCGCCGATCGCGGCTACGACGCGCCGACGCCGGTGCAGTCGGCGGTGCTCGCGACGGACACCGACGGGCGCGACCTGCTGGTGTCGGCGCGCACCGGCTCGGGCAAGACGGTGGCGTTCGGGATCGCCTTCGCGTCCGACCTGCTCGAGGGCGACCGTCTGCCGCAGGCGGGGCGGCCGCTCGCGCTGGTGGTCGCGCCGACGCGCGAACTCGCGCTGCAGGTGCATGGGGAGTTGTCCTGGCTGTACGCGGCCGCGGGTGGGCGGGTCGCGGCGTCGGTGGGCGGCATGGACCCGCGTCGCGAGGCACGCGCCTTCGCGTCGGGCGCGCATATCGTGGTCGGCACGCCGGGGCGGCTCCGCGACCACATCGAGCGCGGCCAGCTCGACCCGTCGGCCCTCCGCGTGGTCGTGCTCGACGAGGCCGACGAGATGCTCGATCTCGGCTTTCGGGACGAGCTCGAGTTCATCCTCGGCGCGGCGCCGGCCGAGCGCCGGACGCTGCTGTTCTCGGCGACGCTGCCGCCGCCGATCGTCTCGCTGGCGCGGCGCTTCCAGCGGGACGCGCTCCGGCTCGACGCCGCCGGCGGCGCCGCGGGCGAGCCGCATGCCGACATCGCCTACGAGGCGCTGACGGTCGCGCCCGGCGAGATCGTGCCGGCGGTGGTCAACGTGCTGCGGTTCCACGACGCGCCGCTCGCGATCGTGTTCTGTGCGACGCGCGACAACGTGCGCGCGCTCTGGACCGCGCTCACCAATCGCGGCTTCGACGCGGTCGCGCTGTCGGGCGAGCTCAGCCAGAACGACCGCAACCAGGCGCTGCACGCGCTCCGCGCCGGCCGCGCCAGGGTCTGCGTCGCGACCGACGTCGCCGCGCGCGGCCTCGACCTGCCGGCGCTCTCGCTGGTCGTCCATGCCGAGTTGCCGACCAACGCGCCGCTGCTGCTGCATCGGAGCGGGCGCACCGGGCGGGCGGGCCGCAAGGGAACGTCGCTCCTGCTGGTGTTGCCGCCGCGGCGGCGGCGCGCCGAGACGCTGCTGCGTGAGGCCCGGGTGCGCGCGGACTGGGGCGATGTGCCGAGCGCCGACGCGATCCGCCGGCGGGACCACGAGCGCCTGCTCGCCGATCCCGCACTCGGCGAACCGCCCGACGACGACGAGGCGGAGGCGGCGCGCGGGCTTCTCGCGATACGCGACCCCGAGCAGGTCGCGGTCGCGCTGCTCCGCCTCCGGCGGGCGTCGTTGCCGGAGGAGGCGCCGGTGACCGCGATGACGCGCGAGCGGCCGTATGCGGCGGCGCGCTTCGGCGCCGACGAGCGCGGCGGACCGCAACGCGCCGACCGCGGCGGATCGCCGCATGCCGAGCGCGGCGCGCGTCATGCGGCGCTCGCGAACCCGGTCTGGCTCAGCGCCTCGGTCGGGCGGCGCGACAAGGCCGACCCGAAATGGCTGCTGCCGCTGCTCTGCCGCGTCGGCGAGGTCACGCGTCGCGAGATCGGCGCCATCCGCGTGCTCGATCAGGAGACCCGTTTCGAGGTGTCCGCCGAGACTGCCGGCCGCTTCCTCGAAGGCGCGACCGAGGGCGATCTCCGGATCACCGCCTCCGTGCCGCCGCAGGCGGGCGCGTCCGAGCGCCCGGGGCCACCGATGCGCGGCGGACCGCAGCGGCCGCGTCCCGCGCGCCGCGCCGATGCGCCGCCCGGCGCCCGATCGAGCCGCCGCCGCTCCGGCGCGTAGGGCCCGCGCCTCCGGGCGACCGGACCGGAAGCGGCCGCATTCCGCGCGCCGCGCCGCCCGGCGTCCAGTCGAGCCGCCGCCGCTCCAGCGCGTAGGGCTCGCGCTTCCGGGCGACCGGACCGGAAGCGGCCGCGTTCCGCGCGCCGCACCGATGTGCCCAATACGCGGTCGAGCCGCCCGCGCACCGGCGCGTGGGCTCCGACCGCCCGGCGACCGGACCGGGGAGCGGCGGCGTCCCGCGCGCCGATGCGCCGATGCGCCGATGCGCCGCCCGGCGCGCAGTCGCCCCGCAGCGGCGCATAGGTCCCGATCGCATGGTGACCGGATCGGCAGCGGACAGGCGCCGCCGTCCATGCGCCGCCCGGCGCGCCGTCGAGCCGCCGCCCTCTTGCTCATAGGCCCGACCGCCGAACCGGCAGCGAAGGACACCGAGCGCCCGCCGGGGCCGCGCCCATCGCGGAAAAGTCGCGTGATGTCCCGGCGGATCGGCACCGATCGTGGCGTGCCGCGTTGTGGCGGGCGGACGCGGGCCGGTGCCGGGAGGAGACGTCGTCGCGATGATCGAGACCCCGCGCGCGCTCGGGCCGATGGTGACCGCGCCGCACCATCTCGCCGCCACGGCCGGGCTCGACGTGCTCCGCGCCGGCGGCAACGCGGCCGAGGCGCTGGTCGCGACGCTGGCGGCGCTCGCGATCGTCTACCCGCACATGACAGGGCTCGGCGGCGACGCCTTCTGGCTGCTGGCGCCGCCGGGCGCCGACCCGATCGGGATCGACGGCGCCGGTCATGCCGGACGGCAGGTAACGACCGCGCTCTACCGCGATTGCGGCCTCGCCGCGATCCCGGCGCGCGGTCCGCTCGCCGCCAACACCGTGCCGGGCGGCGTCGCCTCCTGGAAGCAAGCGCTGTCGATCGCCTCGACATGGAGCCGCGCGCCGCGACCGACGCTGTTCGCGCTGCTCGAGCCGGCGATCCGGCTCGCCGAAACCGGCGTGCCGCTCGCACGCGGGCTCGCGCTCGACAGCGCGCGCCTCGCCGGCCGGCTCGGCGCCGAGCCGGGCTTCCTCGACACCTACGGTGAAACGGTGGCGGGCACGCCGGTGCGCCGGCCGCGCCTCGCGTCCACGCTCCGCCATCTCGCGGTCGACGGTCTCGACGGGTTCTACCACGGCGCGCTCGCCGACCGGATCGCCGCCGACCTCGCGCGCGTCGGTGCGCCGCTCGATCGCGAAGACCTCGCAGCGGGACGCGCGTCGGTGGTGACGCCGCTCACGGTCACGCTCGGCGACGGGATCCGGCTGTTCAACCTGCCGCCGCCGACCCAGGGGCTGGTGTCGCTGATGATCCTCGCGATCCACGACCGGCTGCCCTGGGCGGCGGCGCGGCCCGGCGAGGACGGCGGCTTCGCCCACGTCCACGCGCTCGTCGAGGCGGCCAAGCACGCGTTCCGGGTGCGGGACGGCGCGCTCGGCGATCCGGGGCGCGTGCCGGCGACGCTCGGCACGGAGCTCGAGGCCGACGCGCTCGAGCGCGCGGCGGCCGCGATCGACCCGCATCGCGCGAGCGCCTGGCCGGACGCGATCGGGGATGCCGGCGGCGACACGGTCTGGTGCGGCGCCGTCGACGCCGAAGGCGGCATGGCGAGCGCGATCGGCTCGATCTTCCACGAATTCGGTTCGGGCGTCGTGCTGCCGGACACCGGCATCACCTGGCAGAACCGCGGCAGCGCCTTCACGCTCGACGACGACGGCCCGCGCGCGTTGGCGCCGGGCCGAAAGCCGTTCCACACGCTCAACCCGGCGATGGCGTTCTTCCCGGACGGCAGGCGCATGGTCTACGGCACCATGGGCGGCGAAGGGCAGCCGCAGACGCAGGCGGCGCTGTTCACCCGCTACGCGCGCTACGGTCTCGACCTGCAGCCGGCGGTGACCGCGCCGCGCTGGCTGCTCGGACGCAGTTGGGGCGCCGAAGAGGTCTCGCTCCGCACCGAGGCCGACCTGCCGGCCGCCGCCGACGGGACGCTCGCGCGGGCCGGGCACGACGTCGCGGTCGTGCCGCCGCGCAGCGCCCTGATGGGCCACGCGGGCGCCATCGTGCTCCGCCCGGACGGCGTACGCGAGGGCGCGACCGACCCGCGCTCCGACGGAGGCGTCGCGTGCGCCTGACCGCATGCGCCTGACGACCGCCCGATCGGTGGTGGCGATCCCGGCGCAGGACGAGGCGGATCGGATCGGCGACTGCCTGCGCGCGCTCGCGTCCGATCCGTGCGACCGGGCACTGGTCGTGCTGCTCTACGCGAACAACTGCGCCGACGACACGGTCGAGGCCGCGAGGGCGGCCGCGTCGGACCTTCCGCTCGAGCTCGTGATACGGGCCGAGACCCTGCCGCCGCCGCTCGCCCACGCCGGCGAGGCACGGCGGCGCGCGATGGCGCTCGCGAGCGCGCTGTGCCTCCCGTCAGACCTGCTGCTGACCACCGACGCCGACGCGCGGGTGGAGCCGGGCTGGCGCCGCGGCAACCATCGCGCGATCGACGCCGGCGCGGACGTGGTCTGCGGCATGGCGGTGATCGATCCGGTCGAGGCGCGCGCGGTGCCGGCGCACCTGCACGAGGACGACCGGCGGGAGACCGACTACGCGACCCTGCTCGACCATCTCCGCGCGCTGCTCGATCCCGATCCCGCCGACCCCTGGCCACGCCACGGCGAGGAATCGGGCGCCAGCATCGCAGTCACCCTGCCCGCCTTCCTCGACGCGGGCGGCGTGCCCGCGACGACGCTCGGCGAGGATCGCGCGCTGGTGCGCCGGCTCGCCGAACGCGATCGCGCGGTCCGGCACGACCCGTCGCTGCGGGTGATCGTGTCCGGCCGGCTGGCCGGACGCGCGCGAGGCGGCATGGCCGACACCATGCGGCGGCGAATGGAGTGCCAGGACGAGCACGTCGACGCGCGCCTCGAACCGGTGTCGGCGGCGCTCCGCCGCATCCGGCTCCGGGCGCGGTTCCGGGCGGCGCGAGCGGCCGGCACCGCGACGCCCGACGATGCCAGGCGCCTCGGCGTCGGCGTCGAGCGCCTCGCCGAGGCGATCGCGGCGCCGTTCGAAGGCGAGGCCTGGCGCGCGCTCGAGGCGGCGAGCCCGCGCCTCGCGCCCGGCCCCAAGGTCAGGCATCGGGCATTGCCGGACCATGCCGCGCGGGCGCGCCGGTTGGTCGAGGCGCTGGTGCCGGACGGTTCGGTGGCGCCGCGGCCGCGCATGGCCCTGCCGCCGATCGCGCTGCGGGTGGCGGCGGGGCCCGACGGCGACGCGACGTCAGCGCGCAGCCAGCAGGCCCCGCCTGTCCCGCACGCGTCGGGTCTCCCCGACGGCGGCGCGGCGTCGGCATCGCGGCACTAGAGCACTTCCCGATCCAATTGGATCGGGAGGAGTGCTCTACCTCTCTGAAAAGCGGGCATTTCGCTCGCGGATGCCGACGCAGGCGCGTGCGGCGCGCGACCTCGGAGGCCGACCCGGACGGCCGCCCCGAAGCCGTTCAGGCGGACGAGCGCTTGGCCTTGGCCGACTGATCGGCGCGGGCTTTCCAGAACGCCATGTCGGCTTCCTTGCTGAACGCCACGCGGACGCCCTTGCCGCCTTGGCTGACCCGGATCTTGCCGCCGTTCCGCGCCTTGTGGTCGGCGAGCCAGCTCGCGACTTCGGGATCGTCGCCCGTCCTGCCCTCGAACTCGAGCACGCCCGTGAACTCGTCCAGTTTTTGTCGCTTCACCATCGGCCTGTTCCCATAGTCGCGCCTGATCGGGGCGTTCGGCCGGTCACCGACCCGACCTCGCCATGAGGACTCCGGCCGCACGGAGAGTGGCATCCGGCCGGACGGGGGTGAGTGCCGAGACGGCCGCGTCGAGGGCGCTCGCCAGCGCCGGATACCGCAACTCCGCAACCTTGGCCAGCCAGCCAGCCAGCCCGGGCGAGCCGGCCGGTGCTCAGTACTCGACGAGGGCTTCGACGCGCGAGATCAGCGCCGTCGCGCCGAGCGGCTTCAGCAGCACCTCGTACTGGAGATCCGACCCGCAATGCGCTTCGAGCACGTCGGGGCGGCCGGTCACGATGAAGAGGTGAACGTGAGGATGACGCCGATGCATGTGCGCGGCGACGTCGCAGCCGTGCCGGCTCCCCGGCATGTGGAAATCGGTCAGCAGGACCGAGAAGCGGCGTGGCGGATTCTCGATCATCAGCGCGGCCACGTCGCCGTTTTCCGCGGCGTGCACGGGAATGTTCCGCTCCCGCAGAACATCGAGGATCGTCTCGCGGACCAGGTCGTCGTCCTCGACGAGGAGTATGCACATGAGGAAAGCTCCCTGGTCCCCCCTCCGATGACGCGCGGCGTGCCTGGACGTTCTCTCACTTTCGACTGAACGGTTCCGGATGCCGCTCGCGCACCGCTTCCCGCCCGGCATCGACGCGCGGGTGCCAGCAGGCGGGCCGAAGCTGGGCCGCAGCTGGGCCGCAACTGGGCCGTAACTGGGCAAGAGCATCCGGCGTGCCGATATCCCGGCGCGGAACGGTGGCCGGCGTGCCGACCGGGTGGAAAGGACAGCAGTGCGACGGGTCGCGAGAAACGGGATCGCATGCTGACGGCGCTGGCGGTCCTGGCCGCGCTCGTCCTGCTCGGCATCGCGATGCAGGACGCCTTCGAGGTGATGCTGCTGCCGCGGCGGGTCGACCGCCGGATGCGGCTGGCCAGGATCTACTTCCGCGGCGCCTGGTCCGGCTGGGCGGCGCTCGCCCGCCTGCTGCCGCCCGGGCAGCGGCAGGTGCGCCTGCTCGGCGTCTTCGGCCCGCTCGCGATGATGGTGCTGTTCGCGCTCTGGGCGGCGATGCTGATCGCCGGCTTCGGTCTGCTCGAATGGACGCTGCAAGGCCGGCATCGGCCGGTGTCCGGGTTCGCGGACCAGCTCTATATGAGCGGCGCCACCTTCTTCACGCTCGGCTACGGCGACGTCGTGCCGCACTCGGGCGCGGCGCGGGCGCTGGTGGTGGTGGAGTCCGGCACCGGGCTCGGCTTCATCGCGGTGGTGATCGGCTACCTGCCGGTGCTCTACCAGATGTTCGCGCGCCGGGAGGCGCACGTGATCCAGCTCGACGTGCGCGCGGGCTCGCCGCCGACGGCCTCGAACATGCTGATCCTGCACGCCGAGCTGAACGGCCTCGCGAAGCTCGACGACCTGCTGATGGAGTGGGAGGTCTGGGGCGCGGAACTGCTGGAGAGCCATCTCTCCTATCCGATGCTGGTGTTCTACCGCTCGCAGCACGACAACCAGTCCTGGCTCGCCGCGATGACGGCGGTGATGGATTCCTGCGCCCTCATCCTGGTGGGCGTCGACGACCTCAAGCCGCTGCAAGCCCGCATGACGTTCACGATGACGCGGAGCGTCGTCGTCGAGATGTGCCGGGCGCTGTCGGTCAAGCCGTCGCCCTACAGCGGCGGCGACCGGCTGCCGCACGAGGACTACCGGCGGATGGAGGCGGCGTTCGCCGCCGCCGGCATCGGCTGGCAGGGCGGCGACGACGCCGAGGAGGTCCTGCACGCACTCCGCGCCACGTACGAGCCGCTGCTCGACGGGCTGGCCACGCGACTGCTGCTGCCGCTGCCGCCCTGGCTGCCAGCGGACGATCAGATCGACCACTGGGAAGGCGGCCATCGCGGGCTGATCGCGAGCCGATTGGTGGCGCAGCTCGCGCGCCCCGGACCGTCGCCGGTCCTGACCGGCCCGTCCGGCGGTCGCGACAGGCTCGGCAGGCGGCTCCGTCAGCTGCTCAAACCGGACGAGACGCCGCGGCCCGGCGCGGCGCGGCCGCCGTCGCGGACCTGACGCGGGATCAGGCGTCTCCGTCCCCCGGCCGCCCGACGTCGTCCGACGCGGCGACGAAGGTCCGGGCGATGCCGGCGAACGCGTCCGGCTGGTCGACGTGAAGCCAGTGCCCGGCGCCGCGCAGCGTGGCCAGCCGGGCGCGCGGGAAGAGACGCCTGATCCCGGCGAGGTGCTCGGGCCGTACGTAGTCGGAATTCTCGCCGCGCAGGAACAGCGCCGGGCCGTCGTAACCGGTGCCCGGCGGGAAGTCCGGCCAGCCCTCGGCCGCCTCGATCGAGCCCGCGATCGCGTCGAGCCCGTTCCGCCAGCGCATCGGCCGCCTGGTGTCGAGGTTCTGCAGCACATGCGCCCGGACCGCCGGGTCGGCGACGGTGGCGGCGAGCGCCGCGTCCGCGTCCGCCCGCGTCGCGAGCTGGTCGAGCGGCAGGGCGACCATCGCGTCGACGACGCGGCGATGGCCGTGCGCGTAGGCGACCGGGGCGATGTCGGCGACGAGCAGCCGCGCGACGCGCTCGGGCGATGCGAGTGCTGCCGCCATCGCGACCTTGCCGCCGAGCGAGTGGCCGACGAGGACGGCGCGCCCGACCCCGACGGCGTCGAGCGTTTCGAGCACGTCGGCCGCCATCTCGCGGATCGCCAGCCTGCCGTGCGGGCTGTCGCCGTGGCTCCTGAGATCGAGACCGACCGTGCGGCGCTCGGCCGAGAACAGGCGCGCGAGGCCGCCGAGATTGCGCGCCCGGCCGAACAGGCCGTGGATCAGCACCACGGGCGTGCGGGGGTGTGCGCCGGCGCTGTCCGGCCCGGACGTGTCGATCGCGTGCAGTCGCATCGGCGAAGGGTGGCATGGGGGCTCGCCCGGTGGAACCGGGCCGTCGGGTCGGGTCCGGCCTGTTTACGCGGCCCGTGTCACAGCGGCGTTGTCGGCCGCTCGCGATGCTCTCGACACCGCGGCCTCCCGGCGCACGGCCGGACAGGCGGCCGACACCGGTCATACCTTTCCGGCGGGCACCGACCACGCGGCGCTGCGCAAGGGCAGCGACGCGGCGGCCTAGGCCGGTCTCGTGCCCGAAACCGAACGCGAAGACCTCACCACCCGCCTGCACGTCGACCGCGGCGGATCGGTCGTGCCTCCCGGCGACACGCTGCCGATCTCGGCGAGACGAAGCCGCATCTCGACCAGTGCGTGCGCGAGAGCGCCTACCGGCTCTGGGAGGAGGACGGCCGGCCCGAAGGACGCGCCGACGGATACTGCCATCGCGCCCGAGAGCGACACATCAGCGAGCGGCTATGGCAGTTCGAGGGTTGCCCGGAGGGCCGCGCCGAGGAGTGCTGGCGCCCCACGCTCTGGTTCGAGCGCGACTGACACGGACGCGGCCGGACGTCGTTCCGGCCGCGAGCGCCCCGGCACCGGTTCGGCGTCGTTTCGGCAATCGTGGCGGGTGCGGTTCGGTCGGGGAGCCCGCACGCGCGGCTCCGGCGGCGCCCTGGCTCTGGAAACTCAGTTGACAGAGCAACGTGTCCCACGTGGACCGGTCCACGTCAGGTTGCTCTAGGCTGTCGCGAACAGGCCGTCGCCGAGCGTCGCGCCGGGCGCGAGGCCGCCGGGAAGCGCGAAGATCGCGGTGCCGGTATGCGTCGCGAACTGGTTCAGCATGTCGAGCTTCGACATTCGCCCGAAGATCGGCACGAAGCCCTGGCGCGGGTCGGCGCCGTAGCCCGCGAACAGCAGGCCGGCATCGTATTCCAGGCCCTGCCGCCAGGGCGGCCAGCGCTCGGCGACCATGCTCAGCCCGTCCTGGTAGGCGAACGATCGGCGCAACAGTCGGGCGCCTTGATTGGCCGACGCGGAACCGACCCGGACATGCGCCCCGTCGGCGATCACCGGGTTGCCGTCACCGTCGACCGCGTCGAGATCGAGGACAGCGAATTCGTCGCCGCCGGTCAGCGGCGCACCGCTCGCGCGGCGCCTCCCGATCACCTCCTCCTGGAAGTCGACCGGGGTGCGGTCCCAATGCTCGAGCGACAGGCGGATGCGGCGGAACACGAGATAGGTGCCGTTCCGCATCCAGCCGCCGTCGCGATCGTGGTCGACCCAGACATGCTCGGCGAGACCGCCATTGCCGATCAGCTTGCCGCCGCTGCGCTCGGCGTCGTGCGGCACCCCGGGGTTCTGGGTGCCGTCCTTGAAGCCGAGCAGGTTGCGCGGCGTTTCGCCGGCGGGCGAGCCGGGCAGGAAGCCCGCCTGCATCCAGCGGATCGTCGCGACCGGCGGCACCCCGCCCGCGAACGCGGTCGAGCCCGCGCGCTTGCCGCCGTAGCCGCTGCCGGCGTCGTTGCCGGCGGCGAGCCGCGCCAGCTGGCGAACGGCGTGGAAGGCGACCGACTGGTCGTCGGCGCACGCCTGCACCAGCAGGTCGCCGCCGGAGAAGCGATCCTCGACCTGGTCGCCGTTGAAGGTCGGCAGATCGATCAGCGGTGCCGGTCGGCGCGCGCGCAGCCCGAACCGGTCCTCGCCGTTCCGCCCGGAGAACAGGCCCGGACCGAAGCCGAAGGTGAGCGTGAGCCGGCGCGGCGGCAGCCCGGCCACCTCGCCGTCGTCGGTCCCGACGCCGGCGTCGGCCACCGGCAGACCGGCGGACAACCGCGCCGCCGCCTCGGTCCACGCGGCGAACAGACGCTGCACCGCGCCGCCGTCGTTGCCGACCAGGTCGAACGACGCGAACACCACGCTCGATTGCTGCGGGGTCGCGATCCCGGCCTGGTGCGGGCCGTGGAACGGCACCGCATCCGCGGCGCCCGCGTTGACGGGGGACGCGGGCTCGGACGGCGGACCAGAGGCGATGGCGCGGTGCGCCGCGGCGGCCGCGACACCGGCGCCCGCGAGCGCGCCGCCGAGGACGACGCGGCGGGATGCGGAGAACGGACAGCCGGCCATCGGCGCCTCAGTGCGCCAGGAGGAGCGTGTTCATGTCGTCCTCCACGTAATAGAAGCCACCCTCGGGACGGAGCGCGAGGCCGAACAGGTCGCCGCTGCCCGGCGGGGTCTGGGCACGGTCGGTGTCGATCCACTGCGCGCCGATCTGCGCGCCCGACGGCGCGTCGACCTCGACGATCTGGCCGTTGAGGCCGTTCGTCGCGAGGAGGTGGTGCCCCGCCGTCTCGACCAGCGCGAGCGGCCGGTTCAGCAACCCGTCCTTCGTCACCACCCGCCCGGTGCCCGCGCTGGTGGTGCGGGTGAGCGCGTCGGGGATCGCGACGATCCGGTTGCCCAGCGCGTCGGACGCGTAGAGCGTGCCGGAGGGATCGAGCGCGAGACCGGTCGGACCGATGATGAAGACGCCCTTGTCGGCCTGCTCGCCGAACCCGTCCGCGACCACGGTGCGGTTGAGCACGCGCGGGTGCGTTCCCGGCCCGTAGGCGAGGTCGAGGCGGAGGAGCGTCGCCTTCGGGACGACCGGCGGCGTGCCGTCCGGCGCGCCCACCCCGAACGCGGTGTTGCTGACGAACAGCGCCCCGCCACCCCCGTGTTCCGCCAGCGCCATGTTGCCCCAGGGACCATCGATCTCGGGGCCGGCGATCGTGCCCACCAGCGCGCCATCGCTGCCGAGCACCAGCAGGCAGCCGGGACCCTTGGTCGCGGTGGTGCCGTCGTTCGACGGCAGCGCGCCGACCACGACGTCGCCGTTCGACAGCATCGCGAGCGCGGTCGTCAGGCCGACGCCGCCGGGGCAGGACGGTCCGCCCGCCGGCAGGGCCCGCGGCAGACGGGCGATCGTGGTCAGCGTGTCGGTCGACGGCCGGTAGTCGACGATCGTGGTGCCGAGCCCCTGCAGGTTGCGGCGGTCGTTGAAGTTGCTGACCAGCACGTCGCCCTGCCGGATGCGGCCGGACGAGAGCGGCGCCACCACGACGCCGTAGGGGTTCTGGTCGCCGTTGCCGGGCACCGTGGTGGACAGCGTGGTGTGGCGGTGCAGCGTGGCGAGATACGACGCGCCGCCACCGGGGGTCGTCGCGGTCACGGCACCGGCGCACGGCGCGTCCGCCAGCACCGCCAGCAGCGCCGCACCGGCGATCGCCCGCCGCGCCGTCGCCGATCGTCCCGCCGTCTGACATCCGCCGCTCGTCACGTTCCGTCGCCGCTCCGGCCCGTTGTGATTGATAGTCACTCGCATCTACTCCTGCGACAGGCCGCCCGCAACCCGGGCGTGGCCGTGAGGGTCGTCTTGAGGCGCTTCAGAAGGTGATGTTCGTCCTGACGCCGAGGATCGCCTCGTTGCCGATCCGCGGCGTCGAGGCGCCGCCGGCGTTGAGGGGGTCCGGGATGCCGCCCGCGGGCGTGAAGACGTATTGCGCGTCCGGCTGCACCTGCCACCACGGCGCGATCTGCGCCTGGTAGGTGACCTCGACGAAGCTTTCGCTCGAGCGGACCGGATAGGCCGGGTCGGCGGTGTAGACGGCGGTGTCCTGGTCGAGCGCGCTCGCCGCTTCGCTCACCTCGGCGAGGCCGTAACCGACGCCGAACGTGTCGTTCGGCCGCGACAGGAACGGCGCCTTGAGCGAGACGCCGGTGTTGAGGCTGAACGAGACGAGGTTGCGATCGGGAGGGGCGCCCATCAGGCGGGCGAACACGCCGACCGAGCGGATGGTGGCGGCGTCTTCCCAGACCATCTGGTCGCCGCTGAAGTAGATCGAGAAATCGTGGCGGCGGAGGCGGGCGACGCCGCTCGTCGCGGCCGCGTCGGCGAGCGACACGCCGTCGGCGTCGACGCGCTGGTCCGGGAATGCCCCGGTGTCGAACCAGGCGCCGATCCGGAGGATGCCTGGCAGACCGCCCGCGGTCTCGCCGGGCTTTACGTTCTGCCCGGTCGACGGCAGGTCGTGCGCGAATTGCAGCTCGCCGATGATCAGCGCGCCGGTGTCGAGGTTGAACAGCGTCCCGGTGCGCTCGGCGCCGCGCAGCTGGTCGTCGTCGTCGAACGGACCGCCCGGCGGGTTGTCGTCGTACACGCCGATCAGGCCGGTCAGCGGTCCGGAGGAGGCGCGCAGCCGCACGCCGAGCGACGAGAGCGGATAGGCCGGGCCGCCGGCGTAAAGGTCGTAGGACGGCAGCGCCGGCCAGCCCATCACCGTGCTGATGAACAGCGACGTGTAGGTGCTGGTCATGAACTCCTGGTCGATCGACTGCTGGCCGATCTTGATGTCGGCGTCGCCGTCGCGCGTCGCCTCGTCGTACCAGAGCTCCCACAGCCGGACCGAACGCTCCGCCTCGATGCCGCTCGCGGTCTGCAGGTCGTCGAGATCGTCGGTGCTGAGGTTGCGGCCGTGGATGGAGAACGCGCTCGCGTTGAACGTGCCGCCGGCCCAGCCGAACGCCTTGTCGGTGTCGAGGCCGACGCTCGCGAGGGTCAGCCCGTCATAGTCGACGCCGGTGCGGATCCCGCCCGTCGGGTTGCCGAGCACCTCGCTGGTCTCGTTGATCCCGTAGGTGATGCCGCGCGCCGCGAGCCACGACCGCGCGCCGCCCATGTCGCCGAGCAGGTTGCTCTGCGACAGCACCCCGTCGAGGAAGGCGTTGCCGGTGTTCGGCGCCGGCTGCGCGTTGGGGTTCAGCGGGGCTGCGGGGGACGAGGTGGTCGTCGGCGACGACACGCCGGGCGTCTGCGCCGACGCCGCGCCCACGATCGCGGCGCCCGCGGCCATGGCGGCGGCGAGCGCGACGCAGGCTCGCGGCGATCCGACCCGCCCGCCCCATCCGACACGCCTCATCCTGACCCTTCCACGACCGCGACGGCGCTCGCTTACTGCTAATGATAATCGTTCGCAACTCCCGATGAGGCCCGTTCGCGCTTTCGCCCCGGGCGACGCTGCGCCGAGTACGCGCCGCCGCCGGCGCTCCGATCCGATCAGGCCGGCGATCCCGCGGCCGCGAAACCGACCGGCGGCGCCGCGGCGCCGAACGCGACGACGTCGCCTTCCACGGCGATGCCGGTGTCGAGACCGACCGGCGGCGCCAGGTGGCCGGCCACCCGCGCCGCCAGCGCCGTGCCGTCGTCCATCAGGAGGTCCACCCTCGCGTCCGGGCCGAAGAAGGTGACCCGCGACACGGTGGCGCGCTTCGCCGACTGGTCGGCCGGCCGCAGCCGGATCTGTTCCGGCCGGACCACGATCTCGACGGGGCCGTCCGGCACCGCGGCCGCGAGACCGAGTGCGCCGAGCCGGCAATGCGCGACACCGCGCGCGACGTGGCCGGGGAGAACGACCGCCTCGCCGACGAAGCGCGCGAGCGCGACGTCGACCGGCCGCCGATACAGCGTTTCCGGCGCCGCCATCTGGGCGAGGCGCCCGTCGCGCAGGACCGCGACCGCCGCGCCGAGCGACAGGGCTTCCGCCTGGTCGTGGGTGACCAGGATCGCCGTCGCCCCCGAGGCGAGCAGCGCGCGCGCCACCGCATCCCGCGTCTCCGCCCGCAGTGCGGCGTCGAGGGACGAGAACGGTTCGTCGAGCAGCACCAGTCGCGGCCGCGGCGCGAGCGCGCGCGCCAGCGCCACGCGCTGCTGCTCGCCGCCCGACAATTCGTGCGGCCACCGCGCGGCATAGGAGGCCGGCAGACCGACCAGCGCGAGCATCGCGGCGACGCCGTCGCGCGTGCGGCGGGCGCGGCGGGGCAGACCGAAGGCGATGTTGTCGGCGACGCGGAGGTGCGGGAACAGCGCGCCCTCCTGGGCGACGTAGCCGACGCGACGGCGCTCGGCCGGCACGGCGAGGCGCCCGTCCGACACCACCTGGCCGTCGATCGCGATCGTGCCGGCATCGGCGCGCTCGAAGCCGCAGATCAGCCGCAGCAGCGTCGTCTTGCCGCTGCCGGAGCGCCCGAGGATCGCGACCAGCGTGCCCGGCGCGACCGTGAGGCTGATCTCGGCGAGCACGGTGCGGCCGGTGAACGACTTGCCGACGCCCTCGATCGAGAGCGCGGCCATCACCCGATCCCGGCCAGCGCGCCGGCGCCGAAGCGGCGCGCCAGCAGGAAGGTCGAGAGCAGCGACAGGCCGGCCATCAGCGCGGCGTAGGGTGCGGCGGCGGCGAAGGCGAGCGTGGAGGTGTCGGCCCACACCTCGGTCGCGAGCGTGCGCGTGCCGATCGGCGCGAGCAGCAGCGTCGCGGTGAGTTCGGTGACGACCGAGACGAACACGAGCGCCACGGCGGCGGTGATGCCCGACCCGGCGAGCGGCAGCACCACGCGCCACGCGACCGCGCCCCAGCCGAGACCGAGAGAACGCGCCGCGTCCTCGAGCGCGCGCTCCGACTGCACCAGGGCGGCCCGGACGCTGACCAGGGCGAGCGGCAGGAACAAGATCGCGTAGGCGGCGATCAGCAGGGCGGCGCTCCCGTAGAGCGGCTCGGCGACCTGCAGCGTCATCGCGATCAGCGCCAGCGCGACAACGATCGCCGGCACGCCGTGCATCAGATAGGCCGCGCGCTCGAGCAGCGTCACGGCGAGGCCGCGATAGCGCGCGGCGAGGAAGGCGAGCGGGAGCGACAGCAGGACGGTCGCGGCCGCGCCGGCGATGCCGAGCCGGATGGAGGCGGTGGTGGCGGCGAGCAGATGCGGCCAGGAACCGGACGCCGGCGTGACCGCGGCCGCGCCATGCCGGGTCAGCCAGTAGAGGATGGTGCCGAGCGGCACGCCGAGCGTCGCCGCCACCAGCAGCGCGAAGCCCGCGCACGCCGGCACCGACCTCCAGCCGAGCGCGTAGCGGACGGGCCGCCGCCGGACGCCGCGCCCCAGCCGCGCGTAGCGCGCCGCGCCGCCCACCCTGAGCTCGGCGACCAGGCAGGCCAGACACAGCGCCAGCAGCACCACGGCGAGCAGCGACGCCTCCGGTCCGGCGAAACCGGTCCGGTACTCGGCGTAGAGTTCGGTCGTGAAGGTGCGGAACCGCAGCAGCGTGAAGGCGCCGAACTCGCCCAGCATGTGCAATGCCATCAGCAGCATGCCGCCGAGCAGGGCCGGCCGGAGCTGGGGCAGGACGACGGAGGCGAAACAGCGCCAGCCGCCGCGGCCGAGCGCGCGCGCGGTTTCTTCCAGCGCCGGATCCATGCCGCGGAGCGCGGCCGCGACCGGCAGGTAGACCAGCGGGAAGTAGGACGTGCTGACCACCAGCAGCGCGCCGCCGAAGCCCTGCAGCGACGGGCTGATCGACACCCAGGCGAAGCTGCTGATGAAGGGCGGCACGGCGAGCGGCACCACGGCGAGCAAGCCCCAGGTGCGGCGGCCGGGAAGCGTCGTGCGCTCCACCAGCCACGCGCAAAGCGTGCCGAGGACCGCCGCGATGGCGGTCGCGGCGAGCACGATCCCGACCGTGTTGATCAGCAGGGTGCCGACCAGCGGGCGCAGCAGCAGGGAAGCCGCATCCGCGAACGGCACGCGCGCCGCCTCGAACAGCGTGTAGCCGAGCGGCACCAGCACGAAGCAGGCGAGCGCCGCGCCCGAGGCGAGCAGCAGGCCGGGAGGCCGCTCGCCCCCCTGCCCCGAACCGAGGACGCTCAGAGCAATCCCGCCTCGCGGAGCAACCGACCCGCGAGCTGGTCGTCGCCGATCGCGCTCACCGTGATCGCCGGCGGTTGCAGCTCGGCGAACGGCGTCAGCATCGGGTTGGGTGCGACGCCGTGCGCCAGCGGATACTCGAAATCGACGTCGCCCTTGCCGATCGCGGTCTGCACCGGCGTGCTGACCAGGAAAGCGAGGAAGCGCTGGGCCGCGGCCTGATGCTTGGACGATCTGAGGATCGCGGCACCCGAGACGTTGATCAGCGCGCCGACATCCCGCGCGGCGAACTGATGGATCCGGCTGTGCGTCCGTGCCGCGCCCTGCTCGGTCGCGAGCCTCGCCCAGTAGTAGTTGTTGATGATCCCGGTCGCGACGGCGCCGCGATCGACCGCCGCGACCACGCCCTCGTCGTCGTCGAACACCTCGGCGTTGCGGCGGAGGCCGCGCAGCCACGCGAGCGCCGCATCGCGCCCCTTCAGTGCCGCGACCGCGCCGACCAGCGGCAGGAAGTCGGCGTCGCTCGGCGCGATGGCGACGCGGCCCTTCCAGGCGGGCGAGGCGAGGTCGAGCAGCGAGCCCGGCAGCGCGGACGACGCGACCAGCGACGGATCGAACGCGAGCACGTCTTCCCGCGCCAGCACGCCGACCCAGTGGCCGTCGGCGGCGCTGTCCCCGGCCGGCACCGCGGCGAGGGTCTTCGGGTCGACCGGCGCCAGCAGACCCTTCTCGTCGAGGAGCGTCAGTTCGGGCGAGTTCTCGGTGAAGTAGACGTCGGCCGGCGAGCGCGCGCCCTCCTCGACGATCTGGCTGGCGATCTCCGGCGCTTCGCCGGTGCGGACCTTCACCGCGATCCCGGTTTCCCGCGTGAACTGCTCGGTGAGGCCGTCGACCATCTGTTCGTGCTGGGCGCTGTACAGGATCAGCGGCGCATCGGCCGCGCGACCCGTCAGTGGTGAGAAGGCAAGCAGAGCCCCGGCAAGCATGCGGGCGCGCGCGGCTGACATGCGCAGTGTCCTTTCGGGATGTCGGGGTCCGTCCGGTGGCCGGAGAAGAGCCTGTCTCCCGGCGCGGCCGCCCGGCCGACGGCGCGGGTGGACGGCGCCGGACGGGGTGGGCTCATGCCGGATGCTGGCTCGGGACCGCCTCTTGATGAGAATGCGTCGCAGTTACAACCGACCGGTCGGCGCCGCAAGCCTCCGCCGCCTCGGATCGGCTGGCCGTGCCGGCGTGAGAACGGGCGGTTGCCACGCACGTCCGGAGCGTGCACGACCGTGGCCGACGCCGCACCTACGCCTCGCCCGAAACCTTATGGCCGGGCCGGTCCCGGACGGTCGGACCCTACGGGTAGGTCCGCTCGAGATTGCACCCGGCGGCGGCGGCGCGGCGGGACAGCTCCTCGATCTCGCCTTCCGGGATGCCCGCGGTCGCGAAGAAGCGGAACACCGCCGCTGGATGATCGAGGCGGATCTCCTGCATGCGTCGGACCGCCTCCTTGACCCCTTCCAGGATCATCGTCTGGTCGGGCACCGGCTTGTTGCCGTCCTGGTAGACGGCGATCTCGCACAGGGTGGACATGGTCGCTCCTCGATAACTCGCGCGCCCGGCCGCCTTGGCGGCGCGGCGGCGACGTCCGGTGCGCGGCCGTTCCGGTCCCGAGACGCCCGGTCCGATCGCGCGAGCGCGGACAATGGCATCGAACGCGTCGGCGCGTCCCATGTCGTCGCGCGAGCGGCGCGTCCCATCTCGTCGCGCGAGCGGCGCCTTCGACGATCTCGGCGCGAGCGGCGCGGCCGGTTGAACCGCACTCCCCGACGTGGTCCGATCGACGCTCGAACGGGGGCGGACGCGTGGTGCTGGAGGAGGTGCGGAGATCGGCGTTGCGAGCGCCGCCAGGCGAACTGCGCGTGACGCGACCGGACCGCCGACGCGGCGACGCGCCGTGCACCGGACGCGGGATCGCGCGCTGATGCCGATCCCCGGCCTCGGGGCCGCCGATCCGGCCGGCAGCGCCGCCCGTATCGTCCAGACGGCGCTGACGCCCGTCTTCCTGCTGTCCGGCATCGGCACGCTGATCAGTCTCTTCAACACCCGACTCGCGCGCGTGTCCGACCAGATCGCGCAGGTCGGCGCGCTGATCGACGCCGAAACCGAGGCCGACCAGCGCGGCCTGCTCGAGCGGCACCAGACGCGCCTGCGATGGCGCCTGTTCACGCTCGACGCCTCGGTCGCCCTCGGCGCGCTCGGCGGCGCCGCCACCTGCGGCTCCGTGTTCGTGCTGTTCCTCGGCGACGTGAAGGGCTTCGCCATCGACGCCTGGCTGATCACCATCTTCGGCGGCGCGCTCGGCTGCACGATCGCGTCGCTGGTGGCGTTCCTGATCGACAGCCTGCTGGTGTGGTGGGGCTTCAAGACCGAAGGGCCGATACCGCACGCGCGGAAGGACAAGGCGCCATCCTGACGGCAGCGCCGGCGCGCGCGGTCCTGCTCGCCGCCTGCCTGCTCGGCCGCGCCGGTGCTGCGTCGGCGGAGACGTGCCGCTTCGACGGGGTGACCAGCTACGACGGCAGGCTCGCGATCGCCGTCACGACCGCGCCGACGGCGGACGGCGTGCGGGTCGACGCGGCGCTGTCGCTGGCTGCCCATCCGCTGCCGCTGATGAACACGCTCTACGACACCGAGGAGATCAGCGAGACCGGACCGGACGGGATCGAGACGCTCGCGGTCAACGACCGCTACCAGGTCGACGGCGGCATCGTGCGGCAGTCCTGGGACGCGTTCCGGCGCACGGCGTCGGGTCTCGAGGCGTATCGGATCGAAGGCAAGCGCGCCGCGGAGTTCAGGCGGCAGTTCCCCGCCTTCGCGCGGCATTGGCCGATCGCGCGGTTCGGCGACGACTGGCGCGCGGACTTCGCCCGCGCCGGTGCGACGCGCCGGCCGGACCTCGATCTCCGGCCGGTCTCGGCGGCGATACGGCCGCCGCTCGCCCTCGCCTTCTACTGGCTCGGGCGGCTCGGAGCGGCACCGGTCGCAGTGCCGGTGTTCCTGCCCGGCTTCAAGGACCAGAAGCTTGTCACCCTTGCCATCGGCGGCGCGGCGGCAGGCGGCGGCGGCGAGACCCGCGCGGCGCCGCTGGTCTACCCGGCCCTCAGCCGCGACCAACCGTCGTCGGCGACGGCGCTGCTGTCGGGCGCCGGTCGCGTGCTGCGGCTCGACTTCGACGTGCACGGCACGACGTATGGTGCGCGCGCGACGATCCGCGCGCTCGGCTGCGCCGGCCCGTGACGCGCCGGGACGGCGCGATCAGGTCCTGCCGCGGATCTCCTGCCGGCGGCGGGCGATCATCGCGTCGAGCCGCGCGCCGACCGCCTTGTCGCGCCAGAGCAGGACCACCGACGCCGCGAGACCGCCATGCATCAGCAGGGCGCCGAGACCCACGTGCGCCATCGACCAGATCAATCCGGGACCGGTCCACATCACCGCCACGGCGGCGGCGTAGGCCAGGAGCCAGCCGGCGCCCGCCCGCGTGCCAAGCCGCCACAGGATGCCGAAGGTGGCACCGAGCACGAACAGCATCTTGAGCGCCGCCATGGCGCGGAGCACGCGCGTGAGCGCCGCCCCGTCGCGGCCGATCGCGGCCACCGACGCGTCGTGGCCGGTGATCAGGAACCCGGCCGCGAGGCCGCCGAGCGCGAGCACCAGAACGAGGCCGCGCTGCCAGGCAGGCGGCAGCGCGCGGGCGGCGCGATCGGATCGGGCGGTGACGGCGAACGTGCTGTCGGACATGCGAGCCTCCGGTGTCCGGAGAACAAGATAGCGACGGACACGCCGCCCGTCAGGTATCTCGCCGCCATGGCGCGACAGGATCGGCGGGCGGGCGGTCGCAACGACCGCCGCCCGCCACGCCGCGTCAGGCCTGGCGCTGCAGGAAGGCGTGCACGAGCGACGGGATGTGACTGCCGAGCCAGTCGCCCATCTCCATCTCCTCGTGCATGGACTGCTCCAGCACCGTCTTGTCGCCGGCCGCGCCGGCGGCCTCGGCAAGCGTGATCAACACCTTGTAGGAGGCGATCTCGTAGGCCTTGTAGCCGACCGCCGCGAGGACGTTCTTGATCAGCTCGTCGGATGCGGGCAGGTGGGCGAACCCGGTGACGGTCGCGATGGTGCCGGCGCCGGCTTCCTTCACGACCGAGGCCTTGGTGCCGTGCTTGGCGAGCAGGTCGTCGAGACGCGCCGCGTGCTGCGTCGAGCGGTCCATATCCTGCTGCATCCTGGCGTGCAGGTCGGGATACGGCTCCATCCGGGACAGCTGGTTCTTGATCGTGCCGATCGCCTGCGTCTCGACCGCGTGCTGGTTCTTGAGGCCGGTGAGATAGGTCTCGGTCGCCGAATTGGTCTGGCTCATGTCGTTCTCTCCTTGATTGGCGGGGAGCAACGTCGGAACCGACGCAAAGATCGGCGGCCATGACATCAGGAAAGATTGCACTTGCCGATGACCGGACAGGTCCAAAATGTGCCGGTCGGTCGATGACGCGCCGATCGTGGGACGGTGGCCGGACATCGTCGTCGCTCACCGTTCGCCCTGACGCGGTGCGTCGGGGTCGTCCGCGAGCGCGGCGAAGGACCGATCGTCGAGACGGGCGACCAGTCGTATGGCGCGGAACTCGAGATCGATGCTGGCATGGCCCAGACAATCCGGCAGCACGTCGCCGTCGCGGGTCGCGACGTCGTTGAAGATGCGGTCGCCGCGCCGCGTGAGCGTGAAGACCTCGCGGCTCGGCAACGTGACGATCCAGGCGGAATGATCGTCGCCCGCAACCAGGCGACAGGTCGCACCCGCCGCTTCGAGATCGGCGACGTGACGGGACGCGATCATCAGGTCGGACGAGGTGAACCCCACCCTCGACACCGCGTCCGGACGCGTCCGGTCACGTCCCGCGCCGTCGCGATCGGACCGCCTCGTGCCACCGGACCGCTTGCCGTTCGGCTTCGGCACGGGCGCGCGTTCGGTGGGCACGCGCCTAGGATCGGGACGCCAGCGCCCCTCCTGCCAACGCGCCTCCTGCCAGCGCGCCTCCTGCCAGCACAAGGACCGCACCGGCCGCCAGCACGGTCGCGACCGGATGCAGCTGCGCCTCAAGCGCGAGGCTCGTCCTGCGGGTGAACGGTCGCAGCGTGCTGCGCCTGGCGAGGTCCTCGCGCGGCTCATAGAGGTTGTCACGCCGATCGGGCGCGCCGGCATCGTCGGTGGTTTGCGACAACCGGCCGATCCGCGCCGCCACGAGGTCGACGAGGCCGGGTGCCAGCCGGTTCGCGATCACCAGCGCGCCGCCGCCGAGGCCGCCGACGGTGATATCGCGCATGACGTGCTGGCTCGCGTGCAGCACCGCGCGCGCGACCAGTTGCGGGTCGTAGCTCGGCGGCGGGTTCCGGGTGCCCGCGGCGCCGAGCCGGTTGCGCGCGTGCTCCATGAACGGGGTGTCGATCGCGGCCGGCTTGATCAGGGTGACCGCGATCGGCCGGCGCGCGGCGAGGATCTCACGCCGCAGCGCCTCGGTGAAACCGGCGACCGCGAACTTCGCCGCGCAGTAGGGACCCTGGAACGGGATCGCCATCTCGCCGAGGACGCTGCCGATGTTGATGATGGCGCCGCCGTTCCCGAGGTGCTCCGCCGCGACGGTCGATCCATGCACGACGCCCCAGTACACGACGTCGAACACGCGCCGTTGATCCTGCAGGGGCACGTCGGCGATCGCGCCGTAGAGGAACGCCCCGGCATCGTTGACCCAGGTGTCGTATGCGCCGAACCGCGCGATCGCGGCGTCGCTCGCGGCACGGACGGCGGCAGCGTCGGCGACATCGGCGACCGCGTAGCCGGCGCTGCCGCCTTCGCGTTCGAGCCTTTCGACGAGCGAGCGGAGCGCGTCCTCGTTCCGCGCGACGAGGAACAGGCGCGCCCCGCGCCGCGACAGCGTCTCGGCGATCGCCAGCCCGATCCCGGAGGTGGCACCCGTCACCACGACCACCTGATCGGCGATCGGCTTCAATCTGGGGTGGCGCATGGTCGCTCCTCGGGCTTGACCTCTCCCGTCGTCCGGAGATGACTTCCTGGTCCGTGCTATAACGACCGCGACCGGGGATCGACGGCGCAGCGCAACACCTCACGGCGAAGTGAAAGTGTCGTTCGACACGGAGATCGCGAGCCGCATGAAGAGGCTAGCGTTCTTGCCTCAAGTGAGATCTGCACCTTCGTCGACGGCGGCGCGCACGCCGCGTGAACCCGCCACCGGCGCCATCATTGTCGCACCATGGCAATGATCGCGACGCGAGCGAGTGGCTGATGGCGCAACGTCCGATCTGGCGCGGCCATCTGCGCCTCGCCCTCGTGTCCTGTCCGATCGCCTTGTTCAGTGCCCGGCACGATCGCGGCAGCATCCGGTTCAACATGATAAACCCCGCGACGGGCAACCGCATCAAGATGGTGAGCGTCGATGCCGGCACCGACGAAGAGATCTCGCGCGGCGAAACCGTGAAGGGCTTCGAGTTCGAGAAAGGCCGTTACATCATCGTCGACGATGAGGATCTCGCGACGGTGAAGGTGGAAAGTTCGTCCACCATGGCGATCGAGAAGTTCGTCGACAGCACCTCGATCGACCCGATCTACTACGATCAGAGTTACTTTCTAGCGCCGGACGGTCACGGCGCCGACGACGTCTATGCCGTGGTGCGGGAAGCGATCGCCAGGACCGGCCGCGTCGCCCTGACCCGGGTCGTGATCTCGCAGCGGGAGCGGACCGTCGCCCTGCGGCCGATCGAGGGCGGCCTGGTGGCGCACACGCTCAACGAACAGCGCGACCTGAACGATCCGAAGACGCTGTTCGACACGGTCCGGGCCGCCGCCCTCGACCCCGAAATGGTCAAGCTCGCCGTGCAGCTCGTCGACCGGCAGACCGGGCGGTACGATCCGTCCGACCTCGAGGACCGTTACGAGACGCGGTTGCGCGGGATGCTGGACGCCAAGGTCAAGGGCGAGGCGGTCGAGACCGACGCTCCGGCACCGGCGATGGGCAACGTGGTCGACATCATGGCGGCGCTTCGGCAGAGCCTCGGGCAGGATAGCGGCCGGGCGGTCCCGAAAGCGGCGGGCGCGCGCAAGGCCGAGGCCGCGCGCGAGAAGCTGGTCCGCGCGCAACCGGCGTTCAAATTGCCGATCGCGGGCGGCAAGTCCAAGGCGCCGAAACCGAAAGCGAAACCGATCGAGGCCGATGCCGCCACGCCGCGCCCGAACCGGAGCCGCCGCGCATCATAATCGTCCCGCGCGGTCAAGGCCCGGCGCGCGCGATCCGTGTCTCCTGCTGCTCGATGGCGCGATGTCATCGAGGCAGCATCAGCGTGGGCGTCGGGCAGTGACGCGCCGACATTGCCGACCGTTCGTGGGTGACAAGTCGAGCCAGTCAGTCTGCAGATCGTGATCGCTGCGCGTTCGACGCAGCGTGCAGTCAGACGGCGACGGCCACGGAAGGCGGCGCCGCCGTGGTCGGATCAGGATGCCGCATGCCGGTCGCATCGCTTTCGCGTGTCGCGTCGTCCGGGCAGGCGACGGGGTCGACCGACGCGGCACTCGGCGAGGTTCCGACGGTCGGGCGCAGTCTGGGACGAAGGCGTTGCCCGCACCTGATGAACAACCCGCCCGGACCGGACCGAACGATCGCAGCCACCCGAGGCACCCGGTGGCCGGACGCCAGCACCGTGTTCCGATCGGACGATCCAGTCCGATCGGGTGACGCTCGAGCGGCTCGGGCGAGGAGGAGGCAGGGCGCGATGGCCCGCCCGCTCCCGCCCGACGACCCCGCCGGACGGGACCGGACGGCTCGGATCAGAAATCCATGTCGCCCATGCCGCCCATACCACCCATGCCGCCCATCCCGCCGCCCGATCCGGCAGGCGCGTTGGCGGCGGGACGCTCGGCCACCATCGCCTCGGTGGTGATCAGCAGGCCGGCGATCGAGGCCGCATTCTGCAACGCCACGCGCACGACCTTGGTCGGGTCGACGATGCCCGCGTCGACCAGGTCCTTATACTGGTTCGTCTGGGCGTCGTAGCCGAACCCGTAGGCGCCGTTCTCGAGCACCTTGCCCTCGACGACCGCCCCGTCCTCGCCGGCGTTCTCGGCGATCTGCCGCAGCGGCGCCTGGATCGCGCGGCGCACGATCTCGATGCCGAACTTCTGGTCCCGATTGTCGGACGCGAGATGGGCGAGGATCAGGCTCGCGCGCGCGAGTGCCACGCCACCGCCCGGCACCACGCCTTCCTCGACCGCGGCGCGGGTCGCGTGCAGCGCGTCGTCGACGCGGTCCTTGCGCTCCTTGACCTCGACCTCGCTGCTGCCGCCGACCCGGATCACCGCGACGCCGCCGGCGAGTTTCGCGAGCCGCTCCTGCAGCTTCTCGCGATCGTAGTCGGACGTGGTCTCTTCGACCTGCGCTCGGAGCTGGTCGCAGCGCGCCTTGATCTGGTCGTGCGCGCCGGCACCCTCGATGACGGTCGTGTTCTCCTTCTCGATCAGCACGCGCTTGGCACGGCCGAGCATGTCGAGCGTCACGTTCTCGAGCTTAATCCCGAGGTCCTCGCTGACGACCTGGCCCGCCGTGAGGACCGCGATGTCCTCGAGCATCGCCTTGCGGCGATCGCCGAAGCCCGGCGCCTTGACGGCGGCGACCTTGAGGCCGCCGCGAAGCTTGTTCACCACCAGCGTCGCGAGCGCCTCACCCTCGATGTCTTCGGCCACGATCAGCAGCGGCCGGCCCGACTGCACGACGGCCTCGAGCAGCGGCAGCATGACCTGCAGGCCCGACAGCTTCTTCTCGTGGATCAGGATGTAGGGATCGTCGAGGTCGACGGTCATCTTCTCGGCGTTGGTGATGAAGTAGGGGCTGAGATAGCCGCGATCGAACTGCATGCCCTCGACCACTTCGAGCTCGGTCTGCATGCCCTTGGCCTCCTCGACGGTGATGACACCCTCGTTGCCGACCTTCTGCATGGCTTCGGCGATCATGCGGCCGATCTCGGCTTCGCCGTTGGCGGAAATGGTGCCGACCTGCGCGGTCTCCGCCTCGGTCGTGATCTTGCGGGTCTTGGACGCGAGTTCGGCGACGACGGCCGCGACCGCCTTGTCGAGACCGCGCTTGAGCTCCATCGGCGCGAGGCCGGCGGCGACCGCGCGGCCGCCTTCGCGGACGATCGCCTGCGCCAGCACGATCGCCGACGTGGTGCCGTCGCCTGCGAGGTCGTTGGTCTTCGACGCGACCTCGCGCACGAGCTGGGCGCCCATGTTCTCGAACTTGCTCGACAGCTCGATTTCTTTCGCAACCGTGACACCATCCTTGGTGATCCGGGGCGCGCCGTAGCTCTTGTCGATCAGCACGTTGCGGCCTTTGGGACCGAGCGTCACCTTGACGGCGTCGGCCAGCAGGTCGACGCCGCGCAACATGCGGCCGCGCGCGTCTTCGCCGAAGCGAACATCTTTGGCTGACATCTTATATTCTCCGTTCGATCAAGCGGCTTGGACGAGTTGGGTCGGGCCTTCGAAGATGCCGAGCAGGTCGCTTTCCCGCATCACCAGCAGTTCCTCGCCGTCGAGCTTCACCTCCGAGCCCGACCATTTGCCGAACAGGACGCGATCGCCGGCGACGACGCCGAGCGGCACGAGCGCGCCCTGCTCGTCGCGCGCACCAGGACCGACGGCGACGACTTCGCCTTCGGCCGGCTTCTCCTTGACGGTGTCCGGGATGAAGATGCCGCCGGGCGACTTCTCCTGCGGGGTCACGCGACGGACGACCACGCGGTCGTGCAACGGACGAAAGTTCATGTGATGTCTCCGGACCGGGCGCGCGTGCGTTCGGGTCGCGCCGGTTCGGCGCGTCACGCATCGGCAGCACACGAGGTCAGAGAGGACATTACGAGTTCGGCATGCCCGGGGGGAGGCTCGGAAACTACGCATGCCGGCCGTGCGGAGAAGGCCCGCGGCTCCGCCCCAGCCCCGGTCGCGCCGACAGACCAGCGGCCCCGGAATGCCCTTGATTGATGGATTGCAAAGGCCGCCGCCTTTGCTGGGGGTCCAGGGGGCAAAGCCCCCTGGCCTTCCTCTCACACCCCAACCGGCTGCAGCAGCACCGGAAGGTCGGCAAGGCGGAGGATCTCCTCGGTGACCCCGCCGAACAATGCCGCCTCGGTGCGGCCCTGGTCGTAGCTGCCCATCACCAGCAGGTCGGCGCCGGACGCATGCGCGGCCTCGAGGATCTGTCGTCCGACCCCGTCGCCGGCGTCCGGGACCGTCCGCCGCTCGACCGGGAGGCCGCCGAACAGGTCGGGCGGCAGCGCATCGTCGTCGCGCGTGCCGCTCATTTGGAGCACGACGACGCGTTCGGCGCGCGACAGGATCGGCCGCGCGGCCGCGACCGCGCGTCGGGCCTGGGGCGCGTCGCGCCAGGCGACCGCGACGACGCGTCCGATCTCGCCGCCCGTGTCGGGCGGTACCAGGACCACCGGCCGGGAGGCGCGTCCGAGCGCCGTGCGGATCCGCGCGAGGTCGCCGCGGTCGCCGGGCCGGTGCTCCAGCAGCAGGAGGTGGGCGCCGCGGCCGTGCTCGAGGATCTCGCGCGTGCCCTCGCCGGCGATCTCGATCCAGCGCGCTTCGCGGCCCTCGGCGCGCGATGCGGCAACCCAGGCGTCGAGCGCCGGCGTCATGGCGACGACCCAATCGCGGTGGGCGCTCGCGATCGCGTCTCGCCGCTCGCGCGTGAGGACCTCCTCGGAGGGCAGCAGGGGCGCGAGCACCGGTCCGTCGATCGCGAGCGCCGTCGCGCGGTCGTGGCGCGGCGCCATCAGGCGGGACGCCATCGCGAGCATCGGCCGCACCGCCTCGGGACGATGGAGAACGATGAGCGTGCTGTCGCCGAGCGAGCCCGGGGCCGCGTCGCCGAGCCGAACCGGTCCGTCGATGCGGACGGCACGCGCGGTCGCGCAACCCGCGGCGACGATGCCGAGGCAGAGCAGCACCGAAAGCGCGACGTTGGCGAGCGCCTGGCCGATGCGGCCGTCGCGCAGCAGGTCGAAGGTCTGCAGGCTGAAGGAGGAGAACGTCGTGAAGCCGCCGCAAAGACCGACCATCACGAAGGCCCGCGTTCCCGGCGGAACCGCGAAGCGCCCGTCGGTCGCGGTCAGCGTGCCGAAGAAGCCGATGACGAAGGACCCGACGACGTTGATCAGGATCGTGCCCCAGGGAAAGGCTGGGCCGGTGAGCGCCGTCATCGCGGCGCTGAGGCCGGCACGCAGCATCGAGCCGATCGCGCCGCCGAGGCCGATCAGGGCGTAGGTCAGCATGCCGCGGGGCGGGGCGAAGTCGCTCGTCGGACTGACGGCATGGGCGCGCTCCTCGGAAGGTTCTCGTCCGATTCGGAGAGAAGGCCCCAGCGCGTGACGCGCGTGCAAGGCCGCAGCAGGCGGGCGCGGGGGCGCGACGGAAGGCCGGTTCGGCGCCCGGACCGACCCGCGTCCGCGTGCCTCGCCTCGCGCGGTCGGGATCGCCGGCGGCCGGGCACGCGGGCAGCTGCCTCGCGAGCGTCGCCCGCTCCGCCCGCGACCGACCCGCCGGCGCCCGATCCCGTCGCTCCTGGCGCCTGTCCGAACCGCCCAACGGGCAGCTTCGCGCACCGGGGCGTGGGGCTCCTGCCGGGCAGCGGTGCTCGCCGGTGACGGGGTGGATCGAGCCGTGACCGCGCCGGGGGCCGCCGCGCCCGGAAGCCACCCGCGCCGCCGACGCCGGGGTGCGCGCCGTATCGCCGCGGCGATGCGGCAGGCCGGAACCGTCCGGCCGCCGCGCGCGCTCCGGGGACCGGACAGACCGGACATCCGACATGCGCGTCGTCGCGCTCGAAGAGCATTTCACCGTCCCCGACCTGGTGCGTCGGATCCCGCAGGAGGTGATCCGGGCGCGCGGGTTCCCGCCGCCCGAGATGCACGCCGGAGCGCAAAGCGAGGTCGAGCGGTTGGCGGATCTCGGCGACGCACGGCTGCGGGACATGGACGCGGCCGGCATCACGCTGCAGGTGCTCTCGGTTGCCGGACCGGGGGCCGACCTGCTGCCGCCCTCCGAAGGACCGGCGCTGGCACGCGACCTCAACGATGCGCTGGCGGGCCACGCCGGCGCGCATTCCGGACGCTACGCCGGCTTCGCCCACCTGCCGCTGACCGCGCCGGAGGCGGCGGCCGACGAGCTGAGACGGGCGGTCCGCACGCTCGGCTTCCGCGGCGCGCTGGTGAACGGCACGACCGACGGGCGCTTCCTCGACGACCCGCGCTTCGCGCCGGTGCTGGCCGAGGCGGAAGCGCTCGGCGTGCCGATCTATCTCCATCCCGGCATCCCGCCGGCGCCGGTCCGCGAGGCGTATTACGACGGGCTCGGGGAAGCGATGTCGTTCCTGTTGGCGATCGCCGGCTGGGGCTGGCACGCGGAAACGGCGGTGCACGTGCTGCGCCTCGTGCTGTCCGGCACGCTCGACCGGTTCCCCCGACTGCGGCTGATCGTCGGCCACATGGGCGAGGGCCTGCCCGCGATGCTGGCGCGGTGCGACGACACGCTGGGCGGCGAGGCCGGCAAGCGTCTCCGCCGGTCGGTCAGCGAGACGATCCTCGACCAGGTGCACGTGACGACCAGCGGGTTCTTCACCACGCCGCCGCTCCTGCTGCTGCTGCAGACGTTCGGCGCGGACCGGATCCTGTTCTCGGTGGACTACCCGTTCAGCGAGAACGCGCCGGCGCGCGCCTTTCTCGACACGCTGCCGGTTTCGCCGGCCGACCGCGAGAAGATCGCGCACGGCAACGCGGACCGTCTGCTCGGCTTGAGCGGCGACGCCGCCTGAGCCCGCCTGCCGAGAACGCGATGGCGGCGCGCGTTCCGGCCGTGCAGGGGGCGCACCGCGTCGCGTCAGTTGCCGCCGTTGGCGCCACCCGCCGTGCCGGCCTGGCCGCCCGATGCGGCGCCCGCGCCCGTGTTCGTGCCCGTGCCGGACGAGCCCGTGCCGCCGCCCTGGCCGGTCATGCCGGTGCCGGCGCCGTTCGCGCTCTGGCCCATGCCGGAACCGCCACCCATGGCGGAACCGCCGCTCGTTCCGGTGGCCCCGCTCGACATGCCGGCGCCGGACGCACCGCCCATGCCAGCGCCGCTGCCGCCGCTCATGCCGCCGCCGCCGCTCACGCCGCCACCGGCGCCGCCTGCCGTGGCTTGGGCGAGCGCCGCCGAAGTCCCGAACAGGAACAGCGCCGCGCCCGCGACCATCACCTTGCGCATGACCAGTCTCCCGTTGTTCCGTGCGTAACGGGCCGCCGCCCCGAAAGCTGCCTCGATGGCCAGGGCGTGATGGCCTGAGCGTGAAGGCCTGAGCGTGATGGCCAGGACATCGTCGTCAGCGCGTGACGGGTGACGGTCGGACCCGCGTCCGGCGGCAGCGATCCCCTCCCGTCCGGCGCGGTTGGCCGCGCCCTGCTCGTCGCCAGGTTCGCGTCCGCGCCCGAGAACTCCCGACCGCGTCGGGCGCCGGCCGGCGCCCTTGTCCGGCGTCCTGGCCGAGCGCACGGCCGCCTCCGCGCGACGAACGCGTTGGACCGGCGTCGCGGTTCGTCGCGCCGCCGCTCGGCCCTGGCGGATGTCAGACGACGTGCGTGCGGCCCGCGGGTCGGCGCCGGGACCAGGACGCGGCGCGCGTTCATGGTGAGGGCGGGACCTATGAAGGCAGGACCTATCGAGGCAGGACCGGGTCGACCGGCGCGCGAGGACCCGACCGCGCCACCACGCGCCGGCTCGCGGCGACGACCAGCAACATGCACGCGACGCCGAGGAACGCGGCCGGGAGGCTCGTCAGCTGCGCGACCAAGCCGATCACCGCCGGGCCGATCAGGATCCCCGAAAAGCCCATCGTGCCGACCGCGGCGACGGCGAGATTAGGCGGCATGACGGATTGGCGTCCGACGCTGGTGTAGAAGACGGGCACGATGTTCGAGCAACCGAGCCCGACCAGCGCGAAGCCGAGCAGCGCTGCCAGGCTCGACGGCGCCAGCACGGCCATCGCGAGGCCGGACGCGGCGAGGCAGCCGCCGAGTGCGACGATCCGCATGCCGGACAGCGCGCGGACGAGCCGGTCGCCGCTCAGCCGGCCGGCCGCCATGGCGATCGCGAAGGCCGCGTAACCGAAGCCGGCGCGCGCCGGCGACACGCCGTGCAGCGACGTCATCAGCACGGCACTCCAGTCGAGCATCGCGCCCTCGGCGAGGAAGACGACGAAGCAGAGTGCGCCGATCGCGAGCACCGGTCCGCGTGGGAGCGCCAGCATCGGCGCGCCGCGATCGCCGCCCTCCGACAGCAGATGGCGGCCGAAGGCGGCGAGCAGCGCGAGCACGATCGCGGACGCCGAGGCGGCGGCGAGGATCGGCGGCAGGCCGGTCCACAACAGCGTCGTGATCCCGCCCGCGCCGGCGAGGCCGCCGATCGAGAACATCGCGTGGAAACCCGACATCAGCGCGCGCCGCGCGGCCTGCTCCACCAGCACCGCCTGGAGGTTCACCGCGACCCCGAACGCGCCGAAGCCGGCGCCGAAGGCGAACAGGCAGGCCGCCATCGCCGGGAGATCCGACACGGTCGCGAGCAGGGGAAGCGACGCCGACACGACCAGGCCCGCGCCGCAGATCACCCGCCGGCAGCCGAACCGCGCCGCCAGCGCGCCGGAGGCGGGCATGGTGACGATCGAGCCGAGCCCGAGGCAGAGCAGCAGCAGGCCGAGCGCGCCGGCGTCGATGCCAAGACGGGCTTTCGCGTAGGGAACCAGCGGCGCCCAGGAGGCGGTGCCGAGACCGCAGACGAAGAACGCCGCGCGGGTCGCCGTCAGCGCCGGCCGGCTTGGCGGCGCGTCACCCATCCGCTTTGACCCCCGCTCGTCTCCCCGGCCGATCGGTCCGAGCGATCTTATCGGATGGCGGCCACGCCGCCGCGGCGGAACGTAGGATACGCGCGGCCGTCGGTCATCGGGAAATCGCTCGAACGCCGGCGAGCGGCTCAGCCCCAAGTCACCGGGCTGTCCTTGCCGCCGATCGTGGAGCGGTCGCCGTTTCGCCGTGGCCGCCGGCACGTCCGAAGCGCGGCGATGTCACACGCCGCCCGCGGATCGAGGGACGTCACCGATGCCCGTCAGCGTGGGAGGACGAGGATGCACACGGGGCTTCCCGTGGGGATCTCCGGTTCCGGTGAGCGCGTCGGTCGTCCGCCCGAAGCGAGATCGAACGCGCAGATGTCGTTCGAGAGCTCGTTCGCGACGAGAAGCCGATCGGACCGCAGGCCGAAACTCGCGAAACGCGGACCGCGGCCGCCGGACGGCGTCCACGACGGCGCCTCGAGCGTTCCGCGTTCCGCGACGAAGCGAGCGGAGTAGATGCTGTCATGGCCGCGGTTCGTCACCAGCACCTCGCCGCCGGCGGTCACCAGGATCTCGGCCGCCGTGTTGCGAGGTGCTCCGGCAGGGATCGTGCTGTGGACGCCGCGCAGGACAAGCGTGCCCGTGCGCGCGTCGTAGCGATACACGCCGACCTCCGAAGACAGCTCGTAGGCGACGAAGGCGTAGGGTTCCTGCGGGTGGAAGGCGATGTGGCGTGGCCCGCTGCCCGGTCTCGTCGCGAACCGTCCGCTAATCTCGAACCGGGCGTCGTCGGGATCGAAGCGAAGGACGAAGATCTGATCGGTTCCCTTGTCGGGCACGACGACGAAACGGGAAGCCGGATCCCACACCACCTCGTGCGGGTGCGACGAGCGCTGCTCCACCGGATCCGGCCCGGGATGTCCCGGCAGCGTCAGGATGGCGGCGGGCGCGGCGAGCGAGCCGTCGGTGTCGCGCGGCAAGGCCGCGACCGAGCCGGTCGCGTAGTTCGCGATCAGCATGAAACGGTTGGTGGGATCGGGCGCCAGGTGCACCGGGTTCGCGCCCCCCGTGCCGGTCGTGCCGATGACGGCCAATCGCCCGTCGGGCTCGCGCCTCAACGAGGTCACGTCCGTCATGTCGCCGTGCACCGCGTAGACGAAGTCGGCGCGTCGATCGACCGCCAGGAACGACGGGTTCGCCATGTTCTCGATGAGCTGAACCTCGGTCCATCGCCCGTCGGCGTCGATGTCGAAGACGGACAGACCGCGGCCGATCGCGCCGCGCGCGCGCGTCGTCCGGCATCCGACATAGGCGATCGCGGGCGACTCGTTCCCGGACATGCTCATCCCTTTCAGCGGCGAGGCAGCGCGCGCGGCGCCACAACCGAACGCCGACGCCACAACGAGCAACTCGCGTCGTGTCATCGCATGTCCCGTTCGGAGCCGAAACAGCCGCCTGACGTGGTGCAGTGTGGTCGAGGCGACGACAGGTCGATGGAGATCGTGCCTCCCGCGCCGTGACGAGCAGGAGCGACGCGGGCGATCACGCGACTTCCCGCCTCCTCGTCGTCGGCGAGGCGTTCGCATCGGACACGGGCCCCGTCGGATTGCCGCCGCGCGACATCAGCAACGCGCTCGCCGCACCGACGATCTGCAGCGCGCCCGCCGCCACGAAGGCCGCCGTGTAGCCGCCCGTCGCGGAGACCACGTAGCCGGTGACGATCGGCGCCATCAGACCGAACAGGTTGCCGATCAGGACGACGAAACCCATGCACACGCCGACATCGGACGGCGCGGCGACGATGTCGTTCAGGAGCGCGAAGTTCAGCGACGTGGTCGACGCGATGCCGGACAACGACACGGCGGCGAACAGGATGGCCACGGCCGTCGTGTGCGCGAACGGGATGGCGGCCACGGTCGCGACGAGGCAGACCATCGCCGCGACGGCGAGCCGGCGGCTGCCCCCGGCCACTCGTCCTCGCAGCAGACGGTCGCTCCCATACCCGGCGACGATGCAGGACGCGGCCGCGACCGCGTAAGGGACCGCGTCCCACAGCCCCACGTCTTCGCCGGACACGTTCAGCACATGGTGCAGGTAGCTCGGCAGCCAGGTGAGGAAGAGGTATTGCGCGTAGACGTTGCAGCCCTGGGTCAGCGCCACACCCCAGAGCCCGGGGCCCGAGCGCAACAGGCGCAACAGGCCGCTCGCCTTCGGCGCGACATCGGCACTGCCCGACGGCTTGGCATTCCGCGTGGCCAGGATGAGCTGGCGTTCTCCATCCCGGAGCCAGCGCGCACGTTCCGGCTGCTCGAACACGCGCAGCCAGAATAGCAGCCAGCCCAGTCCCAGCCCGCCCGACAGGAAAAACAGCGCCCGCCAATCGAACGCCGCGACCAATGGTCCGGCGATCAGCGCGCACAGGGCCGGTCCGACATAGGAGCCGGAGTTGAAGAGCGCGGTGACCATCCCGCGTTCCGCCGCTGGAAACCAGGATCGGACCACGCGCGCCCCGGTCGGGTTGCTGACCGCTTCCGCCCCTCCCATGACCAACCGTGTCGCGAGCAACGACCCGAAGCCCGGGACCAGACCACCCGCCACCGTGGCCACCGACCAGACGGCCAGTCCGAACCCGGCGATCCGCTTGGGACCGAACCGGTCCACCATCAGGCCCATCGGCACGACGAGAGCGGAGTAGGACCAGAGGAAAGACGAGAACAGGAAACCGAGCGCGATCGGCGTCAGCCTGAAATCGCGCGTGATGCCGTTGGCCGCGAACGAGATCGTGGCGCGGTCGACATAGCTCAACAGCGACATCCCGAGCAGCAGGAACGCGATCCGGTAGCGCCTCGCGTTCACCGATCCCCCCAGTCGACGCATGTCGCCGCTCGATATCCGCCGCTCGCGCGGGCGGTCTTAGCGAGCTGGTCGTGCGCGCCGTGACGACGTCTACGACGCTTGCTTTTGTATTGGAAGCCCTCTAGATACAAACGCCATGTACTGGAACTTGAGATCGTGCATTCGATGACACGGCGGGAACGGTCAGTCGGGCTGGGGCACAGCCGGCGGTCCGACGTCGCGGAAGGCGATCGCTCGACGCGGCCACCCGCACGCTTGCACGGCCGACAGCGGCTGCTCGTCCGCCGAGCGACGAGGAGGCACGTCGCGAGATCGGGCCCGATCGCGCGGTCGATCGCGGCGAACTTCCTTCGTTGTCCGCGACGCGCAGAGCGTTCTTTGGAAGGACCACATCGATGAGCGCCGTCCTGCTCGACCACATCCATCTCAGGAGCCGCGATCCGGAGGCGGTGGCCGGCTTTCTGTCTCGGCATTTCGATGTCGGGGTCGTCGACCGGATGACGGTGCGCGGCCTGCCGCGCGTGGTGCTCGGCATCGGCGCGGTCGCGTTGTTCGTCGAAGGCGCGACCGACGACATGCCGCGCGTGCCCGCGATGCCGTTCCGCGGCATCGAGCATGTCTGCCTGCTCGTGCCGGACATCGACGCGCAGGCCGCGCGTCTCGTCGCGAACGGCGTCGCGCTGCTGTCACCGGTGTCCGAGGTGCGGCCCGGCGTGCGGGTCGCGTTCGTCGAAGCGCCGGACGGCATCGTGATCGAAATGATCGAACGGTCGTCCCCGGCGCGAGCGGACGCATGAGCGGGAAGCTGACCGACCACGACACGCTGCGCGCGTTCAGCGCCGCGATCCTGCGTGCCGCCGGCCTCGGCGAACGCGATGCCACCCTCTGCGCGGACACGCTGGTGCAGGCCGAACTCTGGGGCCACGCATCGCACGGCGTGCTGCGTCTGCCCTGGTACGTCGCGCGCCTCGCCTCCGGCGCCTGCCATGCCGCCGCGCGGCCGCGCGTGCTGCAGGACATGGGGGCGCTCGCGCTCGTCGACGCCGACAACGCCATGGGCCAGGTGGCGACCGACTTCGCGATGGACGAGGCGATGCGGCGCGCGAAGACGCACGGCATCGCCGCCGTGTCGGTCCGCAACTCCAACCATTTCGGCACGGCGATGTACTACACGTCGCGCGCGGCCCGCGGCGGCATGCTGGCGTTCCTCGCCACCAACGCGAGCCCGGCGATGGCGCCTTGGGGCGGGCGGGAACGGGCGGTCGGGACGAATCCCTGGTCGTGGGCCGCACCCGCGGGCGCGTTGCCGCCGCTGGTGCTCGACATCGCCAACACCAGCGTCGCCCGCGGCAAGGTCTATCTCGCGCACCAGAAGGGCGAACGTATCCCGCTGACCTGGGCGCTCGATGTCTCAGGCCGGCCGACCGACGATCCGCAGGCAGCGATCGCCGGGCTGATCCAGCCGATGGCGGGCCACAAGGGCTATGCGATCGCGTTGATGATGGACGTCATCTCGGGCGTGCTGAGCGGCAGCGCCTTCGGTGCCGGCGTCGTCGGGCCCTACCACGCGGACGGACACAGCGGCGCCGGTCATTTCATCTTCGTGCTCGACGTCGACCGACTGATGCCGCTCGGCGAGTTCGCGTCCCGGATCGGCGAACTCGTCGGCAGCCTCAAGCGTACGCCGCTCGCCGAAGGGTCGGTCGAGATCCTGTATCCGGGCGAGCTGGAAGCGGCGAACGACGCACGCGCGCGCGCCGCGGGGATCACGCTGCCGCCCGACACCGTGCGCGACCTGCTCGCGCTGGCGAAGGCCGATGACGTCGCCACCGCCTTCCTGCTCCGCGCCGGACCATCGCACCCGCTTCCGAAAGGTGAGGCATGACCATCGTCACCATCAATCCCGCGACCGGCGACCGGCTCGAAACCTACGAGGCGCACACGCCGGCGGCGGTGGAGACCCGTCTCGCCGCGGCCGAAGCGGCCCAGCGTGTCTGGAGACACGAAGCGCCGGTGCGGCGCGGCGCGCTGCTGGCACGTCTCGCGGGCGTCCTGCGCGAGCGGACGCCGCAGTACGCGCGACTGATCACGCTCGAGATGGGCAAGCCGCTCGCCGAGGCCGCGGCCGAGATCGAGAAATGCGCCGTCACCTGCGACTACTACGCCCGCAACGCCGAACGCTTCCTGGCGCCTGAGCCGGTCGAAACCTCGGCGCGGGACAGCATGGTGGCCTTCGAGCCGCTCGGCACCGTGCTCGGGATCATGCCCTGGAACTACCCGTTCTGGCAGACCATCCGGTTCCTGGCGCCCGCCTTGCTCGGCGGCAACGCCGCCATCCTGAAACACGCCAACAACGTGCCGGGCTGCGCGCTCGCCCTCCAAGCGGCGCTGGACGAGGCCGGCTCGCCCGCAGGCTTGTTCGCCGCATTGCTGATCGAGAACGGCGAGGTGCGGGCGGTGGTCGAAGATGCGCGGGTGTCGGCCGTCAGCCTGACGGGCTCGACGGAGGTCGGCGCCCTCGTCGCCGCGCAGGCCGGCAGCAGGCTCAAGCCTCTCGTGCTGGAGCTCGGCGGTTCCGATCCCTTCATCGTGCTGGCCGATGCCGACCTCGAGCTCGCCGTCGCGACCGCGGTGAAGGCGCGCTACTCGAACAACGGCCAGAGCTGCATTTCCGCCAAGCGCTTCCTCGTCGCCGAAGAGATCGCGGACGCGTTCACCGAGGCGTTCACGGCGTCCGTCCGGGCGCTCGCCGTCGGCGATCCGCTCGATCCTGCGACGAAACTCGGCCCGCTGGCACGCGACAGCTTGCGCAGCAACCTGCATCGGCAGGTCGGGGCGACGCGGGACGCCGGCGCCCGGCTGCTCTGCGGCGGCGAGCCGCTCGCCGGTCCAGGATGGTTCTATGCTCCGACCGTGCTCGAGGGCGTCGCACCCGGGATGGCGGCGTTCGACGAGGAAACGTTCGGCCCGGCGGCCGCCATCACGAGGGTCGCCGATGCGGCGGCCGCGGTCGCGCTCGCGAACGCGAGCCCATTCGGTCTCGGCGCCTCGCTGTGGACGCGAGACCTCGATCACGCCCGCCGGCTGATCCCCCGCATCGAGGCCGGCGCGGTGTTCGTCAACGCCCTGGTGGCGTCCGACGCGCGGATCCCGTTCGGCGGCATCAAGCAGTCCGGTTACGGCCGTGAACTCGGCGTTCTCGGGCTGAGAAGTTTCGTCAACCAGAAAACGATCTGGATCGGCGCGTGATGCCGGACGGAACGGGGAGCGATCGATGAGCCAGGGCGTGGTCCTGCACCCGCGTGCGCTGCCGGCGCATGAGCGCGGCAACGGCAACCGGACGATCCCGCTGGCCGGGCCGAGGATCGGCGCCGGCTTCCTCAACGGCATCACCGTGATCGCGCCGGGTTCGGCGATCCCGCTGCATACGCACAATTGCGAGGAAAGCGTCGTGGTCCTCGAAGGGAGCGCGGTGGCGGAGTTCGACGGCGCGCAGCACCCGCTTTCCCCGCATGACACGAGCTGGATCCCCGCGGACCTGCCGCACCGGTTCATCAATGCGAGCCATACCGAGCCGCTCACGATCCTCTGGACCTACGCCCGGCCGGATGCGACCCGCACGCTCGTCGAGACCGGCGAAACGCGCCCCGTTTCCGCCGAACACGGACAATGACTGGACCCATCACGACGTCATCGAAGCACTCGCAGATGCCAGGTTCCCTCGAGAATGATGGAGGCGAACGCCTGCCGATCGAGGCGACGAACCCGCCGATCCGGCCTGACCGGCGCGGGATGTTGTTGGGAACCCTCGCTGGCCTCGGCACGCTCGCCGGGGGTGGCGCGCGCGCCGCGGCCGTGCACGCCCCGACCGAGCAGCAGGCGGCCGTCAGCACGGCCGCGACCGAGACCGACAGCAGGCCGGCCGGGCAGCCCAATCTCGAGTCGATCCTGGCGGGGAAGGTCGCCATCGTCACCGGCGCGGCCCGCGGCATCGGACGCTCGATCGCGGTCGAGTTTGCCGCCAACGGGGCCGACGTGGTCGGCCTCGACATCTGCGGGCCGGCCAGCGCCGACACGCTTTATCCTCACGCGACGCGCGCCGATCTCGACGAAACGGAGCGGCTCGTCGTCTCGCACGGACGACGCTTCATGCCGATCATTGCCGACATTCGCGACATCGCGGCGTTGCGCGCGGCGGCGAAGAGCGCGCGCGATCAGATGGGCCGGATCAACATCGTGGTCGCCGATGCCGGTATCCAGTTGTTCCAGCCGCTGCTCGAGATGAGCGACGCGCAATGGCACGACGTGATCGACGTGAACCTCAACGGCACGGCGAACACCATCAGGGCCTTCGGGCCCGCGCTGGTGGCCGAAGGTGGCGGCCGCATCATCGTGATCGCTTCCATGCAGGGCCGCTACGGCACCAAGAACGGCGCGTCGTATTCGGCCTCGAAATGGGGCGTCCTCGGCCTGATGAAGTCGGCGGCGCTCGAGCTGGGCGTCCACAAGATCACCGTGAACGCCGTCGTCCCTGGATTGATCGACACTCCGATGACGCGGAACGAGATGCGCTGGAAGCTCGCGATGGCGGCCGCCACCGGTCGCGTCGTCGACGATCCATCCGAGGCGGAGGTCACGGCCAGCCTGAAGCCGCACTCGCCTCTCGACGTCCCATGGCTGACCCCCGACCAGATCGCCCCTGCAGCCGTGTTTCTCGCCTCCGACGGCGCCGCCATGGTGACCGGTGCGACCTATGACGTGACGGGCGGTGATTCGGCGCACGACACCGCCTGACGCGACGACACGGTCGCGGCCGGGCCGCGACCGTGTCGTGCGTCTTACCGGTCGGTCTTCGATGTGTGACGCCGGATGATCGTCGTCGCGACGGCCTGACCGATGACGCCGTCGCGGCCATGCCGCGCGTCTGTCCCGCCATCCCAAAGGCTAAGTCACACCCACGGGTCGGTGCTCGACCACAAAACAGGATGACGGGGAGGAGACATGAGGACGAAACTCGCCGCTTCGAGCGCGTGTCTCACCCTTCTTCTGGCAACGACCCCATCCGACGGAGCCGAAGGCGGCTTCTACTCCGGACCGATCGGCGGCTCGGACATACGGTCAGCGTTCCTCAGTGATCCAGGTTCGCTGTCGCTCAACCTCGCCGGCTCCCCGCAATGGAGCAACCTGTACACGGGCCCGAACGGCGGTTCCGCTCCAGGTGCGCGATCTGTCGCGTTCTCGGTGCAGGCTTTGGTCGGCGGCCTCAACTACGTCTACCCATGGACGCTCGCAGGCGGCAAGTTCGGGTCGAAGATCCAGGATCAATACGTCTTCGGATGCTTTCGGAAGAACTCGTCGCAGCAATGCGACAGTGGCTTCACCGATCCATACGCCGACATCCTGATCTACAGCGTGCATCTGGGTCTTCTCGGCGCGCATCCGCCCGCGCCAGGAACTGGTCACCTGTCGTTGCCTTATGGTCTGACCGTGGCGCCAGCCTTCAGCATGTCGCTTCCCGTCGGGAGGTACAACGTTCGCGATCTGCTCAATCAGGGCCATAACGTCGCGATCTTTGTCCCGAACATCAGTTTGACCTACACCACCGGGCCGGATCTCTCGATCGGCGACGCGACCGAGATCAGCACGCGGATCTACTACGAGGTGAGTGCCGACAACCCGAAGACCGGCTACCGAAATGGTGCGACACTGGTGGACGATTTCGCTTTGTCCGAGCGCGTCCACGACTGGCAGTTCGGTGTGAGCGGCACGGTTGCGGAGGCGACAACCAACGACACGCTTCACGGCGTATCGCTCCCGGAAGATGGAAACCGATTGTTCGATTTCCTGATCGGTCCGGTGCTGCAATACGATGTGCCGGCTTGGCACTCCAGTTTCGGGATCAAGGCGTTGTATGACGTCGCCAGTCACAATCGGCTCGAGCACAACCTGGTCGTGGCGCGTGCGACCATCACCCTCTTCTGAGCTGAGCATGTTCGACGCCCGCGTGATCGTCGCCTGATCGCCTGCGATCGAGACGAGCTGCGTCACAGCGTCGCAGCCCGCCTTGCGAAATCTCGGCGCCGTGCTCTGCGCGGCCTCCGAACGTCGTCGCCGGTCGCGCTCTCGCTTGCCGGGTAACGGCCGCACCTCGAACACGGGCGAGCTTCGCCGCGACCATTCCGGCGGGCGCGTATCATCCCGTGCGGCAATACATCATTGACGTCCGGTCCGCGCGTCCTGATACAAATCTCCATGAGCTCGCTCCACACATTGCTCGCCAACCGCGTGATCGCCCACGTGCGACAAGAGCGACTGCCTGCCGGCCACCACCTCACGGAGCAGTCGCTGGAAAAGGTGCTCGGAACGTCGAGATCGCCGGTCCGCGGCGCGCTCGCGCACTTGGCGCAGCAGGGCATCGTCGAGACCCGCCCGCCGTCGAGGGGGTATTTCCTGGCCCGGGACGCCGATGCGATCGCCCCCGGTCGCGACGATCCCGCCGTTGCGTCGGACGACGAGGCCTATCGGGCGCTCGCCCAGGATCGCCTGTTCGGCGACCTGAAATCAGTCGTCACCGAGATCGAGCTGATGCGTCGCTATCGACTGACCCGCCAACGGGTCAACCGGCTGCTCGATCGCGTCGCGAACGAGGGCTGGATCGAGCGCCGGACGAGCAAGGGGTGGTCGTTCCTGCCGATGATCGATGGCTCGCGGGCCTATGCCGAAAGCTACGAACTGCGTCGGCTGCTGGAACCCTCGGCCATGATGCTGCCGAGTTTCGCGATCGATTCCGTGGTGCTGCGGCGGCTGCGGCAGCAGCAGGAGGCGCTCGTCGACGACGGTCACCGGACCGCCACCCATTCGGAACTCTTCGTGGCGAACGCCTCGTTCCACGAGGCCCTCGCGGCGTTGTCGAACAACCGGTTCGTCCACCAGACGATCGTGCGGCAGAATCAGCTTCGCCGCCTGATCGAATACGAGGAGATCGACGACCGCTCCCGCGTCAGACGACAATGCGAGGAGCATGTCTCGATCATCGCGCTGCTGGAGCGGGGGGAGCGCGCACAGGCCTCGGTCCTGCTCGAGCGGCACCTCGCGAATGCGGCGACGGAAAAGGTGGCACTCCTGGTGCGGGCGGCCGAGGCGATCGGGAAGGTGGATCCGTCCGCGCGGCGCGGATCGCGGCGTCGGGAGGGTCGCGACGGTCGCGACGCCGCCACGGTCCACGACGTTTCGCCGTGACGGACGCGCGAGAACGGGTCGACGCCGCCCGCGTCCGTTGACCCGGATCCTGTGACCGCGACCGGATCGAGCGCGAACGCCGCACCGTGGTTTCGACGCTTCGCCGTCGGGCCGATCCATCTTTGCGACGTGTCGCCGTTCGAGATCGCGGTTCCCCGGCGTCACGCGGTCGCGCGTCCGCGGTCGGGCGAGACCAGACGATCCGCGGCGTCCGCCATATGGCGGACGATGACGGTCCGTGACGCGACGGCGTCGCCCGCCGAGATCGCCGCAACGATCGGCCGGTGCCGCGCGGCCGCCATGTTGTGCAGCGCCCGGCCCAGGCCGGCATGCATGATCGTGATGCGGACCGGACCCTCGAGCGCGCGCCAAAGGCGGAGCAGGGTCGCGTTGCCGGACAACTCGCAGAGCAGCAGGTGGAAGGCGAGATCCGCCTCGACCTGCGCCGGCAGGTCACCCTCGGCGGCGCCGAGGCGACCGATGGCAGTCTCGAGCGCGCGGATGGCGCTCTCACGATCCGGCCGCGCCGCGAGGGTCTCGGCCGCGAGCGCCTCGAGCGCGGCGCGGGCCGCGTAGAGCTCGCGGATCTCGTCGGCGCCGATCTCGCGCACGCGCAACATGCCACGGCTCCGCGCGACGACGAGACCGTCGCCCTGGAGCTGACGTAGCGCTTCCCGGATCGTCGCGCGACTGACGCCGAGCGACGCCGCGAGCGCCACCTCGTTCAGGTGATCGCCCGGTCCGAGACGGCCGGTGGTGATGGCGGACCGCAGCGAGACGAGGCACCGCTCCCGCAGCGTGCTGCGCTCGACCTTCCCCAGACCGGACGCCGCCATGACACCCACCCCCGCCGCCGCCCTGCTTTACAGGAACGAAGGTCGACCGTAACACTCCGGATGTCGACAGTCAGACATTGGAGTGCGTGGCATGGCGCTTGGACGGACGGCAGTGGTGACCGGGGCGGCGTCGCTGCGCGGCATCGGCCGGCGGACCGGCGACAAGCTCGCGTCCGAAGGCTGGGCGCTCGCGATCCTCGACATCGACGGGGATGCCGCGGCCGCCGCCGCGGCCGAGATCGGCGCGCGCCACGGGATCGCCTCCCTCGGTCACCGCTGCGACGTCACCTCCGAGCACGAGGTCGAGGCGGCGTTCGACGCCGTCGAGACGGCGCTGCCGCCGGTCGGCGCGCTCGTGAACAACGCCGGGATCACCTCGCCGACGCGCTTCGCGGACGTGACGGTCGGCGAATGGGAGCGGGTCATGCGCGTCAACGTGCACGGCTCGTTCCTCGCGACCCGCCGGGCGATGCCGGGGATGGTGGCGCGCGGGTTCGGCCGCGTCGTCATGCTGTCCTCGGTCTCGGCCGAGCGCGGCGGCGGGGTGTTCGGCGGTGTCGCCTATTCGGCCGCGAAGGCCGCGCTGCTGGGTTTCGCCCGTGCGCTGGCCCGCGAGGTCGGCCCGCACGGCGTCACCGTGAACGCGGTCGCGCCCGGGCTGATCGACACGGATATCACGGCGGGGAAGCTCGACCCCGAGCGGAAGGCGAGGATGGTCGCCGAGATCCCCGCCAATCGCTCCGGCACGACCGACGACGTCGCCGACGTGATCGCCTTCCTGTGCCGCCCGTCGACGTCCTACGTGACGGGCGCGACGTGGGACATCAACGGCGGCTCGCACATCCACTGATCGAAGCCCGCGGAAAGGTCCAGCCGCATGGTCCGGCAAATCGCGGCTCCCGTGCTCGGTTCTCTCGGCTGGTCGTCGCTGGTGGCGCTCGCGCCGATCCTGGTGCTGTTCCTGCTGCTCGGCGTGATCGGCTGGCGCGCCGAGCGGGCGGCCGGCGCGGCGCTCGCGACCGCGATCGTGGTCGCGGTCGGCTGCTACGGCGTCGGCGTCGGACCGGCGCTCGACATGGCGGTGCTCGGCGCCCTGTTCGGCCTCGTCTCGGTCGCCTGGGTGATCCTGAACGCGCTCTGGATCTACGACGTGACGTTGCGGAGCGGGCACTTCGAGGCGCTCCGCCACGCCTTCGGCCGCGCCGGTGGCCCGAAACCGGTTCAGGTGCTGCTGATCGCCTACGGTTTCGGCGGATTGCTGGAAGGACTGATCGGCGCCGGCGCCCCGGTCGCGATCTGCGGCGCCATGCTCGTCGCGGCCGGGATCGCGCCGCTCGAGGCGGCCGTCTGCGCGCTGATCGCCGATTCCGTCCCCGTCGCCTTCGGGACGCTCGCGCTGCCGATCGTCGCACTCGCGTCGGCGACGGGCCTGCCGCTCGACGCACTCGGCGCGATGGTCGGGCGGCAGACGCCGCTGCTCGCGGCACTGGTCCCGTTCATCCTGCTGTTCCTGGTCGGCGGCAGGCGCGCGGTCGCCGACCATTTCGGCGTGGCGCTCGTCGCCGGCCTCGCGTTCGGCGGCACGCAGTTCGCGGTCTCGAACTACGTGTCGGTGCGGCTCGCCGACGTGGTCGCGTCGCTCGTCGCGTCGGCGGCCATCGTGGGCGTGGGACGCGGCCCGCGTGCCGCGCGAGCGGCCGAGACACCGGACGGCGGCCGCGGACGCGAGACCGCGCTCGCGCTCGCGCCCTACGGGCTGATCATCGTGGTCTTCGTCGCCGCGCAGGCGGCGCCCGTCGCGCATCTCCTTCGCCTCAGCCGCGTCGCCTTTTCCTGGCCCGGCCTCCATGTCGCGCTGCCGTCCGGCACGAAGGTGCCGACGATGTTCCGGGTCGACGTGCTCGGGACGACCGGGACCCTCCTTCTCGTCGCCGGACTGCTCGCGGTCGCGGTGCTCCGCGTCCCGCCGCGGGTGGCGCTCCGATCCTACCGGGACGCGGCCCGCGGTCTCGGCGGCGCCGTGCTGACCGTGATGGCGATCTTCGCGCTGGCGTTCGTGGCCAACCTGTCCGGCCAGACGCGGACGATCGGCTTGCTGTTGGCCGGCCTCGGGCCGATCGGCTTCGCGCTCGCCTCGCCGCTGATCGGGTGGATCGGGTCGGCGCTGACCGGATCAGACTCGTCCTCGAACGTCCTGTTCGGCGGCCTGCAGATGGTGGCGGCGAAGGGCGTCGGCATCCCGCCTTTGCTCGCCGCCGCGTCCAACTCGTCGGGCGGCGTGGTCGCCAAGGCGATCAGCGTGCAGAGTCTCGCGGTCGCGTCCGCGACCGTGTCGCTGGTCGGCCAGGAGGCCGCGATCCTGCGTCGGGTGATCGGCTGGAGCGTGCTCCTCCTCCTGCTGATGTGCGCGGTCAGCCTGGTGCAGTCGCTGCCGGCGGTCGCGAGGCTGATCGTGCCGGGTGTCGGGTAGGCGGGAGAGCGCGATGGCACGGATCGTCTCGGTGTCGGCGGCGCCCTACGACGGGTGGGATGCGGCCAGCATGCTGGAGAGCCTGGCGCGCTGCGGCGCGACGCATGTCGAGCCCGCGTTCATCGTCGGTTACACGGAGCCCTTCGACGAGACGGCGTTCGAGCGGGCCGAGGCGACACGCTGGGCGTCGTTGCTCGCCGCGTCGGGGCTCCGGTGCCACGCGGTCTCGTCGCATATCGACCTCGGGCGCAACGACGCGGTGCCGGTGTTCCGGAAGCGAATGGATTTCGCGCGAGACCTGGGCGCGCGCGTCATCAACACCAACGCGGCGGTTCGCGAGAACGAGGCCGCGTTCTTCCGCAACATCGAGGCGCTGGTCGAGCACGCGCGCGCGCTCGGCCTGGTGATCGGGCTCGAGAACCCGGGAGATGCGCGACCGAACCTGCTCGACGTCGCGGCCGACGGGATCGCGCTGGTGCAACGGATCGGCGCGCGCGAGGTCCGGTTGAACTACGATCCCGGCAACACCGAAAGCCACCGGCCGGAGATCGATCCGGTCGCGGACGCCATCGCGGCGCTCGACGCCTGCGCGCACCTCCACCTCAAGGCGGTGCGACGCGTCGAGGACGGCTGGTCCAACGTGGGCTTGGGCGACGGCGACCGCGATCTCGCGCCGCTGCGCGCCGCACTCGCGGCGCGGCCGGACGTGCCGGTCGGCATCGAGCTGCCGCTTCGCATGCGGCGCGGCCGAGACGCCCAGCCCTGGCGGCGGGTGGCGAGACTGCCGCTCGACGAGATCGAGGCCGCGATACGGCGTTCGCTGGACTGGTTCGGGCCCTCCGGCTGACATCTTCGCGCCCCGTCCCAGGCCAGATGCGGCGGGCGGTCAGTCCTGGCGAGGGCCATCGAGGTGGCCACGCCGACCAGTTCGTGTCGGAGGTCCGCTCGGCCCAGGCGCAGCGGGCGGTCGAACGGGCCGAAGATCCGGGAGCTGGCGTTCGCCGAGGCATCGGTCCGGCGCGACGGCCATACGGTCAGAACCCCGAGAGTTGTCGCCCGACTGTGGACCGGACCACGTCGTGGTCCCGTCCACATGAGACAAGTTGCTCTAACTACTCAGTTTCGAGAGCACGATCTTCAGCCAGACCGAGTCTGGTCTGGCTGGACGTGCTCCAGCGGCCAGCCCTGCAAGGCAAGCTCCACGATGGCCAGCAAGGAGGCGCGCGGTGCTCCATCGCGTGCCAGCGTCGACATCCCCTGCGTCACAGCCATGACAAGACCGACCAGTGCGGCGGCATCCGTCGCGGGCGGCAGCACGCCGGAAGCGATGTCGCGCTCCACGCGCGCGCGAAGTCGCGCGGCGACCGCCCTCCGGATGTCGGCGACCGCATCCTGCACGTCGGCCGACGCGGCCGAGCAGCTGGCGGTCGCGCTGGCGAGCAGGCAGCCCTTGGGCGTCGCCTCGCCCGTATAGGTGATGGCGGCGGCGGTCAGCATCTCGCGCGCGGCGTCGTGCGCGCTCGGCGCGCCATCGATCGCTTCCGCCATCGCCTCGGGATCGCCCGCGTAGCGGGATGCGGCTTCCAGGAACAGCCGCTTCTTGTCCCCGAACGCCGTGTAGAGACTGGGCGCCGTCACCCCCATCGCTTCCGTCAGGTCGACGATCGACGTCGTCTCGTAGCCGTGACGCCAGAACGTCAGCATCGCTCGTTCGAGCGCGGCATCGCGGTCGAACGACAGCGGCCGTCCGGTCTTTCGGCGCGGCGCGGCATCGGCTTGGCTCGGATTCATAGTGATCGTTATGGAATTTGGTTGACGCCTCGCGGCAGGCATAGCATGGCTTTCATAACGTACGCTATGGAAGTGACCGACCATGTCCCTGACCGATTTTCGCACGCTTGGCCGGTCCGGCCTCGTCGTCAGCCCGCTCGCGCTGGGAACGATGACGTTCGGTCCCGGCGGATGGGGCGCGGACGAGCCGACGTCGCGCGCGATCTTCGACGCCTACCGGGCGGCCGGCGGCAATTTCGTCGACACCGCCGACATCTACACGGGCGGCCGGAGCGAAGAACTGGTCGGACGCTTCATCGCCGACAGCGGCGCGCGCGACGAGATCGTGCTGGCCACCAAGTTCGCGTTCAATGGTTCGGCGAGCCCGCTTGCCGCGACCCCATCGGGCGGCGGCAATCCCAACGCGGGCGGCGCGGGCGCCAAGAACATCCATCGGGCGCTCGATGCATCGCTGAAGCGGCTGCGCACCGACTATGTCGACCTGTACTGGATGCACATCTGGGACGGCGTCACCCCGGTCGAGGAAATCGTCCAGACGCTCGGTGACCTCGTGAGGGCCGGCAAGATCCGGTACTACGGCTTGTCGGACATGCCCGCGTGGCTGGCGATGAAGGCTGCGACGATCGCGACCGAGCGGCGCGTACCCGGGCCGATCGCGCTGCAGCTCGAATATTCCCTTGTCGCCCGCGACGTCGAGGGCGAGCATTTCGCCGCGGCGCGGGAAGGCGGCATGGGGATCATGCCGTGGAGCCCGCTCGCGGGTGGTTTCCTGTCCGGCAAGTATCAGCGCGGAAACACCGCCGACACCGGCCGGCTGAGTGGCGCCAATCCGTTCGGCGACAGCAAGTTCACGGATCGAAACTGGGACATTCTCGACGCGCTCAAGATCGTCGCCGCGGAGCTCGATCGGCCGACGGCGCAGGTCGCGCTTGCCTGGACTCTCGCTCGCCCCGGTGTCGCCTCGACCCTGATCGGCGCGAGGGAGGTGTCGCAACTGGACAGCAACGTCGAAGCGACCGCCATTCGGTTGGACGCCGACGTGATGAAGCGGCTCGACGAGGCAAGTGCGCCGGGGTTGGGGTTCAGCGCGGCGCTGACGCAGCCATTCATCCGCCGCATGATCTTCGGTGGCAGGGACGTCGCTGGCTGGAATGAACAGCGGCGTTGATCGCGCGATGACCTGCTTGTCGACTTGGCTTCTTCGGAGCAGACGCTCAGGCCAAATACGTGTTCGGAACCGGTCTTGATGAGGCGTATCCACCGCTTTGATCTTGCCTTCCTACCCAGGCCTCCAAGGCGCAGTTCATTGCTTTACCGCAACGACTTGATCGCCAGCCTGATGGAGGTAAAGCTCGCTAAGTCATGACACGGTTGGCGGACCCGAAAGGATTCGAACCTTCGACCTTCGCCTTCGGAGGGCGACGCTCTATCCAGCTGAGCTACGGGTCCGTGGCTTCGACCTAGCCCGTTTCGGCGGGCGGGGAAAGGGTCAAGGCGCGGGGTCGGCGCCGGTGTCGCGGTCGGTGAGGCCGCCGAGGGCGGCCGCCGGCAACGGCACCGGCGCCTCGTCCTGCCAGGAGCGGCCGGCGAGCCAGGCGGCGGCGAGCACGTCGGCGCCCGACGGCAGCGGGCGCTCAGGCGTCGCGATCCAGGACAGCACGTCCGCCTCGACCGCCCGGCGGTCGAGATCGCGCATCATCAGGTGCCAGCCGTTCGCGTAATAGGCGCGGCGCACGTCCGGACCGAGGCGGAGCCACGCCGCGGCCGTCGCGCGCGGCGGCACCAGCTGGTCGTGCGCGCCGGTCGCGATCAGCACCGCGCCGCGCATCCGGGGCGCGTCGCGTGCGGCCTGCGTCATCAGGTCCACCAGACCGGCGAGCATCGAGACCGAGGCGCCGCGCAGCGTCAGCGGGTCGCGGGCGAGACGGATCAGCGCCGCACGGTCGTCGCTCGCCTCGACGTGGAGCGGGATCTCGCGCCCGGTGAGCGTCCAGCCGGGCGCCACCAGATCGGCGGTGTCGAGCGCCAGCACCGCGGCCGGGTTCATCGCGTCGCGGCCCCAGACGGCGGGCGCCAGCAGGATCGTGCCGGCGGTCGGGATCCGGGCGCGCGCGAGGCGGTCGCCGGCGGCGAGCACGATCAGCTCGGCGCCGCCCATGCTCTCCCCCATCAGGTAGAGCGGCGCGTCCGGGAACAGGCCGGACGCGGTCGCGGCGGCGCCGACGATGTCCGCCTCCATCCGGTCGGTGCCGGCCCAGCTTCCGCGTCCGGGCGCGGCGCCGAAGCCGCGCGCGTCGTAGGCGAGCAGCGCGACGCCGTGGGCCGCGAACAGCGGGCCGACGCGGTCCCAGGCGTCGCGGCTGTCGCCGAACCCGTGCAGCGCCACCACCACCGCGCGCGCGGGCTCGCCGGCGGGCGGGATCCAGAGCCGGGCCGGGAGAGACACGCCGTCGCTCTCCGGGATCATGAGGTCGGGCGGCACCAGCGGACCGTCCTGGCGGAACGCGACGCGGTGCTGCGGCGATGGAGCGGTGCAGCCGGCGAGCGACAGGACGGTCGCGACCACCCACCCCACGGCGACGATCCCGGCTCGCCCCGCTCTTCTCCGGATTGAACCACCGACCATCCCAGTTATTCTCCGCCCGCGCCCGGTCGGGCGGCACAGGAGGCAGGCCAGCAGATGGCGTACGGCGCATCAACCCCGCACCCGCAGCTCGGCCTGGTCGAGACCGTCACCGCGCACAGCCGGGTGGTCGCCTGCGACGGCGGCGCCGGTCCGCTCGGCCACCCGCGCGTCTGGCTCAGGATCGTGGACGACCAGACCTTCTGTCCCTATTGCTCGCGCGTCTTCGTGCTTTCCCCCGACGCGAATGACGACGCCGGACACTGAGGCCGAGCCCGGGCCGCTCGCGGCGGACGCCGATCCGGCGGCCGTGACGGCGACGGCGGCCGGGAGCGGGACGGGCGAAGACCGCGCGAGCGGTGCGGCCGAGGCCGACGCGGCGCGACACCTCGTGCTGGTCGACGGCTCGGGCTTCATCTTCCGCGCCTTCCACGCGCTGCCGCCGATGACCCGCGCGGACGGCACCCCCGTGAACGCCGTGTTCGGCTTCTGCAACATGCTGGCGCGGCTGCTGCGCGACCATGTCGGCACGCATCTCGCCGTGATCTTCGACGCCGGGCGCGTCACCTTCCGGAACACCATCGATCCCGACTACAAGGCGCACCGGCCGGACCCGCCGCCAGAGCTGATCCCGCAATTCGGGCTGATCCGCGACGCGACCGCCGCCTTCGGCGTGCCGGCGATCGAGCTCGACGGGTTCGAGGCCGACGACCTGATCGCGACCTACGCCGAAGCCGTGACCGCGGACGGGATCGGCCGCTGCACGATCGTGTCGTCCGACAAGGACCTGATGCAGCTGGTCGGTCCGCGCATCGGCATGCTCGACCCGATCAAGCAGAAGCCGATCGGCGCCGACGAGGTGATGGAGAAATACGGCGTCTCGCCCTCGCTGATGGTCGAGGTGCAGGCGCTGATGGGCGACCCGGTCGACAACGTTCCGGGCGTGCCGGGCGTCGGGCCGAAGAAGGCGGCCGCCCTGATCTCGGAATACGGCACGGTCGAGGCGGTGCTGGACGCGGCGGCAGCGGGCCGGATGAAGGCGGGCAAGCAGCGCGAGCTCCTCGTCGAGCACGCCGACGCCGCCCGCCGGTCGCGCATCCTGGTGGAACTCCGGCGCGACACGCCGCTGCCGCTGCCGATCGAGGCGCTGGCGGCCGCCGATCCCGAGCCCGAGCGGCTCGGCGCCTGGCTCGGCGCGATGGGGTTCCGCTCGATCCGGCAGCGTCTCGGGCTCGAGGGCGGCGCGGCCACCGACCTCGCGCCGGGCGCCGGCGCCGGCGCTTCGGCCGACGCGCCGCCGCCGCCGGCGCCGAGCGCGCATCCCTACGGACCCTACGAGACGGTGACCGAGGCCGCGCGGCTCACCGCCTGGATCGCCGAGGCGCACGCGGCCGGCGTGGTCGCGATCGGCCTCGAAACCGACGGCGCCGATCCGCTGCGCGCGCGCCTGTTCGGCGTGTCGCTCGCGACCGGAGCCGGACGCGCCTGCTACGTGCCGCTGCGACACCAGGCGACGCTCGAGGCGCCGATCCCGGCGCAGCTCACGGAAGCCGAACTCGCCCCCAAGCTGCGGCCGCTGCTCGACGCGCCCGGCGTGCTGAAGGTGTTCCACAACGCCAAGACGGCGATGCTCGTGCTCGGGCGCCTCGGCCGGACGGGTCCGGCGACGGCGCCGAGCGAGGAGCAGGGCCCGCCCGCGCGCGCGGACAGCGACGTCTCCCCGGCCGCGCAGGATCCCGGCACGGCGCCGGCGGCCGCAGACCTCGCCGCGATGCGTGCGGACGAGGGCGCCGCACCCGTCACCGCGCCGGATCCCGGGTCGGCGCCGGATCCCCGGTCGGCGCCGGAGGCGACGCGAGCGGCCGCCGCGCCCGCGGGCGACGCGAACGCGGGCCTCGTCACGGGGCCGGACGGCGGCGCCGGGCCGCTCGATGCCGAAACGCTGGCAACGGCCGTCCACGAGCCCGTCGCGGTGACGCCGGTCGACGACACGATGCTGATCTCCTACGCGCAGGATGCCGGACGGCACGGCCACGCGCTCGACGAACTCGCCGCGCGCCATCTCGGCCATACGCCGGCGCCGCTCGACCAGGTCACCGGCACCGGCCGCAACCGCCTCGCCTTCGACCGCGCGCCGCTCGACCGCGCCGCGTCCTACGCGGCCGAACAGGCCGACGTCACGCTCCGGCTGTGGCTCGCACTCCGGCCGCTGCTGCGGCCGCATCGCGCGCTCGCCCTGTACGAGCGGATGGAGCGGCGGCTGACCCCGATCCTCGCCGCCATGGAACGGGCCGGCATCACCGTCGACGCGCCGGAGCTCCGGCGCATCTCGGCCGAGCTCGGCACCCGCATGGCCGAGATGGAGCGCGCGATCCACGGGCTCGCCGGACGCGCGTTCAACCTCGGCAGCCCGAAGCAGCTCGGCGAGGTGTTGTTCGACGAGCTCGGCCTGCCTGGCGGGCGGCGGATGAAGACCGGCGCCTGGGGCACCGACAGCACCGTGCTGCAGCAACTCTCCGAAGGAGGGCACGAGCTGCCCGGCCGCATCCTCGAATGGCGCCAGCTCGACAAGCTGAAGAGCACCTACGCCGACAGCCTGGTCAACGACATCCATCCCGACACCGGCCGCGTGCACACTTCGTTCCAGATGGCGGTGACCTCGACCGGCCGGCTGTCGTCGAACGACCCGAACCTGCAGAACATCCCGATCCGCACCGAGGAAGGCGGCCGCATCCGCCGCGCCTTCGTCGCCGCACCCGGCCACCTCCTGGTGTCGGCCGACTACTCGCAGATCGAGCTTCGGCTGCTCGCCCATGTCGCGGCGATCCCGGCACTCCGCGAAAGCTTCGCCAACGGCGAGGACATCCACGCCCGCACCGCGAGCGAGGTGTTCGGCGTGCCGATGGCCGGCATGGACGGCGCGACGCGGCGCCGCGCGAAGGCGATCAATTTCGGTATCATCTACGGCATCTCGGCCTTCGGCCTCGCGCGCAATCTCGGCATCGATGGCGGCACCGCACGCGCCTACATCGACGCCTACTTCGCGCGCTACCCGCAGATCCGCGACTACATGGAACGCACTCGCGAAGAAGCGCGCATCCACGGCTATGTGCTGACGCCGTTCGGGCGTCGCTGCTGGATCCCGGGCATCGCCGAGAAGAGCGGCCCCCGCCGCGGCTACGCCGAGCGACAGGCGATCAACGCACCGCTCCAGGGCGGCGCCGCCGACATCATCAAGCGCGCCATGGTGCGCCTGCCGGCCGCGCTGCGCGATGCCGGGCTGCGCGCGCGCATGCTCCTGCAGGTGCACGACGAGCTCCTGTTCGAGGCGCCGGAGGAGGAAGCGGCACCTCTCGCCGCGCTCGCGCGCACGATCATGGAAAGTGCCGCCACGCTCTCGGTGCCCCTGTTGGTGGAGACCGGTTCAGGCCGCAGTTGGGGCGCGGCGCATTAGCCCGGGCGACCGGACCGTCGAGCTCGCGACCTTTCTGGTCGGCACTCGCTGCGCGGAGACTGCTGATGAGCGGCACTCGTCGATCGACACTGATGATGGCCCTGGCGTTCTGTCTCTCGGGGCTACTCGTCTTCGCTTGCTGGAAGACGCTCGAACCGACATCCGATCACGCCGCTTCCCATCCCGTCGAGGCTGATGACGGACTGCTTGCTCAGGCCGTTGCAGACGCGAGAGACTGCAGGACATACCGAACGACACTGCGTGTCTTCAGACCGAACACTACGTCTTTGATCTGCGTCGTCGGTCAGACGGATCAGGCGATGTTGAAAGCATTGATTTCGACAGATCCGAAAGCATCGGACGTCCTCGTGGTGACCAGCACCGGCGGAGACGTGTCCGCTGCCTTGAAGATGGCGGAGCGGATCCACACGCTGCGATCGTCCCTCGTCGTCAGTGGGCTTTGCCTGTCGTCGTGCGCGAACTACCTGTTCCTCTCGGCCAAGGAGAAAGTGGTTCTGCCAGGCGCGGTCGTCGGTTTCCACGGTGGCCCGATCCACCTGGCAACGATACCTTATGCAGGATCACCGAAGTTCTATCGCGCCGCTTACAACCATTACGCGACCTGGATAGACACTCTGCTGGAGGAGCAACGGGAGCTCTTCGACTCCGTAGGCGTTCAGGCGAGGCTGATCTATTGGCCGCCGCCTGGGTTTGCTCTCGGCGGGGCCGACCCGAGAACCGTGTTCTGGGTATACTCGCGGTCCATGCTTGAGGAAGCGGGCGTCAGGGACATCGCGTACTACGCCATACCGCATCAGCCGTCCGTCTGGAACGTTCTGTCCGACGAGTTCGGAGGGGTCCGGTGCAGGAAACTGGTCTCACCCGCGTGGCAGTGTAGAGCGGGCATGTTCGATGGTGTCTTCGGAGGTTTCCCCGCCGATCGCTCCGGCGTCGACGCCGCGACAGCACCTCAACTCGCGGGAAAGCACGGTCGGCCGTGACGGATCCTCGCGGTTCGTCCCCCGCCCGTGTGGCCTATGCCGAGCTTCGGCATCCGCTCCCGCCCTCCGCTGCACGACGTGCGCTCAAGCGGTCCGAGACGCGCGTCGCCACATATCCGTAGAGCTCCCGATCGAGGCGCACGAGCCTCGCGAGTTCGGCCTCGACGGCAGGAGATCGGACGTGGTCCCGCCGGACCCGAGCCTTCCGCCGCGTCCGGTTCAGCATCGGTAACCGCGCCGGCATCACCGCGTCGATCGCTTGCCCGAACGCGTCCCGATCGGCGTCGAGTTGTTCCAGCGTCCCGACATAGGTCAGGCTGTCGACGGCGGCTTTCGCGAGATCGAGCGCGGTGTCTTCCCGCCCGATCAACGGGTCATGCGTCGCACCCGTCGCGTACAGTCCGCACAGGCGCCTCACATAGACGTTGTCCAGGAAATCGCGAACGAGCGGATCCTCGAGGCGCAGGAACTCCAGCAGGTCGTTCTCCTGCGCGGCCCTGACGTTGAAATTGTCCACGACACCTTGGACGAAATTCGGATCGACGGCGCGCCAGTAGTCATACAGCGAGACCAGTCGCGCCGACGGCTCGCGCAGGATCGTGAAGATGGCGCGCTCCGGATCCACCCGACGGAGCGATGGAAGATCGTAATGGCCCCAGATCAGCCTGGCCCGGCGGGCATTCTCTCGGCCGACGCCCACGAAGGGCGTCCGAAGATGCGGCGCCATGCTCCGTTGCGGATCGTCGTTCAGTTGCAGCGGATGGATCGTCTCAGCGAGCGTGCGCGCGATCGTCACGCCGGCAGTCTTTTCGAAATGGAGGAATGCGACGGGTTTGCTCGTCCGATAGCTCAGCGGATTGCCGACGATGCCGTGGAGAGGGACCGGATTGCGGCCGACCGAAGGCGGGCGTTCGATCACATGCGCGTCTTGGAGGTACAGCACGCCGACGTGCCCGAGCTGTTCCTTCGCGGCCGGGACGGCATGAAGGCCACGGAGGATCGGCGGAACGATCGCCGTTCCGGCGAAGGCGCCGACAAACAGCCGACGTTCCTCGCGCGTGGGGCGCCGACCCAAGCAGAGGCGAAGAAGAACGCCGCTCGCGAGGAAGCCGCTCAGCCCCAGGATCATCGACCGGGGCGAGCCCGGGCGGAGGGACGATGGCCGCAGCCAATCGCGCGCGTGACCGGAATGCGCGAGCCAGGCCAACGCGATCGAGAGCAGCAGGATCGCGACCTCGTCCAAGTGGCTGCGCCGATCCAGATCGATCGGACCCACGAGGTAGAACACGCCGCAGGCGAGGAAGACCGTCGGCAGCCAAAGTTCGCGCGCGCGGCTCGACCACTCGGGACGGGCGGGGACGCTTGTGATCGGAGCAGGCTTCATGATCGGGTTTTTGGCTCTGGTGATGTCCTGCGTCGATCGAGTGGAAGCCGCTCGAACAGCGTCAAGCAGACGAGGTCTGCGCCGCCGACTTCAGGGTCTCATGAAGTCAATCCGACATGATGTCGTCAAGGCTCCGCATGAAGCCGTGACAGAAGCCGGAGAGATCCTGGTCTCTGGCCCGACGTCGTCAGCGACGCTGCGATGGAGCGACGGTCGCGTTGCGCGACGACATGGTTCACGATCGTTTCGCGCGGGCGCGCGAACTGGCGGGGATGAGTGCCGCGCGACCGTCACGGGCTCGTCTCGGACCGCTCCTGCTCTTGATGCGGAAGACGTTCGGCGCGTCAGCGACCGTCGCGTGACCGGCGGTCTCGTGAGGCGGCGCGCACCGCTCTCGCCGGGCAAAGGAGGGGCAGCAGGTCCGTCGTCCCCGACGCCCGGCCGATCACGGATGGGCGACGTTGTGGCGGGACATCAGGAAGCCCACGAGCTGGTCGACGAGGTCGCCGAGTTGTTCGACGTCGAGCGTCATGGCGAGCTCCATCAGGGCGCGGCTCGAACCGGTCTTCGCCGGTCGTGCCGGCAGCGCGGTCCCGGCCGGCGCGCGGCCGCTGAACGTCGCGAGGCTGTGGTCGACCCTGATCTCCTCGGCGCCGTGACCGGCGGCGCGAAGGCGGCCGAGGATGTCGAGCGCGGCGCCGGGCCAACGCGCCGCCAGCGTCACCCACCAGGCCTGCGCATCGCCCGTCCCGGCGCCGATGGCGTCCTCGAGCAGGCCTTTCGGGGTGAACTCGGCCACGGTGTCCGCGCCATACACCCACCCGTCCCACACGATCGTGTCCGCGCGGACATGGTCGATCCGGATCCGCTTGCCCATCGAAAGAGGAACGATCGCGGCGGACATGCTGGGCTCTCCAATTTCCGGGCTGACTGGGCTAACGCTTCCTTAACATCACGGAAACGTGAGACTCCAGTCCTAATATTTGGATGCTGAGACGTCCTTCAGGGTCGGGAAACGGGGCGGCCGATCGCCGCCGGCAGCCGGGCACCGCGGCCGAGCAGGGCGAGCACCGCGAGCGCGGCCGCGTAGGGCAGCATCTGCAGCAGGTACGGGTTGGCAACGATCCCGGCGGCCTCGAGCTGCAGTTCGAGCGCTTCGGCGGCGCCGAAGCCGAGACAGGCGAGTGCCGCGCCGAACGGGTTCCAACGGCCGACGATCAGCGACGCGAGCGCGAGATAGCCGCGGCCGCCGGTCATGTCGTCGGTAAACGCGCCGACCTGTTGCAGCGGCAGCACGGCGCCACCGAGCCCGGCGAGCGCGCCGCCGCCGACCACGGCGAGCATGCGCGTGCGCGCGGGGTCGAGGCCGGCAGCGAACACCGCGTCGGGGTTCTCGCCGGTCGCGCGCAGCACGAGGCCGGCCTGGGTGCGGCCGAGCACGACAGCGAGCGCCGGCAGGGCGGCGAGCGCGAGCCAGGTGAGCGGCGGTTGCACGAACAATGGGCCGAGCACCGGCAGCCGATCGAGCAGCGGCAGATGCCACGCGGCGAGCGGCTCGAGATGGGTCGCGCCGCCACCGAGGCGAAGCCCGAAACCGGTGAGGCCGAGGGCGAGGATGTTGGCCGACAGTCCCGTCACCATCTGGTCGGCGCGCCCGCGTACCGCGACCAGCGCGACGATCCCGGCGATCAGCGCGCCGCCGGCGAGCGACGCGAGCAGGCCGAGCGCGACCCCGCCGAGCGCGCTTCCGAGCGCGACCCCGCCGAGCGCGCTGCCGAGCGCGGCCGCGAAGGCGCCGGCCAGCATCATCCCTTCGAGCCCGACCGCGAAGACGCCGGCGCGCTCCGACAGCAGCCCGCCGAGGGACGCGAGCACCAGCGGGGTCGCGATGCGGATCGCGGCGGCGAGGAGGTCCATGCGCCCGCCGGTCAGGCTCGGGTGCGGCCGACCGGCGCCGCGGTGGCGGCCAGCACCGAGAGCACGACCGCGGCCTCGAGCACGACCACCAGCGCGGACGGCACGCCGACCGCGCGCTGCATCGCGCTCGCACCGGTCTCGAGGAAGCCGATCGCGAGCGCCGCCGGGATCACCGCGAGCGGTTCGAGCAGGGCGAGCAGGGCGACGCTGACCGCGCGGAAGCCGAACCCGAGCGAGAAGCCCTCGACCAGCCGGCGATGCAGTCCGAGCACCTCGACCGCGCCCGCGAGCCCGGCGAGCGCGCCGGCGAGCAGCATGGCGCCGCCGACCAGGAGGCGGGGGTCGTCGCCGGCGTAGCGGGACGCGACCCGTGACGCGCCGAGCAGCCGGAGCGAGAAGCCGAAGCGCGTCCGCCAGAGCAGTGCCGAGGCGCCGGCCGAGGCCAGGACGGCGAGGCCGAGCCCGGCATGGGCGTCGAACGCCGCGACGAACGGCAATCGTGCCGCACGCGGGATCGGCGGCGACTGGAGGAAGCCGGCGCCCACCTCGCCGAGCGGGCCGGCGAGCACGAGCTGGACGAGAAGCAGGGCGATGAAGTTGGTGAGCAGCGTCGCCAGCACCTCGTGCACGCCCCGGAAGAGATGGAGCGCGGCGGCGAGCCCGGACCAGAGCGCGCCCGCGATCGCGCCGCAGACGAGTGCGCCGGGCAGCGCGAGCAGCGGCGATGCCGGGCCGAGCGCGATCGCGGCGGACGCCGCGCCGAGACCGCCCAAGGCGATCTGGCCCTCGGCCCCGATATTGATCACGCCGGCGCGGAAGCAGAGCGCGACGCCGGCGCCGGCCAGCATGTAGGGGGTCGCGCGGTCGAGACCGGACGCGAGTGCCGCGCGCGAGCCGAAGGCGCCGGTCGCGAGCGCGCGGCCGGCGGCGAGCGGATCGCGTCCCGCGACGGCGACGAGGACGAGGGTCGCGAGCGCCGAAAAGCCGAGCGCCGCGGCGGCCCGGCGGAGGCGTGCCCGCGTCGCGGCGGACGGGCGCCGGCACGCGCGCGGACGGGTCCGGCTCACGCCGCCGCCAGACCGGACATCCAGGCGCCGAGGCGGCGTCCGTCGGCGTCCGCGCGCGCGACGGGTCCGAGCAGGCGACCCTCGAACAGCACCGCGACCTCGTCGGCGATCAGCAGGATCTCGTCGAGTTCGGACGAGACGTAGAGCACGGCGGCGCCAGCGTCGCGGAGCGAGGCGATCTCGGCGAGCACGAAACGGGTCGCGCCGGGATCGAGGCCGCTCGTCGCCTGGTGCGCGAGCAGCACCGCGGGCTTGCTGCCGATCTCGCGCGCGACGACGATCTTCTGCTGGTTGCCGCCCGAGAGGGTCCCCGCGGCGACGCCCGGATGCGCGGCGCGGATGTCGAACCGCGCCATCAGCGCCGCCGCGTCGACGGGCGCGCGGCCGCGCCGGAGGCGGAGGTTCTCGGCGATCGTCATCGCGCCCGCGAGGCTGGTGCGGGCGCGATCGGCCGGCATGGTGGCGAGGCCTGCGGCGACGCGCGACGCGACGCCGTCGCCGGTGATGTCGCGCCCGTCGATCGCGATCGTGCCGGCCGAGGCGCGCCGGAGGCCGGCCACCGTCTCGACGAGTTCGACCTGGCCGTTGCCGTCGACGCCGGCGATGCCGAGCACGCGTCCGCGCGGGATCGCGAGATCGAGCGGACCGAGGCCCGGTGCCGCGAGGCCGCGGACCGCGAGCCGCGCCGGGCCTCGCGGGAGCCCGCGCGCGGCGGCGACCGGCGCGCGGGCTTCCGCCCCGGCGGCGGCGCGCGCGCCGGCCGGCGCGACGGGGCGCGGTTCGGCGGGGAAACGGGTTTCGATCGTCGCGGCGGCGCGCGGATCCACCATCGCGGCGGCGAGGTCGTCGCGCGAGGCGCCGGCGACCGGGCCGCGCGACACGACGCGACCGCCGCGCAGCACCACCACCTCGTCGCAGACGGACAGCACCTCGCCGAGCTTGTGCGAGATGAACACGACGCCCTTGCCCTCCGAGCGGAGCCGGCGGAGCACCGCGAGCAATCCGTCGATCTCGGGCGGCGCGAGGTTCGACGTCGGCTCGTCGAGAATGAGCAGCTCGGCGCCCCGCAGCACGGCCTTGAGGATCTCCACTCGCTGGCGGCGGCCGAGCGGCAGATCGGCGACGCGCGCGTCGGGGTCGAGGTCGAGACCGAGTGCGGCGCTGGTCGCGCGGACCCGCGCGGCGATCGCGCGACGGCGCAGCCTCCGCCCCGCCTCCGCCCAGCCGAGCATGACGTTGTCGAGCACCGTCGCCGCCTCGACCAGGGTCAGGTGCTGGTGGATCATGCCGAGGCCGGCGGCGAGCGCGACGGCGGGATCGTGTCCCGCGAGCGCGCGGCCGCGGAACAGGATCGCGCCCTCGTCGGGTCGCGTCATGCCGAACAGGACGCGCATCAGCGTGCTCTTGCCGGAGCCGTTCTCGCCGAGCAGGCCGACGATCCTGCCTGCGCCGACATCGAGGTCGATCCCGTCATTGGCGACCACCGCGCCGTAACGCTTGACGATGCCGCGCATCGCGAGGAGAGGCGAGGGCGCGTCCATCGGGGCGCTACTGCCCGGCGCGCGCGTCCGCCCGGGTCGGCGTGATCACCAGCGCGTGCGTCGCGAACGCGTGCTCCTCGGCGCGGAGCTCCGCCTGTACCGGCGCCGGCACCGCGGGGTTGAACGCGACGCCGGACGCGTATTCGAGCCGCGCGCCGGTCACCGGCGCGGTGTCGTAGCCGTATTCGGTGAAGCTGCCGGCGAGCTTGCCCGACGCGACCTGGCGCGCGACGGGCCCGAACATCGACGGCCAGTCCTCGATCACGTCGGTCAGCACCGCGCGCGGCGCGTTCGCGGTGTCGGTCGGCGAACGTCCGGTCACGAAGACGCCGCGCTCGCGCGCCGCCTCGACGAGACCCGCCTGCGCCGCGTTGAGCTTGCCGGTGATCACGTCGTCGCCGGCGCCGATCAACGCGAGGGCCGCCTCCTTCGCGGCGGCCGCATCCTCCATGTCCTTGACGTAGAGGATCGTCACCGTGGCGCCCGCCTTCGTCGCGCAGATCCGGAAACCGCCGGCCTGCGCGGTGATGTTCGGCACGCCCTCGAGCCCGTAGACGCCGGCGACCTTGTGGCTGCGGCTCATGCGGGCCGCGAGCGTGCCGAGCTCGCAGCCGAACTGGGCGTTGTTCCAGTCGATCGACATCACGTTCGGCGGCACGCCGGCGTTGCCGGAGGTCACGATGAACTGCGTGTGCGGGAAGTCGGGCGCGACGTCCTCCATCGCCGACATGAACCGGCCGGAATGGCCGATCACGATGGCGTCGCCGCGGCCGGCATAGTCGCGGAGCGCGTTCTCCTCGTCGGCGTCGGCGACGTTCTCGGAATAGGCGGTCGCGAACCCGTCCGCCTTCAGGCTCTGCAGGATCGCGTAGCCGAGCGCGTTCCAGCTGTGGTCGCCGATGCTGCCGGGCAGCAGGATCGCCGCCGTCCGGGTCGCGGCGCGCGTGGTCTGCACCGCCCCCGACAGCAGCGACGCGGCGGCGAGGCAGGCGATGCCGACCCGTCGACCCAACACGCGCATGGCTCCTCCCCCTCGCGGCGCCCGGCCGCGTTCCCTCGGAAGGCGATCAATCCAATTTCCGTGCCGTGATCCTGAAGCCCGCGCGCGCGTCGGCCGCGAGCCAGGCGTGCATCTCGGCCTCGGCGGCAAATCGCCCCGCCGGCGGCAAGGGGCGCCCCTCGCCCGACACCTCGATCCGGTCCGAGCGGAACGGCCACGGGTCGATCGTGAACGCGAACGGGTCGCCTGCGACCGGCGCCACGCGCAGCGCCGCCGCACCGCCGGGAAGGTCCGGCGCCTCGATCGCGCGCGGTGCGGCGAGCTCGCCGCAGAACACCAGCGACAGCGTGTCGGCGCACGCGATCAGCCCGGTGTCGCGCGAGAGCGCGCCGGCGCCGAGCCCGAGCGCGTCGGCCCAGGTGGCTTCCTTGCCCGATTGCGTCCGGAGATAGGCCTCGGCGGCGTCCGCGTCCGCCGCGGACTGCCGATGGCGGTCGGTGAAGCGGCGATAGATGACGCCGCCATGGCGCGAGATCAGCAGCGCCGGACGCAGTCCCCAGGCGGCGCGCGCCCGCTCGACGCCGCGGATCCACATCGGCGCGTGCACGGCGGCACCCACCGCGCGAAACAGGGCGGGGCGGCCGGTCGCCGGGTCGAAATCAGGCGCCAGCTCCCAGTCGAGCCAGGCGACGTCGTGCTGGGCGGCGGCGAGCAGGAGCGCCGCGTCGAGCGGGTCGCGCCATTGCGCGAGGATCTGCCCCGCGACCCACGCGTGCATCGGCTGGCTGATCGCGAGCACGCCGCCGGGTTGATCGCGAAACAGCATCAGACGAGGCTAGGGAGGACGTGCGGCGCAGCGCAAGCCCGGGAGAACGCGATGGAGATCGACCGGCCCGACATCAAGGCGGACGTCGAGGCGGCCTTCGCCCGCTACGAGCGCGCGCTGGTCGGCAACGACCTCGCGACGCTCGACGAGTTGTTCTGGGCCGACCCGCGCACCGTGCGGTTCGGCATCGGCGAGGCGCTCTACGGCATCGACGCGATCCGGGCGTTCCGCAACGCCCGCCCCGCGACCGGTCTCGCGCGCACGCTCCGTGACACGGTGGTGACGACGTTCGGCACGGATTTCGCGACCGCGAGCACCCTGTTCGGCCGCGACGGCGCGCCGGACCGGGTCGGTCGCCAGCAGCAGAGCTGGGCGCGCCTCGAGGGCGCCTGGCGCATCGTCGCGGCGCACGTGTCGATGGTGGCGTGAGGAAGGCCAGGGGCTGGCCTTCCTCACGCCCCCTCCCCCGCGGCCCCGAGTTCGCCCGCGAGCGTCGGGAGCAGTTCGGCGACCGTGGGGTGGATGTGCATGGTGCGGGCGAGGCGGGACGCGGTGCCGCCGTTGCCCATGGTGTCGAGCACGGCGTGGATCGCTTCGTCGCCGCCGGGCCCGAGAATGGCGGCGCCCAGGATCGCGTCGGTGTCGGCGTCGACCACCAAACGCATCAGGCCACGCGCGTCGCCCTTCTCGACGGCGCGGGCGACGCGCGTCATCGGGCGTTCGGCGACCAGGATCCGACGCCCGGTCGCGCGCGCGTCGGCGAGCGTAAGGCCGACGCGGCCGAGCGGCGGGTCGGTGTAGAGCGCGTAGGCGGGGATCCGATCGCCGACGCGCCGGTTCTCGCCGTCGAGCAGGTTGGCGGCGACGATCTCACCGTCGTTGAAGGCGGTGTGGGTGAAGGCGCCGCGGCCGTTGCAATCGCCGAGCGCCCAGATGCCACGTGTGCTGGTCTCGAGACGGTCGTCGACGGTGACGAAGCCCCTCCCGTCGGTGGCGACGCCGGCGCGGTCGAGGCCGAGATCGCCGGTGTTGGGGATCCGGCCGAGTGCCACGAGCAGATGGCTGCCGATCACCGCCGGACCGTCGACGGAGCGGACGGCGACACCGCGTCCATCCGGCGCGACCGAGAGGCCGGTCGCGCCGAGGCGGAAGACGACGCCCTCGCCTTCGAGGATGATGCGGATCGTGTCGGCGATGTCGGCATCCTCGCGCGCGAGCAGCCGGTCGTCGCGCGCGACGACCGTGACGGCGGCGCCGAAGCGCCGGAACATCTGCGCGTATTCGAGCGCGATATACGAGCCGCCGAGCACGACGAGATGGTCCGGGACGTCGTCGAGCGCGAGGATGGAGCTGTTCGTCAGCGCATCGACCTGGTCGAGCCCCGGGATCGCGGGACGCGCGGCGCGGCCGCCCACGTCGAGGAAGATCCGTGGCGCGCTGAGACGCCGGTCGCCGATCTCGATCGTGTCGCGCGCGACGAAGCGGGCATGGCCGCGGATCAGGGTCACGCCGTCGGTGCCGTCGAGCCAGGCCTCGAGCCCTTCCCGCGACTGCCGCGCGACCCCGGCGGCGCGGCACATCGCCCGCGACAGATCGACCGACACCGGTCCCGGAACGACGACGCCGAACTCGGCGGCGCGGCGGGCCGCGTTCGCGACCGAGGCGCTGGCGACGAGCGTCTTGGTCGGCGTGCAGCCGGTGTTGACGCAGGTGCCGCCGACGCGGTGCCGCTCGACGATCGCGACGCGATGTCCGGCGGCGGCGAACCGTGCCGCGAGCGTCGGACCGGCCTGGCCGGCGCCGATGACGAGGGCGTCGAAGGGCTCGGCGGGATCGTCCATCGGGGCTCTCCGGTCGGGGCGGTGGAACCTAGCACGGACGTCCCGGGCGGCGGCGCCGAACCGACGTCGCTCCGGTGGCGTTCCCCGCCGACGCGTTGATTGCCGTCGCGGGCTGGTTCGCGGGCGGATCCCGCCCATGTCGCAGGGATGCTCGACACGCCGCTCGCCGACCCAGACCGCCTGCCCGCGACCGCGCCGACCACGCGGCTCCGATCGCAGGTCGAATCGTTCCTGGTGCTCCGGCGGAACCCGCTCGAGCTCTGGGGCCGCGCCGCCTACGACGAGGGCATCCTCGGCGGCCGCTTCTTCGGGCGCGAGCAATTGCTGCTGAACGATCCGGAGGCGATCCGCCACGTGCTGGTCGCGAACCACGAGAACTACGAGCGGAACGAAGCGGCGCGCCGCATCCTGCGGCCGATGCTCGGCGACGGGCTGTTCCTCGCCGAGGGCGACGAGTGGCGGCGGCAGCGGCGGACGATCGCGCCCTCGATGACGCCGCGCGCGCTCGACCTGCTCGCGCGTCATGTCGCGATCGCGAGCGCCGAAACCGAGGCCGTGCTCGACGCGCGCGACGGGCGTCTCGTCGAGTTGCTGCCGATGCTGCAGCGCCTCGCGCTCAACATCGCCGCGCGCTCGATGTTCTCGCTCGAAGTGGATGCGTTCGGGTCGGAGCTCCGCCGGATGCTGTTCGAATACGGCACCACGCACGCCCAGCCCGGCGTGCTCGACCTCGTGCTGCCGAGCGGCGTCGCCTCGCCGACCGACCGCGCCAGGGCGCGGTTCCGGGACCGGTGGGTCGTGCTCGTCGACCGGATGGTCGCGGCGCGGCGGTCGCGTCCGCCGGCCGACGGCGCGCCGCGCGACCTGTTCGACCTGCTCGACAGCGCGCGCGATCCGGACACCGGCGCCCGGATGCCGGACGCGCTGCTGCGCGACGAGGTCGCGACGATGATGCTGGCCGGGCACGAAACCACCGCCACCGCGCTGTTCTGGTCCTGCTGGATCGCCGCCCGCCGGCGCGACGACCAGGAGGCGATCGCCGCCGAGGCACACGACACCGACCTCACGCCGGAGGGCGCGCACGCCGCCCTCGACCGGCTGGTGCGGACGCGGGCGCAGCTCGACGAGACGCTCCGCCTTTACCCGCCGGCGTTCCTGATCACCCGCCAGGCGAAGGGCGCGGACACGATCGCCGGTCGACCGATCGAGGCCGGCACGGTGATCTCGATCTCGCCCTTCGTGCTCGGCCGCCACCGTCGGCTCTGGACCGAGCCCGAGCGCTTCGCGCCCGAGCGGTTCGCGCCCGGCGCGCCGGCGCCGGCGCGTTTCGCCTATATCCCGTTCGGCGCCGGACCGCGGATCTGCATCGGTGCCCGCTTCGCGCTGGTGGAGGCGACCGTGGTGCTGGCGCGCCTTTTCGGGCGCTACCGGATGGAGCTCGCGCCCGGCAGCGAGCACGTGCTGCCGCGGGGCATCGTGACGACGCAGCCGGATCGGCCGGTGCGGTTCATCCTTCGCCGGCGCACGACCGGCGTGCGGGCCGACGCCGCCGCGTGACGCGCCGCACGCCTGCCGGGCCGGGCGGCGGCGCGGTCAACCGCCGCGCTGCAGCACCGGTCCGGACAGGAACAGCGCGGTGTTGACGACGCCGAGATGGGTGAGCGCCTGCGGCATGTTGCCGATCAATCGCTGCGTCGGCACATGGAATTCCTCGCTGAGCAGGCCGACATCGTTCGAAAGGTCGATCACGCGCTCGAGCATCGCGCGCGCCTCCTTCTCGCGTCCCTGCAACTTGTAGCAATCGGCCAGCCAGCAGGAGCAGGCGAGAAAGGCTCCCTCGTCGCGCCCGTCATGCTTGGCCGGCATGCGACGAACGAGACCGCCTTCCATCAACTCCGTCTCGATCGCCGCGATGGTTGCCTGCATGCGCGGATCGGTCGCGGGCAGGAAGCCGACCAGCGGCAGCATCAACAGGGACGCGTCGAGCGCGTGGCCGCCGAACTCGCGCACGAAGCGGTTCCTGCCGGCGTCGAACCCGCGGGCGCACACCTCGGCGTGGATCAAGTCTCGTACGCCAGCGAGACGCGCCAGCATGTCGGGATCGGCGTGCTTCTCCGTCGCGCCTTTGAGAAATCGCTCGAGGCCGACCCAGGCCATCGCCTGCGACAGCGTGTAGCGCTTGCCCTCGCCGCGGGTCTCCCAGATGTCGCTGCCCGGCTTGTCCCAGACCTGCTCGAGATGGAGGACGAGCGCGGTCTCGACCTCGACGCCGCGGTCGCTCCGCTCGATGCCGCCGCGCACGGCGACGTGGAAACCGTCGAGCAGTTCACCGTAGACGTCGAGCTGGATCTGCCCCGAGGCGGCGTTGCCGACCAGTACCGGACGCGCGCCCTGATATCCGGGCAGCCAGTCCGCCTCGAACTCCGGCAACCGGCGCGAGCCGTCGAGACGATACATGATCTGCATCTTGTCCGGCCGTCCGGCGATCGCGCGCAGGATCCAGTCGCGCCAGCGTTCCGCCTCGTCGCGATAGCCGGCGTTGAGCAGCGCGGTCAGCGTGAACGTCGCGTCGCGCAGCCAGCAATAGCGATAGTCCCAGTTCATCGCGCCGTTGGGCTGCTCGGGCAATCCCATCGTGGCGGCGGCCAGCAGGCCGCCGGTCCGGCGATGGATGAGCGCCTTCAGCGTGATGAGCGAACGTTTGACGGCGTCCGGCCAGTCGCAGGGCTTGTCGAAACGGCCGATCCATTCGGACCATTCGCGCTCGGTCGCGTCGAGGAGCGCGTCGGCATCGACCGCCCCGCCGATCGGTTCGCTGCTGTCGCGATAGGCGAGGACGAACGAGACGCGCTCGTCCTCGCGGACGTGGAACACCGCGTGCCCCTCGGCGTCGCCGGCGACGATGTCGACCGGACTGTGCAGGATCACCTGGTCGGGGCCGACCTCGAACGAGATGCCCTTCTCCGTCGCGCGCGACCACGGCGACATGTCGCCGTAGTTGAAACGGAGACGGAGACGCAGGCGAACGGCGGGATGGCCGCTCACGCCTTCGACGATGCGCACCAGCATCGACGTGCCGTTCTCGCGCCGCATGAAGTCGATCACCCGGAACGCGCCATCGTCCGCCTCGAAGCGCGTTTCGAGAACGAGCGTGTCACCGCGATAACGGCGAGAGACCGTGCGGAGGTAGCCGTCGGGCGCGATCTGCCAGTGGCCGTGGCTCTCGTCTCCGAGCAGCGCCGCCATGCAGGCCTCGCTGTCGAAGCGAGGCCAGCAGAGGAAATCGACCGAGCCGCTGCGGGAAACGAGCGCGCAGGTCTCGCCGTCGCCGACGAGACCGTAATCGGAGATGTCCGACGCCATGGGTGTTCCGATCAGGACTGGATGGTCGGCGGCGGATCAGAAATCGTAGCGCTTGGCGAGCTGGTGCAGCACGCCGACGCCGAGCACCGCGCCGAGTGCGCCGAGCGCGATGCGGTGGCGGTCGGTGAACATCTCCCAACTGCCGAGGCGGGCCTGGCTGTCGAAGCGGCCGTGCGCGCCGTAGGGGCCGGGCACCGGTTCGAACAGGTTCGCGGGCGAGCCCGACGGCAGCGTCTCGTCGGTGAGCTGGCCCGCATATCCGGCCTTGGCGAGATAGCGGTCGATCAGACCCGGCGCGATCCGGTTGGCGAGGATCGCCTTGACGGTCGGGAAGCCGACCCATACGTCGCGGCGCCTGTGCGTCGCGGCGAAGTAGATGGCGCGCGCGGGCACTTCGGGCTGGTAGATCGGCGCGACGGGCTGCGCCTTGACGCCCATCTTGTTCATCGCCCAGTCGAATTGCGGCGTGTTCACCGCGGGCAGGTCGACCATGGCCACGTGGATGTCGAGCTTGTCGTGGATGATCTCGGACCGCAGGCTGTCGGTGAAGCCGCGGATCGCGGCCTTGCTGCCGCAGTAGATCGCCTGCAGCGGGACCGAGCGGTAGGCGAGCGCCGAGCCGACATTGACGATGGTGCCACGGTTCCGCGCTCGCATCCGGCTGAGTGCCGCCATCATGCCGTGCACCTGGCCGAGATAGGTGACCTTCGTGCCGCGCTCGATCTCGGCGGCGGTGAGCTTGCTGACCGGCGCGAACACGGTCGCCATCGCGACGTTGACCCAGACGTCGATCGGGCCGAGCTCCTGCTCGACCCTGGTCGCGGCCGCCTCGACGGCATCGGCGTCGGCGACATCGGTCGGGATCGGCAGCGCGCGCACGCCCAGACGGCGCACCTCGTCGGCGGCGTCGTCGACGCGCTGCCGGTCGCGCGAAAGGAGTGCGACGTCGTAGCCGTTCCGCGCGAACTCGTCGACGACGGCCCGACCGACACCGGCGCCCGCGCCCGTGATCACTGCAACCCGCGACATGTCTGTCTCCCGAGGACGCGCGCCCCAATCGGACGCGCGGGTGTGGTCCGGTCACGCGCCAGGTCGTCGCGAACGTCATGCCGTGACCGCGGCCGGATGAGACCGCTCGCCGAACGCCCGGCACCGGGCGAGACCTGCTGGTGGTCGGTGTGCATGTGCCGTCCGCGACGCGCGGTGGTGCGCCACAAATCTGCCGTCATGACACGTGGGCGGCACGATGGTTCCGCCGCCACGCGATCGAGAACGTTGCGGCCGATTGTCGGTCACGTGACGATCGCGACAGGCCGGAACGAGTCCGGACGGACATCCGTTGCGTGACCGACCGGCGGCGATGCACCGCAGGCCGATGCGGCACCGACGGCCGGCCGTCAGGCGAGGGATCACATGCGACGGATGATTTTCACGGCGGCCGCTGTCGTGGCCGGTGCGGTGTCATGGGTGGCGGTCGCCGCCACGATCCCGGCGGACGCGTCCGACGCGCGGGTGCGATCGGACGCCGCGACACGGCAGGATCTCACGCATCTGTCGGTCGCGGGCTCGAAGGCGTTCGACGACGTGGCGCTCGCCCGCCAGGCGATCTTCGACGGGCAGCCGGCGCGCGCCGGACAGTTGATCGCCTCGGCGGAGACGGCGTTCGATCGCGCGCGGGCGGACCGCACCGTCTTCGTGGAGGCGGAGGACCGGTTGAACCCGCCGGCCTCGCTTCGCCACCCGGTTGCGGCGGGCGAGGGCGGGACGCCGACGGCCTGGATCCCCGTCGCCGAGAGCTTCGTGCTGAACGAGACGCTGGCGCCGCCGCACGACGCGGCCGGTCCGGTCGAGAAGGCCAATGCTTCGCTGCGCGCGAACCGGCGCCAGGATGCGTTCGAGACGCTGAAGGTCGCGCATGTGAGCGCGGTCGACACGGTCGCGCTGGCGCCGCTCGACCGAAGCCTCGCCGCCCTGCATCGCGCGGACGAGCTGATGGCGGGCGGCGACTACTACGGCGCGAGCCAGGCGCTCAGAGCACTGGAGGACGGCATCCGCTACGACGCCCTGATCAACACCCCGCCAAGCCCAAAAACCTAAACGCCCGAAGCCAATCAAACAAAGTTCTTTGGTTCTTTCTTTCACGAAAGAACACCTTCACGCCACCAAAGCCGGCACGGTGCCGAGGAACGCTCCCGCCGTCCGCCGCGACAATGCCATGATCGTCAACGCCGGGTTGGCGGCGAGAGAGCTCGGGAACACCGAGTTGTCGCAGATCCAGAGATTGTCGATCTCGTGCGCGCGGCCGAACCGGTCGACCACGCTGTCGGCCGGGTCGTCGCCCATCCGGCAGGTGCCGATCGTGTGCGCGGCGCGCGGCGCGACCCAGATGTCGCGCGCGCCCGCCGCCTCCCAGATCGCCACCATGGTGCGCGTCGCGTGCGCGTCGAGCGCGCGCTCGTTCGGGCCGTAGCCGAACGAGATGCGCGCTTTCGGGATGCCGTGCGCGTCGGTCTCGTCGGCCAGCACGAGGCGGTTGTCGTCGCGGGGCAGGCACTCGCCGTTGATGCCGAGGCCGGCGACGTGGTTGTACTGGTCGAGATAGTCGACGAGCGCCTCGCCCCACAGGCCGCGGCCGCGCGCGACCGTGGTCGCCCAGGTGACGGGCATGACGCCGAGGCTCTGGATCAGGTAGCCGCCGGCGAAACCGCCGCCGCCGCAGCGCACGTAGTCCTCGCTGATCAGCGAGGACGGGTAGCCCTTGTTGGGCCGCGTTTCGCGATCGAACGTGCCCCAGACCTGGGTCGCGACATGCGCCATGTAGTTGCGCCCGACCATGCCGTTCGCGTTGGCGAGACCGGTGTGGAGCAGCAGCCGCGGCGTTTCGACGGCGCCGCCGCAGAGGAACACGGCGCGGCAATCCTGGCGGTGGTCGCGCCCCTCGGCGTCGCGATAGAGCACGGCGGTGATCCGGCCGGCGCCGTCGCGCACGAAGCCGTGCGCCATGCATTCGGCGCGGATCTCGGCGCCGTGGGCGACGGCGAGCGGCAGGAAGCTCGTGTCCATGCTGGTCTTGGCGCCGACCCGGCAGCCCTGGTGGCAGGCGCCGCAATTGATGCAGGCGGCGCGGTCCGGGCCGTGCGTCATCCGGCGCGGGCGAGAGAGCACGGCCGCCGGCGCGTCGGTTGCACGGATGCCGAGCGCGTCGCAGGCCGACGCCATGATCATCGCCGCCGTATTGCGCGCGACGGGCGGCAGCGTGTAGCGGCGCGCCTCGTCCCACGGATAGGGGTCCGGTCCCGACACGCCGAGCCAAGCCTCGAGCGTCTCGTAATGCGGCCGGAGCTCGTCGAGCGAAACCGGCCAGTCGGCGCCCTCGCCCGTCTCGGTCCTGAGCGACAGGTCGCAGGCGGTGGGGCGCGGGCAAAAGGCGCCCCAGTGCAGCATCGAGCCGCCGACGCCGATGCCGCTGTTGTTGGGGCCGAACGCCTCGGGCATCGCGCCGCCGCTCAGGCGCTCGCCCATCCAGTTGATCGCGGCCGCCTGGGTCGGCTCGTCGGCGCTGAACGCCATCGGGTCGTGGTGGCGTCCGGCTTCGAGGGCGATCACGGAGCAGCCCGCCGCCGCGAGTGCCGCCAGCAGCGGCGCGCCGCCGGCACCCGTGCCGATCACCACCGCGTCCACGCTTCCGCCGGCGCCGTGCCGCCGCATGCGCTCGAGATCCATCAGCCCCGCACCCCGACCGGCTCCCATGCCTCCCGTCCGCCAAGGGCGGCGGCGGCGAAGCCCTGCACCAGGGGTCCGTCGCCCCCGTAGGCGATGCCGGAGTGACCGATCCGGGCGAGCGTCGCCGGATGGGCGACGTAGAGCTGCGTCGCCGTCGCGCGCAGATCCTCGAACCACAGGCGCATGCGGGCGCCATCGAGGCAGCCGGCACCGACGCCCTCGAACGTGCCGTCGGCGCAGGCGGCGAGACGCCGGTCCTGTTCGGCAGCGTCGAGCCGGACGAACGGCCGACCGCGATCGAGGGCCCGGAGCGCCGCCCGCATCGCCTCGGCGTCGGGCGGCAGGTCGGCGAAACGCCAGCCGTCGCCCGCTCCCGCGTGCATGGTCGCGTCGAGCCGGGCCGCGAGGTCGATCCCGAGTCCGCCTCCCTGCGGCACCACGCGCGCGAGCACCGACCGGAGCACGGCGAAGGCGGGCAGGCTCATCGCGCGCGGCGCGTAGAACGGGTCGTCCGGCGCCGCGCGCTCGTGCAGCGCGGCGCGCGTCTGCCGGCTGACGCGATCGGACGCGATCAGCCGCGCGTAGCCGGCGTCGAGCGGCGGCGCCGGCGGCTCGACGCGGTCCTCGCGGGCGAACTGCGCGATGAGGTCGGCCACCGCCTCGGCGCGCTCGAGCGGCAGCAGGTGGGCGGCGCCGTCGAGCGTCACGAGGCGCGACCGCGGCAGGTGCGGCGCCATCAGGCGCGCCTGGTTGTCGGCGCCGAGATCCGCGTCGGCGCCGCCGGCCACCAGCAGCGCCGGCGTGCGCAGCACGCCGATGCCCGATGCATGGTCCTCCCGGCTGCCGTTCTCGAGCCAGGCGCGCCAGGCGGCGGGATCGGTGCGCGCGAGGCCGTCGAGCACCTCCCGGTGCAGGTCGGGCAGGAGCGGGCCGCCGGTGTTCGCGGCGGCGAAGCGCTCGCCCTCGTCGCGCGTCCTCGCCGCATCGCCCCGCAGCCAGGTCAGCATGTCGGCGCGCCGTTCCTCGTCGAACGGCTCCGGCGACGGCGGCGAACCCGCCAGCAGAACCAGCCCCGCGAGCGGCGCGACACCGGCGAGGCCGTCTTCGGCGGCGCGGGCGACCGCGAGCGCGACCTTGGCGCCCATGCTGTGGCCGACGAGGATGACCTCGGATTTTGGCAGCGAGGCGACGACGTGCGCCGCCATCCCGGCGACGTCGTGCGGTCCGAGCGAGGCCGCGTCGCCGAAACCGGGCAGGTCGATCGGCAGGAGCCTGAACCGTCCGGCGAGCCGGGCCTCGACCGCGCGCCAGAGGCGGGCGCTGCCGCCGAGGCCGTGCAGGAACACCAGGGTCTGGCCAGTCGACGGTTCGCTCATGCGGCAGAACTGGGCCGAAAGAGAGATCCCGCCAGAGGGCCGCCGAAGCGGCGGGGACGTTCCGCAAACGTTGGCAAGACGATGCCGACCTGGAACGGCGTCGGGCCTCTCCGCGAGCGTGCGGAGAGGCCCGGGCAGATCGTGCACGAGCGGGCCCGGTCCGGGCTGGTTCACCCCGGACCGGTCGTGCGCCCGCCGGTCAGAGTGCGCGGCGGCGGTCGACCAGCGCGTGATAGACGATCAGCACGACGATCGCGCCGATCACCGCCACGAACAGGCTGTAGATGTTGAAGCCCGTGACCGGCGCCGCGCCGAGCAGGCTGAACAGGAAGCCGCCGACGATCGCACCGACGATACCGAGGACGATGTCGAGCACGACGCCTTCCCCGGTCTTGTTGACGATGCGGCTGCCGATGAAGCCGGCGACGAGGCCGAGCACGACCCAGGCGATGATGGACATGTGACGTTCTCCTCTGTGTCGATGTCAGCGCGGGCCGGGGGTGCCGTCGGCGATCCGCTCGACCGCGACGTCCTCGTGACGCACGGTGTCGCGCACCGTCTCGGTGCGCTCGGTCGCTTCCTTGCGCAGCACGACCTCCTCGACGACGCGCGCGTCCTTCCGCACCACGGCAACCTCGTCGGTCTCGATCATCTCGATGGCGCGCTCGCTGAAGCTGCCGGGTTCTGCGGCGCGGATGCCGTCGACGGCGCGACGCTCGACCGCGACCCGCTCGCCGTGCAACGACACGGTCTCCTCGACCGGCGTCTCGACGACGAAGCGGCGCACGCGTGTGCCGCCGCGATTGACCACGCGCTTGCCGACCGCGAGCGCCTCCGCCGAGAGCGTCAGCACCTCGCCGCCGGCGCTGCCGGCGGTGGCGCCGACCGGCAGGTCGGTGTCGATGCGGCGGCTGTCCGAGAGACCATCGGCCGCGATCGACGCAGCCGGACCGGTCATCGGTCCGGCGACCGACGCCGCGGAATACTCCGCCTCGCGCTCGTCCATGTCGACCGGATGGTGACCTTCGAGAATGGTGACGATGTCGTCGATGCGGTCGGCGGCCGGGCGCACGGTCAGCACGGTCGCGCCGCTCTCGAGCGAGCGGTCGTAGACGCTGCCGTGATGCTCGGGCTCGGCGCCGAACAGGCGGCTCCAGAAGCTGCGGCGCGTGGTCGTCGACATCATCGACGCGTCGTGCGGCGCGTCGGTGGAAGACGCCTCGTGGCGCTCGACGGCACTCGCCGGGACGCCGGAAGCGAGCAGATCCTGCAACGCGAGTTCCGCATGCGCGGGCGTGTCGAACAGGGCGACGATCGTTTCGGTGGACATGGGTGGGTTTCCTTCGTGTTCGGGATTGCGTCGGCGGGTGACGACGACGTGCTGCGTGCGCAATACCGCGTGCTCCGCGTGGGTTCGCTGCGTGCGCACGCGCCGGAGACGGATCTCCTCGGTCAGGACGAGACGCCGCTCGGTGATCAGGACCTCGTCGACCACGGGAATGACGATGAACTCGCCCTCTTCCTGGATCGGCGGCACGGCCTCGACGAACGTGCCACGCTTGATACGGTCGACCACGACGGTGTCGCGTGAGAGCGTGATCGCGAGATCCTCCGTGCGTGTCGTGGTGACGCGTTCGGCGCGGACGAGCGTCGGGATCGTACGCCTGGTCACGACGAGCCCTTCCGCGTGCAGCGGCAGGACCTCCTCGTCGGCGTGCGCAGCATCCATGGCGATCCGTCCCCCGCGTCCGGTGAGCGGAAGGGATCGGAAAACGGTCGAGACGTCCAGGGATGTTTCGAAGCGCCCGGTCTTTCGACGACCGGTCGTTTCGCACTAGCGCGACGGTCGCTTCCCGGCGCCGTTTTTTCGGGATCGGATCGTGGCCGTCTTCGCCTCGGCTCCTGTCTCGAGGCCGAGACCTCGTTCGCGCGCCCAAACGATCACCGCGCTCCGCTTGCGCAATCCGACCCTGTCATAGATCACGGCGATGTGATTACGCACGGTGTTCCGGCTGATGCCGAGACGCCGCGCGATCGCGTCGTCGGCGAGCCCCTCGGCCATCAGGCCGAGCACCGCGCGGGCCCGCTCGGGGATGGAGCTGAGCTCGGGATGGCGGCGCGCCTCGGAGCCCTTGTTGCCCGCGAGATTGGCCAGCGTCTCGACGATGCGCTGCCCGAGGCGCGACGTATCCTCCCGCAGCACGAGATCGATCGCCGAGCGGAGATCGGTCTCGGTGCGCTTCCGCGCGGTGATGTCCTGCATCACGCAGAGCAGGCAGTCGCGATCGTGCAACGCGACCGTCTCGGCCGACAGCAGGAAGTCGCCGGCGGTGCCGTTCTTGAACGAGAGGCCGATCTCGACGCTCGCCGCGTGCCTGGTGTCGCGCAGCACATGGGCGAGATGATCGCGCCGCTGGCCGGTTTCCCACAGCACGAGCTCGCCCTCGCGCCGGCCCAGCACCTCCTCGCGCCGCCACCCGGTGGTCGCGACGAAGGCGTCGTTGACGTCGAGCACGACGAGATCGTCGGCCGCCAGGATCAGCATCGGCGCCGGCGCCAGATGGAAGGTGCGGCTGAAGCGCTGCTCGCTCTGACGCAGCGCCAGCTCGGCCTGACGGCGGCCTTCGAGATCGGCGAAGGTGAACAGCATGCAGTCGGCGTCGCCGATCTCGAGCGGCTGGCCGCCGATCAGGACGGCGCGCTCGCCGCCGTCGGCGAGCGGCAGGCGCGCCTCCATCTGCGGGATGGTGGCGCCGGCGTGGAGGCGGGCGATCGCGAGGTCGCGCTCCTTCGCGCCGTGCAGCACGTCGACCTCGTGCATCGAACGGCCGATCAGGCGCTCGCGCGTCCAGCCGGTCAGCTCGACGAAGCCGTGGTTCAGGCGGACGTAACGCCCGTCCGACAGGCGCGCGATCACCGCCGGCGCCGGGTTCGCGGCGAAGGCGCGCTCGAAGCGGGCTTCGGCGTTGAAGCGCTCGGTCTCGTCGTCGATGATGACGACCAGCCAGTCCGGCTCGCCGCCCTCCTCGCCGGTCAGCGCCAGGGTCCTGATCCGGTGCACGAACGGCTTGTGGCCGCTCTTCGGCACCATCTCGACCGTGAGCTCCCGCACCGTCTCGCCGGCGAGCAGCCGGCTGATCGGATACTCCTCCGCCTTCAGACGGTCGCCGTTCAGGTAGCGGAGCGGGAAGCGCGACCGGTATTCCGTGATCGTGCGGCCGAGATCGGCCACGCGCCCGACGCCGTGCAGCGCGAGCGCGGTGTCGTTCGCCCAGGCGATCGTCTTGTCCGGCCGCGCGATCACGACGCCCTCGTTGAGCCCGTCGATGATCTGCTGCAGATGGTTCTGGACGGCCTGGGTCATCGCGACGCAGTCTCCCAGAGGTTGGCCCGGAGAGGAACACCATCGCACGCGACGGCACGGACGGCGCCGGATGCGTCGAGGCGCCCGGCAGGCGGCGCGCAATCGCCGCCGCGGTCGCCGGCAACACGATCGAGGTGTTCGACTTCGTCGCCTACGGCACCTACGCGGTGGCGATCGGCCACGCCTTCTTCCCGGGCCACGATGCCTATGTGAGCCTGCTGCTCTCGGTGTCGACCTTCGGGGTCGGGTTCGCGACCCGGCCGGTCGGCGCGTTCGTGGTGGGACGCTACGCCGACCGGCGTGGCCGGCCGCCGGCGATGCTGCTCTCGCTCGCGCTGATGGGGATCGGCAGCCTGGTCATCGCGGTGCTGCCGCCGGCGCGCGTGATCGGCGTTGCCGCACCGGTCCTCCTGGTCGCCGCCCGCCTGCTGCAAGGCATCGCATGGGGCGCGGAGGCGGGACCCGCGACGGCGTTCCTGCTCGAGCACGCGCCGCCCGGACGACGCGGCGCGAGCGCATCGTGGCAGGCGACCAGCCAGTCGCTCGCGGTGCTCGCCGCCGGAGGCATCGGGCTCGCCTCGCGCGCCTTCCTCGGCGCACCGGCGATGGCGGAGTGGGGCTGGCGGATCCCGTTCGCGCTCGGCGTGCTGCTGCTGCCGGTCGGGCTCGCGCTCCGCGCCGGCCTCGACGAACCGGGCGACCGCGGCGGCGATCGGGCGCCGGACGTCGAGACCGCACGATCCCCGGGATCGGTCGCACTCGCGTGCGCGCTCGCGCTGCTGATCGCCGGCACGGTCAGCCAGTACTTCCTAAACTACGTCACCACCTACGCGCTCACCGCGCTCGGTCTCGGCGCGCGCGTGTCGCTGCTCGGCACGGTGGTGGTCGGCGTTGCCGGCGCCGGCGCCTCGTTCGCCGCCGGGCGCCTGTCGGACACGCGCGGCCGGCTCGCGCTGATCGCCTGGCCCCGCCTCGCGCTCGGCCTCGCCGTGGTGCCGATGCTGCTGGCCCTTCGCAGCCATCCTAGCGACACCGCCTTCGCGCTGGTCGTGGCGATCGTCGCGATCCTGCAGCTCGGCAGCTTCTCCGCCTCGGTCGTGCTGCTCGCCGAACTGTTCCCGCGCGCGATGCGGGCCACCGGGTTCGGCACGCTCTACGCGATCGCGATCAGCCTGTTCGGCGGCACGGCACAGATCGTCTTCACCGCACTGATCCACACAACCGGCGACCCCGCCTCACCCGCCTGGTACCTCGCCGCCGTCAACCTCCTCGCCGCGGCGTCTTGCCTGGGTCTGCGGGGGCGCGTGTCGTAGCTGGATGGTCGGGAAAGGAAGACCGAGGGCGCTGCCCCGGACGCCGGCCGCGTCCCGTCAGGGCGGCGGCCGGCGCTCCACGAGGAGGGGAAAACTCCGGGCCGACGAAGCTCCGTCTCGCCGCTCTCCCGTCGGGGCGACGTCAGATGTGGATGCCGCCGGCGACCTCGATGCGCTGCGCGTTGACCCACCGGAACTCGTCCGAAAGCAGGGACGCGATGACGGGACCGACATCGTCGGGCTGCCCGACGCGCCCGAGCGCGGTGTGCGAGGCGAGCGCTCGGGCGACCTCCGGATTGTCGCGGACGGCGCCGCCGCTGAAGTCGGTGGCGATCGCGCCCGGTGCGACGACGTTGACCGCGATCCGGCGCGGCCCGAGTTCGAGCGCCATGTAGCGCGTCAAAGCTTCCACGGCGGCCTTCATCGGTCCGTACACGGCGCGCCCGGGAAAGGTGAAGCGCGCGAGGCCGGACGAGATGTTCACGATCCGGCCGCCGTCTTCCATCAGCGGCAGGAGTGCCTGGGTGAGCAGGAACGGTCCCTTGAAGTGGACCGCGAACTGCTCGTCGAGCTGCGCTTCGGTGGCGTTCGCGAGCGTCGCCGCCGACGACGTGCCGGCGTTGTTGACGAGGAAGTCGAAGCGCGACGCGCCGAGCGCGCCGATGGCGTCGCGGACCCGCGCGACGAAGTCACCGAACGACGCGGCCTCGCCGATGTCGAGCTGCAGCGCGACCGCTTGCGCGCCGGCCTCCGTCGCGAGCGCCACCACCGCGTCGGCTTCCGTCCGATTGGTGTTGTAGGTGAGGATGGAGCGGACGCCGCGCGCGGCGAGACGCAGCACGGCATCGCGCCCGATGCCGCGACTGCCGCCGGTGACGATGGCGATGGGAGATGATGTCGGCATGAGGGGCGTCCGGATGGTGACGGCTTCCGATGTGTCGCGTCATCGCCGGCGCAGGAAGACCGGCGTCGGCGTCAACACTGTTCTCACCGTTGGAACAATCCGCATGGACCGTCTCCGCAGTCTCGAGCTGTTCGTCCGGATCGTCGATCGGGGCAGCTTCACCGCCGCGGCGGCCGATCTCGGCGTGTCGCGCCCGGTCGCGACCGCGACGATCAGGAGCCTGGAGGAGCGGCTCGGCACGCGGCTCGTCCAGCGCTCCACGCGTCATGTCCGGCCGACGGAGGAGGGCGTGGCCTATTACGGTCGCTGCACGGCGATCCTCGCGGACCTCGAGGACGCCGATCGGGCGGCGAGCGGGACGATCGCCGGGACGGTGCGGGTCGACGTTCCCGGCAATCTCGCGCGCAACCTGCTGCTGCCCGCGTTGCCCGACTTCCTCGCGCGTCATCCGGCGCTGACCGTCCATCTCGGCGAAGGCGAACGCTTCGTCGATCTGGTCCGGGAGGGCGTCGACTGCGTGGTGCGCGCGGGCGCGCTCGAGGACAGTGCCATGGTGGCGCGCCGGTTGGGAACGATGGTGGAGGCGACCTGCGCGAGCCCGGCCTACCTCGCCCGGCACGGCACGCCGCGCTCGCCCGACGAGCTGACCGGGCACATGGCGGTCGGCTTCGTGTCGTCGCGCAGCGGCGCGATGCTGCCCCTCGAGTTCAGCGTCGACGGGCGGACGGTCGAGGTGACGCTGCCCGCCCGGGTGCTGGTCCACACCTCGGACCTGAGCGTCGCGGCGGCCCGGCTCGGCATGGGCCTCGTGCAGGCGCCGCGTCACCGTTTCGAAGCGGATATCGCGTCGGGCGCGCTGGTGGAGGTGCTCGCCGCCTTCCGGCCGGTCCCGACCCTCATCTCGGTGCTTTACCCGAGCAATCGCCCGCTGTCGCCGCGCGTCCGGCTGTTCGTCGCCTGGTTGACCGAGACGCTCGGTCCGGCGCTCCTCGACCGCGGGCCGGGCCTCGCGTCCGGCTGACGCGAAGTCCGGGCCCCGGTTCGTGCGAGGCCCGCTCAGACCTGCCGCTGGACGCGCCCGGTCGTCCGCCACGCGAGCACGTCGAGCAGCGTGATGCCGAGAACGCCGCCGAAGGCCGCCGCCGCGGCGCCGCGGCGGGGATTGCGGGGACGCAGGGCGGCGGCGAGCAGCGCGAGGTCGAGCGCGTCGCCGGCGAGCCGGAACGCGGGTCCGACGGACGACGCCGGACGCGCGAGCACGAACGCGCCCGCGGCGATCTCGCGAGCGCCGAACGCCCGCACCGTCCAGGGTCCGGCGGGCAAACCGAGCGCGGACGCGAGACGGGCGGGGGACGCGATCTCGCCCGCGCCGATCAGCAGACTTGCGACACCGAGGAACTTCGTCAGCAACATGGGGCAGCACCTCCTGCTCCCGCCAACGCGAGCGGCGGTCGCGCGGCGGCACGCGCCGGTTTCACGTCCGCGTGGCGGTCGCGGTCAAAGGCCGCGCGGCAACGGCACCGGGGCGCCGGGCGGGATCAGCTCGGCGAGCTTGAGCTCGCCCCAGACCGCGAACGGGATCGACACCGCCATCAGCCGCGCGTTGGTCCGCATCTCGTCGGCGGTGCGCGCGCCGGGGATGACGGCCGCGACGGCGGGATGGGCGGCACAGAACTGCAGCGCCGCGGCCCGAAGATCGACGCCGTGACGCGCGCAGATCGCGCGCATCGCGTCGCGGCGCGCGACGAGATCGGGCGCCGCGCGCGCGTAGTCGAACGTGTCGGCGCCGGCGAGCAGCCCCGAATTGTAGGGGCCGCCCACCACGATGGCGACGCCGCGCTCGAGACAGCGCGGCAGCAGCGTCTCGAGCGCGTCCTCGTTGTCGAGCAGCGTGTAGCGCCCGGCCAGCAGCATCACGTCCGGATCGGAGCGGTCGAGTGCCGCGAGGCACGGTGCGACGCGGTTGACGCCGAGACCCCAGCCGCGGATGACGCCCTCCTCGCGGAGCCGGGTCAACGCCACCGCCGCGCCGTCCATCGCCTCGTCGAGGCGTCCGGTCCATTCGGAACCGTGCGTGTCCTCGCCGACGTCGTGGATGTAGACGATGTCGATCCGGTCGAGGCCGAGCCGCTCGAGGCTGGCCTCGATCGAGCGCCGCGCGGCGTCGGCGCCGTAGTCGAAGCGTGGGTCGAACGGCAGCGCGTCGACATACGAGAAGCGCTCGCGTGCGACCGGCCCCTCGGCCGGATCGAGCAGGCGACCGACCTTGGTGGACAGCGTGTAGTCGCCCCTCGCGCGGCCGCGGAGGGCGTTGCCGACGCGTCGCTCGGACAGCCCGAAGCCGTAGAACGGCGCGGTGTCGTAGTGCCGCACGCCCGCGTCCCAGGCGGCCTCGAGCACGGACGCGGCCTCGTCGTCCGACACCGGCGCGAAGAGATTGCCGAGCGGGGCGCCGCCGCAGCCGAGCGGACCGGGCGGTCTGAAACGTGCCGGCCCGGCCGCCGAACTGCTGTCCTGGCTCATCTCACCACCCTCCCCCCGGCCGGATCCGTCTCGTCATCAAACCCGCGGGAGGCCGCGAAGGGAAGCCGGGTCTCGCCAGATCGTGTGGGGCAGCTCGCGGCCGGACGGGCTACCGGTCTCGGTCAGATGGCGGAGGAACCAGGACGATGACCCAGCAGGTGCCGATCGATCCTGCCCACGTGACCGGCACGGCGGCGGAGGACGGCACGGTCGCGGTCGCCGACGACCTCGCCTATGCGCGCCTCGCGATCGTCAACGTGGCGTTCTTCGGCCGTCCCGGCGCGGCGGGCTGGGTGCTGATCGACGCCGGGCCACCAGGCGGCACGTCGACGATCCGCGACCGCGCCGCGGCGCGGTTCGGCGCCGCCGCGAGGCCGGCGGCGATCCTGATGACGCACGCGCATTTCGACCATGTCGGCGCGCTCGAGACGCTCGCCGCGGAATGGGACGTGCCGGTCTTCGCCCACACGCTCGAGCATCCCTATCTCGACGGTTCCGCCGCCTACCCGCCGCCCGATCCGACGTTCGCGGGCGGCGCCGTCGCGACGCTCTCGCCACTCTACGGGCGCGGCCCGGTCGATGTCGGGGCGCGGCTGCAGGCCTTGCCCGACGACGGCAGCGTGCCGTTCATGCCGGGCTGGCTATGGCTCGCGACGCCGGGTCACAGCATCGGCCATGTGTCGTTCTGGCACCCGGAGACGCGCACGCTGGTGGCAGGCGACGCGGTGGTGACGGTCGCGCAGGAATCCGTCTACGCCGTCGCGACGCAGGCGCCCGAGCTGCACGGGCCGCCCCGATACTTCACCCACGACTGGGAGGCGGCGGCCGCGTCGGCGCGGCGTCTCGCCTCGCTCGCCCCCGAGACGCTGCTGACCGGACACGGCCGTCCGCTCGCGGGCGCCGCGATGCGGCAGGCGCTCGACACGCTGGCGCGCGACTTCGAGCGGATCGCGGTGCCGGCGCACGGTCGCTACGTGGACGCGCCGCAACGCGCGGCGGACGGCGGCGCCTGGCGGAAGCCCTGAAGGGCGGAACGGCTTCGGTCGGCGCCGTTGTCACTTGGGAACAAACATGTTAGTTCCGAAGCCGCATCAGACGGCGACCGTTCCGTGCGACCTTCCGCTTCCGCCCCAGCCTGCGCCGATCCCGCACCGGACCCTGACGCTGCCGTGACGGCATCGGCGACCGACCGCCCGCTGCGCGAGCGACCCTGGATCACCCCGCCGCTGTTCCGCCGCATCGCCCGGGCGACGGTCCCGCCGCACCCCGCGCCGCATCCGGCCGAAAGAACGGCCTGACGCCCGGCCGGACGTTGGGCGTCAGCGCGAGGCGCGCCTCGTATCAGGCGAAATCGTAGCGGCCGCCGGTCGCGAGCGCGCGGCGATACGCGTCGCGCGCGTGGATGCGGGCGAGGAAATCCACCAGACGCGGCCGGGTGCGCAGCAGCCCGTAGCGGACGCTGCCCTCGATCGGGAAACTCATCTGGATGTCCGCCGCGGTGAAGTCGTCGCCGGCGAACCAAGGCGCGTCGGCCAGCGCCGTCTCCTGGAAATCGAGGTGGCGGCCGAGTTCGGGATCGACGTAGCCGCGCCGAAGCCCGGCGGCGACGGGGGCGGCGACCGGCCGCATCAGGCGCGGCACCGGCGGCGCGGTCATCCGCTCGGTGACCAGGCGAAGCAGCAGCGGCGGCATCGCCGAACCCTCCGCATAGTGCAGCCAGTAGACGTAGCGACGGCGCGCGGCCGTGCCGGCAGGCGGGATCAGCCGGCCATCGCCGTAGCGGTCGACGAGATACTCGACGATGGCGCCGGTTTCCGCGACGACCTCGCCGTCGTCGTCGATCACGGGCGACTTGCCGAGCGGATGGATGGCGCGAAGCGCGGGCGGCGCCAGCATGGTGCGCGGGTCACGCTCGTAGCGCCTGACCCCGTAGGCGAGGCCGAGCTCCTCGAGCAGCCACAGCACGCGCTGCGATCGCGAGTTCGCGAGATGATGGACGGTGATCATCGTGTTCCTGTCGTTCGGCGGCCGTCACGCTGTTGGAAGCGGGCGGCGGTTGCAAGCGTCGGCGGGCACGGGCGGGCGGCCCGCGGCGGGACGAGCGTCGACGGTGCGGGGGGAAGCCGGCGGGAGCGCTTTCCGATCGGTTCCGCCTGCGCGCCGAAGGCACATGAAAGGACGCGGGCGGACGGAGGCGGGCGCTGCGCTGAAAGCCGTCCTGATCTCCTCGCCGAATGGCGGGCTCGGCCCGACGCTTCGAGCGAAAGGTGTTCGGCGCCGACAGATCGCCGCTAGAACGACCTCATGTCTCTAGCAGGCTGCTGAAAAACTCCTCGCGGATGGTCGTTGATCGTGATTCGCTGCGGTTGCAGCGGAGAGCGGCGATGCGGGGCGTTGACGAGCAGACGGGTGCCTTGTTCAGCTACGTGAGTTGCGAGGCGCGGGTGCCGCCTGACCACCCATTGCGACTGATCCGCGCCGTGGTCGACGAAGCGCTGGACGTGCTGTGGCCGGAGTTCGACGGGCTCTATGCCCGGGTCGGGCGCCCTGGCATCGCGCCGGAGAAGCTGTTGCGGGCGCTGCTACTGCAGGCGTTCTATTCCATCCGCTCCGAACGGCAGCTGATGGAGCAGCTGGACTATAACCTGCTGTTCCGCTGGTTCGTCGGGCTGTCGATGGACGCGCCGGTATGGGATGCGAGCACGTTCAGCAAGAACCGCGACCGCCTGCTGGCGGGCGATGTGGCACAGCGCCTGCTGGCCGCCGTGGTCGCGCAGCCTCGGATCGAGGCGCTGATGTCCAACGAGCATTTCTCCATCGACGGCACGCTGATCCAGGCCTGGGCCAGCCACAAGTCGTTCCAGCCGAAGCCCGGCTCTGACGCCGAGCCGCCCGCCGGCAATGACCCAGGCGCGCCGCCCGCGGGCCGCAACGCCGAGCGCAACTGGCGCGGCCAGACGCGCAGCAACGAGACGCACGCCAGCACCACCGACCCCGATGCCCGGCTGGCGCGCAAATCGAACGGACAGGCCAGCATCATGGCCTATGCCGGCCACGTGCTCATGGAGAACCGCAACGGGCTCGTCGCCCATAGCTGCCTGACCCACGCCATCGGCACGGCCGAACGCGACGCGGCTCTGGCCCTCGTGGACAGGATGGCGCCGGCCCGGAGGATCACGCTGGGTGCGGACAAGGGCTACGACGTCGCGGGCTTCATCGCCGCCCTGCGGACGCGCCGAGTGACACCGCATGTTGCGGTCGACGGGCGCGTGTCGAAGTTGGGCGTGCGACGTGGCTCGGGCGTGGACGCACGCACGACGCGCCACGCGGGCTACGCCGCAAGTCAGCGCGTGCGCAAACGGATCGAGGAGGTGTTCGGCTGGATCAAGGGATCCGCCGGCTTGCGGCAGACCAGGCATCGCGGCCGTGAACGGGTCGGCTGGCAATTCGACCTGACGGTCACCGCCTACAACCTCATCCGACTGCCAAGGCTGCTGGCCCCCGCGCCCGCATGACGACCGCGACACCCAGCCGACAGCGCCGAACCGCGTTGGCTCGCCACAGCTCACATGCAAAAGCGGCCGCCGCACAGAACAAGAAAGCCGGACAGAGATGATCATCCTCAACGGTCGGCTTTCTTCAGCAGCCTGCTAGAGCACGACCTTCAGCCAGACCGCATCCGGTCTAGCTGAACGTGCTCTAAGTAGTTTCCGAGGCTGCCTTGCCGACCGGTGCGCCCCTTCTGATGAGCCCTCGCCGGCGATCGCCGGCCAAAGGGAACCGTCTTGGCAAGCCGTCGCTCCACGCACGACAAGGTGTCCGCATCGCGCGAGATGCGTTCCTCCCGTGTCGCCCTTTCGGAGGCGAACGCCTCCTCGCGTGACGTCGACCGCTTTCCGGCCGAGGTCGGGCGCCTCGGATGGTATGTCGCGGCCGCGATCGTTCTGCTCGCAACTGCGGCGAAAGCAGCGCCTTCGCCCGCTTCGAGCCAGATCGATGACACGACCTCCTCTGTCCCGAACGATATCACGGGGTCCGCCGTCAATCTTCGGACACTGGCAGGACAGCCGACATCGACTTTGGTGCCACCGGACGCCAATGGCGCCGATGGCTACCTGTTCGACACGTCCGGTCTCCTGAAGCCGTTCGGGCGCACGCTGGCCGAGCGGGGTATCTACTTCAAGCTAGGCTACACCGGCGACTTCGGCGACTTCGCGTCAGGCGGGCACCAGCAAGGCCAGGCCGGCGACAACCAGTTCCTCTACGGTGTCGACCTGGACTTGGCCCGCCTCGTCGGATCGCCCGGAACCAAGCTGCACATCCTGATCGTGTCCCGGTTCGGCGCGGCAGACAACAAGACCTATATCGGTAGCACGTACGAAACCTTCTCCGACGCCGGGCCGACCGTCACGACACGCCTGACCGAGTTTTCGGTGGAGCAGTCGTTGCTTGCCGGACGATTGAGGTTCCTCGCGGGCAGGATACCGGTCGGCCAGGAGTTCGCGATCGCTCCGGTCTACTGCCAGTTCGTATCGGGCCTGTGCTTCAACCTGTCGCCCTTTGCCTGGCCCAGGAACAGCAGCGTCGGCTACTGGCCTCTCGCGTCCTGGGGCGGCCGGGTGACCTTCCAGCCGACGCCGCGAACCTACCTGAAGGCGGGCGCGTTCGTCACCGATCCCGCATCGTACGACAGGACAGGGTGGCCCTGGAACGGCGGTTGGGCCACCTCGCCCGGCAGCGGCGCGTTCTTCCCGTTCGAGCTCGGCTACACGAGCGACCCTTCGTCCAGACACCTGCCGTACGCTGTCGACGTCGGTGGCTTCTACGACAGCTCCACCTACAACGACCCCCTGTACAATCAGGCCGGACAATCCCGATTGCTCGACCATGGCAAAGCCGCGGTCGATCAAGGACGTGCCTCCCTCTACGTGCAAGGGCAACGGGTCGTGTGGAGACCGGACGATCGTTCGGGGCGCGGTCTGACCATCTTCGGCGCCGTCTTCGCCAGTGCTGCCGGACACGCGGCGGCCAACTCCTACTTTCTGGCGGGACTGGTCGACAAGGGCCCGTTCAAAGGGAGGTCTGCCGATACGCTCGGCCTGATGAGTTACACGGTGCTCCTCAATCAGCGAGTGATCGAGGCGTACTCCGACAGTCTCGTGGCCGAAGGTCGGACAGGAAACCTGTCACGGTCCGAGACGGCACTCGAGCTCAACTACAGTGCCGCCATCGCGCCCGGGGTCGCGATCAAGCCGTTCCTGCAGCTCGTGGTTCATCCGGACCAGATCGGCCTTTCACCAGACCCGGCCGACACTCACGCCTGGGTGGTCGGCTTTCAGTTGTCGACCGTGCTGAACGATACGCTCGGCCTTCCGATCATGGCGAGGCCGAACTGATCGGCGGTGGCTGACATCGTTGGAGGTGTCGCCAGCGAATGACGGCCCGATCGTTCAGTCCCGCTCGCTCGTCGCGTTCCACCGATCGACGCGCATGCACCATCATCGGCAACGATCCCGGGAACGTGGGTAGTTTCCGATTCTCGCCTCGTCGGCCGACAACGGACACGGTTCGTCCTTCAACCCGGATATCCTCAATGCTCTCGATCATACTGAACGCGCTCGTCCCGGTGTTCTTCGTACTCGCGCTTGGCTACCTCGCGGGCTGGACCAAGGACGTCGACAACACGCGCGTCGCCGAGCTGAACGCGATGGTCATGGATTTCGCGATCCCGGCGGCGATCTTCGCGACCGTCGCGCAGGCGTCGCGCTCCACGCTCCTCGGCCAGCTTCCGCTCGCAGCCATCCTCTCGCTTTCGATGCTGCTCCTGTACGGCGCGATCTTCGCCATGGCGCGCTACCTCTACCACGTGGAACCTGGCGAGGCGTCGGTGCAGGCGTGCACGACATCGCTCCCCAATTATGCGGCGGCGGGGCTGCCGCTGATCGCCGCCCTGCTCGGTTCCGGCAAGGTCGTGGCGGTGGCGGTCTCCATCGCGTGCGGCGCCATCGTGGTGTCGCCGCTGACGCTGGTCATCCTCGAAGCCTCCGCGCAGCCGGCTGGCCAGCGCCGCTTCGCGAGCGTGCTCGTGAAGGCATTCCGTAAGCCGATCGTCCTGGCACCGGTGCTCGCCGTCGCGTTCGCGCTCAGCGGCATCGGATTGCCGGCACTCGCGGTCAAGTCGCTGACCCTGATCGCAGAGGTTTCCGGAGGCGCCGCCCTGTTCCTGACAGGCCTCATCCTGTCGGCCCAGAAGCTCCGTCTCGGCCGCAGCGTCGACATCCAGACGATCGCCGCCAACGTGGCGCATCCGCTCATCGCGGCCGGACTTGCGTGGCTGTTCGCCGCTTCGGCGCTGACGTCGCGCGAGGCGATCGTCCTGTCCGCGCTCCCGTGCGGCTTCTTCGGTATCCTGTTCGGCCTGCGCTTCGGCATCGCGTCGGAAGTCGTCGGATCGACGCTCATCGCCAGCACCGTTCTCAGCGCGCTGACGCTGGCGGCTGCCATCTACTTCACCACCGGAATGGCCTAACGGCAAAGGATCCGCTCATTATGGACGCGTTCCACAAGACCGACTGGCAGAGCCAACGTCGAACCCGTCAGGATCGGATGACCGCCGGAGGTCGTTTCGCGACCGGCAAGATGGTGGAGGAGGCACACACCACCGCGTTACTGGAAGCCGTCGTCAAGCCGGGTGACCGCGTCTGTCTGGAAGGCGACAACCAGAAGCAGGCCGATTTCCTCGCCGCCAGCCTCGCCGACGCCGACCCGAAGATCCTGCACGACCTGCATATCGTCCAGTCGGGCATCGTGCTCCCCGAGCACATCGATCTGTTCGAGAAGGGCATCGCGCGCAAGCTCGACTTCTCCTACTCGGGCCCGCAGGGCGGCGCCATCTCGCGCGCCCTCGATGCAGGCAAGGTCGAGCTCGGCGCGATCCACACCTATATCGAGCTGTTCGGCCGCTACTTCATCGATCTGACGCCGCATGTCGCCCTGACCGTCGCCCGGGCCGCCGACCGGCACGGCAATCTCTACATGGGGCCGAACACCGAGGACTCACCCGTCGTGGTCGAGGCGACGGCCTTCAAGAACGGCATCGTCATCGCCCAGGTGAACGAGATCATGGAGACGCTGCCGCGGGTCGACGTGCCGGGCGACCAGGTGGACTTCGTCGTCCTGACGCAGAAACCCTTCTTCGTCGAACCCCTGTTCACCCGCGACCCGGCGCAGATCACGGAAATACAGATCCTCGCCGCCATGATGGCGATCAAGGGGATCTACGCCGAATACGGCATCAAGCGGATCAATCACGGCATCGGATACAACACCGCGGCGATCGAATTGCTGTTGCCGACATTCGCCGAGGGGCTCGGGCTCAAGGGCAGGATCGCCACGCACTGGGCGCTCAACCCGCATCCCACGCTCATCCCCGCGATCGAGTCGGGATGGGTGCAGCAGATCCACAGCTTCGGCTCCGAAGTCGGCATGGACGACTACATGGCAGCCCGACCCGATGTCTACTTCACCGGGCGTGACGGCTCGATGAGCTCCAACCGGATGTATTGCCAGGTCGCCGGACTTTATGCCGTCGACATGTTCATCGGCTCGACCCTGCAGATCGACCTGCAAGGCAACTCATCGACCGTGACGACCGGGCGCATCGCGGGTTTCGGCGGCGCACCCAACATGGGCTGCGATCCGCACGGTCGCAGGCATGCCAGCGACCCCTGGCTGAAGGCCGGACGGGAAGCCAGCGGCGGCAACTCGCCCCTGGCGCGCGGCCGCAAGCTGGTGGTGCAACTGGTCGAGACGTTCAGCGAGAAGATGGTGCCGGTGTTCGTCGAGACGCTCGACTGCATCGCACTCGCGGAGAAATACCACCTGCCGCTGGCACCCGTCATGATCTACGGCGACGATGTCACCCACATCGTCAGCGAGGAAGGGATCGCCAATCTCCTGCTGTGCAGGACCCCGCTCGAGCGGGAGCAGGCGATCCGCGGGATCGCGGGCTTCACCGATGTCGGTCGCGCGCGCGACCAGTCGATCGTGGCCGATCTCCGGGCCAGGAAGATCATCCAACGACCCGAGGATCTGGGCATTGATCCGCTCGATGCGCAACGCAGCATGCTGGCCGCCCGATCGATCAAGGACCTGATGCACTGGTCCGGCGACCTCTATCAACCACCCAGCAAATATCGCAACTGGTAGGAGCGGCCGACATGCTGACACTCGACTACAGCCACACGGCTGACCACCGTCTCGGCGGCGCCAGATCGCAGGCGATCATCGGTGTGGTCGCGTCGGGCAATCTGGAAATCCTGCTCGAACGCGTGCTGCCGGGTGCGGCCTGCGAGGTGCAGATCGCCACCCCCGTCAAAGGCTACGACGCGACCTGGGAGGCGGTGGTCACCGAGTTCGTCTCGCGCTCGTCGCCGGGCGGACTGCGCATCTCGATCAACGACGGCGGCGCCCGACCCGATACCGCGTATCTGCGGCTGATGCAGGGCTGCGCCCTGATGGAGCGGTCATGATGCAGGACGTCGCATCCCGTGAGAACGGGAGCTGGCTGCAGGCGACCGCGCGCCAGCGCCTCGCCGGACTGCTCGATCCCGGCAGTTTCGCCGAGTTCATCGGCCCCGAACAAAGGGTCGAGAGCCCGCATCTTCCGATCTTCGACCTGCCACGGGCGTTCGATGACGGCGTGGTGATCGGCCGCGGCACCTTGGGCGGCGTCGCGGTTCTCGTGGCGGCCCAGGAAGGCCAGTTCATGGGCGGCACGTTCGGCGAGGTCAGCGGGGCGAAGCTGGTCGGGCTGGTGCGCGCCGCCCGCGACCACAAGCAATTGCCGCAGACGATCCTGCTTCTGCTCGACAGCGGCGGCGTGCGGTTGCAGGAAGCGAACGCGGGTGAGCTCGCGGTGGCGGAACTGATGCGGGCCATCGTCCAGGCCCGGTGCGGCGGGGTCGCCGTGATCGCGCTGGTGGGCGGCAAGGCTGGCGCGTTCGGCGGCGCCGGCCTGACGGCGGGCACCTGTTCGCGCGTGGTCGTTTCCGAGCAAGGCCGCATCGGCGTGAGCGGGCCGGAGGTGATCGAGACCAACAAGGGCGTGGAAGAATACGACTCCCGCGACAAGGCGCTGGTCTGGAGCGTGTGCGGTGGCAAGAACCGGCGCCTGATCGGGATGGCGGACGCGTTCACCGACGACACGATGGATGGCTTTCGCGCCGCCGCTCAGGCCCAGTTGGCCGTCTCCAAGCCGCTCGACCTCCGGACGCTGCAGCACGAACAGGCGCGCCTCGCGCATCGCGAACGCACGCTCGGCGGCTGCAACGATGCCGCCGCGATGTGGACCGTGATGGGCGTTCCGGACCCGGACGCCGTGGCCGGTCTCGACACCCTCGATTTCATCACACTCGCCCACAGCATCAAGGACGCCAATCATGACGCTCGATGAAGTCCTGGGCAGCCTGTTCCCGGCCGGCCATCACGTCGCGGTCAGCGCGGAGGGCTGGATCACCGGCCACGCGACACGCAAGACGGGTGGCCCCGTCTCGGTCATCGGGGTCGCGAACGGGGTCGCGCTCGGCACCGCCGGCGTGATCCCGCTGGCGGCGCAGGTGCTCGAGGTCGCGGCCCAGGACGACCGCGTGCCGATCCTGGTCCTGGTGGACACGCAAGGTCAGTTGATGGGGCGTCGCGACGAGATGCGCGGCCTGCCCGAATATCTCGGGCACCTCGCGAAATGCCTGCTGCTCGCCAGCCATCTCGGTCACCGCACCATCGGTCTCGAATACGGCAAGGCGGCCGCCGGCGCCTTCCTGGCAACGGCACTGGCGACCGACATCCTGGTGGCACTTCCGGGCGCGACGCCCGCGGTGATGGACATGCCGTCGATCGCCCGGGTCACCAAGCTCGCCGAAAGCCGCCTGCGGGAACTGGCCAAGACGACGGCGGTCTTCGCGCCGGGCCTCGACCACATGGTGTTCGTGGGCGCGGTCGCCGCCGTGTGGGATCCGGCGAAACCGTTGGACGAGCAGCTGGAGCAGGCGCTGGCCGCCGCGTCGCCGGACGATGTGCGCGACGTACGCGGCGCCGAGCGCAAGGGCCGCCCCGTCGCGGCCGAGATCGCCAAGCGCGTCGGCGCGGAGGCGACCGGACAGTTCGGCCTCCATGCGGCGGCATGACCTGCTCCGCGTCGACCCGCCGGTCTGGCGGGCCATGCTGGACGACCATCCGACCCTCGCGTCGCTCGAGCTCGTCGCCGACTGGGCCGCGCGGGACTGGCCGGTGATCGTCCGGCGGCCAGCTTCAGGCGAGGCCGACCGGGCGATGACGGTCGGACTGCCGCTGCCGCCGAGCCACGGCAAGCGACGGCTGGGGTTCGGCTTCGGTTCCGATCGCGGTCTGACGGCGCGACCCGGCGTGACGCTCCGCGACGCCGGCCGGGCCGCGCCGGCTTGGTGGCAGCCGACGGTCGCGGCCCTGCTCGATCTGGGCGAGGATCTCGGCCTCACGCCCCGGGTGTTCGGCGCCCTGCTGTGGGAGCACGCCACCGGGATGGCCTACCTCACGGAACGATCGGACCTCGACCTGCTCTGGGAGGTGTCCGACCGTGACACGACGCGCGAGCTGCTCGCGGGGCTGCGCCGGCTCGATGCGACGGGGCGCGTCCGTCTCGACGGCGAGCTGGTGTTCCCCGACGGAGGCGGCGTGAACTGGCGCGAGTTGGCCGTCTGGTCCGAAGGCGGTCACGGCGACGTGGTGGTCAAATCCATGCGCGGCGTCGCCGTCCGCGACAGCGACGCGATGTTCGCGCGGGCGTCGGCGTCGTGAGCGCCACCGCCCGTCCCGCGGGTCGGCCATGTCCGGATCGGATGATCGCGCACGTCACGGCCTCGGCCGGGCGGAGCCTCATCGAGGAATTGCACACCTGGCCGAAGCCCGGGCTCGTCAGCCACGTCGACACGGGCAGCCATCGGGACATGAACGCCGCCACCTTCGTGGCCAGTGCCGCGGCCATCACGCCGTTCTTCTCCCTCCTGGCCGAGGCGGGCCATGCTGGCGCGCCGATGTCGGAGCTCCGTCGCATCGGCCTCGCGGCCGAGCGCGCGATGCTGGAAGCGACGTGCGGCATCAACACGCATCGCGGTGCGATCTTCGGGCTCGGGCTCGTCTGCGCCGCGGCTGGACTGACCTGGTCCGGCCAGCGTCCGCATTGGCAGGCGGCCGCGCTCGGGGACGCCGTTCGACGGCAATGGGGCCGCTCGATCCTGGACAGGCCGGTCGCGCGGGACAGCCACGGCGCAAGGGCGAGGCGGCGCTTCGGCGCGGGCGGCGCGCCGGCGGAAGCCGCCGCAGGCTTCCCGCTGGTGCTGGAGGTGGCGCTGCCGGCCCTCCGGCATGGAAGCGGCGCCGTGCCGCACGACCCCGAGGCCGCCCGTATCCAGGCGTTCTTCGCCCTCCTGGCCGTGGTTGACGACACGAACCTGCTCCATCGCGGCGGTGCCGAAGGCTTGCAGTTCGCGCAAAAGGCGGCACGGCGTTTTCTGGACGACGGCGGCGTCCTGCAGCCCGATTGGCGCGGCAAGGCCGCGGCACTGCACCGGGCGTTCGTCGCGCGGCACCTCAGCCCAGGTGGCAGCGCCGATCTGCTGGCGATCGGCCTGCTGCTCGACGCCCTGGACGGTGGCACATGATCCGGACCGCGATCGTGTGCTCCGGGCAAGGATCGCAGAACGCCGCCATGTTCGCGCTGCTGGCCGACGCGCCGGCCGCGTCATCCGTGTTCGCGGCCGCGACCGCTGCGCTCGGGGGCGTCGATCCACGACATCTCGTGCAGGCCGACGGCGGCGGCGACATCCATTCCGACAAGCTCGGGCAGGTCCTGTGCTGCACGCAGGCGATGGCGGCCTGGGCGACGCTCGGCGAGAGGCTGCCGCGGCCGCTCGTGGTGGCCGGCTACAGCGTCGGCGAGCTCGCCTCCTGGGGCGTGGCCGGACTGCTCGACGCCGACGCCGTGCTGCGTCTCGCCATCGAACGCGCGCGTGCCATGGACGCGGCGACCCGCCAGCCCTCGGGTTTGGCGGCGATCCGCGGTCTGGCCCGCGCGGTTCTCGAGCCGATCTGCCGGCTGCACGGTTGTTTCATCGCCATCGTCAACGCCGAGGATCGGATGCTGGTCGGCGGAACGCGGGCCGCGCTGACGGAACTGGCCGGTGACGCGACGACGGCCGGGGCCGAACGCGTCACGATGTTGCCGGTGGCGGTCGCGTCGCATACGCCGCTGCTGGAGGCTGCCAGTGCGGCGTTCCGAACCTGCCTAGCGGCGGCACCGATCCGCCGCGACGTGCCGTCGGGCATCCGATTGCTGAGCGGGATCGACGGTGTCGCGGTGTTCGACGTGAGGGCGGGCGAGGAGAAGCTTGCGGCCCAGATCCGGCAGACGGTGGATTGGGCCGCATGCATGGAGTCCTGCCGCAGCCTGGGCGTCGCGAAGCTCATCGAGTTGGGGCCTGGCTCGGCGCTGGCGCACATCGCCAGGGACGCCCTGCCGGATGTGGATTGCCACAGCCTGTCGGAGTTCCACTCCCTCGATGGTTTCCTGGGATGGGCGACGAAAGTGTGAAGCGTCGGTCGCGCGGCACGAGCTGACGACGCCGCGAGATCGGACACGGAGGCGACGAGCGCGACCGGCGTGAGACAGGGCCCATCGCATCGGCTCGTTCAGGACATCGACCTGCCCATCAGCCTCGCCAGGGCGCAGGAGGCGACCCTCGTCGCCGTGCTGTCGGCCCGGCTGGTGAGCACGATCGGAACCGATGCGCCGACCACCACGCCCGCCGCCTCGGCGCCGGCCAGGACCGTCAGGGCCTTGGCCAGGATGTTTCCCGCTTCGAGGTCCGGCGCGACGAGGATATCCGCGCGTCCCGCCACCTCCGACACGATGCCCTTCGCGGCCGCTGCCCCGGCATCGATGGCATCGTCGAACGCAAGAGGCCCATCGATCAGTCCGCCTGTGATCTGTCCCCGATCCGCCATCTTGCAGAGCGAAGCGGCGTCCACGGTCGACGGCATGTCGGCGTTCACCGTCTCGACGGCGGACAGGATCGCCACACGCGGTTCCGCGAACCCGAGGGCATGGGCGAGGTCGATCGCGTTCCGCACGATCTCGGCCTTGTCGGCGAGCCTCGGTGCGACATTGATTGCGACATCGGTCAGCAACACGAGTCTGGCCTGATCGCGCAACCTCAGCACGTAGACGTGGCTCATGTGCCTGGTCGTCCGCAGGCCGGTCTGCGTGGCGACGATCGGTCGCATCAACTGGTCCGTGTGCAGGTCGCCCTTCATCAGCGCCGCCACTTCGCCGGTGCGCGCCATCCTCACCGCTTCGATCGCGGCCGCCGAAGCGTCCGGCGCATCCACCAGACGCAGTCGCGTGATGTCCGTCGCGCCCGCCTCGGCGATCCGCCGGATCGCGGTCGACGGCCCGACCAGCACCGGAACGATCAGCCCAGCCTGCGCCGTTGCCAAAGCCGCTCCGAGAGACAAGGCACTGGTGGGACACACCAATGCCGTCACGAGAGCCGGACCGGTCGTCGCGCGGGCCAGCAACGTCGCGAGATCGGCACGCGGCTCCGTCCGCATCTCGGCCAGCACCGTCTGCGACGACGTGACGCTGGTGTTACGCGGTCGCCGCACCATCGAGCATGCTCCAGCAATCACCTGTCGGCGCGAATACGTTCCCGACCGGGCGGTGCGACGGGGGTCGGAGGGCCGTCCTACATGCTCATAGCACCCGCTGCCGCGGCCAGGACGCCGATCCCCGCTTTTGGCGGAGCGGACGGACGCGTGCGGGTCGCGGCAGGCGCGTCGCCGATCGTTCCGGCGCCCGGGCCGCGGCTCGCCGCGCCGGCGTACTGCCCTTCACCCGACCGGTGGATCACGGTGTCGAGGCCCTCGTCGACGCTCCGCTACGCGTCCGCCTGCTCCCGGCCGTAGAGCAGGAGCAGGACGAGGATGATGACGCCGTAGATGATGTTGCGGCCGTATTCCGGCATGTTCATCGCCATCAGCACCGACACCAGCGCGACCAGCGAGATGCTGCCGGCGACGGCGCCGACGTAGTGGCCGCGGCCGCCGCCAAGCTGTTGGAAGCGGGCGGCGGACGCAAGCGGGAGCCGGCGCGCCGGTCACGACCGGGCGCCACCTGCCGCTGCCGCAAGCCGGTAGGCAACACAGATGCGCTGGCCGACCGCCATGCTGCGGCCGGACATGGCGCGAATGGCACTCTCGCGGACCGCGAGTGGATGACGAACGAGTGACCCGCAGGAAACCTCGTCCAGCACGACAGCTTCAGACCAAGTCGGGAGCCGGATGCCCTTGTCACGGCTCGAAGTCGCGTTCCGAACGAAGATGCCACGCATCAGCGCCTCACCTCCAATGACCATCCTTGAGAACGTCGGACCACAAAGAGCGAGGTGGCCGCTATGTCCACGAACGGCTTCATTTCTCTGCCGCCACAATCAGCGTCCTGGCGACGAGATGACCGAGCACGCCATGACCGAGTTCGCGCATCTCGGGCAGGCCCTGACCTGACCGATGTGTTGGCCAGATTCCGGTCGACCCGATGCCCTCCTGCTCGCCGCAACAGCCCTGAGGCTGTTGGCCCCACGAACCCCAGATGAAAGGAACCACCCTCGATGCGTATCGCACTCGAAGAACATTTCGTTCTCGACGCGCCCGAGCACGTCGATCGCTGGCTGACCCTGATCCCGACTGTCCCGGAGGAAATCACCGCGAAGATCAAGCGCCCGCTATGCGATCTCGGCGAGGCACGAAACGCGGCGATGGCCGAGGCCAACATCGACTTCGCGATCCTGTCGAACGTCGGCACCGTTCAGGGCGCCCTCGATGCCGCGACCGCGATGACACTCGCTCGGCAAGCCAACGATCGCCTCGCCGAAGCCGTACAGGCACATCCCGACCATTTCGCCGGCTTCGCCACGGTGCCGCTGCAGGATCCGGAGGCGGGCGCCGCCGAGTTCGAGCGGGCGGTGAGTGAACTCGGGATGCGCGGGGCGATGATCATCGGTCAGACCGACGGCCGCGACCTCGACGAGGACCGTTTCTCGCCGCTCTGGGAACGCGCCCAAGCGCTCGACGTGCCGATTTACCTTCACGCGGCGGACGCCGCCGAGATGCCGGCGACCTATGCCGGACGCCCCGAACTGGACTATGCCACCTCGACCTCATCTCGCATGGTTGATCGTGAAGCCGGCGATCACCGACCAGTCCTTGTCGCCCATTCCGGCATCGACCGTGTCCGCCATGCGTCCCCTGACGGCCTCGAGCATCGGCAACTGCCTGCCTGCCTGCTTGGCGGCAGCGGCGGCGAGGCCGAGATCCTTTAGTCCGAGCCGTGCCTTGAAGCCCGGCTCGAAGCTCTCCTTGGCGATGTTGGCGCTGTAGTTCTCGTAAGAGCGTCCGCCGAACAGCGTGCCCAGGATCAGTTCGAAGAATGCACCACGCTGCAGGCCGCTCGCCTCGGTGAGCACCACTGCTTCCGCCATCGCCTCGATCGCCATGGTGATCATCATGTTCGCGGCGATCTTGGCGGCGTTGGCCCGGGCAGGCTCCTCGCCCATGTCCCACACCTTCTTGCCAAGGACATCGAGCAGGGGACGCACCTTCTCGACCGCCCGTCGCTTGCCGGCGGCGAGGATGTTGAGCTGACCTTCCTTGGCCACATCAGGCCGGCCAAGCACGGGCGCCGAGACGTAGCCGATCCCAAGCTGTTCATGCGCCTCCGCAAGTTCAGCGGCGAACGCCACCGAAATGGTCGAGCTGACGACGTGGACCACGCCCTCGCGCGCGGTCTTCAGCACATCCGCCTCCAGCAGAACCTCTCGGATTGCGGGATCGTCGGACAACATCGTGAAAACGACGTCCGCCTGGAATGCGTCAGCCGGTTTGCCGACGATCTCCAGTCCGTCCGGCCCCTTGCCGGAACGATTCCAGGCCCGGACCTTGTGCCCGGCCTCGACGAGATTGGCGGCCATGGCATTGCCCATGGCGCCGAGACCGATAAAGCCGACGTCCATCATTGATCTCCCTGATCGTGTTTCTCGCCGGCGTATCGCTCCAGCCAGGCGAGCGCCGGCGACGGCCTATTTCTGGTCAGCTTGGCCGCTGCGTGACGGTCGGTGTTCGCGCGAGGATCTCTCGCGAAGTCATCGAGCCGGTATCGCAACATGTCATGAGTGTCAGATCGGGCGTTCGTCACCCTGCGCGATCAGGGAACGGCGGCGCTCGTGGCGGCGTGGAAGGCGGCTGATCGCCCCGGTCCGCTGCCTGCGGCTGGAGGTGATGCAGGTGGCCGCCCGCGCGGATCGCTGCGGCCATAGGGATGGTCCTCACTAGAAAACCGGAGCTTCGAGGTGCGCCTCGACCGCGGCCCGATAGGCGGCCACGTTCCAGTAGAACGGCCGGAACTCGACGATGCGCTCGCCGATGGTCCGCACGACCTGCGCCATGGGAAGATCGAGCTTCTCGCCTGTCGTGCGGGACCGGGTGACCAGGCGGCAGGTGATGACCACCATGTCGCCCTCGACGAAGAAGCGTCGCTCCTTCACCTCGAGCTGATCGAAGGCGACGCTCATTTGGCGCGCCCAGTCCTCGTAGCCGGCGTGCCCGTGAAAGTCGCCGCCCCATGGCAGATCAGGCGACTGATGCAGCACCACGTCTGAGGACAGCGTCGCGGCCATGGTGGTGAAATCCGCGCCGGATGCCGCACCGCCCGCGTTCATGTAGTCGGCCTCCGCAGCGTAGAACCGGCCGATCACTTCGATGGGATCGCTCATCGGACAGTCCCTTCCGCATGATCGGCGCGCAGGATCTCGAACATCGTCATCGTCCGCGGCGCGCGCAGCAGATCGGGTAGCTTCGCTTCGTACTCGGCCCGATAAGGCCGCTTCATCTGCACGGCGAAGAAGTCGTCGCGGTCGCGCCAGGTCTCGTAGAGCATGAACAGGGCGGGATCGTCCGCCGACCGGTGCAGAAGCGTGCTCACGAAGGCGGGCTCGTGGCGCATCTCGTCGTTCACCGCGTTGACCAGAGCGAGATACTCGTCCTCGCGTCCCGGCCTTATCGGCACGGTGACGAGCAGGACGAACTGATCCGTCCGGGCAGGGCCACTCACAGCACCACCTCGCCACCCTCGGGATCGGCGCGGAAGACCGCTTGGCCGCCGGCGCGGAACGTGGCCGCCGTACCGAAGGTGTCCTCCATGAACTGCATGTAGGTGACGCGCCCGTCGTGGACGCGCGCGAGGATCGCGAACGGCGAGGTGACCGCCTTGCCGAGCGTGATCGAGCGATAGGTAAAGCGGCCGAACAAGGCCACCTTCTCGTCGCCCTCGATGACCTCCTCGACCTCGAAGCCCTCGTTCGCCCAGTAGCGGCCGACGCGCGCGTAGGTGCTGACGATTGCGGCTGCGCCACCTTGGCTGGTGCCCGCCCACGGCATCAGCTTCCTGAGATCGGGGTTGTCGTAGCTGAGCGAGACGTAGGTCGCGTCAGGCGCCACCGATTCCTTCACAGCGTCGAGGTCGGTCGGGTTGTCAAGGATGGCGAGGACCACTTCCGCGGGTGTTCTCGGCATTGCTGGAACTCCTGGGCTCGACTTATGGATCGAGCATGCCAGATGTCGCGGCAAGGCCGCTGTTCAAGGTGGGGAGCTCGAAACGCCGACGAGTTGCCATGAGGAGTAACGCCGCCGTTGTCACCGGATCACCGGGGCTATTCGAGAGGTCGACCGCGTCGGGTCAGGCGGCCGCGACCTGGTGCCTGACGATCGGGTCGTGCTGTCGTATGATTCATCAGGCGCTTGCCCGGCCTGCCGCACCCGCCACAATCGGGACTGCGACCGCACGGAACGCCGCCGTCGCTGGCCGGCGGCGGCTTGTTCGGGGGAGTGCTGCCGAGCCGGGCGGGTGAAGGCTCGCTTCCTGGGCAGCACTGGCGCTCGCTCCCATCGCCCGACTGCGACCACTTAGATCTGCGAGAACCCGTCGCCGAACTGTGGCGCCCAAACGATGGAGATCCGATGGCCCGCACCGGCCGACCGCGCAAGTTTGACAGGGATGAAGCCGTCGCCACCGCGATGCGGCTGTTCTGGACCCACGGCTTCGAGGGCACCTCGCTCGAGCGGTTGCGCGACGCCATGGGTGGCCTTTCCTCGGCAAGCTTCTACGCCGCCTTCGCCTCCAAGGAAGCGCTCTACCGCGAGGTCCTTGCCCGCTACCTCGACACCCACGGGCGCGTGCTCGAGACCCTGCGCGACGCCGGTCTGCCACCCCGCGAGCGGATCGAGCGGGCGCTGCGCCGGTCCGTGCGGATGCAGACGGACCCGTCGCACCCGTCTGGCTGCATGATCACGCTCTCAGCCACGGTCGGCTCCGCCGAGCTAGACGCACTGAAGTCGCTCACCGCCGCCGAGCGCGCGGCCAACCGCGACGCGTTCGGAACCTGTGTCCGTGAGGGCATCGAGACCGGGGAGTTGCGCCCCGACGCGGACGCGACGGGCCTGGCTGCACTGTTCGAGGGACTGCTTGTCGGCTTCTCGATCCAGGCAGTGGATCAGGTGCCTGTACGTGCCTTGGATGGAGCGATCACCGGAGCGCTGGCTGCCTGGGACAGCGCCCGCCGCGTCAAGGGTCCGGGCGCCCAGGCTTCGGCTCGCCAAGCGCTCCCGTCACCAGCGTCGTGAGAACCGCTTTCGGCGGCGGGTGCTGTTCCGGGACCGACTGCACGGTCACGTTCGGATCCCCCGCGCCGCGTCCCTTGCCGCTCGCTCTCCGCCTTCTGCCAATCAAGAGCAGCACCGGCGCCCGCCAGTCTTCGCGGCAGCGACCGGCTCGGCCACTCGGTCCCAGCTCCGGCCGCTGCTGCTATGCCACGGACCTTGCCATGCGTGCCCACGAGCGGCCGACGGACAAGCTCGCCGGGCGCACGCAGCGCACCCGCCGCCGGTCGAGGCCGGTGTCCTGATCCCGGGCTGAGGCGTTCGTTCCTCCCTGGCCATCCAGTTCGTCGCGCGCTGCCCGGGCTGCATGCGGGTCGTGGCAGGCGCCGGCAGATCGCTCCAGCGTTCGCCTGCCGGGCTGCCCGGCTCGCCGTGCTCGCGGCGAGAACCTGCGCTTCGTCCGACCGGTGGATCACGGTGTCGAGGCCCTCGTCGACGCTCCGCTACGCGTCCGCCTGCTCCCGGCCGTAGAGCAGGAGCAGGACGAGGATGATGACGCCGTAGATGATGTTGCGGCCGTATTCCGGCATGTTCATCGCCATCAGCACCGACACCAGCGCGACCAGCGAGATGCTGCCGGCGACGGCGCCGACGTAGTGGCCGCGGCCGCCGAGGATGTAGACGCCGCCGATCACCACCGCGGCGATCGACTGGAACAGGTAGGGGTCGCCCATGCCGAGCGCCGCCTGGCCGCCGAAGCCGACGAGCGCCACGCCGGCGAGCGCGGAGAACAGGCCGCTCAGCGCGTAGAGCGCGACCGTGATCGGGCGCACCGGCACGCCGGCGAGGAACGACGCGCGGGCGTTGTTGCCGATCGCGTAGGTGCTGCGGCCGAACACGGTGAGCGAGAGCGTCACCGAGACGAGCGCGATGATGAGGACCCACACCAGCAGGATCGCGGGCACGCCGAACACCGGGTGGTGCACGGCGGCCTGGATGAGCGGCGGCGCGTAGGCCGCACACGACGGGCAGGTGAGGCCGCCGGTGGTGCCGAGGGCGAGGCCCTCGAGGATGCCGTTCATCGCGAGCGTCATCACCACCGCGGGCACGCCGAGAAAGGCGACGCCGACCCCGTTGAGCGCGCCGACCACGGCGCCGAAGGCGAGCGTGAGCAGGAAGGCCGGGATGGCGCGGCCGTTCGATCCCTGGCTCGACACCACCATCAGGATCGCCGCCGCGTTCAGTACCCAGGGCACCGAGAGATCGATGCCGCCGATCAGGATGACGAAGAACTGCCCGGCGGCGCAGAGCCCGACGAAGGACGCGACGACCAGCACCGCGCGGATGCCGGCGGGCGAGCCGAAGCCGGGTCGGACGAGCCCGCCGACGATGAAGAGCGCGATCGCCGCGGCGAAGGCGTAGAGCACGCGCCGCCATTCCGCCGTCAGGACGGGCGGGCGGGGCGGCGGGGCCTCGGCGGGTGCGGTCATGCCGGCCGCCGCAGCGCGCGGCCGACGGTGCCGACCAGCACGACCGCGATGACCAGGAACACGCCCTCGTAGAAGGATTGATAGAGCGGATCGATGTGGGCGAAGAACAGGATGTTCACGATCATCGTCGAGATGAAGGCGCCGACGATGGCGCCGATCCCCGACCCGCTGCCACCGAACAGCGACACGCCGCCGAGCACGGCGGCGACGATCGAGGTGAGCGTGTAGGTGTTGCCTGTGGTGGCGTCGCCGGCAGTGGCGCTCGCGGCGAGGAACAGGCCGCCGGCGGCCGAGAACATGCCGCCGAGCACGTAGGCGAGCACGCGGGCCCGCTGCGTCGCGACGCCGTTCGCCGCGGCCGCGGCGGCATCGTTGCCGACCGCGAAGATCGCGACGCCGAGCGCGGTGCGGCGGAACGCCCACCAGAGCGCCGCGATCGCCACCAGGTAGAGCAGCGACCAGGGCGCGGCCGTGCTCGCGAGCACGTCCGTGTAGGCCTGGGGCACCTGGCCGCCGGGCTGCGGCAGGATGCGGATCGCGATGCCCTGGAAGATCGACAGCGTGGCCAGCGTGACCAGGATCGGCTGCAGCCGGCCGATCGCGACCAGCAACCCGTTCAGCAGGCCGCAGAGCGCGCCGACCGCGAGCACGACGGCCGACCAGAACACCATCGAGACGACCGAGCCGCCGAGCGTGATGGCGGCGATCGCGTTCGAGAGATCGACCACGCCGCCGACCGACAGATCGATGCCGCTGGTCAGCACGACCAGCGTCTGCGCCACCGCGGCGCAGGCGAGCGGCATCGTGGTGTTGACCGCCGACGTGAGCTCGAAATTGCCGGGCAGCGCGTGCTGCGCCGCGGCGTAGATCCCGACATAGACCAGCAGCGCCAGCGCCAGCATCAGCGACGCGAGCACGAGGCCGGCATTCTGCGCCAGCAGCAGCATCGGCAGCGGCCGGCGCCGGCCGGGCCTGATCACGGGCAGGCCGTCGATCGGTCCCGCGCGCGGGAGGGCGGGATCAGACGGCGTCATGGACCTCCTGGCGGGCGGGCGCCGCGTCGCGGACGGCGGCGGAGACCACGTTCTCGGCGGTGAGCGCCTCGCCGGAAAGCGTCGCCGCGATGCGGCCCTCGCGCATCACCAGCACGCGGTGACAGAGCTGCGCGAGCTCTTCGGCGTCCGACGAGTAGAGCAGGATCGCGCGGCCCTCGGCGGCGAGGCGATGCACCAGCGCGTAGATCTCGGCCTTGGTCGCGACGTCGACGCCGCGCGTCACGTCGTAGAGCAGCAGGATGCGCGGGTCGGCGAGCAGCGAGCGGCCGAGCAGGACCTTCTGCTGGTTGCCACCCGAGAGCGAGCCCACCGGCGCGAGCGGTCCCGCCGCCTTGACCTTGAGCTGGCCGGAGAAGGCGGCGACCAGCCGGGTTTCCTCGGCGCGGCGGAGAAAGCCGAAGCGGGACAGCGCGCGGCGGAGGATCGCGAGCGTCATGTTGTTGCGCACGCTGACGCGGAGCAGCAGGCCTTCGGTCTTGCGGTCCTCGGGGACGAGGAAGATGCCGACCCCGGGGTTCATCGCGTCGCGCGGCGAGCGAAGCCTGACCGCGCGGCCGGCGACCGCGATCGTGCCGCCGCGCACGCGCGCGGGACCGGCGCCGAACAGCGTGAAGAAGAGCTCGCGATGGCCGTGCCCGGCCAGACCGCCGACGCCGAGAACCTCGCCGGCATGGAGTTCGAGCGACACGCCGTGCAGCGCCGGCGTCTCGAGCGCGCGCACCGCGAGCGCCTCGGCGGCCGTGGACGCGAGCGGCGGCACCGGCGGGTAGAGCGTCTCGACCCGCCGGCCGGTCATCAGCGCGACCGCCTCGTCCTCCGAGAGATCGCCCGCGCCGAAGCTGCCGACCCCGGTGCCGTTCCGGAACACGGTGATGCGGTCTGCGATCTCGGCGACCTCGTTCCAGCGATGCGAGGTGAACACGATCGCGGTGCCGCGCGCGCGAAGGCGCGCCACCGCGCCGAACAGCCAGCGCACCTCGCGCTCGACCAGCGACGAGGTCGGCTCGTCGAGGAACAGCACGTCGGGTTCGTTGGAGACGGCGCGCACGATCTCGACCAGTTGGCGTTCCGACAAGGGGATGTCGGCGACCGCGGCGCGTGGGTCGACATGCTCGATGCCGAGGGACGCCAGCAGCGCGTCGGCGGCGCGCGTCATCGCGCGCCGGTCGATCAGGCCGCCGCGGCCGCGCGGCTCGCGGGTGAGGAACAGGTTCTCGGCGACCGTCAGCGACGGCAGCAGCGTCAGCTCCTGGAACACGGTCCAGACGCCGCGCCGGTGGGCGTCGGCGGTGCCGGCGAAGGCGACCGTCTCGCCGCGCAGGCGGATCGTGCCGGTGTCGGCATGCGTGCGGCCGCCGAGGATGCGGATCACCGTCGACTTGCCGGCGCCGTTCTCGCCGACGAGCGCGTGCACCGCGCCGCCGCTCGCCGCGAGATCGGCGTCGTGCAGCGCGCGCACGCCGCCGTAGGAACGGCCGAGGCCGACGCCCTCGATCAGGGGCGCCGGCAGCGTCACGAGGCGGCGGGCAGGTTGACCGCGAGGGGACCGCCGCACGATGTGCCGTCGAGTGCGGCGCCGACGCACAGATTGACTAGGCTGTTCGGACCCCTGCCCGCGGTGAAATCGTCGAAGAAGCTGTCGGGCTGGTCCGGGAACACGGTCTCGCCGACGCGGACGTCGGCGCTGGTGACGATCGAGAGCGGCAGCTGGATGCTCTTTCGCGGATGTTCCTTGCGCAGGATCCGGCGCGCGAGCTCGAGCGAGATCACCGACAGGAACGGCGGCGAGCCGATCGAGATGCCGTCGACCTTGGGCAGGCCATTGGCGCCGATCATGAACTTGCGGAAGCCGTTCTCGCACTCGCCCGCCGTCGGCGGCAGCGGCGTCTTGCCGGCGGACACGAACGCCTTGAGCACGCCGTCGGTGCCGCCCTGGCACCAGATGCCGTCGATCTTCGGCAGGCTCGGCAGGATGGCGGCGGTGTTCCGTTCCGCCGTCGAGCTGTCCCACATGCCGGTGTAGCGGTTCACCACCTTGATGCCGGGATGCTGCGTCCAGACGCTGTCGGCACCCTTGTTGCGATCCTCGTCGACCTGCGTGCCGGCGACGCCGGTCACCATGATGACGTTGCCCTGGCCGTTCATCTTCTTGGCCAGGAACTCGGCGAGCGTCTTGCCGAGGTCGAACTGCGAGATGTTGACCGTGAGCGCGGACGGCGCGGTCACCAGGTTGTCGAACGCGATCACCAGGATCCCGCGCGCGGTGGCCTGACGGAGCACGCCGTTGAGGCCGGTCGGCGAGGCGGCGTCGATGATGATCGCGTCCACGCGCTCGGCGATCAGGTTCGAGAGCTGCGACGACTGCTTGCTGATGTCGTTGCCGGAGTTGAACGCGGTGCCCTCGACCTGGCTCGCATAGGGCTCCATCAGCAGCGCGGCCTTGAAGACGTTCTCCATCTCGAGGCGCCACTTGTTGCCGATGAAGGAGTTCGACAGCGCGATGCGGAACTTGCGGTCGGCGGCCCGGACGGAACGCTGCGGCAGCAGCCATCCGGTGCCGAGCGCGGCGCCGGCGATCGCACCGGCGCGAAGGACATGACGGCGGCTGTGAGGTTCGATCATCGGGCGTTTCCTCCGCGCGGGCGTTCTCTGGCTCGCGTCTGGCCGGAGCATCGAGGCAACCGCTTCGGCGTGCAAGGCGTGCAGACGATCCGCGAGCGTGCAACGTTAGGCGCGACTGACGCTATGGAGGGGGAGCCTAGATGGGCGGCCAGACGGGGATGCCGATCGGCGGCACGGCGGGGACGGACGGATCGCTGCTGTTCCTCGAGGACCTCTCGATCGGGCAACGGTTCGCGAGCGCCGAACTGCCGATGCAAGCGGAGGCGATCAAACGGTTCGCCGCCGAGTTCGACCCGCAACCGATCCATCTCGACGAGGCGGCGGCGGAAGCCGGCATCTTCGGCGGCCTGACGGCGAGCGGCCTGCACACCGTGTCGGTGACGATGAAACTGATGGTCGAAGGCGGCCTGCCGCTCGCCGACGGCGTGGTCGGGCTCGGGGCGGAGATCGCCTGGCCGCAGCCGGTCCGGCCGGGCGACGTGCTGCGCGTCGAAAGCGAGATCGTCGCCGTGCGGCCCTCGAAGAGCCGCGCCGAGCGCGGCTTCGTCAAGGTCAGGAGCGAGACCCGCAACCAGCGCGGCGAGCTGGTGCAGACGCTGCTGTCGACGGTGCTGGTGGCGCAGCGGGGCGGCTGAGGGAAGATAGGGCCAGGGCCTCACCTGCCCCTGAACCGCGTCGCGCTCAGCCCCGCCGCCGCGAGCGCCGCCGCGGCTCCGAGCGCCATGCAGCCGCGCGGGGCGCTCGGGCCCCAGATCAGGCCGAAGCAGAGGGCGACGCACATCGCGCCCAGCGTCTGGCCCGCCAGTCGCGCGGCCGAGACCATGCCGCTCGCGCTGCCGGAGCGGTGGAGTGGCGCGCCGGTCAGAATGGCGCGGTTGTTGGGCGGCTGGAACACGCCGAAGCCGAACCCTGCGAGCGCGATGCGCGAGCAGACCGCGAGGTCGGACGGCGCGTGGCCGAGCAGGCGGAGGCCGAGGAAGCCGGTCGCCGTGATCGCGAGGCCGAGCGTCGACAGCACCGCCGGCGAGACGCGGTCGGCGATGCGCGCGACCGCGGTCGAGCCGATGGCGACGAACACCGCCCAGGGCGTCATCAGCAGGCCGGTTTCGACCGGCGTGCGGCGGAACGCGGTCTCGAAGAAGAACGGCATCGCGATGATGAAGAAGTTCGACGCGACGAAGCCGAGTACGCCGCAGGAGAACGCGGTGCGGAACGACGGGAGCCGGAGCAGGTCGACCGGCAGCATCGGCGCCGCGCGGCCGTGCTCGCGGCGGACCAGGACGAACGCGGCGGCGAGGCCGAACGCGATGAGCGGCAAGCCGGTGAGCAGGCCGTCGGCATGGGCGAGGCTGTCGAGCCCGACCACCAGCGGGCCGAGGCTGAGCGCGATCAGCAGCGCGCTCCAGCCGTCGAAGGCGCGGCGGTGGCGGGGCGTCGCCGGCAGCGCCACCAGCGCGAGCGCCAGCGCCGCGCCGCCGAGCGGCAGGTTGATCCAGAACAGAAAGGGCCAGGACGCGACCGAGAGCACCGCCGACGCGACCGTGGGGCCGAGCGCGACCCCGGTCGCCACCACCAGCCCGTTGAGCGCGATGCCGCGGCCGAGCAGCGAGGCCGGGTAGACGAAGCGGACCAGCGCCGCGTTCACGCCCATGATGCAGGCGCCGCCGAGCCCCTGCAGCGCGCGCGCGGCGGCGAGCGCCGGCAGGTTCGTCGACAGCGCGCAGAGCACCGAGGCGACGAGGAACACGACGAGGCCGATCCGGCACAGGCGGGCGAAGCCGACGATGTCGCCGAGGGCGGCGACCGGCAGCAGCGCGATCAGGCTCGCGAGCTGGTAGGCGTTGACCACCCAGATCGAGGCGCTCTCGGAGGCGTGGATGTCGTGCGCGATGGTCGGCAGCGCGACATTCGCGACCGCGTAGTCGAGCACCGACAGCAGCACCGAAAGCGCGATCGCGCCCATCGCGCGGCGGCGGGCGGCGCCGTAGAGCCCGTCCTGCGGGATCGACGCGCTCGACGCCGGCGCGTCCGGCACCAGTCCGCTCGGGTCCGGGATGGCAGGAGGGTCGTCGGCGGGCGCGGGCATGCGGAACGGATAGACGGGCGGACCGCCCCGGTCACGCGCGCGGGCCACGGGAGCGGGGAAAACACGCGCCGGGGCGTTCGTCGCGGCATCGCGCCCCCATGTTGGCGCGATGCCTCCGATCCGCCGTCCCCTGGTCACCGCCTCCGTCATGGCGGCGATGTTCGTCATCGCCATCGAGGCGACGATCGTCGCGACCGCGATGCCGCAGATCGCGGCGGGGCTCGGCGACCTCCACCTCTACGCCTGGGTGTTCTCGTCCTTCCTGCTGGCGCAGACCGCGACGACGGTTCTGTTCGGCAAGCTCGCCGACCTTTACGGGCGGCGGCCGATCCTGCTGCTCGGCCTGGCGGTGTTCACCGCCGGTTCGGTCGCCTGCGGCGCGTCGCACACGATGCGCGCGCTGATCCTGTGGCGGCTGGTCCAGGGCGCCGGCGCCGGCGCGATCCAGCCGGTCGCGATGACGGTCATCGGCGACCTTTACCCGGCCGAGGAGCGCGGCCGGGTGCAGGGCTGGCTCGCCTCGATCTGGGGCATCTCGTCGGTGCTCGGCCCGGTGGCCGGCGGCCTGATCGTCACCCGGTTGAGCTGGTCCTGGGTGTTCTGGCTCAACATTCCGGTCTGCCTGCTGGCCGCGACCGGCTTCGTGCTGTTCCTGCACGAGGCGCCGCGGCGCGGCCGCCGGTCGGTCGATGTCTGGGGCGCGGCGCTGTTCGCAGGCGGGGTCGCGGCGCTGATGATCGCGCTGACCGAGGCCGGCGTCGCCGGCGGCCGTCGGGCGGCGGTCGCGTCGCTCGCCGTCTTCGTCGCGACCGCCGCCGCGTTCTGGGTGCGCGAGCGGCGCGCCGCCGATCCGATGCTCGATTTCGGGCTCTGGAGCCGCCGGCTGCTCGCGACCGCCAATCTCGCGACGCTCTCGAGCGGCATGGCGTTGATCGGCCTGACGACCTTCCTGCCGATGTACGTGCAGGCGGTGATGGGCCGCTCGGCGCTGCTGGCCGGGTTCACGCTGACCGCGGTGGTGCTCGGCTGGCCGATCGGCGCCACGACGGCGGCGCGGAACTTCCATCGCTTCGGCCTGCGGCCGACGCTCGTCGCCGGCGCGGCGCTGCTGCCGGTCGGCGCGGCCGCGTTCGTGATGCTGCGGCCGGACGGCGCTCCCCTGCTCGCGGCGTGCGGCTCGCTCCTCATGGGTCTCGGCATGGGATTCCTGAGCACGGCGGCGATCGTGATGGTGCAGGACAGCGTCGGCTGGGCCGAGCGCGGCGCGGCGACGGCATCGAACCTGTTCGCGCGCAACCTCGGCAGCACGCTCGGCGCGGCGGCCCTCGGCGCGCTGTTCAACGCGGATCTCTCGGCGGGCGGCGCGGGGGCTGCGACCTTCGACCGCGTGCGGCGCCTGCTCGACGGCGGCGCGGTGACCCATGACGGCGCGACGCGGTTCCTGCTCGCACACGCGCTGCACGCGACGTTCGCCGGCGTGTTCGCGCTCGCGCTGCTGACGGCGGCGCTCGCGTGCGCGGTGCCGGCCGTCGCCTTCGGTGCCCGGAGCCGCGCGCCGGCGACCTGACCGGGACGGCGCTCGGAGGGTCGGTCGGGTGCGCGGCCGGATCCCGCGGCGTGCCCAACGATCGCGGCGCCGCGTAGGCCGCGGCCTTGCGGATCAGTCCCATTTCAACGACACGACGGGCGATGACGGTCACCCCCATCCTCCGCGCCGTCGTCGCGCGCGCCGCGCGCCACGCGATCCTGGTGGTGGTCGCCTCGCTCGTCCTCGCGACCGCCGGCGCGCTCTACGCCAGGGGCCATCTCGGCGTCACCACGAACACCGACGACCTGTTCTCGAACAAGCTCGCCTGGAAGCAGCGCGAGATGCGCTTCGACCGCCTGTTCCCCCAGTTCAACGATCTGCTCGTCGCGGTGGTCGACGCCCGCGTGCCCGAGGAGGCGAACGCCACCGCCGCCGCGCTCGCGGCCAGGCTCGAGGCCGACCCCGCCCATATCCGGACCGTGCGGCGGCCCGACGACCTGCCCTTCTTCACCACCGAGGGCCTGCTGTTCCTCGACACCAAGACGCTGACCGGTTTCCTCGACCAGCTGATCGATGCGCAGCCCTTCCTCGGGCAGCTGAACGCCGATCCGTCGGCGCGCGGCCTGCTGTCGGCGCTGTCGCTGGTGGCGCTCGGGGTGCAGCACGGGCAGTCGCTGCAATCCTTCCAGGTGCCGCTGCGCGGGTTCGAGGCGGCGCTCGGCGCGGTCGCCGCCGGCCACGCCCGGCCGCTCTCGTGGCAGGACCTGCTCGGCGGCTCGCTCGCGGCCAAGGCGGGACGGTTCCGCTTCGTGCTGGTGCAGCCGAAGCTCGACTACAGCTCGATCGCACCCGGCGGCGGCGCGACCGCGGCGATCCGGCAGGCGGCCGCCGTCCTTCCCTTCGTGCGGTCGGGCGATGCAAGGGTGCGGATCACCGGCTCCGTCGCGCTGTCCGACGAGGAGTTCGCCTCCGTCGCCAAGGGCGCGCTCAAGGGCCTGATCGGGTCGTTCCTGCTGGTGCTGCTGTGGCTGTTCCTCGCGCTGCAATCGTGGCGGCTGATCGTGCCGGTGGCCGCGACGCTGGTGCTCGGTCTCGTGCTCACGACCACGTTCGCGGCGATCGCGGTCGGCACGCTGAACCTGATCTCGGTCGCGTTCGCGATCCTGTTCGTCGGCATCGCGGTCGATTTCGCGATCCAGTTCACGGTGCGGCTGCGGGAGTTCTCGATCGGCTCGTCGAGCACGGCCGAGGCGCTCGACCGCACGGTCGCGCATGTCGGGCGACAGATCGGCATCGCGTCGATCGCGACGGCCTGCGGCTTCCTCGCCTTCACCCCGACCGCCTTCATCGGCGTCGCAGGCCTCGGGCTGATCGCGGGCGGCGGCATGCTGATCGCCTTCGTCTGCACGATCACCTTCCTGCCGGCCGCGATCGTGCTGTGCCGGCCGCGGGCGGGAAAGCGCGAGGTCGGCTTCCGCCAGCTCAAGCGCGCCGACATCGCGATCGGCATGTTCCGGCTGCCGATCGTGCTCGGCTGCCTGCTGCTGCTGTTCCTCGGCGCCGTCGCGACCAATCGGCTCCGTTTCGACGCCGACCCGCTGCACACCAAGAACCCGCACACCGAGAGCATGGAAACGCTGGCCGACCTGGTGCGGAACCCGCTCACCACGCCCTACACCGCGAACGCGCTGGTTCCGAACGGGCCGGACGCCGACGCCCTGCAGTCGCGCCTCGCGTCGCTGCCGACGGTCGCCGATGCCCGCAGCCTCAACTCCTTCGTGCCCGCCGACCAGCCGGCGAAGCTCGCGCTGATCGCCGACGCCGCCAGCCTGCTCGGGCCGACGCTCGACGCGCCGTCGAACGCGACCCCGCCGACGCCGGCCGACATCCGCATGGCGGTGCGCAGCACGCTCGGCCAGATCGAGCGGGTGGCGCCGACGCTGCGGCCGGGCGATCCGCTGCTCGGCATCGCCGCCGACCTCGGGCGCCTGTCGGGCGCGTCCGACGCGACGCTCGTGGCACTCGACGCCTCGCTCACGCGTTTCCTGCCGGGCGAGCTCGCGTCGCTCCGCGACGTGCTTGGCGCCAAGCCAGTGACCGTCGGGATGCTTCCCGAGGCGCTCAAACGCGACTGGATCGCGCCCGACGGCGCCTGGCGCGTGGAGGCGACCGAGCGTGTCGCGGGCTTCGGCAAGCCGGCCGACCTCGAACTGTTCGCGCGGCAGGTGGTGGCGGTCGACCCGCAGGCCGGCGGATCGGTGATCACCATCGTCGCCACCACGCGCACCATCCTCAGCGCGTTCCGGCACGCGGCGCTCTACGCGATCGTGGCGATCGCGGCGATCCTGCTGGTGTCGATGCGCCGCCTGGTCGACGCCGGCGCCATCCTGGCCTCGCTGCTGATGTCGGCGGCGGTGACGGTGATGGTCAGCGTGCTCCTGCCGCTGCCGCTCAACTTCGCCAACATCATCGCGCTGCCGCTGCTGCTCGGCGTCGGCGTGTCGTTCAACATCTACTTCGTGATGAACTGGCGGGCGGGCGAGAGCTCACGCCTCGCCTCGCCGACGGCGCGCGCGGTGATCTTCTCGGCACTGACCACCGGCACCGCGTTCGGCTCGCTCGCGCTGTCCGAGCACCCGGGCACGGCGTCGATGGGCAAGCTGCTGCTGATCAGCCTCGGCGGCACGCTGTTCGGGTCGCTCGTGTTCATCCCGGCGCTGCTCGCGATGCTGTCGCGGTCGCGGCTGAAGCTGGTCGCGCCCGATATCGGCGGCCCCGACGAGACGGAGCTTTCGCCATGACGCGCGGCGGGGCAAGGTCACGGCCATGAGTGGATCGGCGGACAATCTGATCGAGCGGCGGCGTCTCCGTCGCCGTCTCGCCGCGCTGCGGCTCGCCGTGCTGGCGCTGGTGCTGCTGCTCGGCTGGAGCGTGTCGGGGCACCGGCCGGCGGCGAGCCGGGCGCATGTCGACGTGCTGACGGTGAGCGGGCTGATCACCGACGAGCCGCGCCGGATCGCGGCGATCGACCATGCCCGGCACGATCCCTCGGTCAAGGCGATGATCCTCGCCGTCGACAGTCCGGGCGGCACGGTCGCGGGCGGCGAGAACCTGCACGACGCGCTCGCGCGGTTCGGGCAAGCGAAGCCGCTGGTGACCGTGATGGGCGGCGAGGCGGCCTCGGCCGCCTACATGATCTCGGTCCCGTCCCGACGCATCTTCGCCTCCGAGGCCACGCTCACCGGCTCGATCGGCGTGATCCTGGAAAGCCCTGACGTGTCGGGCCTGCTCGACCGGATCGGCGTCCATGTCGACCAGTTCGTCTCCGGGCCGCTCAAGGGCCAGCCCTCCGTCACCAGCCCGATCTCGCCCGCCGGGCGCGACATGCTGCAGGGGCTGGTGGCGGATCTCTACGGCCAGTTCGTCCGCATCGTCGCCGACGGGCGCCACATGAGCCCCGACCGCGTGCGCGCGCTCGCCGACGGGCGGCCCTACACCGGCGAGCAGGCGCTGCCGCTCGGCCTGATCGACCAGATCGGCGACCGCACCGACGCGAGGCACTGGCTCGCCGCCAACGCGGGCGTGCCGACCGACCTGCCGACGCACGACGTCGACTGGCAAAGCAAGCGCGAACGTTTCGGTCTCATGCTCGGTTCGGTGCTGAAAACCCTTGTTCCGCAAGGGCTTATGCTTGACGGGGCGCTGGCCCTTTGGCAGGTCCGGACAGCGCCCAGCCGGATAACGAGCGATGACGAGATCCGAGCTGATCGCCGAACTCGCGGGCGCCAACGCGCATCTCGAGGGGCGCGACATCGAGCGGATCGTCAGCACCATCTTCGACGAGATCACCGCGGCGCTGGCGCGCGGCGAGCGGGTCGAGCTCCGCGGCTTCGGCGCGTTCACCGTCAAGCGGCGCGACGCCCGCGTCGGCCGCAACCCGCGTACCGGCGCCGAGGTCCAGGTCGAACGCAAGACCGTGCCGTTCTTCAAGGCCGGCAAGGAACTGCGCGAACGCATCAACCGCCGCCTCGCGTCGCGCTCGGCGTCGGCGCGCTGACCCAACCAAGGAGGCCGATTGTCATGCTCCGCCTTCTCGTGATGCTGCCGCTCCTCGTCATCCTGATCATCTTCGCGCTGTCGAACCGGGCCGACGTCACGCTGTCGTTCATCGGTTACGCGACGGTCCTGCCGCTGTCGGTCGCGGTGCTGATCGCGGCGGGCGTGTTCTTCCTGCTCGGCGCGCTGGTGGTCTGGTTCGGCGAGCTGCGCCAGCGCCGACGGGCCCGGCGGGCGGAACAGCGCGTCGTGGTGCTCGAGGGACAGCTCGCGGCCGCGCGTCGCGACGCCGCGGCGGTCAGCGCCAGCGCGCGGACGATCGCGATGCCGGCGCTCGGCGCCGACGCCGTCGCGACGCCGCTCGCCTGAAAGCCTTGCCGGCGCGATGACCGAGGCCGCGAACGGGCGGCTGATCGCGGCGATCGACACCGCCGACCGCGCCGCCGCTTCCGATCTGGCCGACCGGCTCGCGCCGCACTGCGCGTTCCTCAAGCTCGGGCTCGAGTTCTTCTGCGCGAACGGACCCGACGCGATCGCGGCCCTCGGGCCGTCGCGCGTCTTCCTCGACCTCAAGCTGCACGACATCCCGGCGACCGTCGGCGGCGCCGCCGCCTCCGTCGGGCGGCTCGGCTGCGCCATGCTGACGGTGCACGCGTCGGGCGGCGGCGCGATGATCGAGGCCGCGCGCGAGGCGCTCGAGCGAACGGCACCGCGGGGCGTCCCGCGCACCCGCCTGCTCGCGGTGACGGTGCTGACCAGCCTCGACGCCGAGGCGCTCCGCGCGACCGGCGTCGCGGACGCGCCCGCGTCCCAGGTCCTCCGCCTCGGACGGCTCGCGATGGACGCCGGTGCGGACGGGCTGGTCTGCAGCCCGCTCGAGGTCGCGTCGCTCCGCGCGGCGCTCGGGCCGGCGCCGCTCCTGGTGGTGCCCGGCATCCGGCCGGCCGCCGCCGCGCACGACGACCAGGCGCGTGTCGCGACGCCCGAGGCGGCGATCCGCGACGGCGCCTCCTACCTGGTGGTCGGGCGGCCGATCACCCGCGCCGCCGACCCGGCTCTGGCGGCGCGCGACCTCGCCGCCCTGATCGCGCGCGCCGCGTGAGGATCAGGGTCAAGATCTGCGGCGTCTCGGAGGCGGGTGGGCGCGACGCGGCGGTCGCGGCCGGCGCCGACTGGATCGGCTTCGTCTTCCATCCCGCCTCCCCACGGCGCGTGACGCCGGACGCCGCGAGGTCGCTCGCCGCCGGCCTGCCGGCGGGCGTCGGCGCGGTCGCGCTGCTGGTCGAACCGGACGACGAGGCCGTCGCCGCGGTGCGGGCGGCGCTGCCGCGCGCGGCGCTGCAGCTCTACGCCGGCGAGGCGCGGGTGGGCGCGATCCGGGCCGCCACCGGCGGCGCGGTCGAGATCTGGCGCGCGGTGCCGCTCGCGCCCGGCGCGTCGCCGCCCGCGCGCACGCTCGCCGACCGGCTGGTGGTCGAGGCCGCGCCGGGCCCGGGCGACCGATCGCCGGGCGGCCACGGCACCGCGCTCGACTGGTCGGCGCTGCTCGGGTGGCAGGCGCCGGTGCCGTGGCTGCTCGCGGGCGGGCTCACGCCGCGGAACGTCGCCGAAGCGGTCGCGCGGAGCGGCGCCGACGCGGTCGACGTGTCGTCGGGGGTGGAGCGGGTGCGTGGCAAGAAGGACGCGGACCTGATCGCGGCCTTCGTCGCGGCGGCGACGGCGCGCCGGGCCTCTATCCACTAAGTTTCTAGAGCACCTCGCCGGTCACTCGCCTTCGAGAAAGGCCCGGAACTTCTCCGCCCAGTCCGGATGCCAGCGCGAGAGCGGCGGACGGTTCTCGACGATGTCGCCGGCCGCCCAGGCGATGCGCTTCTCGTCGACCGGGCGCGTGACGTCGTTGTCGGGGCAGAGGATGTAGAAATCGCCGGCCTCGACGCGTTCGAGCATGAAGGCGACCGTCTGCTCCGGCGTCCAGGCCGCGTGCGGCTTCTCGGTGCGGGACCCCTGCGTCAGCGGCGTCCAGACGAAGCCCGGGATCAGCAGATGCACGCCGACGGCGCGCCCCGGCCAGTTCCGGTAATGATGCGCGAGCGCCTCGGCGAACGCCTTCACCCCCGCCTTCGCGACGTTGTAGGCGGGGTCGCCGGGCGGCGTGGTGATGCCCTGCTTCGAGCCGGTGCAGATCACCAGGCCGGGACCGTCGCCCGCGTCGAGCAGCGACAGGAACGCCTGCACGGTGTTGACCACGCCGCCGAGATTGGTCGCGACGACGCGGTCCCAGTTGCCCGACGCGTCGGCGATGTCGCTCCCCGGCTGGATCGCGGCGTTCGCCATCACGACGTCGACGCGACCGAACCGGGCCGCGACGGCGGCCGCGAGCGCGCGCGCCGCCTCGCGATCGGCGACGTCGGTCGGAAACGGAACCGCCCGGTCGCCGAGCGACGCCGTCGCCTCCTCGAGGCGCGGGCCGGGCCGGTCGGCGATCGCGATCCGGACGCCGCGGGCCGCGAACGCGCGAGCGGCGGCAAGGCCGATCCCCGACGCGCCGCCGGTGATGACGGCGACATGGCCGTCGGACAAGGCGTCGAGGCTCACGGCGTCACGTCCTTTCCGGGATCGCGGCTGACGCGCTCAGTGCTGCGTCCAGCCCACGTAGGATGCGACGTTCTCGCGGGTGACGAGTTTCGGCGTCATCAGCGTGACCTTCTGCGCCGGCGGATGCCCGTCGAGGATGCCGATGCCCGCCTTCAGCGCGAGCGCGCCCATCGTGTAGGGATCCTGGCTCGCCGAGGCGATGATCGCGCTGTTCGGATCCTTGAGTGCCGCGACGATGTCGGGTGCGCCGTCGACCGACGTGACCACGATGCCCTTCCGGTGCAGCTGCCGGATCGCGAGGTCCGAGCCGATCGCCTGCGGGTCGTTGATGGTGAACACGCCCTTGAGGTCGGGGAAGCGGATCAGGAACCCCTCCATCACCGCGAGGCCGCCGTCGCGCGATCCCTTGCCGTTCTGGTCGTCGCTCAGGACCTTGATGCCGGGGTTCTGCGCGAGGACCTCCTTGCAGCCCTTCACGCGGTCGATGACGGCGGAGACCGACGGGCCGTTCTCGATCGCGATCGCGCCTTTGCCGCCGAGCGATTTGACGAGGTAGGCGCAGGAAAGGCGACCGGCCTCGACGTTGTCGGTCTCGACGGTCGCGTCGGCGCCGGCGGCGGTGACGTCGACCGCGACCACGACGGCGCCGGTCGCCTCCGCGCGCTTGATCGCGGGCAGGATGGCGTTCGGATCGGTCGCGTTGATCAGGATCAGGTTGTCGCCGGCGGAGATGAAGTTGTCGACCTGCGTGAACTGCTTGTTGAGGTCGTAATCGGCCGAGGCCGGCGTCACGCGCACGCCTGGCTTCGCGGCGTCGGCGGCCGCGGTCGCGCCCTTGTCGAGGGCGACGAAATACGGGTTGCCGAGCGAGCCGAGCGTGATGCCGACACCCTCGAGCGGCTTGGCGGACGCGACCCCGGCCGCGAGCGTGAGGCCGACGCAGGCGCTGAGGCCGACGCGGGCGCTGAGGCCGAAGCGGGCGGCGGCGCGTGTACGGGTCGTGTTCATGTGGCTTCTTCTCCCTTGCGAGCCATTCGATGCGGGCCGCTACGTGCGGGCGTTGGGCTGGCGGAAGCGGTCGAGCGTGACCGCGCCGATGATGACCAGCCCTTTGACGATGAACTGCCAGATATCGGACACGCCGACGAGGATCAGGCCGTTCGTCAGCACGGCGATGATCAGCGCGCCGATCAGCGTGCCCCAGATCGAGCCGACGCCGCCGACGAACGAGGTGCCGCCGAGGATGACGGCGGCGATGGCGTCGAGCTCGTAGCTCTGGCCGAGCTGCAGCCCGTTCGCGGCATACAGCCGGGCCGCCGCCATCACGCCGCCGAGCCCGGCCAGCAGGCCGGCCGCGGCGTAGACGAACAGCAGCACGGCGCCGACGCGGATGCCCGACAGGCGGGCGGCCGCCGGATTGCCGCCGACCGCGTAGATCCGGACGCCGAGCACGGTGCGGCGGAGGATGAACCACGACAGGAGCACGACCACGAGCGCGATCACCGCGAGCCAGGGCACGACGACGCCGTTGCCGACCGGGATGCCGTCATTGCCGATCGGGGCGAACGACAGGTTCGGGTTGAACACCGTGTTGTCGCCGCCCATCAGGCGGGCGAGGCCGCGGACCGCGGTCAGCGTGCCGAGCGTCACGATGAAGGGCGGCAGGCCGATCGCGGTGATCAGGCCGCCATTGACGAGGCCGACCGCGAGGCCTGCCAGGAGGCCGGCGGGGATCGCGAGGAAACCCCACACCGGCACGAGCGAGACGATCAGCGCCGCCATCGCGGCCGCCGCCAGCGTCGAGCCGACCGAGAGATCGATGCCGCCGGTCAGGATCACGAACGTCATGCCGGAGGCCAGCACGGTGTTGATCGACGCCTGCTGCGCGACGATCGAGAGGTTGCTGGCGGTGAGGAAGCGGTGGCCGCCGAGGAAGTGGAACCCGAGCGCGAGCAGGATCAGCACCGGCAGCATGCCGACCGCCTGCATCACGCTCCTCAGCTGGGCGCGCTTGCCGCCGGACGCGGGCTTGCCGCCGGTCGCGATCGCGAGGCCGTCGCCGGCTTCCGGCGCCGGGCCCGTGGACGGGGAAGCGGTGGACGCCATGGCCGTCTCCTTCGCGATCAGGCCGCGTCCAGCCCGGCGGCGTGGAACATGATGTTTTCCTGGGTGATCGCCGGCTGGCCGGCGCCGCCGACCTCGCCGACGATCGCGCCCTCGCGCATCACCAGCACGCGGTCGCAGACGCCGATGATCTCGCCCATCTCGCTCGAGATCATCAGCACGCCGAGCCCGTGTTTCGCGAGATCGTCGATCAGCCGGTAGATCTCGGTCTTCGCCCCGATATCGATGCCGCGCGTCGGCTCGTCGAGGATCAGCACGCGCGGCCCGGTCTCGAGCAGGCGGCCGATCAGCACCTTCTGCTGGTTGCCGCCCGAGAGCCCGCCGACGGTGACCAGCGGGCTCGGCGCCCGGATCCGGAGCGCGCCGAAGCGCGAGCGGGCGCGGCTTCGCGCGCGCGCGCGGTCCAGCACCACGTGCCCGCGCGCGTCCTGCTCGATGACGCCGAGATTGATGTTGTCCTGGCAGGTCATGTCGAGGAACAGGCCGAGGCCCTTCCGGTCCTCGGTGAGGTAGGCGATGCCGGCGGCGAGCGCCTCGCGCGGGTCGGCGATGGTGCGTATCACGCCGTCGATCGCGACCGTGCCGCCCGCGGCACGGTCGGCACCGTAGATCAGCCGCGCGAGCTCGGTGCGGCCGGCGCCGACCAGGCCGGCGAGGCCGAGCACCTCGCCCTTGTGCAGCGTGAACGAGCACGGCTTGACCCGCCTGCCGCCATCGGTGAGCCCCCGCACCTCGAGCGCCACCTCGCCGCGCACCGCGCCCGGGTCGTGCTGCTTGGTGTAGAAGGACGAGAGATCGCGTCCGACCATCAGCTTGACGATCCGCTCGGCGCTGATCGACGCGTGGTCGAGCGTGCCGGCGAAACTCCCGTCGCGCAGCACGGTGACGCGGTCGGCGAGGTCGTAGATTTCCGCCATCCGGTGCGAGATGTAGATCAGCGCGATCCCGTCGGCGCGGAGCTGGCGCACCAGCGCGAACAACCGATCGGTCTCGCGCGCCGACAAGGCCGTGGTCGGCTCGTCGAGGACCAGGATGCGCGAGCGGCGATGCAGCGCGCGCGCGATCTCGACCAGCTGCTGCTCGGCGATCGACAGCGTGCCCACGATCGTGCCGGGGCCGAACGGCGTGCCGAGCCGCTCGAGCACCGGGCGGCAGCCGTCCGCCATCGCGCGACGGTCGATCCGGCCGCCCGGGCGCGCGATCTCGTCGCCGAGGTAGATGTTCTCGGCGACCGTCAGGTTCGGCGCGAGCGCCAGCTCCTGGTAGATGATCGCGATGCCGAGCGCGCGCGCCGATTGCGGCCCGTCGATCGTCACCTCGCGACCGTCGATCAGGATCGCGCCGCCCGGATCGGCGCGATAGGCGCCCGACAGCACCTTCATCAGCGTCGACTTGCCGGCGCCGTTCTCGCCCATCAGCGCGAGCACCTCGCCCGCGAACGCGGCGAGGCTGACGCCGTCCAGCGCCCGCACGCCCGGAAACGTCTTGCTGATACCGCGCATCTCGAGCGCGGGGATCGCTCCACCCGTGCCGGTCACGTTCCCGCCCACCGTTCTTCGTTGGACGGAGCAGAGCATAGAACGTCCCCGCGCGCCACGTCCCCCGCCGACGACGCGCGGCGGGCGGGCGGCGGGGCGTCAGCCGGCGGAGCGTCAGGCGGCGAGGCGTCAGGCGGCGAGGCGCTCCTTGATGCGGTCCGCCACCCGGAGCGCGTTGGCGATGATGGTGAGCGTCGGGTTCACCGCCCCGATCGACGGGAAGAACGACGCGTCGGTCACGTAGAGATTGTCGATCCCGTGCGCGCGGCAGTCGCGGTCGAGCACGCTGGTGGCCGGATCGTCACCGAAGCGGAGCGTGCCGGCCTGGTGCGCGGTGCCGCTGATCGGCGTGTTCTGACCGAGATAAAGACCGCGATCGACCAGTTGCGAATAGATGCCGGCCTTGTTGCAGATCTGCTCGAGCTTGTGCGTCAGCCGCTTGTTGCCCTCGACGTTGGTCTCGGTCAGGTCGAGATGCACCTTGTTGTCGCGGTAGAAGATGCGGTTGAACGGCTTCGGCAGGTCCTCCGACGTCAGCCAGAAATCGATCGAGTGCCTGGCGATCCAGTCGAACGGCTTCTCCGGGAACCACTGCATCCATTTCGGCAGCCCCTCGCCATGGATCTGCACGCCGTCCGACTTGCCGACCATCTGGATGGCGCCGAGCGGATATTCCCAGTCGTCGGCACCGTAGTAGTAGTCGTTGATGCCCATCGTCTTCTGGAACTTCGTCGGGTTCGGCGTCTTCGAGACCGCCATGACGATCTTGTTGTTGTGCCGGATGTAGTTGCGGCCGACCTGGTCGGATCCGTTGGCAAGCCCGGTCGGGTGCGCGTCGTTGGCCGAACGCAGCATCAGCAGCGCCGACGACAGCGCGCCGCAGGCGACGACCACGATGTCGGCGGTGAAGACGCGCTTGACGCCGTCGCAATCCACCGCGACGCCGGTGATCTCGTTGCCCGACGGGGTGGTCAGCAGCGTTTCGGCATAGGCGCGCGTCAGCAGCGTGACGTTCGGGTGCGCGCGGATCGTGGGATCGACCACCATCACCTGCGCGTCCGACTTGGCGTCCACGAGGCACGGGTAGCCGTCGAAGCGGTCGCAGCGGATGCAGGGCGAATGCGGGGTCGGTTCGCCATGCGCGTCCTGGTCGAGCAGCACGCCGACCGGCAGGTGGAACGGATGCAGGCCCTCCTTCTTGAGCCCGTCGGCGAGTTCCTGGATCCGCGGCTCGTGCTGCACCGGCGGGTGGGCGTAGGGCTGCTTCGCCGGCGGCTCGGTCGGGTCCTCGCCGCGCAGGCCGCGAACCTGGAACAGCTCCTCCGCCTGCTGGTAGTAGGGCTCGAACTCGTCGTATTTCACGAGCCATTCGGGCGCGATGCCGTCCGGGTGGGCGACGCCGTGGAAATCCCGCTCGCGCAGCCGGAACAGGATCGCGCCGTAGACCTTGCTGTTGCCGCCGACGAAGTAGTGAAGACCGGGCGCGAAGGTCTTGCCGTCGGAGCTGTACCAGGTTTCCGGCGCCTGATAGCGCGCCTTGATGAACACCTCCTCGGTGTCCCAGTTCGCCTGCTCGCGCTTGAGGTAGTCGCCGCGCTCGAGCAGCAGCACCCGCTTGCCGGTGCCGGCCAGCCGATGGACGACGGAACCGCCGCCCGGCCCGGAGCCGATCACGATGACGTCGTAATGATCCGATCCCGATCCGCTCATGCCGCTCTCCATCCCGCCCGTCGAGGCGGCAACGTGGCCGCGCGACGACCGTTGCACCGCCTACCGCGCTCCCCGCCCGGCCCCGCATTGCGGCCGGGCGGGGAGCGGACGACACTCGTCACGCCGACCCGTGGAGACCGCGCGCGATGAAGCCCTACGACCTGGTGGTGATCGGCAGCGGCCCTTCGGGACGGCGCGCCGCGGTGCAGGCGGCCAAGCTCGGCCGCTCGGTGCTGGTGATCGACAAGAGCGACCGCGTCGGCGGCGTCTCGGTCCACACCGGCACGATCCCGTCGAAGACGCTCCGCGAGACGGTGCTCAACCTCACCGGCTACCGCGAGCGCGGCTTCTACGGGCTCGCCTACCGGGTCAAGAAGGACATCGAGGCCGGCGATCTCGTGGCCCGACTGCACAAGACGCTCGACCACGAGGTCGAGACGCTCGAGCACCAGTTCGCCCGCAACCGGGTCGACACGCTGCGCGGCCTCGCCGCCTTCGTCGACCCGCACCGGCTGGAAATCCAGGTCGAGGCCGGCGAAACGCGGCACGTCGAGGCCGAGCGGATCGTGATCGCGGTCGGCACGCGGCCGCTGCGGCCGCCGCACATCCCGTTCGATGGCGCGACCGTGCTCGACAGCGACGAAATCGTCGAGCTCAAGATGCTGCCGCGCAGCCTGACCGTGGTCGGCGCCGGCGTGATCGGCGTCGAATACGCGACGATCTTCAGCGCGCTCGACGTGCGGGTGACCCTGATCGAGCCGCGCCCGACCTTCTTCGACTTCATCGACCGCGAGCTGGTCGACGATTTCATGCATCAGCTGCGCGAGCGCGGCATGAACTTCCGCCTCGGCGCCCGGCTCGAGCAGGTGCGGATGGAAGGCGATCAGCCGGTCGCGATCCTGGAGGGCGGCCGGCGGGTCCGCTCCGAGATGCTGCTGTTCGCGGCGGGACGGGTGGGTTCGGTCGAGGCGCTGAACCTGCCGGCGGCCGGCCTCGCCGCCGACGCGCGCGGCCGCCTCACCGTCGACGGCCGCACCTTCCAGACCTCGGTGCCGCATATCTACGCCACCGGCGACATCATCGGCTTTCCGAGCCTCGCCTCGACCTCGCTCGAGCAAGGCCGCATCGCCGCCTGTCACGCCTTCGGCCAGCCGATGCCGCCGGCGCCCGAGTTCTTCCCGTTCGGCATCTACTCGGTGCCGGAAATCTCCACCGTGGGCCTGAGCGAGGAGCAGGTGCGCGCCGCCGGCACGCCCTACGAGTGCGGCATCGCGCGCTTCCGCGAAACCTCGCGCGGCCACATCATGGGACTGAACGGCGGGTTGCTGAAGATGATCGTCTCGCTCGAGACGCGGCAGATCCTCGGCGTGCACATCGTCGGCGAGGGCGCGACCGAGCTCGTCCACATCGGCCAGGCGGTGCTCAACCTCGGCGGCACGCTCGATTTCTTCATCGACAACACGTTCAACTATCCGACGCTCGCCGAGGCCTACAAGATCGCGGCGCTCGACTGCTGGAACCGGATCACGCCGCGTCGCGCCGGCCGACCGGAACTGATCGCCGAAGCCAAGGCCTGATCCGCCGCCGCCGGCGGGAAACCGGACGGGTCCGCCCGCGCTCTCCACCGTGCCCCGACCGGGAAGGGAGTGCTGCCATGTTCACGATCGGCGTGCTGGTGGCCTTCGTGCAGCGTCTGGTCCTGGTCGGGTTGTTCTTCCCGTTCAGCGCGATCGACAAGATCGTGAACTTCAAGGGCGCGACCAGGCAGGCGGCCGAACTCGCGCCCGCGATCGCGCCGCTGCTGATCGGCGCCGGGCTGTTCGTCGAGATCTTCATGTCGCTCGGTGTCCTGACCGGCATCGCCGATCGCCTCGCCGCCTTCATCCTCGGCGGCTATTGCGGGATCACCGCGCTGCTCTGGAAGCAGTTCTGGAAGCCGGGCGATTTCTGGTCGGGCGGCAAGGGCCGCGAGCTGTTCTGGGACTTCCTCAAGAACTTCGCGCTCGGCGCCGGCTTCATGTTCGTGACCTTCGGCACCGGGCCGGCGGACGTCGCCGGCTTCGTCGAGCACCCGCTCGCATCGTCGCACCCCTACGCCGCGCACGCAGTGGAGACCGGACCGCATGGCTGACGCGACACCCTCGGTTCCCTACTGGCACCTCTACGTCGACGCCGACGGCGTCTCGCATCACCGGCGCTGCGCGCTCACCTCGTTCGAGCTCAAGGGCGTGAGCCCCGGCACCGCGCCGCAATGGAACGGCCGCAAGACGACCGGCACCGTGAGCGTGTCCACCGTCGTGATGCCGGTCGGCTGGGTCGGCCAGTGGCACGAGAACCCGCGCCCGCAATGGATCGTGCCGCTCTCGGGCAGGTGGTTCGTCGAAGCGATGGACGGGCAGCGCGTCGAGATGGGGGCGGGCGAGATCTCGTTCGGCGAGGACCAGGGCACGCGCGAGCGCGACGGCCGCAAGGGTCATCTGTCCGGCACGGTCGGCGGGGAGCCGGCGGTCGCGATGATCATCCAGTTCGAGGACGATGTCGGCGCTCCGTCGCCGTGCCGGTTCGACTGATCGGGACGCGGCGCGGCAGGCTTGCCCCGAGGGCGCGGCCGGCGCGGCGTTCACAGCGTCGCGAAGCGACGGTCGATCGCGTCTCGCCCGCGATTCCGCGCCGGGTCCCGCTCGTGCCCGGCGACGGATTTTCGGGACATCCGCGCGAAACCCGGGACGGCCCGCGGCGTCGCGACCGTCCGCGGCCGGGAGGGCCAGCCCCGCGTCGTCGACCGGGTGTGCCTACTCGGCCACGTAGGGATGCACCATCCGGGCAGGGTCGACCACGCGGTCGAAATCCTCGGCCGTGATCGCGCCGAGCGCGAGCGCCGCCTCGCGCAGCGTCGTGTCGTGCTCGGTCGCGTGATGCGCGATCGCCGCCGCCCGATCGTAGCCCACGACCGGCGCGAGCGCGGTCACCAGCATCAGCGAGCGCTCGACATATTCCGCGATCCGCTTCTCGTTCGGGCGCGCGCCCTCGACGAGGAACACCCGGAAATTCGTCGCACCATCGGCGAGCAGCGTGAGCGACTGCATGATGTTGTTGATCATCAACGGCTTGTAGACGTTCATCTCGAGCAGGCCGCCGGCACCGCCGAACCCGACCGCCACGTCGTTGGCCATCACCTGCACCGCGAGCATGGTGAGCGCCTCGACCTGCGTCGGATTCACCTTGCCCGGCATGATCGACGAGCCGGGCTCGTTCTCCGGAATGATCAGCTCGTACAGACCGGCGCGCGGTCCGCAGGAGAGCAGCCGGATGTCGTTGGCGATCTTGTAGAGCGAGACCGCGACGCCCCGCAGCGTCGAGGAAAGATGCACGAGCGCGTCGTGCGCGCCCTGCACCGCGAACTTGTTCGGCGCCGTCACGAACGGCAGCTTCGTCAGGGCCGCGATGTCGGCGGCGACGGCCTCGGCGAAACCCGGCGCCGCGTTGATGCCGGTGCCGACCGCGGTGCCGCCGAGGGCGAGCGCGTGCACGTCCGGCAGCGCCGCCTCGACGCGCGCGATGCCGTCTTCCAGCATGCCGGCATAGCCCGACCATTCCTGCCCGAGCGTGATCGGGGTCGCGTCCTGCATGTGGGTGCGGCCGATCTTGACGATGCCGTCCCACGCGCGCGCCTTTTCGGCGATCGCGTCGTGCAGCGCGCGGAGCGCCGGCAGCAGGCGCTCGGTCGCGCCGACCGCGGCGGCGATATACATCGCGGTCGGGAAATTGTCGTTCGACGACTGCGACATGTTGCAGTGATCGTTCGGGTGCACCGGCTTCTTCGAGCCGAGCGCCGTGCCCGCCATCTGGCAGGCACGGTTCGAGATCACCTCGTTGACGTTCATGTTGAACTGGGTGCCGCTGCCGGTCATCCAGACATGCAGCGGGAACTGGTCGTGGTGCCGGCCGGCCAGGATCTCGTCGCAGACAGCGGTGATCAGCGCGCAGCGTTCGGCGTCGAGGCGTCCGCCGGCGCGGTTCGCGGTCGCCGACGCGCGCTTGAGGATGGCGTAGGCGGTGATCATCTCGGGCGGCATCAGGTCGCGCCCGATGCTGAAATGATGCAGCGAGCGCGCGGTCTGCGCGCCCCAGAGGACGTCGTCCGGGACCTCGATCGGCCCCATGCTGTCGGATTCCGTGCGGACACCCATGCGGGCGGCTCCTTTGTCAGTCGAACAGGATACGCGGCATGTAGAGCGAGACGACCATGTTCGGCACGTCGACGATCTCGCTGATGCGGAGGTCGCCGGCGACGCTCGCGAGCATGTAGGCGTCGACCGCCGCCATGCCCTCCCGCGCGGCCAGCAGGTCGATCATCGCCCGCACCGCATCGCGCGCCGCTGCGTGCAGATCGGGACCGATGCCGGTCGTGACGTCGTAGCCCCGCGCGTCGAGATGGCGCGTCACCGGACCCGGGATCTCGAGCCGCGGCGTCGGCGGCGCCCCGCCCGGCACGAGCTCGAAGCGGAGTGCGACCGACATCGGGCTCTCGATCGCCGTGCCGCACACCTCGCCGTCGCCCTGCGCCGCGTGGGTGTCGCCGACCGAGAACAGCGCGTCCGGACGGCGACCGGCAGCACCAGGACCGTGCCGGCGGCGGCGTCGCGCATGTCGAGATTGCCGCCGACGCGTCGCGGCGGCACCACCGAGTGCAGGCCGGCTTCGGCGGGCGCGACGCCGATCGTGCCGGCGAACGGCTTGAGCGGCACGCGCGCGTGGCGTCCGAACAGCGCGGGCGCGCGGCAACTGCCGTCGACCTGCCACAGATGCAGCGCCGGATCCGGGAACGCGTCGGCGAGCAGGCCGAAGCCGGGGATGTTCGCGGTCCAGCCCCAACCCTGCCCGCCCGGGGCGAGGGTCGGGGCGAAATGCTCGATCGTGACGCGGAGCGCGTCGCCCGGCCGCGCGCCGTCGATCGCGATCGGTCCGGTCACCGGGTTGACGCGGCCGAAATCGAGCGCCCGCAGCGTGTCGAGCGTCGCCGCCGGCGAGAGCTGGCCGCCGGAGCTGTCGACCGTCTCGACCAGCACCGTCTCGCCGGGCGCGACCCTGAGCACGGGCGCGAACGAATTGTCCCAGCCATGGTGGTGGCGGTGCGCGTGGATCGTATGGCGGGGCGCGCTCATGCGGCCTCGTCGCCGAGGCTCGCGAGCGCCGCCCGGACCTCCGCCCGCGCCTCGGGCGGCAACGGCAGCAGCGGTCGCGGCGGGCGGTGCGGCGAAAGGCCGAGACACTCGGCGAGAGCGTGCGCGACGCGGTAGCCGGACCAGGTCCTGAACAGCGCGAGGAGCGGCGCGAGACGGGACGCGATCCGGCGCGCCTCCTCGGCATCCCCGTCGGCGACGGCGCGGACGATCGCGACGCAGGGCGCCGGCAGCACGCCGGCGAGCACGCTGTACCAGCAATCGCCGCCGGCGAGCATCGCCTCGGTGGCCGCCGCGTCGACGCTCCAGCCGATCGAGAAGCCGGGCGCGACCGCCTCGCGGGCCGACCGGATCGCGTCCGCCGTCGCGTCGGCGCCGGCCGGGTTCTTGACCGCCGCGATCGGCGCGATCCGGCTCAGGCGGGCGACCAGCGGCCAGGTGAAACTGAAACGCGTGTTGGTCGGGTTGTTGTAAAGGCAGAGCGGCAGCCCGACCTCGCGCGCGACATCGGCCGAAAGGGTGAACACCTCGTCTTCGGTCAGCGGCACGTAGGACACCGGCGCGAGCAGCACCGCGTCGGCGCCGATCGCGCGCGCGTCCTCGCCGTGGCCGATCGCGTCCGCGGTGCGGAGCGCCCCGATACCGACCAGGAGCGGCACCGCGCCGCCGAGCACGTCGACCGCCGTCTCGATCGCACGACGCCGCTCGGCGCGCTCGAGGTAGACGGCCGATCCGGTCGAGCCGAGCAGGCCCACCGACGACACGCCGGCCTCCGCCAGACGCCGGAGGATGCGGCCGAGCGCCTCGGTGTCGACTCGGCCGCCCTCGTCCTGCGGCGTGACCGGAAAGGCCGACAGGCCGCGGAACGCATCGCGTCGCGAGACCACGCCGCGATCGTGGCCGGCATCGCGCTCCTCGACTTCGGGCGCGCGCAGCCCCGCCGTCGCGGTCACGGCACGCCGGCCGGCGCGCGTTCGGCCGCCGGCCAGGCGAAGACCGTCTTGCCCAGTTGCTCGGACACCGTCCACAGGCGGCGCGCGGCGTCGGCGTCCCACGCCTGCGGCATGATGCGCGCCGGCGCCGACGGGCCGCGTATCTCGCCGAAGCCCGACGGACCGAGATAGGCGCCGCCGAGGATGTCGGGCGAGATCGCCGCCTCCAGGATCGGCCGCGCGCCGTCGAGCGCCGATTGCGCGACCGCGTTGAAGGACGACCGCGCGACCGTCATCGCCACCCGGCGCGGACCGGGCTCCTGATCGCCGACCCGGATGATGTCAGTCCGCGCCCAGCCCGGATGCGCGGCGACGCTCTTGAGCCGCGTCCCGTGCGCGCTCGCCCGGCGCTGCAGTTCGAGCGCGAACACCAGCATCGCGAGCTTGCTCTGGCCGTAGACACGCATCGGCCGGTAGCCGTGCTCCGATTGCAGGTCGTCGAAGCGGAGCCGCGCGCCGCGATGGGCGAGGCTCGACACCGACACCACCCGGCCGCCCGCCTCGCTCGCGAGCAGATGCGGCAGCAGCAGCGCCGTCAGCACGAAATGGCCGAGATAGTTGACGCCGAACTGGATCTCGAACCCGTCCGCCGTGATCTGCCGCGTCGGCGGCGCCATCAGGCCGGCGTTGTTGACCAGGATGTCGACCGCCTCGATGCGGGACGCGAAGTCGCGCACGGCGTCGAGGCGCGCGAGGTCGAGCGCGACGAAACGGGCGTCGCGGCCGGTGTCGCGCTTGATGCGCCCGACCGCCGCTTCGCCCTTGGCCGGGTCCCGGCCCGCGACGATGACCGACAGACCCCTCGCCGCGAGACCGCGCGCGGTCTCGTAGCCGAGCCCGCCGGTGCCTCCGGTGACGATCGCGACCTGCTCGGCCATGGCGTGGCGCTCCGGAGTTGCGGCTTCACAAACCTCGGAGCAGAGGGCGGGTTGCAAAGGCCAGGGGCTTTGCCCCTGGACCCCAGCAAAGGCGGAGCCTTTGCAATCCCTCATTCTCGAAGACCACCCGGCGTTCAGCCGAAATCCAGGCCGAGATCCAGCACCTTGGCGCTGTGCGTCAGCCAGCCGACCGCAATCAAATCCACGCCGGTCTCGGCGATGCCGGGGGCGGTGTCCGGCGTGACCCGGCCCGACGCCTCCAGCGTCGCGCGGCCGGCGGTCAGGCGCACCGCCTCGCGAAGCGTCGGCAGGTCCATGTTGTCGAGCAGCACCAGGTCGACGCCGAGCGCGAGCGCGGTCTCGAGTTCGCCGAGCGTGTCGACCTCGAGCTCGATCCTGACCATGTGGCCCGCGGCGTCGCGCGCCCGGCGCACCGCCTCGGCGACGCCGCCGGCGAGCGCCACGTGGTTGTCCTTGATCAGGATCGCGTCGTCGAGGCCGAAGCGGTGATTGTGGCCGCCGCCGAGGCGCACCGCCTCCTTCTGCAGCGCGCGCAGGCCAGGCATCGTCTTCCTGGTGTCGGTGATGCGCGCCTTCGTGTGCCGCACGGCGCGCACGAGGCTCGCGGTGCCGGTCGCGACCCCGCTCAGATGGCCGAGGAAGTTGAGCGCGGTCCGCTCGGCCGTGAGCAGGCTTCGGGCCGGTCCGTGCACGGTCGCGACGACCGCACCCGGCGCGAGCGCGTCGCCGTCGGCGAGCAACGGCCTCACCTCCACCTTCGGATCGAGACGCGTGAAGGCGAGGCGGGCCGGCTGCAGCCCCGCGAGCACGCCGTGCTCGCGGGCGACGATGCCGAGGCTCGCGACCGCGTCGGCGGCCACCACCGCGTTCGCGGTGAGGTCGCCGGCGCGGCCGAGATCCTCAGCGAGCGCCTGGTCGACGATCGGCGCGACGATGATGTCGGGCAGCATGCGGCGGGCTCCACTCGGCGGGTGCGTGGTCGGTGACGGTGGTGCGGATCGCGACCGCCGCGTGGTCCGGATGGTCGGTCCGGGCGTGCGCGCCGCGGCTTTCCGTGCGGGACAGCGCCGCGTCGGCGACGAGCGTCGCCGCCCTGAGCGCGAGCGTGTCGACCGACGGGTCGGCGCGCAGCGCCTCGAGCGAGCGCCGTGCCGCCCGCATGCCGGCGGCGTCGCGGAGCACGCCGAAGCCCTGCTGCATCAGCGGACGGATCGGGCCCGTGCCGGTCGCCGGCGCGGCCGACGCGAGCGCGCCGACGGCGGCGATGTCGATCGCGCCGGGAGGCCGCGCGTCGGCCTCGCGCAGCAGCCGGCCGACGCGCTCGCCGGTGACCGCCGCCTCGAGCAGCGAGTTGCTGGCCAGGCGGTTCGCGCCGTGCAGTCCGGTCGCCGCGGCCTCGCCGGCGGCGTGCAGGCCGTCGACCGTGCTGCGTCCGTCGGCATCGACCACGACGCCGCCCATCGTGTAGTGCGCGGCCGGGCGGATCGGGATCGGCTGCGACACGGGATCGATCCCGGCGTCGCGGCAGAGCGCGGTGACGGACGGGAAATGGTCGGCGAAGCGGGCGCCGAGCGCCGTCCGGGCGTCGAGGAACACGCGATGGCCGGCGGCGAGGTGGCGCGCGACGGCGCGCGACACGACGTCCCGCGGCGCGAGCTCCGCGCGTCCCCTCGCCTCGCCGCAATCGAGCATGAAGCGGTCGCCGTTCTCGTCGATCAGCGTCGCCCCTTCGCCGCGGATCGCCTCGGAGGCGAGCGGCATCGGATCGCGCCCGGCATCGATCGCGGTCGGGTGGAACTGCACGAATTCGAGCTCGCCGAGCGCCGCGCCCGCCTCGGCGGCGAGCGCGAGACCGCGCCCCACCGCGCCGATCGGGTTCGTGGTGTGCGCCCAAAGCGAAGCGAGACCACCGGTCGCGAGCACCACGTCGGTCGTCCGCAGCAGGATCGCGCCCTCGCCGCCGGCGCCCGCGAGCAGGAGGCCGGCGACGGCGCCGGCGTCGTCGCGCACGATGCCGCGCGCGACCCGGCCCTCGATCACCCGGATCGACGGCGTCGCCCGGACGCGCGCGACGATGGCGCGGAGAACCGCGCGGCCGGTGCCGTCGCCCTCGGCGTGGACGATCCGGCGGCGCGAATGCGCGGCCTCGAGACCGAGCCGGTAGGCGCCGGCGGCGTCGCGGTCGAACGCGACGCCGAAGCCCGCGAGGCGGGCGATCGCCGCCGGCCCCTGCTCGAGGATGGCCCGCGCCGCGGCGTCATCGGCGAGGCCGTCGGCGGCGGCGAGCGTGTCGGCGAGATGCAGTGCCGCGTCGTCGTCGGCGCCGACCGCGGCCGCGATGCCGCCCTGCGCCCAGCCGGTGGACGCGCCGGTGCCGAGCGTGTCGGCGGCGACCACGACGCAGCGGCGGGGTGCGAGCGCGAGCGCCGCCGAAAGGCCGGCGAGACCGCCACCGACGATCACCGGGCCGCCGGCATCGACGGTCGCCATGGCCGACGAAAGGGCGCGGGCCATCACGCCACCGCCAGCATGCGCTCGACGGCGAGGCGGGCCCGGGCGGCGACGTCGTCGTCGACCACGATCGCGCCTTCGAGCGTCTCGAGCGCATGACGGATGTTGCCGAGCGTGATGCGCTTCATGTGCGGGCAAAGATTGCACGGCCGCACGAAGCGGGTGCCGGGGTTCATCACCGCCACGTTGTCGCTCATCGAGCACTCGGTGAGCAGCAGCGCCGTTTCCGGACGGTGCAGCGCCACCCAGTCGGCCATGTGCGCGGTCGAGCCCGCCATGTCGGCCGCCTCGACCACCTCGGGCGGGCATTCGGGATGCGCGAGCACGACCACGCCCGGGTTCGCGTCGCGGAAGTCGCGCACGTCGGCGGGCGTGAAGCGCTCGTGCACCTCGCAGTGGCCGTGCCACGGGATGATCCGGACCGACGTGCTCTTCTGCACGTTGCGGGCGAGGAACTCGTCCGGGATCATCAGCACCTCGGGCACGCCGAGGCTCTCGACCACGCGCACGGCGTTGCCCGACGTGCAGCAGATGTCGCTCTCGGCCTTCACGGCGGCCGAGGTGTTCACGTAGGTGATCACCGGCCGGCCCGGATAGCGGCGCCGGAGACCGCGCACGTCTTCGGCGGTGATGCTGTCGGCGAGCGAGCAGCCGGCGCGGTGGTCGGGCACGATCACCGTGCGCGACGGGTTCAGCAGCTTCGCGGTCTCGCCCATGAAGTGCACGCCGGCGACGACGATCACGTCGGCATCGGTGCGCGCGGCCTCGCGGGCCAGCAGCAGGCTGTCGCCGGTGATGTCGGCGACGCCGTGAAAGATCTCCGGCGTCTGGTAGTTGTGCGCCAGCACGACCGCGTTCCGCTCGCGCTTGAGGCGCAGGATCGCGTCGACGTCTTCGGCGTGGCTCGCCCACTCGATCGGCGGCACCACGTCGCGCATGCGCGCGTAGATCGGGGCCAGGCGCTCGAGCAGCTCGCGGGAAAGCGGGAGGTTCATCGGGAAGACGATCCTTTATGCTCGGAATGAGCATAATCCGGTGAGCGACAGTTGCGACCGGCGGGTCCCGAAGTCAAGGCGCCCCTCGTCCGACAACCGGGGCAGGGCCGCCGCGTTCGGACGACCATGGACGGGTTCGAGATCCACGCGCCGCGCTTCAGGCACTACCTGCTCGGCAACGCGTCGCTCGAGACGCTGGCGACGGGGTTTCGCTGGACCGAGGGGCCGGTCTGGGTCGGCGCCTGGAACGCGCTCCTGTTCCAGGATCTGCCGCGCGACCGCACGATGCGCTGGTCGGAGGAGGACGGGATCGCCGTCTTCCGCCAACCGTCGCACTACGCCAACGGCCAGGCGCTCGACCGGCAGGGCCGCGTGGTGTTCTGCTCGCACCGCGATCGCGGCATCTTCCGGATCGAGCATGACGGGCGGGTGACCACGCTCGCCGACCGGTTCGACGGCAAGCGGCTGAACGCGCCGAACGACGTCGTGGTCAAGAGCGACGGCACGATCTGGTTCAGCGATCCGCTCTACGGCATCCAGACCGATTACGAGGGCGGCCGGCAGGTGTCCGAGCAGCGGCCTCGCGTCTACCGGCTCGATCCCGAGACCGACCGGCTCGACGCCGTGTCGGAGCAGTTCGACGGGCCGAACGGGCTCGCCTTCTCGCCCGACGAGCGCCGCCTCTACGTCGCCGAGACGGGCGACCAGGCCGGCGACGCGCCGCCGCAGCAATTCATCCGCGCGTTCGACGTCGCGCCCGACGGCCGTCTCTCGGGCGGCGCGGTGTTCCACGAGATCGCGCCCGGCTACGCCGACGGGTTCGCGGTCGACGAGGACGGCAATCTCTGGAGCTCGGCCGCGGACGGCGTCCACTGCGTGGCACCGGACGGCGCGTTGCTCGGCAAGGTCAAGGTGCCGCGCACGGTCGCGAACGTCGCCTGGGGCGGGCCCGCCAGGAACCGCCTGTTCATCGCGGGATCGGACACGCTGTTCGCGATCTTCCTCAACCGGCGCGGCGCGACCTGGCCTGGATCGGGGCCAGGATCTGGGCCAGGGTCGGGGCCGGGCGCGTGAGCGCGGTCCGGATCGAGCGCGTCGCGCTCACGGTCGGCGACCTCGACCGTGCCGCGCGCTTCTACGCCGACGCGTTCGGCTTCGCGGTCGAGGCCGAGCGACGCGCGACCGGCGAGGCCTGGGCGAGGCTGGTCGGCCTACGCGACGCCGACGCCACGATCCGCACGCTCCGGCTCGGCGACGAGCGGGTGGAGCTCGCCGCCTTCGACCGTCCCGGCGCGCCCTACCCCGCGTCGAGCCGCAGCAACGATCTCTGGTTCCAGCATTTCGCGCTCGTCACCGCCGACATCGCGGCCGCCTGGTCGCGCGCCCGCGCGGCCGGGGCCGTGCCGGTCGGCGCCCACGATCCGGTGACGCTGCCGGCGCGCTCGGGCGGCGTGACCGCGATCAAGCTCCGCGATCCGGAGGGCCACCCGATCGAGCTGCTGGCCTTTCCGGCCGGAAGCGTGCCGGCGAAGTGGCGCGCGCGGGCGGCGGGTGGCGAGGTGCTCGGCATCGACCACACGGCGATCGCGGTCGGCGACACCGGACGCACGGAAGCGTTCGCGACCGCGCTGCTCGGGTTCGCGGTCGGCGCGCGCTCGCTGAATGTCGGGCCGGAGCAGGAGGCGCTCGACGGCAGCTTCAACGCGGTCGTCGAGGTGACGGCGCTGGAGCCGTCCGACGCCTCGGGGCCGCATCTCGAACTGTTGTGCAACCGCATCCCGGCGACCGGGCGGCCGATCCCGGTCGACGCCGCGAGCAACGATGTCGCGGCCACCCGCACCGTGCTGGCGGTCGCCGATCTCGACGCGGTGATCGACGCGGCCCGCGAGGCGCGCCTGCGCTTCGTGTCGCGCTACGCGGTCGGGCAGGCGGACGGTCGGCGCGCCGCGACCCTGTGCGACCCGGACGGCCATCGCTTCGTTCTGGTGGAAGCGTAAGGGAGGGCCCCGCCGCACCGCGGCAGAGCCCCCGTGTCGCGTGCGTCAGAGGGCGATCGTCACCGCCTTCGTCTCGGTGTAGTTCTGGAACACGAACTCGCCCATCTCGCGGCCCCAGCCGGACTGCTTGTAGCCGCCGAACGGCAGCGCCGCGTCGAAGATGTTGTGGCAGTTCACCCACACCGTACCGGCCTTGATGCGGGACGCCATCCTGTGGGCGAGGCTCACGTCCTGCGTCCACACGCTCGCGGCGAGGCCGAAATCGGTCTTGTTCGCCAGCGCGGCGAGACGGTCGATGTCGGCGTCCGAGAAGCGCTCGGCGCAGAGCACCGGCCCGAAGATCTCTTCCCTGACGACCTTCATGTCAGGGCCGGTATCGGCGAGGATCGTCGGCTGCACGAAGTAGCCGGCCCCGCCGTGACGCTCGCCGCCGGTGGCGACGCGGGCACCCTCGCCGCGGCCGGCCTCGATATAGCCGGTCACCCGATCGAACTGCTCCTGGCTGACCAGCGGCCCCATCTCGGTCTGCGGGTCGAGCCCGTGCCCGAGGCGGATCTTCTTCGCTTCTCCCGCGATGCCCTCGACCACCTGGTCGAACATTCTCTCGTGCACGTAGAGGCGCGACCCGGCGCAGCAGGTCTGGCCGTGGTTGAAGAAGATGCCGGACGCGACGCCCGGGATGGTGCGGGAAAGGTCGGCGTCGTCGAACACGATCACCGGCGACTTGCCGCCGAGCTCGAGCGAGACCTTCTTGAGGTTGCCGGTCGCCGCCTTGGCGATCAGCTTGCCGACCTCGGTCGAGCCGGTGAACGCGATCTTGTCGACGTCCATGTGATTGGCGAGCGCCGCGCCCGCGGTCTCGCCGAAGCCCGCGAGGATGTTGACCACGCCGGGCGGGAAGCCGGCCTCCACGATCAGCTGGCCGAGGCGGATCGCCGAGAGCGGCGTCTGCTCCGCCGTCTTGAGCACGCAGGTGCAGCCGGCGGCGAGCGCCGGCGCGAGCTTCCAGGCCGCCATCAGCAGCGGGAAGTTCCAAGGGATGATCTGGCCGACGACGCCGACCGGCTCGCGCAGCGTGTAGGCGTGGTAGTTGCCGGGCGCCGAGAGCGGGATGGTGGTGCCGACCAGCTTGGTCGCCCAACCCGCCATGTAGCGGAACATCGCGATCGCGCCCGGCACGTCGGCGGCGGCCGCGACCGTCACCGGCTTGCCGTTGTCGAGCGCCTCGATCTCGGCGAATTCCTGCGCGTGCGCCTCCATCAGATCGGCGAGACGGTTGAGCAGGCCGGTGCGTTCGGCCGGCTTCATCCGCGACCACGGGCCGCTCTCGAGCGCACGCCGCGCCGCGGCGACGGCGCGATCCACGTCCTCGGCGTCGGCCTCGGCGACCGTCGTGGTCGTGCCGCCGGTCGCCGGATCGTAGACGTCGAACCGCTTGCCGGACGCGGCGTCGCGCCATGCGCCGTCGATCAGCAGGCCGAGATTGCCTTCGAGGAAGCGCTGCACGGGCGCGCTCGGGCGGTGGGTGTTGAGAACCTGATCCATTGTTCCTCCTGTTTTTCTGCCGCTTTCTTCGTGTCGGCCGGTTCTTCGCCGCGCCGGACTGCCTCGCCCGTCGGGTCGGACGGGCCGGGCGTGCTGCGATCGCATGCGGCCCGCGGTCACGATGCCACGCGCGGGGAACCCGCGTCACGGCGGATGATGCCTCGGCGCCGCCCCGAACCGCACCGGATCGCCTCGGGACACCCGGAACCGCGCGCCCGAAATCGCGGCCACGGACGGCGTCGGCGACCGGCTCGTCGGATGCGCGCGCGACGGGGTCGAGGCGCGATGGCGGGAGCCGCCCCCTTCCGGTCGTCAGGCGGCCCGTGGTCGGCGGCGCGCGCCGGACGGGAGCGCCATCGGATCGAAGAACTGGGGGGCCGCGCGCCGGGTCGACCGTGACCCGGGCGCCGTTCTCGCGACGCCGGCGGCGTGTCGCGAGCGCGTCGGTCCGGCCCGATGGACCGCGCGTGCGCCACGAGCGGGGGCGCGTGGGCAGCGCTCCCACGCCGCCGACCGCCGCGCGCCTGTTCCGGACGATGTGGCGCCTCGCGGCAGCGACGGATCGAGCGCCGCGCTCCGTGCCCGAAGCTCAGGCGTCCTTGTCGACGCGGATGTCGGGCGCGCCGCCGCGACACGTCCGGTCGCCTCGGCCGGCAACGCCGCCCCGAGCCCGGGGCAGGCGGTCGGCGCGGGATCGGTCTCGGACGGTCCGACCGGGCTCGGTCGAGCGCCGCGTCAGGGCCGGCGTTCCGTCCCCGACCGGCGAACCGCCGTCAGCGGCACATCAGCACCGGCAGGTCCGCGAATTCCAGCACGTGCCGGGTGACGCCGCCGAGGATCAGCTGGCGCAGCCGCGAGTGCGAGTAGGCGCCCTGGCACATCATGTCGGCGCCGAACGCGCGCGCGCCGGCCAGCAGGCCGGCGCCGGTTTCGCGGTCGATCGGGCGGAACTCGGCGGTGTCGGCGTCGACGCCGTGCAGGCGGAGATAGCCGAGCAGCTCGTCGGCCGACGGGCCGCGGCGCTGGTAGGCGGGCGAGTGCAGCACCCGCACCGCGTCGGCGCGCACCAGCCAGGGCATGCAGGCGAGCACGGCGGTGGCCGATTCCGCCGAGCCGTTCCAGGCGATCGCGACGCGGCGGCCGAGCGTGGTCGGCTCGCGCTTCGGCGCCACGACCACCGGGCGGCCGCTGTCGAACAGCACCGCGTGCAGCGCGTCCGAGGACGAGAGCTCGGCGGCGTCCGGGTGCGGCACCACCGCGAGGTCGGCGAGCCGCGTCGCCTGCGCGACCATGTCGTCCTCGCGGCCGACGATGGTGCGGAGCGCCGCCGAGGGCACCTCCTGGTCGTAGCGGGCCTCGCCGGGTGCCACGCAGTGCGCGCGGACGAACGCCTCGAAGCCGGCGGTCACCTGGGCCGAACGCGCCGTGGTCTCGCGCTCGGCGGCCGACATCATCTCCTCGACCATGGCGCCCGACAGGCCCTCGCCGGCCAGCGGCGCCACCTCGCGACTGTCGGCGCGGACGTGCAGCGCGGTCACGTGCGCGTTGAACTGTCGCGCGACCAGGAGCGCGGTCGCCAGTGCGGCCTGGCCGGTTCCCGTGCCGTTGAGCGGCAGGATGATGCGTCGGATCGGCGTCATGGGACCCTCAGGGATATATCCGGTGCGTGCTCCAGCCGTGCCCGGCCTCGGTCGGCTCGAAGACGAGACGATCATGCAGCCTGTGGGGCATGTCCTGCCAGAACTCGAAGCGGCATGGCGCGAGACGGAAGCCCGACCAGTGCGCGGGACGCGGGATCTCGTCGCCCCCATAGCGCGCGTCGGCGTCGGCGAGCCGCGCGATCAGCGTCTCGCGGCGGTCGAGCGGCTGCGATTGCAGCGACGCGTGCGCGCCGAGGCGCGACACGCGGTCGCGGGACGCGTAGTAGCGGTCGGCCTCGTCGTCGGCGACCGGCGCGAGCGTGCCTTCGATCCGCACCTGGCGGCGCTGGGTTTTCCAGTGGAACAGCAGCGACGCGCGCGGATTGGCGGCGATCTCGCCGCCCTTCCGGCTGCCGAAATTGGTGTAGAAGACGAAGCCGCGCCCGTCATGCGCCTTGAGCAGCACGGTGCGGACCGAGGGCAAGCCGTCCGCCGTCGCGGTCGCGACGTAGACCGCGTTGGGGTCGTTCGGCTCCGTCCCGCCGGCGGCCTCGAACCAGGCGTCGAACAACGCCAGCGGGTCGCGCGCATCGCCGATCGGCGCGTCGTCGTCGTCCATGTCCTGCATCCCCCTGACGCTCGCCGGTGACCTTCCGTGCCATACTTGTGGACGCCAACCCGTCGTGCGAGGACGGCCGACCCCACTTGACGAGCCTGCGCGACGCGGCCAACCCCGGAGACATCTCCATGCCAGACGGCGTCGAAACCGAGAGCGCCGCCCCGGTCACGGGCACGCTGATGGCCGGCAAGCGCGGCGTGGTGATGGGTGTCGCGAACGACCGTTCGATCGCCTGGGGCATCGCCGCCGCGATCGCCGCCCAGGGTGGCGCCTGCGCCTTCACCTACCAGGGCGAGGCGCTCGGCAAGCGGGTGCGCCCTCTCGCCGACAGCATCGGTGCGAGCCTCGTGCTGCCCTGCGACGTCGGCGACGATGCGGCGATCGACGAGGCCTTCGCGCGGATCGAAGCCGAGTGGGGCTCGATCGACTTCCTCGTCCACGCCATCGGCTGGGCCGACAAGCAGTATCTGCGCGGACGCTACGTCGACACGCCGCGCGACGCCTTCCTGACCGCGCTCGACATCTCGGCCTACTCCTTCACGGCGGTCGCGCGCCGGGCGGCGGCGATGATGAAGGGGGGCGGCGCGATGCTGACGCTCACCTATCTCGGCGCCGAACGCTGGATGCCGCACTACAACGTCATGGGCGTCGCCAAGGCGGCGCTCGAGGCGAGCGTGCGCTACCTCGCCGCCGATCTCGGCGCGGACGGGATCCGTGTCAACGCGATCAGCGCCGGCCCGATCAAGACCCTGGCGGCGAGCGGCATCGGCGATTTCCGCTACATCCTGAAATGGAACCAGCTCAACGCGCCGCTCGAGCGCAACATCACCACCGAGGAGGTCGGCGGCGCCGGCCTTTATCTGCTGTCCGACCTCGCGTCCGGGGTGACCGGCGAGGTGCACCACGTCGATTGCGGTTATCACACGGTGGGCATGAAGAACCCGAAGGCGCCGGACATCGCCGTCAGCGGCGACTGATCCCCCGACGACGCAGGTCCCGCATGTCGCACAACCGGTTCGGCCACCTGTTCACGGTCACCACCTGGGGCGAAAGCCACGGGCCGGCGATCGGCTGCGTGATCGACGGCTGCCCGCCTGGCGTGGCGCTCGGCGAGGCGGACATCCAGCCTTTCCTCGACCGGCGCCGGCCCGGGCAGAGCCGCTTCACGACCCAGCGCCGCGAGCCCGACGAGGCGCGCATCCTGTCGGGTGTGCACGAGGGGCGCACCACCGGCACGCCGATCGCGATCGCGATCGACAATCTGGACCAGCGCTCGACCGATTACGCGGCGATCGCCGGGCGCTACCGGCCCGGCCACGCCGATCTCACCTACGACCTGAAATACGGGCACCGCGATCCGCGCGGCGGCGGCCGCGCCTCGGCGCGCGAGACCGCGTCGCGCGTCGCCGCCGGCGCCGTCGCGCGCCGCGTGCTCGCCGCGCTGACCGGCGATCGCTTCGCGGTGCGCGGCGCGCTCGTGCAGATGGGCGGCGACGACATCGACCGCGACGCGCATGACGACCGGGAGATCGACCGCAACGCGTTCTTCTGCCCGGACGCGCGCGCCGCGACCCGCTGGGAAGCGCTGCTCGACGCGGCGCGGGCGGACGGGTCCTCGCTCGGCGCGGTGGTCGAGGTGACCGCGTCCGGCGTGCCGGCAGGGATCGGCGCGCCGGTCTACGGCAAGCTCGACGCCGATCTCGCCGCAGCCCTGATGGGGATCAACGCGGTCAAGGGCGTCGAGATCGGCGACGGGTTCGCGTCCGCCCGCGCGCGCGGCGACACGAACGCCGACGAGCTGCGGCGGGACGAGGCAGGCGGCATCGCCTTTCTCGCCAACCACGCCGGCGGCATTCTCGGCGGCATCGCGACGGGTGCGCCGGTCGTCGCGCGCTTCGCGGTCAAGCCGACGAGCTCGATCGCGACCGCGCTCCGCTCGGTCGACCGCGGCGGCGGCGAGGTCGAGGTGCGGACCACCGGGCGTCACGATCCCTGCGTCGGCATCCGCGCGGTGCCGGTCGGCGAGGCGATGGTCGCGCTGGTGATCCTCGACCACCTGCTCCGGCATCGCGGTCAGGTCGGTCAGATTTCCTGACGGTTCGCGCCGCCGGCGGATCAGCTTGCCTGACCGGCGCCCACTGCCGGCGGGACGACTGACCGGGACCGGCGCTCGGTGCCGGGTCGTGTGACGGATCCTGGCCGGCGCCGCGCACCGGTCAGGAAACCTGTCAATCCAGCAGGGTCATCGCGAGTTCGACCATCTTGCGATTGGCGCGCTCGCTCGGACCGAGCTTGCCGAGCACCGACATGCCCTCGATCATGCACAGCAGCGTGCGGGCGAGTACCGGCGTCGGCGTCGACGACGTGATCGAGCCGTCCCGCTTGCCCGACGCGATGGCGTCGGCGAGCAGACGCTCGATGCCGGCGTGCGACCGCGCGGCGCGCTTGGCGACCTCCGCATCGTCGGGAAGCATCTCCACCGCGGCGGCGGTGACGAAGCATCCCTTCTCGCCCTCGCTGGCCGCGTGCTCGCGCGCCTTCATCAGCAGCACGTCGCGGATCGCCAGCCGCTTGTCGGTGCGGTCGAGCTTCTCCTCGACGCGGGCGAGGTGCTCGTCGACATAGGTGTCGAGCGCCGCGAGATAGATCGATCGCTTGTCGGTGTAGGCCTTGTAGATGCTGCCGCGCGTCAGACCCATGCCCTCGATCAGATCGGGAAGGGACGTCGCGTGGTAGCCGCTGCGCCAGAACACCTCCATGGCGTCCCGCGTGGCGTCCTCGATGTCGAATTCCCGCGGCCGACCCGGCCGACCCGTGCGTACGATCATGTCTTTGTTCCAGACTTGGCGTAATCGTTCAGCGATTTACAACTTACACGTAACAAAAGGCGGGGCCAAAGGAAAGTTAAAGAGCGGACACGGCGTTTTCGCGTCTCTGCGCTCCCTTCCTCCGACGCGGCCGCACTTCGGCGAACCATCTCGCCTTCAGGATTGGAGACCTTCGTCGCGTTTCGCGTCGTCGATCAGCCGCGCCTCGTGTCGCCTGACCATCACCACGGCGGCGATCACCATCGGAACCGCGATCGCGGCGATCGCCAGACCGACAGGTCCTTCGACGCGGCGGATCGCCTCGCCGGCGAGATAGGCCGCGGTTCCGTAACCCACGGTCCAGACGACGCCCCCCGCGGCGTTCCAGAGCAGGAAGCGTCCCCAACCCATCCGGTTGGCGCCGGCGAGCAGGGCGACGAAGGTGCGCAGCACGGCCACGAAGCGGCCGACGAACACCACCGAGCCGCCGTAGCGGCGGAACAGGTGGCGGCCGAGCAGCAAACGGTCCTCGCTCAGCCCGATGCGTCGCCCGTAGCGGGCGAGCACGCGAAAGCCGATCGAGCGGCCGATCAGGTAGCCGGCATTGTCACCGAGCACCGCGCCGGCGGCGGCGGCGGCGAGCACGGTCACGATCGACAGCTGGTGGGTGGTTGCACAGTAGATCGCAGCACCGATCACCATGCTCTCGCCCGGCAGCGGCAGGCCCATCGCCTCGAGACCGACCGTCACACCGACGAGGCCGGCGCCGTATTCGCGCAGCAGGTGGTCGAGGCCGTGGAGGACGGCGGCGTCAGCCGCCACGCCGGGACCGCACGGCCTCGCCGAAGGCGGAGAAGATCGCGCGCGAGGCCGCATCGATCTCGGCATCGCTCTCCGGATGCCATTGAAGACCGAGCGTCCAGCCAGGCGCCTCCGTCACGCGCACCGCCTCGACCGTGCCGTCCGGCGCGGTGGCCTCGATCGAAAGCCCGGGCGCCAGGCGATCGACGCCCTCGTTGTGCAGCGAGTTGACCATCACGGTGTCCCGCGGCGCGAGCAGGCGTCGCAGCGTGCCCCCCGGCGCGAGCGTGACCGAGTGTCTCTTGGCGACCCGCACGGCGGCGTCCGGGCTGCGCGGCGCGGAATGGTCGAGCCGCCCCGGCAGGTCCTGCAGCCGCTGGTGCAGCGTGCCGCCGAGGGCGACGTTCAGCTCCTGGAACCCGCGGCAGATCGCGAGCACCGGCAGTCGGTGGGCGATCGCGGCCCGGATCAGCGCCATCGTGACGGCGTCGCGCTTCGGATCGACCGGCGTGCCGGCCGGATGGGCGGGACCGCCATACAGCGACGGATCGACGTTCGAGCGGCTGCCGGTCAGGATCAGGCCGTCGAGCTTGGCGACCAGCGTCTCGATGTCGGCCCGCTCGCCGTTCGCGGGCACCAGCACGGGTGCGGCGCCGACCACCCTGTCGGTCGCGCGCACGTAGGCGTCGGACGCGGCGTGGTTGCGGGTGGCGTACTCGCCGACCGCCTTGTTGCAGCACGTGATTCCGACGAGGGGCTTCAAGGTCGCGCGGTCACCCGTTGCTGTCGTCTTTGAAGGTGAACAGGCTCGGCGGGAAGTCGCCGCCGAGCACCACGTCGTAGAGGTCGACACGCGTTTCGCGGCCCTGCGCGTCGACCACCGACCAGGAGCGGAGCGCGAACGGCGCGGTCGAGAACACCAGCGTGAGGCTGCCGTCGCCCGCCGCCGCGGTCCGTTCGAGCGTCGCCGCCACCGACCCCGCGCCCGTCGTGAAGGCGGTGACCGTGACGTCGCCCGAGAGCGCGATGTGCGGCGCGAGCAGCAGGCCGAGCGGCGTGCGGCCGAGCGGGATCCGCGTGGTCTGGTCGAGCTTCGGGTCATGGAAGATCACGTCGGCGCCGTCGGCGACCAGCAGCAGGCCGCTCGGCTTGGCGTATTCGAAGCGCATCCGGCCGGGCCGATCGAGCCAGGCGGTGCCGCCGGTGGTGCGGCCCTGCGCGTCGATCTGCAGGAAGCGCGCCTTCAACGTGGTGAGCGCGTTGAGGGTCGCCTCGATCCGGGCGATCCAGCCCTGCTCGGCCGGCGTCAGCGCCGCCGCGACCGCGTCGGCGCGCGCGAGGTCCGGCCTCGCGGCGAGGCCGGACGCGGCCATGAGGAGGAGGATGCGGCGCCGAAGCATGACGCCCTTGGTGGCATCGGCGGCGGCGAATGTGAAGCGCTCGCGGCGGGGTCGCCGCGAGCGCGACGAGCCCCCTCCGCGATTGCCGGTCAGGCGGCGGTCGTTCGGCGAGATCCGGACGCGGCGCGCGCGCCCGACCGCCTCAGTGCCGGAAATGCCGCATGCCGGTGAACACCATCGCGAGCCCCGCCGCGTCGGCCGCCTCGATCACCTCGGCGTCGCGGACCGAGCCGCCCGGCTGGATCACCGCGCGCGCGCCGGCGGCGACGATCTCCTCGAGCCCGTCGGCGAACGGGAAGAACGCGTCCGACGCCGCGACGCTGCCGGCGAGCAGGGTCTCGGCGCCGGCCGCGCGCGCCGCGTCGCGACCCTTGCTCGCCGCGATGCGCGCGCTGTCGAGCCGGCTCATCTGGCCGGCGCCGATGCCGATCGTGGCCCCGTCGCGCGCGTAGACGATGGCGTTCGACTTCACGTGCTTGGCGACGCGGAACGCGAACACGAGGTCGGCGATCTCGCGCGCGTCGGGCGCGCGGCGCGTCACCACGCGGAGATCGGCCGCCGTGAGCCGGCCGGTGTCGCGCCCCTGGACGAGGAAGCCGCCGGCGACCGAGCGCACGACCTCGCCGGGCGCCAGCGGATCGGGTAGCGCGCCGGTGACCAGGAGCCGGAGGTTCTTCCGCTTCCCGAGCGCCGCGCGGGCGTCCGCGGTCGCGTCGGGGGCCACGATCACCTCGGTGAAGATGCCGCCGATCGCGTCGGCGGTCTCGCGGTCGAGCGGCCGGTTGAGCGCCACGATGCCGCCGAACGCCGACACCGGATCGGCGCGCAGCGCGAGCCGCCAGGCCTCGTGCGGCGTCGCGGCGACGGCGACGCCGCACGGGTTCGCGTGCTTGACGATGACGCAGGCGGGCGCGTCGAACTCGGCGACCGCCTCGAACGCGGCGTCGGTGTCGTTGAGGTTGTTGTAGGACAGCGACTTGCCCTGCAGCTGCGTCGCGGTCGCGACGCCGGGCCGCGTCGGGCCGCCGACATAGAAGGCCGCGCGCTGGTGCGGGTTCTCGCCGTAGCGGAGGACCTCCTTGAGCCGGCCGCCGAACAGCACGCGCGACGGCACATCCTCCGGCCCGGCGGCGACCTTCGGCGCGAACCAGCCGGCGATCGCGGCATCGTAGGCGGCGGTCGCCGCATAGGCCTCGGCGGCGAGGCGGCGCCTGGTCGCGAGACGCGTGCCGTGCGCGTCGGCGAGCTCGGCGGCGAACGCCTCGTACTGCTCCGGCGCGGTGAGCACGGCGACGTGCGCGTGGTTCTTCGCCGCGGCGCGGATCAGCGCCGGGCCGCCGATATCGATGTGCTCGATGCAGGCGGCGTCGGGCCTGCCGGCGGCGACGGTCGCCTCGAACGGGTAAAGGTTCACCACCACGAGGTCGATCGGCGCGATGCCGTGCGCCTCGAGCGCCGACAGGTGCGACGGGTCGTCGCGGCGCGCGAGGATGCCGCCATGGATCGCCGGCAGCAGCGTCTTCACGCGCCCGTCGAGGATCTCGGGAAATCCGGTGACCTCCGACACGTCGGTGACCGCGAGACCGGCGTCGCGCAGAACGGTGGCCGAGCCGCCGGTCGAGATCAGCGTCGCCCCGTGCGCCAGCAGCGCGTGCGCGAGCGCGACCAGGCCGCGCTTGTCGCTGACCGAAAGGAGCGCGCGCCGGATCGGGACGAGGTCAGTCATGGCGGCGCGCTTACGCCGAACGTCGCCGGCGAGGCAATGGGCGGCGCCTCCGGTCCCCGTCTCGTGAACGAGAGCCGCGCCCGCCGACGTGACCGCGCGCCCACCGCGCCCGCGGTCGCCTCGGGCAGGCGGACGGCGATGCGGCGGCCGGGGACGACGCCCGGGATCGGGGCCGCGTCCGGCGTATGCCGCGAGGGGCGCGCGATCGCTCGCGATGCGCGCCGCGCACCAGGGCCCGCGACGGCGGCGCCCTGCCGCAGGATCGGCCCCGGCGGCCTCGGAGCACCCGTCGGCCGGCGACGGCAGCCCGGCCGATGCGGCCGCGCGATCGCGAGCGTCCCCCGGCGCGCCGAACCGGTGCCGCCCTGGCCTATCGGCGCGGCACGGTGCACGGTCGCCGCGTGCGACATCTTGCCGCCCTGCTCCTGGTCGCGACCGTCGCCGCCGCGCCCGCGCGCGCGGCCGACGGCCCGCCGCTCGCGCTGCTCGAGGCCGCGGCCGACGCGCTCACCGGCGATCTGAACCCCGCCTATGCCGCGCGCATGACCCCGTTCGGCCATCCCGGCGGCGCGCCGCTGGTGCTCGACAAGCCGTCGGGCGCGGTCGGCCGCGCCTTTCTCGCGCCCGATCGCTTCGTGGTCATCGCCTACGCGCCGACCACCGACGGCGCCCAGACCGCGGTCGACATGCAGGCCATGGCGGGCGTGCCGCCCGGCGCGATCGCGGCCTTCGCCGACGCGCGCGCCTTCGCGCGCACGGTGATCGCGGCCGCGGGCTCGATCGGCATCGGCGCCGACCGCGTCGGCGTGACCGGCCTGTCGCTCGGCGGCGTGCTGGCCGAGGACGTCGCGAGCCGCACCGGTCTCGGCGGCGCGAGCTTCGCCGGCGCCGGCCTCGCCGGTCTGCCGGCGGCGGCGCTGCCGGGCGCGCGCGACTTCACCTCCTACGTCGAAGCGGGCGACCCGTTCGCGAACTGGGCGGGCGACGCCAACGAGCGCGCGCTCGCCGATCCGGCGTCGCGGCACTGGGGCCGGCTCGTGTTCCTCGGGCCGAGCCCGGCCCGGTCGGCGAACGCCGCCGTGGTGCGCACGTTCGAGGCGGTCCGGCCCGATGCGCCGATGCCGGTGCTGGCGCTGGAGGGCCAGGCCGCGCGGACGCAGTTCTTCGCCGCGATGACGCTCTACCACCAGGGCGCCCACTACGAGCGCGACATCGCGTCCGGCCTCACCGACGGCGACGGCGGCACCGCCGAGGCCGAGCCGCCGGACGCCGGTTTCCGCGCGCTGGTGGCGCGTCTCGGCCTCGCCGACCCGGTGCGGGCGCGCCTCGCCGCCGCGGCACTCGCCGGCGATCCGTCGGCCATCCGCGCGGTGGGCGCCGCCGTGCGCCGCCCCTGATCGCGGCTGCCGGAGGCGCGCCCCGCGTACCGACCAGGATCGACGCGGTCGACACCTCTCCCTCGTGGCGCGACGAGGCCCGCGCGCGGCAGGCCCGTTCGCCTGACCCCCGACGATCGACGTCACCGCGTCACGTCGATCCGCCCTCGCCGAGACGATCGGAGCCATGCGCGCACGACCATCCCTCGCCGGTCACCGGCGCCTCCTGCACCTGATCGGCTTGGCGCTGTGCCTCGCGGCCGGCGCGATCCTGTCCCTGCGCTCCGGACAGGACGCGAACTGGGACCTGCTCGACTACCACCTCTACAACGGCGCCGCGTTCCTGCACGGCCGTTTCGAGCGCGACCTGCTGCCGACCGGCTTGCAGAGCGACCTGAACCCGCTGCTGGATGCGCTCTACGCCGGCCTCGCCCTCGGGCCTCTCAAGGCGGCGCCGCGCGTGCTCGCCGCCGCGACGGGCTTGTGGTTCGGCACCTGGCTGTTCCTGTCGGCGAGGTTGAGCCTGCTGCTTTACGCGGATCGCGGCCTCGCGCTCGCCGCGTTCGCCCTGAGCGTGACGGGCGCCGCGACCGTTTCCGAGATCGGCACGACCACCGAGGACCTGCAGACGGGCGTCGTGATGCTCGCGGGATTGCTGGTGCTTCTGAACGGCACGAGCCTTCCGAGGACCGCCGCCGGAGGTCTGCTGTTCGGCCTGGCGGCGGCGCTCAAGCTGACCTCGGCGACCTACGCCCCGGCGGCGCTGCTGATGGCGGTGACGCTGCACCATCGCGCCTCCCGATCGCACGTGCTGCGGGCCGGCATCCTGTTCTCGTGCGGCTGGCTGGGCGGGTTCGCGGCGGCCGATGGCTGGTGGGCCGCCACCCTCTCCGTCCGGTTCGGCAGCCCGACGTTCCCGATGTTCAACGGCGTGTTCCGCTCCGCCCTCTACCCGCCCGTCAGCTTCACCGACGGCCGGTTCCTCCCGCACGGCGCCGCGCAATGGGTGTTCTACCCGCTGTTCTGGGCGTTCCACCCTGCCGCGCGCGTCAGCGAGTTCCCGCTCCGCGACCCGAGACTGGCGGTCGCCCTCTGCCTGCTTCCCCTCGCGCTGAGGCCGCCGCGCGGCGCGCCCGCGCGGGCGATGCTGGTGTTCCTCGCCATCGGCTACCTCGCCTGGCTCACGACCAGCTCGATCCTTCGCTACGCCGTCATCCTCGAGAACGTCGCGGGCCTGATGACGCCGATGCTGCTGGCACGGCTCGCCGCGCCGTCGACGCGGGCCGGGACGCTCCTCGTGGCTCTGGCGACGACCGTCATCCTGTGCGACACGCGCTATCCGGCGACGAGGCGGGTCGCCTTCGGTCCGACCGTGCTGGCGGCGAACGCGGGCAGCCTCCCGGCGAACACGCTGCTCGTCCTGACATTCCGGGCGCCGGTGTCCTACCTCGTGCCGCTTTTCCGCGACAGCCGCGGTCTGCAGGTCGTGGACGTCGGCAGCACGGTCCTGGAAGCCCGCGGATACGGATTGTACGATCGCGTCACGCGGCTGGTCCGGACCCATGCCGGTCCGATCCGCGTGCTGTCCGCGGGATATCCCTACTACCCGGAACTCGGCGAGGTCGGCCTCAGCCCCAAGGTCACCGATTGCCGATCGATCGAGAGCAACGACGGCGCCGCCGGAGCGCCACCGGCCAATCTCTGCACCGGCGCGTTGGGTCCGCCCCTCGTCCTGCACGATCCCTTCTGGGCACGGGCCGCACGCCGCTACGGAACGCTCGTCCAGATCGGCAGCTCGGCGCAGAGACTGATCGGCGCGGCCTATCTCGCGGCCGCCGGGCCAGCTTCGCGCGGCACCCACCTCGTCGACTGGAGCGATCTCCTCTGGAGCGGCGTCGGATCCGTCCATGACAGGCTGCCGGACCGCCTGGACCCTGACGCCCTCTACGTCCTGCCGCCGGCCAGCCTGGCCGCCGCCGCGCGGCGCGCCGTCGTCGGGCGAGACCTGCTGGCGGCGATCGACGGCTTCGTCGTGCTGGCACCCGGCTGGTATGCGGCGCCGCGCCGGGGCCGCGACGATCGCCGGTAGAGCATCATCCGGGCGAACGGACATGTCCGATCGGGTGCGACGCTCTCTCCTTATCTCCGGTGCGGCTCCGGCTCCGTCGCGTGATCGCCGAGCACGTCCTCGATGTAGATCATGCGCACCAGCACCATGCCGGCGGCGGTGAGCGGGGTCGCGAGGATCAGGCCGAGCGGGCCGAACAGGGTGCCGAGCACGGTCTGCGAGAAGATCGTCAGCACCGGCGGCAGCTCGACCGTGCGGCGCTGGATCAGCGGCGCGATCACGTAGCCTTCCAGCGACTGCACCAGGACGAACAGGATCGCGACCGAGAGCGCCGCGCGCGGTCCGACACCGAGGCCGACCAGCACCGCCGGCACGGCGCCGGCGAGCGCGCCGATATAGGGCACGAAATTGAACAGCGCCGCGATCAGGCCGAGCGTGAACGCGAGCGGGATGCCGAGCAGCTCGAGCCCGATCGTGGTCAGCGTCCCGACCGCCAGCATGTCGACCGCCTGACCGACGAACCACCAGCGCAGCGTGTGGCCGAGGGCGAGCAGGATCTCGCGGCCGCGGGGCCGGCGATCGATCGGCAGCAGCATCAGGGCACCGCGCACGTAGAGGCCGGGCGACGCGGCGAAGTAGAGCGCCGCGGCCACCATCACGACGAACGAGCCCAGCACGCCGAGCGTGCCGGTCGCGATCCCCGAGACCATGCCGGCGACATGACCGCCCGCCAGATAGGCCTGCACCCGGGCGATGGCGTGCTGCGCCCAGGGCGCGTCGGCCAGCGCCTGGCGCAGGCGCCCGGCTTCCGCGCTGACCTGGCCGGCAAGGCCGACGATTTCGGTCGAGATCACCGGCCCGCGGAACCAGATCGCGCAGCCCAACGTGGCGATCCCGGCCACGAGGATCAGCAGGAGCGCCGCGCCGGTCGGCAGTCGCAGCCTCCGGCCCAGCCGCTCGGCTCCTCCGTGCAGCACGTCGGCGATGAGGATCGCCGCGAACACCAGCAGCGCCACGTCGGCGAGTTCGCGCAGCAGGAGGACGACGATGACGAGGAGCGCGAGGCCGAGCACCAGCCGCCGGATCCGGTCGAGAGCCTGATCGGTCATCGCGTCAGGTCTGCACGAACGGCGCGCCGAGCGCCAGGAGCCCGTCGCCGCCGTCGGCCAGGGGCCGAGCGGCGCGGGCGGATCGCGGCGCCCGAGGCCAGCGGGCGCACCGCGCGTTCGGGACGCGAGCGCGCGCGGCGTCAGTCTCGCGGCCCGAAACGGCCCGCGCACCCGCCGCGCACGCCGACCGCGACGACCGCGACGACCGCGACCGGCGTGGCGACGCCGCCCTCGTTGCCGACGGGGACCGGCGGATCAACGGCGCGCCGCCGCCGGCTCGCCCGACGCGCCGAACAGCAGTGCCACGGTGCGGTCGAGCACGGCGGCCTCCGAGAAGCGGCCGCATGCCCGGACGCGGCCCGCCTCGCCCATGCGGGCACGGAGCGCGGGATCGCCGGCCAGGCGCGCCAGCGCCGACGCCAGCGACGCCGGGTCGGCGGGCGGCACCAGCAGACCGGTCTCGCCGTCGACCACCTGCTCGCGCGGCCCCCTGATCGCGGTCGCGACCACCGGCAGGCCGCACAGCATCGCCTCGATCACCGACATCGGCAGCCCCTCGAAATGGCTCGGCAGCGCGAAGATGTCGGCGGCCGCCAGCAGCTCGGCGACGTCGGTGCGGTAGCCCAGCCGGCGCAGCCTCGGAGCGAGCCCGCAAGACGCGAAATCCGGCTCGAGCGACGGACCGTGATCCGACGCGAGCCGCTCGCCCACCACCCAGAGCTCGGCCTCCGGCACGTCACGCATCGCGCGGAGCAGCTCGGGGTGACCCTTGTGGCGCACCAGGCGCGAAACGACGATCACCACGACGCGGTCCGCCGGCACGCCGAAACCCGCCCTCACCCGCGCCCGCGCCACGGGATCGGGGTGGAAAAGCGCCGGATCGCGACCGTTGCCGCAGTTCGACGCGCGGCGGTGGATCAGCAGCCGGCGCGCGTCGCGTGCCTCGTCCGCCGACACGGTCAGGAACCGGTCCGTGACCTTGCCCGCGATCCACTCCATCGCGAGCGACAGCGCCCGCCGCGTCCACGGACCCGGCTGATTGAACAGGAAGCCGTGGCACGTGTAGGCCACCACCGGCACCCGCGCCTCGGCCGCCGCGAGGCGGGCGAGAAAGCCGGAGATCGGCATGTGCGCATGCACCATGTCGAAGCGCTCGCGCCGCAACACGTCGCGGAGCGCGCGATAGGCCGCGAACTGGGCGCGGGGCGAGGCCGACCGGACGAGCGGCAGCTCGAGCACGCGAAACCCGTCCGCACGCGGCCCGTCGAGCAGCGCACCCGAAGCGGACGCGCCCACCACCTCATGCCCGTCGGCCCGCAGCCGCCGCATCAGCGGCCACAGGAACTGCGCGAGCGAGAAGTCGACGTTGGTGATCTGGAGGATCTTCATGGGGGTCCGGTGGGGCGGGACGGGAAGGGAAGGCCAGGGCTCTGCCCTGGACCCGCCAAGGGACAGTCGTCCCTTGGATCCCTCTCAGTTAAGGAAGACCCCGGGCCGCATGCGTGCGGGCAGCGCTAGGTCGGCCCGGGGTCTCCTTAACTGACTGGATTGTCAAGGCCGCCGCCTTGACGGGCGCCCATCGCGCAAGCGCGATGGGGCCCGACCGGGGTCCAGGGGCAGAGCCCCTGGCCTTCCTTCCCACCCGCCCCCTACGCCACCCGCGTGATCGCCCAGCGCACCTGCGGCACCGCCGCCGAGGCGGCCGCGAGGACGATCTGGCGGGTTTTCCGGCGCGTGCCGGTGCCGGCATAGACGCTGTCCTCGAGCGCGAGCGGGGCGCCGTCGGCGCGGAGGCGCCAGAGCGAGCCCGAGCCGAGCCGGATCAGGGCCGATTGTGCATCCGCGTCGAGCGTCGGCTCGGCCAGCGGGTGCAGGTGGAACCGGATCGCGTAGGGCCGGTCGGTGTCGCATTCGATCGCGTCCTCGCCGCGGAGGTCGTCGCCGGTTTCCGCGAGATAGAGGCGGCGGTGGTGGATGGCGCCGAAGGGCTTGGCCCAGCCGTCATGGCTCGCCTCCAGCCAGTGCGCGCCGCCGTTCGACTGCCGCATCACCGGGACCTTGCCCGGCCGGCGGCCGAGCCCGTCGGGGCGGAGCTCGGACGAGCTGGTGTCGGCGAGCGTCAGCGTGGAGTGCGCCGCGGTCGCGCGGAGCGCCGTGCGCCACCGTTCGGGTGCGGCCACGGCGCCGCAATTGACGATCATCCGCTCGCGCCCGATCGAGAGTTCGAAGCCGAGCGTGCCCGCCGCGGCCCGCATGTCGACCCCGGGCGCCGCCGGGATGCCGGTGTCCATCAGCAGCACGGCGCGTCCGGCGGCGAGGCGTTCGAAGCCGGTCTCGGCGAGGCTCGGATGGACGGCACGGCCGCGGCCGGCCTGGGCGAGGACGAGATCGACCAGGGTCGGCTCCTCCTCGTCGGAGCTGTTGAACAGCGCCAGGCCGCCGTCGCCGTGGCGGAACGAGCGGAGCGCCGGGCACATGCGGTCGAGGCAGGCGGCGAGTGCGACCGGCGGGGCGGCGCCGGCGGCGGCGAGCAGCAGCTTCATCTCGACGAGTTCGCGGAGCGCGCCGAGCTGGGCCGACGGGCTTCGCTCGACATGGCCGCCATCCGACAGGATCTGCCGCTCGAGCTCGATCGGCAGCACCCGCATGGCGCGCGCGAGCAGTCCGTTGCTGTCGAGCAGGGCCACGCCGGCGGCGACCAGCCCTTTCAGGGCGACGAGCGACTGCACCGAGGCGCGTTCGAGCGGCATCGCGGCCGCGAGCAGCCGCGCGTCGAGCACCAGCCGGCGCATCAGTGCCGCACGGAACTCGTCCTCCGCCGAGGCGGCGAAGAAGTCGTATTGGCCGAGCCAGGCGGCGATGCGGCGGGCGGCGACGTGCGGCTGGCGCAGGATCGGGTCGGCGGGCGGGCGGGCGATCCATTCGGCGACGAGGGCGCGGGCGCGGAGCCGGGCGCCGTCGGTGCCGATGGCGCGGAGGTCGCGCAGCCAGGAGAAGCCGTGCGCCGCCTCGCGCACCAGCGGATCGGGGTTGGCGGCGAGCGCGGGCCATCCTCCCGGCGCGAGCGGCACGAGGCGGTCGCCGAGCTCGAGCTCGCCCCGCATCATCCGGGCGCCGCGCGCGGGCGAGCCAGGCCATGGGTCGCGCGTCGGCACCTGCGGCGCGTCCGGCACGCGGGACAGCCCGAGCGAGTGGCCGAGCGAGTGGCCGAGCGTCGGCAGCAGCGCGAACGGCAGGCGCGCGCGTCCCCAGCCCTTCGCGCTCAAGCGCCGGTCACGCGCAACGCGGCCTCCTTCCAGCACGCGGGCTCCAGCACGCATGCGGGCTCTCGGCGAGCGGGTTCGAGCGGGTTCGTGGCGAGCGGGTTCGTGGCGAGCGGGGCCGGACCGGTCCGGCTCATCCGCGCAAGCCCGCGACGGCGGCGGCGTAGTCGGGATGGCCGAACAGCGCGCTGCCGGCGACCAGCGCGTCGGCGCCGGCATCGCGGGCGCGCGCGGCCGTGCCGGGCTCGATGCCGCCGTCGACCTGCAGCCTGATGTCGCGGCCGCTCGCGTCGATCATCAGGCGCACCGCCGCGATCCGCGGCAGCGCGCTTTCGAGGAAGGCCTGGCCGCCGAAGCCCGGGTTGACCGTCATCACCAGCACGCTGTCGACCAGGTCGAGCACGGTCGCGACGTGCTCGACCGGGGTCGCCGGGCAGATCACCACGCCCGGGCGGCAGCCGAGGGCGCGGACCTGGCCGAGCGAGCGGTGGAGATGCGGGCCGGTTTCGGCGTGGACCAGGATGTGGTCGGCGCCGGCGGCGGCGAAGTCGGCGAGGTAGGGGTCGGCCGGCGCGATCATCAGGTGGACGTCGAACGGCATGCGGGTCAGCGGCCGCAGCGACTTGATGACCGGCGCGCCGAACGAGAGGTTCGGGACGAAATGGCCGTCCATCACGTCGAGATGCAGCCAGTCGGCGCCGGCGCGCTCGATCGCCGCCACCTCGTCGGCGAGCCGCGCGAAATCGGCGGCGAGTATCGAAGGGCAGACGAGAGCGGGACGGGCTGGCATTCCGCAAACGTATGCAATCTTTGACGCGCCGTCCCAAGGGGGTTGCGGGGCCGGGATGGGGCCCAGAGCACGTTCAGCCGGACCGGAACCGGTCTGGCTGATGGACATGCTCTGGAAACTCAGTGGAAAGGGCGACCTGCCTCATATGGACCGGACCACGACGTGCTCCGGTCCATTTGAGGTTGCCCCAGTGTCCCGATGCCGAACTTCGTGGCATCGGGACGCGGTCGGGATCGGGACACTCGATCTCGGCTGTCGATGGCCTCCGACCCTCTCGGTCCGCCCTGGACGATGGCGAATTCCGGGGGCAGGACACTAGCTCTTGTCGCGGGTGGCCGGGTTCTCCTCCGTCATGTCGTTGCGGTCGCCGCTCTCGACCTTCGGCTTCGTGACGGGGGCGGGCCTGGTGGGACGGGTGCCGCCCGGATCGGCGCCCCCGGCCGGCTCGTCGCCTGTCTTGCGTTCGCTCATGTGCTGGTCCTTTCCCGGCCGCCGGACCGTGCGCGGCGTGGCACCGCGTCGCGCATCCGTCGGTCGGTGAGGCAACGCGGGCCGCGACGGCGCGCTCCGCGCACGTCCTCGCGACAAGACGAGGAGCGACAAGGCGAGGGGGCGACAAGGCGAGGGATCGCGCGGCATCGGCGTCGCGTTGAGCGATCGCAGGCGACGGAGGGCAAGGTGGCACGCAGGGCACCGACGAAGACCGGACGACGCATCGCGCCGAGGCCCTGGCGGGCGCTGTTCGGCGTCGCGGCGCTCGGGACGGCCGCATGGATGCTGCGCGAAAGCCGCGGCGCGGCGACCTCGCCGCTGCCGGGCGGCGCGCCGGTCGACCGGCCCGAACCGTTCGCGGACGGCATCCACATCGTCGACAGCGTGCTGCCGGGCGTGATCGGTCGGGTGTTCCCGGTGCGGATGACGGCGATCCGGCTTCCGGACGGCAGCCTGCTGCTGCACTCCCCGACCCGCCATTCCGCCGCGCTGCAGGCGGCGCTCGAGGCCGAGGGGCCGATCCGCCACCTCGTCGCGCCGAACGTCGCGCACTGGATCTTCCTCGCCGACTGGCAGGCGGCGCTGCCCGACGCGATCACCTGGGCCGCGCCCAATCTCGACCGGCGGCGACAGGTCAGGCGGAGCGGCGTGCGGATCGACCGCATCCTGTTCGACGGTGCGCCGCTCGACTGGGATGGCGCGATCGAGCTGGTCACCGTGCCGGGCGCGATCGGCTTCCGCGAGGTCGCCCTCTTCCACCGTGCGAGCCGGACGCTGGTGCTGACCGACCTGATGATGGACCTGCGGCCGGATCGCGTGCCGGCGGCGCTGCGTCCGCTGGTCGTCGCCGCCGGCATGACCGCGCCCGACCGCATGCCGCCGCCGCATCTCCGCGCGGTCGTCCGGGGCGGCGGCGGTGCGGCGCGCGACGCAGCGCGGCGGCTGCTCGGGCTCGCGCCCGATCGGGTGCTGTTCGCGCATGGCACGCCGGTCGACACCGATGGTGCGGCCGCGCTGGGGCGCTCGCTCCGGTGGCTGCTGGGCAGCGCGTGACCGTCGACCTGGCACCGTCTGGTCAGCGGCGCCGGTCGGTGAGCCACGCCGCGGCGCGGACCGCGACCGGGCAGAAGACGACGACCGCCATGCCGTGGTGATCGCTGAACGGCAATCCGCTCAGGACGGTCGGATGCCGCAGCGGCCTCGTGCCGTGTGGCAATCCTCGTGGCGGCATCGCCGGTCCCGTCCTCTCGATCGAGCCCGGCTTGGGGATTTCCGTCGACGACAGCGGGCGAGACCGTGTCGGCAGGGTGATCCGGTCCGAGCCGGCGACCGCGACGCGCACCCCGCGTTCACCTCGAACGCGACCGCAAACCGGGAGAACAGTCGATGGACATCAAGCGCGCAGGCAGCCAGCCGTCAGGAAAGGGGCCGGCGGACTGGTTCACCGGCACCGTCCGGATCGATCCGCTGTTCACCGCGCCCGATCCCGCGCGCGCCGGAGGCGCCCTGGTCACCTTCGAGCCGGGCGCCCGCACCGCGTGGCACACGCATCCGTTCGGGCAGACGCTGATCGTGACCGCCGGCTGCGGCTGGGCGCAGCAGGAAGGCGGGCCGGTCGAGGAGATCCGGCCCGGCGACGTCGTCTCCTTCGCGCCCGGCGAGAAGCACTGGCACGGCGCCGCGTCGAGCACGGCGATGAGCCACGTCGCGGTGCAGGAACGCCACGACGGCTCGCCGGTGACCTGGATGGAGCACGTGACCGACGAGCAGTATCGCCGCTAGAGCACGATCGGCCCGAAACGAGTTGATGGGCGTGCCTGTCTTCGTGGGAGAAGGGCATCTTCGGATCGTGGGAGAAGGGCATCTTCGATCGAACGATTTCGTCGCGTCAGATCAGATGATGCGGAGCGCGCGGCGAGCCGGCCGCGACGCCGGCGCTCGGCCGAACGACGCCGGCCCTCGTGCCGGACCGGACGACGCGCGATCCGGAAGCGTCCGCGCTTGGACGTGCGGGCCGAGCCCGCCGCCGGAGCGCCACCCAAGCACATGGTGGAGCCGACCCGCCAGCCCGGGACGAGACGGCAGGAGGTCCGCCCGTCCGGCAGGGTCGTCGCGGGCGGCAGCCTTCCCGTGTCAGACCCGGACGAGGCGCGCGGCCTGGAAGCCGTCCATGCCCATCGACGGGTCGGTCGCGACGTCGCCATCCTCGGTGAGCACGTCGGGGCGTTCGGCGAAGCGTGCCGTCGCCGGCGCCGCCCGCGTCCAGCGTCCGGAGGCGAGCGCGCGGAGGACCTGCTCGCGCCCCTCCTCGGGCTGCAGCGAGCAGACGGCGTAGACCAGCGTGCCGCCCGGGCGGAGCAGCGCGTGGGCGCGGTCGATCAGTCGCGCCTGCGCGTCGGCGAGCATGCGCACGTCCTGCGGCCGTCGGAGGCGCAGGATGTCGGGATGACGGCGGACCGTGCCGGTGGCGCTGCACGGCGCATCGAGCAGCACGGCATCGAACGGCGCGGCCGGAGCCCAGTCGAGCGCGTCGGCCTCGACGATCGTGGCCTCGAGACGGAGGCGCGCGAGGTTCTCACGCAGGCGCACGAGACGCGCGCCGTCGCGGTCGACCGCGGTGACGTCGGCGCCCGCGAAGGCGAGCTGCGCGGTCTTGCCGCCCGGCGCGGCGCAAAGGTCGCAGACGCGCTGGCCGGGTCCCGCATCGAGCAGGCGCACGGGCAATCCGGCCGCGACATCCTGGACGAAGAAATCGCCCTCGGCGAAGCCGGGCAGGGTCGCGACGCGCGTGCCGGGCGGCAGGCGCGCCGCGCCGAACGGCAGCGCGACCGCGTCGGGCGGCAGCGATGCGCCGGGACGCAGCGCGAGATCGATCGGCGCCTCGTGCCCGTGCGCCTCGGCGATGGCGCGCGCGCGGCCGCCCCACGCGCTCCACAGCCAGGGCGGGGTGTCGAGCCGCGGCAGGTCGAGCCCGTCGAGCGCCGTCCCCGCTTCGGCCGCGACCCGCCGCAGCACGGCGTTGACCAGGCCCGCGAACGGATCGAGACGGACGGCGCGGGCGAGCGCCACCGCGGTCGAGACCGCGGCATGCGGCGCGCCGCCGAGGAACAGCACCGACGCCGCGCCGAGCCGGAGCACGAGGCGGACCCGGAGCGGCGGCTCGCGCCGGAGGTGACGCTCGAGCACCGCGTCGAGCGTGCCCTCGTGGCGGAGCACGGCGGCCGCGAGCCGGTGCGCGGCGGCGCGGTCGCGCCCGTCGGCATCGGGCAGCGCGTCGAGCGCGTCGTCGAGCGAGCGGTGGCGCTCGGCGATCTCGACGAGCAGCGCGAAGGCAGCCCCGCGGGTCGGATCGGCGTGCGCCGGGCGGGACGTCCGCCCGGCGCCACGCTCCGGCGCCTGCCGGCCGGGTCCGGACGCCCGTGGCGACGCGCCGCCGGCGACGCGGGCGCCGCCGGGTTCTCTCGTGCCCGCGGTCAGGAAGCGGCCTCGGCGTTCAGGTGGTCGCTGATCTCGGTCAGCCGCGCGTCGGTCCGCCTTTCTTCCTCGAGCGTCTCGCCGAGCAGCTTCGCGGCGTCGTCGTGGCCGAGATGGCGCGCCCAGGTCCGCAGCGTGCCGTAGCGGGCGATCTCGTAGTGCTCCATCGCCTGCGCGCAGGCGGCGAGCACCGCGTCGCCGGACTTCGTTTCGCCGAAATCCTCGACGTCCTCCTCCATCTCGTTGTTCAGCCCGGTCATCGCCTCGCACGTCTTGGCGCGGGCGGGCTTGCCGATGATCTCGAACACCTGCGTCAGGCGCTCGACCTGGTGCGCGCTTTCCTCGGCATGCGCGGCGAAGGCCTGCTTCAGCGCGTCGTTCCTGGCGAGCTTGGCGGATTTCTTGAGCGCCTTCACCGAAGTCTTCTCGGCGTAATAGACATCCTTGAGGGTCTCGTAGAACGCGTCGGCGAGCGTCTTTTCCTTGGCCATGGCTGGTGCGTCTCCGGGTTGCAGGCGACGGAACGTTCGAACCCGTCGCCGGACGCCTCACAATCCGTTCGACGACGGCGTCGCCGGGGACGGGGACGGGGACGGGGACGGGAGCAGCGACCACCCCGGCTCGCCCATCTGCCACAGCAGGAACGCATCCTCGTCGGCCTGCTCGGCGTCGGCCTGGGCGCGCGTCGACCCGATGCCGTGGCCGGCGTCGAACTCGACCCGGAACAGCACCGGCCGGCCCGACGCGGTCGCCGCCTGCAGCCGCGCCGTCATCTTCGCCGGCTCCCACACGGCGACGCGCGGATCGTCGGCGCCGCCGGTCAGCAGCACCGCCGGGTAGCGCACGCCGGGCCGGACATGGACGTACGAATCCATCGCCAACAGCGACGCGAACTGTGCCCGGTCGCCGACCGACCCGAATTCCGGGATGTTCGACGGGCCGTTCTCGGTGAACTCCGCCCGCAGCGCGTCGGTCTCGCCGACGCGGATCAGCGCCGCGCGGTAGAGCGACGGGTCCTGCGTCACCGCGCCGCCGATCGTGATGCCGCCGGCGCTGGTGCCCTCGCCGGCGAGATGGGCGTGGTCGGTGAGGCCGCGCGCGACCATCGCGTTCGCGACGTCGATCGCGTCGGTGATCGTGTTCTCCTTCGTCGCGATCTTGCCCGCCGCGTGCCAGGCCGCGCCCTTCTCGCCGCCGCCGCGCACGTGCGCGACCACCAGCACGCCGCCGCGGTCGAGCCACGGCAGCAGCCGGGGATCGAAATAGGGATCGTACGAGATGCCGTAGCTGCCATAGGCCGACACCTGCGTCGGCCGGCGGCCGTCCCGCTTCGCGTCGCGTCGCGACACGATCGAGACCGGGATCGGCGTGCCGTCGCGGGCCGGCACCGAGATCTCCTGCGCCCGGTAGGGCGCGAGATCGCGCGGGAACGGCGCGACGAGGCCGGTGTCGGCGACCTCGCCCGCGGCCGCGACCGCGTACCAGGCGAGCGGGTGCACCCAGCTCTCGAGCCCGACGAAGGCGCCCGGCACGCGCGGGTCGGCGACCAGCGTGCCCGGCTCGCCGTCGGACGGCGTGATCGTGCCGGCGAACGGCAGCGCGACGTCGCGGAAGCCCTGCCCGTCGCCGCGGTCGCGCGCGAGCCGGAAGGTCGCGCCCACGCGGGACGCGACCCAGACCGCATCCGACGATGTCGCGAGCCCGGTCAGCACGCCGCCGCCCGGCGGGGCACCGAGCGCGTGCGCGTGCGCGAAGCCGGGCGCGCGGAGGTCCTCCGTGACCAGCCGCGAGAGCGGCGCGCCCTCGTGCGTGAGCAGCGTGATCGTGTCGCCGCGTACCGCCCAGGCGGTGACCGCGTCGGACGCCGAGGCGATCTCGCGCCAGGGGGTTGCCCCCTTGCCGATCGCCTCGAGCGGCGCCGTGAACAGCGCGACCTCCGGCGAGACGCTGTCGTTGACTTCGGCGATCACGTGGTCGCTGCCCGGGACGATCGTCAGCGACGGGTATTTCTGCGCGGCCGGAAAGGCGAACGGCAGATGGTCGCTGTCGAGCACGACCGGGTCGCCGGCGGGATCGGTGCCGACGACGTGGCGGAAGACGCGGAGGTGATACCAGCGCTGCGCCGGCGGGGTGTCCGGCGGCACCACCGGCAGCCGGGCGTAGAAGAAGCTCTTGCCGTCCGGCAGCCAGGACGCGGCGGCGTATTCCGCCCGATCGATCGTCTCGGCGGCGAAGGCGCCGGTGCGGGTGTCGAGGATGTGCAGCGTGTCCTCCTCGGACCCGCCGAGGGAGACCCCGACCACGACGGAGCGCGCGTCCGGCGAGGCGGCGAACTGGTCGATCGCGGCGTGGCTGCTCGCCGTGCCGTATCGGGCAGGATCGACCAGCAGCGTCTGCCGGCCGTCTGGGCGCCGGGCGAACAGGCGGGCGATGTCGGCGCCCGGGTCGCGCTCGAGATAGAACAGCGTGTCGCCGACCGCCGACATCGCGCCGATGCCGGTCGTGAGCCCGCTCACCGACGCGATGTCGGCGAGCAGGGCGCGGCGTCCCGCGATGCGGTCGATCAGGCCGCGCGCGTAGCTGTCCTCGGCGTGGAGATAGTCGCGGAACTGCGGCTCCGGCTCGGCCTCCATCCAGCGATACGGGTCGACGATCGCGCGGCCCCAGAGATGGTCGGTGACCGGGTGGACGGGCGCGACCGGCGGCGTGGCGGGCGTGGGTGCCGCCGCCGCGAGCAGGAGTGCGACGAGCGGCAGGGCATGGGCGGCGCGAGGCAAGGGCGGGATCCGATCGGTGGCGGGTGGCGGCGCGAGCGGCAAGGAAAGCACGGCGCACCGCCCGCGTCAGGAGCTCCGCGACGGCGGCCGCGTCCGGGCGGGCGCGCAGGTCAGAAGGCGGCGCCTGGCAGCGCGCGGCGAGCGCGCGCCAGGCGCGCGACGGGCAGTCGCGTCGGGGCGAGCGCGCAGGCGCGCGACGGGCAGTCGCGTCGGGGCGAGCGCGCGCGTCAGGCGCGCGACGGGCAGTCGCGTCGGGCAGTCGTCTCGGGCACCGCCCGCGTCAGGCGCGCGCGACCGGCAGTCGCGTGGGGCACCGCCCGGTCGGAAGCGCGACGGGCGGTCGCATCGGGCGCACCGCCCGCGTCGGAAGGGCGACGAACAGTCGCGTCGGGCGCACCGCCCGCGCCAGACGCGCGCGCCGCCCGCGCGACAAGCGTGCGCGCCGCCCGCGTCAGGAGCGCGCGACGGGCAGTCGCGTCGTGGCGAGCGCGCGCTCGGCGAGCAGCGCGCCGCGGAACCGGTAAAGCCGCGCCGGACGGCCGAGCGCGCGCTTCTCCTCGCCGGTCTCCTCGATCAGATCCTGGGCGGCGATCAGGCGGCGGAAATTGCCCTTGTGCAGCATCCGCCCGGCGATCGCCTCCATGCAGTGCTGCAGCTCGAGCAGCGTGAAGGTCGGCGGCATCAGCTCGAACACCAGCGCGCGATACTTGATCTTGGCGCGAAGGCGGGCGATCGCGGTGGCGAGGATCCGGCGGTGGTCGCGCGCCATCCGGAGCCCGGTCGCCGCCTCCGCGCCGCCGGCCTCGGCGACCAGCCCCGCCTCGTGCAGCAGTTCGTAGCGCGCCAGCGCCAGATCCTCGTCCCAGACGCCGTCGTCGCCGAAGGCGAGCGCCACCCTTCCCTGTCGGGCGGCGTCGCGACCGGCCCAGCCGCGCAGCGCGTCGCGCGCCCGCTCGGCGTCGCGGGCGTCGCGCCGCCTGTCCTCCCACGGAAAGAACGCGTACCAGTCGCGCCAACCCGTGTTCGGCGCCGGCACGCCCTCGCCTTCGCGCGCGAGCGCGAGGTAGCTCACCGAGATCACCCGGCCGAGGCCGCCATCGGCGCCCGGACTGGGACGCACCCGGTCGCGGTCGGCGAACGTGTAGAGCTGCTCCAGGTAGAGCGGGCTCTGGCCGGTGCGGCGGGCGAGCCAGTCCCGGAGCGAGACCTGCAGCGAGCGCTCGCCGCCCTCGAACGGGCCGCTCGGCAGCATCGCCGGCGCCCGATCGCCGTCGGGCGCGTGGACGAGCACGCGCGGGACGCGGCTGGTGACCGCGACCAGGACGGCGACCAGCTCCGCGGTGACCGCGTGCGGGCCGATCACCGCGCGCGCCGGTCCGGCCCGGCGCCGCCGACCTCCGTCGGCGCCAGCGCGCCGATCGCGCCCGCGCCCGAGACGATGCGCGGCAGGCGCCGGACCGTCGCGCCGTCGATGCCGCCGAGCGCGAAGATCGGCGGCCCTCCGGCGCGCGGCCCCATCAGCCGCGCGAAACGATGCGGTCCGAGCGGCGGCGCGCCGGGATGGCTCGCGGTCCGGAACACCGGCGAGACGAACACCAGTGCGGCGCCTTGGGCGCGGCGCACCGAGGCCACGTCGTGCGCGGACGCGGTGACGAGGCGCCGCGGATGCGCGGGCACGAGCCGCCCGGCGCCGGTCCGCCTGCCGCCGCCCCGGTGCAGCCCGGCCCGCCAGGCGCGGGCGAGGCGCGGGTCGCCCGCGATCACCAATGCGAGATCATGGCGGCGGCAGAGCGGCGCGAGCCGCCGGGCGAGCGCCGCGCGGGCGCCCGCGTCGCGCGCCCGCAGCACCACGCCGAACAACCCGCGCCCGGCGGCGCCGAGCGAGAGGCCGAGCGACGCGACCGCGCCCACGGGATCGGCGAGCCGGTCGTCGAGGAACAGGAACAGCGTCGGCGCGGCACGGGTCGCCGCCGACCACCGGCGCCGCGCCTTGACCGCGCGGGCCCAAGCCACGAGCTTGCGGTCCATGGGCCTCCTCGCGTCAGCGTCGTTCGTCGGTCCATCGCACGAGACCGTGCCCGACGCCATCGCGGCGATCCGGGCGCGGATCGACCGCGCCGCGCACGATTGCGGCCGCGATCCGGCGTCCGTGGACCTCGTCGCGGTCTCCAAGTTCCACCCGCGGCAGGCGGTCGACGCGGCGCTCGGCGCCGGCCAGCGCCGCTTCGGCGAGAACCGCGTGCAGGAGGCGGACGGCAAGTTCGGCGCGGCGTCGGCGCGCGCCGACGGCGCGATCCTGCACGTGATCGGCGCGCTGCAGACCAACAAGGCGCGCGACGCCGTCCGCATCGCCGACGTGATCGAGGTGCTCGACCGGACCCGCCTCGCCGACGCGATCGAGGACGCGGCCGCCCGCGAGGGGCGACTGCCGCGTCTGCTCGTGCAGGTGAACACCGGCGACGAAAGCCAGAAGGCGGGCGTCTCGCCGGCGGACGCGGAGCGCTTCATCGCCGACTGCCGGCGCCGGTTCGGCGCCGCGCTGACCGGGCTGATGTGCATTCCCCCCGCCGGCGACGATCCCGCGCCGCATTTCGAGCGCCTCGGCCTGCTCGCGTCCCGGCACGGGCTCGCGACGCTCTCGATGGGCATGTCGGGCGATTTCGAGACCGCGATACGCCATGGCGCGACGAGCGTGCGGGTCGGCACCGCGATCTTCGGCGCGCGGCCCGCGCCCGACCCGGCCGCGCGCGCGGCGTGAGCCGAGGCGGCCGATGAACGCGCGGCGCGGCGCCGCGCCGCCGAGGCCCCCGGGCTCGCCTGCCGGAAGGCCTGGCTCGCCGGCGCCGAGCGGAGGCTTGCCGACGAGGCGGCTGGGCTTGCCCGCGAGGGGGCCGGGCTTGCCTGCGAGGGGGCCGGTCGATTATCGGTGCGCGCCGCCGACCGGAACGCTCCGGCCCCGGACGAGCCGGGCCGGGTCGAACCATCACGCATGAGCGTCGCCGCCAGCACCGCCTCCATCGGCACGCGACAGGTCGTGGCCCGCGTCGGCCTGGCACCGCTGCTCGCGGTGCTCGGCGTCGTCTACGGCGATATCGGGACGAGCCCGCTCTACGCCTTCAAGGCGAGCATCGACGTCATCGGCGACCGCGCGATCCGGCCGACCGAGGTGCTCGGCTGCCTGTCGCTGATCATCTGGGCGCTGATCCTGATCGTCACGGTCAAATACGTCCTGCTGGTGATGCGCGCCGACAACGGCGGCGAGGGCGGCATCCTCGCGCTGATGGCGCTCGCCCAGCGCGTCGCCGGATCGGCGCGCCTCCGCGCGGTCCTGGCACTGGTCGGCGTCGGCGGCGCCTGCCTGTTCTTCGGCGACGGGCTGATCACCCCGGCGATCTCGGTGCTCTCGGCGATCGAGGGCGTCGAGGTGACGATCCCCGGCGCGCACACCGTCGTGCTGCCGATCTCGGTGCTGGTGATCGTCGGCCTGTTCGCCGTCCAGCGGCGCGGCACCGGCAGCGTCGGCCGCGTGTTCGGGCCGGTGATGGCGCTGTGGTTCGCGACCATCGGCGTGCTCGGCCTGCTCGAGGTGATGCGCGCGCCCTTCGTGCTGCAGGCCGTGCTGCCGACCTACGCGATCCTGTTCTGCGTCCACCACGGCTGGATCGCCTTCGTCGAGCTCGGCGCCGTCGTGCTGGCCGTCACCGGCGCCGAGGCGCTCTACGCCGACATGGGACATTTCGGCGCCAAGCCCATCCGCGTCGCCTGGCTGACCTTCGTGCTGCCCGCGCTCGCGCTCAACTATCTCGGCCAGGGGGCGCTGGTGATCCGCCACCCGGCGGCGATCGCCAACCCGTTCTTCCTGCTCGGCCCGCACTGGCTCCGCCTGCCGCTGGTGGTGCTGGCGACCGCGGCGACCGTGATCGCGAGCCAGGCGGTGATCTCGGGCGCCTACTCGCTCGCCAACGCCTGCGTGCAGCTCGGCTTCCTGCCCCGGATGAAGGTCAGCCACACCAGCAGCACCGAGGAAGGCCAGATCTATGTCGGGCAGGTGAACGCGGCGCTCGCGGTCGGCGTGCTGGTGCTGGTGCTCGCGTTCCGCAGCTCCGGCGCGCTGGCCGCCGCCTACGGGATCGCGGTCACCGGCTGCTTCGTCTGCACCTGCGTGCTGGCCGCCGTCGTGTTCCGGCGCCAGTTCGGCTGGTCGGCATACGCCGCCTACGGCACGTTCGGCTTCTTCGCGGCGCTCGACGGCACCTTCTTCCTCGCCAACGCGCTCAAGATCCCGCAGGGCGGCTGGGTGCCGCTGCTGCTCGGCCTCGTGCTGATGCTGCTGATGACGACCTGGAAGAAGGGTCGCGACCTGCTGCTCGCGCGATGGCAGCAGGAAAGCCTGCCGCTCTCGTCGTTCCTCACGCGGCTGCCGCAATCGCGCACCATCCGGGTGCCGGGGATGGCGGTGTTCCTGACCGGCACGCCGGACTACGTGCCCGGCGCGCTGCTGCACAACCTCAAGCACAACAAGGTGCTGCACGACCGCGTGCTGTTCGTCACCGTGCAGAACGTCGACCTGCCGGAGGTCGCGGCCGAGCACCGCGCGCTGGTCGACGAACTCGCGCCCAACATCCACCGCGTCTGCCTGCGCTACGGCTTCATGGAAAGCCCGAACCTGCCGCGCGCGCTGGAGGCGCTGCGCCATCGCGGCATCGGCTACGACCCGATGCAGGTGAGCTATTTCCTCGGCCGCGAGGTGGTGGTGCGCTCGACGGTGCCGAAACTGCCGCTGTGGCGGCTCACGCTCTACATGCTGATGGCGCGGAACGCGACGCCGACGACGGAATTCTTCCGCATCCCGAGCGACCGCGTCGTCGAGCTCGGGGTCCGGATCGCGATCTGACCGGTGCCCGAGCCGCTCGCGCTCTACGTCCACTGGCCGTTCTGCCTGGCGAAATGCCCCTATTGCGACTTCAACTCGCATGTCCGGGACCGCATCCCGGCCGAACGCTTCGGCCGCGCGCTGCTCGCCGAGCTGCGCCACGAGGCGGCGCTGCTCGGGCCGCGCCCGCTCGCGTCGGTGTTCTTCGGCGGCGGCACGCCGAGCCTGATGCCGCCCGAGCTGGTCGCCGACCTGCTCGCCGAGGCGACCGCGCTGTTCCCGCCGCTGCCCGATCTCGAAGTCACGCTCGAGGCGAACCCGACCAGCGTCGAGCGCGCCCGCCTTGCCGGTTTCCGCGCGGCCGGCGTCAACCGCGTCTCGCTCGGGATCCAGGCGCTCGACGACGCGTCGCTCGCCGGTCTCGGCCGGCAGCACTCCGCGCGGGACGCGATCGCCGCGCTCGAGCACGCGCGCGCGGTGTTCCCGCGCCTTTCCTTCGACCTGATCTACGCCCGGCCGGCGCAGACCGAGGCGGCCTGGCGAGCCGAGCTGCGGCAGGCGCTCGCACTCGCCGCCGACCATCTCTCGCTCTACCAGCTGACCGTCGAGCCGGGCACCGCGTTCGCCGCCGCGCACGCCCGCGGCGCGCTCGCGCTGCCCGACCCGGAGGCGGCCTTCGCGCTCTACGAGGCGACCGGCGAGGAAGCCGCGCGCTTCGGGCTGCTGCCCTACGAGGTGTCGAACTACGCCCGGCCCGGCGCCGAAAGCCGGCACAACCTCGCCTACTGGCGCTACGCCGACTACGCCGGCATCGGACCGGGCGCGCACGGACGCGTCACGACCGGCGACGGACGGCTCGAGGCGACGCAGCGCCACCGCAGCCCCGAACGCTGGGCCGACGCGGTGGAACGCGACGGCCACGGCACGCTCGAGCGGGTCGCGGTGGCGTCCGAAGCGCGTGCCCGCGAGATGCTGCTGATGGGGCTCCGCCTCGCCGAAGGGATCGACGCCGCGCGCTTCGCCCGCCGCACCGGCCGCACGCTCGAGGCGGCGACCGACCCCGCCATCCTCGAGGCGGCGATCGACGAGGACTACCTCGTCCGCGACCACACACGCCTGGTCGCGACCGCGCGCGGTCGCCTGCTGCTCGACGCGCTGCTGCCCCGCCTCGCCGCCTGACCGGACACGCACGGAGACCGGACGCATGACGCATCGACGCACGCGGCCCGAGGGCCAGTCCCGGCAATACGGCGTGCTGGTCGGCACGATCGGCGACGGGCGCGAGGACGCGGGCCGGTCGCCGCATTACGAGATCCTGGTCGCGACCGGCGACGGCGACTACCGGATCGCGGTGAACGTGCGCTCGGTCGACGGCAGCGACGTGATCGCGTTGTTCGACACCGCCTACACGCCGCCCGCCTCGCTCGACCTCGCGTCGCGCGCGGCCGGCGCGCAGGGTTTCGCGCCGCTCCGGACCGGTGCCGACGGCGACGGGCTCGACTATGTCCGCGAGGACGGACTGATCGATCTCGGCGCGATGCGGCCGATCCCGCCCGACGGCGCCGGCGACACGCTCGGGCCGCTGTTCGACGCGCTGGTGGCGCAGGCCAAGGCCGACGACGCGGCACGGGTGATCGCCTACGGGCAGTCCTACCGCGACGCCGGCCGCGACACGACGTTCGGCTTCTCGCCCGAACAGGGCGTGCACGACATCCACATGATGCAGGGCAACCCGCCCGGCGATTTCGGCGACGACGATCTCGTCGGCGGCGACGGCGCGCTGTTCGTGCGCTTCGGCGACGGACGAGTGACCGCGTTCTTCGCGCGCTTCTCGACGCAGGTGGTCCAGGGCGACTGAACGCCAGGGCTCTGCCCCGACCGGGTTCTCGCGCAGGCGCGACGCAGGCTCGACCGGGTCCAGGCGCGACTGAACGCCGGGCCCGACGCCAAGGGCTGCCCGTCCGATCCCGATCGTTCGGCCCGCGTCCGGCTACGCCCCCGCCCAGCGGGCGATCCGGTCGGCGGCCTCGTGCATGTCGGCCTCCGGGCCGCAATAGCTGAAGCGGACGAAGCGGCGGCCGCGCGCCGGGTCGAAGTCGAGGCCCGGGGTCGCCGCCACGCGCGCCTCGTCGAGCAGGCGGGCGCAGAACGCGGCGCTGTCGCCGGCCAGCGGCGAGATGTCGGCATAGGCGTAGAACGCGCCCTGCGCCGGCGCGACCGGGCCGAAGCCGGCGTCGGCGAGGCGCGCGAGCAGGTGCGTCCGCGCGCGCGCGTAGCCGGCGACGCGCTGGCCGAGCTCGTCGCCGCAGTCGAGCGCGGCCAGCGCCGCGAGCTGCGACACGTGCGGCGCGCTGATGAACATGTGCTGCGCGAGGCGCTCGACCGGCCGCACCAGCGCCTCGGGCAGCACCAGCCAGCCGACCCGCCAGCCGGTCATGCACCAGTATTTCGAGAACGAACCGACCACGATGGCGTCCGGGTCGGCCGCCGCGGTCGCCTGCGCGCCGTCGAACACCAGCCCGTGATAGATCTCGTCGCTGATCAGCCGCACGCCGCGCGCGCGGGCCCAGGCCGACAGCGCGGCGAGCTCGGCGGGCGCCAGCATGGTGCCGGCCGGGTTGGACGGGCTCGCGACCAGCAGCGCCGCGGGCGGATCGCCCGAGGCGTCGAGCGCGTCGGGCGTCGGCTGGAAGCGCGCGGCGGCATCGCCCGCGATCACCCGCGGCGCGAAACCCAGCGCCGCGAGCACGCCGACATAGGGCGGGTAGCAGGGCGTGGTCAGCGCGACCGCGTCGCCCGGATCGAGGGCGGCGAGAAAGGCGAGGCTGAAGCCGGCCGAGGCGCCGAGCGTGACCGCGATCCGCGCCGGCGACACCGCGACGCCGTACCAGTCGGCGTAGTGGCGCGCGATGCGGGCGCGGAGCGCCGGCAGGCCGAGCGCCTCGGTGTAGCCGAGCGAGCCGCCGCCTCGGAGCGCCGCGCCCGCCGCCTCGACGGCGCCGGCCGGCGCGCCGAAGGCCGGCTGGCCCACCTCCATGTGCAGCACGCGCGTGTCGCCGGCCGGCATCGCCGCGGCCCGACGCATCACGTCGAGCGCGAGGAACGGCGCGATGGCCGTCGCGCCACGACCTGTCTTGAGTGGCATCCGGCCTCCTCGCCTGCGCCGACGGATGGATCCCCGAGGCGCCGCGGCGACGCGCCGCCGCCGCGCTTGCGCGATCGCGGCCGAGCCGGTCAAGGGGCGAAGCCGCGCGCGACCTCCTGCCGGTAGGCGAGCTGGCGCGCGCGGGCGGCCGCGTCGAACCCCGGCAGGGTGTCGGCGACGGCGTCCTGCACCAGCGCGATCTCGCGGAGGTGCCGCCTCGGCGCGAGACGGTGGGTCGCGCTGTCGGGGTGACGGCGATGGATGTTGAGCGGCTCTGCCACGAACACGACGCGGCTGCCCGGTTCCGACAGCATCGCGGCGTAGACGCGCCAGTCGCCGGCGACGCGGAGCCGGCCGAGCGCGTCGCCGGCGCGGTCGAGCGCGCGGCCGAGGGCGGCGCGCCGGAACAGCACCGCGCTCGCGTTCAGGATGAGGTTGCGCTCGGCGAGACCAGCGCGGAGGAAGTCCGGGCCGTCGGCGACGAGATCGGCGGCAAGACGGTCGGCGCCGCTCGCGCGGTAGTAGTCCCGGTACGAGGGGGCGACGGTGCGGCCGTCGGCATCGACGACCCGGCTGTCGGTGAAGCCCAGCACGGCGCCGGGCGTCGCGGCCAGCCGGGCGGCAAGCGCGGCGAGGAAGCCCGGTTCGGCGGCATCGTCGGCCTCGGCGATCCAGAGCCATTCGCCGCGCGCGCGGGCGACCGCCTCGCGCCATTGCCCGAACGGGCTGCCGCCGTTCCGCGCCCGCCTGTGCACGGCGACCGTGCGTCCCGCCTCGGCGGCGACCGCCTCGGCCACCGCGACGCTGTCGTCGGTCGACGCGTCGTCGAGCACCAGGATCTCGCGGACCGGGTGCGTTTGGGCGAACACGCTGCCGAGACGCTCGGCCATGAAGCGGGCGTAGTTCCAGCTCGGCACCGCGACCGAGATGTCGGCGAGCGCCGGGCAGGCGAGCCGGAGCAGCGCGTGGGCGTAGCGGTCGAACCGCGCGATCCGGCGCGCCGTCCGCGAGCGGGCGCGGGCGCGGGCGGCGGCGGCGTCGAGCCCGCCCGCGAAGCCGGCGAGGTCGCCCGGCGGCACCACCGTGCCGGCGCGGCGGGCGCGGAGCAGCGCCGGGATGCCGCCCGCGCCCGCGAACGCCACCACCGTCAATCCTGCGGCGAGCGCCTCGAGCACCACGGACGGGAACGGGTCCTCGCGCGACGGCAGCGCCAGCACGTCGGCGGCCGCGTAGAACGGCGCCGGATCGTCGGTGAACGGGATCAGGCGGAAGCGCCCGGTCGCCTCGGCCGCGCCGATCTCGGCGGCGAGATAGGTGCCGAGTGTCGGGTCGATGTTGCCCAGCCAGACGAAGTGGCGCGACGGATCGGGTCGGGTGCGAAAGGCGGCGAGGAACAGGTCGAAGCCCTTGCGGAGATCGGCATAGCCGACGCCGAGCACGAGCGTGTCGGCCGGGCCGATCCCGAGCCGCGCGCGCGCGGCCGCGCGCGTCGCCCCGGTCACGCGGATCGGACGATAAAGGCCCTGCGGCAGCACGCGGGCGCGCGCCGCGAGCCCGTCGGCGAGGCCGGCCGCCTCCAGCGCGGACGCGACCTCGCGCGCGGCGACCACGACCGTGCCGGCGCCGGCGAGCGCCGCGCGCGCCGCGGCGGCGAGGCCCTTCTCGGCGAGCAGGCCCGGCATCTCGTGGGCGAGCAGCAGCGTCGGCACACCGCGTGCGGCGAGCGGCGGGACGGCCTCGCCGCTCGCGAGCGAGTTCACGATCGCGGCGACGAACGGGCCGGACCCGGCGGCGAGGCGGGCGATCGCCGCGTCCCAGGCGTTCGCGTCGGGACGCGCGGGGGCCGCCGGGTCGACCACCGCGACCGGGCCGAGCGCCTCGAAGCGCGCGCGGAGCGGCCCGTCGCCGCCGAGCACGACCGCGATCCGCACCCCGTGGCCGCGCACCAGCGCGGTCGCGAGCGCGAGCAGCAGGAGCTGCGCGCCATGGGCGAGCGCGTCGTGGCCGGCGAGCAGGATCGTGCCGGCGCCGGCGTCGGCCCCGCGCGGGACCGCGTGCGCGATCGCGCGCCCGGTCGCGTTGAGGAACGCGGCGCCGTGATGGATGTCGGGCTCGAGATGCGCGCCCTCCGCCCACTCGTTCCAGGCATTGATGCAGACGATCGCCTCGCCCTCGAGCGGATGCGCGCGCGCGCGCGTGATCGCGCGCCCGAGCCAGTCCTGGTAGCGCGCCGGCGTCGCCCCGTGCAGCACGATCCCGGCGCCCTGGCGGCGGGCGTCGTTGTCCCACGACGGCGCGACGGTGCGGAGCAGCGGAAACGGCGGGTCGGGCGGCGCGAGCGCCGCCTCGACGATGGCGGCGTAGTCGTAGACCCGACCGGAAAACGCGGTGTCGAGCAGGTCGAGCCGCATGTTGATGGGTGCCAGGGCGTCGCACACCTTGTGCGGCGGGAACTCGACCGCGGCGTCGAACCCGCGCGGCCGCGGATCCTCGGCGCCGAAGCACTGCGCCATCACGAACAGCGGCGCCGGCGCGCCCGCCGAGGCGAGGCGGGCGCGCCAGCGCGCGAGCGTCGCCGCGGTGTCCGGGATCGCATCGGCCCGATAGATCATCATCAGCGGCCGGCCGCCGACCCGGATGTAGCGCGGGTCCTCCCAGTGCCGCCGCCAGGATGCGAGCAGCGCCTCCTCGTCCTCCTGCCGGTGGTCCTGGCGGATCAGCACCTCGTCGTCCGACCCGTCCCAGCGGCGGGTCCAGTTCTCGTTCGCCCACATCAGGCAGAACGGCATGTCGAGCGAGGCGTCGGCGAGCAGCGCCTCGAGCGGTCCCTCGAGCAGCCGGTGCCGGTTGAACCAGTAGTAGTAGAAGATGAAGCCGCCGATCGCGGCATCGCGGGCGAACGCGATCTGTTGCCGCATCACGGCGGCGGCGGACGCGCCGTCCAACCGGTAGTGGCCGAGGTCGCGCGGCACCCGCGGCTGCCAGTGACCGGCGAAGCGCGGCAGGCCGCGGGCGACCGAGTTCCATTCGGTGAAGCCCTCTCCCCACCACCGATCGTTCTCCGGCACGGGGTGGAACTGCGGCAGGTAGAAGGCGAGCACGCGGGCGCGCGGCCGGCTGCCGGCCGGCAGCGCCACCCTCGTCTCGAAGAACGGCGACGGCGCGGTGTTGCGCCTCACCTCGCGCGGGATGGTGGTCTCACCGTCCGGCAGGCTGATGCGGGCGCCGGCCGCCTCGCCGCAGGCGAGGTAGTGCAGCAGCGGGTTCGCGTCCGGCGCATCGCGGAGATAGCGCTGCCGGTAGAACGGCGGATCGAAGCCGGGGAAGGGGACGCGATCCTCGCGGAAACCCTGCACCAGGTAGTGTTCGAGCGGATCCATGCCGGCGGCGCGGATGTCGGGATAGGCGTCGAGGTATCGGGCGGGGTCGAACAGCGCGACCGCGCGCACGCGACCGGTCTTCCGCGCGCCGAGGAAATGGGCGAGGCGGAGCGCGCCGTCGGGCACGTCGTGCCGGGCCGCATACCAGGCGGGGTCGAAGATCGGGCAGGGCCGCAGCCCGTGCCGCTCGCCCTCGGTCGCGTAATGCAGCAGCGGGTCGAGGCCGCGCGCCCGCACCTCGTCGTGCGAGGCGAGATACCAGCCCGTCTCGAAGTAGAAATTCGGCTTCCAGCCGAGCCGCCAGCCGGTGCGGTGCCAGTGCGCGAGGCCGCCGTCCGGTGCATCGGCGAGTGCGGGATCGTGCTGGGCATAGAACGCGGCGTCGAACAGGCCCGACCGGGCGAGCGTCGCGCGTGCGGCGCGTCGTCGTCGACCTCCGCCGCGTCCGGCAGCGCCGTGCGCCTCGCCCCCATGCCGCTCCTCCGCCCGACGCAGGATGTTAGGCACGCGTTTCCATTCCGGCAACGTATCTAAGTCGGCGAACGGCCGCGACGCCCGCCGTTCCCGTCGGCGTCGAGTTGCTCTAGGACGACCACCGGTGTCCTCGGGCGGGAACGACGCGGTGGAGAGTGTGGAGGGCACGGCGGGGCGCGGCGCGGGCGGGATGGCGGATTTCGAACGCGCCGCCGACGCGACGCTCGGCGGCGCCGTCGAGCGCGCGCTCCACGCGAGCGTCCGCTTCGAGGACGGGCTCGAGCTCGAATGCGGCACCCGCCTCGCGCCCGTCGACGTCGCCTTCCGGACCTACGGCACGCTTTCGCCGGCGCGCGACAACGCGGTGCTGGTCTGCCACGCGCTGACCGGCGACCAGTACGTGGCCGAGCGCCATCCGGTGACCGGACGCGACGGCTGGTGGGAGCGGATGGTCGGGCCGGGCCGGCCGATCGACACCGACCGCTTCTTCGTGGTCTGCGCCAACGTGCTCGGCGGCTGCATGGGCTCGACCGGTCCCGCGAGCCCGCGCGACGGAGACAGCGGCGAGCCCTGGGGCACCGACTTCCCCGCCATCACGATGCGCGACATGGTGCGCGCGCAGGCGCTGCTCGTCACCGATCTCGGCATCGACCGCCTGCACGCCGTGGTCGGCGGCTCGATGGGCGGCATGGTGGCGCTCGAATGGGCGGCGAGCTTCGGCCCGCGCGTCGGCGCCTGCCTCGCCATCGCCAGCGCCGCCACGCATTCGGCGCAGAACATCGCGTTCAACGAGGTCAGCCGGCAGGCGATCTTCGCCGATCCCGAATGGCGCGGCGGCCGCTACTGGGCGCACGGCCAGGTGCCGGCCCGCGGCCTCGCGGTCGCGCGCATGATGGCGCACATCACCTACCTGTCGGAAAGCGCGCTGACCCGGAAGTTCGGCCGGCGGCTGCGGCGGGACCCCTACGATGCCGCGGCACCGCTGTCGCTGTTCGGCGAGATGTTCGAGGTCGAGAGCTACCTTCGCCACCAGGCCAGCGCCTTCGTCCGCCGCTTCGACGCGAACTCCTACCTCACCATCACCCGCGCGATGGACTACTTCGATCTCGCCGCCGACCATGGCGGCGAGGTCGCCGACGCGTTCCGCGGCACCGGGACGCGGTTCTGCGTGGTGTCGTTCTCGTCGGACTGGCTGTTCCCGACCGCGCAGTCGCGGGCGCTCGCGCACGCGCTCAACCGCGCCGGCGCCAACGTCGCCTTCGTCGAGATCGCGTCCGACAAGGGCCACGACGCGTTCCTGCTCGACGAGCCGGATCTCGACCGGGTGGTCCGGGGTTTCCTCGGGCCGGTGGCGGGCGGGGCCGCGCGTTGAGCGGCGGCCGCGGCGCCAGATCCGACCACGCGCGCGGTCCCAGGCTCGACGAGAGGCTGATCGCGGAGATGATCCCGAACGGCGCGCGCGTGCTGGACATCGGCTCCGGCGACGGCAGCCTGATCGAGTACCTCGCCCGGACCCGCGGCTGCGACGCGCGCGGCATCGAGATCGACATGAACGAGGTCACCCGCGCGGTCGGCCGCGGCCTGCCGGTGATGCACGGCGACGCCGACCACGACCTCAGGCACTACCGCGACGGCGCGTTCGACTACGTCGTGCTGTCGCGAACGCTGCAGGCGGTGGAGCGGCCGCGCGCGGTGCTGCACCAGATGCTGCGGATCGGCCGTCACGCGATCGTCTCGTTCCCGAATTTCGGCCATTGGCAGCTCCGCTGGCAGTTGCTCAGCACCGGCCGCATGCCGATGACCACGACCTGGGGGCGCCCCTGGTGGGAAACGCCGAACATCCATCCGTGCACGATCCGCGACTTCCTCGCGCTGGCCGCCGACGAGGGCTGCCGGGTGGAGCGCTGGCTCGCGGTCGACGAGGCGGGGAAACGGGCGCCGTGGCGGCGGAATGTCTGGCTCGCGAACCTGTTCGGCGAGCAGGGCCTTTTCCTGCTGTGCCGTGCCGGCCCGGCGAGCGACGAGGCGGTGGCGTGACGCACGGCGCGGGACGTTTTCCGCCCGGCCTCGCCGTCGCGTTCGCGCTCGCCTTCGCGCTCGCCGGCTGCGTGCCGCCGCCGCCGCCGCTCGCGCCCGGGGCCGAGGTGCCGGGCTCGCCCGGGGCCGAGGTGCCGGTCTCGCCCGCCGATGCGGCGCTTGCCACCGACGCCGCGCTGTCGACGGTCGCGACCGCCAACCCCGGCCTGCCGGCGCCGCTGCTGGTCCACGCCCCGGGAGGCGACGTCGCGACGCTGACGCTGCCGGATGCCGTGCTGTTCGATTTCGGGATCGCGACGCCGCGTCCGGCGAGCGCACCGGTGCTCGCGTCCCTCGCCCGCGCCATCGAGGCGAGCCCCCCCGGCACCGTGGTCACCGTCGCGGGCAACACCGACGCGGTGGGCTCCGACGATTTCAACGACGCGCTTTCGGCCGCGCGCGCGCGGAACGTCGTCGCGGCACTCGAGGCGCTCGGGGTCGACGGACGCCGCCTCGCCGCGATCGGCTTCGGACGCCACCGCCCCGTCGCGACGAACGACACGCCGGACGGCCGCGCCCGCAATCGCCGCGTGGAGGTGGCGCTGTCGCCCTCGTTCGCGACCAACGTGGCCGCGCTCGGCGTCGTCGCACCCGAGCACGCAATCGTGCCGCAGGCCGCGGTGGCGGTCGAGGCGCAGGCGGCGCCCGCCCCGATTGCGCCGCGACGTCCGGCCCCGGTCTCGATCCACGCGAACCGTCCCTCGCCGGTCCAGCCGAACCCGCTCGGGCCTTCGGTCGCCTATTGACGGCGATCGCTCCGATTGACCCGACGCCGCGGCACCGCCCGCAAGGATTTGGCAATCTCGCCGCGAGATCATCCTGACCATCGTCCGGAGATCTCCCCCATGTTCCCTCGTCCGTCTTCCTCGGCCACCCCGCGCCGCGCCGCCGGGCTCGGTCTCAAGCTCGGCGCCGGCTTCGCCGCTTTGTCGCTCGTCACCGCGAGCCTGGGCTTGCTCAGCATCCAGCGCCTCGCCGTCCTCGACGACGCGATGGGTGTCGTGCAGGACAACTACCTGCCGAGCACCTCGGCCGCGGGCCAGCTCGCGAGCCTGCTCGGGACAGCGCGCTACCTCGAGCTCCGCTACATGCTCACCAGCGCGTCCGAGGCTGACACCCGGGCGGCGCTGAAGGTGGAGATCGCGTCGAGCGAGCAGGCGGTCGAGCGCGCACGCGCCGCCTTCGATCCGCTGATCGATCCCGGCGAGGAGCGCGAGCGGTTCGGTTCCGAGTTCGACCCCACCTGGCAGGCCTACAAGACCGACATTGGCCGAGCCGTGTCGCTGCTGGACAGCGGCGAGCGCGACCAGGCCATCGCGCAGGTCAGAGGTCCGTCGCAGGCCGACCACCGGCGTCTCGAGAAGTTCGAAAGCTGGGATCTCGCGTTCAACCAGCGCAATGGCCAACAGGCGGCGGACCACGGCCGCCGCACCTACGCGACCGCGCGCCGCCTGCTGATCGCCGGCGTGGCCGCGGCGATGACGGTCGCGATCGTCATCGCGGTGCTGCTCACCCGTCACATCGCGCGGCCGATCGGGCGCATGACGGAAGCGATGCGGCGCCTGTCCCAGCATGAGCTCGACACCGAGGTGCCGTGCATCGGCCGCGGCGACGAGATCGGCCGGATGGCGGAGGCGCTGCGCGTCTTCAAGGAAAGCCTGAGCGAAAACGACCGGCTCGCCGCGGCGGAGCGCGAAGCCTCGGCCGCGCGGGACGCGCGCGCCGCACAGCTCGAGGCGATCGTGCGCGGCTTCGAGAGCCGGGTCGGTCGCACGGTGTCGGGCCTTGCCACGGCGTCGAGCACGATGGAGCGGACGGCCCAGGGCATGTCGGCGACCGCCGCGCAGACCAACCAGCAGGCGGATGCGGTCGCGGGTGCCGCCAACGCGGCGAGCGGCGGCGTCCAAACGGCGGCGGTGGCGGCCGAGGAACTCAGCGCGTCGATCGGCGAGATCAACCGCCAGGTGGCGCAATCGGCGCGCGTCAGCGCGGGCGCGGTGGCGGAGGCACGCCGCACCGACACGGTCGTGCAGGCGCTCGCGTCCGGCGCCCGCAAGATCGGCGAGGTCGTGAGCCTGATCGCCGACATCGCGAGCCAGACCAACCTGCTCGCGCTCAACGCCACCATCGAGGCGGCGCGCGCCGGCGAAGCGGGGCGAGGCTTCGCGGTCGTGGCGTCCGAGGTGAAGAGCCTGGCCGGACAGACCGCGCGGGCCACCGAGGAAATCAGCGCCCAGATCAACGCCGTCCAGAGCGCCACCGCTGACGCGGTCGAGGCGATCCGCGGCATCACCGTGACCATCGAGGAAGTGGGCACCATCGCGACCGCCATCGCCGCCGCGGTCGAGGAACAGGGTGCCGCCACGGCCGAGATCGCCCGCAACGTGCAGCAGACGGCGGCGAACACCGAAACCGTCAGCAGCAACATCGCCGGCGTGCGCGAGGCGGCGAACGACACCGGTGTCGCGGCGCGCTCCGTACTCTCCGCCGCGACCGACCTGTCGCGCCAGGCCGAAGACCTGTCGCGCGAGGTCGGTTCCTTCGTCGAGGAGGTGCGCGCGGCTTGAGGCCGCGCCTCCGCCACGGCGGGGTCGCCCCCGTCGTCGCGGAGGCTCCGATTGGCACGCGACGCGCGGCGGGCCATATTCGGAGCCGTGAGCGGCAGCAGGAACATCGTCGCGAGCGGCGACGGCACGACGCCCTTCGGCCCGGCCGGCGGACTGAGCGGTTCGCGGGACACCGGCGCGGCCATGGGTTCCGCCGCCGCGGACGAGCACGCGCGGGCGTCGCGCTCCGACGCGCTGCTCCGGGCTCTCGACCGCGTCGCCGCCTTCCCGCCCGGCCGCGCCCATGAGCTCGCGATCGATCCGTCCGAACTCGCGCGCCGCGCCGACGCCGAGGCGAGCGGCGGCCTGGTGGCACTCGGCCCGCGCGGGCTCTCGCCCGGCGAGCGGCTCGCGATCCTCCAGCCGGCCCGTCACCTGATCTCCGAATGGCGGGCGGCACGGGCCGCCTTCGATGTCGCGATCGAGCCGTTCATGGCCGACCTCGCCGCCGCCGCCGCACTCGAGCGCGAGACCGCCGAGCTCGAGCGGCGGTCGCAATCCGAGCTCGCCGCCATCACGCGGCGCGCCGACGACGACCATGGCTGGCGCGAGACGCGCGACCGCATGCTCGACGCGCGCCACCGCTTCGAGGAAAGCCGGCTCGCGCACGCCAATCGCGACGCGAACATGAGAAGCTATCACCCGCTCTACTGGGTCGGTCTCGTGCTGATCGGCGCCGCGGAATGGCTGATCAACTACGACACGCTGGTGATGTTCTTCGGCATCCCGGCGATGGCGATCGGCGCCACCGCGATCCTCGCCTTCGCGATGGCCTTCGCGAGCCATGCCCACGGCATCGTCTGGAAGCAGTGGAGCCAGCGCTTCGGCCGCCACCGCAGCGGCACGCAGCGTGCGTCGTCGGTGCGCCTGCTCGGCCTGGGCTCGCTCGCGCTCGGCGCGGTGCTCTTGTTCGCGGGCTTCTCCCGCTTCGCCGTCGTGATGCACCAGGCGGGCGCGCAACCGGCGCAGAACATTCTCGGCGCGCAGGCCGCCGTCGCCTTCGATCCCGGCCGCGACGTGCTGATCTCGCTGCTGGCCAACCTGCTCGCCTGGCTGGTCGGCACGTTCCTGTCGTTCTTCTGCCACGACGAGGATCCCGACCACATGGAAGCGACGGCGCAATACACGCGCTGGCACAAGCGCTTCCTCCGCGCCGATCGTCCCTACCGCGCCGACCGCGAGGTCGCCGAAGCGCGTATCGAGCGCGAACTCGGCGAGCGGCGCCGCGCCGCCGAGGCGAGACGCGCCCGGGTGCGGCCGCAGGCCGAGATGCTGGCGCAGGTCGAGGCCCACGAGCTCGCCGTGATGCGGGCGACCCATGCCGCGATCCAGCGCAATCTCGGTTTCTATCGTGCGGCCCTCGCCGACGCCGCGATCCGGCACGGCGCCGTCATCACCGCCGAACCGCCCGCCTCCGACGCGCTGCTGTTCGACCACGCCGGCATCGCCCCCGAAGCCCCGACCCTCGACGCCGCCTCGCTCCGCAACCGGCCGCACACGGTCGATCTCGACACGGTTCGGGCACTCGCGTGAGCCGTCGCGTGCGGTCTCGGGTCGCGCGCGCACGAGCGCGCGCCGCCGCCTTCGCGACCGTGTTCGCGCTCGCGCCGACCGCCCACGCGCAGCTGTTCGGCGCCGAGGGGCTGAACCCCGCCTTCTGCAAGCTGCCCACCGTCCGCGAAACGGTCGTCTACGTCGACGACATGATGATGATCGACGGCGAAACGAGCTGGGCGTCGAGCCTGATGGACAAGCTGCGGGCGACACTGACGCCGGGCGAGAGCGTCACCGTCGTCCGGCTCTCGCCCGGCAACGGCAGCAGCCAGGAACAATGGCACGGCTGCTGGCCGAACCTGTCGGACGCGCAGCGGGCCGAGGCGGCGCGCGGCGTCTACCTGTTCACCGCGAACCCGGCGAGCCAGATCGCGACGCAGCAGCGCTTCTTCGCGCGTGACTTCGGCGGCGCGCTGACACGTCTCTATCTCGCCGCCAAGCGGCCCGCCGACGAGGCCCGGATCGACCCCGCCGCCCCGCCGCACAAGGATATCGTGCGCGCACTCGCCTCCGACGGCGGCCGCTTCTCGAACGCGACGCGCACCATCCGGGCGATCGTCTACTCCGACCTCGCCGAAAACAGCGACCTCGGCTCGGTCTTCAAGCCGCTGCCGGTGCCGTTCCCCGATCTCGGCGGCCGCCTCGGTACCTATCTCCGGCACGGCGTCTTCTACGATTACGGGCTCGCGACCGACATCGCGCCACCCGCCGGAGGTGCCGCGCCGGCATCCGGCGCCGCGCCCAGCGGCGAGGACGTGCCGGAACGCACGCGCGCCTTCTGGAACGCCGCCTGGCGCTCCATGGCCGCCATCCCCGCCGGCATGGGATCGGATCTCAACGTGCCGAACGTGCTGCCGGTGACCGGCGCCAGCTACGACGCCAGCCTCGTCTTCGGCAACGACACGCTCGACGGCAAGCTCGCGCTGCTCGCCGGCAGCGACGGCGAACTGGTCGACAGCTGGATCGGCATCTCGCGTCTGCCGGACGCCGGGCTGACCGGCTCGTTCCGCTGCGCGCCAGCCTCCGGCGGTCCCCGCTGCCGGCTCGAAGGCACCACCACCAGCGGCGTCGCGACCTCGAGCCAGAGCGAACGCGTGTCGTTGAGCGGACCGCCGGGCGGCACCCTCGCCGGCCATCTCGGCGTGCCCGGAACCGCGTATAACTATCGACTGACCGCGACCCCCGCCGATTGACGATCACGAGGCCGAACCCATGACTCCCATCATGGATCAGGAAATCGAATATCGCGGGATCAGGACGGTCATCAGCACCGAGCGCGATGGCCGCCGACATTGGTCGATCCACCCGGCGGGGGCGCCGCCGGACGGCGCCGCGCACGGCGTCTCGCGCGCGGAAAACGCCCGCGGTTCGTTCAAGGAAGCCGTCTTCGCCGCCCGCGACGCGGTCGACGCCTGGCTCGACCACGCCACCGTCGGGGCGAAATAGCGGCTGGCGCAGAAGGCCTGGGGCTCTGCCCTGGACCGGATGCCCTTTGCGCAAGCGCAAAGGGGCTGGCGAGTTACTCTATCTACTAAAATGACGGAGCACGATCTTCAGGCAGACCGGTTCCGGTCTGGCTGATCGTGCTCCAGATCCCTTGAGTTCAGGAAAACCCGGGACCGGTCGCGCGGGATTGGTGTCGTGGCCCGGGGTTGCTTGACTGACGGATTGCCAACGCCGCCCCTGGCCTCAACCGCCTCACGCTCCCACGAAACCGACCAGGCGCTCGGCCTCGGCGACGATCGGGTTGGCGATCGCGGCCGCGCGTGCGGCACCCTCGCCGAGCACGCGGTCGAGCGCCGGCGCGTCCTCGAGCAGCGCCAGCGTGCGCACGCGGATCGGCGCGATCGTCGCGATCAGCGCGTCCGCCAGCACCTCCTTGAACGCGCCGAACCCCTTGCCGCCGTGCGCGGCGAGCACCGCCTCGCTGGTCTCGCCGGTGAGCGCCGCCAGGATGGCGACCAGGTTGCGCGCTTCCGGCCGGTCCTCGAGCCCGGCGAGTTCGGACGGCAGCGGCGCGGGATCGGTCCGCGCGCGACGGATCTTGAGCGCGATGAGGTCGTCGTCGTCGGCCATGCCGACGCGGCTCTGATCGGACGGATCGGATTTCGACATCTTCCGCGCGCCGTCGCGGAGGCTCATCACGCGCGCGGCCTCGCGCCCGATCATCGGCTGCACCTCGGGGAAGAAGTCGACGCCGTAATCGTGGTTGAACTTCGCGCGGATGTCGTTCGCGAGCTCGAGGTGCTGGCGCTGGTCGTCGCCGACCGGCACCAGCGTCGCATGGTAGGCGAGGATGTCGGCCGCCATCAGCACCGGGTAGGTCCAGAGCCCGACGCTCGCCGCCTCGCGGTCGCGACCGGCCTTGTCCTTGAACTGCGTCATCCGGTTGAGCCAGCCGATGCGGCAGACGCAGTTGAGCAGCCAGGCGAGGCGCGCGTGCGCCGGCACCGCCGACTGGTGGAACAGGATCACCCGCGCCGGATCGAGGCCGGAGGCGAGCAGCGACGCCGCGACCTCGCGGGTGTTCCGGCGCAGCGTCTCGGGCTCCTGCCACGCGGTCACCGCGTGCAGGTCGACGATGCAGTAGAGGCACTCGTGCTCGTCCTGGCTGTCCACCCAGGCCCGGATCGCGCCGAGATAATTGCCGAGCGTGGGGACGCCGGTCGGCTGAATCCCCGATAGGATGCGTCCCATGGCTCCTTTAGACGTGCCGGTCCCGACCGGGTCAAGGCGGCGGCGGCCGCCGACGGTTGTCCGCAACGCGGCGCTGCTCCGGGCACTCCGTTCCGGGCCGATCCCGTCCTGGCTGCCGCTGATGCTGGGCGTGCTCGCCGCCGTCGGACCGCTCTCGACCGACGTCTACCTGCCCGCCTTCCCGGCGCTCGAGCGCAGCCTGCACGCGCCGTCGGGCAGCGCGCAGATCACGCTCGCGACCTGGTTCGCCGGCCTCTCGATCGGCCAGCTGGTGCAGGGTCCGCTGTCCGACCGGCTCGGCCGCCGGGCGCCGCTGCTGGTCGGCACGGTCGTGTTCACCTGCGCCTCGGCCGGCTGCGCGCTGGCGCCCTCGATCACCGTGCTCGCGGTGTTCCGCTTCCTCGCGGCACTCGGCGCCTCGGCCTCGATGGTGGTGCCGCGGGCGATCGTGCGGGACCTCCGGGACGGTCACGATGCGCGCCGGCTGATGGCGCAGCTGACCCTGGTGATGGGCGCGGTGCCGATCGTCGCGCCCTCGCTCGGCGGCCTCCTGCTGACCGTCGCCTCCTGGCGGGTGATCTTCTGGATCTGCGTGCTTTACGGCGTGACCGTGCTGATGCTCGTCTTGCGCGTACTTCCCGACACGCTGCCGCCGGCGCGCCGGATCCGGGTCGACCTGCTGTCGCAGGTGTCGCGCTACGTCTTCATCATCCGCGAGCGCTCCTTCATCACCCACGCGATGATGGTCGGCATGGCCCTGTTCGGCCTGTTCGCCTATCTCAGCGGCTCGCCCGTCGCCTACGTGCGCGAGTTCGGGCTGACGCCCTCCGAATACGCGCTCGCGTTCTCGGCCAACGCCGCGGTGTATATCGGATCGATCCAGTTGAGCGTGCCCTGGAGCGCGCGCGTCGGCACCGACCGGGCGCTGTCGATCACGTCCTCGGTGTTCGTCGTCGCGAGCCTGGTGCTGCTGGCGATCACGCTCACGCGCTTCGGCGGGCTGTGGGGGGTGCTCGGCGGGGTCGCCTTCGTGATGTTCTCGATCGGCCTGCTCGGCCCGGTGGCGCCCGTCGCCGCGCTCGCCCGGCACGGACCGCATGCGGGCAGCGCGTCGGCGCTGCTCGGCACGCTGCAATTCCTGCTCGGCGCCGCCGCGGCCTTCCTGGTCGGGGCCATCGACGACGGCACCGCGCGGCCGATGGCGGTGCTGATCGTGTTCGCATCCGTCGCGGTGAAGATCGCCGACCGGCTGCGGCCGCGCGGAACCGCGGCGGCGCGCTGAGGTTCGCGCCTCGATGGACACCACCGATCCCGGCCGCTTCGTCGACGCGGCGCTCGAGCGGCTGGTCGCAGCCCCCGACGATCGCGACGCCTCGTTCCGCAACGTGTTCCTGGCGACCGTCGCGCCCGACGGCGCGCCGCGGGTGCGGACGGTGGTGCTGCGCCGGGTCGAGCGCGGACCGCCGTTCGCGCTGTCGATCTACACCGACGACCGGGCGGGAAAGGTCGGCGACGTCCGGCAGCGGCCCGAGGCGACGCTGCTCGCCTGGTCGGAGCCCGACAAGCTGCAGGTGCGGATCGAGGGCAGCGTGCGCCTCGCGCGCGGCGAGGCGGCGCGCGCGATCTGGGACCGGCTGCCGCCGCACGGGCGCGACGCCTACGGGCTCGACCTCCTGCCCGGCAGCGCCGTCGAGGCACCGGACCGGCCGCGCCCGATGCCCGACGACGCGCGCGCGGACTGCTTCACGGTGCTGACGGTGGACGCGCGGCGGATCGACGTGCTGCTGCTCGGGCCGCACGGTGCGCAGACGCGGGCGATCCGCGACGGCAGCGGCACGAGCTGGCGGGCGCCCTGAGCACTTCCCGATCCAATTGGGTCGGGAGTGTTGCTCTACTTCTCTGATGAGAGAGCATTTCGTTTCCATCAGACGACTCCGTCTGATCGAAGAATGCTCTGGGACGGTTCGGCGTCAGCCGCCGCGCCGCGGCGCGTTCGACCGCGGCGGCGGTCCGCCCCCAGCCGTGAGGTGACGCGCGCCCGCTACCAGACCATCAGCGCCGCGCGTCCGAGCGCATAGCCCTCGTGCCAGGCATCGACCACCTCGTCAGGCGCCGCCGGAGCCAGCCGGATATCCATGTCGTTCATCCCGGCATCCCAGCCCGCGTCGTAGGCCCGACGAGCCGGCGAGCGCGTGGCCGCGCCGGCGCGGCAGCCCGACGCGCCGGCATCCGCGCGACGAGGAGACAGGAGGGCGCGGCCGATCGCGCGACGAACGAAGGTGATCGCGTGGGGCACGCCTCGTTACAACACGAGCGCGGCGGGATTGTCTAGATATTTGGACGGAGCGATCCGCCGCGGCGCGAGCCGGCGCGTGTTGCCCCCTTCCGGCCGGCGGGCGAAGCTCGCGCGACGGAGACCGTCACGCATGAACCCGCCGCCGATCGACCCCGACCTGATCGCCACCGTCACGATGAACCCGACGATCGACATCGCGGCGCAGGCGCAGACCGTGCGACCGACCCACAAGCTCCGCACCTTCGCCGAACGCCAGGATCCGGGCGGCGGCGGCGTGAACGTGTCGCGCGTGCTGAGCGCGCTCGGCTGCCGCACCCGGGCGATCCTGCTCGCGGGCGGCTCGACCGGCCGGCTGCTCGACGAACTGCTCGACGAGCGCGGCCTCGACCGGCACGTGGTGCCGATCGGCGGCCGCACGCGCACCAGCCACACGGTCACCGATGCCTCGAACGGCAACGAGTTCCGCTTCATCGCGCAGGGGCCGACGGTCAGCGAGGCGGAGTGGACCGCCGTGCTCGATCTGGTCTCCCACACGGATGCCGCCTGGCTGGTCGCGAGCGGCTCGCTGCCGCCCGGCGTGCCGGAGGATTTCTACGCGCGTCTCGCCGCGGCCGCGCGCGGCCGCGGCGTGCGCTTCGTGCTCGACACGTCGGGCCCGGCGCTCAGGGCCGGCCTCGCCGGCGCGTCGGGCGGCGTCACGCTGGTCAAGTCGAGCCTCAGCGAGCTCGAAACGATCGCCGGCCGCAAGCTGCCCGACGCGGTGGCGCAGGAGGAAGCCGCGATCGATCTGGTACAGTCCGGTCGGGTCGCGATGTTCGCGCTCACCTACGGCGAGAACGGCGCCATGCTGGTGACCGAGGGCGGCACGCTCCGCCTGCCGGCGCTCGAGGTCGTGGTCAACGGCACGGTCGGCGCCGGCGACAGCTTCCTCGCGGGCATGGTGATGGCGCTCAGCGAGGGCCGGCCGCCGGCGGACGCGTTCGCCTGGGGCGTCGCGGCGGGTGCCGCGGCGGTGACGGTGCCGGGCACCGCCTCCCCCGACCGCCTGCTGGTCGAGCGGCTGCGGAGCCTGGTGCTGCTGCCGAGCCTGCCGTGAGACGACTTCCGGGACGCCGTCCGCGTGGTCGCGGGACGTCCGGCAGCACGCCGTCCCGCGTCAGATCACCCGCCGCGTCGCCCGACCGCGCGGACGACGGACCGGGGTCGCTCGACCGCGGGGGCGATCCGGAGCGGTGCCGTCCTTTCCGCTACGCCGCGGCGCAGGGCCGCGCCGGCCGCGCCGCCGCCGTGCCGATCACGCCGGGATCGCCGCACTCGCGGAGCACGGCGCGGAGGTCGCGGATCACCGGGAACACTTCCTGGTTCCAGTCCGCCCCCTGCGCGTCGTGCGCCGCCTGCTCGGCCTCGACCACGTCGCGGTCTTCCTTGAAGATCCGCTCCGAAAAGGCGACCAGCAGCGGCCAGGCGGCGTCGAGCAGCAGCGGCACCTTCGGACGCCGGACCGAGAGCAGGCCGAACGTGCGGCAGGTGCGCTGCGCGTCGTCGAGCGGCACGTAGATGATCCAAAGGTTCATCACGTCGAGGCCGTCGCGTCCCGCGATGGTCAGCGTCTGATACGGATACTCGGTGCGGATCGTCATCATGTCGTTGTGCGCGGACTTGTCGTTGGCGCGCCGGCGCTGGCTGAAGATCGCGGCCTCGCCGATCGGCTGCTTGCCGTCGGTGCGGGCGAACGAATAGCGCGCCTCGACCCAGTCCGCGCCGCGATCGCCGCCGTGGTAGCGCGGGCGGATCGAGCCCATCTGCCGCCGGTGCAGGAACTGATGGTTCATGTCCATCAGGTTCTCGTGCATGAACGAGTAGTGGCAGGTGATCGGCCGGCCGAACCGGCGCGTCTTGAATTCGGCGTCCTCGACGGCGCCGAGCGGCGGCAGCGGCGTGACGCCGGAGAGCGCCGGATCGCCCGGGAACACGAACACCATCCCGGACGCTTCCTGGCAGGGGTAGCGCCGCACCCCGTTCGGCAGCTTGCCCTTGCCGAGATAGGGCACGTCGGTGCAGCGGCCGGAGGCGTCGTAGGCCCAGCCGTGATAGCCGCAGCGGATCGCGCAGCCCTCGACGACGCCCTCGCTGAGCGGCACCTGCCGGTGCGCGCAACGATCCTCGAGCGCGAACACGGGCCCCGCCTTCGGCCGCACGAGCACGATCGGCTCGCCGGCGAAACGCGCCGCGACGGCACGGCCGGGCTTGAGCTCGCGCGACCAGGCGAGCGGATACCAGTGATCCCGACCGATGCCGACGCGGCGGAGGTCGCGCACCGGGGCCAGTCCCTCCGGCCGGTCGAGTGCCCCGAGATTGACGTCCATCGAACTTCTCCCTCGACCGCGTCGCGCGACCGGTTCCGATCGCTGGTCGCATGACGGTGCCCTCGACGGCAAGGCGCGCGCGCACGATCGCGTGTGCGCGCCGTCGGCGACGACCGGCCGGCGATCCGTTCCCGAAGCGTCGGCATCGTCGCGAACGGCGGTCGCGTCGCTGCCCTCGCGGCGCGGAACGTGACGGCGCGCCCGCCCGTTACGGCCGCGCCCAGCAAGGATGGACAGGCGTGGATCTCGGACCGATCACGGACGATGCCGATGTCGACCGGCACCACGCGGCGTTCGCGACGGTGACGGACCGACCGGTCCGGCCGAGCCGCGTCGACATCATCGCCGACGCGCTGCCGACGCTCCGGGCGATGTGGGACGCGATGCGGACGGCAAGGCGTTCGATCGTGCTCGAATTCTACACGCTCGAGGATGTCTCGGTCGACGGCACGACGCTGGTCGACATCCTGCTCGAACGACGCGGCGCCGGCGTCGAGATCGCGATCATCTACGACGCGATCGGTTCGAACCGCACGCCGGGAAACGTCTGGACCGGGCTCCGCGCGGCCGGCTGCACGGTGATGGCGTTCCGCGGTCTCGACCCGCTCGGGCGCACCTTCTCGCTCCGAATCAACGACCGCGACCATCGCAAGATCCTGGTCGTCGACGACTGCGTCGCCTTCCTCGGCGGCGTCAACATCGATGCGCAATACCTCAACCCGCCGAGCGCCGGCGTGCCGCCCGACCGGGACACCGGCAAGGCCTACTGGCAGGACGCCGCCGCCCGCTTCGAGGGCGCGGTCGCCGCCGACTGCCTGGCGCTGTTCCTGCACACCTGGACGCGCCATCGCGGCGAGCCCCTGCCGATCGAGGCGCCGGCGCCGGCGGACGCGCGGTCCGGCACCGGCGCCGGTCCCGACGGCGAGGCGCTGGTCTGCGTCGAGGGCAGCGCGCCACGGGAAGGGCGACCGCTGCACCTCCGGGCGCTCGCGGCGGCACTCGGCGCCGCCCGGCGACGGGTCTGGCTCGCGAGCGGCTATTTCGTGCCGGTGCCGTCGGAGATCCGCGCGCTCGCCGACACCGCCCGCCGGGGCGTCGACGTGCGGCTCGTGCTGCCGGGCGTCAGCGACGTGCCGGGGGTGGTCAACGCCGCCCGCGCGTCCTACGGCAAGCTGCTCGACGCGGGGGTGCGGATCCACGAGATGCGCGGCGCGGTGCTGCACGCGAAGGTGTCGACGATCGACGGCGTCTGGACCTCGATTGGCTCCTCCAATCTCGATCGCCGCAGCGCCGTGCTCAACAACGAGGTCGATGCCGTGGTGTTCGGCGCGGCACCGGCCGCCGCGGTCGAGGGCGCGATGCGGGCGTGGTTCGCCGCCGGCGTCGAGATCCGCCTCAACGACTGGCGCCGCCGCTCCACCCGCGAGCGCGCCGCCGAGTTCGGCGCGCTGCTGTGGAAGCGGCTGATGTGAGCGGCGCGGCCTCGTCCGCGAACGGCTCGGTGTCGCGGCCGGCGAGCGCCACCGACGACGGCGCCGTGCGCGCTGGCCTCGGGCGCGTGTTCGCGGCCGGGATCGACGCCGCCGATCCCAGGCACTCGCTCGCCGCCCATCTGCCGCCGAAGCCCGCCGGGCGCTGCGTCGTGGTCGGCGCGGGCAAGGCGGCGGCGCTGATGGCGCAGGCCGTCGAGACCGCCTGGCCGGACGTGGCACTCGGCGGCCTGGTCGTCACCCGCTACGGCCACGCGGTGCCGACCGCGCGGATCGCGGTGGCCGAAGCGTCGCACCCGGTGCCGGACGCCAACGGCGAGGCGGCCGCCGCGCGCATCCTGTCGCTCGTGTCCGGGCTCGGGCCCGACGACCTCGTGCTGTTCCTGGTGTCGGGCGGCGGTTCGGCGCTGCTCGCGCTGCCCGCCCCCGGCCTCACCCTCGCCGACAAGCAGGCGGTCAACCGCGCGCTGCTCGCGAGCGGCGCGCCGATCGACGCGATGAACGCGGTGCGGAAGCACCTGTCGGCGATCAAGGGCGGCCGGCTCGCCGAGGCCGCGCGCCCTGCGCGCGTGGTGACGCTCGCGATCAGCGACGTGCCGGGCGACGATCCGGCGACGATCGCGAGCGGCCCGACGGTCGCCGACCGCAGCACGCTCGACGACGTCCGCCGCATCCTCGACGCCCATCGCATCGATCTGCCCGACGCGGTCCGACGCCATCTCGCGTCCGGTCACGAGACGCCGAAACCGGGCACCATCGCGACCGACATCCGCATGATCGCGACGCCGATGATGGCGCTCGAGGCCGCCGCCTCGGCCGCGCGCCGCGAAGGCTGGACGCCGCTGATCCTCGGCGACGCGCTCGAGGGCGAGAGCCGGGCGCTCGGCACCGTGATGGCCGGCATCGCGCGCGCAATGCGGCGTCACGGCACGCCGGCGGCGCCGCCCGCGCTGCTGCTGTCCGGCGGCGAGACCACGGTCACGCTCGGGGCCGCCGCGCCCGGACGCGGCGGCCGCAACACGGAGTTCCTGCTGGCACTCGCGATCGCGCTGCGGGGAGAGGCGGCGGTCTGGGCGATCGCCGGCGACACCGACGGGATCGACGGCCTCGACACGGCGGCGGGCGCGATCGTGACGCCGGACACGCTGTCGCGCGCGCGCATCGCGGGGTTCGATCCGGCCGCCAGCCTCCGCGGCCATGACAGCCACACGCTGTTCGCGGCGCTGTCCGACCTCGTGGTCACCGGTCCGACGCTGACCAACGTCAACGATCTTCGCGCCGTGCTCGTGCTCTGAGCCTCAGCGCGTGTTGCGCTCGGTCCGGACGATGCCGGTCGGGCGGCGCTCGACCGGATAGGTGCGATAACGGGGCAGGCGCCGCTGCACGATCACGCCGCCCGGCCCGTAGAACGGCGCGCCGACGCCGTAACCCGGCAGCGGTGGCGGCGCGATGTAGCCGGTCACCGGCGGCGCGATGTAGCCCGTCGCCGGCGGTCCGGCCTGCGCGCGGGCCTCGCCGGCGACGAGGGACGCGAGCACGAGCAGCGACGCCGCCCACGTCGCCCACGTCGCCGCGACGGATCCCGTCGCACCCCGGCGGCGGCGACCGCCGACGGGCGATCGCCCCCCGGCGCGCTCCGACAGGCGCGCCCGGCCCTGCGTCACGGTGCCCAGTGCTCCGGGATCCAGCCGCGCGGCGACCAGTGCCCGGGCACGAACCGAACCTCGCCGCGATGCGGACGGCCGTAATGCGCGCCGATCCAGACGTAGCGATAGCCGTCCCAGCGGTAATGGCCGGGAACCAGGACATAGCCCGGTCCGACCGGCGGCGGCGGCGCGATGTAGGCGGGCGGCGGCGGTGGCGGCGGCACCGCGTAGGGCTGCGCCTCGGCGCCCGCGCCGAGTGCGACGAGCAAGGCCGCGCCCAGGAAGGCGCGCAGGGGGCGGATGTGACGCGAACTCATCTCGGCGAGGCTCCAGATCGTGGCGAACACGGTGTGATCGGGCTTTCCGGCAGGTTCAGGGCGACGCGGTCTCCGCGTGTAACGGCGCGACCAGGGACGCCGTTCGCGCGCGGAGCGCCTCGGGCGCTGCGGCGAAGCCTGGCGGCGGCACCGGCGGCGCGACGCGCTCGAACGCCGCGCCGAGCGCCAGCAGCCGGTTCTCGGTCCACGGCAGCCCGATGAACGACAGGCCGACGGGCAGGCCGTCGACCGTGCCCATCGGCACCGTCAGGTGCGGCCAGCCGAGCACCGCCGGCAGGGTCGAGGCGGCCGCGATGTCGCCGTCGCCGTTCACGAGATCGATCACGTAGGCCGGCGCGGTGCTCGGCGCGACGATCGCGTCGAGCCCGTCGGCCTCGAAGGCGCGGCCGATCCCCTCGGGCCCGGCGAGGCGCCTGGCATCCTCGAGCGCCGTCCGGTAGGCGGGATCGGCCGTCCCGCCGGTCGCCTCGGCGCGCTCGGCGAGTTCCTGGCCGAACAGCGCGAGCTCGCGGTCGGCATGCGTCCGGTTGAACGCGATCACGTCGGCGAGCGTGCGCGTGGAGACGGCCTCCGGCGTGGTCGCGAGGTAGCGGCCGAGATCGTCCTTGAACTCCGCCAGCAGGACGGTCGATTCCGCGCGGCCGACGGCGTCGAGGTCGGGCCCGTCCGGCAGCTCGACCAGCGTCGCGCCCGCCGCGCGGAGCGATCCGAGCGCGGCCTCGAACACGCGGTCGGCGCCGGCATTGTGGCCGGCGAGGTAGCGCGCGACGCCGATCCTGGCGCCGCGCAGCCCGTCCGGCGCGACCGCGGCGTCGATCGGGTGCCCGCCCGCGTCGCGCGTCGCGGGGTCGGCCGGGTCGGCGCCGGCGATCGCCGCCAGCAGCAGGGCCGCGTCGGCGACCGTGCGGGTCATCGGGCCGGCGGTGTCCTGCGTCGACGAGATCGGCACGATGTGGGTGCGCGACACCAGGCCGACCGTCGGCTTGAGCCCGACCAGCCCGGCCATCGAGGCGGGACAGGTCACCGACCCGTCGGTCTCGGTGCCGATCGCCGCCGGCGCGAACGAGGCGGCGACCGCGGCGCCGCTGCCCGACGACGAGCCGCAGGCCGAACGGTCGAGCGCGTAGGGGTTCCGCGTCAGGCCGCCGACCCCGCTCCAGCCGCTGGTCGAGTGGGTGGAGCGGAAATTCGCCCATTCCGAAAGATTGGTCTTGCCGAGGATGACCGCGCCGGCCGCCCGGAGACGCGCGACCAGCGGCGCGTCGCGCCCGGTCACGTTGGCGGCGAGCGCGAGCGAGCCGGCCGTGGTCGGCAGCGGCCCCGCCGTCTCGATGTTGTCCTTGACCAGGATCGGCACGCCCTCGAGCGGCCGCATCGTGCCGCCCGCCGCGCGGCGGCGGTCGCTCGCCTCGGCCTCGGCGCGCGCGCCGGGCTCGAGCGCCAGAACGGCGTTCACGCGCGGACCGGCCTTGTCGAGCGCAGCGACGCGCGCCTCGTAGCGGTCGACGAGCGCCGCCGCGGTGACCGCGCCGGAGCCGAGATCGCGCAGCAGGTCGCCGATGCCCTTGCCGACGACGTCGTATCCGGAGTGATCAGCCACGCCGGACGGCTCCGGCGGGGCGGCACGCGCCGCCGAGACACCGAAGGCGAGAACGCCGAGCCACACCGTACGCCGCATCGTTCATCCCGCGCTCCGTCCCGCACCGATCGCCCGGTCTCGCACGCGGGGGCTCACCTGGCGAGATCCTCGTCCTCGTCGGCGGTCGCGTCCGGCCCGGCCACGCGGTCGAGCACGGGGTAGGCCGACGCGGCGATCAGGAGATTGTTGACGCGCTTGAGCTCGCTGATCGCCTCGAGCGCCAGCGACGCCGCCTCGCGGGCGCCCTCGGACGCGGGCGCCGCGCCGTCGCGGAACGAGCGCAGGTGGCGCTCGATCGCCTGCGCCTGGAACCGCCGCAGCTTCTGCTTCTCCTCGAGCATCGCCTCGGCGGCGCCGCGATCGGCCGTCAGCAGCAGGCTCGCGGCCGCACGGGCGTTGGCCCGCACCCGGTCGAGCGTGAAGCGGAGCGCCGCCTCCGGTTCGCCCGCGAGCACGAGGCCGCGCTTGATCCGCCGCTGCGCCATCGCGAGCAGGCTGCGGTCGACGATGCCGGCGGCGAGCTCGAGATCCATCCCGAAGGTCAGGATCGCCGCGGCGCGCGCCTCGTCGGCCTCGCTCATCGCGTCCCGGTCGAGCCCGCCGACGTAGTCCTCGATCGCGCCGTTCAGCCGCTCGATCGCGGCGTCGAGCCGGCGGCCGCCCGCGACCGCGCCGCGCGCGCCGCCCAGCAGGCCGCTGTCGAGCCGGTCGAGCATCTCGAGCAGGAAATCGACCAGGCGGAGCGCCTCGCGCTGGGCGTGGCCGAGTGCCACCACGGGCGCTTCCCGCGCCTCCGCCGCGAGATAAAGCGGCCGCGACGGATCGCGCGCGTCGACGCGGGACGGCAGCACGCGCCGGAGCAGCGTCGCGTACGGGCCGAGCAGCGGGAACAGGATCAGGGCGACGACCAGGTTGAAGCCGGTGTGGAAGTCCGCGACCGAGCGCGACGCATCGGGCGCCAGCGTCACCGCGAGACGGCCGAGCGGACCCATCAGCGGCAGCGCGACCGCGACGCCGGCGACGCGCGTGAGAAGATTGCCGACCGGCAGGCGGCGCGCCGCCGGATCGCCACCGCCGCCGCCTGCCTCGAGCACCGGGTTCACCGCCGTGCCGAGATTGGCGCCGAGCACCAGCGCGAAGGCGGCGTCGGGCGACACCGTGCCTTGCGCCGCGAAGCCCATCGCGACCAGCACGATCGCGACCGAGGAATGCGCCGCCCAGGCGAGCGCCGAGCCGACGATCACGTCGAGGAATGGCTGGTCGGAGATCGCGCCGAGCAGGGTCCGGAGGCTCGGCTGGTCGGCGAACGGCGCCAGCAGCTGGGTGAACTGGCCGAGCGACATCAGCAGCAGGCCGAGGCCGATCGGCACCCGGCCGAAGTCGCGAAAGGCCGCCTTGCTGCGGCGCCACATCACGACGCCGATCAGGATCAGCAGCGGCGCGAGCTCGTCGACGTGGAACGACACCAGCTGCACGATCAGCGTCGTGCCGACATTGGCGCCGAGCATGGCGGCGAGCGCCGGCACCAGGCCCAAGGGGCCCTCGGCCGCGTAGCCTGCCACCATCAACCCGGTCGCGGTCGAGCTCTGCAGCAGGGCGGTCACCGCGAGACCGGCGCCGAACGCCGCCACGCGGTTGCGCAGCCGTTCGGCAAGGAAGCGCCGCAGTGCCGCGCCGAAGGTGCGCTGCACGCCGGTCTGCACCATGTGCACGCCCCACAGCAGCAGGGCGGCGCTGCCGGCGAGGTCGATCAGCGTCAGCGGAAATCCGTTCACGCGCGCCTCCCGCGTTCGGTGTCGAGTGTGGTGGCCGGCCGGCCGCCGCGACGGCCGGCGCCCTTGCACCACGGATCGCGCCGGACGAGAACGCACCGATGCGCCCCAACATCGTCGACCTCGCCGACACCCCGATCCTCGACGTGTGGCGGCTCGGTCAGGAGCGGCCCGGGGTGATCGGCCTCTACGTGGGCGAGAGCGACCTGCCGTCGCCGTCCTTCGTCAACGAGGCGGCGATCAGGAGCCTCCGCGACGGCCACACCTTCTACACGGCGAACCGCGGCATCCGGCCGCTGCGGGACGCGCTCGCGCGCTATCTCGCGCGCACCTACGGCGTCGAGGTTCGGACGACCGTCTGGCGATCACCGCGTCGGGCATGAGCGCGGTGATGATGACGTGCCAGGGCCTGCTGTCGCCCGGCGACCACGTGGTCGCGGTGACGCCGTCCTGGCCGAACATCCTGCGCGCGGTCGCGATCTGCAACGCGGACTGCACCGAGGTGCCGCTCACGCCGGCCGCCGACGGCTGGCACCTCGACCTCGCGCAGGTGTTCGCCGCCTGCACCGACCGGACGCGGATGATCTACTACGCGTCGCCCGGCAACCCGACCGGCTTCATGCTGCCCGCCGACGGCATCGCCCGCCTGCTCGCGTTCGCGCGCGACCGCGGCATCGCGATCATGGCCGACGAGGTCTATGGCCGGCTGGTCTACGACCGCGCGGTGGCGCCCTCGATCCTGTCCGCCGCCCGCCCGGACGACCGCGTCTACGTGGTCAACACGTTCTCGAAGGCCTGGGCGATGACCGGCTGGCGCCTGGGCTGGCTGGTGTTCCCGGAGGGCGACGCGCCGCACTACGAGAAGCTGGTGCAGTTCAACGTGTCGGGCACGCCGGGCTTCCTGCAGATGGGCGCGGTGGCGGCGCTCGATCACGGCGACGATTTCATCAGGAGCTTCGTCGCCCGCTGCGCGGAAGGACGCCGCATCGCGCTCGAGGGGCTCGGCCGCATCCCGCGCGTGCGCACCGTGCCGAGCGACGGCGCGTTCTACCTGATGTTCGGCATCGACGGCGTCACCGACGCGCTCCGGTTCTGCAAGCGCGCGGTGCTCGAGGCAGGCGTCGGCCTCGCACCCGGGATCGCGTTCGCGGGCGGCGCCGAGCGGATGATGCGTCTCTGCCACGCGCAAAGCCCCGAACGGCTCGCCGAAGCGCTCGACCGGCTGCGGGCCTACGTCGCGGACTACGCCGAGTAGGCCCGGGAACAGGCGGCGCAGGTCCTGGTCCCCGGCACGAACCTTGCTCGGTGCGGGCCGCCAACGACGGTTCGGATCCAGATGACCGCACGACTTCTTTCGACCACGGTGCTCGCCCTCGGCTTCGCCGCCGCGCTCCGGCCCGACGCCGCCCTCGCGCAGGTCGGCACCAGCAACGTCGCCTCGATCGAGCCGACCAGCATCGCGCACCCGGCGACCACGCCCTGCACGGTTCCGCTCTACAGCGGTGCCACATTCGGCGGCAGCAACGTCGGCTTCGGCTACACGCCGCCCGCCGCCTGTCCCGGTCCGTGGGCGAAAGTGGTGCTCGCGGTCGACATCTCGCTCAACGCCGGCAACCAGTACGACCGTTCCGGCACGATCTGGCTCGGCGGCGTCAACCTGTGGTTCGGAACCACCGCGGAACCGCGCGCCGATCTCGGGCCGAGCTGGCATGTCGAGCGCGACGTCACCGACGACACCAAGCTGTTCGAGACCGCGAACACCGGCACCGTGCTGATCGCGAACTACTTCAACGCCGCCGACACCAGCACGGTCACGTCGAGCGCCCGCCTCGTCTTCTACCCCGCGACCGCCGCGAACCCGGCGCCGCGCACGCCCGACGTCATCATCCCGCTCACCGGCACGTCGAGTTCGACCGCCTCGCTCAACACCGGCGCCGACACGCTCAGCCAGACCCTGACGCTGCCACACAACATCGAGCGTGCGGTCCTCGACACCGTCCTGCAGGGCCAGGCGGACGACGAGTTCTGGTACGCGAACGTGCCGGCGTCACTCGCCGCCGAGCTCGAAGAGGAACCGGGCGGTTCCTTCCGCGAGGGCGAGCTCACCATCGACGGCAACAACGCCGGCATCGCGCCGGTCTACCCGGCGATCTTCACCGGCGGCATCGATCCCTATCTGTGGACGCCGATCCCCGGCGTCACGACGCTCGATCTCCGGCCGTTCCGGATCGAACTGACGCCGTTCGCGGGCCTGCTCGACACGCCCGGCCCGCACACGATCGCGCTGTCCGTGTTCGACGCGTCCGATGCCTTTTCGGTCGAGGGCACGCTCTACCTGTATCTCGACCACGGCGCGGCGGCGGACACCGGCACGCTCACCGCCGACACGCTGGCGCCACCCGCGCCCACGGTCACCGACACGCTCTCGGGGACGACCGACATCACCGGCGCGCTCACGACCGCGTCGCAGCACGCCTACCACCTCGCCGGCACGCTCGCGACGTCGCACGGCACCGTCACCACCGCGGTCGACGCGTCGTCGGGCTTCAGCAACACCCAGACCTACACCCTCACGCCGAGCACGGACGTGCAGGACATCGCGGAGGACACCGAAACGGCGGTCGCCGTCACCACCACCGGCCCGCACGGCAGCGCGACCGAAACCAGCCACTACTCCTACCCGCTCCTGGTCCTCATCGACGAGAGCGGCACCGACACCGACACCATCCCGCAGACCACGCAGGTCGCGCAGGGCCTGCTGATCGCGCGCAGGCAGGGCACCGCGCCGCCGTCGCTGCTCGCCGAAGGCATCGCGTCCGAGGACACGACGTCCTTCATCATCGACCCGGCCGCCGGCAGCGTGACGCTCGGCCCGCCGAGCAACACCGCGAGCGCCGCGATCTACGGCTCGAACGGCAGCTTCGGCTGCGACGAGCGCCTGCTCGCCTCGACCGCGGACGTCCTCGGCCTGGAACAGACCGGCACGAGCTGCATCACCGACGCGACGCTCGGCGCCCTGCGGTCGATGATCGCGAAGGCGGCGCACTGACGGGCGGCGACGGCAAGGAAAGGCCAGGGCTCCGCCCTGGACCGGGTTCCCTTTGCGCGAGCGCAAAGGGGCCCGACGCCAAGGGCCCGAGGCCCTTGGATCCCAGGAGTTAAGGAAAACCCCGGGCCCCGGTCGCGCGGGCATCGATGGCGTGGCCCGGGGTTTTCCTTAACTGATGGATTGCAAAGGCTCCGCCTTTGCCGGGGTCCAGGGGCAGAGCCCCTGGCCTTCCCTACCCCCGCCACCCGACCGCCGCCGCCAGCGCCATCGCGGCGGCGGGGTTGCGGCGTTTGGCGCCCGCGATGACGAAGGCGAACACCGGCGTCTCGCGCGGCGGCGCGGCCGGACCGATCAGTCCGGCGGCGAGGTCGTCGGGGACCCTGCCTTCGGCGAGCGTCAGGAGCCGCGCCGACCAGCGGGCGAGGCCGGCGGCGTCGAGCCCGGTCTCGTGGTCGTCGGCGGTTTCCTCGATCCGCACGTAGGCGAACGGCGCCGAGGTCGCGATGGCGGGCGTCTCGCCCGGGCGCGCCACGAGCGCGAGTGCCACCCCATGCCCGGCGAGCAGCGACGCCAGCGCCGGGTCGCGGGCGGTCGCGTGGCGGAGCTCGATCGCGTGGCGGAGCCTGACGCCGTCGCGCTCGGCCGGCAGCAGCGCGAGGAAGCGCGCGAGCGCCTCGGCGTCGAAGCGGCGGGTCGGCGCGAACTGCCACAGGACCGCGCCGAGCGCCGGCCCGAGCGCGGTCACGCCCGAGCCGAGGAAGCGCTCGACCGAGGCCTCCTGCTTCGCCGGATCGCTGGTGTAGGTCGCCGCCCGCGGCGCCTTGACGGTGAAGCAGAACCCCTCCGGCACCGCGTCGCGCCAGGCGCGAAAGGTCCGCTCGGTCTGGGTGCGGTAGAACGTCGCGTTGATCTCGATCGCGTCGAGCTGGGTCGCCGCCCAGCGGAGCTCGTCGGCCCGCTTGACCCCGTCGGGGTAGAAGGTCTCGCGCCACGGCTCGAAGCTCCAGCCGCCGATGCCGATCCGGATGCCGGTCGTCTCTCGTTCGCCCGTCATGACACTCTCCGCACCAAGGTTCTACTCACCTTGCTTGACACTCTGGGGCACGAACTCTAGCAACCGGCTGCCGACCGGATATGTCATGGTCGCGAATGGGGACGAGGTTCCGACCGTGACGGACGGCTTCGACGAGCGGCTCGAGGCGGCGCGGCGACAGGCCGGCCTCGATGCGGCCGCCAAGCCGGTCCGCGCCGCCGGCGACGCGCCCCATCCGCTCACCTTCGCGTTCCGGCTCGGCGCCGAGATGGTCGCCGCTCTCCTGGTCGCCTGCGCGATCGGCTGGGGGCTCGACCGGCTGCTCGGGACGCGTCCGTGGCTGATGGTCGCGTTCGTGCCGATCGGGGTCGCGGCCGGGGTGATCAACCTCCTGCGCGCATCCGGCTCCGATGGACGGAGCGGACCGCCGCGACGGGGCAGAGGGTGGGGGTAGCGCGATGGCGAAGCCAGGCATGGATCCGCTCGGCCAGTTCACCCTCGTGCCGGGGTTCGGACGCTGGGGCGCCGCGGTCGGCTTCACCAACTCGAACGAGATGATGCTGCTGGCGTCCGGCATCATCGTCGGCCTGATGGGCATCGCGATCGCGTCCCGCACCCTGGTGCCAGGCCGCGTCCAGGGCCTGGTCGAGATGTTCTACGAGTTCAACCGCCAGCTCGTGCTCGACACGATGGGCGAGGCGGGGATGCGCTTCTTCCCGCTGATCTTCATGCTGTTCTCGTTCATCCTGGTCGGCAACCTGCTCGGCCTGTTCCCGTACTTCTTCCCGTTCACCTCGCACATCGCGGTCACCTTCACGCTGGCGATCCTCATCGTGGCGTTCGCGACCGTGGTCGGCTTCGTCGTGCAGGGAACGCATTTCCTCCGCCTGTTCGCGCCATCCGGTCTGCCGCTCTGGCTGATGCCGCTGCTGGTGCCGCTCGAGATCGTGTCCTACCTGTCGCGGCCGATCTCGCTCTCGGTCCGGTTGTTCGCGAACATCACCGCGGGCCACGTGATGTGGGAGGTGTTCGCCGGCTTCATGCTGCTGCTGACGGCGAGCCTCGGCTTCGTCGGCGCGGCGGCGGCCGTGGTCCCGCTCGCGCTCAACTTCGCGCTCACCGCGCTCGAGTTCCTGGTCGCGGCACTCCAGGCCTACGTGTTCGCGGTGCTCACCTGCCTCTACCTGGACGACGCGCTGCACGGGCATTGAGCCATCGGTCGCGTCCGTCCATAAGCTCCCAGCAACGAACACACTCACGGGACACTCATCATGGCGATCGACACCGCAATCATGGCGCGGGACATCGGTGCGGGCCTCGCCACGATCGGCGTGGCCGGCTCGGGCGTCGGCATCGGCAATCTGTTCGGCTCGTTCGTCTCGGCGATCGGCCGCAACCCGGCGGCACGCGACCGGATGTTCCGCGACGTCCTGCTCGGTTTCGCGCTGACCGAGGCGGTCGCGCTCTACGCGTTGGTCATCGCACTGATCCTGCTGTTTTCCTGACGCGGGCGCGGAGAACGACGCGGTGACGGACAGGCGGGCCGAGCGGCATGTGAGCGGGCGTCGGCTCGCGCTCGCGGCGTCCGTCGCCGTCGCCGTGCCCGGGATCGCGCGGGCGGCCAGCAGCAAGCTGCCGCAGATGGATTTCGCGAACCCGCTGACGCTCACCCAGGTCGGCTGGATGCTCGTCATCATGGCGGCGCTCTACGCCGCGCTGGCGTTCTGGGCGCTGCCGCGGATCGGCGCCACCATCGCGGCCCGACAGGCACGGATCCGCGCCGATCTCGATGCCGCCCGGGACGCGCGGCGCGAGGCAGATGTCGCGATCGCCCGGCTCGAGGAGGCGATCGGCCACGCGTATGCGCGCGGCGAGCGGACCGTCAACGAGGCGATCGACGCGGCCAAGGCGCGCGCGCTCGCGCAGCGGAAGCAGGCCGATGCCCGCCTCGAGGAGCGCCTCGCGCGCGCCGAGGCCGACATCGCCGACGCGCGTGCCCGCGCGATGACGATGCTGGTGCCGATCGCCGAGGAGGTCACCGCGTCCCTGGTCGCTCGCGTCGCCGGTCGCGCCCCGAACCCGGACGCGCTCGCGCGCGCGCTCGGGGCCGCTCGACCCGCCGCCTGAAAGGGCCCCGTCGTGCAGTATCAAGCCCTCCATCACGCGTTCTGGAACACCGGCACCTTCTGGGTGACGGTCGCGGTGTTCCTGTTCCTCGCCGTCTTCGGCGGCAAGCTGGTGCGCGGCATCGTCGCCGCCATCGACGCGCGCGCCGACGGCATCCGTCGCGAGATCGACGAGGCGCAGCGGCTCCGCCGGGAGGCCGAGGAGATGCTGCGGGAGGCCGAGCGGCGGCAGTCCGAGGCGCTCGAGACGGCGCGGCAGATGACGCAGGATGCCGAGCGCCGCGCCGCCCGCCTCGCCGAAGCGCTCGCCCGCGACACCGAGGCCGCCCAGGCGCGGCGCGAGGCGGTGGTCGGCGAGCGGATCACCGCCGCCAGCGCCGCCGCGATCAAGGAAGTGCGCGAGGCCGCGACCGCGCTCGCCGTCGACGCCGCCGCCCGCGCGCTGCGCGAGATGCTCGGCCCCGAGGACGACCATCACGGCGTCGATCACGCGGTCGCCGCCCTGCCGGCCGCGCTTCGCAACCGCGCGGCCTGAGACGCGGAGGCGGGATCCGGCCGTGCCCCGCCTCAGCCTCGTCGTGCCCGTGCTGAACGAGGCGGGAAACGTCGACGGCGCCTGCGCCGAGATCGCCGGCGCGCTGGCGTCGCTCGGCGACTACGAGGTGATCTTCGTCGACGACGGCAGCACCGACGGCACCGACGAGCGACTCCTCGGCGCGCGCGCGTCGATGCCGCAGCTCCGCGTGCTGCGCCACGCCGCCCGCGCCGGCAAGAGCGCCGCGCTGCGGACCGGTGTCACGGCCGCGCGCGCCGACTGGATCGCGACGATCGACGGCGACCGACAGGACGATCCGACCCAGATCCCGCTGATGCTCGCCACCGCCGAGGCGGCGGGCGAGCCCTGGCCGGTGGTGATCGGCGTCCGCCTGTCCCGCCGTGACGAGGGCTCGAAGCGGGTCGCGACCCGCATCGCCAACGGCCTCCGCCGGCGCATCCTCAAGGACGACTGCCCCGACACGTCGAGCCCGACCAAGGTATTCCGGCGCGCCGACTATCTCCGGCTGCCGTTCTTCGACGGCCAGCACCGCTTCCTGCCGGCGCTGTTCCAGTACGAGGGCAAGCGCGTCCTGCTGCGCTCGGTGGCGCACCGGCCACGGGTCGCGGGCGTGTCGAAATACAACAACCTGCAGCGCGCCGTGGTCGGCGTCTGGGACCTGGTCGGCGTGGTCTGGCTGCGCACCCGCACCACCCGCCCGACCGCGGTCACGGAGCTCTGAGCGGGGCGTCCGCCACCGTGTCGCGCGCCATCGCCACGCCACGTCCGGGCCAGATCAGGCGGTCCGGCCCGCGACGCACCGCCTCCCTCGCCGCCTTCGCCTTCCTGGTCCTGCTGCCCGGGCGCGTGTCGCTGCCGCCGCTCGACCGCGACGAGAGCCGCTATCTCGAGGCCACCGCGCAGATGATCGCGACCGGCGACGTCGTGCAGATCCGCTTCCAGGACCACCCGCGCAACCTGCAGCCGGCCGGCATCTACTGGCTCGAGGCGATCGCGGTCGACGCGGTGCGCGCGCTCTCGGGTTCGGACGCGCCGCTGCACGAGGCCTGGCCCTATCGCATCCCGTCGCTGCTGGCGGGCGTCGCCGACGTGCTGCTGACCGCGTCGCTCGGCACGGCGCTGTTCGGCGCCGATGCCGGCCTGCTCGCCGCGATCGTGCTCGCGGTGTCGGTGCTGTTCAACGTCGAAGGCCGCATGGCGACCATCGACACCTGCCTGCTCGCCGCGGTGCTGGTCGCCGAACGCGCGCTGCTCGCGGCCTACCAGGACGGGCTCGCGGCGCGGACGACCGGTCGCGCGACGGGCCTCGCCTTCTGGGCCGCGATCGGTTGCGGCCTGATGCTGAAAGGGCCGGTGATCCTGATCCCGGTGTTCGGGGCGCTGCTGGCGCTGCTGGCGCTCGCGCGCTCGACCGCGCTGTGGCACCGCCTGCGGCCGGCGACCGGCGTGCCGCTCGCGCTCCTGATCGTGCTGCCCTGGTGCGTCGCGATCGCGATCGACACGCATGGCCGGTTCTTCGGCGACGCGGTCGGCACCAATCTGCTCGGCAAGGTGGCGCGCGGCCAGCAGGCGCACGGCGCGCCGCCCGGACTCTACGCCGCGAGCGTGCTGGCGTCGTTCTGGCCGGGCTCGCTGTTCGCGGCGCTGGCAATCCCGTTCGCCTGGAGGCACCGGCGCGAGAGTTCGACCAGGTTCGCGCTGGCGGCGATCCTGCCGCACTGGATCGTCTACGAGCTGATCGCGACCAAGCTGCCGCACTACGTGCTGCCCGCGTTTCCGGCGATCGCCTGCCTGACGGCGGCAGGCCTGCTGCGCCCGGCGGCCTTTCGCGGCCGCCTCGCGCGCGCCCTCGCACTTCTCTATGGCACGCTCTGGCTCGCTTGCGGCCTCGCGTTCGCCGCCGCCGGTCCCGTGCTGCTGTGGCGGCTGCAGGGCATCCTGCCGACGCTGCCGATCGCCGCCGCCGTGCTGGCCTCGGCGCTGCTGGTCCTCGCCGCGGTGCTGCTGCTCCGGCGGCAGCGCCCGCGCGCCTTCGCCGCCGCGGCCGGCGCCGCCCTCGTGCTCTATGGGAGCCTGTTCCTCCTCGTCGTGCCGGATCTCGACGCGATCTGGCTCAGTCCGCGCATCGCCGCGACCGTGCGGCAGGTGCGGCCGTGCCCGGACAGCCGTCTCGCGTCGGTGTCGTTCAGCGAGCCGAGCCTGGTCTTCCTCGTCGGTCGAGACACGGCTCTGATCCCTCCCGCCGATGCCGCACGCTTCCTCGCCGCCGATCCTGCCTGCGCGCTCGCGCTCGTCGGCGCGCGCGACGACGCCGCGTTCCGCGCGGCGCTGACCGTGCCGGTGCGGACGATCGCGACGATCGACGGGATCAACTACTCGACCGGGCGGCGCCTCCGCCTGTCGCTCGTGACCGCCTCGGCGCGCCGATGAGACGCGCCCTGGCCGCCTCCGCGCTCCTGCTCGTCGCCGCGTCGGCGCGTCATCCAGCCGCCGCGTCGGCGCCTCGGCCGGTCGCCGGGTCGGCGCTCCCGCTTGGTGCCGCGTCGCGCGCGACCGCGCCGCCGACCTCCTGCGCGGCGAGCCTCCGCCTGCCGGCAGACCGGTTCGAGGCCCGTCTCGACGCGAGCGGCGCCGCCGCGGTCGCCCTTCTGCCCGCGTCGATCCGCGCCGCCGCGTCGCGCGGCCTCGTGCTGCGCCTGCTGCGGCTCGGGCCGGATGCGCGGCCGTTCGGAACCGGACCCGCGATGTCGGCCGCGATCGCGATCGAGGGCGCGCGCCGCGACGCCGTGGCGGCGGGCGCGGCGGATGCCTCGCGACGCGGCTTCCGCCTCGTTTCCGTCGAACCGGCGCTGAGCGCCGCCGCGGAGGGCGCCGCCGCTCTGACGCTGCTCGACGAGGTTCGGCGCCAGGGCTGTGTCACGATCAGCACGATCGAGACGACGCACGACGCGGGAGGTGCGACCGTCACGCTCGCGGCACACGGAAGGAGCGCCATGCCGGGCTCCCGCAACGCAGGGACAACGCCATGACGCCGCTCGCCACCGCATTGATCGCGGCGCGCCGATCCGGACATCCGGCCGACGACGCCGAGGGCCCGCCGAACGAGGCCGAGGCCGACCGCGTCGCCGACGAGGTGGCGCAGGCGCTGCTCGCGACCGATGGGCCGGTCGTCGCCTGGAAGGTCGGCGCGGCCTCGCCGACCGCCGAACCTTCGGCCTCGCCGATCCACGCCGCCTCGCTGTTCGCCGGCGCGCCGGGTCCGCGCGGGGAGCGGTTCCGCGTCATCGGCGCCGAGGCCGAACTCGCCTATCGGTTCGATCGCGCGCCGGACGGCGACATCGAGGCGGCGATCGGCGCCGTCCACGTCGCGATCGAACTGCTGGACACGCGCTACGCGACGCTTCCCGCGGATCGCCCGCTGCTCGGCCGCGCCGACCAGGGCAACCACGGTGCGTTGATCATCGGTCCGGGACGGCGCGACTGGCAGGCGATCGAGCCGGTCGCGGAGCGGGTGACGCTCACGGTCGACGGGCGCGTCGCGGTGTCGCGCACGGGCGGCAACGGCGCCGGCGACCCGCTCCGCCTGCTGCGCTGGCTCGCGGGCCACGCCTCGCGGCGCGGCTGGCCGCTCACCGCCGGCACGATCGTGACCACGGGTTCGTGCACCGGCACGGTGATGGTGGCGCCGGCGGCGATGATCCGCGCGTCGTTCGGCTCGGTCGGCCGGGCGACATGGTCCGGCGCCTGACCGAGACATTGCGACACTCGGCGGGCCGCCGCGGGCCGGGAAGACGTTCGGAACCAGACGTCCGACGAGCTCGCGCAGACCGGGACAGCACTTCGGAACCGGTCGGGACGGATCCGGCGGCGAACGCCGCGCGCGAGCCGATCTTGTCCGAGCGCACCGGGATCGGCGGTAGGGCACGCACACGACAAAACGTCGCGCGGCGTCCCCGACTGAGAGGACGCCGCGCGTGGCTCGACCGAAGCTTACTTCTCGTGTTCGGACGCGTGCTCGAGCGCCTCGCCGAGCGACTTGATCTTCTCGGCCTTGGCACCGTCCGCCTTGCCGGCGAGCGCGACCGTTTCCTTGCCGAGCTTGCCGACGAGCTTGCGGATCGCGTCGCCGTCGATCGGCTCGGCGTGCAGGTGCTTCTTGAGGTTCTCGAGATCCTTCACGATCGCCTTGGCGCCGGGCGCCTCGACCTTCTCGAGCGTCGCTTCCCAGCCCTCGATGTTCTTCACCGCGGCGCTGACGGTGAAGCTCTTCACACCGTCCTTGATGTGCTTGATGGTCGCGTCGAATTGCGGCATGGCTGCCTCCCTCGGTTCGCCGCCCGTTGGCGGCGGCGGTGGCACAAGCACCCTGGCGCCACGAAGTTTCGTAGATCCGCGATGATGTCCGGACCGGAGTACCGGCCGAGCCTCAGAAGCCGCCGGCGGCCTCGATCTGGTCGATCATCGGCTGCGTGACCAGGCAGATTCCCTTCTCCGACACCCGGAAGCGCGCGCGGTCGTGCTCCGGATCCTCGCCGATCACCAGGCCGGGCGGGATCGTCACGCCGGCGTCGATCACGCTGTTGGTGATCCTGGCGGACCGCCCGACGCAGACCTCCGGCAGCAGCACCGAGGCCTCGATCCGGCTGTACGAGTTGACGCGCACCTGCGGCCCGAGCAGCGAGCGGTGCACCGCCGCACCCGAGACGATGCAGCCGCCGGCGATCAGCGACGACACCGCCGAACCGCGGCGCGCATCCTCGTCGTGGATGAACTTCGCCGGCGGCAGGTTGGTGGCGTGCGTGGTGATCGGCCAGTCGCGATCGTAGAGGTCGAGGCCCGGCACGAAATCGGTCAGATCGATGTTGGCCTGCCAGTAGGCATCGATCGTGCCGACGTCGCGCCAGTAATAGCCGTGCTCGGCCGGCGACCGCACGCAGGACTCCGTGAAATGATGCGCGATCGCTTTGCCGTGCTTGACGATGTGCGGGATGATGTCGCGGCCGAAATCGCGCGCCGAGTGCGGGTCGGCGGCGTCGCGCCGCAGCTCCTCGATCAGGAAGTTCGTTTCGAACACGTAGATGCCCATCGACGCCAGCGCGACCTCCGGCTTGCCCGGCATCGCCGGCGGATCGCGCGGCTTCTCGAGGAACGAGATGATGCGGTCGCTGTCGTCGACGTGCAGCACGCCGAAGCCGCTCGCCTCGTGGCGCGGCACCTCGACGACGCCGACGGTCACGTCGGCCTTCTGCTCGACGTGGGACTGCAGCATGCGCTCGTAGTCCATCTTGTAGACGTGGTCGCCGGCGAGCAGGACGATGTATTGCGGCGCGTAGCCCTCGATGATGTCGATGTTCTGGAACACGGCGTCCGCCGTGCCGGCATACCATTCCGTCTCCGAAACGCGTTGGCTCGCCGGCAGGATGTCGAACCCCTCGGTCCGCTCCGAGCGGAGGAAGTTCCAGCCCCGCTGCAGGTGCCGGATCAGGCTGTGCGCCTTGTACTGGGTGGCGACGCCGAAGCGACGGATCCCCGAGTTGAGCGCGTTCGACAGCGCGAAGTCGATGATGCGGAGCTGGCCGCCGAAATAGACCGCGGGCTTGGCGCGCCGGTCGGTCAGTTCGAGCAGGCGCGACCCGCGTCCGCCCGCCAGCACGTAGGCCATGGCGTGGCGCGACAGCGGTCCCGACGAGAGCGAGGAGGGCGACATGGGACGGTTTCCTTGCGGGATCTCTCCCCGTTGAACGCGTTTCGAGGCAGGGCCGCGGTTCTCGTCGCGTCAACGCGCGGACGCGGGTCCGGTGCCCGTGGCCGCACCCGGCCCGGCCCGGTGATCAGGTTCCGTGTCGCGACGCGTAGGCGGCCGCGGCGCCGAACAGCCCGGGTTCCGGGTAGGTGATGATCTTGACCGGGATGCGCGACATCATCGCCTCGAACCGGCCCTTGGCGCTGAAGCGCTGGTCGAAGCCCGAGAGCGGCAGCCGGTCGACGAGGCGATACCCGACCCCGCCGCCGATCACCACGCCGTTGGCGCCGTGCGCGAGCGCGAGGTCGCCCGCGACCGCGCCGAGCGTCAGGCAGAACCGGTCGAGTGCCGCGACCGCGAGCGGGTCGGAGCCATCCAGCGCCGCGGTCCAGAGCGCGGCGTCGTCGTACGTGCCGGCCGGCAGACCCTCGATCGAGGTCACCGCGCCGTAGAGGTTGGCGAGGCCCGGTCCGGACACGACCCGTTCGGCCGACACGCGGCGGAAACGGGCGCGAAGCTGCTGCAGCACGCGGTCCTCGAGCTCGTCGAGCGGCGCGAAATCGACGTGCCCGCCCTCCGTCTCGCACACCGTGTAGCCGCCGCCGCCGCGTACGACATAGGCGACCCCGAGACCGGTGCCGGGCCCGATCACCGTGGTCACCCCTTCCTCGGGAAGCGCGGTGTCGGGACCGCAGAGATGCCGGAGATACTCCGGCCCGAGCTGCGCCACCGCGTGCCCGACGGCGCCGAAATCGTTGATCAGCGTGAACCGCTCGATCCCGAGCTCGGCGGCGAGCGTCGCCGGCCGGATCACCCACGGGTTGTTGGTGAGCTTGAGCAGGTCGCCATGGACCGGACAGGCCATCGCGATGCCGGCCGCTCGCGGCGGCGTCCGGCCGAGCACGCGGGCGAAATGCTGCCAGGCGAGCGGCAGGGTGACGTGCTCGGCCGCCTTCAGCTTGACCTCGTCGCCGATCGAGACGACCCGCCCGTTGGCGATCCGCGCGATCGCGAAACGGGCGTTGGTGCCGCCGATGTCGACGACGACGATCTCCTCGCCGGTCGCGCCGGTCGCGCCGTTCGGGGCGGTCGGGGCAGGGTCGCCGGCGGGCTCGCTTTCCCTCACGGCGCGGTCCGCGGACCGGGACGGCCGAGCAGCCTGAGCTTCTCGCCGCCGAGCAGGCGCCGCTCCAGCGCCTCGAGCGACACGCCCTTGGTCTCGGGCACGAACATCAGCACGAACGGCACGAACAGCGCGTTCAGCAGGGCGTAGAGCCAGAACGTGGCGCCCTGGCCGAGCACCGCCAGCAGCGTGAGGAAGGTCTGGCCCACCAGCCAGTTCGCCGCCCAGTTGGTGAAGGTCGAGCAGCCGATGCCGAAATCGCGTCCCTTCAGCGGCTGGATCTCGGCGCACAGCACCCAGATCAGCGGCCCCGCTCCCATCGCGAAGCCGACGATGAACACGAGCAGCATGCCGACGACGACGTCGCGCGAAAGGCCGACCGGCGTGCCGCCCCAGAGCAGCGTGCCGACCACCGCCATGCCCACCGTCATGATCGTGAAGGACGCGATCAGGATCGGCCGGCGGCCCCAGCGATCGACGAAGGCGATCGCGATGAAGGTCGACAGCACGTTGACCGCGCCGACGATCGCGGTCGCCCAGGACGCCGACTGCACGCCGAACCCTGCGCCCTCGAAGATCTTCGGCGCGTAATACATGATGACGTTGATGCCGGTCAGCTGCTGCAGCACCTGCAACGCGACGCCGAGCCCCACCGACCGGCGGAAGTTCGGGTTCTGCCGGAACATCTGGAACCCCTGCTGCCTGACCTGCAGCTGCGCCTCGATGTCGTCGAGTTCGCGCTTGGCCGCGGCGCGGCCGTGGCCGAGCTCGTCGAGCACCGCTTCCGCCTCCTCGCGCCGCCCCCGCAGCATCAGCCAGCGCGGGCTGTCGGGCACGAAGAACATGCCCACCAGGAACAGCAGCGCCGGCACCACGATGACCCCGAGCATCAGCCGCCAGTTGCCGCTGTAGGTCAGCACGCTGTCGGACACGAAGGCGACGAAGATGCCGATCGTGATCATCAGCTGGTAGAGCGAGATCATCGCACCGCGCACGCTCTCGGCGGCGACCTCGGACAGGTAAAGCGGGGCGACGAAGGTCGCGACACCGATCGCGAGCCCGAGCACCAGCCGGCCGAGGATCAGCACGGTGACGGTGGGCGACAGCGCGCAGACCAGCGAACCGGCGACGAAGGCGACCGCCGCGGCGATCAGCGACCGGCGCCGGCCGAGCCGAAACGACATCGGCGCCGCGAGCACGGCGCCGGCCGCGGCACCCGCCATCATCGCGCTGACGATGGCCTCCTGCATCCCGGTGCCGACGTGGAAATGCTTGCCGATGAAGCCGAGCGCACCGGAAATCACGCCGATGTCGAGGCCGAACATCAATCCGGCGAGGGCTGCGAGAATGCAGACCAGCAGCGCGCGGCCGTTCATCCGCGCGGTGCCCGCGTCGGCGCGCGAGCCGAGAGCGGACGACGACGAGGCGACAGAAACCATGACGTGGAACTCCCCGACCGGCCCCGTCCTCTTCTGGGCCGACCGCGTGACGCAGACGGCCGGGACGGCCCAGGGCGTGTTGCCACGTGCGAAACCCGGTTTCAACGCCGCCCGGCCTCGTTCGCGCTGTCGTGCGAGTGCCAGAGCTCTTGCCTGGACCCGCCGGGCCGACAACGCGCAGGCACATAGGCCCGTCCGGGGTCCAGGGCAGAGCCCCTGGCCTTCTTCCTCGCCGGCGGTAAGCTCCCGCCGCTGGAGGTGATCCGTCATGAGCGTCGAGACCGTTCCGACCACGCCGTTCGTCGACCAGAAGCCCGGCACGTCGGGGCTCAGGAAGCGCGTGCCGGTGTTCCAGCAGCCGCGCTACGTCGAGAACTTCGTGCAGTCGATCTTCGACAGTCTCGAAGGCGCGGCGGGACAGACGCTGGTGGTGGGCGGCGACGGCCGGTATTTCAACCGGGACGCGATCGGCACCATCCTCCGCATGGCCGCCGCGCACGGGTTCGGCCGGGTGCTGGTCGGACGCGGCGGGCTGCTGTCGACGCCGGCGGCCTCCGCGGTGATCCGGGCGCGGCACGCGTTCGGCGGCATCATCCTGTCCGCGTCGCACAATCCGGGCGGGCCGGACGGCGATTTCGGCATCAAATACAACACCGGCAATGGCGGGCCTGCGCCCGAGCGCATCACCGACGCGATCTTCGCCCGCACGATGTCGATCGACGCCTACCGGATCTCGGACGCGCCGCTGCCCGATCTCGAGCGCCTCGGCGAGACCACGATGGAGGCGACGGTCGTCGAGGTGATCGACCCCGTCGCCGACTACGCGGCGCTGATGCAGGGCCTGTTCGACTTCGACGCCATCAGGACGCTGTTCGCGAGCGGCTTCTCGATGCGCTTCGATGCCATGCACGCCGCGACCGGTCCCTACGCGACCGAGATCCTGGAGCGGCGCCTCGGCGCGCCGGCGGGGACGGTGGTCAACGGCACGCCGCTGCCCGATTTCGGCGGCGGGCACCCCGATCCCAACCTCGTGCACGCGAAGGCGCTGTTCGACCTGATGATGGGGCCCGACGCGCCCGATTTCGGCGCCGCCTCCGACGGCGACGGCGACCGCAACCTGATCATCGGCCGCGGCCTGTTCGTCACCCCGTCCGACAGTCTCGCGCTGCTGGCCGCCAACGCGACCGCGGCGCCCGGCTATCGCGGCGGGCTCGCCGGCATCGCGCGCTCGATGCCGACCAGTGGCGCCGCCGACCGGGTCGCGGCCGCGCTCGGCATTCCGGCCTTCGAAACGCCGACGGGCTGGAAGTTCTTCGGCAATCTGCTCGACGCCGGCCGTGCCACGATCTGCGGCGAGGAGAGCGCCGGCACCGGCTCGAACCACATCCGCGAGAAGGATGGGCTCTGGGCGGTGCTGCTGTGGCTGAACATCCTGGCCGAGCGGCGCGAGCCGGTCGCCGACATCGTGCGCGCGCACTGGGCCCGCTACGGCCGCAACTACTACTCTCGTCACGACTACGAGGAGGTCGACGCCGCCGCCGCGAACGCACTGATGGCGCATCTCCGCGAAACGCTGCCGTCGCTCGCCGGCCGGACGTTCGGCGCGCGCACGATCGAGACCGCCGACGATTTCAGTTATCTCGACCCGGTGGACGGCTCGACCAGCGCGCACCAGGGCATCCGCCTGCTGTTCGACGACGGCGCCCGGATCGTCTTCCGCCTGTCGGGCACCGGCACCGCGGGCGCCACGCTCCGCGTCTACATCGAGCGCTACGAGCCCGACCCGGGCAAGCAGGACCAGGACAGCCAGGCCGCGCTCGCGCCGCTGATCGCGATCGCCGACGATCTCGCCGGGATCCGCGCGCGCACCGGCCGCGACGCGCCGAGCGTGATCACCTAGGGCACGTTCAGCTGGCGCGCGATCGGCTCGAGAGCCGATGCACGTGCTCACCCTTCATGAGAAGAGAGCATGTCCATCTGATCGAACGGCTCTTCTCGATCACATGACGCCCTGGGAATACAATTTGGTCGACCGATCCTGTCCGATCGTATGAGGCATCGTCTCGTGGACATCGTGCACGCCCACCGGCCGGTTCCAAGCCGATCGTGCGCGAGCGCGCCGGCACCCCTGCTCGACCCGGCCGCGCGGTGCTGATCCGGGACGGCGTCGACCGGCCGGTCGACGCCGACCGGCGACTGGTCCTGCTGCTGCCGGCCGTCGCGGGCGCGGTGAACGCGTCCGCGTTCCGGGAATTCGGCTCGTTCCCGGCCAACATGACCGGCAATCTGTCGCTGCTTTCGGCGCGGCTGAGCGCCGCCGACTGGCCGGCTGCCGGGTTCTCCGCCGGCGTGCTGCTGCTGTTCGTGGCCGGTGCCGCGCTGGCGGCGATCTTCGTCGATGCCGGGCGCGCGCGCCTCCGCGCGATCTACGCGCTCGGCATCCTGCTCGAGGCGGCGACGCTCGCGACGCTCGCGGCCGCCGCCCCGCTGCTCGGGCGCGGCGCGCGGGGTGTGGTGGTGGTCCTCGTTCTCGCCTGCGTCATGGGATTTCAGAATGCGCTGTCGACGCGCATCTCGCGCGCGCGGGTCCGCACCACGCACGTGACGGGCGTCGCGACCGATCTCGGCCTCGCGCTCGGCAGCATGGCGCGTCGCGGCGCTCCGGCCGACGAGGCCGCCCGCGTCCGGCTCGGCGCCGAGATCAACGCGCTCACGATCCTCTCCTTCGGCGCCGGCGGGCTGCTCGGACTGCTCGCCTACGACCGGCTCGGCACCGGCCTGCTCGCCGTCATCGCGGCCCCCCTGGCATCCATCGCGCTGCTGGCGATGCTGCGCGGGACGGCGCCGCTCTGACCGCCACCCCGTCAGCCGGCCGGCGCGCCGCCGCCACCGCCGCCGAACCGGAACACCCGCAGCACCGCCGCCCCGTGCGCCCGCTCGGCGAGCAGCGCGCCGAACACAGCCGCCGCCTCCGAGCGCCCCGTTTCGACCGCGATCACCGTGTCCGGACCGAGCCAGCCGGCGCGGGCGAGCGCCGGCACCGCGCGCGACGCGAGATCGGCGCCGTAGGGCGGATCGAGAAACGCGAGCGCGACCGGCGCGCGGGCCTGCGGCGGCCGCAGCACGTCGACCGCGAGGATCGTCGCCTGCGCGGCCGCGTCGCAGCGCGCGACGTTTGCGCGCAGACACGCGAGCGCCGCGCGGTCGCGGTCCATGAACGTCGCGTGCGCGGCGCCGCGCGACAGCGCCTCGAGCCCGACCGCGCCGGTGCCGGCGAAGGCGTCGAGCACCGACGCGCCGCGCACGAGGGCGGGCGCCGCCCAGGGCGCGTGCAGCAGCATGTCGAACAGCGCCTGCCGCACCCGGTCGGCGGTCGGCCGCGTGGTCTCGCCGGGCGGCGCCTGCAGCGCCCGCCCGCGCCACGTGCCGGCGACGATGCGGACGCTCATGCCCCCGCCCTCGGACGCCGGCGCGCGCGCGCGCCCCTCGACCGCCCCGTCAGGCGCGCGCCCGGCGCGGCGCCGGCGGCGCGTCCGGGTCGCGCACCTGCTCGCGCAGCACCTTGCCCGGCACTTCCTCGATCTCGCCGGGCTGCATCCGCGCGAGCTGGAACGGACCGTAGGAGACCCGGATCAGCCGCGTGACCGTGAGGCCGAGCGAGATCATCACCCGCCGCACCTCGCGGTAGCGGCCCTCGCGCAGCGCGACGCTCAGCCAGGCGTTCTCGCCGCGCCGGCTGTCGAGCCCGGCCTCGATCGGCCCGGTCATCCGGCCGTCGAGCACGGTGCCGTCGGCCAGACGCGCGAGCGCGCGCTCGTCGACCGCGCCCCAGACCCTGACCCGATACCGGCGGATCCAGCCATTGGCCGGCAGTTCGAGGCGCCGCTTCAGCGCGCCGTCGTTGGTCAGCAGCAGCAACCCCTCGCTGTTGAGGTCGAGCCGCCCGACCGTCACCACGCGCGGCATCGCCGGCGGCATGCGGTCGAAGATGGTCGGCCTGCCGTCCGGGTCGCGATGCGTCGTCACCAGGCCTTCGGGCTTGTGGTAGCGCCACAGCCGCGTCCGGTCCGGCGCGCCGACCGGCCTGCCGTCGACCAGCACGATGTCCCGCGGCGTCACGAAGGTGGCCGGGTGGCGCACGGGCGTGCCGTTCAGCCGCACGCGGTTCTCGGCGAGCATGCGCTCGGCATCGCGCCGGCTCGCGACGCCGGCGCGTCCCAGCCATTTGGCGATGCGCTCGCCCCGCGCCGGCGCGTCGGCGTCACCCGCGTCGGGTGCGGGATGGTCGCCCGCGTCGGGCGCGGGACGATCGCCCGAGTCGGGCGCGGGATGGTCGCCCGGGTCGGGCGCGGAATGGTCGCCCGCGTCGGGCGCGGGATGGTCGCCCGTGTCGGGCGCGGGGGACCCGGTCGCCCGTGTCGGGCGCGGGACGATCGCGGTCGCTCAACCGGCGGCGTCCGCGACGAAGGCCGCGAACAGCGCCCGATCGCCCGCGTCGATGCGGAACTCGGGATGCCACTGCACGCCGAGGCAGAACCGCGCCGCGCCCGGCTGCTCCACCGCCTCGATCACCCCGTCCGGCGCGCGCGCCGACACCAGCAGCGGTCCCGGATCGCGCACCGCCTGGTGGTGCGACGAGTTCACCGCCATCGTCTCCTGCCCGGTGATCCGCGCGAGGCGCGAGCCCGCCACCACGGCCACAGCGTGGCCCGGCTCGTCGCGGCGGTTCGGCTGCTCGTGGGCGAGCGCCCCCGGCACCTCGTCCGGTATGTGCTGGATCAGCGTGCCGCCGCAGGCGACCGCCAGCAGCTGCATGCCGCCGCAGACCCCGAACACCGGCAGGCCGCGCCGGAGCGCGCCGCGCACGAGCGCGAGCTCCGCCTCCGTCCGCGCCGCCTTGAGCGACACCGTCCCATGCGCCGCGCCGCCGCCGTAGAGCGCCGGATCGACGTCGAACGCGCCGCCGGTCACCAGCAGCCCGTCGATCGCGTCGAGCGTCTCGTCCGCGAGGGATGGCAGATGGCCGATCGCGAACGGCAGCCCGCCCGCGTCGGCGACCGCCTCGAGATAGTTCGCCCGCAGCGCATACCAGGGGAACGCCGACCACCCGCCGGCCGCCTCGGCGTCGAGCGTGACGCCGATCACCGGCCGGCCGCGTCGTGCGCGACGGCCATCCCCCTGCCGCCCGCTCCTCGTTCGATCACCGTCGTCCACGCGTTTCCTATGGACGATCGCCGCCGGAACGGCCAGCACGGGCCGTGCCCGACGCCACGCCAAGCCAGCACCAGGACGCCGACGCGATGGACCGCGCGCTCGTCCTCGCCCGCGCCGCCGCGACCGCCGGCGAAGTGCCGGTCGGCGCCGTCGTGCTCGGCCCCGACGGCACGCGCCTCGCCGAGGCGGCGAACCGGGTCGAGGCCGAGCACGACGCGTCGGCCCACGCCGAGCTCCTCGCGATGCGCGACGCCGCGCGCCGACGCGGCGGCCGCCTCGCCGGCTGCACCCTCGTCGTCACGCTCGAGCCCTGCCCGATGTGCGCCGCGGCCGCGGTGCATTTCCGCATCCGACGCATCCTGTTCGGCGCCTACGACCCGAAGGGCGGCGGGGTCGAACACGGACCCCGCCTGTTCGGCCAGCCCACCTGCCTGCACCGCCCGGAATTCGTCGGCGGCGTCCGCGAAACCGACGCCGCGCGCGTGCTGCGGGACTTCTTCGCCGGGCTGCGTGGGGGTCCGGGAGGGAAGGCCAGGGGCGCTGCCCCTGGACCCCGGTCAAGGCAGCGGCCTTGACAATCCGTCAGTTAAGGAAAACCCCGGGCCGACAGGGCTTGCCCGCACGTACGAGGCCCGGGGTTTTCCTTAACTGAGAGGGATCCAAGGGACGACTGTCCCTTGGCGGGTCCAGGGCAGAGCCCTGGCCTTCCTTCCGGGAACCTTACGAGGATGACGAAGCGTTCACGCGCCGGCAAACGCCGTGACCGGTGCGTTCGGTTATGCCGGCGTCAACGAAACCAGGGCGGCCCCACTCCCATGTCCAAATCTTCCAGTCTGCGATCGGTCCTGTTGGCCGCCACGGCGTTCGGCCTGACCGCCGGCGTGCTCGTCGATCGAGCTCCGTCCCTCCTCGCGCCGCGCGCGGAAGCGCAGGCGATCAAGCCGTCGGCGCTGCCGAACCAGCTCCCTGACTTCTCGAACCTGGTCAAGCAGATCAAGCCCGCGGTGGTCTCGATCACCTCGATGCTGAAGAACGGCGGCGAGGACGAGGAACAGGGCGGTGGCGGTGGCGACGGCGGTGGCCAGCAGCAGATGCCGTTCCCCTTCCCGTTCCCGTTCGGCATGTCGCCGCAGGCGCCGCAGCACCGGATCGTCGAGGCCAAGGGGTCCGGCTTCCTGATCAAGTCGAACGGCACGATCATCACCAACAACCACGTCGTCGCCGACGCGACCAGCGTGAGCGTGCAGCTCGACGACGGCACCCAGCTGCCGGCGAAGGTCATCGGGCGCGACCCGCGCACCGATCTGGCGGTCCTGAAGATCACGCCGCCCGGCGGGCGGACCCTTCCCTACCTGGAGCTCGGCGACAGCGAGGACGTCGAGCCCGGGCAATGGGTGATCGCGGTCGGCAATCCGTTCGGCCTCGGCGGCACGGTGACGGCGGGCATCGTGTCGGCCCGCGGCCGCGACATCGGCGAGGACAGCTACGACAGCTTCATCCAGACCGACGCGCCGATCAATCGCGGCAACTCGGGCGGTCCGCTGCTGACGCAGGACGGCAAGGTGGTCGGCGTGAACACGGCGATCCTGTCGCCGTCGGGCGGCTCGATCGGCATCGGCTTCGCGATCCCGTCCGACACCGTGAAATACGTGACCAACCAGATCATCGCGACCGGCCACGTGACCCGCGGCTATCTCGGCGTCGAGGCGCAGGCGGTGAGCGACGCGATGGCGCGCGCGCTGAAGCTTCCGGGCAGCGGCGGCACCGACCAGCGCGGCGCGCTGGTGGCGTCGATCCAGGACAACAGCCCGGCCAGCCATTCCACGCTCAAGCCGGGCGACGTGATCACGTCGGTCAACAACCTCCACGTCGGCACGCCGCGCGAGCTCGCGATCGACATCGGGCAGGTCAAGCCGGGCGACCAGGCGACGATCAACTACGTCCGCAACGGCAAGTCCGAGAGCACGACGGTGACGATCTCGAAACTCGGCAGCGGCAGCGCGTCGACGCCGCAGAACGCCGGCCACAGTTTCGGCCTCGTGCTCGCGCCGCTGACCAGCGACCTCCGCCAGCAGCTCGGTCTCGACGAGGGCACGAAGGGCGCGGTGATCCGCGAGGTGACGCCGGGCAGCCCGGCCGATCAGGCGGGGCTGCAGGCGGGCGACCTGATCGTCGGCATCGGCGACCAGTCGGTCGCCTCGCCCGGCCAGGCCGCGAACGCGCTGCACGCGGCGATCGCCGGCAACCAGACGATCGCGCTCCGCATCCTGCGCGACGGCCAGAACCTGTTCGTGGCCATCCAGCCCCCGTCGGCCAACGACGGCGGCGGCGACAGCGGCTCGGGCGACAACGGCGGTGGTGACAACGGCGGTGCCGGCGGCGGCGGCAACGACGGCGGCTGATCCCCGACGCCGGCGTCCCCGGCCGCAGGGCCGAGGACGCCAGCGGCACGTCGTCGCCGATGGTTCGGCAATCCGCTCGAGACGGCAGCCGGCGGCGAGACACTCTGCCCCATGCGGCGGGCGTGGACGTGGCGGCAGCGCGCGGGGGATGTCGTCGGTGTCGTCCACCAGCGCGAGCGTGCTCGGGTCGGATCAAGTCTCGGCATGGACGTCCGGTCCGGACACGGCCGCGGTCCGCCTCTTCTGCTTCCGCCGACGCGGGCGGCGGTCAGATCCAGCCGAACGACCACCCGAGAACGATGGCATTGTAGGTCGCGTGCGCGACGACGGACGCGGCGAGCCTGCCGGTCCACCGGAACAGCAGCGCGTTGCCGGCGCCGAGCAGGCCGACCGGCAGCCACGACGTCGCGGGATGGTAGCTCGCGAAGAAGGCCGCGCTGCCCGCGACCGCGCGCCAGCCTCGCCACTCCCGGTCCAGCGCCCGGTAAAGCAGCCCGCGAAACAGGAACTCCTCGGCGGGCGGCGCGACCAGCACGGCAGCGACGAACAGCGATGGTCGGAGAAAGGGAATGCTGTCCAGCGTCGCCTTCGCGTGCCGCGCGGCTTCGGCGAACCAGCCGGTGCGATCGAGGACGGCCAGATACGCGCAACCGAAGGCACCGAGCGCGCCCCCGGCGCCGACGCCGGCCAGCAGCGACATCCAGACGGCGCGCGGGGTCGACGTCGCGCGCCAGAGCCAGATCTCGGACAGGCCGACGCCGCGCCTGCTCAGGAAGCGCGCGACGAAGACGGCCGTGAGCAGGGCCACCAGCCCGTAGGCGAGCGTCCGACCGGCGGCGAGTTCGGCGCGGCTGAACACCAGCAGGCCCAATCCCGCGAGGAGCGCGCTGCCTTCGACCAGCACGCTCACGGCGATCATCGCGTGCATCAGCGTCGGCGGCCGCGGCAGCGTCTCGGACCACGGGTCCATGAGGTAGGGCAGTCGCGCGCGGAAGTTCTGCCACATCGCGGCCGACGTCATCTCGCCATAGACCACGCCCGCGATGGCGAGCGGCCACTGCCGCGTCGCGACGCCGACGAAGAACGGCACGGTGCCGAGTTGCGTCGCCCAGCGACGACCGGGAGACACCGTCCCGGCCTCGCCGGCGGAGTCGGCCGCCCGCGCGAGCGTGACGGCACGGTCGGCCTTGCTGCGCGCGAACAGCAGCCAGCCGATCGCGACCGACGCGATGCCGGGCCAGGCCCGCGGATAGGCCCACAGCGCGTAAAGCAGCACCGGGCCGACCACCGCCGACGACACGACCGTCCACAATCGGGCCTTGGCTCGAAGCAGCGGTTCGAGACCGCGCGGCCAGGTGAGCGCCATCGGCAACGCGCTCGCTTCCGAGAGCAGCGATTTCGGCCCGATCGCGTCGAGGACGTACGTGCCGAACAGGATCCCGATCCCGCACAGCGACGCCCAGTGACCTTGCGCCGCCGCGAACAGGCCCTTGAGGTACAGCAACTGCACGCCGAACAGCGCGATCGGCGCCAGGATCACCTGCACCAGCGCACCGTGGTCGCGACGGAACCAGAGCGCCTCCTTCCGGAGCAGCGTGTGGCGACCCGATGCGGGCCGCCGGCGGGTCGCCGCGGGTGCGAGATCGTGGCGCGTGACGGGAGCGCTCAGGCCGCGGCCGGTCGCCCACACCGAAAGCGCGAGCGCGGCGGCCGACAGCACGGCACCCGCGCCGAGATCGGTTGCGACCCCGGCGCCGAACGACGCGCCTCCGGGGCGAAGGCCGAGGAACAATCCGAGCCAGGGCCATGGCGCGTGTGCCAGCGGACCGAGTGCCCAGGCGAGGACGCCGGGCACGCGGTCCGCGGCGGAGTTGAGGGCGAAGATGAAAGGCATCGTGAGGCTGCCGAGCCCGCTCGACACCCCGAGCACAGCGGAGCGGGATCGCGACGGGAAGCGCAGCACCGCCACGATCTCGATCGCCTTGCCGAGACAGGCGGCCGCGACCAGGAGCGGGACCCCGACCAGGATCGAGGCCGCAGCGCCTTCCCAGACCCCGTACACGATGCCGAACAGGAGGCCGGGGAACAACGGCACGGCCCAGTACACCGGGTTCGCGGCGATCGGCGCCAGCATCTCGGCGAGCAGCACCGCGCGCGGCGGGACAGGGTGGCTGAACAGCCATTCCCATGTCGGATGGCGGCGACGCCCGACATCGAAATCCGGCCCCTCGCCCTGCAGCGTCAGGGTGAGGAACCAGCCCAGCAGGGCGAGCGAGCCGGCCATCGCCGGAAGGTCCCGCAGACCGATTCCCGGGAGACCGGGCGCGACCCGGTCCACATCGACGAAATCGGCTGCCCGTCCCGCGCGGACCGCGTCGGTCAGACCGCGCCCGATCGCGTCGGCATCGCCGTGCGTCGAGCGCGCGCGGGCGGACGCCTCCTCCGCGATGACGGGCCGCATCCGATCGGCCGTGACCGCGGGATCGGCGGAGAAGTGCGCCATGTCGCGCGCGTAGGTCGCGAACCAGCCGTCGACCACGATCCGGCCGTGTCGCTCGGCTTCGAGCCGCTCGGCCGCCACGACCACGCGCGCGATGAACAAGGCACTGATGACGTTGATGGTCAGCCCGAGCAGGAACGGGAGCACGCGCAGGAGCCCGCTCGGGCCGCCGCCCGGCGCGCTGGAGCGTCGATGCATCAAGGCGCCCCGTTGGGCTCGACGGGTCAGTGCGCCCCGCCGGGCCTGACGGGCCTTCGCGCGTCGCCGCGCGGTCGCGAGCAGCAGGAAGAGCGTCCGGACCGTTCCGGGCGGAGCCGGCATCCTGTCGCTCATGCGGGATCGGCGCGCGCGACGAGGCGGAGAAAGACGTCCTCGAGGCCGAGCCCGCCCGCCTCCTCGCGCAGCCTGTCGAGCGGGCCGTCGGCGACGACCGCACCGTCGTCGATCACGACGACGCGGGAGCACAGCCGTGCGACGTGGTCCATCACGTGCGTCGAGAACAGCACGGTCGTGCCGGACGCGGCCTGCTCCAGCACGAGCTGGTCGAACAGGCGGGTCGCCTCGACGTCGAGACCGTTCGTCGGCTCGTCGAGGATCAACAGCCGCGGACGGTGCAGCAGCGCGAGCAGCAGCGCGAGCTTCTTCTTGGTGCCGCGCGAGTAGTCCTCGGCGTAGAGCCGAAGCTGGTCGGCCATGCGCAGACGCACGATCAGCGGGTCGAGGCGATCGAGCGCCGCCCCGACATCGAGCCCGTGCATCGCCGCGCTCAGCTCGAGCGTCTCGAGACCGGACAGGTAGGAATAGTAGACCGGCTCGTCCGGCACGAAGCCGATCAGACGCTTGGTCGCGACGCGATCGTCGAAGGCGTCGAGGTCGCCGATCCGGACGACGCCGTGCGTCGCCTTGAGGATCCCCATCAGCAGCCGAAAGAGCGTGGTCTTGCCGGCACCGTTCGGACCGAGCAGGCCGCACACCTGGCCGGGCGGAATGGCGAACGACACGTCCCTGAGCGCGAGCCTGTCGCCGAACGACTTGCCCGCGCGATCGAGACGCACGGCGTCGGGCACACTGGCGGCCGTATCCATGGCGCGATCTCACGTTGATCCGAAACGATCATGGCACGGTTCCGGGGCGGCCCGTCGAGCGCCCGCGCCCCGCGCGGATCAGCGATCGCGGTCGGGCGTCGGCGGCCGGTCGAGCCTCTTCGCCATGACGATGCGCGGCGTCCGCTCGAAACCGAGGCGTTCGTAGAACAGGGCGACGTCCGCGTTCGTTTCGCGGACCAGCAGCTGGACCTTGATCACGCCACGGGCGCGCAGCCATCGTTCAGCCGAGGCGACCATCGCGCGCCCGATGCCGGAGCCCCGACGGTCCGGGGCACAGGCGACGTCGTAGAGCCAGCCCCGGTGCCCGTCATGCCCGACCATCACGCTGCCGACGATCCGATCCGCGTCGAGGCCGACCAGCACGGTCGAGGCCGGACCGGCCAGGGCGAAGCGGAGATCCGCCGCCGGGTCGTTGGTGGGCACGACGAGACCGCATCGTCGCCACAGCAGGACGAGCTCCGGCTCGTCCCGCGCCGTCGCCTCTCGCACATCCAGCGCCACGCAACGCTCCTCCTGGCGGCCGGGCTCCTCGCCGGCGGTGTCTCGACGGTGCCCGAGGCGGCCATGGCGGGGCCCGACCACGCCGCCGACGAGACCGATTTCGTCACGGTCCATCCGCTCGGCCGGCGCACGACCCCGGCGCCCACCGCGACCGGGCCGGAGACGGGGCCGCAGGACTGGACGCTCGGCCCGGTCCGCGTCACGGGCGAGACCGTCGAGGGTGCGTCCGGCGCCGGCCTCCGGGTCACCGCCGCGCTGCCGATCGCCGCCCTGCCCGGCCTCGACGCCGTCGCCGATCTGAGCGGCGGCCGCGAGGGCACGACGGCGGGCGGCGCCGTCGCGGCCGCCGCCATCACCGCGGGGTTCCGGCTCCACTTCTGAGTTCGCGCGAGCGAACCGGTCCCGGCGCGGTCGCGACGCTTCGCGATGCCGACGGCCGCTACAGGTTCACCGCCCTCATGCCGGCCTCCGGGTAGCGCGTGCCGGCGAACGCGCCGGGCGGCACGATCCGCGCGATCTCGGCGCGGTCCGCCTCGTCGAGCGTGACCGCGGCGGCGCCGAGGTTCTCGGCGAGATACGTCCGGCGCTTGGTGCCGGGGATCGGCACGATGTCGTCCCCCTGCGCCAGCACCCAGGCGAGCGCGAGCTGCCCGGGGGTCACGCCCTTGCGCTCGGCGATCGCGCGGATCGCCGACACGAGCTCCAGGTTCTTCCTGAAGTTCTCGCCCTGGAAGCGGGGGTTCTGCCGGCGCCAGTCATCCGCCTCGAGGTCGTCCTCCGACGTGATCTGGCCGGTGAGGAAGCCGCGACCGAGCGGCGAATACGGCACGAAGCCGATCCCGAGCTCGCGCGTGACCGGGAGGATGTCGGTCTCGGGATCGCGGCTCCAGAGCGAATACTCGGTCTGCAACGCGGTGATCGGGTGCACCGCGTGCGCCCGGCGGATCGTCGCGGGCCCGGCTTCGGACAGGCCGAGGAAGCGGACCTTGCCGGCCTGCACGAGTGCTGCCATCGCGCCCACCGTGTCCTCGATCGGCACGTTGGGGTCGACCCGGTGCTGGTAGTAGAGATCGATCACCGGCAGGCCGAGACGCCTGAGGCTCGCCTCGCAGGCCGAGCGGACATAGTCCGGACGGCCGTCGACCGGGCCGCGCTCGCCCTTCTCGTTCCAGGTGTTGCCGAACTTGGTCGCGAGCACGACGCCGTCGCGCGCGGCGCCGGCATCGCGCAGCACGCGGCCGACCAGCTCCTCGTTGTGGCCGTGGCCGTACATGTCGGCGCTGTCGATCAGCGTGACGCCGTCGTCGATCGCCGCCCGCAGCGTCGCCTCGGACTCGGTCGCGTCGCGGCCGCCGTAGAAGGCCGACATGCCCATGCAACCGAGGCCGATGGCGGCGACGTGCGGCCCGTTGCGGCCGAGCTGGCGTTGCGGTTGCGGCATGCGTGTTTCTCCCGTGCTGGTCTCTCGTCTGAAGTCGTGCCGGCCGCCCGGGTTCGCGTATAAGCGGTTCGCGCGCACGCGCAGCACGGGACCGTCTCCGGCCCCGAGCCGTCGGGGGAAGCCGATCCGATCATGCCTGCCGGGTTCTCCAACGCCGCCCGCCGCCTCGCCTCGCCGCAGCTCGCCGCCCAGTTCCAGACCAGGCTGGCCGAGTTCTGCGGCCTCCTGCTCGGCATCGGCGGCATCTCGCTCGCGCTCGCGCTCGCGACCTATTCGCCCGCCGACCCGTCCTTCGACACCGCGACGATCGGCCCGGTGCGGAACGTCGCCGGCCACCCGGGCGCCGACATCGCCGACCTGCTGTTCCAATGGTTCGGGCTCGCCGGCGCGCTGCCGGCGGCGTGCCTGCTGGCCTGGGCGTGGCGCATCGCATCCCGGCGCGGGCTCGGCTCGGTCACGCTCCGGCTCGCGGCGCTGTTCGCGGCGCTGCCCGCGCTCGCCTCCGTGCTCGGCGCGCTGCCGTCGCTGCTCGGGATCGGGAGCGCCTTTCCGTCGCCCGCCGGCCCGGGCGGCGCGGTCGGCGACACCGTGGCCGCGAGCCTGCTCGCCGCCGGACGCGGGCTTGCGGGACCGCTCGGCGGCGGCCTGCTGTGGCTGGCCGGCGCCGTGCTCGCGCTGCTGTTGCTGACGCTGGCGCTCGGCCTGTCGGCGGGCGACTGGCGCGGCGTGTTCGCCGGCACCGCGCGCGCGATCCGGGCGCCCTTCCGGCTCGGGTCGGCGGTGTCGGGACGCGGCACGCGGGCGGCATCCGCGCCGCCGCCGCGGCGGACCGTCGCCCGCGGTCCCGGCCCGTCGCCGAGCGACGCGCTCGAGATCGCCGGCGCCGACCGCCCGTCGCGCCCGGTCGTGCGCACCGGCCTCGACGAGTTCGCCCCCGATGCGGCGCGCGCGAGCGCCCGCGCCCTGCTCGCCGGCGCCGGCGAGCAGGGCGCGGGCGAGCAGGACGCGGGCGCTCCTGCCCCGGCCCGGCTCGGCTTCGGGCGTGGCCTTCGCCGGCGCGCGACCGAGCCGGCGACGCGCGGCCGCGCGCCCGTCGAGCCGAGGCTCGCGGAACGCGGGCTCGGCCGCGCGCCGGCCGGCGCCGGCGCAGACGCGGCCCCGATCGCGCTGCCGGCGCCGCGACGCCATCCCGCTCGACGATCCCGCCGATCCCGCTCGGCGCCGTCCCGCCCGACGGCGACAGCCCGGCGCCGCGGCGCGCCCCGCCTGCCGCCGGAGACGCCGCCGCGCGCGACCGCCGCGCCGAACGCGACGCCCCCAGCCCCGATCCGCGCCCGTCGCGTTTCGGCGCGCTCAACCCGGTCGCCCGCCTGCTCGGCCGGCGCGCCGAGGCCGACCCCGACGCGCCGGCCCCGGCCGCACCGGCCGCCCGGCCCGGGGCCCCGCGCGGCCAGGAGGCGCCGTTCGCCGCGCGGCCCGACCGCTTCCGCCCCGACGTGCTGGGCGGCGCCGCGGCTGGCTGGCGCCTGCCGCCCGCCTCGCTGCTGCACGCACCGCCCGCGTCGCAGGCGTTCGGACCCAGCCGCGAGGCGCTCGAGGCGAATGCGAGGCTGCTCGAGACCGTGCTCGCCGATTACGGCGTGCAGGGCGCGATCCGCGACATCCGCACCGGGCCCGTGGTCTCGCTCTACGAGCTCGAGCCGGCGCCCGGCATCAGGAGCGCGCGCGTGATCGGGCTCGCCGACGACGTCGCGCGCTCGCTGTCGGTGACCGCCGTCCGCATCGCGACCGTGCCCGGGCGCAACGTGATCGGCATCGAGATCCCGAACGCGCGGCGCGAGACGGTCTATCTTTCGGAACTGCTCGGCTCGCCCGCCTTCACCGATCACGGCGCGCGCCTGGTGCTGGCGCTCGGCAAGGACATCAGCGGCGCGCCGGTGCTGGCCGACCTCGCCCGCATGCCGCATCTGCTGATCGCCGGCACCACCGGCTCGGGGAAGTCGGTCGGCGTCAACGCGATGATCGCGTCGCTGCTCTACCGGCTGTCGCCCGACGAATGCCGGCTGATCATGATCGACCCGAAGATGCTGGAACTCTCCGTCTATGACGGCATCCCGCATCTGATGGCGCCCGTGGTGACCGACCCGAAGAAGGCGGTGACCGCGCTGAAATGGACCGTCCGCGAGATGGAGCGGCGCTACCGGCTGATGAGCCAGCTCGGCGTGCGCAACATCGGCGGCTACAACGAAAAGGCCGCCGACGCGCGCGCCCGCGGCGAGGATCTCTCGCGCCGGGTGCAGACCGGTTTCGACAGCGAAACCGGCAAGCCGGTGTTCGAGGAGCAGCGCATCGACCTCCGGCCGATGCCGTTCCTCGTCGTGCTGATCGACGAGATGGCCGATCTGATGATGGTCGCCGGCAAGGAGATCGAGACCGCGGTGCAGCGTCTGGCGCAGATGGCGCGCGCCGCCGGCATCCACGTCGTGATGGCGACGCAGCGTCCGTCGGTCGACGTCATCACCGGCACCATCAAGGCGAATTTCCCGACCCGCATCTCGTTCCAGGTGATCAGCAAGTTCGACAGCCGCACCATCCTCGGCGAGCAGGGCGCCGAGCAGCTGCTCGGCCAGGGCGACATGCTCTACATGCAGGGCGGCGGCCGCATCACCCGCGTGCACGGTCCGTTCGTCGACGACCGCGAGGTGGAAGAGATCGTCGCCTACCTCAAGAGCCAGGGCGCGCCGGACTACGTCGACGAGGTCACCGACGCCGACGAGGAGGACACGACGCCGCAGGCGAGCGGCCCGAACCAGGGCAATCTGCTCGACGAGACCTCGCTGTTCGACCAGGCGGTCGCCCTGGTCGCGCGCGAAGGCAAGGCCAGCACGAGCTTCATCCAGCGGCATCTGTCGATCGGCTACAATCGGGCGGCCAAGCTGATCGAGCAGATGGAGAAGGAAGGCATCGTCGGGCCCGCCAATCACGTCGGCAAGCGCGAGATCCTGGTCCGGCGCACGTCGGACGCGGACGTCGACTAGCGCACGATCGGCTCGAGAACCGATGAACGTGCTCCCGTCTTCATGAGGAGAGAGCCGCGAGGCGGCCCGGGCGCGTGTCCGGGCGCTTGTGCCGCTGCGCCGACCGCCTCGCCTCGCGGCAGCCGGAACGTGCCGACGCGGGCCGCCACTGACCCGTTGCGGGCGTCCAAGCTGTGTCAGTGCCTGCCTGGAAGCGAACTGGCCGCCCACACCCAGGATGCCGGCATCGGCCGGCAATCGTGCCGGTGGTCGGGAGCGACTGACGCGGGCTCCCGACGTGATCTGAGCTTCGCACTCGGTCCGGCTCTTTGAGCAGTAGGATCGGGGCTGACCTTTGCTCAACCTGTCTGGGCCTCGAACTCCGACGGGTGCGGATGCGTGACCTGTTCGACCCGGGCCCTGTGCTCGTTTCCCCAGACGCAAAGCGGCATGAGTGCGCGCACGAGCGTCATCCCGAAGGGCGTCATGGTGTAGTCGACCATCGGCGGCACTCGCCTGTAGTCATGGCGGGTCACCACGCGTGCCGCTGCCAACTCACGCAATTGCTGGATCAGCACCTTCTCGCTGATGCTCCCGACCAGCCGCCTGAGATCTCCGAAGCGCTTCGGCCCCGAATTGAGATGAAACAGGATGAGCGGCTTCCATTTCCCGCCCATGACGGCGAGTGCGACATCGAGACCGCAGGCAGGCTGCTCGCCGCTCATCGGCATCCTCCATACTTACCACGAGGTAGGTTCTACTCCTGGCGGCAGTGCCAATCCATATCGTCCGCCGACGGATGGAGACGAACATGGGCAAGCTCGATGGCAAGGTTGCGGTCATCACCGGCGCCAATAGCGGCATAGGACTGGCGAGCGCGAGGCGCTTCGCGCGCGAAGGCGCCCGTGTCTTCATGACCGGACGCCGGCAGGCCGAACTCGACCACGCGGTGGCCGAGGTGGGACACGGCGCCCGTGGGGTTCGAGGGGATGTCGCGAACCTCGACGATCTCGACCGGCTCTACGGCATCGTGCGCGAAGAGGCGGGACGGATCGACGTGCTGTTCGCGAACGCGGGCGGCGGCGAGTTCATGTCACTGCAGGACGTCACGGAAGATCACTACGACCGCATTTTCACGACCAACGTGAAGGGAACGCTGTTCACGGTGAGCAAGGCATTGCCGCTGCTACGCGACGGTGCGTCGGTGATCCTGACCGGTTCGACGACCGGCACCACGGGAGGACCCTCGTTCAGCGTCTACAGCGCCAGCAAAGCGGCGATACGGAACTTCGCGCGCAGCTGGATCCTGGATCTGGCACCGCGCCATATCCGCGTGAACGTCCTGTCCCCAGGTGCGACCTCCACACCGGGCTTGCATGGGCTCACTCAGACCGACGAGCAGAACCGTGCCTTCGTCGCGACCCTGGAAGCGGCGACGCCGCTCGGCCGGATGGGCGACCCCGACGAGATCGCGAGCGCCGCCCTGTTCCTCGCTTCGGGCGACAGCAGCTTCGTCACCGGCAGCGAGCTGTTCGCCGATGGAGGTTCGGCACAGATCTGAAGCACGTTCAGCTAGACCGGAGTCGGTCTGGCTGAAGGTCGTGCTTTAGAAACATTGTGACTAGAGCAACTTCTCTCATGTGGGGACTCACGACGTGGTCCGGTCCACATGAGGTTGCTCTAGCCGCTTTTACCGCGGACCGCCGGATCACACGACAGCAAGGTTTCACAATCGGGTTCGGCACCGGGCGAACCGGCCGAAGGCTCGATCGTCGTCGCGCTTGAGGACGGCGACGCCGCTCTCAGTCAGGCGCGCGACGATCGCAGCCCTCTCGTCGACGGCGAAGTCGACCATGAACTCCCGCGTCGACGGGCTCATGCCGTCGCTGCAGTCCGCACGGGCCGTCCTGGCGACTTCGCGAGGATGGCCCGCCAGATCGAACGCCAAGGCCGCTCCACCCCACAACCCGACATCAAGACCGAGCACCTCGCGATACCATCGCGCAAGTGCCTTGGGACCCTTGCTGCTGACAAACACACCATTCCGCCTTCGGAACCAAGGACAGCCCTCGCTTCGCATCTGATCGACGCTGACCCGTCCTGTCAGACAGGCGTTCCTCCAGGACTGATCGACAGGAGAGTTCTGATCCGATCGGCGGTCGCCTGCGACGCGGGATTGTAGACGACCATTCCCAGCTCCGGTCGGCCATCGACGGCGAATGCGGAGAACTCCAGCTCGAGCAGACCGGCTTCGGGATGATGGATGCGCTTTGTCCCCTCCCCGTGAGCGACGACGTCGCTGTCGCGCCAGAGCGTCTCGAAGTCCGGGCTTGTCCTCGTCAGTTCCTCGATCAGCCGCGTGACCTCCTTGCCGGCACCGGCGCGCGCGATGTCCGCGCGGAACGCGCCGACGATGAAACGCGCGACGCTCTGCCAATCCTCCTGCGCTGCGCGTATCTGCGCATTCCCGAACATCAGGCGAAGGATGTTGCGCTGCTCGCGTGGCAGTTTCGAATAGTCGGTGAGGAGCGCTGCCGCGGCGCGGTTCCAGGCGACGACGTCCCAGACCGCGGTCTTGACGATCGCGGGGCTGACCTCGAGCGCGTCAAGCACGCGCTGCAGCCGCGCTGTCACGCCCAAGGCGGGCTTATAGCGAATCTCGGGCGGACGACCGAGGCCAAGCATGAACAGGTGCTCGCGCTCTGCCTCGGTGAGCATCAGCCCGGCGGCGATACGATCGAGGACGTCGGCCGATGGCGCACCGCCTCGGCCCTGTTCCAGCCACGCGTACCAGGTCGGGCTGATCTGGGCACGTTGCGCAACCTCCTCCCGCCGTAGCCCTGGCGTGCGACGACGTCCCGCGGGGAATCCGAAAGTCTCCGGGTCGAGCCGAGTGCGGCGATTGCGGAGATAGGCTCCGAGCTGATTGGCGTCTTGGGCAGACATCCTGCATCCTGCTAGCAACTATACCATGATAGGCTCACGACTTTAACAGGCCGAGCGAGGCACGATACTGCTGACAGGCAAGCGGAGGTGCTTCATGCGTGTCTTCCTCACCGGTGCGACCGGGTTCATCGGCTCCCGTATCGTGACCGAACTCATCGGGTCTGGCCATCAGGTGGTCGGGCTGACCCGCTCGGACGCTGGCGCTCGATGGCTGCAGAAGGCCGGGGCCGAAGCGCATCGCGGCGAGCTCGAAGATCCGTCGAGTGTCGCGAGCGGTGCCGCACGGGCGGACGCGGTCATCCACACCGCCTTCGACCATGACTTCACGAACTTCGTCGCCAATTGCGACAAGGACAGGCGCGTGATCAAGGCGCTCGGTGCTGCGCTCGAGGGATCCGACCGCCCCCTCGTCATCACCTCCGGAACCGGGATGGGCGACCCTGGATCGGGCCAGCCCGCAACGGAGGACGTGTTCAAGGCGGACAATCGGAATCCCCGCGTCGCATCCGAGCTCGAAGGTCACGCGGTGCTGGAAACGGGCGTCGACGTGCGGGTGGTCCGGCTCCCGCAGGTCCACGACCCCGTCAAGCAAGGGCTCATTTCGCCGTTCATCGCGATCGCGCGGGAGAAAGGCACCGTGGCTTACGTCGGCGATGGCGCCAATCGCTGGCCGGCGGCCCACGTGCGCGATGTGGCGACGCTCTACAGGCTCGTCCTCGAGAAGGGTCGTCGGGCTGCCCGCTACCATGCCGTTGCCGAGGAGGGCATTCCGGCGCGCGAGATCGCCGAAACCGTCGCGGCAGGTCTCGGCATGCCGGTGGTCTCGCTGTCCCCGGAGCAGGCTCAGGACCACTTCGGCTGGTTCGCGATGTTCGCCAGCACCGACCTGCAAGCTTCCGGCGCGATGACGCAGGCGCAGCTCGGCTGGAACCCCACCGGTCCGGGATTGATCGCGGACCTGCGAGACATGGACTATTCCCTGCCGGCCGCCACGGCGTAGCTGCGGCGTCGCCCCGATCGGCGGCCTTGGCTGTCCTCCGGCAGGCGGCCGATGGGCTGGCGCACTTCCCGATCCAATTGGATCGGGAGTGGTGCTCTACCTCTTTGATCAGAGAGCACTTCCCCTCGATCAGACGACGCCGTCTGATCGAAAATGCTCCGGTCGCCCGCGCCGATGCGGATCACGGTCGGGCCGGTGGCGCCTCCCTGCGGCTCCGGTTCAGCGGGCGAGCATGCTCTCGTGCACCCAGCCCTCGGGCGCGGCGCCGGTGCCGACCTCGTACCAGCCGCCCGGGGCCGTGCCGAACACCTGGAGCACGGTCCCGGCCGCGAGCACGCGGATCGTCTCGCCGTGCGGCGCGACGTGGAGATTGCCGTCCTGACGCATGGTCACCGCGCCGGATGCCGGCAGGGTGGCGGCGTCCGGCGAGGGCTTCGGCGGCGCAGGCGCCGACGTGGGCGCGGTGCCCGGCACCGGCGCGGCCGGCCCGACGGCGGCGCCGGAGGTCGGCGGCGCGGGCGGCACCGCGGTCGGCGCCGAGGGCGGCGCGTTCGGCAGCGGCGGGATCGGCAGCGGCGCGGGACGCAGCGCCGGCACCGGACCGCCACCGTCGTAGCAATAACCGACGATCGCTTCGTAGGCCTGGTCGGCGCTGTCGGGCGTGGTGCCGACGAACCGGTCGATCGGATGCGGCGCCCCGGGCGCCAGCACGCTCACGAACGGGACGAAGATCAGCGGATCGTCCCCGAACGCCGCCACCTGCCCGCACACCGCGACCCGACCCCCGATCGCCTGCGTCCAGGCGACCACGCCGCGGAACCCGGCCCGAGCGGGCACGGTGCCGTCGGCCCGGAGATCCGCTTCCGCCCGCGCGATCGCCGCCGCGTCGCGCGCGGCGGGCGCCGGCATGGTGGGGGGCGCCGGCGCCACCGGCGGACAGGATCGCGCGGGCGCCGCCGCGTGCCGCGGCACCGGACGGCCGCACCCGGCGAGCGGCGCGGCGGCGAGGAGGAAGGCCGCGCAGCGCCGGGCGCGAACGCCGCGCCTGGCGCCGTCGCGACCCGTCAGAGGTCGTAGATCGGGCTGACCGCGAGCCCGGCGCCGGCGACCGATCCCTCGATCGCCCGACGCTCGCCGTCGGTCGTCCCGGAGGGACCGTGCACCTGGAACACCGCGCGCGGTGCCTCGCCCCGGACCGTCCGGACCCGTTCGAGCAGGGCGGAGGCGCTGTCGAGATAGACGTATTCGATGGTCCCGGAGAGTTCGCCCTCGCCGTCGAGGTAGATCGACAGCTCCCAGCTCGATCCCAGCATGCACGTCGGCCCCGGCCCGTGGTGATCGCGACGATGTAGACGGCGCACCCTCCGTTGACCACCCGAAATAACGCGGCGGCCGCCCGCCCCGGCGTGCCGGACGCATCGGGACGCCGCCGGTTTTGCAATCTGCCCCCGTTTGCGCTCCCGTTTCCGCGTCCACGCGGGACGAACCCGCGCACGCCCCGGGAGGCCGCGACGCATGCTCCGCCGCATCGAGATCATCGCCCTCGTGCTCCTCGTGGTGGCGGGCGTCGTCTCCTATGTCGACCGCGCGACGCTCGCCTTCGCCAACCCGCTGATCCGGCACGATCTCGGCCTCGGCGTCGCGCCCATGGGCTGGCTGCTGTCGGCGTTCCTGTGGGCCTACGCCTTCGCGCAGCTCCCGGCGGGCGCGCTGGTCGACCGCGTCGGGCCGCGCCGCATGCTCTCGGGCGGCCTGGTGCTCTGGTCGGTCGCCGAGGCCTGCGGCGGGGCCGCGACCGGGATCGGCGTGTTCTTCGTCGCCCGCATGGGGCTCGGCTTCGGCGAGGCGCCGGTGTCGCCGGCGAGCGCGCGGGTGACGCGCGACTGGTTCGCGCGCGCCTCGCGCGGCACCGCCACCGGCATATGGAACTGCTCGTCGACGCTGGGCACCGCGGTCGCCGGCCCGGTGGTCACCGCGCTGATGACCGCGTTCGGCTGGCGCGCGATGTTCGCGATCATGGGCGGCGCCGGTCTCACGGTCGCCGCACTGGTCTACGCGCTGCACCGCGACCCGCGCGAGGTCGCGCTGCCGCCGGCCGATCGCGCCCGTCTCGCCGCCGGCGACGATCCCGCCGAACGCGCCGATCCGGTCACCCTCGCCGAGTGGCGACGCCTGTTCGGCACCCGCACCGCGTGGGGGATGATCGCGGGCTTCTTCGGCGTCATCTACGTGCTTTGGATCTACAACACCTGGCTGCCCGCCTATCTCGAGATGAGCTTTCACGTCAGCATCCGCCGCACCGGCTGGATCGCGTCGGTGCCGTTCGCGTTCGGGGTGGTCGGCAGCCTCGCCGGCGGCGCGCTGGTCGACTGGCTGGTCCGGCGGGGCATGTCGCCGATCAACAGCCGCCGCCTGCCGATGGCGGCCGCCCTCGTGCTGACGGCGCTGTGCACGGTCGTCGCCGCCGAAACCGCGCGGCTCGGCGTCGCATTGTCGGCGATCTCGGTCGCGCTGTTCCTGATCTACGTTTCGACCAGCACCGCCTGGGCGATGCCGTCGGTCGCGGCGCCCGCCAACGTCACCGCGTCGCTCGGCGCGATGCAGAATTTCGGCGGCTATGTCGGCGGCGCGCTGGCGCCGACGCTGACCGGCATCACCGTGCAGCGGACGGGCTCGTTCCATGTCGCCTTCCTGCTCGGCGCCGCGATCGCCGTGGTCGCGGCGGTGCTGCACCTCCTGCTGGTGCGGGGACCGGTGCCCGCGACGCCGGCCGGGGCGCCTCGACGCTGAGCCCTCGACTTGGCGCGCGGTCGGCACGATCTACTCTTTCGCGGCGGCCGGTCACCCACCCGGCGCGAAGGAGCGACGATGGCGGGCTTCAGATCATCCGGTTCCGTCCCCCTGACGGGCGGCGGCCAGGTCAGATGGATCGCGGCGGCCGCGATCGGCGCGGTGGCGCTGATCGCGTTCGCGGCCCTCGACCCGTTCGACATCGTGCCGGCCGGCTTCATTGGGGTCAGGACCGTGTTCGGCGCGACCCGGCACGAGCTGCTGCAGCCGGGCCTCCACTTCGTGATGCCGTTCGTGTCGGCGATCCACGACGTCAGCGTGCAACCCCACACCTCGTCGACGAACGAGATGGCGGCGACGCACGACCAGCAGAACGTGACCACCGAGACCGCCGTCACCTGGTCGATCGCGCCCGACTTCGCCGATCAGGTCTACGAGAACTACCGCACCAGCGACGGGCTCGAAGGCACCATCATCGCGCCGATCGTCGCCAACGACCTCAAGGCCGTGATCTCGCGCTACGACGCCCAGCAGCTGATCACGCAGCGGGCCTCGGTCGCCAACGAGATCGCGAGCGTGATCGCGGGCGACCTCGCGCGCTTCCACGTGCGGGTGTCGGTCGGCGGCGTGAACATCACCGACATGCGCTTCTCGCAGCAATACGACGAGGCGATCGAGGCCAAGCAGATCGCCGAGCAGCGGGCGCTGCAGGCGCGCTACACGCTCGAGCAGACCCAGACGTCGTCGCAGGCGCAGGTGGTCGAGGCCAAGGCGGCCGCCGACGCGGCGGTGGCGACCGCCGAGGGTCAGGCGAAGGCGACCGTGCTGCAGGCCAACGCCGATGCCGCGGCCTACAAGGCGAAGGAGGCGGGGCTGACGCCGGCGCTGCTGCAGCTGACCGCGCTGCAGAAATGGAACGGCATCCTGCCGACCTACATGGGCGGGCAGACGCCGATCCCGTTCCTCAACGCAGCCGGGCACTGAGGCGCTGGACCGGCCCGGCCGGACGCCCGGCTCCGGACGGGAGCCGGCCGCGCCCGAGCCGCCGGGCCGCCGCATTGCCGGCCCGCGAGGCGCGGCAAGAATGGTCGCGCCCAGCGATGGATCGTCAGAGACGGATGACCCAGGGAACTCGAACTCCGTCGCCGGAACCCGGATCTCGACCGACTTGCGCGTCCGGCCGTCGCCGTCGTCGATCCACTCAGTCTCCTGAGCACCACCTTCAGCCAGACCGATTTCGGTCTAGCCGAACGTGCCCGAGGCGACCCTGAGCGGGTGCCCTTGCGGCAGCGTCGCCTCGCCAATAGACGTTGACCCTGCAGTCCAGGGGCGTCGATGTCGAACCTGATGGCGTTCCCCATCCTGGCGCTCGCGGCCTTGCTGGAGACCGGGGGAGACGCGCTCATCCGGACAGGCCTGCATACGGCAGGCGTCGCGTCGAAGTCCGGTCTGATCCTGCTGGGAGCGATCGTACTCGCCACCTACGGGGTCGCGGTGAACGCGCCACCGTGGGATTTCGGGCGCCTGCTCGGCGTCTACGTCGTCCTGTTCTTCCTGGCTGCACAGGCGATCAACGTCTTCGCCTTCCACGTCGCCCTGACGATCCCGATCATGGTCGGAGGCACGCTGATCCTCGCGGGCGGTATGGTGATGACCTTCTGGCGCTGACTGACCGTGGCGTCGTAGCGCCCGATCGCGCGAGACAGCGGGCGCGGCCGTCGAACCAGAGAACCCGACGAACCGCGCGCACGCTTCCGATCGCCGGCGGCCAGCGCCCCCGGCCTTCCCTCAATCCGCGTCCGGCCCGATCCGATCGTGGGCGCCGGCGACGCCCTGGCGCCAGTAGCCGGCGGCCTGCACGGCCTCGCGGGGGAGCCCGCGTTCGGCGATCAGGTGTCGCCGCAGGGTGCGGACCACCTCGATCTCGCCGGCGAGCCAGGCGTGCATCGGTCCGTCCGGCAGCATCGCCTCGCGGAGCGCGGGTTCGAGATGGCGTGTCGTGCCGGCGGGCGTGTCGCCTCGATGCACCCAGGTGATGCGCGCCGCCGACGCGGTCGGAAGGTGGCGTTCCTCGTCGGCGTCGGCGATTTCGACGATGGCGTGCGCCGGCAGGCCGGGCGGCATCTCCTCGAGCCGCCTCGCGATCGCGGGCAGCGCCGTCTCGTCGCCGACCAGCAGCGTGAACAGCCCGTCGTCGGGCGCGAGGCGGGACGAGCGCGGACCGCCGACGAGCAGCGTGTCGCCCGGCCGGGCGGACGCGGCCCAGCCGCTCGCGGGCCCGGTGCCGTGCAACACGAATTCGACGACGAGCGTGCCGGCCGACGCGTCGTGGCGGCGGGGCGTGTAGTCGCGCGCGACGGTCTCGCCGTCCGGCATCGGGAAGAACAGCTTCACGTGGTCGTCCGGCCCGAGGCTGGTGAAGCCGTCGAGCGCGGCACCGCCGAGCACGATCCGGCGCATGCGCGGCGAGATCGCGTCGACCTGCAGGACCGAGAGCAGGCGGCGGGTCAGCACGTGCGAGACGCGGCGCGCGGGCACGAGCGCGTTCATGCCCGTCCCCCCTTCAGGATCGCGGCGGTGGCCGCGTCGAGGATGGCGGCGACGCGACGCGCCTCCTCGGGCGGGCAGCCACGGCGTTCCATCAGCGCATGCTTGAGCGCGTGGCGCGCCCGATGCAGCACGTCGGCCGCGTCGGGATCGACATCCGAAACGCCCGAGAACGCGTCCCGCACGCCCTCCATGCGCGACCCGATGCGGATGAGCGCGTCGAGGATGGCGTCGGCCCGCGCCCGGTTGGCCGCGAGGAAGGCGGTGCCCTCCTCGGTGATCGCGTAGAGCTTGCGGTTGCCCTCGGGGGTCGCCGCCACGCGGCCGATCTCGTCGAGGAAGGTCAGCGCCGGATACACCATGCCGGGGCTCGGCGCGTAGAAGCCGCCCGAGCGCTCGCCGAGCACCCGGATCAGCTCGTAGCCGTGCGCCGGCTGCGCCTCGAGCAGCAGAAGGAGCAGCAGTTGCAGGTCGTCGGCGCCGAGGCGCCGCGCGGCGGGAAATCCGTCGCCGCGCCCGATGACGGCATCGCCGCCGCCGCGACCGCCCCAGCCGTGTCGTCCGCGGTGGCGGCCAATCGCGTGACGAATGAACTCTGTTGGGTCATGATCATCGTAAAACATATCTTACGATAGTATCCGCACCGCCTTGGAGGCAAGCACAAAATCGCTCGTTCAGCGTCTGAGCAGGCTCGGCGCCCGCCGGCTTTCCCATCCCGCCGCCTCGAGCGCGGGCCGGTCGCTTTCGGCGGCCGGAAAGCCGAGACAGAGATAGGCGACGAGCCGCCACTCCACCGGCACGTCGAGCGCATCCGCGACCGCGCCCGGGTCGAGGATCGACACCCAGCCGAGCCCCACCCCATGCATGCGCGCGGCGAGCCACAGCGTGTGCACCGCCGTGACCGCCGAATAGGCGCAGGCCTCCGACATCGTGGCGCGGCCGAGCCCATGCCCCTGCGCCGGCGCCGATTGCGCGAACACCGCGAGCTGGCAGGGCGCGTCGTCGAGCCCCGCGAGCTTGAGCCGCGCGTAGAGCGACGCCCGCTCGCCGTCGTAGCCGGCGAGCGCTGCCGCATTGCAGGAGAGGTGCGACGCCCGCACCGCCGCGCGCCGCGCGGGATCGTCCACCAGCACGAAACGCCATGGCTCGCTCAACCCGACCGACGGCGCCAGCGAGGCGAGTTCGAGCAGCGCGTCGAGCAGGCCCTCGGGCAAGGCCTCGCGGCGAAACATCCGCACGTCGCGGCGCCAGCGCAGCAGATCCGCGAACCGCGCCCGAAACGCGTCGTCGAACACCGGGCTGGGGTCATCGGCCATCGGGCGCGATCCTAGCAGGTTGGTGAGGAAGGGAAGGCCAGGGCTCTGCCCTGGACCCGCCAAGGGACAGTCGTCCCTTGGATCCCTCCGAGTTAAGGAAAACCCCGGGCCACACCATCGATGCCCGCGCGACCAGGGCCCGGGGTTTTCCTTAACTGATGGATTGTCAAGGCGACTGCCTTGACCGGGGTCCAGGGGCAGCGCCCCTGGCCTTCTCGTCCTCACCCACCCGCAAGAAACCACGCCGCGACGGCGCAGGTCCCGGCGGTGAACGTGCCGTCGAGCGCGCGGACCGGGTCGGCGTTCGGGTGGCTGCCGACCCAGGCGGTGAGCATGAGGCGCCTGAGAGTGACGAAGGCCGGCAGCATCGCCTCGTCGCCGGCGGCGAGCGGGCGCACCGTACGGTAGCCGTCGCACCAGGCGGCGGCGAGCGTCTCGAGGCCGGGCTCGTGCTCGTGGAACGAGGCGGACGCCGCGAAGTCGTAGCCGTGCCAGCCGAAGCCGCAATCGTCGAAGTCGATCACCGCGAGGGCGTCGCCGCGCGCGAGGAGGTTGGCGGCGCGGAGGTCGCCGTGGATCAGGCCGAAACGGTCGGGAGCGGTGCCGTAGGTCGACAGCACCGCGTCCAGTCGTGCGGCGGTGCGGTCGAGCAGCGCGCGCCCGGCGTCGTCGAGCCCCGGGGCGCGGCCGTAGTCGCCCCAGGGGCGGTCGGCGCCGAGCGTGCCGTTCCAGTCCCAGCGCGGGCGGGTGAAGCCGGGCGGCGGCGTCCAGCGCGCGGCGTGATCGTGGAGGCGGGCTGCGAGTGCGCCGAGCGAGGCGAAGCGGCGGGGTCTAGCGGCAGGAGGGTCGTCCGGGGGCTCGCCCGCGTCCCAGGCGAACGCGGCGGCGGGGCGGGCGGCGAGGAGGCGGACCGTCCGGCCGTCGGCATCCGGCACGACGGCCGGGGTGTGGACCGCGCCGTCGGCGCGGAGTGCTGAGATCCAGGCGAGTTCGGAGGCGATCGCCGCGTCGGTGCGGGCGCCGGGGCGGTAGAAGCGCAGCGCGGCCGCCGGCGGCGCGCCGTCCGGGGCGGAAAGACGGTAGGTGGCGTTCTCGGAAACGGCGACGCGTTCGGCGCGGGCGTGCGCGCCGAAGCCGAACAGGTCTCGCGCGGCCGCCGCCGCCGCCGCGTCGAGGCGGGCGAGATCGGCCTCGTCGTGGATCATCGGGCGCCGTGCCTCACGCGCCGTCGATGGCGCGCGAGGCCTCGGGTCGGCGGGTGGTCAGGCGTCGATCTCGGTGCCGTCCTGGCTCCAGCGGATGTGGAACGAGCCGGGGCGATCGGTGCGGCGATAGGTGTGGGCGCCGAAATAGTCGCGGAGGCCCTGCAGCAGGTTGGCCGGGCCGTGCGCGCGCCGGAGCCCGTCGTAATAGGCGAGGCTCGACGCGAAGGCCGGCACCGCGACACCGGTCTGCGCGGCCAGTACGACGACGTCGCGCCAGGCGGGTTCGGCGTGCGCCACCGCGTCGCGGAAATAGGTCTGCAGCAGCAGGCTCGGCGCGGCCGCCTCGCGCTCGTAGCCCTCGCGGATGCGATCGAGGAAGGCCGCGCGGATGATGCAGCCGCCGCGCCAGATGGTCGCGACCGTGCCGAGATGGAGATTCCAGCCGTAGGTCTCGGACGCGACGGCGAGCTGTTCGAAGCCCTGCGCGTAGGCGACGATCTTCGACGCGTAGAGCGCGTCGCGGATCTTGTCGATGTCGGCCGCCGTCGCGGCGCGCGTGTCGCCACGAAGGCCGCCGAGCGCCGCCGCGGCCGCCTGCCGCTGCTTCGGGCGTCCCGACAGCGCGCGGCCGAACACCGCTTCGGTGATCGCGGTGATCGGTACGCCGAGCTCGAGCGCCGACTGCGCGGTCCAGCGGCCGGTGCCCTTCTGCTCGGCCTCGTCGACGATCACGTCGACCAGGGCGCCCGAGCCGGACGGGTCTCGCTTGGCGAGCACGGAAGCGGTGATCTCGATCAGGTAGCTGTCGAGGTCGCCGGTCTTCCAGCCGGCGAAGATCTCGCCGATCTCGCCGGCGCTCTTGCCGTAGACCGTGCGGAGCAGGTCGTAGGCTTCGGCGATCAGCTGCATGTCGGCGTATTCGATGCCGTTGTGGACCATCTTGACGTAGTGGCCGGCGCCGTCCGGCCCCATCAGCGCGCAACATGGCGTGCCGTCGACCGCGACCGCCATCTTGGTGAACATCGGCGCCACGCGCTCCCACGCCTCGGGCTTGCCGCCCGGCATCATCGACGGGCCGAGCAGCGCGCCCTCCTCGCCGCCCGAGACGCCCATGCCGACGTAATGGAGGCCGGCGGCGGAAACCTTCTGCTCCCGCCGGCGAGTGTCCTCGAACAGGGCGTTGCCGCCGTCGACCAGGATGTCGCCCGGCTCCATCAGCGGCAGCAGCTCGTCGATGACGGCGTCGGTCGGCCCGCCCGCCTTGACCATGATCAGCACGACGCGCGGCGTGGCGAGCTTCGAGATGAAGTCCTTGGCATCGGTCGAGCCGACGAAATGGCCCTCGTCGCCGTGCTCGGCGAGCAGCTGGTCGGTCCGCGCCTGCGTCCGGTTGTGGACGGCCACCGTGAAGCCGTTGCGGGCCGCGTTGCGGGCGAGATTGGCCCCCATCGTCGCGAGACCGGTGACGCCGAGATCCGCAAACGCCGCCATGACCATGCTCCTTCTTGTCCGTCGCGCCTTTTGTAGAGCAACCGCGCACCGACCGGAACGCGATGTCGGGGCACGACGGCGTCCGCCGCGCCCGACGGCGACCGCCTCCTGTCGTTCGCCGGGAGACCGGTTTATTTCGCGAGGACTGTCCGCTTCCCGGCGGCGCGACGTTGAGACTTCGGCTTCTGCCGGAGAACGACGATGGACACCGAACTGCATGTCACGCCACTCGACGATGGCCGCTACGCCCTGCACGCGACCGGCGGCGAGGCGGCGGATCGCGTGCTCGGCGAGTTCGGGACCCGGGAGGAGGCGGAACATGCGCTGCTGGTCTGCGCGGAACAGGCCGAACCAGACGCGGCCATCCTGCTCCCGGGCACCGGTCAGGGCGTCCGCTGACCGGACCGGACGCGCGTTCCCGACCGTCGCCGCCGCACCGCGAGCTGCCCTCCGAGGGCAGCACGACGCGGCGGCGGACCACCCCTCCTGACGCACGCTCAAGGCGGCCGGCGATGCCTTTCGGGCGCGTCGACGACGGACGCGGCGCTCGCAGCCGCGCACCGCCCCGCCGTTCGTGACCGCACCCGCCGCGACGCCGCGACGCCGCAGGGCATGGCCGGCGACGGCAGCATCGTCGTCGCGACGGTCAAGGTCGCACCGGCGAGCGAGACGACCCGCTCGCGCGCGGCACCCGTCATCGGCAACGTCACGGCCATACCCGCGACCTCGGTCCGTCGAAGACGACCGAACGGACCGGGTCGGCGGCAGCGCGGTCGAGCACGGCACCGGTCCCCGGCGCGGCGGGACGGAACGAGCGCCGGCGACCGCGCGCCCGGCGCGTGCCGGACCAGGCGGTCCCGGCCTGCGCACCGAACCGACGCCTCCGGCGCGTGCCTCCCGGCCCGCGACGACGCCGCGCCAGATGCACCTCGATCGTCGGGCGACGGCGGGCCGCCGCGGCCCGAACGGCTGCGCCGCGACCATCCCCGATCACGGCCGCGAGACCCGGGCCCTGGTGTATCATCCCCCGCGCCCGATATAGTCATCGATGGACACAGCCTTCCTGAACCGGATCGGCGTGGCCGTCCCCCCCAACGACGTGCACGAGGCCTTTATCGGCTTTGCCGCGAGCCTGCTTCCGGGCGATCGCGAGCGCGCCGTGTTCGCCCGCATGGCGCGGCGATCGGGCATCGCGCACCGCTACTCGTCGCTCGCGCCGAGCGACGATCCGGCGCACGCGCCGAGCGTCGACCGCGACGGCTTCTACACCCGCGGCCGGTTCCCCGGTTCGGCCGCCCGCATGGCCGCCTACGAGACCGCCGCCCTGCCGCTCGCGCTCACGGCCGTCGGACGGCTCCGGTTGTCCGAGACCGAGCGCGACGGCATCACCCACCTGATCGTGGTCTCCTGCACCGGCTTCTACGCGCCCGGCCTCGACCTCGCGCTCGTGCGGACCCTCAGGCTCCGCAGCTCGGTCGAGCGGACGACGGTCGGCTTCATGGGCTGCCAGGCGGCGTTCAACGCGCTCAAGCTCGCCCGACACGCCGTCCGCTCCGAGCCCGGCGCCCGCGTGCTCGTGGTCAACGTCGAACTCTGCACGCTGCACCTGCAGGAAAGCGGCGACCTCGAACAGGTGCTGTCCTTTCTGGTGTTCGCCGACGGCGCCGCGGCCTCGCTGGTGAGCGCCGAACCCGTGGGCCTCGCGCTCGACCGCTTCCACACCGAGATCGTGGCCGACGCCGCCGGCCTCATCACCTGGCGGATCGGCGACGCGGGCTTCGACATGCACCTCTCCGGCCAGGTGCCCGCCGCCGTCGCGGAAGGCCTTCGCCTCGGCGAACGCGCCATCCTCGACGGCGCGCGGCCGGGCGCGATCGACATCTGGGCGGTGCATCCGGGCGGCCGCTCGGTGCTCGACGCGGTGTCCGCCGCCCTCGACCTGCCGACGGGGGCGCTGGACGTCTCGCGCGCCGTGCTGCACGACCAGGGCAACATGTCGTCGGCGACGATCCTGTTCGTGCTCGAGGCCATCCTCGCGGCCGCGCCCCGGCCCGGCGCCCGTGGCTGCGCGCTCGGCTTCGGGCCAGGCCTCACCGCCGAAACCCTGCTGTTCCACACCGTCTGAGGCGTCGGTGCCGGACCTGTCCGCCCGGGTGCTGCTGCCGGAGCTGATGGACACCGAGGCGTGCGACGCGGCGACCTTCGCCGCCTGCCTCCGCGACCTCGCCCGCGTCAACGCGCTCACGCGGGCCCATGCCCCCACCCTCGCCTTTCTGCGCGCGGCCCTCCGGCGGCGCGGCCGGGCCGACACGACCCCGCTTCGGATCGCCGACATCGGCGGCGGCTACGGCGACGCGCTCCGGGCGATCGAGCGCTGGGCCGGACGACGCGGCATCGCCGTCGAGCTCGTCTCGGTCGACCTCAACCCGCACGCGCGCGCGGCCGGCGAACAGGCGACCTCGCCCGATAGCGCGATCCGCTTCGTCACCGCCGACGTGTTCGAATGGACCCCCGACCGGCCGGTCGATCTCGTGATCAGCAGCCTGTTCGCGCACCACCTCGACGACCAGGGCGTCGTGCGCTTCCTCGCCTGGATGGAACAGACCGCCCGCCTCGGCTGGTTCGTCAACGACCTGCATCGCCACCCATTGCCGCTGCACGCGTTCGGCTTCTGGGCGCGGCTCGCCGGCTGGCACCGCTTCGTCCGCCACGACGGCCCGGTTTCGGTCGGCCGCGCGTTCCGGGCCGCCGACTGGCAACACCTGCTCGACAGCGCCGGCATCCCGACCGCCGCCGTCCGCTGGCACGTCCCGTTCCGCTACTGCGTGACGCGGCTACGCTGAGGGTGCTTGGGGAAGGAAGGCCAGGGCTCTGCCCTGGACCCGCCAAGGGCCGAGGCCCTTGGATCCCTCTCAGTTAAGGAAAACCCCGGGCCGCATACGTGCGGGCAGGCCCGTCGGCCCGGGGTTTTCCTTAACTGACTGGATTGTCAAGGCCGCTGCCTTGACCGGGGTCCAGGGGCAGAGCCCCTGGCCTTCCTCCCAAGCAACCGCCTTGCGTTCCGGGCGCGTGTTTCGGATAGGAGCGGGATGCCAGCCGGCTTCGCATCACGCGCCGACACGATCGCCTTTGGCGGCCCGGTCGTGCGGCTGTTCCGGACCGTGCTGGGGCGCGATCCGGGTCCGGCGGAGCTGCTGTCGCATGCCGGGCGGCTCGAGGCGGGCGAGTCGCTGGAGGCGCTTGCGGCGGTGCTGCTCGCGACCGGCGAGGCGGTCGCGCGACATGGTGGCGGCGACGCGGTCGACGCGTCCTTCGCGGCGGCGCTCGGACGCGACGCGACCGGCGTGGCGGCGCGCGGGACCGAGCTCCTCGGCACCGTGTATGGCGCGAGCCGCGCGGTCCTCGCGGCGACGCTCGCGGACGGCGGCGCGGCACGGCGACACGTTCCGCTGCTGCCGGGGCTGACGCCTGGTGCGGCGCCGGACGACCCGGTCGCCTATGGATTGTGGCGGACGCTCTACGCCGATCGGCCGGCGCCGGGCGAGGGGGGCGCGCCGGACGGGACCGCGCAGGCGGGCGGCACGCCGGTGGTGTTCGCGACCCGCGCCGGCGACAGCGAGGTCGAGGCGCTGCTCGCGACGATCGCGAGCCTGCGCGACCAGACCGACGCGCGCTGGCATCTTCACGTCGCCTGTCGCCTTCTGTCGGAGTGGCCGCGTCGGGCGCTCGCCCGCGCCGCGTCCGACACCGGCGGCCGGATGACGGTGCACGCGACGGAGGCGGGCGATCCCTGGGACGTGATACCGGCCGACACCGCCGCCGACGCGCTGCTCGCGTTCGTCGATCCGGGCGACCTGCTCGAACCCGACGCGCTCGCGGCGGTCGCTGCCCGCTTCGGCGAGGCGCCGGGGGCGGCGGTGCTGTTCACCGACGAGGACGACGGTCCGCCCGACCGGCCCTCGGCGCCGCGCTTCCGCCCGCTCTGGTTCCCGGAATCGGCGATGCACGCGGACGCCCAGCTCGCGGTGATGCGCGCCTTCGCCTGGCGCGCCGCCGTGCACGCGGTGCCGCCGGGCACGGTTCCGGCCGGCCTCGGCACGGTCGTGGCCCGCGCGGCCGCGCCCGGCACGGTGCTGCACCTGCCCCGGATCCTGCTCCATCGCGCGCCCGGCCGCGCGGCGCCGTCGGGGTCGGCGACGCGACCGCCGGCGGCGGCCGAGCTCGACCGCGCGGCCGAGGCCGGACCCGCGGGTCGGTCGCCGCGCGTCGCGGTGCTGCTGCCGACGCGGAACCGCGCCGCGCTGCTCGAGCAGGCCGCGCGCGGGGTGCTCGAGGACACGGACTACGACGCGCTGGCGCTGCACGTGATCGACAATGGCTCGGACGAGGCGGACGCGCTGGCTGTCCTCGACCGCCTGGCGGCGACGCCGCGGGTGATGGTGCGGCCCGCGCCGGGACCGTTCAACTATGCCCGCCTCAACAACGAGGCCGCCGCCGCGGCCGGTGATGCCGAGATCCTGCTGCTGCTCAACAACGACGTCGTCGTACGCCATCGCGGCTGGCTGCGCGCGCTGGTGGCGCTCGCCGCGCGCCCGGACGTCGGCGCCGTCGGCGCGCGGCTGCTTTATCCGGACGGCACGCTGCAGCATGCCGGCATGCTGCTCGGCCCCGACGGCGCCGCGACCCATGTCGGACGTCACGCGGCGGCCGACGCGCCCGGCTACGGCGGCCGCTACGCGACGGTGCAGGAGCTGAGCGCGGTGACCGGCGCCTGCCTCGCCATCCGGCGCTCGGTGTGGGAGGCGGTCGGCGGCATGGACGAGGCGCTCGCGGTCGCCTGGAACGACGTCGATCTCTGCCTCCGGGTCCGCCGCGCCGGCTTCCGGGTGCTATGGACGCCGTTCGCGACGCTGACCCATCTCGAGGGCCAGACCCGCGGGCGCGAGGCCGCCGACGCGCGCGAGGCCGCGCGCTTCCGCGACGAGCAGGCGCGGGTGCGCGCCCTGTGGGGCGACGCGGTGGAGCACGACCCGTTCCTCAACCCGAACCTGATCGCCGCCGAGAACGGCGCGCTCGGCCTCGCCCGGCCGCGCGGCCGGGCGAGGCGGGAGGCGGGCCTGAACCATCGGTTGCCGTGATGATGCGGATTTGTCATGTCTCCGCCGCGGCCAGGACCGACAGGAGAAGGCGTTGGACCAGGCAGCCTCATTGACGGCCCGGCCCGACGACGCGGCGACGCGCGCCGGCCGTATGCGCGCGCCCGCCTCGCCGGATCGGACGACGCGGCGCGACGCGGCGCGCCGCACCGGGCGGCGGGCCGCGTCATGAACGCTCCGCCCCGCCTGCCGCGGTCGCTGCCGTCGGTGCTGATCGACCTTCGCCCCTGCTACGAGGGCTTCGCCGGGATCCCGCAGGAGACCCGCCTGCTGTTCGCGATGTTTGCCGAGATGGGCCTGCCGCGTTTCGGCGGGCTGATGTCGGGCATCCACTACAGCTCGCGCCATCCGAAGAAGCGCCGCACCACCCAGGACCAGGTGATGGCGCAGACGCGCAACCTGATCAGCCAGGACACCAAGCGCGTGCACTGGCCGCCCGGCGCCGAGGCGCTGGTGCCGAACGCCGTCCGGCGCCGGATCTTCAAGGCGTTCCTCGCCGCGAGCGAGCTCGGCCGGCACGAGAAGCTCGACCTCGCGATCGATCCGGTCCTGTTCGAGGACTATATCTGGACCAAGCTGTTCGAGCGGACCCTGGCGCCGGGGGACCGTCGCCTCGTCGCGCGCGCGGAGTATTTCGCGACCGAACTCGGACACGAATACGCCCGCTCGCTCACGCTGCTGCCGCGGCCGTTCCAGCGGCGCATCGACACCGCGGGCTGGGACGTGTTCTTCGCCGCCACCGTCTCGCCCTACGTCCCGGCGCCCGGCACGCGCATGGTGGTGCGCTACTACGACGCGCTGCCGCTGCTCAGCCCGCATACGGTGGGCGAGCCGTGGCCGCACGCGACCAGTCACGGCCGCATGCTCGACCGCAACATGGCCGACGGCGCCACGTTCTTCTGCGACAGCGAGCCGGTGCGCGCCGACGTGCTGCGCCTCCATCCCGAGGCCGAGAACCGCGTCCACACCATCCCGGCGACGGTCGCGCCGGAATACCGGCCGGACGTGCACCGCCAGGAGGACCTCCGCACCATCCTCCGTCGTCGCGCGAGCCGCGCGACCGCCGGCAAGGTCCAGCCGCGGAGCGAGGACGGACCGCTGCCGCGCCTGGTCATGGCGGTGTCGACGCTGGAGCCGCGCAAGAACTACCTCAAGCTGTTCCGCGCCTTCGAGATCGCGCGTCGCCGCACGACCGAGAAGATGCAGCTGCTGATCGTGGCCAACCCCGGCTGGCGGTCGGACGTCGAGCTCGACGAGTTGCGCGCGCTGGTCAGCGAGGGCGCGTTCCACCTGAGCGGCGTGCCGCTGCCCGAACTCCGCATCCTCTACTCGATGGCGCATTGCGTGGTGACGCCGAGCCGCGCCGAGGGGTTCGACTATTCGGGATGCGAGGCGATGGCCTGCGGCGCGCCGGTGGTGTCGTCCGACATCGCGGTGCATCGCTGGGTATACGGCGACGCGGCGCTCTATTTCGATCCCTACGACGAGGACGCGCTCGCCGAGCAGCTCGCGCGGGTGGCCGAACTGCCGCGCGAGACCGGCCTGCTCGCCGACCTCCGCGACCGCGGTCTCAGGCAGGCGGCGCTCTACCGGCCCGAGGCGCTGGCGCCACGCTGGGCCAACGCGCTCGAAGCGCTGCAGACGGGACGGCAGCAGGTGGCACCATGACGCGCGACGCGCTCTCGGCCGAGCACAGCAACAATTTCGACGCGCTCCGGCTCTATGCGGCGCTGATGGTGATCTACGGCCATGGCTTCAACATGGCGGGCGACATCGGTCCGGGCCTCTGGGGCGTGCCGTTCGCGCGCGTCGGGCTCGACGTGTTCTTCTCGATCAGCGGCTACCTGGTGACGGCGAGCTGGGACGCGACGCCGCGGCTGTCGACGTTCGCGGTCAAGCGCGCGCTCCGGATCTGGCCCGCGCTGGCCGCCTGCACCATCCTGTCGGCCTTCGTGCTCGGCCCGCTGCTCAGCACCAAGCCTGCCGGCGCCTATTATCGCGACGCGGCGACCTGGCACTATCTCGGAAACCTCGTGTTCTTCACACACCTCTATCTTCCATCGGTCTTCCTGACGGCGCCGCACTACGTCGGCGTCGCCAACGGATCGGTCTGGAGCCTGTTTCCGGAAGTCCTCTGCTATCTCACCGTGCCGCTGTTCGCGCTGTTGCCGCCGCGTGCGCGGCGCTGGTCGCTGCTCGCCGCCGGTCTCGCGTGCGGCATGCGCGGCCTCTGGTGGTTCGAGGGTCCGCATCCGGGCGGTCCGCACGTCTACGGCGCCGAGCTTCGTTACGTCCTCGTCACCGTGCCGTTCTTCTTCATCGCCGCCTCCTACCGCCTGTTCGCGACGAACCGCCCTGAGTTCTGGCGTGGCGATGTCGCGATCCTGTTCCTCACGGCCAACTGGGGCGTGGCCGCGTGGTTCGACTGGTGGAACATCCCCATCGAATGGTTGACGCTCCCCTACATCGTGGTGACCTTCGGCCGGCAGGCGATGCCTATCGTGCGTCGCGCCGCCCGCTTCGGCGACCTGTCTTACGGAACCTACCTCTGGGCATTTCCGGTGCAGCAATTCGTCCTGACGCACCTGAAGACCACTCAGCCGATCCCGGTTTGCGTCGGGATCACGCTGCCGATCGCGTTCCTGTCGTGGCATCTGGTCGAGAAGCCGGCGGTGAGACTCCGTGGATCGCTGCTTCCATTTCTGGGCAACAGGGGTCTGGCACGTCGCGACGGGCTGGGCGCGAAGGCCCGCTCTTGAATCGCCGGACGCGGTCGGGCGACCGGCGGTTCACGCCTCGTGCGGTGAGGCCGTATCGCGCGCTCGGGCCTCAGTTCGTGCGCCCCGACGCGACCGGCCGTGCGACCGGAAGCTCACTCCAGCGCGCGGCCTGCAGATCGAGACCGCAGAGCCCGGCCAGTCGATGATCGCGCGCGTAGGTCTGCACGCGGGCGAGGTAATCCGGCTGATCGATCCCCATCAGGTTCCAGCCCGCCGGCACGAAGGTCGCGAACCCGTTGATCGTCGGCAGACGCAGCCATTCCGCGACCAGCATCGCCGAGATGCCGTGCCCGATGAGTTCGGAGAGGCGCTGACCGAAGATCACATCGGCGTCCCGGTTGCGAGCGACGAAGAAGCTGCTGCAGTCGGCGGGCGGTCGCGGGATCGACCGCAACCAGGTTGTTTCCCGGGCGCGATTGACCATCAGCTGGCCCGCCGGACGGATTTGTTCGACGATCAAGGCCAGGAGGACGATGGCGGTAACCGCGGACCCGCCAAGGCGCCAGCCTCGCCGCAGAGCCGATGACCCGATCTCGTTGAGGCCGACCGTCACGACTGTCACGACCGGCCACTCCAGCAGGAGCGGCACGCGAGAAATGACCCGAACGCCGCGCGCACCTGGAACCGTATCGTAGATCAACCGCCAGGCCGTGAAATGCCCGAACCTGATCGAGGCGCACCAGAACAGGATCGCCGACAGTCCCATGCAGGAGGCGAACCGCGCGTTCGCGTTCTTCGACCGGCTGGCCAGACCAGCCAGCGCGACCGCGAACACGATCAGGAGGACGGGTGTGAGTCCCATGATATGCTCGCTGCCGGGTGAGAACAGCGGCGCGAGGCGAAACTGCAGGGCGCGAAAGAACGGGCTCGACGTGCCGACATCGAGTATGTCGATCGGCGTCGACAGATAGCCGAACACCTCCCGGAACCGGTGCATTCCCGTCTCGGACGCCTTCGGGACGTAGACGACGAGAAACGGCATGAGCGACGCGGCGAGGATGATCGCGGCGAGACAGATCGGCCGCGCGCAGCGTCGGGCGGCGCTGCCGAATTCTGCCACACGGCCCGCGAAAGCGAACAGAGTGATGGTCGCGGCCAGCATCGTGTAGAGCGCGAAGAACCAGGCGGCATAAAACGCGGTCAGCAGCCAGGCGGCGAAAAACACCGCGCCCACGGCTCCATAGGCGAGCACCGCGCGCCTCCGTTGGGCGGTGATCGCCTGGACCATCGAGACGACAATCGTGCCGAGGATCGGCGCGAAGGACACCGTGAACAATTGGGCATGCCCGCTTTGGACGTAGGAGTTCAATGCATCGGTAAAGACGACGCCCCCGAGCGAGGCGACCCACAGGCGACATCGAAACACCTTGGTCGCGAACAGGACGAAGCCGACGAAACCGGACAACTTCACCAGAGCGTTCGTTGCTTCCGACGCGATGTATATCCCGGCGCCGAGCGCGCGCAGAACCGCGAACGTAAGACCCGTCAGCAGGTAGCCATCGTTGTAGCCGAGCGTATCCTGTGCCGGGAAAAAGAAGTCCGGTCTGTTCCATGCTTCGACGCCGTCGACGACGTTCGACCAGTGCTGCAGCAGCGCAAGTTCGATCGTCCCGTCCAGGCGATCACCCAGCACCGAAGCGAAGCCGGAAAACAAGTCGTCACGAAAGAAGAGCATCAGCGAGGCGGCAGCAAGCGTCACGCAGAACAACGTTTCGGCATGATGCGGTCGCGGTATGATCGCGCGAAGCGACCCGCGTTGCTTGACCCTCATAGTAGAATTGCCTCTCTTGCCTGACGGATGAGGCTGCCTTATCAGAAATGTCGCGGCAACTGACACCTCTTCGCCGCGGACAGTGCGCGCGAACGATGACAGGACGGCTTGGCCCATGACGACGGCACGGGCAGATCCCGCCTCGGGCCATGCTCCAGCCGCGATGCACGAGCATCTCTACGGGCTCGATCTCGTCCGATGCATGGCGATCGGGCTGGTGCTCGCGTGCCATTGCGGCCTGGCTTTCACGGCCTGGTTCATGGTGCGGCGCCCAGTCTGCCTCACCGAGCTTGGTTATCTCGGCGTCGAGATCTTCTTCGTGCTGAGCGGCTATCTCATCGGGGGCATCATGCTCGATATCCTCGCATCATCGGCGATGCCTCGCGAATGGCGTATCTTCGTCGTAAGACGCTGGTTTCGGACGTTGCCGCTGTATTTCGTCTGGCTTCTCGTCCTGGCGATCGCCTGGCCGCCCGGCCTCCTGCACGATCAGCGAAGCCTCCTGCTCCGTATCCTCCCCTCCTATCTGACGCTGTCGCAGAACCTCGCGTGGCCGCAGCCAGATTGGTTCACGGTGTCATGGTCGCTGTCGATCGAGGAATGGTTCTACATCCTGTTCCCGCTGACGCTCGCGCTGATCGCGAGGACCACCGCCTCGCGTGCGATCACACTGTCGGTCGGTCTTTTCGTCGGCCTACCTCTGCTTCTGCGCCTGGTGCAGCCGGTCGACGCGAACTGGAACGAGTACCTCCACAAGGCGGTCGTCTTCCGTCTCGACGGCATCGCGTTCGGCGTCGGCGCCATCGCGATCGCGCGGCGTCGGCTGATCTCGGCGCCGGGGATGATCCTCGCCTTCGCTACAGGAGCGGCATTGCTGCTGATCGAGTTCATCCTTGCGACCAACGGTGCGGCGCTACTCGACACGCGTGTCGGACGGGCATTCCGCGTCGACGTGACCGATATCGCCTGCGCTCTCGTCGTCCTGGCTCTCGCGCGGCTACCGCGTCCGCCACGCTGGGTGGACTTCCCGACACGGCATTTCGCCGCGCAATCCTACGCGACGTACATCACCCACTACTCGATCCTCGAATGGGTGGGCTGGGGCCGCTACCGATACCATTGGGGAAGTTGGACGTGCTGCCTTCTGGCCACAGCGACCATCTTGACCGTGCCGATCGCGATCTGGCGTGGCTTCGAAAAGCCGATCCTCGCACTGCGGCCGACGCTACTCACAGCCGACGGGGCGTCACGTCCGGCGCGACGTGCGCATGCGTCGCGAGCGGGTCGCGATCGACGATCCCCGCCAATGCGCTAGCCGCTTGACGGTCCGGTCGACTGCCGATGCCGCGGTGCGGACTGTCTCACAACGCGACGACGCGCGATACGGAGGGATCGGTCCAACGACGGGCCAACCGACATCGAAGAACGAGGGACGCCTGACCGAGACGAATCGCCTTGCTCCCGATCAACCACCGATTGGGCACGGACGCACGATGGCGCGATGGGGATCCCGGCTGCCACTCGCCTTGGCGGTGCTCGTCGCCGGCGTCGTCGTCGCCGCCTACGCCGGACAATTGTTTCTCGGGCGTTGGCAGAACGACGAGTACCGACTGTTCACCGTCGAGAGAATGTGGGGTTGGCACGCGTTACCGCCGCGTCTCGCCTACTCCCCGCGGCCGTTCTCCGAACTCATTCTCCACTTCTACGGGGAGGCCGTTCTCGCTCTCGACCGGCCGCTGATCACGACCTTCCTCGGCTTACTCTGGGGCGCGATCATCGTCGCAATGGCGGTCGCCGCGCACGGCGCACTGCCTCGATCGCCGACACGCCTGCTCAGCGCCGTCGCTTTGTCGCTGTCGACCTTCGCATTCGTGCTCGTGACGGATCGGGTCACGGAGATGTTCTACTGGCCGGTGGCCGCCGCCGCCTATCTCCCGACCGCCTGCGGCGCGCTCGCGCTCGTGTTCCTGCTCTCGACCCCCCGGACGAGGTCCTCCGGTTTGGCGCGTGCCGGCACCCTGCTCGTCGTCGCAGGAAGCAGCGAAATGGGCGCCGCGTTCGCCCTGAGCTTCGCCGCCGGGCTGGCCGGCGAACTCGCATGGCGGAAAAGGAGCCCGACACGCGCCGACATCTGGTGGCTGCTGCCGGCCGGGCTGTCGGTCGCGATCTTCGCTGTCCTGTTCTCGGTTCGGGTGGGCATGGACGAGCTGAACGCGACCCGCTTTCCCGCGACGGGTCACCCGATCCTCTCGTTCGTGCTGGCAATGCGGCACCTCGTGACCGAGCTCGGGGGCGAGCCGATCGGTCACGGCAGCGCCGCCGAGCCGCTCGCTCTTGCCGCGCGCGTGACGTTCGCACTGGGCTTCGCGGCCTGCTTCCAGCAGGCGGGCGGCAGGACCCCGATTCGCGCTTATCTGCCGCTCGCCATGGCGATCGCCGGCGCCTGTTTCTTCTCGCTTTTCGCCGCCTATCTCCACTACGGAACCGACTGTTGCGAACGTCAGGCGACGACGCGAAGCTGGCTGATCGACCTGCTGTTCGTCCTCGCCTTGGCGCCAGTCGCGCAAGCCCTCGCGACGCGCACCGGACGGACAGCGCGCATCATCCTGCCCAGTGTCATGCTGGTCGCCGCCTTGTCGCCAGGACTGAGCCGGATCGACGCCCTTCACCACGACTACGAGGCGCGCGGGCTCGCCCTCGAGTCGCGTTCGCGCACGTGGAACTCAGGGCGTCGCCCCGACGCGGGAACGATGAAGTTCTATCTGCCGACCGACGGCGCCGGCATGCTCGTCCGCGGCACCAACGAGCCGCTCGCGACATACAAGGTCACCGCGAGCGCGCCCGAGTTGATCGTCGCGATCGGCAAGTTCTTCGGCAAAAGCACCGTGATCGTTTGCGAGCCATGGCAGACCGACAAGTCGTTGCTCCTGGATGGCCAGTTCATTCCCGCCTGCCCGCCGCATGGCGGGCCGCCCGATATCGTCGGGCATTTCGGGACGAGGCGATGACCTCCGGGCCGCAGCCTGGAGCACGATCGGCTCAAAACGAGCCGACGAGCGTGCTCTATCGTCAAGGAGGAGAGCATTTCCGCCTGATCGGACGATCCTGTCCGATCAGGTGAGGCTCGAGCGATCGCCCGTCACGGCCGGGCGGCGGCGGCCGGCAGCGACGATGCGCGACATCGCGGCCGCGGCCGCGTCGATCGTGAAACGCCGCCGCACCACCTCCTGGCCGCCACGCGCCAGCGCCGCCGCGGCCGCCGGATCGCGCCAGAGCGCCACGATCCGGGACGCGAACTCCGCCGGCGTGTCCGCGACCGCCGCCTCCGTGCCGTCGACGAGACCGAGCCCCTCGTTGGCGACCGTCGTGCAGACGACCGGCAATCCGTCCCACAGCGCCGCCACCACCTTGCCCTTGACGCCGGCACCGTAGCGCAGCGGGCTCACGCTGAGCCGGGCGCGCGCGGTCAGCGGCGCGAGGTCGGCGAGGAAGCCGGGCACCTCGACGTTCGGACCCGACAGGTTCCGGATCTCGGCGGGCGGCGACGATCCGGCGAGGATCAGCCGGATCCGCGGTTCCTCCCGCCACACCAGCGGCATGATCTCGGTCGCCAGATGGCGCGCGGCATCGAGATTGGGCGGATGCACGTAGCCGCCGACGAACAGGATCGCGTCCCGCTCGGCGAGCGCCGACGCGGGCGGCGCCTCCGGCGGCGCGGGATACAGGTAGGCCGGCACGAGCCGCACGTCCGCGTCCGGCGCGAGCGCGCGGATGACGTCCGCTTCCTCCTCGCTGATCGCAAGCACGCGGTCGACCTCGGTGAAGATGCGCCGTTCCAGCCGCCGGTAGCGTTCGCTCTCGTCGAGCGCCTCGGCGTTGCCTTCGAGCTCCCAGCGGCGCCGCTCGCGAAGGTGGTGCAGGTCGTGCGGGTAATAAAGGATCGGCGCCGTCGTGTGCGCGCGCAGCGACCCGAGCAACGGCGCGGTGACGTCCGGGCGCGCGGTCCAGACCAGGTCGACCGCGGCGCCGTGCCGCGCGAGCCACGCCTCGAGCGTCCCGGGCGGGTGCAGCATCTCGATGCCCATCTGCTGCAGCGCGCGCGTGTAGGGCTGCGACGGGCGTGGGTCGGCGACCGGCGCGAACACGATGTCGTAGCCGAGCGACTGCCACAGGCCGAGATATTGCCGGTTGGTCAGCGCACCGGCGTGGCGGTCCCATTCCGGCACGCGATCGTCGATGAACAGCATCGTCTTCGCCGTGTGCGGCCGCGACCGGAACTTGAGCGCGCTCGTGCCCGGCGCGGGGTGTTCGCGCAGCTCGGCGGCCCATTTCCGGCAGAAGCGCGCGTGGTTGCGGGCGCTTTGGCGGTCTCGCGCCGCCGCGCCGTAGGAATTGCTGCCGAGATGATCGACGACCGCGTCCGGCTGATAGAACACGCGCCAGCCATGCTTGCGCAACGCGAAGGCGAGGTCGAACTCCTCGTAGAAGGCCGGCGCGAACGATGGGTCGAAGCCGCCCGCCGCCTCCCACGCCTCGCGGCGGACCGCGATCGCCGCGCCGACGACCACGTCGACCTCGCGCACGAAGCCGAATTCGGGATCGTCCGGGTCGCCACCGCTGCCGTACGGCACGCCCCAGCCATCGGGGCCGATCGTGCCGCCGGCGTCCTGCACGGTGCCGTCGCGGTTGATCAGCTTGCAGCCGACCATGCCGGCATCCGGCCGCGCCGCCAGCAGCGACATGATGGCGTCGAGCCAGCCCGGCCTCACCTCGGTGTCGTTGTTGAGGAACACCAGCACGCCGCCGCGCGCGCGCGCGGCCGCCGCGTTGCAGCTCAGCAGAAAGCCGAGATTGGTCGAGTTGCGGTGCACGTGCACGCCGTCGCAGCGCATCTCCAGCACGCCCGCGATCGGCGCGTCCGGATCGTCGTCGGCCACCAGCACCTCGAACGGCACCGTCTCGCCGCTGTTCGCCATCAGCGCGAACAGGCAGCGCCAGGTGTCGGCGAGATGGCGCCAGGCCGGCACGATGATCGACACCGCAGGCGCCTCGACGGGCGGGAAGCGGACCGGACGGAGGCCGCAGGCCGCGCGCTCGACCAGCGCGGAGGTCGGCAGCCCGGCCTGCCGCCCGCCGCCGAGCCAGTGCGCCAACGGATCGGCGTCCGCGCCCAGACCGTGCTGCGCGCGATACCAGCCGGCGTCGAACAGCGGGTGCGGGTCGAGACCGGCCTTCGCGCCGACCCGCACCCAGTGCTCCAGCGCGCTCCGTCCCGACGCGCGGGCGTCCGCGTGCGCGGCGAGGTAGGCCTCGGCGTCGAGCATCGGGTTCGGGTCGAGACGCTGCAATCCGCCGGTCTCGAGATAGTGCAGCAGCGGGTCGGCCGCCGCATCCGGGTGCCGTGCGGCGTACCAGCGCGCGTCGAACAACGGCCCCGGATCCTGCCCCGACGCGGCGCCGGCACGCTGCCAGTGCAGCAGCGGGTTCTCGCCGCTGTCGGCGAGACCGGGGTTGCGCGCGACGTACCAGGCGGTGTCGAACGCCGCATTCGGCATCGCGCCGCGCGAGGCGCCCACCCAGACGAAATGCTCGACCGGATCGGCGTCGCCCAGATCCGGCGTCGTCGCGCGATAGAAGATCGGGTCGAACAGTCGCGACGACCGCACCGAAGCGGCGTCTTCGCGTCGCCGGCGCCGCAGCGCCCGGGAGCGACCGAGCTCGCCCGACGCGGCGAGCCGCGCCGCCGCCAGCAGCTTGCGCCCGGCACGGTCGAGCCCCGGCGCCGATCGCTCGAGGGCGCGCAGCGGCTCGGTCACCTGCCACGACGCGGTCCGCTCGATCGCGTCGAGGCGGGCCTGCAGCGCCGCCCGTTCGGCGTCGCGCGTCGCCATCACGCCATGCACGCGCTCCCATTCCGATGCTCGGAATGCCAGCGCCTCGAGCAGGCTTTCGCGTTCGCCGGCGGCGCGCGCGATCTCGGTCGCGAGTGTCGCCGCCCGCGCGCGCGTCGTCGCGAGCGCCGTGCGCGACCGGTCGGCCTCGTCCTCGGCGTCGATCAGCGCCCGCTCCGCCGCGACCGCCCGCGCCTCGGCCGCCGCGTGCGCCTGCCGTATCTCGGCCAACTGCCGCGCCGTCGTCGCGTGCTCCGCGCGAAGGCCCGCGTTCGCGGCCTCGCTGCGCTGGCGCGCGTCGATCGCCGCGTGCTGCTCGACCTCCGCGTTCCAGCGCTCGCCGAGGAGCGAGAACCGCGCCCGCACCGAAGCGGGGTTCGCGCGGCAGAGCTGCCGCACCGCCTCCGGCACCACCCGGCCAGGCGCGAGCACCCCGAGGCCATGACCGTGCAGGAAGGTGAACGAGGGATGCGCGGCACTCAGCTCCTCCCAGAGCCGCCAGACCCCGAACGAGCCCTGGCGCTCGTTGGTGTCGTGGAACAGCACGAGAGCGTGCTCGCTCAGCGTCGGCCGCCAGACCTCCCAATCGTGCCGCACCGCGTCGTAGGTGTGCAGCCCGTCGATGTGCAGCAGGTCGACCGAGCCCTCGGTCACGTACGGCCTGGCCGCGTCGAACGTGCATCGCAGCAGCTCCGAGAAGCTGCCGTAGCGCGGGTCGTGGAACCGGCGCAGATCCTCGAGGACGGCGTCGCCGTAATGTCCGGCATGCTCGTCGCCCTGCCAGGTGTCGACCGCCGTGCAACGCGAGGCGATCCCGGTGCGCGCGATCGCCTCGCAGAACGCCGCGTAGGACACGCCGTTGTGGGTGCCGAGCTCGACCACCTGCGCCGGTCGCAGCGCGCCGATCAGCCAGTGCGCGAAGGGGACATGCCCGTACCAGGCGCTCGGCGCCCCGAGCCTCGCCGGCCGCATGAAGGCGAGCTCGAGCGCGGGATCGCAGAACGTGTCGAGCGACGTCGCGGCGCCCGGTTCGTGTTCAGGATCCAAAGCCGTTCCCCGCTGCCGTCACGGCGACACCACCCACGATTCGGCGCCCTCCGTCACGAGATGGATGTTCCTGGCCTCGCCCCCCGCCTCGTTCAGTGCCCGGATCACCCCGATCCGACGCGACGGCGGCACCACGAACATCATGAAGCCGCCACCGCCGGCGCCCGACACCTTGCCGCCGATCGCGCCCGCCGCCATCGCGACGTCGAACAACGCCGCGATCCGTCCCGTGCTGATGCCGGACGCCGTCTTCTGCTTGGCGATCCAGGAGCGGTTCAGGATGTCGGCCATCCGGCCGATCTGGCCGCGCAGCAGCGCGTCCTTCATCTCGATCGCGTCCGATTTCAGCCGGTGCAGGCTGTCGAGCGCGTCGCCGCCCGGGATCTGCATCCGCCGCTGCTGGTCCTCGATGATCGCCTCGGATCGCCGCGACACGCCGGTGAAGCAGACCACCATCGACGTCTGCAACTCGTTCAGGATCGCCGGCGGGATCCGCAGCGGGTTCACGATCACCCTTCCCTCGGCGAGGAACTCGAGGAAGTTCGTGCCTCCGAAGGTGCCGGCGTACTGGTCCTGCTTGCCGCCCGCGAGCCTGAGCTCGAGCCGCTCGATCTCGTAGGCGATGTGGGCGACGTCGTAGCGGCCGAGCGGCAGTTGCAGCAACGTCCGGAACGCTTCGACCAGCGCCACCACGAGCGCCGACGACGAGCCGAGGCCGGAGCCCGCCGGCGCGTCGACGAAGGAGGTGATCCGCACCGCCGGCACGACGCCGCCCGCGAACCCGCCGACCATGCGCCGCGTCACCCCGGCATGCAGGATCAGCCGCGCCGCCGCGAGCGCGTCGAGATCGCGGTCGAACGCCTCCTCGAGCCCGAGGTCGGGCGCGTCGAAATGAAGCCGCCCGTCGTCCGACGGCTCGATGAACGCGTAGGCGTAGCGGTCGATGGTGGTGTTCAGCACCGCGCCGCCGAACTGGTCGCAATAGGGACTGAGATCGGTGCCGCCGCCGGCGAGGCCCAGCCGGAGCGGCACGCGGGCACGGATGGTGGGATGGGCGGCCACGCTCGTGTCTCCTTACCGCTCGGCGGCGCCGGGCGACGCGCGCCGCAGCAGCGGCGCGACGGTCGCCGCGAGATCGACGCCGTCGAACCGCACGCCCAGGATCCCCGCCGCCCTGGCCGCGTCCACGTCCGACGGCTGGTCGCCGACCAGCACGCAGCGTCCCGGCGCGAGCTCCCAGCGATCGATCAGGTCGAGGATCATCCCGGGTGCCGGCTTCCGCCAGTCGCTCGTGCGGCGATAGTTCGCCAGCGCCGCGTCGGGGTGGAACGGGCAGAACCGGACGTCGTCGATCGTGCCGCCGGCGTCGCGCACCTGGCCGGCCATCCACCGGTGCAGTCGTTCGACGTCCGCCTCGCCGTAATGGCCGCGCGCGACGCCCGACTGGTTGGTGACCACGAACACGTGCCAGCCCGCATCGGTCGCGAGCCGGATCGCGTCGAGCGCGCCGTCCACCCATTCCCAGCGATCGACCGAACCGACCCAGCCGCCGTCGCGATTGATCGTCCCGTCGCGGTCGAGGAACAGCGCCGGGCGGTGCAGCCGGGCCGGCAGCGCCGCCCGCGCGTGCGCCAGATCCTCCGGCACCCCGATATCGACGAAGAACCCGTCGGCGACCGCCGCGCGCAGCCGGCCCGACCGCGCGAGCGCCGGCAGGATGTCGGCCTCGAACGAGCAGTCCGGCCGCAGGGCGCCGAGCGCGTCCCGCTCGAGCAGAAGGATCCCGGCGTTGACCAATCCCGGACCGCCGGGCGCCGGCGCGCGCGGCAGGAAGCCGGTGACGCGGTCGCCGTCGACCGTGACCACGCCGTAGCGGTCGGTGTCGGGAAGGGCGCGGAGCACGATCCGGCTGCCTGGCCCCGGGTCGCGCAGCAGCAGCCGCGCGAGATTGCAGTCGAGGATGGAATCGCCGTTCAGCAGCAGGAAACGCTCGTCGAGCCGCGCGAGCGCGTGAAACAGCGCGCCGCCGGTGCCGGCGCGGAACGGCTCGACGGCGCATTCGACCGCGACCGGGCGCGGCAGACCGGCGAGGATCGACGGCATCGCCGCCTCCAGCACCGGTGCCAGGTGCCCGGCGAGCAGCACGATCTCCTCGATCCCGAACCGCACCAGCTCGCGGATCAGCCACGCGAGGAACGGCCGGTCGCCGCACGGCAGGATCGGCTTCGGCACGTGCGCGGTCAGCTCGCCGAGGCGGCTGCCCAGACCGCCGGCCAGGATCGCCGCCTGACGCACGCGCGGCCGCGTCAGGCGGCGCGCTCCGGGAACATCGCGCGCTCGACGAGGCCGCAGATCACGTGCGCGGCCGTGATGTGGAGCTGCTGCGCGATGGCGGTCTGATCGGACGGCGCCGCGAGCACGATGTCGGCGGCCGCGAGGTCTCTCGGGTCGGCGCCGCCGAACGCCAGCGTCCCGAGCCCGCCCGCCTTGCCCGCCGCCAGCGCCGCCAGCACGTTCGGCGACCGGCCGGAGGTCGAGATCACCAGCAGCACGTCGCCCGGACGGCCCAACCCGCGCACCTGGCGCTCGAACACGTGCTCGAAGCCGTAATCGTTGCCGCTCGCCGTCAGCACCGAACTGTCGGTGGTCAGCGCGATCGCCGCGAGCGGGGCGCGGTCGAACATCAGCCGCGACAGGAACTCGGCCGCGATGTGCTGCGCGTCCGCGGCGCTGCCGCCGTTGCCGGCGATCAGCAGCTTGTTGCCGGCGCGGAGCGCGTCCGTGATGCGCGCCGCCATCGCGGCCATCGTCGCGCGGAGCTCGGGAGAGGTCGCCAGACGCTGCATGCCGGAGGCCGAGGCGGCGAGGAAGGCCTCGGTCCAATCCTCTGCCGTCACCATCCTCGCACCGTCGCGGCGATCATGTCAGGTCGCCTGTGCGCACCGAACCGCATCGTATGGACCCTGCCCTGACACGCGCCGTCGTCGAGGCGGCCCGGCACGGCCGCGTCCTGTCGCCCTCGCCGGGCCGGCCGACCGCGTCGCGGCCGCCCGTGATCCCGGGCGCGGACACGTCGTCCTAGGCACAGACCGGACGGTGCAGGTCAAGCGTCGCGCGCCGTGCCGAACGGCGCGACCGGTGGCGCGTCGCTTTCGGTCTCGGACGCGCCTGGCGCATCCGAGACCGAAAGCGACGCGCCGGACCGGTTCAGCCCGGCGCGAGGGCGGTGAAAGCACGTTCAGCCAGACCGGAACCGGTCTGGCCGAAGGTCGTGCTCCAGAAACTTAAGAGACAGAGCAGCTTGTCTCATGCGGACGGGACGACGAAGTGGTCCGGTCCGCACGAGGTTGCTCTAGCATCGGCGCCGTCGAGACACCTCCGAGGACGCGGCCATGGCGAGAACGGTGCGGCATCTCCGCTGGTGGATCGTCGCGCTCATCAGCGCCGGCACCGTGATCAACTATCTCGCGCGGAACACGCTCGGCGTGCTGGCGCCCGTGCTGAAGCACGCGCTGCACATGACCACGGCGGACTACAGCTACGTCGTCGGCGCGTTCCAGCTCGCCTACACGCTGATGCAGCCGGTCTGCGGCGCGGTGGTCGACCGCATCGGGCTCCAGCTCGGCTTCTCGCTGTTCGCCGTCGCCTGGTCGCTCGCCAACATGCTGCACGCGCTCGCGGCGGGATGGGTCGGCCTCGCGCTGTTCCGCTTCCTGCTCGGCATGAGCGAAGCGGCCGCGATCCCCTCCGGGATGAAGGCGATCGCCGAATGGTTCCCGGCCCGCGAACGCTCGGTCGCGACCGGCTGGTTCAACGCCGGCACCTCGCTCGGCGCGCTGATCGCGCCGCCGCTGGTGGTCGCCGTGTCGCTCGCCGCGAGCTGGCGGGCGGCCTTCCTGGTCACCGGCAGCCTCGGCCTCGCCTGGGCGGTGGCGTGGTACGCGCTCTATCGCCCGCCCGCGCGCCACCCTGCGATCACCGCGGCCGAGCGGCACCTGATCGCGGACGGTCGCGCGGCCCTCCCCGACACCGGCCGTCGTGCGCCGACGCTCGCCATTCTCGGGCAGACGCGGTTCTGGGCGATCGCCATCCCGCGCTTCCTCGACGAGCCCGCCTGGCAGACCTTCAGCTTCTGGATCCCGCTCTATCTCGCGACCGATCGCGGCATGGACCTCCGCCAGATCGCCCTGTTCGCCTGGCTGCCCTTCCTCGCGGCCGATCTCGGCGGCGTGTTCGGCGGCTACGTTTCGCCGTTCCTGATGCGCCGCCTCGGCCTCGCGCTGGTGCCGTCGCGCCTCGCCGGGGTCGTGCTCGGCGCCGTCATGATGATCGTGCCGGGCTGCATCGGCCTGGTCGGGAGCGCGCATCTCGCGATCGCCTGCTTCTGCGTCGGCGGCTTCGCGCACCAGCTGATCTCGGTGCTGATCAACACGCTGAGCGCCGACGTCTTCCCCGCCGACGAGGTCGGTCGCGCCAACGGCTTCGTCGGCCAGGCCGGCTGGCTCGGCGGCCTGCTGTTCTCGCTCGCGATCGGGCAACTCGCCGACAGGATCGGCTACGCGCCGCTGTTCGGCTGCCTCGGGGTGTTCGACCTCGTCGGCGCCGGCGTGCTGATCGCGCTCCGCCGCCACCTCGTCCCCGTCGACCGGACCGCGCACGCATGAGACAGGAATGAGACACGCATGAGACAGGCGACCCTTTCCGCCCCGCCGCGCTTCGCCGTGTCCGGGCGGGCGCCCGGTCGGGTGACGCTCGCGTCGGACACCGGCGCCGTCGCCCACGTCTTCGTCCTGGAGGCGGACATCGTCCGGCTGCTGCTCCTGCCGCACGGCGAGGTCGAGGGACCGCCGAGCTGGGCGATCGCGCCGGGTGCGGCCGATCTCGCCGAGCCCGGCCGCGACCGGATGAGCGTCGACGGCTTCGCCTGCCCCGACTTCACGCTCGCGTCCGATGCCGGATCGCTCCGGCTCGAGACCGGCCGGATCCGTCTGGACATCGCGCTCGTCGGGTTGCGCTGCGTCTGGTCGCAGCTTGTCGGCGCGGAATGGCGCGTGATGATGTCGGACCGGGCGACGCAGGCCTACGATTTCGGCTGGTGGGACGGCCGCGTCCACCACTACGTCGAACGCCGCGGCGGCGAGCGCGTGTTCGGGCTCGGCGAGCGGGCCGGGCCGGCGGATCACGCCGGCGGCCGCTTCCGCCTCGTGAACGCCGATCCGATGGGCTACGACGCCGAGACCTCGGATCCGCTCTACAAGTCGATCCCCTACCTGCTCGTCGCCGACGCCGACGGCGCCTGCCACGGCGCGTTCTACGACACGACGGCCGCGATCACGGTCGATCTCGGCCGCGAGATCGACAATTATCACGGGCCGTATCGCCACGTGGTGGCGGACGGCGGCGACCTCGACCTCTTCGTCATCGCGGGACCCGATCCGGCCGAGGTGACGCGTCGCTTCACCTGGCTGACCGGACGGCCCGCGCTGATGCCGCGCTGGACGCTCGGCTATTCGGGATCGACCATGACGTACACCGACGCGCCCGACGCCTCGGCGCGCATGGCAGGCTTCCTCGCGCTGCTCGAGCAACACGACATCGGCTGCACCTCGTTCCACCTGTCGTCGGGCTACACGTCGATCGGGCCGAAGCGCTACGTGTTCCACTGGAACCGCGACAAGTTCCCCGATCCCGCCGCCTTCGTCGCGCGGTTCCGCGATGCCGGCATCGAACTCGTGCCGAACATCAAGCCCGCCTTGCTGCGCGACCACCCGCGCTACGGCGAGGTCGCGGCGCACGGGCTGTTCGTGGCCGACGCGGAAGGCCGTCCCGTCGAAGCGCAGTTCTGGGACGAGCTCGGCAGCTTCGTCGACTTCACCAAGCCTGCGGCGGCGGCGTGGTGGCGCGCGCAGGTCACCGAGGCGCTGCTCGATCACGGGATCCGCTCGACCTGGAACGACAACAACGAGTTCGGCCTCCAGGACCGTCGCGCGCGCTTCGACTGCTTCGGCGCCCCGCGCCCGGCGGCCGAAGCGCTGCCGGTGCAGTCGCTGCTGATGAGCCGCGCCTCGCGGGCGGCGCAGCGCGCCCACGCGCCGGGGCACCGGCCCTACGTCGTCACGCGATCCGGCATGGCCGGGCTGCAGCGCTACGCCCAGACCTGGAGCGGCGACAACCGGACGGCCTGGAAGACGATCCGCTTCAACGCCCGCATGGGCGTCGGCCTCGCGCTGTCGGGCGTGTCGAACAGCGGTCACGACGTGGGCGGCTTTGCCGGACCCGCGCCCGATCCGGAGCTGTTCGTCCGCTGGGTGCAGGCCGGGGTCCTGATGCCGCGCTTCTCGATCCACAGCTGGAACGACGACGGCACCGTCAACGAGCCCTGGATGCACCCCGAGGCGCTGCCCGCGATCGGCCGCCTGATGGCGCTGCGGCAGACGCTGATCCCGTTCCTCTACGACCTGCTGTGGCGGCATCACCGCGACTTCGAACCGGTCGTCCGCCCGACCTGGCTCGACTTCCCGTCCGACCGCGGAAGCTGGGCCGAGAACGACGAGCATCTGCTCGGTCCCGACCTGCTGGTCGCCCTCGTGGTCGAGCCGGGCGCGGCGGTGCGCCGGCTGCGTCCGCCGGCGGGCGCCGACTGGATCGACGTCTGGACCGGCGCGCACCATCCGGGCGGCGTGCCGACCACGCTGCCGGCGCCGCTCGACGGGCCGCCGCCGCTGCTCGCCCGCGCCGGCTCCGGCATGCTGGTCGATCTCGCGCGCGGTGGCTTCCGGCCGGAGCCGACCAGGCTGGGGCTCTGGCTCTTCCCGCCGCCCGGCGACGGCGCGTTCGGCTGGCAGGCGTTCGACGACGACGGCGACGACGACGGCGACGACCACGGCGACGGTGCGCCCGATCTCTGGTCGGCGCGGTGCCGCTGCGAGGAGGGCACGATCAGGGTCGCCGTCGCCCGTCGCGCGCGCGCCGGCGCGCCGCCTCGCACGCTGACCGTCGTGCTGCCGCCTGGCGAGACCCGAACCCTGATCCTCGACGGCGCCGAAGCCCGGACCTCGACGGTCACGCTTCCGTAAGGATCCGCTGTCAGGCTCCCTCGCGGGAGGTCACCCGGATGACAGCTCTGTGCCGAACGGAGGCGACCCGGCGCCGCGCCGGCCTGGAGCCGCCGCGCCGCGACACGCCGCGGTCGCGGGCCGATCGCGCGGCGACGCTGTTCGAGCGGGCCTGCCACCTCGATCTCGCGGGCGAGGCCGACCGGGCCCGCGACGCCTACCTCGCCGTGCTCGAAGCCGATCTCGGGCATCGCGGCGCCCTGGCCAATCTCGGCGCGCTGATGCTCCGGTCGGGGCACGAAGCGGCCGCGCTCGCCGCCTACCGGCAGGCGGTCGCCGCCAACCCGGACGATCCGGCGTCGCGCGTCAATCTCGCGAACCTGCTCCGGCGGTGCGGTCGCGCCCACGACGCGCGCCTCCACTACGAGGCCGCGCTCGCGGTCGATGCCGACTTTCCGGAGGCGCATCAGGGCCTGTCCTACCTGCTCGACGGCATCGACGACGCGCTCGCCGCCTCCCACCGGGACCGCGGCTTCGCGTCGCGCGCGCTGGTGTCGGCGCCCTATCGCGGCACCGATCCCGACGCGCCGCGCGTGCTCCAGCTCGTTTCGGCCCGCGGCGGCAACATCCCCGCCCGACCTTTCCTCGGGGCGGATCGGGTCCGGCTGCACACGCTGGTGGTCGAGCACGAGGCGAGTGCCGAGCTGCCGCCGCACGACGTCGTCTTCAACGCAATCGGCGATGCCGACCGCGGCACCGACGCGCTCGACCACGCGCTCCGCGTGCTCCGACGTTCCGACGCACCGGTGATCAACCATCCGGCGCGGGTGCGCGAGACGACGCGGCTCTGCCTCGCACGGTTCGCGGTGCCGGGCGTGCGGGTCCCGCGCATGGCGCTGCTGCCGCGGCGCGCCTTCGCCGACGGCGTGCCGGACGGCTGGCGCTGCCCGTTCCTGCTGAGGAGCCCCGGTTTCCACACCGGCCAGCATTTCGCGCGCATCGACGCGCCCGCGTCGCTGGCCGGCGCGCTGGCGGCGTTGCCCGGCGAACAGCTCCTCGCGATCGAATGGCTCGACGCGCGGCACGGGGACGGCCTGTTCCGGAAATATCGCGCGATGATGATCGGCGGCGCGGTGCTGCCGCTGCATCTCGCGATCTCGGACCGCTGGAAGGTGCACCACTACACCGCCGAGATGGGCTTGCATCCGGCGCGGCGCGACGAGGAGGCGGTGTTCCTCGGCGACCTGGCGGGCACGATCGGCACGCGGGCCGCGAGCGCGCTCGATGCCCTCGCCGGCCGGCTCGGCCTCGACTATGCGGGGGTCGATTTCGGCCTGGCGCCCGACGGCGGGCTGCTGCTGTTCGAGGCGAACCCGACGATGGTGATCGCGCGGCCCGGGGCGGATCGGATCTGGGACTATCGCCGTCCGGCGATCGAGCGGGCGCTCGAGGCCGCGCGCGGTCTGGTCTCGGCAAGGAGACGACGGCCATCCGGGCAACAGTCGGCCGACACGGCGGCCCACCTCGCCTGACGGCGGTGCGCCGGTTGCCTCGGCATGCGCCCGCCCCTGTGGGCCGCGCGCGCCGTCGGGAAGCCTGGCCTCGCGCTGATCTGCCCGCTCGTCGGGGATCCCGCGAGGCGGCAGTCACCCGCGCAGGATCGATGGCGATCGCCGACTGCCGGGACACCGTGGCCGCATCGACGGTCGCGCGTTCACGACGCCGTCAAGCTCATGCGACAGGTTCGGCTGCGGCCAGTCCCCTCGCGGCGGTCGTCCGGCCCGACGAGGTCGCGCGCCAGAGCGAGTCCTCGACCGATCCGACATCGGCCGGATGCGGCGAGCCGGCGAGAGCCTCCCGCCGCGAACTCGCTTCCGCCTCGCGGCACGCGGTCTCGAAGTCGAGCGGTCGGTGGAAATAATAGCCCTGCATCAGCCGGCAGCCGAGACTGCGCAGCAGCGTCGCCTGCGCCACGGTCTCGACACCCTCGACGACGCTGTCGAGGCCGAGGTTGCGGCACAGCTCCACCGACGCCCGGACGATGTCGCGGGCTTCCGGGCGCGTGTCGAGATCGGCGATGAAGCTCCGATCGATCTTCACCTTGTCCGGCTTGAGCACGTGCAACTGGCTGAGGCTCGAGTAGCCGGTGCCGAAATCGTCGAGCGAGATCCTGAAGCCCGCCTCGCGCAGCATCCCGATCGAGGCGAGCGCGGTCGGCAGGTCGCGCATCATCGCGGTTTCGGTGATCTCGAGATCGACCCGTCCCGGTGCCACGCCGCTCGACGCCGTGAGCGTCAGCAGCGCGCGCACCCGCTCGGGCGATTCGATGTCGAGCGCCGACAGGTTGAACGCGATCCGTATGCTGTCGGACCAGACGCTCGCCGCCCACAGCGCCTTGACGAACAGGATCTCGGTCAGGCGCCCGACGATGCGGCAACGTTCCGCGGCAGGAATGAACACGTCCGGCCCCACGCGGCCGAGCAGCGGACTGTCCCATCGCGCGAGCGCCTCGAAGGCCATGATCGTGCCGGTCGTCGCATCCACGATCGGTTGGAACGCGAGCTCGAGTTCGCGTTCCAGATCGGCCTGTCCGAGCGCGTGCTCGACGAGGCTCGCCTGGCGGATCATCGATTCGTGCGCGGACGAGAACAGCACGGCGCTGCCCTTGCAGGTCTGTTTGGCGTGATAGAGCGCGAAATCGGCGCGCTCGAACAGGCTTTCGGCGCTCTTCGCGCTGTCGGGATAGACCACCATGCCGACCGAGCCGCTGATCAGCGCCGGCGTGTGCAGGTAGCGGCTTCCGAGGATGCGACAGAGAGATTTACCGAAGGCGAGCAGTTCGTCATTCGATCGCTCGATGGTGCAAATCGCGGCGAACTCGTCGCCGCCGAGCCGGGCGAAGAAGCGTCCGGGCGCTTCGAGCGCCCGCAGGCGCTGCGCGGCTTCCACGAGCAGGCGGTCGCCGCCGACATGGCCATGAACGTCGTTGACCGTCTTGAAACCGTCGAGATCGATGAGGATCACGCCGAACCGTTGCGCCGAGCGCGTCGCGCGCTGGAGCTGATCGTCGAGCGCGGCGAAGAAGGACCGTCGGTTCGGCAATCCGGTCAGGCTGTCCAGGTTGGCGAGCCGGAGGTTCTCGTCGCTGAGATGCTCGAGTTCCTCCTGCCGCGACAGCAACTGCTCGCGCGACGAGATCAGATCGGCGAAGTCCGCGAACTGCTTGAGCTGCGCGAACATGATGCTTCCGGACACGAGGATGAGATTGACCGCGATCGCCGCGAACGCCGGCTCACCAAGCGACAGGAAGACGGCCACGAAGGGGACCAGGACCGTGACCGTCAGTCCAGCCGCCGCGCGCGGAGCATGGCGCATGCAGAAGATGCAGCTGATGGCCGTGACCGCCATGTAGAAGGCGACGTGGCAGCGCGCGTAAACGTTGCCGTAGGGCAGCAGGCTCAACGCCCATGCCGTGAAGATCAGGCCGGAGACAACGGCGCGGGAGGTGGCACGCCGCAGGGATCGCTCGGCCGCTTCGGCCGTCACCGGCTTCCCCGCCCGACGCAGCGCGGCCATCACCCGGGAGATGCTGACAACCCCAAGGCTCGCCGGCACCACGACCGAGAGCAGGAACGGCGCCGAGCCGACATGCGTCGCGGACAGCAGCGCCGCGTTGATGATGAGGATCAGGAAGAGATGCGGCACCTGCGAGTTGAACTCGACGGCCTGGGCGCACGCGAGCGGTCCCTGCGTCGGGGCCAACGATTGGATCGAGCGACGCAGGTTGGAGCTGAACATCGCGGCGTGCCCTGGTCGAAACGACCATCATTTCGCACGCTCCTGGTTGACCATTCGCTAATCGCGGAACGAAAGACGTCGATCGGAGCCGCGCTGCACGAGGAACGGCGCCGGGAACCCGCTCGCCGCACGGTCGTCCAGCCGGATCTCCGCCTCGGCCGCAACTCCGATCGGCCGGACCGGGCCGGAATCCGGCCTCCCAGAGCACTTCAGCCAGACCGGAACCGGTCTGGCTGAAGGTCCTGCCCAGCGCGACGACGGCGACCAGCGCAATACTCAGCGACCCCGTCCGCATCCGGCCGAAACGCGGCATCGTGACGTCCATACCCGCCACGCCGGTGGCAGGCCGCGAGCGGCGTGATCGCGCGCTGGCCGGCCACGAAGCCCATCAGAAGACAAGGCGAGCTCCGATCCATCCCGATCGGCGCCGGAAGCGAAGCGAGGCCGGGCCGTCCCGGTGGCTCCCGACGGCGCGGCTGGCCCGCGGGAGCCGGGGCATCGCGGCCTTGAACCGACGACCCTGTCCAACGATCCGGTGCGCGCCCATACCAAGGCCATGGACGACGACCCCACGGAACTCGCGATCATCGGCGGCGGTCCCGCCGGTGCCGCGCTCGCCTGCCTCGCCGCGCGGGACGGCATCGAGACCACCGTGTTCGAGCGCAGCGCCGGACCGAACGATAAGGTCTGCGGCGATTTCCTGTCCGGCGAGACCGCCCACTACCTGGCGCGCCTCGGGCTGTCCCCCGCGGCGCTCGGCGCCGTCCCGCTCGCCCGCGTGCGGCTTTCGAGCGGACGGCGCACGGCGGAGACGCCCCTTCCATTCGAGGCCTGGAGCCTGCCGCGCCGTGTCCTCGACGAGGCGCTGCTGGCCGCCGCGGCGCGCGCCGGTGCCGCCGTCCGGCGCGGTCGGCACGTGCGGGCGCTCGAGCGATCGGGCACGGCCTGGGCGATCCGGCTCGACGACGGCAGCGTGCGGCACGCCGCGCAGGCCGTGCTCGCGACCGGCAAGCACGACCTCCGCGGCTGGCAGCGGCCGCCGGGCCGCCATCCCGGCCTGGTCGGCCTGAAATGGTACGGGCGCCTGACGCCGGACGCGTCGCGCCTGCTCGGCGACGCGGTCGAGCTCGCGCTCTTTCCCGGCGGCTACGCGGGGCTGCAACCGGTCGGCGAAGGGCGGGTCAATCTCTGCGTCGCGATCGAGGGCTCGCGTCTCGCCCGCCCGCCCGCCCGGGCGGGCATCGGCGCGCACGAGGCTTGGCGCACGGCGCTCGCGGCTGCCGCCGGCGCGAGGCGGTTCGCCCGCCTGCTGGCCGGCGCCGATCTCGACAGGCCCGACCGGCCGCTCACCGTCGCCGCCATCCCGTACGGCCACCTGCTGCGCGGCGAGGCCGCCGGCGCCCCCTGGCGGGTCGGCGATCAGGCGGCCGTGATCCCGTCCTTCTGCGGCGACGGGGTCGCGATCGCGCTGCACAGCGCGTTCCGCGCCCATGCCGCGCTCGACCGGCCCGACGGTTTCCAGGACGCGCTCGCGGCCGATCTGGCCCGCCCGGTCGGGCGGGCCACGGTCGCGTCGCGCCTCGCGGTCACCCGAGGCGGCGCCGCGTCGCTCGGCGCGCTCGCCGCCCTCGCGCCGCCGCTGCTGGCCGCCGGCGCGCGGGCGACGCGCGTCCCGTCACGCGCGCTTCTCTGACCGCACCGCCATCCGACGTCGAGGGCGGCCCGTAAGGATCACATGTTGTCGGCACCGCTCCCCGACCCGGTGATCCCCGCCCGCGACGGCGCGTCGCTGCCGGGCTCGACCGTCCCGGTGATGGCGTGCACCGCCTCGTCGGACGCGTCGCTGTCGTCGACACCGGACGGTCCGCTCGCCGGATCGTCCCGCTCGGCCTCGAGCCGGTTCACCAGGCCCTCCGGATCGGTCCGCAGCGCCTCGTCGTCGGCCTCGCGCGCGGTCTCGTCCGCGCCGCCCTGGCGCGCCTCGAAGGCGCGGTCGGCGAGTTGCTCGGCCCTGCCACGCTTGGCCTGCTCGCGCCCCGGCGCGTCGCTGCTGTCGCTCATGGAACATCTCCCTCCCGATCGTCCGGACGCCAACCGTCGCCGTCCGGCGCGGTTCCACGGGGCGCGGGTCCGTCGCGCCCCGGCGCGCGGGATGCGTCGCGCCCCGGCGCGCGGGATCCGTCGCGCCCCGGCGCGCGTGATGCGTCGCGCCCCGGCGCGCGGGATCCGTCCCGCCCCGGCGCGCGGGACCCCGGAACTTTGCGCGCCCGATCGCGACAGACTATCGAGCACGGGGTGACGCGCCGAACGGGACATCCCGACACGCCCGTGGTCCAGGACAGGTCGCCGTCGCGGGTCGGCGTGCGTTCGCCACTGAGCCTGCTGATCGGCGCCGACAGCCTCACCACGCGCCGGTCGGGGATCGGGCGCGTCACCTTCGAACTCGCCCAGCGGCTCCGTGCCTCGCCCGACATCGCGCTCGTCCGCCTTTGGGCCGGCGAGCGCTTCGAGACCGCAGACCTGCTCGACCGCATCGCGAGGCAGCAACCGCTCGGCCCGGGGCGCAGCGTCGAGGAGCGCGTCGCCCGCGTGTCGCCGCTGCGCGCCGCGGTCGCGCGTGTGCCGGGCGTCGCGCCGCTCCGGAACGCGGTCCGCCGGAGCGGCACGCGGCGCGAGATGGCGGCGTTCCGCAGGGAGGGCGCGGGACGGCTGCTTTATTTCGAGCCGAACATGATCACGCGGCCGTTCGACGGGACGACGGTCGCGCAGGTGCACGACCTTTCCTGGCTGCACCATCGCGACCTGCATCCGGCCGAGCGCCTGGCCTGGATCGATCGCAACATCGGACGCACGCTGCGCGACACCGCGCGCTTCGCCGCGATCTCGCGGTTCACCGCCGAGGGCTTCGCGCGCGCCTTCGACGTGTCGCCGGCGCGGATCGACGTCGTGCCGAACGCCGCGAGCGAGATGTTTTGGCCCCGGCCGGAAGCCGACGCGGTCGCGGCGCTGGCGCGCCACGGGCTCGTCGACCGGTCCTACATCCTGTCGGTCTCGACGCTCGAGCCGCGCAAGAATTTCGACCGCCTGCTCGACGCGCACCACCGCCTGTCGGAGGCGGAGCGGCAGCGTTTCCCGCTGGCGATCGCCGGCGGCGCCGGCTGGGGCAGCACGCTCGCGAGCCCGCGCGCCGAACGCGCGCGGCGCGAGGGCACGCTCCGCCTGCTCGGCTATCTCGCCGACGACGAACTCGCCGACATCACCGCGCGGGCGGCCTGCTTCGCCTATGTCAGCCTCTACGAAGGGTTCGGCCTCCCGGTGCTGGAGGCGATGGCGTCCGGCACCCCCGTCGTCGCCTCGTCGACCACGGCGGTCGGCGAAACCGCCGGCGACGCGGCCCTGCTGGTCGATCCCGAGGACGTGGACGGGATCGCCGACGGCATCCGGCAGGTGATCGCGGACAAGGATCTGGCCGACCGGCTGACCGAGCGCGGGCTCGCGCGCGCCGGCTGTTTCAGCTGGGGACGGACCGCGGAGGCGATGCTCGACACGTTCGCCCGGGCGCTGCCCTGAGGCTGGCGGGGCGCGGCTCCGCGCACGGCGCGTGCGAGCCTGTCGCGCACGGCGCGTGCGACGGGTATATCCCGCCGAACGCCGCGCGGCACCGGCCCGACGATCGCGCGCGAAGGGGGACGTCACGCTGCGCGCCGTCATCGCGACCGCCATGGAGCACGAGATCGCCCTCGCCGAAGCCATGCTGGCGCCTGGCGAGCGCCGCCCGCCGCCGCGGCCGAACCCGAGCGCCGGGACGCCACCGCCCGGCCAGCCGGCCGATCTCAAGCGCCTGCTCGCACTGCCGCACGGCGACTTCCTCGTCGAAGCGTACCGCGTCATTCTCGGCCGGCTGCCGGACGCCGACGGCATCCGCCACCACGAGGATGCGCTCGCCCGAGGCGCCACCACCCGCGTCGCCGTGCTCGGCGCGCTCCGCTACAGCGAGGAAGGCCGCGCCCGCGCGACGCCGGTCCCCGACCTTCGCCGCCGCTGGATGCTGCAGCGCGCCTACCGGCTGCCGCTGATCGGGCGGCTGCTCCGCATCGTCACCGCGCTCGCCGCGGTGCCGACGATGATGCGCGACATGCAGGCGCTGCACGAGCGACTGCAAACGGCCGACCGCGCGCTCGCCGGGATCGAGGCGGATGTCGCGCGCCTCGACGAGCGCGCCCGTGACGGCGTGGTCGCGCGACGGACCGTCGAGCGCCTCGTCCGCGAGACCGTCGCGACCGAGACCGCGCTCCGGGACCGCCTCGACGCGGTCGCCGGCCTGGCCGCGCGGAGCGCGTCGGCCGACGCGCTCGCCTCGCTCGCCGCGCGGGTCGCGTCCGTCGAGGCAACACGCGACGAGGCGGCGCGGCGGCGCGCGGCGCTCGCGCCGCTGCACGTGGCGCTCGCCGCGCGTTTCCGCGGCACGCGGGACGACATCCGCGACCGCGCCCGCTTCTATCTCGCGCCGCTCCGGGAGGCGGGTGCCGGCACGGCGGCGCGGCCGGTGCTCGATCTCGGCAGCGGCCGGGGCGAGCTGCTCGCGCTGCTGCGCGACGAGGGACTGGTCGGGCGCGGCGTCGACGCCAACCCGGCGATGGCGGCCGACGCGATCGCCGACGGGCTCGACATCGCCATCGCCGACGGCGTCGACCATCTGGCGGCGCAACCGGCGGGGTCGCTCGGCGCGGTCACCGCGATCCACGTCGCCGAACACCTCGCGTTCGAGCGGCTGGTCGCCCTGCTCGACGCGGCGCACCGCGCGCTCGCGCCGGGCGGCCTGCTCGCGCTCGAAACGCCGAACCCGGCCAACCTGATGACCGCGTCGCGCTTCTTCCACCTCGACCCGACCCACGTGGCGCCGCTGCCGGGCGAGCTGCTGGCGGCGCTCGCCAGCCTCCGCGGCTTCGACGCCGTCTCGATCGTGCCGCTGCATCCCGATCCGTGGCGCTTTCCCGCCGACCGCGACCCGGCCCTCGCCGACGCGCTCGACGACGTGCTGCACGGCGCGCGCGACTACGCGCTGCTGGCGCGCAAGCCCGGCTGATGCGGGTGCTGGTCGCCAACGTGCAGGCGCCGTTCGTCCGCGGCGGCGCCGAGATGCATGCCGAAAGCCTGGTCGCCGCCCTGCGCGCGCACGGCCACCACGCCGAGGTCACGACCTTCCCGTTCAAATGGTATCCGGCGGCCAACATCCCGAACGCGATGCTGCTCGCGCGGCTGCTCGAGGTGGACGCCTGGCTCGACGGGCCGATCGACCGGCTGATCGCGCTCAAGTTCCCCGCGACCCTGATGCGCCATCCGGCCAAGGTGCTCTGGCTGCTGCACCAGTATCGCGGCGCCTACGATTTCTGGGGCACCGAGGCGGGCGACCTCGACGGTGCGCCGGACGGCCGCGCGGTGCGCGACGCGATCCGCGCCGCCGACGACGCGCTGCTCGGCGAGGCGCGCGCGATCTACACCAACTCCCGCGTGGTCAGCGACAGGCTGCTCCGCTTCAACGGCATCCCGAGCACGCCGCTGCATCACCCGCCCCCCGGCGCGGCGCTCTACGAGACCGGGCAAGCGGGCGACTACCTGCTGTGTCCCGGACGGGTGAACCCGACCAAGCGGCAGCATCTCGCGATCGAGGCGCTGGCGAGGATGCGGACGCGGATGACGCTCGTCCTGATCGGCCCGGAGGACTCGCCCGACTACGCCCGCTCGATCCGCGCGCGCGCCGAGGCGCTCGGCGTCGACGACCGGGTCGAGTGGCGCGGCGTGGTGTCGGACGCCGACAAGCGCGCGCTCTACGCCGACGCGCGCGCCGTCGTGGTGCCGCCGCTCGACGAGGATTACGGCTACGTGACGCTGGAAGCGATGCTGGCCGGCAAGCCCGTCGTCACCTGCCGGGACAGCGGCTTCCCGCTCGACTTCGTGCGGGATGGCGAGACCGCCCGCGTCGCGGCGCCGGACCCCGCGTCGCTCGCGGACGCGCTCGACGCCTATGCCGGCGACGCGGCACGCGCCGAACGGGACGGCCGCGCGGCCCGCGCCCACTACGACACGCTCGGCCTGGACTGGACCCACGTCGTCGAGCGACTGCTGTCCTGAACGGAGGGGGCGCGCGCCTCCGGACCATCGTTCGTTCCCGGGGCGACGCTCCCGGCCTGCCTGCGGGAGATCAAGGTTGCGCGTCGGCGTCCTCACCGTCCAAGTCCCCTTCGTCCGGGGCGGCGCGGAACTGCTTTCCGAAAGCCTGGTCGGCGCGCTGCGCGAGGCCGGCCACGAGGCGGAGATCGTCTCGCTCCCGTTCAAGTGGTTCCCGCCCGACCGGCTGCCGCCGCAGATCCTCGCCGCGCGCCTGATGGACGTGACCGCGAGCTCCGGCACCGCGATCGACAAGGTGATCGGCCTCAAGTTCCCGGCCTATCTCGCGCCGCACCCCGACAAGGTGCTCTGGCTGCTGCACCAGCACCGCTCGGCCTACGATCTGTGGCAGCAGCCGCTCGGCGACCTGCACGACCAGCCGGGCGGCGCGCTCGCGATGGCGGCGATCCGGCAAGCCGACCGCCGCCTGCTGCCCGAGGCGCGCCGCATCTTCACCATCTCGCGCCGGGTGAGCGAGCGTCTGCTCGACAGCTGCGGCATCGCGGCCGAGCCGCTGCTGCATCCGCCGCCGTTCGCCGCGCGGTTCCACCGTGCCGAGGCCGAGGACTTCCTGCTGCTGCCGAGCCGCATCAATGCCGCCAAGCGGCAGGATCTGGTGGTGCGGGCGCTGGCGGCGGCGGCCACGCCGGCGCGCGTGGTGATGATCGGCCATGCCGAGGACACGCGCTACACGGCGCGTCTCGAGACGCTCGCCCGCGCGCTGCCGCCCGGACGCCTGGTGATCCGCGGCGGCGTCACCGACGAGGAGAAGGTCGACCTGTTCGCCCGCTGCCGCGGCGTGCTCTACCTGCCGATCGACGAGGATTACGGCTACGTGACGCTGGAGGCGATGCTCAGCGGCAAGCCGGTGATCACCGCGACCGACAGCGGCGGCGCCCGCGAGTTCGTGACCGACGGCGAGACCGGGCTCGTGGTCGCGCCCGAACCCGACGCGGTCGCGCGCGCGATCGACGCGGTGTGGTCCGATCCGGCCCGCGCCCGCGGGTGGGGCGAGGCCGGACGCGCCGCCTACGACGCGATGGGGATCGGCTGGGAAAAGGTGGTCACGTGCCTGCTCGGCTGACGCTCAACGTCTTCTCGCCGCTGCCGCCGGCGCCGACCGAGATCGCCAACAACACCGCGGCGACGCTCGGCCCGCTCGGCGCCCGCGCCGAGGTGCGGCTCTGGACCGCGGCGGCCGACTGGAGACTGCCGCCGATCCGGGGCGTCAGCGTCCACCGTTACGGCCCCGGCCTGCCGCCCGGCCGGGCGCTGAACGCCGCCGACGCCAACATCTACCATCTCGGCAACAACGCCCAGTTCCACCAGCCGATCCACCGCGTGGCGCGCGCGGCACCCGGCGTGGTGGTGCTGCACGACGTGAAGCTGCAGCAATTCTTCGCGGCCTACGGCGCGCATCCCGGCACCGACCGCGACTGGTACGTGGACGCGATGGCGCGCGCGCACGGTCCGGCGGCGCGCGCGGCGGCGATCCGCTTTACCGAGGGGCGCCTCCCCATCGAGGCGCTGATCGACGACTATCCGATGGTCGCGGCGGCGCTCGACGGCGCGCTGCTCGGCCTCGTCCACAACGCCGACGCGCTCGCGGCCCTGCCGAGCGGCGACGCGGCGCCGGTGCCGGTGCACGCGCTGCCGCTGCCCTACGGCTTCGGTCCGCGGCCGGTGCCGCGGCCGCCGGTCGCGCCGGATGCGCCGCTGCACCTGGTCGCGTTCGGCCATCTCGGCCGCAACCGGCGCCTCGACGCGATCATCCGGGCCCTCGCGGCGCGCCCCGACCGCGGCGCCTACCGCCTCGACGTGTTCGGCCGCATCGAGGCGGAGGCCGAAACGCGCGCGCTCATCGGGGAGCACGGTCTCGAGGCCGAGGTCACGCTGCACGGCTACGTGCCCGAGGCGACGCTCGACGCGGCGATCGCCGGCGCCGATCTCGTGTTCAACCTGCGCTGGCCGAGCATGGGCGAGGCGTCGGCGAGCCAGCTCCGCATCTGGGCCAACGCGGCGCCGTCGCTGGTCACCCGCACGGCCTGGTACGCGTCGCTGCCGCCCGACACGGTGGCGTTCGTCGATCCCGACAGCGAGGACGCGGATCTCGCGCGGCATCTCGCGGCGCTCCGCCGCGACCCCGCCGGCTACCGGGCGCTCGGCGCGCGCGGCCGCGCGCGGCTCGAGGACCGCCACGACCCCGAGCAGTATGCCGAGGCACTGCTCGCGCGGCTCGACGACCTGCCGGCGCTCCGCCGCCGCGCGGCCGCGGCGGCGCTCGCCCGCGCGACGGCGCGGACGCTGGTCGAGACGGTCGGTCCCGATCTCGCGCGCGAGATCGCCGAAGAGCTCGGCGACCGCGTGGCCGAAATCAGCGCCTGACCGCGCTGTAGACCCGCGGTGCCGCGATCGGGGTCACGCCCGCGCCGGACGAGATATTGACCGAGACGCCGCCCGCCGGCAGGAACGCCGCCGCCTGCGTCGCGAGGATCGGGCCCTCGCGCTCAACCCGAACTGCCGGTCGATCGACTCCGCCGCGACCTCGCGAGATCGCTGAATTCGCAGACCCCGCCATGGTCGACGAGGATGTCGGGAGGTCCGAACGCGTCGGCGGCGCGCGCGAACAGGGCCGCGATCCCGGCCGGCTGCGTGGGCTTCGGCGGGGTCAACGGATGCGACCTCGTCCTGGCCCTCGCGATGCGCGCGACGGTCTTGCGCCACGAGTTGCGGCGCGCGCTCGTTCCGGCCCATCGGGAACGCGGCCGCGTTCGGGATCGAACGGTTCTTAGGCGTTCTCGAGGCGCTCGCCGGCACTCGGTCCGTCGAGCGTGACGAGCCCGTGCGTGCGGGCGCAGCGTCTGCCGTTCGGCGTGCGGCTCGAGCACGTTCAGCGAAGATCGGGCTCGGTCTGGCTGAAGGTCGTGCTCTGTGAACTCAGTAGATAGAGCAACTTGGCTCACGTGGACCGGACCACGACGTGGTCCGGTCCACAAAGGTTGCTTCAGCCGGGCGCCCGGACGCGACGCGGCCGTGCGCCACGACGACGGCCGCGCTCGAGTGACAGCTCCGGGCGACGCTCGTTCCTACGCCGCCAGCAGCACGTCCCGCGTGACCTGATCGGCCTCGGTCAACCCGAGCAGCGCGAGGTCCGTGTCGATCTCGCGCGCGAGAAGATACATCGCGCGCCGCACCCCCGCCTCGCCGGCCAGCACGGCGGCGAACAGGAACGGCCGCCCGACCATCACCAGATCCGCGCCGAGGGCCAGCGCCTTCAGCACGTCGGTGCCGCGTCGGAAGCCGCTGTCGGCGATCACCGTCATGCCCTCGCTCGCCGCCTTGACGGCGGGGAGCACGTCGAGCGCGGACGCCGACCCGTCGAGCTGGCGGCCGCCATGGTTCGACACCACGATGCCGTCACAGCCGTGCTCGCGCGCGATGCGGGCGTCCTCCGGCGACAGGATCCCCTTCAGCACGAACTTTCCCGGCCAAAGCGAGCGGATCAGCGCGACCTCGCGCCAGGAGAACGAACTGTGGCCGCCGATGAACGACACGTCGCGGGTCAGGATCGACGGGCCGCCGACCGGCTCGATGTTGGAGATCACCGGCACGCCGCGGGTGGCGAGCGTGCGCGCGGCGGTGCCGAGCAGCCATTCCGGATGCGTCACCCCGTCCCAGGCGAGCCTCGGCCTGGCGCGGAGCGGCATCGAGTAGCCGGCGCGCTTCTCGCCTTCGCGATTGGAACCGACCGCGACGTCGACGGTCAGCATGTAGACGCCGTAGCCCGCGCGCCCGACGCGGTCGAGCATGCGGCGGATCTTGTCGTGGTCGGGCGACTGGTAGGCCGCGAACCAGGCGTCTGGATTGCTCCGGCGCAGCTCCTCGAGCGGCGTGATCGAGTTCGCGCTCAGCACGAAGGGCACGTTGGCGCGCCTGGCGGCGCGCGCCATGCGGTTGTCGGCGTCGAAGCCCGCGACCGCCGACGCGCCCATCGGCGCGATCGCGAACGGCGTCGCCCAGCGATGGCCGAAGATGGTGCGGCCCTGGTCGCGCTGCGACACGTCGCGCAGCACTCGGGTGACGAAGCGATGTCCGGCGAACTGCGCCCGGTTGCCGCGGAGCGCCGCCATGTCCTCGGCGCCGTTCGAGATGTAGGCGTAGATCGCGCGCGGCAGGCGCCGCCTCGCGTAACGCTCGAAATCCTCGAGCGACAGCACGCGCTGCAAGGCGCGTTCCGTGCGTCGCGTGAGCGGCGGATCGCCCGCCTGGCCGGGATCGGATGGTGTCATGGCCTCAGCCCTAGCCGATCGGGTCGGGAAGGCAAGGGGGACACGCGAGGGCCGGGACCGCTGCCCTGCCGCGAGCCGGATTCCACCACCGGATCGCGGCGCCGCCGATCCCGCAGCCGGGGCGGGGACGGGGCGGACCACGACACATGCCGCACCGGCGCTGGCAAGCGGCCGCGATCGCCCCACCTCGTGCCGCAGCGGGCAAGCGGAGCGGATCGATGTCGAAGGTCGCACGGAAGACGGACCCTGCCTTGTGGGACGAGGTCAAGAAGGAGGTCACCGCCGGCGACGCGGGCGGCAAGCCCGGGCAATGGTCGGCGCGCAAGGCGCAGCGCGCGAGCGCCGAATACAAGGCGCGCGGCGGCGGCTATGCCGGCCCCAAGGCGGACGACAACCATCTCCAGCAATGGACCGACGAGCACTGGGGCACGCGGTCTGGCCACGATTCCGGCGAGACCGGGGAGCGCTACCTCCCGGAGGCGGCACGCGACGAGCTGACCGACGCCGAATACGCCCGCACGACGGCGAAGAAGCGGGCCGACACGCGCGCGGGCAAGCAGTTCTCGCCGCAGCCGAAGGATATTGCGCAGAAGACCGCCGACGTCCGGCACGCGGGTGCGCTCGACACGCTCACGCGGGACGAACTGCGCGTCCGTGCCCGCGAGGCGGGCCTCAAGGGCCGGTCGCGCATGACGCGCGCCGCCCTGCTCGCGGCGCTCGCCTGATGTCGAGCGCCCTTCCCCGCCGCCCCGGCTCGTTCGGCCGCCGCCCGGGCTGACACCCGGGCCGTGCTCGTGCGAGAATAAGGCATGAAGACCGCCGTGCGCCGCGACGCCGCCAGGGTGCGAGAAGCGGCTGCTTCTCGCACCGGCCGCGCGTGACGATGGATCAGGACGTGGTCGCCGCCGATCGGCTCCGCGCGCTCGAGGACGAGAACGCGCGGCTCCGCGCGGCACTCGATGCCGTCGGCGCGGACACCTCCATCACGGACACCCCCATCACGGACACCGGCGGCACGGACGCCGTCGCGACGAGCACCTCCGTGACGCACACCAGCGGCGAGGCGCGCGACCGCGCGCTGTTCGAGGCGATCGATATCGGGTTCTGCGTCATCGCGCTGCGTTTCGCGCCGGACGGACGCGCCGAGGATTATCTGTTCGTCGACGTCAACGCCGCCTTCGCGCGGCACACCGGGCTGCCCGACGCGATCGGCCGCACCATCCGCGAGCTCGTGCCCGAGATCGACCCCCAGTGGTTCGAGATCTACGGCCACGTGGCGCGGACCGGCGAAGCGGCGCGGTTCGAGCACGAGGATGACGCGCTCGGCCGGTGCTACGAGGCGCACGCGTTCCGCACCGGCCACGCGGATGGCAACAGGGTCGCCATCCTCTTCAACGACATTTCCGACCGCCGCCGGGCCGAGCGCGCGCTGCGGCGGAGCGAAGCGACGTGGCGCGGCATCTTCGAGCGCCTGCAGGAAGGCTTCGTCCTCGGCGAAGTCGTGCGTGACGCCGAAGGCCGGGCAGCCGATTGGCGCTACCTCGAGGTGAACCCGGCCTGGGGCCGCCTGGTCGGCGTCGACCCCGCGCACGCGCTCGGCCGCACCGTCCGCGAGATCTTCCCCGAGATCGAACCGGTCTGGATCGACGAGGTGGCGTCCGTGGTCGACACCGGCCGGCAAGCGGTGTTCGTCCGCCCGGTCGGCGCGATCGGCAAGTGGTACGAAGGCCGCGTGCATCCGATCGGCGGCGAACGCTTCGTCGTGATCTTCGCCGACATCACCGGGCGCCGGCAATCCGAGGCGCGGCGCGCGGCGCTGCTCGAGCTCACCGACCGGCTGCGCGACCTGCAGGACGGCGCCGAGATGGCCTACGTGGCCTCCGAGATCATCGGCCGCACGCTCGGCGTGAGCCGCGCCGGCTACGGCACGCTCGACCTCGCCGCCGAGACGATCACCATCGCGCGCGACTGGAACGCGCCCGGCATCGCGACCATCGCCGGCGTGCTGCGGTTCCGCGACTACGGCTCCTACATCGAGGCGCTCAAGCGCGGCGAGACGGTGGTCACCACCGACGCCGATCTCGACCCGCGCACCGCGTCCAGGGCCGCCGCGCTGCGCGCGATCAGCGCCCGCGCCTTCGTCAACATGCCGCTTCGCGAGGGCGGCGCCCCGGTGGCGCTCCTTTACTTGAACCACGCCGACGCCCGGGAATGGCCGGAGGACGAGCTCGCCTTCGTGCGCGACGTCGCCGAGCGCACGCGGATCGCGATCGCGCGGCGGCAGGCCGAGCAGGATGTCCGCGCGCTGACCGCCTCGCTCGAGCAGCAGGTCGCGGACCGCACCCGCCAGCTGACGGAGGCCGAGGAGGCGCTGCGGCAAAGCCAGAAGATGGAGGCGGTCGGCCAGCTCACCGGCGGCCTCGCGCACGACTTCAACAACCTGCTCGCCGGCATCACCGGCAGTCTCGACCTGCTGCAGACGCGCCTCAACCAGGGCCGCACCGCCGAGGCCGAGCGCTACGTGACGGCCGCCCAGGGCGCCGCGCGGCGCGCCGCCTCGCTTACCCATCGCCTGCTCGCGTTCTCGCGGCGGCAGACGCTCGACCCGAAGCCGGTCGACGTGAACCGTCTCGTGGCCGATCTGGAGGAGCTGATCCGACGCACGGTCGGGCCGGAAATCGACGTCGAAACGCGGCCGAGCGCCGGCGTGTGGATCACCCGCGTCGACGCCGGCCAGCTCGAGAACGCGCTGCTCAACCTGTGCATCAACGCGCGCGACGCGATGCCCTCGGGCGGCACGCTCGCGATCCACACCGGCAACGTCACGCTCGACGCCGACGGGGGCGCCGCCCACGACCTCGCTCCCGGCGACTACGTGCAGCTGTGCGTCGAGGACGACGGCGTCGGCATGTCGGCCGACGTGATCGCGCGCGCCTTCGACCCGTTCTTCACCACCAAGCCGATCGGCCAGGGCACCGGCCTCGGCCTTTCGATGATTTACGGCTTCGTCCGCCAGTCGGGCGGCCAGGTGCGCATCGCCTCGGCGCCCGGCGAGGGCGCGACCGTGTGCGTGACGCTCCCACGCCATCACGGGGAGGCGGCCGGCCGCGCGTCCGACGGCGACGGCACGCCGGCGCCGCCGGCCGGACGCGGCGAGACGGTGCTGGTCGTCGACGACGAACCCACCGTGCGGATGCTGGTGACCGAGGTGCTCGAGGATCTCGGCTACCAGGCGATCGAGGCCGCCGACGGCGCCGCCGGGCTCCGGGCACTGCGGTCGGACGCGGCGATCGACCTGCTGGTGACCGATGTCGGCCTTCCGGGCGGGATCAACGGGCGCCAGGTCGCCGACGCGGGGCGCGCGCTCCGGCCCGGCCTCCGCGTGCTGTTCATCACCGGCTACGCCGAAACCGCCGTGCTCGGCCACGGCCATCTCGAACCCGGCATGCACGTGCTGACCAAGCCGTTCGCACTCGCGACGCTGGCGGCGCGGATCAAGGCGCTGATCGACGGAGGGTGAGGAAGGCGAGGGCGCCGCCCTCGACCGGGCTCCCTTCGCGCAAGCGCAGAGGAAGCCCGACGCCAAGGGACAATCGTCCCTTCGAAGCCTTCGAGTTGAGGCAATCCCGGGCGCCGGTCGCGCGGGCAGCGATCGGTGGCCGGGGAGTTCCTTCAGTGATCGACGGTCAAGGCCGCCGCCTCGACGGGCACCCATCCGGGGTCCAGGGGCAGGAGCCCCTGTCCTTCCTCACGTCACCCCTCGGCCGACGCGAGCAGCTTCCGGAGCTCCGCGTCCGTCATCGCGCCCGGCACCAGCGTGTCGCCGAGCACGAAGGCCGGCGTGCCGTCGATGCCGAGCGCGTGGGCGAGCGCGAGATTGGCGCGCAAGCGCGCCGTCACCGCGTCCGAGTTCATCGCGGTCTCGAATGCCGCCTGGTCGAGCCCGAGACGCTTGGCCGCCGCGAGCACGCCGGCGACGTCGGCCGGCGTGTTCTCGCCCGGCGCGTCTTCCGCCATCAGCGCCTCCTGCATCGGCCGGTAGAGGCCGTGCAGGCCGGCGGCGACGATCGCGCGCGCCGCCAGCGTGCTGCCCGGACCGAGGATCGGGATCACCCTGTAGAGGACGCGCAACCGGTGGTCCGACCGCATCGCCGCGTCGACGGTCGGCAGCATCTTGCGGCAGTAGGGGCAGCGCGGGTCGTAGAACTCGACCAGCGTGACGTCGCCGCGCGGGTTGCCGCCGACCGCGTCGCCGTCGGCGAGCTCGGCGCGGTGGCTGGCGATCGCGCCGGTGGCCGCGCGCGCCTCGTCGCGCTGGTCGGCGGCGCGGAGCGCGTTGATGGCGTCGGCGAGGATCGAGGGATCCCGCTGCAGCGCGTCGCGCATGATGGCGACGATCGCCGCGCGCTGGGTGGGCGTGAACGCGTCGGCGCCCGGCGTCGCGGCGCCGACGCGTTCGGCGGGCGGCGCCGTGTCGGCGACGCCAGCGGACGAGGCAGTGCCGGCGATGCCGGCGGGCGAAGCGCTGCCGACGGGCGGGGCGGGATCGGCGCCGGCGTTGGCCGCGAGCGGCGGCAGCAGGAGTGCTGCGAGGGCGATCGCCGCGATCGGCGGACACAAGTGCGGGCGAGGCACGGCGATCTCCTCAGAGGCATGGCGCGGGCCGCGGCCGGCCGATGGCGCGCCGCGGCTCGAGCGGCGACCGCCACGGGACCCGCGCCGGGCGGCCGCGCCCGGTTATTGCCGCCCCGGGAGGATGCGTCTATGGGGTCTCGCCCCGCTTCACGCCGCGCCGGAAGCTGCACCCGAACGGAGGCGAGCCGAAGGAGACGCGACGGGATGGGCCGGAATTGACCGACACGCCGGAAGTTCGGGCGCGGCGCGCCGGACGTATCGCCTCGTCCCTGGTCCTCGCCGGGCTGCTCGCCGCCTGCGGCGCCTACGGCACCGTCAAGGGATTGCTGCTCGGCGAAGGCGGCTCAGGTCCGAACCGGCATCTGACCGGCTTCATCGGCGGCGTCGCCGCCGACGATCCCGATGCGGCGCTGGTCGGCCGCTCAATCCTCCGCCGCGGCGGCGACGCGGCCGACGCGGCGACCGCGGTCGGGCTCGCGCTCGCGGTGACCCTGCCGTCGCGCGCCTCGCTCGGCGGCGGCGGCACCTGCCTCGCCTATACGCCGGGCGATGGCGGCCATGCCCTCGCCGTCTCGTTCCCCCCGGCGGCGCCCGAGACGCGCGCGCCCGGTGCCGACCGGCCGGCCGCGGTGCCGATGCTGGTGCGCGGCCTCTACGCGCTGCAGGACCGGCTGGGCTCGGTGCGCTTCGACGAGCTGGTGCAGCCGGCGACCGAGCTCGCCCGCCGCGGCTTCCCGGTGTCGGCGCTGCTCGCCGACGACCTCGCGATCGTGCAGGGGCCGCTCGCCGCCGACCCGGCCGCGCGCGCGATCTTCGCCGCCGTGGACGGCACCGCGCTCGCCGCCAACGACACGCTGATCGAGCGCGACCTCGCGCATGTGCTGGAGCAGGTCGGCCAGCTCGGCCCGGGGGCGCTCGCCGACGGCGCGCTCGCGCGCGACTTCGCGGCCGGCGCCACCGCCGCAGGCGGCGGCCTGACCGAGGCCGACCTCGCGGTGCCGCGGGCCGAGCTGCTCGCCCCGATCACGGTGCGCGACCACGGCCTCGACATCGCCTTCACGCCGCTGCCGAACGCCGGCGGCGTCGCGGCCGCGCGCGCCTTCGAGCTGCTGCAGGCCGACGGCCACGCCGACGCCGAGGCGGAGCAGCTCGCGTCGTCGGTCGCGGCCTACGCGAACGCGACCGGCGCCGACCAGGCGACGCTGCTGCGGATCACGCCGCCGCCGGCGACCCCGCCCGTGCGTCCCGCCTCGACCTCGTTCGCAGTGCTCGACCGGCACGGAGCCGCCGTCGCCTGCGCGCTCACGATGGACAACCTGTTCGGCACCGGGCGCGTCGTTCCCGGCACCGGCATCGTGCTGGCCGCCTCGCCCGCGGGCCACGCGCCGGCGCTGCTGCCGGAAGCGATCGCCTACGACCGCACGGAGGCGGCCTTCCGCGCGGTGGTGGCGGCGTCCGGCCAGAACGACGCCGCCGCCGCGGTTGCCGAAGCCATGGCGAACGCGCTCCGCACCGGCAAGACGATCGCGCGCCCGGTGACGACGGAGGGCCGGGTCAACGTGATCGCGTGCCCCGACCTGCTGCCCGGAGACAGCCGGACCTGCGGCGGCGCCACCGACAGCCGCGGCACCGGTCTCGCGCTCGGCAATCTCTGACGCGCGGCGAAGTCCGAAGCCCTCGCCGCGCGTCGTCGAGGCCTCAGTAGTAGCGGTAGAAGCGGCGCGGCCCGTGATAGTACCGGCCACGGTGATGCCACCAGTGGTGATGCCAGTAGTAATGCGGGCCGGCCCAACCGGGCGGCACCGGCTGGGCGACGGCCGACCGCACCGGCATCGCCGCGAGCCCGATCGACGCCGTCACCAGCGACGCGCACAACGCCGCACGCAGAGAACGCATGGAGTCTCCATCCTGTGCGGCACCACGGGCGGGCCGCTTCGACGACCGGAACGCCCTCGTCCGGACGCCGTTGCGTGTCGCGGCGTCCGGAGCCTGCGGTGTTGCACCCAAGCATCGGCCATCGACGGTCGATGACGGCACAACGGTCCAGGCGTGGCGTCGGCCGATCGCGGAGCGACCAATCGCGAGGAAAGCGCGACCGGCACGCCGGCGGGATGGCGAGCTCGCGCCGAATTTCGAAGCTTTGCCTGTCGCGATCGACCGCACCTGTTACCGCGTCGCATCCTGTCGTGGCCAGGTGGCCGCGACCACACCACGACACTCCGGATCAAACCGGGCGAAGACAGCGTGCTCCGGCAATCGAACGCAGCATCTGTTCGCCATTGTCCGACCTGCCGCTCGGCTGCGAAACCCGCGCCCGGCCGGCGGACCTGGCCGCGGCCTCGCGGCAGACAACGCGGCATCCCTGAGCCGTCAGTCGCTTTCTGCCTGGGTCAGCCCGCATTGGTTTGCTGGGGAGTTCTCGTGCCTGGAGCCGCGAGCAGCCGGTGCATGGGGGAACTCGAGACACGCATCCCGACGCGGACGTCGAGGAGTTCTTATACACGCCGAGCTCTGCTCGAACGTGACGCTCGAGAACCGAAAATCAGGGGTGCCGGGAAGCGCGCCCTCCCGGCCGCCGAAGGAGGCGACATCGCCAGAAACGGCGGCCCGAGCTCGGGCGCGCTCCGGACGGTGTCCACGCCCGCGCCACCGCGCCGATGCGGGACGCGCGCACGGTCCCCGCGTCAGAACCCGAGGATCACGTCGCCGGCGATCGTGACGCTGTTGGTCTGCAGATGGTCGGTGAACAGCGAGGTGCCGCTCAGGGTCTTGTCCCAGCGGATCTCCGGCCGGAACGCCAGAAGCGTGACGTGCGGCACCGTCGGCTTGTAGGTCACGCCAACGGTGTACTCGCTGTAGGTGGCGCGGCCCTCGGTGTAGGACGTGTTCGGCTTGCCGGCGAGCGCGTTCACGGCGTCGAGCGTGCCGGGATAGGCGAAGACGAAGAAGCCGGCATTGTCGCGGTAGATCTCGGCACGGCCGTTCAGCGTGATCGTCTTGGTCAGCGGATAGGCCAGATACGTGGACGCGCCGTAGGCATCGGCGCCGAAACCGTCGTCGTGCTGGAAGTTGATCTCGGTGACCGAGGTGAGCTTCGGGTTGATCTTGTAGGTGACGACGGTGTCGCTCTCGTAGCGCATCTGGCTGTTGGCCTGCGGATCGCTCAGCAGCGGGTTTTCCGGCCCGAGATGCGCCAGCGAGAGAATGGTCAGGTTTCCTCCCAGCAGGTTGTTCAGGCCGAACCCGACCAGGCCCGCCGGTTCGGAGTTGTTGTCGCCGCCCTCGCTGCCGAACGTGGTGCTCTCGCCGGTGTCGATCTGGGCGTAGAGATCGAGCGTCGCGTTGTCGTGCCAGACGGCTTGCAGGCCGGTGTGCAGGAACGGGCCGCCGAAACCGAAGATGTAGGAATGAGAGTAGAACGGGTTCGTGCTCGGATCTATCGTCTCGTAGCCGTACGGCGTGACGAACTGTCCCGCTTTCCAGTCGATACCGCCGGCGGTCAGCCAGGGCGTGTGGAGCAGAACGTTGGCCTGCAGCAGGCTGAGCTGATAGCGGCTGTTGGTAAGGTCGTCGAACTCGCCGAGATAGTGCAGAAAGCGCGCGTCCGTGCCGTAGGTGAATTGCACGGTGAAGCCGACATCGTAGCCGGTCGCGCTCGAGTTGATCGGCCGGGTCGCGGTCGCCTGCACCTGGTTGAGCAGGAAGGTGTTTGCCTTGTCGTTGAACAGATTGCCGTAATTGATGCCGTTGCTGGGGCGATCGGGGTTGATCGTGCCGCCGGCGTCGAACTGCAGGCCGAGCGAGATCGTGCTGGCCCAACTCGCCGGTGCCGCAGCCGGCGCGGCCGGCGCCGCGACGGGGGTGGCGGCAGCGGGCGAGGTGGCGGTCGGCGTGGTCTTGGTCGTGGGCGCGGGAGGCGTCCCCTGCTGCGTGGTGGACTGGGCCGGAATGCCGACGGGAGCCGGTTGCGGTGCGCTCTGACCGAAGGCCGCGCCGCCGGACGCGAGAAACCCGCCCAGCGACACGAGGGACAGGCAGCCGCGACGGAACACGATGGGACGTGGGATCGACATCATCTTTGGCTGCCAAGCTGGTTCGAGACATTGACGGAAGGCGAAGTGTTCGGGCGAAGGGCAATGCAAGATCGTTACCAGCTCGGATGGGGGAACGTTCCGACATCCGGCGCCTCGAATGCGCGAGCAACACGGCAGCGCGCGGCTCCATCCCGGACGCGACGCCACCTGTCCCGCGTGACCGTGCGCGTTCGGTCCGCGAGATCCTTGCAGAACGGCCGGCGCCGGGCCGCTCGCCGCGGCATGTCCGGTGGGCGCGATGCGCGCCCAGAGCACCTTCAGCCAGACCGGAACCGGTCTGGCTGAAGGTCGTGCTCGAGAAACTCAGTCGATAGAGCGACACGTACGGTCGGCGTTGTCTCCGGGCTTCTTCGGAGCGCATCACCGGCGAGCCGGGATCTCGCGCGGTGATCCGAACCGTAGACGGCGGTGGAACGATCGCCCATGCGCCACCTCGTGTCCGGCGACGATGGCGCTGGCCGCGACGTTCATGGCGCGAGCTCCGTCGGGTCCGGCGATCCCGGGGCCGTCATCTCGGCGGTCGAGCGCGGCGGTCCTCGTCGGCCTGGGCGCTCGATGCGGCCCGCGGCCCCGTCGGCTCGCGCGGGGACCGCGTTCCGGGATGCCGGACCGCGGCGGCACGCGCGCGGATCGACACCGCGCCACCGCGCCCGCTGTCGCCGATCGGCGCGATGTCGCGACGGCCCTGGTCGGACCGATGCTGGCAACGGTGTCCCGAACATGGTCCGCTTCGATTGAGTAGTTTCCGGGACTGTCGGGATCGCAGCGCGGGGCGGAGGATGCACAAGTCGGCGCGTCGGATCACGGCGCCGTCGTCCGGAGACCACCATGTCGAACGATGCCCAGCTTCAGGATGCCGTTCTCTCCGCGTTGCGCTGGGAGCCGAGCGTGACCGCGTCGCATGTCGGCGTCACTGCGAGCGCCGGCATCGTGACGTTGACGGGCCATGTCGACGATTTCGCGAGCAAGCACGCCGCCGAGACCGCCGCGTTGCGCGTCAAGGGCGTCAAAGCGGTGGCCGACGAGCTCGAGATCCGGCTGCCGTTCGCCAAGACGCGCGCGGACGATCAGATCGCGTCGGCGGCCGTCGCGCGCCTCGCCTGGGACGTCACGATCCCGCAGGATGCCGTGCAGATCAGGGTGGAGCACGGCTGGGTGACGCTCACCGGCGAGGTCGAGTGGCACTACCAGAAGGAGAACGCGGCGAGGAACGTCGGCATGCTGTTCGGCGTCCTCGGCGTGGCCGACCACCTCACGCTCAAGTCGCGCGTCAGCCTCCACGACCTCGGCCGCGGCGTCATGGACGCGCTGCATCGGTCGTGGGTTGACCCGGCGACGATCAAGGTCACCGCGAGCGGCGGGCACGTCCGGCTGACGGGATCGGTTCACTCGCCGCACGAGCGGACGCTTGCCGCCGATGCCGCATGGGCGTCGCCCGGCACGACCTGGGTCGACAACGAGCTCGTCATCGACTGAGAGCCACGACCCGCGCGCGGCATTCCATCGGGCGAGGCCGTGTCGGGCGGCCATGGCCGCGCGGCGGCGTCCGCGACCAGCGGGAGACACGACGATGCAGGCGATGATCCTCGGCACGCTGCGGCGCGCGCTCGAATGGCGCGAGCGTCCGGATCCGGTGCCCGGACCCGGCGAGATCCGGGTCCGTGTCGGCGCCTGCGGCGTTTGTCGCACCGACCTGCACGTCGTCGACGGCGACCTGCCGAACCCGGTGCTGCCGATCGTTCCCGGCCACGAGATCGTCGGGCGCATCGATGCGATCGGCGTCGACGTGCAAGACCTCCGCCTCGGCCAGCGGGTCGGCATCCCCTGGCTCGGCCACACCTGCGGCGTCTGCCCTTACTGCCGGGCCGGCCGCGAAAATCTCTGCGACGCGCCGGGTTTCACCGGCTACACGCGCGACGGCGGTTTCGCGACCTCCGTCGTCGCCGACGCGCGCTTCGCCTTTCCGCTGCCGGAAGCCGGAAGCGACGTCGAACTCGCCCCGCTGCTCTGCGCCGGGTTGATCGGCTGGCGTTCGCTCGCGATCGCCGGCGAAGCGCGAACGCTCGGTCTCTACGGCTTCGGCGCCGCCGCCCACATCGTGGCCCAGGTCGCGCGCTGGCAGGGAAGGACGGTGTTCGCCTTCACCCGCCCGGGCGACGTCGCGGCGCAGGCTTTCGCGCGCGGCCTCGGCGCCGCCTGGGCGGGCGGTTCGGACGACACGCCGCCCGAGCCGCTCGATGCGGCGATCATCTTCGCGACCGTCGGCGCGCTCGTGCCGGCGGCCCTGCGCGCCGTGCGCAAGGGCGGCCGCGTGGTCTGCGCCGGGATCCACATGAGCGACATCCCGGGCTTTCCCTACGAGATCCTGTGGGAGGAACGGCAACTCGTCTCGGTCGCGAACCTCACGCGCCGGGACGGCCTCGACTTCCTCCGCTTGGCGCCCGAGATCGGCATCGTCACGCGAACGACGAGCTTTCCGTTGCGGCAGGCGAACGAGGCGCTCGCCGAACTCCGGGCCGGGCGCTTCGAAGGCGCCGCCGTGCTCGTTCCATGACCCCGGCCGCGTCGGCGCGGCCGTCGCGCGAGAGCACCGTCAGCCAAACCGAAATCGGACTGGCCGAAGGTCATGCTCTGGACGCTCGATCGACAGGGCGACTCGTCCACGCGAGGTCGCTCTACACGAGGTAGCGGGCGGTCGTCCTGGCGGCGACCTCCGCCGCCTCGACGCCGGGCGCGAGTTCGATCAGGCGGAAGGGGCTCGCGTGGTCGTCGCGGCGGAACACGCAGAGATCGGTCACGATCATGTCGACGACGTCGAGGCCGGTGAGAGGCAGCGTGCAACGCGGCATGAACTTCGCCCGGCCGTCGCGCGACGCGTGTTCCATCGTGACGATCACGTGGCGGACGCCGGCGACGAGATCCATCGCGCCGCCCATCCCCTTGACCATCTTGCCCGGCACCATCCAGTTCGCGAGGTCGCCGCGTTCCGACACCTCCATCGCGCCGAGCACCGCGAGATCGACATGGCCGCCGCGGATCATCGCGAAACTGTCGGCGGACGAGAAATAGGACGACGACGGCAGCTCGGTCACCGTCTGCTTGCCGGCGTTGATCAGGTCGGCATCGACCTCGTCCTCGGTGGGAAACGGACCGATCCCGAGCATGCCGTTCTCGCTCTGCAACGTGACGTCGAGCCCGGCGGGGATGTTGTTCGCGACCAGCGTCGGGATGCCGATCCCGAGATTGACCGTGTAGCCGTCGCGGAGTTCGCGCGCCGCGCGCGCCGCCATCTCGTTTCTCGACCAGGCCATCAGGATGCGACCCTTTCGCGCGTCGTGCGGAACTCGATCCGCTTCTCGTAGGGGGCGCCGCACAGGATGCGCTGCACGAACACGGCCGGCACATGGACGTGGTCGCCGTCGAGCGCGCCCGCCGGCACGATCTCCTCGACCTCGGCGACCGTGATCCGGCCGCTCATCGCGGCGGGCACGTTGAAATTCCGCGCCGTCTTGCGGAACACCAGGTTGCCGGCGGTGTCGGCCTTCCAGGCCTTCACGAGCGCCAGATCGGCGACGATGCCGCGCTCGAGGATGTAGGACGTGCCGTCGAAGGTCTTGGCCTCCTTGCCGTCGGCGACCAGCGTGCCGACGCCGGTCCTGGTGTAGAAGCCCGGAATGCCGGCACCGCCCGCGCGGAGCCGTTCGGCGAGCGTGCCCTGCGGCGAGAACTCGACCTCGAGCTCGCCGGCGAGGTATTGGCGCTCGAACTCCTTGTTGTCGCCGACATAGGAACTGATCATCTTCGCGATCTGACGCGAGCGCAGCAGCTTGCCCAGGCCCACGCCGTCGATCCCCGCATTGTTCGACACGACGGTGAGCCGTGTCGTTCCCGCCCGCTCGATCGCGTCGATCAGGCGTTCGGGGATGCCGCAGAGGCCGAAGCCGCCCGCGGCGATCAGCATCCCGTCCCGTAGCAGGCCGTCGAGCGCGGCGCCGGCGTCCGGGTAGGTCTTGTTCATCTCGTGCCCTCCGCTCCGGTCGTCGCCGTCGGTGCCGTCGGCGCGAACGTCGTGGCGCTGCCGACCAGGTCCGGTCAGGAGCGGATGGATCCGCACCAGTCCCGATGTCGAGATCCTGCCGGTCCGGGCGCAGCGGCGCCAGCCCGACCCGCGACCGGGTCTGTGTGCGCGACACCGGACGGCCCGCTCGACCCACTGCCGAGCGGGACGGGATCGGCGCCCGACAGGCCGGGCACAGCAGGGTCCGGTTCGACGCGCCCCGCGACCAGGCCCTTGTCAGACGCGCCGACGCCGGGGGATCATCGTCGGCGCGTGGTCGGGTGGGACCCGTGTCGCGGCGCCGATCGGTCGGCCGTCGCCGGCAGGAGCGTCGAGCATGACGACCGAGCGCCTCGGTGGCCGGGTGGCCCTGGTGACGGGTTCGACCAGCGGGATCGGGCTCGGGATCGCGCGCGCACTGGCGGCGTCCGGCGCCGCCGTCATGCTGCACGGGCTCGGCGATCCGGCCGCGATGGAGGATCTGCGGCGCGGCATGGAAACGGACCATGGCGTCGTGGTCGGTTTCGACGGCGCCGACCTGTTCGACGCGGAGGGGTCGGAAAGCCTAATCGCGGCTGCGCACGAACGGTTCGGGCGTGTCGACATCCTGGTCAACAATGCGGGGATCCAGCACACCGCGCCGGTCGAGGACTTCCCGGACGCGGCGTGGGACCGGATCGTCGCGCTCAATCTGTCGGCGCCGTTCCGGCTCATCCGGGCGGTCGTGCCCGGCATGAAAGCGATCGGTTGGGGCCGCATCGTCAACATCGCGTCCGCGCACGGGCTGGTCGGCAGCCCCGAGAAATCGGCCTATGTCGCGGCCAAGCACGGGCTGGTCGGTCTCACGCGGAGCGTCGCGCTCGAGCTCGCGGGGCTCGGCATCACGGTCAACGCGATCTGCCCGGGCTGGGTCCGCACGCCGCTGGTCGACGCGCAGATCGCCCGGATGGCCGCGCGCGACGGGCGCGCGGAGGCCGATGTGGTGCCCGATTTCCTCGCCGAGAAACAGCCGATGCCGCGCTTCACCACGGCCGACCAGATCGGCGCCCTCGTCGTCCATCTCTGCACGGAGGCGGCGAGCACGATGACGGGATCGCCGATCTCGATCGACGGGGGCTGGACCGCGCGGTAGGCGGCGGCCGAGAACCCCCGGTCTGCCGTTCGCGCGGTCATCCCGCACGCGCCGGCGCGATCCGCGGCCGACGACCCGCCGCAACGGGCAGGTCGCTCGCGGGGCGCGCGAGGCGACGGAGCGGCGGACGCCGCCGGGCGCCGACACACGCTCCGGCCGGCCTGTCCGCTTTCAGGCGTTGCCGATCAGGATGCCGGCCGTGAGCACCAGCGCGCCGCCGAGCATGACCTTCGAGATCGCCGAGATCACCGGCGTGTCCATGAAGCGATACTGGATGTAGGCGATGACCGCGAGCTCGATCACCACGACGACGGCGGCGAGCGCGGTCGCGGTCCAGAAATGCGGGATCAGGTAGGGCAGCGTGTGACCGATGCCGCCGGCCATCGTCATCAGGCCGCAGACCAGGCCGCGCAGCACCGGCGTGCCCCGGCCCGACAGCTTGCCGTCGTCGGCCAGCGCCTCGGCGAACCCCATGCTGATGCCGGCGCCGACGGTCGCGGCGAGACCGACGAGAAAGGCGTTCCAGGGCAGGTGCGTCGCGAAGGCGGCCGCGAACACCGGCGCGAGCGTGGACACCGATCCGTCCATCAGGCCGACGAGGCCCGGCTGCACGACCTGCAGCACGAAGCGCCGGCGGCTGTCCTCGTCCTCGCGCTCGACGCGGTCGCTGGTGAGGTGCGCCTGCTCGATCCGATCGACGCTTTCGCCGTGCGAGGCTTCGGCCGCCGCGAGATCGCCGAGCAGCCGTCGCACCGCGGCGTCGTTGGTCCGCTTCGCGGCCTCCGTGTAGAACCGGCTCGCGTCGGCCTCCATCCGGCTCGCCTGGCGGCGCACCGCCTCGATCCCGCTCGGCAGCAGCTGCCAGGCCGGCCGGTAGCGCGGCGCGCCGCCGATGTCCTGGCGCCTGACCTGCGGGATGTGGTCGCCGAAGCGGCTGACGAACATGTCGATCAGCGCCTTGCGATGGCCGTTCTCCTCGTCCGCCATGGCGTCGAACACGCCGGCGGTCGCGGGGAAGTTCTCCCGCAGGCCGTGCGCGATGTCGGCGTAGGTGCGGCCGTCCTCTTCCTCGTTCGAAATGGCCAACGCGAGGATGCTGCGCTCGTCGAGTTCGGCGAATTTCTTCATGGGCCGGACTATGGGCACGCGTCGAGGAGAGTCAATCAACTGTCTCTACATGATAGTGATTTGCATTCGCGCGAGCGTCCCAAGTGCAGATCGGTTTCATTCTTGTCCGAGCGCGTCAGGCGGTCTCGTGCGCTTCGCGGCGTGTTCCGTCCTTCTCCGGGTCGGGAGATCCTTCGTCGTGGGCGCCGCCCGCGTGATCGCCGTCCGACGTCGCGCGGTCGCGAAAGCGGGACGCGAGCGGGTAGGCGGACGGCAGCACGAGCAGCGTCAGCATCGTGGCCGTGATCAGGCCGCCGATCACCACGGTCGCGAGCGGGCGCTGCACCTCCGACCCGGTGGAGGTCGCGATCGCCATCGGCACGAAGCCGATGGATGCGACCAGCGCGGTGGTGAGCACGGGCCTCAGCCGCTTCTCGGCGCCGTCGCGTGCCGCCTCGGCCGCGGATTTCCCGGCCTCGCGCTCGTTCTCGATGTAGGACAGAAGCACGACGCCATCGAGGATCGCGATGCCGAAGGTCGAGATGAAGCCGATGCCGGCGGAGACGCTGAACGGCATGCCGCGGATCAGCAGCGCGAGGATGCCGCCCGTCGCCGCCATCGGAACGTTGAGGAAGATCAACGCGGACAGCGAAAGGCTTCCGAAATTGAGGTACAGCAACATGAACACGAGGGCCAGCACGCAGGGCACCACGAGCGCGAGCCGCGCGGTCGCCTCGCGCAGGTTGCGGAACTCGCCGCTCCATTCGACCGTGTAGCCCTGCGGCAGGTGGAGCTTGGACGCGATCGCCTTCTGGGCATCGCTCACGAAACCGTTCATCGACCTGCCCGTGACGTGCATCTCGACCGCGATCCGCCGCTTGAGCCGGTCGCGCTCGATCTGGGCGGGACCGTCCGACACCGTGACGGCGGCAACCGCCGACAACGGGATCGAGCCGCCGCCCGGCAGGCCGATCGCGAGGTCGGAGATCGTGGTGGCGCTCGCGCGCGCGGCCGGTGCGAGGCGGACGTCGATCGGCGTCTCGGTGCCGTCGTTGCGGTAGACGCGTCCCACCTCGTGGCCGCCGATCGCCTCGACCGTGTCGAGCACGTCGCTGGCCGGCAGGCCGTAGCGGGCGAGGGCCGCGCGGTCGATCCGGATCGTGAGATCGGGCAGGCCGCCCTGCTGCTCGGCGCGCACCTCGGACGCGCCCTTGACCTTGTCGACGATCCCGACCGCCTTGTCGGCGAGCGTGCGGAGCGTCTTGAGATCGGGTCCGTAGATGGTGAGTGCCGCGGGCGAGCGGACGCCCTGCAGGAGGTCGTTCATCCGCATCGCGATCGGCTGCGACATCTCGATGTCGACGCCGGGAACCGCATCGGTGACCTTCTTCTCGATCTCGGCGGTGATCACCTCCTGGGTGCGGCCGGCGTGCCAACGCCCGGGCGGGGTCAGGATCACGTAGCTGTCGGTGCTCTCGACACCCATCGGGTCGGTGGGCACGGCGGCGCTGCCGGTCTGCGACACGACCGTCTTCACTTCGGGAACGGTCCGGACCACGCGCTCGATCTCGCCGACCGTGCGGAGCGAGGCGTCGAGATTGATCGAGGGCAGCTTGTTGGAGGTGAGCACGATTGCCCCCTCCTGCAGTTGCGGGATGAACTCGCCGCCGAGGCCGGTCGCGAGGAACGCGCTCACCGCGAACAGGCAGGCGGCGGCGCCCGCGACGAGGTAGGGGTGGCGTTCGGCGCGCGCGAGCGCCGGCGTGTAGAGGCGCCGCGCGAGGCGCACCGGCAGCGTGTCGCGCGTCGTCGTCTTGCGTCCGAGTGCGGTCGCGGCGAGGGCCGGCATCACCAGCAGCGTCACCACCAGAGCCGAGATCAGCGCGAGCATCACGGTGAGCGCCATCGGGCGGAACATCTTGCCCTCGATGCTCTCGAGCGAGAGGACCGGGATATAGACGGCGGTGATGATGACGACCGAGAACAGCACCGGGCGCGCGACCTCGGCGGCCGCCACCGGCACGAGTTCGGCGAGCGGGCGGTCCGGGTCCTCGGCCCGGCGCCGCATCACGTTCTCGATCAGCACGACGGCGCCGTCGACGATCAGGCCGAAATCGATCGCGCCGAGGCTCATCAGATTGGCCGGGATGCCGAGCCAGCGCATGCCGGCGAACGCCATCAGCATCGACACCGGGATCACGGCGGCGACGATCAGACCGGCCCGGATGCTGCCGAGCATGAGCAGCAGGATCACGATGACGAAGATGGCGCCTTCGACGAGATTGTGCGCGACCGTGTGGATCGCGCGGTCGATCAGCGCCGAACGGTCGTAGAAGACGTGGATCGACATGCCGGGTGGCAGGGTTTTTTCCACCGCGGCGATGCCGGCCTTCAGACGCGGCAGCACGTCGCTGGAGTTGAGGCCGTACTGCATCTCGGCGACGCCGACCACGGTCTGGCCGCGACCGTCATGCGTGACCGCGCCGATCTGGAGCCGCGGCGCCTCGACCACGTCGGCGACATCGCCCACGGTCACCGGCACACCGCCCGGCGCCGTCCCCAGCACGATGTGCGCGAGGTCGTCGCGGCTCTGGACGGAGGCGACGCCGCGGACCACCTCCTGCTCCTCGCCGCGCTCGATATAGGCGCCGCCGCGCGCGAGATTGTTGCCGCCGACGGCCGCGAACAGTTGCGGCAGCGTGACGCCCGCCGCGCGCAGGCGGTCCGGCGTGATGCGGATCTCGTACGTGCCGAGCTTGCCGCCGTAGATGTCGACGTTGGTGATGCCCGGAACCAGCTTGAGCTGCGGCACGATCGTCCACTCGAGCGTGCGGTAGAGCTGCATCGGCGTGTAGCCGGGCCCCTCGAGCTCGAATTCGAGGATTTCGCCGAGACCGGTCGTGAGCGGGCCTTCCTCCGGCGTGCCGACGCCGGGCGGCATCGTCGACTTCGCCTGCTGCAGGCGCTGGAACACGCGCGCGCGCCCCACATCGACGTCCGAGCCCGGCGAGAAGGTGACGTAGACGGCGGACAGGCCGAAGCGCGATTTCGACCGCACGTCGTCGAGACCGGGCAGCCCCGCCATCGCGTTCTCGACCGGGACCGTGACCAGCCGTTCGACCTCGAGCGGCCCGAGGCCCGTCGCCTCCGTCAGGATCAGGACCTGTTTGGGCGAGATGTCCGGCACCGCGTCGATCGCGAGACCGAGCATGTTCCACACGCCGGCCACCACCACGACCGAGGCGAGCACGAGGATCAACCAGCGCCGACGGACGATGGCCGCGAAGATGCCCGCGCCCATCTCAGTCGCCGCCGAGCAGCGATTGCTGCAGCACCGCCTTGAGTTCGAAACTGCCGTGCGTGACGACGGTCTCGCCCGCGTCGACGCCCTTGCGGACCTCCGTCCAGTCGTGTCGCTCGATCCCGAGTTCGACATCGTGCGGCTGGAAGCGGTCGGGCCCGACCGGCGTGAACAGGATGCGACGGTCGTCGACGATCTGGATCGCGTCGGGTGGCACGGTGAGGCCGTCCGCGCCGGTCGGCAGCAGCAGCCGGATCGAGACGAACATCCCGGATTTCAGCGCGCCGTCGGGGTTCGCCAGCGCGATCCTGACCGGCAGCGTGTTCGATCGGATGTCGACCGCGGCACCGACCGCGGTGACGCGGCCCGACCAGCTCCGGCCGGACTGGCCGGGATCGGCGAGCGAGACGGTCGCCTCGTCGCCCGCGACGATGCCCGACGCGTCGCCGCTCACCTCCGCGCTCGCGATCACCTCGGACAGATCGGCGACCGTCACGGCCGGCGCCGCCGTGCCCTGGTCGAGCACCTGGCCCTCCGTCGTATCGACCTGCGCGACGATGCCGGCGATCGGCGACCGGAGCACGGCCGCGCCCTCGCCCGAGCCGGTCGCGCCGTAGCGGCCGAGCTCCGCCCGAAGGCGACGCAGTTCGGCTGTCGCGCCCGCCTGCTTGGCTTGGGCCGAGGCGAGCACGAGACGGCGGCTTTCGGCGACCGCGCGGGACATGGCGCCGTCGGCGGCGAGCAGGACGGCGCGGTGCCAGGCATCGCGCGCGACCGCGACACCGGTCGCCGCCTCCGTCCGCGCGGCCTCGGCGCTCGGAAGCGCCGCCTCGTCGGCAGCGACCCGGGGCGACGACATCAGCAGCACGGCCTGCCCGGACCTCACCGGATCGCCCGGGCGGACGAGGAGGCGCAGCACGCGCACCGTCTCGAGCGGCCGGAGTCCGGCGACGTGGCCGGGATCGAACTCGATCCGGCCCGGAACGCGCAGCGACCGGACCATCGGCCGGAGGCTGACGGTCGCGGTCGCGAGCCCGATGGTGCGCTGCTGGGCGGGGCTCATCGTCACGGCATGATCGGCCGCGCGCGCCGTGCCGATCGCGCCCAGGATCAGGCACGACGCGAGACAGGCCGAAGCGGCGCGCGCGATCCTCACGGCAGGATCCCGGCCGCGAGCGAGGCCGCCCAGCGCGCCGCATCCCGCCTGGTCCGGGCTTCGTCGCGCGAAAGATCGGCGTCGGCCGCGACGGCGTCCGCGCGCACGAGCTCGATCGTCGGCATCTCGCCGACCCGCCAGGCGTGCTCGATCTCGGTCCGCCTGCGGTCGAGATCGGCTGCCGTGCGAGCGGTCGTGGCGCAGAGCCGCTCGGCCGACGCGAGTCGCAGGAGCGCGTCGTGCGCCGCGGCCACGACGCCGCGTCGGGCCAGGGTGAGACGGCTCTCGGCCTCGACCAGCTTCTGCTCCGCCGCCGCGCGGAGCGGCGCGTTGCGCGCGGCCGAGGCGAACGGGATGTGAAAGACGATGCCGACCCGCGTGTCCCAAGGCGATCCGGGCTGCTTGTCGTTGGTCACCTGCAGGCCAAGGTCCGGATCGTCGCGGTCGGCGATCCGGACGAGGTGCGCCTCGGCCTCGGCCGCGCGCACCTCGAGGCTTGCCGCGACCACGCTCGGGTGACGCGACAGCAGCGCGTCCGACAGATCGGGCGACGGCGCCTGCGCCAGCGTCGGCACCTCCTCCGAGCCGGTGATCGACGCGAGCGACACCGCGGCCTGCTGTCGCGAGGTTTCCGCCTCGTCGAGCGACGTTTCCGACGCGGCTTCCTCGGCATCGGCCGCGAGCGCGTCGCTCTGGCTGTTCTCGCCGACGCGGAAACGCTCGCGAAGCGCCGACGCGACCGCCCGGTCGGTCGCCAGGCGCGATCGCGCGCTCCGCGCCCGATCGGTCGCGAGCAGGTCCTCGAGGGACAGCGCGAGCACGCGTCCGGCAAGCGCGAGATGCGTCGCGTTGCGCTCCGCGACCACCGCCTCGCCTTGAGCCGCGCCGACGCCGACGGTCGCGCCGCCCTCGCCGGGCAGCCAGACCGGCGTGCCGATCTCGATCCTCGTGGTCCTGTAGTCGTCGTTGCTGCCGAGACGGTCGTCGTCGTACTCGCCGTCCGCGTAGGGCGCGTTCGGGAAGATGGCGCTGCCGGCACGGACACGCGCGTTCGCGACGCCGGCCGCGGCGTCGATGTTGTCGCGCTCCGGCAACCGCGCCCATGCGGCAGCGACCGCGGTCGGGAACGTGTCGGCCAGCGCATGAGCCGGCAGCCACATCGAGAGAAAGGCGACGAGCCTGAGCTGAATGGGCGATCGCATCAGGGCAGGTTCTCGCGACAGGCGGGAGGATCCCGCGGGCGGGTAGGTGTCGTGGATCGCGTGGCGTCCGCAAGAGGCGAAACCTCGAAGAGCGTGAGTGTGGCGCGGCGGCGTCCGCGGCGCGCGCTCGCGGCCCTTCGCGCTCGGCGCGACGATCTCCCGCGATCGCGCTCGGCGCGACGATCTCCCGCGATCGCGGGCCGCGCCCGCCACGCGGCACGGGGCCGCAGCGCCGCGGTATGCGGCGCCGATCCGGAATTGTTGATGCGCGAGCGCGGCCTCCCGCGCGTTGCGGTCCGGAGACGACCTGGGGAGCGGACGAGATGGCGACGATCAAGCTGTGGGGCTTCAACGGATCGACCTACGTGCGGACGGTCCGCATGCTGCTCGCCGAGAAGGGCGTCACCGATTACGAGCAGGTGCCGCTCAACGTGCTCGAAGGCGAGCCGAAGCGGCCCGAGCACCTCGCGCGCCACCCGTTCGGCAAGGTGCCGGTCGTCGAGGTCGACGGGTTCCGGGTGCTGGAGACGAGCGCGATCGCGCGCTATCTCGACGCGACCCTGCCGGGACCGTCCTTCGTGCCGGCGGCGCCGAAGGACGCGGCGCGCATGGACATGGCCGTCAGCATCATCGACGCCTACGGCTACAACGCGCTGCTCGCCGGCGTCGTCGGCTACCACCTGTTCCCCGACTTCGTCGGCGGCAAGGACGAGAAGAAGCACCACGAGGGTCTCGAGCACGGGCACACGACGATGCGCACGCTGATGGGGATCCGCGGCACCTCACCGTTCCTCGCGGGAGACGCGATCAGCATCGCCGATCTCTATCTCGCGCCGGTGCTCGCCTATGTCGCGATGACGCCGCACAGGGACGAGTTCCTCGACCGGCCCGGAACGCGCGACTGGTGGCAGCGGATCACCTCGCGCGAGAGCTTCCGCTCGACCGCGCCGTGAGCGGGGAGGGGCAGAGCGTCTGCCCCTCGACACCGCGGGTGCTCGCACCGGGACGCGACGATCGTCGTTCGCGGCCGCCCGACGGAGCACCGGCAGGGTCAGACGTCGTCGAAGCCGTCCTCCGCGACCGGGTCGGCGTGCCGTCGCCCGTCCGCGGCGCGATCCGGGTCGAGCGGCAGGGCTCCTTGCCTCTGCACGGGCGTGGCCTGCGCATCGAAACCGGACAGCGACGCGCCGAGCAGCCGCACCCCGAGCGGCGGCGGAAACAGCGGCCGCAGCAAATCAAGTCCGATCGCCTCGAACTCGGCGGCGCTGGCGACCGCGCCTGGCCGCGATCGGGCGCGCGTGATCTGACGGAAATCGGCGTATTTGACCTTCACCGTGACGGTGCGGGCGAGATGGCCGCCGCGGAGCGTTCCGGTCCAGACCTTGTCGATCAGCGGCGCGAACACCGGCGGGACCTCGTCCCACGCCAGCAGGTCGTGCTCGAAGGTGTTCTCGGCGCCGACCGATTTCCGCACCCGGTCGGGGTCGACCGGCCGGTGGTCCTCGCCGCGGGCGATGCCGTGCAGGTAGTCGGCCGAGCGGCCGAAATGCGCGCGGAGGGTCTCGAGCGGCCGTGCCCGGAGATCGGCGCCGGTGCGGATGCCGAGCGCCTCCATGCGCGCCGCCGTCGCGGGGCCGACGCCGTGGAAGCGCCCGACCGGGAGCGCCTCGACGAAGGCCGCGCCCATCGCCGGCGTGATGACGAAGAGGCCGTCCGGCTTGCGGTGGTCGGAGGCGAGCTTGGCGAGGAACTTGTTGTAGCTGACGCCGGCCGAGGCGGTGAGGCCGGTCTCGGCGTGGATCGCGGCCCGGATGGCGGCGGCGATCGCGGTTGCCGAGCCGCCGTCGGCGACCCGCGCGGTGACGTCGAGATAGGCCTCGTCGAGCGAGAGCGGCTGGATCAGCAGCGTGTGGCGCGCGAAGATCGCGTGCACCTGACGCGAGACCGCCTTGTAGACGTCAAAGCGCGGCCTGACGAAGATCAGCTCCGGGCAGCGGCGGCGCGCGGTGACCGACGCCATGGCGGAGCGGACACCGTAGCGGCGGGCCTCGTAGCTCGCGGCCGCGACGACGCCGCGGGCGCGCGAGCCGCCGACCGCGATCGGCTTGCCGCGGAGCGTCGGGTCGTCGCGCTGCTCCACCGAGGCGTAGAACGCATCCATGTCGACATGGATGATGCGCCGGTGGTCGGCGTAGGGGGTGGCGGCGGTCATCGGCCTCGGCGCGATATGGGCGCGTCGCGGACGGGCCGGAAGAGCGGAGGTGGAGGGGGACGGTGTCGCGTGCCGATCGCGGCCGGCGGGCGAGGCGGCGTTGCGCTGAGCGACGTGCGGAGCGGCGCTCGGACGAACGCTCGCGGGGCAGGACGAACGGTTTCCGTTCGATGGGATGGTGATCTAGTCGGCGACGCTCGCGAGGCGGCGGACGATGCGGAGCAGGCAGGCCTGATCGTCCTGCTCGAGCAGCCGGAAATTGCGGAGCAGGATGCCTTCGAGTTCGGTGCCCGAGAGGTTTTCGCCGCCGGCGTGAAACGACGGCAGGCGCGCTTCGGCGAGCTCGCGGGAGGTCACGTTCAGCGCGCTGGCGATCGCGGTCAGCCGTCCGGCATAATCGGCCCGCCCGCTTTCCCACTGCGCGACCGCACTTCGGGAAACGCCGGTCGCGTGCGCCAGGTCCTCCTGGGTCAGACCCCTCGCCCGCCTCACCGTCCGGAGACGTGCACCGGCCGAACGCATCACGCTTCCCGACCGCGCGGGGTCAGCGGTGCGGCTCATGCCGCGCTAGCCGACAGAATCGTGTTCACAGCGTCCCGCCCCCCGTCCGCGCTCTTCAAGCCGGAGCGATCCGGTCCGGCGTTACAAGTAGAAGTTTTTGGTAACAGCAACAAGCGCGGCGCGCATTGCACCGGTCGCGCCGGCCGGGAACGGCTCGACCGCCGATCGGGGCGATCGAGCCCGCTCGCCGCCGCAAGCCAGGAGGCAAGCGGCCGAGGGAAGCGGGTCGCCGATCAGGCGGCGAAGAGCTGTCGCACGGCGAAGAGCGCGGTCGAGAAGTTCGGCATCGTCGCCTCGACGCCCCGGCTGCCGAGACCGCGCGTGTCATAGCCCACGAGCACGTAGTGGGCGGACGGGGTCTTGTGCAGCGTGCCGGCGACCGCGTCGTCCGAGCCGGCGACGCGAAACACCGCGCGTTCCTCGATCCGGCTGGCCGGGCTCTCGATCTGCACCGACAGGCCGGGCACGCCGAGGCCGCAGAGGGCCAGCAGCTCCTCGGGCTCGAAGAAGACGCCCTCGACCTCCTGGTCCACGCACAGTTCACGCTTCGGCATGCGACCTGCCCCGCTGTCTGACCCGCTCCCATACGGGCGACTGCGGGAATTGGATGCACGAATGTCCTTACGGTTCCGTATGATGACAGAACGCGGCGTCGCCGCGATCATCATTTCGCCGACCACCTCCTCGCGGGACGCCGGCCCAGGCGCCAGATGACGGGCATGAGCGACCTCACCTTGCGGCGCCTCCGCGTCGTCGATCTCGAGACCACCGGCAACGGGTTCGCCGATGGCGGCGTGGTCGAGATCGGCTGGCAGGACGTCGTCGAGAGCGACGGCGCCTGGCAACTCGTCCCGGGCGGACCGGCGTCACGCCTGGTGCGGCCGCCGTTTCCGATCACGCCGGCGACGGCCGCCATCCACCACATCGTCGACGCCGACGTCGCCGCCTCGCCGGCCTGGCCGGGCGTGGCGCCGTCGGTCCTGGAGCGGCTCGACGGGCCCCCGATCCGTGCCTTCGCGGCGCACCGGGCGGCGTTCGAGCAGCGCTGGTGCGCCGGCTTCGGCCGCTCCGTGCCGTGGATCTGCACCTGGAAATGCGCGCTCCGCGTCTGGCCGGACGCGCCCACGCATTCGAACCAGGGCCTGCGCTACTGGCGCGATCCGGCCGGCCTCGATCGCGCGACGGGGCTGCCGGCGCATCGGGCGGGGCCGGACGCCTACGTGACCGCGCATCATCTCCGCGACCTGCTGGCGGCGGCGCCGCTCGAGGCGCTGCTCCGCTGGTCGGCCGAGCCGGCGCTGCTGATCCGCGTGCCGCAGGGACCGTTCCGCGGCCGGCTCTGGCCGGACCTCGCCGACGAGGCGCTGGACGCGCTCGCCTCGGGCGCGCACGGGCAGAATGCCGACCTGCTGTTCACCGCCCGCCACGAGCGTCGCCGGCGGGAGGCGATCGGCGCCGGCGACGGCGCGGCGGCCGCGACCGAGGCGGTGGACGCCCAGGCGACGCTGCTGCTGTGAGCGGGATCCGGCGGCTCTGTCAGCCAAGTTTCCCGAGCACGACCTTCAAGCCAGACCGGTTCCGGTCGAGCTGAACGTGCTCGAGCGCATTGGCCGATCGAACCGGATCGTTCGATCGGAGGACGATGCTCATGTCGCATGAAGACAGCGCGCGCGGCCCGCGTCAGCGCGACCGCGTCGACGGCGCGCCCGATCCGGCCTCGTCCGGACGCCGGATGCCCCAGCCGATCGGCCGGCGGCGATTGCCGGGGTGGCGCGGGTCGGCGCCCCATAGCGACTGGTAGGTGTCGAGGCAGCGGCCGCGACGCTGCAGCGCGACGAACACCCCGAGCAGGCCGAGCCACCAGGCGGCGATGAGCAGAGCCATCCAGCGCGGCGCGTCGGCGAGCACGAGACCGAGTGCGGTCGCGAGCCAGACCAGGGGGATCACCAGCCAGCCGAGCGTCTTGTGCAGCCATTCGAAGGCGACCCGTCTGGGCGTCATGTCGTAGTGGTCGCCGTGCGCGTTTCCCGTGTCGGGACCGCCCCGGGAGCCGCGGAGCGCGCCCGCGCTCGCCTGGATCCAGCCGGCGGCGACCACGCTCCAGCCGATCAGGTGATGGGCGCACGCGACCGCCGTATCGTCGCGCGCGTGCGGGAGGACGAGCAGCAGCGCCGCGCTCATCAGCAGGACGCCCGCCGTCTGACCCCAGCGATGCACCTGCCACCAGGCCGGGCCGTGCCCGGCGGCGGCGTCGCGATGCCGCCGCTTGCCGAAGCGCGCCACCATGGCGCCCGTGGGCAGCACGACCGTCCAGCTCAGCACCATCAGGCGCCCGTGCCAGGCGGCCCAGCCCGGCAGGTGCCGCGCGGCCATCGGCAGGGCGGCCAGTGGCAGGCCGGCCAGGCTGGCGCCGATGTCAGCCGCGGGTCCGGTCATGCGGGCGCGGTCGGGGTCCGGCCGGGTTTATTCGGCGAGAAACGCGTGCACGGTGTCGAGGAGGAGGCGCTCGTCGGCCGGGATGCCGCGCGGCGCGCCGCCGCGGTGGCCCCAGATGGTCGGGATCGGCACCAGAACGCCGTTTCGGAGATGGGCGAGCTCGGCCTCGTTGTCGGCGACCCGGAAATAGAGATCGGTCGTCGCGGGCATCAGCAGCACGCGCGCCTCGATCGCGGCGAGCGCGCGGGGGAGGTCGCCCCCGAAGCGCGGGTCGCGCGCGATGTCGGCCGCGTCCCAGCTCCGCGCCTGCGCGTAGAGATCGGCGGCGCGGCAGGAGGTGAAGCCCGGTTCCCAGTCCTGGTCGAGGAAGGCGTCGAGCGTGTCGGCGCCGCTCGCGAGATGCAGACCGGCCCGATACCAATCCTGGCTCATCGCCCAGCCGGCGTAGATGCGGGCGAAGGCGCGGAGGCTCGCGTGCGGCTCGGCGGAGAAGCGGCCGCCGCCGACATGCTCCGGCGCCGCCTCGAGCGTCGCGAGCAGGCCGCGCAGGAACACCTGGTTGTGCACCGCGGTCCGCGCGCTGCCGCAGACCACGATGGCGCGCTCGACCATGTCGGGGTGCAGCGACGCCCAGTGATAGGCCTGCTGCGCGCCCATCGAGAAACCGTAGACGGCGGCGACGCGATCGATGCCGAACTGTTCGCGCAGCACGCGCGCCTGCGCGCGCACGTTGTCGGCCACCGTGACGAGCGCCGGGTAGTCGTCGGTGGTCGACGGCGAGGACGACAGCCCGTTGCCGAACATGTCCGGCGTGACCACGAACCACCGCGAGGGATCGAGGATGCCGTCCGGCGTCACCAGCCATTCCTGGTCGTCATGCGTCGCGGAGTAGCTTGTCGGATAGACCACGACGTTGTCGCGCGCCGGCGCGAGGCGGCCATAGGTCTTCCAGGCGATGCGGGCGCCGCGGATCGTGCCGCCCGCCTCGACCGCGAGGTCGCCAAGGTCGAAGAAACCCGTGTCGGTGGGCGTCGTCATCGCGTTCTCCCCGAGCACGATCGGCTCCGAACGAGCCGGTGAGCGTGCGTCATTTTCACAAGACGAGAGCAGTTCGATCCGATCGGATGCTTCTGTTCGATCGGATCATGCTCCATGACACCTCGACAAAGTCGGTTTCGGCGTGAGACGGCTTCCTCGCGGCCGGCATGACTGCACCGCCAATCTCGCGGCAAGCCCACCGTGTCCCCGCTCAGAGTCCGCGAGGCTTTGACCTCGGCAATCAAGAACGATGATCGGTAAGTCACTGCAAGCACTGATGCCGGGTGAGGGATTCGAACCCCCGACCTTCGGTTTACAAAACCGCTGCACTACCACTGTGCTAACCCGGCGAACCGGCCTCGACGTTACCCGAGACGCCACGCCGCCACCAGCGCCGCCCTGCCCTCAGGGCGCGACCGCGCGGGCGTCGGCGAGCGTGCGCCGCTGCGTCCGCCGCATCCGCCCGACATCCGCCCGATACGGCGCGGCCAGCGACGGCGTCGCCGAATGGTAGCGCCCGGTCGCCGCCGCGAGACCGTCGCGCGACGCGAGGCCGCCGAGCAGGGACGCCGCCACCTCGGCGTTGCGCGCCGGATCGAACGCATCGGCGAGCGTCGCAAAGTCGCGGCGGTGATAGCGCAGGCTCACCTGCATGCAGCCGACATCGACGTCGACGGCCGTGCGCGCGAGCAGCGACGCCGCCACCCGCGCCGCCTCCGCCCGCGTCGCATACCAGCGGCCGACGCCCCCCGCGTTGATCGTCCAAGGCCAGGGCTCGACATCGCCGGTCACCGGCATCGGCAACCCGGTCTCCACCCGCGACACCGCGCCCAGCGTGCCGGATGGCAGGCCGTGACGCCGCTCGGCGCCCGCGGTCGCGAGCAGGCAGAGACCGCTCTGGCCCACCGCCCAGACGCGCCGGGCGCGCGCGCTCGCGTGCGGCGGCAACACGCCGTCGGTGTCGGGCCATCCGGCCAGAGACGGCGTCGCGGCCGCGACGCAGGCGAGCGCGAGGGAGGCGGCGAACGCGCGCGCCCTCACGCGAACGATATGTAGCCGATCCGGATATAATGGATGACGAGGAGGGTCAGCACGATGGCCGCCGTGACCCCGGTCGCGATCGCGAGCTTCTTCACCGCATGCTCCCCGCCGGTCGCGGTCGTCCGGGCCCCCGTCGTCCGGGCCCCCGTCGGCCAAGCCCCCGTCCTCCGGGCCAAGGTCGACCCGGATCCGGCAGGTCGGCCCTGGTCGGAGTGAGAGGATTCGAACCTCCGGCCCCTGCGTCCCGAACACAGTGCTCTACCAGGCTGAGCTACACTCCGACGGCCGGTGCCGCGCTATACAGGCCGCCGTCCCCCGCCGCAAGCGTCTCCGGCCGGACCCGACGCGGCCTCACAGCAGCGACGCCGCCTCGGCCGCCTCGCCGCCCGACCGCGCCCGGTCGAGCCAGCCGAGCGCCGCGTCCGCGTCCGGCACGACCTCGTAGAGGTCGCGCGTGCCGGCGTCGGCGAACCCGTCCCGCACCGCGTCCTCGAGCATCGCGCGCAACGACCGGCTCCAGCCCGCGACATCGACGATCAGGATCGGCTTGTCGTGCAGGCCGAGCTGGCGCCAGGTCAGCACCTCGATCGTCTCGTCGAAGGTGCCGAGACCGCCCGGCATGGTGATGAAGGCGTCGGCGCGCGCGAACATCGCCTGCTTGCGGCTGTGCATGCTGTCGGTGACGGTGAGGTCGCTCACCCGGTCGTGCGCGATCTCGCGCGCGCTGAGAAAGCCCGGGATGATGCCGGCCACCTCGCCGCCGGCATCGAGCACCGCGTCGGCGAGCTGGCCCATCAGCCCGACCCGGCCGCCGCCGTAGATCAGCCCGACGCGGCGCGACGCGAGCCCCGCCCCCAGCGCCCGGATCGCCGCCACGTATCGGGCGTCGTGGCCCGGCCGCGCGCCGCAGAACACGGCGACCTGTCCGATGCGTGTCGTCCCATGCGGCATGATCGCTCCCGGCGCTCCCCCAGATGCTCGCCCAAAGAGCCCCGTCACTGCCCGGCAGCGGCCGGCTTGTCATGCGGTATTTCCGCGCCCTCCGATCACGTCGCGAGGCGCCGGAGCAGCAGCGCGAGCAGCGTCGCGAGGCCGGCCGCCCCGGCCGCGAACGCGAACACCGCGGAGAACCCGAGGCCCGACGCGATCACGCCCGCGAGCGGGCCCGAGACGCCGAGCGCGATGTCGGAGAACAGCGCGTAGGCGCCGAGCGCCGCACCGCGGTTCGACGGGTCGACGCGCCCGACCGCGACGATCCCGAGCGCCGGGAACACCAGCGCGAAGCCGCCGCCGGCGAGCGCCGCGCCGGCCAGCGCCACCGTCGCCGACCCTGCTCCCGCCAGCAGCGCGAGCCCGGCCGCCTCGACCGCGAGACTGCCGATCGCCACCGGCAGCCCGCCCCAGGCGCCGATCCGCCCGGCCAGCGTGAACCGGCTCAGCATCAGCGCGCCGCCGAACGCGCTCAGCGCCAGCGCGGGGTTGCCCCAGTGGCGCACCCCGAACAGCAGCGCGCCGAACGCCGCCACCGCGCCGAACCCGACCGACCCGAGCGACAGCGCGATCCCGAACGGCGTCACGCGCCCGAACACGGCGGCGAAGGCGAGCCGCTTGCCCGGCCGCACCGCGACGTCGGGATAGGGTCCGAGCGCCAGCAGCGCGCTGCCGGCGAGCGCCACGATCAGCAGCCCGAGGGCAACGAGACCGCCATCCGCGACCACCGCGAGCCCCACCGGCGCGCCGACCGCGAGGCCGCCATAGGAGGTGATGCCGTTCCACGAGATCACGTGCGCGGTCCGCCGCGCGCCGAGCCGGCCGATCGTCCACATGATCGAGCCCGTGCTGCCCCAGCTTTCGGCGCAACCCGCGACCACCCGGCTCGCCGCGATCGCCGCGAAGGCGAGCAGCGGCACGGCGTGGGCGAGGCCGGCACCGGCGAGCAGCGCCCCCGACGCGGCGGCGCCCGCGAGGCCGAGCAGCACGCCGCGACGCGGCCCGACCGTGTCGACGATCCGCCCCGCCGACGGGCGGCTGAGCAGCGTGCCGAGATACTGCAGGCTGATCGCGAGCCCCGCGAGCACCGTGCCGAGCCCGAGCCGGTCCCGCACCACCACCGGCAGCACGGCGATCGGCAGGCCGAGCGTGAGATAGATCACCAGGTTGAACTGGACCGTCCGCAGCATCCGCACCGCCGGCAGGGTACGAAGGCGACGGACGAGGCGCGGCGTCCTCATCGCCCGGAGCCGACCGGCTGGCGCCCGGGCGGCGACCCCGCTAAGGCCATGGCCCGCCCGCGACCGGAGACCGGGGCGGCGCCCCCCTCAACCGCGGAGCACAGCATGCGTGTCTCGTCCCTCCTCGCCGCCGCCGTCGCCGCGACCACGCTCGCGGCCACCTCGGCGGGCGCCGAAACGATCCGCGTCGGCTACCAGAAATACGGCACGATGATCCTGCTCAAGCAAAGCGGCGCGCTCGAGCGTGCCCTCGCGCCGCTCGGCGACACGGTGGCGTGGAAACTGTTCACCGCCGGGCCGCAGCTGATGGAGGCGCTCGGCGCCGGCGCGCTCGATCTCGGCGACGCCGGCGAAACGCCGCCGATCTTCGCGGAGGTCGCGGGCGTCGACCTCGTCTATGTCGGCGTCGAGCCGCCGGCGCCCGAGGGCGAGGCGATCCTGGTCCCGAAGGACAGCCCGATCCACACCGTGGCCGACCTCCGCGGCAAGCAGATCGGCTTCAACCGCGGTTCCAACGTGCAATACCTGCTGCTGCGCGCGCTCGCCGAGGCCCACGTGCCGTGGTCGGCGATCCGGCCGGTCTACCTCGCGCCGCCCGATGCGCGCGCCGCCTTCGAAACCGGCAGCCTGCCCGCCTGGGCGATCTGGGACCCGTACCTGTCGGCGGCCGAAGCCGCACTCGGCGCCCGCGTGCTGCGGGACGGCAGCGGCCTCGTCGCGAACCACGAATTCTACCTCGCGACCCGACGCTTCGCGACGCGCGAACCCGCCGCCGTCAGGGCCGTGCTCGCAGCCCTCGCCGCGGCCGACCGCGAGATCGCCGCCGATCCGACACGGGCCGCCGCCGCGATCGCGCCCGCCGTCGGCCTCCCGGCACCGGTGATCGCGACCGCGCTGTCGCATATGGGCAAGGGCGCGAAACCGATGGATCAGGCCACCGCCACCGAACAGCAGAACGTCGCCGACGCCTTCTTCGCCGCCCACCTGATCCCGGCGCCCGTCCGGATCCGCGAGGCGCTGCTGCCGGGCGGTTGAGCAAGGCCGGGAGCTTCCCCGCCCCCGCCCGCCGCCCGGCTGTGCAACCGCGACCTTGCTGCCGCGTGTGAAGCGCTCGCTGACTCAAACCCCGGGAAACGACCATGTCCTCGACGAGCTATCGCGTGACCGAAGGTCGACCGTTCCCGCGCGGTGCGTGGTGGACCGGCCTCGGCGTCAACTTCGCCCTGTTCTCCGCCAACGCCACCCGGGTCGAGCTCTGCCTGTTCGACGATGCCGGCGAGACCGAGATCGCCCGCGTCGATCTGCCTGAATACACCAACGAGTGCTGGCACGGTTTTCTCCCGGACGCGCGTCCGGGCACCGTCTACGCCTATCGCGTCCACGGTCCGTTCGAGCCGGATGCCGGGCATCGTTTCAATCCGAACAAGCTGGTGCTCGACCCCTACGCCAAGGCGATCGTCGGCAACCTGAAATGGGGACCGGAGCTGTTCGGCTACACGATCGGCCACCCGGACAAGGACCTGTCGTTCGACGAGCGCGACAGTGCGCATCTGATGCCGAAATGCCGCGTCGTGGATCCGGCCTTCAGCTGGGGCGACGACCGCAAGCCGAACACGCCGTGGGAGCGCACGGTCATCTACGAGACGCATGTCCGCGGCTACACGATGCAGCACCCGGACGTGCGCGAGGATCTGCGCGGCACCTATCGCGGCCTCGCGTCGCGCGAAGCGATCCGTCACATGAAGCGGATCGGCGTGACCGCCGTCGAGCTGCTGCCGGTCCACATGTTCCTCGACGACGACTACCTGGTCGAGAAAGGGCTCAAGAACTACTGGGGCTACAACACGATCCAGTTCTTCGCGCCGGCGCGGCGCTACGCCGCGACGCCCGATTTCGCGTTCTCCGAATTCAAGGAGATGGTGGCGCGCCTGCACGATGCCGGGCTCGAGGTCATCCTCGACGTGGTGTTCAACCACACTGCCGAAGGCAACGAACTCGGCCCGACCCTGTCCTACAAGGGGATCGACAACGCGAGCTACTATCGGCTGCTGCCCGACAACAAGCGGTACTACATCAACGACACGGGGACCGGGAACACGGTCAACCTGTCGCACCCTCGCGTGATCCAGATGGTGACCGACAGTCTCCGCTACTGGGTCACCGAGATGCATGTCGACGGCTTCCGGTTCGACCTCGGCACGATCCTCGCGCGCGAGGCGTATGGCTTCGACCAGCAGAGCGGGTTCCTGCGCGCCGTCGGCCAGGATCCCGTGCTCGCCAACGTCAAGATGATCGCCGAACCCTGGGATTGCGGCCCCGGCGGCTACCAGGTCGGCGGCTTCCCGCCCGGCTGGGCCGAGTGGAACGACCGCTACCGCGACACGATGCGCTCGTTCTGGAAGGGCGACGCCGGCCTGATCGGCGAGTTCGCGACGCGCTTCACCGGCAGCGCCGACTTCTTCAACCATCGCGGCCGGCCGACCTGGTCGAGCGTGAACTTCGTCACCGCGCATGACGGCTTCACGCTCAACGACAACTGGGCCTACAACGAGAAGCACAACGACGCGAACGGCGAGAACAATCGCGACGGCAACAGCAACAACCATTCCTGGAACTGCGGTGCCGAGGGTCCGACCGACGACCCGGAGGTGAACGCCCTGCGCGAGCGCCAGATCAGGAACTCGCTCGCGACGCTGCTGCTGTCGCGCGGCACGCCGATGATCCTCGCCGGCGACGAGTTCGGCCGCACCCAGGACGGCAACAACAACGCCTACTGCCAGGACAGCGAGATTTCCTGGCTCGACTGGGACATCAAGGAGAAGGGCGAGGGGCTGATCCGGTTCGTCGCCAAGCTGTCGGCGCTGCGCGTGCGCGCGCGCGTGCTGCATCGCGCGCGCTGGCTCACCGCGAAGCTCGACGAGGAGCTCGACATCCGCGACGTCGCCTGGTTCGCGCCCGACGGCAGCGAGATGGACGCGCAGAACTGGGAGGATGGCAACGGCCGCTGCGTCGGCGTCCTGCTCGACGGTCGCGCCCGCGAAACCGGCATCAGGCGCCGCGGCGAGGATGCGACGGTGCTGGTGCTGATCAACGCGCATCACGAGCCGGTCTCGTTCACGCTGCCGTCGGTGGCCGACGGCAAAGGCTGGACACGGGTGATCGACACGATGCGTCCGGACGAGCCCGACGGCAGCGCCCGCTTCGAGTTCGGCGAGGCGTGCGAGATCGGCGACCGCTCGCTCGCCGTGCTCGAGCTGTTGCCGGCCGGACGCTGATCGCGGGGCGCGGCGACCACACCGTCGCCGCGCCCACGCCCACCGGTCTCGCGCGGGCGGCTAGGCCGCCCGACCCGAAGAAGCGGGTCCGGGCCCGCCGAGGAAGTCGCCGAGCAGCGCGTTCACCCGCTCGGGCGCGTGCTGCTGTACCCAGTGCGACACGCCCGGCAGCCGCTCCACCCGCAGGTTCCGCACGTAGCGCTCGGTGCCGTCGAGGCAGATCAGGTCGAGCGCCACGTCGTCCTCGCCCCAGATCACCAGCGTCGGCACCTCGATCGGCGTGGCGAGATCGAGCGCGCGTCCGCCGCGCAGCCGCATGGCGCGATACCAGTTCAGCATCGCGGTCGCCGCGCCCGGCTCGGCGAGCTGCCCGGCATAGACGGACAGGATCTCGGGCGGCAGCCGGAGCGGCCGGAACATCCGCGCCGCCGCCGCGCCGCCGTTCGAGGACAGCATCCGCTCCGGCAGCCGCGGCAGCTGGAAGAACGCGATGTACCAGGATCTCCGCCGCTGCCGCCAACGCGTCATCGCCGCCCGGAAGCACAGCGGGTGCGGCACGTTCATGATCACCAGCCGCTCGAGCGGCCGCGCCCGCGTCGCCGCGACGCACCAGGCGACCATCGCGCCCCAGTCGTGGCCGATCAGCACGACGCTGCCGGCGCCCGACGCGTCGATCAGCCCCGCGACGTCGTCGACCAGTTCGGGCAGCGCGTACGCCGCGATCCCCTCGGGACGCGCGCTCCGTCCGTAGCCGCGCTGGTTGACCGCCCAGACGCGATAGCCGAGTGCCGCCAGCACCGGCATCTGCGCCCGCCACGAGACGGCGTGTTCGGGAAACCCGTGCAGGCAGAGCGCCAGCCGGTCGCCCTGCCCCTCCTCGTACACCTCGAAACGCTGCCCGTTCGCCTCGACGAAGCGGATCTCCATGCCGATCTCCTCCCTGGCCGGACGAGGGTGACGTGCCCGATCCGGATCCCCCGGCCTATTCTTCCTCGCCGGTCAGCCGCCGCAGCAGCGCGTGCCGCAGTTCCGGCGGCGCCGTCTCGAGCACCGCGCGCGCCGCCCTCACGCGCCGGCGCTCCTCGTAGAGCTGGTCGAGCAGCGACAGCACCAGCGGCACCGCCTCGTCGTTGACGCCGATCGCGTGCCGGAGCTCGTGGATCAGCCGCGCGCGGGCGGCGTCGATCGGCCGGAACAGCCAGGCGCCGTCCTGCCCGTCCGGACGCACCCAGGCGCGGGTGATCCAGAGCTCGACCTCGTCGCGCGCGACGCCGATCTCGACGCAGATCGTCTCGATGGTGATCACGACGACGCCTCCATCATCGCGCGTCTCGGATCGGCGGCGGCGGCCGGCGTCCAGTCGCGGACGAACGCCGCGAGCGCGTCGTCCGCCTCGGTCGCCGCGATCCGCAGCGTCACGTAGAGATCGCCCGCCGCTTCGGTCCCGCGCGCCGCGACGCCGCGGCCGCGGAGCCTGAGCACGCGTCCGCTTTCGGAGCGCGCCGGCACCGTCATCGCGACCGACCCGCCGGGCGTCGGCACCGTAACCCTGGCGCCGAGCACGGCTTCCCGCAGCGTCACCGGCAGGTCGAGATGGATGTCGGCGCCGTCGCGCCGGAAGAACGGGTGCGGTTCGACATGCAGCTCGATCAGCGCGTCGCCGGCCGGCCCGCCGTTCCGCCCCGGTCCGCCGCGCTCGCGGAGGCGTAGCACCTGGCCGCTTTCGACGCCGGCCGGCACCGCGACGTCGAGCACGCGCCCGTCCGGCAGCGTCAGCCGTCGCTTGGCACCCCGGACGGCGTCGGGCAGGCCGATCGAGAGCGCGTAGGCCTCGTCGGCGCCGCGTCGCGGCGCGTTCGGCGGTGCGCCGGCGTCGCCGAACATGTCGGCGAAGATGTCGCCGAGATCCTCCGTCCGCCAGCCGCCCGCCGGGTGGCCGGAGGTCTCGTCGGCCCGCCCGGTCCAGCCTCCCGCGGGGCGCCCGGACGCGCGGTATCGTGCGCCCTGCGCGCCGTCCGCGAAGTCGCGGTAGCGGGGCGGATCGGGTGCCCGCGGCGCGCCCGCGCCGTCGATCTCGCCGCGGTCGAACGCCGCCCGCTTGTCGGGGTCCGACAGCAGGTCGTTCGCCGCCGCGAGCGCCTTGAAGCGCGCCTCGGCCGCCGCGTCGCCCGGATGCAGGTCGGGATGACTCTTCTTCGCGCCGTCCCGAAACGCCCGCCGGATCTCGTCGGCGGTGGCGGTGCGTGCGACGCCGAGGACGCCGTAGGGATCTTCCGCCATCGTGCGCTCCCGAGATGGGGTCCGGGGGCGAACCGCCCCCGATCTTGCTATGACGCTCCGTCGCGACCCGCCGCCGGAGTACCACATCCGTGAATTCTCGTCGTCTTGCCCTCGTCCTCCTGCTGCCGGGCGCGCCCGCGCTGGGCCAACCGCTGCACCTGTTCGGCGCGCTCGCCATCTCGCCCGACGGCGCACGGGTCGCGGCGGTCGAGGCCGACGCGCCGGCCCATCCGGGCGAGCGCTCCGCCGAGACCCTGGTGATCCGCGAGACCGACGGCAGCGGGACCCCGGTCCGCGTGGCGCTCCCCTGCGTCGGCCCGGACTGCCTGCCGAGCGCGCCCGCCTTCGCGCCGGACGGCCGCCTCGGCTTCCTGCTGCGGATGCCGAACGACAGCGCCGACTTCCTCTACGAGACCGCGCCCGACGGCAGCGCGCCGCGCCAGGCGCTGCGCTTCGACGGCACGCTCGGCGGCCTCCGCTTCGGCGCCGACGGCATGCCCTCCGTGCTCGCGACCGCCGGCGCCCACAAGCGGCCCGGCGCGACGCAGGCCGGTGCCCCGATCAGCGGCGAGATCGGCGTGCACGAGGACGAGCAGCGCATCGCGACGGTCGCCGACGGCGCCGTGCACTGGCAGTCCCCGCCCGACCTCTACGTCTACGAATACGCCCGCCGCCCCGGCCCGGGCGCGCCGCGCTACGTCGGCACCGCCGCTCCCGGCAACGGCGACGACAATTGGTGGATCGCGCGCCTCGAGGCGTTCGACGGCGGCCGGGCGACGGTGCTCTACGCGCCGCCGGGCGACGAGCAGCTCGCCGAGCCGACGATCACGCCGGACGGACGCGCGGTCGCCTTCATCGGCGGCATCATGAGCGATTTCGGCTCGACCGGCGGCGACGCCTACCGCCTCGCGCTCGACGCCCCGCACGCGAAACCCGTCGACCTCACGCCCGGGCTCGCCGCCAGCGTGACCCATCTCGCGACCGGTTGCGGCGCGCGCGACGGCCTCGACGCGAGCGCGCTCGCCGGCGCCGACAGCGAGATCCTGGCGCTCGGCGAGGCGGGTCGCGCGCCGCGCGTCCTCTGGTCCGGCGCCGACACGATCGGCCACGGCGGCTGGTCCTTCGGCCCCGTCTGCGCCGCCGGCCGCGCCGCCACCGTGACCGCCTTCTTCGACCGGCCGCCGACGCTGGTCGCCGGCCCGGTCGGACACTGGCGCGCCATCAGCCACGAGAACGACGCCGCCGCCGCGCCGCCCGTCCGCGCCGAAAGCGTCACCTGGCGGAACGACGGCTTCACGCTGCAGGGCTGGCTGCTCTCGCCCGCGACGCCCGCGCCCGGCAAGTCGGCGATGATCACCGAAATCCATGGCGGCCCGTCCGCCGCATCGGTCCCCGAATTCCTGACCCCCGAGAGCGAGGCCGCGCCGCTGCTCGCCGCCGGCTACCGCGTGTTCCTGCCCAACCCGCGCGGCTCGTTCGGCGAGGGCGAGCGCTTCGCCGCCGCGAACCGGCGCGATTTCGGCCACGGCGACCTCCGCGACGTGCTCACCGGCATCGACGCCGCCGAACGCGCCGCCCCGATCGACGACCAGCGGCTCGGCCTGATCGGCTATTCCTACGGCGGCTACATGGCGATGTGGACCGTCACCCAGACCGACCGCTTCAAGGCCGCGGTCGCCGGCGCCGGCATCTCGGACTGGCTGTCCTATTACGGCGAGAACGGCATCGACACCTGGATGCTGCCGTTCTTCGGCGCGTCCGTCTACGCCGACCCCGCGATCTACGCGCGCTCGTCGCCGATCAACTTCATCACCCACGTGCACACGCCGGTGTTCGAGTTCGTCGGTTCCGCCGACGTCGAATGCCCGATGCCGCAGACCGAGGAGTTCTACCACGCGCTCCGCACGCTCGGCGTGCCGACCGAGTTCGTGGTCTATCCCGGCCAGGGCCACGGCCTCGCCGACCCGAAGGACGACGCCGACGCCACCCGCCGCACGCTGGCCTGGTTCGCGCGCTGGCTCGGCCCGTCGAAGACCACCGGCTGACGCGGGGCCGTTCCGCGGCGCCGGCGCAGCGCCGGGAGCCGTCGGTCCGATCGTCGCCGCACGGCGCGACGGCGGATCGTCGGACATCGTTCGACCGGGACCGCCGATGCCACGCGCGGAGCCCGGACCCTCGCGCGCCGCCCGGATCGGGGCGCCGGCCACCTCCGCGGCCGGCGCCGTCATCGGACGGTCGTTGACCTGCGGCGGCTCCGCGCGCGATGTCAGGCGCTTCGATGTCACGACACGCCCCCGCCGCGGTCGCCTCGCCGCCGGCCCCGCGCCGGGTGGAGGGGGCGCGTGCCGGCGCCGCGGCAAGGCGCGGATGACGGTCCCGGTCGCGACGCCGCCCGAACGCGACGCCGCCGGCGAGGCCGCGCGCCTCTTGGCCCTCGACACCTACGCCGTGCTCGACACCCCGCCCGAACGGGGCTTCGACGACATCGTTCGCGTCGCCGCCACGCTCTGCGGCGCGCCGACCGCGCTCGTCAGCCTCGTCTCGAACGACCGGCAATGGTTCAAGGCGCGGGTCGGCTTCGGGCTCGCCGAGACGCCGCTCGACCACTCGATCTGCGCCCACGCGCTCGGCCGCACCGCGACGCTCGTGATCCCCGATTGCACCGACGACCCGCGCACCCGCGACAATCCGCTGGTGGTCGGGCCGCCCTTCATCCGCTTCTACGCCGGCGCCCCGCTCGCCACGGCCGACGGGCTCGCGCTCGGCACGCTGTGCGTGATCGACACCGCGCCGCGCCCGGACGGGCTCGGGACGGCGCAGGTCGCCGGCCTCGAGGCGCTCGCCCGACAGGTGATGGCGCAACTCGAACTGCGCCGGCTGATCGCCGCCCAGGACGCCGTGATCGCGCGCCAGCGCGCGGCCGAGATCGAGGCCGCGCGCCGTCACGCCGAGGCGCGCGGCCTCGCCTCCGTCGTCCGGCAATCGACCGAGATCGTCGTCGTGACCGACCCCGAGGGCCGGATCCGCTTCGTCAACCCGGCCGGCCGGCGCCTGACCGGCACCGCGCGCGCCGCCGCGGCCGGCGCGCACGACGGCGTCGCCGCGGCGCTCGACTGGGTCGACGCGCGCGACCTGCCGACGGTCCGAGACGAGCTGCTGCCGGCACTGCGACGCGCCGGCACCTGGAGCGGGGTGCTGCGGTTGCGGGACGAAGCGGGCGGCGCCGTTCCGGTCCTCTGCACCGTTTTCCCGCTGCACGATCGCGACGGCGTGCTGACCGGCTACGGCACCGTCGCGCGCGACCACCGCGACGCCGCCGCCCGCGCGGCGCGGCGCGGCGCGCTGCTCGAGCTCGGCGACCGGCTGCGCGACATGGACGAGGCCGACGCGATGCCGGCGCTCGCGGCGGCGATCGTCGGACGCACCCTCGGCTGCGACCGCGTCGGCACCGTCCGGCTCGCGTCCGGCGCCACGCCGCCCGGCGTCCAGCGAGACACGCCGCCCGGCGTTCAGCACGACACGCCGCCGAGCGTCCGGAACGACACGCCGCCCGGCGTCCGGGACGACACGCCGCCCGGCGTCCGGGACGAATGGTGCGCCGCCGGATCACGCGGCCTCGCCGGCCGGCCGCATCCGCGCGACCATGCCGCCCTCGCCGCCGCGTTCGAGCGCGGCGAGGTCGTGACGATCGAGGACGCGCGCGACGACGCCCGCGTCGCCCATCTCGCCGCCACCCTCGAGGCGGTCGATGCCCGCGCCTCGCTCGACCTGCCGCTGCACGAGGCCGGCCGGCTCGTCGGCGTGGTGTTCCTCGACAGCGCCCGGCCGCGAACCTGGTCGGCCGACGAGATCGGCTTCGTCGCCGACGTCGCCGAACGCACCCGCGCGACCGTCGAGCGACGCCGCGCCGAGCACGCGCTCCGCGACCGCGCCGCCACGCTCGAAACCCGCATCGAGGAGCGCACGCGCGAGCGCGACCGCGTTTGGCGCGCGACCGGCGACCTGATGGGCACCGCCGGGCTCGACGGCTTTCTCAAGGAGGTCAACCCCGCCTGGTCGCGCCTGCTCGATCGCACCGAGGCCGAACTGCTCGCCGAGCCGTTGTTGACGCTGATCGACCCCGCCGACCACGCGCACAGCGCCGAGGCGCTTCGTGTCCTCGCGGCCGGCCAGCCCGTCGCCGGCTTCGTCACCCGCTTGCTCCGCCCGGGTGGCGAGCGGCGGATCATGATGTGGGACGCGGCGCCGGACGGCGACGTGTTCCACCTCGTCGGCCGTGACATCACGGCGCTCCGCGCCGTCGAGGAACAGCTGCGGCAGTCGCAGAAGATGGAGGCGGTCGGCCAGCTCACCGGCGGCATCGCGCATGATTTCAACAATCTGCTGACCGGCATCATCGGCAGCCTCGACCTGCTGCGGTTGCGCGCCGGCCAGGGACGCGTCGACGAGATCGGCCGCTACGTCGACGCCGCCCAGGGTGCCGCCGCGCGCGCCGCGGCGCTCACCCACCGGCTGCTCGCCTTTTCGCGCCGCCAGACGCTCGACCCGCGCCCGACCGACGTGAACCGGCTGCTCGCCGGCTTCGAGGACCTGATCCGCCGCACGGTCGGGCCGGGCATCGCGGTCGAGATCGCGTCCGCGCCCGACCTTTGGCCGGTGTGCGTCGATGGCGGCCAGCTCGAGAACGCGGTGCTGAACCTTTGCATCAACGCGCGCGACGCCATGCCGGGCGGCGGTCGCCTCCTGATCGCGACCGCGAACGAGCGGGTCGATGCAGACGCCGCCCGCAACCGCGCCCTGCCGCCCGGCGACTACGTCGCCGTGCGCGTCCGCGACGAGGGCACCGGCATGTCGCCCGAGATCGCGTCGCGCGCCTTCGACCCGTTCTTCACCACCAAGCCGATCGGCCAGGGCACCGGCCTCGGCCTGTCGATGGTCTACGGCTTCGCCCGCCAGTCGGGCGGCGAGGTCAGGATCGTGTCGGCGGTCGGCTGCGGCACGACGGTCCACCTGACCCTGCCGCGCGACGAACACGGCCTGCTCGATCCCGGCCTCGCGCCCGCCGCCGCCCGCGACGCGGTCGTGCCGACGGACGCGACCCTGCTCGTGGTCGACGACGAGCCGACCGTGCGCGCGCTGGTGACCGAGGTGCTGCGCGATTTCGGTTACGCGGCGATCGAGGCCGGCGACGGCGCCGCCGCCCTCGCGGCGCTGCGGGGCGGCACGCCGATCGACCTGCTGGTCACCGATCTCGGCCTGCCGGGCGGCATGAACGGCCGCGAGCTCGCCGACGCGGCCCGCGCGGTCCGGCCCGGCCTCCGCGTCCTGTTCATCACCGGCTACGCCGAGAACGCGCTCGGCGACGGCGCGCTCGACGACGCTTACGTCCAGGTGCTGCCGAAGCCCTTCGCGATGGACGATCTCGCGGCCCACGTGCGTGCGCTGCTGGCACTCGGGTAGCGACCAGAACCCCGCCGTCGAGCGCCAGGACGAGCCCGAGGGATGCCGTCGCGCAACGGGGCGCGACACTCGCCCGCCCGCGGTCCGGCTGGTCCGCACGAGCGCGGAGCATAGGCCAGCCGACGGGAGCGAGCCCGACGGATGCCGGACGTCGCGACGCGGGCGACGAACAAGCCTTCGGCCACCCGCGACGTCTTCGACATCCGATCCGGGCGCGCGACCACCGTGCGAACCGGGCGGAGGCCGGCCTCGCGCGAGACCCGCCAGGAAAGGCGGACGCGCGAACCGGCGCATCCCGCGCCGGGACCGCGAGGGCGATCAGCCGGGCGGCACGGCGACGCCCCGCGACGCGAGATACGACGCGACGACCGGACCCCAGATCGCCGAACCGCCCGCCCCGAAGAACAGCTGGTGGCCGTCCTCTCCGTAGGGCCCGAGATGGCGCACCGTCGCGACGCCGCCCGCGGCCGCGAAGGCGTGCTGCATCGACGCCACCAGGGCGGGGTCGAAATAGCTGTCGTTCTCCGTCGACACCCACAGCAGCCCGTCCCGCGACGTCGTGCCGAACGTGCCCGCCGCCGCCGCCAGGCGGTCCGGCCGGCAGTTCCCGTCCGCCTCGCCCCCCGCGTGCCCGCCGCGCCCCGGCGCCATCAGGATCAGCGCGGCGACGCCGGGATGGGGCAGGCTCGAATAGGCGAGCGTCGCCCAGCCGCCCGCCGACTGCCCGATCACGACGGCGCCGTCCGGCCTCGCGAAAGGGAGCGCGAGCGCGGTCCGGACGGTCGCGTCGACGTCGCGCGCGCCCGCGAGACCGGCATCGAGATAGTCCGCCTCGTCGCACGCGCCGTAACTCTCCGCCCAGTCGCCGCCGGTCGCCCCGTAGCCGCGGCGGAGCGCCTCCACCACCACGAAGCCGCGTCGCAGGAACCACGCCGACGCCTCGTCGTCGCATGGGAACAACGCCTTGAACGGCCGCATGCGGTTCGATGGCGAACCGTGATTGATCACGACGACGGTCGCGCGCGCGTCGCCCGACGGCCGGCAGGCGAGGCCGACGAGATCGGTCGTGCCGCCGTCATCGCGCACCGGGATCGACAGCGCGACGCGGCGCCAGGGGTCGGGCCTCGTGTCGTCCGCGCACGACGCGATCAGCAGGAGACAGAGAGGAACCAGCGCTCTGGCCATCGGCGCGCTCCATGTGCTCGCGCATGCAGTCACGCATACGAAACCACCCGTCGCGGCGCCGCAAGTCGCAGCGACCGGTCGTCACCGTCCGGTGCGCGATGCTCCGCGCACGCCGAGGCAGAGGTTCGGACCGTCGACGAGCACGCCGGGACCGGGATGGTGGCCGGATCGGAACCGGTCCGTCGCCGTCGTGCCGCGACGAACGGGTTTGCCCACCAGCCCGGTGCGCGCGGGAACATGGCCCGACACGCGGCGACGGCCAGCAGACGCCGCGAGGTGAACCCGTCCGCAAGGCGTTGACGACAACTCCGGGATTCACATCAAACAAATGTGATTACGGGTGCGTTAGGCAATGGTCGGAAACCATGTCGTGATGCGTCACCGCCGCGGACACAAGCGGCGACATGGGAGAAAACGAATGGCAAGATCGTCATGGCGCTGTCGTGCGTCCATGTTCCTGTCGGCGACCGCGCTGACCACGCTCGCGGCGACCGCCGGTGCGCAGACCTTCACGCCGATCCATCCGCCGGCGGCACCGCTGGTCACGCGCGGTCCCTATCTGAACGTCTGGCTGAAGAACGGCAGCGGCATCCTGCCGGGCACCTGGCCGCAGCACTGGGACGGCACGGTCAAGGCGATGACCGGGATCGCCTACATCGACGGTCAGGCCTACCTGTTCCTCGGTGCCCCCGCGACGACGCCGGCGATTCCGCACACCATGACGCAGACCGCGCTCAAGACGACGTCGACGCAGTCGATCTTCACGCTCACGGGCGGGGGCGTGAACCTCACGGTCGATTTCCTTTCGCCCGTCGAGGCGACCGACCTCAAGCGCCTGAGCATGCCGCTGTCGGACGTGATGGTGACGGCCGCCAGCGCCGACGGCGCCACGCACACGGTCAGCATCTATTTCGACATCAGCGCCGAGTGGGCGAGCGGCAACGAGACCGCATTCGTGAACTGGGCGCCCAAGGCCATCAAGCTCAACGCCGACGGCACCGCCGGCAGCGGCAGCCTCAGCGCCTGGACGATCAAGCCGACGCATCCGACCGTCTTCCAGCAGACGGGCAACTTCGCCGATTGGGGCACCGTGCTCTGGGCGACCGAGGCCAATGACGGCCTGTCGACGCAGAGCGGCGAGGATACCGTCGTACGCGGCCAGTTCATCGCGCACGGCGTGCTCACCAACACCGACGACACCAACCAGCCGCGCGCGATCGACAACGAGTATCCGACGTTCGGCTTCGCGCGCTCGCTCGGCTTCGTCGGCACGACGCCGACGCAGCCCTTCACGCTGCTGATCGGACGCGTGCGCTCGCCCGCGATCAACTATCTCGGCACGGCGCAGCAATCGCTCTGGAAGCAGTATTTCCCGTCGTACGAGGCCATGCTGGCGTTCGCCTACAAGGACAGCACGAGCGCGCTCGCCCGCGCGAACAAGCTCGACACCAGCATCGCCAGCGTCTCGACCGCCATCGGCGGCACGCACTACGCGGCGCTGACCGCATTGAGCCTGCGGCAGGCCTTCGCCGCCACCGAGCTGACCGGCACGACCAAGAACCCCTACATGTTCCTGGAAGAGATCAGCAGCGACGACAACGTCCAGACCGTCGACGTGATGTATCCGGCCATGCCCGCCTTCCTCTACTCGAACCCCGAGCTCGTCCGTTACCTGATCGAGCCGGTGATTGACTACGCCTCGTCCGGCCAGTGGCCGGAACTGTACTCGCCGCACGATCTCGGTGCGACTTACCCGAACGCGACCGGCCACAACGACGGCGGCGGCGAGAACATGCCGGTCGAGGAAACCGCCAACATGCTGATCATGGCGGATGCCTACATGCAACGCGTATCGGCGAGCGAGGCCGCGACATACGCGAACGCGCATTACGCGCTGTTCAAGCAATGGGCGGACTACCTGCTGACCGTGCCGGCGGGCGTCTCGTACTCGAACGCCGTCGACCCGCAGTTCCAGAACCAGACCGACGACTTCGCCGGCCCCGTCGCGCACAGCGTCAATCTCGCGCTCAAGGGGATCAGCGGCGTCGCCGCCTTCGGCCAGATCGCCAGCATGGCCGGCATGACGGGCGACGCGACCACCTACGCGAACGCGGCGCAGTCCGGCATCCAGACCTGGGCGCAACTGTCGCAGAACACCGCGGGCACGCATCTCCTGCACACCTACCGCGAGGCCGCCAACGCCTACAGCGCGGACACCACGGGGGAGGCCGACACCGACTGGGTGCTCCTCTACAACGCGTTCCCGAACAACCTCCTGCACCTCAACCTGATCCCGCAATACATCCTCACCGAGGAAGCGAGCTTCTTCGCGTCACAGGAGCAGCCGCTCGGCGTCCCGCTCCAGCCCGAGACGCTGGACGAGAACGGCGTCGCGACCACCATCGCGAAATCGGACTGGGATCTCTGGACCGGCGCCGCACTCGAAAGCGCGTCGCTGCAGCAGGCGATCGTCGACGAGGTCTACACCTACGCGAACACCACGCAGTCGGGGAACCCGTATCCCGACCTCTACGACCCCACCGGCCAGACCTCGTTCAACCAGTTCGAGGCGCGCCCGGTGCAAGGCGGCATGTTCGCGCCGCTGCTGGTCGGCCAGTAAGACGCGTCCGGATCCGGCGCACGGGGGCGATCATACCCCCGCGCGCCGGATCGACCCTCAGACCGGCACGACGTCCGGACGCCCGCGCGGGAATCGCTTGATCACCGCGAGGTCGATGCCGAGATGGGCCGCGACCATCGCGGGCGGCGTGTGGGTCAGCCAGTCGGTGAGCGACACCTCCTCGTAGCGGTCGGTCTTGAAGATCTCCAGAAAGACGAGCTCGTCCGGACCCGTATTCTCGATGTAGTGACCGAAGCTCTTCTTGATGTAGCCGATATCGCCTGCCCTGAAATCGGCCGTCTCCGCCTTCGGCCCGGTGTTGAACACCGTCATCCGTGCCTGGCCTTTCACGTAGTACTGCCACTCGTCGGCATTCGGGTGCCAGTGCAGTTCGCGCATGCCGCCAGGCGCGACATTGACCTGCGCGACCGCGACGGTGCGCGACACGGCGAAGTTGGTCGCGCTGTCGGCGATCCGCACGCTGCCGCCGCGCGTCGCCTTCACGGGCGCCACCCCGCCGAGATCGAACACGAAGGAGTTCGGCGGCACGCCGGCGGTCGCGCGAACCGCCTCCTGGTCGGACGCGAGCGGGCCCGGCACGTCGCCCTGGAAGATCCACAGGTTGTCGAGCGGGATCTTGGCGAAGGTGTCGGCCGGAACGCCGAAATTCTTCGCCAGCACCTCGGGCGGCGTGTGCGCGAGCCAGTCGGTCAGCATCAGCGTGTTGAACTCGGACGCGTGCCCGTTGTCGAAGGCGAGGATGAACTCGCCGCCGTCCGGCCCGAGACCCTGCAGCGAATGCGGCAGTCCCGGCGGAAAATACCAGAGCCCGCCGACCGCGACATCGGCGACCTGCGGCCGGCCGAGCGCGTCGAGCACGGTGATGCGGATGGAACCGTTCGAGACGTAGGCCCATTCCGCCTGCTGGTGCCAGTGCATCTCGCGGATGCCACCCGCCGACAGGCGCATGTTCACGCCCGAGATGTCCTCGGAGATCGCGAAATCGTCCTGCGTCACCTCGCGTGCCCAACCGCCGCTCTGATAGCGCTTGTGCGCGTTGCTGAACGACGCCCAGAACAGCGGCATGCCGTTGACGTCGGTCGGCGGCGGATCCTGGAACGACGGGAATTGCCCGGCGAGCGCGGGATTTTCCGGGCCGGGATCGCTCGCGGCGCTCGGGACGGCGGCGTTGAGCTTGCCTTCCGCCGGCGCGTCGGGGTTGCCGTAGCCGCGCGGCGCGGCCTCCGCGGCCGTGCCGGCGAGTGCCGCGCCGCCGAGCGCCGTCGCCGCCAGCATGCGGCGGCGGGACATCGTGGATTCCGGTTTCGTGGTCATCAATCTGTCCGTCCAATCGCTGTGGCCCGCGTCTGCGCGAAACCGCCGGCTGGAACCTCGTGGCCCGGCGACCCACAATCCAGGCTTCACAGTCATCATGGAACGTGATGAACGCTCGCCTGCTGAACCCCGTCCAGCTCCGCTCCTTTCGCGCCGTGATGGAGGCGCGTCATTTCTCGGACGCCGCCCGCGCCCTCGGCCTCCGGCAATCGACCGTGAGCCAGCACGTCGCCCGCCTGGAGCTGGCCACCGGACGCGCGCTGCTGCTCCGCGACACCCACCGTGTCGTCGCGACCGCCGACGGCGAGACGCTGCTCGGCTTCGCCCGCGAGATCCTCGACGCCGAGGCGCGCGCCGCCGCCTGGCTCGCCGGCACCGCGAGCCGCGACAGGATCCGCTTCGGCGTGTCGGAGGATCTCGCGATGGACCGGCTGCCGGCGATGCTCGGCCGCTTCACCCGCGACCATCCGGCGATCGACCTCGACCTCACCGTCGGCCTCAGCGCCCGTCTCGGCGAGGCGCTCGACGCGGGAAAACTCGACCTCGTCTTCGCCAAGCGCGCATCGCCGCCGGCCGGCGGCCAGGCCGCGCGCGGCCGCGTCGTCTGGCGCGAGCGGCCGGTCTGGGTCGCGGGGCCGCTGCTCGCGCTCGCCGCTCACGACCCGGTGCCGCTCGTCGCCTACGACGATCTCGGCAGCCTCACCCGCGCGCTCGCGACGCGCGCACTCGACGCCGCCGGCCGGCCCTGGCGGCTCGCCGCCACGAGCGGCAACCTCACCGGCCTGCTCGCCGCGGTGAAGGCCGGGATCGGCGTCTCGCTGCAGTCGCGGCAGGTGCTCGGACCAGGCCTGGTCGAGGCCGCGAGCGCGAGCGCGCTCCCCGAGGCGCCCTCGATCGACTTCGTGGTGACCGGCCGTGCCGCCCTCCTGCACGGCCCGGCGTCGCTGCTCGCCGACGCGATCGTCGGCAACGCGGGCGACCTCCGGCCGGCATGATTCTTGAGGATGATCGCTCCGACAGCCATCGGAGAACCGATTCATGGGTCAGCCACGCCATCTGTTGGCGATCACCGCCATCTCGGCACTGTCGGCGAGCGTCGCCGCGCACGGCGCGTCGCGCGAGTTCGACGTCGCCGGACGTTCGCTCGAGATCTCGTCGCCCTGCGCGGCACGCGTGACGATCGACCCCGCGTCGGACGGCGACGCGATCCGAATCGCCGCCACGGCGTCGTACCCGGAGGAGATCGCGCAACTCGCCGTCGGCCCGCGAGGCGGCGCCACCGCGATCCGGCGCGTCGACCCCGCGCGCGCCTGCTGGAAGCCCGACGGTGACGCCGCCGCGTCGCCGACGCTCGTGCTCGCGATCCGCGTGCCGCCCGCGACGCCGATCACGCTCGAGGAAAGCGGCGCGTCCGCGTATGCGATCGGCGCGGTCGGCGGACCCCTCGCGGCGCACGTCTCGGGCGCGGTCACGCTCGGCGCCTCGCAGATCGCCACGCTCGAACTCGACCTGTTCGGCCACGCCGAGATCAGGATCGGCTCGCTGTCCGGACCGGCGGTCGTGCGCAGCGCCGGCGACGCCGACATCGCGATCGCCGACGCGAGGACCCCGTCGCTCCGGCTCGACCTGTCGGGCGCCGGCACGGTCGCGGTGACGGACGGCACCATCGGCCATCTCGTCATCCAGAGCAGCGGCGCCGCCCGCGCGGCGTTCGGCGGCACCGTCGGCGACGCGAGCCTGACACTGTCCGGCGCCGGCGACGTCCGCATCGCGACACTGACGGGCACGCTCCGTCGCGCGGTCACCGGCGTCGCGACGATCGAGATCGGGGGCTAAAGCACCATCGGCTCAAAACCCGGGGTCCGGTTCCCGCCGATGCACTCAGATCGCGGGCGGCTCCGCGCCGGCGCCGGGAACTCGGCCAAGCGGCGAGGACCTCGCACTGCTTCCATCCGCCGGGCGAGAACTGTTCATGAAAGACCGCCGGCCAGTTCCCCGCAGACATTCGCGAGATTGTGGGTGACGACCAGGCCCGCGAGGCTCTTCGCGCGCAGGCGCAGCACCGCCATGCCCGCGCCGAAGATGGTCGCATAGACGAACGGCAGCCAGGCAAATCGGAAAGATCCGTTGTCGACGCTGAAGCCATGACCCAGGCCGAAGAGCAACGTCGCGCAGATCGCGGCGGGAACGAGGTTCGGAGCACGACCCGAGCGGGAGAACGCGCGTCCGAGCAGCACGAACACGAGGCCGCGCCAGCAGAGCTCCTCTGCGACCCCAGGCATCGTGGCCTCGTAGGCGATCGTCTCTGCGTTTGGGAAAACGTGATCGGGGATCATGAAGTTGACGGTGCCGCTGAACAGGCAGGCCGCGAGAATGCCCGACATCGTCCAGCGCCGACCGACCTTGTCGGTCGGGAAGCCGAGCGGGAGTTCGTTCCGACCCGGCCTCAGGATCAGGATCACCGCGCCGGCCAGCGCGATCGAGAACGCCTTTCCGAGCCAGTTCCAATGCAGGCCAGGGATCCGGTGGTAGCCTGCTAGGGTGACGGCGCCGTCGAGGAGAACGTAGCCAAGACAGGCGACCAACCAGACGGGTCGAGAAGGTCGAGCCCAGAAGCTTGAGGCGGCGACCGCGATGACGAAGGCGGGGATCTCGGGCGCGAGATACGACAACGCCCTGATCAATTGCGGCTCCAGTCCGCCACCGCAGCGAAGACCAGGACCGAGAGCACGCGCGCCGACTCAGCAGACTTCATACCCGGTGCGTCCACGCGAGCCGATCGTCGATCCGCGGACCTCGATCCTCCGGCGACTACAGGTCACCGCGCGAGGCCGGTGCGGGAGCTTCCTCCCGCACCGGCCGGATGTCACGACGCGTGCTGCGCCGCGTGCTTCGCCGCCGCCTCGCCGAGATGGCTCGAATACTCGTCGGACTTGTAGATGTCGGAGACGATCTGCTTGAGCGTGGCGACATGCTCCTTCTTGCCGAGCGCCTCGGCGAGAGCGGCGACCGACCCGAAACCGGTGATCCCGTAATGCGACATCCGCTGATACTGCGTGATGATCGCGATGTCGCGGAGCTCGCCGTCATCGGGCGCTTCCTCGACGCCGTGCTTCAGCGCCTCCTGCACCAGGCCTTCCATGCCGCGGCAATGCTCGGGCTCGGCCTCCTCGCCGGTCTCCTGCACCAGCGTCCTCAACGACGCGGTGTGCTTGCCGATGCCGTCGACGGATGTCGCGAGCATCTCGACCAGCTTGGGATCGTGCGCCTTCTGGCTCAGCGTCTGCACGGCACGCGTCATCTGGTTGTTGGCCGACCAGAGATCCTTGAGTTCGTCGGCGTAGAGTGTCGCGAGACTGTCGGGCTTGGACATGGTGCTCTCCTGGGTTGCGCTCGCAACCGAGGTCGGCGCGCGAAGTTTCCTTGTCGCCGCGATTTCGGCGGCGCCCGGCGAGAGACGATCGCGGCGGCCGACGGCCCGGTGCCGAGCGTCGATGCGCGGTCGTCAAGGACAGCCTGTCGCCCCTGCCAGGGTCCTCCGTCATGTCGGACGGACGCCATGCGCGCACGCGGCCGGCCGATGCGGCCGCGACATCGATCGATCGGCATGGACGATGGTGACGCCGCTCGCCGCGACGCCGCCGGCCGACCTCGCATGTCCCTCGCGCCGTTCGGTCCGGAAGACCGCTTCGGCATCTTTCCCGCGGGGCACGACGCCGCCTCGGTTCAGACCGCCGCCTCGGCCAGGATCCGCGACGCATCGCCGCGCCAGGGTCCCTCGTAGCGCGCGAGCCACCGCTCCGCCTGGGTCGGCCCGCCGCGCGCGATCTCGTCGAGCGGTGCGAGCAGCGCCGCCTCGTCGCGCGCGCGGGCGCGGAGCCCGTCGCGCGCGATCGCGACGACCGCGCGCGCGACGTGCCGGAGATCGCGCCCGTCCGGCAAGGTCGCGGCGAGACCCTCGCGCGGCACCCGCGACCGGAGCGCGACCCAGTCCCGCCAGGGCGCCTCGGCCACCAGGCGCTCGGCGGCGGCGAGCGATGCGTCGTCGTAGAGCAGCCCGACCCAGAGCGCCGACTGCGCCGCCATCATCGCCGGCGAGCCGGCATCGGCGCCCCGCATCTCGAGGAAACGCTTCAGCCGCACGTCGGGAAACGCGGTGGTCAGGTGGTCGGCGAAATCGCCGACCGTCGGCCGCAGATCGGCGAGCCGCTCCTCCCGCCCCGCGAGCCAGGCCCTGAACGACGCGCCGGCGACGTCGCGCAGCCTGCCGTCGCGCGAAACGAAATACATCGGCACGTCGAGCATCCATTCGACGTAGCGCTCGAAACCGAACCCGTCCTCGAACAGCATCGCCGGGATGCCGGCGCGCGCGTTGTCGACGTCGGTCCAGACCTGCGCCCGATACGAGAGAAACCCGTTCGGCCGCCCCTCGGTGAACGGCGAGTTCGCGAACAACGCGGTGGCCACCGGCTGCAGCTGCGCGGACACGCGCATCTTCCGCACCATGTCGCGCTCGTCGGCGAAATCGAGGTTCACCTGCACCGTGCAGGTGCGGAACATCATGTCGAGCCCCATCGTGCCGACCAGCGGCATGTAGCGCTTCATGATGCCGTAACGGCTCTTCGGCATCATCGGCATGTCGTCGCGACGCGCGAGCGGATGGAAACCGAGCGGCGCGAAGCCGACGAACAGCGGATCGGCCGCCTCGCGGAGCTCGTCGAAATGGCTTCCCATCTCGCGCACCGTCTCGTGCAGCGTCTCGACCGGCGCGCCGGACAGTTCGAACTGTCCGCCCGGCTCGAGCGAGACCGAACGCCCGCCGCGGGCGAGCCCGATCAGCGTGCCGGCATCCTCGACCCGCTTCCAGCCGAGCGGCGCGAGACCCTCCAGCACCGCCTCGATCCCGCCCGGCGCGTAGGGGACCGGCCGGTTGTCGCGCCGGTTGAAGCCGAACTTCTCGTGCTCGGTGCCGATCCGCCACGCGTCGCGCGGCTTGCCGCCCGACGCGAGATGCAGCGCGAGCTGCCCGACGCCGGTGATCGGCGTCGCGTCTTCGTCACCCGGGTTCGACATCCACCTTCACACCCTGCTGCCGCTCCTGCTGACGCTGCCCCGGCGGAACGAGCAGGGCTTGGTCGTGCTCGGCGCGGAGCAGGACCAAGCCCGCCGCCGCCGCCGTCTCGGCGCGCAGCACGAGCGGCCCGAGCGAGACCGGCTGGATAAAAGGGCAGGCCGAGACGGCGTCAAGCTCGTCCGGCGCGAACCCGCCTTCCGGCCCCACCAGCAGCGCGCGCGGCGCCGCGCCGCCGCCGCGAGAGCCGCTCCCGAGCGCGCGTCGCCCGGCCCGGTCCCGCTCGACCGCGATCGCGATCGAGCCGCCCGTCCAGCCGCCGAGCACGGCGGCGAACGGCGTCGGGTCCGCGACCGACGGCACGTCGAGCCGCTCGCACTGCTCGGCCGCCTCGGTCGCGATCAGCCGCAGCCGTTCGACGTTGACCCGCTCGGCGATCGTGCGCGCGGTGATCACCGGCACGATCGCGGCGGCGCCGAGCTCGGTCGCCATCCGCACCACGAGGTCGGTCGCGTCGCGCTTGAGCGGCGCGAACAGCAGCGTCGGTCCGTCCGCCACCCCGCCCGGCCGCGTCCGCGTGCCGATCACCAGGGCCCCGGACCGCTTCGAGGCGCCGGCGTCGGCGATCCGCGCCGCCCATTCGCCGTCGGTGGCGTTGAACACCCGCACCGCGTCGCCCGGCCGCGCCCGCAGCACATGGGCGAGGTAGTGCCAGCGCTTCTCGTCGAGCGTCACGCGCACGCCGTCCTCGAGCGTGGTCGCGAGATGGAGCCTCGGCGCGTCGCGCATGCGTGCTCTCCTCCCCTCCCGCCCGTGCACCGGACGGTTGTAGTGTGCCGCCCCAGAAAACCAGGACATCGACGCATGGCGCCCACGGCGCATTCCGACGCCGCCGCGCCAGCGGCGCCACCCGACACCACCGCGCCCGCGCCGCCACCCGACACCACCGCGCCGGCAGCGCCACCCGAGACCATCGCGCCGGTGGCGCGACCCGACACCACCGCGCCGGTGGCGCGACCCGACGCTGCGCATCAGAACACCACCGCGCCGGCGCCGCACACCGACATCGCCGGAACCGGCTGGGTGTTCCGCCTGCCGCCGCGCCTCCGCGCCTACGCGCTGCTGGCCCGCCTCGACCGCCCGATCGGCACCTGGCTGCTGCTGCTGCCCGGCTGGTGGGGCCTGCTGCTCGGCGGCGGCACGCCCGGCCGCCTCGCCATCCTGTTCGCGCTGTTCGCCGCGGGCGCGCTCGCCATGCGGTCGGCCGGCTGCGTCGTCAACGACATGTGGGACCGCGACATCGACCGCCAGGTCGAGCGCACGCGCGGCCGCCCGCTCGCCTCCGGCGCGCTCGGCCTCGCCGAGGCCGCGGTCTTCCTGGCGGTTCTGCTCACCATCGCGCTCCTGGTGCTGCTCGCGCTCCGGCCGCTCAACTGGGCGATGGCGGCAGGCTCCCTCGTGCTGGTGGCGCTTTACCCGCTCGCCAAGCGCGTCACCTGGTGGCCGCAACTGGTCATGGGCCTGCCTTTCGGTTTCGGCGCCCCGATGGGCTACGTCGCCGCCACCGGGCGGTTCGATGCCGCCGCCGCCGCGCTCTACGCCGCCGCGATCGCGTGGGATCTCGGCTTCGACACGGTCTACGGCTTCCAGGACATGGCCGACGACGCCCGCGTCGGCGTGCGCTCGACCTCCCGCCGCTTCGCCGCCCGCGCGCGGCTGTTCGTCGGCCTCGCCTACGCCGCGACGGTCGTGCTGCTCGCGCTCGCGATGCTCGCCGCGTCCTACCGGCCGCCGTCGCTCCTGCTGCTGGCGCTCCCGGCCGCCCTGCTCGCGCGTCAGCTGCGACGGCTCGATCCGGCCTCGCCCGCCCTCTGCCTTCGCCTGTTCAGGGCCAATCGCGAGGTCGGCCTCGCGGTCGCCCTCGCGCTGGCCGGCGGGCGGCTGCTGTGATCGCCCGCCCGGCCGGCCGCCCGCTGGGCCGCGGGTTTGAATAATCCAGAGAATTTCATCCGCGCCAACACCGCGTGCGCGGCGGCGTCGCTGGTACCCGAGATCAGGCTCGCGCTCGCGACCGAGATCACCCCGCTCTGGCACGCGACCGAGCTGTTCCTCGAACGCGAAGGCGTGGCGCCGCCCTACTGGGCGTTCGCCTGGCCCGGCGCGCAGGCGCTGGCGCGCCACCTGCTCGACACGCCGGCCGCCGTCGCCGCCCGTCGCGTGCTCGACTTCGCGGCCGGCGGCGGGCTCGCCGCGATCGCCGCCGCCCGCGCCGGCGCCGCCCGTGTCGAGGCCTCCGAGATCGACCCGCTGGCGATCGCCGCGATCGGCCACAACGCCGCGCTGAACGGCGTCACGGTCCACGCCGAGGCCGCCGACCTCGTCGGCACCCCGAACCGCTGGGACGTCGTGCTCTGCGGCGACATCTGCTACGAGGCGCCGATGACCGGCCACGTGCTGCCGTGGCTCCGCACGCTCGCGCGCGACGGCGCGACCGTGCTCCTGGCCGATCCCGGACGCGCCTACCGCCCCGCCGACGCGACGCTCGACGACACCGGCCTCGTGTTCGACGTGCCGGTGTCGCGCGAGCTCGAGGATCGCGACATCCGCCGCACCGTGCTCTACCGCCTGCGCCCCTGAACCACCGCCGACGGCCCGCGACGGTGCCGCCCGGCATCGTGCTTGCTTCGCCTGTCCCCGCCCGCCCCGCATCGCGTCCGAGGTTCCGCCCATGCCGCCCGTGTCCACCCGCGTCGCCCTGCTGGCCGCGTCGCTGCTGCTTCCCGCCGCGTCCAGCCACGCGGCCGGCGCCGCCGACGCCGATCTCCGCCTCGGCGTCGAAGCCGACAACGCGCCCTTCGAGAGCGTCGGCCCGGACGGCGCGCTGCGCGGCTTCGACATCGATCTCGGCAACGCGATCTGCGCCCGCGCGCACTACCATTGCACCTGGGTCAACATGGATTTCGACGGGCTGATCCCGGCGCTGGCGGCGCATCGCATCGATGCCGCCGACAGCGAGATGTCCGTGACCCAAGCCCGCTCGGGACGTGTGCTGTTCACGCTGCCGGTCGCCCGGACCGCGGCGGTGATGGTGGCGCCGAAGGGCAGCAGCGTCACCGACGCGCCCGCCTCGCTCGCCGGCAAGACCATCGGCGTGCAAAGCGGCACGACCCACGAGACCTACGCCAAGGAGAAGCTCGCCCCGGCCACGACGGTCGAGGTCTACCAGAGCCAGCTCCAGGCCTTCCAGGACCTCGCCGACGGACGCATCGACGCGACCCTCTGCGACGAGGGCGCGGCGTCCGACTGGATCGGGCGCCAGAGCGGCTTCGCGATCGTCGGCAAGCCGATCGACGACCCGGCGGTGTTCGGCAGCGGCACCGCGATCGCGCTCCGCCTCGGCGACACCGCGACCAAGGCGCGCCTCGACGCCGCCATCCGCGCGGTGCTCGCCGACGGCACCTACGCCACCATCAACAGGCGCTGGTTTCCGTTCTCGATCGCGCCGACGCTGCCGGCCGCCTGACCACGGCGGCGTGAGCGCTCGCGTGACCGCCCCCCGCCCGCCCCGTTCCGCGCGCCCGGTCTGCGCGCGCCCGGTCTGCGCGCGCCTCGCCTGCGCGCGCCTCATCTGTGTGTGCCCTATCTGCGCGCGGCCAGTCGGCGCGCGGCCAGTCGGCGCGCGGACGATCCGGGCGCGGCCCGTCGCCGTGCGGCCCGTCTGCGCGCGGCTCTTCGGCGCGCGCAGGTGACGCCGCTCCTCGCCTACGCGCCGGCGCTCGCGCGCGGCGCCGGCACGACGCTCGAAGTCGCCGCGCTCGCGCTCGCGATCGGCCTCGCGGGGGGTCTCGCCGGCGGCCTCGCCTCCCGCTCGCGCCTCGCGGCCGTGCGGCTCGCGGTGCGCGGGGTCACCGGCCTGCTCCGCGGCGTGCCGGAATTCGTGATCCTGCTGGTCGGCTTCTTCGCCCTCAGCGGCGCGCTCTGGCACGCGACGGGCGGCGCGGTCAGCGTGAGCCCGCTGCTCGCCGGCAGCCTCGCGCTCGGCCTTACCTTCTCGGCCTACGCGTCGGAGGCGCTGCGCGGCGCGCTCGCCGCCGTCGGGCGCGGCCAGGAGGAGGCGGCCCTCGCGCTCGGCCTGTCGGACGCGACCCTGCTCCGCACCGTGGTGCTGCCGCAGGCGCTCCGCCTCGCCGTGCCGTCGCTCGGCAACCAGTGGCAGGCGCTGCTCAAGGACACCTCGCTGGTGTCGGTGATCGGCCTGCCCGACCTGATGCGGACGGCCGACACCGGCGGCCAGGCGAGCGGCGAGCCGTTCACGTTCCTGCTCGCCGCGGCGGCGATCTACTTCGTGTTCGGCGCCGTGTCGCAGCCGGTGCAGTCCGCCCTCGAACGCCGCGCCCGCCGCGGGATCGCGCGATGAGGGCCGGTCGTCGCAGGCGCCGGTCGAGCGCCGCGCCGGGCCTCGGGGCGGCCGGTCGGGCGCTGGGCCGAGCCGGGGGTCGACGGTCGAGCGCCGCGCCACGCCTCGGGCCCGCCGGTCGAGCGCCGCGCCGCGCCTCCGGCCCGCCGGTCGAGCGCCGCGCCGCATGGCCGCCGGGCCGCCGGTCAAGCGCCGTGCCGCGCCTCGGCGCCGCCAGTCGACCGCAGCGCCGCGCCTCGGGTTCGCCCGTCGCGCGCCGGGCCGCCCCTCGGGGGCTCCGGTCGAGCGCCGCGCCGCGCCGCGGGGCCGTCGGTTGAACGCCGAGCCGAGCCTGGGCGCCGGGCTGCTCGTCACCGGCGAGCTGCTCGGCCTGACCACCGCACTCGGGTTCGCGCTGGCGCTGCTGCTCGCGCTCGCGCGCCGCTCCGGCCTCGGCCTCCTCGCCTGGCCGGCCGGCGCCTTCGTCGCGATCATCCGCGGCACGCCGCTGCTGGTGCAGATCTTCCTCGTCTATTACGGCCTGCCGCAGTTCGGCCTCGTCCGCCATTCGGCGCTCTGGCCGCTGCTCCGACACGCCTGGCCGTGCGCCGTGCTCGCGCTGTCGCTCAACATGGGCGCCTACAGCTCCGAGGTGATCCGCGCCGCACTCGACGCGGTGCCGCGCGGCGAGCGGGAAGCCGCCGCGAGCCTCGGCCTCCGGCGCCGCCAGATCCTGTCCGCGGTCGTGCTGCCGCGCGCCCTCCGCCTCGGCTTGCCCGCGCTCGCCAACGAGGTGCTGGTCCAGCTCAAGGCGACCGCGCTGGTCAGCACCATCACCCTGGTCGACCTCACCGGCGCCGCCCGCCGCCAGTCCGCGGCGTCGTTCACGGCGACCCCGCTCCTCGAGGCGGGCCTGCTCTACGCCGCCCTCGCGGCGATCCTCGGCCTCGCCTTCGCGGGCACCGAACGCGCACTCAAGACAGGCCGGTAGGCCCGCGCGAGGTGCTCACCCCAGCACGAACCACAGCCGGAACAGCGCGGTCTCCGCCGCCGTCTGCCGCGCGATCCGAAGCCGCCGCAGCAGACGGGCCCGGGCGAGCGGTCCCGCGTCCAGCACCGGCTCGAGTTCGGTCAGCAGCGCCCGCGACGCCGGCGCGAGCCGGTCCGCATGCGCCGACAGCGCGCGCACGTGCGCGCGGAGCGTCGACATGAACGCGTCCGGTCCCCGCCGCATGGCGCCGCCGGCGCGCCGGAGGCGCGAGCGCGGCGAGCCGATCGCGTTGCGGTCGTGCTGGCGGTAGAGCACCGTCGGCACGCGATCGACCAGCACCGCGCCGCCGGCCGCCGAGACCACCAGGTAGGCCCACCAATCATGCAGCGTGCCGCCTGGCGGCGGCATGCCGGCGACCAGCCGGCACGCCGCCTCGTTCGCCATCACCGTGCAACCGGTCGCGACGTTCTGCGCCAGCGCGTCCGGAAAACCGGGCGGCCGGCGCAACGGCGGCGACGGCCCGATCGTATGGAGACCGGCATCGACCAGCATCTGCGGCGCGCAGTAGAGCGCCGGGCGCGACGCCGGCACGCCGTCGAGGGCGGCGACGCCGCGGGCCAGCTTCTCCGGCAGCCAGATGTCGTCCTGGTCGGAAAAGGCGACGTGGCCAGGGGCGCCGTCCGCGACATGGGCGCGGAGCAGGGCGGTGAAGCTGTCGGTGATGCCGCGCCGGACGCCGTCATCGGCGAGCGGCGCACCGTCCGTCGCCTCGAGCAGCGCCCTGGTGCCGTCGGTGCTCGCGTCGTCGCGCCAGCGAAGGCGGCGTGCGCGATGCGTCTGCGTCGCGAAACTCGCGAGCTGGGCCGGCAGGAAGCGCGCACCGTTCCAGGTCGAGAGCAGGATGGTGACGTCCGTCACGTCCGGGCTCCACCTCGCAGCGCGCCCGTCGCGGTCGGGCGGCCTCGCTCAGGCGGCGAGGAGGGCATCCACGGTCGCCGCGACGGCGGGTTGCCAGGGCGGCAGCCGCACGCCGAAGGCGCGCGCGAGCTTGCCGCAGTCGAGCCTGGTGTCGGCGGGGCGCACCGCGGGCGTCGGCCAGTCCTCGGTGCGGATCGCGACCAATTCGGGCCTCGCGCGCCCATGCCGCGCGGCCGCCTCGAACGTCTCGACCGCCAATCCGTGCCAGGTCGTCCAGCCCTCATTGGCGGCATGGTAGATGCCCGCCCGATCGGACGCGATGCCGCGCGCCGCGATCGCGAGGATCGCCGCCGCGAGGTCGGGCGCGCTGGTGGGCGAGCCGTGCTGGTCGGCGACCACCTTCAGCGTCGCGGTCTTCGCCTGCGCGTTCAACATCGTGCGGACGAAGTTGCGGCCATACGGCGAGAACACCCACGACGTCCTCAGCACGACCGCGCGGTCGTGGGCGTCCAGCACCGCGTTCTCGCCGTCCCGCTTGGTGCGGCCGTAGACGCCCGTCGGCGCCGTCGCGTCGGTCTCGACGTAGGGCACGCCCTTCCGCCCGTCATAGACGTAGTCGGTCGAGACATGGACGAGCGGGATGCCGGCGCGCGCGCAGAGCGACGCGAGACGCGCCGGCGCGTCGCGGTTGGCGCGCGTCGCCGCCTCCTGGTCGGTCTCCGCCGCATCGACCGCCGTGTAGGCGGCGGCGTTCACCACCAGCGCGGGGGCGGCCGCGTCGAACACGCGCTCGATCGAGGCGGGATCGTCGAAGTCGAGCGCCGGCCGCCCCACCACGCGGATCTCGGGGTCGCCGGGCGCGCGCGCCGCACGCCCGAGCGACGTCGCGAGCTGTCCCCGACCGCCGGTGACCAGGATCGTGCGGGCGCCGCTCACCGCGTGAACCAGCCATGCGCGTCGCGGAACGGCGCGGCGTCCTCGTCCTTCGCCGACAGGGTGACGACGTCGCGCTCGATCGGCCAGTCGATCCCGAGATCGGGATCGTCCCAGCGCACCGCGCGCTCCGACGCCTTGTCGTAGAGGTCGGTGCATTTGTAGAGGACCTCGACGTCGTCGGTGAGCGTCACGAAGCCGTGCAGGAAGCCGGGCGGGATCCAGAGCTGCGACCAGTTCTCGGCCGAGAGCTCGGCGCCGACCCAGGTGCCGTAGCTCGGCGAGCCCACGCGCGCGTCGACCGCGACATCCCAGATCGCGCCGCGCGTGCAGCGCACGAGCTTGCCCTGCGCCCGCGGCGGCAGCTGGCAATGGAGACCGCGCAGCGTGCCACGCCGTGCCGACAGGCTGTGATTGTCCTGCACGAACGGCGCGGCGATGCCGGCGTCCGCCATACGCGGCGCGTTGAAGGTTTCGGAGAAGAAGCCGCGAGGGTCGCCGAACCGCGGCGTTGTCACCAGCACCACGTCGTCGATGCGGAGGCGTTCAGCCTTCATGCGCGAGAATCCAGATTCGGTCGGAGCAATGGGATCACGCGTGCTCGGCGATGTCGGCCAGCAGCCGCCCGAGCTCCGTCTTGATGAGCTTCTTCGCATGCGCGCGCAGCGCGTCGCGATCGATGAAACCCATCCGGAACGCGACCTCCTCGGGACTGCCGACCAGCATGCCCTGGCGTCCCTGGATGGTCTGCACGAAGGTCGCCGCCTGCAGCAGGCTGTCCGGCAGGCCGGCATCGAGCCAGGCGCAGCCGCGGCCGAGCCGCTCGACGTGCAGCGAACCCTCCTCGAGGTAGATGTGGTTCAGATCGGTGATCTCGAGCTCGCCGCGCGGCGACGGCTTGATGGTGCGCGCGAACTCCGTCACCCGGTGGTCGTAGAAATAGAGACCGGTCACCGCCCAGTTGCTGGTCGGGTTGGTGGGCTTCTCGACGATGTCGAGCGCGCGGGACGATTCGTCGAACGTGACGACGCCGTAGCGTTCCGGATCGCGCACCTGGTAGGCGAACACGGTGGCGCCCTCGGGGCGCGACACCGCGGCCCGGAGCAGCACGCCGAGATGGTCGGCGAAGATCAGGTTGTCGCCGAGCGCCAGCGCGCACGGACTGCCGCTGATCCAGTCCTCGCCGATCACGAAGGCCTGGGCGAGACCGTCCGGCGTGGGCTGCACGCGATATTCGAACCGGCAGCCGAGCTGCGCGCCGTCGCCGAGCAGGCGCCTGAACTGCGGCAGGTCCTCGGGCGTCGAGATGATCAGGATGTCTCGTATGCCGGCCAGCATCAGCGTGCTGAGCGGGTAGTAGATCATCGGTTTGTCGTAGACGGGCAGCAGCTGCTTGCTCGCCGCCAGCGTCATCGGATGCAGCCGCGTGCCCGAGCCGCCGGCCAGCACGATGCCCTTCATGTCGGTGTTCGGAGCGCGCGCCATCTCAGGCGGCCGTCCCCAGGCGCTGGCCGTCGTAGCGACGCGCCCTGATCGCCGTCCACCAGGCGCGATTGTCGACATACCACTGCACGGTGCGCCGGATGCCTTGGTCGAAATCGTGCTCGGCCTTCCAGTCGAGCGCCTGCTCGGCGTGCGAGGGATCGATCTCGTAGCGCCAGTCGTGTCCGGGCCGGTCGGTGACGAAGGTGATCAGGCGCTCCCGCGGCCCGACCCCGTCGGGTGCGATCGCGTCCAGCGTGCGGCAGATCGCGTGCACGACGTCGAGATTGGAGCGCGGCTGGCGCGCGCCGATCGCGTAGGTCTCGCCGGGAACGCCGCGCTCGATCGCGCGCACGAGCGCGGTCGCGTGATCGGCGACGAACAGCCAGTCGCGCTGGTTGGAGCCGTCGCCGTAGACCGGCAGGGGACGTCCCTCCAACGCGTTGATGGTCACGAGCGGGATCAGCTTTTCCGGAAAATGCCAGATCCCGTAATTGTTCGTCGTGTTGCTGACGAAGGCCGGCAGCCCGTAGGTGTGATGCCAGGCGCGCACCAGGTGATCGGACGCCGCCTTGCTCGCGCTGTAGGGCGAGCGCGGATCGTAGGGCGTCGTCTCGGTGAACGGCGCGTCGTCCGGACCGAGTGCGCCGAACACCTCGTCGGTCGACACATGGTGGAAACGGAACGCGTCGCGGCGGTCGCCCGGCAGCGATTGCCAATACTGCCGAGCGGCCTCGAGCAGCGTGAACGTGCCGACGATGTTGGTCTGGACGAACGGCGACGGCCCGTCGATCGAGCGGTCGACATGGCTCTCGGCCGCGAGGTGCATCACCGCGTCGGGCTGATGGGTCGCGAACGCGTGCGCCATCGCGGCGGCGTCCGTGATATCGGCGCGTAGATGCGTGTAACGGGGATCCGCGCCGACCTCCTCGAGCGTGTCGGGAGACGCCGCGTAGGTCATCACGTCGACATTGACGACCTCGTGACGGGTCGCACGGACGATATGACGGACCACGGCCGAGCCGATGAAACCGCAGCCGCCTGTCAAAAGGATCCGCATGTCGTTCGGTCTCGTTGCTGCCGGGTGGCCGCAGACTGACAGCGGCGACCGCGAAGGGCAATCATCGACCGCCGCGGCGCGCCATCCGCGTCTCGCGCGCCGCGTGTCGCGCGAGGAGCGCGCCCGGGTCGCGTCGCGCGAGGAGCGCGCCCGGGGTCGCGTCGCGCGAGAAGCGCGCCCAGGGTCGCGAAGCGCGAGGAGCGCGCCGGGCGTCGCGCCGCCGGAGGAGCGTGCCCGGATGGTCCGCGCGCGCGGACGCGAACGCGCGGAAAATCGTCGCCCGCGGGGCACAAAGCCGGTAAGTGCCCGGGCGACGCGTCGGCGGGCGGGACCGGCCGGCGGACATCGGGCGCGGTGACGCGGAGGCGAGGCCACGAATGACCGGGACGGACGCCGCGTGTTAGCCGAAGGTCTGAGCGCGCCGCTGCTCGCGACCCTGCAGCGCCCCGATCTCAGGGTGCTGGCCGAGGGGCGGCGGATCCGCTTCGACCTCGCCGAGCCGTCGCCGTTCCGGCTCGCTTCACGCGCCGACCGGGGCAGTCTCGACATCGTTCTCGGTCCGGCCTCGACAGGAGGCGGCGGACGGGCGATCGCGTTCCACCTTCGCCACGCGCTCGAGCGCGCCCTGCTGCTCGATCCGGACGACCGCGACGCCGGCGTGCCCGACGCCGTCGCGTTCCTCGCCGCGGCGCGCGTCGCCGCCCTGTTCTTCGGGCTCGACGCCGCCCCGGACGAACCCGCGCCCGAACCATGGCTCGGCACGCTGGCGGCCGACGCCGCGCCCGACGCCGCGACGCTCCGACTGCTGGCGCGTCGTCTCGGCGCCCCGGGCGCGGCACTCGACGATGCCGTCGGGCTCGACGCTGCCGTCGCGCGGATCGGCGCGTGCTGGGCGGCGATCGGACCGGTCGAGGTGCTGCTCGCCGCCGGCGGCGACGCACGGCTCCGGACCGATCCCGCGACGCGCCTGAACGGCTACGGCAGCGCCCCACGGCCACGCCCCTGGGCGGTGACCTACGCGTCGTCCACCGCATCCTCGCTGTCGGAGCGCGGCTTCGCCGGCGCCGAGCAGGCGCGGCGGCGCGCCACGCGGGCGCTGCTCGGCGGCGATGACGACGCCTTCGTGCACGAACTCAGGCGGGCGCGGGCCGGGATCGCGCGCCATTACGCGCTGCCGCCCGGCGTCGGGATCGTGCTCGCCGCCTCGGGGACCGATTGCGAGCTCGTGGCGCTCGCGATCGTCGCCGCCGCGCGCGCCGGCGGCCAGCCGGTCTGCAACGTGCTCACCGCCCCCGACGAGACAGGCAGCGGCGTGCCGCTCGCCTCCGTCGGCCGACACTTCGCGATCGACACGGCGCGCGGCGACGCCGTCGAGAAGGGCGCGCTGCTCGACGGCATGCCCGCCGATACGGTTCGCGCCGACCTCGCCGTGCGCGCGCCCGACGGCACGCTGCTGGCGCCCGACGCGGTCGACGCGCACGCGACACGCCTCGTCGAGCAGGCTCGCCGCGACGGGCAGCACGTGCTGCTGCACTTCCTCGACGTCTCCAAGACCGGCCTGCTCGCGCCGTCGATCGACTGCGTGTCCCGGCTCGGCCGCGCCCATCGCGGCGGCCTGTCGGTGGTCGTCGACGCCTGTCAGGCGCGGCTCAACGCCGAGCGGGTGCGCTCCTACGTCCAGGTCGGCTGGACGGTGATGATCACCGGTTCGAAGTTCTTCACCGGGCCGCCCTTCTGCGGCGCCATCCTGGTGCCGGAACCGGTGATGGCGGCACTCGCGACGGCACGGCTGCCGGACGGCCTCGCGCTCTATTGCGGCCGCGCCGACTGGCCGGAGCAGCTCGCGGCGGCGGCGTTCCTGCCCGGCGGCGCCAACGCCGGCATGGCGCTCCGCTGGCAGGCGGCGCTCGCCGAGATGAACGCCTTCGCCGCCGTCCCGGGTGCCCGCAAGCGCGCCATCATGGAACGCTTCACCGCCTCGGTTCGCGACGCCATCGCCCGCGCGCCGTCGCTGCTGCCGGTCGACGCGCCGCCGCTCCGCCGCCCGGTGCTCGGCGACGCCAAGCTCGCGTGGGACGACCTGCAGACGATCATCCCGTTCCTCGTGCTCGGCGCGGACGGCGCCCCGCTCGGGCTCGCCGAGGCGCGACGCCTCTACGCCTGGCTGAACGCCGACGTGCTGCCGGCGCTGCCGCCGGGGCTCGGCGCCACCGAGCGGTTCCTCGCCTCGCTGCGCTGCCATGTCGGCCAGCCGGCACCCGTGGCCGACGGGCGCGGCGGCATCGCCGGCGCGCTCCGCATCTCGGCGGGCGCACGTCTCGTCGCGGGCGAACCCTCGCACGAGGGGATCGACGCCGAGGCACGCCTCGCCCGCGAGATCGCCGACGCGCTCGCCTGCCTCGAGAAGCTGTCGCTGCTGCTGCGGCACCACGACCGCCTTGCCCGGCTCGATCCGAAGCCGAGCTACGGGGCACCCCTGGAGTCCTGAACACCGATGCCCGTCCTCCCCTCCATCCTCGACGCGGTCAGCCTCGAGCCCGGTGTCACGCGCTTCTGGCTGGTCCGCCACGCCCTGGTCGAGGAGAACGCGCGCGGCTTTCTCTACGGCATCCGCGACGTGCCGCTCTGCCCCGAGAGCCTGGTCGCGCAGGACGCGATGTATCGGGCGCTCGCGCGCCGGCTGCCGGCACGCCCGAGGTGGTACGTGACGTCGCTCAGCCGCACGCGCCGGACGCTGGAGGCGATCGCCCGCTTCCGCGACGACGAGGTCGCGCCCGACATCGCCGACGGACTGCTCGAGCAGGACCTCGGCGACTGGGCGGGCCTGCGCCACGCCGAGCTGCCGCCGTTGCTCGGCAGGCCGGCGCACCCGTTCTGGCCACTCGCCGCCGACGAGGTGCCGCCGCGCGGCGAAAGCTTCGACGCGGTGTGCCGGCGTGTCGGCCCGGCGCTCGAGACGCTCGCCGAACGCCATGCCGGCGGCGAGATCGTCGCCGTCTCGCATGGCGGCGCGATCCGGGCCGCGGTCGCGCACGCGCTCGACCTCACGGCCGGGCAGGCGCTGCGCCTGTCCGTGCAGAACCTGTCGGTGACGGTGCTCGAACGCCACGACCGCGCCTGGCGGGCGGTGTCGGTCAACGAATTACCGGGCGTTTGACGTTCCGACCCGAAAGGAAGGCGAGGAGTATCGTCTGGACGGGATCCTCTTCGCGCATGCCCGGAAAGGCCCGACGCCAAGGGCCGTGATCCAAGCTGCTGGCTGGAGCTGGAGCCAGGCTCAGAACTCGCGCCACTCCCCCGCTCGAACTCACGCGACGTCGGCACCCGATCCCAGTCCTCACGTCCAGGCGGTCACCCGCAGCGGTCCGAACGGGTTCGGCCGCTCGCCGATCGGATACTGAACTGTTCATCGCACGCGACTTGCCGAAGAGCCGATGCGCGAACCCGACCGGCTTCGGGCACATCCACTTCGGGCAGTGGCTCAGCGAGGACGGGCTGGCGGCGGATCACGTCAACCGAAGTGTCATCGGACGGTTTCTGTCAGATCACCTGCCGCGCTGCGCGTGCCGGCGACCCGTAACGCTGCGGCGGATCGTGGTCAGGACTGCCGTGAACCTGCCGCTCCGCCTATCGCGCGCGCAGGGCGTCCCGGCAATCCGACGCGATCGACATCGCGCACGAACTCGCCCGCTTCGAGGCCCCGCGCTGGTGAAACGCGGGATGAACCCCGCTCGCCGCGCGCCGCCGCGGCGTCAGGCGCGTCGCCGGCGGTGCGGCGATGCGCGCGTCTCGAGCCAGCGGAGACCGACCGACAGCACGGTCGTCAGAGCCAGATACCAGACGCAGGCCACCAGCAGCAACGGGATGGTCTGGAAGGTGCGGGAATAGATCGTCTGCACCGAATACAGGAGCTCGCCGACCGCGATCGTGCTGACGATCGAGGTGGTCTTGAGCATGCCGATCACCTGGTTCCCGGTCGGCGGCAGGATGAAGCGCATCGCCTGCGGGATGACGATCCGGCGGAGAGCCTGGCGCGACGTCATCCCGACCGACTGCGCCGCCTCGACCTGCCCGATGTCGACGGCATCGAGGCCCGCGCGCACGATCTCCGCCATGTAGGCGCCCTCGTTCAGGCCGAGGCCGAGCAGCGCTGCGGAAAGCGGGCCGACGAGGTCGTTGGTCGATCCCGACACGAGGTCGGGACAAAGCCAGGGGACGCCGATCCGGTACACCGGGTAAAGCGCCGCGATGTTGTACCAGAACAGGACCTGGACCAGCTGCGGCGTGCCGCGGAAGAACCAGACATAGGCCTGGTACGCGGCGTTGAGCAGCAACGTGTCGCGGCGCCGCAGCAGCGCCAGGGCGAACCCGAGCACGATCCCGACCGCCATCACGGCGAAGGTCAGGCCGACCGTGATGGACACGCCCCTGAGGACGAAGGGCGAGAAGAGGTATTCGCCGACCACCGACCATTCGAAGTTCCGGTTGGCGGCGACCGATCGGACCGCCGCCGCCGCGAGCAGCGCGACCGCGGCGGCCAGCACGAACGACCGGCGCCTCGCCCGTATCACGGGTCGACCGGATGGCGGGGCGTCCTCCGTCGCGACGACCGGGCTCCCCGCCGACATCAGCGGGCGCCGATGCGATCGATCTCGGGCCGATCGAGGGACAGCGGCGTGATCGACCATTTCGACATGATGGCGGCGTAGGTGCCGTCCCGGTGCATGGCCTCGAAAGCCGCCTTCAGCGCCGCCGCGAGTGCCGTGTCGCCCTTGGCGACGATGGCGCCGATCGTCGCCGGCGGAAAGCCGACGTCGATCGGCTTGATCGGCGTCGGCGAGTAGGCCTGGATGTGCTTCACGGCCTGGCGGTCGTCGAGGATGAAGTCGACCCGTCCCGAGTAGAGCGCGAGCACGACGGCGGCTTCCGACGGGTATTGCTGCACCGTGACGGGCGGCTTGCCACCGTCCGTGCAGCGCTTCGAGAGCGTCCGCAATCCGATCGCGAAGTCGGTGCCGATCTGCACGCCGCCGCGCCGCCCGCACAGATCGGCCGACGAACCGGCGGCGCCGGCACGGCCCGCCATCACGTAACCCGAGATGGCGCCGTAGGCGTAGTCGATGAAGGTGACCTCGCGTTCCCGTTCCGGCTGATCGGAGATGCACGCGAAGGCGACGTCGAACCGCCCTGCCTTCACGCCCGGGATGATCGCCGCGAAATCGACCGAGGCTACCACGGGCTTGACGCCGAGATCGCGCGCGAGCGCGTTCCAGAAATCGGGCTCGACGCCGACCACGGTCGTGTTGTCGTCCGCGAAGCTTTCGCAAGGCGGATGATGCGCGTCGGTCGCGATGGTGAGCGTGCCGCTGGCGCGGATCGCGGGGGTCAGCAACGACCGCAGCGACCCGGCCGCCGTGGGTCCGGTGTCGGCTGCCGCGGCGAGGCTCGGGAAGCCGCATCCGGACGCCGACACCGCGCAGGCCAGCACGCGCGCCGCGGCCCGAAGGCGGGCCGCCGTGCGAGACGTCCCGCGCCTCAATGGATCCGCCTCAATGTCGCGCCACATCGTTCGCGGCGACGGCCCGCCTCGGGATGGATCCGGGCGGCCCTTCGTCCACGACGCGACCGTCGTCGACGAGCGCGACCCTGGTCGAGACCGACCGCACGAGGCCCATTTCGTGGGTGACCAGAAGCATCGTCGTTCCCATTCTCGCCAAATCCCTGATGACCGTGGCCACTTCCGCGACCAGATCGGGGTCGAGCGCGCTGGTCGGCTCGTCGAGCAGCAGCAGGCTCGGTCGCATCGCCAGCGCGCGCGCGATCGCGACGCGCTGCTGCTGCCCGCCCGACAGCTCGGACGGATACGCGGCCGCCCTGTGTGCCAGCCCGACCTGCTCGAGCAGCGCCATCCCCTCGGCCTCGGCCTCGCGGCGGCGCCGCTTCTGGACCACGATCGGCCCTTCGGTCACGTTCTGCAGCGCGGTCCTGTGCGCGAACAGGTTGAAGCGCTGGAACACCATGCCGATCCGGGCGCGCCCGGCGGCGACGTCCCGCTCGGGCAGCTCGTGCAGCGTGTTGCCGACTTCACGGTAGCCGATCAGGCGCCCGTCGACCTCGAGACGACCGCCGTCGATCGTTTCGAGGTGGTTGACGCAGCGAAGGAACGTCGACTTGCCACACCCCGACGGCCCGATCAGCGACACGACGTCGCCGCGCCGCACGCGCATCGTCATTCCGCGAAGGATCTCGACCGCGCCGAACCGCTTGCGCACGCCGTCGGCCTCCAGCACCGCGGCGTTCGTCGCCGCGGTCACGAAGGCGCCCGCGCGTCAGAACACGTAGTTCGCCTGCAGATAGTAGAAACCTCCATTGATGCCGACCTGCTCGACCGTGTAGTCGTATTTGTAGACACCGAGATACTGGGTGTCAGGCGGGATCTCCCTCGGATACGCGTCGAACAGGTTATCCGCGCCGAGCGCCACTCGCCAGCGCGGCGTCACCTTATAGCCGACCTGCGCGTTGGTCACCCATTGCGGCGTGATCTCGAAGGCGTCGAAGAGGCTGTTGGAGAAGGCGTTCGGGCCCTGCGTGTACTGCAGCTGCGACGTCGCCGATCCCCAGCGGATCTCGTGCAACGCGACATCGAGCCGCTTGTAGAACCAGTGGCCGCCGATGATGAACTTGTTCTTCGGGAAGTAGGTGGACAGATAGCCGATCCCCTGCTCGCTGAGCAGCGGGTTGCCGTTCGAGTCGTTGGCCACCTTGAGCACCGACGTCTCGTTCAGGTTGAGGCTCGCATCCCAGTTGACGTGTCCGTACTCGCCGAGCCGGGTCACCCAGTTCCAGGCGATGTCGATCCCGCGCGTGTGGGTGCTCGCGGCGTTGGCGAAATACTGGGCCGAGACGTCGTCCGGAATGATGCCGGGCGGCAGCACGATGCCCTGTCCTTCGAGCGCGTCGATCGCGGGTGCGCCGTTGTAGTTGCCGCCGAGCACGATGCGGTCACGGATATCGATCTGGTAGGCGTCCAGCGTCAGATGCATGTCCGCCATCGGGTTGATCAACGCGCCGGCGCTGAAATTGGTGGAACGCTCGGGCTTCAGCGGCTGCGCGCCGAGCAGCCGGGCGGCGGTCGAATCGACCGCCAGGATGCCCTGCGCCCCGGTCGGCAGCACGCCGAGGCTGGTGTAGTGTTCCTCGGCGAGGTTGGGCGCCCGGAACCCGTTGCTCACCGCGCCGCGCAGCGCGAAGTAGCGGTTCAGGTCGTAGCGGGCGGAGGCTTTTCCGGTCTCGGTGTCGCCGGCGTCGGTGTAGTGCTCGAAGCGTCCCGCGAGGTCGACCTGGAGGTTCTTCACGACGTGGGTCGAGCCGTCGATATAGCCGGCCGTGACGTCGCGCCCGGAATGGCTGACGCTGATCGGCGACAATCCGTCTTCGGCCTGCGGCCCGCTGCCGAAGAACGAATTGGGGTCGCCGTCGCCGACATCGTAGGTGTCGTAGCGGTATTGCGCGCCGATCGCGAAGTTGAACGGCGAGGCGAACACCGTGTTGGCGAAGGACTTCCTGAAGCCGAGATCCGTCGTCCATTCGGTGTCGTCGAAGGTCGCGTTCTTGAACCGGGTCGGGCTTGTCCCGGTGTCGTCGAGGAGCGAGAGGTTGATCGTGTCGAAGATGTCGATCTCGTCGGCCTCGCCGCCGTAGGTGGTGCTGAGATCCGCCGTCCACCCGTCCGGAAGGTTGTACTTCATGCCGCCCGTGAAACTGTAGTCGTTCGACGCCACGGCGATCTGCGGCACGAACCCGTTCGGATAGACCTGCGGCGCGGTGTCGGGCGTGCGATAGTTCTGGTAGGCCTCGCCGTTGCGGTGCCCGAACGTCGCGAACGAATAGAGGCTGAGCGCGTCGGTGACGTCGTAGCCGGCGTTGTAGCCGATGGTCTCGCGGTTGAGCTCCGGGTTGCCGACGAACGGGTTGAGCGCCGCGCCGACGCGGTCGTCGATCCCGACCCGGACCGTGTGGTCCTGATGCTTGTACTCGGCGCTCAGATCGAAGAAGCCGCTGTTGCCGAGGGCGAAGTTCTTGTCGAACGTCTCGCCCGACGTGAAGCCGTCGCCCGCGTAGTAGCCGCCGTTGATCGCCTGGAAGTCGCCGCCGGTGGTGTCGGTCTTGAGGATGATGTTCACCACGCCGGCGATCGCGTCGGAGCCGTACAGCGCCGCGGCGCCGTCCTGCAGGACCTCGACGTGATCGACCAGCGCCGTCGGGATCATGTCGACGTCGACCGGCGTCGTGCCGGTCTGCGGGCCCTCGTAGTCGGCGATGACGGCGGTGGTATGCCGCCGCTTGCCGTTCACGAGCACCAGAGTCTGGTCCGACGTCAGTCCGCGCAGGCTGAACGCGTCGACCAGGTTGGCATTGCCGCCGGCGAGCACCGGCAGGGTGAGAGAGGGCAGGATCTGGTTCAGCGCGGCGCGGAGATCGGGCTGACCGGTCGCGCGCAGCTGCGCGGCGGTGACGACGGTGACCGGGCTCACGCTGTTCCGCGCGGTGGCGTGCGGGTCGCGCGTCCCCGTGACGATGATCTGTTCCGTCGAACCGCCGGTCGCTCCCGTGGCGCCGGCCGCCCCCGTGGCGCCGCTCGAGGCGGCCGTGGTGCTCGCTTGGGCGGAGGCGCCGCTCGCGGCCGCCGCGCCGACCGGGTCGGCGAACGCCCGCGTCGTGGCGAACAGGACGATCGCCGCCGATACGAGCGACGTCGTCGCAACAAGCCCTTTCGGATCCATCTCGATGTCCCCAGAATGTCGGTCGTCAATGCAGGCGTCACAGTGTCAGGCGACCACCCCGGGCGGTCGCCGTGACCGCTTCAATCGTCGTCCGGCGCTCGAAGGGTACGCGGCCGCAGCGCGCTCGCATCGGCATCGATCGCAGACCAGGCCAGCGTCCTCGCGAAATGCTCCGGCTCGTCCTCGCGCCAGAGCGCGTAGGTGACGCCGTGGATCAACGGGTCGATGCCGTAGCGCAGCCCGGAAAGCGACGCGCCCGAATGGGCGTTCGAAACGAGCGTCCCGTAGTTGAAGCAGAACACGTTCCGCAGCACCGGCGTGCTGTCGGCGACCCGCTCGACGAACTGAAGATGCCGGTCGAGATATGGGTAGGATGACAACCAGGGATCGGCGAAGTCCGGCGGCGGCGTGTAGACCTCCGCCCAGGTCTTGATGTTCGACGCGAATTCGCGGAGTTCCTCGCGGCCGGAGGGGTCCATCGAAAAGCCGCAACCGACGAACAGATGGTCGAACACGTCGCGCGACCCGTCTGAGCCGTGGACCTCGATGCCGGCGCTGGTCTCGCAGAGATCGGCCCATGTCGCGCCTGGATGGAGCGCGAAGTTCTCGAATGCGGCGCAGCGGTCGATGCCGTCCTGGGTGGGCGGCTGGCCGAAACTCAGAACGGTCCGGATCCACCGCCACTTGTCGGCGTCGTCCATCGACCGGAAGTGCCGGAGATAGCCCGCCTTCTCGAGGTAGCGGAAGGGGTTCACGGCCAGCACCTCGCGGCGCCGCATGTACAGCGTGACCCTCGCCGCGCCGAGCTCGAGCAGGTCCGCCGCGCGGTCCCACGCCGTCGCGCCGGCGCCGAGCACGGCGACCCTCCTGCCGCGCCACGCGAGGCTGTCGACGTCGTCCGAGCAAAGCGTCCAGGAGGACGGCCGCAGCCGGTCACGCACCACCGGCGGAATGTTCCAGTGCCCGATCCCCTCGAGGCCGGTCGCCAGGATCACCTTGCGGGCGAGCACGCTGCCGGTGTCGGCGAGGTCAAGTCGGACGAATTCGCCGTCCGCCGAGATCCGCGTCACCTTGGCGTCGTTCCGCACGGGCAGTTCGAGCACGTCGCGATACCAGTCGAGATAGGATTGCCAGGTCGCCCGCGGCCATTTGCCGAGAGCCTCCCAGCCGTCCTCGCCGAACACCGCCTCGAACCAGGAGCGCGGCGCGAGCGACGGCAGGCCGAGATCGGGGCCGGTGACATGCTTCGGCGACCGCAGCGTCCACATCCGCGAATACGTGGTCCACGGCCCTTCCCCGCCCTTCGGTGCGGCGTCGAGGACGACGAGGTTCCGGATGCGCTCGCGATGCAGTCCGAACGCCGTCGTGAGGCCGCATTGGCCGCCGCCGATGATCGCGACGTCGTAGAGATGTCGCCCCGACGGATGCGAGCGCGGGATGATCCATTCGTCGCGCGGATACACGAGGATCTCGAGGTCGTGTCGTACCCGCGCCTCCAGCGCGTGCAGACGTGCCGCGGCGTCCGTCCGAACCGGCGGGAGCAGAGGCGGCAGGAGCCCCGACCGCATCTCCCTGTGTTCGACTTCGGACGACCGCAACATGGCTTCTCGTTTCGCTCAAGGGATCGTTACGACAACCCTCTTAGAGCGCATCGTCAGAATATCACAAGAGATATCTGCGGCTGCGGTCGCCTGCCCGGCCAGGCGATGCGGCCAGGGCGCGATCGACGTGAGGCGAGCCGATGGACGTGCCCTTTCCGGTTCCCCGGAGCCGCTTGCGCGAGAGCATGATGCGGTCGAACGACATCGTCCGATCGGCGGCTCGTTCCGGGCCGATCGTGCGCTAGAGCACTTCCCGATCCAATTGGATCGGGAGTAGTGCTCTACCTCTCTGAAAAGAGAGCATTTCCTTCCGATCAGACGATTCCGTCTGATCGGAAAATGCTCTAGGCGACCGTCGGCTCGTCCCGGAAGGCCGGCCAGCCCGGTGGCGCGGGCGCGAAGCGCTGCGGCCGGAACGGGTGCGAGCGCGACAACGCCGGGCGCGATCAGGTCGGCCGCGACCAGCCTTCCCACCGCGGGAGAGATCTGGAAACCGTGGTTGGAGAAGCCGGTGGCGAGATACAGGCCCTCGACATCGGACGGTCCGATCAGCGGCAGGCCGTCGAGCGTCTGCGCCTCGACCCCGGCCCATCGCGCGGCGACGGCAAGCCGCTGCAGTGCGGGCACCAGGGCGGTCGCGCCGTCCCATTGACGCGCGCCGGAGGCGATGTCGGGCGCCGCACGCGGGATCGCGCCGGTGCCGACCCCGAACCAGCGTCCGCCGACCAGGATCGTCGCGTCGGGCGACTGCTTGAGCGACAGGTTGCGACCGACCGCGGTCAGCGTCGGCGCGCACCGGAACGGTGCGGGGTCGGAACGGAGCATCTGCAGTGCGCGCCAGCGGAGCGGCAGGCCGAGGCCGAGATCGGCGAGCAGTGCCGCCGACCACGCGCCCGTCGCCAACACGACCTTGGCGGACGCGAGACGTTCGCCGTCCGAGGTGACGACGCCGACGACGGCACCGGTCGCGTCGACGGAGGGCCGCGCCTCGCCCGCGAGGAAGCGGACGCCGCCGCGTCGCGCGGCCGCGGCAAAGGCACGTGTGACGAGCACGGGATCCGCCTGACCGTCGCCCGCGGTCCACGCACCGGCGACCGCGGTCCGGGCGAGAACGGGGGCGATCTCTCGGAGCCGCGCACCTTCGACGAGCTCGATCGCGAGCCCGCCGGCGCGATCCGCCCTCACCCGCGCCTCCACCACTGACGCCTCGTCGGCGCTTTCCGCGACGTGCAGGTGTCCGCCGAGCGAGACCGCGAGGTCGGCGTCGAGCTCGCGTTCCAGCGTTCGCCATCGCGACGCCGCCTCGAGCGCCAGCGGCCGGTCGGCGGCGTGCCGCCCCTGCGCGCGCAGGCCGCCGGCGCTCGCCCAGCTGGCGGCGGGCGGCGACGCCGGCACCGCGCGCTCGATCACCGTGACGGTCGTCGCCTCCCGCGCGAGATGGTAGGCGATCGAGCAGCCGATCACGCCGCCGCCGACCACGACGACATCGGTCAACCCGCGCGACCCAGGATCATGTCGCCGGCGCGAAGCGCGATCGCGAGGATCGTCAGCAGCGGGTTGACCGAAGGCAGCGACACGAACACCGAGCCGCCGAGCACGACGAGGCCCGGCGTGTCGTGCACGCGGCCGTGGCTGTCGACCACCGAGCTCCGCGGATCGTTCCCCATCCGGGTGCCGCCGACGTCGTGCGTGCTGATCGGTCCGGTCAGGTGCTCGCGACGCCAGATCCGCGCCGCCCCCATCCGGCCGAGGATCCGCTCACCGCGATCCTGCAGGAAGCCCATCAGCAGGCGTTCGTTCTCGCCGATGTCAAACGTGATCCGGGTGACCGGAAAGCCCCACGCGTCGGTGTGTTCCGGGTCCAGATCGAGCCGGTTGGCGTCGTACGAGAGGATCTCGGGATCGATGAAGAGCATCGCGGTGCGGCGGTAGCTCCGCAGGAAGAAGTCGCGCCAGCCCGCGCCCCATCGCGGCACGTCGGGCGGCAGGATGGCGGAGGCCTCGATCGGCAGGTACTGGTTGAACACCGCGAGCCGGCCGCCGCCGACGAAGCCGAGCCCGGCATGGTCGAAATGGTCGGCAGACAGGTCGGCGATCGCCATCGCCTGCGCGGTCGGCCCGATGAATCGATTGAGCTCGCGATCGAACACGCCGTAGAGGGCCGGCTGCTGGCGCGTGATGTAGTGGAGGCCGACCTGGCCCCGATCGTTGCCAAGCCCGCGCGGATGGCGACGGCTGACCGAGCGGAGAAGCAGGCGCACGTTCTCGAACGTGTAGGTCGCGACCACGACGATCGGCGCGGACGCGATCCGCTCGGATCCGTCGGGCAGCACGTAGCGTGCGCCGACCGCGGCACCGCGATCGTCGGTGACGATCTCCGTCACCCGCGCGTCGGCGAGGACGGCGAGCCGTCCCGTCGCGAGCGCTTCGGCGAGCACCGTGTTCTGCGCGGACGCCTTGGCGTCGACGTGGCAGCCGAAGCGCGAGCAGAAGCTGCAATACGTGCACGCGGCGCGGCCGTGGTAGGGTTCGCTGTTGATCGCCGCAGGCAGCGGAAAGGGATGGTAGCCCTCCGCCGCGGCCGCGTCGGCGAACAACCGGCCGAGACCGCTGGTGCGGAGCGGCGGCATCGGATACGGCGCGCGCCGCGGCACGTCGAACGGGTTTCCGCCCCGATCCGGATGCTCGGCGTCGTAGGCGAGACCGGACACGCCGAGCAGGTTCTCCGCTTCCTGGTAGAACGGGGCGAGATCGGCGTAGCAGAGCGGCCAGTCGGCGACCGTCGTGCCGTCGGGGATGGCCGCGCCGCCGTAACGTTCCTCGACGCGCGAGCGCGGCCGGAAATCGTCCGCGTAGAACCGCATCGCGACCGCGCCCCAGGCGACCGAGTTGCCGCCGAGCGCGGTCTCCAGGCCCTGCGAGCGCGTCGCGCGAGCGGCTCGCTCGCCCGGCCGGCGCCGCCAGGTCGGAACCTCGCCGTTGAACTTGGTCGCGCCGCCCTCGTTCCGGAACGCGGTGGAGCTGATCTCGTCCATCCGACGTTCGCGGCCGGTGCGCGACGGCCCCGCTTCGAGCACCGTCACCGTCTTGCCGGCCAGCACGAGGCGGTGGGCGAGGAACAAGCCGACGGCGCCGCCGCCGACGATGACCACCGATGCGGCCGGAAGGTCCGCCGACGCCGCCGACCGGAGGCGGTAGGCCGGATCGACGGCGAGCATGTCTTTCGGCAGCTGGTCGAGACCGACCGGAGCCCGCGCGACCGGAGCGTCGAGCTCCTGCTCGGCGGCCCCGTAGCCGGGCTGCGCGCCCGGGAAGCCGAGCAGTCGCCAGCCTTGGAAGTCGCGATTGCCGGCGTGGCTCGGATCGCCGAACAGCCCCTCGCGGAGGTGGCGCATGACGAGGGCGAAGCTGCCGCCGGGCCGATCCTCGACGAGCCCGTCGAGCCCGCCTGCCTCGAGGCGGCCGACCGCGGCGCGCTGCACGTCGTCGGCGGCGGCGGCGAAGTCGCCGCCGGTGGCCGCGGCGAGCGCCGCCAGCACGGCGCGATAGGTCGAGAGGTGGGCGGCGTAGCCGTCGAGGAGCGCCGCCTCGAGATAGGCGAGAGCGCCGATGTCGACGGCGCCCGGAACGCCCTCGCGCGGCGGGAACAGCAGGTCGAGCAGCGCTGCGAGCGCGCGGCGCTCCCCCGGTTGCAGCGGAGGATCCGCTCCGGGTCCGGCCGCCGACGCCGGCGCGGGCGACGCGTCGCTGGACCTCATCGTTCGGGGTCGGCTCGCGGCCGCAGCAGCCCGGCGAGCCCGAGATGGCGTTCGTACCAGCTCCACTGGTCGTCGAGAAAGGCGCGGAACGGCCGGCCGGGGAGGAAGGCGTCGACCTGACCGGTCCGGTCCAGGTAGCGCCGCCAAGCGGTGGTGCGCGTCACGGCGCCGATCGCGTCGTGCCAAGCCGATTGCTGCGCGTCCGACAGGGCGGCCGGTCCAATCAGGCCCCGCCACATCGAGAAGCGGACCGGCAGACCGAGCTCCGCGGCCGACGGCACGTCCGGAAACGGCGCGTGTCGCGTCGCATCGAGCGCGGCGAGCACGCGGAGATCTCCCCGCGCGAGGTGGGGCAGCAGCTCAGCCGCGACCCCGCACCCCCAGTCGATGTCGCCCGCCACGAGGGCGTCCCACACCGCCGGTTCGCTCGCCGTGACGACGAAGTCGATCTCCGCCGGAATGGCGTCGCCGAGGGCCAGCGCCAGAAGGTGGTTGATGCCGCCGAGGAAATAGCCGCCGGTCCGCGTTCTCGTCCGCCGCACCGCCGACAGGAAGGACGCGGCGTCGGGGAAGCGCCCGTCGGCGCGGCCGACAAGGAAGAAGTGGTCGCCGACGAGACGGGCGAGCGGCGTCAGCCCGCGATGGGTGAGCGGCAGTCCGCGCAGCAGCGGCGCCTGCAGGAACACCGGCGTGCAGGTCGACAGCACGTGGCCGTCGCCCGGCCGCCCGGCGAGGAGGTTCATCGCGTCGACCCCCGGATCGGCCCCGCAGGACACCAGGTCGTAGCGTCGCGTCGCCGTGCCGAGCTCGGCGACGCCGGCGAGGAAGGCGTCGGCGAGAACCGGCGGCGCGCTGCCGGGCGGCCCGTGCACGACGAGGTCGATCCGGTCGCACCCGTCCGGATCCGGCAACGGGGCCATGCTCCGGGTCAGACTTCGAGCGGCTCGCGGGACGGCGTGCAGCACACCGCGACCACGAGCCCGCCGTCGCCGATCACGTGGCGGTAGCGGTAGCGGACCGGCAGATACATGGCATCGCCGGCCTTGAAGTCGCGTTCGCGGCCGTCGGACAGGTCGGTCTGCCGCGACCAGCCTTGCAGGCAGTAGAGCACCACCTCGTGGACGCCGTCGCCTTCCACGATCGTGTCGAAGAACGGCACGTAGGTGGTGACGTGGAACGAGAACGAGCATCCCTGGTGTCGGCGGGTGATCAGCCGGTGGCTGAATTCGAGCCCTTCGTGCACCCAGACGCGCTCGACCTCTTCCTGTCGGCTCCACATGATCCGGTCGCCCACGGTCCCTCCTGCGATGTTGTGGTGCTCAAAGCGAGCGGCCGCGCTCGAACCCTTCGAGTATGGCCGCCTCGATGTCGCGCGGTGCGTACGCGTCGCCGATCGCGTGGCATTCGATGGCGAGCGGCGCGAGTTCGTCCGCGAACGCGTGGTCCGGCGTGCCCGGGCTCGCGACCACGATCCGGTCGAACGGGCCGGCGCGCCATTCCTGCCGTCCGATCGGGTTGCGGAACGTCACCATCTCGCCGTCGAAGCGGATCGGCTCGGACAGGGCGGAGAACGTCACGCCCGCCGCGTAGGCGCGCCGGTAGAACTCCGTCAGGTTCTGCGTCTCGAGCTTGAGGCCGACCTGCAGCGACGGGGTGGCGAGCGTCACCTCGCAGCCGCGCTGGGCGAGCAGGATCGCGGTGACCATCGCCGGGTGGCGGTCGAGCCCGTCGATGACGAGGACGCGCCCCGTGCACCGGCCGGGATCGTCGACCGCCTCGTCCACCGACAGGATCGGCGCCGTCTCGGCGCCTGGCACCGCCGGGGCCGAGCGCCGGGCGCCGGTGGCGATGAGCACGGCATCCGGCGCGAGCGCCCGGACGGCGCCGGCGTCGCCTCGTGTGCGGAGGCGGATCTCGACGTCGGTGCGGGCGAGCGCGTCGAGGCGCTGATCGAGGAGGGCGAGCCATTCCTCGCGCCCGGCGGGACGCGCCGCGAGACGCAGGCGGCCGCCGAGCGTCGCCGCCTGCTCGAGCAGCACGACCGCGTGGCCTCGCCCGCTCAGCTGCAGGGCCGCCTCGATGCCGGCCGGGCCGCCGCCGACGACGACGATCCGACGCGGCGCGGTCGCCGGGCGGCGGTGCGCATGCTGGCGCTCGCGTCCGGCGGCCGGATTGCCGACGCAGCTGATGTGCCGTCCGCGATGCAGCCGCCCGAAACAGGCCTGCTCGCACGCGACGCAGGGCACGATCTCGGCGCTGCGCCCGGCGCGCGCCTTGGCGGGCAGGAACGGGTCGGCGATGAGGGCGCGGCACATCCCGGCCATGTCGGCGTCGCCGCGGGCCAGGAGCGCCTCGGCGTCCGCCGCGGTCGCGATCCGCGTGCCGTGGATGACGGGCACGTGGACGGCGTCGCGGATGGCGCGCGAGACCGCGGCGAACGGCGCGGCGGGACGTCCCATCGGCGGCTCGTGCCGCATGTTGCTGACGAGGTCGCCGTCCGAGCCGGCGCTGACGTCGACGTAGTCGAGCGCGCCGGCGTCGACGAGGAGCGGCACGATGAGCGCCATGTCGTCGGAAGTGAGGCCGCCGTCGAGCAGCTCGTCGCCCGAACAGCGGATGCCGACCGGGATCGCGGCGCCGACGTCCTGCCGCACCGCGCGCAGCACTTCGGCCGGGAAGCGGACGCGGTTCTCGAGCGACCCGCCATAGCCGTCGCACCGCCGGTTGCTCAGCGGCGACAGGAATTGCTGCAGCAGCAGGCCGTGTCCGCAGTGGATCTCGATCCCGTCGAGCCCGGCTTCGACGCAGCGCCGCGCCGCGGCGGCGAAGGCGGCGGTGATCTCGCCGATCTCGCCGACGCTCATCGCGTGCGCCACCTCGCCGAATTTCTGCTCGTAGCCGCTCGACGCCGACCAGAGCGCGGCGGGGCGCGCGCTGCTCGCCCACCCCATGTGCGACAGGTAGCCGAAGACGCGGGCGCCGTGCCGGTGGACGGCGCGTCCGATCTCCCGAAGGCCCGGGATGATCGTGTCGTCGTAGTTGCACAGCAGCCCGGTGATGCCGGGCGAGGTCGGGTGCACCTGCTGCGAGCCGAGCATGATCAGGCCGACGCCGCCCCTCGCGCGCTCCTCGTAATAGGCGACCATGCGGGCGTCGGGATGGCCGTCCCGGCCCATCCCGGTACCGTGGCCGGTGAGCACGAGGCGGTTCCGGATCGGCAGCGTGCCGATCCGGATCGGCTCGAAGAGGCGGGTCAGCGCGGTCACCGGCCACCGCCTCCGTGCCTGGTGCGCGGCGGTGCCGGGCGCATCAGTCCTGGCGCGGAACGAAACGCCCGGCCTCGCCGGGTGTCGCGACGATGTCGGTGCCGTTCCAGATCATGCGGCCGCGCAGGAAGGTCGCGACCACGGCGGCGCTGAACGTTTCGCCGTCATAGGGGCTCCAGTTCAGCCCGTCCTCCGTCGCGGTCGCGTCGAAGTCGACGAGGCCCGGGCGTAGAACCGCGATGTCGGCGTCGGCGCCGACCGCCAGCGCGCCCTTGCGCGGCCAGAGCCGGAAGAAGCGCGCCGGGCGTTCGGCGAGATAGGCGGCGACGACCCGCTCCGGATGCTCGGTTCTTCCGACCAGGTCGGTGAAGAATGCCGGCACCAGCGTCTGCAGGCCGGGAACGCCGGCCCCGGCGTCGAAGATCGCGCGCGCGAGCTTGCGTTCGAGCGGCCAGCTCGAATGGTCCGACGACACGAACGCCACTTCGTCGCGCCCGAACACGTCCCACAGGCGTTCGGCGACGCCGTCCCGGATCGGCGGGTTGACCTTCATCCGGGCGCCGAGCCTGCCGATGTCGCGCGCCGCGTCGAAATGGAGATAGTGCAGGCACATCTCCGCCGTCGCGTTCACGCCGGCCTCGCGCATCGCGCGGACCAGCGCGAAACCCTCCGGGCTCGAGATGTGGACCAGGTGCACGTGGGCACCGGTGGCCATGCCGAGCGCGAGGAAGGCGGCGGTCGCGGCGAGCTCGGCGGCGACCGGACGGCTCGGCGCGTGCCATTCCGGCGCGGTGTGCCCGGCCTTCCGGAGCCCGGCGACCGTCGCCTCGACGATCTCCTGGTCCTCGTTGTGCAGCCCGACCGGCAGCCGCAGCGCGGCGGCGGCGGCGAGGACGTCGAGCACGTCGTTGGCGGGCACGCGCGGGAAGCGGACCGGATGGCTTTCGAAGCTCGACAGCTTGATCGCGACGATCCCGGCGGCGGCGAGCGACGCGAGCGCCGCCGTTCCCTGCCCGGGCGCGACGGTCGCGTAAAGGGCGACGTCGGCGAGCGAGTGGCGCGCCACCGCCTCGATCTTGCTCTCGAGATGCGCGCAGGACGTCAGCGGTTCGGGGTCGTCGTAGGGCATGTCGACGAGGGTGGTGACCCCGCCGGCCGCCGCCGCACGGCTCGTCGACGCGAAGCCGGCGAGGCCCGCGTGGCTGGTCGCGTGCGTCTGGCCGTCGATCGCGCCCGGCAGGACGAAGTCGGCGCCGGCGTCGTAGCTGGCGAGCGCGTCCGGCGACCGGCCGGTTCCGATCGAGGCGATCCGGCCGCCGGCGACCGCGATCCAGCCGTCCGGCAGGTTGCGATCCGGCAGCACGAGCGTGCCCCGGACCACGAGGTCGAACGTCGCCGCCGTCATCGGAGCGACGGCGCCCGGCGGAACGACAGCAGCGCGGACGCGCGTACCACCGCCGCCTGCGTCGGATCGACCACCGGCATCCGGAGGGCGGCCTCGACGCGCGGTCGATAGGCACCCATCGTCGCGCAACCGAGAACCAGCGCGTCGGCGCCGTCGCGGTCGCGGAGCTCGATGCCGACCTCGACGATGCGTTCGACCGCGCGGTCCTCGTCGAGAAGGTCGAGCACGCCGAGATCGAGCGGCCGGTCGCCGGCGAGCTGCGCGGCGAGGCCGAGCACCTGGACGGCGCGCGCGTGCCGGGCGACCGAGGTCGCGCTGATCGAGACGATCCCGAAGCGCCGGCCGAGTGCCGCGGCTTCCCGGTAGGCGCACTCGGCGATGCCGAGCACCGGCGCCTCGATCTCTTCCCGCGCGAGATAAAGGCCGGGATCGGAGAAGCAGCCGATCACGTAGGCGTCGGCGGGATGGGCGGCGAGGAAGTCGCAGACCGGCACCGTGACCGCCTCGACGTGACGCTGCGTTTCGATCACCGGCGGTCCGTCCGCCAGCTCGTGGAAGCTGACGCGATGCTCCGGGTGCAGATCGAGGCCGTCGCAGCCCCGCCTCATCCTGTCGGTCACGGCGGGCGAGCTGTTCGGGTTGAGGACGAGGATGTTCTTCACCGGGGTGCCTCGGGCGTCGCGATGCCGTGCGAAAATTCCCCGGCGGGGTTGCCGGCCAGCCCGTCCAGCGCCTGCCCGACGATCTGTCGGCTGCGGAACAGGACCAGCTGTTTCCAGGGACGCACGTCGGGATGGTAGAACTTTCGAAGGTCCCGCTTGATCCTGATGCACTCGGGGTCGGACCAGTCGGGCGGGCCGCGGCGATGCAGGACGTGATCGTCGCGGAGCGCCCGGTCGCCGTGCTCGGGCGGGTAGGTCCCGAACTCGAGCGCGACGAACGTCAGCCGATCGCCGCCGATCGCGCGCGCCCAGGCCTCCTGGCCGAGCCCGACCACCGGGATGGCGGCGGACCGGCCGAGCAGGGGTTCCCCCAGACTGTCGCCATACCATTCGCGGCAGCGGCGCTGGCCGCTTTCGCCGGGACGATGCCCGACGATCGGCTCCCCATGGCCGTGCGGCCCGAGGCCGGTGTGGTGGTCGATCACCGCGACCGCTTGCCGCCGGGGGAGATCGTACGCGGCGGCGATCGACGCCACTTGCCGCATCGACCAGACGGGCGACAGGCCGCCGTAGAAGATCCCGTCCGGGTGGGCACGCTGGCCGGCGCTCCGCGCCGAGGCGAGCGCGGCCGCGCCATGGGCCTCGCGGTAGCGCCGGATCGCGTCGTCGGCGCGGGCGAGCGTCGCCGGCCGGAGATCAGGCGGGACGAAGGCGTCGGCGAGCTCGTCGTAGCCGGGGTTCGGTGCCGGCGCGGCTTCGGGATCCCACCCGTTGCGGTTCAGATCGACGCCGTCCTCGTTCACGCGACGCAGCCAGGCGAAGCCGTGCGGGTTGAGCGCGTGCACGAGGAGCACCGCGGTGCGGGACGGGAGCCGCGCCGGGCCGCCCGACGCCATCCAGTCGAGCTGCGCGCCCGAACCGCAGAAGCCTTCGACGCCGTGGGTCGCGGACAGGAGGAGAAGGACGCGGTCGGCGTCGCGCGGCCCGAACCAGGCGAGATCGATGGCGAGCGTTTCGCCGGCGGGACCCCGATCGGGATGGCGGATGGTCTCGATCGCGGCGTCGCGATCCTGGGCCGCGGCGAGGAAGCGCGACCGGGCGGCGGCGTAGTCGGGCGAGAAGCAGAGATCGACGTCGAAGCGGCTGCCAACGTCCACGTCGCGCTTGTCCTTCCACGCCCCTCGCTGCCGTCGATTAACCGATCGGCGCGGCGTCGCAATATTCCAAACTGCAGAGCTGTGGAATATCTTAGGCATACGGAAGGGGAGCGAAGGTACGGCTCCCGCGCAAGGAAGGCGGCAGACAGGGTGAGTAGTTCCAGCAGTTTCGCGGGGTCGCTGTGGTCGGCCCTGACGCCGCCTCGGCCGGCGCTCGAGGCGGCGCAGGACGGTGCCGCCGATACCGTGGTGATCGGCGGCGGGTTTCTCGGCCTGTCGATCGCGCTCGCGTTGGCGAGCGGCGGGGCCGATGTCGTGGTTCTGGAGGCCGACGAGGTCGGCTTCGGGGCGTCCGGCCGCAACACCGGCTTCGTGGTGCCGGCGCTCAAGGGGACGGTCGGCTTGGGCGACGCCGTCCGGCTCGTCGGCCGCGACAAGGCGGAAACCCTGATGCGCGCCGTCGGGTCGTCCGGAACCGCATTGTTCGAGCTCGTCCGTCGGCTCGGCATCGCCTGCGACGCCGAGCCGACGGGTGTCCTGCAGCCGGCGCCGAACGCGGGCGCGATGCGCGGCGTCGACCGTTACGTGGCGGAGATGGCGCGGCTCGGCCTCCCCGTCGACGCGCTCGACGGGCCTGCGCTTTTCCGCGCGACCGGCGTGCCCGGTTACCTCGGAGCGATACGGCTCGGAACGGGCGGTCAGCTCAATCCGTTGGCCTACGCGGCCGGCCTGTCGTCCGCCGCGACCGACGCCGGTGCGCGGATCCGCTACGGACGCGCCGTGTCGATCGAGCCGGCGGGTGCGGGCTGGCGCGTCGGCTGCGCCGACGGAGCCGCACTTCGCGCGACCGTCGTGGTCGTCGCCACGAACGCCCTGGTCGGCGCGCTCGTTCCAGCGGTCCGGCGCAGCCTGCTGCCGGTGCGCGTCTACCAGGTCGCGACGCAGGTGATGGGGAGCGACCTGCGCGCCGCCCTCCTGCCGGAGCGCCAGCCGCTGGTCGACCTCCGCAACAACCCGTTCGCGCTTCGCTGGAGTCCGGACAACCGGCTGATCACCGGCGGCGGCGGCATCATCGACGGCGGCGACGCGACCGGACGGATGAGCCGCTACCTTCTCCGCCGGCTCGCGACCCTGGTGCCGGGCCTGCCGCCGCTTCGGGCGGAGCACGCCTGGTCCGGCACCATCGCGGCGACCGGCGACTTCATGCCGCGGCTTTGGACGTTGGGGCCCGGCCTGTTCGCACCGATCGGCTGTAACGGTCGCGGCGTCGCGTTGACCACGGCGCTCGGCAGGGCGACCGCCCGATACCTGTTGGGCGGTGCCGCCGCCGACCTCCCGCTGCCGATCACGTCGCCGCGCCCGTGGCGCCTGCACGGCGCGATGCGCATGGCGCCCGGGGTCTGGCTGGCGCAAGCCCGGCTGCGGGACTGGCGCGCCGGACGCGGGATGCATTAGGACATCAGCGAGACATCTCTGAAGACGCGGGAACGCGCGACACATGGAATGTCGGGGAGGACACATGCCAGCAAGAACGACGCGCGGCAGCGAGTCGATGACGGTGAAGGCCTATCTCGCGCTTCGGCGTGAGATCCTGTCCTGCCAGATCGTGCCCGGCCAGGAACTCTCCGAAGGCGAGCTCGCGTCGCGCTTCAAGATGAGCAAGACGCCGATCCGCGAGGCGCTGGCGAAGCTGCGCACCGAGGGATTGGTCAAGACCTTTCCGCGCCGTGGCTACCAGGTCGCTCCGGTGACCTTCCAGGACATGAACGAGCTGTTCGAGATCCGGAAGATGCTGGAAGCGCGCGCGTGCGAGCTCGCGGCGGCCCAGATCACGCCCGGTCAGCTCGAAGAACTCAGGACCCAGTCCGACATCATGTACGAGCCGGCCGAACAGCCCACGATCTCGCGTTTCGTCGAGGCGAACCGCCGCTTCCACGAGACGATCGCGGTGTCGTCCGGCAACGCGCGGCTCCATCTGCTGATCATGCAGGTGTTGGACGAGCTCCAGCGCTTCTTTCATCTCGGCGCCAAGCTGCGCGACGTCGGCAGCGAAACCAGCGACTCGCACCGCCTGATCGTGGACGCGCTCGCGGCCCGCGAGCCGCGCCGGGCCGCGCGGCTGATGGTCGAGCACAACGACGAGACCCAGAAGGGTCTCCTGATGGCGCTGACGCGGCAAACGAGCAGCATCATGCACATGGCGGTCTCGCCCCCGACGGTCGGCCCGTCCGGGCCACGCCCACGCCGAACGGCGCGGTCGCAGGCGCGCGCCACCGGCTGAAACCCGTGATCCCGGTGCTGGCCCGGCGTCGGATAATATGCCAGATATATCTCGACGCCGGTTCCGGAGGTTGGCTTGCATCTGCTCGACACCAGCGCGTCCGGCGTGTTCGCCATCGCGGTGACGCCGTTCACCGAGAACGGCGACGTCGACCTCGACGGCGTCGGCCGTTTGTTCGACTTCTATCTCGGTCACGGCGTGTCGGGCCTCACCGTGCTCGGCATCATGGGCGAGGCCGCGAAGCTGTCGGCGGGCGAGCAGCGCGCCTTCGTGGGCGCGGTCTGCCGACACGTCGACGGGCGCGTGCCGGTGGTCGTCGGCGTCAGCGCGCCGGGCTTCATGGCGATGCGCGAGCTCGCGGCAAGCGCGATGGATCTCGGTGCCGCCGGCGTGATGGTCGCGGCGCCGCACTCGGTCCGCACCGACGACCAGATCATCGACTACTTCCTCGGGGCAGCCGACGGCCTCGGGCCGATCCCGTTCGTGCTGCAGGATTTCCCGCTGGCGAGCGGCGTGCAGATCTCGGCGTCGGTGCTGCGGACGCTGATCGCGATGCTTCCGACCTGCGTGATGATCAAGCACGAGGACTGGCCGGGCCTGAACAAGGTCTCGGCGCTGCGGACCGCGGAACGCCGGGTCAGCATCCTCGCCGGCAATGGCGGACTGTTCCTGCCGGAAGAGCTCGGGCGGGGTGTCGACGGCGCGATGACCGGGTTCGCGTTCCCCGAGATGCTCGTGTCGGTCTGTCGATTGCACGGGAGCGGCGAGGTCGAAGCGGCGTTCGATCGTTTCGACGCCTACCTGCCTCTCGTCCGCTACGAGCAGCAGATGGGCGTCGGTCTCGCGGTCCGCAAACACGTGCTCGCGCGGCGCGGCGCGATCCGGTCCGCGCGCCTGCGCAAGCCGGGAAGCGCGCTGTCCGGCCCCGATCAGGCCGAGGTCGAACACCTCCTCGTTCGCCAGGAGCGGCGTCTCGCCGCCCTGGCCTGAGCGTCGGAGATGGATCTCGGGCTCGCCGGACGTCGGGCGCTCGTTCTCGGTGCGAGCCGCGGCCTGGGCGGCGCGACCGCCCGGGCGCTCGTGGCCGAGGGCGCGAGCGTCGTCGCGGCGTCCCGCTCGGGCCGGACGGACTGGGCGGCGGATCTCGCGGCCGAGATGCGCGCGCGGGTCGGCGCCGTGTCGCTCGATCTGGCTTCATCCGACAGCTGCGCCGCCGCGCTCGACGCCGTGCTGGCGGCCGGCCCCGTCGACATCCTGATCAACAACTCGGGCGGTCCGCCGGCCGGCCCGGTCGACGCCGTCGGCGCGGCCGAGTGGTGCCGCCAGTTCGAGATCATGGCGTGCAGCCTGTTCGGTGTGACGTCGCGCGTCCTGCCGGGCATGCGGTCGCGGCGTTGGGGGCGCGTGGTCACGATCGTGTCGTCCGGCGTCGAGCAGCCGATACCAGGGCTCGGCATCTCGAACGCGATCCGCGCCGCGGTCGTCGGCTGGTCGAAGACGCTTGCCGGCGAGGTCGCGTCCGACGGCGTCACGGTCAACGTCGTCGTTCCGGGACGCATCCAGACCGATCGGGTCGACGAGCTCGATCAGCGTGCTGCCGACCGGAGCGGCACGTCGCGCGAGGCGGTCGCCACAGCCTCGGCGGCGACCATCCCGGTGGGGCGCTACGGGAACGTGTCGGAGTTCGCGAACGTCGTCGCGTTCCTGTGCGGCGCTCCGGCGTCCTACGTGACGGGCGGAAAGATCCGTGTCGACGGCGGCCTCGTCCGGGCGATCTGAGCGTCCTGACCCGCGTCCGCCGCGCGCTGGTCGAGGTAGGATCCTCCGACCGGACCGAACCCCAGGATCGGTGTTTCGTCGTCCAGGTCTGGGTCGAAGATCGAAACGCGCGTAATCCGCCGCGCGCCGCGCCGGGATCGTTGGAAGCCGCGAGTAGGTTGGCGATATGAACTTCGAGGGCGCCTCCGTCGGGCTCGGCGCGCCGCAGCGCGCCCGGGGTCAGCTCCTCCTCTCGTTTCGACAGAGCAGCGGCGATACGGTTCTTGACCGTTTGCGCCAGCAGGGTTGTTTGAAGGCCCGCTTTCCGCGACCGGCCCGGGGCGACATCCCCGAAGCCGTTCTGCTCAACACCGCCGGCGGGATCACGGGAGGCGACGACCTCGCGACCGAGATCCGCGTCGGCAATTCGGCCTCCGCCGTCGTGACGACCCAGGCATCGGAACGGCTTTATCGCGCCAGTTCCGCCTCGCCGGCGGCGCGAGTTCGCACCAACCTGACCGTCGACGGGTCGGCCGACCTCGCCTGGCTGCCGCAGAGTACCATCCTGTTCGATGGTTGCCGGGTCGACCGCCGGCTGGATGTCGATCTCGCCGCGAGCGCCGGTTTTCTGTGCGTCGAGAGTTTGCTCTTCGGCCGCGCCGCGATGGGCGAAGTCCTGGACGACGTTCGTTTCCACGATCGCGTCCGCATCCGGATCGACGGCAAGGTGATCTTGCAAGACACGCTGCGGCTGACGGGACATGCCGATGAACTGCTTGCGAGGAGGGCCGTCGCCGCGGGCGGGCGCGCACTCGCGACGATCCTGATGATCGCGCCGCGCGCGGAAACGCTCGTCGATCCGCTGCGGAGCCTGATCGGAAACGGGAGGTTGGAACAGGACGAGGTCGAGGCGGGCGTGACGTTCTGGCGCGGCATCCTCCTGGCGCGGCTGTTGTCGCGCGATGGTGCCGCGTTGCGGCGCACGACGATCGCGGCGCTCGATCTGCTTCGGACCGGAGCACGTCTGCCGCGGGTCTGGCACAGTTAGAGCATTTTTCGATCAGACGGAGTCGTCTGATCGAAAGGAAATGCTCTCTTCTCAGAGAGGTAGAGCACTACTCCCGATCCAATTGGATCGGGAAGTGCTCTAGTTCCGGCGAGATCCGGATCGGCATGGCCGCCCGATCATGTCGGCCACGACAGGGATCTCGCGTGCGACGCCGTGCGCGCGACGAGCGCCGGCCGGTGGTGTCGCCGAGATTCTGTTGCGAACACGGCGCACGGCCTGAGGCGCCCCTTGCGTGTTTCCCAAACGATGTCCAGGCTGTGAGGGAAACGTCTTTCACGGAGATGCACGCGTGAACCTTCTGCCGCGCGAGAAGGACAAGCTGCTCATCGCCATGGCGGCGCAGGTCGCGCGGCGGCGGCTGCAGCGCGGCGTCAAGCTCAACCACCCCGAAGCGGTCGCGTTGATCAGCGATTTCGTGGTGGAGGGCGCGCGAGACGGCCGTTCGGTGGCCGATCTCATGGAGCACGGGGCGCACGTCCTGACGCGCGAGCAAGTCATGCAGGGCGTCGCCGAGATGATCGCCGACGTGCAAGTGGAAGCGACCTTTCCCGACGGCACCAAGCTCGTCACCGTGCATGAGCCGATCCGATGATCCCGGGCGAGATCGTTGCGGCCGCCGGCGAGCTGGAACTCAACGCCGGCGCGGTCGGGTTCACCCTCGAGGTCGCCAATACCGGCGACAGGCCGGTTCAGGTCGGCAGCCACTACCACTTCGCCGAGACCAACCCGGCCCTGAATTTCGATCGGGTCGCGGCGCGCGGTCACCGCCTCGACATCGTCGCCGGCACGGCAGTGCGCTTCGAACCCGGGCAAAGCCGCGACGTGACGCTGATCCCGTTCGGCGGCGCACGGATCGTGCATGGCTTCCGGGGCGGCGTCTCCGGTCCCCTGGACGGCTGACCATGGCCCGCATGTCCCGCCACGCCTATGCGCACATGTTCGGTCCGACGGTGGGCGATCGCGTACGCCTGGCCGACACCGAGCTGTTCGTCGAGGTCGAGAAAGACTTCACCATCTATGGCGAGGAGGTGAAGTTCGGCGGCGGCAAGGTGATCCGCGACGGCATGGGGCAGAGCCAGGTCACCAACGCGGCAGGCGCCGCCGACACCGTGATCACCAACGCCCTCATCGTGGATCACTGGGGCATCGTGAAGGCCGACGTGAGCCTCGTCGACGGCCGTATCGCCGCGATCGGCAAGGCCGGAAATCCGGACACGCAGCCCGGCGTCGACATCGTCATCGGTCCTGGAACCGAGATCATCGCCGGCGAGGGACGTATCCTGACGGCGGGCGGGTTCGACGCGCATGTGCACTTCATCTGCCCGCAACAGGTCGACGAGGCCCTGGCCTCGGGGATCACCACGCTTCTCGGCGGTGGCACCGGCCCTGCGACCGGCACGGCCGCCACCACCTGCACACCCGGACCCTGGCATCTCGGCCGCATGTTGCAGGCGGCCGAGGGACTGCCGATCAACGTCGCGTTCGCCGGCAAGGGGAACGCCGCGCGGCCCGAGGCGCTCGAGGAAATGGTGCGCGCGGGTGCGGCCGCGCTGAAGCTGCATGAAGACTGGGGCACGACGCCGGCCGCGATCGACACCTGCCTGTCGGTTGCCGACCGCTTCGACGTCCAGGTGATGATCCACACCGACACGCTCAACGAAAGCGGCTTCGTCGAGGACACGATCGCCGCCTTCAAGGGCCGTACCATCCACGCCTACCACACGGAAGGCGCGGGCGGCGGCCACGCACCGGACATCATCCGCGTCGCCGGCTTGCCGAACGTCATCCCGTCTTCCACCAATCCGACGCGGCCCTACACGCTGAACACGCTCGACGAGCATCTCGACATGCTCATGGTGTGCCATCACCTCGACCCCTCGATCCCCGAGGACATCGCCTTCGCCGAGAGTCGCATCCGGCGCGAGACCATCGCGGCCGAGGACATCCTGCACGATCTCGGCGCCTTCTCGATCATCTCGTCGGACAGTCAGGCGATGGGCCGCGTCGGAGAGGTCATCACCCGCACGTGGCAGACGGCGCACAAGATGAAGGTGCAGCGCGGATCCTTGCCGGGCGACGGCGACGCCGACAACGCGCGGGTCAAGCGCTACATCGCGAAATACACGATCAATCCCGCCATCGCGCAGGGTGTGTCGGGGTATGTCGGTTCGGTGGAAGTCGGCAAGATCGCCGACCTCGTCCTCTGGACGCCGGCCTTCTTCGGCGTGAAGCCGGACCTGGTGCTCAAGGCGGGCTCGATCGCCATGGCGATGATGGGCGACGCCAACGCCTCCATACCGACCCCTCAGCCGGTGCACGCGCGTCCGATGTTCGGCGGCTTCGGCCGCAGCCTTGTGCTGTCGTCGGTGCTGTTCGTTTCGGGTGCGGCGATCGACGCCGATCTCGGGCGCCGGCTCGGTCTCACGCGGGCGCTGCTGCCGGTCGCGAACACGCGCGGCGGCATCGGCAAGCGCAGCATGATCCACAACGACGCGACGCCGGTCATCGAGGTGGACCCGGAAACCTACGAGGTGCGGGCGGACGGCGAGCTCCTCACCTGCGAACCCGCAACCGTGCTGCCGATGGCACAGCGCTACTTCCTGTTCTGAATGATCCGCGCGGTCGAACACCTCATCGCCGGCAGCTGGGATCCCGCCGGAGCGGCGGCCGTGCGGCTGGATCACGACCATCGGCACCGTCGGCGGTTCGTGCTCCGCGTCGAGGGCGGCGAGGAGATCCTGCTCGACCTGCCGCAAGCGGTGGCCTTGCGCGACGGCGATGGGCTGCGTCTCGAGGACGGGCGGTCCCTCGTCGTCCGCGCGGTCGCGGAAAGCGTGCTCGACATCCACGCCCACGACGAAGGCGCCCTCGCCCGCATCGCGTGGCACCTCGGCAATCGTCACCTGCCAGTGCAGTTCCTGCCTGGGAGGCTGCGCATCCGGCACGACCACGTCATCGCCGAGATGGTCGAATTGCTGGGCGGCCACGCGGAGCGGAGCTTATCCGCGTTCGACCCCGAACCCGGCGCCTACGAACCGGCGCCCGGCGGCGGTCATCACCATGGAACCGGCGGGCACCGCCCTTCCGGTGACTGATCGCATCGGGGACGCGGCGTTGCTTCGTCTGCTCGCCTGGCTGTCGCCCGCTTTCCCGACCGGCGGGTTCGCTTACAGCCACGGATTGGAATGGGCGGTGGAAAGCCGAGATGTCCGCGACACGACGGACCTCGCCGGCTGGATCGGCGACGTCCTCGAGCACGGCAGCGGCCGCAACGACGCGATCCTGTTGCGCCACGCGCATCGCGCGGTGGCCGGCGGCGACTGGCCGGCGCTCGCGGACGTGGTGGAGCTCGCCGCCTCGCTGCCGCTCGGGCGCGAGCGCCACCTCGAGGCCACGGCGCAGGGGCGCGCCTTTCTCCAAGCCGCGTCCGCCTGGCCGACGCCGGTCCTCGCGCGTCTCGCGGAGAACGACGTGACCCATGCGGTGGCCGTCGGTGCGGTCGCCGCCGCGCACGGGATCGCGGCCGACCACGTCGCGGTCGGCTTTCTCCACGCATTCGCGTCGGGGCTCGTGTCCGCCGCCCTGCGCCTGGTGCCGCTCGGCCAGCAATCGGGACTGCGCGTCCTCGCCGGCCTCGAGCCGGTGCTGCTCGCGGTCGCGAAGGACACCGCGGCCGCCACGCTCGACGACCTCGGAGGCGCGGCTCTGCGGGCCGATCTCGCCGCCCTTCACCACGAAACGCAATATACGAGGCTGTTCCGCACATGAGCCCATCGCCCCATGGCCCGCTGCGCGTCGGCGTCGGCGGTCCCGTCGGCACGGGGAAGACCGCGCTGATGGATGCGCTTTGCAAGCGCTTCCGCGATCGTTACGAGATCGCCGCCATCACGAACGACATCTATACGAAGGAGGATGCCGAGTTCCTGACGCGTGCAGGCTCGCTCGCGCCCGAGCGGATCCTCGGCATCGAGACCGGCGGGTGCCCGCATACGGCGATCCGCGAGGACGCCAGCATCAACCTGGCCGGCGTCGGCGAACTCAATCGACGGTTCCCGACACTCGACCTGATCCTGATCGAGAGCGGCGGCGACAACCTCGCCGCGACCTTCAGCCCAGAACTCGCCGATCTCACGATCTACGTCATCGACGTGTCGGCGGGCGACAAGATCCCCCGCAAGGGCGGTCCCGGCATCACACGCAGCGATCTTCTGGTGATCAACAAGATCGACCTCGCGCCGCATGTCGGTGCCAGCCTCGAGGTGATGGACCGGGACGCCAGGCGGATGCGGGGCGAGCGGCCCTTCGTCTTCGCCAATGTCCGCGCCGGCCAAGGTGTCGACGAGGTCGCGGCGTTCGTCGAACGACAGGGTGGTCTCGGCTGACGTGCCGATGCCGGGCCGGGCGTGCCCGAGCGAACGGTGATCGACGGCACCCAGCCTGCACCGACCGAACGGACGGCAAAGGCCGCTTCCTTCGCGGGCCCGCCTTATGCCGCCTTGACGCCGCCGCCGCGCCTTCCGCATCGCGGCCTGAGGGCCCGCGGCGCGAAGCTCGGGACATGGCCGGCCGCAGCAGGCGGCCCGCCGCGGAGCCCTCCATGTCCTCCATCACGCCGATCGTCTCCGGCGAGCTGCTTCGGCAGCGTCGCCTCGCCCATGCCCGGCGCATCGCCGCGGCGCCGTCCGACAGTCTGATCGATCTCGCGGGGGATCTCGCCGACCGCCGTGTCCTGGTGCTGGGCGGGGGCGGGCTGCTCGCCGAGCTGGTGGCGACCGAATGTCGTCACGCCGAGAGTGCCCGCCCGGGCGGGCGGGTCGTCGCGGGTTCGGCCGACCTCGTCCTGGTGCCCGAGTGTCCTGCCGGCGAGACCGGCGCGGTGCTGCGCCAGGCCGCGACCGCGCTCGCGCGCGGCGGCACGGTGCTGATCCGGCTCGCCCGTTTCGAGCGCGACCGCGCCCACGAGATCCGGATCGCGCTCGTGCTCGCCGGCTTCCGGACGGTGCGCGAGGCGTTCTCTCCGACCCATCGCACCATCAGGGCCGAGGCGTTGCCGCACTGACGGCCCGCGCGCGGGCGGCCACCTCGGCGCGGCGCGCGCCGAGCAAGCCGTCCAGCATGCCGAAGGTGCGCTCGGCGATCCGCGCCCAGTCGCGTCCGGCGAGCCAGTCCGCGCCCGACCGCGCCAGCGCCGCCCGCCGAGCCGGATCGTCGAGCAGTGCCGCGAGCCCGTCGGCGATCGCCTCGGGCGTGCCGCCCGGAAGGGTCGCGACCGCGCCGCGGGCTTCCTCGAAGATCGCGACCGGCGTCACCGCGACGGGGCGGCCGGCCGCCATCGCGGTCCGGAGTGCGGCGCTCGAGCTCTCGGCCGTGGGTCCGTAGGGCAGCGCGATCACGTCGCAGCCGCCGAGCAGGCGCAGGCTCTCGGCGCGCGGCAGGAACGCGGTGTGCCACTCGATCGCGTCCTCGAGCTCGAGATCGATCGCGCGGCGGCGGAGCGCGCGCGCCAGCAGCTCGGATTCGTCGCCGTAGGACGCGGTGACCATCCGCAGCCGGGCGCCGGGGATGCGTCGCCGCAGGATCGCCACCGCGTCGAACAGGACGTCGAAACTCTTCGACCGCAGCAGGAAGCCGTAGGTGCCGATCAGCGGCGCCGCGTCCTCGGGACGGTCGCGGTCGCGCACGGGGGGCGCCGCCGCGTCCTCGTCCGCGCCGGCCGGGGTGCCGGCCGGGGCGCCAAGCGGCGCGCCGGGCAGGGCGCCCTGGGGGATCACCACGACGTTGCCCAGCCCCCAGGCCCGGAGCCGGTCGAGATCGAGCGCGGTGTGCACGATCAACCGGTCCGCGTTGGCGAGGCCGGCGAGGATCGCGCCGCGCCGCGAGGCCGGCACCTCGCCGAGATGGGCGGTGTTGTGCAGCGTCACCGCGACGACGCGCCGCGCCGTGCGGATCCGCGCGTCCGCCAGCAGGAGCGCGAGATCGTCCCACCCGAAAAGGCTCGGCTGGTGCTGGATCAGCAGCACGTCCGGGTCGACGCGCGCGACCGCCCGCGCCAGTGCGTCGGGCCGGAAATGGTCGTCGCGTTCCCAGGCCGGCTCGACGCCGGGTTCGGCGGCGGCGCGGCGGTCGGCGAGCACGGTGAGCGCGGCGGCCGACCAGGCCGGCCGCGCGGCCACCAGGGCGGCGGCGTATTCCGCGATGCCGCAGCGCACCTTCCAGGTGCTGACCAGCGCGATGCGGCGGGCGCCTGCCGGCCGCGGCGCCTCGAGGACGCGGCCTGCCGCCTCGGCGACGCGGCGTCCGAACCGGCGCCTGCCGAAGCGCGTGCGGGCGACCAGCCGGGCGCGCCCGGCGCGCGCCGCCGCCCCGTCGGGGTCGGCGCGGAGCAGCGCGAGCGCGGTCGCGAGCGCGGCCGGGTCGGGCGCGAACCACAGCGACCCGGGCTCGGAGAGATGCGTCGCCGCCGGCTCGTGCGTGCCCGGCACCAGCAGCGCGGTCTCCGGCGAGATCCAGTCGGCGTGCCCGCCTTCGGCCGAGACGACGAGCGGGATGCCGCGCGCCATCGCCTCGGCGGCCGGGATGTTGAAGCCTTCGCCGCGCGTCGGCAGCACGACGGCGTCCGCCGACCCGAGCAGCGCGTCGAGCGCGTCGTCGTCGAGCTCGGCCTCGATATGGGTGATCGGCGCGAGGCCGGGCGACCCGGCGAGCAGCGCGTCGATGCGGTCGGCGACGTCGTTGTGCGGGTTGGGCTGCGTCTTGATCAGCAGCCGGACGGGATCGGACGCGGTCCAGCCGGACAGCGCCCAGGCCTGCAGCAGCACGTCGATGCCCTTCCGCGGAAAGCCCGACGAGACGTGGAGAAAGGTGAACGGCACGCGCCGTCCCCGCGCACGGTCCGGCGCGGACGCGAGGAAGCGGTCGAGCGTCGGCGCGTAGCCGACCGTCTCGACCGGGATCCGGAGACCGGACTCGACCAACGCGCGCGCGACGAAGCGGCTCGGCGCGAAGACGGCGTCGAAGCGTCCGTTCAGCAGCCGGATCGTCGCCTCCGGCACCAGGCTTTCCTCCCAGAAGAAATACGCGATCGCGCGATCGGCCACGCCGTCCGGCGGCACCCAGAGCGGATAGTGCTGGCTGATCAGCACGTGCGGCGACGCGCCGGCGAGGTCGCGCCCGGCGAGCAGGCCGAGGGTCACGCGCTCGTCTTCCGGCGCGTCGGTGATCGCCGCACCCGGTTCGCCCTCGACCGGCAGCAGCGCGACCGTTCCCGGCCGGTCGCGTTCGAGCGCCAGCGCCAGCGACCGGGTGACGGCGGCGAGGCTGTAGCTGCCGTTGACATGGCCGGCGACGGTGATCCGGAGCGCGTCGGCGCGGTCGGGCGCCGGCGTCGCAGCCGCGGGCAGCGACACGCCGGCCAGCGCGAGGAGGTCGCGGAGCACGGGCAGCTGGCGGGGGGCCGCGAAGGCGTCGAGACGCGCGTCGCCGCGCGCGCGAAGCGACGCGCGGCGGGCGGGATCGGTCGCGAGCGCCCGCATCGCAGCGGCCATCGCGTCCGGGCCGCCCTCGACGACGAGACCCGCGTCGCCGAGCGTGTCGGCGATCGCGCCGGCGGCGTGCGCGACGATCGGCACGCCGTGCGCCATCGCTTCGGCGAGCGGCACGCCGAAGCCCTCGTGCCGGCTCATGGAGGCGTAGAGGTCGGCGCGCGCGTACCACGCGTCGAGCGTCGCGTCGTCGACGCCGCCGGCCCGCACGATCTCGCCGCCGACGCCGTGCGCGTCGGCGCGGCGGGCGATCTCGTCCTCGTAGGCGGCCGCGGCGCCGAACGGTCGCCCGACCAGCACGAGGCGGCACGGGAACCCGACCTGCTGCCGGAACAACCCGTAGGCCTCGACCAGCTCCGCCTGGCCCTTGCTCGGCAGGATGCGGCCGACGAACAGGATCGTGAACGGCGCGCCCTCGTCGCGTGGCGACGCGGCGGCGGCGCGGCGGCGGAGCGACGCGACATCGAACAAGTACTGCGCGACGCCGACGCGCTCGAACCCGTGCCGGGCGAGCTCGCGCGCGTTGAACGCGCTGTCGGCGAAGGCGGCACGGACCCGCGGCCGCCAGACATCGAGCTGCGCCCGGCCGAGATCGGCGAGACGCGCGAGCGCCGGGTCGGCGGCGAGCAGATGGGCGGGCGTGATGTTGTGATACCAGAGCAGCTTCGGCGCGGGCAGCGCCGCGATCGCGTCGGCGCCCTCGTCGCCGAGCGAGTGGCGCACGATCAGCACGTGGTCGCCGTGGCGCGGCATCTCGTCGAGCAGCCGGATGATGCCGTCATGCGCCGGGTCGCGGTGGCGGACGTAGATCTCGCTTTCGAGGCCGAGGCTCCGCAGCGTCTCGCGGAGCAGGAGCATGCTGTTGGTGACCGCGTCGCCCGGTGCCGAGGACGCGTGGTACTGGTGCACGGCGTGCACCGGCCCCGCCTCGGCCGACGGTCTCTCCGCGTCGTCCGAGGCGGCCAAGTCCGGGACGCCGGGCACCGGCACGGTCGCGTCCGGGGCGCCGGACGCCGGCACGGTCGCGTCCGGCACGCCGGGCGCGCCGGCACGGTCGCGTCCGGGATGCCGGGCGCCGGCACGGTCGCGTCCGGGACGCCGGGCGCCGGCACGGTCGCGTCCGGGACGCCGGGCGCCGGCAGGGTCGCGTCCGGGACGCCGGACGCGGCGCGGTCGGCGTCGACCGGCGGTCGATCGGGTTCGGCGGCGGCCTCGCCGATCCGGCGATCGGCAGCCGCCGCGCTCGCGGCCGTCGCGGCCATGTCCGGCCCGCCATCGCGGCGCGCGGCCGGCGGCGGAGGTCCGGCGTGGGCCGTCCGATCGCGCCCGGGATCGGCAGAGGGGCGGCCGGCGTCGGACGGCGTTTCCGCCGCGCCGGACCCCGCGCGGAGTGTCGCGTCGCTCGCCCCGGGCAGCGCCTCGGGCGCCGGACGCAGCGCCCCGGCCGCAGGCATCGGACGACCGGAGCGCCGTAGGCGTCCGATGCGCCGGATCAGCCGGGCCGCGGGCAGCACCGCGCGGAGTGCGACGGGTGCATCCTCGAAGCGGAGCGTGTCGACCGCGCGCCGGCGCTCGTCGAGGGCCGACGCGAGCGCGCCGCGCAGGATGTGGCACTCGGCCCGGAGCGCGTCGCATTCGGCGGCGCGCAGCGACGCCTCCGTCTCCGACGCCATCCCGAGGCGCCAGTCGCGCTCGTCGAGCAGGGCTCGGAGCGATTCCCGCTCCTGCTCGGCCGCCGAGAGACGCCACGCGAGCTCGGCGCGCCGCGCCTCGATGCCGGCGCGACGCTCGGCCTCGATCGACATCCGCCAGTCGAGCTCCTCGCGCACGGCGATGCGGAGCGTCCTGTCCGCCTCGCGGGCATCGTCGAGATCGAGCCGCACCGCGGCGTTCGCCCGTCCGAGATGCGTGAGCCCGACCGACAGCGTCTCGACCGCGCCGCGCAGCCGGTCGGCCTCCGCCTCGAGCGCGTGACGCCGCGCCTCGACCCAGTCGTCGCCGTCGTGCGGCGGCGCGAGGAAATGACGGCCGAGCGCCTCCTGGTGCTCGGCCGCGACGTAGAAGCGGCTCGCGCCGTCGAACCAGACGGCGCGATAGGCGAGCCCCTCCAGCACCGCGTCGGCGCCCGGCGCCGGGCCGGCGATCAGCACGATCGGCGGCCGCCAGCGTGCCCAGTCGCCGCCTTGCAGCACGGCGGCCGCCCCGGTCACCGCGACCCGCAGGAGATGGATCGCCGCGGGCGCGTGGTGGCGGCAGATCTCGCCGAGCGTCGAGACCGGCGCGCCGCGGTCGTCGGGATCGACGAGCGCGCAGTCGAGCGTCGTCTCGTCCGGCCGCTCGGCACGCAGCGCGGCGGCTCCGACCGCGTCGGTCGCGACGTTGATCCCGGTCCAGCCGCGCTCGGCCAGGGCGCGCGTGACGCTTCGCCCGTCCGGGTCGACCGCCCCGACATCGATCCAGAACCCGGTGTCGAGCGTCCCGAAGGCCCGCCACAGCATCACGTCCTCGGCACGCGCGGCATACGAAACGAAGGTCAAGGCCGACTCCGGTGCAAGACGGGCTGGACAGCGGAACGCGTCGTCGGCGATCTAGCGCGATGCAGAGCGGCCTGATACCGCCGATCGTCCTCATCGCGCTCGCCACGCTGTTCCTCGGCGTCGAGTTCGCGCGCCCGCCGGCCGCGCCGCGGCCGCTGCCGGCGTTCCACGTCACGCATCCGACCCGGGTCGCGTCGGGCGTGGCGACGCGGAACGGTGAAGCGGAGGCCGCGACGGTGCTGGCGCGACCGTTGTTCTCCTCGGGGCGGCGTCCCCCGGCCGATGACGCCGTGACCGGGACCAGCGCGGCGTTGCCGCGTTTGTCGGCGATCCTGGTGTCCGGCGCGCTCCGGCGCGTCGTGTTCGAGACCGGCGACAAGCAGACGGTGCTCGGCGTCGGCGGCCATGCCGGGCCCTACACGGTCGACAGCATCAGCGCGCAGGCGATCACGGTCGCGACGCAGGACGGCACCAGGACGCTGCGGCCGCAGGCGCTCCCCGACGACGGTTCGACCGCCGCCGCTGCCGCCGCGCCGCGCGCGCCGACCGGCGCGTTCAACGTGCTCGACGAACTCCGGCGCGGCACGCCAAGCACGGGCTCCAGCCCGTCGCCGATCCAGGAACTGATCGCCCGGATCCGCCATCGCGGCTGACGGTCCTCGGGCCGGCACGTTCGGGGGCGAACGGGCGCGTCCGCACCTATTCGGGACCAACCAGCCGGCAAATGTCGGATCCACTAACGATCACGCATTCGTCAGCGGCAAAACGCCGGGATTCCGCGTGAACGGCCGATTGCGGGCCATCCACAATCCGGCAGACGACGTATGTGACGGGCCGGGGCGTGCCAGATGACCCCCGATCGGGAGAACGTATCACATGGCGGAAGACCTTTCCGAGACCGCGACGGAGACGTCGTCGCGGCGGAACATGCTCGGGCTTTCGGGCAAGAGCGTCGGCGCAGCGGCGGCTCTCGCCGCGGCCGGCATCGCGCTGAACATGCGGGGCGCGCGCGCCGCGACCCCCACCCCGGCTCAGATCTTCAGCTTCGCGCTGAACTTCGAGTATCTCGGGGCCGAATATTACCTCCGTGCCGTGACCGGCCAGGGCCTGCCGACGACGTTGACGGGCGGTTCGTCCGGCAACGTGATCGCGCCGACCAACCCGATCGTGCCGTTCCAGACGCCGGCGGTCGCGGGCTTCGCGATCCGTCTCGCGAGCGACGAGGCGGCGCACGTGAACTTCATCCGCGCCGTGCTCGGCGCGGCCGCGCCGGCCGAACCGACGATCGACCTCGGCGTCGGCCCGACGAACTCGTGGTCGGTGCTCGCGCAGGCCGCCGGCCTCGTGGGCGCGGGCGGCGTGTTCAACCCGTACGAGAACGAAGTGACCTTCCTCCTCGGCGCCTACGTGCTCGAGGACGTGTGCGTCACCGCGCTCGCGGGAGCCGCCGCCCTGCTGGTCGGCACCGGCACCGCGAACATCGAGAGCGCGGCCGGGCTGCTCGGCGTCGAAGGCGCGCAGGCAGGCTGCATCCGCGGCTACCTGGCGCAGATCGGCGGCGACACCGCGACGGACGCGATCTCGGCGCTGCGGGCGAAGCTGTCGGGCGTGGGCGACGTCGGCACCGACTACAACAGCAACCCGTACAACATCCTCGACGGCGACGTGCAGGCGCAGGTCTTCGACCGCACGCCGCAGCAGATCCTGAACATCGCCTATGGCAAGGCCGGCACCGGCATCACCAGCGGCGGCTTCTTCCCGAACGGTGTCGCGGGCTCGATCACGTCGACCTGACGCGACGTGCTTTCGACCATCACGCGACCCCACGACATCGATCCCGGAGTCCATACCCCCATGACGGATCTTACCCAGGAACTCGAGCGCCTGAAGCAGCGCCGGTTCGAGCGACGCAGCATCATGAAGAACGCGGCGATCGGCGCCTCGGCGGCGATGGCCGGCGGTGTCGGCCTGTCGCGCCCCTCGCTCGGCCAGACCGCGCCGACCGCGGACATCGAGGTGTTCCAGTTCGCGCTCAACCTCGAATATCTCGAGGCCGAGTACTACCTGCGCGGCGTCACCGGCAACGGCCTGACCACGGCGCAGACCGGCGGTAGCGGAACCGTTGGCTCGACCTTCGGCGGCAGCCTGGTGCCGTTCACCAGCACCGCGCTCGCCTACTACTTCATCGGCATCGCGTCCGACGAGAACGCGCACGTGAACTTCCTGCGCGCGGCGCTCGGCTCGCAGGTCATCGCCAAGCCGGCCATCGACCTCACCACGAGCTTCAACACGCTGGCGCAGGCGGCGGGTCTCGGCTCGTCGTTCGACCCGTTCGCGAGCGACGTGAACTTCCTCACCGGTGCGTATATCTTCGAGGACGTCGGCGTGACGGCCTATGCCGGTGCGGCGTCGCTGCTGACGGTCGGCGCGAACCTGACCTACGCCGCGAACATCCTCGCGGTCGAGGCCTACCACTCGGGCGCGATCCGCGGCTTCCTCGCCGAACTCGGAGCCGGCGCGACCACCGATGCGATCTCCAATCTGCGCACGACCCTGTCGCAGCAGATCAAGGCGGTCGGCACCGACGACTACGGCACCAACGCGCAGGGCAACGCCTACAACTTCGCGTCGTCCGACGTGAACGCGCTCTGCTTCCGGCGCACGCCGCAGCAGGTGCTGAACATCGTCTATGGCGGTGCGGCTCCGACCGGGGGCCTGTTCTTCCCCGAGGGCGTGAACGGCGCCATCACCAGCACCGCAGCCTAACGGCGGCACCGACCGGACGGGCCGCGTCCCGTCCGGTTCACCCGAGAGACAAGACGCCGAGGGTCCGCTTCCCTCGGCGTCTTGCTTTGGTTCGCTCGGCCCGGGCCGCTTTGCCGACGCCGGCGCCGCCGCTAGTCTGGCGCATGCGACGCCTCGTCTTCGCCCATCAGCTCCGCGCGATCGCGGCGTGTTCCGTCGTCTACAGCCACCTTTTCGGCGTGTTCTGGCTGATGCCCGACGCCGTGTCGGCCGCCACGAGGACGCCCGCGCCCCACGCCGCGCCACCGGCGATCCTGCCGCATCTGCTGTTCACGTGGTGGGAACCCGGCCCGTTCGGCGTCGCGCTGTTCTTCCTCGTCAGCGGCCTCGTCATCCCGCTGTCGTTCCGCGACCGCGGCGTCGGCCCGTTCCTGCTGGCGCGGATCGTCCGGCTTTGGCCGACCTACGCCGCGGCACTCGTGCTCGACGTCGCGATCGCCACCGCCGCCTCGCATCATTTCGGACAGCGTTATCCGATCGGCGCCGGCCCGTTCCTCGCCAACCTGCTGCTGGTGCCGACCTATGCCGGCGTGTTCAGCATCGATCTCGTGAACTGGTCGCTCGGGGTCGAGATCCGCTTCTACCTGGTCGCGGCCGCCATCGTGGCGCTCGCCGGCGGCATCCGCCCCGCCATCGTGCTCGGCACGATCGTCGCGATCGCGGTGCTCGAACGGTGCTGGCCGTTGCTGCCCGCCGCCGCCCACGGCGCGTTCGGCACGGCGGCCTTCACCGAGGGCGTCTATCTCGACTTCATGCTGCTCGGCGGACTGCTCGCGTCGCACTGGTCCGGGCGCCTGTCCGGGCCGCGCACCGGCCTCGCACTCGCGCTCGGCGCGGCGGCGTCGGCCGCGAGCTGGCGCTTCGGTCCGCTCGCGCCGCAGTTCCCGATCGTCAGCGCGAACTACGCCGAGGCCCTGGTCGTGTTCGTGTCCTGCTACGCGGCGCGCGGCCGGTTCCGGCCCTGGGCCCCGCTCGATCGCCTCGCCGACATCAGCTATCCGGTCTACCTGCTGCAATCGCTGGTCGGCTACGCGACGCTGCGGGTGCTGATGACGGGTTTCGGCTGGTCGTACGGACCGGCGCTGGCCGCCGCGGTCGCCGCCATCCTCGTGCTCGCGACGATGCTGCACGTCGCGATCGAGCGGCCGACGATGGCGCTGTCGCACCGGATCGGCCGCCGCACGCCTTCGCCGCCCCGAGCCGCATAGCGGCGGAACTTAGCCGAGCCGCATAGCGGCGGGAACTTAGCCGAGCCGCACAGCGGCGGAACTCAACCGGGCCGCGTAAGCGGCGGGGTTCAGCCGAACCGCGCCATCTTCCGCGTCATGCCGGGCGGCAGAGGATGTCGATGTGGTCGACGCCGGACGCCACATGCGCGGCCAGCACCGCGTCGGGCGACGCGGCCTGCGTGACCCGTCCGTCCGCCTCGATCACCGCGAAACCGTAGCCTCGCGCTCCAAGCCAGCCGAGATACTCCGCGCCCGAGCGGCCCGAGCCGCCCGGCATCATGTTGGGCGCGAACTCGCTCACGATCGGCGGCCGGTCGCGGCGGATGATCGCGTCAAGGCCTTCGAGGGCGGCGGCCTCGGCGCCCTCGACGTCGATCTTGATCAGGTCGACGGGCGGTGCGCCCGCCAGCAATTCGTCGAGCCGGAACGCCGGCACCGTGTCGGCCTCGAGCAGCGCCGCGTCGCTGCCGATCGTCCCGGTGCTGCCGTTGGAGTGCGTGCGATAGAGCGCGAGCAGCCCGCTCGCGCGAGCGGCCGCGACCTGCAGGATGACGACGTTCTCGAAGCCGTTCGCGCGCCGGCCGAGCTCGATCAGCCGCGCGTTGCCGCCGTTCGGCTCGATCGCGGTCACGCGTCCGGCCACGCCCACCCGGGCGGCGGCGAGCATGGTGAACCAGCCGATGTTCGCGCCGATGTCGAGCACGTGCTGGCCGGGCCGGAGTTCGGCCGCGAACACCCGCGTCACGTGCGGCTCGTGCCGGCCCGATGCCGCGATCGCCGCCCCGACCGCGGCATCGGCCGGCGGCACCATCAGCTGGAACCCTTCCGCGGTTCTGACCAGCACGGGAGGCAGTTCGCCGCGCCCCGCGCCGAGCCGCCGGTCGGCGAACTCGCGGCTGCCGAGATAGCCGGCGACGACGCTCTCGAGCGATTGCCCGACCTGCATCATGTGCCCGGTCATCTCTTCGTCCGCCGGCGCGCGCCCGAGCAGCAGGCGGAAGCAGGCGAGCACGTCGGCCGCGGTCGCGAGACCGCCGGACGCCGCCTGCGGCACGCCGGCATCGCGGCACTCCGCGCCGGACGCGTCCGGCGCGCGCGACGCGCGGCGTGCCGGCGAGAACCGCGCGAAACGGGACCGGAGGGTCATCCCGGGGGGGAACTCACGACAGCTGCCCGGCCCACCGCATGGGGAGCAGAGTGCCCGCGCTCATCGGCCAGGACAATCGTCGGCATCCGCGCGGCACAGCGCCAGCGCCCGCGCATAGACGACCTTGCGCGGCAGGTCGCTCGCCTCGGCGACCGTCTGGGCGGCGTCGCGGACGCTCATCGTCCGGAGGGCCGCGCGCAGGCTCGCGTCCAGCGCGTCCTCGGCGCTCGCCTCGCTCGCATCGTCGGCCGGCCCCAGAAGCAGGACCACCTCGCCGCGCAGCGGATCGGACGCGAGGCCGTCTGCGAGCGTCGCGAGCACGCCCCGGCGAACCTCCTCGAACCGCTTGGTGAGCTCGCGGGCGATCGCGGCTTCGCGGGCGGGACCGAACACCGCGAGCAGGTCGGCGACCGTCGCGGCGGCGCGGTGCGGCGCCTCGTGCCAGATCAGCGTCGCCCGCAGCCCCGCCTGCTCGGCCGCCCGCAACTGCCGGAAGGCCGCCTGCCGCGCCGCCTCCCGAGGCGGCGGAAAGCCGAGAAAGAGATAGGGGTGTGGCGGCAGGCCCGACAGCACCAGCGCGTCGAGGGCGGCGTTCGCCCCCGGCACCGCGGTCACCGGCACGCCGGCCGCGATCAGGGCGCGCACCAGCCGATAGCCCGGATCGGACATCAGCGGCGTGCCCGCGTCCGAGACCAGCACGACCGAGCGTCCGGCCCCGATCCGCTCGAGGATAGCCGGGATCCGCGCGTCCTCGTTGTGCTCGTGCAGCGCCTCGAGCCGCGCCTCGATGCCGTAGGCGCGGGTCAGGCGCGACGTCACGCGGGTGTCCTCGCAGAGCACGAAGTCGGCGGCGGCCAGCGCTTCCCGGGCGCGCGACGAGAGATCCCCGAGGTTGCCGATCGGCGTGGAAACGATCACAAGACCGGGACCAGGAGCGACGGGAGGCGGGGCCGGTCGCCCGCTCGCGATCCGAGGAGGAACGTCGTCGCATGGATCCTCGCGCATCCGCCCGCCTCCCCCGCCGTCGTGCATCCGCGACGCTGGCGCCCGTCGTACCACTCCTTCTCGGCCTGGCGCTGGCAAGCTGCAATGCCGGCGCCGGCAGCGATGTCGCCGCCGCCGCCGCCGCCGCCGCCCGCGTCCGAGCCCGTCCGTGTCGCCGCCCTGCTGCCGCTGTCGGGCGCCGCCGCGCCGATCGGCCAGTCGATGCTGGCCGCGACGCGCCTCGCGCTCGCCCGCTCGACGCTGACGCTCGACGTCGCCGACACCGGCGGCACGCCCTCCGGTGCCGCGCGGGCGGCGACCGACGCCGTCGCGCGGCACGACGCGCTGATCCTGGGTCCGCTCAAGAGCGCCGAGACACGCGCGGCGGCGCCGATCGCGACCGGCGCCGGCGTTCCCGTCCTGGCCTGGACCAGCGACACCGCCGTCGCCGGGCCGGGCGTGTGGGCGCTCGGCCTCACGCCCGCGCAGCAGGTGGAGCGCCTGGTCGCGGCGGCGAGGACGGAGGGACGCAAGAGCTTCGCGGCCTTCCTGCCGGACGGTCCGTTCGGCGACGCGATGGCGACCGCGCTCGCCGGGTCGCTCGCCCGCGACGGCCTGGCGCCGCCCACGATCGCGCGGCACGGGTCGGATTTCGCCAGCATCAACGACGGGCTCAAGACGCTGTCCGGCTTCGCGAACCGGGTCGGCGATCGCGACGCCGCCATCAAGGCCGACCGCGCCGATGCCGATCCCGCCAAGCACGCGGAAGCCGATCAGCTCGCGGCGCAGCCGGTGCCGCCGCCGCCGTTCGACGCGCTCCTGCTGGCCGACACCGGCACCGACCTGCAGGAGATCATCGAACTTCTCGGTCCCTACGACCTTCCGCCGGCCAGCGTCCGCATCATGGGACCGGCGCTGTGGGACAATTTCGCGCGCAAGCTCGGGCCGATCGCCGGCGCCTGGTACGCGGCGCCGGACCCTGCCGACCGGGCCGGCTTCGTCGCCGAATACCGCGCCAAATACCATTCGGCACCGCGCGGGCTCGAGGATCTCGCCTTCGACACCGGCGCGCTCGCCGCCGCCCTGGCCACGACCGGCGACCTGAGTGCCTCGAGCCTCGCGCGGCCGGACGGGTTCGCCGGCACCGACGGCGTGTTCCAGCTCCTGCCGGACGGACGGGTGCGGCGCGCGCTCGCGGTGTTCCAGATCGACGGCGGCGGCGGCTCGCACATCGTTTCGCCGGCGCCCTCGCGCCTCGCGCCACCGCCGGGTGCCTGACGCGGTCCGACCCGGGGCGCACGGCGCCGCGCGCGGCGTCCTCCGGCGGCGGGACGAGGGCCTCCGCCGCGGCGTGCCGTTGTTCGCGTGGGTGCTGGTACTCTCGCTCGTGCCGGCGCTCGGCTTCGTCACGCTCGCGATCGACGGCGAATGCCCCGCACCGGCCGCGATCCTCGCGATCTCGCTGACCCTCGCGGTGGCGGCGCTCGCCGTCCGGCGGTTCGACGGCGACCTCCGCTTCCTGCTCGAGACGGCGCACCGCGCCGGGCGCTCGACACCGGATGCACCGGTCGCCTCGCCGCGTCACCGGCCGGCCCTCCCGGCGACCGGCCAGGTCGGCGCCGAGATCGAGCGCCTGGCCGCCAAGCTGTCCGAGCGGGCGCGCCTGCTCGAAACGTTCCGCGACGCCGAGGAGACGATCGTCGAGCTGCTGCCCGACCCGCTGCTGCTGCTCGGCGCCGACCGCGCCATCCGCCGCGCGAACCAGGCGGCGCGCGACAGTTTCGGGTCGAGCGTCGCCTCCGTGCTGCGGCATCCGGCGTTGCGGCACGCCGTCGAGGCGCTGCTCGAGCCGCCGACCGGCCGCACGGCCCGGCTGCCGATCCGCGTCGATCTCGCCTTCCATTCGCCGCTGTCGCGCGACGTGCTCGCGACCGTGATCGGCCTCGATCCGCCACTGCCGGGGGGCGGCCGCATCCTGGTCGTGCTGTCCGACCGGACCCGCGAGCGGGCGATCGAGCGGACCCGATCGGACTTCATCGCGAATGCCAGCCACGAGCTCCGCACGCCGCTCGCGAGCCTGATCGGTTTCATCGACACGCTGCGCGGCCCCGCCGCCGATGACGGGCCAGCGCAGGCCCGCTTCCTCGGCATCATGGCCGAGCAGGCGGCACGGATGAACCGGCTGATCGACGACCTGCTCAGCCTGTCGCGGATCGAGATCTCCGAGCACCTGCCGCCGCTGACCGTGATCGACGCCGTCGCCGTCGCCGCCCGGGTGGCGGACGGGCTCGGTCTGCGGCTCGCCGAACGCGGGCAGACGCTCGCGCTCGCCGTCGCCGACGCTCGCCTCCCCGTGCTCGCCGACGAGGACCAGCTGATCCAGGTGCTGGAGAACCTGCTCGACAACGCGATGAAATACGGTCGCGCCGGCGGCACCCTGACGCTCGCCGTCCGGGCCGAGCGCGGCGGCGTGCCGAACCGCCCTGGGATCGCGCTCTCGGTGGCCGATGACGGGCCGGGGATCCCGCGCGAGCACCTGCCGCGCCTGACGGAACGGTTCTATCGCGCCGCCTCGGCGCGGCCGCGCAGCCCGGCCGGAACCGGTCTGGGCCTCGCCATCGTCAAGCACATCGTCAACCGCCACCGCGGCGCGCTCCGGATCGAGAGCACGGAAGGATCCGGCTCGACCTTTCTGGTCTGGCTCCCGGCGCCGGGAGCCTGACCGGCTACGCCGCGAGCGGGTTCCGCGGGGTGACCGGGCGGATGCAGAACAGCGCCGCCTCGAAGGAGCGGAAGGCGCCGAGACGCCCGCCGCGGAGATGGTCGAACACCACCCAGTCGAGACCCTCGGCGCGAATGATGTAGGCCGGGTCCGGGTTCTCGCGCACCCAGACGAACACCTCGGCGTCGCGGCCGCGGCCGATATCGGCGTCGCACAGCCCCATCCGGGAGCCGGCGCGGATCCAGAGGTCGAGGTAGGAGCGGTGCCGCGGCAGGACGTGCAAACGCAACGGCACGACCTTGCCGTCGGCACTCGGCTCGATTGGCACCGGGAGACAGGCGGCGATCTTCTTGGTCGAACGGGCGGGCTTGCGCATTCCGACGCGGCTCCAGGAGCGTTCAGGACATCTGACAAGAATGTTACCTTGATGGCGCCCCGCGCGCCACGACCGAATCCGGGGCCTCCCAATCGGTGTTGCGTAACCGCCACGGTTCATGAACAAAGCGAAATGTGCAAGTAAAAAGAGGGTGCTCGCGAACGCCGTTAGCGAATTGTAAAGCCTTACGTTTCTGCTGAGACGACGCCAGTCCGCCGTCGTTCCGATCGGTTCGTTACCAACACGTTTTGGAGAGCGATCGATCCGGCTCGGTCTCGCTCTTGGCCGTTGTGTCAAGTTTCCGAGCGTTTCGGCGGCGGCCAGCGGCGATGCAGCCAGAGCCAGTCCTGCGGCTTCGCCCTGATCCAGCGCTCGAGCTGATCGTTGACGGCCTGGGTCAACAGCAACCGGTCCCGTGTCGGGTCGCCGGTGTCCGGCAGCACGACGGGCGCCTCGCACCGCAGCCGGAAGCGCGCGGGACCGGTCCGCTCGACATGGCCGACGATCACCGGACAGCGGAGCCGGAGCGCCATACCGGCGAGCGCCGGCGCCGTCATCGCGGGCAGACCGAAGAAGCGCGCCTCGATGCCGTCGTTCATCTTCTGGTCGACCAGCATGCCGAGATGCCGGCCGGAGGCGAGATGGCGGAGCGCGCCACGCGCGCCGGACGCACCCTTCGGAAAGGCGGCGAAGCCGGCGGGGTCGGGATGTCGCACCCTCGCCGCGATCCGAAGCGACTGGATCATCGCATCGACGCGGGGGTTCGACGCGGCGCGGTAGAATGTCGCCACGGGAAACCCGTAGGCCGCCGTCACCACGGGCAGCAGCTCCCAGTTGCCGATATGGCCGGAGACGAAGATCACCGGCCCCGCATGGGCGCGGAGCGCGAGGAGGTGCTCGCGACCTTCCAGCACCCAACCCGGGCCGGACGGCGTGTCCTCGCGGAGCGCGCCGAGATGCGGCAACTCGCCGGCCGTCCGGCCGAGATTGTCCCAGACACCGCGCACGACGCGGCGCCGCGCCGCACGGTCGAGCGCCGGCATCGCGCGCCGGAGATTGGCGTCGGCCACGCGCGACACCGGCAGCGCCGGTCCGATCGCGCGGGCGACGGCGCCGCCGAGATCCGACGCCCGCACCGGCCCGAGCGCCCGCAACAGCCGGATCGCGGCGCCCACGGCCGCCGTCTCGAGACGCCCCGCGACGGCGGCCGCGACGGCGGCCGCCAAGCGCCCGGCGCGCCCGGCGGTCATGCCGCCGCCTCGGCGCGCGCCGCGTCGAGCGTCGCGTCGAGCACCGCGTCGAGCACCAGGTCGATGCGGTCGTCGGCCCAGACCAGCCGCACGCCGATCGCCGCCACGCGGGCGCGGTCGGCCGGGCGCAGCCGAACCGCGTCCTTGGGCGTCGTCACCAGGCGCGCGCCGGCGCGCGCGGCCTCGGCCCCGAGCGAGGCGAGCGTCGCATCGTCGTAGGCATGGTGGTCCGGAAAGGCGCGTCGTCCGACGACCGCGACGCCGGCCGACGCCAGGCCGTCGAAGAACTTCGCCGGCCGGCCGATGCCGGCGAAGGCGAGCACCCCTGCGCCGCCCAGCGACGCGATCGCGTCGGCGTCGGGCTCGAGGCGCGCGCCGAGGATCGGCAGCACGCCCCGGAACCGCGCCACCGCGCCGAACCGGTCCTCGCCGATCAGCACCACCGCCCGGCAGCGCCGCGCGGCGTTCGCCGGAGGTTCGCGGAGCGGCCCGGCCGGGAAGATCCGGCCGTTGCCGAAGCCCGCTCCGCCGTCGACGACGAGAAAGCTCGCGTCCTTGCGAAGGCCGCCATGCTGCAGCCCGTCATCCATCACCAGCACGTCGGCGCCGGCGGCGACCGCCGCGCGCGCCGCCGCCGCACGGTCGGCCGACACCCAGGTCGGTGCCGCCGCCGCCAGCAGCAGCGCCTCGTCGCCGACGCGCGACACCTCGTCCCGGCCGGGATCGACCCGGTGCACGGCGCGGCCGACCGTGCCGCCATGGCCGCGGGTCAGCAGATGCGGCACCAAGCCGCGCGCGCGGAGGCGATCGACGAGGTCGAGCGCGAGCGTGGTCTTGCCGGTGCCACCGAGCGTCGCGTTGCCGCAGCAGAGCACCGGCACCGGCGCGCGCGCCCCAGGGCCCGCGGCGCGGCGCGTGGTGATGCGGCCGTAGAGCATCCCGACCGGCGCGAGCAGCAGGCCGGGCGCACGCGGCGTCCCGGTCCAGAACCCGGGCGCGCGTCCGAACCGCGTCATCGAACCCTGGCCGCGAGCATCGCCGCCGCCGCCGCCGTCAACCCGGGCGCACGATCGCGCGCGAGCGCGCGGGCGCGCTCGCCCTGCGCCCGCGCGGCCGCCGGGTCGCCGAGCAGCGAGCCGATCGCGTCCGCGAGCGCCGCCTCGCCGTCGACCACCGTGAGCGCGCCACCCGCCGACAGCACCGACACGCTCTCGCGGAAATTGCGCGTGCCGGGGCCGCAGACCAGCGCGCAGCCGAGCCGCGCCGGCTCCCACGGGTTCTGCCCGCCGCCGTCGCCGCCGAGGCTGCGTCCGAGGAACACCACCGGCGCGAGACGATAGAACAGGCCGAGCTCGCCCAGCGTGTCGGCGACCCACAACCCCGCCCCGTCCGGCGGCGGCGCCCCCGCGGCGCGGCGCGGCGCGGCGCCGAGCGCGGCGGCGATCTCCGGCCCGCGCGAGGGATGGCGCGGCGCGACGATGGTGAGCAGGCCGGCGTGGCGCGGCGCGAGACGGGCATGCACGCGACCGGCGAGGCGCTCCTCGCCCTCGTGCGTGCTCGCCAGCAGCCAACGCGGGCGATCGCCGAGACGCCGCTCGAGCGACGCGAGCACCGCCGGATCGGCGGGCAGCGGCGGGGCGTCCGCCTTGAGGTCGCCGACACGGGCGACCGTCGCGCCCAGCGACGCGAGCCGACGCGCATCCTCGTCCGATCGGGCCCAGACGATCTCGAACCCGCCGAGCACCGCCGCCGCGACACGCGGCACGCGCGCCCAGGCGCGCGCGCTCCGCTCCGACAGACGCCCGTTCAGCAACACGAGCGGGATGCCGCGCCGGCGGCAGGCGCCGAGCGCGTTCGGCCACAGCTCGCTTTCCACGAACACCGCCGCGTCCGGGCGCCAGCCGTCGAGGAAGCGGCCGACCCAGCGCGGCACGTCGAGCGGCACCATGCGATGCAGCAGCAGCCCGGAACCGGCGGTCTCGGCGATCATCGCCGAGGCCTGGCCCGCCGCGGTCGCGGTGGCGGTGGTCACGAGGATGCCGACGCCGGTCCCGAGCAGACGGACGATCACCGGCCGCACCGCGTTGAGCTCGCCGACGCTCGCCGCGTGCAGCCAAACGAGCCGGCCGGGCGGGCGAGGGCCGGCGTGGCGGCCGCGACGCTCGCCGAGCCGCCCCGGCAATTCCTTGCCGCGCGCGAGCCGGCGGCGGAGCAGCACGCGGAGCGCCGGCGCCGCGATCGTGCCGGCGAGCCGCCAGGCCCCGAGACCGAGTGCCGCCCTCACGGGGCCGAACCGTCCGCGCGCGCCGACGCGGCGTCGAGCGCCGCCGCGATCGCGCCGTCTGCCCCGGCGGCGTCCGCGCGCCCGATCACCAGGGGCGCTCCCACCACCACCACGCCCGAGCCGAACGGCAGCGGGAGCGGTAGCCGGTCCCAGGTCGGCAGCACGACCCGGCGCGTGGTCGCGACCGCGCAGGGCAGGATCGGCGCGCCGGTGATCGCGGCCAGCCGGCCGAGCCCCGGTGCCGGCCGGCGCCGGGGCCCGCGCGGGCCGTCCGGCGTCACCACCGCGAACGCGCCCGCCGCGAGCACGCCGGCGAGCCGCCGATAGGCGGCCCCGCCGCCGCGTTCCGTGCGCTGGCCCGCCTTCATCCCGGACGACGACCCCTCGATCACCCGAAGACCGAAACGCGCCACCACGTCCGCGATCAATCGTCCGTCGCGGTGCCGGCTGATCAACACGTGCACCGGCGCGCCGGCCACGTCCGGCCGCAGCCGGAACAGCATCGGCATCGCCGCGAGACCCTCGTGCCAGAACGCGACGATCGCGGCACCGCGCCCGATCGCCGCCGCGGCGTCCGGATGCAGGTCGAGACGCCAGCGCGTGGTCCTGAAGGTGAACGCGAGATAGAGCCCGATCGCGCGCGACGCGAACCCGAGCGCCGCCTCGCTCCGGGAAAGACGGCGAAGCATCATGCCCGGCGCGGTTAGCACGCACCGCGGCGGCGTCCCAGGGGTGGTGGCTTCGAAGGGAGGCCAGGGCTCTGCCCTGGACCGGGTTCCCTTTGCGCTGGCGCAAAGGGGCCCGACGCCAAGGGACAGTCGTCCCTTGGATCCCTCTCAGTTAAGGAGAACCCGGGCCACCAGCGACTGCCCGAGCGACCGAAGCCCCGGGTCCTCCTTAACTGACTGGATTGTCAAGGCGACTGCCTTGACGGGCGCCCATCGCGCAAGCGCGATGGGGCCAGACCGGGGTCCAGGGGCAGCGCCCCTGGCCTTCCCTCCAGGCCGCCGCCCCACCCGGATCCGCCGCGAGCGGGCACGAGGTGGGACAGGAAGAGGCGGGTGCATTCCTCCCAGGAGTGGGTTTCGGCGAAGGGGCGGCAAAGGCTGCGGTCGATCTCGAGCGCGCCGAGGCAGGCGGCGCGGAGGTCCTCGTCGACGCGGCCGACCGGCGCCTCGGCGAGCAGGTCGCGCGGGCCGGTCACCGGAAAGGCGGCGACCGGGGTGCCGCAGGCGAGGCTTTCCAGCATCACCAGGCCGAACGTGTCGGTGCGGGACGGGAACACGAACACGTCCGCGCCGGCGTAGGAGGCGGCGAGCCCTTGCCCGAAGCGGGCGCCGGTGAAGTGGACGCCTGGGAAGCGGCGGGCCAGCGCGGCGCGTTGCGGACCGTCGCCGACCACGACCTTCGAGCCGGGCAGGTCGAGTTCGAGGAAGGCCTCGATGTTCTTCTCGACCGCGACGCGGCCGACATAGGCGAACACCGGGCGGGGCAGGCCGTCCCAGGGATCCGGGTCGGCGGGCGAGAACAGCGCGAGGTCGACGCCGCGGGACCAGCGGCGGACGTGGCGGTAGCCGCGTTCGGCGAGTTCGGCGCCGAGCGAGGCGGTCGCGACCATCATGCCGGCGCCGCGATTGTGGAAGCGGCGCAGCACGGCGTAGCTGACCGCGACCGGCAGGCGGAAGCGCGCCTCGACGTACTCGGGAAAGCGGGTGTGGAACGCGGTGGTGAAGCGCCAGCCGCGGCGGCGCGCGATCGCGCTCGCGGCGGTGCCGAGCGGACCCTCGGTCGCGATATGCAGCGCATCGGGCGCGAACGCGTCGATGATCGCGGCGAGCCGCTTGCGCGGCAGGATCGCGAGCCGGATGTCTGGATAGGTGGGGCACGGCACGGTACGGAACCGGTCGGGTCCGATCACGTCGACGACGTGGCCGGCGCGTTCCATCACGCCGGCGATGGTCGACAGCGTGCGGACGACGCCGTTCACCTGCGGCCGCCAGGCGTCCGAGACGATCAGGATCCGAAGGGCTTGCCCCGCGGTCGCCTCGGGCGACGGGCCCACAGTCGCCTCCGGCGACGGGCCCACGGTCGCCTCCGGCGACGGAATCGAATGGTCAGGCAGGTTCGGCGACCGGAATCTGCGCGGGCAGGCGGGGCGACATGAACGAGAGGCGGTTGAGCGCCGCCCAGTCGATCAGCTCGAAGCGGCCGTCGGCGTGCTCGACCAGCGCGGTGCAGCTTTCCACCCAGTCGCCGCAATTCATGTAGGCGATGCCTTGCACGTCGCGCATCTCGGCGTGGTGGATGTGGCCGCAGACGACGCCGTCGAAGCCGCGCGACTTGGCCTCGTCGGCGAGCGCGGTCTCGAACCGGTCGATCGCCTTGACGGCTTCCTTGACCTGGCGTTTCAGCCAGGCCGAGAGCGACCAGTAGGGGTAGCCGAGCTTGCGGCGTGCGGCGTTGAACCAGTGATTGAGGTCGAGCGCCACGCGGTAGGCCCAGTCGCCGAGCAGGGCGAGGAACTTGGCGTAGCGGACCACGCTGTCGAACGCGTCGCCGTGGATCACCAGGATGCGGCGCCCGGTCGCGGTGACGTGTTCCGCCTCGGCGCGGAGGCGGATGCCGCCCACTTCGAGCCCGAGGTTCAGCCAGGGGCGGAACATCTCGTCGTGGTTGCCGGGGATGTAGGTCACCTCGACGCCGCGCTGCGCGTGTCCGAGGATCAGCCGCAGCACCTCGTCGTGCTGCTGGTCCCAATGCCAGGATTTCCGCAGTTTCCAGCCGTCGACGATGTCGCCGACGAGATACATCCGCTCGCAGCGGACGCGACGGAGGAAGTCGGCCAGGAAATCGCAGCGTGCGCCCCGCGTGCCGAGATGGACGTCGGAAACGAAGACGGTCCGGACCACGATCGGATCGGACAGCGACTCGGGGGCGAGAACGGCGTTCATGCGACCCTCCCTTCGATGGCGCGCTGATAGACGTTTCCGTGCACTAACGACGTGAATGTTGCGTGACGCCGGACCGTGTTTCCGCCGAGAGCGCGACGCCGTTCGCGCCCGCTCACGCCGCGGCCGTCGCCGGTGTCGTGGCGAGGGGGAGCCGGCCGCCCGCATGTCTCCGTCTTGTCACGTGCGTCGGCGGCGAATTTCCCAAGAATCCCGCCGAGTGATCGTCATCTACAATCCCACCGCCGGGCGACGGCGCATCGCCGCGCTCTGGCAGGTGATCGACATCCTGATCGCGAACGGATTGCGGCCGGCGGTGGCCGAGACCGCGTCGCGCGGCCACGCGACCGCGCTCGCCCGCGAGGCGGCGCGCGGCGGCGAGCGCCTGGTGGTGGCAGCGGGCGGCGACGGCACCATCGCCGAGGTGGCGAGCGGCCTGATCGGCTCGGGGGCCAAGCTCGGCATCATTCCGCTCGGCACCGCGAACGTGCTCGCCCACGAGCTCGGCCTGCCGCGCGCGCCGAAGGCGCTGGCGGCGGCGCTCGCGTTCGGCCGCACGCGGCCGCTCTGGCCGGGTGTCGCCGAGAGCGACGAGGGCGAGCGCGTGTTCGTGCAGATGATCGGCGTCGGGCTCGACGCGCAGGTGGTGCACCGGGTCAATCTCCGGCTCAAGCGCACGGTCGGACGGCAGGCCTACGTGTTCCAGACCCTGCGCGAGATCGCCCGCTACGGCTATCCGACCATCCGGGTGCGGGTGGATGGCGTCGATACCGAGGCGGCGAGCGTGGTGGTCAGCAAGGGGCGCTTCTACGGCGGCCGCTACACGCTGGCGCCGGACGCGACCGACACCGAGCCGGGTTTCGCGGTCGCGCTGTTCCGCGGCACCGGCGCGCGGGCGGCGCTCGGCTACGGCGCGGCGCTGGCGCTCGACCGGATGGGCCGCGCGCGCGGGCTCGACCTCGTGAACGCGCGGACGGTCGAGATCCTCGGCGGCTCCGACCCGGCGCAGGCCGACGGCGACCCCGCCGGCACGACGCCGATGCTGGTGCGCGACGCGTCCGGCCCGCTCCCCGTGGTGATCTCGCGATAGGGACCGGCCGGATCATGTCCGGGTCGTCCGCGTCTGAAACTCTCTGGATTATTCAAACGCCGGCGGCCGGCGGCCCGCCGTCCGGACGCCGTGTCAGGCGCCAGTAGAGCGGCCGCCGCCCTTCGCGCAGCGCCTTGGCCTCGTAGCGGGTCGGCGGCCAGCCGGGCGGGCGCTCGGTCGCGGGCGGCGCGACGTCGAACCGGTCTTGCGACGCCAGCACGGCGGTGACCCAGGCCTGGTAGGTCGGGTCGTCGCTCGCGATGCGCCATTCGCCGCCCGCGCGCAGCACGCGCGCGAGCACGGCGAGGTTGTCCGGATGGACGAAGCGGCGCTTGGCGTGGCGCGCCTTGGGCCAGGGATCGGGAAACAGCAGGAACACGGCGTCGAGCGAGGCGTCGGGCAGCAGGCGCAGCAGCGCGCGCGCGTCGCCGTCCCAGAGCCGGAGCCGGCCGGGCACGGGCGCGGTCGCCTCGAGGCCGACCGGCACGAGGTGGCCGAGCAGGGAGGCGATGCCGTTGAGGAACACCTCGCAGGCGATCAGCCCGTCGGCGGGATGGGACGCGAGGGCGGCGAGCGCGTGCTCGCCGGCGCCGAAGCCGATCTCGAACCGGAGCGCGCCCATCTCCTGGCCGAAGGCGCGCCTCGGATCGGACGCGGCGGCCTCCGGGAAGCGGAGGCGGGGCAGGGTCGTCTCGACCAGCGCGCGCTGGCGCGGCCGCAGCCGGTGACCGCTCTGCCGTCCGTAGAGCCGCTCGGGCTGCGGCCGGACCGCGTCCGAATTCAGCGGTCGAACGCGGACCGGAGCGCCGGGACGAGGTCGGTGCGCTCCCAGGTGAAGTCGTCGCGCGCATCGTCCGGCGTGCGGCCGAAATGCCCGAACGCCGACGTGCTGGTGTAGATCGGCCGGTTGAGGCGGAGGTGCCGCCTGATGCCGCGCGGGGTGAGGTCGAGCACCTCGCGGAGCACGCCCTCGAGCTTGCCCTCGTCGACGTCCTTGCCGGTGCCGCCGAGGTCCACGTAGACCGAGAGCGGGTGGGCGACGCCGATCGCGTACGAGATCTGCAGCGTGCAGCGTTCGGCGAGGCCGGCGGCCACCACGTTCTTGGCGAGGTAGCGGCAGGCATAGGCGGCCGAACGGTCGACCTTGGTCGGGTCCTTGCCCGAGAACGCGCCGCCGCCGTGCGGGGCGGCGCCGCCATAGGTGTCGACGATGATCTTGCGGCCGGTGAGGCCGCAATCGCCGTCGGGGCCGCCGATCACGAACACGCCGGTCGGATTGACGTAGAAATCGTCGGGCGCGCACATCCAACCCTCCGGCAGGATGCCGCGCACCAGCCCGTCGAGCCGGTCGCGGATGTCGGCCTGGCCGAGCCCCTCGTCGTGCTGGGTCGAGATCACGACGCTGGTCGCGCGATGCGGCACGCCGTCGCGGTATTCGAGCGTGACCTGGCTCTTGGCGTCGGGCTGCAGGCCGGAGCCGCCCTCCGTGCGGGCCGCCCGGAGCGCTTCGAGGATCCGGTGCGCGTAGTGGATCGGCGCCGGCATCAGCGACGGCGTTTCGCTGGTCGCGAAGCCGAACATGATGCCCTGGTCGCCGGCGCCCTCGTCCTTGTTGCCGGACGCGTCGACGCCGACGGCGATGTCGGCGGACTGGGCGTGCAGGTGGCACTCGAAACTCGTCGCCGGGCGCCAGGTGAAGCCGCTCTGGTCGTAGCCGATGTCGCGCACGGCGGCCCGGACCTTTTCCTCGAGCCCGCCCATCACGGCCGCGGGCCCGCGCACCTCGCCGGCGAGCACGATCCGGTTGGTGGTCACCAGCGTCTCGCAGGCGACACGCGCTTCCGGATCGGCCGCGAGATAGGCGTCGAGCACGGTGTCGGAGATCCGATCCGCGACCTTGTCGGGATGGCCGTCCGAGACCGACTCCGAGGTGAACAGAAAGCGTCCCGTGTCGCGCATGGATCACTCCTCTTGTCGCGATGCTGGAGGGGGTCGACGACAGGCGGAGGCCGTCGTGGGCGGGATCGCCGCGCGCAAAAGCGCCGCGCGGCAGGCCGGCGACAGGGCGGTTCGCTTAAGTCAAACCCGTGACGGGGTCAAGGAAGTGGGGATAAGCCGCCGCTCGCCCCCGACGGCGGATCGTTGCGGCCCGCCTGCCTCGCCGCGGCCCGTGCGGTCGCCCGGCTCAGGACAGGCCGAGCACGTCGTCCATCCCGTAAAGGCCGGGCGGTCGCGTCGCGAGCCAGGACGCCGCCTCGAGCGCGCCGTCGGCGAACACGCGTCGGTCGAAGGCGCGGTGCGACAGCGTGACCTGCTCGGTGTCCGACGTCAGCACGAGACTGTGTTCGCCGACGACGGCGCCGCCGCGGAGCGACGCGAAGCCGATCGCGTCGCGGGCGCGGAGGCCGGTTCCGCCGTCGCGGGCGCGGATCGCGTGCGCGTCGAAGTCGATGCCGCGGCCTTCGGCCACCCGCCGGCCGATCGCGAGCGCGGTGCCGGACGGGGCGTCGCGCTTGCCGCGATGGTGCATCTCGACGATCTCGGCATCGAAGCGGTCGCCGGGCAGGGCGGCGCCGAGCCGCCGGGCGAGCGCGAGGACGAGGCTCGCGCCGGGCGCGAAATTGGCGGCCCGCAGCACCGGGATGGTCGCGGCGGCGCGGGCGATCGCCGCCTCGGCGTCGCCGTCGAGCCCGGTGACGCCGAGCACGAACGGGATCCCGGCCGCGGCCGCGGCCGCGGCGTGGGCGGCGACGCCGTCCGCGTGGCTGACGTCGATCAGCAGGTCGACCGCCCCGGCCAGCAGGTGCGGATCGTCGAACAGGGCCGATCCGGGCGGCAGGCCGCTCGGCGCCGGCGCGCCCGGACGGACGAGGCCGCCCGCGAGGCGGAGCGTCGGGTGGGTGCCGATCGCGTCGGCGATCAGGCGGCCGAGCCGGCCGCCGATGCCCGCCACCCCGACCCGCAGCGTCGTCACGAGGACGACCCAGGGAACCGACAAAGAAAGAGCGGCATGGCCTCTCGACCATGCCGCCTTGATCTTATCCGGGACGCGATTGGGGGGGGGTTACGCCCCGGACCACCGACATATAGCGGCACGGGGTTCGTGGTTCTACCGCAACTGTCAACCCGTCCAATTCTACACACGGAGTTTACCCCGCGGCGCCGTCGAAGAAGGCACGCATCCGCGCGAAGAACCCCTCGTTCTCGGGATGGCCGCTCGGGTTGCCGGCGCCCTCGGCCTCGAACTCCTCGAGCAGCTCGCGCTGCCGCCTGGTCAGCTGGCGCGGCGTCTCGACCGCGAACTGGATGAACATGTCGCCGCGGGCGGCACTCCGCAGCACCGAGAACCCCTTGCCGCGGAGACGCAGCTGCTCGCCGGACTGGGTGCCCGCCGGCACCTTCACGCGCGCCTTGTTGCCGTCGATCACCGGCACCTCGACCTCGCCGCCGAGGGCCGCGCGGGCGAGCGTCACGGGCACGCGGCAGAACACGTTGGCGCCCTCGCGCTGGAACAGCTCGTGCGGCCGGATCGCGACGTGGACGTAGAGGTCGCCGGCCGGCGCGCCCTGCGGCCCCGCCTCGCCTTCGCCCGCGATGCGGATGCGGGTGCCCTCCTCGACGCCGGCCGGGATCGACACCTGGAGCTCGCGCGCCTTGCCGGCGGTGCCGGCGCCGCGGCAGACGGTGCACGGGTTGCGGATCACCCGGCCGGTGCCGCCGCAGGTCGGGCAGGCCCGCTCGACGAGGAAGAAACCCTGCTGCGCCCGCACCTTGCCGGCGCCGTGGCAGGTCGGGCAGCCATCGCCGCCGCGCTCCTTGGTTTCGGACCCGGTGCCGGCGCAGTGGTCGCAGGCGACCCGGGTCTGGAACCGGACCGGCGCCTTGGTGCCGGCGAATGCCTCGGCGAGGTCGATCTCGACCTGCACGCGAAGGTCCTCGCCGGTGCGCGCGCGGCCGCGCCGGCCGCCGCCGCCGAAGGCGTCGCCGAACACCTGCTCGAAGATGTCGCCGAGACCGGCGCCGCCGGCCCCGAAATCGAAGCCGCCGGCGCCGGGACCGCCGCCCTCGAAGGCGGCGTGGCCGTAGCGGTCGTAGGCGGCGCGCTTGGTGTCGTCCTTGAGCACGTCGTAGGCCTCGCCGGCCTCCTTGAAGCGTGCCTCGGCGGTCTTGTCGCCCGGGTTGCGGTCCGGGTGATACTGCATGGCGAGCTTGCGATACGCCTTCTTGAGCTCGTCCGCGCTCGCCTCGCGACCAACGCCGAGAACGGCGTAGTAGTCCTGCTTCGCCATGGATGTCCCTACCGGCAAGGGGCGCCGCCGCTCGACCCCGCCGGGAGCGTTGGCCCCCGGCAGGTCAGACGCCGCGCCCTCGCGTCGTTACGCGGAGCGCTTCTTGTCCTCGACGTCCTCGAAATCGGCGTCGACGACACCGTCGTCGGCCGCCGGCTTCGACGCCTCCGACTGGCCGGCCTGGTAGGCGGCCTGGCCGATCTTCATCGCGGCCTGGCCGAGCCGCTCGGTCGCCGCCTTCAGCGCCTCGGCATCGCTGCCGTTGAGCTGCGCGCGGACGGCTTCGACGGCGCCCTCGGCCTCCTGCTTGTCGGCCGCCGGCATCTTGTCGCCATGCTCCTTCAGGCTCTTCTCGACCTGGTGGATCATGCCCTCGGCGGCGTTGCGCGCCTCGACCTGCTCGCGGCGGGCCTTGTCGGCGGCGGCGTTGGCCTCGGCGTCGCGCACCATCTTCTCGATGTCGCTGTCCGACAGGCCGCCCGAGGCCTGGATGCGGATCTGCTGCTCCTTGCCGGTCGCCTTGTCCTTGGCCTGGACCGAGACGATGCCGTTGGCGTCGATGTCGAACGTGACCTCGATCTGCGGCATGCCGCGCGGCGCCGGCGGGATGCCGGTCAGGTCGAAATTGCCGAGCAGCTTGTTGTCCGACGCCATCTCGCGCTCGCCCTGGAACACCTTGATGGTGACGGCATTCTGGTTGTCGTCGGCGGTCGAGAAGGTCTGGCTCTTCTTGGTCGGGATCGTCGTGTTGCGGTCGATCAGGCGGGTGAACACGCCGCCGAGCGTCTCGATGCCGAGCGACAGCGGCGTGACGTCGAGCAGCAGGACGTCCTTGACGTCGCCCTTGAGCACGGCGCCCTGCACGGCGGCGCCGATGGCCACGACCTCGTCGGGGTTCACGTTCCGGGCCGGGTCACGGCCGAAGAACTGCTTGACCGCCTCGATCACCTTCGGCATCCGCGTCATGCCGCCGACCAGGATCACCTCGTCGATCTCGCCGGCGGTGACGCCGGCGTCCTTGAGCGCCGCGCGGCACGGGCCGAGCGTGCGCTGCACCAGGTCGTCGACCAGGCTTTCGAGCTTCGCCCGGCTGAGCTTCATCACGAGATGCTTGGGCCCGGTCGCGTCCGCCGTGATGAACGGCAGGTTGATCTCGGTCTCCTTGGCCGACGACAGCTCGATCTTGGCCTTCTCGGCCGCCTCCTTGAGGCGCTGCAGCGCGAGCTTGTCGGAGCGGAGGTCGATGCCCTGCTCGCGCTTGAACTCGTCGGCGAGGTAGTCGATCACGCGGGCGTCGAAATCCTCGCCGCCGAGGAAGGTGTCGCCGTTGGTCGACTTCACCTCGAACACGCCGTCGCCGATCTCGAGCACGGAAATGTCGAACGTGCCGCCGCCGAGATCGTAGACCGCGATGGTGCCGCCGTTCTTCTTGTCCATGCCGTAGGCCAGCGCCGCGGCGGTCGGCTCGTTGATGATGCGGAGCACCTCGAGGCCGGCGATGCGGCCGGCGTCCTTGGTCGCCTGGCGCTGCGCGTCGTTGAAGTAGGCGGGAACGGTGATCACCGCCTGGCCGACCGGCTCGCCGAGATACGCCTCGGCGGTCTCCTTCATCTTGCCGAGGATGAAGGCCGAGACCTGGCCGGGCGCGTATTTGGTGCCGCGGCCCTCGACCCAGGCGTCGCCGTTGTCGCCGCGCACGATGGCGTAGGGCACGAGGTCGCGATCCTTGGCGACCGTCGGGTCGTCGAAGCGGCGGCCGATCAGGCGCTTGACGGCGTAGAGCGTGTTGGTGGGGTTGGTGACGGCCTGACGCTTGGCCGCCTGGCCGACGAGCCGCTCGCCGCCCTCGGTGAAGGCGACCATCGACGGCGTGGTGCGGGCACCCTCGCTGTTCTCGACCACGCGGACATCCTTGCCCTCCATGATCGCGACGCAGGAATTGGTGGTGCCGAGGTCGATCCCGATGACCTTGCTCATGTGAACTCCTTTGAGCGGCGGCGACCGGCCCGAAGCACCGGTGGACGCCCTTGGAAACGTTGCGGGATGTATGGAACCGCCGGCGGGACAACAAGAGTGTCCGCGCGGCGGGCGCGCGCGGCGGCGCGCCGCGCGAGGCTAGGACGCGGCGGTGAAGGAAGCGTTCAGGCGACCGTGTCGAGCGGCGCGGCGCCCGCGACGGCGCCCTTCGAGACCACGACCATCGCCGGCTTCAGCAGGCGGCCGTGCAGCGTCCAGGCGCTGGTCCAGGCCGCGATCACCGTGCCGGCCGGCTCGGCGCTTTCCTGCTCGGCCATCGCCTGGTGCAGGTTCGCGTCGAAGCGCTGGCCGGTCGGATCGGTCGCGACGATGCCGTTGCGCTCGAGAATGGCCCGGAACGAGCGCTCCACCCCCTCGAAGCCGTCGCGCAGCTTGGCCGCGAGCGGATCGTCGCCGGCCGACGGCGGCGGCAGGTTCGCGAGGCCGCGACGGATGTTCTCGGCCGCCTCGACCACGTCGCCCGCGAATTTCTGCACCGCGAACTGGCGGGCGTCGTCGACGTCGCGACGGGCGCGGGCACGGAGGTTCTGCATCTCGGCTTCGGACCGCATCCAGCGGTCGCGCATCTCGGACAGCTCGGCCTCGAGGGCGCCGATCCGGTCCGCGGCCTCGCGCATGACGGCGTCGGCGCCGCTCTCGTGCGGGGCGGCGCCGTCCGGCAGCACGTCGCCCTCCGGCCGGCCGGAGGCGGCGTCGTGGAACGGGGGATCGCTGTCGCTGCTCATGGCGTCGGATCTAGTTGAGGCCCGGCCGGGCGACAAGCGGCCGGGCGACGAGAGGGGCGGCGACGAGCGGCCGGGCGACCGGCGGGGCGGCCGGACGGCCGGTCAGGCGACGAGCCGGTCGAGCGCCGCGCGGAGCGACGCGAGGTCGGACACGGCAGCGTCGAACGGGTGGTGGCGGGTCGCGTCGCCTTCGACGCGATCGATGCCGTCCGGATCGATGCCGACGATGCGGCCGCCGCCGGAAACTAGTCCCGCGCCGCCCGCGGCGAGCAGGTCGGGCATCGCGGCGTCGATCGCGGCCGCGAAGTCAGGGTCCGGGCGGAGCGACGCCGCGGCGAGCTTCCGCGCCCGGCCGAAACCGCCGACGAACGACGCGTCCTCGGGCCGGATCCGCCAGATCGCGAAATCGCCGAGCTCGGCATAGAAGCCGGCATAGGGGTGCACGGCGAGGTAGCGGGCGCGCGCCGCCGCTTCCTCGGCGGTGCCGCGGGCGAGGCGCTCGGCGCGGCCGTGCAGCGTGACCCTGGGCGCGGTCTGCGGGTTGGCGTCGCGGGCGGCGCCGGTCGCCATCAGGGCGCAGGCGGGCGCGCCCGCGAGTGCCCTCGTGTGCGACGACAGACCCGACAGCAGCAGCAGCACGTCGCCCGCGGTCGTCACCGCCGGCGTGACGAGCGAGGCGTGCGGGCGTCCGCCGTCGGCGGTCGCCAGCGCCGCGACGCGGGCGCCGCGAAACAGGCAGCGTGCCTCGAACGCGTCTTGCTCGGTCGCCATCGCCGTCCGTCCTCCCGCGCCTGGGCCGGGCCGCGTTCCACCGATCCGCGCCGCGATCGGCGCCCGGCTGGCGGAACGGCCGCGCGTCGCGCACCATGCGCCAGCTCGGGAGGAACGCGCCATGGCGCACACGATCGCGCTGGTCGACGACGACCGGAACATCCTGACCTCCGTTTCCATGACGCTGGAAGCGGAAGGCTACCTGGTCAGGACCTACACCGACGGCGAGAGCGCGCTGCAGGCGTTGACCGCCAAGCCGGTCGACCTCGCCGTGCTCGACATCAAGATGCCACGAATGGACGGCATGGAACTGCTGCAGCGGCTGCGGGCGCGGACGCCGACGCCGGTGATCTTCCTCACCAGCAAGGACGAGGAGGTCGACGAGCTGATGGGGCTGCGGCTCGGGGCCGACGACTACATCACCAAGCCGTTCAGCCAGCGTCTGCTGCTGGAGCGGATCCGGGCGCTGCTGCGGCGGAACGAGGCGAGCCGGGCGGAGGCCGCCGGCGCCGGACCCGGCGCCCGGCTGGTCCGCGGCGAGCTGACGCTCGACGAGACGCGCCACCAGTGCCTGTGGAAGGGACACGACATCCAGCTCACCGTGACCGAATTCCTGCTGGTCAAGACGCTCGCCGCGCGCCCCGGCATGGTTCGCTCGCGCGACCAGCTCATCGATGCCGCCTATGGCGAGAACATCTATGTCGACGACCGAACCATCGACAGCCACGTCAAGCGGGTCCGGAAGAAGTTCCGCACCGCCGACGAGAGCTTCAATCACATCGAGACGCTCTACGGCATCGGCTACCGCTACAAGGAAAGCTGATCCGGGCCGGCGCGCGGGGACGCGCGCACGGGACGACTCCGGCGCGGCGGTGCTGGCCGGCGCGTCGGCCCCGGACCCGCGGCTGCGGTCGCCGTTCCTGTCGCCGCTGTTGCGCCGGATCCTGCTGGTCAACGCGCTGCCGCTCGCGCTGCTGGTCGCGACCCTGCTCTATCTCGACCAATACCAGGATGGGCTGCTGGTCGCCGAGGTCAGCGCGCTCCGCGAGCAGGCGAGCATCTACGCCAACGCGATCGGCGAAAGCGCGGTGCGGGTGCCCGAGGCGCGGCACGCCGACCCGCATCCCGAGCCGGTGCTCGAGGCCGACGTCGCGCGCCGCCTGCTGCGGCGACTGACCGAGCCGACGCCGCTCGCGGTCGCCCGCCTTTACGGGCCGGGCGGGACGGTGATCGCCGACAGCAACCCGGGCGGACCGGGCGCGCACGCGCCGCACCTGCCGACGCGGCCGCCGCCGCGGAACCTGTTCGACGCCGTGCTCCGCCTCTACGACCGGGTGCTGAGCACGGTCGCCGCGGTGATCGATCTCGGCTCGCCGGCCCGCATCACCGAGGAGGGCTCGGGCGAGGGGCTGCAATGGTCGCCAGGCCTGGGGGCCCCTAGCCTTGGGGCGCCAGTCGGGGGGTCGCCGGGCGTGGCGGCGCCTGGCACGCGGTCGATCGGCCCGAGGTCGACTGGCCCGGGGTTGACGGGCCCGAGGTTGACGGGCGCAGGGTCGACGGGCAGCGGGTCGGCGCGAGTGGGGTCGGCGCGGATGGCGCCGGCGGGCCTGGGACCGGCCGGCCCGGCCGCGCCGGTCTCGGGGCTCGGCGCCGGACCGCCGGGCGGGTCGGAAACGCTCCGCGTGCGCGCGCTGAGCGAGGGCCCGGACATGCCGCCCTACATCAGGCGCACGCGCGACGACCGGCTGCTGGTGACCGTCGCCGAGCCGGTCCGCCATGACGGGCACACGGTCGGCATCATCCTGCTCACCCGCGCCGCCGGCGAGGTCGACCGCTCGCTCGACGCGGTGCGGCGGTCGATCCTCGACCTCTTCCTGCTCGCCTTCGCGCTCACCGTGCTGCTGTCGGTCTATCTCGCGCGGACCATCGCGCGACCGATCCTGTCGCTCGCGCGCGCCGCCCACTCGATGCGGGAGGGCGCCGGCCGCACCGGGTCGGTGCCCGAGCCGCTCCGCGCCCGCGGCGACGAGATCGGCGTGCTGGGCCGGGCGCTGGCCGAGAGCGCGCGCGCGCTGTGGGCGCGGATGGACGCGACCGAGCGCTTCGCCGCCGATGTCAGCCACGAGATCAAGAACCCGCTCACCTCGATCGCGAGCGCGCTCGAGACGCTGCCGCGGATCGCCGATCCCGACCAGCAGCGCCGCCTGCTCGGCATCATCGGCGACGATGTCGCGAGGCTCGACCGGCTGATCTCCGACATCGCGCGCGCGAGCCGGGTGGACGCCGAGCTGTCGCGCACGCCGAGCGAGACGGTCGCGCTCGGACCCCTGCTGGAGGCGCTCGCGACCATCCACGAAGCAGGACGCGAGGCGGGACGCGGGCCCGAGCAGCCGCGCCTCGTGGTGCACGAGGAGCAGCCCGCCCTCGCGGTGCTCGCGGTCGAGGACCGGCTGGTGCAGGTGCTGCGGAACCTGATCGGCAACGCGGTCAGCTTCTCGCCGCGAGGCGGCACCATCACCCTTCGGGCGGCGGCGCGCGGCACGATGGTGGAGCTCTCGGTCGAGGACCAGGGGCCAGGCGTGCCGGACGCGCGGCTCGAGCATATCTTCGAGCGCTTCTACTCGGAGCGGCCGGCGGGCGAACGCTTCGGCGCCCATTCCGGGCTCGGCCTCTCGATCAGTCGTCAGATCGTCGAAGCGCTGAAGGGTCGCATCCGGGCCGAGAACGTGGTCGACGCGCGCGGACGGCGCCTCGGCGCACGCTTCGTCGTCACGTTACCGCGCGCCGTTCCCTAACAATGCGAACGGTCGGGCCGCATCGCCGTTCGATTGCCCTGGCCGACAGCGCCGTCACGATATGGTAGAACGTCGTTTGAGGCCGGCGACCGAATGGCCAGACCGGGTTCCGGGGCATACCCAGGGCACGACCGGCTCGAAACGAGCCGATCGTGTTCTACCTAGATTTAAAGAGAGGATTAATCCGATCGAACAATGCTGATCGATCGGAAACGCTCTAGGCCACGGCGGCATGCGGCGCGAAGGATGTTCGAGATCGTCATGACACGAGAAGACGGGGCCCCGTGCGACCGCGCGCACGGCATCGCTCCTCACGCGACGACGAGGCGGCCCACCGCCTGCGGCGGGATCGGGGAACGGGCGTGACCCGTGTCGCCGTGATCGGCGCCGGCATCACCGGCGTCACCACCGCCTACGCCCTGCTCGAGCGCGGCCACGACGTGACCGTGATCGACCGCCAGGCCAGTGCCGCGATGGAAACCTCGTTCGCCAATGGCGGCCAGTTGTCGGCCTCCAACGCCGAGGTGTGGAACAGCGCCGCGACCGTGCTCAAGGGCGTCAAGTGGATGCTCCGGCGCGACGCGCCGCTGCTGCTGAACCCGCGTTTCAGCGTCCACAAATACTCCTGGCTCGGCGAGTTCGTCGGCCATATCAGGCACTACCGCGCCAATACGGTCGAGACCGTGCGGCTCGCGATCGCCGCCCGCGAGCATCTGTTCCGCATCGCCGAGCAGGAAGGCATCGCGTTCGACCTCGAGCGGCGCGGCATCCTGCACGTCTACCGGACGCAGCACGGCTTCGACGCCGCCGCCCGCGTGAACCCGCTGCTGCAGAGCGGCGGCCTCGATCGCCGGCCGGTCACGCCCGATGAGATGCGGACGATCGAGCCCTCCCTCGGGCCGGGCTGGTATGGTGGTTTCTACACGCCGTCCGACAGCACCGGCGACATCCACAAATTCACCCACGGTCTGGCCGAGGCCTGCGGCAGGCGCGGCGTCCGTCTGCTGTTCGGCACCGACGTGACCGGCATCCGCCACGCGGGGAACGAGGTCGTGATCGCGACCGACGCGGGCGGCGAGGATGCCGTCGTGCGGGCCGACGCGATCGTGATCTGCGCCGGCGTCGCGAGCCGGCGCTTCGCCGCGATGTTGGGCGACCGCATCAACGTCTATCCGGTGAAGGGTTACTCGATCACCGTCCATCTCGACGACGAGACGAGCCGGCTCGCGGCGCCCGAAGTGTCGCTGCTCGACGACGCGACCAAGATCGTGACCAGCCGTCTCGGGCGCGACCGGTTGCGCGTCGCGGGCACGGCCGAGTTCAACGGCGAGAACCGCGACATCCGCGCCGACCGGGTGCAGCCGCTGCTCGACTGGACGCGTCACAACTTCCCGGATGTCGGCACCGCACGGGTGATCCCGTGGGCGGGCCTGCGGCCGATGACGCCGAACCTGATGCCGCGGATCGGAACCGGCTCGCGGCACGGCGTGTTCTACAACACCGGCCACGGCCATCTCGGCTGGACGCTGTCGGCGGTCACCGCCGACATGGTCGCCGAAGCCGTGACGCGTGACGATGCCCACGGGCAAATTTCCGCCGCTGTATCGAGGGTGGCGTGAGCCGGGGCGGAGCGGTGGGCGCGCGCGGGCCGGCGAAGCTGAACAGCGTGCAGGCCGCGCGCGGCGTCGCGGCGCTGCTGGTGATCCTGTTCCACTGCAGCATGGCGATCTTCTCGCACCCGCAATACTGGCCGACCGATCCGCTGCATCACGCCTTCGCCTCCGGTCATCTCGGGGTCGAGCTGTTCTTCGCGATCAGCGGCTTCATCATCCTGACCGCACACCGGCGCGACCTGTCGCAGCCCGCGAGGCTCCTCGGCTACGTCCGCAAGCGCTTCCTCCGGATCTACCCGCTGTACTGGCTGGTGCTGGCGGCGATCCTGCCGGTCTACGTCGTCGTGCCGTCGTTCGGCGGCGGCGGCGCGCTGCGTCCGTTGACCGTGCTGTCCTCGATCCTGCTGGTCCATATCGGCTCGATGGCGACCATCCTCGCGGTGTCCTGGACGCTGTTCATGGAGGTGTTGTTCTATGCCGCCTTCGCGAGCCTGGTGGTGGATCGCCGGTTCGGGATCGCGGTGCTCGGCGTGTGGTGGGCGCTGGCGCTGGCGCGGCTGGCGATCGGACCGGTCGGACCGCTCGGCACCTATCCGTTCCAGGCCCACGTGCTCCTGTTCGGCTTCGGGATGCTGGTCGCGATGCTCTACTGGGGCGAGCGGATCGCGTGTCCGGCGGCGCTCGCGGTGATCGGGACCGTATTGTTCGTCGCCGACGGACTGGTCGACACCTACCATCCGCTGCTCGCGCAACCGGGCGTCACGCTCCTCGCCGGACTCGGCGCCGCGCTCGCGCTCGCGGGGGTGACCGAGCTCGAGCGGCGGGGCCGCCTCCGCGTGCCGCGGCCGCTGCTGTTCCTCGGCGATGCCTCCTACAGCATCTACCTCGTGCATTTCCTGGTGCTGTCGCTGGTCGCGAAGGTGCTGCTGCACCGGGCGCTCCGCATCATGCCGCCGGCCGCGGCCGAGCTCGGCCTGGTGCTGATCGCCGTCGCAGCGGGCGGCGCGTGCCACGTCGTGGTCGAGCGGCCGATGCTGGTCTTCTTCTCGCGCGGACGCACGAAGGTCGCGCCGATGCTGGTCAACGGTCCGATCACCGATTAGAGCACGGTCGGCTCGAAACGAGCCGATGGTGCCGTCTCTTCATGAAAAGAACGCGTGTGCATCTGATCGGACGATCCCGTTCGGTCAGCTGATGCTCTGACGCCAACCGACCCGTGCGGGTCGGAGGGGATCCGCGGACGGGCTGGTGGGATGTCGCCGTCAGGCGGCGTCTCGGATCGAGGTCAGCCTGTCGAGCGCGATCCGCTGGCCTCTGCACGTTGTGGCGGCTCTTCGACCGACGGCGCGTCACGTCCGAAATACAGCGCACGCCGCCGGGCAGGAACGCGCCGGATGGATCGGCCCCCCGTGCCGACCGGATCGCCGGGCGACCGCCCACACGTCCCCCCGCTCGTGTCGCACGCGGTGTGTCGCGTTCTCGCCGGGACGTCGTCGCTCCGGCGCCGTCCCGGCCGTCAGGTCGGCGGCGACCGCTCGTCGTAGCGCGTGCGGGCCTGCTCGACGATGCCGCGATGTTCGATCGCCCACTGGCCAAGCGCGCCGATCGGTCCGTGCAGGGAGCGGCCGAGCTCCGTCAGCCGATAGCTGACCTTCGGCGGTATGGTCGCGACGAAGTCGCGTTCGACCAGCCCGTCCCGCTCGAGGCCGCGTAGCGTCAGCGTCAGCATGCGCTGCGAGATGCCGTTCGTGCGCCGCTTCAGCTCGTTGAAGCGGAATGGTCCGTCGCCGAGCGAGACGACGATCAGCACGCTCCACTTGTCGCCGATCCGCGTCAGGATGTCGTTGACCGCACGGCAGCGGTTGGAGGCAGGCACATCGGTGTGCGCGGGAACCATTTCTGTGCCTTCTTGTGAGCCGAAAACCAGTGCTCCATTTAGCCTTGGTTACGAAACGGCACCACCCTGGCGCCGGACAGGACGAACCCCATGCACATCCTTCATATCGACTGCAGCGCCACCGACGGTATGGACTCGCATTCCCGCCGGCTCTCAGCCGCGCTGGTCGAGAAGTTCAAGGCCGCGAACGCGGGCACGACTGTGACCTATCGCGACGTCGCCAAGGACCGGCTGCCGCACGTCGACATGACGATACGGCAGGCCTGGTCGCCCGAGGGCGAGAAGGACCGCGACCTGTCGGAGACCGCCGCCCGCTCCAAGGCGGCCGTGGACCAGCTCAAGGCCGCCGACGTTCTCGTCATCGGCGCGCCGATGTACAATTTCTCCGTTCCGTCGACGTTGAAGAGCTGGATCGACCACGTCGTCATCGCCGGCCAGACCTTCCGCTACACCGAGAGCGGTCCCGTGGGCCTGCTGACCGGCAAGGCCTACCTGGCACTCTCCTCCGGTGGCATCTACTCGCAGGGTCCGTTCGCCAGCAACGAGCACCTGGCGACCTACCTGACTGCCGTCCTGCGCTTCATCGGGATCTCGGAGGTCGAGGTCGTCCGCGCCGAGGGCGTCGCCTATGGCCCGGATCAGGACAAGGCCGCGATGGCCGGCGCCCAGGAGCGCATCGCCGCCCTCGTGGCCGCCTGAGCGCCTGGAGCAACCTCTCAGGGACCGGACCACGTCGTGGTCCGGTCCACATGAGGCAAGTTGCCCTATGCACCAAGTTTCTAGAGCACGACCTCAGCCAAGCCGGTTCCGTTCTCGCTGAACGTGCTCCAGCGGCTGCTGGCGACGTGACCGGCATGAGCCGCGGTCCGGAGGCGAACATACCGGTGGAGGCGGCCCCGCTCTGACCCTCGGACGCCGGACGGCGATCAGGTCATGCGGCGCCGGAGGCCGCCGAGCCGCTCCCCGAGCTCGGCCCAGACGGCCGGCTCTGCGGCGCGGAGCAGGCCGGCATAGGCGATGCTGCCGACCGCGAGCGTGACGGCGGCGCGGACGAGCAGGAAGGCGTGGCCGATCAGATGGTCGGCGAGCGCGAGCGCGACACCGAAGGCGAGCAGCGAGAGCGCGGCCGGCCTCAGGTAAAGCGCCGCGATCGCGCCGGCGCCGATGCCGATGCGGCGGAAGACGGTGAAGACGAACAACGGCTGCGTCGTCATGTAGTAGGCGCAGACGCCGATCGCCGTGCCCATCGCGCCGCCCTCGCGGGCGCCGATCGCGACGAGCAGGAAGTAGACCGGCATCTGCGCGAGCTGGTTGCGGAGCTGCGCCTTGAACTCGCCGCGCGCGCCGAGCAGCGCGCCGGCCAGCCAGGACACGGCGTCGAAGGCGAGCGCCACGCTGAGCAGCTGGATGATCGGGATCGACGGACCCCAGCGGCGGGCGAAGAAATACTCGATCAGCGGCGACGCGACCGCCGCCTGGCCGATCGCCATCGGCATCACGCAGCAGGACAACAGGTGCGAGGCGCGCAGCGCCGCGGCGCCCTGTCGGACAGGATCGTGCTTGAGCTGCACCAGCGCCGGGAACAGCACGTTGGTGAAGTTGCCGGCGAGCACGAGCAGGGGCTGCGACGCGAGGCGGAAGCCGAAGAAATAGGCGCCGAGGGACGATTGCGTGGTGACCAGGCCGAGGATGAGGTAGCCGCCCTGGTTGATCGCGGACTGGCACAGCCGGGTCGCGAAGGTCACCGTCGTGTTGCCGATCAGGAAGCGCCAGCGGCGCGCGTTCACGCGGAAGTTGATCGGCATGCTGGCGCGCGCGGCGCGGAACCACACGATCGAGCGGAGCAGGGCGAGGATGGGCAGCGGCAGCACGAAGCTGTAGGCGCCCAGGCCGGCGGCGGCGAAGCCGATGGTGAGTGCCGCGGAGGCGATCACCTCGAAGGCGCCGTAACCGGCGATGAAGTCGAAGCGGAGCGCCGAGCGGAGCACCGCGCCGGGGACGGCGGTCAGCGCCGAGAACGGCATCGACAGCGCCGCGACCAGCAGCAGTCCGAGCAGCGCCGGGGCGTGGTAGGCGCGGGCCGCGAGTGGGGCAGCGATCGCGACCATCAGGCCGCCCGCCGTCAGCAGGATGGCCATGATCCAGAAGGCGGGCCCGCTCCACAGCCAGAGCCGGTCCTTGCGACGGACCAGCACGTCTTCGACCCCGACATCGGTGAGCGCGCTCACGATGCCGGTGACGCTCCAGGCGAGCCCGATCAGGCCGAAATCGCGCGGCTGCAGCAGGGACGCGAGGACGAGCTGGCTGCCGAAGCTGGTCAGGCGCGCGACCACGTTCTGCGCCAGCATCGAGATGAGGCCGCGCAGCGCGCGACGGCCGAGGCCGCCGGCGTGCACCGGACGGCGCGGCTCCGCGGGCGTCACCGACGACAGCGGCGCCACCGGCAAGGGCTCGGGCACGGGTCCGGGTGCCGGTCCGGACGCGGGTCCGGACGCGACCGGCGTGGCCGGATGCAGGATCATGTTCATCGCTACCAGCCGCGCGTCAGGCCGGCCTGCATCATGCGGCGTTTCAGCCGCGACAGGTTCTCGTTCCTGAAGAACTCCCACGCGGCGCGGCGGAGCCGGTTCTGCCATGCGGCGCGCGGCAGGCGCGCGAGACGCCGGCGCACCGCGCTGTCGGGGTCGAAATAGGCGCGCGCCCGCTGGCCGTGCTGGATCGCCGAGCGCAGGTAGCGCGGCGGATCGAGCACGGGGTGGACGAACAGCTCGGCGCCCATGCGGTCGAGGTCCTCCTCGAGCAGGGGCGGAAACCAGGCATAGGCGCTGGTGTCGCCGAACAGCTCGAGCGGCGCGGACACGAAGCCGCCGCGAGCGATCTCGGTCGGGACGAACGCCTCGCTGATCGGCCAGTGCGTCACGGCGGGATCGTTCGCCATCGCCTGCCGGCGCGCGAACAGGTGACGGAGCGCGCGATCGGAAAAGAACGCGATGCAGTTGAGCGAGGCGCGGATCTCGGCGGCCTCGTAGACGCGGCGCGTGTGCGGCCACCAGAACCAGTTCTCGCCCACGTCCGGCATCTCGGTCGACACGAAGTCGATGCCCTGTGCGGCGAGCTCGGCCACCATCGGGGCGACCTTCTGGCGGATCAGGCTGTCGTACTCGACGAACACGTAATAGTCGTAGCCTGGGTGGGCGCGGTGGAAGGCGTAGGTCGGGTAGTCGTTGTTCCACCAGATCAGCGAGCCCTGGCCCCATCGGTCCGGCAGGCCGAGCGCCAGCAGATCGGCATCGGTGGTGGCGAGCACGCCCTCGCCGGTCGGGCCGACCGGGCCGCGCGTGGTGTCGATCGAGAGGAAGAAGTCGCCGCCTTCGGTCACCTCGCGCCACCGCGCGACCTGGCGCTCGATGAACGGATCCCACTGATAGGTGCGCATGATCACCGCGAAACGCGGCGACGCGGTCAGCGGCGCGATCGGTGACGCGCCGTCCGCCTCGGACCCGAGGTCCGAGCGCGCGAGATCGCTGGCGGGCGAATGATCCATCAGACGCTCCCGTGGGAAGGGACGGAGATGTCGGCGCGGAGGGAACCGCGACGGGCGGACCAGCGCAGCGCCAGGGTCTGGCCGAGCCGGACCGAGGGACGCGCGACGACGTGGTGGAACAGGGCGGCGGCCGCGATCGCCACCGGCGGCACGCCGACCAGGATGGCCCAGAGCGGGAGGATGCGGTGGAGCAGGATCAGCGCCACGAACAGGACCGGCACGTGCACGAGGTAGAGGCTGTAGGAGATCTCGCCGAGCCATTCGAACACCGGTCGGGAAAGCGCGCGGCCGACGCGGCCGGCCAGCAGGGCGGCGAGGATCACGAGCACCGAGCCGGCACCGACGACGAGGTCGCGCCAGAGCTCGATCCCGCCCCAGTGCGACTGGATCATGAACAGGCCGACGGCGAGGAGCAGCAGGTCGATCGAGGCCGGCAGGCGCTGCGCGGTCCGGAGGATGGTCCCGAGGTGGAGTGCCACGAAGGCGCCGGCGACGAAGAACACCGCGAAATAGGCCGTCCACTCGATCTCGACCGCGAGCCGCCCGGCATGGCCGAGCCCGGACCCGGCGTTGAGCGTGTCGAAGGTCTCGACATGGCCGTGCCAGATCCCGGCGACGAGGCCGACCACCAGCGCGAGCACGGCCAAGACGAGCGCGGTGCCGAGCAGCGGCCGCCGCACCATCGGGACGATGATGAAGGGAAACAGCAGCGAGACGCGCATCTCCCACACCAGGGAGTGGATCGGGCCGTCGATGTGGTTCTCCTCGCCGGTCATCGCGACGTGGTGCAGCAGCACGCGCGCGTTGACGGGCTGCGACCAGTTCATGTGGTTGAACCAGTCGCCGAGGCCGTTGATCGGCTCGCGCCAGGCGAGCAAGACGTCGCAGAGCGCGGCGGCCGCCACCGCCGCGATGTAGGGCAGATAGATGCGGCAGACGCGCTTGATCGCGTAGGTGCCGAAGCTCGGCGGCCGCCGCGTGACCCAGGGCAGCGCCAGCACGAAGCCGCTGAGCACGTAGAACAGGATCACCGCCTCGTAGCCGGCCCAGAGGATGCGGGCCGGCGTGTCGAACAGCAGCCATTCCGCCGTGTTGCCGGCCGACGGCCGCCCGTCGTGGAAGAAATGGTCGCTGAACGCCGGCATCGTCAGCAGGCAGTGATGCAGTACGACCACGACGGCCGCGACGCCGCGGACCGCGTCGAGCGAACCGAAACGATGTCGCTCCCGCCCCGTCGCGACCGGAGCCGGGAGTACCGCCACGTTCATCGGACCGGGGCGATCTCGGAATGGTTCTGCCAGACCGGCACGGCGGCGGATGCGGCCGGGACGGGTATCGGCATCGGCACCGTTATCGGGGCAGGCCGCGCCGGATTCTCGCGGGTCGGGATGCGGGCCCCGTCCACCAGCGCCGAGAACACGCCGATCTCACCCCGGAGACAGGTCGCGACCTCGATCACCTGCTCGCGCGTCATGGTGTCGAAGATCGGCAGGCTGATCACGCGGGAGGCGACGTCGTCGGTCACCACCAGCTCGGCGGCGAAGCCGGTGCGGCGGAAATATTCCTGCTCGGCGACGTGCGGGCTGAAGTAGCTCGCGGTGTCGACGCCGGCCGACTTCATCCGCGTCTGCAGCACCGACCGCAGCGGCGCGATCTCGCGCGGCAGCAGCGCCGGCGCGAACTGGTGCGCCTGCACCGACGGCGTGTCCGGCTGGAAGGCGAGCTCCGGCAGCAACGTGCGATATTGCGCCATCAGGGCTGCGCGCTTGTCGACGATCGCGTCGTAGTCGGCGAGCCGGAGGGAGGCGAGCACCGCGCCCACCTCGCTCAGCTTCGCGTTCAGGCCCGGCATCGTCGCCTGGCGCGGCTTGCCGAAGCCGAAATTCGCCATCGTGCGGATGCGCGCGATCGCCGCGCGATCGCCGCTGTAGATGACGCCGCCTTCCCCGGTCGAGAACGACTTCGTCGCGTGCATCGAGTAGACGACGGTGCCGGAGAAGCCGGTGCCGAAACCGGCCCCGTCCGCGCGGCGGGTGCCGAGCGAGGCGGCGGCGTCGACCACCACCGGCACGTTGTGCTGGCGGGCCATCGCCTCGTAGCGGTCGAGGTCGATCGGGTAGCCGAACGTCGCGTAGGGCACGATCACCGCGATCGAGCCGCGATGCAGCTTGAGCAGCCGCTCCTCGGCGGCGGGATCGGCGGCCCAGGTTTCGGGATCGATGTCGCAGAACAGCGGTGTGAGCCCGCACCAGAGCGCCGCCTGGGCAGCGGCGGCGAAGGTGAACGACGGCATCAGCGCGAAACGCCGGCGCGGCTTGCGGTCCTCGGTCGCGGCGCGGATCGCCAGCATCAGGCCGATCGTCGCGTTGCACACGGTCGCGCAGGCGCCCTCGCCCGCGAACATCCGCGCGATCAGGTCGTTCTCGAACCGCGTGTTGGCGGGTCCGAAATTGCTGAAGATGCCGCTGTCCTCGACGGCGCGGAGTTCGGCTGCCGCTTCGCTCAGACGAGGTGGGTTGGGTCTCGTGAAGGGGACCATGATACCGGCTATGCCTCCAGCGCGACGGCGGCTTGGCGGGACGCGGCGGGCACGAGCCGCGCCGCGTTCGACGGGGAAAGAAGGGCGTCCAGCGTCGCCGCGTCCGGCTGACCGGCATCGGCGTCGTCCGCCATCACCGCGTCCACGATCAGCAGGCCGACGTCGTTCTGCCAGAGCCACAGCCCGTTCGCCTGACCGACGAAGGATCTCTCGCCGCCGAGCTTGCCGTGCGGCACGAAGCCGGCGGCCAGACCGATCGCGAACAGGCCGGGGAGCGGCGTGCCGGACGCGTTGAGGATGCGGCACTGACCGTCGACCAGCGGCGAGCGTGCGTCGCGATGCGCGAGCAGCGCCACCGGCGTGCCGTCGGCGGCCACGATCGGCAGCGCGTTCGGACGGTAGCCGAGGGCGGCGACCACGATGTCGGCCTCGTCGAGGATCCGCGTCGCCTCCGGATCGTGGGCATGGAGGCGGTGCAGCACCATGCGGGGTTCGGCCGCCCGGCCGCCGATGCCGCGCACCTGCATGATCAGCTCGCGGCTGTCGAGGCGGAAGCCGCCCAGCCGGAACACGCGGTTGCTGACCGGGCAGACGTCGTCGGGTCCGAACTCGTCGTAGCCTTCGGCCAGCGCGGCGGCCTCGGTCGGGTAGTAGATCGGCAGCGCACGGCGGTGCAGCAGCGTGATGCCGCCGGGCGCGAAGCTCACGTCCGGCATGCGGTGGAGCAGCGCGTGGGCGACCGCGACCGCGCTGGTCGAGCCACCGATGACGGCGATCCGCGGCGTCGCGCGGCCGGCGAGACGGGCGGCGATCCGCTCGAGACCGCCGGTCGCGAGCACTTCGCCCGACTGCACCAGCTTGTCGCCCCAGCGCTCGACGAGGCCGACGCCGGCGACGCGCTCGGCGGCGAGGCGGGTCTGTGGCTGGCGGGCGCCGGTCGCGCTCGCGACGTTGGCGGCGCGGACGACGATCTCGTGGCCGTCGGAATCGGTCGCGAACACCGACCAGGCATCGCCGTGGCGGCGCACCGAGCGCACGCGATGTCCGGTCAGCACGGCGCAATGCGGGTGCGCCTCGATCATGCCGTGCAGGGCGTCGCCCACGAGGCACATCAGCTTGCCGACCTCGACGAGCGGGACCGAGCCCTCGCCGGCCGCGCGGATCGCGACCGCGACCGGATGGTCGGCAAGACGGGTCAGCGGCGTCTCGGTCGGCGATTTGAGACAGTCGACGAAGGTGGTGCCGGTGCTGTCGGAGTTGATGGCGTAGTTGCCGATGTCGCCGCCGCCGAGGCGGTCGGACTGCTCGATGACCATCACGCCCTCGTCGAGGAGCGCCTCGAGACGACCGTGCCGGTGCGCCGCGAGCAACGGGGCGATCCCGGCCGGGCCGCCGCCGGCCACCACCAAACGGTAACGCTCAGGCGTCATCGATGTCTCTCCTGGGTTGTCGTGCGCTAACCGACCGGCAGGTGCCGCCGGGTCAAACTGCCGTATCAATTTTAAGATCAAAAACATTATAACGAACAAAATGCAAGTGTGTCCGACGTGCCTGGGAATAGAATCCGGTCGGTGTGACCGGAAAGACGCGGTGGCCGGGCCTCACAGTTCCGCAAACTGTTTAAAGTCGGGTTAAGCTTTAACGTGTTGGCCCCGGAGCTGACGCACTGTAACAACATGCTGAGACACGTGCCGGACAGATCGCGCGAGGCACCGCCCCAAAGGTGACAACCGCCGGATGACACGGCACCGATCGGACCGGCGAAGCCTGGTTGTCGACACCCTTCTCCTGTTCGCGGCGGCGCTCGCGCTGCGACTGGCCCGACTTGATCATCTTTCCCTGTGGATCGACGAGACGTTCTCGGTCCGCTGGTCCGGTCTTGCGACCGGCTTCATCCTCGGCACCGGCCGGCCGCTCGAGCCGACCCCGCCCGGCTATTATCTCGTGCTGCACGCGTGGGAGCGTCTCGCCGGCACCTCGGCGGCGGCGGCGCGACTGCCGTCGGTGGCGTTCTCGGCCGTCACCGTGCTGCCGGTCTATGGCATCGGACGGACACTGATGGGACGCGCCGGTGGGCGCCTCGCCGCCGCACTCTTCGTGGTCGATCCGATGAGCATCTATCTCGCGCAAGAGGCACGCGCCTACGCCCTGCTCGGGCTGATCGACGCGGTGATGCTCGGCGCGCTGGTCGCCGCCGAGCGGCGAACGTCCAGTGCGGCGGAGCGGCGTATGCCCGATGCCGCGGAGCGGCGTATGCCCGATGCCGCGGAGCGGGGTCTGCCGAGTGCCCGGGAGCGGCGCAACGGGTCGGCGGGGGACGCCGCCACGTTCGCGGCGCGACGCGCGTCCGATGCGCCACCCGTCGCCGCCCTCCTCGTCCTCGCGCTCGCGTCCGGCGCTGCCGTGTTCACCCATTACACGGCGATCCTGCTGGTCGCCGCCTGCTACGGCGCGGGCGGGCGCCGGCTGCTCGCGACCGGCGCATGGCGCACCCGCGCCGTCCGCCCCTGGATCGGGTCGGCCGCGCTGGCGGCGCTGCTCGTCGCGTTGCCGCTCCGGGACGCGGCGCACCTCGCCGGCTCCAACAACATCAACTGGATCCCGCCGCTCGGCTTCGGCAGCGTCCGCAACTTCCTCGAGGAGGTGGTCACCTACCCGTCGTTCGAGCACCGGCCGATCGAACACGTCATCTTCGTGCTGATCGGTCTCGTCGTGCTCTCGGGCCTCGCGCGCCGCGTGCCGACCGGGGCACTGCTCGACGCGTCTGTCGTCGTGCCCGCGCTCTTCGTCGCATTCGGGTCGCTGCTGAGCCTGCACGCGCCGATCATGCTCGCCCGCATCGGCATCGGCCTCGTGCCCTCCCTCGTGCTGCTGCTCGCACACGCGATCCTGGCGCTGCCGCGCCCGTGGCTCCGGCGCGGCGGCGCCGCCATCGCCTTCGCCGCGTTCGGCGTGGCGACGCTCTGCTACTTCACCTGGCACACGCAGCAGGACTGGCGGCGGGCGGCCCGCATCGCGGCGACCGACCCGCGCTGCGACGGGCCGGTGATGACGTGGGGTCCCTACGACATCGACATGCTGCAATACGCGCCCGGGCTCGCGCGGCGACCCCTGATCGCGGTGATGCCGCCGATGTTCGACGGCACCGCGACCGGCCGCCTGAACGACGTCGCCGCCGACACGACCCGACTGCCGCCCGCCGGCCTCGCGTCGTATCTCGACGGGCACGACCACGCGGTCCTGGTCACGATGGCGATGTTCCTTCGCGACGAGGCGCCGTTCCTGCCCTCGGACGGCCACCCCGCCCTGCTCGCGCCGTTGCCGGGCGGGCTCGAGATCCGTTGTCAGTGAAGGAAGGCCAGGGCTCTGCCTGCCCTGGCCTTCCTTCCCGGGCGACGACCCTAGAACCAGCCCCCGTCGACGACGAACTCGCGGCAGGTGACCATGGCGCTGTCGTCGGCGGCGAGCCACAGCACCATGCGGGCGACGTCGGGCGCGTAAAGGCGGTCCGGGATGCACTGCCCCTCGCGGCGGCGCTGTTCGCCTTCCTCGGTCATCCAGAGCGCGAGCTGGCGCTCGGTCATGATCCAGCCGGGGTAGACGATGTTGGCGCGGATCCGGTGCGGACCGAGGTCGCGCGCGAGGCCGCGGGTGAGGCCGATCACGGCGGATTTCGCCGCGGTGTAGGCCGGCATGCCGCCCGAGGCGAGCAGGAACGAGTTCGAGCTCATGTTGATGATCGCGCCGCCGCCGGACGCGATCATGCCGGCCTTGACCGCCTGGACGCAGAAGAACTGGTGCCGGAGATTGATGTTCATCCGGTCGTCCCAGTATTCGGGCGTGACGTCGTCGATCGCGTGGCGATCGTCGCGGGCGGCGTTGTTGACGAGCGCCGTGAAGGGGCCGCCGAGCGCGTCCGCGAGTTCGGCGATGGCGACGCGAAGCGCCGCGATGTCGCGGAGGTCGACGGCGGCGAAGCGCACGGAGGGTCCGAGCCGCTCGGCGACGGCGCGGCCGTTCTCGGCGTCGACGTCGAGGACGCCGACCTGGCTGCCCTGCTCGGCGAAATGCTCGACGATGCTGCGGCCGATGCCCGAGGCGCCGCCGGTGACCAGGACGCGCTTGTCGCGGAGGCTCGGATAGGTGGCGTAGCGTGTCGTCATCGGAACCCTCGATCGTCGGCGCGAGATGGACCATGCAGCGGACGGGTGCGCAAGACGGGCCACGAGCGCGTCCGCGCCCAGGGCGGTCTCAACACTTCGTTAGGCCCGCGGCGCCTAGCCTGGTGTCCGGCGTGGCGCGGGCGAGGGAGCTTCTGGCGTGCAGGAGATCAGGCATCTCGTCTTCGACGAGCGCGAGCTGCAGCACCTGACGCTCTCCTATCTCGAGGCACAGGGGCACAAGCCGGACCTGCCGGCCGGCGGCGAATGGACGCTGGCCGACACCGGCCGGGGTCCGCGCCTGACGGTATCCGGTTTCGGCCCGCTGGCGGCCGCGCGGCCGGACGTCGTGATCGGCAGCACCGACCTGCTGTCGGCCGCCATCCTGTTCTGCAAGCGGAAGCACGTCCCGCTGCCGATGCGAGGCCAGAAACACGTGGCGCTGGTCCGAGGCCTGCTCGCGCTCGTCGTCGCGATCTAGCTGGCTCGCAGTCGGCGATCCCTCGAGGGCGGCGCGCGATCGGGCGCGCCTTCGCCGTGGCCGGACCCTGACGCGGGCGGCCTCGCGCTCGACGCGCCGGGCGCTTCGTGCTTTCGCTCGGCTGTCGCCGCATCGCGGCGCGTGGCGCCGAACGCGAGGCTGTGCCGGACATGACGACGAAGCGAAAGGAACGGGGCGCCTCGACGCGGGACGATCGGCCGCGAGGCCGCCGACGAGCCGCGCCCCGTGGCCATCGCGCGTGGTGCGCGGGAGGCCGGACGGCATGAACGACCGCGACGATCCCGCGGTCAACGCGGGGCCGGCGCGTTACGCGATGGCCCGCGGGGTGCCGGGGCACTCGACGCCGCTGCTGGTGCTGTCGGTGCTCGCCGTCTTCTACACGCTTTATTTCGCGTCCGACATCATCCTGCCGTTCACGCTCGCGGTCGTGCTGAACCTGCTGCTGGCGCCGCTGATGCGGTTCCTGCACCGGCGCGCGCGTCTGCCCAAGCCGGTCGCGGCGCTGCTGCTGATCCTGCTGCTGTTCGGGGTCATCGGGATGATCGGCGTCGCGATCTCGGTGCCGGCGTCGGGCTGGATCGCGCGCGCGCCGGAAAGCCTGCCGGCGCTGCAGCACAAGCTCGCCTTCCTGCGCGGCCCGATCGATGCGGTCACCTACGGTTTCGGTCGCGTGCAGACGATGCTGTCGGGCGGCGGCGGCACCGCCCCGCAGGTGCAGCTGAGATCGAACGGCGACCTCGCCGGCGTGGGAGGCTCGATCCTCGCGCACACGAAGTTCTTCCTCGGCGAGGTGTTCACCCTCGTCCTGATGCTGTTCTTCCTGCTGGCGTCGGGCGACAGCCTGCTGCGACGGTTCGTCGAGATCATGCCGACGGTCGCCGACAAGCGGCGCGCGGTGCAGATCGCCGGCGAGATCGAGCACAACGTGTCGCTCTATCTCGCGACCATCACGATGATGAACGCGCTGGTCGGGATCGCCAACGGGTTGCAGGTGTGGCTGCTCGGCATGCCGAACCCGCTGCTCTGGGGCGTGGTCGCCTTCGTGCTCAACTACGTGCCGATCCTCGGCCCGATGGCGGGCATCGTCGTGTTCTTCTTCGTCGGCCTGTTCACCTTCGACAGCGTGCTGCATGCGACCCTGCCGCCGCTGGTCTATCTCGGCGTGCACCTGCTCGAGGGCGAAACGGTGACGCCGATGCTGCTGGCGCGTCGCTTCACGCTCAACCCGGTCCTGGTGATCGGCTCCCTGATGTTCTGGGACTGGATGTGGGGGATCCCGGGCGCCTTCCTTTCGGTGCCGCTGCTCGCCGTGTTCAAGATCGTCTGCGACCACATCGACGCGCTGACCCCGATCGGCCACCTGCTCGGAGGGCCGCCGTCGCGCCGGCGGGTGCGGGCCTGAGCACGGAACAAGGACCCGATCCTGTCGCGGAAGTCATGTCGCGGCCAGACCGGCGGCGTCCCGCATGCGCCATGGTCGGCGCCTCAAGCCGGATGACGTCCGCATGATCGGCCTGCTCGACCTCCTCGCCTTCGTGCTCGCGACCGGCGCCGCGTCGCCACTCGACCGGCCCGCGCACGAGACGATCACCGTGCCGCGGAATGCTGCGGTGATCGCGCGCGATGCCGGAGCGGACGGGCTCGACGCCCGCTTCGCGCCGCAGCCGGCGGTCGCGCGCGCGACGCGCCGGGGCGGCGAGCGGCCCGCGCTGTCGCCGGCCGTGATACTGGTGCCGGCCGGCTGGGCGGCCGCGCGGGCGACGGTCTGCGGCCGGGTCTGACGCGGACGCGGGCCGGCACGCCGCCCGCGCCCGCGCTCGCGTGAGAGGAACAGGATGAAGATCACCAGGCTCGAAACGTTCGTCGTACCGCCGCGCTGGCTGTTCCTGAAGATCGAGACCGACGAGGGCGTCACCGGCTGGGGCGAGCCGATCGTCGAGGGGCGCGCCGAGACGGTCGCGGCCGCGGTCGCCGAGCTCGCCGACTACCTGGTCGGGCGCGATCCGTTCCCCATCGAGGACCACTGGAACGTGCTCTACCGAGGTGGCTTCTATCGCGGCGGGGCGGTGCACATGAGCGCGCTCGCCGGCATCGACCAGGCGCTGTGGGACATCAAGGGCCGCGCGCTCGGACAACCCGTGCATCAGCTGCTGGGCGGACGCTGCCGCGACCGGATCCGCGTCTACTCCTGGATCGGCGGCGACCGGCCCGCCGACACCGCGCGCATGGCCGAGGCGGTCGCGGCGCGCGGCTTCTCGGCCATCAAGATGAACGCGACCGAGGAAACGCAATACGTCGACACGCACGCGAAGGTCGACGGCGTGCTCGACCGCGTGCGGGCGATCCGTGAGGCGCTCGGCCCGCATTTCGGCATCGCGGTCGATTTCCACGGCCGCGTGCACAAGCCGATGGCGAAGGTGCTGGTGCGCGAGCTCGAGCCCTTCGACCTGCTGTTCATCGAGGAGCCGGTGCTGAGCGAGCATCTCGAGTCGCTGCCGGAAATCACCAAGCATGGCTCGACGCCGATCGCCCTCGGCGAGCGCCTCTATTCCCGCTGGGACTTCAAGCGCGTGTTCGAGCAGGGCTGCGTCGACATCATCCAGCCCGACCCGTCGCATGCCGGCGGCATCACCGAAACGCGGAAGATCGCGGCGATGGCGGAAGCCTACGACGTCGCGCTCGCGCTGCACTGCCCGCTCGGACCGATCGCGCTCGCCACCTGCCTGCAGCTCGACGCCGTCTGCTACAACGCGTTCATCCAGGAGCAGAGCCTCGGCATCCACTACAATGCCGGCAACGACCTGCTCGACTACCTCACCGATGCGTCCGTGTTCGATTACCGGGACGGGTTCGTCGCCATCCCCGACGGTCCCGGCCTGGGTATCACGGTCAACGAGGATTACGTGCGCGAGCGCGCGGCGATCGGTCATCGCTGGCGCAACCCGGTCTGGCGCCACCCGGACGGCTCGTTCGCCGAATGGTGAGACGGCTGCCCGCCTCGCACGAAGGATCCCGATGAGCCCCCTGTTCGAACCGCTCTCGCTCGGCCGCCTTTCGCTCCCGAACCGCATCGTGATCGCGCCGATGTGCCAGTATTCCGCCGAGGACGGGTCGGCGACCGACTGGCACCACATCCATCTCGGCGGCCTGTCGCTGTCCGGCGCCGGGTTGCTGATCGTCGAGGCGACCGCCGTCTCGCCCGAGGCGCGGATCACCCCGGCCGATCTCGGCCTCTACTCCGACGCCAACGAGGCGGCGCTGGCCGGCGTGCTGGCGTCGATCCGGCGCCACTCCGCGATGCCGGTCGCGATCCAGCTCGGCCATGCCGGCCGCAAGGCCTCGAGCCGGGCGCCGTGGGACGGCGGCGCACAGATCCCGCCGGACGTGTCGGGCGGCTGGCACGCCGAGGCGCCCTCCCCATTGCCGCACGGCGCCGACGAGGTGCCGCCGGTGGCGCTCGACGCGGCCGGTCTCGACCGCGTGCGCGACGCGTTCGCCGCCACCGCGCGACGCGCCGCCCGCCTCGGGTTCGACGGCATCGAGCTGCACGCCGCACACGGCTACCTGCTGCACCAGTTCCTGTCGCCGCTCAGCAACCGCCGCGAGGACGAGTGGGGCGGTTCACTCGAAAACCGGATGCGCTTCCCGCTGTCGGTGTTCGACGCGGTGCGGGGGGCCTTTCCGGCCGACCGGCCGGTCTGGGTGCGGGTGTCCGCGACCGACTGGGTCGACGGCGGTTGGGATCCGGACGACACCGCCGCGTTCGCTCGCGCACTCGCCGCACGCGGCTGCGCGGCGATCCACGTGAGTTCGGGCGGGCTGTCGACGCGGCAGCACATCTCGCCCGCCGCCGGCTACCAGGTGCCGTTCGCCGCCGCGGTGAAGCGGGCGAGCGGCCTGCCCACGATCGCCGTCGGGCTGATCACCGATCCGCACCACGCCGAACGCATCGTGGCCGACGGCGACGCCGACGCGATCGCGGTGGCACGGACGATCCTCTACGAGCCGCACTGGCCCTGGCGCGCCGCCGCGTCCCTCGGCGGCCAGGTCGCGGCGCCGCGCCAATACTGGCGCGCACCGCCGCACGGCGTCCGGGATCTGTTCACGGGCGCGCGGAGTGGGCAGCGATAGAAGGCCAGCGGCTCTGCCCCTGGACCCCGGCCGGGACCCCTCGCGCTTGCGCGATGAGCGCCCGTAAAGGCGGAGCCTTCGCGATCCATCAGTTGAGGAAAACCTCGGGCCCTTGTAGGGCCCCGGCTCCAGGGCGGAGCCCTGGCCTCAGATCGGGCACACACCGTTGGCGCATGCCAGGTGCGCGAGGTCGACCGCTTCCGACGCCGCGGCGGATTCGATGCCCGAGACGATCGCCGTGAAGCGTTCCGCCTCGACCTCTTCCTCCGGCAGGTATTCGTAGCCGAGCGCGCTGTCCGGGATGGTCGGCAGGATCGCGCAGCAGCGGATGAGCGGCTGATTCTTGCGCACGATGGTGCGGAACGCGTCGATGTCGTGGCTGTCGGTGTAGATCTTGAGCGTGTAGCTGACCTGGTTGCCGCGATCGGCGCCGATCCAGTGGCGCTCGAGCAGCGCGAGCCAGGCGTATTGCGCGGTCGGGCTCGCTTCCGGCGCGGTCACCAGCCGGTCGCCCATGCCGAGACGTTGCGCGAGCGGGATCGTCGGGAAGCCGACGATGCTCATGCCGGGGAAGGTCTCGAGCGCGCGCACCGGGTAGGAACGGTGCTCGTAATCGGCCAGCAGCGGGTCGGCATCGGCGCGCCAGGCGCCGTCCTCGTCCTTGGTGCCGCGGAACTGCACCCAGCGGAGGTATTGCCGGCGCGCCGGCAGATGGGCGCCCTCGGTGAGGCCGAACAGTTTCGAGGTGGTGCCGGCGGGCTTGACGGTGGTGACGGTGGTCGGCGGCGCCATGCCGAGCGAGGCGGCGTAGGCCGAGGCCTCGTCCTTCGCCACGTCCGAGAGGGCAGCGAGCATGGTCCAGAACGGTGCGGCGCGCGCCTCGTCGAGCAGGTCGTCGAAGGCGAGGCCGAACCGCATCCACGCCCATTCGTGCAGGCCGGTCGGGCCGATGCCGATGCGGTTGGTGCGGCGCACCTCCTCGCCGTAGAGCGCGTCCATCCGGTTGGCACGGATCAGGAAGCGGACGCCGAGGCGGACGCTGTCGAACACCCGCTCGTCCCAGAGCGCCGCGGTCTCGGCGTCCGGCGCGCCGGCCGTGAACGCGTCGAGCGTGGTCGGGCAGGCGAGCAGCGGCGCGAAATCGGCGATGACGCAGTAACCGCCGGTGACGTGGAGCGTGATCTCGCCGCAGGGGTTGGTGGTCGCGGGGAACCGCGCGCCGGAGGCCTTGAGCGACAGCGCGCCCAGCAGGCCGGCCGCCTCGGTCACCTGGTAGCGGTCGCTGCGGACGTCGCGGCCGTCGGTGTGCACGGGCTTCCGCCAGGCGCTGCCGGTGCGGACATCCTCGAGCGCGTCGCCGTTGATGAAGCCCGGCTCGCCGTTGACGTAGGCGCAGCGCGTCGCCTCGGCGAACACGGCGCGGGCATGCGCGGCCAGGGTGTCGTCGGGCGCGCCGCTCTCGAGCAGCGACCAGAAGGTGCGATCCACCATGATCGAGTTGTTGGCGGTCCAGAGCCCGCCCTCGCTCTTCGAGCGGATGAAGCGGAGCACGCCGGGGTCGCGCCAGGACTTGGTCGCCATGCGGGCGGCGCGCCGCGCGCCGCCGACCTGCACCTCGACCGAGAGATAGTGGTCGACGAGCATCGCCTGTTCCCAGGGCGCGAGGCCGTCGCCGGCCTCGTCGCGGGCGCGGGCCGGCGCGATCACCTTGTCGCGGAGGTTGAGGAAGGCGCGCAGCAGCGAGACCGGGCCGGAGGCGGGACGGCCTTGCATGCCGGCGATCGGCGCGCCGCAGGGGCGGATGCGGGAGAAGTCGAACACGACCGTGCGGTCGCGTTCGCCGCGGAAGGCCATGCTCTCAACGAGCTCGACCGCCTGTGCCCAGCCCTCGCGGCTGTCGGCAATGGTGTGGATGCGGGCGCCCGCGGGTGCCGCGTCGAGGCCGGGCAGCAGCGCTTCGGCGAGGAAGGTGCGGACGGCATCGACCGCGAAGCCGCTGCGATCGACCGGCAGGCCGTAGGGCAGGATGCCGAGCTCGATGCCGATGCGGCGGAGATCGGCGTCCGTCTGCGGGTAGTCCTGGTGGTCCGGCGCGAGATGGAACAGCAGGTCCGGCGCGTCCGCCCAGTCGACGGCCATGAGGTCGTCGTCGTAGGCCCGACCGACACCCGAGCCGTTCAGCAGCAGGTAGAACTTCGCGAACGAGGCGATCGCGGTCGCGCAGTTGGTGAACACCTCGATGTTCCGGCCGGCCTGGGCGCCGTCGCCGTGCTGGAGGTGGCGGCCGGAGGTCAGCAGGGCCCCGGTCGCGATCGCGTTGCGGAGGCGCGCCTGCTCGAGCGCCGAGGACGCGTCGACGGCCTCGCCGAGCAGCGACATGTTGCCGGCGGCGACGCGGTCGGCGACGCGGCCCATGTCCTCGTGGTCGCCCTCACGGAAGACGGTGCGTCGTCCGACCGCCTCGCCCATGCCGGGATCGAGGCGCCGTCCCGGCAGGGGAACCTCGCCGAAGGCCGTGCCGGGCAAGCTGCGCGAGAAAGCGCCGCCGTGCTCGGCCAGCAGACGATCGACGATTGTTCCGGTGACTGCGTTCATGCGGCTCTGGTATCCCGACTCGACCTTTCACACAAGATATAGGGCGAACCTCCCGGGCAACAGCCATAGGGGTGGTGCAACGAGCCGATTTCGATCCTGTTGCCGGAAAGTCGCGCCGCCTTACCAGCGGCGTAATTCCGGCCTACGTTCCGGCCGCATCGCAGCACACAGGAGACCAGCATGCGTTTGATTTCAGCCACGACGGCGCTCGCCGTCGCGCTCGCCTCGAGCTCGGCCGCGTTCGCACAGACCGACGGCAAGCCGACCGCGAGCGCGACCAAGGGCGCCATCGCGGGCGGCGTCGCCGGCCATATGATGGGTCACCACACCAAGACCGGTATGGTCGCGGGCGCGGCGATCGGCCATCACATGCGGAAGAAGCAGATGAAGAGCGCCGGGTGACGCATCGTCCGGTCGGGTGGAGGCACCCGACCGGATCCCGAGCCCGGGCGCGTCGCCTCCCGCGACGGCACCGGGCGACGGATCGGAGCCGTGCGCCGGGTTCGATCTCGGCGCGCGCGCCGAAGTGTTCGGTCAGGCGGCCTTCCGTGTGGCGCCGAGCTTCGCCTCGAGGCTGCGGCTCAGAAAGGCCGTGACGGCGACTTCGTCGGCGGTGAGTTGGTGGTCGGGATGGTCGAGCGCCGCCTCGGCGCGGGCCGCGAGGCTTTCCATCAGGGAACCGTCGAGGTAACCGTCGAACACCGCGGGGTGAATGTAGCACTTCCGGCACACGGACGGCGTGTTGCCGAGCATCTTGGCCACCGCTTCGACGGTGCGGACCACGTTCTTCTTGGCGCTCGCCTTGGTGTCGAAGCGTTCGAGTTCTGCGAGCGCGAGGGCCGCGAGGTTGGTCGCGGCCCAGGTGCGGAAATCCTTGGCCGTGATGTCTTCGCCCGTGACCTCGTGCAGGTAGGCGTTGACGTCGTCCGACGTGATCGCGTGCGGCTTGCCGTCCTCATCCTCGAACTGAAACAGATGCTGGCCGGGAAGGTCGTGCAGCTTGTGCACGACGTTGGCGAGCTTGCGGTCCTTGAGCTCGATATGGGCCTGGATCCCGTGCTTGCCGCGGAAGTCGAGCACCAGCTTGCTGCCGCTCACGGTGGCGTGGCGGTTGCGCAGGGTCGTCAGGCCGAAGCTCTCGTTCTGGCGCGCGTATTCCTCGTTGCCGATCCGCACCAGCGTGCGTTCGAGCAGGCTGATCACGGCGGCGATGACCTTGCGGCGATCAAGGCGGGTGCGGCCGAGGTCGTGGCGTACGGCCTCGCGGATGACGGGGAGCTTCTCGCCGAACACCAGCATGTGCGCGTATTTCGCGTCGTCGCGGATCTCGCGCCACCGCGCATGATAGCGATACTGCTTGCGGCCGCGGGCATCGCGTCCGGAGGCCTGCAGGTGGCCGTCCGGATCGGGGCAGATCCAGACATCGCGATAGGCCGGCGGCACCGCGAGCTTGCGGATGCGGGCGATCTCGTCCTCGTCGGTGATCACCTGACCCGAGGGGTCACGGTAGCGGAACCCCTCCTTCATCGCCTCGCGGGTGATGCCGGGCTTGTCGTCGTGCACGTAGCGGAGCTTCGCCCGGCGTGCGGTCTGGCGGCCCTCCTTCTCTCGGTCGTCGATCGGGGCGCCCAATCCTGCCTCCCTAAGGTGCGGGTCGGCTCAGAAGCGCCGAAGGACCGTCCGGTTCCTTGACGTCGGGGACGCCCGGGCGCGTGATGACCTTTCCGGCGTGGGGAACCCGAGATGGCCGAGCTCCGGAAGGTCGCGCTGTTCTCCAAGGAATATCCGCCGTTCGTCTATGGCGGTGCCGGCGTCCATGTCGAGTACCTGGCGCGCAGCCTCGCGCGGCGGGTCGCCGTCGAAGTGCGCTGCTTCGGCGACCAGCACGAGACGCACGGCGAACTCGTGGTGCGCGGCATCCCGCAATGGGCGGAGACGGCGCGCGACACCGATCCGCGCTTCGTGGGTGCGGTCGACGCGTTGGCGCGCTCGCTCGTCATGGCCAAGGACACGCTCGATGCCGACCTGGTCCATTGCCACACCTGGTATGCGGACATGGCTGGCTTGCTCGCGTCCCAGCTCTGGGGCGTGCCGTTCGTGCTGACGATCCACTCGCTCGAGCCGCTGCGGCCGTGGAAGGTCGAGCAGCTCGGCCGCGCCTATCATCTCAGCGCCTGGATGGAGCGAACCGCGATCGAGGCGGCGGACGCGGTGGTCGCGGTGTCGGCCGAGACGAAGCGCGACGTGCTGCGCCTGTTCGACGTCTCGCCCGAGCGGGTGCACGTGATCCACAACGGCATCGACCCCGACGAATACCGGCCGGACGGCGCGGATCCCGCCGCCTTGCTCGAGCGGCACGGGATCGATCCCGGGCGCCCGTTCGTGCTGTTCGTCGGCCGCATCACCCGACAGAAGGGGATCATCCATCTGGTCCGGGCGATCGCCGAGATCGACCCGTCGCTCCAGATCGTGCTCTGTGCCGGCGCGCCGGACACGCCGGAGATCGGGCGCGAGATGGAGGCCGGCGTCGCGGCCGCTGCCGCGGCGCGACCCGGCGTGATCTGGATCCGCGAGATGCTGCCGCGGGCGGACGTGATCGTGCTCTACCGCGCGGCCGCGATCTTCTGCTGCCCGTCGGTTTACGAGCCGTTCGGCATCATCAATCTCGAGGCGATGGCCTGCGAGACGGCGGTGGTCGCGAGTGCGGTCGGCGGCATCCCCGAGGTGGTGGTGCCCGAGGAGACTGGCCTGCTGGTCGATCCCGGTCTCGCGCCCGGCACGTTCGAGCCGGCCGACCCGGCCGCGTTCTCACGGGATCTCGCGGCATCGATCAACCGCCTGGCGGCCGACGAGGCGCTGCGGACCCGGTTCGGGCAGGCCGGACGACGACGCGTGCTCGCGCATTTCTCGTGGGACGCGATCGCCGAGACCACACTCGCGCTCTACCGATCGCTGCGTCCGCCCGCCGAGGCCACCTGAAACAGGTGCAGCTGATCCGGAGTCGGTGTGCATGTGCGACGCGACGGCCTCGCGCGCGTTGCAGGAGCACCAACACCGAGGAGAACGATCATGGTCGATCTGAGCCAGATCAAGGAACACGCGCCGGTCGTGAGCGCCGACGGCACGCATATCGGCACCGTCGATCACGTCGAGGCGCATCGGCTGAAGCTCACGAAGACCGACTCTCCCGACGGCAAGCATCACTACGTCTCGATCGGTCTCGTCGCGGAGGTCGAGGACGGGACCGTCCGGCTGTCGGCCGGCACCGAGGCGGCGCTGCTGCTCGAGGACGACGCGTAAGCCGGGATCGATCCGGCCCGGCGTCACGGTATTCGCCGTGCGGTGGCTCGGTTCCCGTCGTCGCAGCGGGTCGCGGCATCGTCGCCGAGACAGTCGCCAGCGCCCTGCGACGCCGTCCTTGACGGCCGCGAACGGGGCCGTAGGTGGAACAGGTGCTCCACGGAGAGACGATCGGGATGACCAAGCGCTTCGTAGCCGATTTCGGCAGGGATGCCACCGGTTTCATCATCGACACCGCCGAGAACAATCAGCGCGTGTCGGAGCTGCGGGTCAACGCGGACGACGGCAAGATCGATCGCGTCCAAACGATGATCGTGGTCGAGACCATGTGCAATCTGCTCAACACCTACTGCACCGCGCCCGCGCCGTTCGGAACCAGGCCCAGAGCCGAGCCACCGGCCCCGAGCTGGCCGTTCCGCCCGGTGGCTCGGCGATCGCGTCGCTCGGCTTCGTAAGTCGCATCAGCCATTGGCGATGACGCCGCGAGCCATCGGATGCGCGGCAGCTTCGATGACGATCGATGGCACGGCCGATAGCGGCACGCGAGATCGAGGCGGCTGCCAGCGGACCCGGTCAAATCGTGACGTGGGACGGACGGGATGTGGTGGAGCCAAGGGGAATCGAACCCCTGACCTCCTGAATGCCATTCAGGCGCTCTCCCAACTGAGCTATGGCCCCGGCCGGCGCTGCCTATAGACCGCGGCGTCAGGGGGGGCAAGCCGGGCGGTCAGGTAGGGATCGCGCCCTCGTCCCGGAGTGCGGCCAGCAGATCGAGCAGCGGCAGGCCGAGGATCGCCGCGTGCTCGCCGTCCATGCGCTCGATCAGGTGCTGGCCGAAACCCTCGATCCGGCAGGCGCCCACCGATTGTAGGAGAGCGCTCCCTTCCCGGGCGACGTAGAGGTCGAGGAAAGAAGCCGAGGCAGAGCGGTGGAGGATCACCGGCTCGACGATGTGCTGCCAGACGATCGTGCAGCCGCGGGCGAGGACGGCCGCCGTGTGCAGGATGGCGCGGCGGCCGGAGAGAAGCTCGAGATGACGCCGGGCCTCGCCGAGGTCGCGCGGCTTGTCGAACCACATCTCGCCGACCGACAGGATCTGGTCGGCACCGATGACCAGCGCCTCGGGATGCGCGGTCGAGACGGCGAGCGCCTTGGCGACGGCGAGAGCGACCGCGGCTTCCGAAGCGCTCTCGCCGGCCAGACGCGAGGCCTGCTTGTAAGGCGCTTCGTCGAGATCGGGTGGCACGATGTCGAATCGGAGCCCGCAGGCTTCGAGCAGGCGCGCGCGTGTGGCCGAGCCGCTCGCCAGCACCAGCGCCGGTTGGGCTCGCTGCCAGGGCGAACGCGTCACATCGGGCCGCGTTCGGCGGCCTCGGCCTGCTTGGCGCGGGTCTGCCGATCCTGCCAGGCCTGCATCAATTGCAGCACCGTCGCCGCCGTCTCCTCGATCGAGCGACGGGTGACGTCGATCACCGGCCAGCCGCGACGGGTGCAAAGGCGCCGAGCCCAGAGCAGTTCGTCCTTCACCGCCTCCGGATCGACGTACTCGCTGATGTCCTGGCGCATCACGCCGGTGCTGTCGCCGTGTGCGATCAGTTTCAACCGATGCCGCCTGATCTCGATCAGCGCCTTGGGGTCGAGCGTCAGGCCGATCACCGGCGCGCTCGGCTTCTCGAGACCCGGCGGATCGGGGAGGCTCGGCACGAGGGGCACGTTCGCGGCCTTGACGCCGCGGTTGGCGAGATAAAACGAGGTGGGTGTCTTCGACGAGCGCGAGACGCCGACCAGAACGACATCGGCCTCGGCGATCCCGGCCTGAGCCTGGCCGTCATCATGCGCGACGACGAAATGCATCGCGTCGATCCGGCGGAAATAATCCGCGTCGAGCACGTATTGGCGACCTGGCCGAGCCGCCGCCTCCGAACCGATCGTTCGCTGCAGGACGGCCATCACCGGATCGAGCACATCGACGACCGGAACGCCAAGACGGCCGCAGGTGGTCTCGAGATCGTCCCGCAGCGCGCGGTCGACGACGGTCGACAGCACGGGCCCGGGCTCGCTCTCGATCCCCTCGAGCACGCGATGGAGCTGGAAACGGGTCCTGATCAGGGTCCAGCGATGATAGGCGATCTGCACGTGCTCGAACTGCGACACGGTCGCGCGGGCGACGGCGTTCAGCGTCTCGCCGGTCGCGTCCGACACCAGGTGCAGGTTGAGACGTGCTGCCGTCATGGCCGGAGGATAACCGGGAATACGGGGATGAACAGCAAGGTGAACGGGCCAGACGGCCCCCGCGGTGGAGAAACTGGATTCCGACGGATTCCGGATGGGTTTCGACACGTTCCCGTGATCGTCGGGGATAATCGAGAAGCTTTTGATCAGTGCTGCTGTGACCCGCCTTCCGGGCTGTGGACAAGCCAGCGGATCGACACAGGTCCTCGGGGTACCCCGACATCCACAGGGTCCACTAAGACCCCATCCATTTCTTTATTCCTCTTAGATGATTAGAGGTCAGACGCGGCGGGTGTGGAACACGATGAACGACAAGTCGATCCTGCGGGTTCTTTCCGGTGAAAAGGTCTGGCCGCCGCCGATCTGGCTGATGCGGCAGGCCGGCCGCTACTTGCCGGAATTCCGGGAGTTGCGCGCCCAGGCGGACTTCATGACCCGCTGCCTGACACCCGACCTCGCGACCGAGATCACGCTGCAGCCGATCCGCCGGTACGGCATGGACGCCGCGATCCTGTTCAGCGACATCCTGATCGTACCTTGGGCGCTCGGACAGAGCCTCGAGTTCATCGAGGGGCAAGGTCCGGTTCTGGCGCCGGTGCGTTCGACGGCCGCTCTCGATGCGCTGCGTCCGGAGGGGTTGCTCGAGCGGGCGGCGCCGATTGCCGAGACGGTGCGGCGGGTCCGCGCCGCGCTCGCCGACACCGCACCGGGCTGCACGCTGCTCGGCTTCGCGGGCAGCCCGTTCACGGTCGCCTGCTACATGGTCGATGGCGGCGGCTCGCGCGAGTTCGTCGAGACGCGACGCCTCGCGCACGCCGCGCCGGCTCTGTTCGGCCGGCTGCTCGCGATGCTCGTCGACGCCACGATCGCCTATCTCGGCATGCAGATCGACGCCGGTGCGGAGGCGGTCGTGCTGTTCGACAGCTGGTCTGGCCTGCTGCCGCCGCCGCTGTTCGACACCGCGGTGATCGGCGCGACGCGGTCGATCGTCGACGCCCTGAACGCGCGTTACCCGCGCGTGCCGATCATCGGCTTTCCGCGGCTCGCCGGCCTGATGATCGCGCGCTACGCCGAACGGACAGGCGTCGATGGCGTGGGCCTCGACACCAGCGCCGATCTGCCGACCGCCGCGAGCCTGCTCGGCGCCCAGGTGGCGCTGCAGGGCAATCTCGATCCGCTCTGTCTTGTCACCGGAGGAGCGGCCTTGCGACACGAGGCGCAGCGCATCGCGCGCGCGGTCCCGCACAACCCGCACATCTTCAATCTCGGCCACGGGGTGTTGCCGGAAACGCCGCCCGAACACGTGGCGGCGCTCGTCGACGCCGTTCGCTCGGCATGACGCTGCCGTTTCTGGCGCCGCTCTACCTCTGGACAAAATCGTTCCACGTGATCTCGGTGATCGCGTGGATGGCGGTGCTGCTCTACCTGCCGCGTTTGTTCGTCTATCACTGCGAGACGACGATCGGGAGCGAGAGCGGCGAGCGGTTCAAGGTGATGGAACGGCGGCTGCTGCGTCAGATCGGGCTGCCGGCCATGCTGGCATCGCTCGGTTTCGGCGTCCTTCTCGTGCTCACGCCGGGCGCCGTGAGCTGGTCCGACGGCTGGTGGTACGTGAAGCTCGCGAGCGTGGTGCTGCTGTTCGGCTTCCACGGCGCGTGCAGTCGTTGGCAGCGGGATTTCGCCGCCGACCGGAACACGCGTCCGCAACGCTTCTATCGGTTCGCCAACGAAGTGCCGACCGTCCTGATGGTCACGATCGTGATCATGGCGATCGCGCAGCCGTTCTGAGTGGCAAGCGGCCGATCGGGCGAGACGGCAAGAGGCCGCCCCGCCCGACGGTTCGCGGTCAGTCGAAGCCGAGCTTCAGCGCGGCGAGGCCGACCAGCAGCTTGGTCGCGTCCAGCGTGCCGAGACCGGCTGCGTTGTCGTAGCCGCCGACGGCGTTGTAGCCCCAGTTGTCGCCGGTCGTGACGTCGTTGCTCACGAGCGTGTCGAGCTGATAGAGCGCCGGATTGATCTGCCCGACGCGGCCGCCGAGTGCCTGGACATAGAGGGCGGTCACCCCGTTCAACTGCGGTGCGACGAAGCTCGTGCCGCCGTAGCCGTTCTCGATCTCACCCTCGTCGATGAACTGGTAGCCGGAGAACGGGTCGGCGTTCGTCGACAGGTCAGGCAGGTTGCGACCGGCGAAGTTCGCCGGGAGGGTGATGAGCGGCGTGGCGCCGTAGCCGATATTGCCGGTGAGCGTCTGGCCCGTTTTGGTGGCCGTGATGCCGGCGAGCCCCGCCTGATACCAGGGCGTGGCCCAGTAGATGCTGACGCCGCCGGTGTCGCCGATCGGGAAATATCCGCTGAGCGGGAACACCGACGACAGACCCTGCGCGGCCGCCTCGCTCACGAGGTAGTCCCAACCCCATGCCCGCTCCGTCGTGTTCGACAGCGCGACGCCCTCGACGTTCGACGTGAACGGGATCGTGGTGCCGCCGGCGCCCGTCGTGAGCGGATCGTCGGATGGGCTCTGGACCGCGTAGACGATGTTGCAGACGGGCGTCGTCGGTGAAGGCGTACCGAAGGCGGGGCACTCGGACTGGATGTCGTAGGCGCCATAGTCGCCGGTCGCCACGTAGAGCGTCTGACCCTGCAGCGCCATCTCGAGGAAGACGTCGTGGAACTCGCCGAAGATCTCGGTCTGGTCCGGCTGATCGATCAGTGGGATGGGGTAGAGGCCCGCCTCGGGCTGGCCCCAGCTGGTCGAGACGGTGTCGGCGATGTTATCGGATGCGGCCGCTTCGAAGCCGTCGACGAAGTTCGCGTTGGTGTTGTTCGGTGCGACATAGACCCGGAGATTGGCGCCAGGCGCGATCGCCCCCGACTCTTCCGTGTCGAGATCACTCTCGTCTTCGCCGAGCGCGTTGCTGGGTGCGATCTGCGTCCCGCCGTCGACGTCGACGACCGTGAGCCGGTTCTGCGAGACGTTGAGGCCGATGCCGCTCCAGAACGCGTAGGCGTCGCTCGGGTAGAAGTTCGCCAGCGTCACGATGCCGATGGTGCTGCCGCTTCCCTTCACGCCCAGATCATAGATCGGGTTTACGTCGTAGCGGGCTTCGAAATCGGCGGGCAGGTAGTTGCCGGGCGTGCCGCCGACCAGCGTCCCGCTCCGCGTGGCGGCCGATCGTGGAATGCCGGAGGCGTGCGCGACCGAGGCGCGCGCGACATGGACGGTGTCGATGCCGCCCACACCGCGCACGAGGCCGCGCAAGGCTGCCGGGATCGCGGGCTTTCCGCTGGGCACGCGACCGGTGCGCCCGTAGAGCGTCGCCCGGTGGAACGACACGCCGAGCGTGCTCGAGACCGTGCTCGAGGGCGCTGTCGCCTCGATCGCCAGATGATTGGCGAACACGTAGCTGACCGTGTAGCCGAGCTGCGTCAGGACGGATTCCACGGCTGCCACGGACTGGCTGCTCGCGGCGTACGTGCTGACGAATTGGGACACGCTGAGAAAATGGTGGAAGCTCGGATTGCCGGGCGTCTGGATGGCCTTCGCGGCGGCTTCGGCGGCGGCCTCGTTCGACAGCGGGAGATAGAAGGTGACGCCGACGGCACTGCCGGCGGATTGGGCGCGCGCCGGCATTCCGGTCGCGAGCAGCGCCGTCAGCACGGAGGCGGCCGAACCGGCGAGAACACGAGACAGACGAGATGCCATCGTTGATCGATCCTTCCGCGCGGCGGTTTATAACGCGCGGCTGGCCGGACCATGACCGATTGGTCACGATCGCTCAAGCTGGAATGGTTTCGACCCGCTCATCATTCTTGGCGAGAACAGCTGGCGCGTGCCGGAAGTATCGTCTGGATATCTGCCCGATTGGCGAGATGGTGGGCGCAGTAGGGCTCGAACCTACGACCCGCTGATTAAGAGTCAGCTGCTCTACCAACTGAGCTATGCGCCCGGGCCAGGCCGGGTCGATCTCGCGGGAGGGAGGTAAGGGAGAATGGCCGGACGCGCAAGACGTCAGGAGGGTGGAGCGAGCAGCCGCACCAGGCCGTCGAGCTGGTCGAGGGAGCGGTAGCGCAGGACGACTTTGCCGCCGCGGCCGTCGAAGGACACTTGGACCGCGAGACCGAGGCGTTCGATGAGATCGCGTTCGAGTGCCGCGATGTCGGGATCGTGTGGCGCGGGATCGCGTCCGGAGTGTCCGCGCGACGTCGTATGCGCCAACGCTTCGGTTTGTCGGACGTTGAGGCCCCTCGCGATCACCGCGAGCGCGGCACGTGTCGGGTCGGGCAGAGCGAGCAGGGCGCGTGCGTGTCCCGCGCTGAGCGCGCCGCGCCTGACGTCGGCTTGCACCGAGGCCGGCAGAGTGAGAAGGCGAAGCATGTTCGCGACGTGACTGCGCGACTTGCCGATCGCTCGGGACAGGGTCTCCTGCGTAAAGTCGAACTCGCCGACGAGGCGGCGCAGGCCCTCGGCTTCCTCGATCGCGTTGAGATCCACCCGTTGCAGGTTCTCGATCAACGCCGCCGCCGCCGCTTGGCTATCGTCGAACGTTCTGACGAGAACGGAGACCTCCTCGAGTCCGGCGAGCTGACAGGCTCGCCAACGTCGCTCGCCGGCGACGATTTGGAAGCGTTCGGGGGCCGTGTTTCCGGTCTCCAGCCTGACCAGGATGGGTTGGAGCAATCCTTGCGCCCGGATCGAGGCGGCGAGCTCTTCGAGATCGCCTTCCGCCATCTCGCGACGTGGCTGGAACGGGCTCGGCACCAGCGCGCCGACCGGCACGACACGCAACCCCTGGCCGGAGGGCGCCGCCATCGGCTCGAGATCCCCCATCAGTGCGGCGAGCCCGCGTCCGAGGCGTTTCGGCTTGCCGCGTTCGTTCACGATGCGGCACCGTCCCGCCGCGCGAGAAACTCGGTCGCGAGCTGGCCGTAGGCGACGGCGCCGCTTGACCGCGGGTCGTAGGCGAGGACGGGTTGACCGTGGCTCGGCGCCTCCGAAAGGCGGATGTTGCGCGGGATCATTGTCTCGAACACGTCGCCGCCGAAGAAGCCGCGAGCGTCGGCCGCGACGAGCTCCGACAGGTTGTTGCGGCGATCAAACATCGTCAGCACGATGCCTTCGAGACGAAGGTCTCGGTTCAGCCCGCGTCGAACGGCCTCGATCGTGCGGGTAAGCGCGCTGATGCCTTCGAGTGCGAAGAACTCGCATTGTAGCGGGACCATCACGGATGTTGCGGCGACCAGGCCGTTCAGAGTGAGGAGGCCGAGGCTGGGCGGGCAGTCGATCAGGATCGTGTCGAAGTCGGAGCCCGGTCCAGCCGGGTCGCGCAAGGCCGCGCGCAGGCGATACTCGCGCCGCTCCAGTCCGACCAGCTCGATCTCGGCCCCGGCGAGATCCCCGTTCGAAACGACGACGGACAGGTTCGCGGTCGCGGTGGGACGGATCAACGCGACGAGCTCGGCCTCGCCCATGAGCAGGTGATAGGTGCCCTCGAGACGATCGCGACGGTCGAGGCCGAGCCCGGTGGATGCGTTGCCCTGTGGATCCAGGTCGACGACGAGTATGCGCAACCCCGTGTCGGCCAGGGCTGCGGCGAGGTTGATCGCGGTCGTCGTCTTACCCACGCCGCCTTTCTGGTTGGCGATGGCCACGATCACCGGGTCAGGGGGGCTGGGTGGCACGGGGTCTGAGATGCCTCACCTCGAGCACGCAGCCTGATCCGGTCGGGCTGGCATGACGCTCGGTCGACATCTGCCATTCGGGGTCCGCGTCGGTCAATTCGCGCTCAACTTGCGCACCCTTGAGGAACAGGCAGACGCCATCGGACGCGATGATCGGATGGGCCAGCGCGAGAAGCCTGGGGAGCGGCGCGAGAGCGCGCGCGGTGACGACGTTCAGGTCGCGGAGGCCGCAATCCTCGATGCGGGTCGCGAGCACGCTCACCGGTGCCGCGGTCACCCGGGCGGCCTCCCGCAGGAACGCCGCCTTTCGTTGATCGGCTTCGACCAGGGTGACGGTGCGGCCGGTCGCGATGGCGATGATCAGGCCGGGAAAGCCGCCGCCGGAGCCGAGATCGGCGATGCTGCCGATGGGCGGCAGATATGTCAGGAGTTGCAGACTGTCGGCGACGTGCCGCTGCATCAAGTCGTCGAGCGTGTCGCGGCCGACCAGGTTGATCCGACTGTTCCAGGTTCGAAGAAGGGTGGCGAACAGCTGAAGCCGCGACGATGTTTCACGTGAAACATCCTGCATGGCCGCCGTCATCCCCCGAGGGTGTCCGAGCGGCGGACATGGGCGAGGACCGCGAGCAGCGCCGCCGGCGTGAGACCCGGGATCCGTTGCGCCTGGGCGAAGTCCGAAGGACGCGCCTGCTGCAGGCGTTCGCGCATTTCGTGACTGAGCCCGCCGATGCGCCCGTAGTCCAGATCGGCGGGAAATCTGACGTGCTGTTCCGAGCGGAGCTTCGCGATCTCACGCGATTGCCGGTGCAGATACCCATCATATCGCGCTTCGGTACGGAGATGCCGGATTGTCCGAGTGTCGAGCGTCGCGAGCCAAGGTACGGCGTCGGTCAGCTCCTCGTCGGCGCGCTCGGATGCGAGTTCCGCGAAGACGGTTCGTCCGACGCCGCTTCCGAGCGTCTCGTGGCGGGCGCGAACCAGGGCCGTGTCGATCTCGTGTTGGCGGCGGGCGTGTGCCTCGGTTCGTCGCGCGCTCACGACGCCGACCGATTGCGCGATCGCCGTCAGCCGCAGGTCGGCGTTGTCCGCTCGGAGCGACAGCCGGTATTCCGCGCGCGAGGTGAACATACGGTAGGGCTCGCTGACCCCGACGGTGGTCAGGTCGTCGATCATCACGCCGATATAGGCCTGGTCGCGGCCGAGGATCAGCGCCGGACTGCCCCCGCAGCGACGGGCCGCGTTGATCCCGGCGATCAAGCCCTGCGCGGCGGCCTCTTCATACCCCGTGGTGCCGTTGATCTGGCCGGCCAGGAACAGGCCCGGAAAACTCCTGAGTTCAAGCGAGGCGTCGAGTTCGCGCGGGTCGACATGATCGTATTCGACCGCATAGCCGGGACGGACGATCCGCGCGCGTTCGAGCCCGGGAATCGTCGCGATCACCTCCGCCTGCACGTCTGCGGGCAGACTGGTCGAGATGCCGTTCGGATAGACGATGTCGCCGTCGGGAGAGCCCGGCAGACCTTCCGGCTCGAGGAAGATCTGGTGCGACGCCTTGTCCGCGAAGCGGACCACCTTGTCCTCGATCGACGGGCAGTAGCGCGGGCCCCGCCCGCTGATCCCGCCGCCATACAGGGCGGAGCGGGCGAGGTTTGCCCGGATCAGCGCGTGGGTGGTCGTGGTGGTCGCCGTCACCCGGCAGCTGATTTGAGCATTCACCGGCTCGGCCGAGAGCGCGCTGAACAATTCGGGGCAGGGATCGCCGCGATCTTCGGCAAGATCCTCCCAGGGAATGCTGTCGCGCGCGAGACGTGGCGGGGTGCCGGTTTTCAAGCGCGCGATCCGGAGGCCGAGGGCGCGGAGCCGGTCGGCCAGCATGATCGCGGCCGCATCGTTGATCCGACCCGCGCTCCGCGCCTCATGTCCGACATGGATCGTGCCGCGAAGGAACGTGCCGGCCGTGAGGACGACCGCACCCGCGCCAATCTCACGGCCGTCCTCGCAGATCACGCCCCTGACCCCGCCGCGGCTGTCGAGCATGAGATCTCCGACGGCTGCTTCCTCCATCGAGAGATTGGCCGTGTCCGCGAGCAGCGTGCGGATCGCCTCGCGATAGAGCCCACGATCGGCCTGCGCCCGCGGCCCCTGAACGGCCGCGCCCTTGCTGCGGTTGAGCAGCTTGAAGTGGATGCCGGCGCGATCGGCGGCGATACCCATCAATCCATCGAAGGCGTCGATTTCGCGGACGAGATGCCCCTTGCCGATGCCGCCGATCGCCGGGTTGCACGACATTTCTCCGACACGGCCGAGGGCGTGTGTCAGCAGCAGCGTTCTCGCGCCGGTGCGCGCGGACGCCGCCGCGGCCTCCGAACCGGCATGGCCGCCGCCGATCACGATGACATCGTACTGGCGCATCACTTGCCGATGCAGAAACTGGAGAAGATCACCTCGAGGACGTCCTCCACTCCGACACTCCCGGTCAAGCGTCCGAGTGCGCGAACCGCCTGCCTCAGATCCTCGCCGCGAAGCTCGGCAACCGGCTGATCGGCGGCCGTGAGCAGATGCGCACGCGCGTCCGTCAATGCGGCGCGATGCCGCGCGCGCGTGAGGGCGGGGGTGTCGCGTCGTCGCGCCAGACGTAGGACTTCTGCGTCCAGTCTCGACCAGAGCGCGTCGAAACCCTCGCCGGTTCGCGCACTGATGCCGAGCTGATCCGTCGAGTGGGGAGTCCGGTCAATCTTGTTGACGACGCGAAGCTGTCGGACGTCGGGCCGTTCGGTGTCGTCGACACCGATCTCGGCCGTGCGGACCATGATCACGAGGTCTGCGCCGGCACAGGCTTCGCGCGCACGTCGCACACCTTCGGCCTCGATCGGGTCGGACGCGGCGCGGAGGCCAGCCGTGTCGACGAGCGTCACCGGAACACCGGCAATGACGCAGCGCGCGTCGACACGGTCACGGGTCGTGCCTGGCCGATCGGAGACGATCGCGACGTCGCGGCCGGCGAGCCGGTTGATGATGCTCGATTTGCCGACGTTCGGTGCACCGGCGATCACGATCGTCAGGCCATCGCGGAGGCGTTCACCTTGGCGGCCGTCGTCGGCCTGTCGCTCCAGTGTGTCGGCGAGCGCGAGGATGCGCGTCCGGTCGTCGATGCCGTCGTGGGTGACAGCCTCGTCCGGAAAGTCGATCGCGGCTTCTTGCAACGCGAGAAGTTCGGCGGCTTCGCGCGTCCACTGACGCGTGAGATCGCTCAGGCCTCCTTCCGCCTGCGCAAGGGCTTGGCGGCGCTGCTCCTCGGTCTCCGCGGCGATCAGATCCGCGATCCCCTCGGCCTCGAGCAGATCGATGCGGCCGGTCATGAACGCCCGCCGAGTGAATTCGCCGCGTTCGGCGGGTCGTGCGCCTGTCCGGAGCAGCGCGTCCGCCAGCGCGTCCAGGATGGCGGGACCGGCATGGAGGTGAAGCTCGGCCGCGTCCTCTCCGGTGTAGCTGCGCGGACCGGGAAACCAGAGAACGAGGCCGCGATCGAGCCGCACGCCTCGACCATCCGAAATCGTGCGCAAGGCCGCACGTCGCGGCGCGGGAACGCCGCCGCAGAGTTCGTCGAGGATGCGGCCGGTCTCTGACCCGCTCACGCGCATGATCGCGATGCTGCCGCCTCGACCCGTCGCCACCGCGAAGATCGTATCGTCCAGATCCGTCACCGATCCGGGCCGAGCTTTGTCGCGGTCGCAGGTGGAGTGCGACCGCGATCCTGATACAAGCTCGGGGTAGTCAAAGGTAAGGGGACGGGAGCCGCGTGCCGCACATCTCGTTCCATTCGCCACTTGGCCCCTTGACCGTTTCCGAGGAGGAGGGTGCGATCGTCTCGATCGATTGGGGTTGGGGGCGCGACCAGGTCGGGACACCGCTTCTCGCAGCGGCTCGGGCGATGCTCGATGAGTATTTCGACGGATCCCGACGCAGTTTCGATCTGCCGCTGCGTCTGGCGGGAACGCCGTATCAAGGTCGGGTCTGGGCGGCGCTCCTCGAGATCGGGTTCGGCGAGACCGACACCTATGGCCGGCTCGCCGCACGGGTCGGGGGCTCCGCGCGTTCGATCGGCCAGGCGAACCGGTCGAACCCGATCCCGATCATCGTCCCGTGTCACCGCGTCGTGGCCTCTTCGGGCCTCGGTGGCTACACGGGCGGGGTCGGGATCGACGCGAAGCGCTACCTGCTCCAGCACGAGCAATCGCCTGCGACCTCGCCATGAGCGGGCCTGGAGATCGGGATGATGAAAGCCATTCGAATTCACGCCGTGGGTGGTCCGGACGCCATGGTTTGGGAGGACGTCCCGCGGGCTGAGCCAGGACCAGGCGAGGCACTCGTCAGACATCACGCGGTCGGTCTCAACTTCATCGATGTCTACTTCCGCAGCGGTGTCTACAAGATGCCGTCATTGCCGGGTGTGATCGGGATGGAAGGCTCCGGTGTCGTCGAGGCCGTCGGTCGCGACGTGACGGTGTTCAGGCCAGGCGACAGGGTCGCCTACGGCAACGCTCTCGGCGCCTATGCCGAGTGGCGCGTGTTGCCCGCCAACCGCCTCGTGCATCTGCCCGACGGCATCGATTTCGACACCGGTGCGGCGATGATGCTGCAGGGCATGACGGTGCGGTATCTGCTCAAGCAGACGTTTCGGGTCCATCGTGGCGTCACCCTCCTGATCCACGCCGCAGCGGGCGGCGTCGGCCTCATTCTCTGTCAATGGGCGTCATATCTCGGCGCGAGGGTCATCGGGGTGGTCTCGACCGAGGACAAGGCGGAGCTCGCGCGCGCCCACGGCGCCAGCGACGTGATCGTCGGCACGGACGAACTCGTCCCGACGGTTCGACGCTTGACGGAGGGGCGTATGGTGCCGGTGGTCTATGACGGGAACGGGAAGGCGACGTTCCACGACAGTCTCGACTGTCTCGCACCACGTGGCTTGCTCGTGAGCTTCGGCAACGCGACAGGCGAGATCAAGGGGGTGGAACTAAGCATGCTGGCGACGAAGGGGAGCCTGTTCGTGACCCGGCCGACCTTGGCGACGCATATCGCCGATCGCGACAATCTCGTCGCGACGGCCCGCGACCTGTTCGACGTGGTGGAAAGCGGGGCCGTGAAGATCCGGATTGGGCAGCGCTTTTCGCTGCAGGATGCCGCCTCGGCCCATCGCGCCCTGGAGGCACGGCAGACGACCGGCTCGACGGTCCTGATCCCCTGATCATTGGCGAGAAACGTGAGGTGGCGGGATCGCGGGCATGAGCGTCAACGTGGCGGACACCACGTCCGGCTCGGCTCCGAGCCGCGTTCCGCCGCCGCGCTGCCACATCGTCGCGAAGTCAGTCAGGTATTGGCTCCACGGCCACCCGCTTTCTCCGGTCGCGATGACGAAGCGGCTCCGGTCGAGATCGGAGAGGTCATAGTCGCCCCGAAACGCGGCGCCATGCACCGCATCGAAGCGGAGCGGGCCGCTCCCGGCGAATGCCTGTACGTCGACCGTGCTCGCATCGCCGCCAACGGGCAGAACCACACGCGTCATGGATCGGAGGAGCGGTATCCTTGCCCAAAGCGGGTTGGTGAAGATCGCCGCGTGTACGGCACCCCAGTTCCAGCGGCTCATGTCGGTGCCGCGGGTCAGAGACAGCGCCTCCATCGTCTCGTGCAACGTGCTCGCCAGCAGCGCCGGATCGACGCTTTTCGACAGGATCTGGTCGGAGACGAACGCGAGCGGCGCCATCGCGGTCCGTCCGGGGTCGCCTGCACGTCGGGCGAGCGTGTCGCCGAGGCGCGAGAGCCAGGCGTCGACGATCAGCGGCTGCGGCAGGCTCGCGGACATGACGCCGTCCCAACCCGACAACAGCCGCAGCGCCTGGCGTGATCGCGCATCCAGGGCCGGTGCAGCCCGAAGCGCGGGGAGCAGCGCCGCGACATAGTCGCTCGCGACATCTCGCTGCAGGTCGGCCATCGCGTCGAGATCGTTCTGCTGCCCGTGCTGCTGCAACACGGTCCGGATACGACGGGCTCGAAACGGCGCGATGGGGTCGCCGGACAGCGCGGGCGCCCGTTCGAGCGGTTCGTTCGCGTTCAGCACGATGCCGTCGTCCGGGTCGATCTCGTGCGGCAGGTCGATCCCCGATCGGCCGCCGATCCAGTCACCGGCACCTGTCCAACCGGGCGTGGGAAAACGGCCGTCGCCGCTCCGCCGCGTCGGCACCCATCCCGTCATGAACAGGCCGATGTGGGTGCGGTCGGCCACGATCATATTCTGCACCGGCGTCGTGATCTCCGTTGCGGCAAGGCTCGCCGCCGTGAGATCGCCGGCATGATCGAGGTCATCGAGACCGGCGGCGGCCCGGTTGCCCGGCAGCAGACCCGCGATGGCAGCGGCGAGCACGGTCCCGGACGGGACCCCGCGAGAAGAGCCAAGGTCGCTGATCACCGGACCGTGCCGGGTCGAGCGCACGGTCAGCGACTCGTCGGGCGCATCGCGGACCGCGATCCGCTCGACGCGCTGCTCGAACGGAAGAGGGCCGTCGGGACCGAGGTAATGATCGTGGTCGATCACTCGCTCGACGAAGACGTCCTCGGTGTCGGCGTCGGCGGTCGTGAAAGACCATGCAATCCGCCTGTTTCGGCCGAGGATCACGAACGGCGTCCCCGGCGCCGTCGCGCCCGCCTCGATGGTGTCCGGCGTGTCGATGCGGGCCAGGTACCAGAGACAGGGCAGTCCGTAGGAGAGATGCGGATCGCCGGCGAGGAGCGGCGCGCCCGTGCGGGACAGGCGGCCGGCAACGGCCCAGGCGTTCGACGCGAGCGGCGGCAGGGTGAACGGCGCCGGGAAGCGAGGCAACGCGTCCCGCGTCTCGGTCGCGACCGGCGCGAGGGAGGCAAACCGAAGGGATGTTTCACGTGAAACATGTCCCGGCGGCGCTGCGGCCGGCCACAGACGGAGAATGGCCTCGCGGGACAGGTGATCCGACAATGCGAGCCGGGCGAGCTCGAGATCGAGGTTGCTCGACAGCGCCAGCCCCATCGCCTCCGCCCAGAGCAGGCTGTCGGTCGGACGCCATGGCGTCGGAGGACCGAGCACGAGGTATTCCGGCGCGGCACGCCGGCCCCGCGCGCGGATCCAGGCGTTCACCCCGCGCGCATAGGCGTCGAGCTCGCGTCGGGTCCGGTCAGGCAGTTGCGCGTAGGCCGCCTCGGCGGCGCGTTCGGTTCCGAACACCCGCATCGCCCGATCGAGCGGCAGTCCCGCACGACCGATCAGGGCCGAGAGGGTGCCGCCCGACGCGCGCCTCATAAGATCCATTTGCGCGAGCCGATCGCGGGCATGCAGGTAGCCGAGGGCTTCGGCGGCATCGTCGTTGTTTTCGGCTCGGATCCACGGCACGCCGTGACGGTCGAACCTGATGTGAACGGGGCTTTCGAGACCGGGAAGAGCCGAGACGCCCGAGCTGTCGGGAGACATCCAGATCAGCGCCGCTCCGACCCCGATCGCGAGCATCAGGACGAGCGCGGCGGCACCGACGAGGAGCCGCCGCATCGCGACGGCCTCAGGTGTTCATGGCGTCGAAGAAGTCCTGGTTCGTCTTGCTGTACTTCAGCTTGTCGAGCAGGAAGTCCATCGCGTCCTGCGTTCCCATCGGGTTCAGGATGCGGCGCAGCACCCACATTTTCGACAGCACGCCGCGATCGACCAGCAGCTCCTCGCGGCGCGTGCCGCTCTTGGTGATGTCGATCGCCGGGAATGTGCGACGGTCGGACAGTTTGCGGTCGAGGATGAGCTCGGAATTGCCGGTGCCCTTGAACTCCTCGAAGATCACCTCGTCCATGCGGCTGCCGGTGTCGACCAGTGCGGTCGCGATGATGGTCAGCGAGCCGCCTTCCTCGATGTTGCGTGCCGCACCGAAGAAGCGCTTCGGACGCTGCAACGCGTTCGCGTCCACGCCGCCGGTCAGCACCTTGCCCGACGAAGGCACGACCGTGTTGTAGGCGCGCGCGAGCCGCGTGATGCTGTCGAGAAGGATGACGACGTCGCGCTTGTGCTCGACCAGACGCTTGGCCTTCTCGAGCACCATCTCGGTGACCTGAACGTGGCGCGTCGCCGGCTCGTCGAAGGTCGACGAGACCACCTCGCCTTTGACGCTGCGCGACATGTCGGTGACCTCTTCGGGCCGCTCGTCGATGAGCAGCACGATCAGGAACACTTCCGGATGATTGATCGAGATGGCGCTCGCGATATTCTGCAGCATCACGGTCTTGCCGGTGCGCGGCGGCGCCACGATCAGCGCGCGCTGGCCCATGCCGATGGGCGCGACCAGGTCGATCACGCGCGGGGTGAAGTCCTTGGTGCCGGATTTGGCGACCGACTGGAAGTTCTCGACTTCCATCTTGAGGCGTCGTTCCGGAAACAGCGGCGTCAGATTGTCGAAGTTGATCCGGTGCCGCACCGCTTCCGGAGGCTCGAAGTTGATCGTGTTGACCTTGAGGAGCGCGAAGTAGCGTTCGCCGTCGCGAGGCGCGCGGATCTGCCCCTCGACACTGTCGCCGGTCCGCAGGCCAAAGCGCCTGACCTGCGTCGGGCTGACGTAGATATCGTCGGGTCCGGGCAGATAGGAGGCTTCGGGACTGCGGAGGAAGCCGAACCCGTCGGGCAGGATCTCGAGCGTGCCCTCGCCGTGGATGGCCTGGTCGTTCTCGGCCAGGTTCTTGAGGATCGCGAACATCATGTCCTGCTTCCGCAGGTTGGATGCGTTCTCGATCTGCAATGATTCCGCGAAGGAAAGAAGGTCGGCCGGTGTCTTGGCCTTGAGTTCGGCGAGGTGCATGGACGCCTCGGTTCGAGTGCGACGCCTGTTCGAAGGCTCGGCCAAGCCGAGCGTGTCCCGCGAGGCGAGACGGTCAGGACGTCTGGATATGAGAAGGGGACCGGTTCCGCCTGGGCGTGACGACCGGTCACGGCATCTCAGGCGATGCCCGCGACGACGTGAGCCGACATTGCATCATGCCGCGCGGTCGTCAAGCACCGCGAAGGACCGGCGGAGGACCGTCAAAGGTCCCCGCCTGCCGAAAGCCACGCCTCGCCGGGCGTCCGACGATCGTCCCACCACGCGAGGAGCTCGAACAGCGCACCGCGCGTCGGCCGCTCCTCGACCAGCGTGCCGCCGAGTGCCGATGGCGAACAGATGCCGTCGAGCTGTTGCGTCATTCCGGCGAGCGCCAAGCGGAGATGGCATTCCGTTCCGAGCCGCCGGCCCGAGACGGGCGACGCCGAAAGGAGGCGCCGGTCTGGGGTCAGCAGCAGCGCCTCGCCGGCGACGCGCCCCGACACGTCGCGGAAGGAGAGCAGGAGCCGTCCGGACAGTGCCGGCGCGTCCGTCCTGCCCTGGTAGCGCCACGTACCCTGCTCATACGTCGCGACGGCGTCGCGCGCCTGGTCGGCGGATGGCGGAGTGGCGCCGGCGCGGCCCGAGATCAGGCATGCCACGATGCCGCCGACCGAGGCTGCGCGATGCAGGATGCTCATATCCAGCCGCCCCGCCTGAACCAGAGCAGAGGCACCGCGACGCTCAAAACCATCAGCGTGAGCGCATAGGGGTAGCCGTAGGTCCAGCTCAGTTCGGGCATGTCCTTAAAGTTCATCCCGTAGATGCTCGCGATCAAGGTCGGCGGCACCCCGATGATGCTGATCGCGGTCAGCACGCGAAAGCCGTTGTTCTGATCGATGTTGATGAAGCCGAGCGTGGCATCGAGCAGGAACTGCACCTTGTTCGCGGCCTGCGCCTCGAATTCGACGAGCGAGCGCAGGTCGCGGCCGATATTGGTGAGCCGTTCGAGAATACGGGGGTCCTTGACCTCATGCCGGGCCGCGTCTTCCAGATACAGCACCATCCGGCTCAGCCCGAGCAGGCTGTCTTGCAGCATCGACAACATGTCCCCGCTGCGGCCGATCTCGCCGAGCCGGGTCCGGAGAACGACGTCGCCGCGCCCGCGTCCGCGCCCCTGTTCGGGGTGGAAGATGGCGGTCGAGATCTTGTCGAGATTGCCGCCCGCGTATTCGAGCACGTCGGCCATCCGATCGATGACGGCTTCGAGGAGCCCGAGCAGCAGCTCGCCGGCGTCGAGTACGGCCGGCGAGCTCTCGACGACCCGGGCGTAGGTGTCGAAGGACGGGTAGTCGACGAAACGGATCGTCACCAGCCGGTTCGGCGCGAAGACGATGCCGAGCGGCGCGCTGCGGCAGTGGTCCTGACGGCGTCGCGTGAGCGGCGTGCTCATGTAGAAGGCATCGCCCTCGCGGGAGAGCCTGCTGGTGCTTTCGATCTCGCTCAGGTTCTCGCGCGTCGGAACCCGCAGGCCGCAGATCCGCTCGGCCTGCAGCCGCTCCTCCTCGCTGGGGTCGAGCAGGTCGAGCCAGACCGCCGTGCCGAGGGATTTTGCGTCGGCCCCATCGTCGAGCACCGCGTGGGCAGCCTGGGATGGTCGTGCGAACAGCATGCGTGCTCCAGCGTCGATCGAGGTCCCATATAGGACAGAACGGCGGGTGTGGCGCGTCACCGGACGCTGGAGTAAGACCCGCCACTCGAGCGCGGCGAGACCGCCACAGGAGACATGCGTGCCAGACGGCGACCGCCCCGATTTCACACCGGCCGTCGAACGACCGAACACGCTGAAGGGCGGCCCGGACGCGCGCGGCCGCTTCGGTCGTTTCGGCGGACGGTTCGTCGCCGAAACCCTGATGCCGCTGATCCTCGAGCTCGAACAGGCCTGGGATGCCGCGCGAGGCGATCCCGCGTTCCGGGCCGAGCTCGACGAATACCTCAAAAACTATGTCGGGCGGCCGAGCCCGCTCTGGCATGCGAAGCGGCTGTCGGAAACGCTCGGCGGCGCCCGCATCTACTTCAAGCGCGAAGAGCTCAACCACACGGGCTCGCACAAGCTCAACAACGTGATGGGCCAGATCCTGCTGGCGCGCCGGATGGGCCGGACCCGCATCATCGCCGAAACCGGGGCCGGCCAGCACGGGGTGGCGACGGCGACCGTGTGCGCGCTGTTCGGTCTCCGTTGCGTGGTGTTCATGGGCGCCACCGACGTCGAGCGGCAGCAGCCCAACGTGTTCCGCATGCGATTGCTCGGAGCCGAGGTCCGGAGCGTCACCGCAGGCGCCGGCACGCTGAAGGACGCGATGAACGAGGCGATGCGCGACTGGGTCGCCAACGTCGACGACACCTACTACCTGATCGGCACCGTCGCCGGACCGCATCCCTACCCCGCCATGGTCGGCGCGCTGCAGCAGGTGATCGGCGAGGAGGCGCGCGAGCAGATCCTGGACGCGGAAGGCCGTCTGCCCGACCAGGTCGTCGCCTCGGTCGGCGGTGGTTCGAACGCGATGGGCATCTTCCACGCGTTCCTCGATGACCCCGATGTCCGCCTGATCGGCGTCGAGGCCGCCGGCCGCGGGCTCGACAGCGGCGAACAGGCCGCGAGCATCAGCCGTGGACGGCCGGGGGTGCTGCACGGCAACCGCACCTATCTGCTGCAGGACGAGGACGGCCAGATCGAGGAGGCGCACAGCATCAGCGCGGGTCTCGACTACCCTGGCATCGGCCCCGAGCACGCCTGGTTGCACGAGCTCGGACGGGCCGAGTATGTCGGCATCACCGACGCCGAGGCGCTCGAGGCATTCAGCCTGTGCACGCGCACGGAGGGCATCATCCCGGCGCTCGAATGCGCGCATGCGATTGCCGAGGTCGCCAAGCGCGCGCCCGGCCTCGGGCCCGAGGGCGTGATCCTGATGAACCTTTCGGGCCGTGGCGATAAGGATGTCGCGACCGTGGCGCGCCATCTCGGGGTCGCGCTGTGAGCCGGATCGCGTCCCGTTTCGCAGCGCTTCGGCGCGCGGAACGGGGTGCGCTCGTCCCGTTCGTCACCGCCTTCGATCCCGATCGCGAGACGTCGCTCGCCCTCCTGCGCGCGCTGCCCGAGGCCGGTGCGGACCTGATCGAGATCGGCATGCCGTTCAGCGACCCGATGGCGGACGGCCCGACCATCCAGGCCGCGTCCCGGCGCGCGCTCAGGGCGGGCGCGAGCCTGTCCGGCACGCTAGAGCTCGTCGCCGCCTTCCGCACCGAGGACGACGCGACGCCGATCGTCCTGATGGGCTACCTCAACCCGATCGAGCAGTTCGGGATCGAACGGTTCTGCGCGACCGCGGCCGAAGCCGGTGTCGACGGGCTGATCATCGTCGACCTGCCGCCCGAGGAGGCCGATCTGCTGCTGCCGGATGCGACCGCGCACGGGCTCGACCTCGTTCGCCTGGTCGCGCCGACCACCGACGCGGCCCGCCTGCCGGCCGTGCTCGATGGCAGCGCCGGGTTCGTCTACTACGTCAGCATCGCGGGCGTGACCGGGACTTCGACCGCGAGCGACGCCGAGCTCGAGCGGGCGTTGCCGCGTCTCCGGGCAGCCACCCTGCTTCCCGTCGCGATCGGCTTCGGCATTCGCACGCCGGCCCATGTCGAGATCGCGCTGCGGCACGCGGATGCGGTCGTGGTGGCTTCGGCGCTGATCCAGACGCTCGCCGGAACGCTCGACGGCGAGGGTCACCCGACGTCGGACACCGTCCCGGCGGTCCTCGCCGAAGTCCGCCGCCTCGCCGCCGCCGCCGCCAAGGTCGCGCGAGCGCAACATCACGCCTCCCGGGAGACCGCCCTGTGAGCTGGCTCACCGATTATGTCCGGCCCAAGTTCCGCACGCTGCTCGGCAAGCGCGACGTGCCCGACAATCTCTGGGTGCAGTGCGACAGCTGCAACCAGATGGTGTTCTCGAGCGAACTCGTGCGGAACCTCCGCGTGTGCCCGCATTGCGGTCACCACATGGCGGTGGGTGCGGCGGAGCGGCTGGCGTTCACCTTCGACGGCGGCGAATACACCCGGATCGACCTGCCGCGCGCGCCGGCCGATCCGCTCGGGTTTCGCGACGAGAAGCGTTACGGCGACCGGCTCCGCGACGCCCGCGCCAAGACCGGCCTCGACGATGCGCTGGTCGCCGGGTCCGGCCGGATCGGCGGCATCGAGGCCGTCGCGATCGCCATGGAGTTCCGCTTCATGGGTGGTTCGATGGGGGCCGCGGTCGGCGACGGCATCGTCGCCGCCATGCGCCACGCGCTCGCGCACAGGCGGCCGGTGGTCATGTTCACCTCGTCCGGCGGCGCGCGCATGCAGGAGGGCATGATCAGCCTGATGCAGATGCCGCGCACCACGATCGCGGTGCAGATGCTGCGCGAGGCGCGACTGCCCTACATCGTCGTGCTGACGAACCCGACGACGGGCGGCGTGACCGCTTCGTTCGCGATGCTGGGCGACATCCACGTCGCCGAGCCGAACGCCACCATCGGCTTCGCCGGCGCGCGGGTGATCGAACAGACCGTGCGCGAGACTTTGCCCGACGGGTTCCAGCGCGCCGAATACCTGCTCGAGCACGGCATCGTCGACATGGTCGTGCCGCGCGGAGGGCTCAACGTCGAGCTCGCGCGCCTGCTCGCGCTGCTGCTGCGTCAGGCCGAACCCGTGTTTCCGGCGCCGGCGCCGCTGCCCGGCCTGGTCGCCGTTCCGGCCGGATGAGTGCGGCGTCCCGTCCGGACGCGATCCTCGCCCGGCTGCGATCACTCTACCCGACGCTGATCGATCTCAGCCTCGGGCGGCTCGAGCAGCTGCTCGAGCGCCTCGGCCATCCCGAACGCGACCTGCCGCCGGTGCTGCACGTCGCCGGCACCAACGGCAAAGGCAGCACCTGCGCGCTGCTCCGCGCCATCGCCGAAGCCGATGGCAAGCGCGTGCACGTGATGACCTCGCCGCATTTGATGTCCATCACCGAGCGGTTCCGTCTCGCCGGCACGCTCGTGACCGCCGACGCGCTGTCGGACGCGCTCGAGCGCGTCGAGCGGGTGAACGACGGCGCGCCGATCACCGTCTTCGAGGCGCTCACCGCCGCCGGTTTCGTGCTGTTCGCCAGCGTCCCGGCCGACCTCGCCATCGTCGAGGTCGGTCTCGGCGGCCGCTACGACGCGACCAACGTCGTCGCGACCACGCGCGCGGCCGCGATCACCGCGATCTCGCTCGATCACGAGAATTTCCTCGGCGATCGCCTGGAACTGATCGCGGGCGAGAAGGCCGGCATCATGCGGCCTGGCCGCCCCGTGATCACCGGGCATCAGGTCGCGACCGTGCTGCCGGTGCTGGACGCGGCGGCGCGCGCGACCGGCGCCCCGCTGTTCGCGCGCGACCGCGAGTGGCGGATCGAGCCGTCCGGCGACGGCCTCACCTACGAGGACGGCGACGGCGCGCTCGCGCTGCCCCGTCCGGCGCTGCTCGGCCCGCACCAGCTGGACAACGCCGGCATCGCGGTCGCGACGCTGCGCCGCGCGGCACTCGTGCGGGATGTCGGCGCCTACGCGGCGATCGCGCGTGCCGTCTGGCCCGGCCGGCTGCAACGCCTGACCGGACGCCTCGCCGCGCGGGTCGAACCGGCCGGCCACGAACTTTGGCTCGACGGCGGCCACAATCCGGGCGGCGCCGCGGCCCTCGCGGCCGTGCTGGCGACCTGGCGCGATCGCCCGTGCCATCTCGTGGTCGGCATGAAGGACACCAAGGATCCGGCGGCCTTTCTCGCGCCGCTGCTGCCCGATGCAGCAAGCCTGCACGTGGTCGCCGAACCCGACCAGGAGGGTGCGATCCCGATCGAGACGCTGATGCGTGCCGCGGGACGCCGCGCGCGACCCGGACCGGACCTCACGGGTGCGCTCGACCATCTCGGTGCCGAGAAGCCACCCGGTCGCATCCTGATCTGCGGCAGCCTGCACCTCGCCGGCGCAGCCCTTCGGCTCGAGGGGGCGGAGCCGGGCTAGAGCACGTTCGGCTGGGCCGGAACCGGTCTGGCTGCAGGTCGTGCCCTGTAGACTTAGTCGATAGAGCGACTTGGCTCATATGAGGTTGCTCCGCGGAAGCCCCGGCCTTCCTCGACGAGCCCCAGCGCCGATGAAAACGGCGGGGTGGGACGCCATCTTCAGGGCCGACGACGACCTTTGCTGGAGACGAACCATGCGTATCGCGCTCGGCGGCGACAGTGCCGGTGAACCGTTGGTCAAGCTGCTGGCCGCTCATCTGACGGAGCGAGGCGAGCACACGGTGTCCGACCTGTCGCGGCCCGATGACGGCAGCGCCGAGTTCTACGCCGGCCTTTCCGATCGGGTGTCGCGGCGGTTGCTCGAGGGAGAGTTCGACCGCGCGATCCTTTGCTGCGGCACGGGGATCGGGGTCAGCATCTCGGCCAACAAGGTGCCGGGCATTCGCGCGGCGCTGACGCACGACACGTATTCGGCGGAGCGTGCGGCCCTCAGCAACGACGCGCAGATCATCACGATGGGCGCGCGGGTGATCGGGCCGGAGCTGGCCAAATCGATCGTCGACACGTTTCTCCGGAACGCGTTCGATCCGGCCAGCCATTCGGCCCGGAACGTCGAGGCGATCAACGCGCTCGACGGCAAGTACAAGTCCGCCTGAGCGGTCGTCACGGCCCGATCGGTCGCGCCACGCTCCCGGGCGGGGCCAGATCCTCGTATCGAAGCCGTGTTGCGGGGGGTCGCCGGCGCGTTTCCGTTGTCCCGAACGATTGCCTCGTCCGGCCTCGACCTGCCTGCCGCCACCGCGCGGGTGTTCCGGTGCGGGGGGCAGCGCTGGATTCGGCGCGGCGTCGTCATACCGATCAGTACCGACGGTCGGTCACGATCGTGCCCACCTCATCAGCGCGATCGTTTGATTGATCGATTGAAGCTGCGTCCCGCGGTTGCGAGGTCGTGGTCGAGGGATGCGCCTCGGTGTTCGACCGCCTGCCACCACCTCGACCTTCGAGGTGCGGCCGAGGCGTCGCGCGGGGGTCGCGCCTCGCGCCGCCGATCAGCCGGCCGCGAAGACGGCGAGCGCGGCCGCGGCCGCCTCGCGCAACAGCACCGCATCGATGCCGATCGTGAGCATGTCGAACCCGTCCGCCTCACGCTTCGCCGCGTAGCCGGCCGACGCGCAGAACAGGCCCGCCTGCTTGCCCGCCGCGCGTGCCGCCCCGGTGATCCGGGCGAGGGCCGCGGTGAACGCCGGCTCGTTCCGGTCGGAGCCGGTTCCGAGCCCCAGCCCGAGGCCAAGATCGTTCGGACCGACGAAGACGCCGTCGATCCCGTCGGTCGCGAGGATCGCCTCGACGGCCTCGAGCCCGCCCAGGGTCTCGATCATCGCGAGGATACGCGGGCGTGGCAGACCGGGCGGCCGCAACGACGCCAGGGCCGGGCCGAAGCTGCGGCGTCCCTCCGGCGGGTAACGGGCCGCGTCGGCGAGGCGCTGCGCGTCGGCGGCGTCGTTGATCAGCGGCACGATCAGCCCGTCCGCGCCGGCGTCGAGCATGCGTCCGACCACGGCGGGGTCGTTGGCGCCGATCCTGACCCAGCGCCTCGGCGCCCGCGCGTCGATCGTCAGCATCAGGACGCGGATCGCGGTCGCCTCGTCGAACAGCCCGTGCTGGAGATCGATCGTGAGGCTGTCGAACCCGGCGCGGCCGAGCAGCAGCGCGGAGTAGCTGTCCGGGATGGTGAGCCAGATGTTGCGGTCGGCCATCGCGAACTCCCTGACGATCGGTCGCCGGTGCCAACGCCGAGAGCGGGCGCGCGGATGCGATGCCCGGCGGCACGACGGCGCCGGTCGGTTGCGACCCGGATGGTCCGCACCGGCGCCACCTGCGCCTCGTCGCGCACCCGGCCAACCGGCGGGAGGCGCCGGGAGCGCCGGGACGACCCGGCCGGCCGCGGCGCGAACGTTCGCGTCGGGCGCCGGCACCCGACGCGAACACGCGGCCGCCATCGGCGCGCGAGCGCCGGACCGCCGCAGCTCCGGCCTGCTATCCCGGCTGCCCCACCGCCTCATCGGGCAGCAGGCCCCACACCGACACGCGCTTGAGGTAACCGTCGATGCCGTGCACGCTGACCCGGCACCATTCCTGGCCGCTGTCGCAACGGAGGAGGCGTCCGATCACCTCGGGCTGCAACAGGGCGGCGGCCGCGGCGGTGTCGCTCGGCGCGGCGCGAAGCGGCACCGGCGCGGGCCCGTCCGGGATGAAGAAGGTGCGCGCGCCGACCAGCGTCGCCTGATGCACCCAGCCCTTGGTGCCGTCCGGCGCCTCGACCAGGCGCCAGACGTCGAACTCGCGTTCGATCTCGACCGGCATGTTCTGGTGCTTGAACACCCAGTCGATCGGATACTGCGTGCCGGGACCCGCCCGCAGGTTCACCTCGTCGGCGCGGAGCGAGGCGAAGCGGGGGATCGGCAGTCCGGTCGAGCGTCCGACCGGCGGCTTCGGCGGCGGCGCCGGGATGGCGGAGCGCGCGGGGGCGGGGCCAGCGACCGGCGCGCGATGCGCGGAGGCCGCACGATGCGGCGATACATGGCCATGCCGGTTCGCGTGGACGTGGTGGCGTTCGGTGCCGTGCGTGCGCGCCTCGGCGGCGTGATGATGGGTTTCTGTCACGCGGTCGGCCGCACGCGCGGCGATCGCGCAGCAGGTCGCCGCGGCGAGGACGGACGCGAGCAGGCGAGACATTGCGGATGCCTGCCGCTCGGCCGCGCCCGGGTCAAGGCGGTGATGCGCTACAACGTGACCAGACGCGGCCCGGCGTCCGCGAGGAACGCCGTGACACCGCCGACGGCGATCCCCGGCAGGAGATCGCTTGCCGTTAGACCCGCGATCCTCAGGCCGGCGTCGCAGGCGACCAGCCGGCAGTCGAGCGCGATCGCCGCGTCGCGCAACGCTTCCAGCCCCGCGACCCCGCGCGCCTGGACCGAGCGGTCCTGATCGGCCGAGGCGAGGCCCGACCAGTCGGCACGGAATCCATGCAGCGCGCGATTGGTCGCGAACACGACGACCGGACCGCCGAGCGAGGCGGCGCCGCAGGCGAGCACGAAGCCGTAATGCACGCGCTCGTATTCGCCCGACAGCAGCAGGATGCCCAGGCTTTCAGCCATGATCCGGCCCGACGTCGCGGCAGACCGGGCACTCCGGATCCTTGGGCAGCGCGATCGTGCGCATCCGGCTCGCGAGCGCGTCCCAGAGCAGCAGCCGTCCGGCGAGCGTCTCGCCGATCCCCGCGATCTCCTTGATCGCCTCCGTCGCCTGCAGGCAGCCCATCACGCCCGCGACGGCGCCGAGGATCCCCGCCTCGGCGCAGCTCGGCACCGATCCGGGCGGCGGCGCCTCCGGGTTCAGGCAGCGGTAGCACGGCCCGCCCGCGTGCGGCTTGAAGGTCGCGAGTTGGCCTTCGAAGCGCAGCACGGCCGCCGAGACCAGCGTGCGGCGCGTGCGCACGCAGGCATCGGCGAGCAGGAAGCGGGTCTCGAAATTGTCGGTGCCGTCGCAGACGAGATCCCATCCGGCGACCAGCGCGTCGACATCGTCCGCCACGATCCGGCGCGGGATGGCGTCGACCGCGATCGTCGGGTTGATCGCGAGCAACCTCGCGCGGCCGCTCTCGACCTTCGAGCGCCCGAGCGACGCGGTGTCGTGCAGCACCTGGCGCTGCAGGTTCGAGAGTTCCACGACGTCATCGTCGACGAGGCCGATCCGGCCCACGCCGGCGGCGGCGAGGTAGAGCGCGACCGGCGAGCCGAGCCCGCCTGCCCCCGCCACCAGGACGCGCGCGCGCCGAAGCCGCGCCTGGCCGGTGCCGCCGAGCTCGGGCAGCAGGATGTGCCGCGCGTAGCGCTGGATCTCGTCCTCTGTCCAAGCGTCGTCCATCGATCGAGAATGGTGCCGCGCCGGCGGGAACGGGAGGGCGATCGTCATGTCGGACAGCAGGGTCGAGCCGGACGAGGGAGTCGAGGAGCTCGGGGGACGCGACGCGGCGCTGGTCCTGTTCTCGGGCGGCCAGGACAGCACGACCTGCCTCGCCTGGGCGCTCGCGCGCTATCGCCGGGTCGAGACGGTCGGCTTCTTCTACGGCCAGCGCCACCGGGTCGAGCTCGACATGCGGCCGCCGATCCGGGAAGGGCTCGACGCGATGTTCCCCGGTCGTCTCGGCGGCGACCACCTGCTCGACATCGAGCGCGGGCTCGCCGCCCTCGGCGCGACCGCGATGACGGCGACCGTCGCGATCGAGACCGGACGCGACGGACTGCCGACCACTTTCGTGCCGGGACGCAACCTGCTGTTCCTCACCTATGCGGGCGCGCTCGCCTCGCGCCGCGGTCTCGGCGCGCTGGTGGGCGGCATGTGCGAGACCGACTTCTCCGGCTACCCCGACTGCCGCGACGACACGATCAAGGCGATGCAGGTGGCGCTCAATCTCGGGCTCGCGCCGCGCCGGCTGGTGCTCGAGACGCCGCTGATGTGGCTCGACAAGGCCGACACCTGGGCGCTCGCCGCCGAGCTCGGCGGCGAGGCGCTGGTCGAGGTGATCCGCCGGGACACCCACACCTGCTATCTCGGGGAACGCGGCGTGCGCCACCCTTGGGGCCATGGCTGCGGCAGCTGCCCGGCCTGCGCGCTGCGGGCCCGCGGCTACGAAACATGGGTCGCCCGGAACTCGTGACGAAAACGCGATTTATGTTGCGTTCAGCTTGATCGTTCATGTTGAAGTCTCCCCAGTTCCGGCGAGGCTTGCTCCATGAGCGCGACCATCGAAGCGGCCTATTCCGCCCCGCCCGTGGCAGGCTTCCGCCCGAGGCGACGCGACCTCGTCCTGTTCGTGCCGCTCGCCTTGACCCTGGGCTATCTCGCCTCGCCCTACGTGGCGCTCGTGCGCCTCGCCTGCGCGATCAGGTCGAACGACGTCGCCGTGCTCGCGTCCGCGATCGCCTGGAACGACATCCGCGCCGACCTCGCTTCCCAGCTTGGCGGTGCCGTGGTGCAGAACGCGTCGGCGACCGTGCCGGCCGCCGGCGACGACCTGCCGGATTTCGGCTCGAGCTTCGCCTCGTCGGCGACCAGCAACGCGATCTCGACGAGCCTCACGCCGGAAAGCCTGCACGCCCTGCTCGGCGGCGGTCACGCGCAGACCGGCAACCTGATGTCGGAGGCGCGCGCCCTCCTCGCTGGCGGCGCGTTTCACGGTCCGGCAGGGTTCGACCTCACCATCGCCCCCGATCCGGCCACCACCGCGACCCCCGTCTGCATCCATCTCGCCTTCACCTGGCGGCATGGCTGGCGCGTCGAGCGGGTGCATCTGCCGCCCGCCTATCTCGACGGCGACGTTTCGCGCACCTGATCCGCGCGACCGGGCGGCGCTCGACTTGGCGCCGGTCCTCCCCATCTGAGAGTGCCGCGTTCGGCGGGCGCTGATCGTGGATGTGCGGATGGATCTCCTCGCCAAGCTCGAAATCCTCGCCGACGCCGCGAAATATGACGCGTCCTGCGCGTCGAGCGGCACCGACAAGCGGAGTTCCAAGGGCAAGAAGGACGGGGTCGGCTCCACCGAGGGGATCGGCATCTGCCATGCCTACGCGCCAGACGGGCGCTGCATCTCGCTGCTCAAGATCCTGCTGACCAACTCCTGCATCTACGAGTGCGTCTACTGCATCAACCGCCGATCGTCGGGCGTGCAGCGGGCGCGCTTCACCGTCGACGAGGTCGTCCGCCTCACGCTCGGCTTCTACCGGCGGAACTGCATCGAGGGGCTGTTCCTGTCCTCGGGCATCATCCGCAGTCCCGACTACACGATGGAGCGGGTGGTCGACGTCGCGCGACGCCTCCGGGTCGAGCACGGGTTTCGCGGCTACATCCATCTCAAGACCATCCCGGATGCCGACCCGGCGCTGCTCGCCGAGGCCGGGCGCTGGGCCGACCGGTTGTCGATCAACGTCGAACTGCCGACCGAGCAGGCGCTCGGCGCGCTCGCGCCCGAGAAGGACCTGCCCGGGATCAGGCGCTCGATGGGCCGGATGCGGCTCGCGATCGACGCGTCGCGCGACAAGCCGGGCCATGGCGGCGCCCGCCCGCCGCGCTTCGCGCCCGCCGGCCAGAGCACGCAGGTGATCGTCGGCGCCGATGCGAGCTCGGACGCGACGATCCTCGGCATGAGCACCAACCTCTACGCCGGCTACGGGCTGCGGCGGGTGTACTACTCGGCGTTCAGCCCGATCCCGGACGCGAGCGCCGCCCTGCCGCCGCGGGCGGCGCCGCTGCTCCGCGAGCACCGGCTCTACCAGGCCGACTGGATGCTCCGCTTCTACGGCTTCACCAACGAGGAGATGCCGACCGGCGCCGACGGCAACCTGCCGCTCGACGTCGACCCGAAATTCGCGTGGGCGCTCGCGCATCGCGCGCAGTTCCCGGTCGACCTCAACACGGCCGTCCGCGACCTGCTGCTGCGCGTGCCCGGCCTCGGGGTGAAGTCGGTCGATCGCATCCTCCTCGCGCGCCGCCATCGCCGCCTGCGGCTCGACGACCTCGCGCGCCTCCGCGTGTCGATCGCGAAGATCGCGCCGTTCGTCGTCGCGGCCGACCACACGCCGGGCCGCACGCTCGACAGCGCGGGGCTCGGCCTCGGCGCGCCCGGAGCCGACATCCGGCCACCGGCGCCGCGCGCCCGGCCGGTGCAGCTGGAACTGATCTGATTGCACGCGGTCGCACTCGCCCACGAGGTCGACTTCGCGGGCTGGCGGGCCGAGACGCGCCGGCTGGTCCTGGCCGGCGTGCCGCCCGAGGACGTGGTCTGGTCGGTCGGCGCGCCGTCTGACCTGTTCGCCGAGATCGCGCCCGAGATCGCGTCCGCGCCCATGCCCGCGCCCGCGAGCGCACCCGCCGGCAACGCCGCCTTCACCGTGCCGCGCCCGCTGGTCACGCTGGCCGAAACCGTGATCCAGGCGCGCGAGCCCGAGCGCTTCGCCCTGCTCTACGGCCTGATCTGGCGCGCGCACGGGGGCGAGAAGCACCTCGCCGAGCAGGTCACCGATCCTGCGATGCATCGCGCGCTCGGCCTCGCGCAGTCGGTCCGGCGTGACACCCACAAGATGCGCGCGTTCGTTCGCTTCCGCGCCGTCGAGGCGGACGGCGCGACCCGCTACGTCGCCTGGTTCGAGCCCGAGCATTTCATCGTCGAGGCGAACGCCGGCTTCTTCGTCAGGCGTTTCGCGACGATGGTGTTCACCATCCTCACCCCCTATCGCAGCGTCCACTGGACCGGCCAGGACGAGGTGTTCGGCCCCGGCGCGTCGCGCGCCGACGTGCCGGACGACGACGCGCTCGAGCAATACTGGCGCGCCTATTTCGGCGCGATCTTCAATCCGGCCCGCCTCAAGGTGACGGCGATGCGGTCCGAGATGCCGAAGAAATACTGGCGCAACCTGCCCGAGGCGGCGCTGATCCCGGAACTGGTCCGCACCGCCTCGGCGCGGACGAACACGATGGTGGAGCAGGTGCCGGTCGAGCGCGCGACGAAGACGGCGGTGATCCCGAAGCGGCAGGACCCGGCGCCGGTGCCGGGACTGGACCCCGGGCTCGCCGCCGCGGCGCACGAGGCGGCGTCCTGCCGCCGCTGCGCGCTGTGGCAGCACGCGACCCAGACCGTGTTCGGCGAAGGACCCGGCGACGCCGCGATGATGATGGTGGGCGAGCAGCCGGGCGACCAGGAAGACCTCGCCGGACGGCCGTTCGTCGGTCCGGCGGGCCAGCTGCTCGACCGCGCGCTCGCCGAGGCCGGCATCGACCGGCGCGCGGTCTACGTCACCAACGCGGTCAAGCACTTCAAATTCGAGCCGCGCGGCAAGCGCCGGATCCACGCCAAACCCGACACGACCGAGATCACCGCGTGCTCGGTCTGGATCGACGCCGAGCGCCGCGCGGTGCAGCCCGCGGTCACCGTCGTGCTCGGCGCGACCGCGGCACGCGCGGTGTTCGGCCGCACCGTCACGATCGGCCGCGAGCGTGGCCGCGCGATCCCGCTCCCGACCGGCGGCCAGGCCCTGGTCACGGTGCACCCGTCCTACCTGCTGCGTCTGCCGGACGAGGACGCGAAGGTGCGGGAATACGCGGCGTTCGTGCGCGACCTCGCGCTCGCCCAGTCGCTCTGTGGCGAAAAGGTCACGCCAACCGGCGACTAGGCGCGCGTCCTCACGCATCGCTTGAAGCTGCGAGGGCACCGGGCGCAAGGACGAGGGCGATGCCGACCGGCTCCCTCGCGCGCGCGTTCGCGCTCGCCACGCTGTGCGCGCTGGCCTCCTGCGCCGGGGCGCGACGGGAGCCGCTGACCTACGCGCCGGGCTCGAGCTCCTATCCCGCGCCCGGGCCGCCCGAGGATCCATGGGGTCCCTACATCACCGACGCATCGAGCCGGTTCAGCGTGCCGCAACCCTGGATCCGGGCCGTCATGCACCAGGAATCGGGCGGTCACGAGTACCTCGACGGGCGGCCGATCACGTCCGGTTCCGGCGCCATGGGCCTGATGCAGCTGATGCCGGACACCTACGCCGACCTGCAGTCGCAATACGGCCTCGGCGGCGACCCTTACGACCCGCACGACAACATCCTCGCCGGCACCGCCTACATCCGGCAGATGTACGACAAGTATGGCTCGCCGGGCTTCCTCGCCGCCTACAACGCGGGTCCCGCGCGGGTCGACGACTACCTCGCCGGCGTGTCCGGCCTGCCGGCGGAGACGGTCGACTACGTCGCCGCCATCACGCCCAATCTCGGCGGCAACACCGCGCCGATCGAACTCGCCGCCGCGACCCCGCGGCGAGGCTCGCCGGCCGGCTGCGATGCCGACGCCGCCTACGACCCGTCCACGCCCTGCGCCACCGCCGGCCCGGTCGAAACCGCCGCTGCCGATCCGGTCGTCGAGGCGACGGCCGGGCCGATCCCCGTCCGCCACGATTGCGCGACCGACCCCGACGCCGCGTTCGACCCCGCGCGCCCGTGCGCGACCGCGTCCCCACCGATCGCGCGGCAGCAGGTCGCGCCGCCGCCGACCGTGCAGGCGGTGTCCTACGCCGTACCCGCCCCGAGCGCGTTCGGCGGCGCGATCTCGGACGGCGTGCCGCCGCCGTCCGGCATGCGCACCGCGCTCGCGACCACCGCGCCGCCGCGCCCGACCGACGGTCCGCGAACGGCGCCGGCCGCCAAGGCGTTCGAACCTTTCGGCGCCGCCGGTTGGGGGATCCAGGTCGGCGCCTTCGGACAGGTGGAGGAGGCCCGCTTCGCGACCACGATCGCGCGCGACGCCGGCGCGGGCCTGCTGGCGGGCGCGCGCGCCGAAATCGAACCGGTCCGCGGCCTCGGCGGCCGCGTCCTCTACCGCGCCCGCCTTGCCGGCCTCGACCGCACCGCCGCTGCCCGCGCCTGCACGACCCTGCGCGGCCAGAACCTGCCCTGCATGGCGGTGGCGCCGGGGGCCTAGGTTGTCGAAGGAAGGCCAGAGCTTGGGTTCCCTTTGCGCGAGCGCAAAGGGCCCCTACGAGGGCCCGACGCCCTTGGATCCCATGAGTTAGGGAGAACCCCGGGCCCGGTGTGTCGGGCATCGATGGTGGCCCAGGTTTTTCCCTAACAGATGGATTTCGAAGGCTCAGCCTTGCCGGGAACCCATCGCGCAAGCGCGATGGGTTCCGGCCGGGGTCCAGGGGCAGCGCCCCTGGCCTTCCTCCACCTCCCTAACGCGCCGGCACGATCACCTCGAAGCGCGTGCCGTTCGGGCCGGTCGCGCGTTCGAGCGAGGCGTCGAGGGTGCGGGCCATCGCGCCGATGATGACGGTGCCGAGCCCGGTGCCGCGTGGTTTCGCGCCTTCGGCGAAGCCGACGCCGTCGTCCTCCACCACGAGATGCCAGGTCGGCGGCGTGTCCTGCCGCGGGCCGAAGCGGACGCGGACGGGACCGTTTTCGCCGTCGGGGTAGGCGTATTTGAGGGCGTTGGTGACGAGTTCGCTGACCATCAGGCCGATCGAGACGGCCTTGTCGGTCGGCACCAGGACGGGCGCGCTTTCGAAGCGGATGCGCCGGCCGCCGCCGTCCTCGGCGACGCGGTCGAGCTCGTCGAGCAGTCCGCCGAGATAGGCGCCCATTTCGACCGTGGTCACGTCGGTCGAGGTGTAGAGGCGCTGGTGGATCTTCGCGACCGCCTCGACCCGTTCCGAGGCCTGTCGGAGAGCCGCGCGCACGGTGGTGTCGCCGCTTTTCCGCGCGTGCATCTCGAGCAGCGCGGTGATGAGCTGCAGCGAATTGGCGACGCGATGGTTCATCTCGCGGAGCAGCAGGGCCTGTTCGCCGGCGAGCTGTTCGAGCCGGGCGAGGCTGTGCCGCGCCTGCCGTTCGGCCTCTTCCTTCTCGCGGAGCAGTTGGCGCCGGGCGATCGCCTGCCGGACGGCCTCGGCCATCAGTTCGAGGAAGTTGCCGCCGACGTCCTTGACCACGTAGTCGGCGGCGCCTGCCTTGAGCGCGTTGACGGCGATCGACGGCTCTTCGGCGCCGGTGACGTAGATGACCGGCGGGGCGTCGGGGAGCGCCAGCAGCTCGGGCATGACGTGCAGCCCGTCGCGGCCGGGCATGTAGTGGTCGAGCGCGACGGCGTCGAAGCGCACGGCCTTGGCGCGCGCGAGCCCGTCTTCCCAGCTGCCGGCGACCGTGACCGGCCAGCCGATCCGGGCACAGAACCGCCGCACCAGGACGCCGAGTGCCGCGTCGTCGTCGATGAAGAGGAGATGCGGCGAGGCGGTCGGCATGATGCTCCGCGGTCAGGCCTTGTCCGGGACCTGCATGACGGTGATGAACAGGCCGAGCTGGCGGATCGCGGTCGCGAAATTTTCGTAGTCGACCGGCTTGGTGATGTAGACGTTGCAGCCGAGGTCGTAGCAGCGCTGGATCTCGACCTTGTCGTCGGTGGTGGTGAGCACGACCACCGGCACCGCCCGGAGCGCCTGGTCTTCCTTGATGCGGCGGAGGATGTCGGTGCCGCTCATGTCGGGCAGGTTGAGGTCGAGCAGCACGAGCAGCGGGCGCTGGGCGACGGGCCGGTCGGCCAGATGGGCGAGCGCGGTGGTGCCGTCGGTGACGTGGACGATCTCGTTGTTGACGCCGGCGCGGCGGATGTTCTTCTCGATTAGCCGCGCGTGGCCCGGATCGTCCTCGATCAGCAGGATGGTGACCGGCTGGGCTGTCATCGTCGGCGGTTCCTTTTCCCGTCGACACATACAAGCGTGACGGGCGGGCGACAACGCGCGGTCGCGGCGGCGCGGCGGCGCTCCGGTGGTCCGCTTGGCACGCCGGAACGGCGAGGCTAGATAGGCCGGTCCCGCGCCCCGGCGCCCGAGGCGCGGATCACGCGGGATGGGAGCACCGAGACGCATGGGTCAGCCGTTGAGCGCGAAAGCGTTCCGTTCGCGGCCGCGGCCGCCCTCCGTCGCGCCGCGCGCGGCGGCGCTCGCATTGCTCGGCCTCGGGTCCCTGTTCGGCCTCGCCGCGTGCAGCGGCGGCACGACCACCTCCGGCGCCGACGCCGTGAACCAGCTCGCGGTGCCCGACAAGGGCAATCTGCTCGGCGCCAGCGTCGACCAGACCGGCCTCGTGGGCGCGCAGCCCGGGGCGGCCGGCGTGAACGCCTATCTCTGGCGGGCGGCGATCGACGTGCTGAGCTTCATGCCGTTCACGTCGGCCGACCCGGTCGGCGGCGTGATCATCACCGACTGGTATACGCCGCCGACCGTGACCGGTGAGCGCTTCAAGGCGACCGCCTACGTCCTGGGTCGCGACCTGAACGCGAACGACATCCGGGTCGCCGTGTTCCGGCAGGACGAGCAGGGCGGTTCCTGGGTCGACACGCCGGTCGCGTCGAACACCGCGACCGACATCACCGCCCGCGTGCTGCAGCGCGCGCGTCAGCTCCGCGCCGGCGCGACCGGATGAGCGCCGTCGCCTCGGTCGGCGGCGAGGACGCGCGCTCGTCTGGCCGCGGCTACGACGCCCCCGAGGTGGAGCGTCGCTGGCAGGCGGAATGGGCGCGCCGCCGCTGCTTCGAGGTGCCCGACGTGCCCCCGGGCGGCACGAAGACCTTCTACGCGCTGGCGATGTTCCCCTATCCGTCGGGGCGCATCCACATGGGCCATGTCCGCAACTACACGATCAACGACGTGATCGCCCGCTACAAGCGCGCCCGCGGGTTCACCGTGATGCAGCCGATGGGCTGGGACGCGTTCGGGCTGCCGGCCGAGAACGCCGCGCGCGACAGCGGCGCGAGCCCGCGCGCCTGGACCCACGCCAATATCGCGGCGATGCGGGAGGCGCTGGCCCCGATGGGTCTCGCGGTCGACTGGTCGCGCGAGCTCGCGACCTGCGACCCGTCCTATTACGGCCAGCAGCAGGCGCTGTTCCTCGATCTGCTGGCGCACGACCTCGCCTACCGGCGGGAAAGCCTCGTGAACTGGGATCCGGTCGACCAGACGGTGCTCGCCAACGAGCAGGTGATCGACGGCCGCGGCTGGCGATCCGGCGCGCCGATCGAGACCAGGCGGCTGAACCAGTGGTTCTTCCGGATCACCGCGTTCGCCGACGCGCTGCTCGCCGGGCTCGCGACGCTCGACCGCTGGCCCGAGCGGGTGCGGGCGATGCAGGAGAACTGGATCGGCCGATCGGACGGTGCCCGCATCCGCTTCCCCATCGCGGGCGCCGGCGAGACGATGCCCGACGCGTCGATCGAGGTGTTCACGACGCGGCCCGACACGCTGTTCGGCATGTCGTTCGTCGCGATCGCCGCCGAGCATCCGGTGGCGCTGGCCTGCGCCGAGCGGGATCCGGACGCCGCCGCGTTCGTCGCCGCGTGTCGCCGGCTCGGCACCAGCGAGGCGGCGATCGAGACCGCCGAGAAGCGCGGCCACGACACCGGGCTCCGCGTCGCGCACCCGTTCATCGCGGGCGCGACCTTCCCGGTCTGGATCGCGAATTTCGTGCTGGCCGGCTACGGCACCGGCGCGGTGTTCGGCTGCCCCGGTCACGACGAGCGCGACCACGAGTTCGCGACGCGCTACGGCCTGCCGATCCGGGCCGTGGTGGCGGCGCCCGACGGCAGCGTGCCCGACGTCGCGCGCGAGGCCTGGACGGCGCCGGGGCGCATCGTGGGCTCGGAGTTCCTCGACGGGCTCGAGACCGCGGACGCCAAGCGCGCGGCGATCGAGCGTCTCGCGTCGGTCGGGCTCGGCGAGGGCGTGGTGAACTGGCGCCTGCGCGACTGGGGCGTGTCGCGCCAGCGTCCCTGGGGCTGCCCGATCCCGGTGATCCACTGCGCGCGCTGCGGCGTCGTGGCGGCGCCGCGCGAGACGCTGCCGATCGAGCTGCCGGACACGCTCGATTTCTCGCGTCCCGGCAATCCGCTCGACCATCACCCGACCTGGAAGCATGTCGCGTGTCCGGTCTGCGGCGGTGCGGCGACGCGGGAAACCGACACGCTCGACACGTTCGTCGACAGCGCCTGGTATTTCGCCCGGTTCTGTTCGCCTCGGGCGGCGGTGCCGGTCGATCGGGAGGCCGCGCGCGCCTGGCTGCCGGTCGACCAGTACGTGGGCGGCGTCGAGCACGCGATCCTGCACCTGCTCTACGCGCGCTTCTTCACGCGTGCGATGCGGCGATGCGGCCACGTCGAGTTCGACGAGCCGTTCACCGGCCTGTTCACGCAGGGGATGGTGACGCACGAGACCTATCGCGACGAGGCGACGGGCGAGTGGCTGTATCCGGAGGAGGCCGCCGGTCGCGACGGCGTGGCCCTCGGCCGCTCCGAGAAGATGAGCAAGTCGCGCCGGAACGTCGTGGCGCCGGCGCCGATCCTCGCCCGATACGGCGCCGACACGGCGCGCTGGTTCATGGTGTCGGACAATCCGCCCGACCGCGACCTCGAATGGACCGACGCCGGCATCGCCGGCGCGTCGCGTTTCGTCGCGCGCCTGTGGCGCCTGGCCGAGAGCGCGTCGCTGCTGCCCGACGAGCCGGCGCCCGAGACGTGGGGCGAGGCGGCCGACACGCTCCGGCGCGCGACCCATCGGACGATCGCGTCGGTCACCGAGGCGATCGAGGGCCTGGGTCTGAACGTCGCGATCGCGCGGCTGCACGAGCTCGCGAACGCGCTCGGCGAGGCCGAGCGCCGCGGCGCCGAGGCCGAGCCCGGTCTTGCCCGGGCGAGGCGCGACGCGGCGGTCACGGCCGCCCTGCTCGCCGCCCCGATCGCGCCGCATCTCGCGGAAGAGATCGTGTCGCTGCTGGAGCCGGGCGGCGCGCTGGTCGTCGAGCGCGGCTGGCCCGAGGCCGACGCCGCGCTGCTGCAGCGCCGGTCGGTGACGATCGGCGTGCAGGTGATGGGCAAGCTCCGCGGCACGATCGAGATCGCGCCCGATGCGGCCGAGACCGACGTGCTGGCGGCGGCGGCGGCCGAGGGCAACGTCGCCCGCGCGCTCGAAGGCCGGCGCGTGGTCAAGCGGATCCACGTGCCGGGGCGCATCGTGAACTTCGTGGTCGCGCCGGCATGAGCCGGCGCGCGGAGCTGCGGGAGGCCGGCATGAGCCGGCGCGCGGAGCTGCCGGAGGCCGGCAGGGGCCGGCGCGCTCGGAGCTGCCGGAGGCCGGCATGGGCCGGTGCGCGCAGCTGAACCGAGTGCCGGCATGAGCCGGTCGGCGCAGCGTTTCGATACGGGAACGGGCTGGCCGCCGAGGCGTCCACTCGCTGGCATGGCCCGGCTGGCGCGCTTGGCACTGGCGCTCGCGCCGGCGCTGCTCGGCGGTTGCGGCTTCGCGCCGCTCTACGCGCAGGACGGGTCGAGCCCGGTCGCGGACCTGCCGGCGATCTACGTCGACAACATCCCGGCCGGTCACTACGGCCAGCTCGTGCGCGAGGGCCTGCAGCAGCGGCTCGACAGTCCCGAGTCCGGGGCGGCGAGCCGGTTCCGCCTCGTCGTCGGGCTCGGTACGTCGGCCGCCGGCATCGCGGTGCAGCCGGACAACTCGTCGACCTTCACCCGCATCGTCGGCACCGCGACCTGGACGCTTTACACGGTCGGCATCGCGCCGGTGCGCCTCGCGTCGGGCAGCGCCCGCACGCTCGACGGCTACAATCAGATCGACCAGCAGTATTTCCAGTCGACCATCTCCGGCGAAACGGCGAACAACCGCATCGCGGCGAACCTCGCCGACCAGGTGACACTCGAGGTCGCCGCGTGGTTCCGGAGCGCGCGCGAGAACGGCGACGCGGCGCTCGCGGCGGCCGAGCGGCCGCCGTCCGACGGCGGCGCGTGAGGCCGGACCGGTCCGTGCCGTCCCATCCCCCCGCGCCAACTCGTGCGCGGCGGGACCACTCGATGCGGTCGGCCGAAGCGCCTGATCGCCCGATCGCCTGAGCGCCGGATGCGGGTCGAGGCACGCGACATCGAGCGCTTCGTCGGCCACCCGCCGCCGGCCTGCCGCGCCGTACTGCTGCACGGCGAAGATGCCGGCCTGGTCCGCGAGCGCGGGACGGCGCTGACCCGCGCCGTCGCGGGCGGGACCGACGACGCGTTCCGGGTGGCCTCCCTCGATCGCGACGCCCACGCGCGCCTCCCCGAGGAGGCGACGGCGCTGTCGCTGATCGGCGGCCGGCGGGTGGTCCGGGTGCGGGACGCGGGGGACGCGCTCGCGGGCGATCTCGCCCGCGTGCTCGACGGTGCCGCCGACGCGCTGATCGTGCTCGAGGCCGCGGCCGCGCTGCCAGCGCGCTCGAAGCTGCGCGCGCTGTGCGAGGCCCGGGCCGACGCGGCGGTGATCCCGTGCTACCCGGCCGAAGGCCGCGCGCTCGGCGCGGCACTCGAGACGATGGTCACCGAAGCGGGCGCGCGGATCGACCGCGACGCGCTCGCGGCGCTGACCGACCTGCTGGGCGCCGACCGGATCGCGGCGCGCGGCGAGATCGAGAAGCTCGCGCTTTACGCGGGCGAGGCCGGCCGGATCGATCTCGAGGCGGTCGAGAACTGCGTCGCCGACGCCGCCCTGCTGTCGCTCGACGACGCGCTGTTCGCGGCGACGGAGGGCGACGTCGCCGGCGCCGACCGGGCGCTCGAGCGCGCGATCGACGATGGCGCGGCGCCGGTGTCGATCTGCCGCGCGTTGCTCGGGCATCTCGCGCGCCTGCGTGCGGCGAGGCAGGCGATGGAGGCGGGCGGCCTGCGCGCCGCCGATGCCGCGAGCGCCGTGCGGCCGCCCGTGTTCTTCAAGCGCGCGCCGGCGTTCACGCGCGCGCTCGGCGTCTGGTCGGCCGCCTCGCTCGCCCGCGCGAGCGCCGAGACGCACGGGATCGAACTCGCCTGCAAGCGGACGGGCGCGCCGGATCTCGCGATGGTCCGGAACCTCGTCGCCCGGATCGCCCGCGGCGGCGCCGGCCGCAGGGCGGCGTCCTGAGCACGCTGTTCGAGCGGCTGCGCGCCGGCGCCGGCGCCGAGTGGCGGGCGTATGTCGCGCATCCGTTCGTCGCCGCACTCGGCGACGGATCGCTGCCGCCCGACCGGTTCCGGCGCTACCTGGTGCAGGACACGCTGTTCCTGTTCCAGTTCTGCCGCGCCGCGGCGCTGGCCGCGTTCAAGAGCGACACGCTCGACGACCTCCGCCGCGCGAGCGGGACGCTGCACGCGCTGCTCGAGGTCGAGTTGCCGCTGCACATGCGGTTCTGTGCCGGCTGGGGTCTCGACGCGGCGGCGATGGCGGCGACCCCGGAGGCGCTGGAGACGATCGCCTACACGCGCTTCGTGCACGATCGCGGCCTCGGCGGCGACCGTCTCGACCTCGACGTGGCGCTCGCACCCTGCGTGATCGGCTACGCGGAGATCGGCCGCGCGTTGGCGCCGCTGGCGGCCGCGCGGCCGGATCACCCGTATCGGGAATGGATCGAGACCTACGCCGGTGCGGCCTATCAGGCGGTGGCGCGCGAGGCGGAGGCGGCGCTCGACGCGCTCGGGGCGGCGCGCGGCGCGGATGCGCGGTTTCCGGCGCTGCTCGCGACCTTCCGGGCCGCGACCCGCCTCGAGGCGGCGTTCTGGAGCATGGGTTTGCGCGACGAGGCGCCGCCGCTATGATCGTCGTTGTCCGCGTAGCTCAGCAGGATAGAGCACAGGATTCCTGAACGAATTGGGCGCGGCGCAGGGAAACGGCGCCGTGGATCCGCTCAAAGTCGGGGAACGCTTCGGTGCGCTCGCGCCATGCCGATCCCGAGCCAAGCCGCGCCTCGGTTCGGGCGCGGAAGGTGTAGAGACTGGATGGGTGGCACCTGACGGTCGCGGCGACGCGGCCAAGGTGAAGGGACAGTCCGGACCACGAACCGCGTGCGACGCGCGCGGGCGGCGAAAGCCGAAGTGGGGTTGAATCCTGGGGCCGTGGGTTCGAATCCCGCCGCGGACACCCTCGTTGCGGGTCGGAGCGTCGTATTCTTCGGGCGGCGCCGATCGATGCCGGCCGGGCCTTCTCCGTCGACGGCGTCGATGGCGCGCGCGTGACCGGATCAGCCGGCCGGCGTCTCGGGGACCGGCGGCGGCAGCGACGCGAGACGGTCGGCGGCCTGGTCGGCGACGGCGCCGAGCAGTTCGCTCAGGCTCGCGACCAGCGCCGCGGTATCGCTGCCGGATCGGTCGTGACGAAGATCGAAGCGCGTGAACACGGTCGGCGCCGACGCGGTGCCCTGGGCGTCGGTCGGCCGCAGCGACAGCGCGCCGCGCACGATCACCGCGCCGCCCGGATCGGCGTCGAACCGCCCGATGTCGAGGCTGACGACGACGTCGGCCTGCCGGGTCGCGGCGCTGTCCTCGCTGAACACGGTCGCGTCGGGCAACCGCTCGGCGAGGTCGAGCGAGAGCACGCGGCCGATCATCTGCGCGATCGGCTCGGCCCAGGCGCGATTGCCGGCGAGCTCGAGGCGATAATCGTCGGTGGCGGACACGATGTAGTCGCGATCGAGGAAGGCGGCGACGGTCGGCATCCGCACCTTCACCACGGTCGGCGCCGTCCGGCGCGGCGCGCCCGGCCAGGCCTGCAGCGTGTAGTAGGTCGGGTCGCCCGAGCCGCAGCCGCCGAGCAGGACGGCACCGCCCCACGCGGCGAGCGGCAGCATCAGCACGGCGCGGCGACCCACCGCCGCGCGCTTCGTTCCCCGATCCATCTCGGCCCTCACTGGTGCCCGACCGGCGGCGTGCGGCCGAACAGGATGCTGTTGGGATGCCGCCCGACATAGTCGGCGAGCAGCCGGAGCGAGCGCGCCATGTCGTTCAGCTGCAGCAGCGTCTGGTTGAGGCTCGCGCCGAAATCGGAGTTGCCGTTGTACGAGCTCAGCAGCTGGTTCGCGTGCACGAGGGTCGCCTGCAGCTCCTCCGTCATGCCGGGCAGTCGCTGCAGCAGCGGCGTGAGCCCGCTGTTCGCGTGATCGGCCAGGTGCTGGATGCTGCGCAGAGTCCCGGACAGATCGCGGATCGCGTTCTTGGTGTCGGCGCTGTTGACGCGATCGCTGGCGCCGGCGAGCAGGGTGTCGAGATGGTCGGCGATCTGCGCGAGCGGCAGCGCGTCGAGCTTGGCCGCGACGTCGCTCAGACTGTCGGTGATGCCGGAGATGCCGCCCTTCTCGCTCGGCAGGATGATGGTGCTGCCTTCCTCGGTGACCGTGGCGGGCTTGGCGTTCGGCACGAAGGCGAACTCGATCAGCGACGAGCCCGTGATGAAGGAGGCCGAGCTCAGCTGCGCCCGCATGCCGCTGTCGACGAGATGCTGGGCGATCTCCTCCGGCTTCTCGCCGCCCTCCATCGCGGCGCTGAACGCGCGCTCCGGCTGGATTTCCATGCCGACGCGAACCCGCGCCTGCCCGGTCTTCGCGTCGAGCTCCAACTTGATGTCGGTGACCTCGCCGATCTGGATGCCATACAGGTCGACCTCGGAGCCGACCACCAACCCCTTGACCGAGTTCTGCATGTAGGTCGCGAAATCGATGCGGCGGCGGTAGCCCGCGTTGTCGGCGTCCTCCTTGCTGTCGTAAAGCTTGAACAGGGCGTTGTTCGGCGCGACCGGCTGCTCGACCCCGCGCTGGTCGGCCGGCAGTCCGAACGCCACGCCGCCCGAGAGCACCGCCTGCAGGCTTTGCAGCTCGACATGCAGGCCGCCGCCGCCGAAGCTGACATCGACCCCGGACGCGTTCCAGAACCGCGTGTCGACGCGGACGTAGTTGCTGTAGGGATCGCGAACGAAGGCCTGGACCGGGATCGCGCCGATGCCGTTCGCCGGCATCCTGTAGCCGAGCACCTCGCCCACGTTGACGCCGCGGTAGAACAGCGGCGAGCCCGGCCCGAGCGAGGCGACCGATCCGGTCATCAGCGTGTAGGTGCGTCCCGGCTCGTCGGAACGGACGCCGGGCGGGTTCTCGAGGCCGGTGAACTCGTGCGTGACATGGCCGCCGGGCGCGCCCGGATCGACCGCGATGTAGGCACCCGAGACCAACGTCTCGAGGCCCGAGATGTTCGAGCCCGAGAGCCGCGGCCGCACCACCCAGAACCGCGCGTGATCGGTCAGGATCTTGGCGGCGTCCTGCTGCATGCGGACCCGCACCCGCACCGTCCGCATGTCGTCGGCGAGGTGGATGTTCTCGACGGTGCCGAGGGCGACGTTCTTGTGCTTCAGCTGCGTTTGCCCGGCGGTCAGTCCGTCGGCCGACTGGAAGCTGATGGTGATCAGCGGCCCGAGCTGGCCGATCGCGCGCCAGCCGAGAAACGCCGCCGCCACCGCGGCGATGATCGGGATCAGCCAGATCGCCGAGAACCGCGCACGTCGCGCGGTCGCGACCGGGGGACGTCCCCCGCCGCCCGATTGCTGCTCGCCGCTCACGCCGGGTCGGCGATCGCGGCGATGGTCTCGGCGGGCGGGTTCGCGCGGTCCGGCACCAGGCGGGCCGGCGCCCGGCTGCCGGCGGCGTCCCACATCAGCCTCGGATCGAAGCTGTTGGCGGCGAAGATGGTCAGCACGACCACGGCGGCAAAGGCCACGATGCCCGGCTCGGCACTCACGCTGGCGAGGAAGCCGAAGCGGACGATGGCCACGAGAATGGAGATCATGAAGACGTCGATCATCGACCAGCGGCCGATGAAGTCAACCGCGCGGAACAGCCGGGTGCGGTCGACGAGGCCGCGGGCCGAACCGCGCGCGGTCATCACGACCATGGTGGCGAGGCTGACGACCTTGAGGCAGGGCACCGTGATGGACGCGAAGAACACCAGCAGCGCGAGCGGCAGCATGCCGCTCGCATAGAGTTCTTCCACGCCCGCGATGATGGTGCTCGGCTGACCCTGGCCGAGCTTCTGGAAGGTCAGCACCGGCAGGACGTTGGCCGGGATGTAGAGCACGAAGGCGGCGGCGAGGAACGCGCCGGTGCGCCTGAGGCTGTCGGGCTTGCGGTGCGCGAGCGGCGTGCCGCATCGCGGGCAGTTCCGATGCTCGCACGACCCGCCCTCGGCGGCGACGAGCACCAGCTCGCAGCCATGGCAGGCGATCACCCGGCCGCCGTCGGCCGGCAGGGCCTCGACCGGACCCGCCGCGCGTCCCCGTTCGATGCCGATCCTCCCCCAGACATGCCGCGGGTCGAACGCGCTGTCGGCCGCGAGCATCAGGATCATGACGGCGGCCAGCGCGAAGATCGCGGCGTCGAGCTCGACATGCGCGAGCGAGATCAGCTTCGACCAGGCGACGAACACGCCGAGCATGTAGACCTCGATCATCGACCAGGGCCGGAGCTTCTGCTGCAGGCGGAGCAGATGCGGCACGATCGCGGTCGGCGGGCTGCGCCGCGCGCCGATGAACAGCATGAGGTTCAGGATGATGACGAGGCCGGGCATCAGCACGGTCGCGAACAGCACGAGCGCGCCCACGGTGACCAGCAGGCTGTCGGTGCCGATCAGGTTCGCCGGACCCGTCAGGATGTCGACCGTGTGGACGCGCCCGCGGAGATCGAGCGTCATCAGCGGGAACGACAGCGCGACGACGTAAAGGCAGAGCGCCGCGATCGTGCACGCGGTCGCGGTGGCGAGCGGGTCGCGGCGGGTGGTGCCGAGCCACCCCGCGCAGCGGCAGCAGCGCACCGTGTGGCCGGGCGGCGCTTCCGGGAGAACCTGCATGAGACCGCAATCGTGGCACTCGACGAAGTCAGGCGCGTAGTGGAACGCGGCCTGTTGTGACGAGGCCGAAGGAAACGTCGCGCTGTTCATCGTCCGCTCAGTCGCATGGCGAAGCTCTACGGTCCAGGTCGACGCCGGTTGCGGGGGGACCCGTCTTCCTGTAGGACGCCGCGGCCGGGCGCCGACATAGCTCAGGGGTAGAGCAACTGATTCGTAATCAGTAGGTCCTCGGTTCAAATCCGAGTGTCGGCACCAGCCTGCCGGGCCGCGCGCGACCCGCCCCGAACAGCGGATGCGGCTCGGAGCTGACGCGGCCTGGAGCTGACGCATGGGCAAGATCCCCGACGAGCCGGTCGACACGTTCTCGGACCAGCTCGATCGCACCGTCTCGCTGGCGACCGACGTCAACGGCTTCCTCGACGTCGATTTCGACAACAGCGCGCTCAAGCGCCGGGCGCTGACCGGCGCCGGTGCGACCGCGGTCACGCAGGGGCTCAAGTTCATCCTGAAGTTCGGCTCGGCGGTGGCGCTCGGCCGTCTGCTGGGGCCGGCGCAGTTCGGCCTGGTCGCGATGGTGTCGCCGATCCTCGGCTTCGTCTCGACGCTGAACGATCTCGGCTTCACCCAGGCGATCGTGCAGCGGCGCGACATCACCGCAGCCCAGGTCTCGATGCTGTTCTGGATCAACATGGCGCTCAGCGTCTGCCTCGCCGCCCTGGTGATGGCGGCAGCGCCGCTGGTCGGGCTGCTGTATCACGAGCCGCGCACGGTCAACATCACGCTGGTGCTCGGCGCGCTGATCGCCGTCGGCACGCTCGGGATGATCCCGAACGCGCTGCTGTCGCGGCAGATGCGGTTCGGCAGCCAGGCCGGCCTCGACATCGGCAGCCAGACGATCGGTCTCGTCGCGACGGTCGGCCCGGCGGCGCTCGGCTTCGGCTACTGGTCGCTGCTGATCGGCCAGGGCGCCACCACCGTGCTCGGCGTCGCCGCCGCCTACGCCGTCGTCGGCTGGCTGCCCGGGCGGCCGCGCCGCGGCACCGGCGTGCGACCGCTGCTGCATCTCGGCGCCAACCTCACCGGCGTGAACCTCGCGACCTATTTCAGCATGACCGCCGACCGGATGATCATCGGCGTGTTCGGCGGCAAGGTGCCGCTCGGCCTCTACGACCGCTCCTACACGCTGGTGGTGCAGCCGCTCGGGCAGCTGATGGCGCCGGTCGGCCGGGTGGCACTGCCGCTGCTGTCGCGCCTCGCGCACGACGACGCGCGCTACCGCGACGCCTTCGTCAACATGCTGCGGCTGACCATGCTGCTGACGGTGCCGGCGATGCTGGTCTGCGTCGCCATGCCGACCGAGGTCGTGCACCTGGCGCTCGGGCGGAAATGGGTCGCGGCCGGCCCGATCTTCGGCTGGATCTGCTCGGGCGGGCTCACCGCGCCGGTGTTCGGCGCGGTGGGCTGGCTGTTCACCTCGCAGGCGCGGACGCGCGAGCAGATGCTGCTGTCGGTGGTGACGGCGCTCATCAGCATCGCGTCGTTCGCGATCGGCATGATCTGGGGCGTGCTCGGCGTCGCGATCGTGTCGGCGATGAGCTTCAACCTGCTGCAGACGCCGCTGATGGTGGTCTATGTCGCCAGGCGTGGGCCGGTCGGCCTCGGCGACATCGTGCGGCCGATCGCGGCGCTGTCGGTCGCGGCCGCGGTGACGGCGGTCGCCGTGTTCGGGATCCGCTCGCTGCACCTGCCGTTCACGCTGTTCCTCGCGATGGCCGCGAGCTACGCGCTGTTCGCGTTGCTGGTCCTGGCGCTGCCGGGCGGACGCGCGTTCTACGGCGCGCTCTGGAACCTGAGGCGCTCGGTCGGGCGCCGCGGCTGAGCACCCGCCGAGCCGCGGTCAGACCGTCGCGCCGGCAACCTCCCGCATGTCGGCCGCGCCGACACTCGGCAGGACGACGCGTCTGATGACGTCGAGATAGGCATGTCCCCAGCGCGTGTCGGGTTCCACGTAATTGCCCTCGGCCCATTCGTTCCAGGCCTTGAGGAATATGATGCGTTCCTCTCGCGGACGACCGACGACGCGGTGAAGCCCTTTTCGGAGATAGCGTTCGAACAGCGCGGGCGTGGCGTTCTCGTAGACGACGCCGCGAACGCCCGAACGCGGCGTGTTGTCCCAATTGGGCAACACGCAGGGGATATAGCGTCGCTCATCGGGCATCGTGTCGAAGGCGGCGTCGACCACGTCGGCGTATTCGATCCGGGAAGGCCGGCCGAAGCGACCGGCCTTCAAACGATTAAACGAGCCGAAATCGAGCTCGCGCAATCGGCGTGATACCGACCGATTCTCAAGGCGGCCGGCATGGTCGATGTAATCCTGCGGGGTCAGCGGCGTGACCGCGTCGAACGGCGCGTAAACCGGGTGTCGCCAGATATCGACGTCCTGCTCGAAAACATTGCTGACGGCGACCAGAAAAAGGCCGGGCAGGCCGGCCCGCTCCGCCATCGATCGCCAGCGCGCGACGAAGTCGGGCGTCGAGGGAAGGTCGTAAGGGGCGTAGACGACGAAGATCGGACGACCGTCGACGCGGAGGTAGCGGGGATCCCGGAACGCCTGCATGCACCAGGTGAAATGCGCGACATCATCCTCCTCGCCGGGGTAGATCTGCGCGACGAGTGTCTGATGCGCCAGGCCGTGCCATTTGCCCGTCCAGGATTGGTTGGCCCAGGCGAGGCAGAACGGGAAATCGGGCTCGCCCGTCGACAGCACTTCGTTGAACGGACGCTCGAGTATCCGCCGTCCATGGCCGAACCAGTAGTGCCAGTATGCAAACCCTTGGACACCGCAGTCGCGCGCCAGGGCGGCTTGCGCGGCGCGCGTTTCCGCTACACGAAGATCGTAGAAGCCGAGATCGGCTGGGATGTGCGGTTGCCAGTGACCTGGAAAAAGCGGTCGAGCCTTGGCGACGTTGGTCCATTCCGTGAAACCGGGGCCCCACCATTCATCGTTTTCCGGGATCGGGAAGAACTGCGGCAGATAGAACGCGATCACGCGGGCGACTGGATCAGGCATCGTGGTTTCCGTTCAGCGCGAGCGATCACGCGCCGCGTTGGCCCATGCCGACGGTCCACTTCGACCAGCGGAGGCGAGGCGCTGCTCGAGGCGGCCTGGATCAGACATGTCGATCACCGGGTTGTGCGTTCTCGTTCGTCGTCCACAATGCCCGACGATCAACCCGCCGTCACGTCCTGGTGCCGGCACAGACCCATCATTGCGGCCGCACGGCGAGAAAGCGATGTGATGATTATCCTCCGCACGCACGTCTTCGGCGCGCGCGAGCGCGCGCTCATGGAACAACTCGGCACCGACCACTGCCACCGCGTCGTCGTCGCCGCCGACGAAACACGGCGGACGCTCGACGTGGGCCCCTACGCGAAGCTCAGCGTGACACGTGCGGCCTGCCATCGGCTCGGCCTGCTCTGCCCCGCAGATTTCACGTGGCGGAACGGTGACTACGTCCTTTATCTCGCCCGCAACCATTATCCGGAGGAGCGCCAGTTCTGGATGCTCGAGCCGGACGTCGAGCATTCGTTCGAGTCGTTCCCCAAGCTCTTCGAACGTTTCGATCGGTATGCAGACATCGATTTCCTCGCCTGTTATTTCAATCAGACCACCGAAGGGTGGTGGTGGCGTCAGACCGGTCGGCCGCGTGCGTCAGGGGTGTTCCGTGCGATGTTCTCGTTCGTGCGATTGTCGGCCCGGGCGCTCGATGTCGGACTTCGCCAACGGAGGCGCGGGCGCTTCCTGATCAGGGATCGTCTGCTCTGGCCGAACGACGAGGTGTTCATGGCAACCGAACTCGTGCATGCCGGTTTGCAGGTGCGGGACCTCAACGATTTCGGCGCGGCGATGTATGAGCCGGGGTCGTTCGGCTACGAGGAGCCGCTCGACGGCGATGCCGGAACATTCAGGACTGATCCAGACAGGATCTTCCACCCGGTGCTCTACGGTGATGCGTATCGGCGACGGATCGAGCGCATCCACGCGTCGTGGGAGGTCCAGGGCAACATCAGCATGCGTCTGCGCCGCAGACTGCAGCGCATGCTTTGAACGCGAAGGAAGCGGATCGTGGCAGAACCTCTGATCGACGTCGTGCTGCCGGTGTTCAACGCGGCGACCACCATCAGGAGCGCGATCGAGAGCCTGCAGCAACAGACGGTGCGCGACATCCGGATCATCGTGATCAATGACGGCTCGACCGACGGGACGCGCGACATCGTGCGGGCGATGGCGGCGGACGACCAACGGATTGATCCGGTCGATCGTCCGAACGGCGGCATCGTCGATGCCCTGAACCACGGCGTCTCGCTCTGCCGAGCGCCGCTTCTCGCCCGGCATGACGGCGACGATCTGGCCTATCCGGATCGCTTCGCCGTGCAGAGTGCCTATCTGAGCGACCATCCCGACTGTATCGCGGTCGGCGGGCCCGCGCGCCACATCGATGAACACGGGGGGACCAAGGGTTTCATCGCGCGGCCGGACACGCCGGACACGGCGAGGCCGACATGGGCGCCGGCGCTGGAGCCCTACATCATCCATCCCTTCCTCATGACCTACCGCGAACACGTGGCGGCCGTCGGCGGCTACCGTCACGTGTTCAACGCCGAAGACAGCGACCTATACTGGCGCCTGCAGGAGGTCGGGCGGCTGCACAACATCCGCGACCACGTCCTCGGCGACTACCGGATGCATTCGGCCAGCGTGAGCAGCGGGTCGATCGTGACCGGCCGGATCAACGCGATCTTCTCGCAGCTCGCGGCACTCTCCGCAGTGCGGCGACGGTCGGGCGAACAGGACCTCGAATTCGGTCGCGGGGTGCGGAACGACTACGTCGCCGCCGGCACGCTGGCTGCGATGGTGGAGCTCGCGGGCCGGCCGCTCCGGCCCGACGAGCGGGTCGACCTCGCGACGAAGGCAAGCGCCAAGCTGCTTGAGCTTGCGAGCTATCGCCCGTTCGAGCCGGATCTGGAGGATTGCCGTTTCATCAGCGAGGCGTTCCGTCAGGGTGCCGGCCGGCTCGAGCCCGCGAACCGGGTGCATGTCTCGCGCGTGGTGGCCAACGCGTCGGCGCGGCTGATCGCGTCCGGTCGGGTCAGGGAAGGCATGGCCCTGGCACGGCCACCCTACTACCGGCGTATCGCGTCGCGCGTGGCGTTCCGGATGCTCACGACGACGCGCACCCGGGCCGCGATCCGCCGCCTCGGACCGAACCCCCGCGACTACCTGAAATAGCCGCGCCCCCGAGTGGCTGGCGGTCGATGGCCGGTCGGGCTATCGCTCCGTCGGATCGTCGGTGCGAAGGGCAAGGTCTTGGCGGGTAGGGAAGACGGGTCGGGCGCGGCGTCGCTCGGCATCCTGGTGGTGGGTCTCGGCGGCGCGGTCGCATCGACCCTGGTGGCGGGGCTCGAACGGATCCGCGGCGGCGACGCCGACCGCGGCGGCCTGCCGCTCGCGCGCTTCGGCGACGCCGACCTCGTGCCCTACGAGGAGATCGCGGTCGCCGGCTGGGACCTCAACCCGGCCGATCTCGCGACCGCGCTCGCGACGCATCGCGTGCTGCCGCCCGAGCTCGCCCGCACGGTCGAGCCGGCGCTGTCGGCGATGACGCCGTGGCGGGCGGTCGGCAACACGCGGTTCTGCCGCAACATCGACGGCGCCAACCGGCTCGACGCCAATTCGCTCGGCGGCGCGGTCGACCGCATCCGGCGCGACATCGCGTCGTTCCGCGAGCGGATCGCGGGCGGCCGCGTCGTGGTGCTCAACCTCGCCTCCGTCGAAAGCTGGCCCGCCGACACGAGCGTGCTCGCCGACACGCGGCGCTTCGAGGCGGCGCTGGCCGAGAACCATCCGTCGATCAGCCCGGCGATGCTCTACGCCTACGCCGCGATCCGCGAAGGCGTTCCCTACGGCAACTTCACCCCGAGCCTCGGCGCCGACATCCCGGCGCTGACGCAGCTCGCGGCGGCGACGGCGGTGCCGATCGCCGGCAAGGACGGCAAGACCGGCCAGACGCTGCTCAAGACGGTGATCGCGCCGATGTTCCGCGACCGCGCGCTGCACGTGGACGGCTGGTTCTCGACCAACATCCTCGGCAACCAGGACGGGTTCGCGCTCGAGGATCCGGACAGCCGGCGGTCGAAGATCATCACCAAGGCCGGCGTGATCGACGACATCCTCGGCTACAAGGTCGAGGACCACGTCGTGCACATCCACTACTACCCGCCGCGCGGCGACGACAAGGAAGCCTGGGACGCGATCGACGTCACCGGCTTCCTCGGCCAGCGCATGCAGATGAAGGTGAACTTCCTCTGCAAGGACAGCGTGCTGGCGGCGCCGATCGCGATCGAGCTCGCGCGCTGCCTCGATCTCGCGCGGCGGCGCGGCGAGGGCGGCGTGCAGGTGCAGCTCGGCCTGTTCTTCAAGTCGCCGATGGCGCAGGACGGCGATCGTCCCGAGCACGATTTCTTCCGCCAGCAGCGGGCGCTCGAGGCCTGGCTCGCCGCCGCCTGACCGCGGCCTCGTCCCGACATGGCCGCCTGGTGGTCCGGCACGGTCGCGGCCTTCCTCGCGGCCGATGCGGCGTCGGTCGCGGGGGCGCTGGCGCACGCGGCGGTCGAGGCGTTCCGGGTCAACGAGGCGGCGCAGCTCCGGGCCTGGCGCGTGCAATGCGCGATCCTCGCCGGCGCGCTGCGCGACTGGCCGGCGCCCGAGCAGAGCCGGCTCTGCCTCGAGTTCGGGGTGCCGCGGCTCGGTGGCCGCGCCGATGCCGTCCTGGTGACGCCGCGCGCGATCTTCGTGCTCGAGTTCAAGGTCGGCGCCGAGGCGTTCGAGGCCGAGGCAAGGCGGCAGGTCGAGGGTTACGCGCTCGACCTGCAGGACTTCCACGCCGGCAGCCGGATGGCGTCGATCGTGCCGGTGCTGGTCGCGACCGAGGCAAAGGCGGCGCCGGTCGCGGTGGTGCCGCTCCCGATCGGCGGTGCCGCACCGGTGCAGACGGCGACGGCGCGCGGCCTCGGCGCGTGCCTGACCGCGCTGCACCAGGCGGTGCCCGCCGGCCCGCGCCCGATCGATGTCGGGGCCTGGGAGCAGGCGCGCTACGACCCGGTGCCCGGCATCGTCGATGCGGCCTGCCTGCTGTTCGCGCGGCACGACGTCGCCGACATCGCGGCGGCGCGGGCGGATGCCGCGAACCTGTCGACGACGGCCGATGCGATCGACCGGCTGCTCGAGGAGGCCGAGCGGGACGGCGCGCGGATCGTCGTGTTCGTCACCGGCATCCCGGGCGCCGGCAAGACGCTTTGCGGGCTGAACGCGGCGTTCCGGCGCATCGGCCAGGGGCCGGGGCGCGCCTTTCTCACCGGCAACCCGACGCTGGTCCACGTGCTGCGCGACGCGCTGCTGCGGGACGCGGTGGCGCGCGGCGGCCACCGGATCGCCGCCGCGCACCGGGCCAAGAGCGTGATCCAGCCGCTGCCGCGGTTCCGCGACGACGGGGTCGCCAGCGGCGACACGCCGCCCGAGCGGGTGGTGATCATCGACGAGGCGCAGCGATCGTGGACGGCGGCGCAGGCGATCGCGAAGACGCGCGACCGGCCGGTGCAGCTCGACCGGTCGGAGCCGGCGCACCTGCTCGACATCATGGCGCGGCACCAAGGGTTTGCCGGCCTCGTCTGCCTGCTCGGCAACGGGCAGGAGATCCACGACGGCGAGGGCGGCCTGCGGAGCTGGGGCGAGGCGCTCGCCGAGCGGCCCGGCTGGCGGGTCGCGCACGCGCCCGATTGTCTCGCGGCCACCGATGCGCGGGCGCGGTTACCACCGCTGCCGGGTGCCCGGATCGAACCCGCGCTCCATCTCGCGGTGCCGGTGCGCGCGATCCGTCATGGCGCCACACCGTCCTGGGTGGAGGCGGTGCTGGCCGGCGACGCGACGCGCGCCGGCGAGATCGCCGCCCGCGAGGGCGACCTGCCGTTCCGGCTGACGCGCGACCTCGGCGCGCTCCGCCTCGGGCTTCGTCGCGCCTGCCGCGAGGTGCATCGCGCCGGTCTGGTCGCCAGCAGCAACGCGCGACGGCTGCGCGGCGACGGCCTCGGCGCGGAACTGCCGCACATGGATCCGGGCGCGGTCGCGCACTGGTTTCTCGACCGCTGGATCGGCCCGGCGCCGGATGTCCGGGCGTCCGACGCGCTCGAGGTCGTCGCCACCGAGTTCTCCGTCCAGGGTTTGGAGCTCGACCATGTCGGGCTGTGCTGGGGCGGCGACCTGATCCGGACCGCCGATGGCGGCGCCTGGTGCGCGCGGCGGTTCTCCGGCACGCGCTGGCAGGTGTCGCGGGACGCCGACAAGATCGCCTGGCGCGTCGCCGCCTATCGCGTGCTGCTGACGCGCGCCCGCTACGGCACGATCGTCTGGGTGCCGTCCGGCGACGCGGCCGACCCGACGCGGCCGCCGGCGATCTACGACGCGATCGCGGCGTTCCTCCAAGCCTGCGGCGTGGACGCGCTGGCGCCGCCGGCGATCGAGGCGCCCGATGCGACGGGACAGGGCTCGCTCGCGTTGACGCCTCATCACCTGGAGGAAGGCGTGCGATGAAGGTCCTGATCATCGGAGCCGCCGGCATGATCGGCCGGCTGCTCGCCGAGCGACTGGCGCGAGACGGCGTCGTGGGCACCGAGCGGATCACCGCGCTCGACCTCGTCGACGTGGTCGAGCCGGCGGCGCCGACCCTCGAAGGCGCCGCGGTCGTGTCGCGCGCGGCCGACCTCGCGGCGCCGGGCACGGTCGCGGCGCTGGTCGGCGAGCGGCCCGATCTCGTGGTCCACCTCGCCGCCATCGTGTCGGGCGAGGCGGAGGCCGATCTCGAGAAGGGCTACCGGGTCAATCTCGACGGCACGCGGACGCTGTTCGAGGCGATCCGCGCCGGGCACGACCGCGATGGCTGGACGCCCCGGGTGCTGTTCGCGTCGTCGAACGCGGTGTTCGGCGGCGTCATGCCGGCGATGATCCCGGACGATTTCCCGCTGACGCCGGCGACCAGCTACGGCACCCAGAAGGCGATGTGCGAGCTGCTGCTCGCCGATTACAGCCGGCGCGGCTTCTTCGGGGGTGTCGGGATCCGGCTGCCGACGATCTGCGTGCGGCCGGGCAAGCCGAACCGGGCGGCGTCGTCGTTCTTCTCGGGCATCATCCGCGAGCCGCTCGCCGGCCAGGAGGCCGTCCTGCCGGTCGGCGACGAGGTGCGTCACTGGATGGCGAGCCCGCGCTCGGCGGTGCAGTTCTTCGTGCACGCGGCGACGCTCGACACGGCGCGGCTCGAGGGCCGCCCGAACGTGACGATGCCGGGCCTGTCGGTCACGGTCGGCGAGCAGATCGAGGCGCTGCGGCGGGTCGCCGGCGAGGACGTGGTGCGGCTGATCCGGCGCGAGCGGGACCCGTTCATCGAGAAGATCGTGCACGGCTGGGCGCAGGGCTTCGAGGCGACACGGGCGCGAAGCTAGGCTTCACCGCGGAAAACGACTTCGAAGAGATCATCCATGCGCACATCGAAGACGAAGGCGTGAGACGTTCGACGTGAAGGGATCCAAGGGCCGCCGCCCTTGGCGGGGTCCAGGGGCAGCGCCCCTGGCCTTTCCTAGGGAATGATTTTCCGCGCCCGCAGCAGCCCGAACAGATCGAAGAACGACCGCTCGGTCGCCTGATAATCGAGGAACCCCAATTCCCGGCTCCTGGTCATGTCGGTGACGACCTCGAACGGCCGGCCGAGATCGGCGTCGGTGTGCCAGGCGGACGCGAGCCGGTCGATGTCGGGCTCGGCGAGGCGGTGGCGGCGGGCGATGTCGGCCCAGATCGGCGCCGCGCCGGCGAGCTGGCCCTCGAGCGGGATCACCTCGCCGTCGAACGGCGCGGCTTCGAGGCCGAACCAGGCGGCCAGGCGCGGCCACATCCAGCTCCAGCGGAAGATGTCGCCGTTGACGACGTTGAACGCCCGGTCCCGCGCCGCCGCGGTGGTGGACGCCCAGAGCAGGTGGCGCGCGAGCAGGCGCGCGTCGGTCATGTCGGTCAGGCCGTTCCACTGCGCCGGGCTGCCCGGGAAGCGGAAGGCGCGGCCGGTCTCGCGGCAGATCGTCGCGTAGACGGCGAGCGTCACGCCCATGTTCATGGCGTTGCCGATCGCGTAGCCGATGATGGTGTGCGGCCGGTGCACGCTCCAGCCGAAGCCGTCGCGCGCGGCGGCGGCGAAGACCTCGTCCTCCTGGGCGTAGTAGAAGTTCTCGACGTCGAGACGGCCCTGTTCCTCGCGGAACGGCGTCGCCGGCAGGGTGCCTTTGCCGTAGGCCTCGAAGGGCCCGAGATAGTGCTTGAGACCGGTGACGAGCGCCACGTGCGCGACCGACCCGGCGGGGCGGAGTGCGTCGAGCAGGTTCCGCACCATGGCGGCGTTGACGCGGATGTTCTCCGCCTCGGTGTCCTGACGCAGCCAGGAGGTGAGGAAGACGTGGCTCGGACGCAGTTCCGCGAGCGCAAGGCGGAGCGCGTCCGGATCGAGCAGGTCGGCGGCGACGGGGCGGACGCCGTCGACGTCCTGGCCGGGACGACGGGCGAGGCCGGCGACCGCCCAGCCTTCGGCGCGGAGATGCCGGGCCAGGTTGTTGCCGACGATGCCGGTGGCGCCGGCGACGAGGGCGGATTGGGTCATGGCGGTGCTGTCCCGGCGCGTCGCGGCGACGATCGCCGCGCGACGCCGGAGCAAAGCGTGGGGGACGTCGAAGTTCGTCCGCGGGGCCGCGTCCGGCGGGCGACCGTCGCCTCCGAGCGGGTCAGGCGGCGCGCATCGAGCGGTACTCGCGGCGGACGATGTCCATCAGCTCGGGCACCGAGGTCGACCTTGCGTGATTGCGATAGGTCACGCGGCCGCGCTGCATGAGCATGATGCGGTCGGCGATGTCGAGCGTCTGGGCGTAGTTGTGCATGATCATGACGATCGACATGTTGCCCTCGTTCTTGAGGCGGTTGATCAGGTCGATGATCAGGCCGCCCTCGCGGGCGCCCATGGCGGCGAGCGGTTCGTCGAGCAGCAGGATCTTGGCGTCGGAGTTGACCGCGCGGGCGATGGCGATCGCCTGGCGCTGGCCGCCCGAAAGAGCGCCGACCTCGAGATCGACCGACTGGACGTGCACGCCGATCTCGTCGAGGCACTCGGCGGCACGTTTCCGCATGGCGCGGTTGTTCAGCAGCCGGATCGGGCCCGGGTACACGATCTCGCGGTTGAGGAACATGTTGTGGAAGATCGTCAGCGTGTTGGCGAGTGCGAGGTCCTGGTAGACGCACTCGATGCCGAGCGCGCGCGCGTGGTCGACGGAGCGGAGCGTGGTCTCGTGGCCGTGGATGAACAGCTTGCCGGTGGTCTGCGGCTGGTAGCCGGTCAGGATCTTCATCAGCGTCGACTTGCCGGCGCCGTTGTCGCCGAGGATCCCGAGGATCTCGCCCTGCCTGAGCTCGAGCGAGACGCCGTCGAGCGCGGTGACCGGGCCGAAGGTGCGCGTGATGTCCTCGGTGCGGAGGACCTCTGGCCTGGTGTCGATGTCTTCGCTCAAGGTTGGGTTCAAGGTCGGGTTCAAGGTCGGGCTCCTGGAGCACCGTCAGGGCGGTCGGGGCCGGTCGGTGCCTGATCGGTGGGGTGGCCGCCGCGCGCCGGCCGTCAGGCGGCGCGGCGCGGCGCGCGCCTGAGGCGCGTCACGTGGATGTTGAACAGCATGGCGAGCAGGATCGCCGCACCGAGGATGAGGTTGAAGGTGAAGGCGTTGACGCCGATCAGCGTGAAGCCGTCGCTCAGCAGGCCGAGCACCGTCGCGCCGATCAGCGCACCGATCACGGTGCCGGAGCCTCCCGCGAGCGGCGTGCCGCCGATGACGCCCGACGCGACCGCGAGAAACATGATGTTGGTGCCGCCGGCGGTCGGGTCGATCGAGGTGATGCGGAAACTTTCCAGGATGCCGGTGAGGCCGGACAGGAAGGCGGTCAGCACGAAATTGCCGATCTTGATGGTGCGCACCTGGATCCCGGCCTCGCTGGCGCCGATCGGGTTCGCGCCGGCGGCGATCGTGTGCAGACCCCATCGCGTGTTGCGGAGCAGGACGTGCATCACGGCGACGACGAGCAGCGCCCAGACGAACTCCGCGTAGCCGCCATGCCCGAGCAGCATCGCCACCCTCGGCGACACGTCGACGCTGACCGGCGTGCCGCTCGAGATGGTGAGCGTGAGCCCGTTCAGCAGGAACAGCGTCCCGAGCGTGGTCACGAAGGACGGCACGCGCAGGATCACGGTGATGAAGCCGTTGACGAAGCCGATCGCGGCGCTGGCGAGCAGGCCGATCAGGATCGACGGGATCAGCGGGATCCCCGCCTGGATCGCGAAATACATCACGAAGGGCGAGAGGGCGTAGATCATGCCGGCGGAGAGATCGATCTCTCCGCCGATCATGAGCATCACCTCGCCGCAGGCGATGATCGCGACGGGGGCGATGAACTGGGACAGGTTCTCGAGGCTGGCGCTCGTGAGCAGGAAGTTGCTGTTCGCGCTCTCGAAGTAGATCGCGAGCACGATCGCGACGAGCAGGATGCTCGCCTCACGCTTGCGGGTCAGCAGATCGAGAAACCCACCCATCGCGTCAGACCTTGATGGCGCCGGAGCGCTTGACGTATTGCGGCGCCGTCGCCGATCCCTCGTAGCGCGTGTGCGTCGCGAGATAGGGACCGACATTTCCCTTGGTGACGAACTTGAGGCCGGTGTTGATGTCGGCCGGTCCGACCAGGCCGCCCGAAAGCAGGAACATGTAGGCTTCCATCACCGCGTAGTAGCCCTGCAGGTAGGGCTGCTGGTCGATGGTGAAGTCCATCGCGCCCTGCTGGATCAGTTGCAGGGTGCGGGGCAGCAGGTCGAAGCCGCCGCCATGCACGCCCTTCGACGCGAGATTGTACTGCGCCATGCACTCGGCGATGCCTTCGGTGGTGCCGCCGTCGACCGCGAACATGCCCTTCACGTCCTGGTGGCCGAGATAGTACGACTTCACGTGGCTGATCTCGTCGTTGACCGCGGCGCCCGAGGCGATGACGTCGATCGTGTAGCTCTTGCCGCTCTTCTTCATGACGTCCTGCGCGCCGTCGAGACGGGGCTGGATGTTGAGCTGGCCCGGGGTCGCGATGAACAGCGCGACGCGGCCGCCGTCGACGAGCTGGACGATCTTCTCGCCCATCAGCTGGCCGGCCTTGAACAGGTCCTGGCCGATATAGGCGAGCCGGTTGCAGCCTTGCGCCGGCGTCACGTCGGCGTTGTACGAGAAGACCGGGATGCCGGCGTCGAGCGCGCGCTGCACCGGGTCGTTGAAGGCGTGCGGGTCGACGAGCGCCACCGCGATGGCGTCGGCCTTGGCGGCGATCGCCGAATTCATGGCGCTGATCATCTCGGCCGAGACGCTGTTCGCCGAACCGGTCCACTGCGTGGTGCAGCCGGTCAGCGCCGCGGCATCGCGCATGCCATATTGTGTCGCGGTGAAGAACGGGTTGGTCGTCACGTGGTTGACGAACACGATCTTCCAGCTCGGGTGCGACGGCACGAGACCGGCGGCGCGTGCCTCCCGGATCCCGCCGACCGCGGCGATCGCCGACGCGATGCCGGCGCCCTTCAACATCAGACGACGATCGATGCCAGCAGCGTTCGACCCGTCGCGGGTCAGCGCGTTCTCATCCATGGACGTTCCTCTTGCCTGGCGGCGAATAACCCGTTCTCTCCGGGTGCCGGCGTTCGTTGCCGATCTCGCGCAGACTTGGCCGCGCGGTCGTTCGACTGTCAAGCTGACCGGCTTGCCTCGGGCGACCGTGGCGACAAGTCGATGCGGAACGTGCCTCGGCCGCCACGCGCCGGGGCGAGAGGAGGCAGGATGGAGGCGGCGTGGCTGCGGTGGGCGCGCGAGGTGGCGGCGATCGCCCAGACCGGGCTCGCCTTCACGCGCGACCCGTATGACCGGGAGCGCTTCGAGCGGTTGCGCGTGCTGGCGTCGGAGGCGGCCAGCGTGTTCGGCGGCGTTCCGGCGCCGGATCTGGCGGCGGATTTCGCGCGCGAGGAAGGCTACGCGACGCCGAAGGTCGACGTGCGTGGCGCGGCCTTCGACGCGACCGGCCGCATCCTGATGGTGCGCGAGACCGCGGATGGCGGCCGCTGGACGCTGCCGGGCGGCTGGGCCGACGTGAACCAGACGGCGTCGGAATGCGTGGTGCGGGAGATCCGGGAGGAAAGCGGCTTCGAGGCGCGCGCGCTGAAGCTCGCGCTCGTGCACGACCGCGGCCGGCAGGGCCACCGCCCGACCGGCGCCTACGCGATCTACAAATTGTTCTTCGTCTGCGCGCTCACGGGCGGCGAGGCCGCGACCAGTCTCGAGACGAGCGAGATCGGTTTCTTCGCCGAGGACGCGGTTCCCGACGATCTCTCGACGGGACGGGTGCTGCCGCACCAGATCGCGCGATTGTTCGCGCACCGGCGCGACATGGGCCTCGCCACCGAGTTCGACTGACGGCCTGGCCCGGCTGCGGGCGGCGTCAGGCCGCCGGCGCCGCAGCCGCGGTCAGGGCAGGGCAGGGATCAGCGCGATGCGACGGCCTGCTGCGCGATGGTCTCGATGTCGCCGCGGCCGATGCCGAGATCGCTGAGCTCGCGGTCGTTGTAGGAGGACAGCTCGGTGCGGACGCGACGGACCGCCTCGCGCCGGCGGGTCCTCTCGGCGCGCTGCGCGGCAACGGAGGCGACGAGCTGGCGCAGGCTGTTCAACGGGCGGTCGGAAGGGCTGGAGCCCTGGGCGAAGGAGGTGATCAGGAACATCTGGGTTCTCCTGTCGGGTGAACTTGTGCAACGCAACATGATCTCCCGGACACCGAGGCGCAACCCGATTGTGCATCGCACAAAGACGTTTTTGTGCAGTGCGGCATTTTGATCACGGCGCGCGCAAGCCGCCGTCCGGCGCGGTCCAGCCGCAGCTTCTCAGGTCAGCCAGCATGTGCGCGGGCGGCGGCGCCACTGCCGCCACCGGCGGGTCGAGCGGCAGCCTGATCGCGCGCGCGTGGAGCGCGAGCGGCACCCCGCCGCGGCCGTAGATCGCATCGCCGAGCACCGGCCAGCCGAGCAGGGCGCAGTGGACCCGGATCTGGTGCGTGCGACCTGTGCGCGGGGTGAGCTCGAGCCAGGCGATCCCCCGCGCGGCGTCGCGTCCGAGGCGGCGCCACGCGGTCGCCGCCGGTGGCGCGTCCGCGTGCGGCTCCATCCGCCAGCGTCCGCCGCGCTCGACGCGGCGGATCGGCACCTCGACCAGGCCCGCGCCCGGCTCGCTCGCGCCCGGCTCGCCCGCACCTGGCTCGCCGGCGCCCGGACCGCCGGCGCGCGTGCCGGGATCCTCGACCAGCGCCCAATAGGTCTTCTCCGCCCCGCCCTGCGCCGCCCCGCCTTGCGCCGCCATACCCGAGGCGAAGCAGGCCTGTGCCGCGCGGAGGGCGGAGCGCCGGAGCGCGACCACGAGGCAGCCGGAGGTGTCGCGATCGAGCCGGTGGGCGAGGAACGGCCCGTGCTTTGCGGGTCCGAGCAGACCGAAGACACTCTCGACGCTCGGGGCCGGATCGTGGCGGGACGGGTGCACCGGCATGCCGGCCGGCTTGTCGAGCACGACGAAGCGCTGGTCGCGGAACAGGATCGGCGGCGCCCGTGCCGGTGCCTCCCCGCCCGTCACGGCCGCGCGTCGCCGCCGCGGGCGAGCCGGAGCACGACCGGTGCGGCATGGCCGGCGGCGAGCCGTGCCGCCCAGCGCATCGCGCGCTCGGTCTGGGCACCGGGGGCGACGCCGAGCACCACGGCGCCGTCGGACGTGAGCTGGCGCGGATCGGCGAAGCATTCGGCGAGGCGGGCGCGGATGTCGGGGTCGTCAAGCTCGTCGTCGTAGGGCGCGCGCAACCGCGCCGCTGCCCCGGAAGCGAGCAGCGGACGCGACGCCAGCGCCTCGTTCCGGAGGACGGGGATGAAGCGGAGCGCCGTCGTGGCCGGTGCCGCCAGCACGGCGCGCAGCGCGCCGACGTCCTGCGGCAGGCCGTCGCACCAGACGAAGTCGAGCTCGATCGCGTCGCCGCCACGTGCGGCGACGCGGCCGTGCGCGGCGTCGATCGCGTCGCGCCAGCTGACCATCATGCCGGGCTCGTCGCGTCGCGCGAGCCAGTCGAGCAGCGGGTTCGCCCGCGCGCCGCGCCGCGCCGGCATCATCATCCGCGCCCGGTAAAAGCTGGAGTCGAACCAGGCGGACGGGTCGGTGCCTTCCGCCTGGCCGTGCTCGAGATAGTGCCCGAACGGGTCGGCGCCGCGATAACGGAGGTCCGGCCGGGCGGCGCGGTAGCGGGCGGCATCGAAGCCCGGCACCGGCGAGACGTCCTCGTGCGCGCGGCGGGCGAGGAAGCAGGCGAGCGGGTCCTCGTCCGGCGCGAGATGCAGCGACCAGCGCACGAAGGCCGGGTCGAACCAGGGCGACGGCCGCACGCCGTCGCGGCGATGGCGGAGATAGTGCAGCAGCGGGTCCTCGTCCGCACCGCTCCGCATGTGCGCCCGCCGGTAATGCGCCGGATCGAAATAGGCGTTCGGCGCGCGCCCGGCGCGCCAGCCCTCGCGGCAGTAGTGCCCGAGCGCGTCGGCGCCGGCCTCGGGCACGCGCGCCCGGTAGAAGGCATCGTCGAACAGCCGGCTCGCGGCGACACGGCGCGCGTGGCGATCGGGCGCGAGGGCTTGCGCGGGCGGCGGCGACGCGAGGGCCGCGGTGACGGCGGCGGCGACGCCGATCGAGAGGCCGAGCCGGCGCAGCACGGCGTCGAGGTCGCCGCCATCGTCGGCATCGGGCAGGGCGGCGACCCGCCGGAGCACCGCGCGCGTGGTCGCGAACACCTCGTCGCCCGCGTGCGCCGCCGCGTCGCCGGCGGACCGGACGTGCCCGGGTACGACGGCGCCGGTGCGCGCGTCGCGCGGCGCGTCGAGCAGCGCGTCGAGCCAGCCCGCGCCCTCGAGCCAGGCCGCGCCCTCGAGGCGGACCGGCGCGCGGCAGACCACGACGTGCTCGGCGGTGTCGGTGCGGAGACCACGACGTGCTCGGCTTCACGAACGACCGGAGCAGCTGCTTCACGAACGACCGGAGGTCGTGCTTCACGAACGACCGGAGGTCGTGCCTCGCGAACGACCGGAGGTCGTGGTCGGTCGGCGACGGCAGGTCGTGCTGGGCGCCGCCCGTCGCGTCCGGCAGGCTCGCGAGATCGACCCGCGCGTCGGCGTTGCCGCGCCGCGGCGCGCCGAGCAGGACTGGGTCGACCGCGCGCAGCGAGACGTCGGCGTCGGCGGGAACCGCGGCGTCGGCGGCAACCGCCTCGGGGCCGGCCGCGTCGAGCAGCGCCGCACGGCGGTGGATCGCGATCGTGCCCCCAGCCGCGCGCCCAGCCTCGCCCCCGGCCTCGCCCCCGGCCTCGCCCGGCGCCGCCGGCAGGTCGAGACGGTCCGCCGGACGGTCGCGGTCGAGATGCCGGCTCGCGCGCAGCAGCAGCGTCTCGTCGAGCCGGCGCACCGCCGCGCCGGGTGCGACGACGAAGCGGCCGTTCGCGGCGTCGAGCGCCGGCGCCGACGCCTCGGCCGGACGCGGGACGAGGCGGATCCGGAGATCGCCGCGGCGCATCGCGTCCCGCTCCGGCGCGCCCGGGCCGGGCCAGGGCGCCGCGCGATGCAGCAGCGCCTCCCAGTACGGGTAGAGCTGGCCCTGCAGCCCGTCGAGCAGGGCGCCGGCGTTCGGCGCGTCGGCGTCGACCAGCACGCTGAACAGGGGCAGGCGCGCCGGCCATGCGGTGACCGCGTCCCGCCCCGCAAGGGGCGGCACGAACGCGTCGGTGCTGGCCGCGACCGCGCCGCACGCCGGCAGCGTCTCGGGCGGCACGTCGCGGTCGAGCCCGCGCGCCTCGAGACAGGCCCGCATCCGGGCGCCGATCGCCGCCGGCGAGAACGCGTCCGCCAGACGGGCGCGGCCGCGCGCGGCGCGGCCGGCGCGGGCCTCCGGCGTCTCGTCGGCGGCGCGCCGGAGCTGGCGCACGAGGTCGTCCGGATCCGGCTCGGCCCAGGCGGCGTCGGCGAGGTAGGGGCCGGCGCGCTCGCCGACCGGCGCGAGCCGGCAGCGGACCGGAAACCCGTTCGCCGCGTCGAGCACGTCGCGTGATCCCGCGTAATCGGTGCCGATCACGGCGAGCCCGTCGGCGAGCGCCTCGGCGAGGTTGAGCCCGAACCCCTCCGAGCGGTGCGCCGACAGCAGCGCGTCGCTCGCCGCCCGCAGCGCCGCCATGTCGCGCCCGTCGAGGCGGGCGCCGATCAGGCGAATGTTGCCCGCATTGCCCGTCGCGCGCGCGAGCGACCTGTCCAGCGCGGGCGTCGGCGCCAGGTATTTCACCAGCAGCACCCTGCGCGGGTCGGTCCCGAAGGCGCGCCGGAACGCCGCGATCGCGCCGGTCGGGTTCTTGCGCGCCGTCGTGCTGCCGGGATCGAACGGGCAGAGCACCGCGAAGGCGTCGTCGGCGACATCGAACAGGCGCCGCCCGCGCGCCCGCCGGCCGGCGCGGTCGTCGCCCTGCTCCGGCACGGGTACCGGCAGCGGCAGCAGCGCGACCGGGACGCGGAGCGAGGAGCCGAGCAGCGCGTCGTGCTCGAAGCGCGAGTTGGTCCAGACCTCGTCGACGAGTGCGGCACTCGCGTGCCAGTCGGCGCGGAAGGCGGCGATCTCCCAGGCCCAGACGGCGATCGTCCAGGCATCGTCGAACATTTCGGGCGCGTGCAGGCCGGCGACGTGCCGGATCTGGTCGGCGTTGGCCAACACGAGGTTGACCCGATAGGTGGCCGGCCTCGCGGCGTCGCCGGGATCGGCCAGCCGCGCCTTGCCGCCGTCGTCGAGATCGAGGCGGCGGAATTCGTGCGGCAGGCCGCTCGCGCGCACCGCGTCGGCGAGGTTGCGGGACGCGGTGCCGAGGCCGCTCGCCGCGCCGAACGGGCCCCACATCGTGACCCCGAACGGCCGCGCGGCGAAGCGGGCGGGGTCGAACCGGCGCGGCCGCGACCTCGGGAGGCCGGTGGGCGCGCGATCCTGCGCATGGCCGGCGAACCACCAGTGACGGTAGGCGCCGTCCGGGTCATGGCCGAGCTCGGCGCGCACATCCTCGTGCTGGTAGAGGTAGCTCAGACCGTCGAACCGACCGCCCGTCCGATCGAACTCGCGGAACCGCGCGTCGTCCATGGGGGCGCCCGACGGACCGGTCACCGGCCAGGCGCCCGCGAGCGACCGGCGCTCCCCGCGCCGGCCGCGCGTCCGGCCGCGCGTCCGGAGGGTGCCGATCGACCCGCCGCGTCATCTCCCGCGTCGAAACGCGCCCGCTCATCTCGCGCGTCGGGACGCGCCCGCTCATGTCGCGCGTCAGGACGCGACGGCTCACACCGCGCGGGCACCGGGCGGGCACGCCGCGTCGGACCGCGACGGCTCACGCCACGCGGGCGCGCCGCGCGTCGAGACGCGACAGGAAACGACGCAGGCGGTCGGTCTCCGGCGCCTCGAAGATCCGGGCCGGCGAGCCCTCCTCCACCAGGACGCCGCCATCCATGAACAGCACGCGGTCGGCGACGGCGCGGGCGAACCCCATCTCGTGCGTGACGCAGACGATCGTCATGCCGCTCGCCGCGAGCTCCACCAGCACGTCGAGCACCTCGCCCACCATCTCGGGATCGAGCGAGGCGGTCGGCTCGTCGAGCAGCATGATCCGCGGCCGCAGCGCCAGCGCGCGCGCGATCGCGACGCGCTGCTGCTGCCCACCCGAGAGCGCCGACGGATATTTGTGCGCCTGCTCCGGCACGTGCACCCGGGACAGGAACTCCATCGCGACCTCGGCCGCCTCGGCCTTGCCGAGGCCCTGCACCTTCCGCGGCGCCAGCGCGCAATTCTCCAGCACGGTCATGTGGGGAAACAGGTTGAACGACTGGAACACCATGCCGACCTCGCGCCGGACACGCGCGAGCACGCGCGGCGCGGCGGTGACGGCGGCGCCGTTGACCCGGATCGTGCCGGTGTCGTGCGGATCGAGGCCGTTCACGGTGCGGATGAGCGTCGACTTGCCGGACCCGGACGGACCGCAGACCACCGCGCGCTCGCCGGGCGCGATGCGGAGCGAGATGTCGCGCAGGGCCTGGTGCGTGCCGTGGCGCTTGCCGACGCGATCGAACTCAATGGCCGGGCCGGTGGTCGACATCGCCGCCATCTTGGCAACCGCCGGCCGATCCGACCATCCCGGCGCTTGCCGCTTGCCGCCGCCCGGCGCGCGCGCCACATCGCCGGACCCATGCTGCACCTGATCAAGCTCGCCGTGGGCGCGCGCGACGTCGACGACATCGCGCGCCACCAGGCGCGCGCCGGGCCGGGCGGCGTCGCGGTGCACACGCGGCAGTTCCCCAAGCGCGCCGCGTCGCTGGTCGATGGCGGTTCGCTCTACTGGGTGGTGGCCGGCCTCGCGAGCGCGCGCCAGCGGATCCGGGCGGTCGACGAGACCGTGCGCGCCGACGGCACGCGCGGCACGCTGCTGCGGCTCGACCCGGCGTTGATCCCGGTCGCGCCCCGACGCGTCCGCGCCTTCCAGGGCTGGCGCTACCTCGAACCCGCCGACGCGCCGGCCGACCTCGCCGCCGGCGGACCCGGCCCCGAAGACGACGACCTGCCGGCGCGGCTGCGCCTCGCCCTCGCCGAACTCGGCCTGCTCTGACCCGCCAACCGAAAGGCCGCGCCCGATGACCGAATACGCGATCCCGCTCCCGCCCGTGCCGTCCGTCGCGATCGCCGGATCGACCGCGCGCTTCCCGGTCCGGCGCATCCTCTGCGTCGGCCGCAACTACGCCGCCCACGCGCGCGAGATGGGCGGCGATCCCGACCGCACGCCACCCTTCTTCTTCGCCAAGCCCGCCGACGCCGTGGTCGCCGACGGCGACACCATCGCCTACCCGCCGCTCACCGCGGACCTCCACCACGAGGTCGAGCTGGTGGTGGCGATCGGCGCGGGCGGCCGCGACATCGCCCGCGCCGACGCGCTCGCCCACGTGTTCGGCTACGCCGTCGGCCTCGATCTCACCCGCCGCGACCTGCAGGCGGCGGCGAAGAAGGAGGGGCAGCCCTGGGAATGGGGCAAGGCGTTCGACCACTCGGCCCCCGTCGGGCCGATCCGTCGCGCCGCCGAGATCGGCCATCCCGACCACGGCCGGATCACGCTCGCGGTCGGTGACGCGCTCCGGCAATCGGGCGACCTCGCCGACATGATCTGGCCGGTCGCCGACATCATCGCGACGGCGTCCCGCGCGATGGCGCTCGCACCGGGCGACCTGATCTTCACCGGCACCCCCGAGGGCGTCGGCGCGGTCCGTCCGGGCGACACGCTGACCGGCACGATCGAGGGCGTCGGCCGGGTGGTGGTGGGGATCGCGGCGCGCTGAGGGGAGGAAGGCCAGGGGCTCTGCCCCTGGACCCCGGCAAAGGCGTAGCCTTTGCAATCCATCAGTAAAGGAAGCCCCCGGGACACTGAGGCCTGCCCGCACGACCGCGGCCCGGGGTCTTCCTTTCCTCAGGGGTTCCAAGGGCCTTGGGACCTAGAAGGGCCTTATCGCGCAAGCGCGGTGGGAGCCCGCCGGGTCCAGGGCAGAGCCCTGGCCTTAACCTCCCTCAAAGCGGCAGCGTCCCCTGCCGCCGCTCGGCCGGCGGGCCGTCGGCACGGACCGCCGCTTCGCCGTCGGCGAAGCGGAGCAGCAGGCGGGTGCCGGCTTTGACCGCGGCGGCGCTGGTGACGGGCGTGTGGTCCGGGCGGCGCACCAGGGCGAAGCCGCGCGCCAGCACGTTCTCGTAGGAGACGGAGTCGAGCCGGGCGCCCCAGCCGGCGAGCTGCGCCCGGCGTTCGCGGAGCAGCGACGCGAGACCGGCGGGACGCGGCCGCGCGCGTTCGGCGCCGCGGCGGGCGGCTTCGAGGCGGCGGCCGAGGGCGGTCTCGAACCGCCCGCGCAGCAGGGCGAGGGCGCCGGCGCGGGAGGCGATGAGCGCGTGCGGGGTCGGGAAGTGGCGTTCGGTCGCGTGCAGGGCCGCCTGTCGCCGGCTGAGCAGGTTCGGCAGCGCGAGGCCGAGGCGGTGGTGGCGGTCGTCGAGCCGCATCCGGCTGCCGTCGAGCAGCGCCGGCAGGTCGGGCAGGCGCCGCACCGCGCGTTCGAGGCGATGGCGCGCGGCGTCGGCGGCGCGGGCGAGGGCGGCGGCGAGCCGCGCGGCCTGGTGCGCGAGATCGGCCGCGAGCGCCGAGCGCAGCGGCACGGCGAGCTCGGCCGCGGCGGTCGGGGTCGGCGCCCGGCGGTCGGCGACGAAGTCGAGCAGCGTCGTGTCGGTTTCGTGTCCGACCGCCGAGATCAGCGGGATGCGGCATGCGGCGGCCGCCCGCAGCACCGCCTCGTCGTTGAACGCCATCAGGTCCTCGAGCGATCCGCCGCCGCGGGCGACGATCAGCACGTCGGGACGGCGCGGGTTGCCGTCCGGCGCGAGGCGGTCGAAGCCGGCGATCGCGGCCGCGATCCGCTGGGCGGCGGTGTCGCCCTGCACCGGCACCGGCCAGAGCAGGACGTCGCGCGGGAAGCGGCGCGCGATCGTGGTGCGGATGTCGTGCAGCACCGCGCCCGCGGGCGAGGTCACCACGCCGACCAGCCGGGGCAGCACGGGGATCGGGCGCTTGCGGGCGGCGTCGAACAGGCCCTCTCCGGCGAGGCGGAGCCGCAGCGCCTCGATGCGCGCGAGCAGCGCGCCGGCGCCGGCGTATTCGAGACGCTCGATGACGAGCTGGTAGGACGAGCGCTCGCCATAGGCGGTGATGCGGCCGGTCGCGATCACCTCGACGCCGTTCTCCGGCTGCAGGCCGAGCCGCGCGACGGCGCTCCGCCAGACCACGGCGGCGATCTTCGAGGCCTCGTCCTTCAGCGAAAGATAGACATGGCCGGACGGATAGCGCTTGAGCTCGGTGATCTCGCCGCGCACCCGCACTCTCGCGAAACCGGTCTCCAGCGTGCGCTTGACCGCGCCGGAGATCTCGCTGACCGAGTATTCGGGAATGTTGGCGCCGGGCGCGGCTTGGTCGTCCATCCGGCACGTCTAGAGCACGTCCAGCTAGACCGGAACCGGTCCGGCTGAAGGCCGTGCCCTGGAAGCTTAGAAGAGAGAGCAACTTGTCTCAGATGGTTGCTCTGGCAGACAAGCGGCGGCCTCGGCGTCACGCGGGCGTGGGCCGCCGTCCGCGCGGAGGGGGGAACGGGATGCGGGTGCTGTTGGTCGGCGGTGGCGGGCGGGAGCACGCGCTCGCGATGGCGCTGGCGTCGAGCCCCTCGGTGGATGCGCTCTTCGTCGCGCCGGGCAACCCGGGCACGGCGTCGCTCGGCACCAATCTCGCGATCGCCGCGACCGACCTCGACGGGCTGCTGGCGGAAGCGGCCGCGCACCGGATCGATCTCGTCGTGCCGGGACCGGAGGCGCCGCTGGTGCTCGGCCTGGCCGATCGCTGCGACGCGGCGGGTCTCGCCTGCGCCGGCCCGAGTGCCGCGGCGGCCGAGCTCGAAGGGTCGAAGGCGTTCGCCCGCGCGGTCGCCGACGAGGCCGGCGTGCCCGGGCCGCGCTGGGCGTCGTTCGACGACGCCGGCGCCGCAATCGCCTATCTCCGCCAGACCGGCGCGCCCGCGGTCGTGAAGGCCGACGGGCTCGCCTCGGGCAAGGGCGTGACCGTCGCGCGCAGCCTCGACGAGGCGGAGGCGGCGGTGCGCGCGCTCGTCCGCGACGGCGCGCTCGGTGCGGCCGGGCAGCGTGTGGTGATCGAGGACTGTCTCGAGGGGGACGAGGTCTCGCTGTTCGCGCTCTGCGCCGGCACCGACGCGCTGCTGCTCGGGGCGGCGCAGGACCACAAGCGGATCGGCGACGGCGACACCGGGCCGAACACGGGCGGCATGGGCGCGGTCGCGCCGCCGCGCGGCTTCGATCGCGCCGCCCAGGAGGCGGCGGTCGAGCGGTTCGTCCGGCCGGTGCTGCGCGCGATGGCCCGTCGCGGCACGCCGTTCCGCGGCGTCCTGTTCGCCGGGCTGATGCTGACTGCGGACGGGCCCCGACTGATCGAATACAACGTCCGGCTCGGCGATCCGGAAGCGCAGTGCCTGCTGCCGCTGCTCCGGAGCGATCTCGGGCGCGCGCTCGCCGCGTGCGCGGCGGGCCGGCTCGCCGAGGCGGCATGGACGCTCGCCGACGCGGCCTCGGTCGCGATCGTGCTGGCGTCGCCGGGCTATCCCGGACGCGCCGTCACCGGCGAGACGATCGGCGGGCTCGACGACGCGTGCGCGCGGCCGGGCGTCCGCGTGTTCCAGGCCGCGACCGCGCGGGCCAGGGACGGCAGGCTGGTGTCGGCCGGCGGGCGGGTGCTGACCGTGCAGGCGACGGGCGTGGATCTGGCGACGGCGCGGGACGCCGCCTACCGCGCGGTCGGCCTGCTCGACTGGGACGGCGCGCAGTATCGGCGCGACATCGGGCTTCGTTCGCTCCGGCGCTGAGCGGGCGGCGGTCTCAGTCCGGCTGCGGCCCCGGGGTCGCGAGATAGGCGAGGTGCCGCGCCTCGAGCCGGCTCCTGGTCACGCTGTTCAGCACCAGGCCGCAGACCGTGCTGAGGCAGGCCAGCACCACGAGCCCGGTCGCGAGCAGGGCGGTCGGCAGGCGCGGCACCAGGCCGGTCGCAATCCAGGTCGGCAGCAGCGGCAGCGCGAGGCCGAGTGCGCCGGCGAGCAGCGCGAGCGCGATCGCGCCGAAGAAGGCGAGCGGGCGCTCCTGCTCGACCAGCAGCACGATCGTGCGCGCGATGCGGAACCCGTCGCGGAAGGTCCTGAGTTTCGACGCCGAGCCCTCGGGGCGGGCGCCGTATTCGGTGTCGATCTCGCCGAGCGGCATCGACAGGCTGAGCGCGTGCACGGTGAGCTCGGTCTCGATCTCGAAGCCGGAGGATGAGGCGGGGAAGGATTTCACGAAGCGGCGCGAGAAGACGCGGTAGCCCGACAGCAGGTCTCGCAGCCGGTCGCCGAACAGCGTCGCCACCATGGTGCTCAGCGCCTTGTTGCCGGCGACGTGGCCGCGCCGGTAGGCGGCGCTGTCGGCGTGCACGCGGGCGCCGTTGACCATGTCGAGGCCGCCGTCCCGCATCAGCGCGATCATGGCGGGCGCGGCGCCGGCGTCGTAGGTGCCGTCGCCGTCGACGAGCAGATAGAGATCGGCCTCGATGTCGGCGAACATCCGCCGCACGACATGGCCCTTGCCCTGCAGCGGCACCGGGTGGACGCGCGCTCCGGCATCGCGGGCGAGCCGGGCGGTGGCGTCGGTCGAGTTGTTGTCGAAGACGTGGATCGCCGCCGCCGGCAGGGCCGCGCGGAACGCGTGGACCACGGCGCCGATCGACGCCGCCTCGTCGAGGCAGGGGATCATCACGGCCACCCGACCCGCATGCGCGCGGCGGACCTCGTCCGCGTCGCGGCCGTGCGGCGCGGTCATCGCGTCGTTCACGGCGTGCGGCCTGCCGGAAACGCCGACGTCACAGCAGGACGGGGCGCACCGAGCCGATCAGGATCGCCTCTTCGGCCCGGGCGAGCAGCGGGATCAGCACGAGGTCGATCAGCAGCAGCACGACGAACGGGCTCAGGTCGACGTTGCCGAAGTTCGGCAGGATGCGGCGGACCGGTCGCAGGACCGGTTCGGTGACGCGGTAAAGGAAGTCGCCGACGGTCCAGACCAGGCGGTTGCGGGTGTCGAGCACGCCGAACGCGGTCAGCACGCTGAACACGCAGGCGACGATCAGCACCAGGCTGTAGAGGTGCAGCAGCTCGATGAGGACGTTGAACAGGATCTGGACCAAGAGGTGTTCCTCGGGGACGCAGGCGCCCACGGACGCTGCTCTACAGCGGGACCGGCGGGAAGGAAATGACCGGTTCGGGCCGCCTTGACGGCCGCCGGCGCACCCATCATCTTCCGCCGCCTGCCAGGGCGGGGCTGTAGCTCAGTTGGGAGAGCGCCTCGTTCGCAATGAGGAGGTCAGGGGTTCGATTCCCCTCAGCTCCACCATTCCTGCCCTGCCGGCGTGCGACCGCGGCGTTCGGCGTCCGCCTTCGCGCCTCAGGACACCGCGTCTTCCTCCGGCGGCAGCATCCGGCCGAGCACCGCGTCGCGGCGCACCGCGACGTGCCAGACGGTCGCGAGCAGGTGGAGCGCGATCAGCGCGTAGACCGCCCATTGTCCGGTCGCGACGTGAAGCCAGAAGGCGACCGAGGCGATGGCGCGGTCGTGCGGCAGGCCCGGCAGCGTGAACAGGCCGAAATAGCTGACCGCATGTCCTCCCGCGGCCGACATCACGTAGCCGCTGACCGGCATGCCGACGAGGATCAGGTAGAGCAGCCAGTGCGACACGCGAGCCGCCGCGTGCTCCCAGCGCGCGAGGCTCGAGGGCGACGGCGGCGCCGGATGCGTCGCCCGCCACGCGAGGCGAACGGCGACCAGCACCAGGATCGTCAGGCCGACCGATTTGTGCAGCGCGAAGTAGAACTCCCGCGCCGGCGCGTCGTGCGGCAGCGCCATCATCACCCAGGCGAGCGGGATCACGATGAACATCAGCAGCGCGCTGACCCAGTGCAGCGCCTGCGCGGTCGCGTTGTAGCGGCGGCCCGCCGTCGGCAGGACGCGGGATCGGGGAATGTCGGCGGTCGTGCTCATCGGGAGATCCGGCCAGGGCGGGCGGCCAGTCGAGGACGCGAGCGACCGCGCGTCAACGACCAAAGCGCGTCCGTGTTGGCCCGCGCGGTCGTGCGTCGGGTGGTTGGCGGCGCGACCGGCCGGAGGACGGCGTCGGCGGCTCGCTCGAGAAACTCAGTCGATAGAGCAACTTGTCTCATGTGGACGGGGCCACGACGTGGTCCGGTCGCACATGAGGTTGCTCTAGGATGCGTCTCCTCTGCCGCCGCGCCGCGGCGCGCGTCCCTCCGTGCGCTCGCCGCGCTTGCCACTCCGACCAGAACCCACCGGGACGATCCTGATGTCCGAACTCGCGGCGATCGCGCCGCCCGCCTCCGTTCTGCCTTGGGAGATCCACCCGGCGCTGACCGAGGACCGGCTCCGAACCTGCGCCCTGCTGCTCGCGAACGCGCGCCGCGACGCCGTCCGCCTGGCGTCGCCGGAGATGGGCGACGATGCCTGGTCGGTCGGCTGCCGCGCCTACGCGTTCGGGCGGCAACGCCTGCGCCGCGCGGTGGAGCAGCGGTCGCACAACTGGCTCACGCTGCTCGACGAGAGCCACCACTTCGTCTTCATGATCGGCGACGTGCCGATCCGCTTCTTTCGCGGCGCGGCCGACGAGCCGACCAACCGGACGCTGCGCCGGCAGACCATCGAGGCCGAGCAGCTCTCGATGGCGCTCGGGGAGGAGCGGGCCGAAGGCCTGGTGTTCCGCTTCGCGCTCGAGGCGACCGCGGACGGCAACGTCGATCGAGTGGTGTTCCTCGCGTTGCGCGGCGAGGAAGGCCGCGTCGAGTGCCTGTGGCCGGTGCCGCTCGGGACCGCGGCCGAGCGCGGCCCCGAACCGAGGCAGCTCCGCCTGCTCGGCGAGGATCAGAGCGCGATCACCGTGCGCGCGCCCCGGCAGGCGGCCGGGCGCGCCGGGGCGGCCCGCCGGACGCCGAAGCACGTCCCGACGCAGCCCTAGAAACTTCGTGGATAGAGCAACTTGTCTCCTGTGGACGGGACCGCGACGTGGCCCGTCCACAGGAGGTCGCGCTAGGCGTGGCGGAACGTGACCACGAGAACGTCGCGCCAGGCGGGCTTGCGCGGATCGATCGGAACCACGCCGGTGACGCCGTGCAGGACCCGCCAATCGTCGACGAACGCGGCGTCGAGCGGCGAGGCGAGGGTGAACGATCCGAGCGGCGCCCTGTCGGCGCCGAGGATCGTGGTGTCGCCCGACCCGATGTTCTCGCGGGCGACCAGCAACACCAGCGCCCAGTCGACACCGTCGCGGTGGGCGCCCTCCGGCGTCGGCTGTCCCACGGTCCCGGCCGTCGCCTCGATCCGGAACTGGTGCACCTCGACGTGCTGCAGCGCCGGCAGCGGATCGGGCATGGCGGCGGCCGCGAACACGCTTTGCCCGGCGGCCAGCACGGCCAGCAGCGTCGGGTGCGACGCGATGCTCGGCTGCATCGGCGCGAACCAGCGCGCGATGCCGCCATTCAGCGGGTTGACGTCGCGGCTCTGGTAATGGGGCTGGTCGGGCCGGCGCTCGAACCCGGTCGGGCCGGACGCGAACACCGCGTAACGCCGGCGCCGGTAGCGTCCGCCGTCGGCCATGTAGCGGTCGGGCCCGAGGTCGTCCCAGCTCGCGGCGAACCCTGCCCAGTCGGACAGCGCGTCCGCGCCGATCAGCGCGCGGGTCAGCGACGCGGGCGCGAACGCGAACCCGGCCGTGCGCAGCGCGTGCGCGACGATGTCGAGCTCGCTCACCGTCGCTCGCTCGGCATCGCCGTTCGCAGACCGACGCTCACCGTCTCACTCCCCTCCTGCGACGCGCTGACCGCTCGCAACGCACGAACCCACCGGTGGTCGCGGACCGATCGATCGGGTTTGATCACAGTCGTCCCGTTCTGCACACACGCGGCTGCGGCGGACACAAGCGTTCCGCAGCCTCGGCACTGGTCGAGGCGCGCGCTCCACAATGCGCGGGCGCGACCCTGGCCGGCGATCGGCTCGGAGATCGTCCTCCCGCCGGACGCCTCGACGACGAGGACGATGTTCGCCGCGCTTCCGCCGCGCCCGCGCGAGCCACGCTCGATGGCGTGTCCGGCCGCGCGGGGAAGGGCGCCTTTGGCCCCGTGTTGCCGGGATCGCCGGCAGCGCCTGCGAGGTGAAGGCCGATGTCGACGCGTCCATGCGGCTCGGTCTGATCGGCCGCCTCGCCGCTCCGTGCGCCGGGCGCACGCGGGGCCAACCGCTCGGGCGCGCGCGTGGGGCCGACACGAGGAACGCTTCGCTACATGTGGTTGTAGGGGTTTGCCGGCGGCAGTCCGTTGTCGAGCGTGTCAGGGTCGCGAAGCAGGCAATTCGGCACGTTCTGGATCGCCCGATAGCCCGAGGCGTAGTGCGAGCACGCCCTCGGATGCGCTTCCCGGACGCAGGCCCCGAGCAGGGCCGAGGCGCCCAGCAGGACGGCCAGTGTGGACGCAGGCTTCAGCATGGTTCCGGACGTCCAGCGACGAGGTTCGCGTGGCGTCCCGGTGGGCGCCCTCCGGACCGCGTGCGAAGGATCGTCGGCGAGCGCGCCGGATTTCCGCCGCGTGGTGATCCCGGGCACCGACGCGGCGCCCGGGATGCCGTTCGTCAGATCTTGCGGTCGGCGGCCGGCACCGTGCCGGTCGTCGTCGTGACGCCGTCGCTCGGAACCTGCTCGACGGCCACCTCTTCCTTGCGCACCGTGTCGCGCACGGTGTCGGTGTGGTCGTGTCCCTCCTTGCGCAGCGCGACCTCCTCGACGACGCGCGACGTCTTGCCGACCACGACCTCCTCGCCGGTCGCCGTCATCTCGATCGTCCTTTCCGTGAACGCGGCATCGGTCGGATGGCCGTTCGTCACCGGCCGGCGATCGAGCACGACCTGCTCGTCGTGGAGCGTGACCTGCTCCTCGACCGGCACCTCGACCACGTAGCGCCGGATGCGCGTGCCGCCGCGGTTCACCAGGCGCTTGCCGACGACGAGGCTTTCCTCGGAAAGCTGGAGCGTCTGGTCTCCGATCGCGGACGTGGTCGAGCCGATCGCCGGCGTGCCGATCGCCGGCGTGCCGTCGTTCCCCGTCGTCCCCGCGGTCATTCCCGGGTACGCCGCAGGCTCGCTCGCGGCCGAGGTGCCGAGGGCGGTCGTCTGCGCGTTGCCTTCCTGGTAGAGGCCGTAATCCTTCGCGCGGCTGTCGATGTCGATCGGCTGGTGCCGATCGAGCACGTCCATGATCGTGGTGGCTTCGTGCTCGGACGACGAGCGCACCGTCACCATCGTCGAACCGCCTTCGAGACTGCGGTCGTAGACCGAAACGTCGTGCTCGTGCGCGGGCTCGCCACCGAACAGGCTGGACCAGAACCCCTTTTCGCGCGTCGGACCGACCGCCGGAGCGGACGCCGTCGTCATGGCTGCCGTGTCCGTCCGGTCGAGTGTGCCGGAAGGACTGATCGCGCTCGCGTGGCTCTCGATGGCGCCGGAATGGATGCCGGCCGCCTCGAGATCGCCAATGGCCGCTTGCGCGTGTGCAGCCGTGTCGAACACGGCAACGATGGTCTCATTCATATCGGATCGTCCTTGCTGCGTTGATGCAACACGGTCTTATCCGCGGGACCGCCCTCCGGTTTCATGCCGAGATCCGTCCGTTCGACGTCGACGACCTCTGTCCGTAACAGCACGTCCTCGACGTGCCGTCTCTCGACGATCACTTTTCGGACATGGATCTCTTCCCTGAGCAGGAGCCGCCGCTCGAGAACGAGGACCTCCTCGACGACGGGGATGATCGTGACGCCGTCGACCTCCCGCGTCGGCGGTATGGCGTCGACGACCCGGTCGATCCACACGTGCTCGATGTCGACGCGATGGTGCGCGAGCGGCTCGTCGACATGCTGGATGCGTTCCTCCGTTCTGGTCGACACCCGCACCGCGGTCTGGCGCGTCCGGCGCGAAACGGTCAGCTCTTCGGCGGACAGGAACAGGCGTTCCGCCGGCCGCCCGGCATCGGACGCGTCCGGCGATGTCGGTCGTGCCGGGATCGCCTCGCCGGACGCCGGCGGCAAGGCGGGAGCCGCGGCGCGGTCGGTCGGATCACCCGTCACGGGCGCCTCCGCCCGGTCCGCACGCGGCCGCCGATGTCGTCGGGGGCGGTCGCCGAGAGCGGCACCGCGGCTGGTCGTGTCGTCTGCATGACATGCGTCCGATCTCTCCGTCGTGCGCCAACGGCCCGATCGGGTCGTCGGCTTCGTCCACCGGGGAAGATTGTCGCGCGCCCCGCTTCGGCGGACCGACGGTGTCCTGTCCATGCGGACACGACGCGGTCGGCGCCCGATCGTCCGCGCCCCCGCGGCAGGCGCGCGGTGCCATGCCGTCGTCGGTCGGCCAGTCGGCGGACGCGACCCGGACGCCACCCGGACGCGACGTGCGTGCGAAGCGTTCCGGCTCGGCCGCTTCGGGACGATCGGTCGCGCGGGATCCCGTCCCGCATTGCGACGACAGTCTGGCACGCACGACCGGCATTGCACCGGGCGGGCGGGCGGACGCATTGTGCGGCTCCGACACCAAGGACGCGACGATGCCTACAGGCAAGGTGAAGTGGTTCAACGCGACGAAGGGTTACGGCTTCATCGAGCCGTCCGACGGCAGCAAGGATGTCTTCGTGCACATCTCGGCGGTGGAACAGGCCGGGATGTCGACGTTGAACGAGAACCAGCCGCTCTCCTACGAGATGGAGCAGGGCCGCAACGGCAAGACGTCGGCGATCAACCTCAAGACGCAGTAAGAGCCGGCGCGCTCCGGCGGGCGGGGGCGCGGTGCCGGCGCTGGCACCTCGGTCCCCCGTGGGCGGCGGTCACCGCGCGGTCCGCGATCCGAGATGCCGGCATCCGGAGCGGTCCCGCCGCCCGGACGCGGCCCTCTGGAACGTCGGGCGTCTCGCGGGCAGGATGGACCCGGTCAGCGACCGGGGTCCGCATGTCCGAGCCGCCTCCCTCCTCCACCCGCGAGATCGTCGGCCATCCGCGCCACACCGGGCGCTACTGGTTCGATTTCGCCGCCGCCAGTGCCGCGATCTTCATCTCCGTCGTGTCGCTGATCGTCGCGATCTCGGGCGAGCGGACGCAGAGCGAACTGCTCGCCGCGAACTCCTGGCCCTTCCTGCAGGTCGACGAGATCCGCACCGGCGATCGCACCGACGCGCATGACGACATCGACGTGACCAACGACGGCGTCGGTCCCGCCAAGGTCGAGAGCTTCGAGGTGTTCTACGACGGCCAGAAGGTGCCGAGCCTGTCGGCGCTGTTCGCGCGTTGCTGCGCGCAGGCAAACGGCCGCGCGGCCTCGGGCGCGATCGGGCTCTCCGACGGCGACGTGGCGGGCAACGTGCTGCGCGCCTCCGAGCGACTGACGATGCTCAGCCTGGTGCGGCGGCCGGAGAACCTGGGGCGCTTCGATCAGCTGACGGCGCATCTCCCGCGGATCGGTTTCCGCGCCTGCTACTGCTCGGTGCTGGATCGCTGCTGGTCGAGCGATCTCCGCAGCCTGTCGCCGCGACGGGTCGCGTCGTGCCGGAAAATCCCGTCCTTCCGCAACGACGAGTGATCGCGCGACCGACCGTCTCCGAGCCCAGCCCGCCGGCGGCCACGCCCGTCAGCGTGCGTCGCGGCGGCAGGCGTCCGAGCAGTAGCGCACCTCGTCCCAGTCGCGCGCCCATTTGCGGCGCCAGCTGAACGGCCGGCCGCAACGGGCGCAGATCTTCGTCGGCAGATCCGACTTGGCGACCCGGCGGCCGCCCGGCCTGCCGGCGCCGCTCGCGGGCGGTGCGCCCGTGCTCAGCGTCGTCCGACCCTGCTTGCGAAGAGCAGCGCCACGCCGACGGCCGCGAGCACGGCGCCGCGCGCCGCCCACGGCGACGCACCGACCATGAAGCTGCTCCTCGGATAGGGGAACCAGCCGGATCCCTGCCCGACGAACAGCAGCCCCGACAGCAGCAGGATGGCGCCGAGCAGGATCAGGATGCCGCGCATGTGTCTTCCCTCACGTGTCCGCGCTCCACGACCCGATCGGGTCAGGTCTCCTGGCTCGTGTCCGCGGTGAGCACGCAGCCGTCGATCCGCCACGAGCCGTTCGCCTCGCGCTCCATGCTGTAGAGCGCCACCTCGCGCGCGCCGTCCGGTCCGACCAATCCCACCTGCTGCACGACCGCGCCGTCCTGTCGCACGATCGGGCCGAAATTGACGTCGTGCGCGCGATACACGGCGGGGTAGGTGGTCTTGACCATCGCGAGGAAGTTCGCGGCGTTGCCGAACCGCGTCTCGATATGGGGCGACGCGATCCGATAGGCACCGTCGGCGTCGTCGTGGCGGAACGCGTCGAGCTGGGCGGTGATCACGGACCGGATCGCCTGCTGGTCCGACCCGGCGACCGCACCGTCGCGCGCGGACCTCTCGTCGGCGGCGGGTCGCGGCACCGCGGCGCCCGCCGCGACCGACCCGAGCGCGAGCGCAGCCGAGCAGCGCCCAGCCGAGGGGCGCCCAGCCGAGCGGCGCGCGCGGGCACGAGGCGCGGGCGAGACGACGGATCATGCTGTGTCCTCCGAAGCGGTTCCGCACGCGCGCGCGCTGCCCTCCGGCAGCAGGATCGTCACCCTGGTGCCGGCGCCGAAGCGGCTGTCGATCACCAGCTCGCCGCCATGCGCCTCGATCAGCTGGCGGGCGATCGGCAGGCCGAGGCCGCTGCCGCCGTAGCGGCGCGCGGCACCGTCGTCGAGCTGGACGAACGGCTCGAGCGAGCGCGCGATGTCGTCGCGATGCATGCCGATGCCGGTGTCGGCGATCGTCAAGCCGGCCGACCCGCCGATGGTGAGCTCGAAACCGATCGCGACCGCGCCGCCCGCCGGCGTGAACTTGAGCGCGTTGCCGACGATGTTGGCCAGTATGCGGCGGAACCGGTCGTAATCGACGCGGATCTCGGCACCGGGCGTGACGGTCGCGATCGCGACCGCCACCCCGCTGCGCGCGATCGCGTCCCTCAGACCGAGCCGCGCGTCGTGCAGGAGGCGATCGACCGCCACCCAGCCGGGCTGCAGTTTCGGCGCCGCGTGACCGAAGGACGAGAAGTCGAGGATCTCGTTGATCAGCGACAGCAGCGTCCGGCCGCTGTCGAGGATCTCGCGCAGGAACTCGTTCTGCTGCTCCGGCCGCCGCATCCAGGAGCGTGCCTCGAGCAGCAGCTCGGAGAAGCCGATCACCGAGTTGAGCGGCGTCCGCAGCTCGTGGCTCAGCGTCGCGAGGAAGCGGGCCTGCGCGCTGCTCGCGTCCTCGGCCGCGCGTTTCGCCGCCCGCAGCGTGATCTCGGATCGCTTGCGGAGGAGGACATCGCCGTAGGCGAACAGCGCCGCGTCGACGATCTCGCGATCGGCCGCCTCGAAGCCGGCGACCGCGGGCGCGCCGCCCGCTCGACCGAGCGCGAGGGCGCGGCCGCTCTCGGGATCGTGCGCCCAAAGGAAGGACCCGCCCCCGACCAGCGCCGCCAGACAGGAGGCGTCGGGTCCGCCCGCCGGATCGCCGTCCGCGCCGCCCGGGCCGCCCGGGCCGCCCGGGCCGAACAGGAAACGCGACGGCGAGGCGAGCCGGACCTCCTGTCCCGCCTCGACGCCGATCCCGTGCGTCACGGCGAACGGACCGGGTCGCAGCCGGTCGGCCTGCAGGATCGCGGCGTGCGTCGCGCCCGAGGCGCCGGCGATCGCGGCCAGCAGCGCGACGCCGAGACCGTCCGCCGGCGCGTCCGCCGCGGCGTCGCGATCGGCGATCCGGTTGGCGTCGCGCGTCAGGCGGGTCACCGCGCGGCTTCGCTCGGCGTCGCGGCGTGCCCGGTCCCGTTCGCCGCCGAGACGGCGTCCCGCCTGCTCGGCCCGCCGCAGCGCCTCGCGGAGACGCGCGATCTCGCGCCCGCCCGCGTCGCCGTCCGCCGCGCGCGCCGGTGGCTTGCGCGGCGCCGAGCGGTCGGCGGCACTCATCGGCCGAGCGCCGCGGCGATCCCGGTGGCGTGGGGTGCCGGTTCGTGCCGCACGAGGTTGCGGCCGGCGCGTTTGGCGGCGTAGAGCGCGCGGTCGGCGCGGCAGAGCGTTTCTTCCGGTGACGCGTCCGGATCGACCGACGCGACGCCGACGCTGACGGTGATGCGGATGTCGTTCCGGAACGCGGTGCCCTCGATCGTTTCGCGGAGGGTTTCGGCGCGCGCCGCGAGCGCGCCGGCGTCGGCGGCGTCCGTCAGCACGATGAACTCCTCGCCGCCGAGCCGCGCCACGAGGTCGACCGGCATCGCCGCGGCGCGCAGCCGGTCGGCCACCTCGGTCAGGACCAGGTCGCCGACCGCGTGCCCGTGCTCGTCGTTGATGCGCTTGAAATGGTCGACGTCGATCATGCAGGCGGCGAGCGTCCGTCCGCCCGGGTCGCGGGCGTGCCCGGCGAGGGCGCCGAGCAGGTAGCGGCGGTTGAACAGGCCGGTGAGCGGGTCCGACACCGCCATCGCGAGCGCGCGGTCGACATCGGCGCGGAGCCGGTCCTGCAGCAGCTTGCGGCGCACGAGGTTGCGCGCCCGCATCGCCAGCTCGTCGTCGTCGAGCGGCATCATCAGGCAGTCCGCGGCGCCCATCTCGAGCGCGTTGGCGAGCCCGCGCCGGTCCTCCTTGTCGCCGAGCACCAGGATCGGGATGTCGCGGGTGTCGGCCGACGCGCCGAGACGGGCGATCAGGCGGAGCGGATCGTCGCCGATCAGGCCGAGGCTCAGCACGACGAGGTCGGGGGGGTTTGACGCGGCGGCCTCGAGCGCCGCGCGCTCGTCGACGGCGGTGGTGGCGAGGCGGTTCCCGCGTTTCAGCACCGCGTGGAGGCGGGCGGCGCGGGCGGCGAAATCGTCGACGATCAGCACCGTCCCGCCGTCGGCGGCGGCCGATGGCCGCGCCGCCAGCGCCAGCGCGCGGGCCGCCATGCCGCGGGCGCGCCACTCGTCGGTGATGCGCTTGAGGCGGAGCGCGCTCTTCACCCGCGCCTGCAGGATCTCGTATTCGAGCGGTTTGGTCAGGAAATCGTCGGCGCCGGCGTCGAGGCCGCGCACCCGGTCGGGGGCGTCGCGCAGCGCGGTCACCAGGATCACCGGGATCGACGCCGTCGTTTCGGCGGATTTCAGCGCCCGGCACACCTCGTAGCCGTCGGCGCCCGGCATCATCACGTCGAGCAGGATCAGGTCGGGCAGCCAGTCCCGGGCGAGCGCCAGCGCCGCGTGGCCGTCGCGCGCGGTGCGGACCTCGTAATAGGCGTCCGTGAGCCGGGCCTCGAGCAGGCGCGCGTTGGAAACGACGTCGTCGACGACGAGGATCCGAGCCGTCACGCCTGCCTCCGCCTGCCGCGACCGACGCGAGCGTCGGGATACGGGGGGATACTAGCGTAAAATGCGACCGAACGGAGGTCCGTGGTGGCGGAATCTGGGCGCCGCGCGCAGGGGCCGGAACGGCCGCGCGATCGACTGCCGCGCCGTCGGGTCGACCCGTCGCCGAGAGCACGATCGGCTCGGGACGAGCCGGTGAACGTGCTCCATGTTCAGGAGAAGACAGCGTTCTCTGAACGAACGGTTCTGTTCGATCGAACGATGTTCTAGCCCGGTTTGAGGATGGTGCGGGCGAGCGCCTCGTGCCATCCCGCGACCAGCTGGTCCCGCAGCGTGGGTGCCATGCGCGGCTCGAACACGCGGCCGCTCCGCCAGGTGGCGGCGATCGCCTCGGTGCCGCTCCAGACCCCGACCCCGAGCCCGGCGAGGAAGGCGGCGCCGCGCGCGGTGGATTCGAGCTCGGTCGGGCGCTCGACCGGCACGTGGAGCATGTCGGCGAGGAACTGGCAGAACCAGTCGTTCGCCGCCATGCCGCCGTCGACGCGGAGCGCGCGGGTCTCGCCGGCGCCGTCGTGGCGCATGGCGTCGGCGAGGTCGAGCGTCTGGTAGGCGACCGCTTCGAGCGCCGCGCGTGCGAGATGCGCGGCCGTCGAGCCGAGCGTGAGGCCGGAGATCAGGCCGCGCGCGTCGGGATCCCAGTGCGGCGCGCCGAGGCCGACGAAGGCCGGCACCATGTAGACACCGTGACTGTCGGCGACCGAGGTGGCCATGTCGTCGGTCTGCGACGCGTGGGTGATCAGGCCGAGGCCGTCGCGGAGCCATCTGATCGCGGCGCCGGCGGCGAAGATCGCGCCTTCCAGCGCGTAGGTGGTGCGGCCGTCGAGCCGGTAGGCGATCGTCGTCAGCAGGCGGTCCGACGCGATCGCGTCGGCGCCGGTGTTGAGCAGCATGAAGCAGCCCGTGCCGTAGGTCGATTTCGCCATGCCGGGCTCGAGGCACGCCTGGCCGATCACCGCCGCCTGCTGGTCGCCCGCCATGCCGGCGATCGGGATCGGGCGGCCGAACAGGTCGGCGTCGGTGGCGCCGAACAGGCCGGCGTTGTCGCGCACGTCGGGCAGCATCGCGCGCGGGATGCCGAACAGCCGGAGCAGCTCGTCGTCCCATTCGCCGGTGCGGATGTTGAAGAGCTGGGTGCGCGACGCGTTGCTCGCGTCGGTCGCGTGCACGCGGCCACCGGTCAGCCGCCAGAGCAGGAAACAATCGATCGTGCCGAAGGCGAGGCGGCCGGCCTCGGCCGCGGCACGGGCGCCCGCGACCTCGTCGAGGATCCAGCGCAGCTTCGAGGCCGAGAAATAGGGATCGATCAGCAGGCCGGTGCGCGCCTGGATGAACGCTTCGGCGCCGCTTTCCCGCATCGCGTCGCAGAAGCGCGCGGTGCGCCGGTCCTGCCAGACGATCGCGTTGGTGACGGCGCGGCCGGTGTCGCGCTCCCACACGACCACGGTCTCGCGCTGGTTGGTGATGCCGATCGCCTCGATCTCGCCGGCGCCGCCGCGCGCCTCGATCACCGCACGGGCGGTCGCGAGCACGTCGCGCCAGATGTCCTCGGGATCGTGCTCGACCCAGCCGCGCTCGGGGTAGCTCTGCGCGAACTCGCGGCGCTCGATCGCGAGCGGGTTCGCGGTCGCGTCGTAGACGATCGACCGGGTGGAGGTGGTGCCCTGGTCGATCGCGAGGATCTGCTTGCTGGCTGTCATCTTGGACCCTGTCTGACGCCGGCCTCGATCGCCGGTCTGGTGTTTCGGCCGGTTGCGTGCCGACCGGTCCACCGGTCGGTCACGCGCATGCCCGTCCGGTCGCGCTGCACCGGCGCCCCCTGACGTCCAGGTGCGGCTTGCCTATTGTGATGCCGACCAAAGCCGGGAAGACAAGCATGGCGCGGCTCGACATCAACGTGCGCGGACTGTTCGCGACGCCCGTCGCGGCGGTCGAGCTGCCGGACGGCGAGGCGAGGAACGCGACGCTGCGTGCCGCCATCCTCGCGCGCCGCGCCGAAAGCGAGACCGTGCGGGCCTCGAACGCCGGCGGCTGGCATTCGGATCGCGACCTGCCGGCCTGGGGCGGCCCGGCCGCCGCCGAGGTGCTCGGGATCGCGCGCGAACTCGCGACCAGGCTGGTGGTCGACCGCGCCGGCGCGCCGGTCGCGCCGGCCTGGAAGATGCAGGCCTGGGCGAACGTGAACGGGCCGGGCGACAGCAACATCTGTCACTATCATCCGGGCTCGTTCTGGTCGGGCACCTACTACGTGGACGACGGCGGGTGCCACGCGGACGAGGCGCTCGGCGGCGAGTTCGAGATGCTCGATCCACGCGGGCCGGGTCCCGGCATGAACGCGCCGGCGCTCCGCTTCGCCGACCCAGACTGGCGCGCCGCGGGCAGCGCCGAGACCATCCGGCCGCGGCCCGGCCTGCTGTTCCTGTTCCCCTCCTGGCTGCTGCATCAGGTGCGGCCGTATCGCGGCACCGGCCTGCGGGTCTCGATCGCCTTCAACTTCGGGGTCTGACCGTGCCGGACGCGCCGAGCGCGCCCGCCGACGAGCAGCGGCCGCCGTTGGCGGACGGCGCGACGCGCGTCGCCGCCCGCCGGCAGGCGCGGATCGTGGATCTCGCCCGCGCCGCGGGTCGCGTCGGGGTGGAGGATCTGGCCGTCCGGTTCGCGGTGACCCCGCAGACGGTGCGGCGCGACCTCAACGAGCTCTGCGACGCCGGCGTGCTGACGCGCGTGCATGGCGGCGCGCTGATCTCGTCCTCGGTCGCGAACCTCGCCTACGAGGCCCGCAAGCTCGTCCGTTGCGAGGAGAAGCGGCGGATCGGCGAGCGGGCGGCGTCCCTGATCCCGGACCAGTCCTCGCTTTTCATCAATCTCGGCACGACCACCGAGGAGGTCGCGCGCGCGCTCGCCGCGCGGCACGGGCTGCTGGTCATCACCAACAACATCAACGTCGCGACCGAGCTCTATCGGAACCCCGCGATCGAGGTCGTCGTGGCCGGCGGCCAGATCCGCCCGAGCGACGGCGGGATCGTCGGGCACATGGCGGTCGGGTTGATCCGGCACTACAGCGTCGACGTCGCGATCATCGGCACGTCGGCGATCGACGCGCAAGGCACGCTGCTCGACTACGACGCGCGCGAGGTACAGGTCTCGCGCGCCATCATCGAGAACGCCCGGCGCGTCGTCCTGGTCACCGACGCGAGCAAGTTCACCCGTCGCGCGCCCGTGCGGATCGCGCGTCTCGACGAGATCGACACGCTGGTCACCGACCGGTTGCAGCACGCCGAAGCCGAGCTCTGCCGGCGCCACGAGGTGGAGGTGATCGAAACCGGCGGGACGGAGATCGAGGGCGAAACATGATCGCTTGCACGTTCGGTTTCTTCGTGCGCTGATGCAAACCGAAAGAGCACGACACGTGCCGAGCGGGAGACGCGTTCGTCCATGGCCAGCACGACGGCAGGCTCGGAGCTGTTCGACATCGCCATCATCGGCGGCGGTGTGAACGGGACCGGCATCGCGCGCGACGCGGCCGGTCGCGGCTGGCGCGTCTTCCTGAGCGAGAAGCGCGATCTCGGCTCCGGCACGTCGAGCGCGTCGACCAAGCTGATCCACGGCGGTCTCCGCTATCTCGAATATTACGAGTTCCGCCTGGTGCGCGAGGCGCTCCGCGAGCGCGAGGTGCTGTGGCGGATCGCGCCGCATATCGTGTGGCCGCTGCGCTTCCTGCTGCCGTTCCATCGCAATCTCAGGCCGGCCTGGGTGCTGCGCCTCGGCCTGCTGATCTACGACAATATCGGCGGCCGTAAGCAGCTGCCGCCGACGCGCACCGTGGCGCTCCACCGCGATCCGATCGGTGCTGCACTGAAGCCGGAGTTCAAGCGCGGCTTCGAGTATTCCGATTGCTGGGTCGAGGACTCGCGGCTCGTCGTGCTGAACGCGCTCGATGCCGCAGAGAAGGGCGCGGTGATCGCGCCGCGCACCGGCTGCGTTTCGGCGACCCGCGAGGACGGTGCCTGGACGCTCGTCGTCCGTGACGAGGAAAGCGGCGCGACCCGCACGATCCGCGCCCGCGCGCTCGTCAACGCCGCCGGGCCCTGGGTGTCCGAGGTCGCGGGCCAGGTGATCCGCGGCAATTCGCGCGCGCCGGTCAGGCTGGTGCAGGGCAGCCACATCGTCGTGCCGCGGCTCACCGAGCACAACGGCTGCTACATCTTCCAGAACGCCGACAAGCGGATCTTCTTCGTCATCCCGTACGAGACCGACTACACGCTGATCGGCACCACCGACCTCGACTACAAGGGCGACCCGGCGCAGGTGCGCGCGTCGGACGACGAGATCGCCTATCTGTGCCGCTCGGCGAGCGAGTATCTCGTCAAGCCGGTCACCCCGGAGATGGTGGTCTGGACCTATTCCGGCGTGCGCCCGCTGCACGACGAGGGCGAGGGATCGGCCCAGGCGGTCACGCGGGACTACGTACTGACACTGGAGGCGGCGGGCGACCAGCCGCCATTGATGTCGATCTTCGGCGGCAAGATCACGACCTTCCGCAAATTGTCGGAGGCGGTGCTGAAGCAGATGGCGCCGCATCTGCCGCAGCCGACCGGACGTCGCGCCGGCTGGACCGGCGAGGCGCCGCTGCCTGGCGGCGATTTCCCGATGACCGGTTTCGACCGCACGGCGGCCACCTTGCGGCGCGACTACGGCTTCCTTTCGGCGCGCCTCGCGACGCGTCTGACGCGCGCCTACGGGACGCGGGCGCGCGTCCTGCTCGGGGCCGCGACGTCGATGGCCGACCTCGGCGAAGACCACGGCGCCGGCCTGACCGACGCGGAGCTCCGCTACCTGGTGCAGCACGAATGGGCGCGCTCGGCCGAGGACGTGGTGTGGCGGCGCAGCAAGCTCGGGCTCCGGCTCGACGACGCATCCATCCGCCGCATCGACGCGGCGATCAGGGAGATGACCGCGCGGGATCTCGCGGCGTGAGTCTCGTGCTCGACGACGTCGGCTTGCGGGTCGGGGCCGACGATCACATCGCGCACGTGTCGCTCGCGCTGGAGCGCGGCACCATGAACGTGCTGCTCGGCCCGACGCTGTCCGGCAAGACGACGCTGATGCGGCTGATGGCCGGGCTCGAACACGCGACGAGCGGCCGGATCACGCTCGACGGGCGGGACATGCATCGGGTGCCGGTGCGGAAGCGCTCGGTCGCGATGGTCTACCAGCAATTCGTCAACTACCCGTCGCTCAGCGTGCGCGAGAACATCGCCTCGCCGCTTCGCGTGTCGGGGGTCGGGCGTGACGAGATCGAGCGGCGCGTCGGCGAAGCGGCGCGCGTGCTGCGGCTCGAGACGATGCTCGACCGACTGCCGGCGCAACTGTCCGGCGGTCAGCAGCAGCGCACCGCGATCGCGCGCGCCCTGGTCAAGCGGGCCGAGCTGGTCCTGCTCGACGAGCCGCTCGCCAACCTCGACTACAAGCTGCGCGAGGAGCTGCGCGAGGAACTGCCTCGGATCTTCGCCGCGTCCGGGGCGATCCTGGTCTACGCGACGACGGAACCGACCGAGGCGTTGCTGCTGCGCGGCCGGACGGCGACGCTGTCCGAGGGGCGGCTCACCCAGGTCGGCGACACCGCGGCCGTTTACCGCGTGCCCGCGAACATCGAAGCGGCTCGCGTCTTCTCCGATCCGCCGCTGAACGAGGTCGATGCCGTGAAGGAGGGCGCGCTGATCCGCGTCGGCGCCGATCGGGCGGCGCCCGCCGGCGGGCTCTGCACCGGGCTCGCGGACGGTCGCTACCGGCTGGGCTTCCGCGTCGAGCACGCGCGCCTCGACGACGCCCCCGCCGGCGTCGAGGGTCTACGCTTTCCCGGCACGGTGATCGCGACCCAGCTCAGCGGCGGAGAAAGCTTCGTCCACGTCGACACGGATGCCGGACGTCTGGTGACGCTGGTGCGCGGCATGCACGACTGGTCGCCGGGCGCACGGACGGCCGTGGTGGTCGACGAGCGCGGCCTGTTCGTGTTCGACGCGGCCGGCCGGGCGGTCGCGACCCCGACCGTCGCCCGCGCGGCCTGACGGGAGCGCCATGTCCACCATCACGCTCGAGGGCATCGGCCACTCGTACGACGGCGGCGCACACTACGCGTTGAAGCCGATCCACCACGTGTGGGAGCACGGTCTCGCCTACGCTCTGCTCGGCCCATCGGGTTGCGGCAAGACGACGTTGCTCAACATCATCTCGGGGCTGCTGATCCCGTCCGAGGGACGGCTGCTGTTCGACGATCGCGACGTCACGCGGACCCCGACCGAACACCGCAACATCGCGCAGGTGTTCCAGTTCCCGGTGATCTACGACACGATGACGGTCGGCGAGAACCTCGCCTTTCCGCTCCGCAACCGGCGCATGCCACGCGCGGACATCGATCGTCGCGTCGCCGAGGTGGCCGCCATGCTGGAGCTCGCGCCCGTGCTCGGCAAGCGCGCCCGCAACCTGACCGCCGACGCCAAGCAGAAGATCTCGCTCGGCCGTGGCCTCGTGCGCCGCGACGTCTCGGCGGTGCTGTTCGACGAGCCGCTGACGGTGATCGATCCGGCGCTGAAGTGGGATCTGCGCTCGAAGCTCAAGGAGGTTCACCGGGCGCTCGACCTGCTGATGATCTACGTGACCCACGACCAGGTCGAGGCGCTGACGTTCGCCGATCGCGTGGTGGTGATGAAGGACGGCGCCGCGTTGCAGATCGGCACGCCGGCGGAGTTGTTCGAGCGGCCGGCGCACGCCTTCGTGGGCTATTTCATCGGCTCGCCGGGCATGAACTTCCTCGACGCGCGCGTGGTGGGACGCTCGGCGTTCGTCGAGAACGTCGAGTTCCGGCTCCAGCATGGCTACGAGATCGCGTCCGAGCGCCGGACGCAGCTCGGGATCCGGCCGGAGCACCTGTCGGTGGTGCCGCGCGGCGGCTCGATCCCGGTGCGGGTGCGTCGCGTCGACGACCTCGGCCGGACCCGCCTCGCCCATGTCAGCCTGGGGTCGTCGGAGCTGGTCGCGACCTTGCCCGACGACGTCTCGATCGACGGCGATGCGGCCATGCTCGCCTTCGAGCCGCGTCACGCGCATGTCTACGTCGACGACCTGCTCGTCGCAGGAGAGGCGGCGTGAACGACAAGACGGTCTACAACAGGGGTTGGCTGTTCGTCCTGCCGGTGCTGGCCTTCGTCCTGTTCTCGTCGCTGGTCCCGGTCATGACGGTCGTGAACTACTCCGTCCAGGACACGATGGGGCAGAACAGCTTCTTCTGGAACGGCGCCGGCTGGTTCCAGAGCCTGCTCGATCCGACCTCCGACATCGGTGCCCGCTTCGCCGGCGCGCTGGTGCGGAACTTCATCTTCTCGTTCGTGATCCTCGCCATCGAGATCCCGCTCGGGATCGCGGTGTCGCTGTGCATCCCGAAGAGCGGCTGGCAGGTCGGTGCCGTCCTCGTGGTGATCGCGCTGCCGATGCTGATTCCCTGGAACGTGGTCGGCACGATCTGGCAGATCTTCGCCCGCCAGGACATCGGCCTGTTCGGTGCGGCGCTGAACGGGCTCGGCATCCACTACAACGACACCGAGGACCCGACATCCGCCTGGGCGACGATCGTGATCATCGACGTCTGGCACTGGACCTCGATGGTGGCGCTGCTGTGCTACGCCGGGCTCAAGGCGATCCCCGACGCGTTCTACCAGGCAGCCCGGATCGACGGCGCGTCCCGCCTCGCGGTGTTCCGGCGGATCGAGTTCCCGAAGCTCCGCAAGGTGCTCGTGATCGCGGTGCTGCTGCGTTTCGTCGAGAGCTTCATGATCTACACCGAACCCTTCGTCGTCACCGGCGGCGGCCCCGGCGAGGCGACCAGCTTCCTGTCGCTCGACCTCGTGAAGCTGGCGCTCGGCCAGGTCGACCTCGGCAACGCGGCGGCCTACTCGCTGGTCTACAACCTGATCACGCTGACGGTGTGCTGGGTGTTCTTCACCTACACGACCCATGTCGAGCAGGGGCGTTCGGCATGACCAGGCGCTTCGGCATCGTGGCCTACATGATCGCGCTCATGCTGCCGGTCTACTGGCTGCTCAACATGAGCTTCAAGACCAACAACGAGATCAACGCCGGCCTCACGCTCTACCCGCACGCGCCGACGCTCGCTCACTACGCGCACATCTTCGACGATCCGGTGTGGACCAACGGTTTCCTCCACACGATCTCCTACGTCGCGATCAACACCGTGCTGTCGGTCAGCATCGCGTTGCCCGCGGCCTACGCGTTCAGTCGCTACCGGTTCATCGGCGACAAGCACCTGTTCTTCTGGCTGCTGTCGAACCTGATGGCACCGCCTGCGGTCTACGCGCTGCCGTTCTTCAACCTTTACTCGTCGATCGGGCTGTTCGACACGATCTGGGCGGTGGCCCTGGCGCACTGCCTGTTCAACGTACCGATCGCGGTCTGGATCCTCGAGGGCTTCATCTCCGGCGTGCCGCGCGAGATCGACGAGACCGCGTCCCTCGACGGCTACTCGTTCCCGCGCTTCTTCATCAAGATCTTCATCCCCCTGATCAAGAACGGCATCGGCGTCGCGGCCTTCTTCTGCTTCATGTTCTCGTGGGTCGAGCAGCTCCTCGCGACCACGCTGACCGCGAACCACGCGGAGCCGATCGTCGCGGTCATGACGCAGGCGATCTCGGCCGCCGGCGCCGACTGGGGTCTGCTCGCCGCGGCGGGCGTGCTGACCATGATCCCGGGCGCCATCGTGATCTGGTTCGTGCGCAACCACATCGCCAAGGGCTTCGCCCTTGGCCGCGTCTAGGACATGACGATGGGTCTCGCCTGGATGGCCTGGACCTGGGAAACCGGGTTGTTCTTCGTGCTGATCGCGACCGCGCTCGCGGTGCTGACCACGCTCGCGATCGTCCGGCCGGAGTCGCCGCGCCGCGGCATTCTCGGGTTCGCGACCACCCGCGGCGACCGCTTCTTCGTGTCGCTGCTCGGCGCGGCGTACATCTTCATCGCGTGGATCCGGCTGGACGGCGGCGCGCTGTGGGCGCCGCTCGCCATCGCGGTCGTGTTCGGGGCCGCGATGTTCCGTTTCGCCTGAACCCCGCCCGACCGAACCAAAAAACAGGAGGACCAAGATCATGGACATCAAGAGACGCGACGTCGTGAAGGGTGCGGCGGCCGTCGGCGCCGGCATGCTGATCAGGAGCGGCACGTCGCACGCGCAGCAGGTCGATGCCGCCAAGAAATGGGTCGATTCCGAGTTCCAGCCGTCGTCGCTGTCGAAGGACCAGCAGATGGCCGAGCTCGAGTGGTTCATCGGCGCGGCCAAGCCCTACAAGGGCATGGAGCTCAATACGGTCTCCGAAATCCTCAAGGTGCACGAGTACGAATCGAAGGTGCTGACGCGCGCGTTCGACGAGATCACCGGCATCAAGGTCAACCACAACCTGATGGACGAGGGCCTGCTGGTCGACAAGATCGAAGTCGAGATGCAGTCGGGCCGCCCGATCTACGATTTCTGGATGAACGACAGCGACTTCATCGGCACGCATCCGCGCTACCACGACATCGTCGACGGCTCGCTGACGGACTTCATGGCGGGCGACGGCAAGGACGTCACGAACCCCGGCCTCGACCTGCCCGATTTCATGGGCTTGTCGTTCGGCACCTTCACGGACGGCAAGCTCTACCAGCTGCCCGACCAGCAATTCGCGAACCTGTACTGGTTCCGGCACGACTGGTTCGAGCGCCCTGAACTGAAGGCGGCGTTCAAGAAGCAGTTCGGCTACGAGCTCGGCGTGCCGGTGAACTGGTCCGCCTACGAGGACATCGCCGATTTCTTCACCAACACGGTCAAGCAGCTCGACGGCCAGCGCATCTACGGCCACATGGATTACGGCAAGAAGGATCCGTCGCTCGGCTGGCGCTTCACCGATGCGTGGCTCTCGATGGCTGGCGCCGGCGACAAGGGTCTGCCGAACGGCAAGCCGGTCGACGAGTGGGGCATCCGAATGACCAACGGTCGCCCGAATGGCTCCTCGATCACTCGCGGCGGCGATGCGAACGGCCCGGCCGCGGTGTACGCGCTCACCAAATATGTCGAGTGGTTGAAGAAATACGCGCCGCCCGAGGCCGCCGGCATGGACTTTCTCGAGGCCGGACCGGTGCCCGGCCAGGGCCATATCGCGCAGCAGATCTTCTGGTACAGCGCGTTCACGGCCGCGCTGTCCGACCCGAAACTGCCGGTGATGAACGCCGACGGCACGCCGAAATGGCGGATGGCACCGTCGCCGCACGGCCCTTACTGGCAGGAGGGGATGAAGGTCGGCTACCAGGATTGCGGCTGCTGGACGATGCTGAAATACGCACCGAAGGAGCGCGTGAAGGCGGGCTGGCTTTATGCCCAGTTCACCACCTCGAAAGTGGTCACGCTCAAGAAGTTCCTGGTGTCGAACCACATCATCCGCACCAGCGACATCATGTCGGACGCCGCGAGCAAGGCGGCGCCAAGGCTCGGCGGGTTGGTCGAGTTCTACCGGTCGCCGACGGTGAAGGACTGGACGCCGACCGGCGTGAACGTGCCGGATTACGGCAAGATGGCGCAGGTCTGGTGGCAGAACGTCTCGAACGCGATCAGCGGCCAGGTCAGCGACCAGCAGGCGATGGACGGTCTCGCGCGCGACCAGGACGCGATCATGACGCGTCTGCAGCGCTCGGGCGTGCAGGGCGAACTCGGCCCGGTGATGAACCCGGTGAAGTCCGCCGACTACTGGTACGATCAGGCCAAGAAGGACGGCAACCTGGCGCCGCAGCGGAAGCTCGCGGACGAGAAGCCGCCCGGCAAGACGGTCGCCTACGACGACCTGATCAAGAGCTGGAATCCGCAGAAGACCTGAGGCGCGGTCCGAACGACCGGCCTGGACCGAGGTGAAGGTCACCTTCCGTTGCGATCCGGCGCTGGACGGGCTGTTGCCCCGTCCGGCGCCTTCGCGGGCGGCGCTTCCGGACTGGTTGCGCCGGATGAAGCCGGAAGCGGATTCCGACCTGCACCCGGGGCCGGTCAGGACCGTCAAGCATTGTCCGCCCTTCGTCGACGCGATGACGCATGGCTTCGTCCTGCCGCTGCCCTGCGACGTCACGGTCGCGGGCGGTCGTCTGTCCTGGGACTGGGCGGTCCCGAAACTCGGGGCGACGCTGCATCCGCGCGCCCCGATCGCCTTTCACGCGCCGGCCCAGGTCGAGGGCACGCCGTTCCACGCGGCCGACCAGGTGGTGGTCAAGTTCAACCTGTTCTGGACCGTGGCGCTCGAGCCCGGCTGGTCGCTGTTCGTGTGTCATCCGGCCAACCGCTTCGACCTGCCCTTCCAGGCATTGTCGGGACTGGTCGACGCCGACACGTTCCACGACGTCGGCATCCTGTTCCCGGCGGTGTGGACCGATCGCGCCTTCGACGGCGTGCTCGCGCGCGGCACGCCGGTGGTGCAGTGCGTGCCGGTCCGTCGCGAGACGCTGGAACTCGCCTTCGAGACCTTCTCGCCGGCCGACGTCGCGCGTTACCAGGGCACCGCCGGAACCCTGCTCGGCGGCCCGGGCCATTATCGCCGCCGCTTCCGCGCGTCACGCCCGCGCGGCGAGGGCGCGTCGGAGATCGCCGGGGTCGAGGAAGAGACACCCGCAGGGGGACGAGACCAGCGCCTGGGCGATCCGCCCGAGGGATCCGCGACGTAGGCACCACGCACGCGCGAACGCGTCGAGCGCGTCGTCGAGCGCGTGGCTTTCGGCGAGCGCGACGCCGAGGTTGAACGCCGCCTCGTGCAGCGTGGGCCTGGCGGCGAGTGCCGCGCGGAACGCCGCGATCGAGCCGGGCAGGTTGCCGCTGTCGGAGCGCAGCGAACCGAGCGCGAACCACGCCGCCGCATGTCCGACATCCTCCTGCACGGCACGCTCGAACGCGGCCTCGGCGCGCCCGAACGCGCCCGCCGCCCGGAGCGCCCGACCCTGCAGGAAGAAGGCGGCACCGCCAGGGGCCGCGCGCGCCGCGAGGTCGGCGGCCGCGACCGCGTCGTCGGTCCGTCCGAGCGTCAGCAGCGCGCCGGCGATGCCGAGAAGCGCGCCGGCCGCGCGCGGGTCGGCGGCGCGGGCGCGCTCGAAGGATGCGAGTGCCGCCCGGGGCTGACCGCGATCGAGCAGCGTGGTTCCGAGCGCCGTCCAGCCGGGCGCGTGATCGGCGAACCGGTCGAGCGCCGGCAGCAGGGCGGACGCGGACGGATCGCCCCCGCGCAGCAGGGCGCAGCAGAGCGCGAACCACGCCTCCGGCCGGTCCGGCGTGTCCCGGGTCCGCGCGCGCAGCCGCTCGACCCCGTCGTCGGTGTCCGCGGCCGCGGTCGGAGCGACGGTTCGGACCGGTGCGGGCGGCGGGCCCGACGGGCGGCGGCCGGCGCGCGCGATGTCAGCCCGCCGCCGCCGCCACGCGCTGCGGCCGCTTCTGCGTGTTGAGCCAGATGCCGTGCGGCGAGCGGCCGGTCGGGATCGTGGTGTAGTCGCCGGTCGCCGGGTCGATCACCGCGACGTGCTGGCGCCAGCGCAGGCTCGCCCAGATCTTGCCGTCGGCGGCGAAGGTGATGTCGTCGGGGCCGCCCGGCACCGACCAGGTGCGGAGAACGGCGAGCGTCGTCGGGTCGAGCAGCGAGATCGTGCCGGCGACGCGGTTCGAAACGTAGAGCGTCTTGCCGTCCGGGCTCATGAACAGGTTGTGCGCGCCGCGGCCGGTGCTGACGGACCGGATCACGGCGCCGCTCGCGGGATCGACCACGGCGATGCCGGTCGCACCCATGCAGCCGACCAGGATGCGGCCGTCGTGCCAGAGCACGCCCGCCGGGGTCTTGCACACCGGCTTGTTCCAGACCACGCGGCCGGTGGCCGTCTCGATCGCGATCAGGCGGTTGGTGTCCTGCAGGCTCACGTAGACGATCTTGCTGTCGGGCGAATAGTTCATGTGGCTCGGCATCGACGGCGCCGGCACGCGGTGCAGCAGGTGATCGTCGGCGGCGTCGTAGATGTCGACCTGGTTGCGGGCGAGGCCGGCGACCGTGAGAAAGCGGCCGTCGGGGCTGAAGAAGATCTGGTAGGGGTCGCTCACCGTGATCTGGCGCTGCACGGCGCCGGTGTCGGGGTCGAGGAAGAACAGCGCGTTGCCCGCGGTGTCGCCGACCACGAGGGATCGCCCGTCCGGGGTGAGGGCCAGGTGGTGCGGCTCGCGCAGCACCGGGACGCGACGCACCTCCTGCATCGTATTGGCGTCGATCTCGCTGATCGAGGCGCCGGCCGAGTTGAGCACGAAGGCGAGCGGCTCGGCGGCGGCGGGATGCCAGGGCGCGCCGGCCGCGAGGAGGGCGAGGAGAGCGGCGAGGCGGCGCATGGCGGGTTTCCCGGAGACCTGTCCGCACGTCCATGGACGTTGCGCGCCGACGCGCGGCGCGCCATGTCGTGCGCACCCGCTTATAGCGTCCGGCCGACCCGGACGGAACAAGGACAGGCCGACATGTTCATCGAGACCGAGGGCACGCCGAACCCGGCCACCCTCAAGTTCCTGCCGGGCCGCGCGGTGGTCCCGAACGGCGGCACCGCCGATTTCGCGTCCGTCGAGACCGCGACCCGGTCGCCGCTGGCATCCCGCCTGTTCGCCGAACCCGACGTCGCGCGCGTGTTCCTCGGCGCCGATTTCGTGACGGTGACGAAGTCGGACGGTGCCGACTGGGCGGCGCTGAAGCCGGTCGTGCTCGGCGCGCTGGTCGAGCACTTCGTCTCCGGCGCGCCGGCGCTCGAGGGCGAGGCGATCGATCCGGCGCACGAGGCGATCCGTCCGGAGGATCGCGAGGTGGTGGAGCAGATCAAGGAACTGCTCGACACCCGGGTCAGGCCGGCGGTCGCGGCCGACGGCGGCGACATCGTGTTCCACGGCTACCATGACGGCGTGGTGTCGCTGCACATGCAGGGCGCCTGCTCGGGCTGCCCGTCCTCGCGCGCGACGCTGAAGCACGGCATCGAGAACATGCTCCGCCATTACGTGCCGGAGGTCGTGTCGGTCGAGCAGGTGGAGCTCTGAGCGGCGTCTCCGACCACCCGGCCGGCGACGCGCGGCACCAAGCGGCCGGCGCGGCCGAGACGGTGACGGACGATGCCGCCGCGTCGGGGGCGGACGATGCCGTCGCGTCCGTCGCGGACGCGTCCGCGGTCGCGTCGGGGGCGGACCCCTCCGTCGTCGCATCGGAGGCGGACGAGACCGGCCCGCCCGGCGCCGGCCGCGTGTTCGTCGACGCGCGCACCGCATGGCGCTGGACCGACCGGCCGATCGAGGACGGCACGCTGCGCGCGCTCTACGATCTCGCCAAGCTCGGCCCGACCTCGGCCAACTGCTCGCCGGCGCGGTTCCTGTTCCTCCGCAGCGTCGGCTCGAAGCTGCGGCTGCGCGCGGCGCTGTCGGCGGGCAACGTCGAACGCGCGTTGGCCGCCCCCGTGGTCGCGATCGTCGCCTCCGACCCCGATTTCCACGCGCACCTGCCGCGGCTCTACCCGGAGGCCGACGCCCGCGCCTGGTTCGCCGGCAACCCGACGCTCGCCGACGAGACCGCGCACCGGAACGCGACGCTGCAGGGCGCCTACCTGATCGTCGCCGCCCGCATGCTCGGGCTCGATTGCGGCCCGATGTCGGGTTTCGACAACGGCGCCGTCGACCGCATCTTCCTGCAGGCGCAGGGCTGGCGGAGCGAGTTCCTGGTCTGCCTCGGCCACGCCGATCGCACCGACCTGCCGCCCCGCGCGCCGCGGCTCGAGTTCGACGAGGCCTGCACGCTGATGTGACCCGGGTCGCGCCGCCTCACGCCGGGCAGGCCCCCGCGCGCCGCCCCGCCCTGCTGCTGCTCGACACCGCGTCCGACCTCGCGCGCGTGGGTTACGTGTCCGATGGCGCACGTGCGGAACGGACCGTCGCCGGCGGGCGCGGCCTCGCCGAGGCGCTGCCCGCGCTGCTGCAGGCGGTGCTGGTCGGCCGTCCCGACGCGGTCGGCTGCGTCGTGGGGCCGGGGAGCTTCACCGGCCTCCGGGCCGGTCTCGCGCTGGCGCATGGCTGGGCGCTCGGCGCCGGCATCCCGCTGGTCGGCGTGACCGTCGGCGAGGCCTTCCGCGCGACGCGGCACGAGCCGCTCTGGGTGGTGACCCGGGCCGGCGAGAACCGCGTGTTCGTCGATCGCGGCGACGCGGACGGCGTGGTCGCGATCGCGGTCGCCGATCTCGACGACCTTCCCTGCCCCGTCGCGGGCGACGCCGCCGCGTTGTTCCCGGGCGCGACCCGGACCGGCGGCGCGCAGCCCACGCTCGACGATCTCGACGCGGCCGCGCGGGCCCGCCTCGAGGGTCGACTGCCCCCGCGCGCGGCGTTGCCGCTCTACGTCGACCCGCCGCGCGTGACGGCGGCGCCGCCCGCGCGACCGCCGCCGCTGCCGTGACGAGGGAGGCCGCCGCACCCGTGCCGGCACGGCCCGAGCACGCCGCGGTGATGGCGGCGCTGCACGCGGCCGCGTTCGACGCCGCCGAATGCTGGCCGGCCCGCGCGTTCCGCGAGCTGCTGCAGTCGCCGCCCGTGTTCGGCTTCCTCGCCGGCGACGGCGGCGGTTTCGCGCTGTTCCGGGCCGCCGCCGACGAGGCCGAGGTGCTGACGATCGCCGTGCTGCCGGACCGGCGCCGCACCGGCATCGCCTCCGCGCTGCTCGAGGCGGGGCTCGCCGCTTCCCGACGGCGCGGCGCGGACGCGATCTTCCTCGAAGTCGCGGCCGACAACGCGGCCGCCCACGCGCTCTACGCGAGGGCCGGGTTCGATCGGGTCGGGGCACGCGCCGCCTATTACGCGGATGGCGGCGACGCGCTCGTGCTGCGCCGCGTGCTCGACCCCGGTCCGGCCTGAGCCCCGCGCCCTCGCGGACGCGCGCGAGGGGGCGCCCGCAGGCGCGCGGGGACGAGCGGGCGGATAGCGCGGGGAGCGGATCCGCGCCCGCGCGGGCCGCCCGGCGCGTCCTCGCGGGGACCGGGCGGCCGCATGCGCAAGGCGGGCGCGGGCCCTCGCGGGAAGACGAGCGGGCGGAGGCGCGAAAGCCGAGCGCGCGCGCGGCAGCCGGGCGCGCGCCTGGAAGGGGGGCCGGGTACGCTCCCGCGCGTGACGCCGAGCGCCCGCCCGCGCCGGAGACGAGCGCGCGCCCGCGCGGGGCGACGAGGGTGCCCGCGCCTGCTCCGGCGCCCGCGCCGGCGCACAAGCCCGCGCGCCCGCGAGGAGGCGAGCGCGCGTCCGCGCGGGAGGACGAGCGCGCGCCTGAGCGGGGGGCCGCGCGCGGGCGCGCGGGCAGCCGGGCGCGCCCTCGCGGCACGGCCGCGCGCGCGGCCGTGCCGCGAGTGGGCGCGGATCAGCGCTTCCGGATCAGCAGCGACGTCACGTCGTCGGGCTCGTCGGTCGAGGCGACGACGATGTGACCGAGCCGTGCCACGAAGTCGGGCACGCCCCGGCGCGGTTCCTCGCCGCGGAGGCGGACCGCGAGCAGCTCGCCCGGCGCCAGGGCGTCGAGCGCGAGCCTGGTCCGGACCGTGGTCATCGGACAGGTCTCGCGCGTGATGTCGAGGGCGCGCGCGGGCCCGTGTTCGGAGGGATCCGGCAGCATGCCGATCATATGGCACCGGCGGCGCGGTGCTGCACCCCGGTGCAATAACCCGGGCCTGGGGGCGCCTCGACAATGCCGTCGTTTCTCGGCTACGCGTCGGCGGGGGAAACTTTCGGGGACCCGATGGAAACGCGCATCGAGCGCCTCTGCGTCGAGCGGGGCCTCAAGATGACAGGTCAGCGGCGCGTGATCGCTCGGGTCCTTTCCGAAGCGTCCGATCACCCGGATGTCGAGGAGCTTTATCGGCGCGCGGCCAGCCTCGACGCGCATATCTCGATCGCCACCGTTTACCGCACGGTCCGTCTTCTCGAGGAGAAGGGCATCCTCGAGCGGCGCGACTTCGGCGGCGGCCGGTCCCGCTACGAACCCTCCGAAAGCGGCCGTCACTATCATCTCGTCGACGTCGACACCGGCAAGGTCGTCGAGTTCGAGGATGCGGAGCATGAACGCTTGATCCAGGCCATCGCGCAGCGTCTCGGCTTCGATCTCGTGTCGCACCGTCTCGAACTGTTCGGCAGGCGCGCGACCGAGGAGCGCCGCGGCGAGCGCGACGCGAGACGGCCGCCGAGCCGCCGGCGCGGCGATGGCGCGCGTCAGGCGGGCGACCATCCGGCCGGCGACCAGGTGCGGGGGTGACGGTGATCAAGCCGGCCTCCATGGCCGAGACGCCGCACGGTCTGCTCGAGGCCGCCCTGCCGCCGCGCGGCGGCTTCGGGGAGTTGCGGGCGGGCCATCTCGGCGTGCGGATCGCGAGCTCGCCCGGCGACCTCGATGCCGCGCAGGCACTGCGCTACCGGGTCTTCTACGAGGAACTGGGCGCGATGCCCGATCCCGAGACCCGGGCGCTCCGGCGCGACGTCGACGCGTTCGACACCATCGCGGACCACCTGCTGGTGGTCGATCACGCGATCGGACCCGGGCCGGAAGGCGTCGTCGGCACGTATCGTCTGGTGCAGCGCGAACCGGCCGAACTCGTCGGGCAGTTCTACACCGCGAGCGAATACGACATCGCGAAGCTGCTCGCCTTTTCGGGCAACCTGCTCGAGCTCGGGCGATCCTGCGTCGACATGCAGTATCGCAACCGCGCGGTGATGCAGCTGCTCTGGCGCGGCATCGCGGCCTACGTCTTCCATCACCGCATCGACCTGATGTTCGGCTGCGCCAGTCTCATCGGCACCGATCCCGACCGTCTCGGTCCGGAGCTCACCTATCTGTACATGAACCATCTGGCGCCGCCGGCGCTGCGGCCGCGCGCGCTGCCGGGCCGCTACGTCGACATGCGGCGGGTCGATCCCGACCTCGTCGACGGGCGGCGGGTGGTCGCCTCGCTGCCGCCGCTGATCAAGGGCTATCTCCGGCTCGGCGGCTTCGTCGGCGACGGCGCGGTGGTCGACGACCAGTTCAACACCACCGACGTCGTGGTCGTGGTCAAGACCGACCTCGTCACCGACAAATACTACCGCCACTACGAACGGGCGCTGCGCGACGCGCTCGACTGAGGCGGGGCCGAGCTCCATGTCGCAGCGATGGGCCTGGGTCGCGCGATCGGAGGTTCGGCTCGCGCGCCTCGGACCGTGGCGCGCCGATGCCGTCGCGGCGGTCGCCGGCGGGATCGCCGCCTTCGCGCTGCCGCCCGACTTCCAGACCTGGTGCCTGGTCCTCGGCATCGCGGCGCTGCTGCTGCTGATCGGAGCGGCACCCGGGCCGCTCGGCGCGGCGCGGCGCGGCTTGGCCTGGGGGTTCGGGTTCCACGTCGTCGGCCTCGCCTGGATCACCAACGCGATCCTGCTGCGGGCGGCCGAGTTCTGGTGGGCGGTGCCGCTCGCGACACCGTTCCTGGCACTCGTGCTCGCGCCCTTCGTGGCGCTGCCGGCCGCCCTGGCGCGCGCGGCACCGACGGGATTGCCGCGTCTCGCCGCCTTCGCGGGCTGGCTCGTGCTGGCCGAGCTGGTGCGCGAGTTCATCTTCACCGGCTTCCCGTGGAACCCGATCGGCAGCGTGCTCGAATATCGCGGCCGCGCCGGCGATGTCGCGATCCAGGCCGCCTCGGTCGTCGGCGTCGACGGGCTGACGCTCGCCGCGGTGCTGGTCGCGGGCAGCGTGGTCGCCGGATGGCGGGCGCTCGCGCTCGCCGCCGCGACCGTCGTCGCGGTCGCCTCGTTCGGCGTTTGGCGGCTCGACCGACCCTTGCCGCCGCCCGCCGGGATCGATCTCGTGCTGGTGCAGGGCAATGTGCCGGAGGCCGAGAAGATCAGCCGCGATGCCGGCCTCGCGGTGTTCCGGCGCTACCTCGACCTCACCCGCCAGGGCGTCGCGTCGGCCGGCGGCGTGCCGAGCGTGGTGGCCTGGCCGGAGGCGGCGAGCCCCTACCTGATCGGTGGCGACGGGCCCGCGCTCGACGCCATCGCGGCGGCGTCGCGCCCGGCGCGCGCGACCTTCGTCGGCGCGATCCGCTTCGGCGCCGACGGCAGGCCGCGCAACAGCCTGTTCGCGGTGGAGCCCGACGCGACCGTGGGCGCGGTGTTCGACAAGGCGCACCTGGTGCCCTGGGGCGAGTATCAGCCGAAAGTGGTGCCGATCCAGATCATCCCGGGCGGCGGCTTCGCCGCCGGTCCGGGCCGGGCGACGCTCAGGCTGCCCGGCGTGCCGCCGGTGTCGCCGCTGATCTGCTACGAGGACATCTTCTCCGCCCGCGTGCTGGCGCCCGGGCCGCGTCCGTCCTGGCTCCTGGTGGTGACCAACGACGCCTGGTTCGGCGACAGCGCGGGGCCGCGCCAGCATCTCGCGGCGGCGCGATTGCGGGCCGTGGAAGAAGGGTTGCCGCTCGCGCGCGCGGCCAACACCGGCATCACCGCCGTGTTCGATGCGCGTGGGCACGAGACCACCCGTCTCGGTCTCGGCCGCACCGGAAGCGTGGTGACCCCGCTGCCGGGCGCGTTGCCGCCCACGTTGTTCGCCCGGTTCGGCCTGTTCGTTCCCGGCGTGCTCGCCCTGGTGTTCGCAGCGTGGGGAATGCTCGCAGAAGTGTCATCTTGGTCAAAATTGACAAGCTGAGGTTGTGTTCTTAAATCCAGGTTAACGCTGGGCTGATCGCCGACCGTGTCGCGGATGCGGCCGATCGAGGCGGCCCGGACACAACCGAAAGGCGCAAAAATGGCGCGAGGCGTGCGGGACAAGGTCGATGCGTTCGATCACGGCGGTCCGGACAGCGTCGCCGCGCCGGCGAGCGCGGACCGCGTCGCCGCGGCGACGACGGGCGCGGAGGGGCCGAGCCCCGTCGACGTGCATGTCGGCGCTCGCATCAAGCTGCGCCGCGCCCTGCTCGGCCTGTCGCAGGAGAAGCTCGGCGAGGCGCTCGGTCTCACGTTCCAGCAGGTGCAGAAATACGAGCGCGGCGCCAACCGGGTGAGCGCGTCCCGGCTGCACGACATCGCGCGCGTGCTCGACGTGCCGATCTCGTTCTTCTTCGACGATCTCAAGCGCGCCGGGGCGGCCGACGGGGCGCCGGGCCGCGGTTTCGGCTTCGCCGAGCAGCAGGAGGCGTTCGGCCTGTCGCCCGACGTGCTGGAGCGGAAGGAGACGATCGACCTGGTCGGCGCCTACTGGCGGATCGCCGATCCGGCGCAGCGGCGCCGCGTGCTCGATCTCGTCAAGGGCATGGCGCCGCCCGCCGGCTGAACGCGGCGACGGGCGGACGGCGCCCCCCCGCGCGAACCCCCGGGCGCCGCCTCCGTTCGCGACCCGGCGATCGGCGGAGTGTGACGATGAGCGAAATGGGACGGCGAGGGCTCCTCGCCACGGCGGCGACGGGCCTCGCGGCGGCGGGGCTGATCGGTCGCGCGGACGCGGCCGAGAGCCCGGCGCCCGACCCGATCGATCCGAACGCGCCGATCGACCTGCCGGTCGCGCCCGGTCGGTTCCCGGCCGGCGAGGCCGAGCCGTCGGCGCTGCGCGGCACGGTGTCGGGCACCGCCATCACGCTGCCGCCGCTGCATGCGGCATCCGAGCTGAACCCGCCGGTCCCGAACCTGCGGCCGCCGTCCCGGCGTCTCGGCGTCGCGGTCGTCGGGCTCGGGCAACTGGCGCTCGGCAACATCATCCCAGGCTTCGGGACCGCGACGAGCGTGCGGCTGGCCGCGGTCGTGAGCGGCGAGCGCGGCAAGGCGCAGGCAATCGCCGCCCAGCACGGGCTGCCCGACGAGTGCGTGTACGACTACGGCGATTTCGACCGCATCCGCGACAACGAGGCGGTCGACATCGTCTACATCGTGCTGCCGAACGCGATGCACGCCGAGTTCACGGTGCGCGCGGCCCGCGCCGGCAAGCACGTGCTGTGCGAGAAGCCGATGGCGACCACGATCGCCGACGCCCAGCACATGATCGACGCCTGCAAGAAGGCCGGCCGCAAGCTGATGATCGCGTATCGGCTGCAATACGAGCCGACGCACCGTCTGCTGATCCGCGCCCTGCGATCCGGCCAGTACGGACCGCTCCGCCTGGTCAACGCGGTCAACGTGCAGAACGATGCCGCCAACGGGCAATGGCGGCAGATCCGGGCGATGGCGGGCGGCGGCTCGCTGCCGGATGTCGGGCTCTACTGCCTCAACGCGGCGCGCTACCTCACCGGCGAGGAGCCGGTCGCGATCACCGCCTCGGTGCACAGCCCGGCGGACGACCCCCGCTTCCGCGAGATCGAGGACATCTGCCGCTTCACGCTCGAGTTTCCGTCGGGCGCGCTCGCCGATTGCGTGTCGGCCTATTCGCTGCACACGCGGCGCACGCTCGCGGTCTCGACGCCGAGTGCCAGCTTCACCATCGATCACGCCTTCGCCTATGACGGGCTCGCCTTCGGTCTCGAGCGGAAGGGCGGCGAGACGGGCCTCCGCGAGGAGCGCCGCTTTCCGCCGAAGAGCCAGTTCGCGGGCGAGATGGACGCGTTCGCCGACGCGATCGGCGCCGGCCGCACGCCGCTCACGCCGGGCGAGGAGGGTCTGCAGGATCTGAAGCTGATGGCGACGATCTACGCGGCGGCCGCGTCGGGCCGGACGGTGCGGCTGCCGAAGGTCGCCGGCCTCGACGTGACCCGGGGCGCGACGCCGGGGTGACGCCGCCGGCCTGCGCGTCGAGGCCGAGCACACGCATGACATCCTCGAGGTCCGCGGCGACGTGATCGGCGAGCGCGCGGACCGCCTCCGTCGGCGAAACGAGGTCGGGCACCGGGATCGGCATGGTGCCTGCGTCGCGCGCGGCGCGAAGGCCGTCGACGCTGTCTCCGACGGCGACGCAATCGGCCGGCGCGACCCCGAGACGCGACGCCGCGAGCAGGAACAGGTCCGGGAAAGGCTTGCCGCGCGCGACAACGTCGCGGGTTGAGACCACCGGCAGGTGCCGCCCGAGACCGGAGCGCGCCGGAGCAACCTCATGATACAAGTTGCTCCATCCACTAAGTTTGGAGAGCACGACCTTCAGCGAGACCGACTCCGGTCTAGCTGACCGTGCTCCAGGTGCCCGGCCGCGCCGCGCCGGCTGGCCGACGTCGCGACCGCCACGGGCAGGATGAGCGGGCGAGCGCCGACACCAGCACCGCCGCCCCCGGCTTGGTCGGCACCGACGCGGCCGAAGCCGCGCGCACCGCGTCGCCATCGGCGCGGTTCATCGTGTCCTCCGGAAGATCGGCACCGAGATGCGCCCGCGACGCCGTGCCGGCCTCGCCGCCGAGCAGCCCGATCAGCGAATGGGCGAACGCCTCGGACAGGTTGCCGCCCACGGACGCGATCGCGCCATGGAGTGCCGCGAGGTAGAGCCGCTCGGTGTCGTGCAGCGTGCCGTCCATGTCGAGGATCACGGCACGCACGGCGCGCGGCAGGGTCATTCGCTCGGCGCCGAGGTCCGAGGTGGACGAGGCGCGCGAAACATGTCCCAACCCGATCGCCTCACGCCCGGAACACGCCGCATCATGCCAGCCGATCTGCCACTCGACGCGCCTCGATCACCAGCGCGCCCCGTCCATCTCGCCGACTACCGCGTGCCGCCCTACCGCGTCGACAGCGTGGCGCTCGACATCGCGCTCGATCCGGAGGCGACCCTCGTCGTCTCGCGCCTCGCGATCCGGCGCGACCCGGACGGCGGCGGCGGACCGCTCCGCCTCGACGGCGAGGCGCTCGAACTGGTCTCGGTCGCGCTCGACGGCGTCGCGGTGGACCCGTCGCGTCTGACGCGAACCGACGACGCGCTGGTTCTCGCCGACCCGCCCGAGCGCTTCGACCTCGAGATCGAAGTCCGGATCGCGCCGGCGCGGAACACCGAACTCTCCGGCCTCTACATGTCGGGCGGCCACTACTTCACGCAGTGCGAGGCCGAAGGCTTCCGCCGCATCACCTACTTCCCGGACCGTCCCGACGTGATGGCGCGCTACACGGTGACGATCCGGGCGCCGCTCGCGTCCGACTGCCCGGTGCTGCTGTCGAACGGCAATCCCGACGGCGAGGGCGAGGCGGACGGGATGCGCTGGGCGCGCTGGATCGACCCGCATCCGAAGCCCTCCTACCTGTTCGCACTGGTGGCCGGCGACCTCCACGCGGTGCGCGACCGCTTCGTGACGCGCTCCGGCCGCGACGTCGCGCTCGCGATCTGGACCCGTCTCGGCGATCAGGACCGCACCGCGCACGCGATGACGGCGCTCCGCAACAGCATGGCGTGGGACGAGGACACGTTCGGTCTCGAATACGATCTCGACGTCTTCAACATCGTCGCCGTCGCCGACTTCAACATGGGCGCGATGGAGAACAAGGGCCTCAACATCTTCAACACGAAATACGTGCTGGCGCGGCCCGACACGGCGACCGACGCCGACCACGACGCGATCGAGACCGTGGTCGCGCACGAGTATTTCCACAACTGGACCGGCAACCGGATCACCTGCCGCGACTGGTTCCAGTTGTCGCTGAAGGAGGGTCTCACCGTCTTCCGCGACCAGGAGTTCTCGGCCGACCGGCACGACCGCGCCGTCAAGCGGATCGCCGACGTGGTGCGGCTGAGAAGCGCGCAGTTCCCCGAGGATGCCGGCCCGCTCGCGCATCCCGTGCGCCCGCGGACCTACGTCGAGATCAACAACTTCTACACGCCGACCGTCTACGAGAAAGGCGCCGAGCTGGTCCGCATGATCCGGACGCTGGTCGGCCAGGACGCCTTCCGCCGCGGCATGGACCTCTATGTCGAGCGCCACGACAACCAGGCGGTCACGATCGAGGATTTCGTGCGCGCGATGGAGGCCGCATCGAACGTGAGCCTCGACCGGTTCCGAAGCTGGTACGACACGCCCGGCACGCCGCGCGTGACCGCGTCCGAGCAGTGGGACGAGGCGGCCGGCCGCTACGCCCTGACGCTCCGCCAGGACAACCCGCGCGTGCCGGACGCGGCGCCGTTGCCGATCCCGATGCGCGCGGCGCTGCTCGGCGCCGACGGCGCCGTCGTGCGCGACCTCGGCGTGCGCGTGCTCGAGGACGCCGAGACGCGGATCGTGATCGACGATCTCGCCGCGCGCCCGGTGCCGTCGCTGTTTCGCGACTTCTCGGCGCCGATCCGGCTCGCCGGCCTCGACCGGACGCAGCTCCGCTTCCTCGCCGCTCACGACGACGACACCTTCAACCGCTGGGAAGCCGGGCAGCTGCACGCGACCGCGATCCTGCTCGATCGCGTGGCGGGCGCGCCCTCGATCAAAACCGACGCCGAAGCGGACGACGCGGCGCTCGTCGCGGTCGCGGCATCGGTCCTCGCGGACGCCGACGCGCGCCCGGCCTGGGCCGCGCTCGCGCTCGCGCTACCGAGCGAGGCGTCGCTCGGCGACGCGATGGCGGTCGACGATGTCGACGCCGTGCACCGCGTGCGCGAGGCGGCGCGCGCGGCGATCGGGCGTGGCCTCGCGGTTGCGCTCGACACACTCGGTCGCGCCCTCGCCGCGCGTGGCGAGAACGACGCCGACCGGCAGGCGGTCGGCCGCCGGGCGCTCAAGAACGCGGTGCTCGACCTGCTCGCCGCCGGCGATCCCGCCGACGGTGCCGCGCGTGCCCATGCGCAACTCGCGCGCGCCGGAACGATGACGGACCGGCTCGCCGCGCTCCGCATCCTCGCAGGCGGCGAGGACGACGCGTCGCGCGACGCGGTCGAGGCGTTCCGCACCCGCTACCGGGACGACGCGCTGGTGCTCGACAAATGGTTCGCGATCGTCGCGTCCGCGTCGGGCGCCACCACGCTCGGGCGGGTGCGCGCCCTCGCCGCCGCCGATCCCGACTTCGCGTCCGGCAACCCGAACCGCGTCTACGCCCTGCTCGGCAGCTTCATGCGGAACCGCGCCGCCTTCCACGCGCCGGACGGCGGCGGCTACGCCTTCGCGGCCGAGACGATCGCCTCGCTCGACGCGCGGAACCCCCAGCTCGCCGCCCGGCTGGTGACACCGTTCGGCGCCTGGCGCCGCTTCGCGCCCACGCGGCGCGACCGCATGGAAGCCACGCTCCGCCAGATCCTGGCGGCGCCCGGCCTCAGCCGGAACACCGCCGAGATGGTGGCGAGGAGCCTCGGATGAACGACGCCGCGGTCGCGACCGCAGGCGCTCCGCCCGACCGCGACGCGGTCCGCCGCGACTGCGCCCGCTCGCTGTTCGGGCACCGGCCGCGCGACGCGCGCGCGATCCTCGCCGACCTCGCCGCCTCGCCTCACGCGGCGCTACCGGCGGACAGCTACGGCGAGGGCGAGAACATCGCGGCCCTCGAGCGCGACGTCGCCGCCCGGCTCGGCAAGGCGGCGGGGATGTTCGTCGTCAAGGGCGTGGTGGCGCAGCAGGCGTCGCTTCGCGCCCATGTCGACCGGTCCGGCATCCGGACGGTCGCGCTGCACCCGTCGACCCATCTCGATCTCGACGAGCGGAACGCGCTCGAGCGCCTGCACGGCATCGCGCTCCTCCGAGTGGGCGACGCGCATCGCCCGTTCACCGCCGACGATCTCGACCGCCTCGCCGAACCGCTCGGTGCCGTCACCGTGGAGCTGCCGCTCCGACGTGCCGGCTACCTCGTGCCGGACTGGGGCGAGCTCGAGGCGATCGCCGCCTGGTGCCGCGCGCGGAACGTGCCGCTCCATCTCGACGGCGCGCGGCTCTGGGAGGTGCAGCCCTGGTACGGCCGCGACCTCGCGGCGATCGCGTCGCACGCGGACAGCGTCTACGTCTCGTTCTACAAGGGTCTCGGCGCGCCGGCCGGCGCCTTGCTCGCGGGAACGGCCGACCACCTGGCCGCCGCGCGGGTCTGGCACGCGCGCCATTGCGGGCCGCTCCCCACCGCGTTCCCCTTCGTGATCGGCGCCCGCGACGGGCTCGACCGCCACCTGCCCCGCATGGCCGCGTTCCACCGACGCGCCGTCGGCCTCGCCGGGGCGCTCGCCACCATCGAGGGTGTCGCGACGACGCCGTCGCCGCCGCGCTCGAACGCGTTCCGCCTCCACCTCCCGCGCGCCGCCGACGCGCTCGAGGCGGCGCACCTCGCCCTCGCCGCCGAGCGGTCCGTGTGGCTGTTCCCCCGCTTCGCCGCCGCCGGCGTGCCCGGCCACGCCACGGCCGAGATCTCGATCGGCGACGCCGCGGACGACCTCACCGACGAGGAGATCGTCACCCTGGTCCGAGCCCTGCTCACCCGCGCGTCGTCGCGGTGAAGGCCAGGGGCCCTGCCCCTGCACCCCGGACGGGACCCGTCGCCTGCGCGACCGGGGCTCGGGGTTTGCCCTGACGGACGGGTTCAGGGCCTCGGGCCCCTTTGCGCTCGCGCAAAGGGAACCCGGTCGAGCCCCTTTGCGCTCGCGCAAAGGGAACCCGGTGCAGGGCAACGCCCTGGCCTCCTACCCCGACGCATGCTCCGCGGTGGCCAGCAGCGCGCGGAGGTGGCGTTCGGACGCGTGCAGGTCGTCCATTTCGGCGTCCGTGAACCGGCACTGGAGCACGCGTTCGACGCCGTTCCGGCCGATCACGCAGGGCACGCTCATGACCAGGTCCGAGACGCCGTATTCGCCCTCGAGCAGCGTGCCGACCGGCAGCACCGAGCGTTCGTCGGCGATGATCGCGCGCACGATGCGGCAGACGCTGGCACTGATGCCGTGGTTGGTGTTGCCCTTGCGGCCGAGGATCGCCATGCCGGCCTGCGTCACCTCGTGACGGATCGCGGCGCGGTCGAGGGTCGGCAACCCGTTGGCGCGGCAGAAGCTGTCGATGTCCATGCCGCAGACGTTGCAGAGACCCCACGGGATGAAGGCGGTCTCGCTGTGGTCGCCCAGCACGTAGCCGAAGATGTTCTTCGGATCGATACCGATCCGTTCGCCGACGATCCGCATCAGCCGCGCGGTGTCGATCACCGTGCCGAGGCTGATCACGCGGTGCTTCGGAAACGAGGAGTGCCGCAGCATCAGCTGCGTCACGACATCGACCGGGTTGGTCACGACGAGCAGCACGGCGCCGCGCGCGTGGCGTTCGAGGTCGGGCATCAGCGCGCGGACGATCGCGTGATTGGCGTGCAGGAGGTGGTCGCGGGTCTGGCCGTCCGCGATCTGCGCGCCGGCGGTGACCACGACGATGTCGCTGCCGGCGAGGTCGGCGGTGTCGCCCGCCCGCAGCACCGGGTTGCGCGCGTAGGTGAAGGCGGTGGTGTGGCTGAGGTCGAGCACCTCGCCCTCGGCCTTCGCGCGCGTTCGGTTGAGGCAGACGATCTCGTTGATCTCCGGCATGGTCGCGAGCGTGCCGGTGACTTCGGTCCCGACGGCGCCCATGCCGATCACCGCGACCTTCATCAGGCCGCGCTCGCGCGCAAGCCACATCGGCCCGCGCTCGCGCGCAAGCGACATCCGCCCGCGCTCACGCGCGGGAGGCATCGGCGCGCGTTCGCGCGCGGGAGGCTCGTCAGCGTCATCGGGTCGGTCCTTCGTCCGTGCGATCGCGTCGAGGCAAGCCTCGTGCCCGCATACCGGTCAGGCGCCGGCGAGCAGCAGGCGGAGCTTGCCGAGCAGGTCGGTGAAGTCGGACGGCGGGATCGCGAGCGCGCCCTCGAACGGGTAATCGAGCAGGCGCGCGATCACCAGGATCGACGTGATCGCGGCAGCGAACATGGCGGTGAAGGTGACCGTGACGAGCCGCCAGGCAAGGCCGGCGAGGGCGACGAACCCGACGAGCACGACCGCGAAGACGATCAGGACCAGCCAGAGCGCGCCGGGCACGCCGCTCCTGACCTGATAGATGCGCTGCTCGCGCTCGGAATGCGCGGCGGCGAGCAGTGCCAGGATCTCCCCCGGTCCGGCGCCTTCGCCGTGCGCGTCGCGCGCGACGATCGCGGCGTCGCGCACCAGGGTGACGAGCAGGTCGTCGGTGGCGACGTCTTCCCGCCGGTGGGTGCGCATGATGCGCCATTCGGGGCCGACGATGGAGGCGACGTAGGCGATCTCGTCGTCGAGCAGCGTGCGGCGCTCGTCCGGTGGCAGGGTGGACGCGATCATCGCGGCGCCGTGCAGGGCGCCGGTCTCGAGATCGACCGACTGGGCGGCCTGGTTGTACTGGCTCCAGGTCTCGTCGAAGACGAAGGCGAGCAGGACGGCGAACACCACGCCGAGCTGCAGGAAGACGATGGAGCCGACCTCCTGGTGGGTACGCCGGTGCTCCATCGCGATCAGGCGGTTGGCGTAGATCGCGGTGCCGCCGCCGGCGGCGGTCGCGAGTAGCACGATCATGATCGCGAAGATCCCGCTCATCGGCCGCTCTCCGATCCGCCGCCGCCATTTCGGCGACGATGCGATCGTGACACCCGCGGGCGGGGCGAGAGCAACCTCATGTGGAGCCCACGTCGTGGTCCCGTCCACATGCGACTGGTGCTCCATCTACCAAGTCTAGTGCACGTCCCGATCCAACCGGATCGGGAGTAGTGCTCCACCTGATTGATAAGAGGACATTTTCGTCCGATCAGACGAATGCCGTCTGATCGGAGAATGCTCTAGGCGAGCATCCGATCGCTGCCGACCGCGTCGTGCGTTCGGGGCGGCGGCGCGCCGGCGTCGCGATCGTCGTAGCCGAGGCGGCGCGCGATCGCGCGGTGCGCGTCGAGAAAGGCGCGGTCGTCGGGCGCGAGCGTGCGTGTCCGTGCGGTCCGCTGGTGGGCGGCCGCGTAGGCCGCCATCGCCGCCTCGCCGCCGGGCGGCATCGCGAGATCCAGCGTCTCGAACAGCGATCGGGCGGTGCCGAGCGGATCGTGCTCGAGCGCCGCGTGCGCCACGGTCGCGAGGCTGGCCGTCGGCAGCGTGTCGGCGGCGTCGAGCAGCGCGGTCATCAGCCGCGGGTAGACGTGCCGCACCAGGGCGCCCGGGTCCGCGTCGTCGTGGCGACCGAGCGACAATTCGCGCAGCAGCGTCCCGAACATCGCGGCCGCCGAGGGGATGACCGCGTCGGGCGCGCGATGGATGTGGATGAAGCGCGCCTCGGGCCAGATCGCACGGAGTGCCGCGATGCGGGTCGAGCTCGCCGGGTTGCGGATCAGCAGCGGCCGGCCCGCCGCCGCGGTCATCTTGGCGACGAAGCGCTCGAGGCGACGCGCCCAGAGCGCGTGCTCGCGCGGCGAGACGCCGACCCCGAACAGGCCGCGGTCGAAGGCGGCGCGCAGGTGGCGCGGGAAATACACGCCGTGCTGGCAGGACAGGCGGGACAGGTTCGCCATCGCGAGTTCGTCCTCCTGCGGCAGGTCGGGCGCGAGCGCCATCTCGTCGATCAGCCGGTGCCGGGGAAAGAACTGCTCGATGAAGGGAGCGGCGACCCGACCGAGCCCGCGCGCCTCCGCCGGCAGACCGACGGTGATCGGCGACAGGATGCCGAAGGCGCCGGATCGGCTGAGCATGTTGGCGAGGTGGGTGGTGCCGCTCCGCCAATGGCCGACGATGAAGACCGGCGCGGGATAGCGGCCGGGGCGGGGCAGGGCGGCGCCGGCCCAGGCCGCTTCGCCGAGCGTGAACGGCAGGCGGAGCGTCGCCATGCCGAGCGCGATCGCGGCCACGTGCGCGCGTCCCGGCCTGACGCCGCCGTCCGCGAGCAGGCCGAGCAGGACCGGCAGCGTCGCGCCGCAGAGCGGATGGAACACGCGATGCGCCCGCCCCGAGCCGCGCGACGCCGGGGCGGGCAGCAGCCGGCGGCGCCGCGGCGCGGTCATTCCCGCCTCAGGACGCGGTCGACGAGGAACGAGGACATGCCGCCGGCGACGAAATCGCGCTTCAGCGCCGCCTCGTCGTATTCGTGCTCCACCCAGTCGAGGAAGGCGCGGCGTCCTTCCGCCTCGCGCTGGTAGCGGAGGAAGAAGGCGTCGAGGATGCCGGTGCGGGACCGGTTGAAATGGCCGAACCGCCAGGACAGCTGCCGCAGCGCGTCAGACGCGGTGCCGCCTTCGAACAGGACGGCGAGGCCGGCGGCGAGGCCGGCGCGGTCGGCACCCGACTTGCAATGCATCAGCGCCGGCGCCTCGATCGTGCGGTAAAGCCCGGCGAAGCGGAGGATGCGATCGCGATGCGGCGCGCCCCGGCTCTCGAACGCCATGTCGACATGGTGCAGGCCGAGGCGGCGCGCCGCATCGCGCGACAGCGCGTCGGAGCCGCAGGCGCGGTGGCCGCGGAGGTTCACCAGCGTGCGGAGATGGTACCGTCGCGCGGCGCGGGCCAGCCGCGCCGGCGTCGGGTGGTTGGAGCGGTAAAGGCGGCCCGGCACCACTTCCGCCCAGTTGTCCCACACGGTGCGGAACACGCCGTGATCGACGAGAAGGCTGTCGCGCCAGGCGCCGGCGCGCCCGCCCGGCGCCTCGAGCGACCGGTCGAACATCGTCCGGGCGGCGGTCCTGCCGGTGCTCAGCCCTTCCGTTCGAGCTGCAGCTGCTTGATGCGGCCGATCGCCTGCGCCGGGTTGAGACCCTTGGGGCAGGTCTGGGTGCAGTTCATGATCGTCCGGCAGGCGTAGAGCTTGAACGTGTCCTCGAGCTGGTCGAGGCGCTCGCCGGTCGCCTCGTCGCGGCTGTCGGCGATCCAGCGATAGGCGGCGAGCAGCACGGCCGGGCCGAGATACTTGTCGCCGTTCCACCAGTAGGACGGGCAGGAGGTCGTGCAGCAGAAGCAGAGGATGCACTCCCACATGCCGTCGAGCATCTTGCGCTCTTCCACGCTCTGCCGGCGCTCGCCGTCGGGCGGCGGCGGCGTGTCCGACTTCAGCCAGGGCTCGACCGAGCGGAGCTGCGCGTAGGCGGCGGTGAGGTCGGGCACGAGGTCGCGCACCACCGGCATGTGCGGCAGCGGGTAGATCTTGACCGCGCCCTTCACGTCCTCGATCGGCTTGAGGCAGGCGAGCGTGTTGGTGCCGTCGATGTTCATCGCGCAGGAGCCGCAGATGCCCTCGCGGCAGGAGCGGCGGAACGCGAGCGTGGTGTCGATGCGGTTCTTGATGTGGATCAGCGCGTCGAGGACCATCGGCCCGACCCGGTCGAGGTCGACGTCGTAGGTTTCGACCACCGGGTTGCTGCCCTCGTCCGGGCTCCAGCGATAGATCGCGAAGGATTTGGTGCGCGTGGCACCCGGTTCGGCCGGGTGGTGACGACCCTTGCCCACGGTGCTGTTGGCGGGAAGCGTGAACTCGACCATGGTCGTTCTGTCCTCGTCGGCGCGGCCACCCGTCGGGCGGGTCTCAGTAGACCCGCTTCTTGGGCGGAAACACCGACACTTCGTTGGTGAGCGTCTGCAGGCGCACCGGGCGGTAGCTCAGCGCCACGTCGCCGCCCTCGTCGAGGGTCGAGACCGTGTGCTTCATCCAGTGCGCGTCGTCGCGCTCGGGGAAATCGTCCTGGGCGTGGGCGCCTCGGCTTTCGTCGCGCGCGGCGGCCGAGAACATCGTGACGGCGCCGTTGGCGACCAGGTTCTGGAACTCGAGCGCCTCGACGAGGTCGGTGTTCCAGATCAGGCTGCGATCGGTGACCGACATGTCGTCGACGCCGTTCCAAAGGCCGCGCACCTTCTCGCAACCCTCGTTCAGGCTGGCGGTGGTGCGGAACACGGCGGCGTGCGCCTGCATCGCCCGCTGCAGGCCTTCGCGGAGCTCGGAGACCAGCGTGCCGCCGGTCGAATGCCGCGTGCGGTCGAAGCGGTCGAGCGCGGCCTCGCCGGCGCGCGGCGGCAGCGGCGGCACCTTGTCCTCGGGACGCACGGTCGCCGCGGCGCGGTGGGCGGCGGCGCGGCCGAACACCACGAGATCGAGCAGCGAGTTGGTGCCGAGGCGGTTGGCGCCGTGCACCGACACGCAGGCCGCCTCGCCGATCGCCATCAGGCCGGGCACCACCGCGTCCGGATCGCGCTCGGTCGGGCGCAGCACCTCGCCGTGATAGTTCGTCGGGATGCCGCCCATGTTGTAGTGCACGGTCGGCAGCACCGGGACGGGCTCCTTGGTCACGTCGATGCCGGCGAACACGCGCGCGGTTTCCGAGATCCCGGGCAGGCGCTCGTGCAGCAGCTCGTCGCCGAGATGCTCGAGATGCATCAGGATGTGGTCCTTGTTCGGACCGCAGCCGCGTCCCTCGTTGATCTCGATGGTCATCGAGCGCGAGACGACGTCGCGCGAGGCGAGGTCCTTCGCGGTCGGCGCGTAGCGCTCCATGAAGCGCTCGCCCTCGGCGTTCGTGAGATAGCCGCCCTCGCCGCGGCAGCCCTCGGTCAGCAGGCAGCCGGCCGGGAAGATGCCGGTCGGGTGGAACTGCACGAATTCCATGTCCTGCGTCGGCAGGCCGGCCCGCATCGCCATGCCGCCGCCGTCGCCGGTGCAGGTGTGGGCGGACGTGCAGGACAGATAGGCACGGCCGTAGCCGCCGGTCGCCAGCACCACGCGCTGGGCGCGGAAGCGGTGCATGGTGCCGTCCTCGAGGCACCACGCCATGACGCCGCGGCAGGCGCCCTCCTCGTCCATGATGAGGTCGAGCGCGAAATACTCGACGAAGAACTCGGCGTTGTGCTTCAGGCTCTGCTGGTAGAGCGTGTGCAGGATCGCGTGGCCGGTACGGTCGGCGGCGGCGCAGGCGCGCATCGCCGGCTCGCGGCCATACTCCTTCATGTGGCCGCCGAACGGCCGCTGGTAGATCCGGCCGTCCTCGGTGCGGCTGAACGGCACGCCGAAATGCTCGAGCTCCTGGATCGCCGGCACCGCCTCGCGGCACATGTACTCGATGGCGTCCTGGTCGCCGAGCCAGTCCGACCCCTTCACGGTGTCGTACATGTGCCAGCGCCAGTTGTCCTCGCCCATGTTGCCGAGCGAGGCGCCGATGCCGCCCTGGGCGGCGACCGTGTGGCTGCGGGTCGGGAACACCTTGGTGATGCAGGCGGTGCGGAGACCGGCCGCGACCATGCCGAGGGTCGCCCGCAATCCCGACCCGCCGGCGCCCACCACCACCACGTCGTAGGAGTGGTCGATGACCGTGTAGGCCCGGCTCGACGGCATCGTGATCGCGTTCATCGCTCTTTGTCCTCAGCCAGCCGGCTCACGCCGCGCCGAAAGCCATCTTCAGCACCGCCACGATGGCGAACAGGCCGAGCACGACCGCGGCGCCCTTGTTCAGCAGCGTCGCCCCGACCTCCAGCCTACGCTCATGGATGTAGTCGCCGATCACCACCTGCAAGCCGAGCTGCATGTGATGGAACGTCATCACCACGAGCGCGAGCAGCAGCACGGTGTTGACCGGACGGCCGGCCCAGTGGGCGATGGCGGGCTGCGGCGCGCCCAGCAGCGCCAGCACCGAGGCGACGAACCAGATCGTGAGCGGCAGCAGCGCGATCGCGGTCAGCCGCTCGACGCGCCAATGCTCGACGGCCCCCGAGCCGCCGGCGCCGAGACCGCGGACGCGGGACAGCTGCGAGCGCATGACCGTGCCGCGTGTTTCGATGACCGCCATGGGACGTCCTATCGTGTCGGGAGGGTCAGGACAGCCAGACCGCCAGGCCGGCGATCACGATCAGCGCGGAGCAGGCAATCGTCGCCACGACCGTGATGCGGCCGGACCGGTGGGTCGCCGGGAGGGAGAAGCCGATGCCGGCATCCCACGCGAGATGCCTGATGCCACCGAACGTGTGGTAGCAGAGCGCGACGGTCCAGCCGACCAGCACCAGGACGCCGACGACCGAGCTCGCGAACCACTGCACGCCGGCGAAGGATTTCGGCCCTTCGGACGCGGCGACCAGCCACCAGACCATCAGCAGCGTGCCGACCGAGATCGCGATGCCACTGATCCGGTTGCAGATCGACAGCACCGAGGTGAGCTGCGGCTTGTAGATCTGCAGGTGCGGCGACATCGGCCGCCGGACGGGCTTGCCGTCGCTCGCGTGGCCGATGAACAGCGCGTCGCGCGTGTCCTTCATGTCATTCTCCGATCGACCGGAGACCTAGTGCCGCCTGACCGGGTGGTCAATCAGGCGACGGGCGCGGAACCGGCCGCTGGGTGCTTATCTCGCCTCGGCGGCGATGCCCGGCCTGCCCGGCAGGCGCGCGGACGAGCGCGCGAGACGGCCGGTCGCGACCAGCGTCTCGGCGATCTGCACCGCGTTCAGCGCGGCGCCCTTGCGGAGATTGTCGGCGACGCACCAGAAGCCGAGCCCGTTCGGAACCGTCGGGTCGCGGCGGAGGCGGCTCACATAGGTCGCGTCCTCGCCGACGCACTCGGCCGGCGTCGCGTAGCCGCCATCCTCGCGGGTGTCGTGCAGTACGACGCCCGGCGCGTCGCGCAGCGCGCGGGCGGCGGCGTCCGGGTCGACCGGCTCGGCGAACTCGGCGACCACCGCCTCGGCATGGCCGATGAACACCGGCACGCGGACGCAGGTCGCGAACACCTGCACGTCGGGATCGAGGATCTTCCTCGTTTCGGCCGCCATCTTCCATTCCTCCCGGGTCGATCCGTCGTCCATGAAGCGGTCGATGTGCGGGATGCAGTTGAACGCGATGGTCTTGGTGAACTGCTCGACCCGCGGCGGGTCGTTGACGAAGGAGCCCTTGGTCTGGTGGTGCAGCTCGTCCATGCCGTCCTTGCCGGCCCCCGAGACGGACTGGTAGGTCGCGACCACCACCCGGCGCACGGTCCAGAGATCGTGCAGCGGCTTGAGCGCCACCAGCATCTGGATGGTCGAGCAGTTCGGGTTGGCGACGATGCCGCGGCGGATGCGGGACAGCGCCTCGGGGTTCACCTCGGGCACCACCAGCGGCACGTCCGGCTCCATGCGGAACTGGCTGGTGTTGTCGATCACCAGGCAGCCCGAGGCGGCGGCGCGCGGCGCGTGCACGGCGGACACCGCGGCGCCCGGGCTGAACAGCGCGAGATCCCAGCCCGCGAAGTCGAAGCTTTCCAGCGCCTGCACCCGGAGCGGCCGACCCTCGTCGAAGGTGATCGGCTGGCCGACCGAGCGGCCGGACGCCAGCGCCGCGACCTCCCGCACCGGAAAGCCGCGCTCGGCCAGCGTGCGCAGCATCTCGCGCCCGACGGCGCCCGTCGCGCCCACCACAGCGACCCTGAAACCGTCCGCGCTCGTCATCGCCCGACCACTCCCGATCGAATGAACTAGGGTCGGGCCGAGGGCGCGCGCAACCCTGTCGAGCGGTGCGCGTCGTGGTGCGAGATCCCGACGGAGCAAGAGTGCGATGAGTGGTGGCGCCCAGGTCCAGCCGACTTCGCCCGACACGCGCGTGCCGCCCGCGGCGGCCGAGAAGGCGCCGCCCTGCACGATGGTGATCTTCGGCGCGCATGGCGACCTCACCAAGCGGCTGCTGATCCCGGCGCTCTACAACCTGGTCGGCAGCCATCTGCTCGATGACGGCTTCAAGCTGGTCGGCGTCGACCGGGTCGACAGCACCGACGACGGCTGGCGCGACGAGCTCCGCGCCACGATGAACGACTTCACCAAGGACCCGACGGCCGAGTTCTACACGCCGAAGATCGACGACGATGCCTGGGGCTGGCTCGCGTCGCGGACCAGCTACTTCAAGGCCGATTTCACCAACGACGGCGACATGGAGAAGCTGAAGGCGACGATCGCCGGGAACGCGGTGTTCTACTGCGCGGTCGCCGCCCGGTTCTTCGCGGTGGTGGCGGGTCAGCTCGGCAAGCTCGGGCTGCTCAAGCAGGAGGAGAACGCGTTCCGGCGCCTGGTGGTCGAGAAGCCGTTCGGCTCCGACCTCGACAGCTCGAAGAAGCTGAACGCCGCCCTGCTCGGGGACGCCGACGAGAGCCAGATCTACCGGATCGACCATTTCCTGGGGAAGGAGACGGTCCAGAACATCCTCGCCTTCCGGTTCGGCAACGGCATCTTCGAGCCGGTCTGGCGGCGCGAGTATATCGACCACATCCAGGTGACGGCGGCCGAGACGGTCGGTGTGGAGCAGCGCGGCGCCTTCTACGAGCCCACCGGCGCGCTGCGCGACATGGTGCCGAACCACCTCTTCACGCTGCTCTCGATGGTGACGACCGAACCGCCGAACTCGTTCGACGCCGAAAGCGTGCGGTCGATGAAACAGGCCTTCTTCGAGAGCCTGCGTCCGGTCAAGCCCGAGAACGTGGTGCGCGGCCAGTATACCGCAGGCTCGGTGCGGGGCCGCGACGTCCCCGGCTACCGCCAAAGCCAGGGCGTCTCGCCGGAGAGCATCACCGAGACCTACGTCGCGATGAAGCTCGAGGCGGACAACTGGCGCTGGGCCGGGGTGCCGTTCTATCTCCGGACCGGCAAGTGCATGACGGGCCGCCGCACCGAGGTGGTCGTGCATTTCAAGCAGGCGCCGTACGCGATGTTCCGCGACACGCCGGTCGACCGGCTCGCGCCCAACAATCTCAGCATCAACATCCAGCCCAAGCAGGGCATCACGCTCGGGATCTCGGCCAAGGTGCCGGGTCCGAAGATGGATCTCGCCGGCGTCTCGATGGCGTTCCGCTACGAGGACGCCTTCAAGCAGGAGCCGAATGTCGGCTACGAGACGCTGATCTACGACTGCCTGGTCGGCGATGCGACGCTGTTCCAACGCGCGGACAATATCGACGCGGCGTGGGCGGTGGTCGATCCGGCGCTGCAGTCCTGGGCGGCGACCAGATCGGCACCGGATTTCTACGCGGCGGGCAGCACCGGCCCGAAGAGCGCCGACGAGCTGCTGGGTCGGGACGGCCGCGCCTGGGGTTCGATCGACGAGGAGTGAGGATCCGGGACGCCCGGTCCGCCGCAGGCGAGGGCGGGCGCGCCGAGCTCGACGGGGCCGAAGCGTTCGACGAGCGCTTCCACCCGCTCGATCTCCTCGTCGAGGACGCTGACGCTGATCACCACGCCGCCTCGGGCGAGCGCGCGGTGGTCGGCGGCGACGCGGTCCGCGACCGGATCCGATCCGAGCAGCCACGGCCAGAAGCGGTGATCCTTGCGCGACACCGGTGAACCGACCGCGTCGGCGCCTTCGACGATCCGGTGCAGCCGGATCGGAACCGGTCCGAACGCGCGATCGTGACCGCACGCCGTGTCCGATCACGTCGTCCGGACGGTCAGGACGCGGACGCGAAGCGCTTGAAGAAGGCGGAAAGCCTGTGGCGGCGGAGTTCGGTCCGCGCCTTCGCGCTGTCGGCCATGTAGTTCAGCTGGATCGCGTAGCGGCGGCCGACATAGGTGCGGTGCCCGTGCCAGGTGTCCGGACCGTTCGGAAAGGCGAGCAGGGTGCCGTTCACGGGCGGGACCTCGACGGCGTAGTTCTCGAGATCGTCCGGGCCGCGCAGCAGGCGGAGGCGTCCTTCGTTCCGTGCCCAGCTCTCTCCCTCCGGATTGAGGTAGAGCAGGATGGTCGCGAGCTTCGCGGTCGAATCGCGGTGGATGCGGCCGTCCTTCTCCCTCGTGCAGCCGCGCACCGTCAGCATGGTGGGCGCGCGCTCGATCTCGAGGCGGAACAGGGTCGCGATCGCGCGCCGGAACCGGTCGCTCTCGAGCGACGCGACGAGCGCGCGCGCGTCCGGCCCGAGGCGCAGCGCGCTCGGCGGGAACGATCCGCCGCTCGACATCGCGGGCAGTCCGGCGACCACCCGGGCGAGTGCGGCGGGGGGGACGAAATGCGGCACCACCACGTGGCGGAACGGATCGCCGGACGGCGCGGCACGCTCGAGCGCTGCGAAGTCGACGAGGTCGGCGGCGTGGGCGGGCGCGTCGTTCATGATCCGGCCGGGTTAGCCCCGTTGCGAACCGCTCGCAAGATCAGCCGCGATACTCGCGCGGCGGCCGCACGACCGTGTTGGTCGAAAGGAACTGGGCGCAACCGATCTGACCGTCGCAGCACGGCAGCGGCGCGTCGCCCGCGTCGCCGGAGCGATACGCCACGTCCGAGAAGTGGCGCACGTGCCCTTCGCAGGTGAAATGCGGCCTTTGCACGGTCATCCGGAGGTCGATCGCCGACGCGGGCGCCGACAGTGCGGTCGTGCCGAGTGCGGCCAGCGACGCGACAGCGATGACAGAAAATCTCAGGCCCATATCGCCCACGCGTTCGAACATTTGTGCAGCACCAATGGCTAGCGCCTTGAAAGGGTTACATCGCTCGCAATTGGTTGATCTCCGGGCGTTATGCCTTCGGCCCGCGGGGTTTGCCGCCACGATCGCCACCCGCTAACGGGTGCGGCGCGATGGACGGCAGCGGGCTTCGACGGCACGGAGGAGCGGGGAAGGGTCGTCCCGGCCCGCTCGCGCTGTATCGCGACCGCGTCGCGCGCGGCACGCTCGCGGCCGATCCGGCGCAGGAGGACGCGGCGGCGCGGCTCGACCGCCTGCACCGCGAACTCGGCTTGCCGGACGCGCCGCGACCGGTGCCGGCCGTCGCGCGCCCGGGCCTGCTCGGGCGCCTCGGCCGGCGCGCCGGGCCGGTGCCCGCGAGCGCGCGGCCGCGCGGCGTCTACCTCGTCGGCGCCGTGGGCCGCGGCAAGTCGATGCTGATGGACCTGTTCTTCGAGACCGCGCCGGTCGCGCGGAAGCGCCGGATCCACTTCCATCGCTTCATGCAGGACGCGCACGCCGCGATGCATGCCGGGCGAGGGCAGGGCGGCGACCCGATCCCGGCGCTCGCCGACCGGGTCGCGGCGGACGCCGCGCTGCTCTGCTTCGACGAGTTCCAGGTCAACGACATCACCGACGCGCTGATCCTCGGCCGCCTGTTCGAGGCGCTGTTCGCGCGCGGCGTCGTGGTGGTGGCGACCTCGAACGTGCGGCCCGAGCGGCTCTTCCAGGACCGGCCGGGCGCCGACGCGTTCAAGCCGTTCATCGCGATCCTGCTCCGGGAGCTCGACGTGCTCGAACTTCGCGCCGCCCGCGACTACCGCCGCGAGCGCGCGGTGTCCGGCACCACCTGGTTCCATCCGGTCGACGCCGCGGCCGACCGGGCGATGGCGGCGGCCTTCGAGGCGCTGACCGGGGGCGAGGCGGCGGGTCCGACCGCGCTCGCCGTGCACGGCCGCACCATCCGGGTGCCGCTCGCCGCTTCGGGGGTCGCGCGGTTCGACTTCGAGGCACTCTGCGCCATGCCGCTCGGTCCGGGCGACTTCCTCGCCATCGCGCGGGCGTTCCACGCCGTGCTGATCGACGGCGTGCCGCGTCTCGGCCCCGAGAATTTCGACTATGCGCGCCGCTTCCTGACCCTGATCGACGCGCTGTACGAGGCGCGCGTGCAGCTGGTCGCGTCGGCCGAGGTGCCGCCCGACCGGCTCTACGAGCAGGGCGAGGATGCGACGGCCTTCGAGCGCACCGCGTCGCGGCTGGCCGAGATGCAGAGCCCCGAATACCGGTCGCTCGCGCACGCGCCGGACGGCCCGCCCGGCTGAGCGGTCCCGCGGGCCGCCGCGCCCGCGCCCGCGCCGTCACGTCCACGCGACGACGGTGTCGCGGCTCGCGTGAGGAGGGGCGGCGCGCTCGGGCGCCCGGCTTGTCCCTGCGGAGGAAAGGGACTAGGCCTCGCGTGCCCACGGTGCTGTCCGGGTCGACCGGCGGGTCCTTCACGGGAGACCCGGCCGCGCTGCTCGGGGTATCCGCATGGCTCGCCACAAGATCGCGCTCGTCGGCGCCGGCAATATCGGCGGCACGCTCGCCCATCTGATCGGATTGAAGGAACTCGGCGACGTCGTGCTGTTCGACGTCTTCGGCGGCGTCGCCGCCGGCAAGGCGCTCGACATCATGCAGTCGGCGCCGGTGGACGGGTTCGACAGCCGCATGGTCGGCACGTCGGACTACGCGGCGATCGCCGGCAGCGACGTGGTGATCGTCACCGCGGGCTTCCCCCGCATGCCAGGCATGTCGCGCGACGACCTGCTGGCGAAGAACGCCGAGGTGATCGGCCAGGTGGCCGACGGCATCCGGGCGCACGCGCCGGACAGCTTCGTGATCGTGATCACCAACCCGCTCGACGTCATGGTCTGGGTGATGCAGCAGAAATCCGGCCTGCCGGCGCAGAAGGTCGTCGGCATGGCCGGCGTGCTCGACAGCGCGCGCTTCCGGCATTTCCTGGCCGAGGAGTTCGGCGTCTCGGTCGAGGACGTCACCGCCTTCGTGCTCGGCGGCCATGGCGACACCATGGTGCCGCTCACGCGCTACTCGACGGTCGCCGGCGTGCCGGTGCCCGACCTGATCGAGATGGGCTGGTCGACGCAGGAGCGGATCGACGCGATCGTCGCCCGCACCGCCAATGGCGGCGGCGAGATCGTCAAGCTGCTCGAGAAGGGCAGCGCCTTCTACGCGCCCGCGGCCGCGGCGATCGCGATGGCCGAGAGCTATCTCAAGGACAAGAAGCGGGTGCTGCCCTGCGCCGTGAAGCTCGACGGCCAGTACGGGCAGCGCGACTTCTACGTCGGCGTGCCGGTGGTGATCGGCGCCGGCGGCGCCGAACGGATCGTCGAGGTGCGCTTCACGCCGGCCGAGCAGGAAGCGTTCGACCGCTCCTGCGCCGCGGTCCGGAAGCTCGTCGAGGACTTCAAGACGCTGGGCGTCTGACCCACATCGGTGACGGGCCGGATCGGCGTCTCGTCACGACGTCGAAACGTCGTCGGAACTGACCGGCCCGCCGCGCGGCGGCTCGGGCCGGGACGGCGGGCCGGAACATCAGGAAAGCATTCGGATGGCTGGGATCGACATTCTCGCGGGCGCCTTCAGCGGCGGCAACGCGGCGTTCATCGCGAACGCCTACGCGCGCTGGGTGCGTGATCCGGGCGATGTCGACCCGAGCTTCGCCGCGCTGTTCGAGGCGTTGAACGACGAGGCGCGCGCGGTCCTCGCCGACGAGGCGGGCGCGAGCTGGGCGCCGCGCCAGTTCAGCCTGCCGGCCGAGCCGGCCGCGGCGCCCGCGGCCAGGAAGGGCGACAGGGCGGCGCCGCCCGCACCGCCGGTCGCGGCAGCACCCGCCGCCGTGCCGGACGAGGCGGCGACCAGGCGCCGGATCGACGAAAGCCTGCACGCCATCCAGCTCACCCATTCCTACCGCGTGCGCGGCCATCTCGAGGCGAGGCTCGACCCGCTCGGCCTGCAGAAGCCGCGCTCGCATCCCGATCTCGATCCCGCGAGCTACGGCTTCGCGGGCGACGCTCTCGATCATGTGGTCGATCTCGGCGATGCGGTCGGCAAGCTGCTCGGCAAGCGCGAGGCGAGCGTGCGCGAGCTCGTCGGCGCGCTCCGCTCGTCGTATTGCGGCCCGATCGGTGTCGAATACCTGCACATGCAGGATCCGCGTCGGAAGGAGTGGATCCAGGACCGGATCGAGCGCGCCCCGTGGCGCCGCTCCTTCTCGCCCGAAGACCGGCTGACCATCCTCCGCCACCTGACGGAGGCGGAAGGCTTCGAGGCGTTCTGCCAGAAGCGTTATGTCGGGACCAAGCGGTTCGGTCTCGAGGGCGGCGAGGTGACGATCCCGGCGCTGCACGCGATCATCGAGACCGCGGCACGCGCCGGCACCGACAGCGTGGTGATCGGCATGCCGCATCGCGGCCGGCTGAACACGCTCGTCAACATCGTCCGCAAGCCGTTCACCGCCGTGTTCGGCGAGTTCGCCGGCGCGTCCACCAAGCCCGACAACGTGCAGGGTTCGGGCGACGTGAAATACCATCTCGGCACCTCGACCGATGTCGAGATCGCCGGCCACAACGTGCACATCTCGCTGCTGCCGAACCCGTCGCATCTCGAGGCGGTCGACCCGGTCGTCGTCGGCAAGGTGCGCGCGTCGCAGGACATGCGCGGCGACGTGCGCGACCGCCGCTCGGTGATGGGCATCCTGATGCACGGCGACGCCGCCTTCGCCGGCCAGGGCTGCGTCTACGAGACGCTGGCGATGAGCCAGCTGATCGGTTACCGCACCGGCGGCACGATCCATCTCGTGGTGAACAACCAGATCGGCTTCACCACCGTCCCCGCGCACGCGTATTCCGGTCTCTATTGCACCGACGTCGCCAAGACCGTGCTCGCGCCGATCTTCCACGTGAACGGCGACGAGCCGGAGGCGGTGATCTACGCCGCCCGCATGGCGGCCGCCTACCGGCAGGAATTCGGCTCCGACGTCGTGCTCGACATCGTCTGCTATCGCCGGCACGGCCACAACGAGAACGACGAGCCGGCCTTCACGCAGCCGACGATGTATCGCTCGATCCGCAGCCAGCGCACCACGCGCACGGTCTACGCGTCGCGGCTCGAGCAGGAGGGCGTGCTGACGGCGGCGCAGTCGGCCGCGATGTGGGACGAGTTCCAGGCGCGGCTCGGAGAGGCCGCCGACGCGGCGAAGAGCTACAAGCCGAACAAGGCCGACTGGCTCGAGGGAAAATGGGCCGGGATCCGCCAGGCCGCGGACGACGGCGAACTCGAGAACGATGCGACCGCGGCCGATGACGCCGCCATCGCCTCCGTCGGCCGCGCGCTGGTCACCGTGCCCGACGATTTCGACCTCAACCCCAAGATCGCGCGACAGCTCGAGGCCAAGCGTCAGGCGCTCGAGAGCGGCGAGGGCATCGACTGGGCGACCGCCGAGGCGCTCGCCTTCGGCACCCTGATGCTCGACGGCCACCGCGTGCGGCTTTCCGGCGAGGATTGCCAGCGCGGCACGTTCAGCCAGCGCCACGCCGTGCTGATCGACCAGTCGACGCAGAACGAATACGTGCCGCTCAACAACATCGAGCCCAACCAGGCGCGGATCGACATCTACAACTCGCTGCTCTCCGAAGTCGGCGTGCTCGGTTACGAATACGGCTACACGCTGTCCGATCCGCGCACGCTGGTCCTGTGGGAGGCGCAGTTCGGCGATTTCGCCAACGGCGCGCAGGTGATCATCGACCAGTTCATCGCGAGCGGCGAAACCAAGTGGCTCCGCATGTCGGGCCTCACGCTGCTGCTGCCGCACGGATACGAGGGGCAGGGGCCGGAGCATTCGTCCGCCCGGCTCGAGCGCTACCTGCAGCTCTGCGCCGAGCGGAACATGCAGGTGTGCAATCTGACCACGCCGGCGAACTACTTCCACGCGCTGCGCCGGCAGCTGAAGCGGAACTACCGCAAGCCGCTCGTGCTGATGACGCCGAAATCGCTGCTTCGCCACAAGCTCGCGGTGAGCCCGGTCGCCGCGATGACCGGCGGCAGCGCGTTCTGCCCGGTGATCGGCGAGATCGACGCGATCGCGCCGGACGAGACGGTGGAGCGCGTCGTGATCTGCTCGGGCAAGGTGTACTACGACCTGCTGGGGACGCGCCGCGACGCGCGTCTCGATCGCGTCGCGATCGTCCGGCTCGAGCAGCTTTATCCGTTCCCGCTCAAGACGCTCGCGCGCACGCTCGCGCGTTACCCGAAGGCGCGGATCGTGTGGTGCCAGGAGGAGCCGGGCAACATGGGCGCCTGGTCGTTCGTCGACCGGCTGCTCGAGCGCGCGCTCGGCACGCTCGGCCGCGACGGGCGCGTGCTCTACGCGGGGCGCCAGCCGGCCGCGTCGCCCGCCACCGGCTCCGCCTCGACCCACGCGGCCGAGCAGGCGGCGCTGGTCGACGCGGCGCTCGGGGTCGAGCGCGCCGGCCTCACGCAAGAGCTGAACTGACCGGGGATCGATCGATGAGCGCCGAGATAACCGTGCCCGCCATGGGCGAGAGCGTCACCACCGCGACCGTGTCGCGCTGGCTGAAGCAGCCGGGCGACGCGATCGCGGCCGACGAGGCGGTGGTCGAACTCGAGACCGACAAGGTGTCGGTCGAGGTGAACGCGCCCGCCTCGGGGACGCTCGGTCCGCACGCGGTGCGCGAGGGCGACGAGGTCGAGGTCGGCGCGCTGCTCGCGACGCTCGACGGCGGCGGTGCGAGCGGCGCGTCCGCGCCCGCCGCGACGTCGGCCAGGCCGGCGGCCGCGACGCCGCCGGCAGAGCCCGTGATCGCCGCCGGCGTCAAGCCGCCGCCGCGACCGAGCGGTCCGGTGGCGCGTCCGGCGACGCCGGCGTCCGACGTCGCCCGCAACGACGCCGACCTCGCGGCCGCGCGCGTCATGCCGTCGGCCGCCCGCATCATGGAGGAGCGCGGCGTCACCACCGAGGCGCTCGGCGCCGGCACCGGCAAGGATGGCCGCGTCACCAAGGGCGACGTGCTGGCGTTCCTCGAGAGGCCCGCACCCGTCGCCAAACCGGCCGCGCCCGTCGCCAAACGCACCGACGATCCGCGCGAGCAGCGCGTGAAGATGACGCGTCTCCGTCAGACCATCGCGCGACGCCTCAAGGAGGCGCAGAACGCCGCGGCCATGCTCACCACCTTCAACGAGGTGGACATGTCGGCGGTGATGGCGTTCCGGGCGCAGTATCGCGAGCAGTTCGAGAAGACGCACAAGGGTGCGCGTCTCGGCTTCATGAGCTTCTTCGTCCGCGCCGCCGTCGCGGGACTTCGCGAGTTCCCGGCCGTGAACGCCGAGATCGACGGCGACGAGATCGTCTATCGCGAGTTCGTCAACATGGGCATCGCGGTCGGCGGCGCGAACGGGCTCGTGGTGCCGGTGCTGCGCGACGCCGAGACGCTCGGCTTCGCCGAGATCGAGCGCCGCATCGCCGATTTCGGCAAGCGCGCCCGCGACGGCGCGCTCAAGCTCGACGAGCTGTCGGGCGGCACGTTCTCGATCACCAACGGCGGCATCTACGGTTCGCTGATGTCGACGCCGATCCTGAACGCGCCGCAATCGGCGATCCTCGGCATGCACAAGATCCAGGACCGGCCGGTCGCGGTCGCGGGAAAGGTCGAGATCCGGCCGATGATGTATCTCGCGCTTTCCTACGATCACCGCATCATCGACGGCAAGGAGGCAGTCTCCTTCCTGGTGCGCCTGAAGGAGGGGATCGAGGACCCACGCAGGCTGCTGCTCGACCTTTAGTCTCGGGCGCATCCGCCCCCATATCACCCTGGCGGGCGCGCGCCCCCGGGATCCCGGGCCCGTATGGGCTCGGGGCGCACGGAGTGATCAGATCATGGCTCGCGAGATTGTCGTGCCCAGCATGGGCGAGAGCGTCACCACCGCGACCGTGTCGCGCTGGCTGAAGCAGCCCGGCGACACGGTCGCGGCCGACGAGCCGGTGGTCGAGCTCGAGACCGACAAGGTGTCGGTCGAGGTCAACGCCCCCGCGGCCGGCGTGCTCGGCGCGGCCGCCGCGCGGGAAGGCGACGACGTCGCGGTGGGCGCGGTACTCGGCACCGTCGAGGAGGGCGGCGCGGGCGCCGCTTCGCCGCAGCCAGCCGCGTCCGCGGCCCCGACGCCCTCCACCCCCGCGTCCGGATCGTCGCCGGCCAAGCCGGACGCGCCCGAGCCGGCGCCGACGCCGCCGCCCCCGCACGGCGCGGCCGATTTCGACCTGATCGTGGTCGGTGCCGGACCGGGCGGTTACGTCGCCGCGATCCGCGCCGCCCAGCTCGGCCTCCGCACCGCCTGCGTCGAACGGCGCGCGACCCTCGGCGGCACCTGCCTGAACGTCGGCTGCATCCCGTCGAAGGCGATGCTGCAATCGTCGGAGAACTACACCGAGGTGCTGCACCACTTCGCCGAGCACGGCATCCGCGTCGACGGCGTGACGCTCGATCTCGCGCAGATGCAGAAGCGGAAACGCGAGGTGGTGAGCGCCAACGTCAAGGGCATCGAGTTCCTGTTCAAGAAGAACGCGGTGACCTGGCTGCGTGGCGAGGCGCAGGTCGCGTCGCCCGGCGAGGTCACCGTCGACGGCACCCGGCACACCGCCAAGCACGTCATCCTCGCCACCGGCAGCACGTCGATCGACCTGCCGGGCGTCACCGTGGACGAGACGCGGATCGTGACCTCGACCGGCGCGCTCGAGCTCGACCGGGTGCCGAAGCACCTCGTGGTGATCGGCGGCGGCTATATCGGTCTCGAGCTCGGGTCGGTCTGGCACCGTCTCGGCGCCGCCGTGACGGTGGTCGAATATCTGGACCGGCTGGTCCCCGGCATGGACGGCGAGATCGGCAAGACGTTCCAGCGCGTGCTCGGCAAGCAGGGCCTCGCCTTCCGGCTCGGCACCAAGGTCACGGGCGCGGAACTGGCGGGCGACGTCGTGCGCCTCAGCGTGGAGCCGGCGGCCGGCGGGCAGACCGAGACCATCGAGGCCGACGTCGTGCTGGTCGCGATCGGTCGCAAGCCGCGGCTCGACGGCGTCGACGTCGACGCACTCGGCCTCGCGCTCGACGAGCGCGGCCGCGTCAAGATCGACGCGCATTTCGCGACCAACGTGCCCGGGCTCTACGCCGTCGGCGATCTCGTGCGCGGGCCCATGCTCGCCCACAAGGCCGAGGAGGAGGGCGTCGCCTGCGCCGAGCGCATCGCCGGCATGGCCGGCCACATCGACTACGACGTCATCCCGGGCGTCGTGTACACCTGGCCCGAGGTCGCGTCCCTCGGCGCCACCGAGGAACAGCTCAAGGCCGACGGTGCCGACTACACGGTCGGCAAGTTCCCGTTCACCGCGAACGCGCGCGCACGCGCGATCGGCAACACCGAGGGCTTCGTGAAGATCCTCGCCGACACCAGGACCGACCGGATCCTCGGCGCGCACATCATCGGTCCCGATGCCGGCACGCTGATCGCGGAACTCGCGACCGCGATGACGTTCGGCGCCTCGTCGGAGGACGTCGCGCGGACCTGCCACGCGCATCCGAGCCTGAACGAGGCGGTCAAGGAGGCGGCGCTCGCGGTGGAAAAGCGGGCGATCCACATCTAGGCCGGGCGGCGCGGTGTCCTCTCAAGCGCGTTCATCGGCTCGTTTCGAGCCGAGCGTGCTCTAGTCGGACTAGCCGGACGATGCAGTGCGATCGGGTGAACCTGCGCCGGGTGGACGTCGCGTGAGCGTGCTCGCGCTCACCATGGGGGATCCCGCGGGGATCGGGCCGGAGATCACCGTCTCGGCCTGGCGGCTGCTGCGCGAGAACGGGCCGGCCTTCGCGTTCTTCGGCGACCCGGAAGCGTTCCCGGCCGACCTGCCGGTCGCCCGCATCACCGATCCGCGGGAGGCCGCGTCCGCGTTCCCGCGCGCGCTCCCCGTCATCCCGGTCCCGCTCGCCTGTCCCGCGCGGCCGGGCAAGCCGGACTGGACCAACGCGCCCGCGGTGATCGAGAGCATCGCGCGCGCGACCCGCGCCGTGCTCGACGGCGCCGCCGACGCCGTCGTCACCAACCCGATCAGCAAGATCGTGCTGGCGCGCGCGGGCTTCCCGTATCCCGGGCATACCGAGTTCCTGGCCGCGCTCGCGGGGTGCGAGGGCGACGCGGTGATGATGCTGGTCTCGCCGACGTTGCGCGTGGTCCCGGTCAGCATCCACGTCTCGCTCCGCGACGCGATCGAGACGCTCGACGTCGATGCCATCCTGCGCGTCGCGCGCACGGCCGACGCCGCACTCCGGCACCGGTTCGGCATCGACGCCCCGCGCCTCGCGATCGCCGGCCTCAACCCGCATGCCGGCGAGGACGGCCGCATGGGCGCCGAGGAGAGCCGCATCATCGCGCCGGCGATCGAAGCGCTTCGGGGAGGCGGGATCGACGCGCGCGGTCCCTATCCGCCGGACACCATGTTCACCCCGACCGCGCGCGCCGGCTACGACGTCGCGATCTGCATGTATCACGACCAGGCGCTGATCCCGCTCAAGACGCTCGACATGGCGTCCGGCGTGAACGTGACGCTCGGCCTGCCGATCGTGCGCACCTCGCCCGATCACGGCACCGCCTTCGACATCGCGGGACAGGGCGCCGCCGATCCGTCGAGCCTGCTCGCGGCACTCCGCCTCGCGGCGACGCTTTCGCGCGGGGCTTAGAGCACTTCCCGATCCAGTTGGATCGGGAGTAGTGCTCTACCTCTTTGAAAAGAGAGCAGGCTGCTGAAGAAGGCCGACCGTTGAGGATAGGCCTGCCGCCCCGCGAGATCCCCGGACACGACGCGGCGCCGGCGGCCGCGAGGCCGTTCGGCCCGGTGGCGCGCGAACGAGCCGTCGACCGGCGCGCGCACCCGGCGGCGGCGGCGGTCGGGAAGACCTTTGGCGCCGCCCGCGCGAGTGCCGGCCCCGTCGCATCCCAGGCGCCGACGTCGGCGCCGGATCGCCTCGCCCGATGCGGTGGACGGGTCGGGATGCGGCGGGCGCCGCATCCCCGGCCGGCCGGTGCAGCATCGCGGTTCCCGCCGGAAAGCCCGCGTGCGAGGCTCCGCCGGCGATCACGGACGATCGTGGAAGGGCAACGCCATGGACGCCGTCGCGACCGCACAAACCGGCGAGGCCGATCGCCGCTATCTGATCTACCTGGTCGTCGTGGCGCTGTCCGGCTGGGCGCTCGCCTCCTACGACGTCAACCTGCTGGTGCTCGCCTTGCCGGCGATCGCGCGCTCGCTGCACATCTCGCAGTCCGGCCTCGGCGTGCTCGGTTTCTTCGTCTACGGCGCGCAGCTCTGCATCACGCTGTTCGCCGGCTGGGGCATGGACCGGTTCGGCCGCCGCCGCGTCTGGATGGTCTGTCTCGCCGGCACCGCGATCTTCACGGGGCTGACCTATTTCGTGAACGGGTTCTGGGAGCTCGTCGTCGTGCGCGCGCTCGCCTCGGGGCTCGCCTATTCGGAACTCGCCGTCTCGATCACCATCGTCAACGAGCAGGTGCCGGCGGAGCGCCGCGGCCTGCTCTACTCGATCGTCCAGGGCGGCTGGCCGATCGGCGTGTTCCTCGCGTCCGGCGTCTACCTCGTCTTCGGCGGCCTCGGCTGGCGCGTCGTGTTCCTGCTCGGCGTGCTGCCGATCGTCGCCGTCATCATCGGACGCATCTTCATCCGCGAGTCCGAGCGGTTCCAGCACCTCGACGCCGTGCGCAAGGCGCAGCGCGCGGGCGACGACGCGGAGGTGGCCGCCCTGCTCCGCCGCCATCCGATCGCGGTCGAGGAGATGGGCCGCGTGACGGTGAGCCAGCTCTTCGCCAAGCCCGGCTACGTGCGGCGGCAGCTCACCCTGCTGTCGATCGTCTGGGTGATCTACGGCGCCAGCTACGTCGCGTCGAACTTCTACATCACCTACTGGCTGACCAAGTTCAAAGGCTTCAGCAGCGCGGGCGCGAGCACGCTGCTGCTGGTGTCGGGCGGCATCGGCTTCTTCTTCTACGTGATCGGTGGGCTGCTCGGCGAGCGGTTCGGCCGGCGCAACGTGATCATCGCGACCGGCGCGCTGGTGGCGCCGCTCAGCCTGCTGTTCCTGCTGGTGCACGGCACCGCCACGGTGGCGATCGTCTATTTCCTGCTCTACCAGGCGACCAACGGCACCTGGTCGGGTGCCGGCTACGCCTACCAGGGCGAGAGCTTCCCGACCCGGGTGCGCGGCAGCGCGGTCGGCTTCCTGAGTGCCGCGCAGGTGATGGGGTTCGTGGTCGGCACCGTGATCTGGACCGTGCTGAGCGACACGGTCTCGCCGCACGTGACCTGGCTCGTGCTCGCGGTCGGCGTGTCGCTCGGATTGTGGCTGACCGTGCTGCTGCGCCCGATCAAGCCGGGCCAGGAGCTCGAAGCGATCGCCTACTGACCGAGGAGCATCGCCCGCAGCATGCGGCACGCGTTCGCGTCGCCGTTCGAGCAGCGCACGCGCGTCGCCGCGAGGAACGATGCCTCCGGCGGCGCGGTGCGGCCGTGCGAGGCCGCGTGGCGGGTGTGATGCACGCGATGCAGGGTCGCGTGGTGCGGGAGGCGGAGCGGCGGCGGCGGCGGCCGCGAGGCGCAACCCGCCTCGATCGCCAGCAGGGCCAGGATCAGCCGCCGCCTCATCGCACCCGCTCGATGAACATCCGGTCGGTCGCGTAGGAGATCAGCACCCGCCGCCGCGCGAACCAGTCGGCGCCGAGCAGCAATCCGGCAGGGCCCGCGAGCGGCGTCACGGTGAGCACGGGGCCGGTCTCGGTCTCGTCGCCGATCCGGAGCGTCCGGAACCGGTGCCAGTGATAGATCGCGTCCCGCCCCTCGATGCCGGACGTGACGCCGCCGGGCTCGGCCGCGAGGGTCGCCGGCGCGACGCCCGCGTCGAGCGCCGCCCGCGTCGCCAGGATCCGCGACCGCGCCCCGGTGTCGAGCAGCGCGGTGAGCGCGTCGCCGTCGAGCGTCGCCGCGACCGTCCTGCGGGTGCCGTCCCGCGCGAGCGCCACCGCCGACCATCCCGCCGCGGGCGCCGCCGCGCCGCAACCCGGCGCATCCCGGTAGAAGGCGAGGCCTCCGTCCGGCACGTCGATCAGCACCGCGAAACGCGACAGCACGTCGCCGCCCAGCAGGCCGGCGACCGGCGGCGAGACGTTCGGCGAGGCCGGCAGGCGGCCGACGGGCAACAGGGCATCGGTGACGAGCAGATTGCCGAGCGCGAGGCGAGGCACGCGCGCGACCGGCGCGGGCTCGCTGCCGCCGCCGGTGCCGTGCAGCGTCGCGCGCTGGCCGGCGCTGATCGGCAGCCCGAGCGTGCGCCGCACGCCGGCATCGAGCAGGCCCGCCTCGGCGCCGGTGTCGAGCACCAGCTGGAACGGCTGCCCGTCGATGCCGACCGGCACCAGCAGGTAGCCGGCGACGTCGTGCAGCGGCGCGACCGCGAGCGGCCGGCACGCTTCGGTCGCGTCCGCGCGCGCGGCCCCCGAACCCGACCCGAGCGTGCCGGCCGTTGCCAGCAGCATCGCCGCCGCGAGGACCAGGACCGGCCGCGCCGCCCGCTCATCCCGCGCGCGGATGCGACCGGTTCCATGCGGCGAGCAGGGCGCTTTCGTCGACGCCGGCGTAGAGCTGCGTCGTCGCGAGCGAGGCGTGCCCGAGCAGTTCCTGGATGGCGCGGAGGTCGCAGCCGTTCTCGAGCAGGTGCGTCGCGAAGGAGTGCCGCAGCGCGTGCGGGGTCGCGTGACGGTCGAGCCCGCATCCCGCCCGCCAGCGCCGCATCTGCCGCTGCGCCATCGCCGCCCCGAGCCGCCGGCCACGGGCGCCGACGAACAGCGGCGCGCCGGGCGCGTCGTTGCCGCCGGCGCCGAGATGCGACGCCATCGCCCGTCGGACCGCCTCGAGCACCGGCACCACGCGCTCGCGTCCGCCCTTGCCCCGGACGAGGAGGGTGCCGGCGAGGATCGCGCGCCCGTCGGCGCGGTCGAGCGCGAGCGCCTCCCCGATCCGCAGCCCGCACCCGTAGAGCAGGCTGAACAGCGCCGCGTCGCGACGCCCCGAGGCGCCGTCCGGCTGCAGCGAGGCGATCCCGTCGGGGGCCGCGAGCGCGAGCGGGCGCGGCAGCGGGCGCGGCAGCGATCGCCGGGCCCGAGGCGACGCGAGCAGTTTCGGCACCGCGTTGGCGAGACCGTGCCGCCGCGCGAGGAAGCGCCAGAACCCCCTGATCGCCGCGAGGCGCCGGGCGCGCGAGCGCGCCTCGATGCCGCGCGCGGCCTCGACCGCGAAAAAGGCGCGGAGCTCCGCGAGCGTGAGCGCCTCGAGCGCCGCGAGATCGGTTTCCTCGCCGCGGTGGCGGGCGAGGAAGCCGAGGAACAGCGCGAGATCGTCGCCGTAGGCCGCGACCGTGCGCCACGCGAGCCGCCGTTCGTCGCGGAGGAACGCCGCGTAGCCGGTCAGCAGCGCGTGTCCGCTCGCGCCGGCCGCGTCCGGCATCGCCGCCGCCCGCGTCGTGCCCGCGTCGCGCATCACGCCGGCAGGTCCTCGCCGTCGGGTGCCGAGCCGGGCGTCGCGCGCGCGACCGCGGCGCGCGCCAGCGCCGCTTCGACGGCGCGGGCGAGCAGGCCGAGCGCGCGCGCCGCCTCGGGGCCGGGCAGCGCGTCGTCGCGGCTGCCGAGCGCGAGCATGCCGACCGACGCGGCGCTGTCGCGCGTGCGGCCCTCGAGCCTCAGCCGGAGCAGCGCGTCGTGCCGGATCAGCGGCGCGGCCTCGCCGTGGATCGCCGCCGCGTCGGCCGGGTCGGCGCGGAAGCGGAGGTCCTGCCCGCCGAGCAGCCGCCCGACGCGCCCCGGCGGCAGGCGCCGCACGCCCGGTCGGGCGTGGTCTGGCGGGATGTCGGCCCGGGCGTGGTCTGGCCGGACACCCGGCCGGGCGTGTTCGCGCCGCATGCCCGGTCGGGCGTCGTCTGGCCGGATGTCGGCGCCCGGTCGGGCGTCGTCTGGCCGGATGTCGGCGCGGGCGCGGTCGAGCCGGACGTCGGGTCGGGTGTGGTCTGGCCGGACGCCCGGCCGAGCGTGATCGGGCCGCGCGCCCGGTCTGGCGTGATCGAGCCGATCGTCCGGTCGGACGTCGCAGAGCCGATCGTCCGGTCTGGCGTCATCGAACCGACCTTCCGGTCGGGCGTCATCGAAGCAGATGGCGGCGCTGTCGAGCCCGAGCGCGTGCGCGAGCTCGGCGGCGATCCAATCGACCGGGTCGGCGGCCCGCACCATCTGCAGGACCGCCGCCTCGACGCGGTGGCCGAACGAGGCGTCGACGCGACGCCGGCTGAGGCCGGCCGCGAGCAGCGCGTTCTGCCGCCGCGCCGCGCCGAGCATCGCCGCCATGTGGTCGGCCACCCGCTCGCCATGCACCCGTGCGGGCGGCGAGAGCGTGAGGTAGAGGGTGGGATGACGCGCGAGGAAGTCGGGCCGCGCCTCGAGAAAGCGGACCATCTCGGCCTCGTCGCCGGTCGCGTCGGCGTCCGCCCGGTGGTCGCGCGATCGGCCGGCGTCGTCGGTCACGCGCGGCCGTCGCGGGCCGGGACGCGCGAGGTCCGTGCCACGGGGAAGGATGCGTCTGTCATGTCCGGCTCCCTGTTCCGCGGCGCTCCCGACGCGAACCTAGAACAGGCCGCCGCCATGCCCAAGCGGACCGCGCCGCGCCGGGTGTCCGTGCTGCTGCCCTACCCGTTCGACGGCGCGTTCGACTACGCGGTGCCGGACGGGCTCGCCCCGCCGCCGCCCGGCACCGTGGTGCTGGTCCCGCTCAACCGGCGGGCGACGCTCGGCGTGGTGTGGGACGCGGCCGCGCCCGACGACGCGCCGCCGGGACCGGCGCCGCGCGCCGTCGCCGACGCGAAGCTGCGCCCGATCGAGGCCGTGCTGGACGCGACCGCGATGCCGGCGGCACTCCGCCGCTTCGTCGACTGGATCGCCCGCTACACGCTCACCCCGCCCGGCCTCGTGCTCGCGATGGCGTTCCGGGTCGACCCGCGCGCGCTGCCGGCACCGTCGCCTGGCTGGCGCCGCGCCGACGCGCCGCCGGCATCGGCGCGCCTGACGGAGGCGCGGCGCCGCGTGCTCGACCAGCTCCAGGCGGGACGCGTGCTGTCGGCCGCCGCGCTCGCGCGCGCGTCGGGCGTCGGCGCGGGCGTGGTGCGCGCGATGGGCGAGGCCGGTCTGCTGCTTCCGGCCGAGCCGCCGCGCGTACCGGCCTTCGGCCGTCCCGAGCCCGGCCACGCGCCGCCCGCGCTCGGCCCCGACCAGGCGCGCGCCGCCGCCCTGCTCGCCGACGCCGTGTCGCGACGGCAGTTCTCCGCGACCCTGCTCGACGGCGTCACCGGCTCGGGCAAGACCGAGGTCTACGCCGAGGCGGTCGCCGCCTGCCTCCGCGCCGGCCGGCAGGCGCTGGTCCTGCTTCCCGAGATCGCGCTGTCCGCGCAGTGGCTGGCGCGGTTCGAGCGGCGCTTCGGCGCCGCCCCTGCGGTCTGGCATTCCGAGCTCGGCGGGCGGCGTCGGCGCCTCACCTGGCACGCGGTGGCCGCCGGCGAGGCGCCCGTCGTGGTCGGCGCCCGTTCGGCGCTGTTCCTGCCCTTTCCCGATCTCGGCCTCGTCGTGGTCGACGAGGAGCACGAGACCGCCTTCAAGCAGGAGGAGGGCGTGATCTACCACGCCCGCGACATGGCGGTGGTGCGCGCCCGCCTGTCCGACGCGCCCGTGGTGCTGGTTTCGGCGACGCCGAGCCTCGAGACGCTCGCCAACGTCGAGGCCGGACGCTACGGGCGCGCGTCGCTGCCGGCGCGCCACGGCGGCGCCGTGCTGCCGTCGGTCGCGGCACTCGACATGCGGCAGCACCCGCCGCCGCGCGGCCGCTTCCTGAGCCCGGTGCTGGTCGACGCGGCCGCGGACGCGATCGGCCGCGGCGAGCAGGCGATGCTGTTCCTCAACCGTCGCGGCTACGCGCCGATGACGCTCTGCCGCGCCTGCGGCCACCGGCTGCAATGCCCGAACTGCACCGCCTGGCTGGTCGAGCACCGGGCGCGCCGGCTGCTCGCCTGCCACCATTGCGACCACCGCGAGGCGCTGCCGCCGACCTGCCCGGTCTGCGGCGCCGCCGACAGCCTCGCCGCGATCGGGCCCGGCATCGAACGGGTGACCGAGGAGGCGGCCTCGCTGCTGCCGGGCGCCCGCGTGCTGGTGATGTCGAGCGACACGCTGCCCGGCCCGGGCGCCGCCGCGGCGGCCGCCGCGGCGATCGAGCGGCGGGACATCGACCTGGTGATCGGCACCCAGATCGTCGCCAAGGGCTGGCATTTCCCGCACCTGACGCTGGTCGGCGTGGTCGACGCCGATCTCGGCCTTGCCGGCGGCGATCTCCGCGCGTCGGAGCGCACGGTGCAGCTGCTGCACCAGGTCGCCGGCCGCGCCGGCCGCGCCCAGGCCCCGGGCCGCGTGCTGCTGCAAACCTGGAGCCCCGAGCACCCGGTGATGCAGGCGCTGGTCGCGAACGATTTCGCGCGCTTCATGGCGACCGAGGCCGACGCGCGCCGCCCCGGCCATTGGCCGCCGTTCGGCCGGCTCGCCGCCCTGATCGTCAGCGCCGACGACGCCGCGGCGGCCGACGCCGCCGCCGCCGCACTCGGCCGCGCGGCCCCTTCTGGCGAAGGCGTCGTCGTGCTCGGCCCGGCGCCGGCGCCGCTCGCGATCCTGCGCGGCCGGCACCGGCGCCGGCTGCTGCTCAGAACCAGGCGCTCGACGGCCGTGCAGCCGATCCTGCGCGCCTGGCTCGCTTCCGTCCGGCCCGCCTCGGGCGTCCGGATCGACGTCGACGTCGATCCGGTGAGTTTTCTCTAGGGCTGGGCGGAGGGAACGCCATGACAATCCATCAGGCAAAGAAAACCCCGGGCCGCTAAGGGCTGCCCGTGCGACCGGGGCCAGGGGTTTCGCTTGACCCACGGGATCCAAAGACTCTCGGGCCCGAGTATGGACCCATCGCGCGAGCGCGATGGCCGCCCGTCGGGTCCAGGGCAGAGCCCTGGCCTTATCTTCCCCGCCACCCTCGGCGACGACTACACCGCCCGGCCGTGGGCGCGGAGGTGGGTTTCCAGGAGATCGAGGTTCCGGAGGTTGGCCTTGAACGCCATGTCGAACAGGTCGCCGACCAGCGGCACGGCGCCGCCGAGCGCCTCGATCCCGACATTGGCGAGCATGCGGCCCACCAGGGCCGGCGGGGCGCCGAGCCGGCGCGCCTCCCAGACGATCGCGAGCGAGAGTGCGGCCAGCACGGCGTCGCCGCCGCCCGGCACCAGGCCGAGCACGCTGTTCAGTCCGAACCGGAAGCGGGTTCCCGGCAACCGCGCCGCGCCGTCGAGCAGCCAGGCGAGCCGGCGCAGTCGCGTCAGCCGGCGCATCGCGTCGGCATCGTCCCGGTACACCATCGCGCTCCGCCGATCGTCCTGTCCGCCACGCACCATGCGGCGGCTCTCCGGCGTTGAACCCCGCCGGCGGCGGTTCGTTTCCGGCGTTGATCGATCGCCGAGGAGCCTGCCGTGATCCCGCCCCGCCGTGCCGCCGGACACGGCGTCGTCACCTCCCGCGCGTTCGTCGCCCTGTCGGGGCTGCTGGCGTTGGCCGCCTGTGCCGAACCGCCGCCGTCCCCGCCCGGGGTCGCGGCGAGCGGCCCTGTCCGTCCCGAGACGCCGCCGCCCGCACCGTTCAGTCCGGAAGCGGCCGCGGAGAACGCGCTTCCCGCCGTCGCCGGCGCGCCGGAAGCGGAGGCGAAGGTCAACGACCCGTCGGCGCCTGCGGACACGCCGCTCTGCGGACGCGCGGCGCGCGAGCGGATCGCCGACGATGCGGCGATCGAGCCCGATGTCATCGAGGGCGCCGGTGCCTGCGCCGAGACCGCGTGCTTCGACCCGGCGACCGACACCTTCATCGGGGCGGACGGCTATCGCCATGTGTGCCAATAACGGAACCGGCCACATCGCGCCTTCTGGGGAGGACCGTTCCATGCACGAGCACGTCTGGCAGGCGGCCCGGCTCGCGCTGTTGTCATGCGCTTTGCTCGCGCCGGCGGCGCGAGCCGCGGCCCAGGGGGGCGGGACCGGCGCGCCGGCCGGCGGGTCCACCGCGACCCCCGACGGCAACGTGAGCAACGGCCGCGAGAACCAGCCGAGCCGGCCGCTCGTGCAGCAACGGGAACGCGTGGCCGGTGTCGCCGACCGCAACGCGGCGGCGCAGGACCGCGAGCTCGACGCGATCGGCAACAAGCTGCTGCGCGACACGCCGCGCAACCCGGTGGGCGCGGACACCGCGACGGGCGGCGGCACGACGCCCTGACGGCTCGCGCCGGGAGCGTCGCGCGTGCGCGCGCCGAGATGTCGCGCGGTGCGCGCGCCGAGATGTCGCGCGGCGCGGCCGCCGCAACGTCGCAGGGCAGGCTGGCCGAACCGGCGCCGCCGCGCGTGAGGGCCACGGCCGAACAGCCCGACCGCGTCCTGCCGCGCCTCGCGGCGGCGATGGGCGCGTTCAGGCTGCCGCCCTCCCTCGCCTACCTGCTGCGCGTCTCGCTGGCGGTCGTGATCACCTACTGGCTCGCCTTCTTCATGCAGCTGCCGACACCCTATTCGGCGGTGACCACGGTGTTCATCGTCGCCAACCCGCTGCGCGGCGCGATCGTGTCGAAGAGCGCCTGGCGGCTCGGCGGGACCGTGGTCGGCGCGGCGGCCGCGGTGCTGCAGTTCGCCCTGTTCGGCCAGGCGCCACTCCTGTTCGACCTCTACATGGCGGTCTGGGTCGGGCTGTGCTGCGCCGGCTCGACGCTGCTCCGCTTTTTCGCGTCCTACGGCACGGTGCTCGCCGGCTACACGGTGGTGATCGTCGACGTCGGCGGGTTCGGCGACCCGGGCAACGCGCTGCTGATCGCGCTCGACCGCATCTCGGTGGTGGCGATCGGCATCGTGGTGACCGGTCTCGTTTTCCTGCTGACGCAGTCGCCGCCGGAACCCGCGAAGCTGGAAGCCGAGGTCGCGGCGCGCGCGGTGGCACTCGCCCGTCTCGTGCGGTCGGTGATGGACGGCGAGGACCTCGCGACCGCGCGGGGTCGGCGGCGCGACCTGTCGCTCGGGCTCGGCGCGCTCGAACAATCGATCGTGCTCGGTGGCGCCGACAGTCTCGAGATCAGACGACGCGACCTCGCACTCCGCTACGCGCTGACCCGGCTCAGCGGCGCGCTGACCAGCGGCATGCATGCGGGCCAGAGCCTCGGCGGGGTGTCGGAGGCGGCGCGTCTGTTCGGCGACGGGCTGGACGGCTTCATCGCCGCCGCCGAACGCGACCGGCTCGCAGCAAGGCGGGCGCTCGACGCCGCGCGCGCGGCACTCGGCGGCCTGCTCGACCCGGCGGTGCCGCTCGACGATCTCGCCGCCATCGACCAGGCGCGCGAGACGCTCGACCGGCTCGGCCGCGTGCTCGACGACCTCGAGATCAGCCGCACGGGGCGACCCGACGACCGCGCGCCGCTCGGCCGCTACCGCGACGTGCGCTCGGCGGCCCGCAACGGCGTCCGCGGCTTCCTCACGGTCGCGATCGCCGCCCTGTTCTGGTACGCGACCGAATGGCCGAGCGGACCGACGATGCTGGCCTACCTGGTGCCGGCGGTGGCGCTGCTCTCGAACACGCCGTCGCCGAGCGCCGCGGCGTTGATGTTCGTGCGCGGAACGCTGGTCTCGGTGGTGATGGCGACCCTCTTCCAGGCGGTGCTGCTGCCGCCGATCGCCGGTTTCCCGCTCGCGGTCGGCCTGCTGCTGCTGTTCGTGGCGCCCGGCATCGTCGGCCAGCTCAGCCCGCGCTACGGCCAGCTCGCCTTCGCCTATCTCGTCTTCTTCAACACCCAGGTCTCGCTGCAGAACCCGATGCGCTACGATCTGCCGGCGCTGCTGAACAGCGACGAGGCGTACGGGCTCGGCTGCGCCGGCCTGCTCGTGGTGTTCCGCCTGCTCATCCCGCTCAACAACAACCTGGTGTCGGCCTATCTCGCCGCGTCGGTCGCGAACGCCGTGCGCCGGCTGGCGCGCCGGCCCGAGGGCGACGCGATCGGCTGGGAAAACATCCAGCTCCAGAAACTGGTGCAGATGTCGGACCGGCTCGCCGCCCAGGGCTCGCCGCGGCGGGCGGAGCTGGTCGAGGATGCGGCGGCGGGCCTGATGGTCGGCCGGCTGATCCGGCGCATGCGCCGGCTGACGGAGGCGCCGGGCGCCGATCCGTCGCTCCGGGCGGCGATCGGCCGGGCGATCGGTCAGATCGCGGGCGGCGTGCATCGGCCTTTCGCGACGGCCGACGCGATCGGCGGCGAGGCGGCCGGGCTCGCCGCCGGCGCCCGCTCGACGAGCGACCTCGAAGCCGCGTCGATGATGCACGAGGCGGCGCGCCTGATGCGCCGGCACGCCGACTTCTTCGCCCGCCGGCTGGTCGTCGCCTAGCTGGAGCACGCTCATCTGATCGGACGGTGCTGTTCGATCGGATCATGCTCGAGCGGCGACGCGCGCCGCTCGCTCGATTGGCGCGGTCCGGGCCGCTTGTCCTAAGAAGACGCGTGCTGAGCGAGATCGACATCAGCGGCGTCTACGTGGCGCCGATCGCCGTCTACGGCGCGGCCGCCCTGCCGATCGCGCTCGGCACGCGTTGGATCCTGTGGCGGACCCGCATCCTTCCGCTGTTCCGCTACCAGTCCTTCGTGACGCTCACGCTCTACGTCGCGACCCTCACGCTCCTCATCCTCTACGCCTGACGCGCCATGCTCCGGATCATTCGCTACGGGGTCAGCCTCGTCATGACCCTCGTGCTCGTCGGGGTGACGATCGGGCTCGCGGTCGTGCTGTGGAACACCTACATGGTCGCGCCCTGGACGCGGGATGGCCGCGTCAGGGTCAACGTCGTCGACATCGCGCCCGAAGTCGGCGGCACCGTGGTGCAGCTCCTCGTCCACGACAACAGCTTCGTCCACAAGGGCGACGCGCTGTTCGCGATCGATCCGTCGCGCTACCGGCTGGCGCTCGCGCAATCGAGCGCGTCGGTGGCCAGCGCGAAGGAGCAGCTCAATCTCCGCCTGAGCGACGTCCGCCGTCGTGCCGGCCTGACCGGCATCGTGTCGGCCGAGGAGCAGGAGCAGTTCCGCAGCGCCGGCGCGGTCGCGCAGGCCTCGCTCGACAGCGCGACCGCCTCGCGCGACACCGCCGCCCTCAATCTCGAGCGCACCGTCGTCTACGCGCCGGTGAACGGCTACGTGACGAACCTGCTGCTCCGGGTCGGCGACTACGTGACACCCGGCAGCCCGCGCATCGCGCTGATCGATGCCGACAGTTTCTGGATCTACGGCTATTTCGAGGAAACCAAGATCGGCCGCGTCCATGTCGGCGACCCGGCCACCATCAGGCTGATGGGCTATCGCGCGCTCCTCGACGGACACGTCGAGAGCATCGCCCGCGGCGTCAACGACGAGAACGGCACCCCCGACCGCCAGGGGCTGCAGGACGTGAACCCGGTGTTCACCTGGGTCCGGCTCGCGCAACGCATCCCGGTGCGGGTAAGGATCGACCGCGTGCCGCCCGGCATCACGCTCGCCGCCGGCATGACGGCGTCGATCGCCGTCGGCAGCCCCGCCATGCAGGCGCACGGGCTGCTCAGCACATGGCTCGAGGACCACCTCTGAGGTGCGTTCCGATCGGCCGCTCCGGCAGGCGTCGCCGGCGCGCCTCCTTTCCGCTTTGCTGCTGCCCACCCTGCTGCCGGCCCTGCTGCTAGGCGGCTGCACCGTCGGGCCGGACGATCGTGCCCCGGCGCCGCCGATGCCGGCCTTCGTCGGCCCGCATCCGGCGACCGCCGCCGAGATCGACCGGACCGAAGCCGAACTCCGCACCTGGTGGCAGGCCTTCCGCGACCCGACGCTCGACGCGCTGGTCGACGCCGCGATCGCCGGCAATCTCGACCTTCGGCGCGCGACGGCGCGCATCGTCGAGGCGCGCGCCGATCAGCGTGAGGCGGAGGCGTCGTTCTACCCGCAGCTGTCGGGGAGCGCGTCGTTCGCCGAGCAGCATTACCCGATCAACCTCGAATACCCGCCGCTGCCCGACGACACCTCGACCTCGAACCGCCAGTATCAGCTCGGGCTGTCCGCGTCCTGGGAGATCGACGTGTTCGGCCGCGTGCGGCGGCAGGTCGAGGTGGCGTCGCGGGGCGTCGACGTCTCGGTCGAGGACCGGCGCGGCGTTCTCGTCAGCCTGCTCGCCGAGGTGGCGGACGCCTACGCGACGCTGCGCGCCGGTCAGGCCCGGCTGGCGATCGCCGAACGCAACGTCCGCGCGGCCGCCGACGCGGTGGCGCTGGTCGACCGGCTGCTGGTCCAAGGCGTCGGCACCACGCTGCAACTCGCCCAGCAGCGGGCGGAGCTCGAGACCGAGCAGGCGGCCCTGCCGCCGCTCAGGGCGACGGTCGCCGACAGCGCGCACGCGCTCGCGGTGCTCACCGGCCAGCTCCCCGAGCGCACCGACGCGCGGCTCACCGACGACGGGCCCCTGCCGTCCGTGCCGCCGATGCCGGCGAGCCTGCCCTCGATGATCGTCGCGAACCGGCCCGACATCCGCGCCGACGAACGGCGATACGCCCTCGCCGCCGCCCGCGTCGGCCTCGCCGTCGCCGACCTCTACCCGCAGTTCACCATCCCGCTCACGCTGGAGCCGACCGCGAGCGAGATCCGCCAGGTGTTCAGCGGCGCCAACCTGCTCTGGCAGGCGACCCTGTCGCTCACCGCCCCGATCTACGAGGGCGGCCGCCTTCGCGCGCAGGTGACGGCGGCCCGCGCGGAGGAAGCCGAAGCGAGGCTCGCCTACGAGCAGACCGTGCTCGCGGCGTTCCGTCAGGTCGAGGACGGCATCACCGCCTACCAGACCGACATGGCACGCGACCGGGCGCTCGCCCGCGCGGCGCGCGACAGCGCGTCCGCTTTCTCGCAGTCGGAAACGCTGTTCGGTCGCGGCCTCAACGGCTTCCTCGACGTGCTGACCGCCGAGCGGACGGTGTTCGCCGCCGACGACGCGAAGGCCGTCAGCGACCTCGCCGTGCTCGAGGACGCGGTCGGTCTCTACCAGGCGATCGGCGCCGGATGGCAGGGCGCCGACCTCGGCACGGCGGACCTGCCGGTCAGCGCCGCCGAGCAGCACGCGCTCGCGTCGCGGCGCTGGGCCCATTGGTGAGGCGGCTGTGACAGGCCGGGGATCCTGCCCTCGGTCCCGTCACGGCGGCGACGGTCGCCGTCGGCTGGTCCGTCCTCGCGACCGGCTCGCGGCACCGCGCGTGGCGAGCGGCGGGCTCGATGGCGTCGCCGACGGGGGCGCTCGCGTGACGTGCCTCAGGACAGTGCCTCGCGCGCCGCCGTCGCCAGTCGGTCGACGCGTTCGTTGGCGGGGTCGCCGGAATGGCCGCGCACCCAGAGCCACTCGATCGTGTGCGGCTTGGCGGCCTCGAGCACCCGGCGCCAGAGATCCATGTTCTTGACCGGATCGCCGGTCGACGATCGCCAGTTCTTCCGCACCCAGCCGGACGCCCAGCGCGTGACGCCGTTCTTCAGATACTCGCTGTCGGTGTGCAACCGCACGATGCACGGGCGTTTCAGCGCCTCCAGCGCCTCGGCCGCGGCGGTGAGCTCCATGCGGTTGTTGGTGGTCGCGGCGTCCCCGCCCGACAGTTCGCGCTCGACGCCGTTGGCGCGCAGCAGCGCGCCCCAGCCGCCGGGACCCGGGTTCGGTTTGCAACCGCCATCGGTCCAGATCTCGACCACCGATGCGGTCGGCGCCGCGTCGTCCCGCGTCATGCTGGATCAGAAGAGGCCATAGGCGGCCTCGCTGGTGGCGCCGGAATGGAACCGCAGCTTGGCGAGATATTCGAGCGGATCCTTGACCGTCACCTGCGCGCCCGCCGGTCGGTGCAGCCAGTCGTAGAGCCGGGTCGCGAGGAAGCGGATCGAGGCCCCGCGCGCGAGCGTCGGCAGCGCGGCCCGTTCCGCCGGCTCGAGCGGGCGGATGCTCTCGTATCCCGCGAGCAGGGCGCGCGCCTTGGTGACGTTGAACTGCCGGTCGGGCTCGAAGCACCAGGCGTTCAGGCAGATCGCGACGTCGTAGGCCAGCATGTCGGTGCAGGCGAAATAGAAATCGATCAGGCCGGACAGGCGGTCGCCGAGGAAGAAGACGTTGTCGGGGAAGAGGTCGGCGTGGATCTGCCCGCGCGGCAGGTCGCGCGGCCAGTGCGCGAGGATGGCGTGCAGATGCCGGTCGAGCTCGAGGCCGAGCCCCGGCTGCACCTCGTCGGCGCGGGCGCGGCTGTCGGCGAGCAGCGGTCCCCAGCTCTCGGGCCCGAGCCGGTTCGGCCGCGCGGCCGCGTAGTCGCGCCCCGCCTCGTGCAGCAGCGCCAGCGCCTCGCCGAGCGGCCGGCAATGGGCGACCTGCACGCGCCGCGGCCAGACGCCCTCCAGAAAGGTGGTGATGGCGGCGTGGCGGCCGGCGAGGGATCGCAGCGCGACGCCGTCGCGGCCAGGCACCGGCAGCGGGCAGCGCACGCCGGCTGTCGCGAGATGCTGCATCAGGCCGAGGAACCAGGGCAGCTCGGCCGGCTCCACCCGCCGTTCGTAGAGTGTCAGGATGAAGTCGCCGGCGCTGGTGCGGAGCGAGAAGTTCGAGTTCTCGACGCCCTCGGCGATGCCGCGGAAGGCGACCAGCGCGCCGAGGTCGTACTCGTCGAGGAAGGTTCGGAGCGCCTCGTCGGAGACGTCGGTGTAGACGGCCATGCGGCGCCGTCAGGACCGGTCCGGCGCGCCGCCGCGGTCAGGAACGGTCGAGCGGCGCGGGAAGCTTGAAGATGACGTCTTCCTGCTTGACGATCCGCTCCTCGATCGTGAGGTCGTAGCGGACCGCGAGCGCCTCGACCATCTCCTGGACGAGCGCCTCGGGCGCGGAGGCACCGGCGGTGATGCCGAGCGTGCCGACCCCTTCCAGCACCGACCAGTCGAGATCGGCGAGCTTCGGCACCAGGATCGCGCGCGGCGCGCCGGTGCGCTCGGCGACCTCGCGGAGACGGAGCGAGTTGGACGAGTTCGGGCTGCCGATCACGATCACCAGGTCGCAGCCGGGCGCGATCGCCTTGACCGCCTCCTGCCGGTTGGTGGTGGCGTAGCAGATGTCTTCCCGCTTCGGTCCCTCGATCATCGGAAACCGCCCGCGAAGGATCGCGACGATCTCGGCGGTGTCGTCGACCGAAAGCGTGGTCTGGGTGATGAAGGCGAGCATGGCCGGATCGAGCGGCGTCACCAGCCGCGCCTCCTCGGCCGACTGGATCAGGGTCATCGCGCCGGCGGGCAGCTGGCCCATCGTGCCGACCACCTCGGGATGGCCGGCGTGACCGATCATCAGGATGTGGCGCTGTTCCGGGCCGCCATCGGCGTAGTGCCGCTCCGCCTCGCGATGGACCTTCGAGACCAGCGGGCAGGTCGCGTCGAGATAGAGCAGGTTGCGGCGCTCCGCCTCGGCCGGAACCGTCTTGGGCACGCCGTGGGCGGAGAACACGACCGGCGCGTCCCCCGGCACCTCGTCGAGCTCCTCGACGAAGATGGCGCCCTGGGCTTCCAGCGCCTCGACCACGGTGCGGTTGTGGACGATCTCGTGCCGTACGTAGACAGGCGCGCCATAGCGGCGGATCGCCTCCTCGACGACGCGGATGGCGCGGTCGACGCCGGCGCAGAACCCGCGCGGCCCGGCGAGCAGGACACGGAGTTTCTGTCGCGACGAGGTCGCGCCGGGCTTCTGTCGCGACGAGGTCGCGCCGGGCTTCTGTCGCGACGAGGTGGCGGTGGCGCGGAGGAGGGCGGGTGTCTGGTCGGGCATCGGGCTCATATACGGCGTCTCGTTGGGAGACGACAGGAAAACGAGAAGCGGCCGAGATCCCGCCCGGGGCGCGCTGCGGCCTTGCAGGTGGCGCGAACGGAAGCCTAGTTTGAGGCGCTCGACACCGCCGGCGCGGGAGAGCGCGGCGGAAGCCGCCGCCGAAGGCGCAACCGGCCCCCGGAAACGCTCAGGCAACAGGGACCGCGCCGGTCCGAGAGCCTCTGGAAAGCCGGTCGGGTCAGCGTCCCGGCCGCACCGACGGAGAAAGACGCGCGGCGTCGAATCTCTCAGGTCAACGCGACAGAGGGGGGTCTTTCGCTCGCGGCATCCCGCCGCTGGCAAGGGCTTTGCGTCGGATGTCCGGTATGAGCGAGGCGATCGAGGACCAGACGGCACCGCGGACGACCCCGCTCGATGCCATGCACCGGGCGCGCGGCGGTCGCATGGTCGCGTTCGCGGGCTGGTCGCTGCCGGTGCAGTTCCCGACCGGCGTGCTGGCCGAGCACGAACAATGCCGCGCGCGGGCGGCGCTGTTCGACGTGTCGCACATGGGCCAGGCGATCCTGCACGGGCCGGACGCCGCGGCCGCGCTCGAGCGCCTGGTGCCGTCCGACATCGCCGGTCTCGCGGTCGGGCGCCAGCGCTACACCACGCTGCTGAACGAGGCGGGCGGCATCATCGACGACCTGATCGTGACCAGGCTCGAGGCCGACCGGCTGTTCGTCGTCGTCAATGCCGCGCGACGCGACGTCGATCTCGCGCATCTGCGGGCAGGGCTGCCCGATACGGTGGCGCTCGAGGCCTGGGAGGACCGGGCGCTGCTCGCGGTCCAGGGACCGGCGGCCGAGCGGGCGGTCGAGCGCGTGCTGCCCGGCGCGGCCGGGCTCGCCTTTCTCGCCGCCGCGGCGCTGCCGTTCGACGGCGCGGACGCGATCGTCGCCCGATGCGGCTACACCGGCGAGGACGGGTTCGAGATCTCGGTGCCGGCGGCGCGCGCCGAGGCGCTCGCGAGCGCGCTGCTCGCCGACGGCACGGTGCTGCCCGCCGGGCTCGGCGCGCGCGACAGTCTGCGCCTCGAAGCGGGGCTGCCGCTCTGGGGCAGCGACATCGACGAGCTGACCACGCCGATCGAGGCGTCGCTCGGCTTCGTGGTCGGCAAGCGGCGCCGCGCCGAGGGCGGCTTTCCAGGCGACGCGGTGCTGCGCGACCAGATCGCGCGCGGGCCGCACCGGGTGCGGGTCGGCTTGCGGCCGGACGGACGGGCGCCGGCGCGCGGCGGCGTCGCGGTGGTGGCCGCCGACGGCACCGCCGGCGGCAGCGTGACCTCGGGCGGCTTCGGGCCGACGGTCGGCGGGCCGGTCTCGATGGGCTATGTCCGGCGCGACCTCGCGGCCGCCGGCACCGCGGTGCAGCTCGCGCTTCGCGGGCGCGGCGTGACCGCGATCGTGTCGACGCTTCCGTTCGTGCGGCCGCGCACGCGGCCGCGCGCGCCAAGCTGAAGAGACAGGGTTGGAGGAAGAACACGCTCATGGCCGACACGCGCTACACGCGGGAACACGAATGGGTCCGCCTCGAGGATGACGGCACCGTCACGGTGGGGATCACCGACCATGCGCAGGAGGCGCTCGGCGACATCGTGTTCGTCGAGTTGCCGGAGCGCGGGCGCGAGCTCGTCGACGGCGAGGCCTGCGCGGTGATCGAGAGCGTCAAGGCGGCGAGCGACGTCTACGCCGCACTCGGGGGCACGGTCGCCGAGGTCAACGAGCAGATCGTCGACGAGCCCGGCCTGGTGAACCGCGACCCGGAAGGCGAGGCCTGGTTCTTCCGGGTCGAGCCGACCGACGAGGCGGCGTTCAGCGAATTGATGGATCGGGACGCCTATGACGCGTTCCTGGAGAGTCTCTGATGGCGGCTGACGGATCGCTCTTCGGCGCGGGCATGGGGGCCGGCGAGGGCGCGGCCCCGTTCGCGTCGCGCCATATCGGGCCGGATGCGGCGGCGATCAGCGCCATGCTGGAGGCCGTCGGCAGTCCGACGCTCGACGCCCTGGTGGCGCGCACGGTGCCGGCGGGGATCCGCGCGTCCTTCGCGCCCGGCCTGCCCGACGCGCTGAGCGAAGCCGAGGCGCTCGCCGAGATCGCCGCCCTCGCGGCCGAGAACCAATTGGTCCGTTCGCTGATCGGCTGCGGCTATCACGGCACGGTGGTGCCGCCGGTGATCGCGCGGAACGTGTTCGAGAACCCGGCCTGGTACACTGCCTACACGCCCTACCAGGCCGAGCTCGCGCAGGGGCGGCTCGAGGCGCTGCTGAATTTCCAGACCGCGATCGCGTCGCTCACCGGATTGCCGGTCGCGAACGCCTCGCTGCTCGACGAGGCGACGGCGGCGGCCGAGGCGATCGCGATGGCGCAGGCCGTGGTCAAGGGCGGCCTGCGCGGCGTGGTGCTCGCCGACGACCTCCACCCGCAGACCGAGGCGGTGATCCGGACGCGTGCGGCGCCGCTGGCGACCCCGGTCGTGCGCTACCGCGCCGGCGACGAGGACGCGCTGCGGGCGGCGCTGTCGGCGGCCGGCGCCGCCTGCGTCGTGCTGCAATATCCGGGCACCACCGGCGCGCTCCGCGATCTCGCGCCCGAGATCCGCACGGTGCACGAGGCGGGCGCGCTCGCGGTCGTGTGCGCCGATCCGCTCGCGCTCGCCGTCCTCCGCAGTCCGGGCGAGATGGACGCCGACATCGTCGTCGGCTCGGCGCAGCGCTTCGGCGTGCCGATGGGCTGGGGGGGTCCGCACGCGGCGTTCTTCGCGACGCGCGACACCTGGCGGCGCCACCTCCCGGGTCGCATCGTCGGCGTGTCGATCGACGCCGCCGGCCGGCCGGCGCTGCGGCTCGCGCTGCAGACGCGCGAGCAGCACATCAGGCGCGAGAAGGCGACCTCGAACATCTGCACCGCGCAGGTGCTGCTGGCCGTGATGGCCGGGTTCTACGCGGTGTGGCACGGGCCCGACGGGATCCGCCGGATCGCGCGGCGGGTGAACCGGCAGGCGAGCGCGCTCGCCGACGCGTGTCGCGCCGGCGGCCTCGCGCTCCGCCACGCGCAGTTCTTCGACACGATCGCGATCGACGCGCCGGGTCGCTCGGACGCGCTCGTCGCCGCGGCGCTCGAGGCCGGCTTCAACATCCGCCGGCTCGACGACGACGCGATCGCGATCGCGCTCGACGAAACGGTGACCGACGACGAGGTCGCCCGCCTCGCGGCGTCGCTCGGCCTTCCCGAGACCGGCCTCGACGATGCCGGCGGATCGATCCCGACGCCGTCGCTGCCGGCGATCCTGGTGCGCGGCGACGCGATCCTCGCCGACCCGGTGTTCCACCGGCACCATGCCGAGCACGCGATGCTGCGCTACATGCGGCGCCTCGCCGACAAGGACGTGGCGCTCGACCGCTCGATGATCCCGCTCGGCTCCTGCACGATGAAGCTGAACGCCACGGCCGAGATGATGCCGGTGAGCTTCGACGGATTCGCGTCGCTGCACCCGTTCGCGCCCGAGGCGCAGACGCGCGGTTTCCGCACGCTCGTCGCCCGGCTGGAACACTGGCTCGCGATCACGACCGGGTTCGACGCGGTGTCGCTGCAGCCGAACGCCGGCAGCCAGGGCGAGCTCGCCGGATTGCTCGCGATCCGCGCCTATCACCGGGCGCGCGGCGAGCACGGGCGCGACGTTTGCCTGATCCCGTCATCGGCGCACGGCACCAACCCGGCCAGCGCCGCGATGACGGGGATGCGCGTCGTCGTGGTCGGCTGCGACCGGCTCGGCAACATCGACGTCGACGACCTGCGCCGCAAGGCGGACGCGCACCGCGACCGTCTGGCGGCGCTGATGGTGACGTATCCGAGCACGCACGGCGTGTTCGAGACCGCCATCCGCGAGATCTGCGCCGTCGCGCACGAGGCGGGCGGTCTGGTCTACATGGACGGCGCCAATCTCAACGCGCAGCTCGGCCTCACCTCGCCCGGCGCCATCGGCGCCGACGTGTGCCACCTGAACCTGCACAAGACGTTCTGCATCCCGCACGGCGGCGGTGGCCCGGGCGTCGGCCCGATCGCGGTGAACGCGAAGCTCGCGCCGTTCCTGCCGAACCACCCGTTCCGCGACGACGCGGGGCCTGCGACCGGCATCGGTCCGGTCTCGGCGGCGCCGTTCGGCAGCGCCGGCATCCTGCCGATCCCCTACATGTATATCCGGATGATGGGCGCGGACGGGCTCGCGCGCGCGAGCGAGGTCGCGATCCTGAGCGCGAACTACATGGCGAGCCGGCTCGGTCCGCATTTCCCGATCCTCTACACGGGACCGAACGGCACCTGCGCGCACGAGTGCATCGTCGATTGCCGCGGCTTCGACGCGTCGGCCGGCATCAAGGTCGAGGACATCGCCAAGCGGCTCGGCGATTACGGCTTTCACGCGCCGACGATGAGCTGGCCGGTGCCGGGCACGATGATGATCGAGCCGACCGAGAGCGAGACCCTCGACGAGCTCGACCGGTTCTGCGACGCGATGATCGCGATCCGCGCCGAGATCGCCGATGTCGAGGCGGGGCACCTGCCGCGCGACGACAACATGCTCAAGCACGCGCCGCACACCGCCGACGCGGTCACCGCCGACGATTGGAACCACGCCTATTCGCGCACGCGCGCGGCCTACCCGCTGCCGTCGCTGCGAGGCGGCAAATACTGGCCTCCCGTCGCGCGGGTCGACAACGCCTATGGCGACCGGAACCTCGTCTGCACCTGTCCGCCGGTGGCGGACGACGACTGAACCGACGGCCGGGTCGACCGGCGCGGCATTCGACGCGCCGCTCGCGCTCGGGTCGCGCTTCCGCCTCGGTGTGTTGCGGAACAAGCGACCGATCGCGCGCCGGTTCGACGCGTCGCGGTTCGAGAGGAGCTTCCGTTGGGACGCGCCCGGCACGAACCAGCCGGATCCGGAACCCTGTCGAGCGGCCGGGATGGCGCGCGACGTGTCGGGACGCGGTGCTGCTCCGGCCGGGCGCCGATCTCGGCGCGCGCTGCCGGTGGCGTGCTCCGGCGAGCGCCGAGGCTCCGACCGCCGCCCCCGCGCTCGCGCGAAGGGAACCTGCTAACACCCGGGCGCACGGACCCGGAACGAGATGATCCCGACCACGCCGACCACGCACGACCTCGCCGCGGTGACGAACGTCGCGGACGCCGACGTGACCCTGCCGCTCGCCGCCGGCGTGCTGCTGGTGCTGCTCGCGTTCCGGCGCGACCTCGCCTCGGCCTGGCTGCGGGACATCGGCGGCGCGCTCGTGATCATCCTCGCGCTCAAGATCGCGTTCGGGGTCATGCTCGGCGTCGGCACCGCGTTCGGAATCAGGAGCCCGAGCGGTCACACCGAGACCGCGAGTTCGGTCTACGGCGGGTTGCTGTCGCTGCTCACGGGCCGGCCCTGGTTCGGCACCCTGCTCGCGGTCGTCATCGCGATCTTCATCGGCGTGACGCGGCTCGGGCTCGGCGTCCACTCGCTTTCCGACGTCCTGGTCGGCGGGCTGGTCGGGATCGGCGCCGTCGTCCTGCTCGGGCGTTCGCTCGCGCGCCGTCCGCCGTCGCTCCCGGGCGCGTCGCGTCTGCTGCTGCTGCTGCTCACGCTCGCGGTCGTCGCCGGTTTCTACGGCCATCGCTCGACGATCGAGGGCTGGCTGGAGCGGGTCGAGTATCACCTCGCGGTCGCGCTCGGCGTGCCGACCTGGAAGGGCGAGGCGCTCTACGTCAGGAGCCACGGCGGAGAATGAAGGCGCGGCCGTCCCAGAGCCGGAACGGCGCGTCGCCGGCCTGCTCGACGGTGAACGGCAGCGACGCCGCCCAGCGCGCCGCCCGTGCCGGGTCGGCGGTCGGATCGGGGTCGTAGGACAGGTTCAGGATCGCGAGCGCGCCGTCCGGTCGGAGGATCCGGGCCGCGTCGGCGACGTGGCGGTCGGCCCCGCCGGACGCGACCAGGTAGGGCATGCTGTCGACCGCGAGCACGCAGTCGACGCTGCCGTCGGCGAGCGCGGCGAGGTCGTGGCCGCCCACCGTCTCGAAGCGCAGGTTGCCGATCGCCCCGCTCCGCGCCCGCGCCGTCGCGATCATGGCGTGTGAGACGTCGAGCCCGAGCACGCTCCGGCAGCGTCCGGCGATCGCGCGCGCCACCCGGCCGATGCCGCAGCCGAGATCGAGCAGGTCGGCGTCCGGGCCGAGCAGGTGCCGATCGTCGAGCCAGGCGACGAGTTCGTCCGTCGCGCGGGCGAGCGTCTCGGGATCGCCGAGCGAGTAGAGGGCGACGCTCGCTTCGGGCGAAAGCGCGTTCGCGCGATCGAACATCGCGCCGATCGCGTCCGGCGTGACCGTCGCGGCGTGATCGAGCCCCGCCGCGTCGAGCATGGCGCGGAGCCGGATCCAGCGCGACCCGGACGCCGCGAACGGGACGAAGCGCGGGTCGACGCGCGCGGCCGCGTCGAGACGCGCGGCGACCATGTCGGGGGCGACGCCCGCGAGCAGCAGGCGGGCGCAGGCGATCTCGGGCGCGATCCGGCCGGCCCGGCACGCCTCGATCGGATCCTCGCTCGCGCCGTCCGGCCGGTTGGTCACAGGCGCACGAGGCTCCGGCCGGTGTTGGCGCGATCGGTCGCGCCCCAGGCGTATTTGTAGGCTTCGCCGCCGCGGAGGAAATGCGCCTCGTCGCACCCGTCGCTTGCGGCCTCCTCGAGCAGCGCGCCGACCAGGATCGTGCCGGGGCTTTCGAAGGCGGCCTCGGGCGCGAACCCGCCGAGATAGAAATGGATCCGCCCCGGATCGCGCAGCGCGTGCACGACCGCGGCGGGCCGGCCGCGCAGGGTCAGCGTCGCCAGACGCGCGAGGCCGGACGACGCGAGGCCTGGCAGGGCCGCGTGGTGGAACGCGCGGACGCGTGGGTCGGCGAGCACGCCGGGCTCGTCGCGCGCGGTCCAGCGGGCGCCGTGCAGCGCGACCAGGTTCTCGAACGCCTCGGCGATGCTCCGCGCGTCGGCGGTGGTGATCGACCAGGCCCCGCTGCGGTCGGCGCGATGACGCGCCTGGCGGAGATCCCGCCGCATGCCGCGCGGGATCGCGGGCTCCGGTCGGAGCGCCAGCACCGGGCAGGGCGGGCCGGCCCAGCACTGGTCGGCCCAGCCGTCGGGGCAGCGAGCGCGGAGCAGCGCCTCGCCGGGCGGCAGGTCGGGGATGTCGCATCGGCCGACCGCCGCGGACGCCGGCGCCGCGAGCGCGGCCGCGAGCAGCCTCGACGCGGCATCGGGCGGCGCGTCGGTCGCGAGGAGGATCCCGGCGTGGTCGGACAATCCGACGCCGATCGGCAGGATCTTGCCCTCGTCCGACACGTAGAGCGGCAGCAGGCCGGCGAGCGTGCCGTCCGGTCGTCGCAGCGTCGCCGCCAGCGGGCGCTGATCTCCGCCGAACACCTGCCACCAGGGCAGCAGCCATTCGGGCGCGAGAAACGGGCTCGGCCGTGCGGTACGTTGCCAGAGCCCGCGCCAGTCGGACGCGAGGTCGCCGACGCCGTCGCCGCTGTCGACGACCGCGACCGTCACGCCGCCACGAGGCGCGCGTAGAGCGCGAGGTGCTCGTCGGTCATCCGCCTCGCGTCGAACCGCCGGCGCGCATCCTCGCGGCAGGCATCGGGGTCGATCGCGCCGACCCGGCCGAGCGCGTCGGCGATCGCGGCCGCGTCGTCGGCGAGGAAGCCGGTGACGCCGTGGCGCACGATGTCGGGCAACGCGCCGACCGGGCGGGCGATGACCGGCGTGCCGCAGGCGAGCGCCTCCATGGCGACGAGCGAGCTCGTTTCGGCGGCGAGGCTCGGCACCACGAGGCAGGAGGCGGCAGCGAGGAAGCGCCGCTTGCGCGCGAGGCCGAGCGGGCCGAGCAGGCGGCGACGGCGGTCGAGACGGGGTCGCACCTCGCGATCGAGATAGTCGAGATGCGTCGCATAGGGGAACGCCGGGCCGGCGACGAGCAGCGGCACGTCGGCGCGATGCGCGGCCTCGAGCGCGAGGTGCTGCCCCTTCTCGGGACAGATCCGCCCGAGCACCAGGGCGAAGCGTCGCCGGGCGTGAGGCGCCGACGCGAGCGCGTCCAACGGCACCCCGTTGGTGATCGGCGGCAGCAGCGACGCCGCCTCGGGGCATGTCCGGGCCTGCGCCTCCGAGACCGGCAGCAGCCAGGTCCGCGGCCGCGCGAGGCGCCAGGTCTCGGCCGGATACCAGTCGGGCGGCAGATGCAGGGTCGCGAGCACCGGCGGCCCCGGCCGAGGCAGATAGGCGCCGAAATCGAGACCATGCAGGTGGACGAGATCGGCGCCGTGCGACGCGTCGCGGAGTTGCGCGCGGACGGCCTGCTGCGCCGCGCGCCGCGCGGCGTCGTCGATGAGCGGACCGGCGGGATGCGGCACCGGATGGAGAACGCCCGCGACGACGGATCCGTCGAGCGCCACGACGCGCGAGCGATGCCCGGCGGCGACCAGCGCGCGGTCGATCAGGCCGAGCACCTGTTCCGCGCCGCCGGCCGCGTCGGGTCCGACCGGCGCGAGCGGGTAGGCGACGTTGACGACGGTCAGCACGTCGACGCGGCGCGCCCGCTCATGGCCGACACGCATACGGCCCAGTCCGGCGCGGTGAGGCCCCATTTGTGACGCTCGTAATGGATGTCGGGCGTCGGCGGCACGGTCCAGTCATAGGCGGGGCGGACGCGAAACCGGAGACCGGCGGCGCCGCGGAACGGCGCCAGCGTGTCCCGCTGCGTCACGAAACGATCGAGCATGGCCTCGCGCCGCCCGATCTCCTCGGCGCCGAGCGAGACCGCGATCGACGGGTGATCGCCGAGGAAGCATCCCGTGCGCAGTCCGCCCGACGGCGCGGCGTGGTAACCCGCCATCTCGATCGTCGGCCGGCCGGTCCGGGCGACCGCGAAGGCGACGGCGTCGTGGTCCGGATGGCCGCCCTCGAAGGCGTGGGTCAGCACCGTCGCCGCATCGGCGAGCATCGGCGCGAGGGCGGCGACGAGGTCGGGCAGACGGTGCGCCGCCGTCTGGTCAGGGATCGGCAGCATCGCGTGCCGGCGGTGCGCGCAGGCGACGCGACCGGCCCGCAACGCCGCGAGGAGTTCGGCCCGTCGCGACGCGGCGTAGCCGGCGCCGGACGCGAAGCCGTGCGCGGCGGCATCGCGATTGTCGGCTGGCGCGCCGTCGGTCACGTGGACCAGGACGAGGTCGTCGAACAGGGCGAGCAGCGGCCCGGCGCCGATCGTCTCGTCGTCCGGGTGCGCCACCACGATCGCGACGCGTTCGGGGATCCGGCGGCGCGCGAGCAGCGCGTCCAGCACCGCGTGTTCGGCCGCGTGCGGCCTCACCGCGCCTGCATCTCGCCGGGTTCTCCGGCAAGCAGGCGCAGCGCGGCGCGGTAGCCGCCGAGCGTACCGACATCGACGTAGGCGCCGGAAGCCCGCGAGGCCTGCGCGATGCCGCCTCGCGCGATCCACGCGTTGATCAGCGTGCCGAGATACTCGTCCCGCCGCTCCCGCTCGAGCCAGAGCGCGTGCAGCGCGTGCAGCACCGCGCCCGGCATCCGGAACGCCCCCCACACCCAGTCGGTCGACGGACGCGGCGCCTTCACCTCGATCGACAGCACCCGGCCGTCGCGATCGGTGACCACCGCGTCGAACAGCTCGGGATGTTTCACGTGAAACAGAACAAGAACGAGCCGGTCGTCCGGCAGGTCGCAGAGCGCATCCTCCGGGAACCAGACGGTGTCGGGCAGGCCGATCAGCACCGGCTCGTCGGGATGCACGAGAGGCACGGCGCGGAACACCGCGTCGCACAGGCCGGCGGCCTGCGCCTGGATCACGTAGGCGATCCGGACCGCGCCGACGGCGCCGCCGTAATACTGCAGGATGTCCGACTTCCAAGGCGAGATCACGAAGCAGATCTTGTCGGCCCCGGCACGCGCCATGCGCTCGACCAGATACTCGCTGACCGCGCGCGGCCGCTCGGTGCCCGCCTCGTCGACCCGCGCGCCCACCGGCAGCAGCTCCTTCGAAAAGGCGAGCGGCTGGATCCGCTGGCCGCTGCCGGCCGCCGGGATGATGCCCCACATCAGGCGGCGACCCGCGGCGGCGCGCCGGAGGCCGCGTCCTGGAAGGCGGCGATCATCTCGCGCGCGCGACGGCGGGCGTTGTGCTCGTCGAGCGTGCGGGTGCGCGCGCGCGCGGCGATCGCCCGCAGCGTCGCGTCGTCGAGCGCGATCGCCGCGCGCGCGTCCTCCGAGCCGTCCGCGACCAGGATCTCTTCGCCGGGGGTGAAGAACGCCTCGATCCCGTCCCAGCGGTCGGTCAGGATCGGCGCGCCGCAGGCGGCCGCCTCGAACAGGCGCCCCGACGGACACCAGCCGCTCCTCGCCATGGCCTCACGCGTCACGTTCAGCGTCAGCCGCGACGCGGCATAGAACGACGCGTGTTCCTCGGCCGGGAGGTGGCGGACATAGTGGATGTTCGGCGCCCAGGCGAACGACGCCGGATACTGCGAGCCCGCGATGACGAAGCGCGCCTGCGGCATCGCGCGCGCGGGCGCGAGGAACAGCCGGTCGAGCGCCGCCTGCCGGTCGGACGCGAAGGTCCCGAGATAGGACAGGTCGGCCGCGTATTGCGGCGCCGCGCGACCCGGCCGGTGCGCGTCGGGATCGACCGAGCCGTAGAGCGGGACCACGCGTCGCGCGCCGAGCACCTGCCGCAACGCCGCGAGCGTCTGGCCGCCGGCGTAGCTGAGCACGAGGTCGAACGGCGCGTAGCCCTCCGGCCCGACATGATCGACCGTTTCGCCTGCGGCCAGACGCGCGAGGGTCACCGGACTGTCGAGGTCGTAGAAGCACGACAGCCGCGCCGGCGTGTCGCGGATCACGCGTCCCGCGGCGAGCGCGTCGGGACAGTAGGACGTCACGACGGCGACGTCCGCCTCGCCGATCGCGAACCGCGCCGCCCTGTCGTCCCACTCGCGATAAAGCACGAGCTTGCCCCCGGGCAGCGCGTAGAGATCGCGATGCTCGGCGTAGTAGGGCACGTCGCGCTCGAAGAACGTGACGCGGTGACCCTCCACGTGGAGGGCGCGGATCAGCGCCCGCCACAGGAGCGCATGGCCGTTGCCCCAGGACGAGGTGACCGACAGGCCGAACACGACGATGCGCATGCCCTATTCGCCCCGAGCGTGGCTCATTGATCAATCCCCCGCCCGCCGCGTCGGCACACGGAAGCGAGCACCGCGAGGCCGGCAAGCGCCGAGGCGAGCGAGCCCGCGAAGACGGCGAGCTTGGTCTCTGTGCCGGCTGTCCCCTGGCCGAACGCCAGGTCGCCGATGAACAGGCTCATGGTAAAGCCGATGCCGCACAACATGGCGCCGCCCGCGAGCACCGGCCAGCTCACGCCGGGCGGCAGATGCGCCCAGCCCAGCCGTACGCCGCCGAACATCGCCGCCATCACCCCGACCGGCTTGCCGACCAGCAGGCCGATCGCGATGCCGATCACCAGCGGGCTGGCGAGGGCACCGGCCGGAATGGCATCGAGCCGCAGGCCCGCATTGGCGAGGCCGAACAGCGGCAGTACGAGCCAGGTGACCACGCCGCCGAGCGCCTCCTCGAGCCTGTCCGCCGGGGCATCCCGTCCGCTCGCCGGCACCACGAAGGCCAGCGCCACGCCGGCGAGCGTCGGGTGCAGCCCGGAGCGGAACACCAGGGCCCAGAGCAGCAGGCCGCCGAGCAGGAACGGCCCGAGCGCGCGCACGCCGGCACGGGCCAGACCCCAGAGCGCGAGCCAGACGGCGGCCGAGGCCGCAAGGTAAACCGGGCGAAGGTCGGCGGTGTAGAACAGCGCGATCACCACGATCGCGCCGAGATCGTCGATGATCGCGAGCGCGGTGAGGAAGATCTTGAGCCCGACCGGGACGCGGCGGCCGAGCACGGTGAGCGCCGCGAGCGCGAACGCGATGTCGGTCGCGACCGGGACCGCCCAGCCGCGCAGCGTCGCGCGATCGGCGTGGTTGACGGCGACGAAGACCAGCGCCGGTATGATCATGCCGCCGAGCGCGCCCAGCGCCGGCGCCGCCGCGCGCGCGCGCGACGCGAGCGCGCCCTCGGTCAGCTCGCGGCGGATTTCGAGCGCCACGGTCAGGAAGAAGATCGCCATCAGCGCGTCGTTCACCGCCGTCGCGGCGGGCAGCGTCATCGCCCGGCCCGGCACGACGATCCCGACCGGCAGGGCGAGAAGCGTCTCGTAGCCGCGCCGATAGGCCGAGTTCGACCAGGCGAGTGCGACGATCGCGGTCACGATCAACGCGACGCCGCCGGCGCTCTCGCTGCGGAGAAAGGCGAGCAGCGCCGGCAAGCGCCCGCGCGGTTCGGAATCGGCCTCGTCCATGCCCGCCGGTCGATCCCCTTCGCCCGGCGGGAGCTTTGCCGCTAAACTCCCTCCGGTCCAGGCGCTGGTGCCGGGCGCCGCGCGGGGATGCATGCGGATCCACGCCACCTGTGTCGCGCGCGACGGCGACGGTCTGCTGCTCCTCGGCCCGTCGGGCGCGGGCAAATCCGATCTCGCCTTCCGTTTGATCGATCGCGGCCTGATCCTCGTCGCCGACGATCAGGTGGAGATCGCCGCCGGCGTCGCGCGTCCCGTCGAGGCGTTGGCCGGCCTGCTCGAGGTGCGCGGGCTCGGCCTCCTCCGCGTGCCGTTCGCGCCGTCGGCGACCGTGGTCCTGGCGCTCGATCTCGGCCGCACCCCGGCGCGCCTGCCCGAAGCGGAACGAGCGGACTTCGCCCCGGTGCCTTTGTTGGCGATCGAGCCCTGGTCGGCCTCGGCGGCCGCGCGTGCGGTCGCGGCCCTCGACTGCGTCGTCGCACGGCGCCTCCTGGCGGCGGGGTTCCTCGTGTCCGACGCGCGACCCGCGTGACCCCACGTCGAGGCGCGCCGGGATGCAGCGCGCGCGAGCCGCTCACCGCTTCTCCGGCGGCGCCCGATCCCGACGCGCGGTTCCTGAAAACGCCGCGCGACGTTCCCATGTCGTCACCATGAGACGTCACCTTCCGGCACCACGAACGCCCGCGCGCGTGCCCGGGCCGATCAGGTTGGTCTTGCCGAGGTTCCTTCGCGAAGGCAAAAGAGACCTGTCGGTCGCCGGCAGGCGTCCCGCGCGGCCGGGAGCGTGCGCCGCATGGGCCGGGCGACGAGGCCCGGGATGCGGCGGATCGGACCACGGGGATACGGATCATCTTGCTCCATCGTGTGCTTCAGTGTGGACGCGACGCGGTGACATGAGCATCCCATGATCGGAATCGTTCTCATCACGCATGGCGGCCTCGGCGTGGCGCTGCGGGACGCGATGGAGCACGTCGTCGGCCCTCAGCTGCAGGTCGGCACCGTCGCGATCGGTCCCGACGACGACATGCAGTCGATGCGCGACGAGATCGGCCGGCGCATCGACGCGGCCGACACCGGCGACGGCGTCGTGCTGCTGACCGACATGTTCGGCTCGACGCCGAGCAATCTCGCGATCTCGATGCTCGACCGCGGCGGCGTCGAGGTGATCTCCGGCGTCAACCTGCCGATGCTGGTCAAGCTCGCGAAGGCGCGAACGGCCGGGACGCTCGGCGAGTGCGCCGACTACGCCGAGGCCGCCGGGCGCAAATACATCGCCACCGCCTCGCATCTGCCGCCCGCCTGCCTCGGCGGCTCGTCCTGCGTCGGCAAGCGCGTGGAGACGACGCTGCGCGCGATCCTCGGCGGCCGCACGGGGTGAGCGAAACGGAGGAGCCCGATCCTCCCGCGCTCCGGCAATCCGTCGCGATCGTCAATCTTCGCGGGCTGCACGCCCGGGCTGCCGCCAAGTTCGTCACCACCGCCGAGCCGTTCGCGGCCACCGTGACCGTCACCCGCGACGGCCAATCCGTCGATGCGCGGTCGATCATGGGGCTGATGATGCTGGGCGCCGGGCGCGGCTCGATGATCGAGCTCCAGGCCGAGGGCTGGGACGCGAAGGAAGCGCTCGCCGCCCTCGCCCGACTGGTCGAGAGCGGTTTCGGTGAGCAGGACTGACACGCCGCCGGAGGGTGGCGACGGCGGGGTCGAGCAGGTCCTGACCGGGATTCCGGTGTGCGGCGGGGCGGCGATCGGCGTCGCGCATTGCACCCACGAACCCGAACCCGAACCCGGGCCGGACGGCCCGATCGATCCCGCCGCCGTCGAGGCCGAGATCACCCGCCTCGACGTCGCGACCGCGCGTGCGCGCAAGCAGATCGACAGGCTTCGCGATCGCCTGCGCTTCAAGGAGGACGAGCTGCAGCGCGAGCTCGGGCCGCTGCTCGACGCCTACGATCGGATGCTCGGCTCGACCCGGCTGCGCGCCGGCATGCGCCGCCGCATTCGCGACGGGCTCGCGTCCGCCGAGCGCGCGGTGCACGACGAGGTCGAGCACGCCGCGAACCATCTGTTGGCGCTGCCGGAGGAGGACGCCGCCTCGCTGCAGCGGCGGGCGTCGGAGGTCCGGGAGATCGGGCGGCGGTTGCGCCGCAACCTGCTCGCGGCGCCGTTCCGCCCGCTCGGCTCGGCCGTGCCGCGGGGCGCCATCCTGCTCGCCGATCGCTTGAGCCCCGCCGAGATCGCGCTGCTCGATCCGACCCGGATCGCCGGGATCGCCGTCGAGGGCGGCGGCTCGGCCGACCACACCGCCGTCATGCTCGCCTCGCTCGGCATTCCGGCGGTGGTCGGCGTGCGCCATCTCAATGCGCTGGCGAGCGACGGCACGGAGGTTGCGCTCGACGGGGCCCGCGGCACCGTCGTGCTTAACCCCTCGCCGGCCCGCGAGGAGGAGACCCGCCGGGCGGTGAGCGCCGAGGCACGGGCGCGCCAGCGACTGGGCCGTCTCCGTCGACTGCCGGCACGATTGCTGACGGGCGAGGACGTCGAGCTGCAGGCCAACCTCGACCTGCCGGCGGAGCTGCCTTTGGTCGCGCGCGCGGGCGCGTCGGGGATCGGCCTGCTGCGGAGCGAGTTCCTCTTCCTCGGCGCCGAGACCATCCCGGACGAGCAGGCGCAGGCCGCCGTCTACCGGAACGCGATCCGCGCGATGGCCGGCGACCCGACCACGATCCGCCTGCTCGACTGGGGCGGCGAGAAGGAAGGCGAGGCGATGGCGCGTCGGCTCGGGCCGCTCGCGCCCGAGGCCAACCCGGCACTCGCCAGCCGTGGCGTCCGGGTGCTGCTCGCCGATCCGGACCTGCTCGACACGCAGCTCGCGGCGATCCTGCTCGCGTCCGACGCCGGTCCGGTCAGGATCCTGGTGCCGCTGGTGACCAACATCGACGAGATCCGAAGCGTGCGCGAGGCGCTCGAGCGCGCGGCGAGACGGCTGCGGCGACGCGGTGTCCGCCTGCCGCCCGGTCTGCCGCCGCTCGGCGTGATGATCGAGACGCCGGCCGCGGCCCTGATCGCCGACGCGATGGCGCTGCACGCGGACTTCCTGTCGATCGGCTCGAACGATCTGACGATGTACACGCTCGCCGTCGATCGCGGCTCGACGGCGGTCGCGCCGCTCTACGACCCGCTGCACCCGTCCGTGCTGCGCCTGCTCGCGGGCGTGACCGAGGCGGCGCTGAGGCTGCGCCGGCCGGTGTCGATCTGCGGCGAGATGGCCGGCAACGAACGGCTGACCACCCTGCTGCTCGGGCTCGGGTTGCGGTCGTTCAGCATGAACGTGTCGGCGCTGCCGCGCGTGAAGGCGGCGGTGCGCGCGGCCTCGATGGACGAGTGCGTGGCGCTGGCGCGCCGGGCGCTGTCCGAGATCGAACCGCGGGCCGTCGCCTCCCTGCTCCCACCACGACGATCGTGAGCGTGTGCCCCCGGCCGGGCCCGAGGCCCTCGGGTCCGCTTCGTTCGGCCCCTTGGCCTGTCGACGCGCGTGGATGGGTCTGCCGGCCCGACCTCATCGCCGACGGGTCGCACGGGCTCGGGCTTCCGGGGTCGAGTTCCCGGCCCCCACGCCGCGCCGATCGTCAGAGCGGGCGATGCGCGCGGTCGAGCAGGCGCCCGATCAGCCCTTTGCCCTTTTTCTCGGGTGCGCGTGCCGGGGCCGTGACCGACGCCGCGGACGCCGCGGCGCGCGCCTTGCGCGACAGCCAGGCGTCGAGCGTCAGACCAGCCGCCTTGGCGCGGCGGGCCTCGTAATCCTGCTGGCCGGGGCTCATCCCACGCGCGGCCGCCGCCTTCTCGTCCGTCGTGTCCTTCGCCATGCGTCGGTCCTACCTTCGGTGTCGAGGTTGTGACGGCAGCGGTGCCGCCGAGCAAGCCCGCGCACGCGGCGTTCCGGCCGGCGCTTGATGCCGTCCTGATGCCTCGATGCCCCGACGATCATTGATCGTTGAGGCGTCTCCGGCCGATCAGAGCGGCCGGGGCACGACGACGTCGAAGCGACACCGGGTCATGACGAGCGCGACACAAGATCGCGACGACCACGACGTGATCGCCAGGCCCTGACCATCATTTCGAGGAGCTATCAAATGACCGTCGTCGCCGCCGCTGCGCGATCGGTGCGCCGTCTGCTTTGCCCGCCGACCGCGCTCTCGGGCGTGCTGCTCGCCACCCTACCGATGGCGACTGCCCTCGCGCAGACTGCGTCGACGCCGAACGCGACATCCGCGAACGTGTCGACGTCCACTCCGGCGACGCTACCAAAAGCGACGCCGGGCGCCTCGCCGGCCGCGGTGACGCCGAGCGCCGGCAACGCACCGAGCACGCCGGCGCCTCCCGCCTCGTGGGCCGACACGATCACCCTGAACGAGCAGCTCGAGGGCGGCATCGTCGCCAACCCCGCGCGTCCCACGGACGGCGAGAATTTCGGCGACATCTACACCGACCACGCGAACCAGGCGCAGTTGAACCAGATCCTGGTCACGCTCACGCGCGCGACGGATCCGAACGCCAAGGGCTACGATGCGGGCTTCGACCTGCAGCTGCTCTACGGCTCCGACATGCGGGCGAACCACTATCTCGGACAGTTCGATCATCTGATCGGCAGTCGTTACCAGCTCGGCGTGGTTCAGGCCGACATCCTGCTGCACACGCCTTGGCTCGGCGCCGGCGGCACCGACTGGAAATTCGGCGAGTGGCCGTCGATCATGGGGTTGGAGGTGCTCGATCCGAGCGTGAACCCGTTCTACACGCACTCCTTCATCTACAATTGGGGCGTGACGTTCTACAACACGGGCATCCTCGGCGAGACGCATGTGAACCCGACGGTGGACATCTACTACGCGATCGATTCCGGCAACACGACGACGCTCGGAGGCGGCGACAACAACGGCGCGCCGGCAGGATATCTCGGTCTCGGACTGAACAATCTGTTCCACGGCAAGGTGACCGAACTCGCGACGTTCGATATCGGGCCGGAGCAGTCGTGCCGTTCGGACCCGAACTGCAACACCGATCGCCGCTACATCGCCGACTTCCTCACGACGGGGAAGATCACCGACAAGCTGACCTCGAACACCGAACTGAATTACATACGTGACGAGTACTATCGCGGCGAGGCCTACGGGTTCGCGCAGTACTTCTCCTATCCGCTCTCGCATGCCGTGACCTTCAACATGCGTGGCGAGGTCTGGCGGGACAACACGGGAGATTTCGTCGTCAATCTCCCGAGCGATCTCGGCTTCGTGCAGTCGGAAGGCGGCTTCGCCACGCCGGTGATCGCCGAGACAGGGCGCACCACGTTCAGCGAACTCACGCTCGGCGTCACCTACAAGCCGGACGTGCCGAAACCGATCAAGACGCTGATGATCCGTCCGGAGATCCGCTACGAACGCGCGCTCAATGGGCAGCCGACCTTCAACGCGGGTCGAGACGTCGACGCCTTCACCTTCGGCGGTGACATCATTCTCGGGTTCTGAGCGCCGAGCCGGCCGTCACCACCATGCCGCTCTGCAGCACCGGGACCGCTCAGGCCTGGCGGATCTCGATCAGCTTGCGGCGGACCGCGCGGCCGTGCTCGACGCGCTCGGCGACGAACTCGCCGTCGCCGCTTCGGATCGCGTCGGCCATCCGCTGCAGATCGGCCTCGAAGCGCCCGAGCATCTCGAGCAACGCGTCGCGGTTGTTGAGGAAAACGTCGCGCCACATCACCGGATCGGACGCGGCGATGCGGGTGAAGTCGCGGAACCCCGACGCCGCGAACTGCAGCACGTCCTCGCCGGTCTCGTCGGCGAGCGCTTCGGCAGTGCCGCAGACCGTGAACGCGATCAGGTGCGGCAGGTGACTGATCGCCGCGACCACCCGGTCGTGATGCGCCGGCGTGATCCGCTCCGTCATCGAGCCGCAGGCCCGCCACATCGCCTCGATCTGCCCGACCGCCGCCTCGTCGGCGCCCTCCGGCGGCACGAGGAGGCACCAGCGTCCCTCGAACAGCGTCGCGAAGCCGGCGTCCGGTCCGGAGAACTCGGTCCCGGCCATCGGGTGCGCCGGCACGAAATGGGCATGCGCGGGCAGCAGCGGCGCCACATCGCGGATCACCGAGCGCTTGGTCGACCCGACATCGCTCACCACGGCGCCGGGCGCGAGATGCGGCGCGAGCGAGGCGGCGATGGCGGCGAAGGCGCCAACCGGGGTCGCGAGGATGACGGCGTCCGCGCCGCGTGCCGCCTCCTCCAGCGTCTCGGCGACGCCGTCCGCGAAGTCGAGTGCACGCACCCGGTCGCGGACCGCCTCGTCGCAGTCGTGCACGACGACCTCGCCCGCGAAGCCGCCCTTCGCGCGGCGCGCGAGCGAGCCGCCGATCAGCCCGGCGCCGACGATGGCGAGCCGCTCGAACAGTCGTTCAGCCATCGCGGCCGAACTCCGCGAACGCCTCGAGCACGGCGTCGACCTCCTCGTCGGTGCCGATCGTGATGCGAAGGCAATGCGGCAGGCCGTAGCTCGCGACATGGCGGACGAGGATGCCGCGCGCGCGCAGATGCGCGTCGGCCGCCCGCGCCGTCTCGGGCCGGCCGAGATCGGCGAGCACGAAATTCGCCTGGCTCGGCACCACCGCGATGCCGAGCGCGGCGAGCCCGTCGCCGAGCCGGGCACGGGCGCGCGTGTTGTGCGCGCGCACGCGCTCGACCCAGCCCGGCTCCGCGAGCGCCGCCTCGCCGGCCGCCTGGGTCGGCAGCGGCACGCCGAACGGTTCCCGGATCCGGTTCAGCACGTCGATCACGGCCGCCGGCGCGTAGGCCCAGCCGAGACGCGCCCCGCCCATGCCGTAGGCCTTGCTGAAGGTGCGCGTCATCACCGTGCTGCCGCTCGCGTCGACCAGCGCCGCGCCGGGGTCGTAGTCGGGCGCGTCGACGTATTCGGCATAGGCCGCATCGATCACCAGCAGCGCATCGGGCCGCAGCGCCCGCCGCAGCCGCCGGAGCTCCGCGTCCGGCAGCAGCGTGCCGGTCGGGTTGTTGGGGTTCGCGATCATCACCAGTCGCGTGCGCGGCGAAACGCGCGCGAGCAGCGCGTCGACGTCGGTCGTGAGCGCGCGCTCGGGCGCCCGCACGACCGTGCCGCCCGCCTTGGTCTGCGCGATCGCGTAGATGGCGAAGCCGTGCTCGCTCATCAGCAGCTCGGTCCCCGGACCGCCATAGGCGAGCGACAGCAGCGTGAAGATCGGATCGGACCCGGTGTCGCAGACGATCCGCTCGGGATCGAGCCCGTGCGCGCGGCCGATCGCCGCCCTAAGCGTGGTGCTGCCCCCGTCCGGGTAGCGGTGCAGCGACGCGGCCGCCTCGGCGTGCGCCCGGATCGCGCCCGGTGGAGGCCCGAACGCCCCCTCGTTCGAGGACAGCTTGATCACCCGGTTCGCGCCCGGCAGACGCGACAGCCCACCCACGTAGGCGTCGAGGGCGAGCAGGTCGGGGCGGGGCTTCGGGGTCATCGCGGGTCGCCTCTACACCCGATCGCGCCGTTCGGGGTATAGGGCGGCCATGGCACAACCCGTCCTGGTCACGGGCGCGACCGGCTTCGTCGGATCCGCCGTCGCGCGCGTGCTGTCCGATGCCGGCTACACCCTCCGCCTCCTGGTGCGGCGCGGCAGCGACCGGCGCAACATAGCCGGCCTCACCGACGCCGAACTGGTGGAAGCCGACCTCGCCGATCCCGCGAGCCTCGTCCCCGCGCTCGCCGGCTGCCGCACCGTCTTCCACGTCGCCGCCGACTACCGGCTCTGGGTGCCGGATCCCGCCGCCATGCGACGCGCCAACGTCGACGGCACGGTCGCCCTGCTCCGCCTCGCCCGCGAGGCGGGCGTCGAACGCGCCGTCTATTGCTCGTCGGTCGCCGCCCTCGGCGTCCACACCGACGGCCGGGTCGCCGACGAGAACACGCCGGTCGACCCGGCGCTCATCATCGGCGCCTATAAGCGCTCGAAGCACGAGGCCGAACAGGCGGTGCTGGCGCTGGCGCGCGACATGCGCTTCCCGGTCGTGGTGGTGAACCCGTCCACCCCCGTGGGGCCGCGCGACGTGAAGCCGACACCCACCGGCGTGATGATCCGCGATGCCGCGAGCGGCCGCATGCCGGCCTACGTCGAAAGCGGCCTCAACATCGTCCACGTCGACGACGTCGCCCGCGGCCACCTGCTCGCGCTCGAGCGCGGCACGCCGGGCGAGCGCTACATCCTCGGTGGCGAGGACATGACGCTCGGCGACCTGTTCCGGCTCACCGCCGACATCGCCGGCGTGCGCCCGCCGCTGCTCAAGCTGCCGCGGCAGTCGTTGTATCCCGTCGCGCTGGTCGCCGAGGCCCTGGCGCGCCAGTTCGGCACCACGCCGCGGCTGACCCGGGAAACCCTCGCGATGTCGCGGAAGAAGATGTTTTTCTCGTCGGCCAAGGCACGCGCCGAACTGGGCTACGCGCCGCGACCGGCCCGCGACGCCGTGCGCGACGCCATCGGCTGGTTCCGCGCCGAAGGCATGGTGCCGCAACCGGGCGCCGGCGCCCGGCGGTCGCGCGCCGGTGTCGTGCGGGCGGGCGCGTGAGAGACGCGAAGGCCAGGGGCGCTGCCCCTGGACCCCGGCAAAGGCTGAGCCTTTGCAATCCATCTGTGGTGGGGTTGCGACCCGGCCTCCTCTCGTGATGCCGGTCTTGGGCGGGATCGTCGCCCTTTCGATTTGGGTTTACCTGTTCTTGTTCCGCGGCGGGTTCTGGCTCGACGGACCGGTGGTCGACGCGGTCGCAGGAGCGGGCGGGCCGCCGGTCGCGGTGGTGGTGCCGGCGCGCGACGAGGCGCGGGACGTCGCGTCGGCGCTCCGCTCCCTGCTCGCGCAGGATTATCGCGGCGATCACCGTGTCTGGCTGGTCGATGACGGGTCGACCGACGGCACCGGCGCGATCGCGCGCGCGATCGGCGACCCTCGGCTCGTCGTGCTCGACGGCGCCGTCCGGCCGTCCGGCTGGAGCGGCAAGCTGTGGGCCGTCGCGCAGGGGATCGAGGCCGCCGAACGCTGGCTCGGCGATCGGCAGGACGGGTTCCTGCTGCTGACCGATGCCGACATCGTGCACGACGGCGCCCATCTCGGCAGCCTCGTCGCGCACGCGACGCTGGACCGGCGCGACCTGGTCTCCGAGATGGTGGCGCTCCGCTGCGCGAGCCCGGCCGAACGCCTGCTGGTGCCCGCCTTCGTCTATTTCTTCCAGCTGCTCTACCCGTTCCGCCGGGTCGCGTCCCCGGCGCGACGGGTCGCGGCGGCCGCGGGCGGGGTCGTGCTGATCCGGCGCGCGGCACTCCACCGGATCGGCGGCATCGCCTCGATCCGCGGCGCGCTGATCGACGACGTGGCGCTCGCGACCGCGGTCAAGCGAAACGGCGGCGCGATCTTCCTCGGCCACGCGTCCGCGGCGCGCAGCCTTCGACCCTATCCGGGTGTCGTCGACATCTGGCGCATGGTCGCGCGCACCGCCTACGTGCAGCTTCGCTTCTCTCCGCTGCGTCTCGCCGGCACGACGCTCGGCATGGCCGTGGTGTGGCTGCTGCCGGTCGGGCTCGCGATCTTCGGCCACGGCGTCGCCCGCGCGTGCGGTGCGGCGACGCTGCTGATCGCGATCGGATCCTATCAGCCGACGCTCCGCCGCTTCGGCCTGTCGCCGCTCTGGGCGCTGGCGCTGCCGGCGGTCGCGACCTTCTACATGGCCGCGACGCTGGGCTCGGCGGTCGACCACCATCGCGGTCGCGGCGTGGTCTGGCGCAACCGCGCCTACCGTTCCGACGAGGCCGCCCCGATGAGCGCCGGGCCATGAGCGCCGCCGCCGCGCCGACGGCGCGGGAGGATGCCGATCTGCGCTCCGGCAAGGGCCGCGGCGACGAGAACTTCCCCGTCGGCTCGGTGCTGATCGCGCGGCGGCTCCGGCCGCACGTCTTCGCCTATTACGACTTCGTCCGCGCCGCCGACGACGTGAGCGACAGTCCGGACCTCGCGCCCGACGAGAAGATCCGCCGGCTCGACCTGATGGAAGCGGCGCTCCTCGGCGACGCCCGCGCGCACTCGACCAGCGCCGGCCCGCTCCGGCGGAGCTTCGGCGAGACGGGGCTCGATCCGTCGCTCGCGACCGACCTGCTGCGCGCCTTCCGCCAGGACGCGCACGTGCTCCGCACGCCGGACTGGGCGGCCCTGCTGTCCTACTGCCGTTATTCGGCGAACCCGGTCGGCCGCTTCCTGCTGTCGCTGCACGACGAGGGCGAGGACACGTTCGGGCCGTCCGACGCGCTCTGTACCAGCCTGCAGATCCTGAACCACCTGCAGGACTGCGCCGACGATTTCCGCACGCTCGACCGCTCCTACCTGCCGCTCGATTTCCTGCGCGCCGAGGGCATCGGTCCGGAGGCGGTGCTCGCGCCGGCCGCCTCGCCCGCGCTTGCGCGCGTCTTCGGACGCGTGCTCGATGGCGTCGACCGGCTCAACGCGCAGGCGGCAACCCTGCCGCCGCTCGTGCGCGACCGGCGGATGCGGCTGGAGGCCTCCGTCATCGTGAACCTCGCCCGATCGCTCGCCGGGCGGCTCCGCCGCGAGGACCCGCTCGCGACCCGCGTGACGCACCGGCGCGGCGATGTCGCGCGCAGCGTCGCCGGCGCGCTGCGTCACCTGCCGCCCCGCCTCCCGCGCGCGATGCGGCCGTCCGGGCGCGCGCGGTGAACAGCTCGCCCGCCGCCGGCATCGGCCGCGCCGCCGAGCGCCGCCCGCTCGACGCACCGCATGGCGCGGGCGCGCTCGGCTGCGCGCCCGCCGACATCGCGGAGGTCGACGCGATCGTGCGCCGTGCCGGCACCTCGTTCACCAAGGGCATGCGCATCCTGCCGCGCGACCGCCGTGCGGCGATGCACGCGATCTATGCCTTCTGCCGCCTGGTCGACGACGTCGCCGACGACGAAGCCGAGCCGCTGGTGGGCCGCCTGCAGGCACTCGACGCGTGGCGGGCGCGGATCGACGCGCTCTATGCCGGCCACGCGGACGACGCCGTCGGACGCGTGCTGCTGGCGGCGATCCGGCGCTACCAGCTGCGCCAGGCCGATTTCGAGGCCGTGATCGACGGCATGCGGACGGACGCGGAGAACCGCATCGTGGCGCCTCGCCTCGCCGAGCTCGACCTTTACTGCGACCGCGTCGCTGCCGCCGTGGGCCGCCTGTCGGTGCGCGCCTTCGGCGACGGCTCGAAGCACGCGGACGGCGTCGCCTTCCATCTCGGCCGCGCGCTGCAGCTCACCAACATCCTCCGCGATCTCGAGGAAGACCGCGCGCGCGGCCGGCTTTATCTGCCGCGGGAGTGGCTCGACGAGGCGTCGATGCCCGTCTCCGATCCCGACGCGGCGCTCGCGAGCCCGCTTCTTCCGGCGCTCGCCGCGCGCATGATCGCCGAGGCGCGACGCCATTTCGCCGCCGCGCGCGCCGCGATGGCGGCGTGCGAGCCGCGCGCGATGCGCCCGGCGCGCCTGATGGGCGCGACCTACGAGGCGCTTCTCGCGGCGCTCGAGCGCCGCGGCTTCGCGGGCGAGGCCTGGCGCGCGCGCGTCTCGCTCCCCGTTGCGGTTAAGGCGCGCCTCGCGATCAGGGCACTGCTCGGGCGTTGAACCGCCTCCGCCTCCGCCTCCGCCGCCCCGCGTCCGCACGGGACGCGCCATGACCGTGCGTGCGACCCCGGGCACGACACACGTCGTCGGCGGCGGTCTGGCCGGTCTGTCGGCCGCGCTCTGCCTCGCGGATGCCGGCCGCCACGTCGTGCTGCACGAGGCGGGTCCGGCCTGCGGCGGCCGCTGCCGCTCGTTCCACGATCGCAGCCTCGACGCCCGGATCGACAACGGCAGCCACCTGCTGCTGTCGGGCAACCGCGCCGCCTTCGCCTTTCTCGACCGCATCGGCACGCGCGACACGCTGGCCGGCCCGAGCCGGCCCGAGTTCCATTTCCAGGACGTTTCGACCGGCGAACGCTGGCAGATCGCGCCGGGACGCGGCCGGATGCCCTGGTGGCTGCTTCGCGCGCGCAGCCGCGTCCCCGGCACGCGGCTCCGCGACTACGCGGCCCTCCTCGGGTTGCTGCGCGCCGGCGGCGACGCGACCGTGCGCGACGTGATCGGACGCAACGTGCTCGCCGACCGGCTGCTCGACCCGCTGTCGATCGCGATCCTCAACACGCTGCCCGAGCGCGGCAGCGCGCGCCTGCTCGGCGCGGTGTTCCGCGACAGCCTGTTCCGCGGCGGCGACGCGTGCATCCCGGCCTTTCCGCGCGAAGGGCTTTCGGAAACCTTCGTCGCACCCGCGCTCGCGGCGCTGTCGTCGCTCGGTGCCACGATCCGCACCGGCGCCCGCGTGTCCGGCCTCGCGCGCGCGGCCGAACGGGTCACGTCCCTCGAGGGGCCGGACGGACCGTGCGCGCTCGGGCCGGACGACGACCTCGTGCTCGCCGTGCCGGCGCCGGTCGCGGCGTCGCTGCTGCCGGGCCTCGTGGTGCCGGACCGCTTCGAGGCCATCCTCAACATCCATTACCGGACCGACGCCACGCCGCGGCTTCCGGCGCTGCGGCGCGCCGCCTTCGTCGGCTTCACGGGCGGCGCCTTCGCCGAGTGGGCGTTCAGCAAGCCCGGCATCGTGTCGGTGACCGTGAGCGCCGCGAACCGGTTCGACACCGTCTCCAACGAGGACGCGGCACGACGCGGCTGGATCGAGGCCGCGCGCGGCCTCGATCTCGACGCCGGCGCCGGTTCCACCGAGGCGACCGTTGCAAATATGCCGCCCTGGCGTGTCGTCCGCGAGAAGCGGGCGACGTTCGAAGCAACTTCGGAAGCGGAACGGCGTCGACCCCGCGCGGGGGATGGTCCCCGAAATGTCGCATTGGCCGGCGACTGGACCGCCACCGGGTTGCCGGCCACCATCGAAGGTGCCATCACCTCCGGGCGGACGGCAGCCGAGGCGCTTCTCGGGCGAGCCCGAGAATCCATGCCCGCGCGGTAAGGAGGTCGTACACGTTGAGCGAGATCGGCGAACTGTCTACCGGGGACGCCACGATCTCCATCGACGATGCGATCACCCGGGCGGCTTCCGCGCTCGGCCGCCGACAGATGCCCGACGGTCACTGGGTGTTCGAGCTCGAGGCGGACGCGACCATTCCCGCCGAATACGTACTGCTCGAGCATTTCACCGATCGCATCGATCCGGCGCTCGAAGCGCGCATCGGTCGCTATCTCCGTCGCATCCAGGGCCCGCATGGCGGCTGGCCGCTTTATCACGGCGGCAAGTTCGACCTGTCGGCGAGCGTGAAGGCCTATTTCGCGCTCAAGGCGATCGGCGACGACACCGATGCGGCGCACATGCGGCGCGCGCGTGCCGCCATCCTCGCCGCCGGCGGCGCCGAGCGCGCCAACGTCTTCACGCGGTTCCAATTGGCGCTGTTCGGCCAGGTGCCGTGGCGCGCGATCCCGGTGATGCCGGTCGAGATCATGCTGCTGCCCCGCACGTTCTTCTTCAACATGTGGCGCGTGTCGTATTGGTCGCGGACGGTGCTCGCGCCGATGATCGTGCTGTCCGCGCTCCGGCCGCGCGCGATCAACCCGCGCGGGATCGACATCAACGAACTGTTCCGCCGCGAGCCGTCCCGCATACGGGACTGGATCCGCGGACCGTATCGATCCTGGTGGGGCTACGTGTTCAAGGCGCTCGACGTCGCGCTGCGCCCCGCCGAGCGGCTGGTGCCGGCGGCGATCCGGCGTCGCGCGATCGACCGCACGCTCGCCTTCATCGACGAGCGCCTGAACGGCGATTCCGGGCTCGGCGCGATCTATCCCGCGATGGCCAACGTCGTGATGATGCATCAGGCGCTCGGCATCGACCTTTCCGACCCGCGCGCCGCGATCGCCTGGGCGGCGGTGCAGAAACTGATCGTCGACGGCGAGGACGAGGCCTACTGCCAACCCTGCGTCTCGCCGATCTGGGACACCGGTCTCGCCGGCTACGCGATGGCCGAGACGCGCGACAGCGGGCTTGCCGAGCGTCCGGGCGATGCCGGCGTCGGCGCCGCCTGCGACTGGCTCGAAGGCAAGCAGATCACCGAGACCAAGGGCGACTGGGCGATCAACGCGCCCGGTCTCGCGCCCGGCGGCTGGGCGTTCCAATACGCGAACGATCACTACCCCGACGTCGACGACACCGCGGTCGTCGGCATGCTGATGCACCGGCAGGGCGACCCCGCCCACATGGACGCGATTGAGCGCGCGCGCGCCTGGATCATCGGCATGCAGAGCCGCAACGGCGGCTGGGGCGCGTTCGACATCGACAACGACAAGAAGTTCCTCAACCACATTCCATTCGCCGATCACGGCGCCCTGCTCGACCCGCCGACCGCCGACGTGTCGGCGCGCTGCGTCTCGTTCCTGGCGCAGCTCGGCCATCGCGACGACCGCGCGGTGATCGAGCGCGGCATCGATTACCTCCGCCGCGAGCAGGAACCGGACGGTTCCTGGTTCGGCCGATGGGGCACCAACTACATCTATGGCACCTGGTCGGTGCTGAGCGCGCTCAACGTCGCCGCCGTGCCGCACGACGACCCCGCGGTCCGGCGCGGCGTCGCCTGGCTGCTGGCGCGGCAGCGCGCGGACGGTGGCTGGGGCGAGAGCTGCGAGAGCTACGAGGGCGGCCCGGCCGGCGAGCACGACGAGAGCCTGCCGTCGCAGACCGCCTGGGCCCTGCTCGGCCTCATGGCCGTCGGCGAGGCCCGCTCGGACGCCGTCGCGCGCGGCATCGCCTATCTGACCCGCACCCAGGACGACGCCGGCGAGTGGACCGAGCTCCCCTACAACGCCGTCGGCTTCCCGAAGGTGTTCTACCTCCGCTACCACGGCTACCGATTGTTCTTCCCGTTGCTCGCGCTCGCGCGCTACCGCAATCTCCGGCGCTCCAACACCTGCGCGCCCGTGCACGGGTTCTGACCGGGACGCGCGCGCGCCGTTGGTCCGGTCCTGACCGGCTGGCGGCCCTGAACGGATCCCGGCCTTGATCGGCATCGTCGTCGGCCTCGCGGCGGAAGGCCGCATCGCCCGGCTCATCCCCGGCAACATCGAGGTCGCCGTCGGCGGCGGCACCGCCGACGGCGCGCGCCGCGCGGCGGAACGACTGCTGGCGCGCGGCGCCACCGGACTGGTCAGCTTCGGCCTCGCGGCCGGCCTTTCGCCCGCGCTCGCGCCCGGCACCGTGCTGGTGCCGCGCCGGGTGATCGCCGATGGCGCGCGCTTCGCGACCGATGCCGGGCTCTCGGCCCGCCTCGGCGGCGAAACCGCGCACGACCTCCTGCACAGCGAACGCGTGGTCACCGGCGTCGAGCAGAAGCGCCTGCTGCACGAGGCCACGCAATGCGATGCGCTCGACATGGAAAGCGGCGCCGTCGCCCGCGCGGCACTCGCCGAAGCGCGCCCCTTCGCCGTCCTCCGCGCCGTCTGCGACCCGGCCGCCCGCGCCCTGCCGCCGGCCGCCCTGGTGGCGCTTTCCCCGAGCGGCGGCGTCGCGCCCGGCCGCGTCCTCGGCGCGCTGCTGCGCCGCCCGGGTCAGATCGGCGATTTGCTCGCCCTGGCCCGCGACGCCGCCGCGGCGCGGCGCGCGCTGCTCGCGCGGGTGCGGATGGTGCGGGGGCTGTAGGGAGGCGGCTCTGCCCTGGACCCGCGCGGGTCCCTTCGCGCCCCCTCTCGCGAACCGCTCCGCCGACGCGGCGCGTCACGGTGTTGCCGCGAACCGGCCATTCCGGTTCAGCACCTGCAGCCGCCCGACACCCACGCCGCGATCAGGTCGGCGCAGACATCCGGGGCACTTGCGGTGTTGTCGAGGTGAAGACGCTCGGCGGCACCGTCGTCGAACAGCACCCTCGTGGCGACGAGTTCGCGGAGGATGGCAGCCGACCCGATCTTGCCGCGCACCTGCCGATCCGGTCTCGCGATCCGGTCGGCGTGCTCGTCCGGCGCGCATGTGATCGTCTTTCGCGGCCTGTCTCCCCGTCACGAGATGGCCGCAATGGAGCCTCGACGCGCGCACGATCCGGTCAGCTGCCATCGGGTTGCAGTTGGTCCGAACTCGCGGAACGGGACGGCGGGGCGCTGATCGCGGTCGGACGCGCGACGTCTCGCAACCACCCTTAGAACCATCGCTACCCTAGCTCTCGACGAGCTGTTCGTCATCCGTGTCGATACCGAAGGCGCCTGCAACCGCTGCGACGGAGGGGTCATGCTCGTCCGTGGTGAGCTGGACGCGAGCCGCGGGGCGTGACGCCACGGCCTCAATGAGATCGGCTGCGTACTCGGTTGAACGGCCGCCCACGACACAGCCGACGATCAGCTTGCGTTGCCGATCATGTCGGCGGGCGCTTCTCGCCTCGGGACACTTCGGCCATCTTAGTCCTCACCCCGCAGAAGCTCGTCAACTTCGTCGGGCCGCATCTGCTTCATCTTGGCCTCAACCGAACGGGAGTAGCGCCGATCGTTCGGCTCAACGCCCTTCTGGGCTGGCCTGGCATATTGCTTGGCGAACAACTGAACCTCGGCCGCTTTCAGAAGCCGCCGCTGCTCAGTGTTCAGTCGCTTTCGGCAAGGACGAGCGATATTGCTCAACGAATGTTGCTCATCCTTCCGGCTACGAGGAGCAAAACGCCAGACGAGATGCGAGCCGATGGTGTATTCGGCCAGAAGCGAAGCTGAGACACCGTCGTCTCTCGCACCTTACGAGCGCTTCGGGTTCGAGGGGACCGAGGTCATGCCCGTGTATGGACTGTCGATCCCGGGATGATCCGCGGCCCCGGGATGCAGGCGGGCATGTTCGACCGCTGGCTCGACAGCTGGGCTCTCGAGGCCGACGGAGAACCCGTTCGGACCAGGAGCAGCGTCCTCCTCCCGGTGAAGCGAGACGGGCGCCCGGCGATGCTCAAGATCCCTCTGCAAGAGGAGGAGCGTCGGGGTGGGCGCCTGATGGCCTGGTGGGCGGGCGAGGGTGCGGCGCCGATCCTCGAGGATAAGGACGGCGTGGTCCTGCTGGCGCGCTCGGAAGGTCGTGTCCGCCTCGACGACATGGCTCGAAGCGGCCATGACGACGAGGCCTGCCGGATCCTCGTCGCGGTCGCCGCCCGCCTTCATGCGCCGCGGAAGGCACCGGCGCCGGAGCTGCCGACACTGGCGGAGTGGTTCCATGACCTGCATCAGGCCGCGGTGTCGCGAGGCGGCCTGCTTGCGCGGTGCTCCGACGTCGCCCGCGCGCTGCAAACGGACCAGCGTGATGTCGTCGTTCTCCACGGCGACATCCACCACGGCAACGTACTGGATTTCGGCGAACGAGGCTGGCTCGCGATCGACCCGAAGGGCCTCGTCGGCGAGCGCGGGTTCGACTTCGCGAATTTGTTCGTCAACCCGGATGGGGCAGATCCCACTTGGCCGGTCGCCGTGGATCCCTCGCGGTTCACGAGACGGCTGCATGTGGTGGCCGGGGCGGCGGTGCTGGAGAGGGAGCGGCTCCTCCGGTGGATCCTTGCCTGGACGGGTCTCTCGGCCGTCTGGGCTGTGGCAGACGGCGACGAGCCAGCCGTGGCGATCCGCATCGCGGAGCTCGCGACGGCGGAGCTCGACCGGTGATCCGCATCGAGCGATTGTCGGCTCTGCACCCCGGCGTCGAGCCACTGCGACGCATGTCCGAGCAGGAGGGTTTCCGTTTCCTCAGCAGGCTCGTGACGGCGTGGCGTTCCGGCTCGGTGCGGTTTGACAGGCCGGGTGAGGCGCTCGTCGGCGCGTTCAGGGCAGGCGCGCTTGTCGGCATCGGTGGCCTGAGCCGCGACCCTTACGTGCAGGACCGAACGGGACGGCTGCGGCACCTCTACGTCACGGCGGCATCAAGACGCATCGGCGTGGCCTCCGACATGGTTCGGCATCTGCTCGAGACAGCGGACGGGACCTTCGACCTCGTGCGCCTGCAGACCGACACGGCGGGCGCGGCGGCGTTCTACGAGCGGATCGGCTTCGTCGCTCTCCAGGATGCGACCGCGTCACACGTCACGTGGACCTGAGCTTCCTCGGCGTGCGAGGTGAGGAAGACGTCGATCAGGCGGGGTTCATGGCGGAGAACAGGGCCTCGAAGCGGCCCTCCCGCTCGGCTCTACGCGCATCGAGGGCTGCTTCGACCAACACCTCGCCCGCGGAATGGTCGCCAGTCCGCAGCAGCGCGAGGACCTCCGCGACATAGACCTCGACCGACATGCCCCGCGCGTCGGATGCCTGTTGCGCGCCGGTCAGCTCGGTCCGGACATAGGGCGGCGCCAATTCCAGCACCTCGACCGGAACGTCGCGGAGCTGATGGCGCAGCGATTGGAGCCAGGAGTGCAGGAACGCCTTGGTCGCGCAGTAGGTCGGAAAGACGGCACGCGGGACGAAGGCGAGGTTCGACGTCGTGACCATGATCGACGCGCCCGGTCGCCGTCGGAGATCGGGCAGCAGCGCTCCGATCACGCGCAAGGTGCCGAGAATGTTGGTCTCGATCATCGCTTCGGCGGCGGTCAGGTCCCAGAGCCCGGTCAGATCTTCCCGGCTCGAGATGCCGGCATTCGCGATCAGCACGTTCAGCTCGGGGAGTCGCGCGCGTACGTCGTCCGCGAACCCGTGCAGCGAGGGAAGGTCGTCGAGATCGAGCCGCATCCCCACCATACGGGCCCGTCCGGCCGTGGCGTCGTCGAGCAGGGCCTGACGGCGCCCCGCGACGATGACCCGGTTGCCGCTGTCGTGCAGAGCTTGCGCGAGCGCGCGGCCGATCCCGCTCGTGCCGCCCGTGACCAGGATCGTGTTGCCGGACATCTTCATGGCTGGATTCCTCATCTTCGCGGCGCGCGATGGCGAGGCTTTGACTACCAGGACCGGTCGACGATGTGACGCCAAAGGAGATCGATGAAAGGCCAACCGGCCGTCTTGCGCCCGGTCCGGACCTCACCGCGCCACCGACACCCGCGCGCGGCGGTGTCGTTGCACGGTCACGATGAGGCCCAACTCACTTCGTGATCTTCGCCGCGTCGGGCACGATGCAGGTCTACACGACGTCGGATCGCTGGCTCGTCCCACGGCAACTCGCCGTCTGGGTGCCTGCCGGGGTGCCGCACGGGCCGACGTGGTCTCGAAGGTCAGCAAGCTGACCCCACGATCTTTCTGAACGACTTGATCCGCCACTCTGCGTAGGTCTCGCTGCTGGAAGACAGACGACCCGACGGCGTGCGGGCCACAAGCGGTGCGTGAGGACAGGTGATGGTCGAACCGGGAACGGATATCGGGCGGAAGATCGCGTGATCCCCTCGCGAGTCGGGCGAGGGCGACGACGGGTTCCGGGTGATCCGACGATACCGCGTCGAGGTCCGCTGCGGCGAGGAGGGCGGTCGTGACCCTGGCACCCACAGTCGCCGCCCTGCTCGGGAGCATCGCCACCGCGGTCGCGATCTTCGGCGGCGGTCTGGCGGTCGAAGCCTACAAGCGACGGCGCGACCGCGCCGGCATGGCGCTGGCGATCGCCGGGGCGGTCGACGCGCTGCTCGGTCTGATCGCCGCCCGCCGGATGACCGAGGAGCTGCAATCGGCCCTGGCCGACCTCGAGGCGGGCCGCGTCGTCGAGTTCAGCGCGCTGGTGGGCGACAACGCGCCGTTCAGCACGATCACGCTGTCCTATGCCAACCAGATCGGCGATCTCGGCGGCGACCTGCCGTTCAAGGTCGCCCGCTTCCTGACCTATAACCAGGGGCTCCTGCACGACCTCGCGCGCCTCGAACAGAACCGCGACCGGCCCGACGTCCAGGCGCGCATGATCCGCCTGATGGGCCCGCTCTGGCAGATCACGCGCGCGCTCGGCGAGGATCTCACGACGGAATTGCGGCAAGCGGCGGGCGTGAAGCCGTCCATGTAACGTAACGCCACGGGCCGGTCCGTGCGCCGCCGCCCGCGTTCACCGCGCCGGAGGGCCCATCCCGATGCAGTATCTGCTCTATCCACTGGCGATCCTGGCGGGGCTGATGAACCCGCTGCAGGCCGGATGCGTGGGCACGCTGAGCAAGGTGCTCGAGCGACCGCTGATGGCCTGTGTGATGAGCGTCTGCGGCACCGCCGCGGTCACGGTCACCGGCGCCCTGGTCCTCGGGCAGTTCGGCTTCGCCGGCAGGGCGGCGGCGGTACCCTGGTGGGCCTGGCTGGGCGGTCTCGCCGGATCGGTGTTCCTGATCTCCCAGCCCATCGCGGCGCAGAAGATCGGCGCCGGCCCGTTCATCGGGCTCACCGTCACGGCGTCGGTCATCGCGTCGGTCCTGATCGACCATTACGGGCTGCTCGGTTTCACCCAGCACACCGCCTCGATCTGGCGCATCGCGGGTGCCTGCCTGATGGTCGCCGGGGTGGCCCTCGTCGCCGTGTTCTGACACGACGCGCATCAGCACGCGGGCACGAGACCTCCTGCGCCCTTTGGGGACTGATCGATCACCGGCTGCAGGTCCAGACACCGGGTCGGCGCCGCCAAGGCCGCTGACGGTGACGTCGGCGAACTCTGACGCGAGCGCCCTGTCGCGCCAGCCGATGGGTTCGTAACGCACGTCCGACCTCTCGCGCGGATCGTCGCGCTCCGACCGATCGTCCCTGCAGTCCCGTCGAGGCATCAGCCTCGCCGCCGCTCCGGGGCAGGCTCGCGATCGGCGGGGCAAAGATGTCGCTGCGGCAATCGACGTCGCGGTCGCGCGCGCCGGCGATCCAGCTTCCGTTCCGCCACCGTTCCGACCGGGCATTCGATCGGCCGCGGACCGCCGCTGTCCGTGAGCATCCGCGCCGACGCCGCTCGGCCGGTGCGGACTGCGCCGCGCTCGACGTGGCGGCGAGCGCCACATCGCCGCGCGACCGGCTCGCGTGTCACGACCGCGTCGGATCGCGACGTCGCCCGAGACCGCGCGCGGCAGGCAGGAACCTTGCATGACGCGGTGCATGATCCCGATCCCGAACACCAGGCGCGCCTGTCGCCTGCTCCCAGCGCTGTTGCTCGCGTGCACCTGCCTCGCGACACGCGCCCAGACCACGCCGTCCGGCACCGTCGCGCCCGACGCGCCATCGTCCAGGACGCCGGAGGCCGCCGGCACGGCGCCAGGCCAGACGCGATCCGGCGCATCGAGCGGCGGCGACATCCCCGCCCAGTTCCGGCCGGTGCTGGGCAGCTTCAACTACGAGCGGCAATCGGTGATGATCCCGATGCGAGACGGCGTGACGCTGCACGCCGACATCATCGTCCCGCGCAACGTCACGCACGGGCCGATCATGCTCGATCGCACGCCCTACAGCGCCGACAAGTTCACCGACAAGGCGACACCCGACGTCGCCGACCTCACGCGCGCGCTCTACCGCGACCTGCTGACGCACGGCTACATCCTGGTGGTCGAGGACGTGCGCGGCAAATACGGCTCGAACGGCGACTACGTCATGAACCGGCCGCTCGCCGGCCCGCTCAATCCGACGAAGGTCGATCACAGCACCGATGCCTACGACACGATCGACTGGCTGGTGAAGCACGTCTCGCAGTCGAACGGCCGGGTCGGCACGATCGGCACCAGCTACGACGGCTTCACCGTGTTGATGAGCCTCGTCCACCCGCATCCCGCGCTGAAGGCGGCGGTGCCGATCAACCCGATGGTCGACACCTGGAAAGACGACGACTGGTTCCACAACGGCGCGTTCCGCCAGGAGATGATGGACTACGTCTATCTCCAGACCGCGACGAAGGGCTCCAGCCTCCAATGGTGGTCGTCCGGATATGACGACTGGCCGATCTACATGTCATTCGGCTCGGCCGGCGCCTACGGCCATTCCAAGGGCATGGAACAATTGCCGTTTTGGAACCGGCTGACCGCGCACCCCGCGTACGATGCCTTCTGGCAGGGCCAGGCGGTCGACCGCATCCTGGCCGCGGCGCCGCCTTCCGTGCCCACGCTCTACGTGCAGGGACAATGGGACCAGGAAGACATCTACGGCGCCGTCTCGACCTACGAGGCGGTCGCGCCGCACGATCCCACGCACCAGCACGACTTCCTGGTCATCGGTCCCTGGTTCCACGGACAGGCGAACGTCGACGGCTCATCGCTCGGCCCGCTGCATTACGGGTTCGACACCGCCGCCTGGTTCCGCGCCCACGTGCTGATGCCGTTCCTCGACGCGCACCTCAAAGACGACGGCAAGCCCGCCCCGATCGCGCCGGTGACCGCGTTCCAGACCGGCACCGACACCTGGCGCACCTACGACCACTGGCCGCAGGCCTGCGCGTCGTGCGCCGACACCGGACGCGCGCTCTACCTCGAACCGCATGACGGCCTCGGCTTCGCCGCCCCCGAAGCGAGCGGCGGCTACGACGAATACGTGGCCGATCCCGCCAGGCCCGTGCCCTACCGGCCGCGCCCGATCCGGCCGACCTACGCGCCCGACAGCACCTGGCACACCTGGCTCGTCGACGACCAACGCTTCGCCGCCGGACGCACCGACGTGCTGACCTACACGTCGGACCCGCTCGGCGCGCCGGTCGCCATCGCCGGCGCCCCGGTCGCGCATCTCTTCGCGTCGACCACCGGCACGGACGCCGATTGGGTGGTCAAACTGATCGACGTCTACCCCGACGACGTGCCCGACCAGCCCTCGCTCGGCGGCTACGAACTCCCGATCGGCATGGACATCCTGCGCGGCCGCTACCGTGATGACCCCGCCCATCCGTCGCCGATCCCGGCCGGACAGGTCGTCGGCTACACGCTCAAGCTCCCGAACGTGAACCACGTGTTCCTGCCCGGACACCGGATCATGGTCCAGATCCAGTCGAGCTGGTTCCCGCTCTACGACCGCAACCCGCAACACTACGTGCCGAACATCTTCTTTGCCAAACCAGGCGACTTCACGAAAGCGACCGACCGCGTCTACCACGCCGCCGGTCACGCGAGCTTCGTCCAACTGCCCGTCGTGCCGGCGAGCGACGGGACGGTGGTGGGGGGCGGGTGAAAGGAAGGCCTGGCCTTCCCACCCGCTACCCCTCCCAGCCGATCGCCCGTCGCAGGAACATCGCGCCGAGGGCGGAGAAGGCGGCGACCGAGGCGTTGTCGTTGCCGAAGCCGTGGCCGCCGCCTTCCGGCTCGTGGAAATAGGCGCGGTAGCCGAGCGCGCGGAGCTTGGCCGTCATCTTGCGCGCGTGGCCCGGGTGGACGCGGTCGTCGCGCCGCGTCGTCGCGAGCAGGATCGGCGGGTAGGGCTGTCCGGGCGCCACGGCGTGGTAGGCCGAGACATGGCGGATGAACTCCCAGTCCTCCGGCCGGTCGGGGTCGCCGTATTCGGCGATCCAGCTCGCGCCGGCGAGCAACTTCGAATAGCGCCGCATGTCGACCAGCGGAATGGTGCAGAACAGCGCCCCGAAGCGGTCGGGGAAGCGGGTCAGCATGTTGGCGATCAGCAGGCCGCCGTTCGAGCCGCCCTCGGCGGCGATGCGGCCCGGCCTGGTCACGCCGCGGCGGACGAGGTCGGCGGCGACGGCGGCGAAATCCTCGTGCGAGCGTGCCTTGCGGGCGCCGCGGCCGGCCTCGTGCCAGCGTGTGCCGAACTCGCCGCCGCCGCGGATCTGCGCGAGCACGGTGGTGCCGCCGCGCTCGAGCCAGAGCTTGCCGGTGCGGGTCGCGTAAGCGGGCAGGGAGGCGATCTGGAAGCCGCCGTAGCCGGTCATGTGCACGGGGGCGTCGCCGGACGGCGGGCCTGCCGGCCCGGTCTGGACGTAGGGAATGCGTTCGCCGTCGTCGGAGATCGCCTCGTGATGGGTCACGACGAGGCCCGTCGCGTCGAAGCCCGCCGGTGCCTGCCGCAGCAGCAGCGCGGGCGAGGCGAGCGCCGTCCCTTCCAGCATCAGCAGGCTCTGCGGCGTGAGCGGATCCTGCGCCGAGACCAGCAGCGTGCCGTCGCTTTCGCGCGGATCCTCGTCGAAGGGCCAGGCGTCGACGACGCCGGTCGTCGGCAGTGACGTCGCGTCCGACGGGCGCCAGGTGCCGTCGCGGCCGTCCCAGATCCGGAACACCGGTCGCAACTCGTCGAGGATCGAGAGGACGAGGCGGTCGCCGGCGAAGAAGGCGTGCTTCAGGGCGGTCCGGTCGCCGGGCTCGAACAGCACGGTCGGCCTCCGCTCGCCGGCGAGAAAGGACGACAGCCGAAACCCCAGCAGGGTGTCGGGCGGGTATGCGACGCCGCCGGCCGTCCACGCCGTGCGCGGCTGCGCGGTGAGCCAGTCGCCGTGCCAGCCGGGGCGCGCGTCGGTCGGCACGTCGAGCCGGACGCGCGCGCCGTCGCGGTCGCCGAACCGGATCGCGTAGTCGTAGAAGCCGAACTGCTCGAGAAAGGCGACCCGGTCGTCGTCCGCCGTGCGGTCGACGACGCCGTGGACGGCCATGTTCGTCGGGTCGGTCTCGAACACGACACGCGCCTGCTCGGGCGGCGTGCCGCGATGCCACACCCGGACGGTGCGCGCGTAGCCCGACCGCGTTTCGAAGGCCGCGCCGCCACCGGCGGAGTTCAGCAGCAGCGTGTCGCGGTCGAGCCAGTCGGCGCTGCCCTTGGCCTCGGGGAGCACGAAGCCGTCCGCGACGAACCGCCCGGCGTCGAGGTCGAACTCGCGGAGCGTCACGGCGTCGCCGCCGCCGCGTGACAGCATCAGGATCGCCCGGTCATGCGTCGGCGGCAGCGTCGCCGCGCCGTGCCACACCCAATCCTCGTGCTCGGCCGCGGCCAGCGCGTCGAGGTCGAGCAGCACGGTCCAGTCGGGCTCGTCGCCGCGATAGGATGCGAGCGTGCAGCGGCGCCAGAGCCCGCGCGGATGGGCGCCGTCGCGCCAGAAATTGTACAGCAGGCCGCCCCGCCGCGTGACGTGCGGGATCTTGTCCGGCCGGTCGAGCACGGCGAGAAGCGCGTCGCGGTCGGCGTCCACCGCGTCGCCGGCGAGCGCCGCCTGCGTCCGCTCGTTCTCCGCCGCGACCCAGGCGAGCGCGCGCTCGCCTTCGACCTCCTCGAGGAACAGCCAGGGATCGTCGTCGGGCGCGTCGAGCGTCGGGCGAGGGTCTCCGGTGGTCATGGGCGTCTCTCCTCGCGCGGACGGAAGGGCGGTCGGCGCCGAACGTGCCGCCGCCGCCGCCCGGCGTCCACCCGGGCCGGGCGAACGCCGCCCGCTCACACGCCGCCGCTGTCGAGTCCCACCCAGCCCGGCAGGCACTTCGCCTCGTCGCCGCGCGCGAGCTTGAGCGCCTTCTTGGCGGCCTTTTCGAAATCCGCCTCGACGACGTCCCGGTCGATCCGCCGGCGCAGGAAATCGGCCCAGAGGAACTCGGCGAACGGCTTGGGGCTCTTCGCGCAGCCGCCTTCCCGGATCAGCGCGCCGGCGAGGCTGCGATACGGATCGTCGCCGAGATCGCCGAGCGCCTTCGGGATCTCGTCGAGGGCGCAGCGGCGTCCCTTGTCGTCGTAGGCGTGGCACCAGGCGCTGTTGTCGAGAAAGACCCAGAACTCGTGCTTCGGCAGATGCGACAGGTCGTCGACGACGAACACGACGACGTCGCCGGCCTTTTCCTCGAGCAGGGCGCGCGCGAAATGGTGGTGGTCGACGATGTAGGGGCGGTCGTGCGGACCGATGATCGCCGGCAGCACGTGCCGGCGGAGCAGCTTCGCGCGCCCCTTGGCGTCGCTGTCGCGCCACGCGGTCCGCTTGAGCGCGACCTCCCGCAAGCCGACCGTCATCTGGGTCGGCCGTAATTGGTCGATCGGAATGCCGATCGCGACCTTGTCCGACATGCGCGTCCCCCCGCCTCGCGACGATCTCGCACGACGACGCGCGACCTGCACAGACGCCATCCGATCGGGCGAACCCGCATGCCACGACCGTGCCCGCGCCGCGGCGCCGTGCCATACGGTCCGCATGCGCCTCGAGCCCGCGACCGACGCCGACCTTCCGCCCATCGCCGCCCTGGTCAACGCCGCCTATCGCGGCGACACCGCGCGCCGCGGCTGGACCCACGAGGCGGACCTGCTCGAAGGCCAGCGCACCGACGTCGCCGACCTCGCCCGACAGTTCCGCGACCGCGTCGGAACCGTGCTCCTCGTCGGCCGCCTCGGAGACGACGCGGCGCCGGTCGCCTCCGTCCTGCTCGTGCCGGAAGGCGACGGTGCCTGGCATCTGTCGATGCTGACCGTCGATCCCGATCGCCAGAACCGCGGGCTCGGGCGGCGCCTCCTCGCCGGAGCCGAGCGGGTCGCCGCCGCCCACGGCGCGCACGAAACCCGGCTGTCGGTGATCGGGTTGCGGCGCGAACTGCTCGCCTGGTACGAGCGGCGCGGCTACCGCCCGATCGGGCACGCGCCGTTCCCGGTCGCCGACGCGGCCATCGGTCAGGCCCGCCGCACCGATCTCGACTTCGTCGTCCTCGCCAAGCGCCTCGTGGCGGTGGGCTGAGGACAGGAAGGCCAGGGCTCTGCCCTGGACCCGCCAAGGGACAGTCGTCCCTTGGATCCCTCTCAGTTAAGGAAAACCCCGGGCCGCATACGGTGCGAGCAGCGGCAGATCGGCCCGGGGTTTTCCTTAACTGACTGGATTGTCAAGGCCGCTGCCTTGACCGGGGTCCAGGGGCAGAGCCCCTGGCCTTCCATTCCTCAACCCACTCTCACGCCGCGCTCGCGCGAGGCGTGCGCGACCAGCGGCGGCGCCATAGGCTGAGGGCGGCGGCAGCGGCGGCGAGCGAGGCGGCGACCAGCAGGCAGTCGGCGGGGCCGTGCGACCGGTCGGCGGCGCGGAAGACGATCGACGCGACCGAGACGCCGAGCGTCTGGCCGGTGAGCCGCGCGGTGGCGAGCATGCCGCTCGCCGCGCCGGCGCGTGTGCGCGGTGCGGCGGACAGCAGCACGCGGTTGTTCGGCGTCTGGAACAGGCCGAAGCCGGCGCCGCAGAGGGCCATGCGCGCGGCGATGCCGGCGGGGGCCGCGTCCGCCGGCAGGGTGGCGAGCAGCAGCAGTCCGGATCCGAGGGCGGCGAGGCCGGCGCCGCCGAGGATCGCGGCCGAGATCCGGTCCGCGAGGCGTCCTGCGAGCGGGGCCGCGACCGCGACCGCGAGCGGCCAGGGCGTCATCAGCAGGCCGGTCTCGACGGCGCTGCGGCCGAGCGTGGTCTCGAGGAGGAACGGGATCGCGACGAAGCCGAGCGCCTGGGCGGCGAAGGAGGCGATCGAGGTCGCGACCGAACCCGCGAACAGCGGGGCGCGCAGAAGGTCGACCGGCACGAGCGGTCGGGCTTCGCGGCGCTCGCGGGCGTAGAGCGCCGCGCCGGTGACCACCGAGAGCGCGACGCAGCCCGTCCCGAGCAGCACCGGGACGGTGCCGCCGCGCCGCGCGAGCAGGTCGAAGCCGAGAAAGGCGGCGGCGAACACGACGACGTTGAGGCCGGCGCTCGGCAGCGGGAAGGGTCTTTCGCCGCGCTCGGACCAGGGCAGGAAGCGGAGGCCGACCAGGAGGGCCGCGACGCCGAACGGCACGTTGACCGCGAACAGCAGCGGCCAGGCGGCGACCGACAGGATGGCCGACGCGACCGTCGGCCCCGACGCGGCGGAGATCGCGACCGCGAGCGCCACGAAGCCGACGCCGCGCCCGAGGCGCGCCTGCGGGAAGATCAGCCGGACCAGGGCGCCGTTCAGGCTCATCACCGCGGCGGCGCCGAAACCCTGCACCACGCGGGCGGCGATGAGGGCGGCGAGCGAGCCGGCGGTGGCGCAGAAGGCGGACGCGACCACGAAGAGCGCGAGCCCGGCGAGGTAGACCCGCCGGTAGCCCAGCCGTTCGCCGAGCGCTGCGAGCGGCAGCAGGAGGGCCACGATGGCGAGCTGGTAGGCGTTGACGACCAGCGACACTTCGGCGGCGCTCGACCGGAAGGCGTGCGCGAGCGAGGGGAGGGCGACGTTGGCGATGGCGCCGTCGATCACCGCCATCGCGATGCCGAGCACGACCGCGACCATCGCCCAGCGTCGCTCGGCCCGCGGCAGTCCGTCGGGGTGGATGGTGCGGCTCACCGACGGTGTCTCAGAAGATCGAGATCAGGGTGACGCCGGCGACCATCAGCATCCCGCCCACGATCCGGAGCGGGGACAGGCGGTGGATGTCGAAGCCGACGAGGCCGTAGCGGTCGAGCAGCAGCGAGCAGATGATCGTCGCGGTGACCACGATGCCGTTGTAGGCGGCGGCGCCGAGCTGTCCCGCGAACAGGACGGTGGTGATGATCGGGACGGCGGCGATCGCCGTGCCGAGCCAGGCCCACCAAGGGGTGGCCGCCATGCGTCCGAGCCCCGGCAGCGCCTCCCGGGACGCGACCGCCGCGGCGAGCAGGAGCGTGCCCGAGATCAGGATCACCAGGACCGACGCCCAGAGCGGGCGTCCGAGCGTGCGGTTGAGCTCCGCGTTCGTCCCCGAATGGATCGCGTTCAGCACGCCCGCGACGACGGTCGCGACATAGGGGACGAGGCTCATCGCCGCATCATGCCGCGCCCGGCCCGGCGCGCGAACCCGCCCGGGCCGGGACGACTGCAACCGCGCGGGGGACGACCCCGTTCGGGGCGGCAAAGGGAGATCCTCATGCCATTCGTCGACGCCAGGGACGGGACGCCGCTGTTCTTCAACGATGTCGGTTCCGGCCGGCCGGTCGTGCTGCTGCATGGCTGGCCGCTGAACGGCGACATGTGGGAGTACCAGTCGGTGCCGCTCGCCGAGGCCGGGTTCCGGGTGGTGACGCCAGATCGGCGCGGCTTCGGCCGCTCGGGCCAGCCCTGGTCGGGCTACGACTACGACACGTTCACCGACGACGTCGAAGCTCTGCTCGAGGCGCGCGACCTGCGGGACGCGGTGGTGGTCGGCTTCTCGATGGCGGGCGGCGAGGTGGCGCGGCTGCTCGGACGCGACAACGGCCGCGTCGCGAAGGCGGTGCTGGTCGCGGCGGTGACGCCCTGTCTCGAGAAGGCCGGCGACAACGAGGACGGCGTCGACGGCTCGATCTTCGATGGCATGCTGTCCGGCATACGCGCCGACCGGCCGGAGTTCCTCACCGCGTTCGGCAAGGCATTCTACGGCCACTCGCTGCTCGGCGGGTTCGCGGTGTCGAACGGCGTGCAGCAATGGACGCTGATGATGGCGATGCAGGCGGCGCCGCGCGCCACCTACGAATGCATCAACGCGTTCGGCCGCACCGATTTCCGCGCCGATCTCCGGCGGGCGAGCAAGCCGCTCCTGGTGATCCACGGCACGGCCGACCAGACGGTGCCGATCGACGCCTCGGCGCGCCGGATCCCGTCGCTCGCGCCCGGCGCGACGCTGGTGGAGTACGAGGGTGCGCCTCACGGTCTGTTCATCACCGAGCGCGAGCGCCTGGCGCGTGACCTGATCGACTTCGCACGCGGCTGATCGCGGTCCATATGCGAAGCCGATGACGTTTCTGCACCTCGACGCGCTCGGCGGGGCGGCCGGCGACATGTTCGCCGCCGCCCTGTTGCACGCCTGGCCCGAGGCCGAGCCGATCGTGGTCGGTCACGTGCGGGATGCGGCCGGTGTCGCGTGTGCCGTGGTCCGACACGACGACGGCGTGCTCGCCGGGCGACGCTTCCGGGTCGCCGACGGGGACGTGGACCGGCACGACCATGTCGACTGGGCACGCCTTCGCGCGCGTCTCGGCGATGGCCGGCTGCCCGCCCGGGTCGGGGCGCGCGCGATCGCGATCTTCGAGATCCTGGCCGCAGCCGAGGCGCGCGTGCACGGGGTCGATCCGGACGAGGTCTCGTTCCACGAGGTGGGCGCCGCCGACAGCGTCGCCGACATCGTCGCGGCCGCCGTGCTGCTCGAGCATGGCGGCGTGACGGGCGGGACGATCTCGTCGCTGCCGCTCGGGCGCGGTCGCGTCGAAACCGCGCACGGTCCGCTGCCGGTGCCCGCGCCGGCGACCGCGCTCATTCTCGCGGGCGCCGACTGGCACGACGACGGCATCGCGGGCGAGCGGGTGACGCCGACCGGGGCCGCGATCCTGCGCCATCTCGTCGACGGCGCGCCGGTCGGCGCCGGGCCGCGCGGCCGATTGACCGCGACCGGCATCGGGTTCGGCACGCGGCGGCTGACCGGCATCAGCAATTGCCTGCGCGTGCTGGTGTTCGACCCGGCCGCGCCCGGCGCGATCCCGGAGGCCGCCGTGCCGCATCGCCGTCTCGCGGTGCTGACCTGCGAGATCGACGACCAGTCGGGCGAGGATCTCGCGACGGGGCTCGACCGGCTGCGCGTGCTGCCGTTCGTGCACGACGCGATGACGATGCCGGCGTTCGGCAAGAAGGGCCGGCTCGCGACGCAGGTGCAGGTGCTGGCCGCCGCCGACGCGGTCGAGGCGGCGGTCGAGGCGGTGTTCCGCGAGACCACGACGATCGGGCTGCGCGTCCACGTGGTCGAGGGCCGCGCGCTCCGGCGCCGCGTCGTCGAGACCGCGTCGGGCGCGCGGGTGAAGCTCGTCGAGCGTCCCGGCGGCGTGACGGGCAAGGCCGAGGCCGACGACGTGGCCTCGTTCGGCGATGCGCCGGCGCGGGCACGGGCGCGGACGGCCGCCGTCGACGACGCGCTCGGCGCCGGCATGGCCGGCGACGCGACGCGCATGGCCGGCGGCGCCGGCCCCGACATGGCCGGCGACGCGCTCGGCCCCGACATGGCCGGCGAGGCGCGCGCGGCGGGCGAGGATCGTTCATGACGCAGGCGCTCGACGACATCCTGCGTGCCATCCCGGCGCCGCTCGCGATCGCGGTCAGCGGCGGCGTCGACAGCCTCACGCTCGCCGCCTCGGCGCACGGCGCGCGCGGCGGGGCGGGGGTGCGGCTCTACCACGCCGTGTCGCCGGCGGTGCCGCCCGACGCGACGGCGCGGACCCGCGCGCTCGCCGCCGAGCGGGGCTGGCGGCTCGACTGCTTCGACGCCGGCGAGTTCGCCGATCGCGACTATCTCGCGAACCCGGTCAACCGCTGCTTCTTCTGCAAGACCAATCTGTACGGCGCCGTCGCGTCCCGCGTGCCCGCCGGCGGCACGATCGCGTCGGGCACCAACACCGACGATCTCGGCGAATATCGGCCGGGGCTGGAGGCGGCGGCGCGGCACGGCGTGCGCCATCCGTTCGTCGAGGCCGGGCTCGACAAGGCGGCGGTGCGCGCGCTCGCCCGCGCGCTCGGCCTGCCCGAGATCGCCTCGCTGCCCTCGGCGCCGTGTCTCGCGAGCCGGGTCGAGACCGGGATCCCGATCGACCCCGCGCGTCTCCGCGCGATCGACGCCGTCGAACGCCTGGTGCGCGAGAGGCTGTCGCCCCGCACGGTGCGCTGCCGGCTTCGCGCGGCGGGCGTGGTGGTCGAGCTCGACCTCGAGGCGCTCGGCCGTCTCGACGACGACGCAAGCGGCAGGCTCGCCGACCTGCTGACCCCGATCGCCGGGGAACGCCCGGTGTTCGCCCCGTATCGCACCGGCAGCGCGTTCGTCGGGCCCAGACCCGCGGGGCTGAAGCCCGCGGCCGGACAGGGGCCCGTACCCGCGGGAAAGAACGGGACACAGGTCGGGCGGCGTCACGGTTCGGGCGCGGAGCCGCCTTGAGCGGGGGCGTCGCCGGTCCCGGCTTCCTGTTCGACCTCGCCCGCGAGGCGCGGATCGGGCTGCCCGAGGCGATCTTCTGCGCCGGCAAGACGGCGGAACAGATCGCCGCCATCCTCGAGCGCGCGCCACGCCCGCTGCTGCTGACGCGGCTCGATCCCGCGCGCCTCGACGCACTTCCGCAGGCGCTCCGCGACGGGCTCGACTACGACCCGCTTTCCGCCACCGCGATCGCCGGCAGCCTCGCCGGACGCGATCCGCTGCCGCCGGCGCGTGTCGCGATCGTCACCGCCGGCACGTCCGACCTCGCGGTCGCCGCCGAGGCGGCGCGCACGCTGCTGTTCGGCGACGAGGCGGCAACCGTGATCGGCGATGTCGGCGTCGCCGGATTGTGGCGGCTGCTCGACCGGCTCGACACGCTCCGGCGTTTCCCGGTGGTGATCGTCGCGGCCGGCATGGACGCGGCGCTGCCGAGCGTCGTCGCCGGCCTGCTGCCGGCGGCGATCATCGCGGTGCCGACCTCGGTCGGCTACGGCGTCGCCACGGGCGGCCGCGCGGCGCTCGATGCGATCCTCGCGTCCTGCGCCCCCGGCATCACGGTGGTGAACATCGACAACGGCTACGGCGCCGCCTGTGCCGCACTTCGACTGCTGCGGCAGATCGACGCGGCGCGTACGACCGCCACGGGGAGGCAAAACGATGGAACGACGTGACGTCATCAAGGGGATCGCCGCCGGCCTCGCCGGCGCCGCGATCGCGCCCGCCGCCGGTGCCGCGACGGAGCCGGCATCGGGCGCATCGTCGGGCGTCGTGACCGGTCGACTGCCGCGTCATCCCGACATGAAGTACCGGCCGCTCGGCACCACCGGCGAGCATGTCTCGCTGATCGGCTGCGGCGGCTACCATCTCGCCAAGCCGTCCGCGGACCTGTCGAACGAGGCCGCGATCCGCATCGTGCACGGCGCGATCGACGGCGGCGTCACGTTCTTCGACAACTGCTGGGACTACAACGGCGGCGAAAGCGAGGTCCGGCTCGGCCGTGCGCTGGCCGGTGGCTGGCGCGACCGCGTGTTCCTGATGACCAAGCTCGACGGCCGCACGGCGTCGGCGGCGCGCGGTCAGCTCGAGACCAGCCTGTCGCGGCTCGGCACCGATCATATCGACCTGATCCAGTTCCACGAAGTCATCCGCATGGACGATCCCGAGAGGATCTTCGCGCCGGGCGGCGCGCTCGAGGCGATGCTGCGCGCCCGCGAGGAAGGCAAGATCCGCTACATCGGCTTCACCGGTCACAAATCGCCGATGATCCACAAGCACATGTTCGAGGTCGCCGACGCGCACGGTTTCCATTTCGACACCGTGCAGATGCCGCTCAACATCATGGACGCGCACTACGACAGCTTCCAGCAGATCGTGCTGCCGATGGCGATCGAGCGCGGCACCGGCGTGCTCGGCATGAAGGCGTTCGGCGACACCTTCATCGTGCAGTCGAAGGTCGTGCCGCCGATCGACATGCTGCAATATCCGATGAACCTGCCGATCAGCGTGCAGGTCACCGGGATCGACGGCATGCCGATCCTGCGGCAGGCGCTCGACGCGGTGCGCGACTTCACGCCGTGGTCGCAGGGGAAGCTCGCCGCGGTGCTCGACCGCAGCGCGGCGATCGCGCTGACCGGCGAGACGGAGCGCTACAAGACCTCGCATCATTTCGACGGCACGGTGCACAATCCGCAATGGCTCACCCAGGCCTGAGCGGACGATCCGGGTCTCGCTCGGCGGCCATCGCGGCCAGCCTGGCGACCGTGTTGATGTTGCGCGCGGTGCCGCTCGCGGCCGCCTCGATCCGGAGCGTCGAGCGGCCGATCCCCCGTCCGTAGTGGACGTAGAGTTCGCGTTCGCCGAGCAGCACGGCCTCGTCGTCCGCCTGGCCGGTGATTGCATCGAGGTCCGCCGCCGAGGCGTCGCGATCGAGGAACAGCACCGCGACGCGGTCGCCGGGCGCATTCGGGAACGGGTTCCGCGCGAGGATCGACGCCATCTCGGCCGGCGTCCGCACGACCACGCCGACCGCGCGCCCGGCATGCGCCCGCAATCGGTTCTCGAGGGCGTGTCTTGCCTCGGAGGGATCGAGACTGGTGTCGAACACGACGTTGCCGCTCGCGATGAAGGTGCGGATGCCGCGGAACCCGGCCGCCTCGCACAGGGTCACGAGATCGGGCATGCGCAGCTTGCCGGTTCCTCCGACGTTGACGGCGCGAAGCAGTGCGACCAGCCGCGGCATGGTGCGAGGCTACACCGAAGCGGCGAAAGGCAAGCGCGTGATCGGCCCGCGCGAGAGATGCCCCGCGACGGGCGCCGGGTCATTCTGCACCAGGTGGCCGGTCACTCCATACTAGAACAATGTTTGCCATGACTTGGGCCGATCGTCGGAACTCCTGCCGATGATCGCACGTATTGTTGTCCATCGCGTCGAACGATGTGCGCGACAAGAAAAGCACGACAGGAGAAGTCAATCATGCGTTCCGTTGCTCTCGGCCTCGCAGCCGCCTTGATGGTGGGCGGTGCGGCAGTCGCTCAGACGACCCAAAACTCCGGCACCGGCTCCACGATGAGCTCCGGGACGGCGGCGAACCCGCCGACCTCCGGCACGCCGGCGATCGGCAGCGATCGCAACGCGGCGTCCGGAAACGACAACCAGACGGTCGCGACCACGAACGCGAACGCGGCGACCCCGGCGCACGGCCACAACTCGTTCACCCGCGGCGAGGCACGCCGCCGCATCGCCGCCGAAGGCTACAGCCACGTGACCGGCCTCCGCCTCGCCAAGGGCGTGTGGCAGGGCCACGCGAGCAAGGACGGTCAGACTGCGAATGTCTGGCTCGACTACAAGGGCAATGTCGGCACCTCGCAATCCTGATCGCCCATCGCGGCCAGATCCGAACGCGACCACGACCGATCACGGAAGGACGTTCCCATGAGCACCATCACGCATCTCTATGACAGCTATCCCGAGGCCGAGCGCGTCGTCGGCGAGCTCGAAGCCGCCGGCGTGCCGCACGACGACATCAGCATCGTCGGCCGCAACGCGGCGACCTCAAGCACGACCGGCCACGTCACCGACACGGCGCACACCGGCGCCGGCGCCGGCGCCAGCCTCGGCACCGTCATCGGCGGCGGTGCCGGCCTGCTCGCCGGCATCGGCGCGCTCGCGATCCCGGGCATCGGTCCGGTCGTCGCCGCGGGCTGGCTGATCGCCACCGTGACCGGCGCCGGTGCCGGCGCCGCGGCCGGCGGCCTGCTCGGCTCGCTGACCGGCGCGGGCGTCCCGGAGCAGGACGCGCATGTCTACGCCGAGGGCGTCCGCCGCGGCGGCACGCTGGTGAGCGTCCGGACGATGCCGGCCAATGTCGAGCAGGTCCGCACGATCCTCGCCGGCGGTGCGGTCGACGTCGCGCATCGCCGCACGGCGTACGAGCAGGAGGGATGGACCGCGCACGACCCGGCGGCCGCCGATTATCCGACCGCGCTCGGTCCGGATGGCGAGCGCGACCTGACGCGCCGGCTCTGACCCCGACCCGGCCGGGGCGCCTGCCGCGCCCCGGCCGGACGGATCGCGGAAAACGGCGTCCTTCCGCTCCGCGCGAGCGCGCGGCCGCCCGACGCCGGCGGACGGTCGCCCCTTCGATCCGGGCGAGTTCGCGCTACCGCGCGCCGATCGCCGTCGCGTGGCCGAGATCGACCGAGACCAGCCGCGACACGCCGCGTTCCTGCATGGTGACGCCGAGCAGCCGGTCCATGTTCGCCATCGTGAGCTGGTGATGCGTCACCACCAGGAACCGGGTGCCGCCGTCGCGGGCCATGTCGGCGACGAGGCGGCAGAAGCGCGCGACGTTGGCGTCGTCGAGCGGTGCGTCGACTTCGTCGAGCACGCAGATCGGCGCCGGATTGCAGCGGAACGCCGCGAAGATGAGGGAGAGCGCGGTCAGCGCCTGCTCGCCGCCCGACAGCAGTGACAGCGCCGCGAGCTTCTTGCCGGGGGGTTCGGCGAAGATCTCGAGACCGGCCTCGAGCGGATCGTCGGATCCGACCAGCGCGAGATGCGCGCGGCCGCCCTCGAACATGCGCGCGAACAGCGCCCGGAACTCGGCGTCGATCGCGAGGAACGTGGCCGTCAGGCGCTCGCGTCCCTCGCGGTCGAGGTGCCGGATCGACGCCCGCAACCGGCCGATCGCCTCGTCGAGTTCGCCGATCTCGCGGGCGAGCGTGGTGCGGCGTTCGTCGAGCGCCAGCGCCTCGGCTTCGGCGCGGAGATTGACCGGCCCGATCGCGTCGCGCGCGCGGGTCCAGCGCGCGACCGCGCGGCGCGCCTCCGCCTCTGCGCGCTCGCTGCGGTCCGCGGGCGGTTCGAGCGCGTGCCCGGCATCCTCGAACCGCGCGGCGAGCGTGTCGATCGCGCGCGCCGCCTCGTCGCGCGCGGCCTCGGCGCGGGACGCCGCATCGCGCGCGCGCGCGAGCTTCTCGGCGGCGTCCTCGCGCGCGCGCCGGCACGCGTCGAGCGCCGCGTGCGCGCCGCCTGCCCGCGCGGCGGCGGTCTCGTGCCGACGCGCGGCGGCCTCGAGCGCGGACGCGGCCTCGTCGCGCGTGCGAGCGAGGGCCACCGGCCGTTCCTCGCGGGTGCGGCGCTCCCCTCGGCGGCCTCGACCCTGACGCGGAGCGCGGTCGCGCGAAAGGCGGCGTCGCGGCCGCCGCGCCGAGCCCGGTCGCGTTCCTCGATCGCGGCGGCGTGGCGCCGCGCCGCTTCGGCGAGCGCCGCCTCGGCGACCGCCGTCGCGCGGACCCGCGCCTCCTCGCGGGCGCGGGCCCGGTCGACGCGCGGCATCGCGGCGCCCGCGCCGTCCGCCGCGCCGAGGTCCGCCGCGCCGAGGTCCACCACGCCGGTGTCCGCCGTCCTGTTCTCCGCGGTGCCGGTGCCCGCCGTGCCGGTGTCCCCCGTGCCGGGGGCGGTCGTGCGGGGGCCCGCCGCGCCGGTGTCGGACGTGCCGTCATCCGTCGTGGCGATGCCCGTCATGCCGGTGTCGGACGCGCCAATGTCCGTCGCGCCGGTCTCCGGCACGCCGGCGTCTGCCGCGCCGGCCTCCGCTGCGCCGGTCTCCGCCGCGCCGGTGTTGGCCGTGGCGGTGCCCGCCGTGCCGATCTCGGCCGAGCCGGTCTCGGCCGCGCCGGTTTCCGGCGATCGGCCCGCCGCCACGTCCGCCGCCCAGGCGCGCGCGTCGGCCTCCGCCTCGAGGCGCTCGTGCAGCTCGGCGTCCCGGTCGGCCGCGCCGGCCGCGCGCGCGAGCGCCGCCGCCGCCTCGCGCTCGCGCCGCAGCGCGTCCCGCCGCGGTTCGAGCGCCGCCTCGCGAAACGCGTGCGCCTCGGCGTCCCGGATCGCCGCGTCGTGCGCCTGCCGCGCCGCGCCGTCGGCGGCCTCGGCGCGGCCGGCCGCCTCTCGGCTCGCGGACGCCGCGGCGCCGGCCGCGTCGTCCTCCGACGCGGCGGCGTCGCGCGCGCGCGCGGCGGCTTCGGTGGCGCTCGCGAGCGCTTCGCGCGCCGCGGCCGCTTCGGCGAGCTGTCCGGCGAGCCCGATCGCGTCGGCTTCGGCGCGCTCGCGTTCCGGCGCGAGCAGGGCGCGCGTGCTCTCGGCATCGGCGTGGCGTCGGGCGAGCGCGTCCCGCGCGGCCTCGGTTTCCGTGCGGGCGACCTCCGCCGCGCGGCGGGCCAGCCGGCAGCGCCTGGCGGTTTCGGACGCGTCGGCGAGCGCGATTTCGGCATCCGAGACCGTGCCGGCCGGCAGCGCCGCCGCCATCGCCGCCTCCGACGCGAGTGCTTCGCGCTCGCGCGCGACGGCCGCGTCGGCCGCGTCGAGCCGCGCCCGCTCCGCCCCGATCGCCTCGAGGCGGCTGCCGGCGCGCTCGGAGGCTGCGTCGAGGCGCTGCCGTTCCCGCGCCGTCGAGGCGGCTTCGGCGTCGGCGCGCAGCGCCTCGTCACGGGCGGCCTGCCATGTCGCCTCGGCATCGCGCCGCGCCCCGTCCGATCGCGCCGCCTGCGCGGCCGCCTCCTCGCGCGCCCGCGTCGCCGACGCGAGATGCGCGTCGGCCTCGCGCGCGAGACGACGGGTGCGGAGCCGTTCGGCGAGCGGGCTCGGCACGCCGTCCCGCACGGTGAACCCGTCCGCGCGAACGACGCCGCCACCCGGCGTCACCAGCGCCGTCCCCGGCGCGAGCAGGGCTGCGAGCGCCAGCGCCCGCTCGTGGCCGCCCGCGTCGTCGCCGACGAGGCCGACCCGCTCGAGCGCGCGGCGGAGCGGCGCCGGCGCGTCGACCAGCGACGCGAGCGGCACCACGCCGTCCGGCCAGGCCGGCGCCGGATCGCCGGCGGCCGCGTCGCCCTCGACCGGCCGCCACCAGCGCGGCGCGTCGGGATCGAGCCCGGCCGTGAGCGCGTCGCCGATCGCCGCGGCGAGCGCCGGCCCGAGCGCGTCCGGCGCCCGGATCAGCCCGAGCACGCCGTCGCCGCCTTCGTCCGCGCCGCCTGCCCGGTGGAGCGCGTCCCGTTCGGCGCGCCGGCCACCCTCGTCGGCCTCGGCGTCCGCGAGGGTCCGGCGCGCCGTCTCGGCCGACGCGAGAGCGGCGTCGCGGGTGCGTCCGGCCGCGTCGCGCGCCGACGAGGCATCGCGCGCCCGCGCTTCGGCCGCCTCGGCGGCGCGGCGGCACCGGGCGAGCAGGTCCGCGTCGGGCGCCTCGGCCGAGATGGCGCGGGCTGCCCGCTCGAGTTCGGCCCGGCTCGCCGCGAGCCGCGCCGCTTCGCGGTCGAGCGCCTCGCGCCGGGCGCCGATCGCGCGCGCGCCTGCCGCCGCGTCCTCCGCCTCGCGCCGTGCCTGCGACGCCGCGTCGGCCGCCGCGGCGAGCGCCGTTTCCGCGGCGTCGAGCGCGGCGTCGGCGTCGGCGAGCGTGCGCGCCGCCGCCGCCGCCCGCGCCGACGCGTCCGCCCGCGCGTCGTCGGCGCCGAGCGCGGCCGTCGCCTGCGCCTCGCGCGCCGCGAGCGACGCGGCACGATCCTCGGCTTCGGCCCGCCTGAGCGCGAGCGCGTCGGCGTCGCGCCCGGCGCGCCCGAGCGCCGCCTCGGCTTCGGAGGCGGCGAGGCGCGCGGCCGCGAGCGCGTCGGCCGTCCGTCGCCGGCCGGCCTCGGCGCCGGACGCGGTGGCGGCGGCGGCGTGCCGCGCCTCGGCGGCGACCCGGGCGATGTCGGCCGCGCGCGAGACGGCGTCCGGCGAGGGCCGGCCTTCGGCGACCGCGCGCGCCGCCGCCGCGAACGCGCGGTCCGAGGCGTCGAGGGCGCGGGACGCCGCCTCGGCGCGCGCCCGCAGCGTGCGTGCGGCCGCACGCGCGGCCGCCGACGCCTCGGCCGCGATCCGGGCCGCGCGCGACGCGGCGGTCGCCTCGCGCAGCGCCGCGAGCCGGGCCGGTCCCGCTTCCCGCGCGCGGGCGAGGATCGCGATCTCGCGGTCGAGCCGGTCGGCGTTCTCGGCCGCCTCGGTCGCGGCCTCCTCGGCACCACCGAGGTCGCGCGCGAGCTCGGTCGCCCTGGCCGAGGCCCCCGCGAGCGCCTCGCGGGCGAAACGCGCCTCCGCCTCGGCGGCGTCGAGGCCCGCGCGCGCCCGCTCGACCAGCGTCGCCGCAGCCGCGGCCTCCTCGCGCCCGGCGTCGAGCGCCTCGCGCGCGGCACCTTCCGCCGTCTCCGCCGCCGCCGCCGCCGCCTCGGCCGCCTCGCGCGCCGCCGCCGCCGCGGCGGCGCGCGCGATGCCCTGCTCGACGGCGTCGCCGGCGCGGGCGAGCAGGATCGCGGCGAGCATCCGTTCGGCCGCCGCGAGCGCGTCGACCGCCTCGCGATAGGCGATCGCCTCCTCGGCCTGCGTCGAGAGCGCCATGAAACGCTCGTCGAGGCCGCGGCGGAGGTCCGACGCGCGCTCGAGATTGCCCTCGGTCGCGCGCAGCCTGAGCTCGGCCTCGTGCCGGCGGGCGTGCAGCCCGGTGATCCCGGCCGCCTCCTCGAGCACCACCCGGCGCTCCTCCGGCCGCGCGTCGACCAGGAAGGCGACGCGGCCCTGGCTCACCATCGCCGACGATTTCGCGCCGCTCGCCATGTCGGCGAACAGCGTCTGCACGTCGCGCGCGCGCACGGCGCGGCCGTTGATCCGGTAGGTGCTGCCGACCGCGCGCTCGATCGTGCGGCTGACCTCGAGCTCGGCCTCGGCATCGAGCGGCGGCGGCGCGAGGCCTGCCGCCCCCTCGAGCGTCACCGTCACGCTCGCGATGTTGCGCGACGGCCGCGCGGCCGAGCCCGCGAAGATCACCTCGTCCATGTCGCCGCCGCGAAGCGACCGCGCGCTGGTCTCGCCCATCGCCCAGCGCAGCGCCTCGACGACGTTCGACTTGCCGCAGCCGTTCGGCCCGACGATCCCGGTCAGCCCGGGCAGGATCGCGATCGTGGTCGGCTCGGCGAAGCTCTTGAAGCCGGCGAGCCGGAGCCGCGTCAGGATCGCCGGCAGGGTGTCAGCCTCCGCGGAACCGGCGGGAGATCAGCTTGCGCCGCTCTTGCTCAGCGCGTCCGTGAAGCTCGCGACCGACAGCTCGCCCTGGATCACCGTCGAGCCGAACACGAAGGTCGGCGTCGCCGAGATGCTGTATCTCTTCTGGCCGGCATCCTGCTCGGCGATGATCGCCTTCTGCAGGTCGATGTCGGCCGCGACGGTCTGGTAGGTCGCCTGCGACATGCCGGCGAGACCCGCCATCTGGCCGAGCACGGCCTTGCTGTCGACGCCCTCGGCGAAGGCCCAGCGATCCTGGCTCGCGAACAGCGCCTCGATGAACGGCAGGTAGCGGTCCGCGGGCAGCGAGCGCGACACCGCGGCGGCGAGCAGCGCCACGCGATCGAGCGGGAAGTCGCGGAACACGTAGTACGCGCGGCCGGTGTCGATCAGCTGCGACTTGATGGTCGGGAACACCTCGCCGGCGAACCGCGCGCAATGGGTGCAGGTGAGCGAGAACCATTCCTGCACCTGACCCGGCGCGTGCGGGTTGCCGGCGGCACGGAGCGGCACCGGCGGCAGCGCCGGCGCGGCGCGGGCGAGCGACGGCGCGGCGAGAAGGGGAGTGGCGGCGAGAAGCGAACGGCGCGTCACGGTCATGGGGGCGAAACTCCGGCCTGGACCTCGGCCGAGCAATCCCATCCGCGCGACCGGAGGGTCAAGCAGGTCCGGGCAAACGCCGCGCGACACCGGAGGGTCGAGCAGGCCGCCCGGTCGCCGCGCGAAACGGAGGTCAGGCAGCGCGGCGCGATTGCCGCGCGAGCCGAGGATCAGGAGGGCCGGACCGGCCGCGCCATCGCGGCGCGCAGCCGGGCGAGCGCCTCGCCGAGCGGGCCGTCCGGCGCGCCCTCGACCGGCGGCGGCGCGGCGTCGCTCCGTCCGGCCCGCGGCACCGCCGGGGCGTCCGGCCGCATCCCGTCCTGCACGATCCGGATGCGGCGGACCAGGTCGGCGCCGAGCGCGAGATTGATCCGCTCGACCAGGCGCCGTTCGTCGTGCTGCAGCGCCAGCGCGGTCGGCCCGTCGCAGCCGATCGTGAGCGTGCCGGCCGCGAGCTTCCGTGGCGCGGCGACCGCGGCCAGCGCCGGGCCGACGATCGCCGCCCAATCGGTCAGCAAGGCGGCGCCGGCCGGCGAGCGGCGCTTGAACGCCGGCCTGACGATCGGCGGCAGCAGCGACGCGAGCGTCCGCGCGCCGTAGCGGCGGGTGCTCGCCGGCGCCCCCGTTGGCGTTCCGGCCGGCGCCCCCGCCGGCGCCCCCGCCGGCGCCCCCGTTGGCGCGTTGCCCTCGGCGCCGTGCTTCGCCACGGTGCCGGCCGCATGGACGCCCCGACCGCCGCCGCCTCCGCCGCCCCCGCCGCGTCCCTGCTCGAGTGGTATGCGCGCCATCGCCGCGTCCTTCCCTGGCGCGCCCCGCCCGGCGCCAACGCCGATCCCTACCGCGTCTGGCTGAGCGAGATCATGCTGCAGCAGACCACGGTCGGCGCCGTGATCCCCTATTACGCGCGTTTTCTCGCGCGCTTCCCCGACGTCGTCGCCCTCGCCGACGCCGCCGAGGAGGACGTGCTCGCCGCCTGGGCCGGGCTCGGCTACTACGCGCGCGGCCGCAACCTGCACCGATGCGCGCGACACGTGGCGGCCGCCGGCGGCCGCTTCCCCGCCGATGTCGCGTCGCTCGAGGCGCTGCCCGGGATCGGCCGCTACACCGCCCGCGCGATCGCCTCGATCGCCTTCGGGATCCCGACCGTTCCCGCCGACGGCAACGTCGAGCGCGTGGTCGCCCGCCTGCACGCGGTGACGGAACCGCTGCCGGGCAGCCGCCGCCGTCTCGGGGCGCTGGCCGATCTGTGGCAGGCGGACCCGGCCGCGCGCGCCGCGCCGTCCGACTTCACCCAGTCGCTGTTCGATCTCGGCGCCACGATCTGCACGCCGCGCCGCCCCGCCTGCGCGCTTTGCCCCTGGCGTCCGGCCTGCGCCGGCCACGCAAGCGGCCTCGCCGAGACGCTGCCGCGCAAGGACGCGAAGGCCGCGCGTCCGCTTCGTTACGGCGTGCATTTCTGGCTCGAGGACGCGACCGGCCAGGTGCTGCTGCGGCGGCGCCCGGCGCGCGGCCTGTTCGCCGGCATGGCCGAACTGCCGGGCACCGCCTGGCGCGAGGCGGCGTGGGGCGTGGCCGAGGCCCTCCGCTTCGCGCCCGCCGCCGCCGACTGGCGCGCCGCCGGACATGTCCGGCACGTGCTCACCCATCTCGAACTGCATCTCGACCTGTTCGCCGCCCGGGTGACCCGCCTGCCGGCCGCGACGCCGCCCGACTTCTCGCGCGACGCGGACCTGCTCGGCGGCGAGGCGCTGTCGACCGTGATGCGGCGTTGCGCGGCACTGGGGCTGGCGGCGCTCCGGTAGAAGGCCAGGGCGCTGCCCCGGATCCGCCAAAGGGACGTCGCCCTTTGGAAACCCTCGCCTCCGCACCACCATAGGGGCGGCATGATCCGCGTGTCCGAGATCCGGCTTCCGCTCGACCACCAGACGGACGCGCTCGTGGCGGCGGCGGCGGCGCGGCTCGGCGTGCGGCCGCGTGCCGTGAGCGTCGCGCGGCGCGGCTACGACGCACGCTCGCGCGGCGCGATCATGCTCGTCTACACGCTCGACTGCGCCTTCGATGCCGACACCGAGCGCGACCTCCTCGCGCGGTTCGGCGGCGACACCCGGGTCCGCGCCGCGCCCGATCTCGATTACCGCTTCCGGCCGGAGGCGCCGGCCGCCGCGTCGCCTCGGCCGGTGGTGATCGGCGCCGGACCGTGCGGCCTGTTCGCGGCACTCGTGCTCGCGCAGTGGGGTCTACGGCCGATCGTCGTCGAGCGCGGCCGGCCGGTGCGGCAGCGCACCGCCGACACGTTCCGGCTATGGCGGCGCGGCGTGCTCGACCCCGACAGCAACGTGCAGTTCGGCGAGGGCGGCGCCGGCACGTTCTCGGACGGCAAGCTCTGGTCCGGCGTGCGCGATCCCGAGCGGCTCGGCCGCAAGGTGCTGACCGAGCTCGTGCGCGCCGGCGCGCCCGACGAGATCCTGTTCGTCTCCAAGCCGCATGTCGGCACCTTCCGCCTGGTGACCGTGGTCACCCGGATGCGGGACGAGATCGAGCGGCTCGGCGGCAGCTACCGGTTCGAGACGCGGGTCGACGCCATCGACACCGCGCCCGACGGCGCCGGCGGCCGGCGCCTCGCCGCGCTCCGTCTCGGCGACGGCGAGGTCCTGCCGGCGACGCACGCGATCCTCGCCCCCGGCCACTCCGCCCGTGACACCTTCGCCTGGCTGCACGGTGCCGGCGTCGCGATGGACGCCAAGCCGTTCTCGGTCGGCGTCCGCATCGAGCACCCGCAGGCGGCGATCGATCGCGCCCGCTTCGGCGCGAACGCCGGCCACGCGCTGCTCGGCGCCGCCGACTACAAGCTCGTGCATCACGCCGCCGGCGGCCGCTCGGTCTACTCGTTCTGCATGTGCCCGGGCGGCCAGGTGGTCGCGGCCGCCTCCGAGCCGGGCCGCGTCGTGACCAACGGCATGAGCCAGTATTCGCGCGCCGAGCGGAACGCGAATGCCGGGATCGTGGTCGGCATCACGCCCGAGCGCGACTATCCGGGCGGCCCGCTGGCCGGCATCGAGCTGCAGCGCGCGCTCGAGGCCGACGCGTTCGTCGCCGGCGGCGGCGACTACCGCGCGCCGGCCCAGCGCGTCGGCGACTTCCTCGCCGGCCGTCCTTCCACCGCGATCGGCACCGTCGTGCCCTCCTACCAGCCGGGCGTGACGCCGACCGACCTCGCGCGCTGCCTGCCCGGCTTCGCCGTCGACGCGATCCGCGAGGCGCTGCCGGCGTTCGGACGCCGCATCCCGGGCTTCGACGATCCGGACGCGCTGATGACCGGCGTCGAAACGCGGACCTCGTCGCCGCTCCGGATCCGCCGCGGCGACGACCACCAGTCGCCGAGCGTCGCCGGCCTGTTTCCCGCCGGCGAGGGCGCGGGCTATGCCGGCGGCATCATGTCGGCGGCGATCGACGGCATCCGCACCGCCGAGCATCTCGCGACCTCGCTCGCGCGCGGAACCCGCGCGGCTTCGCCCGCGCGCGGGAACCACGCGACTTCGCCCGCGCGCGGGAACCGCGCGACGGCGTGACGCCGGTGCCGTTCCGGCCGCTCGCCGCGGAGGATTTCGAACCGGGCGACGCGGTCGGCGACGCGCTGCTCGCGCTCAACGCCGCGCACGCGGTCGAACTCTCGCCGCTGACCCGCGCGCGCTTCGCCTCCCTCGCCGCGCACGCCTGCCATGCGCGCCGCACGGCAGCGGGCGACGCCTTCCTGCTCGCCTTCGACGAGCGCGCCGATTACGACAGCCCCAACTTCCTCTGGTTCCGCGCCAGGCGCGCCCGCTTCGTCTATGTCGACCGCGTCTGCGTCGCCCCGGCGCGACGCGGCGCCGGCCTCGCCCGCCTGCTCTACGCCGGGCTCGAGGCGGCGGCCCGCGCGTCCGGTCACGACCGCATCGTCTGCGAGGTGAACGCGACGCCGCCGAACCCCGTCTCGGACGCGTTCCACGCCGCACTCGGCTTCTCGCCCGTCGGCGCCGCCACGCGCGCCGGGCCCGAACCGAAGACGGTGCGCTTCCTCGAGCGCCTGCTGTGAGCACCGCGACGGACGACACTGCCTGCTGCGCCCTGTGCAACCGCCCGATCCCGCCCGGCGCGCGGTCCTCGCTGCATCACCTGACGCCGAAGCTGAAGGGCGGCACCCGTCTCGGCACCGTCCGGTTGCACCAGATCTGCCATTCGGCGATCCACGCCCGATACACCGAGGCCGAGATCGCGCGGCATCTGGCCGACCCGGCCTCGCTGCGCGCCGACCCCGAACTCGCCCGCTTCGTCGCCTGGGTGCGGACCAAGCCGGACGACTTCCACGCGCCCACCCGCGCCGCCCGCGCGCGCACCGCCAAGCGGCGTTGAGGCGGACGCGGCAAGGTCACCGCCGATCACCGACGCCGTCCCCGCCGCCGGGCGGCGCCGGCGCGGCGCGTCGACATCCGGCCGCCTCACCGGCCAACCACCACCACCGCCAAGCGGCGTTGAGGCGGACGCGGCAAGGTCACCGCCGATCGCGACGCCGTCAGGCCGCCGGGCGGCGCTCATTCCGGCGCCGGTCGGCGTCGACATCCGGCCGCCTCACCGGCCAACCACCACCACCGCACAAGGGGGGAAAGGTCCGTTCGCACGCCGATCAGGATCCCGTTCCAGGCCGTGTGGCAGTGTATGGTGGCGTTGGCGAAGGTCCGCAGGCGATCGGCCGTCCTCGGCCGGGACACGGCGTGATCGGGAGGGTGCGATGGACATGCCGTTGGACGGGGCCGTGGCCGGGGACGACGCCGGGGCCCCGGGCCGTGCGCTCGCGCTGCAGCGCGCCGCGTTCGCGCGGGACGGGGTGCCAGGCCTAGCCGAGCGGATCGCCCGGCTCGACACGCTCTCGCGCGCGATCGGCCGCGCCAGCGAGGAGATCGCGGACGCGGTGTCGGCCGATTTCGGCAACCGCGCCCGTCCCGAAACCATGCTCGCCGAGGTCGCGCCGCTGCTCGACGCCGTGCGGCACGCCAGGCGTCATCTCGGCCGCTGGATGGCGCCGGAACCGAGGCGGGTCGGGCTCAACTTCCGGCCCGGCCGCGCCTGGGTGGAACACGTGCCGCTCGGCGTCGTCGGCATCGTCGCACCCTGGAACTATCCGCTGTTCCTGACCGCGGGACCGCTGATCGACGCGCTGGCGGCCGGCAACCGCGCGACGATCAAACCGTCCGAGATCACGCCGCGCTTCGCCGCGCTGTTCGCGCGCCTGATGCGGGAGAATTTCGACCCCGAACAGGTCAGCGTGGTGACCGGCGGCGCCGATGTCGCCAGGGCGTTCTGCGCCGAGCGGTGGGACCACCTGCTCTACACCGGGTCGACCGAGACCGGCCGGCTGGTGGCCGAGGCGGCGGCGCGCAATCTCGTGCCCGTGACGCTCGAGCTCGGCGGCAAGTCGCCGGCGATCGTGGCGCCCGACTACGACCTCGCCGGCGCGGCGCGGTCGATCGCGGTCGGCAAGTTCTTCAACGCCGGCCAGACCTGCATCGCGCCCGACTACGTGCTGATCGAGCGGGCGCGCGCGGCGCGCTTCGCCGACGCCGTGCTCGACGCGGCGCGGCGCATGTATCCTTCCGTGGGCGGCAATCCCGACCTCACCTCGGTCGTGTCCGAACGGCACCACGCCCGCCTCGCGGCGCTGGTCGACGAGGCGGAACGGGGCGGCGCCCGGGTGCTCCGCCTCGGCGGCGCGACCGACGGCCGACGGATGCCCCCGACGGTCGTGCTCGGCGCGCCGGCCGACGGCGCGCTGCTCCGCGAGGAGATCTTCGGCCCGGTGCTGCCGGTGGTCGGAACCGACGGCGTCGCGGACGCGATCCGCTACGTCAACGAGCGGCCGCGCCCGCTCGCGCTCTACGCCTACACGCGGGAGGCGGCGACGGAGCGGCTGATCCTCGATCGCACGATCTCGGGCGGCGTCACGATCAACGGCACCATGCTCCATTGCGCCCAGCCCGACCTGCCGTTCGGCGGCATCGGCCCGAGCGGGATCGGCGCCTATCACGGCCGGGATGGGTTCCGGCGCCTGTCGCACGCGCGCGGCCACTACAAGCCCGGGCGCGTCAGCGGCTTCGAGATGCTGCGGCCGCCCTACGGGCGCAACATGCGGATGGCGCTCCGCTGGATGGTCAGGACCTGACCGCGCCCCATCCACCGACTTTCCACAGCACGACGTTTGGCCAGACCGGTTCCGGTCTCGCTGAACGTGCTCGCTCTTCTCGAGAAGAGAGCATTGTCGTCTGATCGAACGATCCTGTTCGATCGGATCATGCTCTACGCGTGCAACGGCCAGACGACCGAGATCAGCGGCACGCCCGCCGCCACCACGATCGCCGACAGCGGCAGCCCGAGCCGCGCGTAGTCGCCGAACCGGTAGCCGCCCGGGCCCATCACCAGCGTGTTGCACTGGTGGCCGATCGGCGTGAGGTAATCGGACGCCGCGCCGAGGGCGACCGCCATCAGGAACGGGTCGACGGCGAGACCGAGCTTCCGCGCGAGCGAGGCGGCGATCGGTCCCATGATCAGCACCGTCGGCGCGTTGTGCAGGAACGGCGTCACCGCCATCACGAGGACCATCACCGCGGTGAGCGCGCCGAGCGGCGGCAGGTGCGACACCACGTGCAGCAGGCCCGCCGCGATGAGGTCCGACCCGCCCGTCGCGCGGATCGCATGGCTGAGCGGGATCAGCGCGCCGAGCAGGATCAGCAGGTGCCACTCGACGGTCCCGTACGCCTCCTCCATGGTCAGCCGGCGGAGCGCCAGCAGCACCACCGCCGCGCCGAAGAATGCGACGCCGACGCCGAGCACGTGGGCGACGACCAGCGCCATGAAGCCGGCGAGCACGGCAAGCGGCACCCAGCTCCTGTGGCTCCGGCCGAGCGAGATCGAGCGTTCCGCGAGCGGCAGGATACGGAGCTCGCCGAGCGCGTCCGGCAGGCGGGAGGACGCGCTCCGCAGCACCACGACGTCGCCGGCGCGGAGGCGCACGCTTTGCAGGCGCTGCGCGATCCGCTGCCCGCTCCGGCTGACCGCCAGCACGCCGATGCCGTGCCGCTCGGCGAGGTCGAGTTCGCGCGGCGTGCGGCCGATCGCCGGCGAGTTCGCGGTGATCACGCCCTCGACGACGGTCGCGTCGCCGCCGTCCCGGCCGCCACCGTCGCCGGACCCCGCCAGCAGCAGGCGCGCGCGAGCGACCAGCCGTTCGAGGTCGCCCGGCTCGCCCCGCAGCAGCAGCACGTCGCCGCCGCGCAGCACCCAGGACGGCGCCGGCACGCAGCGGCGGAACCGCTCGCGGATCACGCCGGCGACCTGCACGGCGTCGTCGCCCATGCGCTCGAGGTCCGCGACCGTGCGGCCGGCGACGGGCGCGTCGTCGGGCAGGCGCGCCTCCGCGGTGTAGTCCTCGAGGTTGAACGCCGCCTCCATCGACGACGCGGCGCGCCGGTTCCTCGGCAGCAGCCGCCAGCCGAACGACAGGAACAGGATGCCGAGGGCGGACACGCCGAGCCCGACCGGCGCGAACGAGAACAGGCCGTAGGGCTTGCCGAGCACGGTCTGCCGCACCTCGGAGATGATGATGTTGGGCGTGGTGCCGAACAGCGTGACCAGGCCGCCGAGCAGGGACGCGAACGACATCGGCATCAGCAGCGCCGAGGGCGACGTGCCGGTGCGGCGCGCGAGCTGGAGCGCGACCGGGATGAAGATCGCGAGCGCGCCGACGTTCTTCGACACCATCGACAGCAGCAGCACGCCGCCTGCGAGCGCCGGCACCTGCACGCGCACGGTGGTGAGGTAAGGCAGGATCGGCCGCATGATGGTCTCGACCGCGCCCGAGCGCGCGATCGCTTCCGAGACCACGAGCGCCGCGGCGATGATCACCACGACCTCGTCGGAGAACCCGTCGAAGGCGTGCCGGGCCGGCACGATGCCGACGACGATGCCGGCCAGCAGCGCCATCAGCGCCACGAGGTCGTACGGCAGCCGCCCCCACACGAACATCGCGATCGTGCCGCCGATGATGCCGAACGCCAGTCCCTGGTCGAGCGTCAATGGAGAGGTCCTCGCCTGACACGGCCGCGCCGATGCGAGGCAACGTGGAGGAAGCAGGGAACAAGGGATCGGGTTGCGCCGTTGTCCGCCGTCCGTGTGCGAGCGAGGTCGAGGCGTGGTTGTGGCGGCGGCGGGACGCGACCCGGCAGACGCGGCGTCGGCCCCCGGCCGCGCGAAGGAGGGAACTGCCCGGCCCGATCCCGGCGCGCCGGTCCCGATGGCACACGCCGCCGACTTCCGCGAGCTCGCCGAAGCGATGCCGCAGCTCGCCTGGATCGCCGACCCGCAGGGCTGGATCTACTGGTACAACCGGCGCTGGTACGACTACACCGGGCTCAGCTTCGACGACATGCGCGGCTGGGGCTGGGAGCGGTCGCACCACCCGGACCACCTCGACCGCGTGGTGTCGGGGATCAAACACTGCTTCGAAACCGGCGAGCCCTGGGAGGACACCTTCCCGCTCAGGCGGCACGACGGGGTCTGGCGCATGTTCCTGTCGCGCGCCCAGCCGCAGCGCGACGGGACCGGACGGCTGCTGCGTTGGATCGGCACCAACACCGACGTGACCGACCAGATCGAGACCGAGGCGCGGCTCCGTCGCAGCGAGGCGCGGTTCCGGACGCTGATCGATGCCTCCGCCTCCATCATCTGGACGGCGGACGCCGAGGGCCGTCTCATTGCGCCGCAGCGGAGCTGGACGGCGTTCACGGGCCAGGACGAGGCCGATTACCGCGGCTGGGGCTGGACCGACGCGGTCCATCCCGATGACCGCGCGTATTCCGCGGAGGTCTGGAGTGCGGCGGTCAGGAACCGTACGGTCTACCTGGTCGAGCACCGGCTGCGCCGCCACGACGGCGCGTGGCGGATCATGGAAGCGCGTGCGGTGCCGATCCTCGACGCCGGCGGCGAGGTCGGCGAATGGATCGGCGTCCACACCGACATCACCGCCCGCCGCGAGGCGGAGGACGCGGTCGAGGCGGCGCGCGATGCCGCCGAGGCGGCGAACCGGGCCAAGAGCCAGTTCATCGCCAACATGAGCCACGAGCTCCGGACGCCGCTGTCGGCGGTGATCGGCTACAGCGAGATGCTCGCCGAGGAGATCGAGGATCTCGGCCAGCCGCACCTGATCGCCGATCTCGCGAAGATCGAATCGAGCGCGCGCCACCTGCTCGGCCTGATCAACGACGTGCTCGACCTGTCGAAGATCGAAGCCGGCCGGATGACGATGTCGGTCGTCGAGTTCGACACCCGCGCGATGCTGCGCGACGTGATCGCGGCCTCGGGCGCGCTCGCCGCGCGTCGCGGCAACCGGCTCGAGCTCCGGGACGGCGACTGCCCCGAGACGATGCAATCCGACGATCTCAAGATCCGGCAGTGCCTGCTGAACCTCATCGGCAACGCCGCGAAGTTCACCGAGCGCGGCACCATCGCGATCGAAACGCGGTGCGACACGCGCGACGGCCGTGCGTTCGTGGTGTTCGACGTCGGCGACACCGGCATCGGCATGACCGAGGAGCAGCTCGGCCGGCTGTTCCGCCGTTTCAGCCAGGCCGACGAGAGCACCACGCGGCAGTTCGGCGGCACCGGCCTCGGCCTCGCCATCACGCGCGCCCTCAGTCGCAAGCTCGGCGGCGACGTCACCGTCACCAGCACGCCGGGCGTCGGTTCGACGTTCAGCGTCGCCGTCCCGGTCCGCTACGAGCCGGGCGTCGACGGCGACGAGGCGGGCGGGACGGAGGCGGAGTTCGCCGCCGCGCAGGCCTCGGTGCCGCAGGACGTGGTCCTGGTGGTCGACGACGATCCCGCGGCGCGGGACCTCCTCGGTCGCTTCCTCGAGCGCGAAGGCTTCACGGTCCGTACTGCGAGCGACGGCCGCGCCGGTCTCGCGCTGGTCCGCGCGCTCCGCCCGCGCGCGGTGCTGCTCGACGTCGAGATGCCGCAGATGGACGGCTGGGCCGTGCTGCACGCGATCAAGTCCGACCCGGAGCTCGCCGCCATCCCGGTGATCATGGCGTCGGTGGTCAACGAGCAGGGGCTCGGCTACGCGCTCGGCGCCGCCGACTACCTGCTCAAGCCGATCGAGTGGAAGCGCCTGCACGCGGTGATGGAGCGCGTCCGGCCGCAGGCGGCCGAGGGCGAGGTGCTGATCGTCGACGACGATGCCGACGCGCGGACGCGCCTCGCGACCATGCTCGAGCGCGACGGCTGGACCGTGCACCAGGCCGAGGACGGCGCGCGCGGCCTCGAGCGGGTCGATGTCGTGGTGCCGGTGCTGATCCTGCTCGACCTGATGATGCCGGTGATGGACGGCTTCGCCTTCCTCAAGCAGCTGCGGACCCGGCCGGCCGGCCGCGACGTGCCCGTGGTCGTGCTGACCGCCAAGGACATCACGCCGGCCGAACAGGCGACGCTCGAGCTCCAGGCCGATCGGGTGATCGTCAAGGGCAGCGTCAGCCTGCACGACATCGCCCACGAACTGCGCGCGCTGGTCGGGCCGGGAGCGGCGCCGGCGCCCGCGCCGATCCCGACGAGCGGCTCGGACGGACAAGGAGCCCGCCGATGACCACCATCCTGCTCGTCGAGGACCACGAGGAGATCTGGGATTTCCTGTCCCGCCGGCTCAAGCGGCGCGGCTACGACGTCATCCTGGCGACCGACGGCCAGCAGGCGGTCGACCGCGCGCGTGCCGATCATCCGGACATCGTCCTGCTCGACATGAACCTTCCGGTGAAGGACGGCTGGACCGCGGCGGGCGAGATCAAGGCGGACCGGTCGACCAACGCGATCCCGATCGTCGCGCTCACCGCCCACGCCATGTCGGGCGACCGCGAAAAGGCGATCAACGCCGGCTGCGACGACTACCATCCGAAGCCGGTCGATTTCTCCCGCCTGCTCGGCCAGATCGAGGCACTGACCGGTGGCGCTCCTGCCACCGTGGCGGCCGCTGGGGCCGGGCCCGGTCCGGCGCCTGGGGGTTGAGCCTGATCGAGCGCCTGCTGACGCGCCGCGCGACGCGGAGCGGTTCGGACGATCAGATCGTCGGCCACGTCACCGGCATCACGCCGACGATGCTCGACAGCGCCGCCCTGGCCGGGGTCCTGCCGCCAGGCGGGATCCTGCCGCCAGGCGGGGTCGGGGGCGACGGCGCCGCCGGCGCCGACGCGACGGGAGTGACCGACCTGCCGGTCGTCGGACGCCGGGGGCGCGGCCTCGATCGCGCCGAAACGGTGCTGCACGATCAGGTGGCCCAGAAGATCCTCGGCTACTGGCTGCAGAACCGCCACCAGGTGCTGTTCCCGCTCACGGTCAACTTCCGGTCGATCGAGCCCGCGCAGCGCGCGCTGCTCGCGCGATGGATGGCCGTCGCGTTGCTCGCGGGACATCTGGCGGCGGGCGATCACGACCGCCTCGCCGCGCGCGAATGGCTCGCCTCGGTCGGGGCCGACACCGACACGCTGGGCATGTTCGCGCTCGCGCTCGACGAGACGCCGCCGCTGCACGCGGTGCTGCACGCGGTGCAGGCGACCCCCGGCCTCGCGGCCTATGCCTATGTCGTGGCCCTGATCGCGCTCGGCCAGCGCGAACTCACGTCGCAGTTCTTCCTCGAGTATCTCGCGGCCCGGCTCGCGCTGCCGTCGAACGTGGTGCGGAGCGCGAACCGCCGCTATCGGCGCTGAGACGCGTCCACGTCGCGTGCGGACAGATCTAGTCTCGGCATCGCGCGCCGCTCCGCCTCAGTCCGTCGCGTCGGTCAGCGCCTGCAGCGCGTCCTGCATCGCCGTCCCGTCCACCAGCAGCTTTCGCGCGAGATCCGCCAGCGTGACCCACCCCACCACCGCGCCCGCCTCGTTCCTGACCGGCATGCGCCGGATGTGGTTCGCCGCCATCAGGTCCATCGCCGTCTGCACGGTGTCGTCGAGCCGGCAATCGATGACGGGGCGCGACGCGATCTCGCGCACCGGGGTCGCCGTCGCGTCCAGCCCGCGCGCCACGACGCGGTAAAGGATGTCGCGATCCGTGACGATGCCGTCGAGGCGATCGGCCGATCCCACCGGCAGCGCGCCCACTTCGAGCTCGCCCATCAGCACCGCCGCCGCGACCACGGGCGCGTTCGGCTCGATGAACTCGACGTCGCCGCTCATCACGTCCTCGACCCGCATCGTCCTGCCCCCGTCGCCCTGCACAGAAGCCCGGCCGAGCCCGCCGGGTTGCCGCGTCGAGAACCGCGCACGCGCGCGCGCGTTCGACCGTGGCGACGCCGAGGAACGCGCCATGCCGCCCGCCCGCCCGGACCATGCCGCCCCGTTGGCGACCGCGCGAGACCGGCCGCCGTTCCGGATCCGGGCCACCTGGACCGCCGACGCGTCCGGCCCGCTCTTCGTGCGCTGGCTGCCGGCGCCCGATGGCGTCGACCGGTCCGCGACGCGGGACGAGGCGGCCGGCGCCTGAGCCCGCGCCCGCTGTTCCCGCTGTTCCTCGATCTCGACGGCCGCACCGTCTTCCTGCTCGGCGAGGGCGAGGCCGCCGACCGCCGCGAGGCGACCCTCGCGCGCGCCGGCGCGGTGATCCGGCGGGCGACGAACATGTCTCCGGGCTGCCTCGACGACTGCGTGCTGGCGATCGGCGCCGAGGCCGACGACGGCGCGCTCGGCGCCTTGCACGACGCCGCGCGGGCGCGCGGCATCCCGGTCAACGTCGTCGACAAGCCCTCGCTCTCGACCTTCGTGACGCCGGCGACCGTCGAACGGCTGCCGCTGCAGGTGGCGATCTGCTCGGCCGGCACCGCGCCGGTGCTCGCGCGCCTGCTGCGCGCCCGGATCGAGACGCTGGTCGATCCGGCCTACGGCCGTCTCGCTTCGCTTGCCGACCGGCTGAAGCACGAGACCAGGCGCCGCCTGCCCGACGTCGTCAGGCGCCGGCGCATGCTGGAGCGGGCGTTCGGCGGCCGGACCGCCGATCTGATGCTGGCAGGCGACCCGGACGGCGCCGAGCGTGCCTATCGCGACGCGCTCGACGCCGCCGAACGCGACGCCGCGACCCGCGAGGCGGGCCTCGTCCACCTCGTCGAGCCCGGACCAGGACCGGCCGACCTGCTCACGCTGCGCGCGCTCCGCCTGCTCGGCGAGGCCGACATCATCCTGCACGCGCCCGACGCGAGCGCCGCCGTGCTGGAGGTGGCCCGACGCGATGCGAGCCGCCTCGTGCTCGCCGGGCCGCAGCCGGCGCGGCTGGTGGCCCTCGGGCAGGAGGGCCGTCGCGTGGTCAGGCTGTCGCCGCAACCCGGCGAGGCCGACGCCCTCCGCGAGGCCGGCATCGCCTTCGAGCACGTCCCGGGAGTACACACGCCGCCATGACCGTTCGCCCCGCGTCCCCCCGTCCCGTGGTCCGTTGCACCGCGCTGACCGTCGCCGCCGCGCTCGCGGCCGTGCCGCTCGCCGCCGCGCCCGCCATGGCCGCCGCGGCCGTGACCGTGGGCGGCGCCTCGTTTCCGCCCTCCGTCGAGGCGGCCGGGCACACGCTGGTCCTGAACGGCGCCGGGCTCCGCGTCTTCTTCCTCGTCGTCGACGGCTACGCGACCGGGCTCTACGTTCCGTCGCCCGCGCACGACGCCGGTGCGGTGATCGCCGAGCCGGGGCCGAAGGAAATCCGGACGGTCTTCCTCCACGCCGCCTCCGCCGATCAGCTCCGCTCCGAGCTCGGCCGCATCCACGATGCCTACTGCGCCCACACGACGTGCCCGGTGGCCGACGAGGCCGCGTACCACGCGCTGAGCGCGCACGAGACGCCGGTCCGGGCCGGCGAAACGGAGGCCTTCCTGCTCACCGACGACGGCGTGTCGGTGTCGCGCGACGGT
>CBDARA010000003.1:0-37625 GCA_965199345.1 Acetobacteraceae bacterium
GGACGGTCGTTGGCTCGCCTGGAGCGCCACGCGGCCGAACGGCACGCGCGCGATCCACCTGCGCGCGCTCGCATCGGGACGGGAGACCGTGCTCGGCACGCCGATGCAGAGCGACAGGAGCCCGGTGTTCTCGCCCGACGGATTGCTGCTGCTGTTCGTCACGCAATCGAACGCGCTCCCGGTGATGTCGGACCGCGACGACGGCGCCGGCTTCGTCGCGGTCTGCTCGGACGCGATCGCGGCCGCGACGCTTCGCCGCGAAGACCCGGCGCCGTCGTCGCCCGCGTTCCGCGACGCCGCCCGAGGCGGCCCGTTCCGCATCGATCTCGACGGGCTGCGGGCCCGCGCGGTCGCGCTGCCGATCGCGCCCGCCGAGATCGTCTCGCTCGCGATCCGCGGCTCGACGGTGTTCTACGGCACGGCGCCGGTCGCGACGCTCGACGGCGCGCTGCCAGGCGCCACCGGGGCGCTGCACGCGTTCGATCTCGGCGGCGGCGGCGGCCGGACGGTGGCGACCGATGTCTCGTCGGCGCTGGTGTCGGCGGACGGTTCGCGGATCGGGTTCCGGCGCGATGGGCACTGGCATCTCGCGTCGTCGGGCGCGGGCACGGATGGGGGCGACGAGGCGACGTCCGACACCGCGTCGCGGCGGGCGACGACGCTCGACACCGCGTCGCTGCGCGCGCCGGTCGATCCGCGGCAGGAATGGGCCGAGATGTTCGACCGCGCCTGGCGGCTCGACCGCGACCTGTTCTTCAGCAGCGCCTTGAACGGCGACGACTGGCAGGCCGTGCACGACCACTACCGCTCGCTGGTTGGACTGGTCGGTTCCGACGACGACATGCAGTTCCTGCTCGGCGCGTTGCAAGGCGAACTCGCGAGTTCGCACGCGCGCGTGGTGCCGCCGCCCGCCTCCGGCGCGACCGGTCCGTTGCTCGCCCTTCTCGGAGCCGATCTCCGCCTCGACCCGGTGTCCGGCCGCTACCGGATCGCGCGCGTGCTCGCGGGCGACGCGACGGTCGCCGAAACCAGGAGCCCGCTCGCGGCGCCCGGCCTCGAGGTGCGTGCGGGCGACACGATCCTCGCCATCGACGGCCAGGACCTGCGACCGCCGTCAGACCCCGACCAGCTGCTGTCCGGGCGGCGGAGCTCGGTCACGCTCACGCTCGCGCACCCGGATGGGCCGCCCTATCGCTTGACCGTCCAGCCGCTCGCCGACGAGGCGCCGCTCCGGCAGTTCGACTGGGTGGCGCGGACGCGGGCCCGCGTCGACCGGCTCAGCTTCGGCCGCGTGGGTTACGTCTATCTCGAGGATTTCGCGGCGCGCGGTGCGGCAGACTTCATCCGCCAGTACGGGCCGCAATCCGGCAAGGACGGCCTGATCATCGACATTCGCGACAATCGCGGCGGTTTCACCAGCCAGGCCGTGCTCGACGTCTTGCGACGCGCCCGTGCCGGGGTCTTCGTCAACCGGGCGCGCCATGCCGAGCCGCTGCCGAGCCTGACCGCGCCACCCGTGCTGGTGACGCTGATCAACGGCGGCACCGCCTCGGACGGCGACCAGTTCGCCTACTATGTCCGGCAGTTCGGCCTCGGCCCGCTGGTCGGCACCAGGACCTGGGGCGGCGTGCAGGGCATCGATGCCCCCTGGCCGCTGATGAACGGCACCGGCCTGCTGATCCCGAAGGACAGTCTCGCCGCGGACGGGCACTGGATCATCGAGAACGCCGGCGTGGCGCCCGACGTCGAGGTCGAGGACAGGCCCGATGCGGCGACGACCGATCGCGACGCGCCGCTCGAACGCGCGGTCGCGGTGGCGCTCGCCCGGCTGCGGACCGATCGGCGCCCTCCCGTCCGCATTCCTGCGCCGCTTCCCGCCTATCCGCCGGCCGGCGAGGTTCCGGGCGCCGCCTTCGGGCGGGGCTAGAGCACTCCTCGCGACCCAATTGGCTCGGGAAGTGCTCTGGAAGCGAGCCGGACGCCGGCAGCCGCGTGCCGGCGGGCAGGTCGCGGCGCCCCGCGGCGCGCCGGCGCGGTCCCGCTCCCCTTCTACGGCAAACACCGGCGCCCCATATTCTTCCCGCGCCAAGGGTCGCCTCGCAGGGGCCCGGCGCGGCTGTTGCCTCGAGAGGGACAAGCACATGGACATCGCCAAATTCACCGAGCGTGCGCAAGGCTTCATCCAGGCCGCCGGCACGATCGCGATCCGAGACTATCACCAGCGACTGACGGCGGAGCATCTGCTGAAGGCGCTGCTCGACGATCCTGAGGGCGCGGCCTCAGGGCTGATCCGGGCCGCCGGCGGCGATCCCGCGCGCGTGAAATCGGCGGTCGAGGCCGAACTCGGCAAGCTGCCGCGGGTCGAGGGATCCGGCGCCGGCCAGCCGCAGGCCGACCCCGACTTCGTGCGCGTGCTCGACGCCGCGCAGACCGAGGCCGAGCGCGCCGGCGACAGTTTCGTCGCCCAGGACCGGCTGCTTGCGGCACTCGCCGCGCATCGCGGCGCCGCCGGGCGCGCGCTCCGCGACGGCGGCGCGAACCCGCAATCGATCACGCGCGCGATCGAGGCGGTCCGCAAGGGACGCCGCGTCGACAGCGCCGGCGCCGAGGCGACGTTCGACGCGCTGAAGAAATACGCGCGCGACGTGACCGAGGTGGCGCGCAGCGGCAAGCTCGACCCGGTGATCGGGCGCGACGAGGAGATCCGCCGCACGCTGCAGGTTCTCGCCCGCCGGACCAAGAACAATCCGGTGCTGATCGGCGAGCCCGGCGTCGGCAAGACGGCGATCGTGGAAGGTCTCGCGCTCCGCATCGTCAACGGCGACGTGCCGGAGGCGCTCAAGAACAAGCGCGTGATGGCGCTCGATCTCGGCGCGATGGTCGCCGGCGCCAAGTTCCGAGGCGATTTCGAGGAACGCCTCAAGGGTGTCCTGAAGGAGATCGAGGACGCGGCGGGCGAGATCATCCTGTTCATCGACGAGATGCACACGCTGGTGGGCGCCGGCCGCGCCGACGGCGCGATGGACGCGTCGAACCTGATCAAGCCCGAGCTCGCGCGCGGCACGCTGCATTGCATCGGCGCGACCACGCTCGACGAATACCGTAAGCATGTCGAGAAGGATGCGGCGCTGGCGCGGCGGTTCCAGCCGGTGTTCGTGGGCGAGCCGTCGGTCGCCGACACGATCTCGATCCTTCGCGGCATTCGCGAGAAATACGAGCTGCATCACGGCGTCAGGATCGGCGATGCGGCGCTGGTCGCCGCCGCGACGCTGTCGAACCGCTACATCACCGACCGTTTCCTGCCCGACAAGGCGATCGACCTGATCGACGAGGCGGCGTCGCGGCTCCGCATGCAGGTCGACAGCAAACCGGAAGCGCTCGACGAGCTCGACCGCCGGCTGGTGCAGCTCAAGATCGAGCGCGAAGCGCTCAAGCGCGAGCAGGACGCGGCGTCGCGCGACCGGCTCGGCAAGCTCGAAAGCGAGATCGCCGAACTCGAGGAGCGCTCGAACGCGATGTCGACGACGTGGCAGAACGAGAAGGCGAGCGTGCAGGAAACGCAGCGCCTGAAGGAGAAGCTCGATGCCGCCAAGAGCGAACTCGACATGGTCCAGCGTCGCGGCGACTGGGGCCGCGCGTCGGAGCTGATGCACGGGGTGATCCCCGCGCTCGAAAGCGAGATCTCGGCGCAGCAGGATGGCGAGCCCGGCACGCTGGTGCGCGAAAGCGTCGACGAGCAGGCGATCGCGTCGGTGGTGTCGCGCTGGACCGGCGTGCCGGTCGACCGCATGCTGGAAGGCGAGCGCGCGAAGCTGCTCCGGATGGAGGACAAGCTCCGCGAGCGCGTGGTCGGCCAGGACGACGCGCTCGTCGCGGTGGCGCACGCGGTCAGGCGCGCGCGGGCGGGACTGCAGGATCCGCAGCGGCCGATCGGCTCGTTCCTGTTCCTCGGTCCGACCGGCGTCGGCAAGACCGAACTCACCAAGGCGCTCGCCGAGTTCCTGTTCGACGACGATCGGGCGATGGTGCGCATCGACATGAGCGAGTTCATGGAGAAGCACGCCGTCTCGCGGCTGATCGGCGCCCCGCCCGGCTATGTCGGATACGACGAGGGGGGCGTGCTGACCGAGGCGGTGCGGCGGCGCCCCTACCAGGTGATCCTGTTCGACGAGGTCGAGAAGGCCCACGAGGACGTCTTCAACATTCTGCTGCAGGTGCTCGACGACGGCAGGCTGACGGACGGTCAGGGGCGCACGGTCGATTTCCGCAACACGATCATCGTGCTCACGTCCAATCTCGGGTCGGACATCCTGGCCAGCCTGCCGGACGGCGAGCAGGCGTCGCTCGCCGAGGCGCAGGTGATGCGGGTGGTGCGCGAGCATTTCAGGCCCGAGTTCCTGAACCGGCTCGACGAGATCATCCTGTTTCGTCGGCTCAGGCGGGACGACATGGCACGGATCGTCGCGATCCAGCTGCGGCGCCTCCGGAGCCTGCTGGAGGACCGCCACATCGCACTCGCGCTCGATCAGGCGGCGACCGACTGGCTCGCGAACGAGGGCTACGACCCGGTCTACGGCGCGCGGCCTCTCAAGCGCGTGATCCAGCGCAGCCTGCAGAACAAGCTCGCCGGGATGCTGCTCGAGGGCAGGATCGCCGACGGCGAGACGGTCCAGGTATCGGTCGGTCCCGATGGCCTGCTCATCGACGGCCGCCTCGCCGAGGCGGCCTGACGCGCACGGCGGCGCGGGATCACGTTCCGCGTCGCCGCCCGTTCTTCACGGAACCGATGCCGCCTTCCTCGCTTGCCTCCGCAGGCTCAAGAGGAGAACAGCAATGTTCATGCGAATCGACCGGCTGCAGGCGGAGCTGCCGCCACCCAAGAAAGCCGACCCGAATGCGGCCGCGGCGTTGCAGGAACTGCTCGGCGGCAAGTACGGCGAGATGTCGACCCTCGGCAACTACATGTTCCAGAGCTTCAACTTCCGTTCCAAGTCGAAGCTGCGGCCGTTCTACGAACTGGTCGCCAGCATCACGGCCGAAGAACTGGGGCATCTCGAGATCGTGAGCAACGGCGTCGTCATGCTGGCCAACGGCCCTGACGATCCGAAGAACGAGAAGGGCGGCGCCGACATCTCGAAGGCACCGTTCGAGGCGATGCAGGACATCCGTTCGACGGCGTCGTTCGTGTCCTACGGCGGCGGCGCGGTGCCGGTGAACAGCAACTCGATGTCGTGGAACGTCGACATGGTGACGACGACCGGCAACGTGGTCGTCGACCTGCTGCACAATTTCCATCTCGAGTGCGGCGCACGCCTGCACAAGCTGCGCGTCTACGAGATGCAGGCGACGCCGACCGGCCGAGAGGTCTGCGGCTACCTGCTCGTGCGGGGCTCCGTGCACGCGCACGCCTACGCGCTCGCGCTGAAGCAGATCACCGGCGTCGAGATCGAGAAGATGCTGCCGACGCCGAACATCGATCTCAGCAAGATCCCCGAGTGCCAGAAATACCTGGACGAGGGCTCGCATCGGCGCCTCTACACGTGGAGCCCCGAGGACTACAAGTCGATCAGCGGCATCTGGAACTCGAGCGAGCACGCGCTGCCCGGCGATCCGCCCGGTCCGCTTGAAGTGGTCGACGGTCACCCAGAGGGCGGCAAGATCCACGACCTCACCGGCATGGCGTCGGCGTTCGCGCCCGACTACGCGCCGGAGGAGATGTTCGAGATCGCGACCAAGCTCTACCAGAAGTCGCGCTGACGCGGTCCGGGACCGGCATGCCGGTCCTGTTCGCCGTGACAGGACAGGCTCGCGCGCGGCATCCCGCGCGCGAGCCTGTTCTCGTATCCAACCCGGTCATCGTCTCGAGCAACCTCATGGACCAGACCACGTCTTGGTCCCGTCCACATGAGACAAGTTGCTCGATCCACTCAGTTTCTAGAGCACGACCTTCAGTTAGAGACCGATTTCGGTCCAGCTGAACGTGCTCTAGGGTCGCGCTTCACGAGCCGGTCGCCGGCTTGTCCGAGCGGAGCGAAGCGATGGACGGGGCGTCGGGCGAGATCATCCGCGAGGTCGGCGCCAGCGTCCGGTCGCTCGCCTGGCCGGCCGTCATCGTGGTGCTCGCGCTGGTGTTCCGGCACGGCGTGGCCGCGCTGCTCGCGCGGGTCGGCACCCTGTCGGTGTCCGTGCCGGGCTTCGGCCTGTCGGTGTCCGCCCCCGTGATGCAGCTGCTGCGTCAGGCCGACACGGCGCGAACCGGCCGCCGCGCCGCGAACGCCCCCGCGGCCGCGGCCGACGCCGCCGGCTTCGTCCGGTCCGCACCGCCGCATGGCCCGGCGACCGACAGGCGACCGTCGCTGGTCTGGGTCGACGAGCGGCCCGATGCCGGCGCCAACGAGATCGCGGCATTGCTCGCCACCGGCTGCGACGTCCTTCGTCTCGCCCGCCCCGAGGATGCCGCCACCCGCTCCGCACGGGTGATCGTGCTCGCCTCGGCCGACATACCCGATGCCGCGCTTCGTCGCCGCGCAAAGGCGGCCTTGCCCGAAGCGACGCAGGTTCTCTACCCCGATGTCGCGGCGGAGCCGCATGTCGGGACCGACGCTCCGGTGCCGACAGATCCCGCCTCGCTGTTCGCGACCGTGATCGGGCTGCTGAACCGGTAGCCTCAGGACTGCTCGCGCAGCTTTCGGAGGATCTCGCGGATCATCTCGTCTGGCGTCTGCTCGACGTCGACGACGATCGGGTTCTCGTCGGAAGCGGGCTCCTCGAGCGTGTGCAGCTGGCTGTCGAGCAGGCTCACCGGCATGTAGTGGCCGGTCCGATGCTGCAGCCGGTCGAGCAGGATCTCGCGCGACGCGCGCAGGTAAAGGATGCGAACGGCATCCTTGTGCGCGCCGATCAGCCGCTCGCGATAGGCGCGCCTGAGCGCGGAGCAGGTGATCAGGCCGCGACCATCGGCCGCGAGCCGACCGTCGATCCAGTCACGGCACCGATCGAGCCATGGCCAGCGATCCTCGTCTGTGAGGGGCGTTCCCTGCCGCATCTTCTCGACATTCTCGGGCGAGTGCAGCTCGTCGCCTTCCTGGAACGGCCAGCCGAGCAGCTTGTCGACGAGCAGCGCCACGGTCGACTTGCCGGCGCCGGACACGCCCATGCAGATCAGCACACGCGGCCGGATCGCCGCGATGTCGGCGTGCGTTTCGGCATGCGAGCGGAGCGCCTCGTGCGTTCGGTCGGCGGTGACGCCGGGATCGGGGTGGGCGGTCGGGTTGGGTGTCTCGGGAGAGGTGTTCAAGTCTCGTATCGTCCTCTGGCTCAGTCTCGTGTCGCGGTGATCTCGCGAATGCCGTCGGCGCCGGCCACGATCGCGAGCCCGGCACGATCGAGGAACAGACCGGTCTCGATCACGCCGACGATGTCGCGCATGTCGCGCTCGAGCGCACGCGGCGCGTCGATCGAGACCATGTGGCAGTCGAGGATCATGTTGCCGCCGTCGGTCACGAACAGCGAGCCGCCGTTGTCGCGTCGCGGGCGCGTGGTCGCGCCGAGACCGCGGAGCGCGCGGTCGGTCACCTCCCAGCCGAATGGCGCCACCTCGACCGGGACGGGGGTGCGTTCGCCGAGGCGTGTGACGAGCTTGCTGTCGTCGGCGATCACGACGAAGCGACGGGCGGCGCTGGCGACGATCTTCTCGCGGAACAGCGCACCGCCGAGACCCTTGATCAGGTCGAGCCGGGTCGGCTCGATCTCGTCGGCGCCGTCGATGTCGAGATCGATCGCGTCGGTGTCGGCGAACCCGATCATGCGTATGCCGCCGTCGCGCGCCTGAGCGGCGCTGCGCTCGGACGTCGCGATCGCTTCGATCCGAAGGCCGTCGCGGACGCGGGCGAGGAGCGCCTCGATCAGGAAGAAGGCGGTCGAGCCGGTGCCGAGCCCGACGACCATGCCGTCGGCGACCAGGGTCGCGGCGGCGACCGCGGCCTGCCGCTTCAGCGCCGCCTTCGGATCGGGCGCGGGTCCGGTCATGCCGCCGCGCCGGCCGCCGCCTCATCGAGCATCCAGGTGACGCGGCCGACGCTGGTGATCCGGCTCGCCGGCAGCGAGCGGTCGCCGCCGCGGACGCGTGCGAGGACGGCTTTCTTGCCGGCGCCCGCGATCAGGAAGATCACGTGCCGCGAACTCATGATGCAGGGATAGGTCAGCGTCAGACGCGTGTTCGGTGCGTCGAGCGGGACGCAGGGCGCCACCCAGTCCAGCACGTTCTCGAGCACCGGCGTGTCTGGAAACAGCGAGGCGGTGTGGCCGTTCTCGCCGAGACCCAGCAGAACCACGTCGAACAGCGGCCGTGTGCTGTCGAGGCTCTCGCCGCGATAATGCGCCATCAACTGCGCCTGGTAGCGGCGCGCCGCCTCCTCCGGCTCGCCGTCGGTCGGCATCGGGTGCACGTTCGCTGGCGGCAGATGGACGTGGTCCAGCAGCGCTTCGCGCGTCATGCGATAGTTGCTGTCCGCGTGGTCGTGCGGGACGAAGCGCTCGTCGCCGAAGAAGAGGTGCGTGCGTGCCCAGGGAAAACGGTCGGCGTATTCGGCCGCCAGGATCTCGTACAGCCGCTTCGGGGTGGAGCCGCCGGAGAGTGCCACCGTGAAAGCGCGATCGGGATCCTCGTTCGCGCGGTCGAGCAGGGATTCCGCGGCCCGCGCCGCCAGAGCCTCGGCATCCGGCAACACTTCGGTGTCGTCGATCTGTGTCATGGATCCTCCCGGGGATCTGAGCGCCTCGTCGACTAGATCATCTTTCGATCAGACGGAGTCGTCTGATCGAAAGGAAATGCTCTCCCATCAAAGAGCTAGAGCAGGTGTTTCTCGACACCCTTGGCGAAGCCCTCGTTCTCGCTGTCGTCGGTCACGAAGGTCGCGGCCTCCTTCACCTCGTCGACCGCCTGGCCCATGGCGATCGAGACGCCGCCGCGCGCGAACATCAGCATGTCGTTCGGCTGATCGCCGAAGGTCGCGATCTCGTCGACCGGGATGGCGAGCAGGCGGGAGAGCGTGAGCACGACGTCGCCCTTGTTCGCGTGCGGGTGGGTGACGTCGAGGTAATAGGGTTGCGAGCGGGCGGCCGACGCGCCATCGCCGAGTTCGTCGCGTAGTTCGTGCTCGGCACGCTTGACGAGTTCGTGGTCGTCCGAAACGCCGACGATCTTGACGGCGTGGTCGAGGGCGGCACCGAAATCGGTCGACACCTTGGGATCGAACCTCACGGTCCACTTCTCGCGCGCGACATGCGGCCCGTCGGCGTCGGGCACGATCCAGTCCTCGCCGGCATAGACCCACACGTCGAGGCCGTGGCGGCGAAGGCTCTCGACGGTCTTCTCGGCGGCGTCGCGGTCGAGGTTCTTGCTCTCGATCACGCTCATGTCGGGTTTGACCAGCAGGCCGCCGTTGAAGCCGGCGATCGGCGTGCTGATGCGCAGCGGCTCAAACAGCATGGCCATGCCCTTGGGCGGGCGGCCGCTGGTGACGGCGAAGCGGATCCCCTTGTCCTCGAGCGCGCGGACGGCACGGATCGCACGCTCCGTCAGTAACTTCTCCTTCGTCACCAGCGTGCCGTCGACGTCGGCCAGCAGCAGCGAGGTTTTCGCCATCGTGTGAGCTCCGGTCAGTGCGGTTGCGGGGCGCGCGGGAGGACAAGGGTCTCGATCGCCTCGGCCCAGCCGTCGCTGCGGTTCGATCCCGTGGTGAACATGGCGTGCGACTGCACCTCTTCGGTCGCGTTGCCCATCGCGATCGAGAGGCCGGCGATCGCGAGCATCGGGATATCGTTGCCCATGTCCCCGAGGCATGCGGTCTCGTCGACGGGCACGCCCATCAGCGATGCGAGGCGCCGGAGACCGTGGTCCTTCCGCGCGGACGGATGCGTCACGTCGAGGTAGTAGTCCTGGCTCCTGTGCGCGGCGACGCTGCCGGCGAGCGCGCTCTGCATCTCGATCTCGACCCGCGCGAGCTTCGCGTAATCGGCGGTCGCGCCCATGATCTTGCCGGCACGCCCGATCACGCCCTCGAAGTCGGGGACCACCGTCGGTTCGATCCCGACGGTCCGGCGCTCGAGCGGCACATAGGCGCCGGCCGGGTTGGTCACGAACCACTCGTCATCCGCGAACACCCACGCGTCGATCCCGTGTGTTTCCAGCATCTCGATCGCCAGGCGGGCCGGTGTCTCGGCGATCAGCAACTGGTCGAGCACGCTGCCGTCGGACCCGGTGATCTCGCCGCCGTTGAAGCCGGCGCGAGGCGTGTCGAGCCCGAGCGTCCGCATCAGTGCGTCGAGCCCGCGCGGCGGACGGGCACTGATCAGTGCCAGCCGGATGCCGCGTTCGGCAAGGCGTGCGACCGCCTGCTGCGCGCGCGGTGTGACGCGCTTGTCGGGATCGACCAGCGTGCCGTCGATATCGGTGACGACGAGTCGGATCGTGCGCGCTGGTGTTTTCAACGGCTCAACCTCAGCCAGCGCCGGCCGTCGCGGGCGAGCAGCGCCTCGGCCGCGCGCGGGCCTGCCGAACCGCACGCGTAAGGGTGCACGATGCCCTCGCCCGCCTCCCAACTGTCGCGGGCCGGTTGCACGGCGCGCCATCCGGCTTCGACGTTGTCGGCGCGCTGGAACAGCGTCGCGTCCCCGATCAGACAATCGTAGATCAATGTCTCGTACCCCGTGCTCGGGCCTTCCTTGAAGAAGTCGGCGTAGTCGAAATTCATGCGGACGCCGCCGAGCGACACGGCGGGGCCCGGGCGCTTGGCACTGAACTGCAGCGTCACGCCCTCGCGCGGCTGGATGTGCAGGACGAGGATGTTCGGCGTCAGCTTCTCGACCGGCGTGTCGCGGAACAGCGCGTACGGCGCCTGCTTGAAATGGACCGCGATCTCGGTGCGGCGGACCGCGAGGCGCTTGCCGGTGCGGAGATAGAACGGCACGCCGGCCCAGCGCCAATTGTCGAAATGCAGCTTCATGGCGACGAAGGTCTCGGTCGTGCTGTCGCCGGCGACGCCCGGCTCGGCGCGATATGCCTTGCGGCTTTCGCCGGCGAGCTCGCCCGCCACGTACTGACCGCGCACGGCGGGCGCGTGCTCGCCGCTGAAATCCATCGGGTGGATGGCGGACAGCACCTTCGACTTCTCGTCGCGCACCGCGTCGGCGTCGAACGAGGTCGGCGCTTCCATCGCGGTCATCGCGAGCAGCTGCATCAGGTGGTTCGGCACCATGTCGCGCATGGAGCCGGTCTGCTCGTAGAAGCCGGCCCGCTTCTCGACGCCCACCGTCTCGGCGGCGGTGATCTGCACGTGGTCGATGTTCTGCCGGCTCCAGAGCGGCTCGAAGATGCCGTTCGAGAAGCGCAGCGCCAGGATGTTCTGGACCGTTTCCTTGCCGAGATAGTGATCGATCCGATAGATCTGCTCCTCGTCGAGTACGGCCAGCAGGCGACGGTTGAGCGCGCGCGCCGAGGCGAGGTCGGACCCGAACGGTTTCTCGACGACGACGCGGCGGAAATGCCCTTCCGTCTCGGCGACCAGACCGGCGCGCGCGAGCTGCTCGACGGTGGGCGCGAAGAAGCGCGCCGCGACGGCGAGGTAGAACACCGCGCTCTTGCCTGCGATGCGGCGGCCGAGCTCGTCATACGTCGCGGGATCGTCGAAATCGCCGCGCAGATAGGAGACGCGGTCGCGTAACCAGTCCCAGCGCGCGCGATCGAGCGCGGTCGCACCTTCCGCGTCGCCGCGACGCTCGACCACGAAGCGGCTGAGACTGTCCTCGTAGCGGGATTGCAGCGTGCCGTCGTCGCCGTCGACACGGTCCACGCCGATGATGTTGAAGTCGTCGTCGAGCAGGCCCGCGAGGGTCAGGTTGTAGAGCGCCGGCGCGAGCAGACGCGCGGTCAGGTCGCCGCCCGCGCCGAAGATCACCATCGTGCAGGGTGGCGCGGTGGGCGGCTTCGCCTGCGGCTCAACCTCGCCTTCCGCGAACCCGGCGATGTCGCCGATATGCTTCAAGCCCAAACCATGCGTCTCCGCAGCCGCGATCAGCTCTTGTCGGCCGCTTGGCCCTCTTGATCGACCGCCCGCCCATGCTTGTCGTCGACTTGGTGCTGCTCGACATGGCCGCCGAACTGGAAGCGCATCGCCGACAGCAGCTTCTCGCCGAAATTGTTGCCGGTCCGGCTCCGGAAGCGCGCGAACAGCGATGCCGACAGCACCGGCACCGGCACGGCCTCCTCGATGGCCGCCTCGATGGTCCAGCGTCCCTCGCCGCTGTCGGCAACCTTGCCGCTGTAGTCGGACAGCGTCACGTTCTGCGCCAGTGCGTTCGCGGTGAGATCGAGCAGCCAGGAGGCGACGACCGAGCCGCGGCGCCACACTTCGGCGATGTCGGCGACGTCGAGATCGTAGCGCTCGTCTTCGGGTAGGTCGCCCGACTTCTTGCTGTTCAACACGTCGAAGCCTTCGGCGTAGGCCTGCATCATGCCGTACTCGATGCCGTTGTGGACCATTTTGACGAAATGGCCGGAGCCGGCCGGTCCACAATACATATAGCCCTGTTCGGGACGGGGATCGCGGCCGTCGCGGTTCGGCGTTTTCTCCAGATCGCCGGCGCCAGGTGCGAGCACGTTGAGGATCGGGTCGAGCCGGTCGACGGTCTCGCGCGGGCCGCCGATCATCATGCAGTAGCCGCGGTCGAGACCCCATACGCCGCCCGACGTGCCGACGTCGACGAAGTCGATCTTCTTCTCGCGCAGCTCCCGGGCGTGTCGGATGTCGTCCTTGTAGAAGGAGTTGCCGCCATCGATGATGCAGTCGCCGGCCTCGAGCAGCCCCGAGAGCTCGGCGACCGTCGCGTTCGTGATGTGACCGGCCGGCAGCATGACCCAGACGGCGCGCGGCGCGTCGAGCTGACGCACCATGTCCGCGAGGTCGCGCGAGGCGCGGCTGTTGGGCGCGCGCTCGTGCACGCGCGCCATGGCCGCGTCGTCGCGATCGTACAGCACGACCGTATGGTCGTGGCGTGCGAGCCGGATGCTGATGTTCCCGCCCATACGGCCGAGCCCTATCACGCCGATCTGCATCCCAATCTCCTCCAACGATGGCCGCGCGGGGTGGCGTCGCTCTCCGCCGCCGCCTCGTGCGATGGTCTCAGGTCAGCGCGGTCTTGATCGCGCCCGCGAGCGCGTCGAGTCCGGTTTCGAGGTCTCCCGCGAGATGGACGCGGAGCGCGCGACGGCCGCGCTCTGCGAGCACGTCGAAATCGCCGCGTGCCTGCGCCGCCTTGACGATGCCGAAGGTGTATCTCGCACCCGGTACCGGCAGGTCGGCCGCATCGTCGGCGGTGATCTGCAGGAACACGCCGCTGTTCGGGCCGCCCTTGTAGGCCTGACCGGTCGAGTGCAGGAACCGCGGTCCGAACTCGGCAGCGGTCGCGACGTGCTTCGCGTCGCGGATCCCCTCGCGGACGCGCTCGATCCATCCGCGTGTGTCGGCGTCGCGCTCGATATAGGCGAGCACGGCCGCGTAGTCACCCGGCCGTAGCCGGGCGAAATGCGCGCGCAGGATCGAGGCCGCGTCCGACCCCGTAAGCTCGGCCGCGTTGCGGCCATCGGCGAAGAAAAGGAAATTGCCATCGGTCGCGAACGGGCTCTCGTCGGGCAGCTTGCCGGATTGCTCGTAGGCGTCGGTCAGCTTCCGCGTCTCGATCTTGCTCGCCTCGACATCGGGCTGATTGAACGCGTTGATCCCGATGATGGCGCCGGCGACCGCGGTCGCCAGCTCCCATCGGAAGAACTCCTGCACGATGTGCTGCTTGTTCGGCAGCGTGATGGTGACGACCGGCTGTCCGGCCTCGATCAGGGCTCGGACCGCCATCTCCTGCGCCGGGTCGGGCTGGTCGGCGAGCTTCAGATAGGCGAACACCCGGTCGTTGCCGTAGAGATCGGCCGAGCCGAGCGCCTCGTTGTCGATCGGGATCAACCCGCGACCATCCTTGCCGGTGCTTTCGGCGAGGAGCTGCTCGAGCCAGGCGCCCATGTCGTAGATCGCGGGGGACGCGACGAAGGTCACCTTGTCGCGGTGGAAGTCGCGGGCCGCGACGCCGAGGATGGCGCCGAGATGCACGCCGGGGTTCTGCTTCGGCGGCACGCTGTCGGCGCAGGATCGTGCCATCGCCCGACCGGCGATCAGCATCTGCCGCACGTCGATGCCGCAAGCCGCCGCCGGCACCAAGCCGAACTTCGACAGCACCGAGTAGCGACCGCCGATCTGCTTGTCGCCGTAGAAGATGTCGCGGAAACCGTCTTCCTTCGCGACCTGCTCCATGTGCGACCCAGGATCGGTCACGGCGACGAAGTGGGCGCCTGCCTTGCCCTCGCCGAGCGCGTCGGTCGCGAGCTTGTAGAAATAGGCCTTGAGGATGTTCGGCTCGAGCGTGCCGCCGGATTTCGACGACACGACGAAGAGCGTCTTCGCCGGATCGATGCGTCCCGCGAAGGTCGCGACCTGCTGCGGATCGGTGCTGTCGAGCACCAGCAGTTCGGGCCAGCCGCCGCGATGGCCGAAGGTCTCGGCGAGGACTTCCGGACCGAGTGACGAGCCGCCCATTCCGAGCAGCAGCACGTGCGAGAAACCGCCGCGCTCGACGTCGGCGGCGAAACGCTCGAGCGCGTCGATGTCATCGAGCTGCGCGTCGATGACGTCGAGCCAGGCGAGCCACTGGCCTTCGTCCGCACCGGTCCACACCGAGGCGTCGCGCAGCCAGAGCTTCCGGATAAGGCCGTGCTTCCGCCACTTCTCGAGCTCGGCGCCGACGGCGTGTTCGAGATCCGCGGGCAGCTTCGCGTCGGTGGTGGTGAGGTTCGCCCCGATCAGCGCCGTCCGCTTGGCCGCGACCGCGCCGAGCAGCGCATCGAACGCGTCGGCGAACGATTGCACCCCCTCTTCGACCAGCGTCGTGGTGACCCCGTCGAGGTCGAGCCCGAGCCGCTCGGCTTCCGACAGGACGTGGCGGGCAGCGTCGACATCCGCATTCAGCGTGTCGGCGACCGTGCCGTGATCGCGGAACGCGTCCATCGTGGCTGGCGGCATCGTGTTGACGGTGTCGGCGCCGATCAGCCCATCGACGTAGAGGACGTCGGAATACGCCTTGTCCTTGGTGCCCGTGCTCGCCCAGAGCAGGCGCTGCGGGTTCGCTCCCGCCGCCTTCAGGGTCTGCCAGCGCTCGGAGGCCGAGACTTCGAGATAGTGCTGATAGGCGAGCTTCGCGTTGGCGATCGCGACCTTGCCGCGCACCGCCTTGAGCGCGTCGGCCTCGGCATCGCCCGCTTCGACCCGCTTGTCGATGGCGCCGTCGATCTTGCCGTCGATGCGGCTGACGAAGAACGACGCGACGGACGCGACATGGGAGATGTCCTCGCCCTTCGCGTGTCGCGCTTCCAGCCCCTGCAGGTAGGCTTCGAGCACGGCCTCATAGGCGCCGCGCGAGAACAGCAGCGTCACGTTGATGTTGATGCCGTCTTCGATCAGCGTCCGGATCGCCGGGACGCCGGCCTCGGTGCCGGGCACCTTGACCATCAGGTTCCTGCGATCGACGCGCTGCCAGAGCTTGCGCGCCTCCTTGATCGTCGGATCGGTGGTGAGCGCGAGATAGGGCGACACTTCGAGGCTCACGTAGCCGTCGAGCCCCTCCGTCTCGTCCCAGACCGGCTTGAGCACGTCGGCGGCGGCGCGGATGTCGGTGATCGCGCAGCTCTCATACATCGCCGACGCGTCGTTCTCGCCGGAGCCGACGACCGACTTCATCTCGTCGTCGTATTCGGTGCCGTGGCCCATCGCCTTCTCGAAGATCGACGGGTTCGAGGTAACGCCGCGGAGACCGTCGCGCTCGACCAGCTCCTTGAGCTTGCCTTCGCGGACGAAGCTCCGCTGGATGAAGTCGAGCCAGGGGGCCTGGCCGGCCTGCCCGAGCGCCCGAAGCGTGTTGCCGCCTTCGACCTTGGTCACGACGTTCATGGTCGGGATCCTTCCATCTGTGCCGGGAGCCGTCCCGGAACGGGCGGGCGCGCGCGTCCCCGCCACGACGTCAACGCGGAACTCGCGCTCAATGCGTCCGCTTGGCCTGCTCGCGCGCCTTCTCGAGCACGGCCTCGGGGGTGAAGCCGAACTTCTTCGACAGCGCCGACAAGGGTGCCGACGCGCCGAACGTGTGCATGGCGATGATCGCGCCGCCCGGACCGGCGTAGCGATCCCAGCCGAGGCTCGCCGCCTGTTCGATGCAGACCCGGCCGACGACGGCGCGCGGCAGCACCGCCTCGCGATACGCCTCCGGCTGCTCCTCGAACAACTCCCAAGACGGCAGCGACACCACGCGCGCCTTGATGCCCTCCGCCGTCAGCGTCTCGTAGGCGCCGACCGCGAGCGACACCTCGCTGCCGGTCGCGATCAGGATCACGTCCGGCTTGCCGCCCTCCGCATCGGCCATCACGTAGCCGCCCTTCACCACGTTCGCGGCCGAGGCGTATTTCGTGCGGTCGTAGGTGGGGAGGTTCTGCCGGCTCAGGATCATGCAGACCGGCTGTTCCTTCAGAGGCAGCGCGAACCGGTAGGCCTCGGCGACCTCGTTCGCGTCGGCCGGACGCATGGTGATCAGGCCGGGCGTCGCGCGGAGCTGCGCCAGTTGCTCGATCGGCTGGTGCGTCGGGCCGTCTTCGCCGACGCCGAAACTGTCATGCGTGAAGATGTAGATGACCGGCAGTTCCATGATCGCCGACAGCCGGATCGGCGCCTTCATGTAGTCCATGAAGATCAGGAAGCCGGAGCCGTAGACGCGAAGGCCGCTCACGGCCATGCCGTTCATGATCGAGCCCATCGCGTGCTCGCGGATGCCGAAATGCAGGTTGCGGCCGCCGTAATGGCCCTTCTCGAACGAGCCGGCGCCCTGGAACTTGAGGTCGGTGTTGGTGGACGGCGACAGATCGGCCGAACCGCCGAGCATGAACGGAACGTTCGGCGCGATCGCGTTCAGCACCTTGCCCGAACTCACCCGCGACGCGACGCCCTTCGGGTCGGCGTCGAACACCGGGATGTCCCGGTCCCAGCCTTCGGGCAGCGTGTGCTCGCGGATCATGTCGAGTTCGGCGGCGAGATCCGGGTACTCCACCCGGTAGCGCTCCATCATCGCCTGCCAACCCTTGTGGGCGTCGCGGCCGCGCTTGCCGAAATGGGCGTCGAAATGCTTCGGCACTTCGGGAGGCACCAGGAACTGCGCGTCCTCGGGCCAGCCATAAGCGCGCTTGGCGCCGCGGATCTCGTCCTCGCCGAGGGGCGAGCCATGCGCGGAGTGGTTTCCGGCCTTGGTCGGCGCGCCCCACCCGATCACGCTGTGGACCATGATGAAGGTCGGACGGTCGGCGACCGCGCGGGCCTGCTTGATCGCGTCGACGAACCCGTTGGTGTCGTTCGCGTCGGCGACCTCGATCGTGTTCCAGCCGTAGCCCTTGAAGCGGTCGAGCACGCTTTCGCTGAAGGCGAGATCGGTCGAGCCCTCGATCGTGATGCGGTTGCTGTCGTAGATCCAGGTCAGATTGCCGAGGCCGAGATGCCCGGCGACCGACGCGCTCTCGCCTGACACGCCCTCCATCATGTCGCCGTCACCGGCGAGCGTGTAGACGTGGTAGTCGAAGACCGGGAAGTTCGGCTTGTTGTAGCGGTCGGCGAGGTATTTCTGCGCCATCGCGATGCCGACCGAGTTGCCGCATCCCTGGCCGAGCGGGCCGGTGGTGGTCTCGATCCCCGACGTGAACCGATACTCAGGATGACCCGGGGTCTTGCTGTCGAGCTGGCGGAACTGCTTGAGGTCGTCGATCGTCAGCGCGGGCTTGCTGCGGTCCTCGTGCTCGTTCACGGCCTTGATGCCGGTCAGGTGGATCAGCGCGTAGAGCAGCATCGACGCGTGGCCGACGGACAGCACGAACCGGTCGCGGTTCGGCCAGTTGGCATCGTCCGGATCGTAATGCATGAACTTCTGCCACAGCGTGTAGCCGATCGGCGCGAGCGCCATCGGCGTCCCGGGGTGGCCGGAGTTCGCCTTCTGCACGGCATCCATCGCCAGGGTGCGGATGGTGTTGATGCACAGCTGATCGATGCCGGTGTCGGCCCCCATCGACAGGCCCTCGGGCGCGGCGTTCGCCGCCTTGCGTTCCACCATCGCCGGCACCGCCATGCTCGATCTCCATCCAGGAATGTTGCGCGACACCGAGATGCCGCTCTCGCCCGGCGTGCCACCCGACCCGCCACCAGCCCGCCGCCAAAGGCCCTAGCGCATGGCAGGGGTGGCACGTTCCGCACCATAGCGAAGTGAATGTTCGGCGACGTCCATCGTTGCATCCGGTTGCCGCCGACGTCACCGGAGCGGATATACTTTAGTAGCGCGTAGAATGCGAAACACCCAGATGCCAACCGGCGAATAGCCTTGACACCGGCCTCTGGCGTGGTGATTTGTCCAGCCCCGCCTGTCGACCGGAGATCATCCATGTCCGACGCCGCGCTCGATCGCGCATTGGCTCCCGCGATCCGCGCCGCATCATCGGCCGGGTCGAGGCGGCCGGCGTGGCACCGCCCCGGCCGCGCGATCGGCGTCGCGCGCCGTCTCGCCTCCCCGGTGGCGCTGCTGCTCGCCTGGCAGGCGCTCGCCTCGGCGGGGGTGGTGTCGGAACGGACGCTCGCGTCGCCGCTCCGCATCGTCCAGACCTTCGGCACCCTGATCGCCGACGGCACCCTGATCGACAACCTGCTGATCTCGCTCGCCCGCGTGCTGGTCGGGCTCGCCATCGCGATGGTGCTCGGCGTGTCGCTGGCCCTGTGGTCGGGCCTGACCCGCGTCGGCGAGGAGATCGTCGACGCGCCGCTGCAGATGATCCGCACCATGCCGCATCTCGCGCTGGTGCCGCTGTTCATCCTCTGGTTCGGCATCGGCGAGACGCCGAAGATCGCGCTCGTGGCGCTCGGCGCCGTGTTCCCGATCTATCTCAACCTGCTGTCCGGGATCAGGAGCGTCGATGTCCGCCTGCTCGAACTCGCGCGCACGCTCCGCCTATCCCGGGTCGCGACGATCCGCCACGTTGTGCTGCCCGGCGCGATCGCGCCGGCGCTGACCGGACTGCGCTACGCGGTCGGCGTCGCCTGGCTCAGCCTCGTGGTCGGCGAGCAGATCAACGCGAGCTCCGGTATCGGCTACATGATGATGGACGCGCGCGACTTCATGCGCACCGACATCATCCTGGTCGGCCTCCTGGTCTACGCGCTGCTCGGCCTCGGCACCGACGCGGCGGTGCGCGCACTCGAGCACCGCGCGCTGCGCTGGCAGCGTCGCTGACACACGCGCGCCGACGCGCCTCGGTTGAAGGGTTCCGCTCCATGGACACGCTCGCGCCCGCCTCCGTCCAATCGCCGATCGACATGTTCTGGTTCCTGCCGACCAGCGGCGACGGCCGTTACCTCGGCGGCAACGAGGGCCGTCGCGTCGCCGACAACCGCTACATGCGGGAGATCGCGACGGCAGCCGACCGGCTCGGCTACAAGGGCGTGCTGCTGCCGACCGGGGCAGGCTGCGAGGACGCCTGGGTCACCGCGTCCGCGATCGTCACCCACACGGAACGCCTCCGTTTCCTGGTCGCGCTGCGGCCCGGCACCACGCTGCCGGGCGAGGCCGCCCGGATGGCCTCGGCGTTCGACCGGCTCTCCGACGGCCGGCTGCTGCTGAACGTCGTCGTCGGCGGCAATCCGAAGGACCTCGCCGGCGACGGCATCTTCCTCGGCCATGACGAACGCTACGACCAGGCCGACGAGTATCTTCGCATTTTCCGCGGCCTGATGGCCGGCGAAACGGTGACGTTCTCGGGCCGCTATCTCAAGACCGAGGGTGGCAAGCTGCTGTTCCCGCCGGTGCAGCAACCCTGCCCGCCGCTTTATTTCGGCGGCTCCTCGCCACGCGCCCACGCGCTCGCCGCCGAGCAGGTCGACATGTACCTGACCTGGGGCGAGCCGCCGGCGGCGGTCGCGGCCAAGATCGCCGACATGCGCGCGCGCGCGGCGGCCACGGGTCGCGCGATCCGGTTCGGCATCCGCCTCCACCTGATCGTGCGCGAAACCGACGACGAAGCCTGGGCCGCCGCCGACCGGCTGATCTCGCGCCTGTCCGACGAGACCATCGCCAAGACGCAGGAGTTCATGGCCAAGGCGACCGACAGCGAAGGTCAGCGCCGCATGATGGCGCTGCACGGCGGCCGTCGCGACCGGCTCGAGGTGAGCCCCAATCTCTGGGCAGGCGTCGGGCTGATGCGCGGCGGCGCCGGCACCGCGCTGGTCGGCTCGCCCCACACGGTCGCCGAACGGATCCGCGAGTATCAGGCGCTCGGCATCGATACGCTGATCGCGTCCGGATACCCCCATCTCGAGGAAGCCTACCGGGTGGCGGAACTGCTGTTCCCGGCGCTCGGCCTCGACAACCCGATGACGCGCGGCGAGGGCGATGCGGCCCGCGTGTTCGGTGGCGGCGGCGCGCACGACCAGGCCGTGCTCTCGGCCGGCTCGGTCGCACCCCCTTCACCCGTCTCGGTGAGCGCCGGGCGGCCGTGAGCGGCGCCCACGACGCATCGGTCGTCGCGCGCGGCCTCCGCCGCAGCTTCGGCGACCGGCCGGTCCTCGACGATCTCGACCTCACGATCGGCCGCGGCGAGTTCGTGGCCCTGCTCGGACGCAGCGGCTCGGGCAAGACGACGCTGCTTCGCGCGCTGGCGGGGCTCGACGACGGCGTCGAGGGCGCGCTCACCCGGCCCGAGGCGCGCGCGGTGGTGTTCCAGGAAGCGCGCCTGCTGCCATGGAAACGGGTCGACGAGAACGTCGCACTCGGCCTGCCAGGCGCCGACGCGCGGACACGTGCCGCCGACGCGCTCCGCGAGGTCGGGCTCGAACACCGCGCCGGCGCCTGGCCGCTCACGCTCTCGGGCGGCGAAGCGCAGCGCGCCGGCCTCGCGCGCGCCATCGTCCGCGCGCCCGAATTGCTGCTGCTCGACGAACCGTTCGCCGCGCTCGACGCACTCACCCGGCTCCGCATGCAGGATCTGGTGGCCGATCTCTGGCGCCGTCACCGCTGCGCCGTGCTGCTCGTCACCCACGACGTCGACGAGGCGATCCGGCTCGCCGACCGCATCCTGTTGCTCGACCGCGGCCGCATCGCGCTCGACCACGCGGTCGACATCGGCCACCCGCGCCGGCACGACAATCCCGCGCTCGCCCGCCTGCGCGAGACGCTGCTCGATGCGCTGGGCGTGCCGGTCGCGGCATGAGAGGAGGAAGGCCGGGCGCCTTCCCCCTCGCGCGGCCACCTACGCCGGCAGCTCGATCTGCACCTTCACGACGTCCGGGTGGCCGGCGGCGGCATATTCGAACGCTTCGACGGCGTGCGCGAAGGGGTAGGTTCGCGACACCAGCGGCGCGAGATCGATCTTGCCCGACGCGAGCAGTGCGACCGCGCGCGGGAAGACGTTCGCGTAGCGGAACACCGTTTCGACGCGCAGTTCCTTGATCGAGGCCTTGACGACGTCGAACGACACCGGTTCGGGCGGCATGCCGATCAGCACCAGGACGCCGCCCGGGCAGGCGAGTTCGGTGATGTTCCCGTAGGCGCGCACGCTGCCGCTCGCCTCGAAGACGACGTCGGCGCCCCAGTCGGCGGTGAGCGCGCGGACGCGGGCGACCGCGTCCCCGGTCGCGACGTTGACGGTCTCGATCCCCTCGTAGCGGCGTGCGACGGCGAGTTTCGCGTCGACCACGTCCGTCATGATCACCCGCGCGCAACCGGCCGCGAGTGCGGCGAGCGCGGTCATCATGCCAATCGTGCCGGCGCCGAGCACGACGGCAACCTGGCCGGGTTCGATGCGCGCCTTGGTGGCGGCCTGCATGCCGACGGCGAGCGGTTCGACGAAGGCGCCGGCCGCAAACGACACGCCGTCCGGCAGTTTGAAGGTGAGGTTCGCCGGATGCACGATCTCGGGCACGAGACAGCCGTGCACGGGCGGGGTCGCCCAGAACGCGACGGCCGGATCGAGATTGTAGAGGCCGAGCCGGGACGCGCGCGAGGTCCAGTCCGGGATGCCGGGCTCCATGCAGACCCGATCGCCGGACGCGAGCGTGGTGACGTCCGTGCCGGTCTCGACGACGACGCCGGACGCCTCGTGGCCGAGCACCATCGGCGCGCGCACCACGTAGGGGCCGATCGCGCCGTGCTGGTAGTAGTGCAGGTCCGAACCGCAGATGCCGACCGTGCGGATGGCGATCCGCACGTCGTGCGCGCCGAGCGTTCGCGGGAGATCGATGTCGCGAAGCGCGAGTTCGTGGGCGCGTTCGAGGACGAGGGCCTGCATGGGATCGCTCCTTCGGAAATCGGGCTTTGCCCACGAGGGCAGAGCCCGCACGGCGACAGCACGATCGGCTCCCGAGCCGACGGTGCTCTCGCTTCGTAAGCCATTATTCTCACCCGATCGAACGATCCTGTCCGATCAGGTCATGCTCTAGAAACTCCGCAGCGTGAACGGCGCGACGAACTCGCCCGTTCGTGCCTTGGTGATCAGGATGCAGTTGAACAGCTGCTTTTCGCTCGCGGCGCCCGTCTTGCCGGTGCGGAGGACGCTGTCCGCCTCGTCGACCGCCTTCTTCGAGAACACCGCGACCGGCTGCAGCACCGTGTATTGCAGCTCGCCCGCGTTGATCGCCGACACCGCGTCGGGCGAGCCGTCGAAACCGCCGACCTTGATGCTGGAAAGCTTGCCCGCCTCCTTCAGCGCCGCGATCGCGCCGAGCGCCATCTCGTCGTTGCCGCTGATCACGCCGATGATGTCGGGGTGGGCCTGCAACATGTTCTGCATCTTGTCGTGACCCTGGGTGCGGTCCCAGTTCGCGACCTGCGCGGCCACCTTGTGCAGCCCGTCGTACTGGCTGAGCACGGTCTCGTAGCCATTCGAGCGCGTGGCGGCGTTGTTGTCGGACGGCGAGCCGAGCAGCTCGGCGTAGTTGCCCTTGTCGCCGACATCCTTGACCCATTGCTGCGCCCCGAGTGCGGCGCCCTGTGCGTTGTTGGAGACGAGCTGCGCCTTGGCGAGCCCCTCCTGGTTGATCTCGGCGTTCACGAGGATCACCGGGATGTTCGCGGCGATCGCCTTCTTGACCGCGCCGACGGAGCCGCTCGCGTTGGCCGGATCGAGGATGATCGCGACCGAGCGGTTGGTGATCGCGGTGTCGATCAGGTTGCTTTCGGTGTTGGTGTCGCCCTTCGAGGCGCCGACGATGGCGTGGTAGCCGAGCTTCTGCGCCTCGGCGGCCGCCACCTTCCCTTCCGTGAGCCAATAGGGATTGGCGGGGTCGTTGACGATGATCGTCATGAGACCGCCCGCCGCGGCGGCTGGCCGCGGCGCCCCTGCGAGAACCGTGGCGGCGAGCGCCGCGGCCGCCAGCGTTCCGAGTGTTCCGGTCCTGGACATGGTCTTCTTCCTTGCTTGATGAACGTGGCGGTGAGGCCCGCGAGAGCTCAGACCGGTCTCGCGACGGAAGGCTGGCTCGGCGAGCCCGCGGGGCGGGCAGGCCGACGCTTATACTGGACGGCGTTCAGCAGCACGGCGAGGACGATCACGGCGCCGGTGAACACCGTCTGCCAATACGACGAGATGCCGATGATCACGAGCCCGTCCGACAGGAAGCCGATGACAAAGGCGCCGAGCATGGTGCCGCGCATGGTGCCGCGGCCGCCTGTGAGTGCGGCGCCGCCGATCACCACGGCGGCGATCGCGGTGAGCTCGTAGGAGACGCCGGCGGTCGGTCCCGCGGAGGTGAGCTGCGACGACAGGATCAGCCCGGCCGCCGACGCGCAGACGCCCGAGAGCACGTAGACGCTGACCTGCACCGATCGGACCGGCACGCCGGACAGTTCGGCCGCGCGCGGGTTGCCGCCCGCGGCATAGAGCCAGCGACCGAATGCGGTCCGTGCCAGCACGACATTGCCGGCGATGGCGACCACGGCGAGCACCACGACGCCGATCGGGATGCCGAACAGGTGGTTGAAGCCGAGCCAGTTGAAGCCCGTGTTGCCGAGCGCCTTGTTGCCGCCGAGATCGTTGTAGGTGAGGCCGTTGGTGATCAGCAACGCGGCGCCGCGCGCGACATACATCACGCCGAGGGTGGCGACGAAGGCGGGCACCTTGAAGCGCGCGATCAGCACGCCGTTGACGAGGCCGACCGCTCCGCCGAGCACGCAGGTGAGCACGGCCACCACCCACACCGGCGGGTAGAGCGTGACGCCGAGGGACGCGACGGTGACCCCCTGCATCAGGAAGCCGGCGACCACGCCCGAAAGGCCGAGCGTGGAACCGACCGAGAGATCGATGCCGCCGCTCAGGATCACCAGCAACATGCCGACGGCGAGGATCCCGTAGATCGCGACATGCGACGCCATCGTGAGGAAGTTGCCGATCGAGAAGTAGTAGGGCGACAGCAACGAGAACACCGCGACGATCACGATCAGCGCGAAGAAGGCACGGCCCTCCAGCAGCAACCGTCCGACGTCGAGATCGCGCGTCCGCGCGCGATCTGCGAGCGCGGCCGCAGACGTACCCGCGGTGTCTGCCATCTTCTTCATGGCCCTGCCGTCTGCCATCGCGTGTTTCCGAAGTCCGGGCGCGGCATCAGGCGGCCACCACGGCTTCGCCGGACGCGGCCATGATCTCCTCCTTGGTGGCATCCGGCGTGAACTCGGCCGAGATCCGGCCGCGCCGCATCACGACGATCCGGTGCGCGATGCCGAGGCATTCGAGCACCTCGGAGGTCGAGAACACGACCGCGAGCCCGTCGACCGCCTTTTCGCCGAGCAGGCGGAACACCTCGGCCTTGGCGCCGATGTCGATGCCGCGGCTGGGCTCGTCGAGCAGGATGACCTTCGGGTCGGTCGCCAGCATCTTGCCGATCACGACCTTCTGCTGGTTGCCGCCCGAGAGCGAGCCGATCGGCGCGTCGCCGCCGGCGGTCTTGATGTGGACGTTGCGGATCGAGCGGTCGATCAGGCCGCGCTCGCGCGGCCGCGACGTGAGCAGGCCCCTGGTGAAGCCGCGGATGCTGGCGAGCGAGAGGTTCTCGCCGACCGACATCGTCTGCACCAAGCCGTCGCGCTGCCGATCCTCGGGCACCAGCACCAGGCCGCGGCCGATGCGCCCGGCGATGCTCTGGCCGGCGACGGTGCTGCCCTCGAGCAGCACCTCGCCCGCGAGCATCGGCACGCGGCCGGCAACCGCTTCGAGAAGCTCGGTCCGGCCCGCGCCCATCAGGCCGTAGATGCAGACGATCTCGCCCGCGCGCACGTCGAGCGACAGGTGGTCGACGATCAGCGCGCCGGAGCCCGACGCGTCGGCGACGCAGATGTCGCGGAGCGAGAGCGCCACCGCGCCGAACACATAGCCGGACGGCGGCGAGCCGAGATCGTAGTGGTCGCCCACCATGTTGCGGACGATCCAGGGAAGGTCGATGTCGCATGCCGGCGCCGTCGCGGTGATCGCGCCGTCGCGCAGCACCACGGCGTAGTCGGTGACCAGCAGCGCCTCTTCGAGATGGTGCGAGATGTAGACGATCGACACGCCGCGCGCGGTGAGATCGCGGATGACCTTGAACAGCACCTCGACCTCGGTCGCGCTCAACGCCGACGTCGGCTCGTCCATGATCAGGATACGCGCGTCGACCGAGAGCGCGCGCGCGATCTCGACGATCTGCTGCTGGCCGAGCCGGAGATCCTCGACGGGCGTCGCCGGATCGATGTCCTCCTCGAGCGCCTCCATCAGCGCGCGCGCCTGTCGCGTCTCCTCGGCGAAGTCGACGCCGCCGCGACCGCGTATCTCGCGGCCGAGGAAGATGTTGTCGCGCACGCTCAAATTGGGCGCGAGGCTGAGTTCCTGGTGGATGATCGAGATGCCACGGTCGCGCGCCTCGGTCGTGTTGGCGAACGTGACCGCCACGCCGTCGAGCGTGATGGCGCCCGCGGTCGGCGTGGTGACGCCGGACAGGATCTTCATCAGCGTCGACTTGCCAGCGCCGTTCTCGCCGAACAGCGTCGTCACGCGTCCCCGGCGAATGTCGAAATCGACGCCCTTGAGCGCGTGCGTGCTGCCGTAGACCTTGGTGACGCCGCGCGCGGCCAGCACGATCTCGCCGGCCGCGGCCGCGGGCGCGCGCGACGCCGCGGCGCTCATCGGGTGTGGAGCTCCACGGGCGTCACGACCCAGTTGGTCGGATCGGTCAGCTGGAAGACGCCCACCACCGACAGCGTCTTGCCGGAGAGATGCGCCGTGTCGAGCGGCGCGAGCACCGCCTTCTTCATCGCCTTGTTCAGCGCCGCGCCGACGTTCTGATAGACGATCTGGTTGGTGAACTGGCCGAACGTGATGGTGCCGGTGGCGTCGCGGAGATCGGTGCCGATGATCGCCGGCCCGGTCTGCACCTCGACGTGCACGGTGCCGGGCACGCCGGGGATCGCGACGTCGAGATCGCCGCCGTCGGACTTGCCGGCGGCGCCGACGAACTTGACCGGGAATTCGGGACCGGCATCGGAGGCGACGCCGTATTGCTTGCCGGCGGCGGCGGGGTCCTTGGCGATCGCGGCGGCGAGCGTCGCGGCGTCGACCGCCTTGCGCTCGACGGCGAGGCGCACCTTCGGGAACTCGGCGGCACCGAAGGCCGACGGCGAGAACGCGCCCGGCACCACCGGCACGCCGCCGGCGCCGAGATGCACCACCCGGGTGTCGAGCGCCATGGCGACGACGAGCACGAGTGCCGAACCCGGCAGCACGGCCGCGCGCAGCCTGGTCGCGCGGGTCGACGCCATCACGCTCCGACGCCCCGTTCCGCGGCCGGACCTGCCGTCAGTTCACTCCGGCACCAGCATGATCTTGATCGATTTGTCGCCCTTCTTCATCAGGTCGAAGCCCTGCATGAAGTCGCGGAGCGGCAGCTTGTGCGTCACCACGCCCGCGGTCGGCAGCCGCCCGTCCGCGATCGCCGCGATGGTGAACGGGTAGCAATAGGGACCGAGATGCGCGCCGTAGAGATCGAGCTGCTTGCGGTCGCTGATGATCGACCAGTCCGCCGTGACCTCCTCGCCGAACACCGAGAACTCGACGAAGCGGCCGAGCTTGCGGATCATGTTGAGGCCCTGCACGACCGAGGACGGGTGGCCGGTCGCCTCGATATAGACGTCGCAGCCGTAGCCCTCGGTCATCTCCTTGACCGCGGAGACGACGTCGGTCTCGAGCGGGTTCATCACGATGTCGGCGCCGAAGGTCTTGGCGAGCGCCAGACGATCGGGCTTGGTGTCGAGCACCACCAGCTTCGACGGGTTCTTGAGCCGGGCGGCACCCACCATGCCGAGACCGAGCGGGCCGGCACCGGCCAGCACGACGACGTCGTCGAGCTGGATCAGGCCGCGGTTCACCGCGTGCACCGAGCATGCGTAGGGCTCGGTCAGCACCGCGCGCTCGAGCGGCAGGTCGTCGGGCACGCGGTGGTTGCGGCCGGTCTTCGGAAACCGCATGTATTTCGCGAACGCGCCGTTGACGTTCTTCTGGAAACCGTAGAGGTCATGCACCTCGCACATCCAGTACTCGCCACGCTTGCAGTAGCGGCACGCGTCGCAGGGCACGATCTGCTCGGAGATGATGCGGTCGCCGATCTTCCAGCCCTCGGCGGCGCGGTTCGCGCCGACCTCGACCGCGCGGCCGAGGAACTCGTGTCCCGGGATCATCGGCGGCTTGACGTAGCGGGGCTGGCCCTTGTTGTCGCCCCAGAACGACGGCGCACCGGTGAAGGTCTTGATGTCGGACGCGCAGATGCCGGCCGCCTCGACCTCGATGATGATGTCGTCCGGCCCGGCGCGCGGCACGTCGACCGTTTCGACGCGATAGTCGTGCGGCGCGTAGCAGACCACCGCCTCCATCGTGTCGGGAAGCGTCGCGATGTCGGCCATGATCGGGCTCCGGTTTCGCTCAGCCGCCCAGCCGGACGGCGAGGCCGTCGGCGAGGGTGCGGAGGATGATGTTGCAGGACGCGGCGCCGGCATCGAGCGAACCGCGCGAGCGTTCGCCGAGGCGGCTGGCGCGGCCGAGCCTGGCGACCATGTCGCGGGTGCGCTCGAGCGCGGCGGCGGCCTCGTCCTTCATGGCGTCGAGGCAGGCGGCGAAATCGCACCCCTGCCCGTGCGCGCGCTCGAACGCCTCGCGCGCCGGCGTGAGCACGTCGATCAGCGTCTTGTCGCCGACCTTGGCCTCGCCGAGATCGGCGACCGCGTCCTCGCCGGCGCGGAGCGCGCGCGCGAGCGTGCCGGCATCGAGCGGGTCCCGATCCTTGATGACGTCGCCGGCCTCGAGGAAGAACGAGCCGTAGAGCGGGCCCATCGAGCCGCCGATCTCGTCGAGCAGCGTGTCGCTGATCACGCGGCAGGCCTCGGCGAGCGTGGTCTCGCGCCCGTCGAGGCGCTCGATCACCATGCGGAAGCCCTTGCCCATGTTGATGCCGTGATCGCCGTCGCCGGTCGCGCCGTCGATCTCGGTGAGCTCGTCCTGGGCGGCGACGATCGCGCGCGCGATGTCGACCGCGATCGCGCCGGTGCCGGCGAGCGGAACGGTGTCGGCCATGTCAGCTCCCCTTCCCGCCGACCACGAGGCCGATCGAACGCGCGGGCGCCGCGAGCTGGCGGTCGAGTTCCGCGTCGAGGCGGGTCACCGTCACCGACACGCCCATCATCTCGAGCGAGGTGAAGTAGTTGCCAACGTAGCGGCGTCGCGGCGTGACGCCGCGGTCGCGCAGGATCGCGTCGACGTGGCCGTAGAGCACGTAGAGCTCCATCAGCGGCGTCGCGCCGAGACCGGACACCAGCACGGCGACGTCCTCGCCCCTGTAATCGACGGTGTCGGCGAGGATGCGGTCGAGCATCATGCCCGCCATCTCGCGCGCCGACGCCGTCGGCATCACCGCGATGCCCTTCTCGCCGTGATGACCGATGCCAACCTCCATGTGCCCCTCGGGGATGGAGAAGTTCGGCTTGCCGGCGGCCGGGATCGTGCAGGCGGACAACCCGATGCCGACCGAGCGCGTGTTCTCGATCGCGTGGCGGGCGGCGGCGATCACGCCGTCGAGGTCGGCGCCTCCAGCCGCGGCCGCACCGCCGGCCTTCCACATCAGGATCTCGCCGGCGACGCCGCGGCGCCTGTCGGCCTCTTCGGGTGGCGCGGAGGCGACGTCGTCGTTGGCGACCACGGTCCTGACCGTGAGCCCGTCCTTGGCGGCGAGGCGGACCGCCATCTTCACGTTCATGTTGTCGCCGGCATAGTTGCCGTAGAGGCAGGCGACACCGGCGCCGCCGTCGGCGGCACGGAAGGCCGCGTGGAAGCTCTTCGCGGTGGGCGACGCGAACACCTCGCCGATCGCCACCGCGTCGCAGAGCCCTGGCCCGACATAACCGAGAAAGGCCGGCTCGTGGCCGGAGCCGCCGCCCGTGACGACGCCGACATGGCCCCGATCGGTGCCGCCGACACGGCGCAGCACGCGGCGGTGGTCGGTCGGCTCGAGCAGGTCGCCATGGGCGGCCAGCACGCCGACGAGACTGTCCTCGGTGACCTGGTCGGGGTCGTTGATGACGCGGTTCAGCACGATCGCGGGACTTCCTCGGAGGGGACCAGGACGAGCGCATGCCGCACGCACGACCCTGACTAAACTGGGCGCGCCATCGCACATATGTCAATCTCGAGATCAATTGCGCAGCGCAGCAAACGCATCGGGACGCGATTGTCCTTGACGACCGCCTGACGCGGCGTGCCGCATACGCGCGACAGGCCCGATCATCTCGACGGGCGGTGAACGGATGCACCGGGGCCCGCACACTCGCATGACACGTGACCGAGACGGATGACGGGGCGAGAAACGATCGAAACGCGGCCCGAGACGGTCGTCGAGATCGCGACGCTCTACTATTTCGAGGATGCGACGCAGGAGGAGCTGTCGCGCCGGTTCGGCATGTCGCGCGCGAAGATCGGACGGCTGCTGAAGCGCGCGCGAAGCGACGGCCTGGTCGAGATCCGCGTGCACCAGCCGCGATCGCTCGGTGCCGGGCTGGAGCGCGAGTTCGCCGAGCGGTTCGGCATCGGCCGGCTGCTGGTCTCGGTCGACCACCGCGATGCCGACGCCCAGCGGCGCGCGGTCGCGAGCCTGGTCGCCGCCCATCTCGAGCGCACGCTCGCCGACGGCATGACGGTCGCGGTCGGCATGGGGCGCAACGTCGCCGCGGTCGCCGACACGCTGGTGGCGCCGCTGGCGGGTCGGGTGACCTTCGTCTGCGCCATCGGCGGCTCGGTGCGGGCGGGCGAGCACATGAACCCCGACCATATCTGCCGCCGTCTCGCGGCCCGTTTCGGCGGCGAGAGCCGCACGCTCTACGCGCCGGCGCTGGTCACCAACACCGAACTCCGCGCCGAGCTCTACCGCAACGAGACGGTGCGCGCGGCGCTCGACCTCGCTCGCCGCGCCGACATGGCGCTCGTCGGCGTCGGCGACCTGTCGGAGGACAGCAATCTCGTCCGGATGGGCTGGTTCTCGCCGCGCGAGATCTCGGAGGCGCGGCTGACCGGCACCATCGGCGACGTGATGGGCTACGATTTCGTCGACATCACCGGAGCACCCGCCAGCACCGCGATGCGCGACCGGGTGATCGGGCTGACGTTGCAGGACCTCCGGCTGATCCCGGACGTGATCGCGGTCGCGTCCGAGAACACCAAGGCCGCCGCCCTGCTCGGCGTGCTGCGAACGGGGGTGATCCGGACGCTCGCGACGTCGCTCACCAATATCCACACCATTCTGAGGCTCGACGAGGCGACCCGACCGAACGGCGCGCGTTCGCCATCGCGTGCCGGCGCCAGCAGCCAATCGCGTGAACGCGTGAAAGGAGTGTCATGACCGACCGGATCGAGGCGCGCGTCCCCGCGTTCGGCGCGATGCTGCTGGTCGGGCTGGCCCTCGGCCTCCTCGCCGGCCAGGCGAAGGCGGCGCCGGTGGTGCGCCCGGTCGTGTCGATGCTCGACGGGATCAGGTTCCGAAGCGTGCTCGTCTACGACGATGCGCAGAGCGGCAGGCGGCCCGGCCTCGTGATGGTGCCGAACTGGTACGGCGTGAACGACGACGCGATCGCCAAGGCGACGATGATCGCCGAGACCGACGGCGCCGTCGTGCTGCTGACGGACGTTTATGGCGAAGCCATCCGGCCGACGAGCGACGCGGCGGCGAGGACGGCGATGAGCCCGCTGCTCGCCGATCGCGTGACGCTCCGCCGGCGCATGGCGGACGCAATCGCGAGGCTTCGCGCGATGGCGGCGTCCGGCGCGGCGCCGGTGGACCCGGCGCGGCTCGCGGCGATCGGGTTCTGCTTCGGCGGCGCGGCGGTGCTGGAGCTCGCCCGCAGCGGGTCGGACGTGAAGGCCGTCGTCTCGTTCCACGGCGAGCTCGGGACGCCCGATCCGAACGACGCGCGCCGGATCCGCGCCCGCGTGCTGGCGATGAACGGGGCCGACGACGCGCTGACGTCGCCGGATTTCGGCCCGTTCGTCGCCGAGATGCGGCAGAGCCCGGCGCCCTGGTCGTTCGTGGTGATCGGTCACGCGGTGCACTGCTTCACGGAGCGGAGCGCGTCACCGGGAAGCGGGATGTGCCGCTACGACCAGGCGGCCGCGGCGCAATCCTACGGGTTGATGCGAAACTGGCTCGCGGCCAGCTTCGGACCGTCCTGAAGGGCAGACGCCCGGCATCGCGCCGCCCGGCGGGCGGAGGCCGGCACCGGTCGCGCGAGACCGGTGCCGGCGCCGTTACTCAGCCATGACGATGATGATAGTGCCGGTAGTAATGATGATGATAGTAATGGCGGTGATACGGCTCCGCGGCGGCGACCGTTGCCAGCAGCGTCGACAGCGCCAGACCGATCAGGCCGGTCTTGATGGTGGCTGACATGGGTGAGCTCCTCGTTTCGGATTATCTATGGCCGGCTTGAGGAGGCAGCGAAAGGCCGGGCGCCGTCGCATCGCGCCGGCTGACCGGTGATCCGGCCGCGAGCGGCGGCAATGCGGCGTCGAAGCCACACCTGATCCTTTCGCGGCGGACTCAGGGCTATGCCCTCATCGGCGAGCGGGGAGCTCGCGGCGTGACCCGCGCCACGGAACCGAGCGGTCCGATACGGCCCGATCCACGTCGCGTGCTGCGCGCGGCACCAGCTTCGCGCCATGCGGCGCGGGCATCCAGCTTCGCGCCATGCGGCGCGGGCATCCGCATTCGCGCCGCCGGCGCGACCAGTCAGCTTCGCACCGCCGGCGCGAAGTCGAGGCCAGGGCTCGCCCTGGATGCGGCGCGCTGCTCGACGGACTGGCCGCGCACCGTCTCGCCCGGAGCCACACGATCGGGGGCGTCATGCACCCGCGACACGCCCGCAGCGATCGATCGGGGCACTGCGGCAGTGTTTCGCGGGCGCCCGTCTCGGCAACGACGGCGACGATCCGGCCATGGCGAACGAGCCGACCGGCGCCGGGAGGCTCGATTTCGGGTCGTCCGGCCGACCTTCGGTCGCGAACCCGGACCTTGTCTCGCGCATCCGCGCCGGCGCGCCGCTCGCCGACGCGCCCAACGCGTCCTGGTTTCGCGGCGACGAGACCGGCTATTCGGACTGGCCGACGATGGCGGGACCGCCGCTCCGGGTCGGCTGAGCGGGTGGCGCCGGTCAGCGGCCGGGGCGACGCCGGCCGCGACAAGGCCCGTTCCCGCGGCGGGCCGATCGCTCACCCCAAGTGCCCCCCCCCCCCCCGCGGGCGGATGCGCAGCGGCCGAGCGTTTTCCCGACGAGTTTCGGGCAACCGAGAGCCGGATCGCGGCGGGTGTCGCGTAGAAGGTGGCAGCACACCGGAGCGTTCCGTCCGGCAGCTTTCGGCAATCTCGCCGCCGTGCGCGCCACACTGACCCGCGGCGCGCGCCCACACCCCAGCATGGGACATCGTCATGAGCGCCTTCGCGCTGTTCGCGGCCCTTCTTACCGTCGCGTCGGTGTTCGGGGTGCTGAACGGGATGTCGCTGCGACTGCCGCACACGATCGGCGTGCTGGTGATCGCGCTCGTCGCCTCGCTCCTGTTGATCGGCGTCGACGCCGCCTTCCCGCACGCCGATCTCGGCGGCGCCTCGCGCCGCGTCCTGGGGTCGGTCGATCTGCCGCGTGCCCTGATGGACGGCGCACTGAGCTTCCTGCTGTTCGCGGGCGCGCTCGAGGTCGATCTCGGCCATCTCTGGGAGCGGCGCCTGGTGGTGCTCGCGCTCGCGCTCGCCGGCACGCTGCTCGCGATCCTGCTGCTCGCGGGCGGCATGTGGTCGATCTTCGCGCTGCTCGGCGTGACCGTCGCCTGGCCCTGGTGCCTGGTGCTGGGCGCGATGCTCGCGCCGACCGACCCGGTCGCGGTGGTGGGCCTGCTGCGGCGGATCGGACTGCCACCCGGCTTGCAGGCGCTGTTCGCGGGCGAGAGCCTGTTCAACGACGGCGTCGCCGTGGTCGCGTTCTCGGCGGCGCTCGGCTACGCGAGCGGGCCGCATGCCGGGGTGATCGATTTCGGCCGCGTCGCCTTCCATTTCGTCTTCGAGGCGTTCGGCGGTGGCGTGCTCGGCCTCGTGACAGGCTACGCGGCGGTGCTGCTGCTCCGCCGCACGAGCGACCGCAACCTCGAGGTGATGATCACGCTCGCGCTCGCGACGGGAACGTTCACGCTCGCCGATGGGCTCGGGATGTCGGGACCGATCGCGGTCGTCGTCGCCGGCCTGTTCGCCGGCAGCGCGAGCGGCCACGCGGCGATGAGCGACCGCACGCGCCGGGAACTGCCGGTGTTCTGGTCGCTGGTCGAGGAGGTGCTGAACTCGCTCCTGTTCCTGTTGATCGGCTTCGCGGTGCTGGCGCTGCCGTTTCACCGCGCGTCGCTGCTCGCCGGCCTCTTCGCGATCCCGCTCAGCCTCGCGGTGCGTTTGTTCAGCGTCTGGGCGCCGACCGCGCCGCTTGGCATCGACGCGGGCGAGCGGCGCGGCTTGCTGGCGGTGCTCACCTGGGGCGGGCTGCGGGGCGGCATCTCGGTCGCGCTGGCGCTCGGCCTGCCGGGCGGCGGCGAGGCGCGCGGACCGCTGCTGACCGTGGTCTACGCGGTGGTGGTGTTCACCATCGTCGTGCAGGGCCTGTCGATGGAGCGGCTGGCGCGGCGCTTGTTCCCGGCCAGCGGCGCATCGGACTAGGTTCCTGCCCGGTGCGCCGGTCACGCCGGGTCTGATCGAGGCTCCTCGGAGGGCTGGACGCGACACGATGAGCCACGATCGAGGTGCCGTTGCCCCACCTGGGCCGCGGGTTCCGGGTGGATGATCGCGGAATCATGAGCGGCAAGCTGCATCGTTTCGCGAAAACGGCGCGGCCGGGGTTCTTTCGCGTGCGGGCTCCGCACGACAGCCTCCGCCGCGGCAACCGGTGAGCCAGCGCCCGGGTCGCGGCGGTCGACCGCACGGCCGCGCGCCCCCATCGCACCGCAGCGGAGGAAGGAGAGGCGACAGAACCCAGCGATCGGGCGACCACGGCGAACCGGGCCGCCGACATCGCAGTTGGTCAGACGCTGCTCGTCGCGATCGGAGCGCCCGACAATGCACCGAAAGGCTCGCGATGCCGTCGGTCTGAACGCGCGGATCTTCGTCAATGGCTGGCACATGGGGATCTACATCAACAAGGTCGGGCCGCAAACCGAGTTTGTCGTGCCGAACGGCATCCTCGACCCGTCCGGCCCCAACACGCTGGCGATCGCCGTGCTGGACGGCGCCGACGGGACCGGCGGTCTGGGCGCGGTCTCGTTCGTGGTGATCGGCAACGTCCTCGGCGGCGTCGACGTGCCTCTCGTGAACAGCCCCGGCTACGACGCGTCGATCTACACAGGTTGAGACCGTCTGGTCTCGATCTCCCACGGGACCGGGACCAGCGACGATCGCGATGTCAGGGCTCCAGGCCGATGAAACGGGATGCGACCTAAGGTCCGCAGTTCGGGAGTTCCAGCCGCCGAGAATCGCCTCGCGATCCCCGAGATCGTCCGTGCCGACGCTGCGCGTGAGTGTCATCGGGGCTGGCAGCGCCCGCGGCCATGGCGTCGACCATCCTGAGACACCCCGACGCGACAGTCGGCTCCCACCCGCAGCACGCACCCCGGCGTTGCCTGGTGCCGTCGCGAGTGGGCCGCGCACGGGACGCCATAGGTGGTCGTCGAGCCCCAGGCTGCCCGGCTCCAAACTCGGGTCGGCGGCGCGCCGGTCGCGGCTGTCGATGAACCGTTCGGACGCGATCGCCGCGAGGGCCCGCGATATCTCGTGTCGCGAGATCGATCGGCGTCGCGTGCGGCCTCAGTTCCTCGACCCGATCGGCGTCCGGGCCATCGCGGAACGCGGAAGCGCGACGCGACCGCGACGCGCTGCCTTCATGGCCGCGCGTCGACGCCGGGGTAGCCCTTCCACACCCAGGCGAGCGCCTCGGGCAGCGTCTGTGCCTCCACGGCGTCGTCGACATGCTTCGCGTTGCGGGCGAACACGAACTGATCGTCATAGCCTTTCGCGGCGAGCACAGCGGCGGTGCGCTCGTCGGCCAGCGTCCAGTCGTGCATCCCGTCCGCCATCGCGGGGACGTAGTAGAACAGGTCGCGGTCGCCGGTTTCGAACCAGAAGCGGATCGGTTTCCGCGCGCTGTTCGGGATCAACGGCGCGTCGGCGGGGAGATCGGACGCTGTGACCGCCTTGCCATGCACGACGAGGTCGGCCTGAGCAGGACCGGGCCACCGGTCGTGGTATTGCCATGCGCCGCCCGGCAAAGCCGGATCGTGCGGCCAAGCCTGGTTCACCATCGTCGGCGAATAGGGGATTACGCGGTGATACAGTTCGGGATGAAACCACGCCATGGTGAAGGCGGCGGATCCGCTGGAGCTGAACCCCATCGTGACGCGTCCGTCGGGATCGGTGGTGAGGCGCACGCCAGTGGTCCTCGCGACCAGAGGCAGAACCTCGTGCTCGACCCACTCGGCGTACAGTCCGTTGACGGCATCGTATTCGCGGCCGCGTTCGGAGCCTTGCGCATCCTGGCCGCCAGCGCCGATGCCGATCGCCACCATCGGCGGCAGTCGATGCGCCGCGATCATGTTGTCGAGGATCGTGAAGAGCATCTGCTCGTGGAAGAAGCCTGCAGGGCTACCATCGCCGAACACGATGAACGGGGTCGGGGCGCCGGGCGCGAGTTCGGCGGGAACGTAGACATCCACCTGTCGGGTCCAGTGCCCGGCGTGGCTCGCGGTGACGAGGAGGTTCGACGGATCGCCCGGCGCGGTGACGGCGGTGTTGACCGCCTGGTTCTCGCAGCCGGCCGCATCGTCGCGGATCATGCCGGGCCGATAGATGACGCTGTCGTCGGAGGTCATCGTGAAGGAGCGGACCGTGCCGCGCGGTACGCCGGCGCGAACGACGGTGTCGGGTGCCGGAGCATGTGTCGGACCGATGATGAAGTTGCCGTTGGCATCAGGTGCGGGAAGCCGCCCGTCCGGAAGCTCGGTGGCCGGCGGATACGCGGGATTGTGAGGGTCGCGCGTCGGCGGGGCGGTCTTGAGGTCGAGGCCGCTCGTGTCGACGAAGAACGGCGCGTCCGGGTGGGTCGTGTTGGCGTCGTTCGGCACGGAAGCGCCGTGCGGCACGCAAGACACCGGTGCGGCACGGACAGCCTGTGCCGCGATGACGGTGACGACGCTTGCGATGAGAACGGTGCTTGACTTGATCATCGGTCCCGATCCTCGGCATCCTCACGCCAGCAGAGGCTAGGTTTCGTCGGCAAACGCGTCAACGCTCGGACGCCGCGGCGTCCATCCGGCGGACCGCCGGCGTCCATCTGGACGGTTCGGAGCGTTCGACGCTGGGGCGTGTAAGGTCCATCAAATGCGGGCCACGAGGCCGAGGTCGGCGTCGTCCATGCTTCCCGGCACTCGGGTTTTCCGGACGGCCGGGCTCGCACGACGTGCGGCGGCTTCTCCGGCGAGTGCGGGCTGCCGCTCGGCGGATGATCTTCCGTCGCGTGCGCTCGGCGTACACGCGAGTGCCGCCACTTCCAGGAACGGGCCGTCAGGTCGTGGACCGCGCTGAGTGTTGCGGACCAATGCCGCCGCCGGCCGCGGCAGCGGGGCGTGTCAGCGCGTCGGCCGCTGGCACGCGGGCACCGCCGCGGGCGGAGCGACGTCCCGACGAGAACGTCGCCGCCGGCCCGGATCGCGCGCCCGCGCCGAGCGCGACCGACCCGACGGGCGGCGTGGGCCTTGCGCACGTTCAGCTAGATCGGGACCGGTCTGGCTGAAGGTCGTGCTCCCGAAATTGGTCGATAGGGCAACTCGTCGCATGTGGACGGGACCACGACGTGGTCCGGTCGACATGAGGTTGCCCTAGCGC
>CBDARA010000004.1:0-46011 GCA_965199345.1 Acetobacteraceae bacterium
GGCGGGCAGTAGCGCAGCCTGGTAGCGCATCAGTCTGGGGGACTGGGGGTCGTGGGTTCGAATCCCGCCTGCCCGACCATCGCTCGAGTGTGGGGTCGGTCGCTTCGCCGCGTCGGCACGGGCTGGCTGGTCCGGTCTCCGAAGCCTGGCGTGGCTCTTGCGCCATCCGGCGGGACGACCCCGCATCCTCCGATCCCGCCGCGAGGCGGGCTCGACACACGAATTCCATGCCTCCACGAGCCGGTTTTCGGCGTCGCACTCGCTCGAGGCGCCGCCGCACGACCGGTCACCGACCGCCTCGTGCGTTCCCGTTCCCGCATGCCGGATTGGCCCACGCGTTCGGAGGCGCCCGCACGGTGTCCGTCGCGGCTGGGAGATGCCGTGCCGCCGCCATGATCCGGCGCGGCGCGGGTCGGAGCCGCCGGTCAGATCGCGGCGGCGAACTGCCGCCCGAGCACGAGGCCTGCGGACATCGCCGCGTAACCCAGGGCCATCGCGGTTTTCGGCAGGATGAATTCCCACCCGGGCGTGAAGCGCTGCGGCGTCACCGTGTAGTCGACAGCGGCCGCGATCGCGGAGGTCGCGACGGCGGCGCGTGCCGTGCGCGCGATGCCGCCGCGTCGCGGCCGGAGCGTGTCCGAATCGCGCCGGCGCAGCAGGAACTCGAAGAGGGCGGCCCAGAACACGGTCGCCGCCAGATGAGTACCGAAGCCCAAGCCGGTCTTGGCCATCGAGAGTTCGTTCCGATCGGCCGCCTCGGGACCGTGCAGCCAGTGGCTGGTGGCATTCAGCGGCTGCACCGCACGCTTGCCCTCGTAAAGGCTCGCGGTCGCGAGCATGAGGGACGACGTGATGCTCGCGACCGACCCCGAGATCAGGATCGTGACGAAGGCGTTCTGCTTGGCGGACATCTGACGTCTCCACGGTGGCCCGGCCGCGAACGCCGCGCGACACCGCGGTGTTCCGCCTCGCGGCTCCGCCACGAGGGGATCGTCGATCCGTCGCGATCGCGCGCAAGGGCGGACCTTCCTGCGCCGGAAGACGGTTTGTCCATCGGCAAGACGCTGTCCCCGGTCAGCGCGTGAGGTCGGCCTGTCCGATCTGGCCGGAACCGGCGCCGACCACCACGACGCCGACCTGCGTGCCGAGGCCGCCGCCGTTCACGCCGAAATAGCCGTTCGTCGTCGCGGTGAGCGACGTGCCGGCGGCGATCGTCTGGGCCGTCTGCGACGGATCGAACTGGAACGGCACGCGCGTGCCCGACCGCACGACCGGGATCATCTCGCCGGCAATGCCGCTGCTCGCGCCGGTGATCGCGCTGCCCAGATAGGCGCCGCTGCTCGAATAGGCGACCGCCTGCGCCGCGCCGTTCAGCGAAGCCGCCTGGCCTGCGTAGAGACTGGCGCCCGCCATGTAGAAGCTGCCCTGGAACTGCCCGGTGAAACTGTTGCCGCCGCCGTCGGCGCCGCAGATCATCGCGGGCTTGGCCGTCGACGATTGCGTGAGGAAGCTGTCGGCGCCGAAGAAGGTGTTGCCGGTGCAGATACCCGTCGCGTCGACGATCGCGGTCGACACGTGACCGTAATCGTTGAGCATCGACCCGCCGATGAAGCGGTTGTGGGTGAAGTTCGCGACCTTGATCGTCGCGGCGGCGGTGCCGGGCAGGGCCTCGCTCGGATACTGGGCGTCGTTGTTGTTCTGCGCGCCGATGAACGTGTTCTGGTCGAGGCCGCCCTTGCCGGACAGGTCGACGATCGCGCCGTTGCCGGTCGCCTCCCACCAATTGTCGATGATGGTGTCGTTGGACAGGAAGACGTAGTAGCCAGGCCAGGGATCGAAGGGTCCCGCGGCTTCGTTCAGCCAGCCATACGGGCCGAAGCCGACATGCACGTCGAGCACGGTGCCGCTGTCGAATTGATCCGATGCCGCGATGCCGAACGAGGCCATCCGGTTCGCGACCAGGATGTCGTTCTCGAACACCTGGTTTCCCATCGTCGGCGTGTTCGGCATGAAGTAGACGCCGTAATAGTTGTTCGTCGCCGTCGAATTGGTGATGTGCTGGTGATCGGCGAGGATGCCGAAGCCGCCGTGAAAGCCGTTGACGGTGACATTGTCGGCGCTGTCGCCGGCGCCGAGGCAGATCCCCTCGTCGGTCGCGGGGTTGGTGCCGACGCCGCTGTTCTGGTTCGGGCCCTCCAGCGTGAAGTCGCGGTAGCGCACGCCAACGCCGTACTGGCTGATGCCGCCGTTCGATCCCGACGAGATCGCGCATTTGCCCCAGCCGAAATCGGTGTAGGGGTCGAGCACCGAGACGCCGCCGCGGCCCTGGATGGTGATGTGCTGGCCGGCATTGCTGTTGTAGCTGTAGGCGAACAGCGGCCGCTGCGGGAACAACTCGAGGTCGGGCAGTTGCACCGTGCGGTCGGTCCTGCCGCCGCCCTGCGCGTTGGCGTTCCCGTTCCCCTGCGCCGCGGCGTAAAAGGCCGATTGCAGCGCGAGCCAGTCCGGATCGAGCTGTTGCGCCATGGCGTCGCTGATGACGACGTGGAACGTCGTGTCGTAGGGGCAGTCGTATGTCGATGCCGCCGCCAGCGTGATCTGTCCGTAGTTCGCGTCGGTCGGCGTGCCGTCGATCGCGGTGATGGTGTCGTTGGCGGGCAGGCAGGGCGTCGCGTTCGACACGTCCGAGATCAGGTCGCCCACCTGTGGGTAGAAGCTCGCGTGGCCGGGATCGTTCCACAGCGCGTAGCGGCCGCTCTGCCCGGCCGGCCCGGTGCGCGTGGTGGTGGTGAGGCCCGACAGCAGCAGCGGGTTGTAGAAGTTGAGGTTGTCGCCCGAGGCGACTGCGACGGCGGCGTTCGCCGCGAGCGTGAGGCCCGTCGCGCCGTTGATGCTCGAGACGACGCCGACCACCTTGCCCTGCGTGCTGTCCCAGACCGACAGACCGTTCGCGCTGCCGGCGAAGCTGTTGGCGACCGCGAGCGTCGCCGAGTTGGTCGAGCCGGCGGCGGTCACCGTGGTCGCGATCTGCACGACGAGGTCGTCGCCGGCCTGGATCGCCGCCGTGAGCCCGGCGGCCGTGGTGATGACGTTGCCCGACACCGAGGCGACCTTGCCGACCAGCGCGTTCAGGACGCCGTCGTAGATCGTCTCGCCGGCGACGATGCCGAGCGGGTTCGAGACCGAGACGGCCGTGCTGCCCGAAGCCGCCGCCGCGGTCGCGATCTCGAGTTCGGTCCAGTCCTGCGCCGGCGTGAACTGTTCCGACCAGGCGACGCCGCCGTGGTAGTTGCCGTCCAGCAGCCAGGCGAAAGGCTGCACCGCGTTGCCGTTGCAGTCGGTCACGCTGTAGGCCGCGATCGCGGCGAGGGTCGTCCCGTACGCCGTGCCGATGGTCTGCCCGTAGCCGATCCCGGTCGCGCCGTAGTCGAGCACGTTCACGACGTCGTTCGCACGCTGGCAGAGCGTGCGCCGGCTGGCGCTGAACGGGCCGAGCACCGGAACCTGCGCGGTCGCGTTGATCTGCCCGTTCGACCCGAGCGCGATCGTGCTGCCGTCGGGCAGCACGCTGCCGGCCGTGGTCGAGGTCGCGACCGCGCCGCTCGCCCCCGGCGCGCCCTGGGGGATGGTGAAGCTCAGCGTATGGGCCAGCCCGTTGACGCTGTCGCTGACCGCGGCGGCCGATCCCGCGGTGCCGGTCGTGACGCTACCGATCGACAGCGTCGGCGTGCCGCCTGCCGGCCCGGCGCTTCCCGTCGCACCGGCGGCGCCCTGGGGCAGGCTGAAGATGAGCGTGTTGACGAGGCCGTTGACGCTGTCCGAGACCGCGGCCGCCGAGCCGGGCGCGCCGGTCGTGACGGTGCCGATCGAGACCGTCGGCGAGGCGCCTGCGGGCCCGGCGCTCCCGGCCGGACCCGCCGCGCCGGCGGCGCCGGTCGCGCCCTGCGGCAGGGTGAAACTCAGCGTGTTGACGAGGCCGTTCACGTTGTCGGTGACCGCGGCGGCCGAACCCGGCGCCGACGTCGCGACCGTGCCGATCGAGAGCGTCGGCGACGCCCCCGTCGACCCGGTGCCGCCCGCCGGCCCTGCCGCTCCTGTGGCGCCTTGCGGCAGCCAGAAGTTGAGCAAGGTGGCTGATGCGGTGCTCGTGCTGGTGATCCGTGCCGCCGTGCCGGCCGGCACGGTGTTCACCGTCCCGATCGCGACCGGCAGAGCCTGCGCGACGCTCGCCACCGCGTTCTGGATCATCGTGGCGATCGGCGTGCCCTGGACCGAGAGCGAGCCCTGGAAATTCCAATCGCCGGCGACGGGGAAGGCGGCCGCGCGGCTCTGACCCGCGGCGCAGGCGAGGAGCAGGGTCAATGGCGCGAGCGTCCTGATCACGATGGCCGGTCTCCTCGCAACGCGGTCGTCGGCGGCGGCGAGTGCCGGCCGGTCGTCGGAGCGTAGCCGTGTCCCGACGGAAGTCAGCTTCACCCTTCCTCGTGAGGTCGAGCGGTCATGAAGCCGAGGACGTTGCCACGCCGCGCATCGACGGCACGCGCGAGCGAACCCATCGCGGCCGACCCGACCAAGCCTAAGTGCTCGATACGGCAGTGGAATTCACTTCATCTCGTCAATGAACGTGATAAGGGGGTGCGTCACACGCTTCGAGGACGTCATGAACGACGCTGCCCCGACCTGGCCCACCCCGCGCAGCGGTCGCTATGAGCAGGCGGTCGCCCGGTTTCGACCCATCATCGACCGCATTGGCGCTGGTGCGATCCGGCGGGAACTCGATCGCGCGTTGCCGTTCGCGGAGATCGCCGCGCTCAAGGAGGCACGTTTCGGCACGCTTCGGCTCCCGATCGACGCGGGCGGTGCCGGTCTCACCATTCCCGAGACATTCGCGCTCCTGATCGAGCTCGCGACGGCCGACAGCAACATCCCGCAGGCGCTTCGCGCCCATTTTGGCGCCGTCGAGGATGTTCTTTGTAGCAGCGACGCGGCGCGGCGCGCGCGCTGGTTCGAGCGCTTCGTAGCCGGTGAACTGGTCGGCAGCGCCCTCAGCGAAGCCGGCGACAACCCACTCGGCTCGTTTTCAACAACGCTCAGCGGATCGGCTGCGACCGGTTATGCATTGCACGGGACAAAATACTACAGCACCGGCGCCGTTTATGCGGATTGGGTGAACGTGGGTGCCATGCGGGATGGCGAACTCGTGTCCGGCCTGGTGTCCGCCACCGCGCCCGGAGTCACTCGTATCGACGACTGGAACGGCTTCGGTCAAAGATTGACGGGCAGCGGCACGACGCACTTTGACGCGACACCTGTCGCCACAGACGAACTGATCCCGATCGCCGACCGGTCACGTCATCGCGGCGCGTTCTTCCAGCTCGTGCATCTCGCGACGCTGTCCGGCATCGCCCGGCGCGCCGCGAACGATCTCGCCGGCGCCGTGGCGAACCGGCGACGCACCTACAGCCACGCGAACTCGCGCGTGCCGGCGACCGATCCGCAGATCCTGCAGGTGGTCGGCACGGTCCGGAGTGCCGCCTACGCGGCCGGCGCGATCACGCTCGGGGCGGCCGAATCGGTGCAGCGGGTCTACGAGGCGATCGATCGGCGCGACGACGACCGTGCGGAACGCGAGGGAGACGCGGCCGAGATCGTGGTCGCTTCGGCACAGACCACGGTCGCACGGCTGGTCCTCGACGCGACGGCGCAGATGTTCGACGCGCTCGGCGCCTCGGCGACCGATCGCACCCTCGCACTCGATCGGCACTGGCGGAACGCGCGTACGGTCGCGTCTCACAATCCTCTCGTCTACAAGGAACGGATCGTCGGGGACTGGGCGGTGAACGGGACGCCACCGCCGCGCTTCTGGATCGCGGGGCAGGGATGACGAAGATGCGACCGTGCACGCGCGCGCGCCAGCGGGCCCGGAGTCACCCGCGCGGCAGACGCGGCATGATCTCGGCGGCGAAGCGACGCATTTCACGCTCGAATGGCTGGAATTGCAGCATGAAGAGTTCGACCCCCGACGCGTGAAACTCGCGTATCCGCGACGCCACCTGATCGTAGCTGCCGACAAGGCCCGCAGCCGTGCCGCCGTTCGTGCCGACGTGCTCGCGTTGCGCCATCACGTGCTTCATCACGACAGCCTGGTCGGTGTTCGCCCGCTGTGCGGCGCGGAGCGCCTCGTCCTGTTCCGCAAGCCCGAGCAATCGACGGTAGGCGTTCTGCGCCTCGTGCTCAGTTTCGCGCGCGATGACGAAGGCCGACAAACCGTACCGAAGTGCCGGTCCCGCACGCGGTCGCCCCGCCACGTCCTCGATCAGCGCCCGGACGGCGCCGCGTGGCTGCCCGTTGATGAACCACGCGTCACTCGCCGCCGCCGCCAGCGCGCGCGCCGGCTCGCTTTCGCCGCCGAGATAGATCCGCGGCCGCGTCGACGCCGCCGCGGCCGGTCGCAATTCGTAGTTTTCGATGCGGAAATTGTCCCCCGCATGGTTGACCCGCTCGCCCTCGAGCAGTCTCCTGACCACGTCAAGCCATTCGGACCCGTACGCATAGCGAGCGTCATGATCGGCGAACACGATCCCGGCTCGTTCGATCTCGGGCCGGTTCCAGGCATTGACGAGGTTGATCGCGAAGCGACCGTGACTGATCTCGTGAATGCCGAGTGCCATTTTGGCGAGCACCACGGGATGGTAGAGCATCGGCTTGATCGCCGCGATGATCTCGATGCGCGACGTCAGCGCCGCCAGCGCCGCGGATGCCGTCCAGGCTTCGAGTTGATCGAGGGTCGGATCATGCGGATTGATCGTGTGCTGTGCCACCAGCACGCTGTCGAAGCCGAGTGCTTCGGCCTCCAGCACGAGTGCCCGGTTCCGGGCGAAGCTCGCGTCGTACGGCTCCTCGGGATCGTGCAGCGCGGCCCGGCTGCCGTGCACGAGTGCCCAGACACCGAGGCGGAGCGGATGGTCTGACATGGATCACACGTAGATTGTTCTTTGGCGTCGTGCAATCCACCCGTCCTGACGTGGCTAATAGCTTCATCCCCTTGACCGCTGTGATTTATCCGGTCATGCATCCGGTCGAAGAGACGCCCCGGGAGACTGCGAGGAAACCATGGCCACGAATGCCGACCCGCCGGCTTCGCGGCGGCTGCACCTGGCCGATCTGTGGTCGCAGGTCCTGTCGCGCACGGCCGTGCGGCGAGCGCGCGGAGCGTTCCGTCGAGCATAGGAGGGCAACGTGCCGCTTGAATATTTCGGCTTGAGCAGGACGGCGGCGTGAAGACCACGACGCTGAGCACGCGACGTCGGTTTGCCGCATCAACCATGTCTGCGGCGTTGCTTTCGAGCGTCGCGCGCGCCGTCACGCCGATGCGTCTCACCTTCAGCTACCAGCGCTCGTCGGCACTGCTGATCGTGCTGATGACCAATGGCGAACTCACGCGTCGACTGGCAGCCGCCGGATACCGGCCCGACTTCGCCCAGTTTGAACGCATCATCGATGCCATGTCGGCGAACGTGGTCACCTTTCACGGCGACGTCGCCGATTGCGTGCCGATCTTCGTGCAGGCGGCCGGCGCACCGCTCGCCTACTACGCGATGGAGAAGGGGTCGCCGTCGGCGGAAGCCCTCATCGTCCCGTCCGCCAGCCCCGTGCGCACGATCGCCGATCTTCGAGGCCGGTCCATCGCCGTTTCGAAAGGATCGGGTGCCCATTACATGCTGCTCGAGCTGCTCAAACGCGCCGGGCTGACGCTGACCGACGTGCGTCCGGCCTATCTCGAGGCATCCGACGGCTCGGCCGCGTTCCGGTCCGGCAAGGTCGCCGCCTGGGCGACGTGGGATCCATTCCTCGCAATCAGCGAGTCGCAGCAGCCGGTCCGTGTTCTCGGAGACGGCACCGGCGTCACGTCGTACAATCGATATTACATGGTCGATGCGGCGTTCGCCCGTGCGCATCCGGACGTGGTCGGCATCGTCTACCAGTCCTTGCTGAGCGCGTCCGACTGGATCCATGCCAATTCGGAAGCGGCGGCGACGTTGCTGTCGCCGCTCTGGGGCCGTGCGCCCTTGGAGGTCGTGACGCGTATCGACGCGCGTCGGGGATATCGGATCCAGCCCGTGAACGCCGCGGCCATCGCCGAGCAGCAGCATATCGCCGACACGTTTCTCGAAGCCGGTCTCATTCCGGAACGGTTGCGAGTGGCCGACGTGCCGGTTTGGAGGCCGACCGGAGCCTGAGCGGGTGGCCTCCTGTCATCAGAGGACGGCTGCAAGGAGGAGTGTTGCGGCAATTCTACATAGTCCGGGTGTGATGATATGGACACGTCCACCAAAAACACGCCAGAGCATGCTGCTTTAGGCATTTGGCGCACTCGATCTACGGACAAAAGGGGGAGATAAGAGACGCTCTCCAGAGTGGATCCGACGATGCGAAGCTTCCGCGGCCTGCTGTGCCTCACCACCGCAATCACGCTGGCGGAGTATGGCTGCCTCACTTGCCCCGCCGAGGCGGAGAACGCCTCCATCGCGTCGATCGAACGGCAGATCGATACGCTGCGGTCCGAACTCTCCCGCGTCCGACATGAGGAAGCGGTACGAAGAGGCGACACCGCGCGCGCCTTGGCCGCGGCCCGGGTCGCGCGCGACGAGGCGCGGCAGGCGAACGAGCGAGCGCTGGCACTGAGCGGAAGCCAAAGCTTTTCCGGCGGTCCGGTCGGCAATCTGTTCCACGCCGCAGGCAACGGTGCGCCGCCGGGTGTCTTTCGCGCGCAGAACCTGGCCCAGAATGGCCTCGGTCCGCACCCGGAACAAACGGCCGGCCAGCAGAACGCGTCGGCACTCGGCTCGCAGGGGAGGATCGATGTCGGCAACGTCACGATCACGCTCGGCGGCTTCGTCGAGGCGCTCGGGATCGAGCGCTCGCGCAACGAGGTCGCAGACTTCGCCACGAACTTCAACGCGGTCCCATATCCCCAATCGCCGACCTATCACGAGCTGGAATTTCGTGGGACCGCGCGGGCCTCACGCTTCTCGATGCTGATCGAGGGTAGGCCATCCACGGCCGTCCGGGTCGCTGCCTATTTCGAGACAGATTTCGAGTCTGCCGGGATCTCGTCGAACTCGAACGAGAGCAACTCCTACTCGCTCCGGCTCCGGCAGGCTTACGCGACCTACGACAACGCCGATCTCGGCTTCCACTTCCTCGGCGGCCAGGCTTGGTCATTGTTGACGCTGGACCGCGTCGGCATCACGCCGCGTCAGGAGTCCGTGCCGCTGACGTCCGACGGGCAGATCCTGGTCGGGTTCAACTGGACCCGGCAATGGCAACTCCGGTTCGTCAAGGATTTCGACAATCACAGGCTGTGGGCCGGTCTTTCGTTTGAGGAACCCCAGACCGTCTTCAACGTGACGACGCAGAACGTCGCTGGAAGCAACGATGTCGGCGGCGTGATCGGCGGCACCGACAATTATGCGAACGCAGGTGGTTCACTGCTGAATTCGACGGCGAACTATTCCGACGATATCGCACCCGACGTGATCGCCAAGCTCGCCGCCGACCCGCCGTTCGGACACTACGAACTCGACGGTATCGCCCGCTTCATGAACGCGCGGCAGACGCTCAGCGCACCGTTCGTCAACAGCGGTCGGAACCGCACTGTACTCGCGGGCGGCGTCGGCGCCGGCCTGCTGCTACCGATCGTCGGACCGAAGCTCATCTTCCAGGCCTCCGGACTGGTCGGCCAGGGTATCGGACGTTACGCCTCCGGCCAGCTCCCGGACGCGACGATCAACCAGAACGGGACGCCGATCCCGATTCCCGAGGTGGAAGCCATGGCGGGCCTGATCGCGCATCCGACATCGGCGATCGATCTGTTCGCCTATGTCGGCACCGAGCAGGAGGCGAAGCGCTCGTTCAACGAGCGGATCGGTGCCGCACGCTACGCCTTCGGCTACGGCAACGGCGCCTTCATCGACACCGGCTGCGAAACCGAGGGCTCGGCCGCGTCGTGCTCGGGCCAGACGCGCGGCCTCGTCGAAGGTGTGATCGGCGGCTGGTGGCGCTTCCTGCACGGACCCTACGGCACGATGGAGGTCGGGCCTTCCTGGGAGTACATCCGCCGTACGGCGTTCCAGGGCACCAGCGTCGCGACCGTCGCCAAGACCACGGTCGACACCAACGTCACGCCGAAGACCGACGAGAATGTCGTCCTGTTCTCGTTCCGCTATCTGCCGTTCCTCTGACCGGCGTCGCGCGCGCTCGCGCGACGTCTCGCGTGGCAGACGGCTCGATCGCATCGCGGCGGCTCGGGATGGCCAGGCATCGTCGGTGAAACCCATGTCGCGTCCGGTTGCTCGTCCGGTCGTGCGAGCGCTGACGAGGCCGGCAAACCGCGAGCGGATCGATCACCGGCCAGTGCCGTCGGAAAGGTCCGGGCGGGAATCGAACCCACATTCGCGGATTTGCAGTCCGCTGCATCACCACTCTGCCACCGGACCGGCGCGATCGCGCCGCGCTTATCGGCGCGACGCCGCCGGACGGTCAAGCGGCTTGTCGCGCCGCCGCCCGCGATTGCGGGCGCGGGCGACGGACGCTAAAGCCCGCATCCTCCGCGTCCGATCGAGGAACACGCCATGGCGGCGACCGAAGACCCGTTCGCTTACGCGCGGCAGCGCATGATCGATGGGCAGATCCGACCGGAACGGGTCCGCCACCCCTTCATCCTCGCCGCGATGGCCGCCCTGCCGCGCGAACGCTTCGTGCCGCCCCGGGATGCCGGCATCGCCTACGCCGACCGCGAGATCCCGCTCGGTCACGGCCGCGCGCTGCGGGAACCAAGGGTGACCGCCCGCCTGCTCCAGGCCGCAGCCCCGCACCGGGGCGAGCGGGCCATCGTGATCGCGGCCGGCACCGGTTACGCCGCGGCGCTGCTCTCGCGGCTCGGCCTCGCGGTGATCGCGGTCGAGGGCAACGACGCGCTGCGCAAGGCGGGCGAGGCGGCCTGTGCAGCGGTCGGTGCCGCGGTCACCTGGCAGGCCGACGCCACCCTGCCGCCATCGGGTACCTACGATCTCGTGCTGATCGACGGCGGCGTCGAGTTCGTGCCCGACGCGATCGCGGGCGCCGTCGCGCCGCGGACCGGCCGCCTCGCGACGATCCTCGTCGCGCCGGACGCCCCCGGACGCGCGGTGATCGGCGAGCACACCGGCGCGGAACTCCGGCTCCGCGAGGTGTTCGACGCCAGCGCCAGCATCCTCGACGGCTTCCGGACCGAGCGGAGCTTCGTGTTCTGAGCGCCTCGACCCAGGCAGCGCCGGCCGCCGAACGGGTGCCCTTTCCGCGAGCGCAAAGGGGCCCGAGCTTGGCGGCTCACGGTCGCGTGTGGCAGGAAGGCTCGCCCGCCGGCGCGTTGGAGAGGGGTGCAGCACCATGACAGGACGTTCCTCGGCCGCTTTCGGCCTGGCCGCCTCGCTCGCCGGAACGACGATCCTGTCCGGGGTCGCCGGCGCGGCACCGGTGTCGAACGCACCGGTGCTGATCCCGCACACGCTCCAGGAAGCGCTCGCGCAGGCCTACCTGACCAACCCGCAGCTGCAGGCCGAGCGCGCCAATCTCCGCTCGGTCGACGAGAACGTGCCGACGGCGCTGGCAGGCTGGCGTCCGACGGTCACGGTCGCGGCCAGCGGCGCCTACGAGAACACCTCCGAGGTCGTCGCGGGCGGCGCGTTCCTGCCCAGCGTCGGCTCGGTCAACAACACCGGCGCCGGCGGCAGCGGTTTCACCTACCGCATCAACCCGCTCGGCTACCAGGCGACCGGGAGCGTCGTGGAGCCGATCTACAACGGTGGCCGGACCACGGCGACCACGCATCAGGCCGTCAACCGCGTGCTGGCCGAGCGCGCCAACCTGCTCGCGACCGAGGAGACGGTGCTGTTCGACGTCGTCCAGGCCTATGTCGGCGTGATCGAGGACAAGCAGCTGCTGGCGCTGCAGATCAACAACGAGCAGGTGCTGGCCGAGCAGCTCCGTGCGACCCAGGACCGCTTCAAGGTCGGCGAGATCACGCGGACCGACGTCGCCGAGGCGGAGGCCGCGCTGGCGCTCGCCCGCGCCCAGCGGCAGAGCGCCGAAGGCACGCTGCAGACCTCGTTCGCGACCTACCTGCAGCAGGTCGGCTCGCCGCCGCCCGACAAGCTCGTCGATCCGCAGCCGCTCGGCCTGCCGACCAAGAGCGAGCAGGAGGCGATGGTCGTCTCCGTCGAGAACAACCCGAGCGTCGTGTTCCAGCTGTTCACCGAGGCGTCGGATCGCGACGCGGTCGACGTCGCCTTCTCGGCGCTGATGCCCAAACTGTCGGCGGAAGGCGAATATTTCCAGCAGAACAACGAGGGCGAGCAGGGCGTCTTCGCCCAGGGTTTCGAGGCGCTGCTCAACCTCAACATCCCGCTCTACCAGGGTGGCGCCGAATACGCCGCCGTGCGCCAGGCGAGGCAGACCGAGCAGATGGCGCACCGCCAGGTCGACGAGGCGCGCCGCACCGCGCTGCAGCAGGCGGTCAGCTCGTGGCAGATCCTGCAATCCTCGCGGGCGGCGATCGACAGCGATCGCGCCGCCGTGCGCGCCGGCTTCATCGCGCTCGACGGCGTGGAGCGTCAGGCGATCGTCGGCACCAGCACCACGCTCGACGTTCTGCTGCAGCAGCAGACCCTGCTCAACGCGCAGACCACGCTCGTTCAGAACCTGGCAACGCTCGTGACCGCATCCTACCAGGTGGCGGACGCGCTCGGACGGTTGACGGCGCGGGATCTCAGGCTCGACGTCCCGCTCTACGACGACGCGGCCTACTACAACGCGGTCAAGGACCGCCTCTGGGGTACGAACGACTACGCCGTGACGCAGCCCGGTCGCTGACCGCGACCGGCATCCGGGCCGGCAGCAGGAGGGCGGGACATGAACGAACGCGGCATCGGCGAGCGCAATGAGCGTGGCGTTGGGGAGCGCGGCGTTGGGGAGCGCGGCCTCGGAGAACGCGGACCCGGCGACGGCGGCCCTGACGGCGGGCTCGGTGGGCGGACGACCAGCGAGGCCGATCGCGGCATCCTCGACTCGGTGCGCCGCATCCTCGCGACCGACGCCGCGCGCGCGACCGGCGATCGACGCCCGGCGCCGGGCGACGACGCGGTCTTCGACCTCGATCCCGCGACGATCGTCGATCCGGCCGATGCGTCCTTCACAGATGAGGCACGCGACGGACGCGCGACACCCGTATCCGACCGGCACGCCGGGACGAGCGCGGGACGTCCGGCCGACCCGGGCGAGGCCGGAGACGATCGGGCGGTGCCCCGCCCGGGCGTCGAAACCGGCCGCGAGCGGCAAGGCGGCGTGCTCGGCGAAGAAGCCGGCCGCGGTGCCGGTCGCGCCTTTGCGTCGCTTCGCACCGCCTTTCGCGAAAAGGCCAGCGTCGCCGTGCATCGCGGCGGCCCGACCATCGAGGATCTGGTCCGGGAGGAGCTTCGCCCGCTGCTTCGCGAGTGGCTCGATGCCGAACTGCCGCCGCTGGTCGAGAAACTGGTCCGCGCCGAGATCGCCCGCATCGCCGAACGGGGCTGAGCGCACCGAACATCCGCAGCGGCAGTCGGTCGCGCTTGCGCGACGCGGGCCCGCCGATGCCGCGGCGCGGTGCGGCGACGCCCGCATCACCGCCCCTGCGCCACGCGGCCGGCTCGGCGCTCTCCGCACGTTTTGGGGGAGAGGGCGCCGGACCGGGTCGGCGCCGCGGCCTTCTCTCCCTTCGGAGCACCCTGCTAGAAGTCCCGTCATGTTGGACAAGCATTTCACGCATGCCGAGGCCGAGGCGGCGATCGCGCGCGCCTGGGAGGAGAGCGGCGCCTTCGCGGCAGATCCGCAGTCGAGCGCCGCGCCATTCACGATCGTGATCCCGCCGCCCAACGTCACGGGCAGTCTCCATATCGGCCACGCGCTCGACACGACGCTGCAGGACATCCTCGTCCGTGCCGCCCGCATGCGCGGCCGCGACGCGCTCTGGGTGCCGGGGACCGACCATGCCGGCATCGCGACCCAGCTCATGGTCGAGCGCGAGCTCGCCGCCGAGGGCTCCTCGGGTGCCGCGATCGGACGCGAGGCCTTCCTCGCCCGCGTCTGGGACTGGAAGGGGCGTTCGGGCGGTAAGATCACCGGGCAGCTCCGCCGCCTCGGTGCCTCGCTCGACTGGTCGCGCGAGCGCTTCACCATGGATGACGGCCTGTCGGACGCGGTGCGCGCGACCTTCGTCCGACTGCACCGCGAGGGGCTGATCTACCGCGACCGGCGGCTGGTCAACTGGGATCCCGGCTTCCGCACCGCGATCTCCGATCTCGAGGTCGAGAGCCGCGAGGTTCGCGGCCATCTCTGGCACATCCGCTACCCGGTCGCCGGCGCCGACGGGCAGTCGGTCACGGTCGCGACCACGCGCCCCGAGACCATGCTGGGCGACACCGCGATCGCCGTGCATCCCGCCGATGCGCGCTACGCCGCGCTGGTCGGACGCGAGGCGATCGTGCCGCTGACCGGGCGCCGGATCCCGATCGTCGCCGACACCTATTCCGACCCCGAGAAGGGCACCGGCGCGGTCAAGATCACGCCCGCGCACGACTTCAACGATTTCTCCGTCGGCGCGCGCCACGGTCTCGCGATGCCGTCGGTCCTCGATGCCGATGCCCGCGTGTTCCTCGGCGAGATCGAGGACGGGCTCGCGTCCGTGCCCGACCTCGCCGACCCGGATTTCGTCCGCGGCCTCGGCGGCCGGGTCCGCGAGGACGCGCGCGCTGCGATCGTCGCCGAGCTCGAGCGTCTCGGCCTGCTCGTCGCGGTCGAGCCGCACGTGCACCAGGTGCCGCACGCCGAGCGCGGCGGCGCCGTGGTCGAGCCCCGCCTCACCGAGCAATGGTACTGCGACGCCGCCGCACTCGCGCCCGCGGCGATCGACGCGGTCGAACGGGGCCGCACCGTGTTCCACCCCAGGCAATGGGAGAACACGTTCTTCGCCTGGCTCCGCGAGATCCAGCCCTGGTGCATCAGCCGCCAGCTCTGGTGGGGCCACCGCATCCCGGCCTGGTACGGCCCGGACGGCCGCGTGTTCGTTGCCGGCGACGAAGACGACGCCGCCGCGCAGGCACGCGCGCACTACGGCGAAAGCGTCGCGCTCGCGCAGGATCCCGACGTCCTCGACACCTGGTTCTCGTCGGGTCTGTGGCCGTTCTCGACGCTCGGCTGGCCGGACGCCACGCCCGAGCTCGCCCGCTACTACCCGACCAGCGTGCTCGTCACCGGCTTCGACATCATCTTCTTCTGGGTCGCCCGGATGATGATGCTCGGGCTGCACCTCACCGGCGACGTGCCGTTCCGCGACGTCGTGATCCACGGCCTGGTGCGCGACGAGCGCGGCCAGAAGATGAGCAAGTCGAAGGGCAACGGCATCGATCCGCTCGAGCTGATCGCCGAACACGGCACCGACGCGCTTCGCTTCACCATCTGCACGCTGACCGGACCGGGACGCGACGTGAAACTGTCCGGCCGGCGCGTCGCCGAGCACGGCGCGTTCGTCAACAAGATCTGGAACGCCGCCCGCCTGCTCGAGATGAACGACGCGGCGAGCCCGCTCCCGTTCGCTCCGGCCGATGTCGCGACGCCGCTCGGACGCTGGATCCTCGCGGAGGCGAACGACGCCATCGCGCACGCGACCGCCGCACTCGACGCCTACCGCTTCGACGAATACGCCGCGGTCTGCACGCGCTTCACCTGGAACGTGTTCTGCGACTGGTTCCTCGAGCTCGCCAAACCCGCCTTCGCCGGCGACCCGACGCTGCGCGCGGTGTCGGCGCACGTGCTCGGCACCGTGCTGCGCCTGCTGCACCCGATCATGCCGTTCGTCACCGAAACGCTCGCGGCCGCGCTTGGCCACGCCGCGGCGGCAAGCCTGATGCGCGCCGCCTGGCCCGAACCCGTCGCGGTCACCGGGGCGGAGGAGGCGAGGCGGGAGCTCGCTTGGGTGACGAGCGCGATCGGCGCGGTCAGGACCCTCCGCGCCACGCTCAACGTGCCGCCGTCGGCGCGCCTGACGCTGCTGCTGCGCGACGCCACCCCCGTGACGCTCGCCCGGGCGCAGGCCTGGTCGGACGCGTTCGCCCGCCTGTCGCGCATCGAGAGCGTCGCGGCACTCGACGGCGCGCCGCCGCCCGGATGCGCGCAGGCGATCCTCGACGAGGCGACCCTGTTCGTCCCGCTCGGCGGCGCGATCGATCTGGCCGCCGAACGCGCCCGTCTGGCCAAGGAGCGCGACCGCGCCCGCGCGGAAGGCGCGAAACTCTCGGCCAAGCTCGACCGCGCCGACTTCGTCGATCGCGCGAAGCCCGAAGTGGTCGCCGAAACGCGCGAACGCCTCGCGCAGGCGACCGGCGACGCGGACCGGCTCGAGGCGGCGCTGGCGGGGTTGAGGTAAGGCCAGGGGCTCTGCCCCTGGACCCCGCCAAGGGCCCGAGGCCCTTGGATCCCACGGGTTGAGGACAACCCCGGTCGCGCGGGCATCGATGGTGTCGCCTGCGATCTTCCTTCAGCAAGCGCGATGGGTCTCGACCGGGTCCAGGGGCGGAGCCCCTGGCCTTCCTCCTACTCCACCGGCGTCAGCAACGGCCGGCCCGCGGCGTGCGCGGCGACGTTGTCGAGCATCAGCCGGCCCATGGCTTCCCGCGTCTCGTGTGTGGCGCTGCCGACATGCGGTGCCAGCGCGACGTTCTCGAGCGTCAGGAGCTCGGTCGGCACGTGCGGCTCGTCGGTGAACACGTCGAGGCCGGCGCCGCCGAGCCGGCCTTCCACCAGCGCCGCGACCAGGGCCGGTTCGTCGATGATGGCGCCGCGCGCGACGTTGATGATGATGCCGTCGGGGCCGAGCGCGTCGAGCACGGTGCGGTCGATCATGCCGCGGGTCGATGCGTTGGCGGCGTTGGCGATGAACAGCACGTCGGATGCCTCGGCGAGCGATCGCGCGTCCGGGTAGTATGCGTGGGCGACGTCCTTCCGCGTCCGGCTCGAGTAGCTGATCGTGCCGCCGAAGCCTCCGAGGCGCGCGGCGATCGCGAGCCCGATCCGTCCCAGTCCGAGGATGCCGTAGCGCCGGCCCGAGGCGGTGCGGGCGAGCTTCGGGTCGCGTTTCGGCCAGTGTCCCTCGCGGACGTGCCGCTCGGCCGCGGGCAGGCGCCGCATCGCGTTGATCATCAGCCCGATCGCGACGTCGGCGACGTCGTCCGTCAGCACGTCCGGCGTGTTGGTGACCGCGACACCGAGCGCCTTCATCGCGTCGATGTCGACGCGATCGAAGCCGACCCCGTTGATCGCGACGAGCTTGAGTTTCGGCAGTCGCTTGGCGAGTGCGGTGTCGATGCCATGGTGGCCGCTGGTGGTCGCGACCTCGATCTCGCTGCCGCGCGACGCGATCAGCGCCTCCTGTCCGGGCTGGTCCTCTGGCCAGGCGATCACCTCGTACTCGTCGTCGAGCACCGACTGGACGGACCGCATCAGCGGCGTGAGCTGGAGCACGACAGGACGCATGGTTGGTTCTCCGTGGCCGTGCGGAAATGTCTTTCCGGCGATCGGGCCCCGATGCGATAACTTTTCGCCAAGCGGAAAGGCAAGGCCGGTCTCGCAGTGGTCCCGTCGCGCCCGCGCGCCGGGACCGCGGGAAGACCGGCCCCGGGGTGGGATCGTCGATGTCATCATTGTTGGCCTTCGAGCATGTCTCGAAGCGGTTCGGCGGCACGCTCGCCGTGGACGACGTTTCGCTCGTGGTCGAGCCCGGCGAGATCGTGGCGCTGCTCGGCGAGAACGGGGCCGGCAAGTCGACCCTGATCAAGTGCCTCGCCGGCGTCCACGCGCCCGATGCGGGTCGCATCCTGTTGCGCGGCGAACCCTATCGGCACCGCGCGGCCGGACGCGCGGGACCGGCGCCGGTCGCCTTCATCCATCAGGATCTCGGCCTGGTCGACTGGATGACGGTCGCCGAGAACGTGGCGCTCGGCGTCGGCTACGCGCGGCGCAGCGGCCTAATTTCATGGCCCGGGGCACGGCGCCGCGCCGAGGCCGCGCTCAAGCGCCTCGGCGTCGCGATCGATCCGGACCAGCGCATCCTGGCCTTGTCGCGCACCGAGCGGTCGCTGGTGGCGATCGCGCGCGCGCTCGCCGCCGACGCCTCCGTCCTCGTGCTCGACGAGCCGACCGCGAGCTTGCCCGCCGACGAAGTGGAGCGCCTGATCGGCCGGCTCCGCGATCTGCGCGGCGAGGGGATCGGCATGATTTACGTCTCGCACCGGCTCGACGAGGTGTTCGCGGTCGCCGACCGGGTCGCGGTGCTGCGCGACGGACGCCTGGTCGGCGCCAAGCCGGTCGCCGAGACGGATGGCCGCGATCTCGTCGCGATGATCGTCGGGCGTCCGCCGTCCGAGATCTTCGCCCGTGCCGCGGCGCCGACCGGGCCCGTCCGCCTTCGCCTCGAAGGCTTCGAGGCGGGCGGCGCCGGACCGCTCGATCTGTCGGTGCGCCGGGGCGAGATCGTCGGACTGGTCGGCCTTCGCGGCGCCGGTCAGGACGCGATCGGCCGTGCGCTGTTCGGCTGCGTGCCGATCGAGGCCGGACGCGCGTCGCTCGACGACGCACCGTTCGCGCCGGCGTCCCCCAGCGTCGCGATCAAGCTCGGCGTCGGTCTGGTGGCCGCCGACCGGGTGGGCGAGAGCCTCGGCATGCCGCTCAGCATCCGCGAGAACCTGTTGCTGAATCCGGCGGCGCGCGGCCGGCGGACGTTCTCGCTCCGGACGCCCGCGTCCGAGTGCGCCGAGGCGCGCGAGGCCGGGCAGCGCATGGGATTGCGGCCGAACCTTCCGGAGCGACCCGTCGAGACGCTGTCGGGCGGCAACCAGCAGAAGGTGGTGCTGGCGCGCTGGCTCGGCGTCGCCCGTCGCCTGCTGGTGCTGGAGGAGCCGACCGCCGGCGTCGATGTGGGCGCCAAGGCCGAGATCTACGGGCTGATCCGGAACGCGCTCGCCGACGGTCTCGCGATCGTCGTGGTGTCGACCGATTTCGAGGAGGTCGCGAGCATCTGTCACCGCGCGGTCGTGTTCAGCCGCGCGCGCGTGGCGGGCGAGATCGTCGGCGACGACCTTTCGGTCGCATCGATCCTCGGGGCCGCGTCCGCCGGGATGTCCGACGCGCCGGCGGAGATCGCCGCATGAGCACGCTGAAATCGACCGCGCTGGAACCGGCGCCGGGCGCTCTCCGGGGCGCCTCGATCGGCACGCGCATCGCGACGCTGCTGCCGATCTACGGGCTTGTCCTGCTGGCGATCCTGCTCGTCGTGGTGTTCTCGATCATCCTGCCGGACACGTTCCCGACCTGGCTGAACGCGCGCTCGATCATGAGCGACAAGGCGGTGGTCGCGATGCTGTCCCTCGCCGCGACGGTGCCGATGATGACCGGCAAGATCGACCTGACCGTCGGTTACGGCGTCGTGCTCTGGCACATTCTCGCGATCTCGCTGCAGCTCGACGGGCTGCCCTGGCCGGTCGCGGTGCTGGTCGTGCTGCTGCTCGGCGCGATGTTCGGCCTGCTCAACGGCGTTCTCGTCGAGGTGGCGCAGATCGACAGCTTCATCGCGACGCTCGGCACCGGCACGGTGACCTACGCGGTCGCGCTGGCGTGGACCGGCGGGCGGCAGGTGATCGGCCGTCTCGATCCGAGCTTCTTCCGGCTCGACACCATGACGATCGGTCCGATTCCGATCGGCGCGGTCTACGTCGCGCTGATCGCGACGGCGCTCTGGGTGATGTCGGTCTACACGCCGCTCGGCCGCTACTTCTACGCGATCGGTGCGAACCCGCGCGCCGCCGCGCTGAACGGCATCCCGACCCGCCGCTACACCATCCTCGCGTTCACGCTGTCCGGCCTGATCACGGCGGTCGCCGGGGTCGTGCTGGCGGCCCGGCTCCGGCTCGGCCAGGCATCGGTCGGCCTCGAGTTCCTGCTGCCGGCGCTGGTGGGCGCGTTCCTCGGGTCGACGACGATCAATCCGGGCCGCGTGAACATCTGGGGCACGGTGGTCGGCGTCGTCGTGCTGGCGATCGGCATTTCCGGCATCGAGCAGATGGGCGGTGCCTTCTGGGTCGAGCCCGCCTTCAACGGGGCGACGCTGTTGCTCGCGATCGGCCTTGCCGGCTGGACCGGCCGGAAGCGCGCCCGCGTCCGCGGCTGAGCCGACCGGCCGCAAACAACAAGAACAAGGACATCCGCATGACAAGGCTCGAGCTGTTCGCCGCGACCGCCCTCATCCTCGCGCCCTTCGCCGCGTCTGCCGCGGGTGATCCGGTCGCCGACGCCAAGACGGCGGTCGCCGCGGCGGTGGCGCCGGTGACGCGCTGGGATGGTCCGACCACCGGTCCGAAGGCCGTGCCCCACAAGCTGGTCGTCTATGTCGCCGGCGACATGCGCAACGGCGGTATCCAGGGGGTCAGCGACGGCGCCAAGCAGGCGGCGGCGAAGATCGGCTGGACGCTCAGGATCGTCGACGGTCAGGGCAGCGTGTCCGGCATCCAGTCGGCCTTTTCGCAGGCGATCGCGTTGCAGCCGAACGGGATCATCGTCGGCGGCTTCGACGCCGTGCAGACCGCCGCGACCATCCAGCAGGCGACCAAGGCCGGCATCAAGGTGGTCGCCTGGCACGGCGGGCCGGTACCGGGGCCGATGCTGAACGGCGACCTCTTCACCAACGTCACCAGCGACAATCACCGCGTCGCCGAGATCGCCGCGGACTACGCGATCGCCAAGAGCGACGGCCACGCCGACGTCGTGATCTTCGCCGACAGCGCCTACGCGATGGCGTTGGCGAAGGGCCACTGGATGCGCGACACGATCGCCGCCTGCCCGGGCTGCAAGGTCCTCGCCTTCGAGGACACGCCGCTCGACGACACGTCCACCCGGATGCCGCCGCTCACCACGTCGTTGCTCGGCCGCTTCGGCAAGACCTGGACCTGGAGCCTCGGCATCAACGATCTCTACTTCGACTATATCGGGCCGCCGCTGATTTCCGCCGGTCGCGATCCGGCCGGCCCTCCGGTCAATGTCAGCGCGGGCGACGGCAGCCAATCGGCCTACGAGCGGATCCGCAACGGCCAGTTCCAGGCCGGCACCGTGCCCGAGCCGCTGCAGCTGCATGGCTGGCAGGTGATCGACGAGCTGAACCGCGCCTTCGCCGGCGCCAAGCCGTCGCTCTACGTGACGCCGGTGCATCTCGTGACGGTCGCCAACATCGACGAGGATGGCGGCAAGAAGGATCTGTTCGATCCGGACAACGGCTACCGCGACGTGTACGCCAGGATCTGGGGGCGCTGATGCGAGACCGCGAGATCGTCGACAAACGCTTCGCGCGCTACGTCCATTTCAACGCGCGGCTCGAGACGCTCGCGCAGGGCCTGCGCTGGTCCGAAGGTCCGGTCTGGTTCGGCGACAGCGGCACCCTCCTGTTCAGCGACATCCCGAACAACCGGATCATGCGCTGGATCGAGGGGATCGGAGCCTCGGTCTATCGGCAGCCGAGCCGCTTCGCGAACGGCAACACGCGCGATCGGGAGGGCCGGCTGATTTCCTGCCTGCACGGCGCGCGCGCGGTCGCGCGCACCGAACACGACGGCACGGTGACGATCCTGGCCGATCGTTACGAGGGCAAGCGACTCAACTCGCCGAACGACGTCGTCGTCACCTCGGACGGCGCGATCTGGTTCACCGACCCGCATTACGGCATCGCGCAGGACTACGAAGGCGAGGGCGTCGCGGAGGAGGAGCAGCCCTGCCGCGTCTACCGCCTCGACGGGCGGAGCGGCGCGCTGTCGATCGTGACCGACGCGTTCGATGGTCCGAACGGGCTCTGCTTCTCGCCGGATGGCAAGCGTCTCTATATCGCCGAGACCGGCCGGATGTTCGATCCCAACGTCAAGCGCGAGATCCGGGTGTTCGACGTGCTCGATCTCGGCGCCGGGCGGATCGGCGAGGGGCGGTCGTTCTACGCGCCTGCCGTGGGCGCGGCCGACGGGTTCCGCTGCGACAGCGAGGGCAATGTCTGGACCAGCGCCGGCGACGGCGTGCACTGCGTCGGTCCCGACGGCACGCTGCTCGGCCGCATCGTGGTCCCCGAGATCGTGTCCAATCTCTGCTTCGGCGGCCGGTTCGGATCACGTCTGTTCATCACGGCCGAGACCACGGTGCACGCGATCTATCTTAACCGCCGCGGCGCCGCGGTGCCGTAGCCTCCGGACCGCTCATCGTCGACGCGGTCCCACCGACCGTGCGGGCTTAACGTCTCCTTTGCCGTTGACGCGCAGGATGGCCCAAAGGACGAGGCGAGCGGGATGACCGGGATTTCGGCGAACGGCGAGGTTTCGGGAGCCTACTCGGGCGGCGCTCCTCCGGGCGGCGGGCCGACGGGGTCGGCCGCCGGAGCGACGTCCGGGAATTCGGCCGACGCGACGACGACCGTGACCAACCCGAACGGCTCCACTACCACGACAGTCACCAATTCATCGGGGGTCGTGATCTCGACCACGACCACCGGAGGCGATGCCAAGACCGGCGCGAGCCAGGGCGCGGGCAGCCCGGGCTCGCAGGGACTGCTCGACGTAAGTGCCTGATGCCGAACCGCTGCGGGCGGCGCGGCCGCCGATCCAGGAAGCGGCCTCGCTCACGTCAGCTTCTGGGCGGCGCCCAACCGGGCACCGACCCCTATGACGGAAGACGCGAGCCTGACGAGCGAGCGCTCTAGCGGCCGGTCACCAGGACGAAGATCCCGAGCAGGAACGGAATGCCGACGATCGCGAAGAAGATGTAATCGAACATCTGCTCTCTTTCCGTGTTGCGTCACCCAGATGACGACACGGACAGGCGAAAGTTGCGCCCTCGTGTCGACGAGTTTTTGCGTCAGGACCGCGCGGACCATGGGGCCCCCGCTACCGCGTGGTCGCCCCGTCGCCGTAGAGCGTCTCGGTCGCGACCTCCACCGGCAGCACCGTCTCGAGCGCGCCGTCGCGCCACGCCCGGTAGAAGCAGGCGCGACGGCCGGTGTGACACGCGACACCCTCCTGCTCGATCAGCAGCAGCAACGTGTCGCCATCGCAGTCCAGCCGCAGCTCCCGCAGCCGCTGCACCTGGCCCGACCGCTCGCCCTTGCGCCAAAGCGCGCCGCGGCTACGGCTCCAGTAGCAGACCCGCCCGGTCTCGACCGTCTCGCGCACGGCGTCGCGGTTCATCCAGGCCACCATCAACACGTCGCCGCTGTCGTGCGCCTGCGCGACCGCGGCGACCAGGCCCTCGCGGTCGAAACGGATTTGCTCGATCAGCGCCTCGGTCACGCGCTGTCGGCCACGTCCAAGGCGGGCACGTCCGCGGCGGCCACGTCCGCGGCGGGCAGCCGCATCCAGTCGGGCACGCGCGCGCGCACCGCCGCACCGTCCGCGGTGCGCAGCGTCTCGCCGATCCGCTCGAGCCGGAGCAGCGCGATCCCGAACCCGTCGCGTGAGGAGCGCATCGTGCCGGCCTCGCGCCCCGCCTCGTCGAGCAGGATCGTGCCGGCTGCCGGCAAGCTGCCGGCCGACACCGAACCGACCGGGACCAGCCGCCGCTTCAGCAGGCCGCGATAGCGTGTCCGCGCGGTCAGTTCCTGGCCCATGTAGCAGCCCTTGGTCCACGACACGCCGCCGAGCTCGTCGAAGCCGCCTTCGAGCAGCACCGAGCGTCCCGGCTCGAGGTCGCGCGACCCATCCGGCAGGCCGAGCAACAGGCGATGGCGGTCGTAGTCGGACGCATCGTCCGGCGCATCGGCCAGCGGCGCCGGCAGCAGCAGACGATGTCCCGCCGCCGCGAGCCGCCCGTCGCGGGCAGCGATCGCACCGGACGAAGCGGGCCATTCCTCGCCGTTCCAGACGGCGTGCACCGCGAGCGTGGTCGCCTCGACCGAGACGTCGGCGCGCAGCCGGAACCGCGACAGCTTGGTCGCGAGACCGGGCGCATCGTCGCGCGCGACGTCGAGCAGGATCCGCGCGCCGTCGGTCAGCATCAGGAAGTCGGTGACGTATTTGCCCTGCGGTGTCAGCAGGGCCGCCCAGAGCGCCTCGCCGTCCCGCAACGCGGCGACGTCGTTCGACACCAGTCCCTGCAAGAAGGAGACGCGATCCGGACCGCTCACGGCGACGACGGCGCGATCGGGCAGGAAAGCGATGCGGGTCATGGCTGGGACTTGGCCCCGGCGCTTGCCTGGGGCAAGAACCGTGGCGCGCCCATGCATGTGCTCTTCATCACCGCGACGCGGCTCGGCGACGCGGTCCTCTCGACCGCTCTCGTCGAGCACCTGCGCCGGACGCGGATCGGCACCCGGTTCACGGTCTGCTGCGGTCCCGTGGCCAGCGGGTTGTGGGCACGGCTGCCCGGCCTCGAGCGGGTGGTCGTGGTCGAGAAGCGGCGCTTCGACGCGCACTGGGCGCTGCTCTGGGCGCGCTGCGTCCTGCAACGCTTCGATCTCGCGATCGACCTCCGCGGCTCGGCGACCACGCTGCTGCTGCCGCGCGCCGGACGCCGGGTGATCATGCGGGGCGGCCGCCGGCCCGGGCACCGCCTCGGCCATCTGGCGGGGGCACTCGGCCTGCCGCCCGCCGCCATCGCGCCCGCGGTCTGGACTGCGCCCGCCGACGAGGACGAGGCGGCGCGGCTGCTGCCGCCGGGACCGCGCTATCTCGCGCTCGGCCCGACCGCGAACTGGGACGGCAAGATCTGGCCCGCCGACCGCTTCGTCAGCCTCTACCGTGCGGTCGCCGAGAGGGAAGGCGGCGACTGGCGACCGGTCGTGCTGGCGGGACCGGGCGAGGCGGAGCGGGCGAGGGCGGCGCCGGTGCTCGACGCGCTGCCGGATGCGATCGACCTCCGCGGCCGGCTCGGACTGCCGTCCATCGCCGCCGTGCTGCGGCGGAGCGCGATGTTCGTCGGCAACGATTCCGGGCTGATGCATCTCGCCGCGGCGGCCGGCGCGCCGACGATCGGCCTGTTCGGGCCGAGCCGGGCCGCCGAATACGCCCCCTGCGGTCCGCGTGCCCGCGCGATCGTGGCGCCCGGCCCCGAGGGAGGCGCTCCGATCGCCGGCCTGACCGTCGCGCGCGTGCGCGACGCGGCGCTCGCGCTGCTCGCCGACGGCGCGGCATGAGGGTCGCCCAGATGATGGCGGGCCTGGAGGGCGGCGGCGCCGAACTGTTCTTCGAGCGGCTCTCGATCGCGCTGCACGGCACCGGCGACGCGGTGCTCGCCGCGACGCGGCCGGTGCCGGCGCGCCTCGGCCGCCTCCGGGCGGGCGGGCTCGCGCCATTGGCCCTGCCGTTCGGCGGCGCGCTCGACTGGCGCACCGGCGGCGCCCTCCGGCGCGCCTGCCGGCAGTTCCGGCCCGAGATCGCGATCGCCTGGATGGGACGCGCCGCCCGCTTCGCGCCCAGCGGCGACTGGGTGCTCGCGGCGAGGCTCGGCGGCTACTACGACCTCGCGCGCTTCCGCCGCTGCTCGGAGCTGATCGCCAACACGGCGCCGCTGGCGGACTGGATGGTCCGCGAGGGCTGGCCGGCGTCGCGCGTCCACCACCTGCCGAACTTCTCGCCCGATCCCACCGGCACCCGACCCGAGCGGCTCGGCGTGGCGTCGTCCACGCCGCTGGTGCTGGCGCTCGGCCGGCTGCACGCGAACAAGGGCTTCGACGTGCTGATCCGCGCGCTCGCCCGCGTGCCGCGCGCCGTCCTGGTGATCGCCGGCGACGGTCCCGAGCGCGCGACGCTGGAGGCGCACGCGCGCGACGCGGGCGTCGCCGCGCGCGTGCGCTGGCCGGGCTGGCGCGACGACGGCGCGGCGTTGCTCGCCGGCGCCGACCTGTTCGTCTGCCCGTCGCGGCACGAGCCGCTCGGCAACGTCGTGATGGAGGCGATGGCGTCGGCGCGGCCGATCGTCGCCGCCGCCTCGGAGGGACCCGCCGCCCTTCTCGCGTCGGACCGGACCGGACTGCTGGTCCCGGTCGACGACGACGCGGCGCTCGCCGACGCGATCGCCGCCCTGCTCGACGATCCGGCGCGCGCGGCCCGCCTCGCGACCGCGGCGCGGGCCGAGTGGGAGACCGCCCACGCGGAGCGGCCCGTGCTCGCCCGCTGGCGCGCGGGGCTCGCGCGCATGATCGGCGCGTCCGCCTGATGTGCGGCATCGGCGGTCTCGCGATCGTGCCGGGCGCGGCGCCGCCGAGCCAGGCGCGGCTCGCCTCGCTCGCGGCAGCCCTCGGCCATCGCGGCCCGGACGGCACCGGGTCCTCCGTCGTGGGTCGCGTCGCCCTGCTGCACTGCCGGCTCGCCATCGTCGACCTCGCGGGCGGCGACCAGCCGCTGTTCGGCGGCGACGCGGCCCTCGTCGCGAACGCCGAGATCTACAACGATCTCGCGGCGCGGGCCGAGCGCGCACCCGCCGCCTACGCCACGGGCAGCGACTGCGAGACCGCGCTCCGGCTGTATCTCGAGCGAGGCGGCAGCTTCGCCGGCGGTCTTCGCGGCATGTGGGCGATCGCGCTGCACGACCGCGCGGCGCGCGCGCTGCTGCTTTCGCGCGATCCGTTCGGCATCAAACCGCTCTATCTCGCGACCGGTCCGGACGGCGTCGCCTTCGCGTCCGAGGCGGGCGCGCTGATCAGGGGCGGCGTCGGCGGCGCCGCGGGCGAGATGCGCGCCGACAAGTGCCACGAGCTGCTGCAACTCGGCTTCACCACCGGCCGCGACACGATCTTCCCCGGCATCGAGCGGCTCGGGCCGGGCGAGACGGTCCGCATCGTCGACGGACACGTGCTCGACCGGCAGCACGTGAGCGCGCTGCCGGAAGGCGGGCCGGAGGAGATCGGCGAGGACGCGGCGCTCGTGCGGCTCGACGCGGCGCTCGCCGACAGCGTCGCCGCCCATCTCCGGAGCGACGTTGGCACCGGGCTGTTCCTTTCGGGCGGTATCGACAGCACGGCGCTGCTCGCCGCGATCACCCGGCTGGGCGCGCCGGTGCGAAGCTTCACCGCACGCTTCGACGTGCCGGGTGCCGCCGACGAGTCGGCGCACGCGGCACGCCTCGCCGCTTCGATCGGCGCGCGCCACGACACGCTCACCATCGATCGCGAGACGGTGTGGCGTCATCTGCCCGCCATCGTCGCCGCGACCGACGACCCGGTCGCGGACTACGCGATCATCCCGACCTGGCTGCTGGCCCGACGCGCGCGAGCGGAAGGCATGAAGGTCATCCTGTCCGGCGAGGGCGGCGACGAGATGTTCGGCGGCTACGGCCGCTATCGTCGCGCGATGCGGCCCTGGTGGCAGGGCGGCCGGCCGGCGCGCGCCAAGGGTCGTTTCGACGGGCTCGACGTGCTGCGCCCGTCGGCTCGGAGCGCCTGGCGCGACGGGCTGCGAACCGCCGAGGCGGCGGCGTCGGGTGGCGACGGCAGGAGCCGCTTCGCCGCCGCGCAAGCCGTCGACATGGCCGACTGGCTGCCCAACGACCTCCTGCTCAAGCTTGATCGCTGCCTGATGGCGCACGGCATCGAAGGCCGCACGCCGTTCCTCGATCCGGTGGTCGCCGCGGCGTCGTTCCGGCTGCCCGACCGGCTCAAGACCCGCCACGGCCTCGGCAAGCACCTGCTCCGCACGTGGCTCGCCTCGGCCTGCCCCGAAAGCCGGCCGTTCGAACCGAAGCAGGGGTTCACCGTCCCGGTCGGCGACTGGATCGCGTCGGCCGGCGACCGGCTGGGCGAGCTCGTGGCGCGTGCCCCCGCGATCGAGGCGATCGCCGAACCGTCCCGGGTGCGCGCGCTGTTCCGCGCCGCCGACGGGCGGCGGGCGCGGCACGCCGCCTGGACGCTGCTCTATTACGCAATATGGCACCGGATCCACGTCTCGGGCCAGATGCCGGACGGCGACGACGTGTTCGGCGTCCTGGCACGACGCTGACCGGCTCTATCCACTAAGTTTCTGGAGCACGACGTTCAGCCAGACCGATCCCGGTCTGGCTGAACGTGCTCTCGGAGGGCGCCATGGCGCGGTTCGACCTGATCATCGAGGGCGGCACGCTGGTGCTGCCGGGCGGCAACGTCGAGGCGGCGATCGGCATCGCCGACGGGCGGATCGCCGCGCTCGGGATCACCGCCGGCGACGACGCCGCGACCCGCATCGACGCGCGCGGTCTCGTGGTGCTGCCTGGCATCATCGACCCGCATGTGCATTTTCGCGACGGCGGCGAGGCCGACCGGCCCGACGTCGAAACGCTGGCGACCGGCACGCGCGGCGCGGTGCTCGGCGGCGTCACGACGATCTTCGACATGCCGAACACGACGCGGCCGACGGTCGACGCCGAAACGCTCGCGATCAAGTCGGCGCATGCCGAGCGCGTGGCCTTCTGCGACGTCGGCCTTTATGTCGGCGCGACCACCGGGAACGCCGCCTCGCTCGCCGCGCTCGAGCGCATGCCCGGCGTCGCCGCGATCAAGGTGTTCGCCGGCAGCTCGACCGGCGACCTGCTGGTCGGCGACGACGACGGCATCGCGCGCGTGCTCGGGTCGGGCCGGCGCCGCGTCGCCTTCCACAGCGAGGACGAGCAACGCCTGCAGGCGCGCCGCGCGCTGTTCGCAGCGGGCGGCACATTCGACGACCATCGGCGCTGGCGCGACGAGGAATGCGCGTTCCTCGGCACGCGCCGCATCGTCGCGTCCGCTCGCGCCGCCGATCGCCCGATCCACATCCTGCATGTCTCGACCGAGGAAGAGCTCGACTTCCTCCCGCGCCACCGCGACCTCGTCACCGTCGAAGTGCTCGTCAACCATCTCAGCCAGGTCGCGCCCGAATGCACCGAGCGCCTCGGCGGCTACGCGATCATGAACCCGCCGCTCCGCGACCGGCGCCACGTCGACGCGGCATGGCGCGCCGTCGCCGACGGGCGCGTCGACACGATCGGTTCCGATCACGCGCCGCATCCGCGCGCCGCCAAGGAAAGGCCGTGGCCCGACACCGCGGCGGGGCTGACCGGCGTGCAGACCGTGCTGCCGATCATGCTCGACCACGTGGCGGCCGGGCGGCTGACGATCGGGCGCCTGGCCGACCTGATGTCGGCGGGCCCCGCCCGCGTCTATGGTCTTCGGGCCAAGGGCCGGATCGCGCGCGGCTACGACGCCGACCTCACGCTGGTCGATCTACGGGCGCGCCGCCGCATCGAGGCGTCGGCGCTGGCGTCTCCGTGCGGATGGTCGCCGTTCGACGGCGTCTCGGTCACCGGCTGGCCGGTGATGACCGTCGTGCGCGGGCACATCGCCATGCGGGACGGCACGGTCGCGGCACGGCCCGACGGGCGGCTCGCGCGGTTCGACTGATCGCGCCCGCCCGGCTCGATCCGGCGACACGCCGCGCGACGCGCGGAGAACGCGTCGCGTCACGTCGGCGAACGCGTCGGACGGTGACCCGGCCGCGACCGACGACGCCGCCACGATCGGCGGGGCCCCCGTTCGGAGGAGGTTCGGCTCAGAACAGGTTGGGCTCAGAACAGGTTCGGCCAGGGTGCGGTCCGGTCCCGTTCCTGGATCGGTGTCAGGCCGCGCGGCCCATCCGCGACCTCGGGCGGGAGATCGGTCATCACGTCCGGATCGGCCCAGCAATCGACCACGCCGAGGCTCCTGGTGCAGTAGGGCACCGGCGGCGGCGGCGGCGGGATCGGCCGGCAGTAGCTTTCGCCGCGATCGAGACGCACCACCGAGCAGTCGCGCCCGCTCAGGCCCGAGACCAGCATGTCGAACAGGTCACGATGGAAGACGGCGATGTCGACGCCCAACCCGCCGACGACCGGCACGACCGTGCCCGGCGCGCAGGCGGAGAGCATGAGCGCGAGCAGCGGGGCGAAGGCGGCGTGCGGCGACACGGACGCCAGTGTCGCACCCGATCCTTACCGCCCGGTTTCCGGCGCGGGGCCCGCGCGCGCTCCGTCGCCGTGCCCTGCGCGACCTCGCACGGGCTCGCGCGGCCGCAACGTGGCGCTCCGGTTTGCCCGACCAGTGCCGCGTCGTTATGGTCCGCGCCTTTCGCGAGGATGCGGGACGACGTGGCGGATCTGTTTGCCGAAGTGGATGAGGATGTCAGGGCGGAGCGGACCCGGGCGGCAGTGCGCCGATGGGGGCCGTTCGGGCTCGCGGCCCTCGTGCTGCTCGTGGCGTTGCTCGGGCTGTGGCAGTGGTCCTTGGAGCGCGGTCACGCGCGCGACGCCCGCCTGTCGCAGATGTTCTTCGCGGCGGAGGCTGCCGGCGACGCCGCCACGCCCGGTGCGCCGGACGCCCGCGCGCTCGCCCTGTTCCGCTCGCTCGATGACGCGCCCGTGCCCGGCATCCGCACGCTTGCCCGCTTGCGCGAGGCGGCGCTGCTGGGCGATGGCGGCGACGACGCGGCCGCGATCCGCGTGCTCGACCGCGTCGCCGGTGACGCCGAGGCCCCGGCGCGGCTTCGCGAGCTCGCGACCCTGCTCGCCGTCGCACGCCTTCCGGCGGGATCGGCCTCGCGGCAGGCGGCCTCGAAACTGGCCATTCTGGAGCAGCCCGGCGCGCCGTTCCGCCCGCTCGCGCTCGAGACCGGCGCGATGATCGACCTCGCCGCCGGTCACACCGACGCGACGCGACGCACGCTGTCGCTCCTCGTCGCGGACGGCGGTGCGCCCACCAGCCTTCGCGAGCGGGCGAGCACGATGCTGCAGGCGCTCGGCCCGGCCGTTGCCGTCAACGGGAGTGCCGCACGGTGAACCGCACCGCGCTCCCGCGCCGCGGCCTCGTGCGCGCCGGGCTCGGTGCCGCCGGCCTCGTCGGCCTCGCCGGCTGCGGCCTGTTCGACGAGGACAAGAAGCCGATCACGCCCGGGCACCGGATCGACATCCTGCCCACCACCATCCGCCTCGTGCCCGACCCGGCCCTCGCCGGGCGCGCCGTCACCGTGCCGACCGACAACGGTGGCGACGAGTGGCCGCAGCCCGGTCGGGTCGCGACCCATGTCGCCGCGAACCCGAGCTGGAGCGGCAGCGACCAGGTCGCCTGGAGCGTCAGGATCGGCAGCGGGCAGGGTTTCCGGTCGCGTCTGTCAGCATCGCCGCTGGTCGCCGACGGGCGCGTCTACACGATGGATTCCGACGCCAACATCGATGCGTTCGACGTCCGGACGGGACGGCCGCTGTGGCACCTCGCGGTGCACCCGAAGAAGGTCAAGAGCAGCAATATCGGCGGCGGCATCACCTATGCCGACGGCGCGATCTACGGCGCGACGGGTCTCGCGACCGCGGTGGCGGTCGATGCCGCGACCGGTAAACTGCATTGGCGGGTTTCGACGCAGGTGCCCGCCCGTTCGGCGCCGACGGCTGAAGGCGGCAAGGTCATGTTCGGCCTGATCGACCAGCGTCTGCTGGCGCTCGATGCCGCGACCGGCAAGACCGACTGGTCCTACGCGGCGCAGGGCTCGTTCGACCAGCTGCTCGGCCAGCCCGCGCCTGCCGCGTCGGGCAACATCGTGGTCGCCGGGTTCGGTTCGGGAGAGCTCGCGACGCTCAACGGCCTCGACGGGTCGGTGCTGTGGACCGACACGCTCGGCGGCCTCACGGGCGCGAGCCCGCTCGAGTTCGCCTCGATCTACGGGCTGCCGGTGATCGACCGTGACACCGTCTACGCCATCAGCGCCGGCGGACTGATCACCGCGACCGATCTCCGCACCGGCCGGCGCGTCTGGGAACGCGCGGTTGGCGGCACGCAGAGCCCGGTCGTCACCGGCGACTGGATCTTCCTGCTCACCACTGACCAGACGGTGGTCTGCCTCGACGAGGCGAGCGGCCATGTCCGCTGGACCAGCGTGCTGCCTCGCTACATGCGGCCGAACACCGAGAAGCAGCCGATCCTGTGGTCGGGACCGACGGTCGCCGGCGGCAAGCTGGTGCTGGTGAGCGATCACGCGACGATGGTGGTGCTTGATCCGGCCGAGGGCGAGATCGAGGCGTTGCGCAAGCTGAAGCGGCCGGCTTCGGCGCAGGCGCCGATCGCCGGTGGCGGCTTGCTGCTGGTGCTGACCGATGACGGCACCCTCACCGCGTTCCGCTGAGATGGCATGACCCCCTTGCCCACGGTCGTCGTGGCGGGGCGGCCGAATGTCGGCAAGTCGACGCTGTTCAACCGCCTGGCGGGACGACGGAGCGCGCTGGTGTCCGACGAGCCGGGCGTCACGCGCGATCGCAAGGACGCGACCGCGCGGCTCCGCGGCCGCGAGGTGCGCCTCGTCGACACTGCCGGCCTCGAGGAGGCCGCGCCCGAGACGATCTTCGGCCGCATGCGGCAATCCTCGGAGACGGCGGTCGCGTCCGCCGATCTGGTGCTGTTCGTGGTCGACGCCCGCGCCGGCATCACGCCGGCCGACGCGCATTTCGCCGCCTGGCTGCGGCGGCAGAACCGGCCCGTGCTGCTGGTTGCGAACAAGTCCGAGGGACGCGGCGGCGCCGCCGGCGCGATGGAGGCGTTCTCGCTCGGCCTCGGGACGCCGGTCGCGGTGTCGGCCGAGCACGGCGAAGGCATCGCCGACCTGATGGGCGAGATCGCCGACCGGCTGCCGCCCGAGCCGGCGCCCGAGGTCACCGAGGACGACGACCCCGACGGGCAGGAGGTCGAGCGCCCGCCCGGTCCGCTCCGGATGACGATCGTCGGGCGGCCCAACGCGGGGAAGTCGAGCCTGCTCAACCGCCTGATCGGCACCGAGCGGATGATCACCGGCCCGGAACCGGGCCTGACCCGCGACGCGGTGACGGTGGCGCTCGCCGATGCCGAGGGCGAGATCGCGCTCGTCGACACCGCCGGCATGCGCAAGCGCGCCCGTATCGAGGCGTCGCTCGAACGCATGTCGGTTTCGGCGACGATCGAGGCGCTGAAGATGGCCGAGGTGGTCGTGCTCGTGCTCGACGCGACGCTCGGCGTCGAGGAGCAGGACCTGCAGATCGCCCGCCTGATCGAGCGCGAGGGCAGGGGCTGCGTGCTCGCGCTCAACAAATGGGACGCCGTCAGCGACCGGGACGCCACCCGCAAGGCGATCGCCTACCGCCTCGAAGGCAGCCTCGCCCAGATGAAGGGCATCCCGGTGGTCAGCCTGTCGGCGCTGACCGGCGAGGGCGTCGGCCGTCTGCTGCCGGCCTGCCGCAATCTCGCGCGGGTGTGGAACCGACGTGTCTCGACCGGCGAACTCAACCGCTGGTTCGAGGCGGCGCTGGAGCGCCACGCGCCGCCACTGGTCGAGGGCCGCCGCCTCAAGCTCCGCTACATGACCCAGGCCAAGGCACGCCCGCCGACCTTCGTGCTGTTCGGCACCCGCGCCGAGAAGACGCCCGAGGATTACCGCCGCTACCTGGTGAACGGGCTGCGCGACCAGTTCGACCTGCCGGGCGTCCCGATCCGCCTGCTCGCCCGCGGGACGGACAATCCGTTCGCGGAGCGGCGGTAGGGAAGGCCAGGTGCTCCGCCCCCTGGACCCCGGACTCGCCGAGGCGGCCGACGGCACCTGCCCGCACCTACGACGCCCGGGGTCTTCCTCCCTGAGAGGGATTCAAAGGACGACTGTCCCTTGGCGTCGGGCCCTTGGCGTCGGGCCCCTTCGCGCTTGCGCGGAGAGAACCCGGTCCAGGGCAGAGCCCTGGCGTTCCACGCCGCGTTACTGGCGACGCGCCGGTCGGGCGAGATCGCGGAACGCGATCACCAGGCGCATGTGCGGTGCCAGCAGCCGCTGCGGCAAGGTCGGCAGGTGGATCCTGATCGCGTCGAGCTTCTTGTCCTCGGGCAGCGACGCGAACTCGGTGCGACCGGCCGCGCCGTCCCGGCTCGTGTCGTGGCTCTTGGCGACCGCGGCGATCAGGTCGGGCGGAACCGACGCCAGCAATCGCCGCGCGTCCGGGCCGAGCGCGCGGTCGCGGAGCGGTCCCGAGAGCGTCCGCACCTCCGCCGGCGGCGGTGCCTCGTAGGGTTTCAGCCGGTCGAGCGGGAATTCAAGCTCGACGCCGTTCTTCTGCAGCACGTAGCCGGTGGTGCCGTCGATATCGACCAGCGTGCCCTCGTGGGTGTCGCCGAGATCCGACACGCGGTCGCCGATCGAGACACGCGCCATCGCTCACCCTCGCCACCAGCCGGGGCCGTTTGACCCCGGATCGCGCCGCACCGCAAGGCGATGCGCCGCCCCGACCGACGGTGGCTTGACTTGCCGGCGCCGCTCCCGTAACGCACCGCGACCCGTCACGCCGCTCCGCGAAGGCTCGCGCAGCGGCGCGTCCTTCGTTGGAGCGACAGCCGACCATGTTCGACGCCCTCTCGGGCAGGCTCACCGGCGTCTTCGACCGGCTCGGCAAGCGCGGCCGCCTCAGCGAGGGCGACGTCACCGAGGCGCTGCGCGAAGTGCGCCTGGCGATGCTGGACAGCGACGTGGCGCTCCCCGTGGTGCGCGACTTCGTCGCCAGCGTGCGCGAACGTGCCCTCGGCACCGAAGTGCTGGACGCGATCTCGCCCGGCCAGCAGGTCGCGAAGATCGTCAACGACTGCCTCGTCGCGGCACTCGGCGGCGCCGGCGCGGTGCCGCTCAACCTCGCGGTCGCCCCTCCCGCCATCCTGCTGATGGTCGGGCTGCAGGGTTCGGGCAAGACCACGACGTCGGGCAAGATCGCGCTCCGGCTGGCGACGCGCGAGCGCCGCCGCGTGCTGCTGGCGAGCCTCGACGTGCAGCGTCCGGCCGCCCAGCTGCAGCTGCAGCAGCTCGCCGAACGCGCCGGCGTCGGCTCGCTGCCGATCGTGATGGGCCAGGGGCCGGTCGGCATCGCCCGGCGCGCCCTCGATACCGGCAGGCGTGAGGGCTACGACGTCGTCATCCTCGACACCGCCGGCCGGCTTTCGATCGACCAGGAGCTGATGGACGAGGTCCGCGCCGTCCGCGACGCGACCAGCCCGCACGAGACGCTGCTCGTCGTCGACGCGATGACCGGCCAGGACGCGGTCAATACCGCCCGCGCGTTCAACGAGGCGCTCGGCGTGACCGGCGTCGTGCTGACCCGGATGGACGGCGATGCCCGCGGCGGTGCGGCGCTCTCGATGCGCCACGTCACCGGCGCGCCGATCAAGCTCACCGGATCGGGCGAGAAGCTCGACGCGCTTGAGGAATTCCATCCGGAGCGCGTCGCCGGCCGGATCCTCGGCCTCGGCGACATCGCGGGCCTGGTCGAGCGCGCGAGCGAGACGCTCGACGAGGCGGAGGCCGAGCGCGTCGCGAACAAGATGCTGCGCGGCAAGTTCGACCTCGAGGACTACGCGAGCCAGTTGCGCCAGATCGGCAGGCTCGGCTCGATCTCGGGCATCCTCGGCATGCTGCCCGGGGTCGGCAAGATCAAGGACCAGCTCGAAGGCGCCAATCTCGACACCTCGATCCTCAAGCGTCAGCAGGCGATCATCTCGTCGATGACGCGCGTCGAGCGTCGCACGCCGGACATCATCAAGGCGTCGCGCAAGCGCCGGATCGCGGCCGGTTCGGGCGCGACCGTCCAGGAGGTCAACCGGCTGCTCAAGCAGTTCGACGACATCTCGACGATGATGAAGCGCATGAACAAGCTCGGCCAGAAGGGCCTGATGCGCGGCGGCCTCGGCGCGCTGATGGGCGGTCTCGGCGGCGCCGGCGGCCCGGGCGGACCCCGTGGCCGCGGCGGTCCGCCGACCGGCGGCCGCCGGCCCTTCTGACCAACCCACCCCCTCCAGAGATCAGCGAAGGAACACCCTCCATGGGTCTGAAGATCCGACTTGCGCGCGCCGGCGCGAAGAAGCGTCCGTACTACCACATCGTGGTCGCCGACAGCCGCTCGCCGCGCGATGGCCGCTTCATCGAGAAGGTCGGGTCCTACAATCCGATGCTGCCGGCCGAACACGCCGAGCGCGTCCGCCTCGAGGGCGAGCGCATCACGCACTGGATCGGCCAGGGCGCGATCGCGACCGACCGCGTCGCGCGTTTCCTCGGCCATGCCGGCCTCGCGCCGAAGCCCGCGTTTCGCGAGCAGCCGAAGCAGTCGGCGCCGAAGAAGAAGGCGCAGGCACGCGCCGCCGCCAACGCGGCGTCCGCGTCGGCCTGAGCGGACGGCACGCGGGCGCACCGGAATGGACGGTCAGGACAGGAACGGGCGGGAGGGGAGCGCACGCGACATCCTCGTCGCCGTGATCGGTCGGCCGCACGGCGTGCGCGGCCTGGTTCATGTCACGTCGTATGCGTCGAGCGATGCGGCGCTCGCCGCGATGCGTCTCCGCGACGCCGACGGCGGAACCTGGCGGATCGACTGGCGCGGCGAGCGCGTCGCCGCCCTGACCGGTCACGACGGCCGCACCGTCGCCGACCGCGACGCGGCCGAGGCGCTGGTCAACACGCGTCTCTACGTGTCGCGCGACGACCTGCCCGAACCCGACGAGGACGAGTTCTACCTCGCCGACCTGGTCGGGCTCGACGCGCGCGCGCCGGCAGGCGACGTGCTCGGACAGGTGCGCGCGGTGCATGATTACGGCGCCGGCGCCAGTCTCGAGATCGCGCCGCCCGGCGATGCGCGGGGCGCGTTCCTGGTGCCGTTCACGCGCGCCTCGGTGCCGGCGGTCGACCTCGCGCGGCGGGTGCTGACCGTCTGCCGCCCCGACGAGATCGAGGCGCGGGCATGAACGACGCGCCGACCGCCGCGCCCTGGCGGGCGCACGTGCTGACGCTGTTCCCGGACATGTTCCCGGGCACGCTCGGCCACTCGCTCGCCGCCCGCGCCCGTGCCCGCGGCGTGTGGTCGCTCGACGTGCACGACATCCGCGCGCACGGCGACGGCGCGCACCGCACGGTCGACGACGTGCCGTTCGGCGGCGGCGCCGGCATGGTGATGCGCCCCGACGTCGCCGATCGCGCGATCGAGGCGGCGAGACGGAACGGCGCCGACGACCTGCCGCTGGTCTATCTCACGCCGCGCGGCCGGACGTTCGGGCAGCCGGTCGCGGCCGAGCTCGCCCGCGGCCCCGGCGTGCTGCTGCTCTGCGGCCGCTACGAGGGCGTCGACGAGCGCGTGCTCGAGGCGCGTGGCGCGCGCGAGATCACGATCGGCGACTACGTGCTCTCGGGCGGCGAACTGCCGGCGATCGTGCTGCTCGACGCCTGCGTGCGGCTGCTGCCCGGCACGATGGGCGCGGCCGAAAGCGCCGCCACCGAAAGCTTCGCCGACGGCGCGCTGCTCGAGCACGCCCACTACACGCGCCCGGCCGAATGGAACGGCCGCCGCGTCCCCGACATCCTGCTGTCCGGCAACCACGCCGCCATCCGGCGCTGGCGCGCGCACGAGGCGCGCGAGGCGACCCGCACGCGCCGACCCGACCTGACCGCACCCGACCTGACCGCATCCGACCGCGCACCATCCGATCCGATCGAAAGGACGATCCCGTGAACATCATCCAGACCCTCGAGGCCGAGCAGATCGAGCGCCTCAGCGCCAACCGGCCGATCCCGGCGTTCGCGCCGGGCGACACCGTCCGCGTCTCCGTCCGCGTGATCGAAGGCGAGCGCACCCGCGTGCAGGCCTACGAGGGCGTCGTGATCGCGCGCTCGAACAAGGGCATCCACTCGAACTTCACCGTGCGGAAGATCAGCTACGGCGAGGGCGTCGAGCGCGTGTTCCCGCTCTACGCGCCGACGATCGCCGAGATCGCGGTGATCCGCCGCGGCGACGTCCGCCGCGCGAAGCTCTACTATCTCCGCGGCCGCCGCGGGAAGTCGGCCCGCATCGCCGAAAAGGCGCGCGAGGTCGTCGCGACCGAAGCCGCCGAGTGATCGCGACGGCCGGCGGATCCTCGCGTCACGGCGCGACCGGATCCGCCTCGCCGGACCGAGAGCGCATGGCCCGAGACACAGACGACGGAACGCCGATGCCACGCACCACCGCCCGCAAGATCTGGGACAGCCACGTCGTCGAGATGCTGCCGGACGGCACCGCGGTGCTCTACATCGACCGCCACCTCGTCCACGAGGTGACGTCGCCGCAGGCGTTCGAGGGGCTCCGCCTCGCCGGCCGACGCGTGCGCCGGCCGGACGCGACGATCGCGGTCACCGACCACAACGTGCCGACGTCCGATCGGCGTCTCGGCATCCAGGAGGCCGACAGCCGGCTGCAGGTCGAGACGCTGGAGCGGAACGTCGCCGAGTTCGGCGTCCCCTACTTCCCGCTGCTGTCGCCCGAGCAGGGCATCGTGCACATCGTCGGGCCCGAACAGGGCATCTCGCTGCCCGGCATGACGATCGTCTGCGGCGACAGCCACACGTCCACCCATGGCGCGCTCGGCGCGCTCGCGTTCGGGATCGGCACGTCGGAGGTCGAGCACGTGCTCGCGACCCAGACGCTGCTGCAGAAGCCGTCGAAGGACATGCTGATCCGCGTCGACGGCACGCTCGGCACGGGCGTGCGCGCGAAGGACGTGATGCTCGCGATCATCGGGCGGATCGGCACCGCGGGCGGCACCGGTCACGTGATCGAGTTCGCCGGCGAGGCGATCCGGGCGCTCGACATGGCCGGACGCATGACGATCTGCAACATGTCGATCGAGGCGGGCGCCCGCGCCGGCCTCGTGGCTCCGGACGAGACCACGTTCGACTACGTCGCGGGCCGGCCGTTCGCGCCGAAGGGCGAGGCGCTCGCGCGCGCCGTCGCGTATTGGCGGACGCTGCCGAGCGATGCCGGCGCCGCCTACGACACGACGACGGTGCTCGACGCGGGCGGCATCGCGCCGCTGGTCACCTGGGGCACCAGCCCCGAGGACGTGGTGCCGATCACCGGCACGGTGCCCGACCCTGCCGACGCGCCCGACGAGGCGCGCGCGGCCCAGCTCGCGCGGATGATCGACTATATGGGTCTCGCACCGCGCCAGCGCGTCGACAGCCTTCCCGTCGACGTCGTGTTCATCGGCTCCTGCACCAACGGCCGCATCGAGGATCTGCGCGACGCCGCCGCGATCGTCCGCGACCGGCGGGTCGCCGACGGCGTGCGCGCGATGGTGGTGCCTGGCTCCGGTCTCGTGCGGCTGCAGGCCGAGCGCGAGGGGCTCGACCGCGTGTTCCTCGACGCCGGCTTCGAGTGGCGCGAGGCGGGCTGCTCGATGTGCCTCGGCATGAACCCGGACAAGCTGAAGCCGGGCCAGCGCTGCGCCTCGACGTCGAACCGGAACTTCGAGGGCCGCCAGGGTCCTGGCGGGCGGACGCACCTGATGTCGCCGGCGATGGCGGCCGCCGCGTCGGTCGCGGGAAGACTGACCGACGTGCGGCAGTTCGTCTGATGCAGGCGTTCCGCACGCTGACCGCCATCGCGGCGCCGCTGCCGATGGCCAACGTCGACACCGACAAGATCATCCCGGCGCGCTTCCTCAAGACCATCAGGCGCACCGGGCTCGGGCAGAACCTGTTCGACGGGCTGCGCTACGGGCCGGACGGCGCCGAGCGGCCCGACTTCGTGCTCAATCGCGTGCCCTGGCGTCGGGCCGAGATCCTGATCGCGCACGAGAATTTCGGCTGCGGCTCGTCGCGCGAGCACGCGCCCTGGGCGCTGCTCGATTTCGGCATACGCTGCGTGATCGCGCCGTCGTTCGCCGACATCTTCCACAGCAACTGCTTTAAAAACGGCATCCTGCCGATCCGGTTGCCGCGCGAGATCTGCGACCGGCTGATGGCGGACGCGGCGCTCGGCGCGAACGCGCGGCTCACGGTCGATCTCGAGCGGAACCTGGTGGTGCGTCCCGACGGCGAGGAGATCGGCTTCTCGATCGACCCGCTCCGGCGGCATCTCCTGCTTGAAGGGCTCGACGATATCGGCCAGACGCTGCTGCACGCGGACGCGATCGGCCGGTTCGAGGCCGGTCGCGCCGAAGCGCCCTGGGTGCCCGGCATCGCGATCGGACCCTGACGGTGGCGACGCGAAGGCTGCTGGTGCTCGCGGGCGACGGCATCGGCCCGGAGGTGATGCGCGAGGTCGGCCGCGTCGTGCACTGGCTCGAGCGGCGTCGCGGCCTCTCGTTCGCGATCGACGAAGCCCCCGTCGGCGGCGCCTCGATCGACGCGTGCGGGGTGCCGGTCACCGACGAGGTGATCCGCCGCGCCGGCGACGCCGACGCGGTGCTGTTCGGTGCGGTCGGCGGTCCGAAATGGGTCGGCGAGCCGTTCGACAACCGGCCCGAGATCGCGATCCTGAGACTTCGTTCCGAGCTCGGCCTGTTCGCGAATTTGCGTCCGGCGACCGTGCTCGACCCGCTGGTCGGCGCGAGCGCGCTCAAGCCCGAGCTCGTGCGCGGGCTCGACCTGATGATCGTTCGCGAAGCGACCGGCGGCATCTATTTCGGCGAGCCGCGCGGCATCGAGACGCTGCCCGACGGGCAGCGCCGCGGCATCAACACCGAGGTCTACACGACCGGCGAGATCGAGCGGGTGGCGCGCGTCGCGTTTGAACTCGCACGCGCCCGCTCGCGCCGCGTGACCAGCGTCGACAAGGCGAACGTGATGGAGTCGGGCCTGCTGTGGCGCGAAACGGTGACGGCGCTCGGCCGTGCCGACTATCCCGACGTCGCGCTCGACCACCTGTACGCCGACAATTGCGCGATGCAGCTCGTGCGCGCGCCGAAGCAGTTCGACGTCGTGGTCACCGCCAACCTGTTCGGCGACATCCTGTCGGATCTCGCGTCGATGCTGACCGGCAGCCTCGGCATGCTGCCGTCGGCGACCCTCGGCGCCGCGCGTCCGGACGGTCGGCGGGCCGCGCTCTACGAGCCGATCCACGGCTCTGCGCCCGACATCGCGGGGCAGGGGATCGCGAACCCGCTCGCCGCGATCGGCAGTTTCGCGATGGCGCTGCGGATCTCGCTCGGTCTCGACGACGAGGCGTCGCTGCTCGAAGGCGCGATCGGCAGCGTGCTCGCGAGCGGCCTCCGCACGGCCGACATCATGGCGCCGAACTGCGCCCGCGTGTCGACCGACGTGATGGGCGAGAGCGTCGTGCGGGAGCTCGACAAGATCGGCTGAGGCGTCTTCCCCGACGTCCGTCACGTCGCCGGCCGCCGCCGCCGTCCATGCCATTCGCGCCAGGTCGCTGCTTCCCGGCGGGGGCCGCTCCGACCGCGACGCGGAGCCCGGTCCTCGCGTCCCGATCGCTGCGGGCGATCGCGTCGCGCCCGTCGTCCCGCAGCGGCGCGGGGACGGCGCGGCCTCACACGGTCCGCAGCATGCCGCCGTCGACGCCGTAAGTGGAGCCGATGCTGTAGGTCGCCTTGTCGGAGCAAAGAAAGACGAAGAAGTTCGCGAGCTCGGCAGGGGTGCCGAAGCGCTTGATGGGGGCGTGCTCGTCGGCGACCCGCTGCAGATAGGCTTCCCAGTCGCCGCCGGTGTCGGCGGTCAGTTGCTTGGCGGTCTTGATCCAGTCCGGCGTCAGCACGAGGCCCGCGTTGACGCAGTTGACCCGGACGTTGTCGCCGACGAGCTCGTTGGCGAGCGTCTTGCTGAACATCATCAGCGCGGCCTTCGTCACGTTGTAGATCGGCTCGTACCAGAGCGGCTGCACCGCGCAGATCGACGCGTTGTGCAGCACCACGCCGCCGCCTCGGGCGCGCAGCACGGGGATCATGCCGCGCGCGAGGCGCACGGCGGCCATCACGTGCAGGTCCCAGTAGAACTGCCATTTGTCGTCGGGCGCGCTCTCGATCGTCTCGTTCGAGCCGGCGCCGGCGTTGTTGATCAGGATGTCGGCGCCGCCGATCGCGGCGACCTCCTCGAGCACGCGCGCGACGCCTTCGGCCGTCGCGATGTCGGCGGCGACGGCGTGCGCCGTGACGCCGTGCGCGGACGCGATCGCGCGCGCCTCCGTCTCGAGGCGGTCGCGATCGCGCGCGACCATCACGAGGTCCGCGCCCTCGGCGGCGAGCCCCTCGCAGATGGCGAGCCCGATGCCGACGCTCCCGCCGGTGACCACTGCGACCTTGCCGCGAAGACCGAGATCCATGGCCGGTTCCTTTCTCCGGGTGCCGTGTGGAGCATCCTCCGATCGAGCGGGATCGCTCGATCGGGCGAGGATGCTCTCTTCTCATCGAGATAGAGCACGTTCATCGGCCCGTTCCGAGCCGATCGTGCTTTAGACGGGTAGTTCGTGCCGCCACGGGGGATCGGCGCCGCGGCGGGCACAGGTCATGCTGGCGACGCGCTGGCCGAGGTCGAGCGCCGCCTGCAGCGTCGCGTCCGAAAGCGAGGCGAGAGCGTCGCGGGTGAGCGCGCCGTGCGCGTGCAGGGACGCGAGCAGGCCGGCCATGAAACTGTCGCCGGCCCCGACCGTGTCGACGATCGCGGTCGGGATCGAGGGCGCCTCGACGCGCGCGCCGCCGCACCAGCCGACGACGCCGTCGGCGCCGCGGGTGATCACCACCGCCGAGGCGCCGTTGCCGCGCCAGTCGGAGGCGACGTCGTCGTGCGACATCCCGGGGCGCAGCCATTCGAGATCCGCGGCGCTGATCTTGATCAGGTCGGCGCGCGCCAGCATGCGGTCGAGACGGGCCCGATAGGCCGGTTCGTCGTGGACGAGCGAGGGCCGGATGTTGGGGTCGAGGCTGACGACGCGGCGGCCGGCGGCTTCCTGATCGAACAGGCGCTCGAACGCCGCGGCGGCGGGTTCGCGGATGAGCGCGATGTCGCCGAAATGGAGCGCGCCGACGCCGTCGAGTGCCGCGGGCAGGGGCGGGTCCGTCCAGATCCGGTCGGCGGCGCCAATGTCGTAGAAGGCGTAGGAGGGCTCGTCGCGATCGAGGCTCACGAAGCCGAGCGTGGTCGGCGCGTCGAGCCGCTGCACGAACCGGGTGCCGACGCCGCTCGCGACGAGCCCGGCCACGAGTTCGTCGCCGAAGAAATCCGACGACAGGCCGCCCGCGAACTCGGCCGGGAGGCCGAGCCGCCCGAGCGCGCGGGCGACGTTGCAGAGCGAGCCGCCGCCAAACGGACGGTAGGCGCGGCCGCCATCGGCGGCATCGACCGGGATCATGTCGATCAGCCCGCAGCCGCAGCAGAGGATGGCGCCGGTCATCGCGCCGCCGCCGCCTCGAAGACGCGGGACGCGGCGTCGGTGTCGGGATCGGCGAACAGGGCTTCCGCGACGGCGGGACCGAAGGTGAAGGTGTCGCAGCCGGCGGCGGCGAGCGTCGCGAGGTCGTCCGGGCTCCGGAGGCTCGCCACCAGCAGCCTGGTGCGGTCGCCGGCGGTGGCGAGGATCCGCCGCATCGCGCCGAGCAGGGCGACGCCGTCGCGGCCCTTGTCGACGATGCGGCCGTAATAGGGTGCGGCGTAGTCGGCGCCGGCGGCCGACGCGGTGAGCGCCTGGTGGGCGGCATAGACGGCGGTGACGGTGGTGCGGATGCCGCGCGCGTGCAGCGCCGCCACGGCACGGATGCCGGCCTCGGTCACCGGCACCTTGACCACGACGCGCGGGTCGATCGCGGCGAGCGCGCGGCCGCTCTCGATCAGCGACGGCGCGTGCGTGCCCCAGGCCTGCACGTGCACCTCGTGGATCGGGTGGTTCAGCGCGGCGTGCACCACTTCCTCGATCGTGGCGTGGTTGGAGCGCAGGCCGGCGCGCTCGAGGATGGTCGGGTTGGTGGTGATGCCGTGGAACAGGCCGGTCGGCAGCCAGCGCTGCCAGGCGGCGGGGTCCGCGCTGTCGAGGAACAGGCGGAAGCCGGCCCGTGCGGCGGGATCGGCGCGCTGTGCCATGGTCCTGGTCTCCTCCCTCTGGTCGGTCGCTCAGCCGGGGTTCAGAGCGGCGCGCAGGCCTCGGCCAGCCAGGCCGACGCCTCGGCGCCGACATGCGGGCCGAGCTCGGCCAGCACGCGGGCGTGGTAGGCGTCGAGCCAGCGCCGCTCGTCGCGTTCGAGCCGGTCGGCGAGGATCAGCCGGCGATCGATCGGCGCCAGCGTGAGCGTCTCGAAGCCGAGGAACGGCCGGGTCGCGTGCGGGAAGTCGGCCGCCTCGGCGAGCAGCAGGTTCTCGATCCGGATGCCGTGCGAGCCGGGCGCGTAGTAGCCGGGCTCGTCGGACACGATCATGCCGACCTCAATCTTCACCGGCCGGTGGACCGGCGAGATGCTGACGGGGCCCTCGTGCACCGAGAGCACCGAGCCGACGCCGTGGCCGGTGCCGTGGTCGAAGTCGAGCCCGGCCCGCCAGAGCGACGCGCGGGCGAGCGCGTCGAGACGGTGGCCGGTGACGCCGTCGGGGAAGGTGATGGTCGCGAGCGCGATCATGCCTTTCAGCACGCGGGTGAACTGGTCGGCGAACTCGACCGGGACCGGGCCGCCGCCGGTCCAGACCGTGCGGGTGACGTCGGTGGTGCCGCCCTCGTACTGGCCGCCGCTGTCGATCAGGAACAGCTCGCGCGGCCGGATCGCGCGATCGGTCGCCTCGCTCACCCGGTAGTGCATGATGGCGCCGTGCTCGCCCGCGCCGGCGATCGCCGGGAAGCTGTCGCCGAGGAAGCTCGGGTCGGCGCGGCGGAAGCCGTGCAGCGCCGCGACCGCGCCGAGCTCCGTGCCGACGCCCGGCCCGGTGTCGAGCCGGTGCAGGAAGCGGCTGAGCGCCACGCCGTCGCGGCGGTGCGCGTCGCGCGCGCCGGCGATCTCGGTCGCGTTCTTGCGGGCCTTGGGCGCGAGGCACGGGTCGGCGCCGGCCACCACCTCGGCGCCGGCGCGTCGCAGCGTGTCGGCGAACCAGGCCGGGCTGCCGCCGCGGTCGACGCGGACGCGCTTGCCCGACAGCGACGCGAGCCGCTCGCCGAGGGCGTCGACCGGCGCGACGGCGACCGCGTTGCCGAGCCAGTCGCGCGTCGCGCCGTCGAGCTTGCGCCCGTCCATGAACAGCTCGGCGGCGCCGTCGTCGTGCAGGATCGCGAAGCCGAGCGCGACCGGGGTGGCGTCGAGGTCGCCGCCGCGGATGTTGAGCAGCCAGGCGAGCGAGTGCGCGTCGGTGACGACGGCCGCCGCTTGGTTCGCCGCGCGGAGCTCGGCGGCGATCGCCTCGCGCTTGGCCGCACTCGACTGGCCGGACAGCCGTTCCGGATGCGGGCGGGCCGGCGCTGCCGGGGGCGCGGGGCGATCGGCCCAGATCGCGTCGACCGGGTTCGCCTCGACGGCGCGAAGCGTGACGCCGTCGCCCGCGAAGCGTTCGATCTCGTCCTCGCTCATGATCCGCGGATCGTAGCCGATCGCCAGCACGCGGCCGGCCTCGGCGGCCTGCGCGCGCAGCCAGTCGGCGGGCGGGTGCTCGGTGCTGTGCCGGCGCTCGTAGAGCGCGCCGTCGGTTTCGGACGCGAGCTGCAGCACGTAGCGGCCGTCCGAGAACAAAGCGGCGCGGTCGGGGAGGACGATCGCGGTGCCGGCGCTGCCGGTGAAGCCGGTCAGAAAGGCGAGGCGTTCCGAGGAGGGAGGCGCGTACTCGCCGAGATGCTCGTCGGATCGCGGCACGATGAAGCCGTCGAGCCCGCGCGATTGGAGCTCGTTCCGGAAGGCGTCGAGGCGTGCGGCTGGGGTCATCGGGGGAGGCTCTGCCCGGCCGCTGCCGTGGTCAAGACCGGGCGCGCCGCCGCGCGGTTCGTGGCGTGCGGCCTGCCTCGGGATCAGGGCTCGCCCGGTTTGAATTTCGCTGGATTATTCAAACGTCTCCCTCCGCGTGTCCGACGAGGCCGGTCGCGGGTCATCCCGCCCCGCGATCCGGGGTCAGGCCGGCGAGGCGATGCTGGAGCGAAGGCCGGACGAGGCGCGCGAACCATTGAGTTCGAACCATCGGGGCC
>CBDARA010000005.1:0-22303 GCA_965199345.1 Acetobacteraceae bacterium
CGCTCCGCGCCGGTCGCGGTCTCGCGCACAAGGGCGACATCGGACCCGTGCTGCAACGGCTCGGCCTCGATCTCGCGTCGCGCGACGCGGGCGACGACTGCGCCGCGATCCCGGACGGCGACGGTCACCTGCTGTTCGCGATCGAGGGCTTCCTCAACGAGTTCGTCGCGGCCGACCCGTTCTTCGCCGGCTGGTGCGGCGTGATGGTCAATGCGAGCGACGTCGCCGCCATGGGCGGCCGCGCGATCGCGATCGTCGACGCGGTCTGGACCGACGGGGACGCCGCCGCCGCCTCGCTGCTCGACGGGCTGCGCGCGGCCGCCGAAACCTACGGCATCCCGGTCGTCGGCGGACACACCAACACCCGGAACGCCTCCGGCAGCCAGTTCGCGGTCGCCATCCTCGGCCGCGCCCGCGCGCTGCTCACCTCGTTCGATGCACGCCCCGGGCACGATCTGGTCGCCGCGATCGACCTCCGCGGCACCATGCGGCTGCCGAGCCCGTGGTGGGACGCGAGTTCGGCCGCCGCAAGCGACGGCGAGGCCGAACGCCTGCGCGGCGACCTCGCGCTGCTGCCCGCGCTCGCCGAGGAGGGGCTCTGCCGGGTCGCGAAGGACATCAGCATGGGTGGGCTGATCGGCACCGCGGCGATGCTGGCCGACGCGTCCGGGATCGGCTGCACGATCGACCCGCTGGCAGTGCCGCGGCCGGACGGCATCGACCTCGCGCTCTGGCTCACCGCCTTTCCAAGCTACGGCTTCCTGCTCGCGACCGCGCCGGCGGACACGGCGACCGTCGTCGCGCGCTTCGCCGGCCGCGGCATCGCGGCGGCGGCGATCGGGCGCTGCGACGCCTCGCGACAGGTGCGGCTCGGCTCGCCCGCGCTCGGCGACGTCACGATCCGCGACCTTTCCCGCCACGCGCTGCTCGGCTGAGCGAACTCGCGTGCGGATCGGCATCTTCACCCATTCCACCATCCCGCGCGGCGGCGTCGTGCACGCGGTCGAACTCGCCGATCGCCTCGCGGCGCTCGGCCATGACGCCACCGTGATCGCGCCCGGTCGGGAGGGCAGCGCCTTCTTCCGCGACGGTCCTGCCAGCCGACGGATCGTCGGCGTGACGCGAGGCCGCGACCTTGCCGAGGATGTCGCGCACCGGATCGAGGCGATCGCCGGCGCCTTCGCGTCGCGGGACGCGGACTGCTTCGATGTCTGGCACGCGCAGGACCCGATCTCCGCCAACGCCCTGTCCCGCCTCCGGGCGCGCGGGCGCATCGCGGGCTTCGTCCGCACGGTCCATCACGTCGACACCCATGGCGATCCGCAACTCGATGCCTGGCAGCGGGCCGGCATCGCCGACGCGTCGCGCCTCTTCTGCGTCAGCCGGCTCTGGCGCACCATCCTCCGCGAGCGACACGGCGCCGAGGCCGACATCGTCGGCAACGGCGTCGACCGGACGCGCTTCAGCCCGCACGCCGACGCCCGTGACACAGCGCTGGCGGCACGCCTCGGCCTCGCCGCCGCGGCAGGTCCGATCTTTCTCTCGATCGGCGGCATCGAGCATCGCAAGAACAGCGTCGCCATCCTCGACGCCTTTATCCGCATCCACGCCGAGCGGCCTTCCGCCCGGCTGGTGATCGCCGGCGGCGCGAGCCTGCTCGACCACGCACCGGCGCGCGCCGCCTTCGAGCGCATGCTCTCGTCCAGCACGGCAGCGGCGGCGGTGATCCGGGCCGGCGTGGTGGACGACGACGACATGCCGGCGCTTTACCGGCTCGCCGATGCGCTGGTGTTCCCGTCGCGCGCGGAAGGCTTCGGCCTTTGTCCGCTCGAGGCGATGGCGAGCGGGCGTCCGGTGATCGTGTCTGCGATCCCGCCGTTCACCGAGCATTTCGACACCGACGATTGTCTTTGGGCAGATCCCGACGATGTCGGGTCGATCGCGACGGCGATGCGGGACGCCGTCTCGGCACCCTGCGCGGCACGCTACGGCGCGTCCGGTGACGCGGTGGCCGCGCGGTTCGATTGGTCGGCGGTCGCGCTCCGTCATCTCGAACTCTACGCGGGTGAGCGCCATCATGCCTGAGATGCATTTCCGCGTGCGCTGGCCGGATGGCGCCGACATGGTCTGCTATTCTCCGTCGCTCGTCATCGCGGACCATCTCGACGAGGGCGCCACCTACGAGGTCGCCGACTTCGTCGCGCGAGCGACCGCGGCGCTGGCGATCGCGAGCGAGCGCGTGGCGGCGAAATACGGCACGCCCTGCGCGCGGGCGCGAACGCAGTCGGACGCCATCCGACGCCGCGCGGGGGCGTTCGGCGCCGACGACCCCGGACGCGTCACCGTCGTCGCCTTCGAGCGGGACCGATCATGAACCAGAGCCTTCCAGACGCGACCGACATCGTCGTCATCGGCGGCGGCCAAGCTGGCCTTTCGATGAGCTGGCATCTGGTCGATCGCGGCATCCCGCATGTCGTGGTGGAGCGGCACGCACCAGGCCATGCGTGGCACCGGGAGCGCTGGGACAGTTTCTGCCTCGTCACGCCCAACTGGCAGTGCCGCCTGCCCGGGTTCCCCTATGCCGGATCGGATCCGGACGGCTTCATGCGTCGTGACGAGATCGTCCGCTACGTGTCGGACTATGCCGGCTCGTTCGGCGCGCCGCTGGTGACGGGGGTCGAGGTCACCGGCGTGCGGCAAGTCGAAGGCCGGTTCGACGTCCGCACCGAATCCGGCACGATCCGCGCCGGGTGCGTGGTCGTTGCCACCGGCGGCTATCACCGGCCGCGCCTGCCGCCGATCGCGGCGGAATTGCCGCCCGACATCGAACAGATCAATCCGTTCCGTTATCGGAACCCGCTCGAGATCCGCGACGGCGGGATCCTGGTGGTCGGCAGCGGCCAGTCGGGCGCGCAGATCGCCGAGGATCTCCTGCTCGGCGGCCGCGATGTCCATCTCGCGGTTGGTCGCGCGCCGCGCGTGTCGCGCTTCTATCGCGGCCGCGACGTCGTCGCCTGGCTCGACCTGATGAAGTTCTACGATCTTCCGGTCGAGCAGCATCCGCTCGGCCTCGGCGTGCGCGACAACACCAACCACTACGTGACCGGACGCGACGGCGGCCGCGACATCGATCTGCGCGCGCATGCGGCGGCCGGCATGCATCTTCACGGCCGCATGCTGTCGCTCGACGGCAATCGCCTGCATTTCGCGCCCGATCTCGCTGGAAATCTCGACCGGGCGGACGCCGCCAACGAGGCGATCAAGCGCTCGATCGATCGCTGGATCGCGGAGAACGGCGTCGCGGCACCCGCCGAGGCGCCTTATCGTCCGGTGTGGACGCCGCCCGCGGACCACGACACCGTGCTCGATCTCGCCGCGGCCAGGATCCGCACGGTGATCTGGGCCACCGGCTTCGCCATGGACATGAGCTGGATCGAGGGCCTGCCGCTCGACGCGAGCGGACGGCCGGCGCACAGCCGGGGCGTGTCTCCCGACATGGACGGGCTGATGTTCCTGGGCCTGCCCTGGCTGCACAGCTGGGGCTCGGGACGGTTCTCCGGCGTCGCCCGCGACGCCGCCTTCCTGGCCGACCGGATCGTCGAGCGATCGGACCGGTCACGCTCCGGCGCTCCGATGCGCCGCGAAGCCGTGTCAGCGGCCCGGAACGCCCCCTGACGATGTCGTTCGCGCCCGCGCGGGCGGAGCCTGTCTAGGACAGAACCCTGGCCGCTCCCCCATGCCGCCGCGACGCGGCGGGATGGTCCGCCGGCAAAATCGGCCCGCCCGGCCCGAAGAAGCGCTCGCGCAACGTCTCGCCGGGCGCGTAGGCCTCGCGGAACCGGCCACGCCGACGAAGTTCCGGCACCACCAGCTCGACGAAATCCGTCAGCGTCTCGAACGACATGTACTGGCGGAGATTGATGCCGTCGACGCCGTCCTCGTCGAGCCAGGTCTCGATCTGGTCGACCACCTGCGGCGGCGTACCGCACACGAAGAAGCGCTCCTCGTCGAAGCGGCCGATCTGGTCGAGCGCGCTCGCGACCGTCTGGTCGGGGCGGAACCGGCGTCCCATGTTGCCGAAATCGCGTCCGGTGCGTCGAAGTGCCGCCTCGATCGTCTCGTCGGGCGCGCAGGCCCGCAGGTCGATCTCGGCCTGCGCATGCACCAGCGCCCCTTCGATGCTGTAGAACCGGCGATAGGAGTCGAGCTTCCGCTGCGCCAACGCCTCGGTGCGTGCGGTGACGATCCCGGCCATGACGATGAATTTCAGACCGGCAGGGTCGCGCCCCGCCTCGCGCGCGGCGTGTCGCGTCGCCGCGATGTTGCGCCGCACGTCGTCCTGCGTCTGGCCGCCGATGAACACCAGTTCGGCGTGCCGCGCGGCGAGGCCCAGGCCCGTCTCGGACGCGGACGCCTGGAACAGCACGGGCGTCCGCTGTGGCGAGGGCTCGACGAGGTGCGGCCCGGCGACGTCGAAGAACGTGCCGTGATGATCGATCGGGCGCACGGATGCGGGATCGGTGTAGAGGCCGGCCGCGTGGTCGCGTCGAACGGCGCCGTCATCCCACGACCCCTCCCAGAGCTTGTAGAGCACGTCGAGATATTCCTCGGCACGCGCGTAGCGTTCGGCATGCGGCACTTCCCCCTGGTGACCGAAATTCCGCGCGGCGTTCGGCAGGTAGGACGTGACGATGTTCCACCCGATGCGGCCTCGCGTCAGGTGGTCGAGCGTCGACATGCGGCGTGCGAACGCGAAGGGCGGCTCGTAGGTGGTCGAGAACGTGACCCCGAAGCCGATGCCGCGCGTCGTCGCCGCCATCAGCGGCACCAGCAGCAGGGGATCGAGGTTCGGGATCTGCACCGCCTGCCGCAGTGCCGGCGCGAGGCCGTCGCCGAACCGGTCGTAGGCGCCGATCACGTCGGCGAGGAAGATCGCGTCCAGCGCGCCCGCTTCCGCCAGCCCGGCGAGCTCCGTCCAGAACGCCGGCTCGGCGTAGCGATGACGGAAATTTCCCGGTGCCCGCCAAAGCCCGTGCACGATGTGCCCGACGCAACCCATCTCGAACAGGTTCACGTGCAGCTTCTTCGGCTCGGCTGACGGCAACGCGCACCTCCTCGGTCATGCGGGGGGAGATCCCGCTTCCGGCCCCCGCCCCCTCCGTTTAGGCTAGGGCGTTGCCAGCCTTCCACGCCAGGACCTGACCGACCATGCCGGACACACTCGGGCCCGACGCCGCGGCCGAACTCGTCCCGCTCGACACGGACGGCCGACAGACGGTGGCGATCGTGGGCGCGGGCTTCAGCGGCACATTGCTCGCGCTCCATCTGCTGCGGCGAGCGGACATGCAGGTCAGGGTCGTGCTGATCGAGCGGAATGCGCAGTTCGGCCGCGGCCCCGCCTACGCGGCCGGCAACTCGTCGCACCTGCTGAACGTGCCCGCGGCCAAGATGAGCGCCTTCCATGGCGAGCCGCTGCATTTTCTCGACTGGTTGCGCGCGAATGCGGACGCCGAACCGCCGTGCGGCGACACCTTCGTGCCGCGTCACATGTTCGGCCGCTACGTGCGCCACCTCCTGCACGCGGAGATCAGGGGCGACACGCTCGACCGCCTGACGCTGGTGCGGGGGGACGTGATCGATATCTCGCCGGATGCGCGAGGATTGTGCCTGTCGCTCGATCGCGGACGCGCGCTGCGTGCCGACCGCGCCGTGCTCGCGGTCGGCAATTTCCCGCCGGCACCGCCACCGGTCGAGGATCGCCGCTTCTACGACACGGCCTTCTACAAATCCGATCCCTGGGCGGCCGACGCGCTCGACGGTCTCGATCCCGACACGCCGGTGCTGCTGATCGGAACCGGCCTGACGATGGTCGACACCGTGATCTCGCTGCTCGATGGAAACCACCAGGGTCCGATCGTGGCACTCTCCCGTCGCGGTCTGCTGCCGAACCGGCACGCGGCCCCCGGGGGCGGCACCCTGCCGGAGCCGCCATCATGTCCGACCGGCGCCGCGGCGCTCGCCCGCACGCTCCGCGCCCGCTGCGCGCAGAACATACGCCAGGGCGGCAGCTGGCAGGCGATCATAGACGAGCTTCGCCCGGTCACGACCGAGATCTGGCAGGCGATGCCGACCGCCGAGCGGCGACGGTTCCTGCGCCACGTCCGGCCCTGGTGGGACGTCCACCGCCATCGCCTCTCGGGACCGGTCGCCGACCGGATCGACGACGCGCGACGCCGCCGCCAGCTCGGTGTGCTGGCCGGTCACATCGCCGGTTACGAGATCCTCGGTCGGCAGGTCACGATCGCCTACCGGCCTCGCGGCCGGGACGGGCTCGAGCGCGTCGTGGCGGGTCGGGTGATCAACTGCGCCGGCCCGAACGCCGACTACGGCCGCATCCGCGACGGGCTGATCCGTTCGCTGCTGGGCAAGGGACTGGTGCGACCCGACGCGCTGTCGCTCGGTCTCGACGTCACCGCGAACTGCGCGCTGCTCGACCGCGAGGGCGCGATCTCGCGCCGCCTGTTCGCGATCGGCCCGGTCACGCGCGGCACGTTCTGGGAGATGACCGCGGTGCCCGACATCCGACACCAGGCGGAGTTTCTCGCCGGTCGTCTCGCCGCGATCGGCAGGCCGGCCCGATCGGCGGAAACGGCGATGCCGATGCGGGCGCGGGTCGCGTGAGCGACGCCGCGATGCCGATGCGGGCGCGGTTCGCGTGAGCGACGCCGCGATGCCGCCGACGCAGGTCGGGTTCCTCGGCACCGGGCTGATGGGCGCGCCGATGGCGCGGCGCCTCGCCGCCGCTGGTCACGCCGTCACCGTCTGGAACCGCTCCCCCGAGAAGGCGGCGCCGCTTGCCGCCGACGGCATGGAGGCGGCGGGGAATCCCGCGAGCGCGGTCCGCGGCGCATCCTCGGTCGTCTGCATGCTGTCGTCGGGGCCGGTTTGCGACGAGGTGCTGCTCGGCCCGGACGGCGCGCTCGCGGCGATGACGCCCGGGGCGACCCTGATCGTGATGAGCTCGATCCCGGTCGAGACGGCGCGCGCCGAGGCCGATGCCGCCCGGCGCCATGGCGTCCTCTATCTCGACGCGCCGGTCTCCGGCGGCGTGGCGGGCGCGGCAGCGGGCACGCTCGCGATCATGGCAGGCGGCTCTTCGGAGGCCTTCGAGGCGGCCGCGCCGTTGCTCCGCGCCATGGGCCGTCCGGTCCATGTCGGCGGCGCGGGCGCGGGCGCGCTCGCCAAGCTCGCGAACCAGATGATCGTCGCCGGCACCATCGTGCTGGTCGCGGAAGCGATGATGCTGGCGGGCGAAGGCGGCGTCGACCTGATGCAGCTTCGCCGGGCGTTGGAAGGCGGCTTCGCAGACAGCGTGATCCTGCAGCGGCACGGCGAGCGGATGATCACCGGCAACTTCGTGCCGGGCGGCCCGGCCAAGTATCAGATCAAGGACAGCGCCGCCGCGCTCTCGCTCGCGGCGTCGCTCGGGCTCGAGCTCCCCGCCGCATCCCTGGTGCACGATCTGTTCACCGACCTCGTGCGGCATGGCGACGGCGAGCTCGACCACAGCGCGCTGATTCGTGAGCTTCGCCGTAGGAACGATCGACCGGTCGCGTGAACCCGTCGATCGGAGCGAGCGCCGCGGTTGCGCGGTGCCTTTCTGACGAAGTCTCGATGGCGCACAGCCTAGGCTCGGTCGATCGAGACCCACTCGAGCGGCAGCGAGCGGTGCGCCGCTCTGTTCGCCTCGCCAGAGCACGCGCCGTCGCGGTCCGATTGCCCCCGTACAGCGCAGTCGTTTCGTGAGGACGCCGCTCCGCCGCCTGCCTGCGGGGGGTCCCTTGCGCGCGGTGGGAACGGCGACCGGCGAGCGCACGGTCCGCGTCGGCGATCTGGAACGCCGGTGAGAACGTCCCGGCCGTCGCCAGCATGCGCACGACCGCCCGCGGTCCTTTCGCCGTCGTCGCCGGTGGCGCGCTCGCGTCGGCGGCAACGAACTTCGCCTGCGGATTGCCCGCCGCCCCCGATATTCGCGGGCTGGCTCGAGGCCGCCATTGCCGCAAGGAATGCGAATGCTGACGGGTCTGTATGGGCGTCGTCGCTCTCGCCCGGTGCCTCCGAGGCACTGGCGTCCCGTAGGGGATTCGAACCCCTGTTACCGCCGTGAGAGGGCGGTGTCCTGGGCCTCTAGACGAACGGGACGAAGCCGGCGGGTCGGATACGCGACCGCGCTACTCGGCGCAAGCCCGATCGCTCAGGGTGCCGTCCGCGCCGGTGCCGGAGGCGACGCGAGCGAGAGCGTGCCCAGCGTCCGTCCGGGGTCCCGCGGGTCGACGAACACGACCCGGTCCGGCTCGCCGCCACCTTGCAGCAGCACCGCGAGCCAGTCGCCCGAACCGGCAGGCGCGAGGCCGCCGATCCGCGTCCCGGGCGGCACCGGGAGGACGCCGGAAACCTGCGTGCGTCGCGGCCCGGCCGCGATCACCGGCTCGCGAGGGGGCGCCGGCGCGAAGGCGCGATGGAGAATGGTGATCAGGACCACCGCGGTGCCGACCGCGATCAGCAACCCGAGCACCACCACCAGCGCGAGCAGGCCGCGCGTTCCTTTCGCTGATCCCGGCCGGCCTTCCACGCGCATCCGCAAGCTCCTACACGGCCCCGATGGGAGACGCGCCCGATCACGACACGGACCCCGACCTTGCCGCCTCCGGACACCTCGCCGTCGCCGCGGCCGATGACGGGGGCGTCCGGCTCGACCGCTTCCTCGCCGACCGCATCGGCACGCTGTCGCGCTCGCGCGTCAAGGCGCTGATCGAGACCGGCCACGTCACGCTGGACGGCGCGGTGTTCCGCGATGCCGCCGCACCGGTGCGGATCGGCGCGGCCTATCGGGTCGAGGAGCCGCCGCCGACCGATGCCCGGCCACAACCCGAGGCGATCGCGCTGTCGATCCTGTTTGAGGACGACGATCTCATCGTGCTCGACAAGCCGGCCGGCCTGGTCACGCATCCCGCGCCGGGCAACCAGGACGGGACGCTGGTGAACGCGCTGCTCGCCCATTGCGGCGACACCCTGCCCGGCATCGGCGGCGAGAAGCGGCCCGGCATCGTCCATCGCCTCGACAAGGACACCTCGGGGGTCATGGTCGTCGCGAAATCCGCGGCGGCGCTGGCCGGATTGTCGGCCGACATCGCCGCCCGCCGCACCGAGCGCAGCTATCTTGCGCTGGCCTGGGGCCTGACCGCCGCGAGCGAAGGCGTCTGGGAGGGCTCGATCGGACGCGATCCGCGCGACCGGAAACGCATGGCGGTGCTCGACGGGGGCGGCAAGCAGGCCAGAACCCACTGGCGGCGCCTCGCGGCAGGTCGCGCCGTCAGCCTGTTCAACTGCCGGCTCGAGACCGGACGCACGCACCAGATCCGCGTGCATGCCGCGGCGGCGGGACACCCGCTGGTCGGCGACCCGGTCTATCTCCGACGCCGACCAGGTGCCGCCGCGGTGCTCGAGCCCGGCCTCCGCGCGACCTTGCTGGACTTCCCGCGCCAGGCGCTGCACGCGGCGACGCTCGGGTTCCGTCACCCGATCACCGGCCAGGCGCTCCGCTTCGCGACACCCCCGCCTGCCGATCTCTCCTCTCTGCTGCGCGCCGCGGGGCTCGCCGATGCCGCACTGCAACATGAGATTTGACAGGACCGGACCGGTCCTGTATCAACGCGCTCTATCCGACGACAAGGGCGCACGCCGCCGGTTGCCGTCCCGTGATTGGCTCGCCGTCGTGCGAGCCGGTCGCCGTGACGTGATCTCTCTTCTGCGCCCACTGTTGCTGCACCGCGCAACCGCATCGTCGAGCGAACCTTATGGGACGCGAACCGACCGAGTTGGTGCAGGCGAAAGGAGCCTTGTCGATGGCCGCCAGCGTGATCAACGTCGCCCCCGAAGGCAACCTCTCCCGTTACCTTCAAGACATCCGCAAATTCCCGATGCTGGCCCCCGAGGAGGAACTCGCCCTGTCGCGACGCTGGCGCGACAGCGAAGACTCGGAAGCCGCGCACAAGCTCGTCACGTCGCATCTTCGCCTCGTCGCCAAGATCGCCATGGGCTATCGCGGCTATGGCCTGCCGCTGGGCGAGCTGATCAGCGAAGGCAATGTCGGCATGATGCAGGCGGTCAAGCGGTTCGATCCCGACCGCGGCTTCCGCTTGGCGACGTATGCCATGTGGTGGATCCGCGCGGCGATCCAGGAATATATCCTCCATTCCTGGTCGCTGGTGAAGATGGGCACCACCGCCGCGCAGAAGAAGCTGTTCTTCAACCTTCGCCGCCTCAAGGGGCAGATGCAGGCGATCGAAGACGGTGACCTGCGTCCCGAACATGTCGGCCGCATTGCGAAGGCGCTCGACGTGCCGGAGCAGGACGTGATCAGCATGAACCGGCGCCTCGCCGCGCCTGATCACAGCCTCAACGCTCCGGTTCGCGCCGACAGTGAAGGCGAGTGGCAGGACTGGCTGATCGACGAGGGTGAAAGCCAGGAGCAGGTGCTCGCGCAGCACGAGGAGCTGACCGGGCGCCGTGCGCTGCTCGGTGGTGCGCTTCGCACCCTGAACGATCGCGAGCGTCACATCCTGATCGAGCGGCGCCTGAAGGAGAACCCGACCACGCTCGAGGAGCTGTCGCAGCAATACGGCATTTCCCGCGAGCGCGTCCGCCAGATCGAGGTGCGTGCGTTCGAGAAGCTGCAGAAGGCGATGAAGACCGAGGTCGCCGAGCGACGGACTGCCGAAGCCGCCTGAAGCCGGAGGCGCTAGAACAACCTCGTATGGACCGGACCACGACGTGGTCCGGTCCATACGGGAAAATTTGCTTTTTCTACTGAGGTTATGGAGCACAACCTTCAGCCAGACCGGTTCCGGTCCAGCTGAACGTGCTCCGGAACGCCGTTGCGGGGGCGGCCCGATCAGCCATCGGAGCCGGCCTGTGTCTCCGCGCCCCACTCCTCGCGGAGCGCGCCGATCTCGGCATCGAGCCGCGCCGTCGCGAGACGGGCGCGGATCGTGAGCGTGCGGTAGACGAGCAGGCCGAAGGTCTCGCTCGCGAGCCACGCGCCCGAAGCCGCCAACCAGGGCAGTACCACGATCGGCGTCGACGTCAGCGCGGCCAATGTCGCCGCGAGCGTCGGCGGCCCCGATCGCCACGCCGCGATCATGGGCGCGATACTCGCCGCCGCGTCGCAGAGCAGCACCGCGCGACCTGCCGCACCCTCGTCCCGCGCGTCAAGCACGCGCATCAGCACGGCCGGCGCGAACAGAACCGCGAGCAGCAGGACCGTCGCTGGATTGAGCGCGAGCACCGCGCCGGAGGCGAGCCCGGTGATCCAGACCAGCGACGACCGGCGACGCGCGGGCGATCGCCGGTCGATCACGGCCGTGGCCCCGCTCACGAGATCACTGCGGCCAGCAGGGCGAGCCCGACCGCGGCGACGCCGGTCGTGGCCATCGCCTCGCGCCCGAACCGGCGCGCGATCTCATGGCGGCGAGCGTCACCGGCAACGATGGCCGTCCGTTCCGCGACGAGGGCGTCGATCCGTGCATGCGCCTCCGATGCCGCGGCCTGGTCGCGCCGGAGCGCACCCTCGTCGGACAGCATGAGATGGAGCTGCGCGAGGTCGCCACGGGCGATCAGTGCCTCGAGTGCCGCCGCCCGGCGCGCTCGCTGCGCCTTGCCAGGCCATTCCGGGAGTGTCGTCACCGCGTACTCGGCGAGACGCCGCGCAAGCGACGGCGAGCGCGCCGACCGGGTCTCCTGCGCGATCGACGCCAGCAGACGGAGCTGATCGGCACCGCCCGCGATCCGGTGCGGCGCTCGCGCCGGACGCCGGCGTGCGGCGATGAAGGCGAGGAGATGGTTGTCGAGCGAGAACGCCGCGGTGGACGGCCCGCTCCTGCTCAAGCCCTCCTCCAACGCTGGGAGCAGCTGCGGCAGCGTGACGACCGGTCGGCCATCGAGCAGGGGCGACCGACAGGCGAGCGACGGGTTGAGCTCGTAGGTGACGAACAGCAGGTCGAGCGCGCTCCTCGCCGTGCTCCTCAGGCGGTCCGCCAGCGCGCAAGTGGCCTCCCGCGCCGGGCTTTGATCAAGCGTTTCGGCGTAGATCTCGAACGCGTCGCTAGCCAGCAGCGCGAGCAGGGTGTCGCGTTCGCTGCGACCGCGCACGTCGAGCGTCGCGAGCACGGCGCCGATCGCATCCGGCATGAGCTGCAGGCCGCGCCAGACCAGCGGCGCGCCGGGATCGAGCAGGCGCGAGATCCGCAGCATCGCGGTCGCGACCACGTTCGCATCCTTGCTGTCGAGCAGCTTCGGGCCATGCGCCGGCCGGACGATCGCCTCGATCCGCTCGGCGAGCACGATCTCGTTGACGCATCGTCGCAGCCAGTGATCGACCTGACCGAGCAGGAGGCCTCGCCTGACCGCGTCCGGATCCGTCGCGACCAGGGAGGCGAGCTGCGGCGTCGTCCAGACCGCTCGCTCGCCGACGAGCAGCGGCACGGCGGCGCTGACGCGCCGGCGCGACGTCATCTTCGGCCCGACGATCGCGCGACTTTCGCACAGTCGCTCGGGCGACGGCCGTTGCGACGGTTCATCCGCGAGCATCGCCGAGAGCACGTCGTGCAGCGTGGGCGGCAGGCGCTTCTCGCCGAGCAGGGCCGACAGGCTGCCGAGGCGGATCTTGCGATCGAGGATCTCCGCCTGCGGCAAACCGGCGAGCGGCACCTCGCCGATGAGCAGCGCGAGCACCAGCACACCGAGCGCGTAGACGTCGTCGGACACATCGCCGGCGCCGCGGCCCTCGGGGAGGCAGCCGGCACTCCAGGGTGTCTCGAACGTCGCTGGCTGACCGAAAGCCGGTGGCGCCAGCCAGAACGGACCGAGCGTGACCCCGCCCTCGGGCGCGAGAAAGACGTTTCCGGGCCGGATAGCCCGATGCGTCAACCCCATGGTCTCGAGCGCGCGCAGCGCCTTCGCCGCCGGCCGCAGCACCCGGCCGATCACGTCGGCTTCGGTGAGCGGCGCCGCCGCGCCGACCGCGAGCGGCGGCCCGGCGGGTTCGCGCGAGATGATCCAGTCGCGCCCATGCGCGCCCACGCGTCCAACCGGCATCACCACGCCGGGCAGTTCCGTGCGGCAAAGCGTGTCGAGACGCGGATGCGGCACGCGCTCGAAGGCGACCGGCAGCGCCCAGAGCCGCCCATGCGCCGTGCGCTCGGGCGGCCCGTCGTCGCGCGCGAGGCGGACGCCCTCGACGAGGGAGCCGAATGGCGACGCGGCCTCGTCACCGGCGGCGACGCTGAAGCGCGACGAACCCTTGCCGGCAGCGTTCGGGTCAGACAATCCCGCCATCCTGGCCGCACGCTCCGAAGCTCGCCGCCACCATCGCGCGCCGCCGGTAAACAAACGATGAAGCGCGCCCATCCGCTCGGCCACGCGGCAGGCGATCGCGACGATCGGCCGCATGACCAGGAGAGGATGCGCCCCGCGACCCAGCCGGTCGCGGGGGCGCCCGCGCGAGGAACGGGCGACGCGTCAGGGTGGCCACCACATCGGCGCGTGAACTCGCCCGGCCCGGCGGCCTCCCTCGCCCGCGACGTCCCCGCCGGCGATCGGGCGGCTCGGGACCTTTCGCGTCGTCGGGAACGGCGCCGCGCCGTGGTCGACCCCGCGATCGCTCAGTCGTCGAACGGGTCGCGCATCAGGATCGTGTCGTCCCGCTCCGGCGAGGTCGACAGTAGCGTCACCGGCGCTTCGACGAGCTCCTCGATCCGGCGGACGTATTTGATCGCCTGCGCCGGCAGCTCCGCCCAGGACCGGGCGCCGCGGGTCGATCCGCTCCAGCCTTCGACCGTTTCGTAGATCGGCCTCGCCTCGGCCTGTGCCCGCATTCCGGCGGGCAGCCGGCGAACCGTCTCGCCGGCGATCTCGTAACCGGTCGCGATGCGGAGCTCCTCCATGCCGTCGAGCACGTCCAGCTTGGTCAAGGCGAGGCCCTGCACGCCGCCGACCTTGACCGCCTGGCGCACCAGCGCGGCGTCGAACCAGCCGCAGCGGCGCGGCCGGCCGGTGACGGTGCCGAATTCATGGCCGCGCTCGCCGAGTTTCGCGCCGGTCGCGTCCGACAGCTCGGTCGGGAACGGGCCCGAACCGACCCGCGTCGTGTAGGCCTTGGCGATGCCGAGCACGAACCCCGCGGCACCGGGCCCGACGCCGCTGCCGGTCGCCGCCTCGGCCGCCACCGTGTTGCTGCTGGTGACGAACGGGTAGGTCCCGTGGTCGACGTCGAGCATGACCGCCTGCGCACCCTCGAACAGGATCCGCTTGCCGGCGCGCCGCGCCTCGTCGAGCCGCTCCCAGACCGGCTCGACGAAGGGCAGCAGTTGCGGCGCGAGTGCGACGAGATGGTCGAGCAGCGCGCCCTTGTCGAACACCGGCGCGCCGAGGCCCGCGAGCAGCGTGTTGTGATGCAGCAGCACCTCGTCGAGCTTGGCCGCGAGCGTTTCCGGCTCGGCGAAGTCGCAGAAGCGGATCGCCCGGCGCGCCACCTTGTCCTCGTAGGCCGGACCGATGCCGCGCCCGGTGGTGCCGATCCGGCGGTCGCCGCGCGCCGCCTCCCGCGCGCGATCGAGGGCCGCGTGCAGCGGCAGGATCACCGTCGCGTTCTCCGCGATGCGCAGGCTGTCCGGCGTCACCGACAGGCCCTGCGCACGGACCCGCGCGATCTCGTCGAGCAGCGCCTGCGGGTCCACCACCACGCCGTTGCCGATGATCCCGAGCTTGCCGCGCACCAGGCCGCTCGGCAGCAGCGACAGCTTGTAGGTCTGGTTGCCGACCACCAGCGTATGGCCGGCATTGTGGCCGCCCTGGAAGCGCACGACGATGTCCGCCCGGCTGGCGAGCCAGTCGACGATCTTGCCCTTGCCCTCGTCGCCCCACTGGGCGCCGATCACGGTCACGTTCGCCATTATGTCTCCCCGATCGCGACCGGCTCGCGGCCCTTCAACACGTGGGTGCAGCCGAGCCGGCGCGCTTCGGCCACCGCGGCGGCCCCGGCGCTCGCGCCGGGCGAAGTTGCAGTCGCGCCCGCGCCGGGCGAAGTCGCAGTCGCGCCCGCGCCGGGCGAGGCGACAGCCGCGTCCTCGCCAAGGGAGGCGACGGTCGCGAAACCGATCCGCCGCAATCCGGCACCGACCGCGTGCGGCGTGCCGGCCGGCAGGAACACCCGCCGCCGCCTCGGCGGGATCGGCGCCGCCCGCAGGATAGCGGCCGGGAACAGGGTCAGGCCGCAGGCCGGCTCGCCGCCGCTGTCGCCGCCGCCATAGCGCCCGCCGCGACCGAGCTCCTCGGCACGACCCGGTGCGTAGATCGCGACGTGCACGCCGGTGTGGTAGCGCCAGCCGCGGAACTCGAGCGGATCGATCGTGAGGCGCAGCGCGGGCGCGCGCCGCAGCACCGCGTCGACAGTCGCGCGGAGACGCTCGCAGAGAGCGCGCGATCCCGACGGCAGCTCCGCCGCGGCCATCACCGCGAGCGCGCGCGGCGCCGGACCGGCCGCGAGCAGCAGCCGCTCCAGCGTGTCGGCGAGCGCGCCGCCGTGGTGACGCACCGCCGCGACGTCCTTGCGATCGAGCGCGCGCAGCAGCCCTTCCCGTGCCGAGGGTGCCACGCCGCCCTCGGCGATCAGCGCCGGCGCCAGCGGCGGCATGGTCAGATCGAAGCTCACGCGCTCGACCCCGAGTGCGGCCAGCGCCTCGGCGCCGACGGTGATCACCTCGGCGTCGGCATCCGGCCGGTCGACGCCGATCAGCTCGATGCCGGCCTGCGGGATCTGCCGGTCGGACGTGAGCTGTCCCGCCCGCAGCGTCACGCACTGGCCCGCATAGGCGAGCCGGAGCGGTCGCGGCGCGGACGCCATCCTCGTCGCCGCGATGCGCGCGACCTGCGGCGTCATGTCGGGGCGGAGCCCCATCATCCGGTGGCTTTCCGGATCCACCGTGCGGAACACCGCCTCGGCGACCGCGGCGCCGGCGCCCGCGAGCAGCGTGTCCTCGAACTCCAGCAGCGGCGGCTCGACCCGCTCGTAGCCGTGGCCCGCGAAGCAGGTCGCGATCGCGGCGAACGCCTCCGCCTCGGCCTCGGCTTCGGGCGGCAGCAGGTCGCGGAGACCGGCCGGCAGCAGCGCCGGGTTCGGCCGTGCGCCGAGACGATCGCCGACGATGTCGGCGGGCGGACGGTCGCCCGGACCATCGCGGGTCACGAGGCGGCCTCGATCGCGCCGGCGACGGCCCAGTCGAGCCAGGGCAGCACACGACGCAGATCCTCGGCATCGACGGTCGCGCCACCCCAGAGGCGGAAGCCGGGCGGCGCGTCGCGATAGGCGGCGACGTCGAACGCGGCGCGCTCGGCCTCCAGGAACGCCGCGGCCGAGGCGACGACGCGCCGGCGTGCGGCCTCGTCGAGACGCGCGACGCGCGGACCCCGGAGTGCCACGCAGATCGAAGTCGAGGAACGCGTCGCCGGATCGGCGGCCAGGAACTCCGCCCAGTCGCTCGACGCGACCCAATCGGCCACGATCGCGAGATTGTCCTCGCTCCGCCGCACCAGCGCGTCGAGGCCGCCGATCCGCTCGGCCCAGACCAGCCCGTCGAGCGCGTCCTCGACGCACAGCATCGAAGGCGTGTTGATCGTGTCGCCTTCGAAGATGCCCTCGAACAAGCCGTCGGGCCCGGCCAGCCGGAACAGTTTCGGCAGCGGCCGCGGCGCCGGCCGGTCCGCGAGGCGTGACGCGGCACGCGGCGAGATCGCCAGCATGCCGTGCGCCGCCTCGCCGCCCAGCGCCTTCTGCCAGGACCAGGTGACGACATCGAGCCGGTCCCATGGCAACCGCATCGCGAAGGCCGCCGAGGTCGCGTCGCAGATCGCGAGGCCGCCGCGATCGCGGTCGATCCAGTCGGCATCGGGCATCCGCACGCCGGACGTGGTGCCGTTCCAGGCGAACACCACGTCGCGCGACCAGTCCACCGCGGCGAGGTCGGGCAGCGTTCCGTAGGCGGCGTCGAGCACGCGCACGCCCGCCTCGGGGCGCAGCTCGGCAGCGAGGTCGTACGCCCAGGCGCGCGTGAAGCTTTCGAAGGCGAGCACGTCGAGCGGGCGGGCGCCGGCGAGCGACCAGAGCACCATCTCGACCGCGCCGGTGTCGGATCCCGGCACGATCCCGAGCCGCCAGTCGTCCGGCATGCCGAGCAGGCGCCGCGAACGGTCGATCACCGCGCGCAACCGCGCGCGCGCGGGCGGCGCGCGGTGCGAGCGCCCGAGCAGCGCGCCCTCGAGCGCCGACAGCGACCAGTCCGGACGCTTGGCGCAGGGACCGGACGAGAAGAAAGGCCGGTCCGGCAGCAGGGCCGGCTTCGATCGGGCTGACATCGGACACCGTTCGGGGCGGCGCGCGGTTGGCGCGCGTGGGGCAGGCGCGCCGTCGGGGCGCAGGCGATGCGAGAGGGGGGACTCGAACCCCCATGCCTTGCGGCGGTCGATTTTGAGCCGACTACGTCTACCGTTCCGTCACTCTCGCGCGGGAAACCCGCCATAGCAGCGGCGTGCGCGGCCGGGAAGCGCCGGGACACGGGTAAGGCGGGTCGACCCGCCGGCGACGCCGGTCGATCGAGGCGCCGGTCAGTCGAGCCGTATGCGGGCGGCGATGAACGCGACGAGCGTTTCGGTCGCCTGCTCGATCGCCATCGCGCCCGTTTCGAGCCGCAGCGCGGGCGCTTCCGGCGCCTCGTAGGCGCCACCCTGGCCGGTGAAGCCGGGGAGCCTGCCGGCCGCCGCCGCGGCCCAGTGCCCCTTCGGATCGCGCGCCGCGCAGACCGCCGGATCGGCGTCGACGAACACCTCGTGAAACGCGCTCCCGATCACGTCGCGCGCCAGCGCGCGCTGCGCCCGGAGCGGCGAGATCAACGCGACCAACACCACCAGCCCGGCATCGGCCATCAATCGCGCGACCGAGGCGGTGCGACGGACGTTCTCGGTCCGGTCTGCATCCGAGAAGCCGAGATCGCCGTTCAGCCGCGCCCGCAGCGTGTCGCCGTCGAGCACCGCGACGTCGATGTCACGCCCGAACAGCTCCCGCTCGACCGCGTGCGCGAGCGTGCTCTTGCCGCTGCCTGGCAGGCCGGTGAGCCAGAACACGCGGGCGGCGTGACCGCGGCGCCGGGCGCGCTGGTCCGGCGTGACGGTGGACGCGACGGGGTGGATCGACTGGTCCGGCGCGATCGCCACCGGCGCCAGCAACGGTGCGCCGCCGACGATGCGTCCGTAGACGTCGGCCAGCACGCCTCGCCCGCCATGCGCGCCGGGCTCGAACGGATCGAACGTGATCAGGCGGTCGGCCACGAGCACGATCTCGGCGAAGCCTTCGGGCGGCACCTCTTGCGACGCGCTGGCCTCGGCCGCGAGCGCGTCGATCGGCACCACGCGCTCGATCGCGGCGACGGTGACCGCGTATTCCGCCGTCGCAACCCTGAGGCGGAGGCTCTCGCCGAGGCGGAGCGCGTCGCCGCGCAACCAGAACACGCGCGCCCGAACCCGCGAGGCGGCGAGCGGCCTCGCGTCGGGAGCCGCGAGCGTCTCGCCGCGCTCGACGACGATCTCGGGCTCGAGCACCAGCGCGACCGATGCGCCTGCCTCGGCCGAGCGGCGCATCGGCGCGGCCCAGGTCTCGAAGGCGGCGACGCGCGCCTCGGTCGCGCCGGCGCCGATCGCGACCGTGTCGCCGACGGCCAGACGGCCGCTCTCGATGCGCCCGACGACGACCCGCCGGTCGCCGATGCGATACACGTCCTGGACCGGCATGCGGAACGGTCGATCGGCGCGGCCGGCAACAGGCGGCACCGCGGCGATCGCGTCGGCGAGCGTCGGTCCGTCGTACCAGGCCGCGCGCGCCGAGGCCGCGGCGATGTTGTCGCCGTCGCGCGCGGACGCGGGAATGATCGACGCCGGCGCGAGGCCCTGCTCGGCGAGGAACGACGTGATCGCGGCCGAGGCGGTCCCGACGCGATCCTGGTCGAAATCGAGCAGATCGGCCTTGTTCATCAGCACGATGACGTGCCGGATGCCGATGAGGCGAAGCATGACGGCGTGGCGCCGCGTCTGCTCGCGCACGCCCTCGGCGACATCGACCACCAGCACCGCGGCCGAGGCATCGGCCGCACCGGTCACCATGTTGCGCAGGAATTGGCGGTGACCCGGCGCGTCGATGATCACGAACGGCCGTCCGCCGAGCGCGAACGGCAGGCGCGTCGCATCGATGGTGACGCCCTGATCGCGCTCGGCCTGCAGGCTGTCGAGCAGGAACGACCACTCGATCGCGTGCCCGCGCCGCTCGCTCGACAGCCTTGCGGCTTCGAGGCGGCCCTCGGGCAGGTTGCCGGTGTCGTGCAGGAGCCGGCCGATCAGCGTCGACTTGCCGTGATCGACATGCCCCACGAACACGATCGGGGTCGGCGGGCGAGCCGTCGCCGGACGCGGGTCGAACGTCTCGAACGCGTCCGGCATCAGAGATAGCCGGCGACGCGAAGCCGCTCGAAGGCGTCCTCGGTTTCGTTGTCGGACGCTCGGCCGGCGCGCTCCGACGTGCGGGTCTCGCGGAGTTCGGCGACGATCTCGGCAATGGTCGATGCCTCGCTCGGCACCGGGCTCGTGATGTCGCGATCGCCGAGCGAGCGGTAACGCAGACCGTCGCGGGCGAAGTAAAGGTCGACCACGGGGATCTTCTCGCGTTCGATGTAGCGCCACACGTCGAGTTCGGTCCAGGCGAGCAGCGGGTGGACGCGGACATGCGCGCCCGGCTCGAACGGAACGGCGAACTGGTCCCAGAACTCCGGCGGCTGGTTGCGGACGTCCCAGCGATGGCCGGCGGCGCGCGGACTGAACACGCGTTCCTTCGCGCGCGTGGCCTGCTCGTCACGCCTGATCCCCGCGATCACGCCCGCGAGAGCACGTTGCTCGATCAGCGCCGCGAGACCGCTCGTCTTGCGCGCCGCAGACCGCGCCGCGGGCGGCAGCGTCGGATCGATCGTCTCGATCGGCGGGCAGTCGCCGATTACGAGATCGAGATCCCACTCCCGCGCATAACGTTCGCGGAAGGCGTACATCTCCGGAAACTTGCGGCCGGTGTCGACATGCAGCACCGGGAACGGCACGCGGCCGAGGAACGCCTTCCGCGCCAGCCACAGCATGACGTTGCTGTCCTTGCCGAGCGACCACAACATCGCGAGCGGCTGCAAACGACGATAGGCTTCCCGAAGCACGTAGACGCTTTGGGCTTCGAGCGCGTCGAGATCATCCATGCTGTCAAAGGCCTTGAAGGCGAGAGAAATCTGGTCGAACCGTGTAAGCCGCATTCCGTCTTGGCCGAACCGCGCCAGCGTCCGGCCCCGTCATCTTCACCCGCGATCACGGGTTGGGTGCAAGGTGCACGACCGATCGATGTGTAACCGGAGGCCGTCAAGGGATGCCCGGGCAGGTCCTGACGCGCGCGCTCGGCCGCGACGTCGGACGCCGACCGATGGGCGAGCGGGTTCGGTTTGATGCGTCCATCGGCGATCTCCACGTGGCCGAGGCCGGCGCGCGTGCCGGCCTGGTGCCGCTTCCGCTCCGTCACCCAGGCGCCGCACGGCGCCAGGGCGGATGCGAGAGGCCGCACCTTGCGCAGCCCGCAGCAGGCATCCGGATCAAGACACCAGAGCTCCCCGGCCGGATCCTCCCGCTCGGCGTCGAGCGGGTCGGGCTCGACATCGCGCACGTCGCACACTCCCAACCGTTCGACAACATCGTTCCGGTATCGTAGCGTCTCGGCGACGTGACGTCGCGTCTCGAGGAAGAGCACCGGCGTCGACGGCGCCACCGCGGCGACCATCGCCAGCAGCAGCACCGACTACGCGCCGAACGACGACACCACGGCGACATCGTCCGCGAGATCCGGGGTGAGTGCGTGCCAACAGCGCCTCGCCGTCGAGCCCGAGCGGGTCAGCGCGTCGCGGATCTCCGTCTGGGACGCGCGTCGGCGCGGGTCCTCGCGCAGTGCGTCGGACGCCGGGGACGCCAGACCTCGCATCTGCTCCTCCGCCCAGGAAGCGGTGTTTCGAGCATTACACGCTCGAGAAGCGGGTGTGTTGCAAGCACGCCGGATAGCGCGCCGTCGCCGGACGGCAGCGCGGGCGACGCGGCGGACGGTGCTACGTCTTCAGCACGTCGTCGCACACGCCGCGCGCGAAGCGTCCGGCGTTGAGCTCGAACGGCATCGTGCCGAGCAGCCTGAGTTCGTCGGTGTAGGCGGCGATGTCGTCGACGAGCGCGTCGCCGGTCGGGTGCCGGTCGGGCGCCTCGCCGCCCAGCATGGCGCGGCGGGCCTCCGGCGGAAGGTCGGGCGCGATCGTGCCGGCGAGGTCGGCCGCCGCCGCGGTCCTGGTCGCCACGAAGCGGGCGCCGTCGAGCAGCGCGCGCGTGAGCCCGGCCGCGCGAACCCGCGCCTCGCCCCGCAAGCAGGGGCCGCGCAGGATCAGCGCGGCGTAGGTGCGATCGCGATACGAACCCGACACGTTGGTCGCGACGGCGGTCAGCCGCCCCGCCCGCATCAGCCGGAAGGCGTCCGGATCGGACACCGCGATCGCGTCGATCGTCCCCGCCCCGAGTGCGGCGTCCATGGAGCTGGTCGGGACCGTGACCCAGGTCACCTCGGCGAACGGGTTGATCCCCTTCCGTCGCAGCATGACCGAGAAGAACAGGCGCGCCGGCCCGTCCGGGTTCGCGATCCCGATCCTGCGTCCCTTCATGTCCTCGATGTGGCGCAGACGGGGGTGGCGGCCGGCCAGCAATCGGAGCCCGCCGCCCGAGAGACCGGCGGTGAACCTCGCGTCGAGGCCGCGCCGGAGCGGGTCGAGCAGCAACGGCGCCGGCGCGACGGCCCCGTCGAGGGTGCCGGACGCCAGCAGCGACGCGAACGGCGGATCGCCGGTCCGCTCGGCCCGCAACGTCACCGACACGCCGTATTTGGCGAACAGGCCCTCCTGCTCGGCCGCCAGAACGATCACGCCGGAAGGCGAGACCTCGCGCCAGCCGAGCACGAACGGGCGCGACGCATCGGTGGCGTGCGGGTCGGCGGCGTCCGCCGCCCGGCCGAGCACGAGCCACGCCGCCGCCGGCGAGCGCGGATCGACGCCGGATCGGGCGCCGGGTCTCGTTCGTCATCGCGGATCGG
>CBDARA010000006.1:0-59669 GCA_965199345.1 Acetobacteraceae bacterium
CGCCAGGAGCGATCGCATCGGCGTCCCGAGCCAGGAAATACCCCCTCGAAGGCGGGCGGGTCTCGACGATGCCCTGCTGCGCCAAGTGCGCGAGCGCGCCGCGGACCGGCGATCTCGACGTTCCGAGCACCTTTTCCAGCGACTGCTCCGTGAGGTGGTGGCCGGCAGGCAATCGCTCCTGTCGCACGTGGGCGATCACGCGGTTGGCGAGCAGGGTGTGGAGCGAGCTCATGGGCAAAGCGTACCAGCTTGTCTGTCCGGAACGCCACCATCGCCGACGCGCTCGGGGCGGCGCCGAACACGCGAACCTCCGATCTCGCCTGCCTGTTCCGCACGCGGCTGCCCGATCGTCGGAATGGAACCGTCAGTGCCCGTGTTCGGCGGCGACGAGGTGGGTCTCGCCGGTCTCGACGAGCGTGCGGGTCGCATCCGGCCGGGCGTAGGTCCAGAGGATCGTGAGCGGCTCGGTATGGCTTGCATTGATGAACCGGTGCGGCAGGTCCGCGGGGATCCAGCTCGTGTCGTGCGGGGAAAGCGGGTGCTGCGCGCCGTCGAACTCGGCCACCGCGCTCCCTTCGAGCACCACGACGCTTTCCTCGCAATTGTGCGTATGCAGCGGGATCGCCGAACCCGGCGCGATCACGGTGATGCCGTTGAGGAAGCCGGCCCCGATCCTCGGCCCGGCCAGCGGGATCGTCCGGTTGCCGTCGCCGCGCTCATGCGCCGGCAGCGCATGCGGGTGCAGAACCACGCCCTGGCTCATCGATCGCTCCCCGTTCCGTCCGGCATCACGCGCCGATCCAGATCGTTTTCTGATTGACGAAACTTCTCAGCCCGAGAACGCCGAGTTCACGGCCGTAACCGGACTGCTTGATGCCGCCGAACGGGATCCGCGCGTCGGACGCCACCAGGGCGTTGACGAACACCGCGCCGGCCTCGATGCGGGGGATCAGCCGGCGGGCGTGATCGAGGTCTCGCGTCCACAGCGAGGCGCCGAGACCGAAAGGGCTCGCGTTCGCGAGCGCGACCGCGGCCGCCGCATCGGCGACCCTCGTGATGGCGGCCGCCGGGCCGAACGTTTCCTCGTCGAACGCCGCCATCCCGGGTGCGACGCCCTCGAGCACGGTCGGAGCATAGAACCATCCTGGACCGGCGAGCGGCTCGCCGCCGCAGAGCAGCCGGGCGCCGGCGTCCCGCGTCGCCCCGACCTGCCGATGCAGGTTGCTGCGCAAGCTGTCGCGTGCCAGCGGGCCGAGTTTCGTCGCAGGATCGAGCGGATCGCCGACGGCGAGCGCCCGGACGGACGCCGTGAACGCCTCGGTGAACGCGTCCGCGATCTCTTCGGCGACGAGGAAGCGCTTGGCGGAAATGCAGCTCTGGCCGTTGTTCGAGTAGCGCGCCTTCACCGCGGTCGCGACGGCGAGCTCGAGGTCGGCATCGGCCAGCACGATGAAGGGATCGGAACCGCCGAGCTCCAGCACGAGAGGCTTGAGCCTGCTGCCGGCCTGCGCGGCGACGAGGGCGCCGACCTCCGTCGAGCCCGTCAGGCTGACGGCCGACACCCGCGCATCTTCGACCACCGCCCGCACCTCGCCGTTCTCGATCAGCAACGCGGCGAACAAGCCTGCGGGCGAGCCGGCCTCGTCCAGCGCCGCCTGGAGGGCGAGCGCGCAGCCCGGCACGTTGTTGGCGTGTTTCAGGATGGCGGCGTTGCCGCCGAGCAGGGCGGGCGCCAGGAACCGGATGGTCTGCCAGAACGGGTAGTTCCAGGGCATGATCCCGAGCACGGTGCCGAGCGGCTCGAAGGCCACCATGCTGTCCCGCGCCGAGGTCTCGACCGGCTCAGGCGCCAGGAAGCGTTCGGCGTTGCGGGCGTAGTAGTCGCAGGTGACGGCGCATTTCGCGATCTCGGCCGCGGCCTCGGCGAGCGGCTTGCCCATCTCGAGCGTGATCAGTCGCGCATACTGTGGCGTCCGCTCGCGCAGGACGCCCGCGAGACGTGCCAGCAGCGCGCCGCGCCGCGCCGGCGCTTCGTGTCTCCAGACACGCTGGGCCGCTTCGGCTGCGGCGAGACGGGTCTCCACCGCCGCCGGCGTGTGCGCCTCGTAGGTTTCGAGCCGGTCGCCCGTCGCGGGATTGATGGTGACGATGGTCATGCCTCACCTTTCGGAAGCGGGTGCGATCGTCCGGCGCGGAGCAGGAAGGCGGCGGCGGCGTCATCGGCCTTCGCCAGCGCGAGCAGGTCGCGCACGGTGTCGGGCGGCAGCGTGATCCCCGCGGCGCGCGCGCGTGCGTCGTTCGCCGCTTCCAGCTCGCCCGGATACAGGATCTCCACCGACCCTTCGGCGAGCGGCGCACGCTTGAGGCTGCCGACGAGTTCGCCGATCCGGGACGCGAACTCGCCGAGCGGCATCAGTCGGTCGACGTCGAGCACGAAGATGAAATGACCGGCACCGCTGTGTCCGTCCGCGTGGTAGGGCCCGACGACACCGGCACCGAAGGCGCTGCCGCTCAGCACGCCCGAGATGACGTCCATCATCAACGCGATCGCATAGCCCTTGTGGCCCGCCATCGGCTGGATCAGCCCGGCGATCGCTGCCTGCGGATCGTCGGTCGGCCGGCCCGAGACATCGAGCGCCCAGGTCAGCGGGATACGTTCGCCCTTCTGGTGCGCGAGATAGACCTTGCCGCGGGCGACGCTGGTGTTGGCGATGTCGAGCACCAGCGGCGGCAACGCGCCCGCGGGTGCGGCCCACGACCAGGGATTCGTCCCGACCGCCCGTTCCCGCCCGCCCCATGGCGCCATCGCCGGGCTCGCGTTGGTGGCGAGGAACGCCAGCATGCCGCCGCGGGCCGCGCGCGACGTGTAGTACATCGCCGTGCCGAAATGGTTGGAGTTGCGGACCGACACGGCGGCGATGCCGTGCGTCTTCGCGCGCCGCATCGCCTCGTCCATTGCGAAGTCGGTCGCCACCTGGCCCATGGCGTTGTCGGCGTCGACGAGCGCGAGCGCCCCCATGTCCTGCAGCACGCGCGGCCGCGCGGCGGCCTGGCAGGCGCCGGAGGCGAGGCGCGCGACGTACCAGGGCAGACGCAGCACGCCGTGCGATGCGTGGCCCCAGAGTTCGGCCTGCACCAGCGTGTCCGCGCAGAGGGTGGCATCGCGTTCGCCGAGGCCGGCGGCACGCAGCATTGCGGCGCTGAACGCGCGCAGCGTGTCGTGGTCGGTCAGCTTCCCGCTCATGCGTCCGCTCGCGCCGGGGACGACCGTTCGATCATTTCGATCACGATGCCGTCCGGCGCTTCGACGAACGCGACCCGCACGCCGGGCCGCACCTCGGACACCGGTGACAGCAGCGCGACGCCGTTCGCGACGAGACGAGCGGCCTGCGCGTCGATGTCCGGCACGAGCAGGCAGACATGCTCGATGCCGCGGAACGGCATCGCGGGCACGCGCGGCATGTCGTCGGTCGCGCCTTCGACGAACAACGCGACCGCGCCGATCCGGAGCACCACGCGCGGCAGGCCGCGCACCGTCATCCGGTCGACGACCCCGACATCGAAATGCCGAGACAGGAAGCCGGCCACCGCCTCCGGATCGCGACTCCGGAGATGGATGTGGTCGAGCAGGACGGCGCTCATCGATGTGGTCCTTCCAAAGAACGCTCTGCGCGTCGCGGACAACGAAGGCCGTCCGCCGCGATCGATCGCGCGATCGGGCCCGATCTCGCGACGTGCCTCGTCGTCGCTCGGCGGACGAGCAGCCGCTGTCGGCCGTGCAAGCGTGGGGATGGCCGCTTCGAGCGATCGCCTTCCGCGATGTCGGATCGCCGGCTGTGCCCCAGCCCGACTGACCGTTCCCGCCGTGTCATCGGATGCACGATCTAGAGTTCCAGTACATGAAGTTTGTATCTAGAGGGCTTCCAGTACAAAAACAAGCGTCGTAACGTCGTCACGGCGCGCACGACCAGCTCGCCGCAAGACCGCCCGCGCGAGCGGCGGAAATCGAGCGGCGACATGCGTCGACTGGGGGGATCGGTGAACGCGAGGCGCTACCGGATCGCGTTCCTGCTGCTCGGAATGTCGCTGTTGAGCTATGTCGACCGCGCCACGATCTCGTTCGCGGCCAACGGCATCACGCGCGATTTCAGGCTGACGCCGATCGCGCTCGGTTTCCTGTTCTCGTCTTTCCTCTGGTCCTACTCCGCTCTCGTCGTGCCGATGGGCCTGATGGTGGACCGGTTCGGTCCCAAGCGGGTCGCCGGGTTCGGACTGGCCGTCTGGTCGGTGGCCACGGTGGCGGGTGGTCTGGTCCCGGGCTTCGGGTCGTTGCTCGCGACACGGTTGGCCATGGGTGGGGCGGAAGCGGTCAGCAACCCGACCGGGGCGCGCGTGGTCCGATCCTGGTTTCCAGCGGCGGAACGCGGGATGGTCACCGCGCTCTTCAACTCCGGCTCCTATGTCGGACCGGCCCTGTGCGCGCTGATCGCCGGACCATTGGTCGCGGCGTTCGATTGGCGGGCGCTGTTTTTCCTGTCGGGCGGGCTGGGACTGGGCTGGCTGCTATTCTGGCTGCGCGTGTTCGAGCAGCCGGAACGTGCGCGCTGGCTCCGGGATGGAGAACGCCAGCTCATCCTGGCCACGCGGAATGCCAAGCCGTCGGGCGGTGCCGAGTTCGCGCCGAAGCCGAGCGGCCTGTTGCGCCTGTTGCGCTCGGGCCCCGGGCTCTGGGGTGTGGCGCTGACCCAGGGCTGCAACGTCTACGCGCAGTACCTCTTCCTCACCTGGCTGCCGAGCTACCTGCACCATGTGCTGAACGTTTCCGGCGAAGACGTGGGGCTGTGGGACGCGGTCCCTTACGCGGTCGCGGCCGCGTCCTGCATCGTCGCCGGGTATGGGAGCGACCGTCTGCTGCGAGGACGAGTGGCCGGGGGCAGCCGCCGGCTCGCCGTCGCGGCGATGGTCTGCCTCGTCGCGACCGTGGCCGCCATCCCGTTCGCGCACACGACGGCCGTGGCCATCCTGTTCGCCGCCGTGTCGTTGTCCGGCATCGCGTCGACCACGTCGCTGAACTTCGCGCTCCTGAACGACATCGTCGCCGCGCCGTCCGATGTCGGCGTGTGCATGGGTTTCGTGGTCCTGATCGGCAACCTGTTCGGTCTGATGGCGCCGATCGTCACCGGCTACGTGGTCTCCGCGACGGGCGGCTACACGGCGGCCTTCGTGGCGGCGGGCGCGCTGCAGATCGTCGGTGCGGCGAGCGCGTTGCTGATGTCGCGCGGCGGCAATCCGACGGGGCCCTTGTCCGATAGGAACGTCCCGCCGACGACGAGGAGGCGGGAAGTCGCGTGATCGCCCGCGTCGCTCCTGCTCGTCACGGCGCGGGAGGCACGATCTCCATCGACCTGTCGTCGCCTCGACCACACTGCACCACGTCAGACGGCTGCTTCGGCTCCGAACGGGACATGCGATGACACGACGCGAGTTGCTCGTTGTGGCGTCGGCGTTCGGTTGTGGCGCCGCGCGCGCTGCCTCGCCGCTGAAAGGGATGAGCATGTCCGGGAACGAGTTGCCCGCGATCGCCTATGTCGGATGCCGGACGACGCGCGCGCGCGGCGCGATCGGCCGCGGTTTGTCCGTCTTCGACATCGACGCCGACGGGCGATGGACCGAGGTTCAGCTCATCGAGAACATGGCGAACCCGTCGTTCCTGGCGGTCGATCGACGCGCCGACTTCGTCTACGCGGTGCACGGCGACATGACGGACGTGACCTCGTTGAGGCGCGAGCCCGACGGGCGATTGGCCGTCATCGGCACCACCGGCACGGGGGGCGCGAACCCGGTGCACCTGGCGCCCGATCCCACCAACCGTTTCATGCTGATCGCGAACTACGCGACCGGCTCGGTCGCGGCCTTGCCGCGCGACACCGACGGCTCGCTCGCCGCGCCCGCCGCCATCCTGACGCTGCCGGGACATCCCGGGCCGGATCCGGTGGAGCAGCGCTCGTCGCACCCGCACGAGGTGGTGTGGGATCCGGCTTCCCGTTTCGTCGTCGTGCCCGACAAGGGAACCGATCAGATCTTCGTCCTTCGCTTCGATCCCGACGAAGCCCGTTTCGAGATCGGCGGACGGTTCGCGACGAGACCGGGCAGCGGGCCACGCCACATCGCCTTCCACCCGCAGGAACCCTACGCCTTCGTCGCCTACGAGCTGTCTTCGGAGGTCGGCGTGTATCGCTACGACGCGCGCACGGGCACGCTTGTCCTGCGCGGCGTCCACAGCACGATCCCTGCCGGAGCACCTCGCAATACGGCGGCCGAGATCCTGGTGACCGCCGGCGGCGAGGTGCTGGTGACGAACCGCGGCCATGACAGCATCTATTCCGCTCGTTTCGTCGCGGAGCGCGGAACGCTCGAGGCGCCGTCGTGGACGCCGTCCGGCGGCCGCGGTCCGCGTTTCGCGAGTTTCGGCCTGCGGTCCGATCGGCTTCTCGTCGCGAACGAGCTCTCGAACGACATCTGCGCGTTCGATCTTGCTTCGGGCGGACGACCGACGCGCTCACCGGAACCGGAGATCCCCACGGGAAGCCCCGTCTGCATCCTCGTCCTCCCACGCTGACGGGCATCGGTGACGGCCCTCGATCCGCGGGCGGCGTGTGACATCGCCGCGCTTCGGACGTGCCGGCGGTCACGGCGAAACGGCGACCGCTCCACGATCGGCGGCAAGGACAGCCCGGTGACTTGGGGCTGAGCCGCTCGCCGGCGTTCGAACGATTTCCCGATGACCGACGGCCGCGCGTATCCTACGTTCCGCCGCGGCGGCGTGGCCACCATCCGGTAAGATCGCTCGGACCGATCGGCCGGGGAGACGAGCGGGGGTGGAAGCGGATGGGTGACGCGCCGCCAAGCCGGCCGGCGCTGACGGCGACCCGCGCGGCGTTCTTCGTCTGCGGTCTCGGCACCGCCTCCTGGGCGCCGCTGGTTCCCTACGCGAAAGCCCGTCTCGGCATCGACGCCGGCGCGCTCGGCCTGCTGCTGCTCTGCCTCGGGCTCGGCTCGATCGTCACCATGCCCGCCTCCGGCGCGCTGGCGGCGCGGTTCGGCTGCCGGCGGGTGATCTGCGGCGCGGGCCTGGTCGTGTCGGCGTCGCTTCCCCTGCTCGCGACCGTGTCGGATCTCCCGGCGATGGCGGCCTGCCTGTTCGCCTTCGGCGCCGGCTTCGGCGCGTTCGGGGTCGCGGTGAACCTCCAGGCGGTGCTGGTGGAGCAGGCCGCGCGGCGCGCGCTGATGTCGGGTTTCCACGCGATGTTCTCGATCGGCGGCCTCGCCGGCGCGGGCGGGATCACGACGCTGTTGTGGACCGGCCTGCCGCCGATCCTCGCCGCCGCCTCGGCGTCCGCGATCGTGCTCGCGCTGCTCGCCGCCTTCGGCCGCCATCTGCTGTCGGAGGGCGGCGATCGCGGCGCGCCGATGCTGGCGCTCCCACGCGGACCGGTGCTCGCGATCGGCGCACTCTGCTTCGTCGTCTTCCTCGCCGAGGGCGCGATGCTCGACTGGAGTGCGGTGCTGATGACGTCGCTGCACGGCGTGTCGCCGGCGCGCGCCGGCTTCGGTTACGCGGCCTTCGCGATCGCCATGGCGGCTGGCCGGCTGAGCGGCGACCGGCTCGTCCGCGCGCTGTCCGGCATGCGGATCGTCGCACTCGGCGGCTGCCTCGCCGCGTCCGGCCTCGCGATGGCCGTGCTGGCGCCGTCGAGCCTGGCAGCGCTGCTCGGCTTCGCGCTGGTCGGGCTCGGTTGCTCGAACATCGTGCCCGTCTTCTACACCAGCGTCGGACGCCAATCCGTCATGCCGCCTAATCTCGCCGTCGCCGCGGTCGGCACGATGGGCTTTTCGGGGATCCTGATCGGCCCGGCGGTGATCGGCTTGGTCGCGCAGCTGACGAGCCTCCCGGCCGCGTTCCTCGGCGTCGCGTGCATGTTGCTGGTCGTCGCCGCGAGCCGGCGCGTGGTGGCGCGGTCGGGTCCTCGCGCGCCGGTCGACCCGGTCCTGCCTTGATAGCTCCTGCCTTCATGGGTCCCGCCCTCACCATGAACGCGCGCCGCGTCCTGGTCCCGGCGCGCCGACCCGCGGGCCGCACGCACGTGATCTGACATCCGCCGGGGCCGAGCGGCGACGCGACGAACCGCGACGCCGGTCCAGCGCGCTGGTCGCGCGGAGGCGGCGGTGCGCTCGGCCAGGATGCCGGACAAGGGCGCCGGCCGGCGCCGACCCGGTCAGGGGCTTCCGGGCGCGGACACGAACCTGGCGGTCCTCGCCGGATCGGTCGCCGTCGCGTCCCGCCGGTGATCTGTCCGGCGACCCGGCGCGACGAGCGGGGCGCGGCCAACCGCGCCGGACGGGAGGGGATCGCTGCCGCCGGACGCGGGTCCGACCGTCACCCGTCACGCGCTGACGACGATGTCCTGGCCATCACGCTCAGGCCTTCACGCTCAGGCCATCACGCCCTGGCCATCGAGGCAGCTTTCGGGGCGGTCGGCCCGTTGCGCCAGGGACAACGGGAGACTGGTCATGCGCAAGGTGATGGTCGCGGGCGCGGCGCTGTTCCTGATCGGGACTTCGGCGGCGCTCGCCCAAGCCACGGCAGGCGGCGCCGGTGGCGGCGTGAGCGGCGGCGGCGGCATGAGCGGCGGCAGCGGCGCCGGCATGGGCGGTGCGTCCGGCGCCGGCATGTCGAGCGGGGCCACCGGAACGAGCGGCGGTTCCGCCATGGGTGGCGGTTCCGGCATGGGCCAGAGCGCGAACGGCGCCGGCACCGGCATGACCGGCCAGGGCGGCGGCACGGGCTCGTCCGGCACGGGCACGGGCACGAACACGGGCGCCGGCGCCGCATCGGGCGGCCAGGCCGGCACGGCGGGTGGCGCCAACGGCGGCAACTGACGCGACGCGGCGCGCCTCCGGCACGGCCGGAACGCGCGCCGCCATCGCGTTCTCGGCAGGCGGGCTCAGGCGGCGTCGCCGCTCAAGCCGAGCAGCCGGTCCGCGTTGCCGTGCGCGATCTTCTCGCGGTCGGCCGGCGAAACCGGCAGCGCGTCGAGAAAGGCGCGCGCCGGCGCGTTCTCGCTGAACGGGTAGTCCACCGAGAACAGGATCCGGTCCGCGCCGAACGTCTGCAGCAGCAGCAGGAGCGGCGGCGTGGTGAAGAACCCGCTGGTCGTCACGTGCACCTGGTCGAGAATCGTCTCGCTGACCGACCGGCGGAGACGCTTGCCGGCCTCGCCGCCCAGCGTGTCGTCGCACCGCGCCAGCATCGCGGGCAGGCCCTCGCCCATGTGGCCGACGATCAGCCGCAGTCGGGGGAACCGGTCGAGCGTGCCGGACAGCACGAGGCGCAGCACGTGCACCGCCGTTTCCGCGTGCCAGCCCCAGCCGGCGATCGCCAACAGGAACGACATCGCTTCCCCGAGCCCGTCGTAATACGCCTCGCGGACCGGCGCCGGCGGGATGCCGGGATGGAGATAGATCGGCACGCCGAGCGCTTCCGCCTCGGCCAGCACCGGCGCGAAGCGCGGGTCGTCGAGGAAGCGCCCGTCGGTCGTGCCGTTCACCAGCGCGCCGCGGAAGCCGAGCGTGCGGACCGCCCGTCTCAGCTCGTCGGCCGCCGCCTCCGGCGCGGTCAGCGGCAGGTGGGCGAAGCCGGCGTAGCGACCGGGATGCGCGCCGGCGTGGCCCGCCAGCGCATCGTTGAGGTCGCGTGCCAGCGCCGGTCCTTCGGACGGCGGCAGCAGGTCGGCCCCCGGTCCGGCAACCGAGAGCACCTGCAGCGTGATGCCGGCCGCGTCCATGTCCCGCAGCCGTGCGTCGCCGAGATCCGCCAACCGCTCGACCTCGCCCTGCGCTCCGGCGTGCATCTCGGGCGGCGGAAACCCGCGCGCCCGGATCGCCTCCTGCGGGATCCGACGCACCAGGTCGGGGACGGTGAAATGCTCTTCGAGCGCGACGACGCGCATGTCGGATCTCCGGTCTGTCCGGTGCCCGGAGCGCGCGCGGCGGCCGGGCGGTTCCGGCCTGCCGCATCGCCGCGGCGATACGGCGCGCACCCCGGCGTCGGCGGCGCGGGCGGCTTCCGGGCGCGGCGGCCCCCGGCGCGGTCACGGCTCGGTCCACCCCGTCACCGGCGAGCACCGCTGCCGGCAGGAGCCCGACGCCCCGGTGCGCGAGGCTGCCCGTTGGGCGGTTCGGACAGGCGCCAGGAGCGGCGGGATCGGGCGCCGGCGGATCGGTCACGGGCGGAGCGGGCGACGCTCGCGAGGCAGCTGCCCGCGTGCCCGGCCGCCGGCGATCCCGACCGCGCGAGGCGAGGCACGCGGACGCGGGTCGGTCCGGGCGCCGAACCGGCCTTCCGTCGCGCCCCCGCGCCCGCCTGCTGCGGCCTTGCACGCGCGTCACGCGCTGGGGCCTTCTCTCCGAATCGGACGAGAACCTTCCGAGGAGCGCGCCCATGCCGTCAGTCCGACGAGCGACTTCGCCCCGCCCCGCGGCATGCTGACCTACGCCCTGATCGGCCTCGGCGGCGCGATCGGTTCGATGCTGCGTGCCGGCCTCAGCGCCGCGATGACGGCGCTCACCGGCCCTGCCTTTCCCTGGGGCACGATCCTGATCAACGTCGTCGGATCCTTCGTCATCGGCTTCTTCGGCACGCTGACCGCGACCGACGGGCGCTTCGCGGTTCCGCCGGGAACGCGGGCCTTCGTGATGGTCGGTCTTTGCGGCGGCTTCACGACGTTCTCCTCCTTCAGCCTGCAGACCTTCGACCTGCTGCGCGACGGCCGCGTCGGCCAGGCGCTCGCCAACGTCGCGCTTTCGGTGCTGCTCTGCCTCGGCATCGTCGCCGCGGGTTGCGCGACCGCGCGTGCCGTCCGCACCGACGGACCGGTCCGGCTCGGCGACGCGGCCCCGGGCTCGCTCGGCGACAGCACGCTCATCGTGCTCCATCGCCCCGAGGCGGTGCGGCCGATGCTCGCGATGGCGTCCCGCTTGATGGCGCCGCGCCACGACCGCGCGACGGCGCTCGCGATCGACGGACCGGTGCTCGCGCCCCTGCTGCCCTCCGAGGAGGTCCTCACGCGCGAGCGGCGAGACGCGCTCGCCGCCGCCCACCGCGATTGGGTCGTCGCCATGACGCCGGCGCTCGACGCCTGGGTCGCCGCATCGCGCGCCGAGGGCCGCGAAGCACGCTGGATCGAGATCGCCGGCGAGGGCACGCGCGAGATCCTCGAGCACGGCCGCGGCGCCCACCTCCTGCTGCTGGAGCACCGGCCCGGCGACCGCGGCGACCTCGCGCGGATCCGCACGGCGCTCGGACGCGCCTCCCGGCCGGTGGTCCTGGTGCCGCCCGACCCGGGCGGCGAGATCGGACGCGTCGTCGCGGTCGCCTGGCGCGACGCGCCCCAGGCCCGACGCGCGGTCGCGGCCGCGCGGCCGATCCTGTCGCGCGCCGAACGCGTCGTCGTGCTCCAAATGAGCGGCACGCGCGACGACGATGCGCTGCCGCCCGACCTGTTCGGCGGCCTCCCGGTCGAGCGGCGGACGGTCCCGGACGCCGGCGACGGGGTCGGACGACAGATCCTCGAGGCCGCGCACGCGTCCGGCGCCGACCTGCTGGTGATGGGCAGCTACGACCAGGGCCGTACCGAGGCGGCATTGTTCGGCGGGGTCACCGAGGAGATCCTCCGCCTTGCCGACCTTCCGGTGCTGCTGCAGCCGGTTGGGGTGTGAGAGGAAGGCCAGGGGGCTTTGCCCCCTGGACCCCCAGCAAAGGCGGCGGCCTTTGCGATCCATCAATCAAGGGGATTCCGGGGCCGCTGGTCTTCGGCGCGACCGGGGCTGGGGCGGAGCCGCGGGCCTTCTCCGCACGGCCGGCATGCGTAGTTTCCGAGCCTCCCCCCGGGCATGCCGAACTCGTAATGTCCTCCTTCGACCTCGTGTGCTGCCGATGCGTGACGCGCCGAACCGGCGCGACCCGAACGCACGCGCGCCCGGTCCGGAGACATCACATGAACTTTCGTCCGTTGCACGACCGCGTGGTCGTCCGTCGCGTGACCCCGCAGGAGAAGTCGCCCGGCGGCATCTTCATCCCGGACACCGTCAAGGAGAAGCCGGCCGAGGGCGAAGTCGTCGCCGTCGGTCCTGGTGCGCGCGACGAGCAGGGCGCGCTCGTGCCGCTCGGCGTCGTCGCCGGCGATCGCGTCCTGTTCGGCAAATGGTCGGGCTCGGAGGTGAAGCTCGACGGCGAGGAACTGCTGGTGATGCGGGAAAGCGACCTGCTCGGCATCTTCGAAGGCCCGACCCAACTCGTCCAAGCCGCTTGATCGAACGGAGAATATGAGATGTCAGCCAAAGATGTTCGCTTCGGCGAAGACGCGCGCGGCCGCATGTTGCGCGGCGTCGACCTGCTGGCCGACGCCGTCAAGGTGACGCTCGGTCCCAAAGGCCGCAACGTGCTGATCGACAAGAGCTACGGCGCGCCCCGGATCACCAAGGATGGTGTCACGGTCGCGAAAGAAATCGAGCTGTCGAGCAAGTTCGAGAACATGGGCGCCCAGCTCGTGCGCGAGGTCGCGTCGAAGACCAACGACCTCGCAGGCGACGGCACCACGTCGGCGATCGTGCTGGCGCAGGCGATCGTCCGCGAAGGCGGCCGCGCGGTCGCCGCCGGCCTCGCGCCGATGGAGCTCAAGCGCGGTCTCGACAAGGCGGTCGCGGCCGTCGTCGCCGAGCTCGCGTCCAAGACCCGCAAGATCACGACCGAGGCGGAGACCGCGCAGGTCGGCACCATTTCCGCCAACGGCGAGGCCGAGATCGGCCGCATGATCGCCGAAGCCATGCAGAAGGTCGGCAACGAGGGTGTCATCACCGTCGAGGAGGCCAAGGGCATGCAGACCGAGCTCGAAGTGGTCGAGGGCATGCAGTTCGATCGCGGCTATCTCAGCCCCTACTTCATCACCAACGCCGAGAAGATGACCGTCGACCTCGACGATCCCTACATCCTGATCCACGAGAAGAAGCTGTCGGGCCTGCAGGTCATGCTGCCGCTGCTCGAGGCCGTCGTGCAGTCGGGCCGGCCGCTGCTGATCGTGGCCGAAGACATCGAGGGTGAGGCGCTCGCGACGCTGGTGGTGAACAAGCTTCGCGGCGGCCTCAAGGTCGCCGCCGTCAAGGCGCCGGGCTTCGGCGATCGCCGCAAGGCGATGCTCGAGGACATCGCGGTCCTCACGGCGGGCCAGGTCGTCAGCGAGGACCTCGGGATCAAGCTCGAGAACGTGACGCTCGACATGCTCGGCCGTGCCAAGCGCGTGCTGATCGAGAAGGAGAACACGACCGTCATCGAGGGTGCCGGCGCGCACGACCAGATCAAGGCGCGCTGCGACCAGCTCCGAGCGCAGGTCGAAGAGACCACGTCCGACTACGATCGCGAGAAGCTGCAGGAGCGGCTGGCGAAACTCGCCGGCGGTGTCGCGGTGATCCGGGTCGGCGGCAGCAGCGAGGTCGAGGTCAAGGAGCGCAAGGACCGCGTCGACGACGCGCTGCACGCGACCCGCGCCGCGGTCGAGGAAGGCGTGGTGCCGGGCGGTGGCGTGGCACTCGCGCGCGCGAGCCTGATCCTCGCCCATCTCGCGTCCGACAATCGGGACCAGAAGTTCGGCATCGAGATCGTGCGCCGCGCGATCCAGGCGCCGCTGCGGCAGATCGCCGAGAACGCCGGCGAGGACGGCGCGGTCGTCGAGGGCAAGGTGCTCGAGAACGACGCCTACGGGTTCGGCTACGACGCCCAGACGAACCAGTACAAGGACCTGGTCGACGCGGGCATCGTCGACCCGACCAAGGTCGTGCGCGTGGCGTTGCAGAATGCGGCCTCGATCGCCGGCCTGCTGATCACCACCGAGGCGATGGTGGCCGAGCGTCCCGCCGCCAACGCGCCTGCCGGGTCGGGCGGCGGGATGGGCGGGATGGGTGGCATGGGCGGCATGGGCGACATGGATTTCTGATCCGAGCCGTCCGGTCCCGTCCGGCGGGATCGTCGGGCGGGAGCGGGCGGGCCATCGCGCCCTGCCTCCTCCTCGCCCGAGCCGCTCGAGCGTCACCCGATCGGACTGGATCGTCCGATCGGAACACGGTGCTGGCGTCCGGCCACCGGGTGCCTCGGGTGGCTGCGATCGTTCGGTCCGGTCCGGGCGGGTTGTTCATCAGGTGCGGGCAACGCCTTCGTCCCACACTGCGCCCGACCGTCGGAACCTCGCCGAGTGCCGCGTCGGTCGACCCATCGCCTGCCCGGACGACGCGACACGCGAAAGCGATGCGACCGGCATGCGGCATCCTGATCCGACCACGGCGGCGCCGCCTTCCGTGGCCGGCGCCGTCTGACCGCACGCTGCGTCGAACGCGCAGCGATCACGACCTGCAGACTGACTGGCTCGACTTGTCACCCACGAACGGGCGGCAATGTCGGCGCGTCACTGCCCGACGCCCACGCTGATGCCGCCCAGATGACATCGCGCCATCCAGCAGCAGACACACAGATGGCGCGCGCCGGGCCTTGACCGCGCGGGACGATTATGACGCGCGGCGGCTCCGGTTCGGGCGCGGCGTGGCGGCTTCGGCCTCGATCGGCTTCGCTTTCGGTTTCGGCGCCTTGGACTTGCCGCCCGCGATCGGCAATTTGAACGCCGGTTGCGCGCGGACCAGATTCTCGCGCGCGGCCTCGGCCTTGCGCGCGCCCGCCGCTTTCGGGACCGCCCGGCCGCTATCCTGCCCGAGGCTCTGCCGAAGCGCCGCCATGATGTCGACCACGTTGCCCATCGCCGGTGCCGGCGCGTCGGTCTCGACCGCCTCGCCCTTGACCTTGGCGTCCAGCATCTCGCGCAACCGCGTCTCGTAACGGTCCTCGAGGTCGGACGGATCGTACCGCCCGGTCTGCCGGTCGACGAGCTGCACGGCGAGCTTGACCATCTCGGGGTCGAGGGCGGCGGCCCGGACCGTGTCGAACAGCGTCTTCGGATCGTTCAGGTCGCGCTGTTCGTTGAGCGTGTGCGCCACCAGGCCGCCCTCGATCGGCCGCAGGGCGACGGTCCGCTCCCGCTGCGAGATCACGACCCGGGTCAGCGCGACGCGGCCGGTCCTGGCGATCGCTTCCCGCACCACGGCATAGACGTCGTCGGCGCCGTGACCGTCCGGCGCGAGAAAGTAACTCTGATCGTAGTAGATCGGGTCGATCGAGGTGCTGTCGACGAACTTCTCGATCGCCATGGTGGACGAACTTTCCACCTTCACCGTCGCGAGATCCTCATCGTCGACGATGACGTAACGGCCTTTCTCGAACTCGAAGCCCTTCACGGTTTCGCCGCGCGAGATCTCTTCGTCGGTGCCGGAATCGACGCTCACCATCTTGATGCGGTTGCCCGTCGCGGGGTTTATCATGTTGAACCGGATGCTGCCGCGATCGTGCCGGGCACTGAACAAGGCGATCGGACAGGACACGAGGGCGAGGCGCAGATGGCCGCGCCAGATCGGACGTTGCGCCATCAGCCACTCGCTCGCGTCGCGATCATTACCATGATGCGACAATGATGGCGCCGGTGGCGGGTTCACGCGGCGTGCGCGCCGCCGTCGACGAAGGTGCAGATTCCACTTGAGGCAAGAACGCTAGCCTCTTCATGCGGCTCGCGATCTCCGTGTCGAACGACACTTTCACTTCGCCGTGAGGTCTTGCGCTGCGCCGTCGATCCCCGGTCGCGGTCGTTATAGCACGGACCAGGAAGCCATCTCCGAACGACGGGAGAGGTCAAGCCCGAGGAGCGACCATGCGCCACCCCAGATTGAAGCCGATCGCCGATCAGGTGGTCGTGGTGACGGGTGCCACCTCCGGGATCGGGCTGGCGATCGCCGAGACGCTGTCGCGGCGCGGAGCGCGCCTGTTCCTCGTCGCGCGGAACGAGGACGCGCTCCGTTCGCTCGTCGAAAGGCTCGAACGCGAAGGCGGCAGCGCCGGCTACGCGGTCGCCGATGTCGCCGATGCGGCCGCCGTCCGTGCCGCGAGCGACGCCGCGATCGCGCGGTTCGGCGCATACGACACCTGGGTCAACGATGCCGGGGCATTCCTCTACGGCGCGATCGCCGACGTGCCCCTGCAGGATCAACGGCGCGTGTTCGACGTCGTGTACTGGGGCGTCGTGCATGGATCGACCGTCGCGGCGGAGCACCTCGGGCACGGCGGCGCCATCATCAACATCGGCAGCGTCCTCGGCGAGATGGCGATCCCGTTCCAGGGTCCCTATTGCGCGGCGAAGTTCGCGGTTGCCGGTTTCACCGAGGCGCTGCGGCGTGAGATCCTCGCCGCGCGCCGGCCGATCGCGGTCACCCTGATCAAGCCGGCCGCGATCGACACCCCGTTCATGGAGCACGCGCGCAACCGGCTCGGCGCCGCGGGCACCCGGAACCCGCCGCCGAGCTACGACCCGCAACTGGTCGCGCGCGCGGTGCTGCACGCGAGCCAGCACGTCATGCGCGATATCACCGTCGGCGGCGTCGGCGGCGGCGCGCTGGTGATCGCGAACCGGCTGGCACCCGGCCTCGTCGACCTCGTGGCGGCGCGGATCGGGCGGTTGTCGCAAACCACCGACGATGCCGGCGCGCCCGATCGGCGTGACAACCTCTATGAGCCGCGCGAGGACCTCGCCAGGCGCAGCACGCTGCGACCGTTCACCCGCAGGACGAGCCTCGCGCTCGAGGCGCAGCTGCATCCGGTCGCGACCGTGCTGGCGGCCGGTGCGGTCCTTGCGCTAGCAGGAGGGGCGCTCGCGTCCCGATCCTAGGCGCGTGCCCGCCGAACGCGCGCCCGTGCCGAAGCCGAACGGCAAGCGGTCCGGTGGCGCGAGGCGGCCCGGTCGCGACGGCGCGAAACGTGACCGGACGCGTCCGGACGCGGCGTCGAAGGTGGGGTTCACCTCGTCCGACCTGGTGATCGCGTCCCGTCACGTCGCCGATCTCGAAGCGGCGGGTGCGACCTGTCGCCTGGTCGCGGGCGACGACCATTCCGCCTGGATCGTCACCTTGCCGAGCCGCGAGGTCTTCACGCTCACGCGGCGCGGCGACCGCATCTTCAACGACGTCGCGACCCGCGACGGCGACGTGCTGCCGGATTGTCTGGGCCATGCCAGCATCGATCTCGAGTTCCGCGCGATACGACTGGTCGCCCGTCTCGACGATCGGTCGTTCGCCGCGCTCGCGGACGACCCCGACGCGCCGCGTCAGGGCGGACGTTGAGCGATGGGCGACGACGATGTCCGGCCACCGGAACACGATCGGCGCGTCATCGACCGACCGGCACACTTTGGACCTGTCCGGTCATCGGCAAGTGCAATCTTTCCTGATGTCATGGTCGCCGATCTTTGCGTCGGTTTCCGACGTTGCTCCCCGCCAATCACGGAGAGAACGACATGAGCCAGACCAATTCGACGACCGAGACCTATCTCACCGGCCTCAAGAACCAGCACGCGGTCGAGACGCAGGCGATCGGCACGATCAAGAACCAGCTGTCCCGGATGGAGCCGTATCCCGACCTGCACGCCAGGATGCAGCAGGATATGGACCGCTCGACGCAGCACGCGGCGCGTCTCGACGACCTGCTCGCCAAGCACGGCACCAAGGCCTCGGTCGTGAAGGAAGCCGGCGCCGGCACCATCGCGACCGTCACCGGGTTCGCCCACCTGCCCGCATCCGACGAGCTGATCAAGAACGTCCTCGCGGCGGTCGGCTACAAGGCCTACGAGATCGCCTCCTACAAGGTGTTGATCACGCTTGCCGAGGCCGCCGGCGCGGCCGGCGACAAGACGGTGCTGGAGCAGTCCATGCACGAGGAGATGGAGATGGGCGACTGGCTCGGCAGTCACATCCCGGCGCTCGTGCACGCCTTCCTGCAGCGCCAGGCCTGACGCGGCGTGGCGGGCGGCGGTCGCTGCGACCGCCCGCCCGCCGATCCTGTCGCGCCATGGCGGCGAGGCACCTGACGGGCGGCGTGTCCGTCGCTATCTTGTGCTCCGGACACCGGAGGCTCGCATGTCCGACAGCACGTTCGCCGTCACCGCCCGATCCGATCGCGCCGCCCGCGCGCTGCCGCCTGCCTGGCAGCGCGGCCTCGTTCTGGTGCTCGCGCTCGGCGGCCTCGCGGCCGGGTTCCTGATCACCGGCCACGATGCGTCGGTGGCCGCGATCGGCCGCGACGGGGCGGCGCTCACGCGCGTGCTCCGCGCCATGGCGGCGCTCAAGATGCTGTTCGTGCTCGGTGCCACCTTCGGCATCCTGTGGCGGCTTGGCACGCGGGCAGGCGCCGGCTGGCTCCTTGCCTACGCCGCCGCCGTGGCGGTGATGTGGACCGGTCCCGGATTGATCTGGTCGATGGCGCACGTGGGTCTCGGCGCGCTGCTGATGCATGGCGGTCTCGCGACGTCGGTGGTCCTGCTCTGGCGCGACAAGGCGGTCGGCGCGCGGCTCGACGCGATGATCGCCCGCCGCCGGCAGGAGATCCGCGGCAGGACCTGATCGCGCCGTCCCGGCGCGTCACGGGCCAGCGCAGCCGAGCGCGCGGATCGTCGCGCGCGCACCATACGTCGCGCCGTGCACGTCGAAGTCGAGCCGCAGCACGCGACCGGCGCCCGACAGCAGCGCCGTCGCCGACGACGGTTGGTCGCGGCTGAGGGCCGGATAGACCAGCGGCGCCGCGCGGGTCTCGCCGCCGACGCCCGTCGCCGCGCCGCCGATGGCGAGGGTGACAAGCTTCTGGTCCTTGAAGCCGGGCAGGAACACCGGCACCGCGACCGGTGCCGCTCCGAGCCGCCCGAGCCAGTAGAAGGCGAGGGCCAGCGGCGGCCGTACCGCCGCCGAGACCGGCCGGAGATCGAGGTCCGGCCGGCGCGTCGCACCGGCGCGGGCGAAGTCCGCGCGCCAGTCGTCGCCGAACCGCGCGATCGGCCAATGCCGCGCGAAGGCGGGGAACTGCCGCCTGAACTCCGCGGCGCGCTTGCCTTCGATCCGATACGCCTCGAGACCCGACGCCGTGCGCCGGAACGCGTCCCAGGACTGCCGCACGATGCCGCCGTCGACCTGGTAGCGGTCGTTGACCGCGAGCAACTCGATCCCGTCCGGTCCGGTCTCGCTGATCTCCTCGGTGTCGTAGAACGTGTTCATCAGCGGCAGCGGATGGGCAGCCAGCGACAGCGCCGCGTCGACCCGCACGCCGTCCGCCGTCGGCGCGGTCGTGACGGCGATCGCGAGCCTGCCGTCGTAGCTGGTCGTCCCGTCGAAGCGGCACGTCTCCGCCGACGCAGCACCGGCGCGGCCGAGCAGGCAGGCGGCGAGCAGGACCGCGCGCGCCGGCGCCGCCGTCAGGATGGCGCCTTGTCCTTCCGCGCGTGCGGGATCGGCCCTTCGGTCTTGAAGCCCCACCACACCAGCAGGCTGTCGATCAGGAACGCCACCAGCGACGCGATCGTGCAGCCGAGCGCGCCGCCGAAGATGGCGATCAGCCAGGCGTCGATGGCGAACCCCTTCACGTCGCCGAGGAACAGCACGAACACGGAGCCGCAGGTGGCGGCGCCGCCGAGCGCGCCGAGGGCGACCGAGGCGTCGAGCGTGAACAGGCGCCATCGCAGGCGCGTCTGGTGCCGCTCGAGCAGGCCGCGCTGGTCGGCCTCGGTTTCGGCGTCGATCAGCGCGCCGACCTGCGCGATCTGGTCGGACACGCGCGCGAGGCGGGTGTTGAAGAGACTGATCAGCGTGCCGATGCCGGACAGCAGGAAGACGGGCGTCAGCGCCGTCTGGACGATACGGGCGGCGCTGCCGGCCGGATCGGCGGCCCCGAGGCCGGGGATCGGCATCAGCGCGCGATCCCGCGTCCGGTGCGCGGCGCGTCGCCGCGTCGGTGGTCCGGTCGCGTCACGCGCAGTTCGCCCGGCGGCGCTCGCAACGCCGATCTCCGCACCTCCTCCAGCACCACGCGTCCGCCCCCGTTCGAGCGTCGATCGGACCACGTCGGGGAGGGCGGTTCAATCGGCCGCGCCGCTCGCGCCGAGATCGTCGAAGGCGCCGCTGGCGCGAAGACATCGGAGGCGCCGCTCGCGCGACGACATCGAAGGCGCCGCTCGCGCGACGACAGCGAGGGCGCCGCTCGTGCGACGACATGGGACGCGCCGACGCGTTCGATGTCATTGTCCGCGCTCGCGCGATCGGACCGGGCGTCTCGGGACGGAACGGCCGCGCACCGGACGTCGCCGCCGCGCCGCCAAGGCGGTCGGGCGCGCGAGTTATCGAGGAGCGACCATGTCCACCCTGTGCGAGATCGCCGTCTACCAGGACGGCAACAAGCCGGTGCCCGACCAGACGATGATCCTGGAGGGGGTCAAGGAGGCGGTCCGACGCATGCAGGAGATCCGCCTCGATCATCCAGCGGCGGTGTTCCGATTCTTCGCGACCGCGGGCATCCCGGAAGGCGAGATCGAGGAGCTGTCCCGCCGCGCCGCCGCCGCCGGGTGCAATCTCGAGCGGACCTACCCGTAGGGTCCGACCGTCCGGGACCGGCCCGGCCATCAGGTTTCGGGCGAGGCGTCGGTGCGGCGTCGGCCGCGGTCGTGCACGCTTCGGACGTGCGCGGCAACCGCCCGTTCTCACGCCGGCACGGCCAGCCGATCGGAGGCGGAGGAGGCTTGCGGCGCCGACCGGTCGGTTGTAACTGCGACGCATTCTCATCAAGAGGCGGTCCCGAGCCAGCATCCGGCATGAGCCCACCCCGTCTGGCGCCGTCCACCCGCGCCGTCGGCCGGGCGGCCGCGCCGGGAGACAGGCTCATCCCCGGCCACCGGACGGACCCCGACATCCCGAAAGGACACTGCGCATGTCAGCCGCGCGCGCCCGCATGCTTGCCGGGGCTCTGCTTGCCTTCTCACCACTGACGGGTCGCGCGGCCGATGCGCCGCTGATCCTGTACAGCGCCCAGCACGAACAGATGGTCGACGGCCTCACCGAGCAGTTCACGCGGGAAACCGGGATCGCGGTGAAGGTCCGCACCGGCGAAGCGCCGGAGATCGCCAGCCAGATCGTCGAGGAGGGCGCGCGCTCGCCGGCCGACGTCTACTTCACCGAGAACTCGCCCGAACTGACGCTGCTCGACGAGAAGGGTCTGCTGGCGCCGGTCGACCCGAAGACCCTCGCCGCGGTGCCGGCCGGGGACAGCGCCGCCGACGGCCACTGGGTCGGCGTGCTGGCGCGGGAAGACGTGCTCGCATTCAATCCGTCGCTGGTCGCGGCGTCCGCGCTGCCGAGCTCGCTGCTCGACCTCGCCTCGCCCGCCTGGAAGGGCCGCGTCGCCGTCGCGCCGAGCGACGCCGACTTCCTGCCGCTGGTCGGCGCGGTCGCGGCACTGAAGGGGCGCGATGCGGCGCTCGCGTGGCTGCGCGGCCTCCGCCGCAACGCCGAGGTGTTCGACGACGACGAGGGCGTGGTCGCGGCGGTCGATCGCGGCGCCGTCGCGACCGGGATCATCAACAACTACTACTGGGCGAGGCTCGCGACCGAGCAGGGCGCGGCACGGACGCACAGCCGGATCCATCAGTTCGCCGCGCGGGATGTCGGCGCGCTGATCAACGTCTCGGGTGCCGCGATCCTCAGATCGTCAAAGCATCAGGCCGCGGCCCAGCGCTTCCTCGCCTTCCTGGTCAGCACGCCGGTGCAGACCGCGATCGGCAAGGGCGACGTCGATTTCGAGTATCCGCTGGCGCACGGCGTCGCGCCCAACCCGATGCTGACGCCGTTCGCCGAGCTGCAACCGCCGTCGATCACGGTGAGCGCGATCGGCGACGACCAGCTCGCGGGCCGGTTGCTCCGCGAGGCGGGACTGCTCTGAGCGTCCTCGGTTCGGGGCAGGGGGGCGAGCGTCCTCCCGGCCTGCTGCTCGCCTCGGGCGCGGCGCTCGCCTGCTTCGTGCTGGTGCCGCTCGGCTACACGCTGTTCGAGGCGGCGCGCGTGCCGTTCGCGGATGCGGCTTCCCTGCTGCTGCGCCCGCTCGTCGGCACCCTGCTGATCAACACGGTCGGGATCGTGCTCGCCGCGACCGCCATCGCGGCGGTCCTCGGCACGCTTTGCGCGTGGCTGGTGGAGCGCACGACGCTTCCCGGCCGCCGCACCTGGGGCGTGCTCGCCGTGGTGCCGCTCGCCGTGCCGCCCTTCATCAGCAGCTTCGCCTGGGTGTCGATCAGCCCGTCGCTGCAGGGCTTCGGCGGCGCGCTGCTGGTGGTCAGCACGTCCTACTTCCCGCTGGTCTACCTGCCGGTCGCGGCCGCGCTCCGCGGCATGGATCCGGCGCTGGAAGAAACCGCGCGCGCGCTCGGCCGCGGCGGCTGGCGCTGTTTCGCCTCCGTCGTGCTGCCCCAGCTCCGGCCGGCCCTGCTCGGCGGCATGCTGCTGATGGCATTGCACATGCTGGGCGAGTTCGGCGCCTTCACGCTGCTGCGGTTCCGCACCTTCACGACCGAACTCTACGCCGAGTACCGGACCGGTTTCGCCGGACCGGAGGCGTCGCTGCTCGCCGTGGTGCTGCTGGCCCTGTGTCTGGCCTGCCTGGTCGCCGAGCTCAGGGTGGGCGGCGCGTCGCGCTACGCGCGGCTGGGGCGCGGCGTCCGGCGGCGGCCCGTCCGCTACGCGCTCGGCTGGAGGTCGGTGCCGGCGTGCGCGGGCTTCGCGCTGCTGGTGGCGGCGACGCTCGGCGTGCCGCTCGGCACCATCCTCTACTGGCTGACCCGGCATGGCGCGGCCGCGGTCACGCCGGCGTCCGGTTCCTGGCCGCATCTGCTCGCCGCCACCACCGCCTCCATCCGGCTCGGCATCGCCGGCGCGGCCGCGACCGTCCTGCTGTCGCTTCCGCTCGCCTTCCTCGCCGCGCGCTATCGCGGCCTCGCCGTGACGCTGCTCGAGCGCGCGGCCTATCTGATGCACGGCGTGCCGGCGATCGTGGTCGCGCTGGCGCTGATCGCGATGACGCTGCAGGTCGCCGAGCCGCTGTACCAGAGCGCCGCCCTGCTGATCGCCGCCTACGCGATCCTGTTCCTGCCGCTCGCCCTGGTCAGCGTCCGGGCCGCCCTGGTGCAGTCGGAGCGCGCGCTCGAGGACGCGGCGCGGTCCCTCGGTCTCGGCTGGGGCGCGGTCGCCTGGCGCGTGGTGCTGCCGCTCGCCGGGTCGGGCATCACCGCCGCCGTGGCGCTCGTGTTCGTCTCGGTCGTCACCGAACTCACCGCGACGCTGCTGCTCGCGCCGATCGGCACGCGCACGCTCGCGACCGAGGTGTGGGCCGACACCTCCACGCTCGCCTTCGCCGCCGCCGCACCCTACGCCGCGCTGATGGCCGGCCTGTCGCTGCTCTCGACCTTCCTGCTGGCGCGCCGCTTCGGCGCTGGCGCGCTGAGCGGGATCGGGTGATGGCCGCACTCTCGATCGAGGGCGTCGGCAAGTCGTTCGGCGGCCGCACCGTGCTCGCCGAGATCAGCCTCACGGTCGCGCCGGGCACGCTGGTCGCGATCCTCGGGCGCTCCGGCAGCGGCAAGACGACGCTGCTGCGGCTGATCTGCGGCTTCGAGCGCGCCGATGCCGGCACGATCGCGGTCGACGGCCAGGTGGTGTCGGGCGGACGGCTCGCCGTGCCGGCCGAGCGCCGCCGCGTCGGCTACGTCGCCCAGGAGGGCGCGCTGTTCCCGCACCTCCGCGTCGCCGACAACATCGCCTTTGGTCTGCCCCGGCGCGCCCGCCGCACGCGCGACGGCGTCGCCGCGATGCTCGCGCTGGTCGGTCTGCCGGCTTCCTATGCCGCGCGGTGGCCGCACGAATTGTCGGGCGGCGAGCAGCAGCGCGTGGCGCTGGCGCGCGCGCTCGCGCCGCGGCCGCGACTGGTGCTGCTCGACGAACCGTTCTCGTCCCTCGACGCCGCGCTGCGGGCGGAAACGCGGGATGCGGTGGCGCGCGCGCTGCTCGCCTCGGGGGCGACGGCGATCCTGGTCACCCACGACCAGGCGGAAGCCCTGTCGCTCGGCGCGGCGGTCGCGGTTCTGCGCGACGGGCGCCTCGCCCAGATGGCGGCGCCGGAAACGCTGTACCGGCGGCCGGTCGACGCCGCGCTCGCGCGCTTCGTCGGCGAGGCGGTCGTTCTCCCCGGCCACGTCGCGCGCGGTGTCGCGCATTGCCGGCTCGGCGCACTCGGTCTCGCGGCCGCGGTGCCGGACGGCCCCGTCGAGATCGTGGTCCGGCCGGAACAGATCCGGCTGCGGCCGGCAGACCAGACGGCGAAGCGCGCCACCGTGTCGCGGGTCACCTTCTTCGGCCCGGACGCGAGGGTGGACCTCCTGATGGACGACGGCACGGCGCTCGCGGCGCGGGTGGCCGGCCACCTGGCGCCGCCGGTCGGTCTCGACACCGGCATCGCCGTGGAGGGCGACGTCGTCGCGTTCGGCGCCGCCGCGCCGCCGGTCGGTTTCGCGGCCGCGGGATCGCCGGCCTGATCGGATCGGAGCGCCGGCGGCGGCGTGTACTCGGCACAGCGTCGACCGGGGCGAAAGCGCGAACGAGCCATCAGAAGTTGCGAACGATTATCATTAGCAGTAAGCGAGCGTCGTCGCGGTCTTGGGAAGGGTCAGGATGAGGCGTGTCGGATGGGACGGGCGGGTCGGATCGCCGCGAGCCTGCGTCGCGCTCGCCGCCGCCATGGCCGCGGGCGCCGAGATCGTGGGCGCGGCGTCGGCGCAGACGCCCGGCGTGTCGTCGCCGACGACCTCGTCGTCGCCCGCGACGCCGCTGAACCCCAACGCGCAGCCGGCGCCGAACACCGGCAGCGCCTTCCTCAATGGCCTGCTGTCGCAGACCAATCTGCTCGGCGACATGGGCGGCGCGCGGTCGTGGCTCGCGGCGCGCGGCATCACCTACGGGATCAACGAGACCAGCGAGGTGCTCGGCAATCCGACGGGCGGGATCCGCACCGGCGTCGACTATGACGGGCTGACCCTCGCGAGCGTCGGCCTCGACACCGACAAGGCGTTCGGCTGGGCCGGCGGCACGTTCAACGCGAGCGCGTTCTCCATCCACGGCCGCGACCTCAGCACCGACGATCTCGACGACCTGCAGACCGCGAGCGGCATCGAGGCGGAGCGCTCGGTCCGGCTGTGGGAGCTCTGGTACGACCAGGCGACACGCGACGGCGACGCCGACATCAAGATCGGCCAGCAGTCGATCGACCAGGAGTTCATGACCAGCACCTACACGTCGCTGTTCATCAACACGGTGATGGGCTGGCCGGCGCTGCCGTCCTACGACCTTTACGCCGGCGGCCCGGCCTATCCGCTGTCGTCGCTCGGCGTGCGGCTGCGCGCCTCCTCCGGACCGCTGACCGGCCTCCTCGGCGTCTACGACGACAACCCGCCGGGCGGTCCGTTCGACGACGACGACCAGCTGCGCGGCGCCGAGCGCACCGGGACGCTGTTCGACCTCGACACCGGCGCGCTGATCATCGGCGAGCTGCAATTCGCGCACGACCTGCCGTCGACCGGGCAGAACGTGAAGCCCGGCGCAACCGCGGGCGGTCTGCCAGGCATTCTCCGGATCGGCGCCTGGTTCGACACCGGCCAGTTCCCCGACCAGCGCTTCGACCCGGCCGGCGTGTCGCTCGCCGACGCGGCCGCGACGAGCGGTGACCCCCGGCTCCGCCGGCACGATTTCTCGATCTACTTAAGCGGCGACCAGATGGTGTGGCAGGACGCGGCCAAGGTGCGCTCCGTCGGCGTGTTCGCGCGCATCATGGGCGCGCCGCCCGACCGCAACCTCGTCTCGTTCAGCCTTAACACCGGCATCTCGCTCAAGGCGCCGTTGCTGTCGCGGCCGAACGACACGTTCGGCGTCGGTTACGGCCTCGCCGAGGTGAGCGAAGCGGCGAGCGCGCTCGACCAGGACACCGCCGTCTACACCGCCGACCCGGCCTATCCGGTCCGCTCGAGCGAAAGCTTCGTTGAGGTCACCTACCAGGCGCAGATCGCGCCGTGGTGGCAGGTGCAGCCGGACGCGCAATACGTCTTCACGCCCGCGGGCGGCATCCCGGACCCCCTCAACGCCGGCGGCGCCTCGACGCCGCGGATCGGCAACGAGGCGATCCTCGGCGTCAGGACGAACATCACCTTCTGAAGCGCCTCAAGACGACCCTCACGGCCGCGCCCGGGTTGCGGGCGGCCTGTCGCAGGAGTAGATGCGAGTGACTATCAATCACAACGGGCCGGAGCGGCGACGGAACGTGACGAGCGGCGGATGTCGGACGGCGGGACGATCGGCGACGGCGCGGCGGGCGATCGCCGGTGCGGCGCTGCTGGCGGTGCTGGCGCACGCGCCGTGCGCCGGTGCCGTGACCGCGACGACCCCCGGTGGCGGCGCGTCCTATCTCGCCACGCTGCACCGCCACACCACGCTGTCCACCACGGTGCCCGGCAACGGCGACCAGAACCCCTACGGCGTCGTGGTGGCGCCGCTCTCGTCCGGCCGCATCCGGCAGGGCGACGTGCTGGTCAGCAACTTCAACGACCGCCGCAACCTGCAGGGGCTCGGCACCACGATCGTCGACTACCGGCCGTCGACCGACACGCTGACCACGATCGCCCGTCTGCCGCGGGCCCTGCCGGCGGGCGGACCGTCCTGCCCCGGCGGCGTCGGCCTGACGACCGCGCTCGCGATGCTGTCGAACGGCGACGTCGTGGTCGGCGCGCTGCCGTCGAACGACGGCACCACCGCGACCAAGGGTCCCGGCTGCCTGCTGGTGCTCGGCAGCGATGGCGCGCTGGTGGGCACGATCACCGGTCCCGAGATCGATGGTCCCTGGGGCAACATGGCGCTGGCGGAACACGGCGGTGGCGGGGCGCTGTTCGTCAGCAACACCGCGTTCGGCGTGGGCGCGCCGGACGGCACGCCGCCGGTCGTCCCGAAGGCGACGATCCTCCGCCTCGACCTCGCCTACGGGCCGGGAACGCACCCGCGCGTGCTCAACCGCACCGTGGTCGCGGACGGGTTCGGCGAGCAGGCCGACAAGGGCGTCTTCATCATCGGTCCGACCGGTCTCGCGCTCGATCCCTCCGGCACGCTCTACGCGTCCGACGCGCTGGGCAACCGGATCGTCGCGATCCCCGACGCGCTCACCCGCACCACCAGCGCGGGCATCGGGCGGGTGGTGACGAAGGATGGGTTGCTGAACCGGCCGCTCGCGCTGGTCGAGACGGCGGGGCACCACCTCCTTGCGACGAACGGCCTCAACGGCCAGATCGTCGAGGTCGACGCGCCGTCGGGCGCGCAGATCGGCGCGCAGTGGATCGACACCGACCGTGCTCAGACCCCGCCGGGCAGCGGCGACCTGTTCGGCCTCGCGCTCCGTCCCGAGGGTGGTTTCTATTACGTGGAGGACGACATGAACACGCTCCTCCTGGCGCACTGAGGCGCCGATGGCCGGCTGTCCCTTCTCCGCATCACGCCGCGTCGTCCTCGGCGGCGCCCTCGCGGGCGCCGGTGTCGCGGCTGCCGCGGCGCACCGCGCCATCGCCGCCGGTCCGCCGTCCGAGCCCGCGCCGCCCGTCGGCGCTGGCTCCGCGGATGCGGTGCCGTTCCATGGCCCGCATCAGGCCGGGATCGCGACCCCGCAGCAATCGAGCGTGGTGTTCGCGTCGTTCGACCTGGTCGGCAACGACGGCGGCGCGGTGCAGCGTCTGCTCGCCGCGTGGACCGAGGCGGCGGCGCGGTTGTCCGCCGGTCTGCCGGTGGCCGACGCCGGCGTCGGGACCGACGACGGCGAGGTGGCCGGGCTGCCGCCGCGCCGGCTCACGCTCACCTTCGGCTTCGGTCCGGGCCTGTTCTCCGGGCGGAACGGCGAGGACCGGTTCGGGCTGCGCGCCCGCCGACCGGCGCCGCTCGTCGATCTGCCGACCTTCAACGGCGACCAGGTCGAGGATCGCTTCTCCGGCGGCGACCTGCTGGTGCAGGCGTGCGCCGACGACCAGTCGGTCGCCTTCCACGCCGTTCGCCAGCTGGCGCGGCTCGCCGCCGGCAACGACGCCGGCAGCGGCTACGGCGGCAAGCGCGCGGGCTCGACCGCGTTCGCGGGCGGGGTGCCGCCGGTCGCGACGATCCGCTGGATGCAGGCGGGCTTCCTGCCCGGCTCGCCCGCCGGCGAAACGCCGCGCAACCTGCTCGGCTTCAAGGACGGCACCCAGAACCCCGGGGTGCCGCACGACGCCGAGCGCAGCGGCGGCAAGCTGATCGGCAATGGCGGTCTCGCCGAGCATGTCTGGGTCGACCACGATCGCGACGGCGGCTGGATGCGGAACGGCACCTACCTCGTGTTCCGCCGCATCCGCCTGTCGCTCGAGCATTGGGACCGCACCCCGGTCGACTTCCAGGAGGAGGTGATCGGGAGGCGCCGCGCGAGCGGTGCGCCGCTGACCGGCGGCGACGAGTTCGCCGTCCTCGATCTCGACGCGGTCGACGGTGACGGCAACCCGGTGATCGCCGACGGGGCGCATGTCCGGGTCGGTTCCGCGTCGGCCAATCAAGGCGCCCGACTGTTGCGCCGATCGTTCGCCTACCAGGACGGGCTGAGCATGGTCGCCGAGCGCTGGCCGCCCTGGCGGCAGGGCCTGGAATACGATGCCGGCCTGCTGTTCGCGGGCTACGGCGCCGACCCGCGCCAGGGCTTCGTGCCGATCTTCGGGCGAATGTCGAAGCTCGACATGCTGAACCAGTTCGCGACGCATACCGGCAGCGCGATCTTCGCGCTTCCCGGCGGCCTCGCGCCCGGCGCGACGCTCGGCGATGGCCTGTTCGCGACAGCGTAGAGCAACCTGACGTGGACCGGTCCACGACGTGGTCCGGTCCACGCAAGACAAGGTGCTCTATCTTCTAAGTTTCCAGAGCACCGGTGCCGGGGCGCTCGCGGCCGGAACGACGTCCGGCCGCGTCCGTGTCAGTCGCGCTCGAACCAGAGCGTGGGGCGCCAGCACTCCTCGGCGCGGCCGTCCGGGCAACCCTCGAACTGCCATAGCCGCTCGCCGATGTGTCGCTCTCGGGCGCGATGGCAGTATCCGTCGGCGCGTCCTTCGGGCCGGCCGTCCTCCTCCCAGAGCCGGTAGGCGCTCTCGCGCACGCACTGCTCGAGATGCGGCTTCGTCTCGCCGAGATCGGCAGCGTGTCGCCGGGTGGCACGACCGATCCGCCGCGGTCGACGTGCAGGCGGGTGGTGAGGTCTTCGCGTTCGGTTTCGGGCACGAGACCGGCCTAGGCCGCCGCGTCGCTGCCCTTGCGCAGCGCCGCGTGGTCGGTGCCCGCCACCTCCTCCGGCACCGCGACCGGAAAGGTGTGACCGGTGTCGGCCGCCTGTCCGGCCGTGCGCCGGGAGGGCGCGGTGTCGAGAGCATCGCGAGCGGCCGATTGGCTTGCTGTGACACGGGCCGCGTGAACAGGCCGGACCCGACCCGACGGCCCGGTTCCACCGGGCGAGCCCCCATGCCACCCTTCGCCGATGCGACTGCACGCGATCGACGCGTCCGGGCCGGACAGCGCCGGCGCACACCCCCGCACGCCCGTGGTGCTGATCCACGGCCTGTTCGGCCGGGCGCGCAATCTCGGCGGCCTCGCGCGCCTGTTCTCGGCCGAGCGCCGCACGGTCGGTCTCGATCTCAGGAGCCACGGCGACAGCCCGCACGGCAGGCTGGCGATCCGCGACATGGCGGCCGACGTGCTCGAAACGCTCGACGCGGTCGGGGTCGGGCGCGCCGTCCTCGTCGGCCACTCGCTCGGCGGCAAGGTCGCGATGGCGGCCGCACTCGCATCGCCCGAGCGCGTCGCGCGGCTGCTCGTCGCCGACATCGCCCCGGTCGCCTACGCGCACGGCCATCGCCGCGTCGTCGACGCGATGGTCGCCCTGCCGCTCGACCACCTCGCGACGCGGGCGGACGCGGACGCAGCGCTCGCCGCCACCGTCGCCGACCCGGCGGTCCGGGCGCATGTGCTGCAGAACCTCGACACCAGGCAGCCGATGCGCTGGCGGAACGGGCTCGACGCGATCGCGGGCTCGATCGAGGCGGCCGAGGGCTGGCCGGACTTCCCGCCGGGCACCGGTTACGACGGCCCGGCGCTGTTCCTGCGCGGCGAGAATTCCGACTACGTCCGGCCCGAGCACCTCGCCGGGATCAGGCGTCTCTTCCCGCGCGCCCGGCTGGCCACGCTGCGCGACGCCGGGCACTGGCTTCACGTCGACCAGCCGGACGCGTTCGCCGGCATCGCCCGGACCTTCGTCGCCGCGTCGGACGGCGTCGGGCGGCCGGGGGACGGAGACGCCTGATCGCGCGTCAGGTCCGCGACGGCGGCCGCGCCGCGCCGGGCCGCGGCGTCTCGTCCGGTTTGAGCAGCTGACGGAGCCGCCTGCCGAGCCTGTCGCGACCGCCGGACGGGCCGGTCAGGACCGGCGACGGTCCCGGGCGCGCGAGCTGCGCCACCAATCGGCTCGCGATCAGCCCGCGATGGCCGCCTTCCCAGTGGTCGATCTGATCGTCCGCCGGCAGCCAGGGCGGCAGCGGCAGCAGCAGTCGCGTGGCCAACCCGTCGAGCAGCGGCTCGTAGGTGGCGCGGAGTGCGTGCAGGACCTCCTCGGCGTCGTCGCCGCCCTGCCAGCCGATGCCGGCGGCGGCGAACGCCGCCTCCATCCGGCGGTAGTCCTCGTGCGGCAGCCGGTCGCCGCCGCTGTAGGGCGACGGCTTGACCGACAGCGCCCGGCACATCTCGACGACGACGCTCCGCGTCATCGTGAACGTCATGCGGGCTTGCAGCGGCTTGAGGTCGTCGACGCCCACCAGGATGAGGGCGCAGGAATCCATCACCGCCGTCATCGCGGCGAGCCAGGACTGGTTGTCGTGCTGCGAGCGGTAGAACACCAGCATCGGATAGGAGAGATGGCTTTCCAGCAGTTCCGCGCCCCAGACCTCCCACTCCATCAGCAGGTCGTCGAGCTTCGCGAGACCGTTCAGCTCGGCGTGCAGGATCAGCATGTTCGATGCCGTCGGCGGCGAGCCCGCGCGGACGTCGAGCTGGATCACGTGCGCCTCCCGGCGCGCGAACATCTGGTAGAGCACCGGCAGGTAGCCGATCACCACCGCGATGAAGCCGAGCCCGGTGCCGGACTCCACCACCACCAGCGCCCGCGCCGCGCCCGAGTGCGGCACGACGTCGCCGTAGCCGAGCGTGAAGAAGGTGGCGCCGCTCATATAGAGCTGGTCCGCGAACCCGGACACCGGCCGATGCCGGCCTTGCAGCGTCCATTCGAGCAGACCGAAGCCGGCGATCAGCATCGCCGCCCAGAGCGCGAACAGCACCATCATCGCGAGCGGGCCGAAGACGCCGAGCAGGCGCACCTGCCGCTGCCCGGGCGGCAGCAGGCGGGCGAGCGCCGCCCAGCCGGACCAGGCGCCGCGGAAGTAGATCCTGGCCAGCCGCATCCGGCGGTCGACCCGCCGCGGCAGCAGCATCACCTCGAAGGCGTCCTGCATCGCGATGCCGAGCAGGACGAGCGCGGCCAGGACCGCCAGCGCCGTCAGCATGCGATCCCGTTTCTCGCGACCCGTCGCACTGGTAGCCCTTCCACCCGGTCGGCACGCCGGCCACCGTTCCGCGCCGGGATATCGGCACGCCGGATGCTCTTACGGCCCAGCTGCGGCCCAGCTGCGGCCCAGTTGCGGCCCGCCTGCTGGCACCCGCGCGTCGAGGCCGGGCGGGAAGCGGTGCGCGGGCGGCATCCGGAACCGTTCAGTCGAACGTGAGAGAACGTCCAGGCACGCCGCGCGTCATCGGAGGCGGGACCAGGGAGCTTTCCTCATGTGCATACTTCTCGTCGAGGACGACGACCTGGTCCGCGAGACGATCCTCGATGTCCTGCGGGAGCGGAACATTCCCGTGCACGCCGCGGAAAACGGCGACGTGGCCGCGCTGATGATCGAGAATCCGCCACGCCGCTTCTCGGTCCTGCTGACTGATTTCCACATGCCGGGGAGCCGGCACGGCTGCGACGTCGCCGCGCACATGCACCGGCATCATCCTCACGTTCACCTCTTCATCGTGACCGGCCGCCCCGACGTGCTCGACGCGCATTGCGGGTCGGATCTCCAGTACGAGGTGCTGCTGAAGCCGCTCGGCGCGACGGCGCTGATCTCGCGCGTCGAAGCCCTCGTCGAGTACTGAGCACCGGCCGGCCCGCCCGGACTGGCCGGCCGGCTGGCCAAGGTTGCGGAGTTGCGGTATCCGGCGCTGGCGAGCGCCCCGACGCGGCCGTCTCGGCACTCACCCCCGTCCGGCCGGATGCCATCCTTCGTGCGGCCGGAATCCTCTTCGCGAGGTTGGATCGGTGACCGGCCGAACGCCCCGATCAGGCGCGACTATGGGAACAGGCCGATGGTGAAGCGACAGAAACTGGACGAGTTCACGGGCGTGCTCGAGTTCGAGGGCAGGACGGGCGACGATCCCGAAGTCGCAAGCTGGCTCGCCGACCACAAGGCGCGGAACGGCGGCAAGATCCGGGTCAGCCAAGGCGGCAAGGGCGTCCGCGTGGCGTTCAGCAAGGAAGCCGACATGGCGTTCTGGAAAGCGCGCGCCGATCAGTCGGCCAAGGCCAAGCGCTCGTCCGCCTGAACGGCTTCGGGGCGGCCGTCCGGGTCGGCCTCCGAGGTCGCGCGCCGCACGCGCCTGCGTCGGCATCCGCGAGCGAAATGCCCGCTTTCAGAGAGGTAGAGCACTCCTCCCGATCCAATTGGATCGGGAAGTGCTCTAGTGCCGCGATGCCGACGCCGCGCCGCCGTCGGGGAGACCCGACGCGTGCGGGACAGGCGGGGCCTGCTGGCTGCGCGCTGACGTCGCGTCGCCGTCGGGCCCCGCCGCCACCCGCAGCGCGATCGGCGGCAGGGCCATGCGCGGCCGCGGCGCCACCGAACCGTCCGGCACCAGCGCCTCGACCAGCCGGCGCGCCCGCGCGGCATGGTCCGGCAATGCCCGATGCCTGACCTTGGGGCCGGGCGCGAGGCGCGGGCTCGCCGCCTCGAGCGCGCGCCAGGCCTCGCCTTCGAACGGCGCCGCGATCGCCTCGGCGAGGCGCTCGACGCCGACGCCGAGGCGCCTGGCATCGTCGGGCGTCGCGGTGCCGGCCGCTCGCGCCGCCCGGAACCGCGCCCGGAGCCGGATGCGGCGGAGCGCCGCCGACACCGGTTCGAGGCGCGCGTCGACGTGCTCGTCCTGGCACTCCATTCGCCGCCGCATGGTGTCGGCCATGCCGCCTCGCGCGCGTCCGGCCAGCCGGCCGGACACGATCACCCGCAGCGACGGGTCGTGCCGGACCGCGCGATCGCGTTCGGCGAGCCGGCGCACCAGCGCGCGATCCTCGCCGAGCGTCGTCGCGGGCACGCCGCCCGCGTCGAGGAAGGCGGGCAGGGTGACTGCGATGCTGGCGCCCGATTCCTCGCCGTGGCGTGGCCAGGGGTCGGCGGGATCGGGATCGAGCAGCGCGCGGAGATGGTCGAGCAGGGTCGCGTAGTCGGTCTCCCGCCGGTCGTCCTCGTGCAGGTGCGCCGGCACCGCGCGCGCCTCGACCGGATCGATCACCGCCATGCCGCAGACCACGTCCGCGCCGGCGTCGATCGCGCGATGGTTGCCGCGGCGCCAGCCCGGCTCCACCCGCGCGTCGGCGTCGGTGGTCAGCAGCAGGTCTGACGGGAGGCACAGCGCGCTCGCGAGCGCCATCGCGCGCCGCCGTGCCTCGCCGGCGTGGGCGAGCGGCGGCGGCAGGGTCTCGGCCCGTATCACGAGCTCGAGCGGAAGGTCCGACGCGGCCGCCCTCGCGGCCTCGACCGTGTCGTCGGCGCAGTTGTTCGCGTAGAGCAGCACGACCAGTGCCCGGTCGCACGGATCGGACGCGAGCGCGCGCAGGCAGTCGCCGATCCGATCCGCCTCGTCCTGCGCCGGGATCGCCACCACCGATCGGGCGGTCGTCAGGCGCATGCGGTCAGGCGCACGCGACGCCTCCGTCGGAGCGCGGGTCGGTCGCGCCCTCGCGTACGCCGTCCGGGCGGAGCACGATGGCGCCCGCGTGACCCATCAGGGCGCTGCGCGGCGGCACGACCGCGACGTCGTGCCCGGCCCGCGCGAGCGTCCCGTCGGCGGCGGCCGGCAGGTCGGCCTCGGTGCGGAGCGAGACCTCTTCGGCGCCCCAGCTGCGTCCGAGCAGCCAGCGCGGCGCGGTCACCGCCGGCTGCAGGTCGAGACCGTAGCGCGCGTAGCGGGTGAACAGCGCCGCCTGCGTCTGCGGCTGCCCTTCGCCGCCCATGGTGCCGTAGACCATGCGCCTGCCGTCCGGGAAGAACGCCATCGCCGGGTTGAGCGTGTGGAACGGCTTTCGGCCCGGCGCCAACGCGCGCGGGCCGTCGTCGTCGAGCGTGAAGGCGCTGCCGCGGTTCTGCCAGGTGATGCCGGTGTCCGGCAGCACGACGCCCGAACCGAATTCGTGGAAGATCGAGCCGATCGCGCTCGCCATGCCGCCTTCGGCGTCGACGGCGCCGCACCAGACCGTGTCGCCGCCGGCATCCCCGATCGCGTCCGGCCAGGCGCTCGCGCGATGCGGGTCGATCGCGGCCGCCGCGCGCTCGAGCGCGTCGGCCTCGAGCTCCGTGCCGAGCGTCGCCGGCACGCGCCCCGGATCGCCGAGCGCGCCGTCCCGCACCCGGAATGCGTGCTTGGCCGCCTCGACGAGCGCGTGGACGTGGGCGAAGCCGCCATCCTCGCCGGGCCGCGCCGCCGCCCAGGGCAGCCGGTCGTGGATCGCGAGGATCATCAGCGACACCAGCCCCTGGGTCGGCGGCGGCAGGTTGAACAGTCGGATCCCGTCGCCGAGCGTGACCGTGAGCGGCGTCACTACCGACGCGCGTCCCGCTGCGAGGTCTTCGCGATCGAGCGGCGCACCGACGCGCGCGAGGTCGGCGGCGATCCGGTCGGCGAGCGCGCCGTGGTAGAACCCGTCGAGACCGTCGACCGCGAGATGGCGGAGCGTGGACGCGAGGCGCGGCCGGCGCACCGGCGTGCCCGCCGCCGTCTCGCCGTAGGTGTCGAGGAAGCCCGGCTCGGCGCCGAGCCGGCCGGCGAGGCGCGCGCTGTCGAGCGCGAGCCCGCGTGCGAGCGGCACGCCGGTTTCGGCGAGCCGGATCGCCGGTTCGAGCAGCGCGAACAGCGTCGGCCGCGGCCGCCGGCTCCATGTCGAGGCGATCGACAGCGCCTGCTTCCAGGAGGCGACGCCGCCCGGCACGGTGTTGGCGGCGAGCGGACCGCGCGCCGGGATCGCGGCGAGGCCGCGGTCGCGGTAGAGCGCGGTCGTCACCTGCCGTCCGGCATGACCGGCGCCGTCGATCCCGATCGGATCGGCACCCGGCGGCGCCAGCAGCCAGAAGGCGTCGCCGCCGAGCCCTGTCATGTGCGGGTAGACGATCGCGAGCGCCGCCAGCGTCGCGACCAGCGCCTCGGCCGCGTTGCCGCCGGCGCGGAGCACGTCGAGCCCGGCCGTGGCGGCGAGATGGTGCGGCGCGGTCACCATCGGCCCGAGCGCGCGCGGGGTCTCGATCATCGCGACGACGTCTCCTCCCTGCACCGGCCCGCGTCCGCCCGCCACAACGCGGCACGCCACGATCGGTGCCGATCCGCCGGGACATCACGCGACTTTTCCGCGATGGGCGCGGCCCGGCGGGCGCGCGATGCAGGCCGCTGCCGGTTCGTGGGCCGGGCCTATGAGCAAGAGGGCGGCGGCTCGACGCGCGCCGGGCGGCGCCTGGACGGCGGCGCCTGTCCGCTGCCGATCCGGTCACCATGCGATCGGGACCTATGCGCCGCTGCCGGGCGACTGCGCGCCGGGCGGCGCGGCGCGCGGGACGCGGCCGCTCCCAGGTCCGATCGTCGGGCGGTCGGAGTTTACGCGCCGCTGCGGGGCGACTGCGCGCCGGGAGCCGCATCGGCGCGGCGCGCGGAACGCGGCCGCTTGCGGTCCGGTCGCCTGGAGGCGCGAGCCCTACGCGCCGGAGCGGCGGCGGCTCGACTGGACGCCGGGCGGCGCGGCGCGCGGAACGCGGCCGCTTCCGGTCCGGTCGCCCGGAGGCGCGGGCCCTACGCGCCGGAGCGGCGGCGGCTCGACTGGACGCCGGGCGGCGCGGCGCGCGGAACGCGGCCTTCCGGTCCGGTCGCCCGGAGGCGCGGGCCCTACGCGCCGGAGCGGCGGCGGCTCGATCGGGCGCCGGGCGGCGCATCGGCGCGCCGCGCGGGACGCGGCCGCTGCGGTCCGCCGCGCATCGGTGGCCCCGGGCGCTCGGACGCGCCCGCCTGCGGCGGCACGGAGGCGGTGATCCGGAGATCGCCCTCGGTCGCGCCTTCGAGGAAGCGGCCGGCAGTCTCGGCGGACACCTCGAAACGGGTCTCCTGATCGAGCACGCGGATGGCGCCGATCTCGCGACGCGTGACCTCGCCGACGCGGCAGAGCAGCGGCAGCAGCCATTTCGGGTCGGCCTTGTCGCGCCGCCCGACGGAGGCGCTGAGCCAGACCGGGTTCGCGAGCGCCGCATGACGCGCGCCGCGTTCGGCATGCGGCGATCCGCCGCGGTCAGCGCGTTGCGGTCCGCCGCGCTCGGCGCGGGACGATCCGCCGTGCTCGTCGGCGCCGAGACGCGCCGCCGCATACGGCCGCTCGCGCGTCATCGCGGTCACCGGCGCCTCCTCCGGCAACGACGCCCGCCGGAGGCGGAGCAGCGCGACCGCGACCTGCTCGGGGTCGCGGTTCGCGAGAAGCCCGCGCGCCGCCTCCGCCTCGTCGTCGTCGGGCGGTTCGCCGAGTGCGGGATCGGCGAGCAGGCGCTCGTGGTCCCGCCGGCGGATCGCGTCGGCGCTCGGCACATCGCCCCAGTCCGCGCGCACCCGGGCCTCGCGCAGCAGCGTCTCGGCGCGCCGCCGCCGCGGCGGCAACACCAGCAGGAGCGACGTTCCCTTGCGGCCCGCCCGCCCGGTGCGCCCGCTCCGATGCAGCAGCAGCGGCGCGTTGGTCGGCAACTCGGCATGCACGACCAGCGACAGCGCCGGCAGGTCGAGGCCGCGCGCGGCGACGTCGGTCGCGACGCAGACCCGGGCGCGGCCGGCGCGGAGCGCGTGCAGCGCCTGGTTGCGGTCGTTCTGGCTGAGCTCGCCCGACAGCGCGACCGCGTCGAAGCCGCGATTGGTCAGCGCGGTCCAGAGCGCGCGCACGTTGTCGCGCGTCGCACAGAACACGATCGCGAGCGGCGCATCATGGAACCGCAGCACGTTGACCACCGCCGGCACGATCTCGCCGGGCGCGACCGTCAGCGCCTCGTAGGCGATGTCGGCATGCGGCTCGCCCGCGGCACCGCCGGCGGCGTCGAGCCGGAGCGCGTCCCGCTGGAAGCGCCGCGCCAGCGAAACGATCGGCGGCGGCAGCGTCGCCGAGAACAGCAGCGTCCGGCGCTCGGCCGGCGCCGCGCCGAGGATGAACTCGAGCTCGTCCCGAAAGCCGAGATCGAGCATCTCGTCGGCCTCGTCGAGCACGACCACGCGGAGGGCCGACGGGTCGAGCTGGCCGCGCTCGATGTGGTCGCGGAGCCGCCCCGGCGTGCCGACCACGATATGCGCGCCCGACGCGAAGGCGCGCGCCTCGCGACGCGGGTCCATGCCGCCCACCGACGCCGCGACCCGCCCGCCCGCGGCCGCGTACAGCCAGGACAACTCCCCATGCACCTGCAGCGCGAGTTCGCGCGTCGGCGCGACCACGAGCGCGAGCGGCCGCCCCGCCTGTGGCAGACGGTCGCCCTCGAGCAGATCGGACGCGAAGGCGATCCCGAACGCCACCGTCTTGCCCGAGCCGGTGCGCGCCGACACCAGCAGGTCGCGCCCGTCGGTGTCCGTCGCGAGCACCGCCGACTGCACCGGCGTCGGCGCGTCGTAGCCGCGGTCGGCGAGGGCGGCGGCAAGCGGCGGGGGCAGGGGCGGGAAGGGCATCGGGCTCCGGGATCGCGCAGGGGCGACGCCGCGCGCGGGTGCGAACGGCGCCGAACAGCCGGCCATGCGGGAATGACCGCGACTTAAGCCCCCCGGCCCGCCGCGGCAAGGATCGCGGGCGTGGCGATGGGTGCCCTACTGGGGCCCGAGGCGGTTGGATCCCATGAGTTAAGGAAACTCCGGGCCACCGATCATTCCCGCGCCGCTGCCTTGCGGGTCTCCCATCGCGTAAGCGCGATGGGAGGCCGTCCGGGGTCCAGGGGCAGAGCCTGTGGCCTTTCAGCCCCGCAGGTGCGGGCCGAGCAGCGTCAGGTCGGCCGGGCCGAGGCGGTCGCTCGCCGTCTGCAGCTGGTGCCAGTACGGGTAGAGCACCGGCGGCGCGCTGACCGCATCGAGGCGGGCGCGTTCGTCGGCGGTGAGCACGAGGTCGGCCGCCTTCAGGTTGTCGGCGAGTTGCTGCTCGGTTCGGGCGCCGACCACGATCGAGGTGACCGCGGGGCGGCCGAGCAGCCAGGCGATCGCCACCTGCGCCCCCGAGACGCCGCGCGCCTCGGCGATCGAGACCAGCACGTCGACGATGGTCCAGAGCCGCTCCTCGTCGCGGATCGGCGGCTCGGTCCAGCCGGCGGTCTGTCGCGTGCCCTCGCCGGGCGCACCGTTCCGGCGGTGCTTGCCCGACAGCAGGCCGCCGGCGAGCGGGCTCCAGACCAGGATGCCGAGACCCTGGTCGATCGAGATCGGCACGAGCTCGTATTCGGCCTCGCGCGCTTCCAGCGTGTAGTGGATCTGCTGCGACACGAAGCGCTGGCGGTGCGCCGCGTCGCTCGTCGCCAGCGCCTTCATCAGGTGCCAGCCGGAATAGTTCGAGCAACCGATGTAGCGGACATGGCCGTGCGCGACGAGGCGGTCGAGCGCCTCCATCGTTTCCTCGAGCGGCGTCACGCCGTCCCACTGGTGCACCTGGTAGAGGTCGATCACGTCGGTGCGGAGGCGTTTGAGCGAAGCCTTGCAGGCCGCGATCAGATGGTGCCGGGACAGGCCGCGCTCGTTCGGGCCGTCGCCCATCGGGAAGCGCGCCTTGGTGGCGATCAGCACGCCGCGCGGGCGTTTGCCGTCGAGCGCCTCGCCGACGATCTCCTCGGAGACGCCGTTCGAGTAGACGTCGGCGGTGTCGATCAGGTTGACCCCGGCGTCGAGGCACATGTCGATCTGTCGGCGTGCCTCGGGCAGGCCGGCGGTGCCGACCTGGGCGAACTTGCCGCCGCCGCCGATCGTCATGGTGCCGAGCGTAAGCGTCGAGACCTGGAGGCCGGAGCGGCCGAGCGTGCGGTATTCCATCGTCGCGTGTCCTTCCCTGCCGTCTCAGGTCCAGAGGCGCGTCAGCGGACCGCCTTCGCCGTCGATCGGGTCGGTGAGCGGAAACGGCAGCGACCGCATGCGGTTCGCCGCGGCCGCATCCGGCGCCTCGCGGCAGATGTCCCAATGCTGCCCGTCGGGATAGGCGCCGACCACCAGGAGGTCGTCGCTCGCGCGGACGAGGCAGTGACCGGTTCCGGTCGGCAGCACCGCGACGTCGCCGGCGCCGAGGGTCAAGATGCGTCCGTTTGGGCCGCCGAGCGTGACGGTCGCCTCGCCGGCGGCGATGCCGAGCACCTCGTGGGCGGTCGAGTGGTAATGGTGGAAATCGTAGATCCCGTTCCGCCACTGCGCCGGCCAGCCGGTCGCCGCCACGCGGCGCTCGAAGCCCGCCGCGCCCGCGAGCGTCCCGGCCAGCACGCCGCGATAGAGCAGCACGGGGAGATGCGGATTGTTCGGCACCCACCCGTTCGGGGCGAGGACGAAGGCGTCCGGTGCGGCGGCGCCGGCCGGCGACGCGGCGAGGGCCGCGCCGACTCCGGCGAGGACGGTGCCGAACCGGCGGCGGTCGAGATCGGGCATGGGACGGCTCCTCGGGTCGTGACGGCGCGACGGTCCGGCTGCGTCAGCGACCTAGCCCTGGTAGGTCGAGAGCAGGGGGCGGACGACGAGCGGCGGCCAATGGCGGCGAGGGTCGCGGAACGCGAAGGTGAGGCGGACCAGGGCGGGCGGCGTGCTGGAGCGCCAGGTCGCCGCCCAGCTCTGCGCGCCCGGATCCCAGTAGGCGAAGGCGACGTGGTCGAGGCCGGTCGCGAGCGTGGTCACCTGCGGCCGGCCGACATCGGCCGGACCGAGCGGGGCGGCGTGGTAGTGCGGCAGCAGCGAGAGCAGCAGCGCGCCGTCCCGCACCGTGAGGCTCGCATCCGCCCGGTCGGTCGCGGGATCGCCGATCCGGACCGGGATGGTGGTCGTGAACGCGAGCGCGCTTCGCGAGCCGACCACCGACGGCTCGTCGGTCGAGGCCGAGGGATCGATCGCGCCGATCAGCGCGGTCAGGAGCCGGTCGGTGCCGTCCAGATCGTCGTTGCGGGCGATCGTGTCCGCCTGCAGCCGGTAGGCCGAAAGGCCGAAGCGCACGCCTTCGGCGAGCCCGGCGATCAGGAAGCCGAACACCACCAGTGCCGCCAGCACCTCGATCAGGGTGAAGCCGGCGTCCCGCCGCGCGGCGCCGCGAAGGGCGCGCCTCACGCGTGCGGCGTCCCGGCCAGCGCGCGCACCGTGTCGAGCTGGACCACGTGCTTGCGGTCGCCGTCGCTCCAGCTGACCGCGACCAGGACGTCGTAGAGGCTGAGCTCGATCTTCTTGCTGGTGATCGCGTGCTGGTCGCGCACGACGCGCAGATGCCAGTGGTAGCCCTGCCCGTCGTCGCCCTCGAAATCGCCCGGGTCCGGCGGCCAGGCGATGCCCGCGACGTGCGCCCGCGCGCGCGCCAGCGCGTTCTCGTAGCGGCCCGCTTCGGCGGCGTTCCGCATGCCGGACACCGCGGCGGACGCCAGCACCGACAGCGCCATCGCCGCGATCGCGAAGGCGACCAGCACCTCGAGCAGCGTGAACCCCTCGTCGCGGCCGGTCGCGTCAGGGCGCATCGGCGTCGTCCGCCGACCGGATCGCCGACACGGTGACGCGGCCGGTGAGCCAGGCGACACGCACCGCGATCCGACCCGCTTCGTTCGCGACCAGGATGCCGCCGCCATCGGCGCTGCCGTCCGGGCGGAAGGCGAAGCGGCGCGTGACGTCGGTCGGGCGGTCGTCGGCGGTCAGCATCGCGAGCGAGATCCCGGGCGAGACGGCGAGCGGCGCGTGGCGATCGAGGCGGAGACCGGCCGGGTCGGCGGCGAGGCCGATCGTGACGTCCTGCCCGGTCGCGATCGCGCGGCCGCGGGCCTCGCCGAGCGTTTCGGCGATCGTCGCGGCTTCCGAGCGGAGCGTGAACGACGGCGACCGCGACGGGCCGCGCGCGGCGACCAGGATGTAGACGAGCGCCAGGATCGCGACGACGCAGAGCACCTCGATCAGCGTGAAGCCGCGGTCGCGCCTCGCCCCGAGCCCGCGCGTCGGCGCAGCGCGGCGGCTCACTGCTGGGCGAGGTTGTTGAGGCTCAGCATCGCGAGCAGCAGCGAGCTCACGATACCGGCGATCACGCCGCCCATCACGATGGTGATGCCTGGGGTGAGCAGGGACACCAGGCGCTGCGTGTTGATCCGCGTCCGCTCCTCGTGGATCTCGGCGGCGCGCAGCGCCATCGGTCCGAGCTGCGCGGTTTCCTCGCCGAGCCGCAGCAGGTAGACGGTCCGCGCCGGGAACACGCCTGCGGCGCCGAGCGGGCCGGCGAGACCGCCGCCGCCCTTGGCGACCAGCGTCGCCCGCTCGATCGCGTCGACCGCGACCCGGTTGGTGACCGCGTCGCGCGCGATCCCGAGGGCCGCGATCAGCGACACCCCGTTGACCACCAGCGTGCCGAGCGTGCGGCAGAGCTGGGCCGCCATGATGTCGCGGGTGAGCCCGCCCAGCACCGGCACCCGCAGCAGCAGCCGGTCGAGCGCGAGGCGCGAGGTCGGGCGCCGCCACGCTTGGCGCAGCGCGAAGCCGGCGGCGGCGAGGGCGATCAGCAGGAACAGGCCGTAGGCGCCGAGGAAATCGCCGGCATCGATCATGAACTGGGTGATGGCGGGCAGCTGCACGCCGTTCTGCTGGAACAGCGGCACGAACTCCGGCAGCACGTGGGTCAGCAGCAGCACGACCGAGCCGATCGCGGCGACCAGCAGCAGGATCGGGTAGATCATCGCCGAGCGGATGGTGGCGCGAAGCGAGCGCTGGCGTTCCATCAGCGTCGCGAGCCGCTCGAGCGTGTCGGGCAGCGTGCCGCCGGCCTCGCCCGCGCGCACCAGTCCGACGTAAAGGCGCGAAAAGGCGCGCGGATGCTCCGACAGCGCTACCGCCAGCGCCGCGCCGTCGCGCACCCGGTCGCGCACCGCTTCGAGGATGCGGCGCGCCTTGGCCGACGCCGAGATCTCGACCAGAAAGCGGAGCGAGCGGTCGAGATCCTGTCCGGCGCCGAGCATGGTCGAGAGCTCGCGGGTGATGGTGGTGGTCTGGTCGGCCGACAAGCCGCCGCCGGTCCCGCCGATCTCGAGCGAGAGCAGCGCCGACAACCCGCCGCCGCCGCGCTCCGGCTCGATCCGCATCGGGGTCTGTTTCTGGCGCCGGAGCGTCGCCACCACCGCCGCCTCGTCGGCGGCATCGATCACCGTGCGGGACAGCTCCCCCGCGGCGTTGAGCGCGACGGCCCGGTAGCGCGGCATGCCGGTGCCCTCAGGCGTCGGCGCGGATCGAGCGCACGACTTCCTCGATCGTCGTGTCGCCGGCGAGCGCCGCGTCGAGCCCGGCGTCGAACATCGTGCGCATGCCGCCCCGCACCGCCGCGCGCTCGATCTCGGAATGGTCGGAGCGGGCGAAGATCAGCCGCTCGACCTCGTCGTCGGGCTGCAGGTATTCGGCGATCGCCTGCCGCCCCGCGAAGCCGGTGTGGCGGCAATGCGGGCAGCCGACCGGGTGCCAGAGCCGGACAGGACCCGCCTGGCCCGCCTCGCCGGCGCGCCGCTCGAGGTCGAAGCGGCGCACCAGATCGGCCGGCGCGTCGTCGAGCCGCCGGCAATGGCGGCAAAGCCGGCGGACCAGGCGCTGGGCCAGCACGCCGCGCAGCACCGCGGTCATCAGGTAGTCCTCGAGCCCCATGTCGCGCAGCCGGGTGATGGTGGCGGACGCCGAGTTCGTGTGCACGGTCGACAGCACCAGATGCCCGGTGAGCGCCGCCTGGACGGCGATCTGCGCCGTCTCCAGGTCGCGGATCTCGCCGACCATGATCACGTCCGGGTCCTGCCGCAGGATCGAACGGAGCAGCGACGCGAAGTCGAGACCGATCTGCGGCTTGACCTGCACCTGGTTCACGCCCCGGAGCTGATACTCGACCGGGTCCTCGATGGTGACGATCTTGCGCTCGACCGAGTTGAGGCCGAGCAGTCCGGTGTAGAGCGTGGTGGTCTTGCCCGAGCCGGTCGGGCCGGTCACCAGCACGATGCCGTTCGGCAGGTTGAGCGAGGCGGTGAACTGCCTGACCAGCGGCTTGCTCATGCCGAGCCGGTCGTAGTCGAACGCGACCGACGACCGGTCGAGCACGCGCAGCACCACCGTCTCGCCCCAGAGCGACGGGATGGTGGAGACGCGGAAATCCACCTCCTGGCCGCGGATCGCGAGCTTGATGCGCCCGTCCTGCGGCAGGCGCCGCTCGGCGATGTCGAGCTTCGACATGATCTTGATGCGCGACGTGATCGCGGGCCCGAGCCGGCCGGGCGGGCTGTCGGCCTCGTGCAGCACGCCGTCGTAGCGGTAGCGGACCCGCACGCCGTCCTCGAACGGCTCGATATGGATGTCGGACGCGTGGGTCTCGACCGCGCGCGCGATGATGCCGTTGACCAGCCGGATCACCGGCGCTTCGGAGGCGAGGTCCTTGAGACGCTCGGTGTCCTCCTCGAACGGCGCGTCGTTGCCGTCGACCGCGTCCGCCCCGCCGGTCGCCGCCTCGTCCGTCTGGTAGAGACGGTCGAACGCCGCCTCGAGCTCGATCGGGATCGCGACCGCGACCGTGACGGCGAGGCCGGTCGCCGCCGCGATCGCCGCCGGCGCGAACGGGTCGAGCGGGTCGGCGAGCGCCACCGTCAGCGTCCCCCGCGCCTGCCCGCGCGGGCCGACCGGCGCGTCGTCGAGACGCACCGGCAGCGCGCGGGCGGAGCGGAGGAAGCGCGGCGCCAGGATCTCGGGCAGGATCGCGATGTCCGGATAGTCGGGCGGCCCGAGCACGGTCGCGCCAAGCAACTCGGCATAGGCGTTGGCGATGTCGCGCTCGGCGACCAGGCCGAGCTGCACCAGCACCGTGTCGAGGCGGCCGTCGTTCTCGGCCGCGACCCGGCGGCCGCGGTCGATCGTCCGCGCATCGACCGTGCCGGACGCGACCAGGCCGGCGGCCAGGCGCTCGACCGTTTCGGCGATCGGCCGGCGTTCATGGCCGAACGGTTCGTCGTAGGGCACCATCGACACTCCCGGAACAGGGCGTGACCGGCCTCGGTCCGCTGTTCGCATAAGGCGGCTCGCCAAACAAAAAGCTAGAGCGGGATCACGTCAGGATCGCATGCTCCGGCACGCCGCCCGGCCGGCGCGCGATGATCGGCCGGACTGGCGCCGCCCGATCATAGGGTGCGGACGCCTGCCGAACCGTGAATTTCCGCCCAGGTTAGCCCGCCCTCGGCAGACGGCGGGGTTGCGGCCCGCTGGCCGAGCGGGCAAGTCGCCTTCCCGCATGCCGCGGCGAGGGCGAGGACCGGACGCCGTGCTCGCTCCCCTCACGCTCCCCCCCGCCACGCTCCTCCTTCTCGCGCCGTTGGCCGGCTCGTTCCTCGGCGTGGTGACGCGCCGGCTGCCGCGCGGGGAAAGCATCGTCCGGCCGCGCTCCCACTGCGAGGCGTGCGGGCGGGCGCTGCACGCGGGCGAGCTCGTGCCGCTGCTGAGCTACCTCGCCCTTCGCGGCCGCTGCCGCGGCTGCGGCGCGCCGATCGGGCGCGACCACCTCCTGATGGAGATCGCGGCGACGCTGGTCGCCGCCTCCGTGCTCGTCGGCCTGCCGGACGCCGGCTGGCCGCCCGCGCTCGCCGGCTGCGCGCTCGGCTGGTGCCTGCTGGCGCTCGGCGCCATCGACTGGGCGTGCTGGCGCCTGCCGGACGTGCTGACGCTGCCGCTGATGGTCGGCGCCCTCGCCTGGACGTCCTGGTGGTCGCCCGGCGCGCTCGCCGATCACGCCGCCGCGGCCGCGCTCGGCTGGGGCGGGCTCGCCTGCCTTGCCGTTCTTTATCGCCGCCTTCGCGGGCGGGCGGGGCTCGGGCTCGGCGACGCGAAGCTGCTCGGCGCGGGCGGCGCCGCGACCGGGCTCGAGGGGCTCGGGCCGGTGCTGCTGCTCGCGTCGCTCGCCGGCCTCGCGCTCGCGCTGCTGCGGCACGGACGCGGCGCCCGCGCCGGCTCCGCGGTGCCGTTCGGGCCGGCGCTCTCGGTCGCGATCTTCGTCGTCTGGGTGTTCGAGACGCGCGCCGCCGCCCCGTTCTGACGCCGGCGTCTCAGCCCGTCCGAACCGTCCCGTGCCGCTCGGCCAGACGCGCGAACAGCGCCGCCCCGAACGGGATCGCCCGGTCGTCGAACCGGTAGGCCGGGTTGTGCAGCGGCGCCGACGGTCCGATGCCGAGCTCGATATAGGCGCCCGGGACGCGCTCGAGCATGAAGGAGAAATCCTCCGATCCCATCGTCGGCGGCGCGTCCCGCCGCACCCCGTCGTCGCCCACGAGATCGGCCGCCGCATCGGCCATCGCCGCGGCATGCACCGGGTGGTTCACCAGCGGCGCGAACAGCACCCGCCAGTCCAGCGCCGCGCGCAGGCCATGCGCCGACGCGACGCCCGCGGCGGTCTCGGCGAGCAGCCGGCCGAGCGACGCCAGCGTCGCGCCGTCGAGCGCGCGCGCGGTGCCCGAAAGCGTCGCCGTGGACGGGATCACGTTGTAGGCGCTGCCGGCTTCGAGCCGCGTGATGCTGAGGACGGCCGGCGTCAGCGCCGCGATCCGGCGCGAGACGATCGTCTGCGCCGCGGTCACGATCGCGGCGGCCACCGGGACCGGGTCGAGGCCGTGGTCCGGATGCGCCGCGTGCGCGCCGGCGCCGTCCACCCTGATGTCGAAGAACGCGCCACCCGCCATGAACGCGCCGGGGCCGATCGAGAACGCCCCGAGCGCCAGGTTCGGCCGGTTGTGCAGCCCGTAGACCGCCTCGCACGGGAACCGCGCGAACAGGCCGTCGGCGAGCATCGCCTCGGCGCCGCCCGCGCCCTCCTCGCCCGGCTGGAAGATCGCGTGCACCGTGCCGCCGAACCGGCGCGTCGCGGCGAGCTGGCGGACGGCGCCGAGCAGCATCGCCGTGTGGCCGTCATGGCCGCAGGCATGCATGCGGCCGGACACCGTGCTCCGAACCGGCCCCTCGGCCGTTTCCTCGATCGGCAGCGCGTCCATGTCGGCGCGGAACCCGATCGCCGGCCCGTCGCCGCTGCCGCGGATCGTCGCGACCACGCCGTGTCCGCCGATCCCGGTCGCGACGGCGTCGGCGCCATACGCCCGCAACCGGTCGGCGACGACCGCGGCCGTCCGCGGCGTCTCCAGCCCGAGCTCCGGATGGGCGTGCAAATCGTGCCGAACGGCAACGAGGTCGGGCGCGAAGGCGCGGATGGCATCGAGCACGGGCGGTCTCCGGGCGGCTGGGACGCCAAGGGCCCAAGGCCCTTGGATCCCTTTGAGTTAAGGAAAACCCCGGGCCTTGGTCGCGCGGGCATCGATGGTGTGGCCCGGGGTTTTCCTTAACTGATGGATTGCAAAGGCTCCGCCTTTACGGGCGCCCAACGCGCTGGCGCGTTGGGACCCGGCCGGGGTCCAGGGGCAGCGCCCCTGGCCTTCCGTCACGGACCCGCCGGCGGCGCGTCGCTGCGCGTCGCGGTCAGGCGGGCGTTCGCGCGTTCCACGGTCTCGATCATGGTTTCGGCGGCGCGCCGCACCAGCGCGTCGTCGGTGGTCGCGAGCAGCCGGTCGGCGGTCAGCAGCGCGGGGCTGAGGATACCCCGGAGGTCGTGCCGGAGGCGGGCGAGCATGTCGGGTTCGACCGGCGCGACCGCCACGCTCGGGGCTGGCATGGGTCGAGCTGGCACGGGTGGGGCGGGCGGGACGATCGCGGCCTCGACCGGGCGGGATGCGAGGGCGGCGGCGGCACCGCCGACCAGGGCCGCGACCGCGAGGGCCAGGATCGTCCCGAGGCCTGCGACCTCCACGATGGCGAACACGATCGCGATCAGGGAAGCGACCCCGAGGCCGAGCAGCATGCGTCGCCAGATCAGCGTCATCGGCCGGTGTTCCTCAAGCCATTCCGTGCTCAGCGAGATCGGACTGCATCGACGTGACGCAGCAGAACGCATGAACCGGCGCGCGGGAACAACCTGCGGCGGTTCGGCAGGTTCATCCTGTCACGGTCGTGGCGGTCTGGTCGCGGGCGACATGGCCGGACCGCCATGTGCGATCGATTGACCGTCGCGGTCCGACGCAACTATAAGCCGCGCTTCGGGACGGTTCGCCCGTGCGGGCGCGGTCGCTTCCGTGCGCGCGGCGCCGACACCCGCCCATCCCTCCCATCCTGCTCATCGAGGAGAGCGCCGCCGTGAAGCGCACCTATCAACCGTCCAAGCTGGTCCGCAAGCGCCGGCACGGCTTTCGCGCGCGCATGGAAACCCCTGGCGGTCGCAAGGTCCTGGCCAATCGTCGCGCCAAGGGCCGCAAGCGCCTGTCCGCCTGACACGCCGGACGGGGCGGCGACGCCCGTCCTGAAGGGGTTTGCCTTGACGGTGTCTCGCCTGAAGCGGCGTCCCGAGTTCCTCCGCGCCAGCGCCAAGGGGCGCAAGGCGGCGATGCCGGGCGTCGTGCTGCAGGCGCTGCGACGCGAGCCGGCGGCGTCCGGGCCGGGCGCCGCCGACACGCGGGTCGGGTTCACGGTGACCAAGAAGGTCGGCAACGCGGTGGTCCGCAACCGTGTGCGGCGCCGCCTGCGCGAGGCCGCGCGGCTGACGTTCCGAGCCGGTGGCGCGCCGGCCGGCACCGACCTGGTGCTGATCGGCCGCGACGGCACGATCGGCCGCGATTTCGGGCTTCTCTGCGCCGATGTCGAGGCCGCCCTGGCGCGGACCGGCTGCCGCGCACCGGCGCCGACGTGAGCGACCGCATCGTTCCGTCGGCGCGCCGGCTGGCCGCGTTCCCCGTGCACGCCTATCGCTGGACGCTCAAGCCGGTGCTCGGTCTCGACTGCCGTTTCGTGCCGTCCTGTTCCGACTACGCCCTCGAGGCGATCGCCTCGCATGGCGCGCTCGGCGGCGCGTGGCTCGCCTCCCGCCGCGTGCTGCGTTGCCACCCCTGGTGCGCGGGCGGCTTCGATCCGGTGCCGGAGGCGCGCGCGCCCCGTTCCCATTCCCCCGACTGCTGAGCGACCGATCTCGATGGAACAGAAGCGCCTGATGCTCGCGGTCGCGATCTCGATCGCGGTGCTGTTCATCTTCCAGGTCCTGGTCCCGCCGCCGCATCACCGGCCGGCGCAGGCGGTCTCGGCCGCGTCCACGCGCGCGACACCGCCCGAGAACGCGCCCGAGGCGGCGGGCGGGGTCACCTTCCCGGGCACCGAACCCGCGGCGATCGGCAAGCCGGCGGTGCCGGCGCCCCGCCTGCCGGTCGACGGCACCCGCGTCGAGGGCAGCCTCGATCTCCGCGGCGCCCGGTTCGACGATCTCGTGCTCCGCGACTACCGCGAGACGATCAGCCCGAAGAGCCCGCTCGTGCGCGTGCTCGAGCCGGAGGGCAATCGCCAGCCGAACGGCGTCCAGGTCGGCTGGGCGAGCGGCACCGGCGCGGAGGCCGTCCGGGTGCCCGATCCCGACACGGTCTGGCACACGGACGCGAAATCCATCGGCACGGGCCACCCGGCGACGCTCACGTGGGACAACGGCGCCGGAGTCACCTTCTCGCTGACGGTCGGCATCGACCGCGACTACATGTTCACGGTCCGCCAGGCGGTCGCGAACCACACCGGCAAGCCGATCCACGTTTATCCATGGACGCGCGTCACCCGCGGCTACACGCCGGTGGTGGCCGGTTCCTACCTGATCCACGAGGGCCCGATCGGCGTGCTCGACGACCGGCTCGAGGAGCTCGGCTACAAGGGCACCCGCGACGGCAGCGCGAGCCATGACGGCGTGGCGCTCGCCCGCGACACGACCGGCGGCTGGGCCGGCATCACCGACAAATACTGGCTCACCGCCGTGGTGCCGCCGCAGGACCTGCCGGTCGCCGCCAGCTACCGCTACATCCCCGGCACCGGCAGCGGCGACGCGGCCGGCATCTACCAGGTCGACACGCTGGCGGCGCACCCGCTCGAGGTCGCGGCCGGCGCGGACGCGGTCGTCACCAGCCACGTCTTCGCGGGCGCCAAGGAAGTGCACCTGCTCGACGCCTACATGCGCGATCTGTCCATCCCGTCCTTCGACAAGGCGGTCGATTTCGGCTATTTCTACTTCCTCACCAAGCCGATCTTCTTCATGCTCGACTGGCTGAACAACCAGCTCGGCAATTTCGGCCTCGCCATCCTGACGTTCACGCTGTTCGTCAAGGCGCTGTTCTTTCCTCTCGCGACCAAGTCCTACCGCTCGATGAGCAAGATGCGCCTGCTGCAGCCGCGCATGCAGGAGATCCGGGCGCGTCACAAGGACGATCCCGCCGCGATGCAGCGCGAGACGATGGCGCTCTACAAGACCGAAAGCGTGAACCCGGCCAGCGGCTGCCTGCCGATGCTGATCCAGATCCCGGTGTTCTTCTGCCTCTACAAGGTTCTCTACGTGACCATCGAGATGCGGCAGGCGCCGTTCTTCGGCTGGATCCACGACCTTTCGGCGCCCGATCCGACCAACGTCTTCAACCTGTTCGGCCTGATCCCGATCGACCCCGCGCACTACCTGCCGGTGCTGCAACTCGGGGTGTGGCCGCTCGTGCTGATGGGCACGATGTTCCTGCAGCAGCGCCTCAACCCGCCGCCGCCCGACCCCGCGCAGCAGCGCATCTTCCAGCTGATGCCGCTGATCTTCACCTTCATGATGGCGCGCTTCCCGGCCGGTCTGGTGATCTACTACTGCTGGAACAATCTCCTCACCTGCGCCCAGCAATGGACCATCATGCGGCACACCTCGCTCTCGCCCCGCTCCCGGGTCAGGCAGCCGAAAGCGGCCGGCACCTGACCGCGACCGCGTCCGAGACGGCGGACGCGGCGGCGGAGGCGGCGCGCGTCCTCGAAGCCGGCCGCCACCTGTTCGCGCAGGACTGCGCCTTCTTCCACGCGGCGCAGCGCCTCGACGACCTGCCCGAGGAGCGCGGCCCCGAGATCGCCTTCGCCGGACGCTCCAACGTCGGCAAATCGTCGCTGATCAACGCGCTGACCGGACGGCGGGCGCTGGCGCGGGCGTCCAACACGCCCGGGCGGACGCGCCAGCTCAACTTCTTCTCGCTCGCCCACGATCGCCTGGTGATCGTCGACATGCCCGGCTACGGCTACGCGCAGGCCGGACACGCGATCAAGCGCGACTGGCAGGGTCTGATGCTCGACTATCTCCGCGGCCGCCCCAACCTCGCGCGCGTGGTGCTGCTGCTCGACAGCCGCGTGCCCGTCAAGGAAAGCGACCGCACGGTGATGGGCTTGCTCGACCAGGCCGCGGTCACGTTCCAGATCGTGCTGACCAAGGCGGACGGCGTCGCGGGGGAAGCCGACGCGGCGAAGCGGCGCGAGGCCGAGACCTTCGCGCGCGAGCATCCGGCGGCCTTTCCGACCGTGATCGCGACCTCGAGCGAGACCGGCGACGGCATCGCCGACCTCCGGGCCTCGCTCGCGGGGCTGGCGCTGGGCGCCCCGATGGACGCGATCGCGTGGCACCATTCCGAGCGGAAGGACGACGCATGATGCCGAGCGAGGAGGCGCTCGCGCGCGCCCGACAGGAAGCCGACATCCTCGCCCGCGCGCTGCCCTACCTGCAGCGTTACACGGGTGACACGATCGTCGTGAAGTTCGGCGGCCACGCGATGATGCCTGGCCCGGTCTCGGAAGCGTTCGGCCACGACGTGGCACTGCTCAAGCAGGTCGGCATCAACCCGATCGTCGTCCACGGCGGCGGCCCGCAGATCGACCAGATGCTGAAGCGGCTGGAGATCCGGTCGTCGTTCGTCGACGGCCTGCGCGTCACCGACCGCGCCATGGTCGAGGTGGTCGAGATGGTGCTCGCCGGCACCGTGAACAAACAGGTGGCCTCGCTGATCAACCGCGCCGGCGCGATGGCGGTGGGGCTTTCCGGCAAGGACGGCGGCCTGATCAAGGCGCGCAAGCTGCGGCGCACCACGCGCGACCCCGACAGCCATATCGAGCGCGTGCTCGATCTCGGCTTCGTCGGCGAGCCGGCCTCGATCGACCCGCGCGTGCTGCACGCGCTGATGGGGTCGGGCCTGATCCCGGTGATCGCGCCGGTCGGCGACGGCCTCGACGGCCACACCTACAACATCAACGCCGACACGGTCGCGGGCGCCATCGCGGGCGCCCTCGGCGCGACGCGGCTGCTGATGCTGACCGACGTCGCCGGCGTGCTCGACCGCGACCGCCGTCTGGTCGAGGAGCTCAGCGCCGACGAGGCGCGCGCGATGATTGCCGACGGCACCATCCGGGACGGCATGATCCCGAAGGTCGAGACCTGCCTCGCGGCGCTCGCCTCGGGCGCGTCGGCCGCCGTGATCCTCGACGGCCGCGTGCCGCATGCGTGCCTGCTGGAACTGTTCACCGAGGCCGGACCCGGAACCCTGATCCGGGCCTAGAGCATTTTTCGATGGGACGGAGTCGTCTGATCGAAAGGAAATGCTCTCTGATCAAGAGAAGTAGAGCACTGCTCCCGATCCAATTGGATCGGGAAGTGCTCTACAGCAACCTCATCGTGTCGTGAGCGGCCGCTACGGGTTGTCGGTGCAGACGCCGGGGGCAGGCGACCTGCCGGGCCTCGCGGCGCTGCTGCGGGCAGGCGCCGGTCTGCCCGTCACGCCGGCCCGGCTCGGCGCGCGCATCGAGGCGATACGCGCCGAGGGCGGTGCGGTGCTGATCGCCGCCGAATGGGGTCCGCCGAGCGGCGTCGTCTCGCTCCATCGCACCCGCACGCTCGTGCTCGACGAGCCGGCCGGGCGCGTCGGCTTCCTGCTCGTCGACCCGGAGGCGCGTCGCCGCGGCATCGGCCGGGTGCTGCTGAAGGCGGCAGCACGGGCGGCGCGCGCGAGCGGCTGCGTCACGCTCGACATCGCGGTCCCGCCGGGCGCCGACACGCTCGACGCGTTCTGTCGCGCCAACGGCTTCGTGCTCGCCGGCACGACCTGGTCGCGCGGCCTCCGGAAGAGCGGCTGACGCCCGGTCAAAGGGTGAGCAGCTCGGCCAGGCGCGCGATCCGCGGCGCACCCGGCAGCTCGCGTCCCCAGGCGACGGCGCGGAAGGCGACGCCTGCCGCCGCCGCGGTCGCCGCGTCGATGGCGGTGTCGCCGACCAGCACGGCCTCGGCCGCCGCGGCGCCGAGCCGGTCGAGCGCGTATCGCAACGGCCGCGGATCGGGCTTGCGCGCGTCGGTGGTGTCGGCGCCGACCACGACGCCGAAACAGCCGTCGATGCCGAGCGCTTCGAGCACCTGGCGGGCCAGCGCCTCGGGCTTGTTGGTGCAGACGCCGAGAGGCCTGCCGGCGCGGTGCAGCGCCGGCAGGGTCTCGGCGGCGTCGGCGAACAGCACCGAGCGCGCGCAGGGCCGCGCGGCGTAATGCCGGAGATAGGTCGCGGTGTCGCGACGGATTTCCGCCTCGTCGGCGTCGAGGCCGCGCGCGCGCCGCACGCGCTCGACCAGCACGCCGGCACCTTCGCCGGTGAGCGGCGCGATCGCTTCCACCTCCATCGCGGCCCGGCCGTGGCCCGCGAGCATGAGGTTGACCGCGTCGGTGATGTCGGCCGCGCTGTCGACCAGGGTGCCGTCGAGGTCGAACACGATGGCCCGCATCAGGCTGCCGCCGCGGTCCGGCGCCTCACGCCGCGGTGTCGGTCGCGTGCACGCCGAGGATGCGGGCCACCGCGAAGGTCAGGTCGGGCCGGTTCATCGTGTAGAAGTGGAACTCGTCGACGCCGTTGGCCTGCAGCAGGCGCACCTGCTCGGCGGCCACCACCGCGCCCACCAGGCGCCGGGTGCCCTCGTCGTCGTCGAGCCCCTCGAACAGGCCCTCGAGCCAGGGCGGGATGCTGGCGCCGCAGCTTTCGATGAAGCGGCGCGCCTTCAGCCCGTCGACCGGGAGGATGCCGGGCACGATCGGCGCCGTGATGCCGATCGCGAGCGCGCGGTCGAGGAAGCGGAGGAAGTGCTCGGTTTCGAAGAACAGCTGCGTGATCGCCCGGGTCGCGCCGGCGTCGAGCTTCCGCCGCAGGTTCTCGAGATCGGCGTCGAGGCTCTCGGCCTCCGGATGCCCCTCCGGATAGGCGGCGACCGAGATCTCGAAGTCGGCGACCCGCCGGAGGCCGGCGACGAGCTCGGTCGCGTTCCGGTAGCCGTCCGCGTGCGGCACGAAGGCGCCGCCGTCCTTGCGGTCGGGCGGATCGCCGCGGAGTGCCACGATGTGGCGCACGCCCATGTCCCAGTAGCGGCGGGCGACGTCGTCGACTTCGCCGCGCGAGAGATCGACGCAGGTGAGGTGGGCGGCCGGTCGGAGCGTGGTCTCGGCGAGGATGCGGCCGACCGTCGCCGCCGTCCGGCTCCGCGTCGAGCCGGCGGCGCCGTCGGTCACCGAGACGAAGTCGGGCGCGAGCGTCTCGAGGCGCCGGATCGCCGCCCAGAGCTGCGCCTCCAGCGCCTCGTTCCGCGGCGGGAAGAACTCGAACGAGAGTGCGGGACGGGTCTTCGGGCTCGGCAGCCCCGAAATGCGGGGCCCGGTCAGCCAGCGCTCGAGCGTCGGGAGGTCGGCCCGGTCCGGTGTCAGGTGATCCACGTCGCGTCGCGCTCCCGGAACGCGGCGTCTGCCGCGGTTGCAAGTGTATCGCGTCCGCCACGCGGGCGCCAACAACGCTGCCCCCGGCGGTGGCGCGCCTTGCCGACGCGCGACCCCGTGAATAGGAACGTTGTTCGCCCGCCATCACGACGCGGGCCTGAGGGGGTTTCATGCGTGCCGACCGACCGTTCCTGAGCAAGTTGGGACGCGTCCTGATGGCCGCCACGGTCGTTGCCGCCATCGCCGGATGCGCGACGCCGCCGCCGGCCTCCGATCCGCAGGCGCTCGCCGACTACCGGTCGACGAACGACCCGCTCGAGCCGACCAACCGCTTCTTCTACCGCGTCTCGATCGCCGTCGACCGCTACACGCTCAAGCCGGTGGCGCAGGCCTATGTCTACGCCGTGCCGCGTTTCGTCCGCGACGGCCTGCACAACGTCATCGTCGATTACGGCCAGCCGGTGACCTTCCTGAACGGCATCCTCGAGGGCAGGCCGCGCCGCGCCGGCGACAGCTTCGTCCGCTTCGTGGTCAACACGACGGTGGGCGTCGGTGGCTTCTTCGACGTCGCGGGCGAGCTCGGCTACAAGCAGAACGACAGCTCCGGACGGTTGACGCTGGCCTACTGGGGCCTGCCGTCGGGCCCCTATCTGTTCCTGCCGATCGTCGGGCCGTCGAGCCCGCGCGACGCCTTCGGCGAGTATGGGCTCGACACCGGCCTCAGCCCGTTCACCTACGTGCCGCGCGGCTACGGCCTGCTGACGCTGAACTATTCGGTCTACGGCCTCGGCGTCGTCGATGCCCGCTCGCTCGTGCTGCACGACCTCGATCAGCTGGAGAAGACGGCGCTCGACCCGTATGCCTCGATCCGCAGCGCCTTCCGCCAGCAGAGCGCGTCGTCGCTGCGCGCCCTCGGGCGCGAGACCGCGACCACGCCGCCGGACTGGTATGCGCGTTGATCGGAACGGCGGGACGCGTTAGAGCCGGCTGATGACCACCTTCCGGCGCACACTACTCGCCTTCGGGGCGACGCTCGTCATGACCGCGTCCGGCGTCGCCGCGCGCGCGGCGGGCGACGGCGCCGCCGATTTCGTCCGGAGCCTCGGCGGCCAGCTGGTCGCGGTCGTGAACGCACCGGGCTCCCCCGCCTCGAAGCGGAGCGCGCTGCAGCCGATCATCGACGACAACATCGCGGTCGACGACATCGCGCTGTTCTGCCTCGGGCGCTTCTCGCGCAGTGCCTCGCCGGCGCAGCTCGCGGACTACCAGTCGCTGTTCCATTCCGTGCTGCTGAACTCGATCGTCGGCAATCTCGGCGATTACCACGGCGTGCGCTTCACCGTCGGCGGCACCTCCGCCGATCCGGACGGCACCCATGTCGAAACCACGATCTACCGGCCGGGCGAGGCGCCCACGCCTGTCGAGTGGGTGATCAGCGACCATGGCGGTCCGAAGGTGATCGACGTGGTGGCCGAGGGCACCAGCCTCCGGCAAACGCAGCGCGGCGACTACACGAGCTACCTCACGCGCCATAACGGCGATTTCGCAGCCCTGCTCGCGGCGCTGCATCGGCAGATCGACCGCGCCCAGGCCGGCTGAGCGAGGGCACCCTCGCCCGCCGGCCATCGCTCAGGGCGCTTCGGCCGTCGCCGAGCGCCGCCACAGATCGATGCCGCCTTCGGACGCGTGACGCTCGATCGTCTCGAGCTCCGCCGCGCTGAAATCGAGCCGCTTCAGCGCGTCGAGACTGTCGTCGAGCTGCGCCACCGAGCGCGCACCGATCAGCGCCGACGTCACGCGCGGATCGCGCAGCGTCCAGGCGATCGCCATCTGCGCCAGCGTCTGGCCGCGCTCGACCGCGATCGCGTTCAGGCCGCGCACCTTGTCGAGCACGTGGTCGGTCAGCAGGTCGCGCGGGAACGAGCGCGAGCCGCGGCCGGCACGCGCGTCGGCCGGGATGCCGTCGAGGTAGCGCTGCGTGAGCAGTCCCTGCGCCAGCGGCGAGAACGCGATGCAGCCGACCCCGAGTTCGCCCAGCACGCCGAGCAGCTCGTCCTCGATCCAGCGGTTGACCATCGAGTAGGACGGCTGGTGGATCAGCAGCGGCGTGCCGAGCGCGCGCAGCATGTCGTGCGCCCGGCGCGTCATGTTCGGCGAATAGGACGAGATCCCGACATAGAGCGCCTTGCCCGAGCGCACCGCGCGGTCGAGCGCGCCGACGGTCTCCTCGAGCGGCGTGCTCGGGTCGACGCGATGCGAGTAGAAGATGTCGACGTAGTCGATCCCCATCCGGCGGAGACTGTCGTCGAGGCTCGACAGCAGGTATTTGCGCGACCCGCCGATCCCGTACGGACCCTGCCACATGTCGTAGCCGGCCTTGGTCGAGATCACGAGCTCGCGCCGGCGCGGGCCGAAATCGTCGCGCAGGATGCGGCCGAAATTCTCCTCGGCCGAGCCGTAGGGCGGACCGTAATTGTTCGCGAGATCGAAATGCGTGACGCCGCGGTCGAACGCGCGGCGGATCATCGCGCGACCGGTCTCGAACACGTCCGAGCCGCCGAAATTCTGCCACAGGCCGAGCGAGATCGGCGGCAGGTCGAGACCGCTCCGGCCGCAGCGCCGGAAGGTCGCGGTCTGATACCGGGCCGGATCAGGATGATAGGTCATGCGCGTTCCCCCCGTCTGCGCCCCGGCCGTCCGGGCCGGATGCCGGCCGATGTTGCGGTTCGCCCGGTGTCGGCAACGAACGCGTCGGGCGACGATGCGTTCGACCGCGCATGGCACATCGATCGGCAGCTTCAAGCGAGCGAACACCGGGAACCGAGGACGCGGCGCGGCGGACGCCGCTGCTGTCGGCGTTGCTGGCGTCCGCCGGCACGGTCCCGGTGGTGGCACTCAGCCTGCTCGCGGCGCGCACCCGTGGCGATGTCCACGCCGTCGCGACGCGCGGAGCGATCGCCTGGGCGTCCGGACTGCTCTGCTTCTTCGGCGGGGTCCGCCGCGGCCTCGGCTTCCGGCAGGAGGGTGGCCCGACGGCCGGCGAGATCGGCTCGGCGCTGCTGCTGTTCTTCACCGGGCTCGGCGCCGGCGCGGTGCCGGGGCGGCGCGTGCCGGTCGGCATCCTGGTGGCGGGCTTCGCCGCGGCGACGGTTCTCGACGTCCGCGGCGCCGAGACCCGCGAGGCGCCGCGCTTCTTCGGCCGGCTGCGGCCGCTGCAGTTCCCGCTGATCGCGGCGAGCCTGCTGCTCCTGCTGCGCCCCGCCGACCGGGCGTGAGCCGGCCGCCACACCCCGAGCGGCCGCGCAACCGGGCCGGGACGACGCGGCGTTGAGCCTGTTCGGCTTCTTCGAAACCCGGCTGCGTCCGACCGCGCTGCCGCCGGACCGGCCGCCGCCGACGCTCGACGCCAAGCGGTCGCTGCCGCGTTTCTACGCCCATTTCGTCGGCCAGGCGCCCGGCACGATCGCGGCGCTGTTCGCGATCGGCCTCGTCGTCGCGCTGCTCGACACCACGATCCCGGTGTTCATCGGCCAGGTCGCGGCTCTGGTGTCCGCCGAAACGCCGCGCACGCTGCTCCGCCACGCGGGCGGCGAGCTCGCGCTGATGGCGCTGGTGCTGCTCGTCGCCCGGCCCGCCGCGCTGTTCGGCCAGTACCTCGTCACCAACCAGGTGATCGCGCCCGGCCTGTCCAACCTGATCCGCTGGCAGAACCATTTCCACGTGGTGCGCCAGAGCTGGACCTTCTTCCAGAACGACTTCGCCGGCCGCATCGCCAACCGCGTCATGCAGACCGGGCCGGCGCTGCGCGAAAGCGTCGTGCAGGCGACGAACGCGGTGTGGTACCTGCTCGTCTACGGCGGCGGCGCGATCGTGCTGCTCGCGCGGGTCGACTGGCTGCTGGCGCTGCCGATCATGCTGTGGTTCGCGGCCTACGCGACCCTGCTCCGGCTGTTCGTGCCGCGCATGCGCGAGCGCTCGCGCGCGATGTCGGAGATGCGTTCGGCGCTCACCGGCCGCGTGGTCGACAGCTACACCAACATCCTGACCGTCAAGCTGTTCGCCCGCGCCCGCGACGAGGACGCGTTCGTCCGCTGCTCCGTCGACGCGCACACCGACGCCTTCCACCGCCAGCTGCGCCTGATCACCATCTGGAGCGTCACGCTGGCGGCGACGAACGCGATGATGGTGGTGGGCGTGGCGTCGCTCGCGATCGCCGCCTGGTGCGCCGGACGCGTGCCGATCGGCACGGTCGCGACCGCGCTGCCGCTCGCCTGGCAGATCTCCAACATGGCCGGCTGGGTCGCGCAGAACATCACCGGCATCTTCGAGAATGTCGGCGTCGTGCAGGACGGCATGCGCTCGATCGCGGTCGCCCGCGACATGCCCGATCCGGCCGGCGCCGTCGCACTCGCGCCAGGTCCCGGCGCGATCCGGTTCGAGCGGGTCTCGTTCGATTACGGGCGCACGCGCGCCGAAGGCGAGCGAGGCGGCGTGCTGCAGGCGCTCGACCTCGCGATCGCGCCGGGCGAGCGCGTCGGACTGATCGGACGTTCGGGCGCCGGCAAGTCGACGCTGGTGAACCTGCTGCTGCGTTTCCACGACCCGAAGACGGGACGGATCCTGATCGACGGCCATGATCTCGCCGGCGTGACGCAGGAAAGCGTGCGCGCGCGGATCGGCATGGTGACGCAGGACACCTCGCTGCTGCACCGGTCGATCCGCGAGAACATCAGCTACGGCCGCCCCGACGCGACGGAGGCCGAGATCATCGATGCCGCGCGCCGCGCCCACGCGCTCGAGTTCATCGCGGGGCTCGCCGACTGGGAGGGTCGGCAGGGTTTCGAGGCGCATGTCGGCGAGCGCGGCGTGAAACTGTCTGGCGGCCAGCGCCAGCGGATCGCGATCGCGCGCGTGATCCTGAAGGACGCGCCGATCCTGGTGCTCGACGAGGCGACCTCGGCGCTCGACAGCGAGGTGGAGGCGGCGATCCAGGGCCAGCTCGACACCCTGATGCAAGGCCGCACGGTGATCGCGATCGCGCATCGCCTGTCGACGATCGCGCGCATGGACCGGCTCGCGGTGATGGACGGCGGCCGCATCGTCGAGCAGGGCACCCACGCGTCGCTGCTGGCGCGGGACGGCGCGTACGCGGCGCTGTGGCACCGGCAATCGGGCGGGTTCCTGCGGGAGGACGCATGACCGAGACGCGCGGCCCGGCGCGGTCGATGGGCCGACGGCGGCGAGGGCGGGTGGCGACGGCGCCGGACGCGGTGAGCTCGTGCGGACCCGCCCGCGTGCGAGCGCGCGGAAGGTCGGAGTTGGCTCGGGTCCGCAACAGTGAGCTGCGCGGCTTGCGCACAGGGCCGT
>CBDARA010000007.1:0-30051 GCA_965199345.1 Acetobacteraceae bacterium
CACGCGACGCCATCTCAGGCTCCTTTGTTCCGGCCGGCGACCTTTCGCGACATCCCACGTGAGGTCGGCTGACCAAGGATGCGCCGTCATCGAAGCGAACCGACCATAGCGGAGCCGGGATGCGACCGAATTAATCCAGGTTGTGGACGCGGGATTCCGGACCGGTGCTTTTGCACATCGGGACTTGGACGGGATGCGCTTGCCATCCAGCCCGCTGGGAAGGACACACGCGTTGCCGCGATACAAAGCCTTTCTGTTCGACAAGGATCATGTCCTGGTGCGCGTGCTTCGCTTCCGAAGCTGCGGCGACGCGCATGCGGCACACGCCGCGCGTCGGTTTCTGCGAAGCCGGTGCCAGGCGGGCGTGTGGCAGGACAGCGTCTTGCCGAGTTCTCTGGTCTGGCCGATCGATCCTGGTCTCGACCGCGTCTGCGCGATCGACCTGAGACGCATCGCGGACCTCGATCAATCGAGTGACCAGCCCCTCTACTCGGTCGACCTGATGGATTTCGGCTCTGTCGTCCGAGCACTCCGCCGGCATTGAACCTGAAAGCCGTGCGCCGGGAGCGGCGGCGCCGCGGACCGCCGGACCACCCGGGGTCGGCACGTTCACGCCGGTCCGGTCGGCCGAGCCGGCCATTCTGCGGCGCGGGCTTGGAGCACGTACCGTGCTGCAAGAGGCGACCGGACCTCAGGGCGCATCGCGATGACACCCGCGATGCCGGACCGCGAAGAACGCATGCCGGCCTCGTCCGGCGCCGTCGCCTAGGACGAGGACGACGAGCCTGAGACCAACCGGCTGCCGCGCTTCATCGCGCGAGATGTCGAGCAGATCGGCGTGGAATGGGAGAGCTTCGCTCGCGGTCTGACGCCGCTCGCCCTGCGGGACCACATCCGTCAGATCCTCTCGTCTGTCGTCCTTGAGATGGAGCGCGATCAAACCGCCGAGCAGCAAAGGGCGAAGCCCGCTGGCCCTTGGTGCGCCCATTGACGCCACGACGCCCGCCTCCGGGAACCTCGGTCTGGACACTTCGGCGCCCGGGAGGCGTCGTCGTGCACGATGAAACCGTCGAGGTGACGTCGTCCGAGATGGATGCGACGACCGTCACGGCGGTTTCCCGCGTTTCGAGACATCAGCGGACTGAAGTCGTCGCGCGTCGCCGACCTGCCTGGCGCGGGAGGGATGCGTTTGCACATCGAGGACGAGCATCCTGCGACGAACCGATCCGGTTTGACGGGAGGATGCGCCAGGCGAGCGCCTCGGTCGAACGGCGCTGGCTTGGTCGGCGAGGTGCCTTCATGGCGCGAGACCGTTTCGCGCCGTCGATCGCCTCGCCTCCAAGGCGCCTCATCCAGATTGGGTTTTGCTCCAACCGTGCGCCGGTGATCTGGCCGTTGTCCGAGATCCTGTCTGTCTGTCTGGCCTCCTTCGCGGCACGTAAACTTGCATCAACGACCGGTGCCTCCGTGAGGCGCTATACTGTCCGATGGATACAGATCCGGATCCGCACGGCCAGGCCGCGCTGATGCTCTGCGAGAGCCTGTTCCTCATGCTCGTCGAGAGGGGCGTGGTCGGCAAGGTCGCCGCGCTCGAGGCGATCGGCGGCATCATCGAGGTCAAGCGCGAGATCGCCGGCGAACGCGAGACTGTCGTCGTGAGCATGGCTTCGATCGCGCTGCTCAGGGCAATCGCGCTGAGCCTGTCGGCGGTGACCGAACCGAACGGTCCGCCGGTCGTGGGTCGACCCATCGTCGCGGGTTGACCGATAGAGGCTGACTGGCCTTCAATGATCGCCGACCGACGCATCCTCGGGTAGCCTTCTCCGACTTGACAGCTGACGCCGGCCGTCACGATTGATCGAGCAGACCGGTGAGCCCAGAACGCGACGAAAACCTTCGATCGGCAACCGTTCCGGGACGTCCGAACACGTTCGCGCACAAGCTGTCGCTGTTCGCGCCACTGTCCGGATCCGATCTGGAGGTGCTGGAAAGTCTGCCCGGCGTCGACAGGGAGGTACCGGCCGACCGGGACATCGTCGCCGAAGGCATGGCGCCCAGGGAGGTGTTCGTCCTGCGGGAGGGCCTGGCGATCCGCTACCGCAACCTGCCGGACGGCAGCCGCCAGATCATGACGTTCCTGCTCCCGGGAGATCTCTGCAACCCGCACATGTTCCTTCTCGAGACGATGGACCATTCGATCGGCACGCTCACGCCGGTGCGGGTCGCGACGATCCCGCGCGACCGCATGATCAGCCTGTTGTTCGGGCACCCGCGTATCGCCGCCGCCCTCTGGTGGAGCTCTCTCCAGGAGGAGGCGATGCTGCGCGAGCGGATCGTCTCCCTCGGACGGCGCGACGCGCGAGGGCGCGTGGCCTATCTCCTGTGCGAGCTTCTCTGGCGTTTCGCGGCGGTCGGGCTGACCAACGGAGATGTCTTCGCCCTGCCGCTGACGCAGATCGAGATCGCGGACACGTTGGGACTGACCCCCATTCATGTGAACCGGGTCTTGCAGGCGTTCCGGCGTGAGCAACTGATCAGGTTGGAGCATCGGGTGTTGGCAATCCTGGACGTCTCCGGCTTGCAGCTGATCGCGGGCTTCGACCGCAACTACCTGCACCTGGCCGGAGCCTCCGACGAGACGGCGCGCTACTTCGACGAGCTCGATCGCAGGTGGCGGACTTGAGCCGGGCCCTCTCAGGCCGAGGCGACGTCGCATCCGGGATCCGTGTGGGGTCGTCGCGAGCGTCGCCGGGCCTCCGGACGGGGTCGCGCGGACGTCGCCCCGCCGTTACGATGCCAGCCGGTCTGTCGCAGATCGACGCCGTCCCGTGATCGCCCGCGCAGTCGGCACGGCCTTGCCACGGCTCGGCCCCGCACGGACCGGGGGCGGCACCATCGCTTTTCCAGCGTCCTGCCCGGGGATCACGACGATGATGGAGACCGGATCGGTGGAGCACGACGACGAGGCCGACGGTGACTCGCCGTCGTCTGTCGACGGGCTGCACCGGTACCTTTCGCCGCGCGGGCTCGCGCGGTTCCGCGCCGAACAGGCGGCGCTGCGTCACGGCGAACGGCCGCGGATCGTCGAGATCGTGTCCTGGGCCGCGGGGAATGGCGACCGCTCCGAGAACGGCGACTATCTCTACGGCAAGCGACGGCTTCGCGAGATCGACCGCCGGCTCCGCTTCCTCGACCGGCGCATCAGGCAGGCGATCGTGGTCGAGCCGGGCGGCGCGCCGGACGGCGCCGTCCGCTTCGGCGCCAGCGTCACCTATGTCGGGGCGGACGACGCGGCGCGGACCGTCACCATTCTCGGCGTCGACGAGGCGGTGCTCGAGCGCGGCGAGGTCAGTCTCGCGTCGCCGATCGGTCGCGCGCTGCTCGGCCGCCGTCCCGGCGACGAGGTGGTGCTGCATCGGCCGGGCGGGCGCGAGACGATCGAGGTGCTCGCCGTGGCCTATGGGGTTCAGTCGCCCGACGCGACCGGCTGACCGCGCGTGGCACGGCGGTCGGACGCCATGCCGTCGCGGAAAGCGCGGTTGAGCGGTTCCGACCAGAGCGCGGCGACGAGGCCGGCGGCGAGCACGGACAGCGCCAGGAACGCCGCCAGCAGCGCGAGGCGGGCGTTCCCGGCCGCGTGCGGCCACGCCGTCCGCAGCAGGCCGAGCACCACGAGATGGAACAGGTAGAGCTCGAGGCTGAGCCGGCCGGTGGCGCGGAGGCCGCCGAGCGCGGGATGCCGACGCGCGACCCCGCCCATGTCGGCCGCGGGCAGCACGAGGACGGCCGTGCCGAGCGCGAAGAGGGTGACGCCGAGCACGTTGGTGTCGGCGATCGAGGCGGCGAGGTAGAACGCCGCGAGCACCAGCGCGACCACGACCTGCGCGGGGCGCAGCCAGGCACTCCGGATGGTCCGTCCGGCGAGCAGGATCGCGGTCGCGACGCCGATCGCGATCGCGTCGAAGCACGCGAAATAGTCGTACAGCGCCGCGTCGGTGTCCCCCTGGTGCGTCGCGCGCCAGACCGGTCCGATCAGCACGAAGCAGAGGCAGCACGCGACGAGCGCCCGCTCCCGCCGCAGCACGCGGCAGAATATCGGAAAGGCGAGATAGAACGCCTCCTCGACCGAGAGCGACCACAGCACGCAGAGCGCGTAGTTCACCCAGCCCGCCTTGACCAGGAGCACGTTCATCACCGGGATCAGCGACGCGAGGTCGACGATCGCGAGCGGCATGCGCGCGCCGCCGTCCACCTGGTCGCGAAAGATCGCGACACCGGCGAACGCGAGCGCGTTGACCAGCGCGAGCAGCAGCAGCACCGACGGCAGGATGCGCGCCGCGCGCCGGCGATAGAACGGTCCGAACCGGAGATCCCCGAGCCGTCCGGAACGCGCCTGCGCGTTCGCGGCGATCAGGAAGCCGGACACGACGAAGAACATCGTGACACCGTAGTTGCCGTTCCGCACCACGGCGTGCACCGCGCCGGCGCCGAACACGCGCGCGAGCGCGGTGTCGCGAAGATCGTAGGCGATGCTGAAGTGATGCAGCAGCACGAGCGCGATCGCGACGCCGCGCAGGCTGTCGATCCGTCCGCTGCGGGTGCCGAACGCCATCCGTCAGTCCCATGCTCCCGTGTCGCCCGCCTGTCTGGCATACCGGTGCGGTCATGAGGAGGTCGGGGGGAGGCGGGCGGCATGGATGACGGATCCGATCTCGCGACCGCGCATCTGCCGCCGGACGCGGCGCGGCCGCGCTTCACGATGAACCGGCAGCGGGACCGGGACCAGGTCGCGTGCCTGCTCGGCCGCGACGGGTGGCGCGCCTTCGAGCGTCCGCTGCCCGAGCTGATCTTCCGTTACGGTGTCGCGCATCCGGGCCTGTTCGTCGACGTCGGCGCGAACACGGGCTTTTACACTCTGCTCGCGGCGTCCGCCTCGCGCGACAATCACGTGGTCGCGCTCGAGCCGATGGCCGACATTCTCGAACTGCTGCGCCGCAACCTCGCCGACAACGATCTCGTCGACCGCGTGCGGCTGATCCGCTGCGCGGCGGGCGAACGGAACGGCGAGCAGGATCTCTACGTGCCGTCGCCGGCGCATCGGCTGATCGAGACCAGCGCCAGCCTGCTCGGCTCGTTCAAGGGCGAGCATTCGAGCACGGAGCGGGTTCTCGTCCGCACGCTCGACCGGATCCTGTTCCGGCCGTCGCTGATCGGACGCCGCGTGACGATGATCAAGATCGACGTCGAAGGCCACGAGGCGGCGGTCATCGCGGGCGCGCGATGGACGGTCCGGCGGCACCGTCCGATCGTCTTCGCCGAGGTGCTGCCGCACGCCGATTTCGACGCGCTGAACCGGTTCCTCGACCTGAACCGCTACGTCGATGTCCGCCTCGGTCCGGAGCGTGCGCCCGAGATCGCCTCGCGTGTCTCGTTCGACCCCGACGGCTGGAACCACGCCCTCGTTCCCGTCGACAAGGTCGCGTCGTTCAGCCGGGCGATCGACCCCGCCGCCTCCGGGGTTTGACATCGCCCGTTCCGGGCGCCGAGAGTGCACGCACCGAGGGGAGCTCCGGCAAGGAGCTGAGAGATCGCTGGTCCGGCCCGCAGGCCGAACGGCGCGATGACCCTAGAACCTGATCCGGGTCATGCCGGCGGAGGGACGGGTGGATCGCAGCAGGCGCTCTCGTTGCGTTCGTCGCGTCGCCTTCTCGCCTCGCGCCGGGAGGAGAACACCATGAACGATCATCCCGACCCGCACGCGCTCCGGCCCGAGGGCGTGACCACCGGCCCGATCCCGGGCTCGCGCAAGATCCACGCGAGCCCGGACGGCTTTCCCGACATCGTGGTGCCGTTCCGCGAGATCCCGCTCGACCCGTCGTCGGGGGAGGCGCCGGTGCGCGTGCACGACACCTCGGGCGCCTACACCGATCCCGCGGTGGCGATCGACCTCGCCGCCGGCCTGCCGCCGCTCCGCGAGGCCTGGCTCGCGCGCCGCGCCTCGCTGGGACGCGCGGTGCCGCGCGCGATCCGGCCGGAGGACAATGGCGGCGCCACCGGCGACCGCCTGGTGCCGCCCTGTCCGGCGGTGCGCCGGCTGCGTGTCGCCCGCGACGCGGGTCCGGTGACGCAGCTCGAATTCGCCCGCGCCGGCCTGATCACCGAGGAGATGCGCTTCGTCGCGCACCGCGAGAACCTCGGACGCGCGGCGATCGCCGACGGCGCCGCCGCGCGCCGCGCCGACGGCGAGGACTGGGGTGCGGCGATCCCCGACTTCGTGACGCCGGAATTCGTGCGCGACGAGATCAGCCGCGGCCGCGCCATCATCCCGGCCAACATCAATCACCCGGAGCTCGAGCCGACCATCATCGGCCGCAATTTCCTGGTGAAAGTGAACGCCAACATCGGCAATTCGGCGGTCACCTCGTCGGCTTCCGACGAGGTCGAGAAACTGGTCTGGGCGATCCGCTGGGGCGCCGACACCGTGATGGACCTCTCGACCGGCCGCAACATCCACAACATCCGCGACTGGATCATCCGCAACGCGCCGGTGCCGATCGGCACGGTGCCGCTCTACCAGGCGCTCGAGAAGGTGGACGGCGAGCCCGAACGGCTCAGCTTCGAGCTGTTCCGCGACACGCTGATCGAGCAGGCCGAGCAGGGCGTCGACTACTTCACCATCCATGCCGGCGTGCGGCTCGCCCACGTGCCGCTGACCGCCAACCGCGTCACCGGCATCGTCTCGCGCGGCGGCTCGATCATGGCGCGCTGGTGCCTCGCGCATCACCGCGAGAGCTTCCTCTACGAGCGGTTCGACGAGATCTGCGACATCATGCGCGCCTACGACGTGTCGTTCTCGCTCGGCGACGGGCTCCGGCCCGGCTCGATCGCCGACGCCAACGACGCGGCGCAGTTCGCCGAGCTCGAAACGCTCGGCGAACTCACGAAGATCGCCTGGGCGCGCGGCTGCCAGGTGATGATCGAGGGCCCCGGCCACGTGCCGATGCACAAGATCCGCGCCAACATGGACAAGCAGCTCGCCGTCTGCGGCGAGGCGCCGTTCTACACGCTCGGCCCGCTGACCACCGACATCGCGCCGGGCTACGACCACATCACGTCCGGGATCGGGGCGGCGATGATCGGCTGGTTCGGCACCGCGATGCTCTGCTACGTGACGCCGAAGGAGCATCTCGGCCTGCCCGACCGCGACGACGTCAAGACCGGCGTCATCACCTACCGGATCGCGGCGCACGCGGCCGATCTCGCGAAAGGCCATCCGGCCGCGCGGCTGCGCGACGACGCGCTCAGCCGCGCCCGCTTCGCCTTCCGCTGGGAGGACCAGTTCAACCTGTCGCTCGATCCGACCACGGCGCGCCGCTACCACGACGAGACGCTGCCGCGGGACGCGCACAAGACGGCGCATTTCTGCTCGATGTGCGGACCCAAGTTCTGCTCCATGCGGATCAGCCAGGATCTCCGCGCCGAGGCGACACGCCTCGCGGGGCTCGACGGAAAGGGGGCAGAATTTCGCGCGGGCGGCGGGGCATTGTATGTTCGGGAGGCCGAGGACCCGTCTGGCAGCCCATGGAGCGCGGATGATCGACCACACTGACCTCGTCCACGGCCTGACCCTCGTCGGCCGGCACGGCGCGAACGCCATGCCGGCCGGAGGCGGTCATGATCCCGCCCGGGCGTTCGCTCGCCGCGATCGGCCAGCTCGCCGATCCGGAGATCGACCTCGCCGATGCCGCGCTGCAGCTCGGGCGGGCGCTCCGCCCCGAGCACGACGCGTCCGCCGCCGCCGCCCATCTCAGCCAGCTCGCCCGCGAGGCGGCGGCGATCGGGGCCCTGCTCGCCGGCCGGCCGGCCGAGACCCGCCTCGGCGGCCTCGCGGCGCTGATCCACGCCCAGCACGGCTACGCCGGCGACCGCGACACCTACGACGACCTCGACAACGCGAACCTGCTGACCGTGATCGAACGCCGCCGCGGCCTGCCGGTGTCGCTCGGCATCGTCTGGCTGCACTGCATCCGCGCCGCCGGCTGGCAGGGCAGGGGGATCGACTTCCCCGGCCATTTCCTGATCCAGATGGACGCGACGCTCGCCGAGCCGCCGGCGACCGGCCGCGGCCGCCGCCCGGCGCGCCGCCCGCAGCAGGTGCTGATCGACGTCTTCAACGGCGGCGAGGCCGTCGGCATGGGCGACCTCGTGCTGCTGATGCGGCGGCATCTCGGCGCCGACGCCGAGATCGGCCCGGGCCTGCTGCGCCCGATGGGCAATCGCGACGTGCTGCTCCGCCTGCAGCGGAACGTGCTCGAGCGCCGGCGCGGCGCCGACGACACCGAGGGCGCGCTCGCGGCGATGGAGACGATGACCGCGATCGCGCCCGACCAGGCCTCGCTCTGGCGCGACGCCGCCTCGATCAACGCCTCCCTCGGCCGGCTCCGCGCCGCGATCGAGTGCCTCGAGCGCTTCGTGGTGCTGGTGCCGGACGGCGACGACGCGCGCGACGCCCGCGCCCGGATCACCTCGATCAGGACCCGCCTCGCATGAGCGGTCCTCGCCCGGGCGGCCTACGCGTCGCGGTCCAGATGGACCCGCTCGAAACGGTCGACATCGACAAGGACAGCACCTTCGCGCTCATGCTCGAGGCCGGACGCCGCGGCCACGCGCTCTGGCACTACGATGTCCGCGCGCTCGCGCTCCGCGAGGGCAAGGGCGACACCGGCGCGCCGCGCACCGAACGCCTGCTCGCGATGTCGGCCCGCCCCGTGACCGTCCGGCGGACCCGCGGCGAGCACTGGACGTGGGGCGAGACCACGCGGCTCGATCTCGCGCGCGACATCGACGTGATCCTGATGCGCCAGGACCCGCCGTTCGACATGGCCTACATCACCGCGACCCACATGCTCGAGCACGTCCACCCGGCGACGCTGGTGGTGAATGATCCGCGCGCGGTGCGGGAGTTCCCCGAAAAGATCCTCGTGACCCACTTTCCCGACCTGATGCCGCCCACGCTCGTCACGTGGGACGCGGGCGCGATCCGCGACTTCCGCGCCGAGCACGGCGACATCATCGTCAAGCCGTTGTTCGGCAACGGCGGCGCCGGCGTGTTCCGGATCAAGCCCGACGACGAGAACCTCGGCGCCCTGCTGGAGCTCCACTGGGCGCGGTCGCGCGAGCCGCTGATGGTGCAGCGCTACGAACCCGCCGTGCGACAGGGCGACAAACGGATCATCCTGGTCGACGGCGAGGCGGTCGGCGCGATCAACCGCGTGCCGGCCGCCGGCGAGGCGCGCTCCAACATGCATGTCGGCGGCCGCGCCGAACGCGTCGGTCTCACCGCGCGCGACCGCGAGATCGTCAGCGCCATCGGCCCGACCCTCCGCGACAACGGCCTGCTGTTCGCCGGCATCGACGTGATCGGCGACTGGCTGACCGAAATCAACGTCACCAGCCCGACCGGCCTGCAGGAGATCGACCGCTTCGACGGCATCGAAACCGCCGCCCTGGTGTGGGACGCGATCGAGCGGCGGGTGGCGCGGGGCGCTGGGTAGGAGAAGGCCAGGGCTCTGCCCTGGACCCGCCAAGGGCCCGAGGCCCTTGGATCCCTTTGAGTTAAGGAAAACCCCGGGCCGCGGTACGTGCGGGCAGGCCTCGTCGGCCCGGGGTTTTCCTTAACTGATGGATTGCAAAGGCCGCTGCCTTTGCCGGGGTCCAGGGGCAGAGCCCCTGGCCTTCTCCCTACCCCGCATCCGCCGCCACCAGCGCCTCGACATGCGCCCGCGCCGAGGCGGCCAGGGCGTCGAGGTCGTAGCCGCCTTCGAGCAGCGAGACCAATCGTCCGTGTGCGGCTTCGACGATCATCGTCGTGACGGCGTGGAAGTCGCCTTCGTCGAGTTCGAGTGCGGCGAGCGGGTCGGCCCGGTGCGCGTCGAAGCCGGCCGACAGGATGACGAGTTCCGGCCCGAACCGGACCAGTGCCGGCAGGATCGTCTCGCGCCAGGCGCTGAGGAACACGCTGCCGCCGGTGCCTGGCGGCAGCGGCACGTTGACGATATTGCCGGCGACGCCGTGTTCGGAGGCGCGGCCGGTGCCCGGGTAGCAGGGCGACTGGTGGCTGCTCGCGAAGAAGAAGTCGGGGTCGTCGTGGGCGGCCGCCTGGGTGCCGTTGCCGTGATGGACGTCGAAATCGACGACCGCGATCCGTTGCAGCCCGTGCGCCGCGCGCGCGTGGCGGGCCGCGACCGCGGCGTTGGAGAACAGGCAGAATCCCATCGCGCGGTTCGGCTCGGCGTGGTGGCCGGGCGGCCGGGTCGCGGCGAAGGCGAAGCGCGCGTCGCCGCCTTGGACCAGGTCGACCGCCTGGCAGGCGGCGCCCGCGGCGAGCAGTGCGGCGGACAGGCTGCCGTCGCCCATCGCGGTGTCGGCGTCGAGCGGCACGAGCTGTCCCGGCGCGTCGCCGACCGCGAAAAGGGCGTCGAGGAAGCCGCCGTCATGGACGCGCGCGAGCTGGGCGCGCGTCGCCTCGCGCGCCACCACGCGCCGGAGCGAGGCGAGGTGCGGCGTGTCGAGCGCGTCCAGCACCGCGCGCAGGCGCGCCGGCCGCTCCGGGTGGCCCGGTCCGGGATCGTGGCCGGCGCAGGCGGGGTGGGTGACGAGGGCGACGGTCATCGTCAGCGTCCCCAGCGGCGGTCGACCCAGTCCGCGATCTGCCGCCGGAACGGGATTGTCAGGCCGAGGGTCCAGAGGACGATCGCGACGGTGGCGATCATGACGACGATCATCGGAGCATCCTTTCACGGGCCAGGGCCGACGCCTGGCGGCGTTCCCTCGACCGTCCCGCCGCATGGCTTTCGCTTGATAGCATTGCCGGGCGCGAGCATGACGTGGCGCGTCGATCCTCCGACGGAGTTGTGCGTGTCCGACACCTCGCCCAAGCAGAGCGCCCTCGATGCCGCCGCCGTGGTCGAGGCGTATCGCCGCTGGGCCGGCATCTACGACCGCGTGTTCGGCAGCGTGTCGGCCGCCGGCCGCAGGCGGGCGGTCGCGGCGGTGAACGCGGCGCCCGGCGACGACGTGCTCGAGGTCGGCGTCGGCACCGGTCTCGCGCTGCCGCATTACGCGCCCGGCAAGCGCGTCGTCGGCATCGATCTCTCGCCCGACATGCTGGCACGCGCCGAGGCGCGGGTCCGGCGCGACGGGCTCGGCCACGTGCAGCGCCTCGAGGTCGCCGACGCCGAGGCGATGCCGTTCGCCGATGCGAGCTTCGACAGCGCGGTCGCGATGTTCGTCGCGTCCGTGGTGCCGCACGCCGACCGGCTGCTCGCCGAGATGAAGCGCGTCGTCCGGCCCGGCGGCCGGCTGTTCTTCGTCAACCATTTCGTGGCCGCGGGCGGGCCGCGGCTCGCGGTCGAGCGCGCCATGCGGCCGCTCGCCCGCACGCTGGGCTGGCATCCGGATTTCGCGATCGAGTCGCTGCTGCCGCCGGCCGACCTCGCGCTCGCGCGCCGCTGGCCGGTGCCGCCGGCGGGGCTGTTCACGCTCGTCAGCCTCACGAACCCGCATCGGTCCGAGCCGATCCGCCGCACCGCCGAGCGCGCCGGCCTTGATCATCCGTCGGGAGATGCCACTCAGCTTGATCGGGGGAAGCCGGTCGGATACTCCGACCCGTCGATCCCGCGAATGGATGGTCAGACTTGATGAACACCGCCCGACGGGCCGGCGTGCCCGCCGTGTCCGCGCTCCGCCCGATCGTGGCCGGTGCGACCGTCCTGCTGCCGGCCGGCGCCGCCGAGGCGCAGCGGCCGCTGCCTTGGCAGATGGGATTGCAGGCCGCGCACAGCCCGGTCATGCGGGACGTGATCTGGCTGAACACGTTCATCCTCTGGATCATCATCGCGATCGTGGTGTTCGTGGCCGGCCTGCTCGCCTGGGTGGCCTTCCGCTACAACGCGCGGCGGAACCCGGTGCCGAGCCGGACCACCCACAACACGCTGGTCGAGGTGGTGTGGACGGTGGTGCCGGTCGCGATCCTGATCGCGATCGCGATCCCGTCGCTGAAGCTCGTTTATTTCGAGGACAAGACCATCACGCCGGGCCTGACCATCAAGGTCACCGGCCATCAATGGTATTGGGAATACGCCTATCCCGACCGCGGCGGCGTCGACTTCACGAGCTACATGATCCCCGGCAACAAGCTGCCGGCCGACCAGAAGGACCTCCGTCAGCTCGCCGTCGACAACCCGCTGGTGGTGCCGGCCGGCGTCGACGTCCGGGTGCTGCTGTCCAGCGGCGACGTGCTGCATTCCTGGTTCGTGCCGTCGCTCGGCGTCCAGCGCTACGCCATCCCGGGCCGGGTGATCGAAACCTGGTTCAAGGTGGACAAGCCGGGTTTCTATTACGGGGAATGCAACCAGATCTGCGGCATGAACCATGACGCGATGCCGATCGAGATCGAGGCGATGTCGCCGGCGGACTTCGCCACCTGGGTGAAGTCCGCGAAAGACAAGTTCAGCCGGAACAGCGTGCCCGACCAGGACCGCTTCGCGACACTCCAGAATCGCTTCGCGATGCTCCAGGACCGCTTCGCGGTGCTCGATGCGCCCCAGATGAACGGCGGAAGGAACTGATCATGTCCGTCACCACTCACGACGAGCAGCACCGCAGCACCGGGCACGGTCTCGACGGCCACGGCCACGGCCACGACGTCGCCCACGGGCACGACGCGCACGACCACGGGCCGCCGCGGAACTTCTTCCGCCGCTGGTGCTGCGCCACCAACCACAAGGACATCGGCACGCTCTACCTGGCGTTCGCGATGTTCAACGGCTTCTACGCCGGCATCCTGTCGATGATCATGCGGGCGCAGCTGCTGCACCCGGGCGGCACGCTGGTCACCAGCGGCCAGGCCTGGAACGCGATCGTCACCTCGCACGGCCTGATCATGATCTTCTTCACGGTCATGCCGGCGCTGATCGGCGGCTTCGGCAACTGGTTCATTCCGCTGATGATCGGCGCGCCGGACATGGCGTTCCCGCGCCTGAACAACATGAGCTTCTGGCTCGCGGTCGGCGGCATCACCTTCGCGTCGCTCGGCCTGCTGATCGGCAACGGCACCGGCGTCGGCTGGACGCTCTATCCGCCGCTGTCGAACTCGACCTACCAGAGCGGCGTCGCCACCGACTTCACCCTGTTCGCGATACACCTGACCGGCTTCTCGTCGCTGTTCGGCGCCATGAATTTCATCGTGACGATCCTGAACATGCGGGCGCCCGGGATGGGCCTGTTCAAGATGCCGCTGTTCGTCTGGGCGCAGCTGGTCACCGCCTTCCTGCTGCTGCTGGCGATCCCGGTGCTCGCCGGCGCGGTGACCATGCTGATCTGCGACCGTAATTTCGGCACTGCCTTCTTCGACCCGGCGGGCGGCGGCGACCCGGTGCTGTTCCAGCACCTGTTCTGGTTCTTCGGCCATCCCGAGGTCTACATCCTGATCCTGCCGGGCTTCGGCATCATCAGCCACGTGGTCTCGACCTTCGCGAAGAAGCCGATCTTCGGCTACATCGGCATGGTCTACGCGATGATCGCGATCGGCGTGGTCGGCTTCGTGGTGTGGGCGCACCACATGTTCATCTCGGGCATCTCGGTCGACACCCGCGCCTACTTCATGGTGGCGACGCTGGTGATCGCCGTGCCGACCGGGATCAAGGTGTTCTCCTGGATCGCGACGATGTGGGGCGGCTCGATCGAGTTCAAGACGCCGATGCTGTTCGCGGTCGGCTTCATCTTCCTGTTCACGGTCGGCGGCGTCACCGGCATCGTGCTGGCCAACGCCTCGCTCGACCAGTATCTGCACAACACCTACTACGTGGTCGCGCATTTCCACTACGTGCTGTCGCTCGGCGCCGTCTTCGCGATCTTCGCCGGCTGGTATTACTGGATCGGCAAGATGAGCGGCCACGAGTATCCCGAGTGGGTCGGCAAGCTCCATTTCTGGACCACCTTCATCGGCGTGAACCTGACCTTCTTCCCGCAGCACTTCCTCGGTGCCGCCGGCATGCCGCGCCGCTACCCGGACTACCCGGTCGCGTTCGCGGGCTGGAACTACGTGTCCTCGATGGGTGCCTTCCTGTCGGGCGCGTCGACGGTGATCTTCCTGATCGGCGTCGTGATGACGTTCGCGAGCAAGAAGAAGGTCGCGGCCAATTACTGGGGCGCGGGCGCGACCACGCTCGAGTGGACGCTGCCCTCGCCGCCGCCGCACCACACGTTCACCGAAATCCCGCGGCTGCGGTGACGGGAACCGCGCGCCATGTCTGATCTCGTCGCCGCGCCCGTCGGCGGCGCCGCTTCGGACGTGACTGCGGTCGCGAACGGGACCGGCGTCGCCGACTGGATCGCGCTGCTCAAGCCGCGTGTCGTGAGCCTCGTCGTGGTGACCGGCGCGATCGGCATGGCGGTGGCGCCGGGCCGGCTCAACCCGGTGCTGGCGATCACGACGGTGATCGCGATCGCGCTCGGCGCCGGTGCCGCCGGCGCGATCAACATGTGGTACGACCGCGACATCGACCGCAAGATGCGCCGCACCGCGACCCGCCCCGTCGCTGCCGGCCGCGTCGATCCCGACGAGGCGCTGCATTACGGCATCGGGCTCTCGGCCCTGTCGGTGCTGATGCTCGGCCTCGCGACCAACATCGCGGCGGGCGCGTGGCTCGCGCTCTCGATCGCGTTCTACGTCTTCGTCTACACGATGTGGCTGAAGCGGCGGACGCCGCAGAACATCGTCATCGGCGGCGCCGCGGGTGCATTCCCGCCGATCATCGGCTGGGTCGCGGTGACCGGTCATCTCGCGCTGATGCCGATCCTGCTGTTCTCGATCGTCTTCCTTTGGACGCCGCCGCATTTCTGGGCGTTGTCGCTCTACGCCTGCGGCGACTACGACCGCGCCGGCGTGCCGATGCTGCCGGTGGTGCGCGGCCGGCGGACGACCCGCTGGCACGTGCTGATCTACACCGTGCCGCTGGTCGCGGTCTCGCTGCTGCCGTGGTACCTCGGCCTCGCCGGCCCGATCTACGGCCTCACCGCCGCGATCCTCGGGGCCGGCTTCCTCGCGCTGTCGACCTGGGTGCTGCTCGAGCCCCAGGACGAGACCGGCCGGTCGCTGCGGGGCGAGCGCGCGGCGCGGAAAACCTTCCGCTACTCGCTGTCCTACCTCGCGGTGCTGTTCACCTCGGTCCTCGTCGACCACCTCGTCTTCTGATGGACGAACAGTTCCCGCCGCCGATGCCGCCCGACCAGGCACGCGAGTTCACGCGCCGCCGGCGCGGCCGGAACGTCGCGATCATGGTGGCGCTGGTGGTGCTCTGCCTGATGTTCTACGCGATCGCCATGGTGAAGCTCGCGCATCCGGGTGGCGGCGCGTGACGGGAGAACGGTAATGGACGGCGAAAGCATCGCCATCGACGAGACCGGCGGCTTCATCGAGCAGCCGTATCACCTCCCCGAACCGAGCGTCTTCCCGATCCTCGCGGTCGGCGGCGGCATGATGATCCTGAGCGGGATCATCGTCTGGGCGCATTTCGGCATTCCCTATCTCTGCCTCGCCGGCCTGATGTCGGCGCTCGGCGTCGCCTTCTTCTGGTGGCGCATGGTGATCCGGGAAAGCCTCGCGCCCGGCGTGATCTCGCCGCTGACCCGCCTTTCGCTCCGCTACGGGATGACGCTGTTCATCACGTCGGAGGTGATGCTGTTCGTCTCGTTCTTCTGGACCTTCTTCAACTTCGCGATCTTCCCGGAGAACGTCGCGGGGCAGGGCGCGCCGGTCTGGCCGCCGATCGGCGTGCACACGTTCGACCCGTTCTCGACCCCGTTCCTCAACACGATGATCCTGCTGCTCTCGGGCTGCACCGTCACCTGGGCCCACCACGCGCTGATCGAGGGCGACCGGCGCTCGCTGATCATGGGTCTCGGGCTCACCATCCTGCTCGGCCTCAGCTTCACCGGCCTGCAGGCGATGGAATACTCGTCCGCGCCGTTCCACTTCAGCGGCGGCGGCATCTATCCCGCGATCTTCTTCATCGCGACCGGTTTCCATGGCGCGCACGTGATCGTCGGCACCTCGTTCCTGATCGTCTGCTGGTTCCGCTCGCGCCGGGACGAGTTCACGCCGACGCGGCATTTCGGCTTCGAGGCGGCGGCCTGGTACTGGCACTTCGTCGACGTGGTGTGGCTGTTCCTGTTCATCTGCATCTACTGGTGGGGCGCCGGCCCGCCCGCGCACGAGTGAGCGCGCGACGGATCGGCCTCGGGCCGATCCTCGCGCCGCTGTTCTTCATCGCGCTCACCCTCTCGCTCGGGATCTGGCAGGTCGAGCGGCTCGGCTGGAAGCAGCGGCTGCTCGCCCGCATCGACGCCGCCGCCGCCGCGGCGCCGGTGCCGCTCGGCCCGGGCGACGCGGTGCCGTCGCAATTCGCGCGCGTGATCGCGACCGGTCGGCTCGATCCCGCCCACGCCGCAGCGTACGCGTCCGACGTCCGCGACCTCCGCGGCGTGCCGACCTTCGGCGTGTTCCTGCTCGAACCGCTGCTCCGGTCCGGCGGGCCGCCTGTGCTGGTCGATCTCGGCTGGGTGCCGGCCGGCACCGACGGTCACCCGTCCGTCCGCCTCGATGGCGCGCACACGATCACCGGCTACGTGCGCCGGCCGGAACGCGGCCTGCTGTTCACGCCGTCGCCCGACCTCGCGACCCGCCAATTCTACGCGCTCGATCCGGCGACGATCGCGCGCGGCCTCGGCCTCGACGCGGTCGCCCCGTTCACCCTCGTCGCCCTCGCGCGCGTCGGCACCGGACCGTTCCCCGACCCGGTGACCGCGCTGCCGCGCCCGCCCAACAACCACCTGCAATACGCGGTCACCTGGTTCACGCTCGCCGGCATCGTCGCCGTCTGGAGCGGCGCCTGGTGGTTCGGTGCGTTGCGCCGCGGCGGGCCGGCCTGAGCCGGGCCGTCAGAGCACGTTGAGGCTGACCCGAAGCGGTCAGCCTGAAGCACGAGCTCGCCTCCCAAACTCATGAGACAGGGCAACCTGCCATGGTCGTTTGATGGACCCCGCGAGCCAGCGACGGACGGCGCCCGACCCTTGTCGAAGCCTTGACGCAGGCTGGTGGATCGACACTGAACTGCTCTTGGTCAGGAGCACAGGCTTCCGTTCGATCGGCGAGGCCGAAACCGAAACGTCGCGAGCTCTCGTTCATGCGGCGACAGCGCGACGTGCTCACGCTGTCGCTGCATCATGTGGACGACCGAGGTGCGACGTCGAAAAGGCGCCCAACGATCGTTGCACCTCTCGGGGCGGGTGTTCGCCATCAGCTATGCGTGGCGCGCAAGACGCCAGCAGTGATAGCATTGCCCGCACTTACCGGAGGGATGTTAGATGGCAGGCAGCCTGAGCGTCCGCAATGTCGACGATCTGCTGATCATCCGGCTGAAGCGCCGCGCCGCCCGGCACGGACGTTCGGCCGAGGCCGAAATGCGCGACATCCTGCGACAAGCCTTGGAAGGGGAAGCCGATGGAGATTTCGAGCGGCTGGCGGCCGACCTGAGAAAGCTCACCGCGATCCGGCCGCAAACGTCCGCCGAGGTCCTTCAGGGCGAGGGTCGTGACGAGCGGTGAGGCGGCTGGTCATCGATGCCAGCGTCGCGATCAAGTGGGTGGTCGAGGAGCCAGGAACAGCCGAAGCGCTCGCGCTGCGTCGCCACCAGCTTCTGTCGCCGGACCTGCTGATCCCGGAATGCGCGAACATCCTGTGGAAGAAGGTCCGCCGCCAGGAGATTGGCTCGGACGAGGCCGCATTGGCTGCTGGCCTCCTGCAGCATGTAGACGTCGAGTTGGTGCCGATGCGCAGCCTGCTTGAGCCGGCGACGCGGCTGGCGATTCAGTTCGATCATCCGGCCTACGACTGCGTCTACCTTGCCCTCGCTCAGGCGAGCGCGTGCAGCTTCGTGACGGCGGACAGTCGGTTTTGCGCCAAGATGCATGGTCAGGTGCCAGCGGGCCAGGTGCTGCATCTGACAAAGGCGACGGACTTAGAGCATATCCCGACCCAATTGGATCGATAGTAGTCCTCTAGGTTCAGGACTCTCTATCACGACCAGAACGTGATGGTTGCGGCGATGCAGATGGCTGAGAAGAAGGTGTGGGTGCATCGGTCGTATCGGGTCGCGACGCGGCGCCAATCCTTCAATCTCCCGAACATGTTCTCGATGCGGTGGCGTTGGCGGTAGAGCGCGCGATCGTAGGGCAGCGGCTGCCTGCGCGACCGGGTGGACGGGATGCAGGGCGCGATGCCGCGTCGTTCCAGCGCGCCTCGGAACCGGGTGCTGTCGTCGCCGCGATCGCCGATCAGTTCCCGCGCGGGCGGCAAGATCGGCAGCAGCAGAGCGGCGCCGTGATGGTCGCTGCGCTGGCCCTCGGTCATCAGCAGGGCGACGGGCCTCCCCTGCCCGTCGCACGCGGGCTGCTGAAGGTCGGCACGACGTCCGGCGCGGTGGAGGACCGGGTTGCACGGGCCGAGACGCAGGGGGCGTTCCTGTTCGCGCCGGTGGAGATCGTGGAGACGTTCGAATTGGTAGGGTACGACGCCAAGGAGGCTGAGAAGGCGGTGCATGCGGCGCTGCGACCGTTCCACGTCGCCTTGCAGGTCGTCGGGCCTGACGGTCGGAAATTCAACGCGACCGAATGGTTCAAGACCGACGTCGGGACCGTCGTCGAAGCCATCAGCAAGACCTTCCCACGGGTGACCCTGGCCAACGCTTGAGCTTCTCCGCCGCCTCCCACGAACTGTTCCCTACCTGTCTAGGTGGTCACCCAGTTCATCACGTGCCACGAGGATAGTCGGCTTCAGAAGTATTCAAGAATGCACGGTCGCCTCGTAGGCGCCGACGGTCGGATGGGCCGGTGCCGGCGCGCCGAGGATGTCGGTCGGCATCGTGTAGGTCGGGTTGCCGAGCCCGGCGCCCGGGCTTCCGGCCTGCAGCCGGAAATTGGCTCGGCCCGGGTCGAGCGAAGCCGAGACGAAGCCGGGGTTCGCCCATCGGTTCCAATGGTTCCACGACCCGATCCGCAGCGTCGCCGTGCTCAGATGCGATCCCGACACCGGCGCGAACAGCGCGGTGTCGACGAGGCCCGCGTCGTCCCAGAGCAGGTTGTTGTCGATGATGACTGCCTCGCCCGAACAGCTCTCGACCGAGATCTCGGCGTGGAAGTTGTAGCCGTCCACCACGCCGTCGCCCCAGGCGACGTTGTTCATCACCAGCAGCCCGCCGGAATCCGACAGCATGATCTCGCCCGGCTTCCAGGACTGCTCGAACGGGTCCTGGTTGTCGTGGAACAGCGTGTTGTCGACGATGCCGACATTGTCGCTTTCGAACACGTCGATGCCGCGGCCGCCGTTGCCGAACACGACGTTGTCCGCGACCAGCGTCGCGCCAGGATAAGGACCGTACGTGCTGCCGCCCTGCGTGTTGCGGCTATCGTCGACGATGATGCCGTTGCCGTCGCTGTCGTTGCAGCCCGCGCCGGGGGCGTTGGTGTTGCCGAACACGACGTTGCCTGTGATCTCGTTCTTGATCGACGTCGCACCGTCGGTGTCGCGCAGCTGGTAGACCGAGATGCCGCTCAGGCACGCGGTCGCGCCGTTCCTCGCGTTGCGCGCGACGACGTTGCCGGAAACCGTGAGATAGTCGGTGCCCACGGCGGCGATCCCGGCGTCCCCGGAATCATGCGCGTAGTTGCCTTGCACCACGACATGCGTTGTTTCGCGCGAGAGATAGATCGCGGTCCGATCGCCCGTCGCCTGCACGTCGAAGCCGCCGATGGTGATCCAGCTCGTGCCCGGCGCCACCTGGATCCCGAACGTGTCGGAGGCGAGGATCGAGACGTAGGAGCCGGGTGCCGCCGCGCCCAGCAGCGTGATCGGCGCACCCGGCTCTCCCGAACGCGCGATATAGACCGGACCGTAGGTCGTCGTCGGCAGCACGTGCACGGTGTCGCCCGGCTGCGCCATGTGCAGGCCCCAGAAAATGTTCCGGAATGGCGACGATCGCGAGCCCGGTCCGGCGTCGGTGCCGTTCGCGCCATCGACCCACCAGTCGGCCGCCGCCGCCGGTGTCGTCGTCAGCAGCAGCGTCGCGAGAACCGGGAGCGAAAGCAGGCAGCAGCGAAGCATGGCCGGGTGTCCATCCTGTCGCACACATCTAGGACCGATGGGACCCGCCCGGCAAGACATTCCGATCCCGGAACGAACACGACGCGCGAGGTGGGCCAGGTCCGCGCGCGCCCTTCAGCCCGGCTGGATCGCCGACACGATCCACGCCGTGCCGGCCCGTCGCACGAAGGTCCAGGTTTCGGCGATCGTCACGTGCTCGCCGGGCGAGCCGTCGATCACCCGGCCGGCGGCGTCGGTGGTGACGTCGATCATCATGTAGCGGAAGCCGATGCTCGCGTAGTCGAGCGGGCCTTCGCGCCAGCTTTCGGCGACCGCCGCCTGCTGGATCCGCACGTCGTCGACGCTGTTGCGGGCGCCGCGCCGGGCGAGCGCGTCGAGCTGGCCGCCGAGGATCCCGGCCATCTCTGGCGTCATCAGCCGGCCGAGCGCGGCGCGGTCGCCGGTCGTCCAGGCGCGCTGCACCGCGACCAGGCGGTCGGTGAACGCGCGCCGGTCTGGCTCGCCGAGCGGCACCGCGGCCGCCGGCACGCGCGCGGCCCCGCGCCGGCGCAGCACGTAGACCAGCAACAGGATCAGCGCGAGCGGCAGCAGCAGGCCGAACCCGTGCCCGAGCAGCAGGGCGGCGAGGCCGAACCCGACCAGGCCGCCGAGAAAGGCATGCGCGAACGGGTGCGGCCGCCGATAGGTGGCGGTGGGGCGCGCGGCATAGGGCGCGGTCGAGCGCGCGACCGGGCCCGCGCCGAACGGCGTCGCGGATGTCCGCGGCACGGCCATGAAGCTGTGCGAGCCCCGGCTGCCGAACGAGCCGCCGCCGCCCGGGCGCGCGTCGGCGGCCCCGGTCGCGCCGAGCAGCGCCAGCGCCAGAAGGAGGGCGGGCTTCAGGCGCCGGCGACCGTGAGGCCGTCGATCCGCACGCTCGGACTGTCCGTCGCGCGCCGGAGGACGAGGTCGTTCGCCGGCGTCATCGACGCGAACATGTCGAGCAGGTTGCCGGCGACCGTGACCTCGGCGACCGGTTCGGCGAGGGCGCCGTTCCGGATCATGAACCCGGCCGCGCCGCGGCTGTAATCGCCGGTGAGGCCGTTGACGGACGAGCCGAGCAGCTCGGTGACGTAGAGCCCGTCGGCGATGTCGCCCATCAGCTCGGCCGGCGAGACGGTGCCGGCGGCCAGCGTGAGGTTGGTCGCCGACGGCGAAGGCGGTCCGGACGTGCCGCGCGCGGCGTGTCCCGTGCTCGCGAGACCGAGGATGCGGGCGCTTCTCGCGTCGAGCAGCCAGGTCCGGAGCACGCCGTCGTCGACGATCGCGAGCGGTGCCGTCGGCATGCCCTCGCCGTCGAAGGGGCGCGAACGCAGTCCGCGCACGCGGCGGGGATCGTCCCGGATCACGATCCCCTCCCGCATGATCCGCGTGCCGAGACGGTCCTTCAGGAACGACGTGCCCCGCGCGATCGCCGCGCCGTTCACCGCGCCGACCAGGTGGCCGATCAGCGAGCCCGCGACCCGTGGGTCGAACACCACCGGGCGCGCCGCCGTCGGCGGCCGCGTCGGGTCCATGCGGGCGACCGCCCGCTCGCCGGCCTTGGTGCCGATCGTCGCCGGATCGTCGAGATCCGCCCGGTGCACGGTCGAGTGGTAATCGTAGTCGCGCTGCATCGACGTGCCGGTGCCCGCCAGCGCGCTCGCGCTGATCGAATGACCGGTGCGGCGATAGGCGCCGGCGAAGCCGTCGGTGGTCGCGAGCACGATCGCGGTGCGGCCGAAGCCCGCCGACGCCTCGCCCGACTGCGTGACGCCGTGCACGGCGAGCGCCGCCGCCTCGGCCGCGCGCGCGTCCTCGGTCAGGCGCGCGAGGTCCGGCTCGCCCGCCTCGTCCTCGAGCTCGAGCCCGGTGGCGTCGAACCGTCCGCCGTGCCCCGCGAGGCCGGCATGCCGGTCGTCGGGCACCACCCGCGCCATCGCGACGGCGCGCTCGGCGAGCCGGTCGAAATCGCCCGGCTCGAGCCGGCTCGCCGACACGATCGCGGCGCGCTGCCCGACGAACACGCGGAGCCCGAGAGCCTGGCTTTCGGCGCGCTCGACCTGCTCGGCGACGCCGTTCCGGACCGAGACGCCGACCGAGACGTCGGACACGAACACCGCGTCGGCGGCGTCCGCGCCGGCCGCGCGCGCGCGGCCGAGCAGCGCCTCGACGCGGTCGAGCGCGTCCCCGCTCATGCCGCGAGCCGCTCGGCGATGGCGCCGACCGACGGCACGCTGCCGGCCGGGCCGAGCACGGCCAGCGTCGGTGTCGCCCGGAACAGGCGCGCGGCGGCGCGCCGGACGTCGTCCAGCGTCACCGCGTTGATCCGCGCGACCGTCTCCTCGGTCGGGATCACCCGGCCGAACACCTGCAGCTGGCGCGCGATCTGCTCGCAACGGCCGCCGGTGCTCTCGAGCGACATCAGCAGCCCCGCCTTGACCTGGGCGCGGGCGCGCTCGAGCTCGTCGGCGCGCACCTCGTTCTGCACCGCGAGCAGCTCGGCGAGCGTCACCGGCACGAGCTCGGCGGCCTCCTCCTCGCCGGTGCCGGCGTAGATCCCGAACAGGCCGCCATCCATGAACGGCGCGCTGAACGAGTAGATCGAATAGACCAGGCCGCGCTTCTCGCGGATCTCCTGGAACAGGCGCGACGACATGCCGCCGCCGAGCAGCGTCGACAGCAGCGTGACGGCGAAGTAGTCGCGATCGGCATAGCCGACCGACGGGAAGCCGAGCACCACGTGCACCTGGTCGAGGTCGCGCTCCTCGCGGAACTCGCCGCCTTCGTAGCGCCCGGCCGCCGGCGCCTCGGGCATCGCGCCCGGCAGGTCGCGGAAATGCCGCTCCACCAGCGAGACCACCGCGTCGTGATCGAGATTGCCGGCGGCCGCGACCACGACGTTGCCGTGCGCGTAGTGCCGCCGCATGTAGCCCGCGACGGTGTCGCGCGCCATGTCGCGGATCACCGCCTCGGTGCCGAGCGTCGGCCGGCCCATCGGCTGGCCCGGAAAGGCGCGCTCCTGGAAATGGTCGAAGATGATGTCGTCCGGCGTGTCGTTCGCCTGGCCGATCTCCTGGAGGATCACGCCGCGCTCGCGCTCGATCTCCTCGGGCGCGAACACCGAGTGCGTCAGGATGTCGCCGATGATGTCGGCCCCGAGGGCGAGGTCCTCCTTCAGCAGCTTCACGTAGTAGGCGGTCTGCTCGCGCGCCGTGTAGGCGTTGATGTGGCCGCCGACGTTCTCGATCTCCTCGGCGATCCGCGCCGCCGAGCGCCGCTCGGTGCCCTTGAACGCCATGTGCTCGAGGAAATGGCTGACCCCGTTCTCGCCCGGCTGCTCGTGCCGCGTGCCGCTCGCGACGTAGGCGCCGAGCGAGATCGTCTCGACCCGGTCCATCCGCTCGGTCGCGACGAGCAGGCCGGACGGGAGGCGGGTCACGTTGATGCTGGGGTTCATGCCTGATCCTGGCTGGGGGAAGGGCCGCGCACATGGGCGCGGACGGCGTGCTCGACCGCGCCGAGCGCGTTGTCCGTGACCGCGTAGCGCTCGGGCCGCGAGAACAGGTCGGACAGATGGGGCGGCAGCGCGGGCGAGACACCGGTCGCGCGGCGGACCGCGTCCGGAAATTTCGCCGGATGCGCGGTCGCGACCGCGACCATCGGCACGCCAGGGCGGGCATGCGCCCGCGCCGCCGCGATGCCGATCGCGCTGTGCGGGTCGGCGTCGTAGCCGCACGACCGCAGCCGGCGCATCTCCTCGATCGTCTCGTCGTCCGACAGCGCGAGCCCGCCGAACATCGCGGTCGCGCGCCGCCAGGCGGCGTCCGGGATCGCCATGCGGCCCTCGCGCGCGAACCCCGCCATCAGCTCCACCAGGCGGACCGGGTCGCGGTCGAGCAGCTCGAACAGCAGCCGCTCGAAATTCGAGCTCACCTGGATGTCCATCGACGGCGACAGGCTCGGCTCGACCGGGCCCATGCTCATGTCGTTGCGGCTGAGGAAGCGCGCGAGGATGTCGTTGCGGTTCGAGCCGATCAGCAGGAAGCGGATCGGCAGCCCCATCCGCCGCGCCGCCCAGGCCGCCAGCACGTTGCCGAAATTGCCGGTCGGCACCGCGACGTCGATCTCGCGATCCGGCGCGCCGAGCGCCAGCGCCGCGTGCACGTAGTAGGGGATCTGCGCCGCGATGCGGGCCCAGTTGATCGAGTTCACCGCCGACAGGTGCATCTCGTCGCGGAACGGCGCGTCCGCGAACATCGCTTTGACCAGCGCCTGGCAATCGTCGAAATTGCCGTCGACGGCGAGGTTCAGCACGTTCGCCTCCGCGACCGTCGTCATCTGCCGGCGCTGCACCTCGCTGGTGCGGCCGCGCGGATGCAGGATCGCGATGTCGATCGCGGGCTTGCCGCGGCAGGCCTCGATCGCCGCCGAGCCGGTGTCGCCCGAAGTCGCGCCGACGATGGTCACGCGCCGGCCCTCGCGCTCCAGCACGTGCTCGAACAAACCGCCCAGGAACTGCATCGCCAGGTCCTTGAACGCGAGCGTCGGCCCGTGGAACAGCTCGAGCGCCCAGAGCGCGTGCTCGAGCTGCACCAGCGGCGCGATCGCCGGATGCGTGAACGACCGGTAGGCGTCGGCGGCGATGCGGTCGAGCGTCACGGGCGCGATCGAGGCCGCGGCGAACAGGCCCACGATCCGCGACGCCAGCGCGGGATAGGGCAGCGCACGCAGCGACCGCCAGTCGGCGGCGTCCAGCGTCGGCCAGGTTTCGGGGACGTAGAGGCCGCCATCCTCGGCGAGCCCCGCGAGGAGCACGCCGGCGAAGTCGCGCGCCGGCGCGCGGCCGCGGGTCGAGACGTAGCGCACCGCGCCTACTCGTCGGCCGGGCGCGTCGCGCCGACCTTGAGGCGAAAGATCTGGAACGGCGCGACGATGCGGCTGTGGCCGCCGTTGAACGGCGCCGCCCGGTCGATCTGCGCCACCGGCAGCAGCAGGCCGCCCGAACCGTCGAAGGCCGGCGCGTCCGGCCAGTGCAGCCGGTCGTCGCGGACCAGCAGCGACAGGTGACGATCGGGCGTGAGTTTCAGGACCGCGTCGCTCCCCAGATCGTCGAGATAAAGGTTGCCCGCCCGGTCGATCGCCGTGCCGCCGAGCGACGGCGTGTTGTACCAGAACTCGACCGCGGCCGAGAGCGCGTCCGGTTTGACCGCCGGGTCGTCGAGCAGCTTCGTCGCGATCCGGTAGAGCGGCCCCGGCAGCGGCTGATAGTAGAGATAGTCGCCGTCGGGCGTCACCTCGAGCTGGTCGGCGTGGATCGCCGCCGGCTTGCCGTCCGGCCCGCGCAGGATGTGCCCGTCGACGATCGCCGGCCGCCGCGCGGTGGTCGACTTGTCGTTGTCGAGCACGCGCCGGAAGGTCCCGGCCTCGAGATCGAGCACCAGCAGCCCCGGTGCGCCGGCGTCGGTCACGTAGGCCCGCGCGCCGTTGAAGCGGATGTCGTCGATCGCGCTCTTCGGCTTCAGCACCGCGCGCGGCACCGGATAAACCCGCAGCACGCGCCCGCTCGCCGGATCGAGCACCACGATCTTGGCCGCGTTCGGCACCGCCTGCTTGCCGATGAAGCCGACCGCGCCGTTGTCGACCACCCAGAGGTCGCCGTGCGGTCCGACATGGATCGCGTTGGTCGAGACGAAGGCGCGGGTCGGGTCGGCGCCCGGACGCCAGTCGTTCCAGCCCTGGCCCGGAAACGGCACCGGCGCGCCATCGGGGCCGATGACCGCGACCGAAGGGTTCGGCTTGCCGGGATCGAGGCGCGGGAACTCGACGAACAGCCGCCCGCCCGCGCTCGCGACGCCGTTCCAGAGCGGCCCCGCGGTGCTCGCGACGAGGGTCAGCCGGTCGGACGTGACGGGCGCGGGGGACGCGGTCGCGGCCGGCGGCGCGGCCGCGACCCGCCCGGGCGCCGCGAGCGCCGGCATCGCGAACGCCGGCACCGCGAACGCCATCATGGCGAGCGCCAACGCCGGCCAGACCGCGGCCGATCGCGCGAGCCCCCGGCCTGAATGGCGCCGCCCGACACACCGCGTGATCCGCATGCCGCTCCGTCGCGCTTGGGGGTGAGGTGACCGCCGCCCCGTCAACGCCGCTTCCGCGCGGGGGATCGACGGTGGTGACGCGTCGTGGCCGATCGGCAGCCGGGGTTCGCGGCGGTCGCCGCGCGCTCGGCCGCGTCCGGCCGCCGCCGCCACCGGCGGACGGACGCGCCGCGCCGGTCAGCCGGGCGCGAGATAGCGCGCCCGGATATGGGCGATGAACACGTCCGGGTCGAGCGGCGCGCCGGTCGCGCGTTCGAGCAGCGCCGCGAACCCGTAACGGTGCCCGTGCGCGTGCACGTTCGCGCGGAGCCAGCCGAGCAACGGCGCGAGATCGCCCGCTTCGAGCGCCGCGTCGAGGCCGGGCGTCGCCTTCCGGCAGGCCGCCATCAACTGCGCCGCCGCCATCGCGCCGAGCGAATAGGACGGAAAATAGCCGAACAGGCCGGCATACCAGTGGATGTCCTGCAGGCAGCCGCTGCGGTCGTCGGGCGGTCGGATCCCGAGCAGCGCGTGCAGGCCGTCGGACCAGGCGCCAGGCAGATCGGCCACCGCGAGATCGCCGGCGACCAGCGCGCGCTCGAGCCGGAACCGCATCATCACGTGCGCCGGATAGGTCACCTCGTCGGCATCGACCCGGATCAGCGTGCGCCCGACCCGCCGCCACAGCCGCGCGAGATTGGCCGGCGCGGTCGCGCCGCCACCCGCCCCGAACCGCGCTTCGAGCATCGGCCCGAGGAAGCGGAGAAAGGCGTCCGACCGGCAGGCCTGCATCTCCACGATCAGCGACTGGCTTTCGTGCGTCGCCATGCCCGCCGCTTCGCCGATCGGCTGGCGCCGCCACGCCGGCGGCAGCCCGCGCTCGTAGAGCGCGTGGCCGGTCTCGTGCAGCACCCCGAGCAGCGCCCGGCTCGGATCGTCGACCTCGTAGCGCGTGGTGATCCGGACGTCGTCCGGCGTGCCGCCGCAGAACGGGTGCAGCGAACGGTCGAGCCGCGCATGGGCGTAGTCGAGCCCGATCCGCGCGCTGAGCGTGCGGCACAGCTCCTCCTGCGACGCCTCCGGCGCCGGCGTCGGCAACGGCAGCGGTGCCGGCTCGGCCGCCTGCCGCGCCTCGATCGCCGGCAACGCGTCGACCAGGAACGCCGCGTAGCGCGCGAACACGGGCTCGACCGCGTCCGCCATCACGCCGGGCTGGAACCCGTCCATCAGCGCGTCGTACGGGCTCATGTCGATCGCGGCCCCGAGCAGGCCGGCCTCCTCCCGCACCAGCCCGAGCAGCCCGTGAAGCGCCGGCAACACGCGGCGCACGTCGTCGTCGGCCCGCGCACCGCGCCAGACCTGCTCGCAGTCGATCTCCGCCTTGGTCCTCGCCTCCACCAGCGCCGACGGGATCGCGCGGGCGCGGCGCACGCGATGGCGCATCAGCGCGAGATTGCGCGCCTCGTCGCTGCCGGGCGGCGCGTCGGCGCGCCCGAGCAGATCCTCCGTCTCGGCGCCCACCAGCATCTCGTGCGCGAGCCCGGCCAAGGTCGCCATCTGGTCGCCACGCGACGCCGACCCGCCTTCGGGCATCATCGCCGAACTGTCCCACGACAACATGCCGTTCGCCTCGCCGATGATCGCGATGCGCTCGAAACGACGTGCCAGGGTCGCGTAGGGGTCGATCGTCATGGCAGTGTCCTCTCGCAGGCGGGCGGTAAAGGCAAGGCCAGGGCTCTGCCCTGGACCCGCCAAGGGCCCGAGGCCCTTGGATCCCAGGAGTTAAGGAAAACCTCGGGCCCCGGTCGCGCGGGCATCGATGATGTGGCCCGGGGTTTTCCTTAACTGACGGATTGCAAAGGCTCCGCCTTTGCCGGGGTCCAGGGGCAGAGCCCCTGGCCTGCCTTCTCCACCCGCCCGCGCGATCCCTCCCACAGACGTTCAGCCTTCGTTAACCTCGCGTCGTGATGCTGAGTGCTCGATCCACACGTGCCCGAGGGGGTCATCGTCATGACGTCGCTCGCTCCGGTCAGCATGGTGACACCGCTTCCGCCCGTGGTCGGTGCCGCGGGCGAAGCGCGCGCGAGCTCGCCGCCTATGCCGCGCATGGGCTGCCGGGCGAGGCGCACGATGACGGCGCGTCGGACGAGGCTCCCCTCGGCCCTGCGTGATGCGGCTGTCGCGTGAGCGACCGGGCGGCCGCGCGACGTTTCGCGGCCGCGGCCGAGGCGCTCCACCGGGCGTGGGACGGGGTCGGGGCCGAACGTCTCTATCGTGAGGCGCTGGCGGCGGACCCGGACCACGGGGAGGCCTGGTACGGGCTCGGCGCACTCGCGCACGCGCGCGGCTTTCACGCCGAGGCGATCGCGCTGCTCGGGCGCGCGCTGCGAGCCCTTCCGCGGGCGGGGCATGTCCATCTGATGCTCGGCCTCGCCCTGCTGGCGGCGGGGCGAGGTCGAGGCGTCGCGTGCCGCGCTCGCGCTCGCGTCGCTGCTCGAGCCCGGCGGACTGGCGCGCGCAGGCCGCCCATGGCCGCGTCCTCGCCCGGCTCGGACGGCACGGCGAGGCGCGTGCGGCGCTCGACCGGGCGCTCGCGGCGGCGCCGCCGGACGGGCGCCCCCGAGCTGTGGCATGCGCGCGCCGTGCTGGCGCTCGCCGGCGGCGACGCCGCGTCCGCCGCCGACGATTTCGAGCGCGTCGCCGCGTCCCGCGCCGGCGACGCGGCGGCGCTCGGCAACTGGGGCGCGGCGCTGCAGGCGGCGGGCCGGTTCGAGCAGGCGGATGCGGTGCTGACGCGCGCGCTCGGCCTCGCGCCGGAGAGGGTCGAGGCGCTGAGCAATCGCGGCCTCGCGCGGCTCGGTCTCGGGCGGCTCGATGCGGCGCTCGCCGATCTCGCCCGTGCCGAGATGTTGGCGCCGGCGGAACCGGCCGTGCTCCGCAACCGCGCGAGCGTGCATGTCGAGCGCGACGAGCGGGATCGCGCGCGCGCGCTGCTCGAGCGCGTCTGCGCGATCGATCCCGCCGATCGCGACGCGCGGTTCAATCTCGGCGTGATCGACCTCGCCGAAGGCCGCCTCGACGCGGGCTGGCGCGGCTGGGCGGCCCGCCCCGGTCCGGCGCCCGGCTGGGACGGCGGCCCGGGCGGCTCGGGCGCGCTGCTGCTCGAGGCCGAGCAGGGGTTCGGCGACACGCTGATGTTCCTCCGCTACGTGGCGCTCGCGGCGGCGCGTGCCGGCGGTCCGTCCTGCTGCGCGTTCCGGCGGCGCTGCGTGCGCTCGCCGGCATGCTGCCCCGCGTCGCGCGCGTGCTGGCGCCAGAGGAGGGGGGTGCCGGACGGCGCGCGGGCGCGGGCCCGGCTCGGCGATCTGCCGGCGCTGTTCTCGCCCGATCTCGACGCGATCCCGGCGCCGGCGCCGTTCCGGGCCGATCCGGTGCGCGCGGCGCTTTACCGCGGGCGCCTCGACGCGCTCGCGCCGGGGCGCCGGCGGATCGGCATCGCGTGGCGCGGCAGTCCGCTCTACCGGCAGGACCGCCGCCGCTCGATCCCGGCGTGCCGCCTCGCGCCGCTCGCGCGGCTCGACGGCGTGGCACTGGTGCCGCTCGACCCGGCGGCGTCGCTCGAGGGCGGCCTCGACGTCGCGCGCGAGGGCGACGATTTCGCCGACACCGCTGCCCTGCTCGCCGCGGTCGACGGCGTGGTGACCGCCGACACCGCGACGGTGCATCTCGCCGGCA
>CBDARA010000008.1:0-49344 GCA_965199345.1 Acetobacteraceae bacterium
CGTCACCTGCGACGATGGCCTGAGCGCGATCAGCGTCGCGCGGCGCGCCCGCAGCGTCGCTGCCAGGCAGGACAGCACCGCCGCCTCGTCCTCGCCGTCGACGCTCCGCACCGTCCAGCCGCAGGCCGAGAACCGGCGCAGCAGCTCGACCTCGTCCTTGTCGCGGCCGAGCCCGTCGGCGCCGCGCCCGGCCCCGAACGGCGGCTCCTCGAAGATCACCGTGAGGCGCTCCAACCGGAGCCCGCCGGCGAGCGACGCGACCTCCTGGCCGAGGCCGGCGGCGAGATCGCCGGCGCTCGCCAGCACCCAGGTCCGGTGATCGACCAGCGAGCGTCCGAACCGCGCCGCCATCAGCCGCTCGCCGAGCGCCATGCCGACGCCGGCCGCGAGCCCCTGGCCGGGCAGGCCGGCCGCCGCCTCGATCGCCGGGTGCTGTGCCGGCAGCGGGAAGGGCGCCGTCGCCGAGCCGAGCCGACCGAACCGGTCGAGCACCTCGCGTCCCATGCCGTCGAAGCCGGTGAGATGCAGCAGCGCGTAGAAGATCGGGCTCAGCGCCCCGTCCGACACGACGAAGCGGTCGCGGTCCGGCCATTCGGGGTCGCTCGCCTCGAAGCAGAGGGCGCGCGACCACAGGGCGGCGAGGAAGCAGGCGAGGCCTCGCCCGGTCGGTCCCATTCCGGACGCCACCGCCTCGAGCGCGGCGGCGAGCCCGCCGAGCGACACCGCGTCGGCCGTTCCGGTCGCGAGCGCACCGGCCGCGTCGGCCGCGACCGCGCCATCGTCGTGCTCGGGATCGGCCGCGTCGATCGGGAGCCGGCCGTCCGCACCCGCCAGGGTCCGGTCGGACGCCTGCGCCTCGGGGTCGGATCTGGCCGCGGCAACGTGAGGTTCGGCCATCGCGGCCGGTTTTGCGGGTTCTGCCCCGAGGCGGCAAGCCTCGCGTCGCGACGGGACCGCGCCAGAGCCCGCGTGCTCGGCGTGGTGCTTGCCTCCCCGTGCCGGGCCTGCGATCACCGTTTCGATGTCGCGCGCCATGCCGCTGCTCCGGTCCTGCGTCTTCCTCGTCGCCGCGCTGGGGCTTGTCGGCGGGTGCAAGCTCGTCGATCAGCGGACCTTCGTCGCCGGCGCCGACCGGCCGCCCGTCGTGGTCCCGCCGCGGGCGCGCGCGACGCCCGGTCCGGTGCCGCTGGTCGCGATCCGCTTCCCGAGCCCGCCCGACGACTGGACCGGGCCGCTCAGGGTGGCGGTGGATCTCGCCCGGGCCCGAAAGCCGGACGTCCTGTTCACCGTCGACAGCGCGACCGGAGCGGCGGGCGGCCCCGCCGCGTCGGCGGCCCGCCTGCGGTCGGCGTCCCACGACGCGGGCGCGATCGCGGACGCGATCGTCGCCGACGGGGTCGACCGCCTGCAGGTCGTGCTGACCGCGTCGACCGAGCCGGCGCTCGGTGCGGGCTCGGTCGTGCGGGTCTTCGTGCGCTAGGGCCGCGCCGCCCGTCGGGTCGGTCGCGCTCGGCGCGAGCGCGCGATCCGGGCCGGCGGCAACGCTCTGCTTAAGCGTCGCTCCGCCACCGGCCTCGCGAGCGTGCCAGAGGCCGACGCGCTGACACGCCCCACCGCGGCCGGCGGCGGCATGGGCCCGCAACGCCCGGTGCGGTCCACGACCTGACGGCCCGTTCCTGAACGTGGCGGCAATTGCGTCTGCGCCGACCGAACGCGACGGGAGACTGATACGCCGAGCGGCAGGCCGCACTCGCCGGAGAAGCCGCGGTGCTTCGTGCGAGCCCGACCGTCCGGCAAACCCGATTGAGGGATGTGCGCAGGCGAGGTGACCACGAAGCTCAAATGTGCCGTGATGCGCCTGCCGTCGGGCAAACGGCCCGACCTTCTCGATCTTTGCCGGGAAGTCGGGACGACGCCGATTTCGGGTTCGTGACCCGCATTTGGTGGACCGTACACGTCACAGCGTCGGACGCTCCGAACCGTCCAGATGGCCGCCGGCGGCCGCCGGGTGGACGCCGCGGCGTCCGAGCGTTGACGCGTTTGCCGACGAAACCTAGCCTCCCCTGGCGTGAGGACGCCGAGGATCGGGACCGATGATCAAGTCACGCACCGTTCTCATCGCAAGCGTCGTCACCGTCATCGCGGCACAGGCTGTCCGTGCCGCACCGGTGTCTTGCGTGCCGCACGGCGCTTCCGTTCCGAACGACGCCAACACGACCCACCCGGACGCGCCGTTCTTCGTCGACACGAGCGGCCTCGACCTCAAGACCGCCCCGCCGACGCGCGACCCTCACAATCCCGCGTATCCGCCGGCCACCGAGCTTCCGGACGGGCGGCTTCCCGCACCTGATGCCAACGGCAACTTCATCATCGGTCCGACACATGCTCCGGCCCCCGAGACCGTCGTTCGCGCCGGCGTACCGCGCGGCACGGTCCGCTCCTTCACGATGACCTCCGACGACAGCGTCATCTATCGCCCCGGCGTGATCCGCGACGATGCGGCCGGCTGCGAGAACCAGGCGGTCAACACCGCCGTCACCGCGCCGGGCGATCCGTCGAACCTCCTCGTCACCGCGAGCCACGCCGGCCACTGGACCCGACAGGTGGACGTCTACGTTCCCGCCGAACTCGCGCCCGGCGCCCCGACCCCGTTCATCGTGTTCGGCGATGGTAGCCCTGCCGGCTTCTTCCACGAGCAGATGCTCTTCACGATCCTCGACAACATGATCGCGGCGCATCGATTGCCGCCGATGGTGGCGATCGGCATCGGCGCTGGCGGCCAGGATGCGCAAGGCTCCGAACGCGGCCGCGAATACGATGCCGTCAACGGATTGTATGCCGAGTGGGTCGAGCACGAGGTTCTGCCTCTGGTCGCGAGGACCACTGGCGTGCGCCTCACCACCGATCCCGACGGGCGCGTCACGATGGGGTTCAGTTCCAGCGGATCCGCCGCCTTCACCATGGCGTGGTTTCATCCCGAACTGTATCACCGCGTGCTCGCCTATTCGCCGACGATGGTGAACCAGGCTTGGCCGCACGATCCGGCTTTGCCGGGCGGCGCATGGCAATACCACGACCGATGGCCCGGTCCTGCTCAGGCCGATCTCGTCGTGCATGGCAAGGCGGTCACGGCGTCCGATCTCCCCGCCGACGCGCCGTTGATCCCGAACAGCGCACGGAAACCGATCCGCTTCTGGTTCGAGACCGGCGACCGCGACCTGTTCTACTACGTCCCCGCGATGGCGGACGGGATGCACGACTGGACGCTGGCCGACGAGCGCACCGCCGCTGTGCTCGCCGCGAAAGGCTATGACGATCAATTCGTGTTCGCCCGCAACGCGAAGCATGTCGACGACGCCGTAGAGGCACAGACGCTGCCCGAGGCGCTCGCCTGGGTGTGGAAGGGCTACCCCGGCGTCGACGCGCGGCCATGAAGGCAGCGCGTCGCGGTCGCGTCGCGCTTCCGCGTTCCGCGATTCCCCGAACGCCGATCGCGTCGAGGAACTGAGGCCGCACGCGAGGCCGATCGATCTCGCGACACGAGATGTCGCGGGCCCTCGCGGCGATCGCGTCCGAACGGTTCTTCGACATCCTCGACCGGCGCGCCGCCGACCCGAGTTTGGAGCCGGGCAGCCTGGGGCTCGACGACCACCCATGGCGTCCCGTGCGCGGCCCACTCGCGACGGCACCAGGCAACGCCGGGGTGGGGGTGCTGCGGGTGGAAGCCGACTGTCGCGTCGGGGTGTCTCAGGATGGTCGAGACCATGGCCGCGGGCGCTGCCAGCCCCGATGACACTCACGCGCAGCGTCGGCACGGACGATCTCGGGGATCGCCAGGCGATCCCCGGCGGCTGGAACTCCCGAACTGCGGACTCCAGGTCGCATCCCGTTTCATCGGCCTGGAGTCCTGACATCGCGATCGTGGCTGGTCCCGGTCCCGTAGGAAATCGAGACCAGACGGTCTCAACCTGTGTAGATCGACGCGTCGTAGCCGGGGCTGTTCACGAGAGGCACGTCGACGCCGCCGAGGACGTTGCCGATCACCACGAACGAGATCGCGCCCAGACCGCCGGTCCCGTCGGCGCCGTCCAGCACGGCGATCGCCAGCGTGTTGGTGCCGGACGGGTCGAGGATGCCGTTCGGCACGACGAACTCGGTTTGCGGCCCGACCTTGTTGATGTAAATCCCCATGTGCCAGCCATTGACGAAGATCCGCGCGCGGTAGTCGCGCGTGTTCGCGTCGGTGATGCCGAGCGCGAGCGAGACGTCCTGGCCGGATGGGATGCCGAGCTGCACGGTCGTGCGATACCAGGTGACGCCCGGCGTCGGTTGGCTGGCCGGCAGGGTGACCGGCGTCCAGTCGCTGTCCGGATAGCCGGGTAGGTAGTAGCCGGCACGTTCGCCATGCAGGCCGCCGTTGTTGTAGGGACCGCGCACCGCGTCGACCGGATGCTCGCCGCCGAGCACGCCCTGGATTTTCCAGCTGATCGCGGCTGTCGAGCCGACGAGCGCATAGGCGGTCAACCCGCGCGGCTGCTTGTTCCCTTCGACATGGCCGAGATTCTCGACCAGCACCGACAGGACGTTCGCCGTTCCCGAGACCACGACGCCGGCCGGGAAGTCGAACGTGGTCGTCGCATACGGGTTGGTGAGCCCGACCTCGGTCTGGCCGAGGAAGGTGCCGTTCAACCACACGAAGAAGGAACCCGGTCGCCCGGTATAGGCGGTGAGCGTGATGCCGCTCTCGCTGCCCGTCGCGGTGAAGCGGGCACGGTACCAGGTGTCGCCGTGATGGAAGCCGTAATCGTCGGCGTAGAGGACGACTTCGCCGGCCGGTTGCGGCATCGGGTTGTTGGTCGTGGTGTTGGCCGCGACGATCCAGTTCGCGTCGTCGAAATCAACGGCGGCTTCGGGAACGTCGGCGATCATGCGCCAGCCGGTGATCGCCGGCGGGGTGTACGGTGCGGGTCCCGCAAGCGTGCCGAGCAGCGTGCCGTAACTCGTCGGGCTGACACTGACCGGAGAGCCGTTCCAGGTCACGGCGGGTGACGACTGCGCCGCCTTGGTGATGAGTTCGAGTGGGCTCGCCGCGTCGGTGTCTCCGGTCAGGGCGACCGTGTTGCCCGCGAGCGCGACCGTGCGCACCAGCGAAGGCCCGCGCACGAAGACGGGTTCGCCGGCGACGTCGAAGCGCCAGAACGTCGCTGCGGCCGCATCGTCGGCCAGCGCCAGGAGGAGCGGCGCGCGGCCACCCGTGATGCGCACCGCCGCCAGTCCGTCATGCACGTAGTTGAGCCGCAGATCTCCGGTGGTCGGGTCGAAGGTGCTCGCGACCGTCCCCGCGAGGACGTCGACGGTCGGCGTGCCGCTGATGCGCAGCACCGTCTCGCCATCCTCGCCGTTGCGACCATAGAAGAGCGCCACGTCATCGGCGCCGACCCGTCCATGGCTCATGATCTCGGACGTCGAATACTGGAGCGTCTGTCGGTCCATCGCGTAGCCCGCGACGAGCAGCTTGCAGTCGCGTCCGTTGAGCACGAGCGCACCTTGCTGCGGTATCGATCCGTAGGACGCGTTCTGCAGGAACAGTGGGAAGGTGACCTGCTGGAACGTCGTCGATGTCGAGTCGGTCTGGATCACGGTGAGGAACTGCGTCAGCGTCGACGGGTTCACCAGCGAGCGCACGCGAAGGTTTGTGTTGGACGAGGAAAGATCGGGAACGGTGTCGGTTTTCAGCAACGGCGCGACCGAGTTCACGAAGTAGCCGATCTTCTTGTCCTCGTCGTATTTGCCGGTGAGCTGGCGTCCTTCGCTGATCGCGGCACCGTAGTCGTAGGACGTGTAGAGGTCCTCGGACGGAAGCCAGCCCCAGCTCGTGCCGCCGAAAAGCATGTAGAAGCTCTGCATCGTCACGCCGCCGGCGATGTTGTTCTTGTAGAAGATGCGGTTGAAGTTCGGGTCCGTCAGTTCGTAGCAATTGGCGAAGCTCGCGCCGCCCCACGGATCGAAGGAGCCGCCCTGCGTTTCGGCGATGGCTTCGGGGTTGAGCTCGGCTCCGTCCTGACGAAGGTAGAAGAAGTCGGGAACCTGGCTCCAGTTCTGCGGGTCGGTGGCGTTGAACCCCTGTGGATAGGAGTCGACCTCGTAGATGTCGACGCCGCCCGGCGTTCCAGGACGGAACAGGCCGTTGGCGCCGATGTTGTTGTTGAAGAAAGGAACGGTGATCCCGTCGGAACGCGCCTGGGCCTCCAATGCCTCGAAATAGCTGATCCCGTCTGCATCACCGGACGAGTATTCATTCTCGATCTGGTAGAGGATGATCGGTCCGCCGGTGTCGATCTGGTATTTGGACAGGATGGCGTTGACGGCGGAAAACCATCCGAGCGCCGGCGTCAGGTAGTTCGGGTCTGCGGTCCGCAGATCGGCGTTCGTCGGCAGCAGCCAGCCGGGAAATCCGCCGAAATCCGTCTCGGCGTTGATGTAGGGGCCGGGCCGCGCGACGATGTAGATGCCAACCTCGGACGCGATCTCGAGAAGCTGCGTGATGTCGCGGACACCGGTGAAGTCGTAGGTGCCGGGCGCCGACGAATGGAAGCCCCAGTGGAAATAGACGGAGGCGGCGGTGAAGCCCGCCGACCGGTATTTCTGCAGGACATCCCGCCACAATCCGGGGCTCGGAAGCCGCCAGTAGTGGAACTCGCCGCACCAGTGATAGATGCGGTTGCCGTTGATCTTGAGCGAGAACAGGTCGTAGGTAACCGGGTATTTCGGTGTCGCCGCCCCGAGGGCCCGCACCGGCCCGAGCAGATGCGCGGCGATCGCGAAACCGGGAATCGCCATCAGTTCGCGACGTGAGATCGTCATTCCATGTCCTCCCATGCTGTTCCGTCGCTCCGGTCGCCCGGAGATCGCAGAGCAGTCTTTGTCATTGCCATCATCGTCGATCTTGGACGTCATCGCGCGATGGGGTGCCTATCACTACGATCGGATCCGAAGCCGATGCAAGCGCAACAGAGCCAAAACCTGAAGAGCGCCAGCTTGTCTCATTTATGATGTCGTTTGGAGCCCGCAAGAACACTCGTCATGGCGACCGCGCAGTCATCAACCAGTTGGCGAGATCCGTAGCGAGGAGCACTCTTGCCGCCGTCATGCTGCACCGACCCGTCAAGCAGCAGACGAAGCTTCGACCAGAACAGGGCATGGAGAGTCACGCCGCGTAGTCGACGCCTTGGGTGTCCAATTTCACGCGAGCAGAATCAGGAGAAGCTCGGACGAGTTCTTTCGGTGACCCAAAGCTTCGAACGTCTGGATCATCCACGCCGCCCGTCTAGACCGACGTCGGTCCCCAATGAGCAAGTCTGGTCATCCCCGGCGCTTTCCGCCGAAACCAAAGTCTCGTTTGTGATGGCGCAGGCAACGATATCTTCCTTGTCTCCGAGACTACCAAGCGACGCAGAAGGAAATGCGAAACTCACCCGCCGCGTCCGGCGTGCGCTTATGGAGAAATGGATGCGGACCGACAACCGACGCCTCTTCCGGCAGCCTGAGACTCGCCATCGAGACGCGCCAGATCGACTCTTGCGGGACGGAACTGGAGATCGCGCAAGGCGACCCAAGCCTGGCGTGCTGCGTCGGAACGGCCTGAACCATCCCGGCCGAGGCTTGGCGCTCGTGCCTCGGAGGTCATCGCCGAAGACGTTGACGTGTGTTGGGCGGATGGCGCCGAGGCGGTTCGCCTCGCCGAGCTCCCTGTCGGCTGCCTTGCCGGACAAGTAAGGCCTTCGGACCGACGGCATCGCGAGCCTTTCGGTGCATGGTCGGGCGCTCCGATCGCGACGGGCAGCGTCTGACCAACCGCGATGTCGGCGGCTCGGTTCGCCGCGGTCGCCCGATCGCTGGGTTCTGTTGCCTCTCCTTCCTCCGCTGCGGTGCGATGGGGGCGCGCGGCCGTGCGGTCGACCACCGCGACCCGGGCGCTGGCTCACCGGTTGCCGCGGCGGAGGCTGTCGTGCGGAGCCCGCATGCGGAAGAACCCCGGCCGCGCCGTTTTCGCGAAACGATGCAGCTTGCCGCTCATCGTTCCGCGATTATCCACCCGGAACCCGCGGCCCAGGTGGGGCAACGGCACCTCGATCGTGGCTCATCGTGTCGCGTCCAGCCCTCCGAGGAGCCTCGGTCAGACCCGGCGTGACCGGCGCACCGGGCAGGAACCTAGTCCGACGCGCCGCTGGCCGGGAACAAGCGCCGCGCCAGCCGCTCCATCGACAGACCCTGCACGACGATGGTGAACACGACCACCGCGTAGACCACGGTCAGCAGCGGTCCGCGCGCCTCGCCGCCGCCCGGCAGGCCGAGCGCCAGCGCGACCGAGATGCCGCCCCGCAGCCCGCCCCAGGTGAGCACCGCCAGCAAGCCGCGCCGCTCGTTCGCGTCGATGCCAAGCGGCGCGGTCGGCGCCCAGACGCTGAACAAACGCACCGCGAGGCTGAGCGGGATCGCGAAGAGGCCGGCGAGCAGCGACGCGCGGTGAAACGGCAGCGCCAGCACCGCGAAGCCGATCAACAGGAACAGGAGCGAGTTCAGCACCTCCTCGACCAGCGACCAGAACACCGGCAGTTCCCGGCGCGTGCGGTCGCTCATCGCCGCGTGGCCGCTCGCGCTGCCGGCGAACAGGCCGGCGACGACGACCGCGATCGGTCCCGACATCCCGAGCCCGTCGGCGAGCGTGAACGTTCCCGTCGCCAGCGCGAGCGTGATCATCACCTCAAGGTTGCGGTCGCTCGTGCGGCGGAGCAGCAGCACCGCCGCGTAGCCTGTCACGAGGCCGAGCACGCCACCGCCGAACGCCTCGAAGACGAAATGGAAGGCGACGCGCCCGAAATCGATCACCCCGGCATGCGGCCCGCTCGCGTAGCCGAGCGCCGCCGAGAACGCGACCACGGCGACGCCGTCGTTGAACAGGCTCTCGCCCGCGAACAGCGCCTGCAGGCCGGGCGGCAGTCCGATCCGCCTTAGCAGGCCCACCACCGCGACCGGGTCGGTCGGCGCGAGCATCGCGCCCAGCACCAGGCACCAGGGCCAGGCGACGGCCACGCCGAGCAGCGCGAAGATCGACCACATGCCGCCCGCGAGCAGCAGGATCGCGAGCAGCGTGCCGGCGAGCGCGAGCGCGAGCACCACCAGGCGCCGCTCCCAGAGATGGCCGAGATCGACCTCGAGCGCGCCCGCGAACAGCAGGAAGCTCAGCGCGCCGTCCATCAGGGCACGCGGCAGATCGACCGACCCCAGGACGCGGCGCGAGGCGCCGCCGAGATCGGCGTGCGGGAAGGTGGCGTCGACGCCGATCAACAGGAGCGAGGCGACGAGCGCGATCACCAGCACGCCGATCGTGTGAGGCAGTCGCAGCGACATCCCGTTCAGCACCCCGAACACCGACGCGACGGTAAGAAGGGCCGCGAACAGCGCGAAGGCGCTCATGACGATGTCCCATGCTGGGGTGTGGGCGCGCGCCGCGGGTCAGTGTGGCGCGCACGGCGGCGAGATTGCCGAAAGCTGCCGGAAGGATCGCTCCGGTGTCCTGCTTCCTTCTACGCGACACCCGCCGCGATCCGGCTCTCGGTCGCCCGAAACTCGTCGGGGAAACGCTCGGCCGCTGCGCATAGGCCCGCTAAAGGGGCTGTTGCGGTGAGCGATCGGCCCACCGCCGGAACGGGCCGGGTCGCGGCCGGCGTCGCCCCCGGCCGCTGACCGGCGCCACCCGCTCAGCCGAACCGGAGCGGCGGTCCCGCCATCGTCGGCCAGTCCGAATGGTCGGTCTGGTCGCCGCGAAACCAGGACGCGTCGGGCGCGTCGTCGAGCGGCGCGCCGGTGCGGATGCGCGAGACAAGGTCCGGGTTCGCGACCGAAGGTCGGCCGGACGACCCGAAATCGAGCCTCCCGGCGCCGGTCGGCTCGTGCGCCATGCCGGATCGTCGCCGTCGTGGCCGAGACGGGCGCCCGCGAAACACTGCCGCAGTGCCCCGATCGACCGCATCGGGCGTGTCGCGGGTGCATGACCTCCCCGACCGTGTGGCTCCGGGCGAGACGGTGCGCGGCCAGTCCGTCGAGCAGCGCGCCGCATCCAGGGTGAGCCCTGGCCTCGACTTCGCGCCGGCGGTGCGAAGCTGACCGGTCGCGCCGGCGGCGCGAATGCGGATGCCCGCGCCGCATGGCGCGAAGCTGGATGCCCGCGCCGCATGGCGCGAAGCTGGATGCCCGCGCCGCATGGCGCGAAGCTGGTGCCGCGCGCAGCACGCGACGTGGATCGGGCCGTACCGGACCGATCGGTTCCGTGGCGCGGGTCACGCCGCGAGCTCCCCGCTTGCCGATGCGGGCGTAGCCCTGACTCCGCCGCGAAAGGATCAGGTGTGGCTTCGACGCCGCATCGCCGCCGCTCGCGGCCGGATCACCGGCCAGCCGGCGCGATGCGACGGCGCCCGGCCTTTCGCTGCCTCCTCAAGCCGGCCATAGATAAACCGAAACGAGGAGCTCACCCATGTCAGCCACCATCAAGGCCGGCCTGATCGGTCTGGCGCTGTCGACGCTGCTGGCGACGATCGCCGCCGCCGAACCGTATCACCGCCATTACTATCATCATCATTACTACCGCCACTATCACCATCGTCATGGCTGAGTGACGGCGCGGCACCGGTCTCGCGCGACCGGTGCCGGCCTCCGCCTGCCGGCGGCGCGATGCCGCGCGTCTGCCCTTCAGGACGGGCCGAAGCTGGCCGCGAGCCAGTTCCGCATCAACCCGTAGGATTGCGCCGCGGCCGCCTGGTCGTAGCGGCACATCCCGCTTCCCGGTGACGCGCTCCGCTCCGTGAAGCAGTGCACCGCGTGACCGATCACCACGAACGACCAGGGCGCCGGGCTCTGCCGCATCTCGGCGACGAACGGGCCGAAATCCGGCGACGTCAGCGCGTCGTCGGCCCCGTTCATCGCCAGCACGCGGGCGCGGATCCGGCGCGCGTCGTTCGGATCGGGCGTCCCGAGCTCGCCGTGGAACGAGACGACGGCCTTCACGTCCGACCCGCTGCGGGCGAGCTCCAGCACCGCCGCGCCGCCGAAGCAGAACCCGATCGCCGCGAGCCGCGCCGGGTCGACCGGCGCCGCGCCGGACGCCGCCATCGCGCGCAGCCTCGCGATTGCGTCCGCCATGCGCCGGCGGAGCGTCGCGCGATCGGCGAGCAGCGGGCTCATCGCCGTCCTCGCCGCCGCGTCGCTCGTCGGCCGGATGGCTTCGCCATAGACGTCCGTCAGCAGCACGACGGCGCCGTCGGTCTCGGCGATCATCGTCGCCTTGGCGATCGCGTCGTCGTTCACGCCGTACCAGTTCGGCACCATCACGAGGCCGGGCCGCCTGCCGCTCTGCGCATCGTCGTAGACGAGCACGCTTCGGAACCTGATCCCGTCGAGCATCGACACGACCGGGCGCACCACCGGCGCCGCCTTCGCCTGGCCGGCGAGGAGGCCGAGGGCCAGCCCGACCAGCAGCATCGCGCCGAGCGCGGGGACGCGCGCCTCGATCCGGTCGGTCATGACACTCCTTTCACGCGCTCACGCGATTGGCTGCTCGCGCCGGCACGCGATGGCGAACGCGCGCCGTCCGGTCGGGTCGCCTCGTCGAGCCTCAGAATGGTGTGGATATTGGTGAGCGACGTCGCGAGCGTCCGGATCACCCCCGTTCGCAGCACGCCGAGCAGGGCGGCGGCCTTGGTGTTCTCGGACGCGACCGCGATCACGTCCGGGATCAGCCGGAGGTCCTGCAACGTCAGCCCGATCACCCGGTCGCGCATCGCGGTGCTGGCGGGTGCTCCGGTGATGTCGACGAAATCGTAGCCCATGACGTCGCCGATCGTGCCGGTCAGCCGCGCCTCCGAGATCTCGCGCGGCGAGAACCAGCCCATCCGGACGAGATTGCTGTCCTCCGACAGGTCGCCGACGCCGACGAGCGCCATGTCGGCGCGGCGAGCGAGGTCGAGCGCCGCGCGCACCGTCTCGTTGCGGTAGAGCTCGGCGCGGAGTTCGGTGTTGGTGACCAGCGCCGGCGCGTAGAGCGTGCGGCTCTCGCCGCCGAAACGGGCCGCGAGACGGCGGCAGATATGGTCGGGGTTCATGTGCTCGCCCGCCCGCACCGAGCCGCCGATGGCGCAGACGAAGGTCACCCGACCCGCCAGCGGCGCCACCAGCGTGTCGGCGACCGCGGCGACGTTGCGCCCCATGCCGACCGCGACCGTCATGCCGTCGGCGAGCGTGCGCTCGAGATGGGCGGCGACCAGGCTCGCGACCGCGCGCCGCTGGGCGTCGGCATCGCGGTGGTCGACCGAGACCAGCAGCCGGCCGATGCCGAACCGCTCGGCGAACTCGCGCTCCAGCCCGGCACCGAGCGATCGCGGCTGGTGCACGCGGATCTCGACCAGGCCGTCGCTTCGCGCGCGCTTCAGCAGCCGTCCGATCTTCGCGCGCGACATGCCGAACCGGCGCGACAGCTCCTCCTGCGTCGCATCCTCGAAATAGTAGAGCGTCGCGATCTCGACGACCGTCTCGGGCCGCGTTTCGATCGTTTCTCGCCCCGTCATCCGTCTCGGTCACGTGTCATGCGAGTGTGCGGGCCCCGGTGCATCCGTTCACCGCCCGTCGAGATGATCGGGCCTGTCGCGCGTATGCGGCACGCCGCGTCAGGCGGTCGTCAAGGACAATCGCGTCCCGATGCGTTTGCTGCGCTGCGCAATTGATCTCGAGATTGACATATGTGCGATGGCGCGCCCAGTTTAGTCAGGGTCGTGCGTGCGGCATGCGCTCGTCCTGGTCCCCTCCGAGGAAGTCCCGCGATCGTGCTGAACCGCGTCATCAACGACCCCGACCAGGTCACCGAGGACAGTCTCGTCGGCGTGCTGGCCGCCCATGGCGACCTGCTCGAGCCGACCGACCACCGCCGCGTGCTGCGCCGTGTCGGCGGCACCGATCGGGGCCATGTCGGCGTCGTCACGGGCGGCGGCTCCGGCCACGAGCCGGCCTTTCTCGGTTATGTCGGGCCAGGGCTCTGCGACGCGGTGGCGATCGGCGAGGTGTTCGCGTCGCCCACCGCGAAGAGCTTCCACGCGGCCTTCCGTGCCGCCGACGGCGGCGCCGGTGTCGCCTGCCTCTACGGCAACTATGCCGGCGACAACATGAACGTGAAGATGGCGGTCCGCCTCGCCGCCAAGGACGGGCTCACGGTCAGGACCGTGGTCGCCAACGACGACGTCGCCTCCGCGCCACCCGAAGAGGCCGACAGGCGCCGCGGCGTCGCCGGCGAGATCCTGATGTGGAAGGCCGGCGGTGCGGCCGCGGCTGGAGGCGCCGACCTCGACGGCGTGATCGCCGCCGCCCGCCACGCGATCGAGAACACGCGCTCGGTCGGCATCGGGTTGTCCGCCTGCACGATCCCGGCCGCCGGCAAGCCGAACTTCTCCATCCCCGAGGGGCACATGGAGGTTGGCATCGGTCATCACGGCGAGAAGGGCATCGCGGTGATGCCGACGGCGTCGGCGCGCGAGATGGCGGGCATGATGCTCGACCGCATCCTCGCCGACACCGTCGATTACAGGGGCGAGGACGTCGCCGTGCTGGTGTCCGGTCTCGGCGCGACGCCGCTGATGGAGCTCTACGTGCTCTACGGCCACGTCGACGCGATCCTGCGCGACCGCGGCGTCACGCCGCGACGCCGCTACGTTGGCAACTACTTCACCTCGCTCGAGATGATGGGCGTGTCGGTGACGGTGACCCGCCTCGACGCGGAACTCGACCGCCAGCTCGCGGCGCCCGCGCGTTCGATCGGCCTCGTGGTCGGCGGGAAGGGGAGCTGACATGGCCGACACCGTTCCGCTCGCCGGCACCGGCGCGATCGCGGTCGACATCGCGCGCGCGATCGTCGCCGCCCAGGACGAGCTCACCGAGATCGACGGCGCGACCGGCGACGGCGATCACGGCATCAACATGGGCAAGGGCTTCCGCATGGTGATCGAGCGCCTCGACGGGCGCGAGACCACGCTCGCCGAGGCCTGCCGCGTGATCAGCGACACGCTGCTCGACGAGATCGGCGGCTCGATGGGCCCGCTCTACGGCTCGTTCTTCCTCGAGGCCGGCGACGTCATCAAGGATCGGGACCCGCTCGATGCCGGCACGCTCGCGCGCGCGCTCCGCGCCGGCGAGGACGCGGTCGCCGATCTCGGCGAGGCCAAGGTCGGCGACAAGACGCTGATCGACGTGCTCACGCCGGCGCGCGAGGCGTTCGAGCGCGCGCACGGGCAGGGGTGCGATTTCGCCGCCTGCCTCGACGCCATGAAGGACGAGGCCGCCGCCGCGCTCGAGCGCACCCGCGACATGGTCGCCAGGCTCGGCCGCGCCAGCCGCCTCGGCGAACGCTCGCGCGGTTCGCTCGATGCCGGCGCCGCGTCCTGCAACATCATCCTCCGCACCCTCGCCGACGGCCTCGCCGTCCGGCTGGGCGGCTGAGCGAAACCGGAGCCCGATCATGGCCGACATCGCGACGCTTCCCGACACGATGGAGGCGGTGGTCTGCTACGCGCCGCACGACTATCGCGTCGAAACGGTCGACGTGCCGCGCGCCGGGCCGGACGACATCATCATCGAGGTCGAGGCGGCCGGCATCTGCGCGTCCGATATCAAGACCTTCACCGGTGCGCCGTCGTTCTGGGGCGACAACAAGGGCCAGCCCCGCTACGTCAAGCCGCCGATGATCCCGGGACACGAGTTCCTCGGCCGCGCGGTCGAGGTCGGCGCGAACCGCGCCGCCGAGGGCTGGAAGATCGGCGACCGCATCATCTCCGAGCAGATCGTGCCCTGCGACGCGTGCCGCTACTGCAAGCGTGGCGAGTACTGGATGTGCGAGGTGCATGACCTCTACGGTTTCCAGAAGAACGTCAACGGCGCGTTCGCGAAATACATGCGGTTTCCGAAGACCGGCCGCAACCACCGCGTGCCCGACGACCTGCCGCTCGAGCGCGCGGTGCTGACCGAGCCCTACGCATGCTCGGTGCACGCGGTGAACCGCGGCCTGATCCAGCTCGACGATGTCGTCGTGCTGGCCGGTGCCGGCCCGCTCGGTCTCGGCATGGTGGGTGCCGCCCGGCTCAAGAACCCGTCGAAGCTGGTGGTGCTCGACACCAAGCCCGATCGTCTGGCGCTCGCCAAGACCTTCGGCGCCGACATCGTGATGAACCCGCTCGAGACCGACGTCGTCTCCGCGGTCAAGGAGATGACCGAGGGCTACGGCTGCGACGTCTATATCGAGGCGACCGGCCACCCGTCCTCGGTCGTGCAGGGCCTCAACATGATCCGCAAGCTCGGCCGCTTCGTCGAGTTCTCGGTGTTCGGCGAGGAGGTCACGGCGGACTGGTCGATCATCAGCGACCGCAAGCAGCTCGATCTCTACGGCGCGCATCTCGGTCCCTACTGCTATCCGTTCACCATCGCGGCGATCGCGGACGGGCGGTTGCCGACCGCGGGCGTGGTGACGCACAAGCTGCCGCTCCGCGACTTCATGCAGGGCTTCGACCTGATGAAGAAGGGCGACAAATCGATCAAGATCATGCTGGTGCCGGAGTGAACTGACGGTAGGGTCCGGCCGCGGAACGGGGCGTCGGAGCGTGATGGCGTCGACCCGCGCGACCAGGCTGCGCGCGGCCGTGCTGCCGGGTTCGGCACTCGTGCTCGTCGTCGCCATGGCGCTCGACACCCGGGTGGTGCATCTCGGCGCCGGCGGCGTGCCGGTGGTGCCGGGCGCGTTCTCGCCGTCGGCCTTCGGTGCCGCCGAGTTCCCGAAGGTGCGCCTCGCCGTCGAGCGCAAGGCGGTCGACGCCGCGACGCTCGCCGCCGCGATCGCCAAGGACCCCGCCGCCGCCGGCAAGCAATACGGCGTCGCCTCCGATGCCGGTCCCGAATTCGCGGTCAAGTTCGTCGGCGCCGCCGGCAAGTCCGACGGCGGCGATCTCGACGTCGCGATCCCCGGCGTGCCCGGCACCGTGCACGTTGAGGTGCAGACCGGGCCGGCGATCATCGGCACCGATCTCCGCGACGCCACCGGCACCATCACGTTCGGCCAGTTCACCAACCAGATCGTCTATCAGAACGTCGGCGCGGCGCTGAACAAGGCGATGAAGAAGGCGGTGCTCGCGCCGCTCGACACGGCGCATCTTTCCGGCAAGACGCTGTCGGTGGTGGGCGTCTTCGAGCTGACCGATCCGACCAACTGGGTCGTGACGCCCGTGGAGCTCCACACCCGATGAGCGCCGCGGTGTCGCGCGCGCCCGCGGCCGGCGAGATCGTGCTGGCCGCGCGCGGCGTCACCAAGGTCTACGGCAGCACGCACGCGCTCAAGGGCGTCGATTTCGACATTCGCCGCGGACGCGTGACGACGCTGTTCGGCGAGAACGGCGCGGGCAAGTCGACGCTGATGAAGATCCTGTCCGGCGTCACCACGCCGACCGCGGGCGCCATCACGCTCGACGGCGTGGCGGTCACGTTCGCCAACACGACCGAGGCGCGCGACCGTGGCATCTCGATCATCCACCAGGAACTCAGCCTCGCGCCCAATTTGAGCGTGCGCGACAACATCTTCCTCGGCCGCGAGATACGCGGTCGCGGCGGCGTCGACTTCGCCGAGGAGACGCGACAGGCGCGCGCGCTGATGCAGGCGCTCGAGGAGGACATCGATCCGGCGACGCCCGTCGAGGATCTCCGGCTCGGCCAGCAGCAGATCGTCGAGATCGCGCGCGCGCTCTCGGTCGACGCGCGTATCCTGATCATGGACGAGCCGACGTCGGCGTTGAGCGCGACCGAGGTCGAGGTGCTGTTCAAGGTCATCCGCGATCTCACCGCGCGCGGCGTGTCGATCGTCTACATCTCGCACCATCTCGAAGAGGCGCTGCTGGTCACCGACCACGCCGTGGTGCTGCGCGACGGCGCGATCACCGCGACGGCGCCGGCATGCGACATCGACCTTCCCTGGATCGTCCGCAACATGGTGGGCGACCACTACGATCTCGGCTCGCCGCCGTCCGGCTATGCATTCGGCGCGGTGGCGCTCTCGCTCCGCGACATCTGCGTCGCCGACGCGTCGGGCTCCGGCGCGCTGATCGTCGACCACCTGTCGCTCGACGTGCGCGCGGGCGAGATCGTCTGCATCTACGGCCTGATGGGCGCGGGCCGGACCGAGCTTCTCGAAGCGGTTGCCGGCCGCGTGCCGATGCTCGCGGGCGAGGTGCTGCTCGAGGGCAGCAGCGTCGCCGGCCAGAGCATCGCCGGGCGCATCGGCCTCGGCATGGTGCTGGTGCCCGAGGATCGGCAGCGCGACGGCCTGGTGCAGACGATGTCGGTCGGCGAGAACCTCTCGCTCGCCAGCATCCGCGGCTTCACCAGGGGCCTGCTCACGTCGCGGCCGCGCGAGCGCGGCCTGATCGACCGCTCGATCCGCAACGTCCACATCAAGACCGCCGGCGGCGACGCGCCGATCGGCTCGCTCTCGGGCGGCAACCAGCAGAAGGTCGTGATCGGTAAGATGCTGGCGACCGACCCGAAGGTCATCCTGCTCGACGAGCCCAGCCGCGGCATCGACATCGGCGCCAAGGCCGAGGTGTTCCGCCTGCTCGGCGAAAAGGCGGCCGACGGGCTCGCGGTCGTGTTCTCGACCTCCGAGGTGCTCGAATGCCTCGGCATCGCGCACCGGATCGTCGTCATGCGGCGCGGCCGGATCTCGGCCGAGTTCACGCCGGATGCCACCAAGGAGGAGATCATGGCCGCGTCCGGCGAAGCCGTGGTGGCCGCCTGATGCCGCGCCCGGACTTCGGAAACACGCGATGGCAGACGGCAGGGCCATGAAGAAGATGGCAGACACCGCGGGTGCGTCCGCGGCCGCGCTCCCGGATCGCGCGCGGACGCGCGATCTCGACGTCGGACGCTTGCTGCTGGAGGGCCGCGCCTTCTTCGCGCTGATCGTGATCGTCGCGGTGTTCTCGTTGCTGTCGCCCTACTACTTCTCGGTCGGCAACTTCCTCACGATGGCGTCGCATGTCGCGATCTACGGGATCCTCGCCGTCGGCATGTTGCTGGTGATCCTGAGCGGCGGCATCGATCTCTCGGTCGGTTCCACGCTCGGCCTTTCGGGCGTGGTCGCCGGCTTCCTGATGCAGGGGGTCACCGTCGCGTCCCTCGGCGTCACGCTCTACCCGCCGGTGTGGGTGGTGGCCGTGCTCACCTGCGTGCTCGGCGGAGCGGTCGGCCTCGTCAACGGCGTGCTGATCGCGCGCTTCAAGGTGCCCGCCTTCGTCGCCACCCTCGGCGTGATGTATGTCGCGCGCGGCGCCGCGTTGCTGATCACCAACGGCCTCACCTACAACGATCTCGGCGGCAACAAGGCGCTCGGCAACACGGGCTTCAACTGGCTCGGCTTCAACCACCTGTTCGGCATCCCGATCGGCGTCGTGGTGCTCGCCGTGGTCGCCATCGCCGGCAATGTCGTGCTGGCACGGACCGCATTCGGTCGCTGGCTCTATGCCGCGGGCGGCAACCCGCGCGCGGCCGAACTGTCCGGCGTGCCGGTCCGATCGGTGCAGGTCAGCGTCTACGTGCTCTCGGGCGTCTGCGCGTCGGCGGCCGGGCTGATCCTGTCGTCGCAGCTCACCTCCGCGGGACCGACCGCCGGCGTCTCCTACGAGCTCACCGCGATCGCCGCCGTGGTGATCGGCGGCGCCGCACTCACAGGCGGCCGCGGCACCATGCGCGGCACCATGCTCGGCGCCTTTGTCATCGGCTTCCTGTCGGACGGGCTCGTGATCATCGGCATCTCGTCGTATTGGCAGACGGTGTTCACCGGCGCCGTGATCGTCCTCGCCGTGCTGCTGAACGCCGTCCAGTATAAGCGTCGGCCTGCCCGCCCCGCGGGCTCGCCGAGCCAGCCTTCCGTCGCGAGACCGGTCTGAGCTCTCGCGGGCCTCACCGCCACGTTCATCAAGCAAGGAAGAAGACCATGTCCAGGACCGGAACACTCGGAACGCTGGCGGCCGCGGCGCTCGCCGCCATGGTTCTCGCAGGGGCGCCGCGGCCAGCCGCCGCGGCGGGCGGTCTCATGACGATCATCGTCAACGACCCCGCCAATCCCTATTGGCTCACGGAAGGGAAGGTGGCGGCCGCCGAGGCGCAGAAGCTCGGCTACCACGCCATCGTCGGCGCCTCGAAGGGCGACACCAACACCGAAAGCAACCTGATCGACACCGCGATCACCAACCGCTCGGTCGCGATCATCCTCGATCCGGCCAACGCGAGCGGCTCCGTCGGCGCGGTCAAGAAGGCGATCGCCGCGAACATCCCGGTGATCCTCGTGAACGCCGAGATCAACCAGGAGGGGCTCGCCAAGGCGCAGCTCGTCTCCAACAACGCACAGGGCGCCGCACTCGGGGCGCAGCAATGGGTCAAGGATGTCGGCGACAAGGGCAACTACGCCGAGCTGCTCGGCTCGCCGTCCGACAACAACGCCGCCACGCGCTCGAATGGCTACGAGACCGTGCTCAGCCAGTACGACGGGCTGCACAAGGTGGCCGCGCAGGTCGCGAACTGGGACCGCACCCAGGGTCACGACAAGATGCAGAACATGTTGCAGGCCCACCCCGACATCATCGGCGTGATCAGCGGCAACGACGAGATGGCGCTCGGCGCGATCGCGGCGCTGAAGGAGGCGGGCAAGCTTTCCAGCATCAAGGTCGGCGGTTTCGACGGCTCGCCCGACGCGGTGTCGGCGATCAACGCGGGCGAGCTGCAATACACGGTGCTGCAGCCGGTCGCGGTGTTCTCGAAGAAGGCGGTCGACGAGGCGGACAGCGTCCTCCGCACCGGCAAGACGGGCGCCGCGAGCGAAAAGCAGCTGTTCAACTGCATCCTGATCACCAAGGCACGAACGGGCGAGTTCGTCGCGCCGTTCACGCTGCGGAGTTTCTAGAGCATGATCTGATCGGACAGGATCGTTCGATCGGGTGAGAATAATGGCTTACGAAGCGAGAGCACCGTCGGCTCGGGAGCCGATCGTGCTGTCGCCGTGCGGGCTCTGCCCTCGTGGGCAAAGCCCGATTTCCGAAGGAGCGATCCCATGCAGGCCCTCGTCCTCGAACGCGCCCACGAACTCGCGCTTCGCGACATCGATCTCCCGCGAACGCTCGGCGCGCACGACGTGCGGATCGCCATCCGCACGGTCGGCATCTGCGGTTCGGACCTGCACTACTACCAGCACGGCGCGATCGGCCCCTACGTGGTGCGCGCGCCGATGGTGCTCGGCCACGAGGCGTCCGGCGTCGTCGTCGAGACCGGCACGGACGTCACCACGCTCGCGCCCGGCGATCGGGTCTGCATGGAGCCCGGCATCCCGGACTGGACCTCGCGCGCGTCCCGGCTCGGCCTCTACAATCTCGATCCGGCGGTCGCCTTCTGGGCGACCCCGCCCGTGCACGGCTGTCTCGTGCCCGAAATCGTGCATCCGGCGAACCTCACCTTCAAACTGCCGGACGGCGTGTCGTTCGCGGCCGGCGCCTTCGTCGAACCGCTCGCCGTCGGCATGCAGGCCGCCACCAAGGCGCGCATCGAACCCGGCCAGGTTGCCGTCGTGCTCGGCGCCGGCACGATCGGCATGATGACCGCGCTCGCCGCACTCGCGGCCGGTTGCGCGCGGGTGATCATGACGGACGTGGTCGACGCGAAACTCGCCGTCGCACGCCGCTACGAGGGGATCGAGACCGTCAACGTCGCGACCGGGGACGCGGTCGCGCGCGTCCGCGCGCTCACCGTCGACTGGGGCGCCGACGTCGTCTTCGAGGCGAGCGGCAGCATGCGCGCCTACGCGAACATCACCGAACTCGCCTGTCCGGGCGGCGTCCTGGTGCTGATCGGCATGCCGCCCGAACCGGTGTCGTTCGACGTCGTCAAGGCCTCGATCAAGGAACTGCGCGTCGAGACGGTGTTCCGCTACGCGAACGTCTTCCCGCGCGCGGTCGCGCTGCTCGCGTCGGGCAAGATCGATCTCGCGCCGCTGGTGTCGCGAACCTACCCGTTCGCGCACGCCGTCGAAGCGTTCGAATACGCCGCCGCCGGCCACCCGGACGTCGTGAAGGTGCAGATCGAACTGCCGGCGTAGGTGGCCGCGCGAGGGGGAAGGCGCCCGGCCTTCCTCCTCTCATGCCGCGACCGGCACGCCCAGCGCATCGAGCAGCGTCTCGCGCAGGCGGGCGAGCGCGGGGTTGTCGTGCCGCCGCGGGTGGCCGATGTCGACGGCGTGGTCGAGCACGATGCGGCCGCGGTCGAGCAGCAGGATGCGATCGGCGAGCCGGATCGCCTCGTCGACGTCGTGGGTGACGAGCAGCACGGCGCAGCGGTGACGGCGCCAGAGATCGGCCACCAGATCCTGCATGCGGAGCCGGGTGAGTGCGTCGAGCGCGGCGAACGGTTCGTCGAGCAGCAGCAATTCGGGCGCGCGGACGATCGCGCGCGCGAGGCCGGCGCGCTGCGCTTCGCCGCCCGAGAGCGTGAGCGGCCAGGCGCCGGCGCGGTGTTCGAGCCCGACCTCGCGGAGCGCGTCGGCGGCCCGTGTCCGCGCGTCGGCGCCTGGCAGGCCGAGTGCGACGTTCTCGTCGACCCGTTTCCATGGCAGCAGGCGCGCTTCCTGGAACACCACCGCGCGCGCCTCGGGCCGGGTGAGCGCGCCCTCGACGCCGTCGTCGAGCCCCGCCAGCGCGCGAAGCAGCGTCGTCTTGCCCGAGCCGCTGCGTCCGAGCAGGGCCACGAACTCGCCGCGGCCGATCGTGAGGTCGAGATCGTCGAGGACCGGCCGGTCGCCGAAGCTGCGGCGGAGGCCGCGCGCGACGACCGATGCGTCGTGGGCGCCGCTCACGGCCGCCCGGCGCTCACCGAGACGGGTGAAGCGGGCGCGACCGAGCCGGCCGAGAGCACGGCCTGGTCGTGCGCGCCGCCGCCACCGAACACGCGGGCCGCATCGCCCTCGCCGCGCGTCATCGGGTTGTCGAGGCCGAGCGCCGGGAACAGCAGTTCCGCCACCCGGTAGGCTTCCTCGAGATGGGGGTAACCGGACGCGATCAGCGTATCGATGCCGAGCGCCTGATACTCGCGGATCCGTTCGGCGACCGTGCGGGGCGAGCCGACCAGCGCGGTGCCGGCGCCGCCGCGCATCAGCCCGACCCCGGCCCAGAGATTGGGGCTCACCTCGAGCCGGTCGCGACGGCCGCCGTGCAGCGCCATCATGCGGCGCTGACCTTCGCTGTCGGTCGCCTTGGCCATGAACTCCTGCGTCTTGGCGATGGTCTCGTCGGACAGGCGCGAGATCAGCCGGTCGGCGGCGGCCCAGGCTTCGTCGTCGGTCTCGCGCACGATCAGGTGGAGGCGGATGCCGAACCGGATCGCGCGACCCGTGGCCGCCGCGCGCGCCCGCATGTCGGCGATCTTGGCCGCGACCGCCGCCGGCGGCTCGCCCCAGGTCAGATACATGTCGACCTGCTCGGCGGCGAGCGCGTGGGCGCGTGGCGAGGAGCCGCCGAAATAAAGCGGCGGGCAGGGTTGCTGCACCGGCGGGAACAGCAGCTTGCCACCCTCGGTCTTGAGATAGCGGCCCGAGAACGTCACCGTTTCGCCGGCCATCAGGCCGCGGAAGATGCGGAGAAACTCGTCGGCCTGGTCGTAGCGTTCGTCATGGCCGAGGAAGATGCCGTCGCCGGCGAGGTCCTTCGGATTGCCGCCGACGACGACGTTCAGCAGCAGCCGGCCGTCGGAGAGCCGGTCGAACGCCGAGGCCATCCGGGCGGCCTCGCCCGGCAGCGTGGTGCCGGGCCGCAGCGCGACCAGGAAACGGAGGCGTTCCGTGTGGGTGACGATCGCGGACGCGGTGACCCAGGCGTCCTCGCAGCCTGCCCCGGTCGGCAGCAGCACGCCCCTGTAGCCGAGCCGGTCGGCCGCCGTCGCGATCTCCCGCATGTAGCGGTTGTCGGCGACGCGACGGCCCTCGTTGCCGCCGAGGTAACGGCCGTCGCCGCTGGTCGGCAGGAACCAGAACATGTCGATCGGTGATTGGACGGAGGCGGGCGCGAGCGTGTCCATGGAGCGGAACCCTTCAACCGAGGCGCGTCGGCGCGCGTGTGTCAGCGACGCTGCCAGCGCAGCGCGCGATGCTCGAGTGCGCGCACCGCGGCGTCGGTGCCGAGGCCGAGCAGCGCGTAGACCAGGAGGCCGACCAGGATGATGTCGGTGCGCATGAAGTCGCGCGCGTCCATCATCATGTAGCCGATACCGGAGCTCGCGTTGATCTGCTCGCCGACCACGAGGCTGAGCCAGGCGACGCCGACCGCGTAGCGCAGTCCGGTCAGCGCCGGCGCGATCGCACCGGGCAGCACCACGTGGCGGATCGTCGCGACCCGGGACAGGCGGAGCGTGCGCGCGAGTTCGAGCAGGCGGACATCGACGCTCCTGATCCCGGACAGCAGGTTGAGATAGATCGGGAACACGGCGCCGAGCGCCACGAGCGCGATCTTCGGCGTCTCGCCGATGCCGAACCAGAGGATGAACAGCGGCACCAGCGCGAGATGCGGCATGGTGCGGATCATCTGCAGCGGCGCGTCGACGATCTCCTCGCCGACGCGGGTCAGGCCCGACCACAGGGCCAGCGACACGCCGAGCACCATCGCGATGGCGAGCCCGACCAGCACGCGGGCGAGCGAGATCAGCAGGTTGTCGATCAGGGTGCCGTCGGCGATCAGGGTGCCGAAGGTCTGGACGATGCGGAGCGGCGACGCCAGCGTCCGTTCCGACACCACCCCCGCCGAGGCGAGCGCCTGCCAGGCGAGCAGCAGCGCGACCGGGGAGGCGAGACGGCGCGCGACGCCGATCGCGCGGCCGGGACGGTGCCACGCCGGCCGCCTCGACCCGGCCGATGGTGCGGCGCGGATCGCGGGACCCGATGCGCGATCGAGCGCGGCGTCGGACATGGATGATCTCCGGTCGACAGGCGGGGCTGGACAAATCACCACGCCAGAGGCCGGTGTCAAGGCTATTCGCCGGTTGGCGCCTGGGTGTTTCATATTCTACGCGCTACTGAAGTATATTCGCCCCGGTGACGTCGGCGGCTTCCGGATGCAACGATGGACGTCGCCGAACATTCACTTCGCTATGGTGCGGAACGTGCCACCCCTGCCATGCGCTAGGGCCTGTGGCGGGCTGGTGGCGGGTCGGGTGGCACGCCGGGCGAGAGCGGCACCTCGGTGTCGCGCAACATTCCTGGATGGAGATCGAGCATGGCGGTGCCGGCGATGGTGGAACGCAAGGCGGCGAACGCCGCGCCCGAGGGCCTGTCGATGGGGGCCGACACCGGCATCGATCAGCTGTGCATCAACACCATCCGCACCCTGGCGATGGATGCCGTGCAGAAGGCGAACTCCGGCCACCCCGGGACGCCGATGGCGCTCGCGCCGATCGGCTACACGTTGTGGCAGAAGTTCATGCATTACGATCCGGACGATGCCAACTGGCCGAACCGCGACCGGTTCGTGCTGTCCGTCGGCCACGCGTCGATGCTGCTCTACGCCCTGATCCACCTGACCGGCATCAAGGCCGTGAACGAGCACGAGGACCGCAGCAAGCCCGCGCTGACGATCGACGACCTCAAGCAGTTCCGCCAGCTCGACAGCAAGACCCCGGGTCATCCTGAGTATCGGTTCACGTCGGGGATCGAGACCACCACCGGCCCGCTCGGCCAGGGATGCGGCAACTCGGTCGGCATCGCGATGGCGCAGAAATACCTCGCCGACCGCTACAACAAGCCGAACTTCCCGGTCTTCGACTACCACGTCTACACGCTCGCCGGTGACGGCGACATGATGGAGGGCGTGTCAGGCGAGAGCGCGTCGGTCGCCGGGCATCTCGGCCTCGGCAATCTGACCTGGATCTACGACAGCAACCGCATCACGATCGAGGGCTCGACCGATCTCGCCTTCAGCGAAAGCGTGCTCGACCGCTTCAAGGGCTACGGCTGGAACACGATCGAGGTCGCCGACGCGAACGACACCAACGGGTTCGTCGACGCGATCAAGCAGGCCCGCGCGGTCGCCGACCGTCCGACCTTCATCATGGTCCACAGCGTGATCGGGTGGGGCGCGCCGACCAAGGCCGGAAACCACTCCGCGCATGGCTCGCCCCTCGGCGAGGACGAGATCCGCGGCGCCAAGCGCGCTTATGGCTGGCCCGAGGACGCGCAGTTCCTGGTGCCTCCCGAAGTGCCGAAGCATTTCGACGCCCATTTCGGCAAGCGCGGCCGCGACGCCCACAAGGGTTGGCAGGCGATGATGGAGCGCTACCGGGTGGAGTACCCGGATCTCGCCGCCGAACTCGACATGATCCGCGAGCACACGCTGCCCGAAGGCTGGGACCGGGACATCCCGGTGTTCGACGCCGACCCGAAGGGCGTCGCGTCGCGGGTGAGTTCGGGCAAGGTGCTGAACGCGATCGCGCCGAACGTTCCGTTCATGCTCGGCGGTTCGGCCGATCTGTCGCCGTCCACCAACACCGACCTCAAGTTCCAGGGCGCCGGCTCGTTCGAGAAGGGCCATTACGGCGGCCGCAACCTGCATTTCGGCATCCGCGAGCACGCGATGGGCTCGATCATGAACGGCATGGCCGTGAGCGGCCTTCGCGTCTACGGCTCCGGCTTCCTGATCTTCATGGACTACATGAAGGCGCCGATCCGGCTGTCGGCGATCATGGAACTGCCGGTCATCTACATCTTCACGCATGACAGTTTCGGCGTCGGCGAAGACGGCCCGACGCACCAGCCGATCGAGCAACTGGCGCAGCTCCGCGCGACGCCCGGCCTGATCACCATGCGTCCGGCCGACGCGAACGAGGTCGCCGAGGCCTACCGGTTCGCGCTGCCTCTGAAGGAACAGCCGGTCTGCATGATCCTGAGCCGGCAGAACCTCCCCACCTACGACCGCACGAAATACGCCTCGGCCGCGAACGTGGTGAAGGGCGGCTACGTGATGGCCGATGCGGAGGGCGGCAAGCCGGACGTGATCCTGATCGCGACCGGCAGCGAGGTGTCGCTCGCGGTCGGCGCCTACGAGACGCTGACGGCGGAGGGCATCAAGGCGCGCGTGGTGTCGCTGCCGTCTTGGGAGTTGTTCGAGGAGCAGCCGGAGGCGTATCGCGAGGCGGTGCTGCCGCGCGCCGTCGTCGGCCGGGTCTGCATCGAACAGGCGGCGAGCCTCGGCTGGGATCGCTACGCCGGTCCGGGCGGCGCGATCATCGCCATGCACACGTTCGGCGCGTCGGCACCCTTGTCGGCGCTGTCGAAGAAGTTCGGCTTCACCCCCGAGGCCGTGCTCGAGAAGGCGCGCGAGCAGGCCAAGCGGACGCATTGAGCGCGAGTTCCGCGTTGACGTCGTGGCGGGGACGCGCGCGCCCGCCCGTTCCGGGACGGCTCCCGGCACAGATGGAAGGATCCCGACCATGAACGTCGTGACCAAGGTCGAAGGCGGCAACACGCTTCGGGCGCTCGGGCAGGCCGGCCAGGCCCCCTGGCTCGACTTCATCCAGCGGAGCTTCGTCCGCGAAGGCAAGCTCAAGGAGCTGGTCGAGCGCGACGGTCTCCGCGGCGTTACCTCGAACCCGTCGATCTTCGAGAAGGCGATGGGCCACGGCACCGAATACGACGACGAGATGAAGTCGGTCGTCGGCTCCGGCGAGAACGACGCGTCGGCGATGTATGAGAGCTGCGCGATCACCGACATCCGCGCCGCCGCCGACGTGCTCAAGCCGGTCTGGGACGAGACGGAGGGGCTCGACGGCTACGTGAGCCTCGAAGTGTCGCCCTATCTCGCGCTCACCACCGATCCGACGATCAAGGAGGCGCGCAAGCTCTGGCAGCGCGTCGATCGCAGGAACCTGATGGTCAAGGTGCCCGGCACCGAGGCCGGCGTCCCGGCGATCCGGACGCTGATCGAAGACGGCATCAACATCAACGTGACGCTGCTGTTCTCGCGCGGCGCCTATGAGGCCGTGCTCGAAGCCTACCTGCAGGGGCTGGAAGCGCGACACGCGAAGGGCGAGGACATCTCCCATGTCGCGTCCGTCGCGTCGTTCTTCGTCAGCCGCATCGACGGCAAGATCGACGGCGCCATCGACAAGCGGGTCGAAGCGGGCGATGCCGAGGCCGACGCGCTCAAGGCGGTGCGCGGCAAGGTCGCGATCGCCAACGCGAAGCTCGCCTATCAGCACTATCTCGAAGTCTCGGCCTCCGAGCGCTGGCAGACCCTGAAGGCGGCGGGAGCGAACCCGCAGCGCCTGCTCTGGGCGAGCACGGGCACCAAGGACAAGGCGTATTCCGACGTCCTCTACGTCGATGGGCTGATCGGCGCCGACACCGTCAACACGATGCCGCCAGCCACGATGGACGCGTTCCGCGATCACGGCACGGTCGCCGACACGCTGAATGCGGATGTCGACGCTGCCCGCCACGTCCTGTCGGAAGCCGAGCGGCTCGGGCTCGACCTCGACGGGGTCACCACGACGCTGGTCGAAGAGGGGGTGCAATCGTTCGCCGACGCGTTCGATGCGCTGCTCGGCGCGGTCGCGGCCAAGCGGACGGCGCTGATCGGGGCGAACCTCACCACCACCGACGCGAAGCTGCCCGCGGATCTCGAACACGCCGTCGGCGCCGAGCTCGAGAAGTGGCGGAAGCACGGCCTTATCCGGAAGCTCTGGCTGCGCGACGCCTCGGTGTGGACCGGTGCGGACGAAGGCCAGTGGCTCGCCTGGCTCGACGTCATCGACGCGCAGCTCGATGACATCGACGCGCTCGAGCGTTTCGCCGCCGACGTCGAGCGCGGCGGTTTCTCGCACGTGCTGCTGCTCGGAATGGGCGGCTCGTCACTCGGTCCGGAAGTCCTCGCCGAGACCTTCGGCCATCGCGGCGGCTGGCCCGAACTGCTGGTGCTCGACAGCACCGATCCGCAGCAGGTCGCGACCTTCGCGGGACGCATCGATCCGGCGAAGACGCTCTTCGTCGTGTCGTCGAAATCCGGCGGCACGCTCGAGCCGAACATCCTCAAGGCCTATTTCTACAAGCTCGCGACCGACGCGCTCGGCGAGGGCAAGGCAGGCGCCCACTTCGTCGCCGTGACCGATCCTGGGTCGCACATGGAGCAGGTCGCGAAGGAAGACGGTTTCCGCGACATCTTCTACGGCGACAAGCAGATCGGCGGTCGCTACTCGGTGCTGTCGAAGTTCGGCTTGGTGCCGGCGGCGGCTTGCGGCATCGACGTGCGGCAGATGCTGATCGCCGGTCGGGCGATGGCACGATCCTGCGCCGACAGCGTGCCGCCGAAGCAGAACCCCGGCGTGCATCTCGGCGCCATCCTCGGCGTCGCGGCCCGCGACTTCCACCGCGACAAGGTGACCTTCGTCGCGTCCCCCGCGATCTACGACATGGGCGCCTGGCTCGAGCAGCTCCTCGCCGAAAGCACCGGCAAGGATGGTCGCGGGTTGATCCCGATCGACAACGAGGCGCTCGGCTCGGCCGATCTCTACGGCAACGACCGGGTGTTCGCCTATCTGAAGCTCGCCGACCAGCCCGACCCGGCGCAGGAGATGGCGGTCCGAGCCCTGATCGAGGCCGGACAGCCGGTCGTCACCATCACGCTGCCGAACAAGCAGCACATCGTGCAGGAGTTCTTCCGATGGGAGCTGGCGACCGCGGTCGCCGGCGCCATCATCGGGATCAACGCGTTCAATCAGCCCGATGTCGAGGCGAGCAAGATCGAGACGCGGAAGCTGACCGACGCCTACGAGCAATCCGGCAAGCTGCCCGACGAGAGCCCGTTCGCGACCGATGGCAATTTCCTTTTCTTCGCCGATGGCCGCAACGCGGCCGAGCTTACGGGGTCGGACGCGGCCTCGATCCTGCGCGCGCATTTCGCCCGGCTACGGCCGGGTGACTACGCGGCCGTGCTCGCCTATATCGAGCGCGACGCCGACACACGCGGATGGATCGAGCGCGTCCGCGAGGGGATCCGCGACGCGAAGCACGTCGCGACCGCTGCCGAGTTCGGACCGCGGTTCCTGCACTCGACCGGTCAGGCCTACAAGGGCGGCCCGAACAGCGGCGTGTTCCTGCAGATCACCGCCGACGATGCGGCCGACCTGCCGGTACCGGGTGCGAGATACACCTTCGGCATCGTCAAGGCGGCGCAGGCACGCGGCGATTTCGACGTGCTCGCAGAGCGCGGCCGTCGCGCGCTCCGCGTCCATCTCGCGGGAGACCTCGAAACCGGACTCGACGCGCTCGCGGGCGCGATCAAGACCGCGCTGACCTGAGACCATCGCACGAGGCGGCGGCGGAGAGCGACGCCACCCCGCGCGGCCATCGTTGGAGGAGATTGGGATGCAGATCGGCGTGATAGGGCTCGGCCGTATGGGCGGGAACATCAGCATCCGGCTCGCACGCCACGACCATACGGTCGTGCTGTACGATCGCGACGACGCGGCCATGGCGCGCGTGCACGAGCGCGCGCCCAACAGCCGCGCCTCGCGCGACCTCGCGGACATGGTGCGTCAGCTCGACGCGCCGCGCGCCGTCTGGGTCATGCTGCCGGCCGGTCACATCACGAACGCGACGGTCGCCGAGCTCTCGGGGCTGCTCGAGGCCGGCGACTGCATCATCGATGGCGGCAACTCCTTCTACAAGGACGACATCCGACACGCCCGGGAGCTGCGCGAGAAGAAGATCGACTTCGTCGACGTCGGCACGTCGGGCGGCGTATGGGGTCTCGACCGCGGCTACTGCATGATGATCGGCGGCCCGCGCGAGACCGTCGACCGGCTCGACCCGATCCTCAACGTGCTCGCACCTGGCGCCGGCGATCTGGAGAAAACGCCGAACCGCGACGGCCGCGATCCCCGTCCCGAACAGGGCTATATGTATTGTGGACCGGCCGGCTCCGGCCATTTCGTCAAAATGGTCCACAACGGCATCGAGTACGGCATGATGCAGGCCTACGCCGAAGGCTTCGACGTGTTGAACAGCAAGAAGTCGGGCGACCTACCCGAAGACGAGCGCTACGATCTCGACGTCGCCGACATCGCCGAAGTGTGGCGCCGCGGCTCGGTCGTCGCCTCCTGGCTGCTCGATCTCACCGCGAACGCACTGGCGCAGAATGTGACGCTGTCCGACTACAGCGGCAAGGTTGCCGACAGCGGCGAGGGACGCTGGACCATCGAGGCGGCCATCGAGGAGGCCGTGCCGGTGCCGGTGCTGTCGGCATCGCTGTTCGCGCGCTTCCGGAGCCGGACCGGCAACAATTTCGGCGAGAAGCTGCTGTCGGCGATGCGCTTCCAGTTCGGCGGCCATGTCGAGCAGCACCAAGTCGACGACAAGCATGGGCGGGCGGTCGATCAAGAGGGCCAAGCGGCCGACAAGAGCTGATCGCGGCTGCGGAGACGCATGGTTTGGGCTTGAAGCATATCGGCGACATCGCCGGGTTCGCGGAAGGCGAGGTTGAGCCGCAGGCGAAGCCGCCCACCGCGCCACCCTGCACGATGGTGATCTTCGGCGCGGGCGGCGACCTGACCGCGCGTCTGCTCGCGCCGGCGCTCTACAACCTGACCCTCGCGGGCCTGCTCGACGACGACTTCAACATCATCGGCGTGGACCGTGTCGACGGCGACGACGGCACGCTGCAATCCCGCTACGAGGACAGTCTCAGCCGCTTCGTGGTCGAGCGTCGCGGCGACGCGGAAGGTGCGACCGCGCTCGATCGCGCGCGCTGGGACTGGTTACGCGACCGCGTCTCCTATCTGCGCGGCGATTTCGACGATCCCGCGACGTATGACGAGCTCGGCCGCCGCATCGCAGGCAAGAGCGCGGTGTTCTACCTCGCCGTCGCGGCGCGCTTCTTCGCGCCCACCGTCGAGCAGCTCGCGCGCGCCGGTCTGGTCGCCGAGACGGAAGGGCATTTCCGCCGCGTCGTCGTCGAGAAACCGTTCGGGTCCGACCTCGCCTCGGCGCGCGCGCTCAACCGTCGCCTGCTGGCCGTACTCGACGAGGAGCAGATCTATCGGATCGATCACTATCTCGGCAAGGAAACGGTCCAGAACATCCTGGCGCTGCGCTTTTCGAACGGCATCTTCGAGCCGCTCTGGAGCCGGCAGAACATCGACCACGTGCAGATCACCGCCGCCGAGACGGTGGGCGTCGAGAAACGGGCCGGCTTCTACGAGCAGACCGGCTCCATGCGCGACATGGTGCCGAACCACCTGATGCAGCTGCTCGCGATGACCGCGATGGAAGCGCCGACCTCGTTCGACGCCGACGCGGTGCGCGACGAGAAGTCGAAGGTGCTGTCCGCCATCCACCCGATGGATTTCAGCGGCGAGCACGCGCCCGCCGTGCGCGGTCAGTACGTGGCGGGCGAGCTCGCCGGCGAAAGCCGCAAGGCATATCGCGCCGAGCCGGGCGTCGCCGGCGACAGCACGACCGAGACCTTCGTCGCCATGAAGCTGCATTTCGACAATTGGCGCTGGGCCGGCGTGCCGTTCTATCTCCGCACCGGCAAGCGCCTCGCGGTCCGCCGCACCGAGATCGCGGTCCATTTCAAGCAGGCGCCGTACGCGCTCTTCCGCGACACGCCGGTCGAGAAGCTGACGCCGAATATCCTCGTCCTGCACATCCAGCCGCGCGAGGGCGTGACGCTGCAATTCAGTGCCAAGCGCCCGGGCCCCGCCGTGTCGCTCGGCGGCGTCCGCATGAATTTCGACTACGCCGACTTCTTCAAGGAAGGCCCGAGCACGGGATACGAGACATTGATCTACGATTGTCTGATCGGGGACGCGACGCTGTTCCAGCGCGCCGACAACGTCGAAGCCGGATGGCGCGCCGTGCAACCGGCCCGCGACAGTTGGGAGGCGGGCGAGGGCATCGTGCACCCTTACGCGTGCGGTTCGGCAGGCCCGCGCGCGGCCGAGGCGCTGCTCGCCCGCGACGGCCGGCGCTGGCTGAGGTTGAGCCGTTGAAAACACCAGCGAGCACGATCCGTCTCGTCGTCACCGATATCGACGGCACGCTGGTCGATCCCGACAAGCGCGTCACGCCGCGCGCGCAGCAGGCGGTCGCGCGCCTTGCCGAACGCGGCATCCGGCTGGCACTGATCAGTGCCCGTCCGCCGCGCGGGCTCGACGCACTGATGCGGACGCTCGCGCTCGACACGCCTCGCGCCGGCTTCAACGGCGGCGAGATCACCGGGTCCGACGGCAGCGTGCTCGACCAATTGCTGATCGCCGAGACACCGGCCCGCCTGGCGATCGAGATGCTGGAGACACACGGGATCGACGCGTGGGTGTTCGCGGATGACGAGTGGTTCGTGACCAACCCGGCCGGCGCCTATGTGCCCCTCGAGCGCCGGACCGTCGGGATCGAACCGACGGTGGTCCCCGACTTCGAGGGCGTGATCGGGCGTGCCGGCAAGATCATGGGCGCGACCGCCGATTACGCGAAGCTCGCGCGGGTCGAGATCGAGATGCAGAGCGCGCTCGCCGGCAGCGTCGCCGCGCACAGGAGCCAGGACTACTACCTCGACGTGACGCATCCGTCCGCGCGGAAGGACCACGGTCTCCGGCGCCTCGCATCGCTGATGGGCGTGCCCGTCGACGAGACCGCATGCCTCGGGGACATGGGCAACGATATCCCGATGCTCGCGATCGCCGGCCTCTCGATCGCGATGGGCAACGCGACCGAAGAGGTGCAGTCGCACGCCATGTTCACCACGGGATCGAACCGCAGCGACGGCTGGGCCGAGGCGATCGAGACCCTTGTCCTCCCGCGCGCCCCGCAACCGCACTGACCGGAGCTCACACGATGGCGAAAACCTCGCTGCTGCTGGCCGACGTCGACGGCACGCTGGTGACGAAGGAGAAGTTACTGACGGAGCGTGCGATCCGTGCCGTCCGCGCGCTCGAGGACAAGGGGATCCGCTTCGCCGTCACCAGCGGCCGCCCGCCCAAGGGCATGGCCATGCTGTTCGAGCCGCTGCGCATCAGCACGCCGATCGCCGGCTTCAACGGCGGCCTGCTGGTCAAACCCGACATGAGCGTGATCGAGAGCAAGAACCTCGACCGCGACGCCGCCGAAAGGACCGTCGAGAGCCTTCGCCGGCACGGCCTCGACGTGTGGGTCTATGCCGGCGAGGACTGGATCGTGCCCGACGCCGACGGGCCGCATGTCGCGCGCGAGAAGTGGACCGTGAGGTTCGATCCCAAGGTGTCGACCGATTTCGGCGCCGCCCTCGACCACGCCGTCAAGATCGTCGGCGTTTCGGACGACCACGAACTCGTCAAGCGTGCCGAGCACGAACTACGCGACGAACTCGGCGATGGCGCGTCGGCCGCCCGCTCGCAACCCTATTACCTCGACGTCACCCACCCGCACGCGAACAAGGGCGACGTCGTGCTCACGCTCTCCCGCCTGCTTGCCATCCCGGCCGACGAGATCGCGACCTTCGGCGATCAGCCGAACGACATGCTGATGTTCGCGCGCGGCGGCGTCTCGATCGCCATGGGCCAGGCGGTCGACGAGGTGAAGGAGGCCGCGACCTTCGTGACCGACGACAGCGAGAACGAGGGCTTCGCCAAGGGTGTCGAGAAACACCTGCTCTAGCTCTTTGATGGGAGAGCATTTCCTTTCGATCAGACGACTCCGTCTGATCGAAAGACGCTCTAGTCGACGAGGCGCTCAGATCCCCGGGAGGATCCATGACACAGATCGACGACACCGAAATGTTGCCGGACGCCGAGGCTCTGGCGGCGCGGGCCGCGGAATTCCTGCTCGACCGCGCGAACGAGGATCCCGATCGCGCTTTCACGGTGGCACTCTCCGGCGGCTCCACCCCGAAGCGGCTGTACGAGATCCTGGCGGCCGAATACGCCGACCGTTTTCCCTGGGCACGCACGCACCTCTTCTTCGGCGACGAGCGCTTCGTCCCGCACGACCACGCGGACAGCAACTATCGCATGACGCGCGAGGCGCTGCTGGACCACGTCCATCTGCCGCCAGCGAACGTGCACCCGATGCCGACCGACGGTGAGCCGGAGGAGGCGGCGCGCCGCTACCAGGCGCAGTTGATGGCCCATTATCGCGGCGAGAGCCTCGACAGCACACGGCCGCTGTTCGACGTCGTTCTGCTGGGTCTCGGCGAGAACGGCCACACCGCCTCGCTGTTTCCAGACACGCCGGTGCTCGAGAACGTGCTGGACTGGGTGGCGCCCTGCGTCCCGCTCGACGCACCGAACACGCGTCTGACGCTGACCTATCCCTGCATCATGAGTTCGCGGCACGTGATCTTCCTGATCGCGGGCGCCGGCAAGAAAGCCGTCCTCGCACGCGTCCGCGGCGGCGACCGCTCGCTGCCGGCGAGCCGGATCACCAGCGTCGGCCGCGTCACCTGGATGCTCGATGAGGCGGCGGCCGGCGCGGCGGCATGACCGGACCCGCGCCCGATCCGAAGGCGGCGCTGAAGCGGCAGGCCGCGGTCGCCGCCGCGACCCTGGTCACCGACGGCATGGTCGTCGGGCTCGGCACCGGCTCGACCGCCTTCTTCCTGATCGAGGCGCTCCTCGCCCGCGTCCGCGACGGCCTTCGGATCGAAGCGATCGCGACGTCCGAGCGCAGCGCCGCCCAGGCGCGCGACGGCGGCATACGCATGATCGGGTTCGCCGACACCGACGCGATCGATCTCGACATCGACGGCGCCGACGAGATCGAGCCGACCCGGCTCGACCTGATCAAGGGTCTCGGCGGTGCGCTGTTCCGCGAGAAGATCGTCGCCAGCGCCGCCCGTCGCTTCGTCGTGATCGCCGACGACAGCAAGCTCGTCACACGCCTCGGCGAACGCACCCCCGTCCCGGTCGAGGTGGCGCCATTCGGCTGGGAGGTGACCGACCGCGCGCTCCGCGGTCTCGGCGCGACCACGCGCCCGCGACGCGACAACGGCGGCTCGCTGTTCGTGACCGACGGCGGCAACATGATCCTCGACTGCCACATGGTTTCGATCGACGCGCCGCGCGCGCTCGAGCGCGACATGCGCGACATCGTCGGCGTGATCGAGACCGGTCTGTTCCTCGATCGTGCCGGGCTCGCGATCGTGGCCGGCGCCGACGGCATTCGCGAGATCACCGCGACACGAGACTGAGCCAGAGGACGATACGAGACTTGAACACCTCTCCCGAGACACCCAACCCGACCGCCCACCCCGATCCCGGCGTCACCGCCGACCGAACGCACGAGGCGCTCCGCTCGCATGCCGAAACGCACGCCGACATCGCGGCGATCCGGCCGCGTGTGCTGATCTGCATGGGCGTGTCCGGCGCCGGCAAGTCGACCGTGGCGCTGCTCGTCGACAAGCTGCTCGGCTGGCCGTTCCAGGAAGGCGACGAGCTGCACTCGCCCGAGAATGTCGAGAAGATGCGGCAGGGAACGCCGCTCACGGACGAGGATCGCTGGCCATGGCTCGATCGGTGCCGTGACTGGATCGACGGTCGGCTCGCGGCCGATGGTCGCGGCCTGATCACCTGCTCCGCGCTCAGGCGCGCCTATCGCGAGCGGCTGATCGGCGCGCACAAGGATGCCGTGCGCATCCTTTACCTGCGCGCGTCGCGCGAGATCCTGCTCGACCGGCTGCAGCATCGGACCGGCCACTACATGCCGGTGAGCCTGCTCGACAGCCAGCTGCACACGCTCGAGGAGCCCGCTTCCGACGAGAACCCGATCGTCGTCGACGTCGAGCAGACGCCCGACGAGATGATCCGCGAAATCCTCCGAAAGCTGCGCGAGCAGTCCTGAGGCTACCGGTTCAGCAGCCCGATCACGGTCGCGAACAGCGAGGCGGGATCTGTCGGCATCGGAGCGTCGGTCTCGACATGCGGCTCCGCCGCGACATCGGGGTACAGAACCTGCGTCGCTTCGGGCAAGGCCGCCTTTGCGCGGCGACGAAGCTCGGCATCGGGCATGTCGGCCGAGGCGAGCACGATCACCCGTGCGGAGCGGGTGGCGGCATCCTCGGGGCGGGCGAGACGAAGGACGTCGCAGCCGGTGGCGAGCAATGCCGCGATCTCGTTGGCGCCGGCATCGGGCCGCTCGTCGACCCAGACCAGCGACGGTCGCCTGTCGGTCGCCGAGCCACGCGGCGGTGCGGACCGGACGAAGCCGGCGGCGTCGGCCGCGGCCGCAGGGTCGCTCGCAGCGCGGCGGCCGGTTCGCGCCGTGTCGGCCTGACGCAGCAGCTGCATCACGGGGGCGGACACCGACAGGCCGAAGCCCGGCACGGACACCGACAGGGTGCCGACCCGCGCGAGCAGCGCGGCCACGCCGTGCCGGAACACCAGCGCGAGCACCACGATGACGGCCGGCCAGGCGAGCGAACGGACGCTGGCGCCGACCTCGCGGATGATCTCGCCCGACGCCCCGTCCATCGCTTCGCTCCGCTCGGACAAGCCGGCGACCGGCTCGTGAAGCGCGACCCTAGAGCACGTTCAGCTGGACCGAAATCGGTCTCTGGCTGAAGGTCGTGCTCTAGAAACTGAGTGGATCGAGCAACTTGTCTCATGTGGACGGGACCGAGACGTGGTCTGGTCCATGAGGTTGCTCGAGACGATGACCGGGTTGGATACGAGAACAGGCCCGCGCGCGGGATGCCGCGCGCGAGCCTGTCCGGTCACGGCGAACGGGACCGGCATGCCGATCCCGGACCGCGTCAACGCGACTTCTGGTAGAGCTTGGTCGCGATCTCGAACATCTCCTCCGGCGCGTAGTCGGGCGCGAACGCCGACGCCATGCCGGTGAGGTCGTGGATCTTGCCGCCCTCGGGGTGACCGTCGACCACTTCAAGCGGACCGGGCGGATCGCCGGGCAGCGCGTGCTCGCTCGAGTTCCAGATGCCGCTGATCGACTTGTAGTCCTCGGGGCTCCACGTGTAGAGGCGCCGATGCGAGCCCTCGTCCAGGTATTTCTGGCACTCGGGGATCTTGCTGAGATCGATGTTCGGCGTCGGCAGCATCTTCTCGATCTCGACGCCGGTGATCTGCTTCAGCGCGAGCGCGTAGGCATGCGCGTGCACGGAGCCGCGCACGAGCAGGTAGCCGCAGACCTCTCGGCCGGTCGGCGTCGCCTGCATCTCGTAGACGCGCAGCTTGTGCAGGCGTGCGCCGCACTCGAGATGGAAATTGTGCAGCAGGTCGACGACCACGTTGCCGGTCGTCGTCACCATGTCGACGTTCCACGACATCGAGTTGCTGTTCACCGGCACCGCGCCGCCGCCGTAGGAGACGAACGACGCCGTCGAACGGATGTCCTGCATCGCCTCGAACGGTGCCTTCGAAATGTCGGCGCCGCCCTTCTCGTTCTTCGGATCGTCAGGGCCGTTGGCCAGCATGACGACGCCGTTGCTCACGATCTCGAGATGCCCCAGTTCTTCGGCCGTGATGCTCGCGACCAGTTCATAGAACGGCCGCAGCTTCGACTTGGAACGGAAGTTGAAGCTCTGGAACATGTAGTTGCCGAGTGTCGACATCTCGCCGTACTTGCCGCCGAGCAGTTCCTGCAACGCCGCGGCCGCATTCGGGTCGGCTTTCTTGGGTGGCGGCAGCTCCGCCTGCAGCCGGTCGATTCGCATGAACATTGCTGTTCTCCTCTTGAGCCTGCGGAGGCAAGCGAGGAGGGCGGCATCGGTTCCGTGAAGAACGGGCGGCGACGCGGAACGTGATCCCGCGCCGCCGCGCGCGTCAGGCCGCCTCGGCGAGGCGGCCGTCGATGAGCAGGCCATCGGGACCGACCGATACCCGAACCGTCTCGCCGTCGGCGATCCTGCCCTCGAGCAGCATCCCGGCGAGCTTGTTCTGCAGGCTGCGCTGGATCACGCGCTTGAGAGGCCGCGCGCCGTAAACCGGGTCGTAGCCCTCGTTCGCGAGCCAGTCGGTCGCCGCCTGATCGAGCGCGAGTGCGATGTGGCGGTCCTCCAGCAGGCTCCGGAGGCGCCGCAGCTGGATCGCGACGATCCGTGCCATGTCGTCCCGCCTGAGCCGACGAAACAGGATGATCTCGTCGAGCCGGTTCAGGAACTCGGGCCTGAAATGCTCGCGCACCACCCGCATCACCTGCGCCTCGGCGAGCGACGCCTGCTCGCCGTCCGGCAGGCTGGCCAGGATGTCCGACCCGAGATTGGACGTGAGCACGATGATCGTGTTGCGGAAATCGACCGTGCGCCCCTGACCGTCCGTCAGCCTGCCGTCGTCGAGCACCTGCAGCAGGATGTTGAAGACGTCCTCGTGGGCCTTCTCGACCTCGTCGAACAGGATCACCTGGTAGGGGCGCCGCCGCACCGCCTCGGTCAGCACGCCCCCCTCGTCGTATCCGACATAGCCGGGCGGCGCGCCGATCAGCCGCGAGACGGCGTGCTTCTCCATGAACTCGCTCATGTCGATGCGCACCATCGCCCGATCGTCGTCGAACAGGAACTCGGCGAGCGCCTTGGTGAGTTCGGTCTTGCCGACGCCGGTCGGACCGAGGAACAGGAACGAGCCGATCGGCCGCTGCGGATCCTGCAGTCCCGCCCGCGCGCGCCTGACCGCGTGCGCCACCGCGACGAGCGCGTCGTCCTGGCCGACCACGCGCTCGCGGAGCTTGTCCTCCATCCGGAGCAGCTTCGCGCGTTCGCCTTCCAGCATGCGGTCGACCGGCACGCCGGTCCAGCGCGACACCACCGACGCGATCGCCTGCTCGTCGACGCTCTCGCGCACCAGCGTGCCGGGCTCGCCATCCTGCTGCGCCGAGATCTCGCTTTCGAGCGCAGGGATCACCCCGTGCATCAGCTCCGACGCGCGGCCCCAGTCGCCGCGACGCTGGACCATGTCGAGTTCGCTCTTGGCGGCATCGAGCTTCTCCTTCAGGCGCTGCGTTTCCTGCACGCTCGCCTTCTCGTTCTGCCACGTCGTCGACATCGCGTTCGAGCGCTCCTCGAGTTCGGCGATCTCGCTTTCGAGCTTGCCGAGCCGGTCGCGCGACGCCGCGTCCTGCTCGCGCTTGAGCGCTTCGCGCTCGATCTTGAGCTGCACCAGCCGGCGGTCGAGCTCGTCGAGCGCTTCCGGTTTGCTGTCGACCTGCATGCGGAGCCGCGACGCCGCCTCGTCGATCAGGTCGATCGCCTTATCGGGCAGGAAACGGTCGGTGATGTAGCGGTTCGACAGCGTCGCGGCGGCGACCAGCGCCGCATCGCCGATCCTGACGCCGTGATGCAGCTCGTATTTCTCGCGGATGCCGCGAAGGATCGAGATCGTGTCGGCGACCGACGGCTCGCCCACGAACACCGGCTGGAACCGCCGCGCCAGCGCCGCATCCTTCTCGACATGCTTACGGTATTCGTCGAGCGTGGTCGCGCCGATGCAATGCAGCGTGCCGCGCGCGAGCTCGGGCTTGATCAGGTTCGACGCGTCCATCGCGCCGTCGGCGCGGCCGGCGCCCACCAGCGTGTGCATCTCGTCGATGAACAGGATGATCTCGCCCGCCGCGTCCTCGATCTCCTTCAGGACACCCTTGAGGCGTTCCTCGAAATCGCCTCGGAACTTGGCGCCGGCGACCATCGCGCCGAGATCGAGCGCCATCACGCGCTTGTTCTTGAGCGCCTCCGGCACGTCGCCGTTGACGATGCGGAGCGCGAGACCTTCCACGATCGCCGTCTTGCCGACGCCGGGCTCGCCGATCAGCACCGGGTTGTTCTTGGTCCTGCGGGCGAGAACCTGCAGCGTGCGGCGGATCTCCTCGTCGCGCCCGATCACCGGGTCGAGCTTGCCGCTGCGCGCCACCTCGGTCACGTCGCGCGCGTATTTCTTCAGCGCGTCGAACGTCGCCTCGGCACCGGCGCTGTCGACGCGCCGTCCCTTGCGGACCGCCTCGATCGCGCGCGTGATCGATTGCGGGTTCGCGCCGCCGTCGCGGAGCGCGCGCCCGGCGGCGCCGCGATGCGCGGCGAGTGCCGCGAGCAGCCGATCCTGGGCGACGAAACTGTCGCCGGCGCGCTCGGCCTCGGTCTGCGCGGCGTCGAGCACGCGCACGAAGTCGGGGTCGGCCTGCGGCTGGCCGGCGCCGGATCCCTCGACCCGCGGCAGCTTGCCGAGTTCGGCCTCGACCGCCGATTTCACGCGCGCGGGATCGCCGCCGGCGGCCCGGATCAGCCCGGAGGCCGCGCCCTCGGGATCGTCGAGCAGCGCCTTCAGCAGATGCTCCGCCGTCAGTCGCTGGTGATAGTCTCGGATCGCGATCGTGCCGGCGGCCTGGATGAAGCCTTGCGCACGCTCGGTGAATTTGGCGATGTCCATGTGCTTGTCCCTCTCGAGGCAACAGCCGCGCCGGGCCCCTACGAGGCGACCCTTGGGCGCCGCGAGAATATGGGTCGCCGGTGCTTGCCGTAGAAGGGGAGCGGGACCGCGCCGGCGCGCCGCGGGGCGCCGCGACCTGCCCGCCGGCGCGCGGCTGCCGGCGTCCGGCTCGCTTCTAGAGCACTTCCCGATCCAATTGGATCGGGAGTAGTGCTCTAGCTCTTTGATAGGAGAGCATTTCCTTTCGATCAGACGACTCCGTCCGATCGAAAAACGCTCTAGTCCCGCCCGAAGGCGGCGCCCGGAACCTCGCCGGCCGGCGGATAGGCGGGAAGCGGCGCAGGAATGCGGACGGGAGGGCGCCGATCGGTCCGCAGCCGGGCGAGCGCCACCGCGACCGCGCGCTCGAGCGGCGCGTCGCGATCGGTCGTCGCCGCATCGGGCCTGTCCTCGACCTCGACGTCGGGCGCCACGCCGGCGTTCTCGATGATCCAGTGCCCGTCCGCGGCGAGACTGTCCTTCGGGATCAGCAGGCCGGTGCCGTTCATCAGCGGCCAGGGCGCATCGATGCCCTGCACGCCGCCCCAGGTCCTGGTGCCGACCAGCGGGCCGAGGCCGAACTGCCGGACATAGTAGGCGAACTGGTCGCCGTCCGAGGCGGTGCCACCGTTGATCAGCGTCACCAGCACGGGTGGCGCGGTCAGGCTCGGCAGCGGCTCGGCATGGCGCGCCCGGTTGACGAAGACCCCGGCACGGGCGCGTCGCAAGACGTCGAGCACGGCCTGGCTGGTGAAACCGCCGCGATTGTCGCGAATGTCGATGATCAGGCCGTCCTTGCCGGATTGCGGCCCGTACTGGCGGATGAAGTCTGCCGCACCGCGCGCCGCGAAATCCTCGAGATAGACGTAACCCACGCGGCCGAAGCTGAGCCGGTCGACGCGGGCCCGCGTCCGCGCCACCCAGTCGAACTGCCGGAGCGGCGCCTCGTCGGCGAGCGGCTGGACGGTCACGCGATAGGGCGGCCCATCCGGGTGCGCGAGCGTGAGCGTGACCGAGTTCCGCCGCCCGGACAGCAGCTGGTCGGGGTCCGACGGCGGTCGCAGATCCTGGCCGTCGATGGCGAGGATCGTGTCGCCCGCACGCACGTCGAGGCCGGGCGCCGCGAGCGGGCTCCTGGTTTCGGCGACCGTCGCGTCGCCCGCGAGCACGCGCGCGATCTGGTAGCGGCCGGAGGCCGGGTCGAGGCGGAGATCGGCTCCGAGATGGGCGAGCAACGGACCGGTCGCGCCGGAGGCGGGCGGCGGCACCACGCGCGCGTGCGAACTCGCGAGTTCGCCTTGCAACGCGCCGAGCAGGAACTGCATGTCGTCGTCGGAACCGACCAGTCCAACCAGCGAGCGGTAGTGGTCGTGCACGGCCTGCCAGTCGTCGCCGTTCAAGGCTCTGCTGAAGAACAGGTCGCGGTCGAGCCGCCAGGCGCGGTCGAACATCTCGGCCCATTCCTGTCGCGGATCGACCGGCGCGCGCAGCGACGCGGTGTCGAGCGTCGTCTCGCCCGCCGCGACGCGGGGTCGGACGTCGCCTCGCCCGCCGCCCCATCCGTGCCCCCATCCGTGCCTGCGCCCGACGACGCGAGATGCCAGTGCCCATCGCGCCGGAACCCGATCCGCGAACCGTCCGCCGACACCAGCGCCGACGAGACATCGGTCGCCACCGTCCGGTCGCCGCCGCCGCCGAGATCGAACGCGTGCAGCGCCCCGGTGGCGCCTGGCAGCGCGGCGCCGAGCGTCGCGACCGGCGCCGTGCCGTAGAACACCGTCGAGCCGCGGATCGCGAGCGAGACGATCTCGGCGGGCGCGATCGGCAGCGCGACCGCGCGGGCCCGCAGCCCGTCGAGATCGATGCGGAACGAGCCGCCCCGAGCGGCGTCGCGGAACGCGGGCGACGACGGCGCCGGGTCCTCGCGGCGAAGCGTCGCGGCCGCGATCGCGTCCGAGCAGACCGCGATGAAGCCGGCGCCGTCGTCGCGGTCCGACATCACCGGGAGCGCGTTCGATTGCGTGACGAACAGCAGCAGCCGTCCGTCGGGCGAGAAGACCGGGCTCCTGTCGCTCTGCATCGGCGTGCCGAGCACGGTCTCCCGTCCCGATGCGAGCGCGCGCAGGTGGATCGCGCGCGTGCCGTTCGGCCGCGTGGCGCTCCAGGCGAGCCAGCGACCGTCCGGCGAGAACGCCGCGTCACGGATCGCGCCCGCCGGATCGCGTGCGACCCGGCTCGCCCCGTCTCGGCCGTCGAGCGGCACCAGCCACAACGTGCCGTCGGCGTCGGCGAGCGCGAGCGCGCCACCGGTCGGCGACCAGACCGGCTCGAACCGCTCGCCCGCGGCGAAACGCGTGACGATCCGTTCGGGACCGCCCGGTTCGGTGCGTATCGCGACCTGCTGCGCGCCGTCGCGCTCGGTCTCGTAGGCGATGCGGCCGCCGTCGGGCGAGAAGGACGGGTGGTCCTCGTCGATCCCGGGCGTCGCGGTCAGGTCGGTCGCCTGGCCGTCGGCACCGAGACGGAACAGGTCGCCCCCCGCCGCGATCACGACCGATCGGCCGTCGGGGGCGAGTGCCCAGTCGATGCCGCCCAGCGCATCCTCGTCGCGCGCGAGGAAGCCGACGGAACGCGTCGCGGCAGCCGTGTGTTGGCCGTCGTCGGGCACCGCGACCGCGACGCGCCGGAGACGCTCGGACGGCAGGTCGAGCGCCCACAGCGCGCCGCCCTGCGAGAAGGTGATGGTGCGGCCGCCGAGGGACGGAAACTCGACGTCAAGATCGGTGAAGCGCGTCACCTGCCGCACGCGGCGGCGGTCGAGATCGTCGGCCCAGAGATTGGCCCGGAAGTCCCGTCCGCGATCGGACAGGAAGTAGATCGTCCGCCCGAACCACATCGGCGCCGTGTCGGTGCCCCGCCAGTGCGTGAGCCGCCGGAACCGGCCGGTGGCGAGATCGTCGATCCCGACCGTCGCGGCCTCGCCACCCAGATAGCGCTTCCGGGTGTCGAGATCGCGGAACACGGAGGCGAACGCGACCGTGTGTCCGTCGGGCGCGAACGACATCAGGCCGGTGCGGTCGAGCGGCAGCGGTTCGGCGAGCCCGCCCGTCACGGGCACCGCGAAGGCGCGATCGATCCGGAACGTCGGCGAGCGGCGTTTCGACAGGAACAGCACGCGCCGCCCGTCCGGCGTCCAGCCGAGCACGAAGTTCTCGCCCGCGACGGCCGGCGCGTCGTGGGTGAGCTGGAAGGCCGGGCCGCCGGACGCCGGCACCACGAACACGTCGAAGCCGCCTCGGTGATGCGCGGTGAACGCGATCGTCCGGCCGTCCGGCGAGAAGTGCGGCGCCATCACGCCATCGCCGTCATCGAACACGCGCCGTGCCGTGCCGCCGGCGAGCGGCACCGTGAACAACGCCGCGTGCGCGACGAACGCGATCGCGTCGCGGCTCGCGTTCGGGAACCGCATCATCGTCGGTGGCGTGGCGACGGGCGGCGCGTCGGCGCCGCGGCACGGCGAGGAGGCGAGGGCGAGGGCGGCCAGCGCCGCCACGCGCGCCCGTCGCGGCATGCCGCGCCGCCGGCCGGGCCTCGTCACGAGGTCAGTGCACCGCGACGGGCCGCGCGCCAACGGTCGTCATCCGGCCGCGCTCGAGCGCCCGCACCACCGGCAGCACCGCGGCCGAAAGCAGCGTCGCGCCGCATCCGAGCCAGAACAGGTGCTCGAACAATCCCGCGTACACGCCGAGTGGCGCGCCCGTCGCGCCGGGCGCGATCGCCGCCCCGTTCGCGACCGCGCTGCCGGCATACATCGCGATGCCCACCGCGACGAAGTAGCTGCCCATCATGAAGCCACCGAGACGCGCCGGCACGTAGCGCGCGATCACCGCGAGGCCGAGCCCGCTCACCAGCAGTTCGCCCGTCGCCAGCAGCCCGTATCCCGCCACCATCACCCAGGACGACACCATCGGACGCGTGCTCGCGGCCGACGCGAGCCACCACACGAGAAAGGCGCCGGCGGTGAGCGCGAAGCCGATCGTGTATTTCGTCGCGATGTGCAGGTCCTGCCCGCGTGCGCCGAGGCGGCCGTAGAGGATCGCGAGGATCGGGCTCGCCGCCATGATGAAGATCGGGTCGAGCGCCTGGAATTGCGCCGGCGACCAGCGGAACAGCAGCAGCGGACCCAGGAAGAAGCGGAGATCGACCGCGCGCGACGCGAACAGCGTCAGCGAAGTCGACATCTGCTGGTAGAAGACGAAGAACAGCATGACCTCGAGCACCAGCACATAAAGAATCGCGAGGCCGCGCCGCTCCGCCCCCGTGCCGTTCCGGTAAAGCCAGGCCCAGATCGCCGCGATCGCGACGGCGGCGAGGTAGACCGCCGCGCGCGCCAGCGCTTCCTGCTGCAGCACGAACGCCACCGCGCCGACCGTCGCGACCGCGCCCAACCCGACCAGCGCGGCCGCGCCCGTCCGAAGCGGTGCATCGTCCGGCGCCGAGCCGGCCTGCGCGAGCAGCCGGCGGCGCCAGACGAACTGCGCGAGCCCGAACAGCAGCCCCGCGCAGCAGACGCCGAACGCCGCCCGCCAGCCATACCGGTCGCGGAGCCATGGGCAGAGCAGCAGCGACACCGTCGAGCCGACATTGACCGCCATGTAGTAGAGCGTGAAGGCGCCATCGAGCTTCGCGTCGTCGCCCTCGAAGATCCGCCGGACCAGATTGGCCGCGTTCGCCTTGAAGAACCCGTTGCCGACCGCGACGGTCGCGAGCGACGCGAACAGCAGCGTCCGCCCGCCCGGCACCGTCAGCATCGCGTAGCCGAGCGCCAGGATCGCGGCCCCCACCGGCACGCATCGCCTGGCGCCGAGCAGCTTGTCGCCGATCGATCCGCCGACCGCGGGCAGCGCGTAGACCAGCGCCGAGAACGCGCCGAGCAGCAGGTTCGCCTGCCGGTCCGGCAGCCCGAGCCGTTCGACGGTGAACAGCAGCAGCAGCCCCTGCACGCCGTAATAGCCGAACCGCTCCCACAACTCGACGAGGAGCACGGTCGCGAAGGCGGGGTTCCGGGCGGAGCTGTCCATGCGCGTCCATGGCGCAGGTGGCGGGGATCGCACAAGCCTCGGGAGCCTTGCCCCGGAACGCTCGGGTGGAGGCAGCGGTCTCGCGGTCCGCCGTCGGCGGCCGCGTCGCCTGCCGCAGCCGGTGACAGGGGTTCCGAGCTCGCGCGGATGGCCGAGCCACCGGGCGCGATCACCGGCGCCGCGGAGCGTCGATCGGGGCGGCCGAGCAGGGGTGGGCCGCGACGCGCATCGGCGCCTCGGCCAAGCGCTGCAGGATCTCGGCCCGGAGTGCGTCGGCGAGAGGATCATGCTCGTGGCCATCTTCGCCGCGTCGGTCGGAACCCCTCGACGTCCCACAGCGCGTCGGGGTCGCCGTCCTCGCGGAGGATGGTGAAGCGATCGGAAGCGCCGGACTTCTCCATGCCGATCGTGCCGAGCGCGAGGAGTTTGTCCCCGCCGCCCGGCTCCGCGCGCACCCCGATGATGTCGGCAGGCTGGTCGCGCCGGTCGTGCTGTTCCCGTCGGTGCAAGAGGTGAACGGTGCGGCGCCGCGGCAGACGCCGCAATGCGTCGGACAGCCGTCGCACGCCCGGTCGACGTTCGGGTTCTCGGGCATCCCGGCCGCGACCGCCCCTCGACCGGCTCCTTCCGAAGCGTGCGACCCGAAAGCCGCCAGACCCCGCCCGCGAACGGCACCTGCCCGAGACGGAGCCTTCGCCGCAAGCTGCTACACTCTCCCGATGCGATTCGTGCACACGGCCGACTGGCAGATCGGGCGCGCCTTCCGCTTCGCGGACGACGCGACGCTCGCCGTTCTCGCCGAAGCCCGCCTCGACGCCATCCACGCGCTGGCCGCGCTCGCGCGCACCGCCGGTGCGCGCCGCGTGCTCGTCGCCGGCGACGTGTTCGACACCGCGCTGCCGACCGAACGCACGCTGCGCGCGCCCGTCGAGCGCATGCGCGCGGCCGCCGACCTCGACTGGCACCTGATCCCCGGCAACCACGACGCCCACCGGCCCGGCGCGCCCTTCGAGCGGCTGCTGCGGTCGGGTCCGCCGCCGAACGTCCACCTCCACGTCGAGCCGGCGCCCGTGCCGCTCGACGAGCGGCACACCCTGCTGCCGGCGATCCTCACCGAGCGCCATGGCGAGCGCGATCCCACCGCCTGGTTCGACGACGCCGCGACCGCGTCCGGGCAGCGGCGGATCGGCCTCGCGCACGGGTCGGTCCGTGGCTTCGGCGCCTCCGGCGAGCGCGGCCACAACCGGATCGATCCGGACCGGCCGGCCCGCGCCGGGCTCGACTACCTGGCGCTCGGCGACTGGCACGGCGCGCAGGCGGTGTCGCCTCGCGCCTGGTACGCCGGCACGCCCGAGCCGGACGATGCCCGCATCGGCGGCCGCGGCGGCGGCGAGGCGCTGGTGATCGACCTCGACGCCGGTGGCGAGGCGATGGTGACGCCGCACCGGGTCGGTCGCTTCGTGTGGCACCGCATCGAGGCCGAGCTGTTCGGCGCCGACGACGTCGCCGCACTCGCCGGTCGGATCCGCGCGCTCGATCCGGCGCTCGACCGCGTCGTGCTCGAACTCGCGGTCGCCGGGCGCCTCACGCTCGCCGCCTTCGCGCTGTTCGAGCGCGAGATCGCCGACGGCGTCGCCCACGCGCTCCGCTTCCTTCGCCTCGACCGCGCCGCCCTTCGGCCGGTCGCCGACGCGACCGATCTCGACGCCTTCGAGCACGGCCCGGTTCGCGCCGCCGCCGCCCGGCTCGCCGCGCGCGCCGACACGGGCGACGACGTCGCCGCCGGCGCGCTGCTTCGCCTCGTTTTGCTCGGCGCCGGCGCGCCGTGAGGCTGCACGCGCTCGAGGTCGAGAACTTCCGCAAGTTCGACCGGCCGCACCGGGTCGCGGGCTTCGGTTCCGGCGTCAACGTGCTGGCCGGACCGAACGAGCTCGGCAAGTCGACGCTGCTGCTCGCGATCCACGCCGCGTTGTTCGAGAAATTCGACGCCAACACGGCCGTGACGCGCGGCTTCCGAACCCGCGGCAACGACGCGGCGCCGCGCGTGGCGCTGTCGTTCGAGACCGATGCCGCCGACGGCACCGCCGGGTCGTGGCGGATCGAGAAGCGTTTCCTGTCGCGTCCGCACGCCGTGCTGACCGGCCCCGACGGACGCCGCCACGAGGGCGACGCCGCGGAAACCCGCCTTCGCGACATGCTCGGCTTCGACCGTCAGGCGCGCAGCGTCGATCTCGGCCTCTGGGACGCGTTGCTGGTGGCGCAGGGCGGCTCGTTCGAGCAGCCCGAGTTCGGCGAGCGCGCCTGCCGCACCATCGGCGAGTGCCTGCGGGCCGAGATCGGCGCGCTCACCGGCACCGGGCGCGCGGATGCCGTGCTCGCCGCGTCGGAGGCGGCGCTCGCCGCCATCCGCGACCGCAACAACCGGCCGCGCGGCCGGGCGCGCGCGGTGCTCGATCGCCTCGCGGGGCTCGATGCCGCGCTCGCGACGCTGCGCACCCGAAGCGAACGCTTCGCCGCCGATGCCGACCGGCTGCTGGCCCTCGAGCGCACGCGGGCGCATCTCCGTGGCCGTCGCGCCGATCCGGCCTCCGACCGCGAGCTCGCGTCGCTGCGCGCCGCCCGCGAGCACGCGATCGAACGCGCCGCCCGCACCGACGCGGCCTTGCACGCCTGCCGCCTCGCGACCGTCCGGCGCGAGGCGGCCGAGAGCGCGGTCGCGCGCCGCGGGGCGCTCGACGTCGCCGTCGCCGACGCCGAACGCGCCGCCGCCGCGTCGGCCGCTCGCGAAGCCGAGCGCGCGACGCGGCGCGACGAGCGGACGGCGGAGGCCGCCGCCGCGACGGCGGCGCGCGACGCGGCCGCCGCTGCGCGCACCGAGGCGGCGGGGAGGCACCGGCGCGCCCGCGAGGCCGCCGAGCACGGCGAGGCCCGCGCGCTGCTCGCCGCCCGCACCGCGCTGCTCGCCGCGCCCGGGTCGCCGCCGACGCGGTGCGCGCGGCGGCGGCCCGCCTCGACGCCCATCGCGCGACGCCGGCCGCGCTCGAGACGATCCGTGCCAGGGCCCGTGCCCACGAGGCCGCGAGCGCGGCGCTGCTGGCCGGCGCGACCACGGTCGAGATCGCGCTCCGTGCCGACGCGCCGCCGGTCCGGCGCGACGGCGCGCCGCTCGCGCGCGGGCCGGACGGTTTCGCGCGCCTCGTGCTCGACGCCGACGCCGTGCTGGAGATCGAGGGCGTCGGCAGATCCGTATCCGCCCGCCCGCCTCCGACCGCGCCGAGGCGCGCCGCCGGGCGAGCGTCGCCGCGGATGGCCTCGCCCGCGCGCTCGACACGGTCGGTTGCGCCAGCGTGGACGCCGCCGAGGCCGCGCTCGCCGCCCGCGACGCCGATGCGCGCGCGCTCGACGCGGCGCGCGCGTCGCTGGCGCCGCTGGTGCCGGGCGACGCCGCCCGCGACCTCGCGCCCGGCCTCGAGGCGCTCGCCGCCGAGGTGGAGCGTATCCGCGCGCAGCTCTCGCCCGTGCCGCCTGCCGACGGGGCGGGCGCGGCGGGCGCCGGCGTGGCGGGCGCCGACGGGGCGGGCGCCGACGTGGCGGACGCGGACGCCGGGCCAGCCGACGCCGAGGCGCGCGCGCGCGGGCTCGCGGCGTGCCGTCTCGCCGAAACCGACGCCGAGGCGGCGCTCGCCGACGCGACGGCGCGTGCCCGCATGCTCGAGCAGCGGCGCGAAGC
>CBDARA010000009.1:0-31156 GCA_965199345.1 Acetobacteraceae bacterium
TTAAAGCCGGTGCCCGCAGCGACCGTCGGCGTGCCGGTGAGCGCGCTGCCGAAGGTGAAGTCGAAGGCTGCGTTCGCCGTCGAGATCGCCGTCTGGATCGACGTCGCAGCGGTGTCGGTGGGACCGGTCGTCATCGTGAACGACGTCGTGTTCGCGACGTTCTGCGCGGTCGCCTCGGACGTGCTGTTGACCGAGGTCGTCGACAGCGTGATGTTGTCACCCTTGGCGAGACCGCCGGTCCCGATCGAGATGTCGAGCCCCGACTGGTTGACCGAGAGGCCCGACAGGCCGAGGCCGGCCGAGGTCGCGTTGAAACCGCCCTGCTGGAACAGCGTGCCGTTCACGTCCTGCGCGGACTGCACGGTGGTCGAGGTCACGCCGTTGCCGACGCCGCCCGCGAGCAGGTTGACGCCGTTGAAAGTGGCGCCGAGCGCGTTCGCATCCACGTCCTGCAGGGTCTTCTCGATCGTGTCGTTCATCGTCGTGGCGTCGTAGCCGCTGGTCTGACCCTGCTCGATGGTGTTGGCGAGGTTGGTCAGCAGCGTCGACGAGCTTGAGGCCTGGGTCGACGCCATCGACACCACCTGCGCGGACACCTGCAGGCCGGAGCTCACGCCGGCGAGCGCGGAGATCTGCTCGTTCATCGTCTGCGCGATCGCGTAGACGGCGGGGTTGTCGGAAGCGGTGTTCACCTTCTTGCCGGTGGACACCTCGTTCTCCGTCATGGTGAGCGCGCTGTTGGTCTGACGCAGGCTCGCGAGCGCCTCGAGAGCTGCGTTGTTGGTGTTGATCGAGAAGGCCATGGGTTTTCTCCGTGTCTTTGAGACGACGGGATTAAGCGCGGATGGTGTTGCAAAATCGTTAAGCGCTCTCAGGCCTTCGACCTCGACCGATCACCGCATCCTCGTGCCGGACCAGACGATGCGCCGCGCGCATCGCGTTGTAGAAATCGCCGTTCTGGACGGCGGCCCAGAGCCGGTCGAGCAGGGTGCGCGCGGCGTTCGACGTCGTGGCCTCGCGATACAATCCCACCAGGATATCCGCCTCGCGCATCGCGCGCGCGGCCTCGTCGGGCTCGCCGACATAGGACGTCTGGATCGCGAGATAAAGCCTTCGCGCCGTGTTGGTGGCGTCGTGCGGCGCCATCAGCTGGCGGCCGTAGACGAAGCGAACGTGGTTGGCGAACCGGAACTCGGCGTCGGTCAGGAAATGCATCGCCGCGCCGTTCACGATCATCTTTTCCCCGCGCGTCATGCGCAGATGCAAACCCGCCATCGGGTTCCTCCCGTTTTCGGTTAAACCCCGACGCTGTCTTGCAGCCAAGCCGGTTAACGCTTCGTGGACGCGATCCGGCGATCGATCAGCGTCTCGAGGGCGGACGCCACCCGCCGCGCCGCCGCGTTCTTCGCGGCGAACAAGCCGGCGTCGTCGCGATCGTGGACGATCATGCCGGTTTCGATCTCGAAGACGAGCAGACGGCCGTCAGGTAGCCTCGCGCAATCGACACCGAAATAGTCGAGCCCGATCCGGTCGGCGAGGTGCGCGAGGGCCCGCATGGCGCGCGGACCGAGCACCGCCTCGGGACAGGCGAGGAAAGCGGCCTCCTCGGCACGGCGCTCGGCGTGCCGGTCCATGGCGGCGTTGTAGTACCAGACCGCCCAATCGTCGTGGATCGCGAGATGGACCGGATACGGCGCGCCGCCGACGAAGACGATCCGAACCTTGCGATAGAGCCCGTCGGCGCTCCGGTAATCGACGAACGGCGTCGCGTAGAACGACGCCGTGTCCCGGTCTGCGCCGAGCACGGCCTGGAGATCGCCGGGTGCGGCGACGCGGTTGAGCGCCCGCCCGGCATGCGAACCGGCGGGACGCAGCAGGAACGGGAACGGCGGCGCCGTGTCGCGGAGTTCGGCGCGCGCGCACGCTTGCGGCACGGGCACGAGCGCGTCGGGCAGGTCCGCGAGCAGGGCGGCGGCGCCGTCGCGGGATAGGCGGGCGATCGCGGCGCCGTCGTTGAGCACCGGGCGACCGAGCTGGCGTGCGAGCGCGTCGGCGGCGGCGAGATGGCGATGCCGCGACGCGTCCTCGGCGATCACGATCATCACGGCCTCGAAAGGAGGCGGGACCCGGCCGCCGAAGGCGGAGGACGGGCGGGCCAGCACGGCGTCCGGATCGGCGAGGCGGAGCGTGTGCAGACGCGTGTCCGCGCCGAGCAGCAGATCGACCGGACAATTCGCCTGGAAGTCACCGGGTGCGGCGAGCAGAAGCACCGAGCGGCGCGGCGCGGCAGCAGCCGCATGCCGGGTGCGGATCGGGTTGCGCGACATCGCGCGCGCGAGGTGGTCCGCCGCCGCGCGCGCGTCGCCCTCCGCGAGACAGACTTCCCACAACACGTAGTGCGCGTCCGTTCGCGCCGCCTCGACGAGCGGTGTCTCGAGCAACGCCTCGAGCAGTTGCCGGCGCGACGTCACGGTCGGGGCTGGTGTCATCGCAGTGAGGATCGGCCAGACCGATGACCGAAGCGTGAACGCAGGACGACGCCGGACGACGGCGCGTTCACGAACGAGCAAGAATTCCGGTCCCAGGATGAAGGCGATTGCCGGAGCGCGTCGCATGAGCGGTTCCATCGGGGGCGGCCTACCACCGATCCCGACCTATCTCGCGATCGAGAAGAACGAGACGGCAGCCGCCACCAAGGCGGCGTCCGGCAACGCCACCACGTTGTCGAGCGTCGCTCACTTCTCATCGGCCTCGACGACGATCTCCTCGGTCGCGTCGCTGCTCGGCGACTACAAGTCGCTCCAGGTGGTCCTCGGCGCCTTCGGCATGTCGTCGGCGATCGGCGAGACCGCCGTGCTCAAGGACCTGATGACGCAGAACCCGTCGTCCTCGTCGTCGCTCGCCTACAAGAGCGGCAACGCGACCTGGATGCGGTTCGCCAAAGAGATGTCGGGCTGGTCGTCGGGCGCGACGCCGCTCTCGGCCTCGGGCGCCGTCACGGCGATCGTCGGACAGTACGAGGAGAACCAATACGAGACACAGGAGGGCTCGTCGGTTCTCGGGCTGCAGCAGGCGCTCTATTTCACGCGCACGATCGGCAGCGACGGGTCGAGCCTGAACGCGCTGATGTCCGATCCGACGCAGCTCAACGTGGTGGAAACCGTGCTCGGCCTCGATCCGAGCGATTTCGGCGCGCTGGATTTCAGCGAGCAGCAATCGATCCTCAAGAACGGCATCAAGTGGAGCCAATTTTCCTCGACGGCGTCGATCCAGCGCTACGCCGAACAATATCTCGTCATGACGCAGGCCGACCCGCCATCGACGGCGCAGAGTTGGTCGGTCGGCAGCCTGTTCGAGAACGACGACGGAGCCGACAGCCTGCTCGGCATCATCGGCCAGAGCCTGTCGATGAGCGCCTGACCTGAACGCCCCATCGCGGCGGCGCGCTCATCGGGCGAGGCGGTCGCGCACCACGCCGGCGATGGCGGCGGCGGCCGACGCGGCTTCCCTCGATACGGTGCCGAGACCGATGAAGCCGTGGATCAGGGTCGGATGTTCCGCGAGCGTGACCGGGACGCCGGCCGCCTCGAGGACGCGGGCATAGGCGGCGCCGTCGTCGCGCAGCGGGTCGAAACCGGCCGTCACGACATGGGCCGGAGGCAGGCCGGAATGGGAGGGCGCGCGCAGCACGGCGAGACGCGGGTCGTCCCGCTGCACCGGATCAGGGGCGTATTGGTCGAAGAACCAGCGCATGCCCGCGCGCTCGAGCATGTAGCCCTGCGCGTTCGCTTCGTAGGATCCGGTGTCGGTGCGCGTGTCGGTCACCGGGTAGATCAGCAGCTGGAACTGGAGCGCCGGACCGTGATCGCGTGCGTGCCGGGCGGCGACCGCGGCGAGGTTGCCGCCCGCGCTTTCGCCGCCGACCGCGAGGCGTGCCGGGTCGATGCCGAGCGTGCCGGCATGCGCCGACACCCAGTCGAGGGCGGCGATCGCGTCGTCGACCGCGGCGGGGAAGCGGTGTTCGGGGGCGAGCCGATAATCGACCGACACGACGCGGACCGCGGCCTCGCGGCAGAGCAGACGGCAGAAGCCATCCTGGCTGTCGAGATCGCCGAACACCCACCCGCCGCCGTGATAGAACACCAGCGCCGGGGTGAGCCGGTCGCCCAGATGCTCCGGCACGTAGAGCCGCAGCGCGAGGTCGCCGCCAGGTCCGGCGATGACGTGTTCCTCGATCGCGCCGACCGCGGCCGGCGCGGCCGCGAGGGCGCGACGCATGCGCTCGAAGTTCCGCCTGCTCTCCTCGGGCGGCACGTCCATGAACGACGGCGCCGGCGGGTTCGCACGCAAGCCATCGAGATACGCGCCGATCTCGGGGTCGAGCGCCATGGTGCCTCTCCGCTGATGTCGGGGGATCGGGCACAACGGGCCAAGCGGCGTCAAGCCATCGAGCCCCGGCGCGACGCGGCCCATCCCCGTCCGCCGCCGCTGCTTTGACGGGCGCGCCCGGCCACGGTAACGGCGTCCGTGATGGCCAGCCGGCGAGATCTTCCGTTGCTCGTCGCCTCCGTCGGACGCGGCACGATCGCGGGCCTTCGCGCAGTGGGTGCGGTCGCGCTGTTCGGCATCGCCGGCCTCAGCCACGTCGCGCGACCACCCTTCTACGGTCGGGCGTTCGGGCAGGCCTTCGCGGAGTTCGCCTTCTTCTCGCTGCCGGTGGTCGCGCTGACCGCGCTGTTCTCGGGCGCGGTGATCGCGCTGCAATCCTACACGGGCTTCGCGCGGTTCGACGCGCAATCGGCGATCGCCGGCATCGTCGTGCTGTCCGTGGTGCGCGAGCTCGGGCCGGTGCTCGCCGGCCTGATGGTCGCCGGCCGCGTCGGCGCGGCGATGGCGGCCGAGCTCGGCACCATGCGGGTGACCGACCAGATCGACGCGCTCGCCACTCTGTCGACCGATCCGGTCAAGTTCCTCGTGACGCCGCGGCTGCTGGCCGGGCTGCTCGCGCTGCCGCTGCTCGTCGTGGTGGCCGACATTCTCGGCGTGCTCGGCGGCTTCACCGTCAGCGTGGCGACGCTCGGCTTCGACGCGCACGCCTATCTCCGCGCGACCGCCGCCGCGGTCCGCGCCGAAGACATCACCGTCGGGCTCGCGAAGGCGGCGGTGTTCGGCTTCGTGGTCGCCCTGATGGGCTGCTATTTCGGCTATCGCAGCCGCGGCGGCGCGGAAGGGGTCGGCAGCGCCACCACCGCGGCCGTGGTCGCGGCGTCGATCCTGGTGCTCGCGTTCGACTACCTGCTGACCGAACTGTTCTTCGCCCGATGAGCGCGCCGAAGATCCGGATCCGCGGCCTCCGCAAGCGGTTCGGCACCAAGCAGGTCCTCGACGGGGTCGATCTCGACGTCATGACGGGGACGTCGATGGTGGTGATCGGCGGTTCGGGCACCGGCAAGTCGGTGCTGATCAAATGCGTGCTCGGCCTGATCGAACCGGACGAGGGCGTGATCGAGCTCGACGGCGTCGACGTGCTCCGGCTCGGACCGCGCGAGGCGCGCGCACGCCGGTCGCGCATCGGCATGCTGTTCCAGGCGGCGGCCCTGTTCGACAGCCTGCCGGTCTGGGAGAACGTCGCCTTCGGGCTGCTGGCCGGCCAGCGCGGCGGCGTCAAGCTCGGCAGAGGGCAGGCGCGGGTCGAGGCGAACCGCCTGCTCGGCCTCGTCGGTCTCGCCGCCTCCGTCGGCGACCTGATGCCGGCGGAGCTCTCGGGCGGCATGCAGAAGCGCGTCGGCCTCGCGCGCGCGGTCGCGGCGGACCCGGAGATCGTGCTGCTCGACGAGCCGACCACCGGGCTCGATCCGATCATGGGCGCGGTGATCGACGAGCTGATCGTCGACACCGTCCGGCGGCTCGGATCGACCGCGATCGCGATCACCCACGACATGGCGAGCGCCGGGCGCATCGCCGATCGGGCGGCGATGCTGTATCGGGGGCGTATCGTCTGGGAAGGTCCCGGCGAGGCGTTACTGTCGAGCGGGGTCGCGGTGGTCGACCAGTTCACCCACGGGCGCAGCGAGGGTCCGATCACGATGGAGCTTCGGCGCTGAGCCGGAGGACGCCGGCCGCCGCGGCTGCGTGCCTGGTGTTCGGCACCGCGCACGCCGCCGATGGGCCAGCGCGCGTGGTCTCGACCTTCGACGCGCTGTGCCTGCCCCATGTCGGCGAGACCGATGCGGTGCGCGCCGCCGCCGCTGCGGCGGGCCTGCGGCGCATCGGTGCCGAAGACGGGCGCGCGACACTCGCGCGCGGCGGCGTCGCCTTCGACGGCGGCGATCGCGACGGCGGCCTCGTGCTGCTCTCGCTCGACGACGGGCTCTGCGGGGTGATCGGCGGCCCGGTCGACATCGGCGCCGTGATGGCGGCCTTCGCCGCTTCGATGGCGGCGATGAAGGTCACGGTGACCAAGCTCGGGGACGCGCCGGACGGCATGCCGCAGGCCTATCGTCTGGCCGGCGACGGCATCGCCGCGGTGGTGATGCTCGGCCTTCGCGGCGACGCGGCCGGAGGCGATGCCGCCGGGGATGCCGCCGGGGATGCCGCCGGGGATGCCGCCGGCAACGGGCCGGCGCCGGGCGCGGCAGGCGGGACCGTGTCGATCCTCGCGACACCGCTCGGTGCGGCGCGCTGATGGCGGGCAAGGGGCCGCGCTTCGTCTGCACCGAATGCGGCCACGCCGAGCCGAAATGGACGGGGCGCTGCGAAGGCTGCGGCGCCTGGAACACGCTGGTCGAGGAGGAGAGCGGTCCCGCGTTCGGCCGCGCCGCGCCGACCGGCGGCGCCGGCGGCGGCCGCGCTTCCGGCAAGGTGCGGTTCGTGGGGCTCGAAGGCGAAAGCCGGCCGCCGCCGCGAACGCCGACCGGCATCGCCGAGCTCGACCGCGTGCTCGGCGGCGGGCTGGTGCCGGCCTCGGCGGTCATGGTCGGCGGCGATCCCGGGATCGGCAAGTCGACGCTGCTGCTGCAGGCGGCGGCCGGCGTCGCGCGCGCCGGACACCGGGTGCTCTACGTGTCGGGCGAGGAAGCGATCGACCAGCTGCGCATGCGCGCGTCCCGGCTCGGGCTGCAGGCGCCCACGCTCTCGCTCGCGGCCGCGATCGACGTCCGCGCCATCGCGCGCGCGATCGAGGCCGAGCGGGAGCCGCGCCTGGTGGTGATCGACAGCGTGCAGACGATGTGGCTCGACGCGATCGAAAGCGCGCCGGGATCGGTGGCGCAGGTCCGGGGCGCCGGCTTCGAGCTGATCCGGCTCGCCAAGTCCCGCGGTTTCGCCCTCGTGCTGGTCGGCCACGTGACCAAGGAGGGGGCGCTCGCCGGGCCTCGCGTGCTCGAGCACATGGTCGACGCGGTGCTGCACTTCGAAGGCGAGCGCGGGCACCAGTTCCGCATCCTGCGGGCGAACAAGAACCGCTTCGGCGCCACCGACGAGATCGGCGTGTTCGAGATGACCGGCACCGGGCTCGCCGAGGTCGCGAACCCTTCGGCGCTGTTCCTCGCCGAGCGGCGCGGCAACGTTTCGGGCTCGGCGGTGTTCGCCGGCATCGAGGGCACCCGTCCGGTGCTGCTCGAGGTGCAGGCGCTGCTCAGCCCGAACAGCGGCGGCGGCGCGCCGCGCCGGGCGGTGGTCGGTGCCGACGGCGCCCGGCTCGCGATGCTGCTCGCCGTGCTCGACGCGCGCTGCGGCCTCAAGCTCGGCGGGTTCGACATCCACCTCAACATCGCCGGCGGGCTCAGGGTCAGCGAGCCGGCGGCCGATCTCGCGATCGCCGCCGCCCTCGCCTCCGCGGCCGCCGACCGGCCGACCGACGCGGACGCGGTGTATTTCGGCGAGGTCGGCCTGTCGGGCGAGATCCGGCAGGTCTCGCAGGGCGACGGACGGCTCAAGGAGGCGCAGAAACTCGGCTTCGGGCGCGCCGTGCTGCCGCGCCGGGTGGCCCGAGGCGGCCGCGCGCTCGCCGCCCCCGACGGGCTCGCGCTCGACGAGATCGGCCATCTGTTCGACCTCGTCTCGCCGTTCATGACCCCGGACGCGGGCTGAGACGCGACCTGCAAACGCGATCGCGGCCGCACGATATGAGGCACGGATGAATCCGGTCGACATCGCCTCCGTCGCGATCCTCCTCGTTTCGGCGTTGTTCGGCCTCGCGCGCGGCTTCGTGCGCGAGGTGCTCGGGCTCGGCGCCTGGATCGGCGCGGCGGCCGGCGCGGTGATCGCCTTCCCGATCGCCGACCCGTTCTTCCGGGCCGGCGCCGCGCGGCTCGGCGTCCAGCCGGGCGCAGGCGACGTCGCCTGCGGCATCGTGACGTTCCTCGTGCTGCTGCTGGTGTTGTCGGCGATCGCCAACGCCGGCGCCCGCCTGGTGCGGGCGACGCCGTTCGGCGGCCTCGATCGGCTGCTCGGCCTCGCCTTCGGCGTCGTGCGGGGTGCGGCGATCCTGGTCGTCGCCTATGTGCTGGCCGGCATGCTGGTGCCGCCTGGACAGTGGCCGGAGATGGTGCGGCGCGCGGCGGCGACCCCGCTCGCCTTCGCCGGCGCGCGCTGGGCCGTGACGGTGGTGCCGTCCGGCGCACGGCCGCACGTCGCCGCGCCCGAATCGGGCGCGACGGCCGGGCAAAAGGTGTAGGAGGACCGCATGGACGATCATGCCCGCCACGACCCTTACGGGGACGACGATCACCCCCGCGAGGAATGCGGCGTCTTCGGCATCTGGCGAAACCAGGACGCGGCCGCGCTCACCGCGCTCGGCCTCCACTCGCTGCAGCACCGCGGCCAGGAAGCCACCGGCATCGTCTCGTTCGACGGCGCCCGCTTCCACCAGCAGAAGGGCCTCGGCCTGGTCGGCGACAATTTCGGCGACGCGCGGGTGATCGCGTCCCTCCCCGGCCAGGCCGCGATCGGCCACAACCGTTACGCGACCACCGGCGACACGGTGCTCCGCAACGTGCAGCCGCTCTACGGCGATTTCGAGTTCGGCGGCTTCGCGGTCGCCCATAACGGCAACCTCACCAACGCGGTCGGTCTGCGGCGGCAACTGGTCCGGCGCGGCTGCCTGTTCCAGTCGACCACCGACAGCGAGGTGTTCATCCACCTCATCGCGATCAGCCTCTACTCGACCGTGGTCGACCGGCTGATCGACGCGCTGAAACAGGTGATCGGCGCCTACTCCCTGGTCGCGCTGTCGCGCGAGGCGCTGATCGGCGTGCGCGACCCGCTCGGCGTGCGGCCGCTGCTGCTCGGCCGGGTGAAGGGCGGCGGCGCCTGGGTGCTGGCGTCGGAATCCTGCGCGCTCGACATCGTCGATGCCGAGGTGGTGCGCGACGTCGAGCCCGGCGAGATCGTCATCATCGACGATGCCGGCGTGCGCTCGATCAAGCCGTTCGACCGCAAGCCCGAGCGGTTCTGCGTCTTCGAATACATCTACTTCGCGCGTCCCGACAGCGTGCTCGACAAGCGCGCCGTCTACGATGCACGCAAGCGCATCGGCGCCGAACTCGCCCGCGAAAGCGGCGTCGCGGCCGACGTCGTGGTCCCGGTGCCCGACAGCGGCGTGCCCGCCGCGATGGGATACGCCACCGAAAGCGGCATCCCGTTCGACCTCGGCATCATCCGCAACCATTACGTCGGCCGGACCTTCATCGAGCCGACCGATCAGATCCGCCATCTCGGGGTCAAGCTGAAGCACTCGGCCAACCGCTCGGTCCTGCAGGGCAGGCGCGTGATCCTGGTCGACGACAGCATCGTGCGCGGCACCACCAGCAAGAAAATCGTCGAGATGGTGCGCGCCGCCGGCGCCGCCGAAGTGCACATGCGGATCTCGTCGCCGCCGACCACGCATTCCTGCTTCTACGGCATCGACACGCCGGAACGCGGCAAGCTGCTCGCCGCGCGCCACTCGGTCGCCGAAATGGCCGGCCTGATCGGCGCCGACAGCCTCGCCTTCATCTCGCTCGACGGTCTCTACCGCGCGCTCGGCCGGCCCGGTCGCGATCCGGATCGGCCAGGCTTCTGCGACGCCTGCTTCACCGGCGAATACCCGATCGAACTCACCGACACCGCCGACAGCACGCCGAAGCGGACGCAGCAGATGGAGGTGGCGTCGTAGGAAAGGCCAGGGCTCTGCCCCGACCGGGTTCCCTTTGCGCAGGCGCGAAGGGCCCGACGCCGAGGGACAATCGTCCCTCGGATCCCTTTGAGATAAGGACGCGTCCAAACGGGGCAGAGCCCCTGGCGTTCCTACAGCGCCAGCGCCATCTGCGCCCCCGCCGCACGGCCGGGCGGCGCGAAGCGGGTAACGTCGAGCGCGTCCCGTTCGTTCGTCAGTCCGGTCCGGCGCAGCGCGCGGTTGAAGCGTTGCGCGAGCAGGTCGGCGTAGGGGCCGGTGCCGGTCTGCCGCTTGCCCCAGGCGCTCTGGTAGAGCGCGCCCTCGCGGGTCTCGCGGATCAGGTTGAGGACGTGGCGGGCGCGCTGCGGGTAATGCTGGTGCAGCCAGGTTTCGAACATGTCGCGAAGTTCGAGCGGCAGGCGGAGCAGGACGTAGCCGGCGTGGTGCGTGCCGACGCGCGCGGCGGCGTCGAGGATACGTTCGAGCTCGGCGTCGTTCAGCCCGGGGATCATCGGAGCGGCGAGCACGCCGCACGGAATGCCGGCCTGGGCAAGACCCGCGAGGGCGGCGATCCGGCGCGGCGGCGTCGCCGCACGCGGCTCCATGGCGCGCGCGAGCGGAGCGTCGAGCGTGGTGACCGAGACCCAGACGCGGGCGAGGCCGCGCCCGGCCATGCGCGCGAGGATGTCGACGTCGCGCAGCACGCCGGCGGATTTCGTGACGATGCTGACGGGGTGGTTCCAGCGGTCGAGCACCTCGAGCACGCCGCGGGTGAGGGCAAGCGTGCGCTCGACCGGCTGGTAGGGGTCGGTGTTGGCGCCGAGCACCATCGGCCGCGGCGTGTAGCCGGGTCGGGCGAGCTCGCGCTCGAGGCCGGCGGCGACGTCCGGCTTGAAGGTGAGCCTGGTCTCGAAGTCGAGGCCGGGCGACAGGCCGAGCCAGGCATGCGAGGGGCGGGCGTAGCAGTAGACGCAGCCGTGCTCGCAGCCGCGATACGGGTTGACCGCGCGGTCGAAGCCGAGATCCGGACTGTCGTTCCAGCTGATCACCGACCGCGCGTGATCGCGCGTCAGCGTGGTCGGCACCGGAGGCGGCGCCGCCATCTCCTCGCCGATCGTGTCCCAGCCGTCATCGAACGGGCTCGACGCGGTGCGCTCGTAGCGGTTGGCGACGTTGGTCGACGTGCCGCGTCCCTTGCGGATCGCGGGCGGCGCGGTGACGTCTGAGGCGGCGTCGAGAGGCATCGGGCGGTCCTCCGTCTTCGGCGCCCGAAGCATGCGACGGGAACGCGGATCCAGGCAAGAACAAAACAAGAACGACCCGCAGGTCCTGCCCGATCGGGTTCCGCCGGCGGCGGCGGACGCGCATGCTGCCGCCCACACGCCCGGCGCGCGGGCGGCGGAGGAGACGGGACGTGATCGTGACCGAATACGTCATCCCCGGCATGCGCATCCGGGACCACCGCGTGACCGTGCCGCTCGACTGGACGCATCCGGACGGGCGGACGCTCGACGTCCTCGCGCGCGAGGTGGCCGAACCGGGCCCGGACGCGGCCGGGCGGCCGCTGCTGCTGTTCCTGCAGGGCGGCCCCGGCGGCAAGTCGCCGCGCCCGGCCGGCGGGCCGCCCTGGCTCGAGGAGGCGCTGAAGACGCATCGGGTGGTGCTGCTCGACCAGCGCGGCACCGGCCGGTCGAGCCGGATCGACGCACGCCGGATCGCGACGCTCGCGCCGCCGGAGCGCCTCGCCGAGACGCTCTGCCTGTTCCGCGCCGACAGCATCGTCCGCGACGCGGAGCACCTCAGGACGGCGGTGTTCGGCGGCGCGCGCTGGGAAACGCTCGGCCAGAGCTACGGCGGCTTCGTCACCTTGACCTACCTGTCGCTCGCACCCGAGGGCCTCGCCGCCTGCTACGTCGCGGGCGGCCTGCCCGGCCTCGACGCCCGCGCCGACGACGTCTACCGGCGCACGTTCCCGCGCGCGCGGGCGAGGACCGCGCGCTTCTACGAGCGCTTCCCGGACGACCGGGCGCGCGTCGCGCGCATCGCCGACATCCTCGCCCGCGACGACGTCCGGCTGCCGGATGGCGATCGCCTCACGGTGCGCCGGCTGCAGTCGGTCGGCATCGATTTCGGCATGAGCCACGGGTTCGAACGCGTCCACTGGCTGTTCGAGGAGGCGTTCGCCAATCCCGCCGAGACGGTCCTGTCGGACGGTTTCCTCGCCGCGGTGCAGGCGCTCACCAGCTACGACGACCATCCGCTCTACGCGCTGCTGCAGGAATGCCTCTACGGCCAGGGCGACGGCGCGACGGGCTGGGCCGCCTCGCGCGTACTCGACGAACACCCGGATTTCGCCCCGGACCGGCGGCCGCTGATGTTCCCGGGCGAGATGATCTATCCCTGGATGTTCCGCGAGATCCGGTCGCTGCGCCCGTTCGAGGCGGCCGCCGAGGCGTTGGCGGCGCACGGGCGCTACGAGCCCCTCTACGACCCGGTCCGGCTCGCGGCCAACCCGGTGCCGGTCGCGGCCGCGGTCTATTTCGACGACCTCTACGTCGATGCCGGCCTGTCGCTCGAGACCGCGGGCCGGGTCCGCAACGTCGAGGCCTGGGTCACGAACGAATACGAGCACGATGGCGTGCGGGCGTCCTCGGCCGTGTTCGCGCGGCTGCGCGAGATGGTGCGCGCGCGCGGCGGCCCGCTGCCGCCCTGAGCGCCCGGTTCCGAACGGACGAGGCAACCGCGCGGCGCGTGCGGCCTTGTGCCCGTCGGGCGAGGAGGGCGGATGATCGACGAGGGCTGGTATGCCGAACAAACGCGTCGGTTCGGCGCGACGTTCGGACTGTTCGGGACTGACGCGCCGCCGCTGCTGCTCAGCCACAACGACGCCGACGGCCTGGCATCGGCCGCGCTGCTGGCGCGCGCGATGGCGCGGAGCGGCCCGCCGCCGACGGTGCGCCTGCTCGGCCGCGGCGAGAACGCCTGGTCGGCCGAGACGCGTGCCCGCCTCGACCGCGGCGACGTCGCCGCCGGCGGCCTCGTGGTGGCCGATCTCGGCACGCGCGGCGACAGGGTCGCGGGCGCGCTCCGCACCGTCCTGGTCGACCATCACGTGCCGAACGGCGCGCCGCTCGACGCCGGCACGGACGGGCTCGCGTCGCCCGTCGCGATCTCCGGCTACGGCCAGGATCCGGTGCCGACCTCGAGCCTGCTCGCCTGGTGGTGCGCGCAGGCGCTCGGTCCGGCCGACGACCTGCTCTGGCTCGCGGCGATCGGCCTGATCGGCGACCTCGGCGACAAGGCCCCGTTCCCGGCGCTCGCGGAGGCCAGGAGCCGCTTCGGCGCGACCGCGCTCCGCGAGGCGACCACGCTGGTCAACGCGCCGCGCCGGACCGCGTCGGGCGATGCGCGGGGCGCGCTCGCGCTGCTGATGGCTGCCGACGGGCCGAAGGATCTGCTGTCCGGCCGCCACGACGGGCTGCAGGCGCTGCACGACGCCCGCGACGAGGTGCGCGCGGCGCTCGAGACCGGCCGCCGCGTCGCGCCGAAGGTGAGGGACGCCGTCGCGATGATCCGGCTCGACACGCCGTGCCAGATCCACCCGCAGGTGGCGCAGAGCTGGACCGGCCGGCTGCGCGGCAAGATCGTGCTCGCCGCCAATGTCGGCTACCGGCCGGGCTGGGTGCATTTCGCGGCGCGCACCGGCGGCGACACCGACCTGATCGACTTCTTCGCGCGGCATCGGCCGGACGGCGCCGACGAGCAATACGGCAACGGCCACCGCAAGGCCTCCGGGGGTGCACTCCGCAACGCCGATTGGAACCGCTTCTCGGCCGGGCTCGGGTTCGGGCCCGAAATGGAGGTCGAGGCATGAACGCGATCACGCCTCCGGCGCTGCCCGAGGGCGACGCGCCGACGCTCCGGCTCGGCTTCCCGGTCAAGGTGATGGGCCGGCCCGATCTCAAGAGCAACGACACGCGGCGCTGGCAGAAGAGCCCGCATCTCCAGACCTCGCTCGAATACCTGAGCAACATTCTCGATTACTGCGACAAGCACCGGATCCGCATGTACAGGATGTCGTCCGACATCGCGCCGTATGCCACGCATCCGGACATGCCGCAGTTCCACTCGATGGTCGCCGACAGCGCGGCCGAGCTCCGTGCCTTCGGCGCCAAGGCGCGCGCGCTCGACATCCGCCTCTCGTTCCACCCGTCGCAATTCGTCGTGCTCAACAGTCCCGATCCCGAACTGGTGCGAAAAAGCGTGTGGGATCTCGCGTCGCAGGCCGAGATGCTCGACCGGATGGAGCTCGGCCCCGAAGCGGTCATGGTCATCCATGTCGGCGGCGCCTACGGCGACGTGCCGGCGAGCCGCGATCGCTGGATCGAGACCTGGAACACGATCCTGCCCGAGCCGGTGCGCCGGCGCCTCGTGCTGGAGCACGACGACATCCGGTTCTCCGCCGCCGACGTGCTGGCGATCCACGCGCACACCGGCGTGCGGCTGATCTTCGACCACCAGCATTTCTGGTGCCTCAACCCGGAGGGGCTCGAGATGCTGCCGACGCTGCGGCGCTTCCTCGCGACCTGGCCGGAGGGCGTGCGCCCGAAGGTGCATTTCTCGACGCCGAACACCGGCATGCGCGAGCTGGTGCGGAAGGACAAGAAGACCGGCAAGCCGAAGAAGGTGAACGTGGCCCCGGTCTGGACCGGTCACGCCGATTTCGCGAACCCGTTCGAGTTCACGTCCTTCATGCGCCTGGCCGAGGGCCTGACCTTCGACGTCATGCTGGAAAGCAAGGTCAAGGACCTGGCGCTGATCCGGCTGCGGCCCGACCTGCTGCGCTACGCGCCCGAGACGGCGGGCCGGTTCGGCCTGTCGCCCGCGATGGCCGTGCCGCTCGAGGAGGAGGAAGCGGCCCTGGTCGAGGAGGAGGCGGACGCGGGCGCCTGAGGCGGGCCTCCTCAGGAGGGGCATCGAGGGAGGGGCAGCTCTGCCGGCGCGGCCGACACGGCCCGCCGCGAGTCACCGCGGGTGCGGCATGCGGCCACGTGTTCGGCGGTCGCCTCGCCGGACACGGCCGGATCCAGGGGGCGCGTGACAATCCGCAGCAGGTCGGCCGAGCGGAGGCCGGCGACACCGCGCCGAACACCTCGGAAGACGTTCTCCCCAGCGTCAACCCGCCCGCCGCCATGCAGCTCTCGACGGCGATCCTTTCGCCGTCCGGCAGGTGCGGCCGCCCGGCCCTCGGGCCCGGGAGTTAGCGGGGATAGATCCGGATCGACGCCGCGACCGCATCGGCGATCGCGTCCGGCGTGATGACGCCCAGCACCTGGTCGGCGCCGCCCGCGGGCGGCGGTCCGACCACAACGGCCGCCTCGGCGCGGTTGCGCTCCATCGTCGAGATCACGTCGAATGCGACGTCGCGCGGGCCGACGATCACGTAGCGGGCGGTCGCGAGCTCGGCGAGCGTCGCGTTCTCGGCCCCGGCGCGGCCGAGTGCGCGTCCGATCGTGGCGTCGACCCGGATCACGCCCGACACGCGTCCGCCCGCCGTGAGCACGGCGGTCTGCGTGTCGGCCGACCCCGACGCCGCGTGGAACCGCGCGAACGGCGTCGCGCCGTCGAGCACGAGCACGTCGCGGTCCATCAGTTCGGTCACGCTCCGGACCAGGAACATGTTGGCGTGCAGCGCCTTCGGGATCGGATGGCCGCGGCGAACCAGCTTCGCCGTGTACATGTTCTCGCGCGACAGCAGCCGGCGCGTGCCGAGGCTGACCGCGACCGCGATGATCATCGGCAGCACGATGTCGTAGTCGCGCGTCATCTCGAAGATCATCGCGACCGCGGTCATCGCGGCCCCGGTGCCGCCGCCGACCATCGCGCCCATGCCGACCATCGCGAAGGCGGGCAGGCTGAGGCCGAGCCCGGGATCGGCGGCGTTGGCGATCGCGGCGAAACCGGCGCCGATCGCCGTCCCCATGAACAGCGACGGCGAGAAGATGCCGCCCGACGAGCCGGACCCGAGGCTGACCGAGGTCGCGAGCAGCTTGGCCGCGAACAGGAACAGCAGGAACACGCCGCCGGTGATCTGCCGGCTCAGCACCGCCTGGATCGTCGCGTAGCCGACGCCCTCGACGTAGTAGTGCCCGGCGAACAGGTGCAGCGCGTAGATCAGCACGCCGACGCCGCCCATCCCGATCGCGTGCCGCGCGTAGCGGCCGCCGATGCGGTCGAACCCATCCTCGAGCAGATGCAGCACGCGGACGAAGGCGGCGGCGGCCGCGCCCACCACCACGCCGAGCACGGCATAGAGCACGAGGGCGGGGAAAGTCGCGACGTGGGCGCCGCCCAGCATCAGGTCGGCCGGCACCAGGAAGGCGGGTGCCGCGCCGAAGAACAGGCGGCCGACATAGGTCGCGGTGCCTGTCGCGAGCGCCACGGGCAGGAAGGTGTCGACGCTGATCTCGGGCAGCATCAGCTCGGTCGCGAACAGCACGCCGCCGATCGGCGTGTTGAAGGTCGCCGCGATGCCGGCGCCGGCGCCGGCCGCCACCAGCACGATCCGCTGGCCGGCGAGCATCGGCAGGATCTGCCCGAGGGTGGAGCCGAGCGCGGAACCGATCTGGATGATCGGTCCCTCGCGGCCGACCGCGGCGCCGGAGCCGATCGCGAGCGCCGAGGCGAGCGATTTCACCACCGCGACGGCGGGCCGGATCACGCCGCGCTTGTAGTAGATCGCGTCCATCACCTCGGGCACGCCGTGCCCCTTGGCCTCGGGAGCGAAGTTCGACACCAGCCAGGTGACGCCGAGGCCGCCCACGACCGGCACCAGGATGACCAGCGGTCCCCAGGGATCGCGCGGCGTGAACAGGCTCGCGTCGTAGCGGACCGAGAAACGCTGCAGGAAGAAGAGGTTGTGGACGAGGCCGATCAGGTCGCGGAACAGCACCGCGCCGAGGCCGGTGATGACGCCGACCAGGATCGCGCAGCAGCAGAGCAGGAACAGCGGGATCCGCCGCTCCTCCGCTTCGCCTTCGGGATCGGGCGCCGGCGGCGGCCGGATCGACGGCGTCGCGACGCGGGCCTGGGCGGTGTGACGGTCCCCCGTCACCAGGGCCGGATCGCCGATCGCGGGGTTGGCGTCCCCGTCGTTCACGACGACGCGGGCCGGATGAACGAGGCGGGCGTGCCGGAAGCGGGGTCGACGAAATGGATGTCGCCGGGATCGCGTCGCGGCGTGTCGACCGAGAAGAACACCACCGGCTCGCCCGGTTCGAGACGCGGGATCGCGTGCACCACGCCGCGGCGGAAGAACAACAGGTGGCCAGGCCCGAACGGCGCCTCGTGCTCGGGCCCTTCCGCCCAGAACGTGCCCTGCCCCGTGAGCACGTGGAGGTATTCGTCGCACCCCTCGTGCCAATGCGGCGGGGTCGGCCGGTAGACGCGGAAGACGCGCGCGCTCGCCGCCGGCTCGTCGGTCAGCCGGTGGTCGAGCAGCAGCGTCTCGGCCTCGGCCGGAAAGTCGCGCGCGACCGCGAGCAGGTCGAAACGGGCGGCCGGACCGCGCGCGGGGCGATCTCCGGAGCGGACGCGGTCGTCTGACACGGGCGAAACCTCCCTGCTGTCCTATTCATTAGGGTCCACGTGTCACGGAGCACCCCGTCCATGAAAGCCATCGGCTTCCATTCCGCGCAACCGGCCGACCGCGCGGGCGCGCTCGTCGACTGCGACGTGGCCGAACCGGTTCCCGGCCCGCACGACCTCGTGGTGCGGGTGGATGCCGTCTCGGTCAATCCGGTCGACACCAAGGTCAGGCGCGGCGCGGTCCCGCTCGAAGGCGCCGGTCCGCACGTGCTCGGCTACGACGCGTCCGGAACCGTCGTCGCCGTCGGCGACGCCGTGCGGCGGTTCCGGACGGGCGACGCGGTGTTCTACGCGGGCGTGCTCGGCCGCGCCGGCAGCAACGCGGAACGGCAACTGGTCGACGAGCACATCGTCGGACCCAAGCCGGCCCGGCTCTCGCACGCCGAAGCGGCGGCGATGCCGCTCACCGCGATCACCGCGTGGGAGTTGCTGTTCGATCGCCTCCGGGTGCCGCCGCGCGGCGATATCGGCGTCGAGCCGGGCACCCGGGACGCGATCCTGATCGTCAACGGCGCCGGCGGCGTCGGCTCGATCCTGACGCAGATCGCGCGCCGCCTCACGTCGCTGACGGTGATCGCGACCGCGTCGCGGCCCGAAACGATCGCCTGGTGCGAGGACATGGGCGCCCACCACGTGATCGACCACCGCGAACCGCTCGACGAGGGATTGCAGCGGATCGGCATCCCGGCGGTGCGCTACGTCGCCGGACTGACCGCGACCGACGCCCATCGCGACGCGATCGTCCGCGCACTCGCCCCACAGGGCGCGCTCGCACTGATCGACGACCCCGAGCACTTCGACATCCTGCCCTTCAAGCTGAAAAGCCTGTCCGTGCACTGGGAGCTCATGTTCACGCGGCCGCTGTTCCGGACGCCCGACATGGAGCGGCAGGGACGCATCCTCGCCGAAGTCTCGGCATTGCTCGACGACGGCACGCTGCGGTCGACACTGCATGACGATCTCGGCCCGATGAACGCCGCCTCGCTGACCCGCGCCCACGCGCTCGTCGAAACCGGCCGCGCGATCGGCAAGGTCGTGCTCGGCGGGGTGGAGTAAGGCCAGGGGCTTCCTCGCGCCCCGAGCCCGCCCTACAGCCGCGGCAGGAGTTCGACGAAGTTGCAGGGGCGATAGCGGATGTCGAGCTGGTGGACGAGGATGTCGTCCCAAGCATCGGCGACGGCGCCGCGGCTGCCCGGCAGCGCGAACAGCAGCGTCCGGCCGGCGAGGCCGGCGAGCGCGCGCGACTGGATCGTCGACGTGCCGATCTTCGCGTAGCTGAGCTGTCGGAACAGTTCGCCGAAGCCGTCGATGCGTTTCTCGATCACCCGCTCGAACGCCTCGGGCGTCACGTCGCGGGCGGTGATGCCGGTGCCGCCCGTGCTGATCACCGCCTCGACCGACGGGTCGGCGATCCAGCCGGCGAGGCGTGTCACGATCAGGTCGGCATCGTCGATCACCAGCGCGCGGTCGGCGAGCACGTGACCGGCGGCGTCGAGGCGCGAGACCAGCGTGTCGCCCGAGGCGTCGGTGGCGAGGTCGCGCGTGTCGGACACGGTGAGCACGGCGATGCGGACGGGACGGAACGGACGGTCGGGGTCGAGGCCTGGCATGGCGCGGTCGATACCACGCCGGCCCTTCAGCCCGCGAGGCCGAGCAGGGCGCGGCGGTAGTGCGGCGTCGGGGAACTCGCGCCGAGCATGGAGGCGAGCAGTGCCGTGCCGAAATGCGGGTCGGCGATGGTCAGCACCGGCGCACCGTCGCGCGACACCGACACGCCGTCGTCGGTGAGCAGGAAGGCCTCCGTTTCGCCGGCCCGGACCGGCGTCTCGTGCGCGCTCAGCGCGTGGTACGCGGCCTCGTCGGCCACCGGGCACGTCGTGTGGGCGCAGTAGGCATCGTGGATGCGGCCGAGCTCGGAGCGGAGCTGATCGGCGGAGGCGGCGTGGAGGAAGACCGTCCGGATTTCCTTCGGCCCCGGCTCGGCGATCACCGCACCGGCGTCGTGCGCGGGCGACGGGACGTAGAGCCCGGTCGCGTAGCCGTCGACGACGAGGAAGAAGACGCGGAGCCCGGCGCCGTTCAGGACCAGCGTGTGCCCGGCCGCCTCGACGGAGGGCGGAAACGAGGCGCCGCCCACGGTCACGGCCGCGGCGGCCATGGCGGGCGCGGCGGCGAGCGGCACGGCCGCGAGCGCGGCGGCGACGGTCAGCGCGGTGCAACGGACCACGGGACGGGGGGACGCGGGGCGAACGGTCATGGCGGCGTGTGTACTCCCGGGACGTGCTCGAAGGCGATGCCGGCCTCGCGGAGGGCGTCGGCCTCGCCGGGTTGCGGCGACAGCCTGACCACGCGACGGCCCTCCTGCCCGAGGGCCACCAGCCGCGCCGGCTGCGGCCCGGCGAGCACGAGGCGGCTCGCATCGCGTCGGGCCACCTCCAGCACGGCGGCGCTCGCGTCGGGCGCGTGCAGGATGATGTCGGCCTCGCCGAGCAGGCGGAGCGCGCGCAGCGTGAGCAGGTCGGCCGGTCCTGGTCCGGGCTCGACGAGGTGGACGAGGCCCGCCTCGCGGGTCGCGGCGTCGCGTTCGGCGGCGTCGAGCGCGTCGCGATAGGCACGCTCGGCGCCGTCCGGGTCGCCTGCCAGCATCAGATCGGCGGTCCGGCCGCCGAACGCCCGCTCCAGCATGCGCCGGCGCCTGACGACGTCGGGCAGGCGGCGCCTGGTCTCGTGCTTCAGCCGGTCGGCAAGCGAAGCGAGACGGCCGTAGGCCGGATCGACCAGCGTCTCGATCCGGGCGCGCAGCAGGCGCGCGAGCACCGGCGCGGTGCCGGCCGAGCAGATCGCCACCTGCAGCGGCAGCCGTTCGACGGTCGCCGGCGTCACGAAGGTCGAGAGCGAGGGCTTGTCGACGACGTTGACCGGGATGCCGCGCGCCCGCGCGGCGTCGTGCAAGGCGCCGAGCGCGCCGTCGTCGGCCTCGGCGCCGATCGCCAGCACGCAGTCATCGAGGCAGCCCGGAGACATGTTCGTCGCCCGCCGGATCACCGCGCCGGCGCGCGCGAGGGTCGCCTCGCGGCGGTCGGCGGCCTCGCCCTCGCCGAGCAGGAAGACGGTGCGGCCGTCGAGATCGAGGAACAGCGGGAACAGCGGGCGCGGGCTCAGGCGCCGGCCGCCTCGTCCCGCGTCGCGGACCGGTCGACGCCATCGGGCGCCGGCAGCCAGCGCACGAAGAGCGGGCCGGACGCGTCGGCGGTCCAGGTGGCCCGGATCCGGAACGGCGGCCGGTCTCGCGCGGTCGCCAACGGGGCGGCATGGTCCGGGCGGGCGGGCGGCATGGCGCGTTCCTCGGCGTCGCCACGGTCGAACGCGCGCGCGCGTGCGCGGTTCTCGACGCGGCAACCCGGCGGGCTCGGCCGGGCTTCTGTGCAGGGCGACGGGGGCAGGACGATGCGGGTCGAGGACGTGATGAGCGGCGACGTCGAGTTCATCGAGCCGAACGCGCCCGTGGTCGCGGCGGCGGTGCTGATGGGCGAGCTCGAAGTGGGCGCGCTGCCGGTGGGATCGGCCGATCGCCTCGACGGCATCGTCACGGATCGCGACATCCTTTACCGCGTCGTGGCGCGCGGGCTGGACGCGACGGCGACCCCGGTCCGCGAGATCGCGTCGCGCCCCGTCATCAATTGCCGGCTCGACGACACCGTGCAGACGGCGATGGACCTGATGGCGGCGAACCACATCCGGCGCATGCCGGTCAGGAACGAGGCGGGCGCAGTGGTGGGGTGGGTCACGCTGGCGGATCTCGCGCGAAAGCTGCTGGTGGACGGGACGGCGATGCAGGACGCGCTGCAGGCGCTGACCGACGCGACGGACTGAGGCGGAGCGGCGCGCGATGCCGAGACTAGATCTGTCCGCACGCGACGTGGACGCGTCTCAGCGCCGATAGCGGCGGTTCGCGCTCCGCACCACGTTCGACGGCAGCGCGAGCCGGGCCGCGAGATACTCGAGGAAGAACTGCGACGTGAGTTCGCGCTGGCCGAGCGCGATCAGGGCCACGACATAGGCATAGGCCGCGAGGCCGGGGGTCGCCTGCACCGCGTGCAGCACCGCGTGCAGCGGCGGCGTCTCGTCGAGCGCGAGCGCGAACATGCCCAGCGTGTCGGTGTCGGCCCCGACCGAGGCGAGCCATTCGCGCGCGGCGAGGCGGTCGTGATCGCCCGCCGCCAGATGTCCCGCGAGCAACGCGACGGCCATCCATCGCGCGAGCAGCGCGCGCTGCGCGGGCTCGATCGACCGGAAGTTGACCGTGAGCGGGAACAGCACCTGGTGACGGTTCTGCAGCCAGTAGCCGAGGATCTTCTGGGCCACCTGATCGTGCAGCACCGTTTCGGCGCGATCGAGGCCGCGCCCCCGGCGTCCGACGACCGGCAGGTCGGTCACTCCCGTCGCGTCGCCGCCGGCGGCGCCGTCGCCCCCGACCCCGCCTGGCGGCAGGATCCCGCCTGGCGGCAGGACCCCGGCCAGGGCGGCGCTGTCGAGCATCGTCGGCGTGATGCCGGTGACGTGGCCGACGATCTGATCGTCCGAACCGCTCCGCGTCGCGCGGCGCGTCAGCAGGCGCTCGATCAGGCTCAACCCCCTGGCGCCGGACCGGGCCCGGCCCCAGCGGCCGCCACGGTGGCAGGAGCGCCACCGGTCAGTGCCTCGATCTGGCCGAGCAGGCGGGAAAAATCGACCGGCTTCGGATGGTAGTCGTCGCAGCCGGCGTTGATCGCCTTTTCGCGGTCGCCCGACATGGCGTGGGCGGTGAGCGCGACGATCGGGATCGCGTTGGTCGACCGGTCCGCCTTGATCTCGCCCGCCGCGGTCCAGCCGTCCTTCACCGGAAGGTTCATGTCGAGCAGGACGATGTCCGGATGATCGGCACGCGCGCGGTCGACCGCCTGCTGGCCGTCGGTCGCCAGGATGACGTCGTAGCCGCGCCGCTTGAGCCGGCGGGACAGGAAATCCCAGATCTCCTCGTGATCCTCGACGAGCAGGATGGTGGTCATCGGCGGGCTCCTTGTCCGTCCGAGCCGCTCGTCGGGATCGGCGCGGGCGCCGGCGCCGCTCCCGGCCCGACCAGCGCGCGCAGTTCGTGGGCGATGTCGTGCAGGCTGACGCTGCCCTTGACGATCACCCGATCGGCCTGGAGCTCGAGCGTCGCCTGTTCGGCCGGCGTGATGTCCTTGGCGGTCAGCACGACCACGGGCACGTCGCGGCCGGCCGGCCGGGTCCGCAGCTGCTTGAGGAAGGCGAAGCCGTCCATCACCGGCATCATCAGGTCGAGCAGGATCAGCACCGGCACCACGACATCGACCCGCTCGAGGCCGCGCGCGCCGTCCTCGGCCTGGTGCACGGTCCAGCCGTCGCGCTCGAGCATGGTCGCGAGGCGCGTCCGCGCGTCGGCATCGTCGTCGACGATCAGCACCTCGCCCTCGGCCGCCTGCGGCCGGACGCGCTCCATCACCGCGTGCAGGCGCTTCCACTCGATCGGCTTGAGCAGGTAGTCGGCGGCGCCGAGCGCGTAGCCGAGCCCCTGCTCGTTGACCACGGACGCCATGATCACCGGGATGGCGGCGAGCTCCGGGTCGGACTTGATCGCGTGCAGCACGGCCCAGCCGTCCATCTGCGGCATCTCGACGTCGAGCAGCACCGCGCGCGGGCGGAGCGCGCGGACCAGCGCGAGACCGGCGCGGCCGTCGCTCGCAGTACGGACCGTGAAGCCTTCGCGCTCGAGGAAGCGACCGAGGAGGTCCCGCGCCGCGGGATCGTCGTCGACGACCAGGACCACGTCCTGCGGCACCGAGGCCTGCGCGGCGGCGAACTCCGCCTCCGTCCCGCCCGCCTCGTCGCCGTCGACGCCCGGCTCGTAGCGGACCGGGACGGCGACGCTGAACGTCGAACCGACGCCCGGCGTGCTGGTGACGGTGACGTCGCCGCCGAGCTTGCGACTGAGGGCGCGCGTGATGGCGAGGCCGAGGCCGGTGCCGCCGAACTGCCGCGTGGTGCTCTCGTCGGCCTGGCTGAAACGGCGGAACAGCCGGCCGAGCTGCTCCTCGGTCATGCCGATGCCGGTGTCGCCGACGTCGAACACCACGAACGCACGGCCGTCGCGCGTGTCGCACCGCGTTTGGATCGCGATGGTGCCGCGCTCGGTGAACTTCGCGGCGTTGCCGATGAGGTTCAGCAGGCACTGCCGGATCTTGAGATCGTCGGATTGCATCGTCTCGGGGCAGTCGCCGTCCCGGAGCTCGAGCCGGTTGCCGCGACGCGCGGCGAGCGCGCCCGAGGCCGCGATCACGTCGCGCAGCATCGCGCGGGTGTCGAACTCGACGACCGACATCGTCATCCGGCCGGCTTCGATCTTCGACAGGTCGAGCACGTCGTTGATCAGGCCGAGCAGGTGGCGCGCGCTTGATTCGATCTTCGCGAGATCGGCGATCAGGTGCGGCTGGCCGAGATCCTCGATCTCCTCGGCGAGCATCTCGCTGTAGCCGATCACCGCCGACAGCGGCGTCCGGAGCTCGTGGCTCATGTTGGCGATGAACTGGCTCTTGGCCCGGTTCGCCGCCTCGGCGGCATCGCGCGCCGCCTCGACCGCGTCCTCCGCCTCGCGGCGGGCGGTGATGTCGGTGTGGACGCCGATCCATTCGCCGACCTCGCCGCCGGCGTCGAGGATCGGCACCGCACGCGCTTCCATGATCCGCCACGCGCCGTCGTGGCGGCGCAGCCGGTGCTCGACCAGGTAGACCGTACGGTTCCTGACCGCCGCACTCCAGACCTCCGCGGAATACGCGCGGTCATCGGGATGGACCGCGTCGGTCCAGCCCCAGCCGCGGTAATCGGCCTCGTCCTGGCCCGTGAACGCCGTCCAGCTCCGCTGCGGCGCAATGAGACGGCCCTCGGCGTCCGCCGTCCAGATGATGGAGGCGGAGGCATCGATCAGCGTCCGGAACCGCGCCTCGCTGCGACGGAGCCGCGCCTCGGTCTCGATCTGGTCGGTCACGTCGGTGTTGGTGCCGATCCAACGCAGCAGCCGTCCGGTCCCGTCGCGCTGCGGCTGGGCGCGCGACAGGAACATGCGCCAGACCCCGTCGTGCCGCCTGAGCGGGAAGGTGTCCTCCCAGGGCTCGCCGGTTTCGAAGCAGTGTTTGATCCCCGACACCACGCGGTCGAGGTGGTCCGGGTGGTGCGACCGCTCCCAGCCCCAGCCGCGCATGTCGTCGAAGCTGAGCCCGGTGTAGTCGTACCAGCGCCGGTTGTACCAGTAGATCCAGCCCTGCGGGTCGGCGATCCAGGCGAGCTGCGGCATCGCTTCGGCGAGCTCGCGGAAGTCGGCGGCGTGTGCCATCGGGACCGGCGCGCCGGGATCGGGCCGGGCAGCTCCCTCCTTCGCGCGGCCGGGGGCAGACGCCGCGTCTGCCGGGTCGCGTCCCGCCGCCGCCACAACCACGCCTCGACCTCGCTCGCACACGGACGGCGGACAACGGCGCAACCCGATCCCTTGTTCCCTGCTTCCTCCACGTTGCCTCGCATCGGCGCGGCCGTGTCAGGCGAGGACCTCTCCATTGACGCTCGACCAGGGACTGGCGTTCGGCATCATCGGCGGCACGATCGCGATGTTCGTGTGGGGCCGGCTGCCGTACGACCTCGTGGCGCTGATGGCGCTGCTGGCCGGCATCGTCGTCGGCATCGTGCCGGCCCGGCACGCCTTCGACGGGTTCTCCGACGAGGTCGTGGTGATCATCGCCGCGGCGCTCGTGGTCTCGGAAGCGATCGCGCGCTCGGGCGCGGTCGAGACCATCATGCGGCCGATCCTGCCTTATCTCACCACCGTGCGCGTGCAGGTGCCGGCGCTCGCAGGCGGCGTGCTGCTGCTGTCGATGGTGTCGAAGAACGTCGGCGCGCTCGCGATCTTCATCCCGGTCGCGCTCCAGCTCGCGCGCCGCACCGGCACGTCGCCCTCGGCGCTGCTGATGCCGATGTCGTTCGCGTCCCTGCTCGGCGGCCTGGTCACGCTGTTCGGCACCACGCCCAACATCATCATCTCCGAGGTGCGGCAGACCGTGCTCGGCAAGCCCTACGGCCTGTTCTCGTTCGCGCCGGTCGGGCTCGGCGTGTCCGCCCTCGGCATCCTGTTCCTGTCGTTCGGCTGGCGGCTGCTGCCGAGGAACCGGCGCGCCGCGTCGTCGATGGAGGCGGCGTTCAACCTCGAGGACTACACCGCGGAGGCGCGCCTGCCCGACGACGCGCCCGTCGCCGGCCGCACGGTCGCGGACCTCGAGCGCATGGGCGACGACGCCGTGCAGGTCGCCGGCGTGATCCGCGAGCGGTTCCGCCGCTGCGTGCCGGCGCCGTCCTGGGTGCTGCGCGGCGGCGACGTGCTGCTGCTGCGGGGCGAGCCGGGCGACCTCGAACGGCTGGTCGCTCGCGCGCGCCTGCTGCTGGCGGGGTCCGGCGACGGTGGCGGCCGGGACGGCGGCGACGCGACCGTCGTCGAGGGCGTGATCACCGCGAACTCGCCGGCGATCGGCCGCACGCCGCGCGAACTCGACCTCGCCGAGCGGCACGGCATCGGCGTGCTGGCGGTCAGCCGGAGCGGGCAGCGGATCGCGCAGCGCCTGCAAAGCGTGCGCCTCCGCGCCGGCGACGTCGTGGTGCTGCGGAGCGCGTCCTCCCGCCTGCCGGACGCGCTCGGCGAGCTCCGTATCCTGCCGCTCGCGGAACGCTCGATCTCGCTCGGCCGGAGCCACAGGAGCTGGGTGCCGCTCGCCGTGCTCGCCGGCTTCATGGCGCTGGTCGTCGCCCACGTGCTCGGCGTCGGCGTCGCATTCTTCGGCGCGGCGGTGGTGCTGCTGGCGCTCCGCCGGCTGACCATGGAGGAGGCGTACGGGACCGTCGAGTGGCACCTGCTGATCCTGCTCGGCGCGCTGATCCCGCTCAGCCATGCGATCCGCGCGACGGGCGGGTCGGACCTCATCGCGGCGGGCCTGCTGCACGTGGTGTCGCACCTGCCGCCCCTCGGCGCGCTCACCGCCGTGATGGTCCTCGTGATGGCGGTGACGCCGTTCCTGCACAACGCGCCGACGGTGCTGATCATGGGACCGATCGCCGCCTCGCTCGCGCGGAAGCTCGGTCTCGCCGTCGACCCGTTCCTGATGGCGGTCGCCCTCGGCGCGGCGTCCGATTACCTCACGCCGATCGGCCACCAGTGCAACACGCTGGTGATGGGCCCGGGCGGCTACCGGTTCGGCGACTACGCGCGGCTCGGGCTGCCGCTGTCGGCGATCGTGGTGGCGGCGGGCGTGCCGCTGATCTCGGTCGTCTGGCCGTTGCACGCGTAGAGCATGATCCGATCGAACAGGATCGTTCGATCAGACGACAATGCTCTCTTCTCGAGAAGAGCGAGCACGTTCAGCGAGACCGGAACCGGTCTGGTCGAACGTCGTGCTGTGGAAAGTCGGTGGATGGGGCGCGGTCAGGTCCTGACCATCCAGCGGAGCGCCATCCGCATGTTGCGCCCGTAGGGCGGCCGCAGCATCTCGAAGCCGCTGACGCGCCCGGGCTTGTAGTGGCCGCGCGCGTGCGACAGGCGCCGGAACCCATCCCGGCCGTGATAGGCGCCGATCCCGCTCGGGCCGATGCCGCCGAACGGCAGGTCGGGCTGGGCGCAATGGAGCATGGTGCCGTTGATCGTGACGCCGCCCGAGATCGTGCGATCGAGGATCAGCCGCTCCGTCGCCGCCTCCCGCGTGTAGGCGTAGAGCGCGAGCGGGCGCGGCCGCTCGGTGACGTAGCGGATCGCGTCCGCGACGCCGTCGGTTCCGACCACCGGCAGCACCGGGCCGAAGATCTCCTCGCGGAGCAGCGCGCCGTCGGCCGGCGCGCCGAGCACGACCGTCGGGGGCATCCGTCGGCCGTCGGTCGCGCCGCCGAGGCGGAGCACCCGGGCGCCGCCCCGTTCCGCCTCGTCGACCAGCGCCGCGAGGCGGGCGTGGTGCCGTTCGGACACGACCGAGGTGAGGTCGGGATTGCCGCCCACGGAAGGATACATGCGCCGCGCCGCGTCGAGCACGGCGTCGGCGAAGCGCGCCGCGCGCGCCCGCTCGATCAGCACGTAGTCGGGCGCGATGCAGGTCTGGCCGGCGTTGAAGAACTTGCCGACCGCGATCGACCGCGCCGCGCCGGCCAGGTCGTAGTCGGGCGCCACGATCGCCGGCGACTTGCCGCCGAGCTCGAGCGTCACGGGCACGAGATTGCGCGCCGCCGCCTCGGCCACCAGCCGGCCGGTCTCGGTCGACCCGGTGTAGAGCAGGTGGTCCCACCGCTCGGCGCAGAACGCCCTGGCGACATCGGCGCCGCCGGTCACCACGCTGACCTGTTCGGGGTCGAAATTCTCCCGCATCAGGCGCGCGAACAGCGCGGCGAAGCGCGGCGTGATCTCGGACGGTTTGATCGTCGCGCGGTTGCCGGCCGCCAGCGCGTCGATCAGCGGTCCCGCGGTCAGGAACAGCGGATAGTTCCAGGGTGCGACGATGCCGACGACGCCGAGCGGCACGTGTTCCACCCAGGCGCGGCCGGGCCGGAAGTTGAGCCCGACCCGCCTCGGTTCCGGCGCCATCCAGCGGCCGAGATGACGCCTGGCGTGCCGCACGGCGTCGAGCAGCGGCGCGACCTCGGCGAGCATGGTTTCGGGACGGGCGCGGTTGCCGAAATCGGCCGACACCGCGTCCGCGATCTCCTCGCTGGCGCGGCCGATCGCGCGCGAGAGCGTGTCGAGCCGGGCGATCCGCTCGGCTAGGCCTGGCACCCCGTCCCGCGCGAACGCGGCGCGCTGCATTGCGAGCGCACGGCCCGGGGCGCCGGCGTCGTCCCCGGCCACGGCCCCGTCCAACGGCATGTCCATCGCACCCTCCCGATCGCGCCGTGTCCCGGCCTGGCGCGGTTGATCGCCTGCGCGGCCCGCGAACGACACCATAGGATGCCGCAGGGCTTGGCGGGATCCCCGACCGGCGTGCGAACCCCTTTCCGGTCGTGCGATGGTGGGGGTCGGTCGGTGAAAGCCGGCGTGCGCCAGGGGCGTAGGCCATCGTCGACGACGCCAAGACCGACGCGGTCGGATCGGCCCGAACGTGCAGTCCGGGGTGCAAGCGAACAGCGCGGCAGCGTTCCGTCGTGCGCAGCGGTGCAGCGTGCCCGAAGCGCGGGCTGTTCGGGGAACCGCCACCGCAGCGCCCTCGAGCCGCGCTCATCGGCGTCGGCCAATCGGCCGGGTCGCGGAAGGGCGAAGCTGTCGTGCCTGCATGGCCGCGGCCGGCGCGATCCGGTCCCGGCGTGCCGGCGCGGGCCGCGTCGCCGGGACGCGACACGGGACGGGACGGGGCAGGGTCGACGATCGATCGCACGTCGCCGCCACGATGCCGCCCATGCTCGAGAGTTGCCGCACGGTGCAGCCGTGCCGAACGCAAGATCGCGCTGCTGACGATGCTGGCGCGGTCACCATCGAATGGATGATTTCGCGCGCTTGAACCTGTATCGGTGTCGGGACCGCCCGTTTGCGTTGGCCTGATGGATAGCGACCGCAACGACTTCGAAGAGCCGGAGAGAAGCTGATGGCGACGGAGAACGACAGGAACCTCGGGCAGGCGGTGGGTGTCGGGCAGCCGAACGACCCGGCCGACGTCAGGCGATTGCAGCACCTGCTGAACGAGCGTCAGGTGCACGGCGGCGAACGCCTCGCCGAGGACGGTGCGTTCGGACCGCGTACAACGATGCGGCTGGCGGAGTACCAGCGGGACACCGTCGGCCTGACGAGGCCGGACGGCGTTGCCGATCCGCACGGGCCCACGATGCGGTCGTTGTCGGGCGCCGCCGCCGAGGCGTCCCACGGCAAGGAAGCGGCCGACGCCAACCTGCACGTCAGCGACTATGTCGCCTCGCATCCGATCGGCCAGCCGCACGAGACGGCAAAGACGAAGGCCTGGATCGAGCAGGCGCTTCCGGCGGCTCAGGCGACCCGGGAGAAATGGGGCGTCCCGGTCTCGGTCACGCTTGCCCAAGGGGCGCTCGAGTCCAGCTGGGGCACGTCGCATCCGGGCGGGGAGTATTTCGGAGTGAAGGGGCACGCCCCGGACGGGAAGTCGGTGTCGCTGGCCACCCACGAGGAGAAAGGCGGCAAGCTGCACGGCGAAACCGACAGCTTCCGATCTTACGGATCGCTCGCCGAGTCGGCCGACGACTACGGACGCTTCCTTGCCACCAACAAACGCTACGCCGCGGCGTTCGACCACAAGGACGACGCGAACCGCTTCATCCACGAGGTGTCCAAGGCCAAATATGCGACCGATAGCCACTACGAGGGCAAGGTCAGATCCATCATCGCCGCCCACGACCTGACGCGTTACGACAGCGAGCGGACTCAGAATGCCGGACCGGCCGCTCCGACGGCCGGACCCGGGACGCCGCATGCACCTGAACAGGCCGTCGCGGCGCGAAGCGACGCCGGAGCCTCCTCCCTGAATGGCCGCAGCGGCGGTCCGGCGTCGCAGCCTTCCCCGCCGCCGACGGTCGTATCGCCCGGGGATGACCACCGAACCTACTGGATGGCCAAGGCCGGGATCGAACGCGAGGCGGCGGAGGCGAGAGCATCCGGGCAGACACCCCAGCAGGCCGCCGGAGCCAACGCCGCCTTTGGCGCGGGTGCGCCGGACCTCCAAGGAGCGTACTGGCTCCGCCAGGCACAGGCCGGGCGCGAGATGACGGAAGCGAACTCCGCGGCGGCGGCTCAGGCCCAGCAGGCGACAGGAACCGCACAGGCTGGCCAGACGACGGAGGCGGCGATGCCGACCATCCGGCTCAGGCAGTGACGTCGTCATGGGGAAGGATCGGCCGATCATGAAACGCGCACTGGCGACCGGGATCATCCTCGCCGCGTCGGCGACACCGGCGTTCGCCGTCTACTCCGACGCCGAGTTGATCGCCCATGTCCGGCAGGCGGTCGTCGCGCACAAGCTCGTCGATCACCCGGACTGCGTCGACTACGTCATCACCCGCAAGGTTCACCCGCTCATCGACCAGGTGGAACTCAGGGAGCATCACGGCGGCAAGTGCGGCGGCGATCCGGACACGGCGCCGCGTCTCTTCGATGTCATCGTCGACCGCACCAACAACCAGATGGCCACCGACGCGACCGACCCGGCCGATGGCGGGATGCAGATGCTGAAATAGGCTGTCGCGGCGGGCGGCCCGCCCGCTCCTCGGGCCCGGATTGTCGCGAACCGCCGGTTTCATGCCGATGCACGTGCTGCACCGCCC